>CAVYYW010000001.1:0-12085 GCA_963772845.1 uncultured Sporolactobacillaceae bacterium
CGAATTTACGTGCCATTTCTGTTCATTTACACGCCAAAACTCCTCATTTACCCGCCATTTCTGTTCATTTACACGCCAAAATTCATCATTTACCACCCGAATTTTAAAACCCAAGTGATATCACAATAAAATGAGAGGATGGAGAAATCACACTGGATTTCTCCACAAACTAAGAGCGTAGCAATCTCTTATTTTATTTTCCTCACCCTGAAATTTTCATGCAGCAGCACCCAATTCTGCGGAAATGGGTAACCTAGCACCCAATAACTGATCCCGCGTAGCTTATATTCTTTTGCCAGCGAAAATTTTGCCTGGGCACTCCTCGCATCCTCAAACCACACCTCATGGGTTCGGCCCTGTTCGTCAGCATACCTAAAGAAAGGAGACTGGGATTTCGCCTCGTATTGTATCGTTGACCCATGCTGAACAGCGCGGCGAACGGCTTCCTGCATACTGTAAGTCTCCGCCTGCATCCCTTGTTGATGCGGGAGCACCCAGTCGCGGGCGTACAGCTGAAATCCCATCAGAATTTTATTTCTTGGAATTACCGTTACAGCATAATCCAGAACCGCTCTGATCTGATTAATCGGAGAAACAGCTTGGGGCGGACAGACCCGGCAGCCCCACTCATAAGTCATCAGCACCACAAAATCGAGAATCCTGCCATGTGCTGCATAATCATGCGCTTCGTAAAGGAGGCCTTGCTGGTTAGCGCTTGTTTTGGGAGCAAGTGATGACGACACAAAATATCCCTCTGGATGCAGTCTGTCAACAGCCCTTTGGAGAAATCGGTTATAGGCCTCGCGGTCAGTCTGCCTGACGTTTTCAAAATCGATATTTAGACCCCGGTAACCCTTCGCTTTCATTGTATTGATTGTGTTTGTCAGCAATTTGTCCTGCAATGCCGTACTGGAAAGAATGGTATGCGCCAGTTGGGAACCGGGTTCTGTTGACGAAAAATTAGTAATCGCCATCATGGGGACAATCTGAACGGATTTAGCTGCTTGAAGAACGGGTGCGTCATTAATCGGTTCAAGACTGCCGTCATCCTTCATCCGGTAGCCGAATGGGCTTAAATACGTAAGATTCCTTCCCAGCTGACGGACTTCCTGGGCAGCTTTCTCACCGAATTGATCTGTGAATGCATTAACATCAATGAGCGGTTTCGTTTTTTCAGGAATGCGCAGCACCTGGCCGACATAAAGCAGTGCCGGGTCGGTGATCTGATTCAGCTGAGCAATCGCTTGAACCGTCGTTCCATATTGTCTGGCGATGCCCCCAAGTGTCTCACCTGCTTTTACAGTGTGGTGTATCGGAATATATAAAACCTCACCAGGGTAGATCGTATTGCTTGTGAGATGATTGAATTGCATGAGCTCCTGTACAGACACCCTGTATCGCTGTGCGATGGACGAGAGCTGGTCTCCAGGCAGGACAACGTATTCCCGGGCAGGATCTGTAATAATCAGCGCCTGGCCGATCACCAGTGCATTGGGATTCGAAAGTGCATTTACCGCAGCAAGCTGATTGACCGGCGTCCCAAATCGCCGGGAAAGCTGCCACAACTGTTCTCCTTTTTCTATCACATGAATTTTCACAGGCGTCCCTCACTTTTTCTCACTGTCTATGAAACTCTATTCCTGAGAAAGCCTGGATATGTATTTATGGAAAATAATTCAATTCACTTTATACAAAAAAGCTGTCGAGATTTTCTCAACAGCTTTAAAAGCTCCTATAGATTTTTTTCTAGTCCTCATCCTTCACATCATAATCCTCAGGAATGGGTTCATTGCGCCATTCCTCCAGCTGTTTCTTTGCTTTTTCCAGCTGCTCTAGATGCTGATTAAATTGTTCTCTGTTCACTAAGTACTGGTTCCCATCATGTACCGCACGGATTCTATTCTGCTGAATCAGATTCAGGATATAGGCTTCCGGCATTGCTAAATAGTCCGCTGTTTCTTCGATAGTTAAATACATGGCTCACCCCTGTAACAATTTTTCGCCCAATAATGTCTGCCATTTCATCATATGTCTCAACAAGTGGAATTGTCACGTATCCTTTGCCGTCACTTTTTTCCTCAAGCATATCTCATGACCGCTTCTGACTCAATCCTCGTCCGGCTAAATTTAAAATTTCTTATTGCACTTTACGTTAACGTTAATGATAAACTTTACTTATCTCATTATTCAGACAGAGGTGCGCTCATGTACAGCATTTCAGATTTGTCACATGCTTTTGGCGTCACGCCAAGAACGATACGTTACTATGAAGAGCTTGGTCTGCTGAAACCTTCAAGAAACAAAGGGAATCTGCGTATCTATGGAAAAAAAGAACACGCTCAGCTGAGGCTGATTTTACGCGGAAAAAGATACGGTTTTTCACTTGAGGAGATCAAGGAGATGGTGCTGCTGTTTGACAGCGACCGGACCGGGGAGCAGCAGCTGATTCGGACGCTCGAATACGGTTCTGAGAAAATTAGTGAAATCAATGCACGGATGAAAGAGCTTGAAGAGATGAAAAAGGAAATGGCACAGTTGATGGACCTTTTCACAAACAAATTGAAAGAACTGAAGGGGAGAAAATGAATGAACGTTTCTGAACTGCTCGCTCGCAATGCCCGGAAGCAGCCTGATCAGGCGGCGCTGATAGGTGAAAATAAGCGCTTGTCCTATTTTGAGCTGGACCAACTGGTAAACCGAATGGCCCATTCACTGGTCCGATCCGGCATTTCTGCTGGTGATAAAGTCGTTCTTTTTTTGCCGAATTCTGCCGAATGGGTGATCTCATACTTCGCCGTTCAACGGCTGGGTGCCATTATCGTACCCATTAACACGAAATTATCTACCCTGGAAGTTGCTTACATTTTACAGGATTGCCAGCCCGCTGCGTGGATTGTTCACGACTCCCTGATTGACGTTGCTGATGCTGCCCATCCTCAACCTCCTTTGGCGATCAAAACAGGTAATGAAAAAGAAGGCTGGATTTCTTTTGACACCTTGTTGGTAGCCGATCCCTCCCCCTTTCATTGTGAAGCAAACGAGGATGATGATTCGACAATCTTATACACTTCTGGAACGACAGGAAAACCAAAGGGCGTTCTTTTCACGCATCGCAATATCTTAACCGTCGCTGTGATGATGTGCATTGAAATGCAGATGAATGGCGACAGCCGAATTCTTCATATGATGCCGTTCAGCCATTCTGCACCCCTCCACCTCTTCTTAATTTCCGGAACATATGTCGGGGCGGCTCACGTCGTTTCCCCAGATTTCACACCGGAAAAACTGCTGGAGCTAGTCAGCAAAGAGAAAACCACACACTTTTTTGGTGCGCCTGTCGCCTATCTTTTAACAGCACAGCATCCTCAGATTGAGCAGTATGATTTATCTTCTATGACGCACTGGGTATACGGTGGGGCTCCGTTGTCAGCGCCTCAAGTGAAAGCCATTAAAAAGGCGTTCCAGTCTGACCGCTTTTATTGTGTCTACGGCCTGACTGAAGCCGGACCAAGCGGCACGCTGCTCCTCCCGCACGAACATCACAGCAAGGCAGGATCGATTGGCAAAAGAGCCGCTCTAAATACAGAGCTTCGGATAGCTGATGAGAACGGCGTAGATGTGCCCACAGGGACGGTTGGTGAAATTTTTCTGTTCGGCGAAGGCACGATGAAGGGGTATTTTCAATCAGAGGAACAGACTCGTGAAACGATGGCGGATGGCTGGGTAAAGACCGGTGACCTCGCTTATAAAGACGAAGACGGGTATATCTGGATCGTCGACCGAAAAAAAGACGTTATTATCTCAGGCGGCGTTAACATTTATCCAAAAGAGGCGGAGGATCTTCTGATCGCGCATCCATTGATTACCGAGGCAGCAGTCGTCGGTGTTCCGCATCCCGATTGGGGAGAGACGGCTAAGGCTTTCGTGGTGATGAAGGAAGAAGTCCACTCTGTTGAAGAGACGTGCAAAGAATGGCTAGAAGGAAAAATTGCTCATTATAAAATCCCGAAGCTTTATGAACAAATAAGTACCCTTCCGCGTAATGCCACAGGAAAAATATTAAAACAGGAATTAAAAAAACTGCCGGTTAGGGAGGCGGAATAAATGAATTTTTACACAGAAGATCATTCCCTTCAACGTTTGCTTAAACAGCATTTAACACCCGGCTTCTATCATTGGGCTGAGAAAGAACTGACTCGGTTTGGCGAACGCTGTGCCACAAACATTGATGAAAGAGCGGCGCATACCGATCGTGAGGGGCAGCCTAGGCTCATTCCATATAATAAAATGGGAGAGGAAATATCCGAAGTCTGGGTGAATGAGGGATACAAACAAACACTGAAAGAAACCTATGACACCGGTATTGTCGGTTATGTACACAAAGAAATCCCGGAACTGATGCAACAAGGAAACTACCTTTACTCTTTTGCCCAAGGGTACTTGCTCTCCCAAACTGAACCCGGCTTTTATTGCCCTGTCACGCTAACGATGGCCACCGCCTATCTGCTTGACCACTATGCTGATCAAAACATTCGGGATGCCTTCCTGCCTCATGTTTTGGCTACCGGTGACCTGCCCCTTTATGAAGGAGCGACTTTTTTAACAGAAAGACAAGGGGGTTCAGATGTCGGGGCCAATGAAACAAAAGCTATCAAAAATGGGGATCATTACAAGCTTTTTGGTGAAAAGTACTTCGCTTCTAACGCCGGAATGTGCGGAGTGGCAATGGTCTTAGCGAGGATAGAGGGTGCTGACCGAGGTACACGGGGACTGAGCCTGTTCGCTGTCCCGTGGCGCAGCGAGGATGGTGTGTTGAACAACTTACGAATTCGAAGACTGAAAGACAAGCTCGGTGTTCGCGCTGTCCCTTCCGGAGAAGTTGAGTTCGACGGAGCTGCCGCTTATCTCGTTGGTGATCCTTCGAAAGGCCTGTCCTACATGATGGAAGCGCTAAACCTTTCCCGTGTCTGTAACATGATTGCCTCACTCGGGATCATGCGCCGAGCATATACCGAAGCGCGCGATTACGCGTTCAAACGTGACGCGTTCGGGAAAAAACTTGCCGATTACCCGATGGTAAAGGAAACCCTCACCTCCCTGGCGGTTAAGCAGGAAATTGAACTCGGTGCAAGCTTCCAATTGATTCAGCTGTTTGACCATGTGATGCGGGAGCCGGAAAAGGCATCTGATGAGGACAGGATTATGAACCGGCTGCTGATCGCCTTATTGAAAAAAGAGTCAGCCGAACAGGCCATTCATTTTTCACATGAAGCGATTGAAATGCACGGCGGTAATGGTTATATTGAAGACTTTGTCACGCCGCGGCTCCTCCGTGACGCCCAGGTCCTGACTGTATGGGAAGGCACCGCCAATATTCTCGGCCTAGAAGTCCTCAGGCTTATGAACAAATACAAGGCTCATACATTATTTATAGAGGACATGGATCGACGGCTCACGGCGGTTCCAGCAGCTTATAATGAAAGCATAAATACCGTCATGGCCGCGTTGGAGGAATTGAAACGGTTTACTGCAGCTGTCCTCAAAGCGGACGCTGATACCCAAACCTTCCACAGCAAAAAGATCGCCCAAAAGATGACAGCCATTCTCGAAAGCACGGTTGCAATAGAGACTGCTGCTGCAGGCGGCGATCGTGCCCGGAAAGTCATGGAGCTATTTATGGAATTGACCTGGCGTGATCCTCATGCCTATAACCCTGACATGAAAGCCATCGCTTACTTTGAAGAAATCGTCTGTGAAACAGCAAATATAAAAGTCTGAGAATTTTCCAATCTGAAGGCTTGGCCTAGTGCCAAGCCCTCCAATTAAGCATTTACGCGTCAGTCGATCACAGCTTCTACTTACTAGGAACCGGATATTTCAAGGCATTCTTCTCCAGCTTTCGATAGACTTCCTCTTCAAGGTCGACATCCATTTCATCAGCCAATTGAACAAGATAAATCAGCACGTCCGCCATTTCTTCCTTAATATTTTGCCTAGATTCTGCGATGGCTTCCTCACTCGTCCGCCACTGGAAATTCTCGAGCAGTTCACTTGCTTCTAAAGACACGGATAACGCTAGGTCTTTCGCCCGGTGATTACTTTTCCAGTTTCGTTCATCTCGAAATTCTGTAACTTTTCGATAGATTTTTTCCATATTATTCTCTCTCCTCTACTACCTCGTTTGAATATAAATAGACACGCCTAACAACAAGAATAAAATCACGACCCCTGCTGCAAAAACAATGGAAGATCGTCTCGTCAGGAAAGTGAATGTTACTCACTAAATTTATGTACACACTAATTTATTCAGTTTAACATATATACCCAATAAATTTTAAGAAAATTGAATTAACATCTCTTTGGTTTCCAACATTTCAGCTTTCAAGCGCTTTTATGGCATCGACCAACTATTATGCGGCCATCCTTTCAGCTTTTTGGCGCTCGGATGGCCCTAAACACCTTGGTTGCGGCCATCCTTTCAGCTTTTTGGCATTCGGATGGCCCTAAGCACCTCGGTTGCGGCCATCCTTTTAGCTTTTTGGCATTCGGATGGCCCTAAGCACCTCGGTTGCGGCCATCTTTTCAGCTTTTTGACGCTTGGATGGCCCTAAACACCTCATTTGCGGCCATCCTTTCAGCTTTTTGGCATTCGGATGGCCCTAAGCACCTCGGTTGCGGCCATCCTTTCAGCTTTTTGGCATTCGGATGGCCCTAAGCACCTCGTTTGCGGCCATCTTTTCAGCTTTTTGGCATTCGGATGGCCCTAAGCACCTCGTTTGCGGCCATCCTTTCAGCTTTTTGCCATTCGAATGGCCCTAAGCACCTCGTTTGCGGCCATCCTTTCAGCTATACACAAAAAAACACACGATATGAAGCTACCGTGCGTCCACTTTCACTATTAATTTTGCGCTCGATCAACGATTCTCCCAAACCCTTGAATCGACATATCCGGAGAAACACGAATCCGGTGAAGGGTAAACATCCCCTGATTTTTAGATGCCGCTCTTGGTTTGATTGTCACCGCCATTTTATAGCCTGTCTGCTGAGTAAGCGCGACCGTCTCACTGTTGTAACGTCCATACGGATAGCACAGAATCGTCATTTTTTTATGAAACAGCTTCTCAAAAAAAGCTTTTGACTGAGCCATTTCCTCTTTTTGTTCTAAAGGGGGCAGCTTGGTTAAGTCCGGGTGTGTCATTGTATGGCTCTCAATCGCAATCCCATGCTGGTCCATCTCTAATAACTGTTGTTTTGTGAGATAATTATTCGTACCTATGGCGTTCACGATCATAAATATTGTTGCTTTCAAGCCGTATTCTCTTAATACAGGGTATGCCGAAGTATAATTATCTTCATAACCATCGTCCAATGTAATGAGAACAGATTTTGCCCGCGGCTTTTTGTTCTGGGTTAGTACCGCAAAGGCCTCTGCAGGTGAAAGCGTGTAATAGCCATGATCGCTAAGCCACTTCATCTGTTCCCGAAATTGCTCCTTTGGCACATGAAGGCTATCCGTCCCACGTGAAATACTGTGATACATAAGAATTGGGATGTGCGCCGGCTTCTTAACATCGAGCCACCCTGAAGTATCCACATTTGGCGATCTGTCGTTGGCATCAGCGACATTGTGAACACTGATGGTCAACAAAACTGTCATTAAAAGCAGCAACACCCATTTATTCACCTTCATTATTTCCCTCCTTTTGGCTCCACCCTTATATTGCCCTAAATCGTTTAATTATTTTTGTAAAATAGTCTGAATTCATGTGCCATTATTTTACTTCGTGATAAAATAGATTTATCAAACAATAAAGGGGACCGGGAATATGAAAAATGAAATTATCGATCGTTTTACAACCTATGTAAAAATGGATACGCAGTCTGATGAGAATGCTTCCACGACACCGTCCACGCCAGGTCAGCTTGAGCTCGCAGAAAAGCTTGTTGAGGAGCTGAAATGGATCGGTATGGAAGACGTCACCATGGATGATAATGGTTATGTCATGGCTACCCTCCCTTCCAACACAGAGAAGCTTGTCCCAACGATTGGCTTTCTTGCTCATGTTGATACCGCGACCGATTTCACCGGTGCTGGCGTTAACCCGCAAATCGTCTTGAACTATGACGGCGAAGATATCGTTTTAAACAAAGACCTACATAGAGTGCTCTCACCAAAAGATTTTCCTGAGCTCGCCAACTATACTGGCCATACGCTTGTGACGACGGACGGCACGACACTGCTCGGAGCCGACAACAAAGCCGGAATCGCAGAAATCATGACGGCAATGGCTCACTTAATTAATCATCCAGAAATAAAGCATGGCAGAATCAGAGTCGCCTTCACGCCAGATGAAGAAATAGGTAAAGGCCCACACAAGTTTGATGTTGATGCCTTTGATGCCTCATTCGCTTACACGATTGACGGCGGACCGCTTGGCCAGCTTGAGTATGAAAGCTTCAATGCTGCAGACGCAAAAATTACGTTCAAAGGCGAAAACGTTCACCCAGGTACTGCAAAAGGAAAAATGATTAATGCCACAAAGCTTGCTCTTGCTTTTAATGAAAAACTTCCGAAAGATGAGGCGCCAGAATCAACCGAAGACTACGAAGGCTTCTATCATCTGGTTGACCTGAACGGTGATGTGGAAAAAGCCACGCTGCACTACATTATCCGCGACTTCGATAAAAAAGCGTTTCAGGAACGCAAGGCAAACGTTGAAAAGATTGCAGATGAACTGAGAGAAACATATGGCCAGAAACGTGTGCACGTTGAAATGAATGATCAGTATTACAACATGCGTGAAAAAATTGAGCCAGTCAAAGAAATCGTTGATGTTGCACAAGCAGCCATGGAATCCCTTGGTATTAAGCCAATTATTGAACCCATCCGCGGCGGCACAGATGGCTCCCAGCTTTCATACATGGGACTCCCAACGCCGAACATCTTCACCGGCGGCGAAAACTTTCACGGACCCTACGAATTCATCTCTGTTGATAACATGTGCAAAACCGTCGAAGTCATTGTTGAAATTGCAAAAAGCTTTGAGCAACGCGCTGAACGATAAATCATGTAAGAAGCGGCATATGCCGCTTCTTTTTCTAATAAAAGGCTCTGTTAAAGAACATGAATGATATAGCTCGAAAAGGATGATACAGTGCTCTTTATTCAACTAACGGAGCAGGATACTTCAATAAGAAAAAGAGGGATGAGATGAAACACCCACTTGAAAAATCAATAAAAAAAATTATCAAGGAAGCATTTGAAGGTCCACCTGTACCAATAAAAGAAAGCTGGTTTACAAATACCGAACCAGACTCAGGTATTTTTGGTTCTTTAGAAGGTATATCTGCTGACGAAGCTTCGGTATCCATTTATGGGGCGACCTTGGCAGCACATACCGATCACGTTAGGTATCATATGTGGGGAACGAACGAGTTATTAGAAGTTGGCACGTTTCCAAAAATGGATTGGGGAGAAAGCTGGAAGATCAAGTTAGTAGATGAATCACAATGGAATCATATCCAACAAGAATTAAGACATGAATACAAAAGGCTTTTGGACTCAATTGAATCAATTGAGTGGAATGATCTTCTTGCGGATGAGATTACTGGTTCACTAGCTCACTCAGCATACCATCTCGGAGCTATTCGCCAAATGTTAAAAATTATTAAAGACAATCATCAAACTTCGTAGTTCTTTACTCCTAAAGCCTTATAGAGCGTGATTAAATTGAGAAAGATTTCACTTAAAGTCACGGGGGTTTCTATAACTATCAGCATTAAGTTTTAACAGAGCTTTAGAAAAAAATTAAAATACAAGAAGAGAAACCCATATTTAGAAGAATTTTTGAAAGCAAAAGCATTTTTGCTAGTGCTTACTCATTAATCGCTAAGAGATCTCCTTTTTCACCGTATTGTTTAATACGTAAATACTCTCCCCAGACACGTTTCTTTCCAATTTCAGTAGTCATCCAATTGTACCGATTTACTTCAGTGTCTTTGTAGACGGTATTGAAGGTATAGGGTACATACTCAATGTTATTAGGAATGTGTTTTTTTAATGTTCTAATTTGCCGCCCAGCTGCGTGACTTTTACACACAACCATTAATGAGCTTATCTTTGAAAAATCAAATTTTTCTTTTGCAAAGAGCACATTTTCAAGTGAATTGGTCGATTTTTCTTCAAACACAATATTTTCTGATCGAATACCTGCTTTCAACAAATGGGATATAATTACTTGCGCCTCTGTGACTTCTTTATTAAGGTTGCCTGGCCAATCAGATTGAGAAACACCGGTAAGGCTTCTACCGCCTGTAACAATGATTTTATCTGCGTAATTACTCTTGCAAGCCTCAATTGCTTTATTCCAATGACCTTGATGTGTCCCACTAAAAATGAACAATGCCTCACACTTTTTGGGTTGAATTAATTCTTCAAATATTATTTTCGTTAGAAACGCAATCTCTTTTTCGTTTAACTCTGGTACTACAGGCTCCTTCGGAATAACCGGGTTCATTTCTCCACCTTCTTTTAGTTGAATTTATCCCTTCTTAGCCACGATCACGTCTACACCTTTGGCCCTTATTTTTTCAATTTTGTCAGCGGTCGTTTCTTCATCTGTAATCACAACACCAAGCCGATTTACCGGATACATGCCAGAGAACAGCCTTATTTATTTTTTCCTGGTCACGGTCAATACAATCCATCCCGATATTTGAAAAAATAACCCAACAAAGAAATAAAGATGTCTCACTTCTTTATAGGGATGCATGTAGTACATAATCACAAATATCAAACCAATAATAAATAAAAAATAACCAATTTTAATAATCATCGTCCTCTCAATATTAGCATTCCAAAAAACAAGGGCAAAAGACAAAAAGGTTGGAGCAAAATAGATTCATCGAGTTACTATTTGTGTATTTCCCCTAATATTCCTTAATTTGGTTGGAAGGGTACAATTTTTAGCGTAACATATTAAATGAATATTGCGTTTATAATATTTGAATCCGTTACATCCAGGGGCAAAATTTGAAATAATTAATAATGAAAAATCAACCAGAAGCTTGATAATAAATAAAAAACACTTGCGAAGTAATCGCTCAAAATGGTTTCAAGCCCCTCACCCAATCCAATTATTTCAATTCACCCCTCGACCTTTGCTATGATGAAACTAAGCTAAAAAGAGGAGTTGATTGCTAAATGGTTGAACAAACTCAAATAGGCAAAACAGATTTGCATGTAAACCGCATCGGACTTGGCACGAATGCCGTGGGCGGTCATAATATTTACCCGAATCTTGATGAAGAAATCGGGAAAGACATTGTTCGCACTGCTTTAGATAACGGCATTAACTTTTTTGATACGGCCTATATTTACGGACCTGAGCGTTCTGAAGAACTGCTTGGCGAAGTGCTGAAGGAAACCGGAAAGCGAGAAGATGTTTTTATCGCTACAAAAGGTGCTCATAAATTCGTGGACGGCGATGTCGTGCTCGATAATACGCCTGCCTTTTTAAAGCAATCCGTTGAAGACAGCCTGAAACGGCTCCAAACAGACTATATCGATTTATTTTATATCCATTTCCCGGATGAAACCACACCAAAAGATGATGCCGTCAGAGCGTTAAAAGAGTTGAAGGACGAAGGGAAAATTAAAGCGATTGGCGTCTCCAACTTTTCGATCGACCAGTTGAAAGAAGCCAATAAAGATGGTTATGTCGACGTGCTGCAGTCTGAATATAACTTGTTCAAACGCGAGGTAGAGAAAGAAATACTGCCGTACACCGCTGAAAATAATATTTCATTCATCCCTTACTTCCCGCTCGCTGCAGGATTGTTAGGTGGAAAATATGATAAAAACACAACGTTTAATGATGGTCGCGCAAAGAACCCGCTTTTCCAGGGCGATGAATTTGTCCGCAATCTTGAAAAAGTCGATCAGGTGCGTGAAATTGCTGAAGCAAAAGGTGCAGAAGTCGCGCATGTCGTTCTTGCCTGGTACTTGGCACAGCCTTCTATCGACGTCCTCATCCCCGGCGCCAAAAAACCGGAACAGGTAGAAAATAACCTAAAAACGCTGGAT
>CAVYYW010000002.1:0-23785 GCA_963772845.1 uncultured Sporolactobacillaceae bacterium
CGAGTTTACCTGCCATTTCTGTTTGTTTACCCGCCAAAATTTATCATTTACCCGCCATTTCTGTTTATTTACGCGCCAATATAAAAAATTTCCAATAAAACCGTAAGCCTCTCCATTACGAGACCCTAAATAAAAGAATCCCATCATCGTTAGTTCACAAATGCTTACTTAATCGGTTAATATGATGTTATAGACTTTAGAGTGGGGAGCGGACATCTTTGAATGAAAAGACGTTTAAAAAGATTACGGAAGCGAGCTATCTGACGGCTGAAAAGGTGTCACGCTATCGCGGCATTTTGCGGTATTTTTTTGTTCAGCATGAACGGATGCGTGAATTCCTCTTTCCGGAGGAGATTTTTCAGCATTTAAAAGAAATAGAACTGTTTAGAGATTATACTATGGACGAGCTTCAGCAAGACCTTGAACAGCTTGTTAAGTGGAATAACCTGAACGCCCGCCAAGAAATGGGGCATGCTCGAACCATTGAAGAATTTAAAAAGAAAAGATTTCGCTATCAATGCACGCCTTATACAGTTGAAATCGAGCGGATGCTGCAGAAGCTTGAGCAGATCGGTGAGACGTTTGGCGGGTCGCTCGAGCGATCACAGTTTGACCGGCTTTATCAAGCATTATTGAAAATTGAAGCCTTGATTGATACAGACAGTACGGATTCAAACGAAGAGATCACTCAAATGTGGGACGATGTGTTTCACTACTTCCGCCAAATCACGCAAAATACATCCGATTATATTGCTTACATAAACAGTGAGCAGGCTGAGGAACGCATGCAAAGTGAAGCTTTTCTCGTTTTTAAAGAACAATTCACCACCTATCTCCGCGACTTCATCGTTACCCTTCAACAAATGGCTCTCAAAATCCGTCAATTGCTCGCCTCTGTACCGGAACCCTCTCTTACAACCGATGTGATTAAGAAAGTCTCCGCCCATCAATTAGCCGTGCCGCGCTTAAATGATATTGCTTACGCGGAAGAGGACTTGATCCTTGAACACCTCGGGAAATGGGAGAGTCTGAAAACATGGTTTCTCGGTAATGACCAGCGGGATAGTGAGTTTGAGCTTCTCCAAATCCGTACCAATGAGACGATTCGACGGATGACACGCATCGTCCAGCGTCTTGGCGAGCGGCATCACCATTTCAGAAGCCGCAAAAAAGATTATCTGCATCTAGCAGAATGGTTTTCCTCAATGGAATCCTTAGAAGAAGCCCACGAACTCTCCTCTGTTGTCTTCGGTGTCATGCACACCCGCCACCTTTATAGCAATGAACCCGCAACGGATGATATTTACTCTGATATTTGGGATGAGGAGCCCGTGGAATTGACGGTCAAGCCCAGAATCCGGCAATATCGCGAAAAAACACGGCCAGGAGCGGTTCGCAGCACAGCTATAGAAAAAGAAGCGATGATGCGGAAGCATTTGGAAGAGAAGCAAAAAGAACGGGCAGTTATCGAAACCTACATGACCAACAGTCTCATCCGGCTTGATCAACTGCCGGTCATTGAGCCATATGTCAGAAAACTGCTCCTCTCCTGGATAGGAAAGTCGGTCTCAAACCCTGAAGGCATGGTAAAAACAGAGTATGGACAGCACGTGAAGGTCACACTGATCAGCAATGAAAAGATAAACCTTCACTCTCAAGATGGTGTCTTAACAATGCCAAATGCGACATTCCACTTTATGGATAATGGAGGCAATTAAATGGAACAGACTGTTTTTGATGAAAAAGCGGAAGAAGGCTTAATGCAACTCTTTGAACACTTTTGGATTCTGAGATCTGAAAAGCCTGATGTTTATCAGTTGATTCGCGAACGTGAGAAAGTTCTGAAGCGATACATTGAAGATAAGTTTGGCTTTCGGCTGATTATGCATCAGCATTTCATTAAAATGGAAAAAATCCCGGTGGAACCGAAGTCATGGATGGGGATTGAAGCCTTCCAGCGTTCCATGGACTATGCGATTTTTTCGTGTGCACTTGCTTTTTTAGAACAGCAGACCGTTGAAACGCAATTTTTGCTGACAGAAATTTGTGAAGAAGTAAGAGACCTTTATCCCGGAATGATTAGTCTTGACTGGACAAATTACGAGCACAGGAAATCGTTGATTCGCGTTGTCCATCAGCTCGTTAACTTTAGCCTGTTGATGATCGTTGAAGGTGACCTTGATCAATTTGCGCTGAACCAAGAGCAGGAAGTGCTTTATCAGACCACGGTCTATAGCCGGTACTTCATGCGTTCTTACCCGGACGACCTGTTTAAATACGATCGGTGGCAGGACATCTTAAATGAAGAATGGCGTCAGCACGAATCCGACTATCGAAGAAAAAGGGTTTACCGTCAGCTCTTCCTTTCACCGGTTGTCCACCGTAAGGACCGCGATGACGCTGACTTTAACTATATTCGTAATTTCCGCAACCGGCTTCATGAGGATATTGACACGCACACCCCTTTTAAGCTTAATTTGTTTAAAAATGCGGCTCTAATGACGCTTCCTGAAAAGAAGACGCTATATACTCTTTTTCCAGACCAAAAAGCCATCATGGACACGGTTCTTCAATTATCGAAGCTCGTTCGTGGGCAGCCTGACATGATGCCAGATGAATTTGGTGAAATTCATCTAACGATTGGCGAATGGGAAACCCTGGTTGATTTACTGAAAAGTCAACATGCCCACGGGTGGAGCAAAGAATACAGAACAATGTCGCTTAAAGCGCTGACAAAAGAGATTCTGTCAGTCCTGACCAGCTGGGAGATGGCAAAGATTGACGAACATGCCCGAATGGTTATTTTACAGCCGCTATTTGGCCGAATAACAGGAAGCTATCCTGATGACTATAGAGCAGAGGATGTTGGAACGGATGACGAAAAGTAATAAATGGATGATGAATAGAGCCGGTCTACTAAATTTTTGGTATTACGATGATGAGGTCTTTGATTTTTCGAATGGCAAAATGCTGCTTCGAGGCAGTAACGGTTCCGGAAAATCCGTCACAATGCAAAGCTTTTTACCTGTGCTTCTCGATGGCAAAAAGTCACCGGACCGCCTGGATCCATTCGGTTCAAAAGCACGCCGCATGGAAGACTATCTTCTCGGGGAAAAGGGCGTCGTGGACCGTGATGAACGGACAGGCTATCTTTTTATTGAATATAAACGCGAGCATACAGAGCAATATATTACGACAGGAATCGGTCTTCAGGCGAAGCGTGATAAGACCATGAAATTCTGGGGGTTTATTATTCTTGATAACCGCAGGATTGGCCAGCACATTGACTTATATAAACTCGAAATGAACGCTGGTGAACAACAGAAAATACCATTGTCCCGGAAAGAGCTTGAAAACAGGATCGGCCAAGGTGGTCAAGTCGTCACGACACAAGGCGATTATATGAAGCTGGTCAATAAACACGTGTTCGGCTTCCCTTCCGTTGACGCGTTTAACGACCTTATTAAACTGCTGATTCAGCTTCGCAGCCCAAAACTTTCAAAAGACTTTAAACCAACCGTTATCTATGACATTCTCGAGTCCTCACTGCCACCGTTATCAGATGATGATCTCCGCCATTTATCGGATACCATTGAACAAATGGACCAGGCAAAACAGCAGCTTGAACAACTGGAACGAGAATTTATCGCTGTCAAGCGTGTCACCTCTGCTTACGATCAGTACAATAAATACCTTTTGGCAGAAAAAGAGGCCGAGTGTTCAAAAGCCCAAAAAAAAGCTGGATTTCATAAGCAGTCCCTTCAGCTGGCCCTTAATCAGAAAGAACAGCTCCAAGTGGACATTGAGTCACTTGGCATCGCAATTCGATCCTTAAAACAGCAGCAAATGGTCAATCAACAGGAAGAGCGGCGTCTGCAATCCCATGAAGTTTTTAATTTGGAAGAAGAAAGAAGAACCGTTCGCGATCGTGAAACAGACCTGACACAAAAACAGACTGACAAAGAATCTCAGCTTGACCATCAACGGGCACAGGAACGCGAACTCAAGCAATCTCTTGAATCAAGAGAACTGGAACAGTCTGGCATTCAGACTGCAATCCATGACTTTTCGGATGACCTATCGGCAGATGCAGAAGAAGCGGCTTTCAATAACCACCAGATGAATGCAGGTGATTTCACACGCCATTTGAACGATGACTTTGACTTTACCGTTTGGCATAACGAAGCCGACCGCCACTATCATACATTGGTAAACGTCACCGAAATTTTCCGGGACTATGAGCAGCTGAAAGCACGCTACTCGGAGCTCGATCACGATTACAGCCAGCTTACCTATACCCTCGATTTACTTCGCCAGCAGCAGCAGGATTACCGGAAGTTGTTTGAGGAGGATAAAGAAAAGCACTGGAACGCCATTCATATGTGGTTTAAAGAGCAGGCTCACTTATCAGTCAGTGAAGACGTGATGCAGAAAACGAGCCGGTTCATGTATGCACTCTATGAACCTCATAGCTATGAATCCATAGTTGAGCCCTTTCGAGAGGCATCCCAGCTCTACCAGCAGCATGTCCACAAGGAAATCGCGGGACATCTTAGTGAGAAGTCACGTATAGAGGCTGAGATTCAGGAGACTGAAACAGAGCTTCGGGAGTGGGAAAATAAGAAAGATCCGGAGCCTGTCCGTCATCCTGAAACAGAAAAAGCCAGAACTCTTCTTAAAGAACAAGGAGAAGCCTTCCTCCCATTTTACGCTGCCGTTGAATTCAGAGAAGGTGTGTCACCTGAAATGCGCGAACGAATCGAATCGGGACTTTCAGAGCTTGGCATGCTCGATGCTCTCATCACAGCTGATCAGCTTGACCTCACACATGACCGCCTCCTTCTGCCTGGTCCAGAAGTCCAAGGCGAATCACTGAGATCTTTTTTAAAGCCTGATATTGAAAAGGAATACCAGTCTCTTCAGCCTGCGGTTGAGGCCGTTTTGAAAAGCATTGCAGTCAACGACGATGAAACAAGCTTGTTTGACCAAACCCTTTTGAAAAGTGACGGCCGTTTCAGTATTGGCCCGATTCGAGGACATGCCCGGCCAGCCGGAGACGCCCGATTTATCGGACGAACAGCGAGAAAAACGTATAGGCTAAATCAAATCGCTCAGTTAAAAACTGCTTTAGAAGAGCTTAACGATGAAAAAGCAAAAATAAATAAAGAAATGACAGAGCTTCAAGCAGCAATCCAATCTGCAAAAGATGCTCTCTCTGCTTTTCCGAAAGAAACCGATCTCCGTGACGGGTATGATGAAATTTATAAATTAACAAAGGAAATTGAACAAACCGAAGCAAATCGCAAAAAACTGGATGAGCGGCTTAAAAGCACTTACAATCGTTTAACAGCCGTAAAGCAGTCCTTAGATCACGAAACCCGACCATTTTCTTTAGAGAAAACTCAGCCCGCTTATTCTGAAGCAGTCACTGTTATGCGCCGTTACGAGAAAACGCTTGCAGAGTTAAAAACAGAACACATCAAATTCCGATCAGCCTCCCGTGTCATTGAACAGCTTGCTGTGATGATAAATGACAAAGTCCAGACGGTTGATACCTTAAAAGGCGAATTGAACGAAATTGAAGATCACTTGCAAAGAACAGCACTGGAACTCGAAAAGCTTGATCAAAAGATGAAAGAGCTTGGAGCTGAAGATGTTCTGGTTCAAATTCAACAAGTGACAGAAGCCTTGCGCAGCATTCAACATGAGCTTGACAGCCATCAAAATATGCTGCCCCGTAAGGAAACAGAACTTGCTCAACTCGACAAAGCGCTTGAAGGAATCAAAACGGATGCGGCATTTTGGCAGCAGCTTGCCGAGGCCTGGATAACAGTCGTTCAAAAAGAAGCAGGGTATCGCTTTATACTGAATCCAGAGCAGGATTATTCATTTGAAAATCTCACTGACACTGTTAAGGAACTATGCTCACCATTGCTTCAGCAAACCGATCGCCCAAAAGTTACCGAACAGCTGACAAAGGCTTATTATAAAGAACAATCGGACCTCTTGGAATATCGCATGACAGAGTACCAGCTGGCGATCGAGCAACCAAGCTGGATGGAGGGAAATTGGACAGACGAGCAGCAGCTGCATCTTGCGAACTGGAAGGAGAAAACCACCCGTAAATTTATCGATCTTGATTTTCAGGGTCAGCGTGTCAGCCCTTATTTTGTGAAAAATGCTCTCGAAAACGATCTGATTCAGCAGCATGCCACTTTAGAAGATCAAGACAAGCGTCTTTTCGAAGATATTCTTCTAAATACGGTCGGAAACATTCTCCGCAGCCGGATCCAGCGTGCAGAACAGTGGACGCTTGCTATGAACACCTTGATGGCCGACCGTAATTCTTCTTCAGGATTGACTTTTTCTATCAAATGGAAGCCAAGGACGGCAGAATCAGAAAATGAACTAGATACGAAAGATCTTGTGGAATTGCTAAGAAAAGATCCCCGACTTTTACGTGACGAAGACATGGGACGCGTCACACAGCATTTCCGGTCAAGGATTGATAGAGCAAAAGAGATGATCTCTTGGCAATCGGATGGCAATACACTGCACCAGGTGCTAAAGGATGTCCTCGATTACCGTCAATGGTTCTCCTTCGTGCTTTCATTCCAGCGTGAAAACGAACCGAAACGGGAACTGACTAACCACGCCTTTTACCAGTTCAGCGGAGGAGAAAAAGCGATGGCGATGTACATTCCTTTATTTACCGCTGCCTATTCCCGTTATCAGGAGGCTGACAGCGGCGCGCCTTATATCATTACGCTTGATGAAGCGTTTGCCGGGGTCGATGAAAATAACATTCGGGATATGTTTGCCGTCGTCGAAGAGCTCGGCTTCAACTATATCATGAATTCCCAGGCTCTCTGGGGCGATTATGAATCGGTTTCAGATCTTGCAATATATGAACTTGTCCGGCCTAAAAATGCGCTTTATGTTTCCGTTATCCGTTATTTATGGGATGGAAAATCGCGTCATTTAGTGACAGGTAGAGGTAATGAGACCGAACTCACCATTCAGGGGGAATAAGAATGGAAACAAACCAAAACTTGACCAGTGCTTTAGCTTACTTTAAATCTGAGCATGGCTTTGACCGGCTTTTCAGGCTGTTTAAACTAGAAATATGAATCGTTAGGGCGTGTCGGCGGTTCTGTCAAAGTCGAGACTTTTTCAGATGCGCAGCTCGAGGCCATCGCTGCATTTACCGGGGAGACTCTTTACATGCTGAAGTTGAAGCCGGCCGTTTCATTAATTCATTTCGAACAGCAGCTCCAGAAAACCAAATTCGAGGGGCTATCTTTGAAGACTCTTCTTGAAGGCTATTTCGGCGAATCTCTTATCGCAAAAAAAGAAATTCTCCAAAAAAAGCAAGCGGATCAGGACCGTTTTTTTAAGGTGATCTGTGAGCGTCATCCTGGGCTCTCTTGGTGGGTCAATCACATTCAGAGAAAACAGCCGGATAGCCGTTTAGTGTTTCAAATCTATGATCGCGATCCATCTCTATTAAATCACAGGATCCGTAATTTGGCTGCAGCCATTCATTCCCTTCCTGCTGAAGGCGAGGCTGTGAGGCTTCCTTTTTTCGCACAAAAATTGACAGGCAATCCACATGAATTTGATTTATCAACAGAACAAGGGCGTTTACTGCTGCATGCTTTGAGTGTCAAAATGATGTTGGCGAGCGATGAAAAAGACCTAGTTCAAACTTCTAGCAGTGAAGAAAAAAGTGAACTGCTGCTGTCATATGGAATTTATCGCGATGACATCACGAATTATGTCACGTGCGCCAACATTATTGCATACACAGCTACCGGCCCCCATCCGGTCTGGAACGCTGCTGCTTCTTCACAGACCGTGCTGAATGCTCCGCTTCGTGAATTAAATGGTATTCACAAAGCCGTCCCAAGCCAGGGAAATGACGTATGGATCGTTGAAAACTCCGGCGTCTGCTCTGCTATTTTAGATATCTTGCCCTCCGCACCCATTTTATGTACGCATGGCCAGTTTAAACTTGCCGCATTCCTGTTGCTGGATAAACTGGTGAAAACCGGCGTGACACTGCATTATTCTGGTGACTTAGATCCAGAAGGGCTGGGTATGGCCGATCGGCTGCAGCAGCGCTATCTTGGGTCAGTCAAACTGTGGCGGATGTCGCCGGCTGATTACGCAGCAAGTCTTTCATCTGAACGGCTTCCTCCCGAACGGCTGGCGAAATTGAACAGTATAACTGGAACAAGACTTCGCCCCAATTATCGAGGTCATGCAGCGCAAACAATGTGCCGCATATCAGGAAGCATTAATTGATCTGATGACTGATGACATCTTGGCAGTGATGAACAAATAGATGATTAACAATGGAAATCTCTGATGCAAAAAGTTTCGCTGATGAGAAACTTTTTGCTCTCAATTAAGAAAAATGAAGCCCCACAGCTCAAAGCGCCTTCATTTTTGCCATTCTTGAAATAATGAGCGAAGTGCCCGGCACTTCGTTTCCTTCTCGATTGGATCGGAAGCAAAAAAGAGGACTTTTTTGCCTCAAAATCTCTTGCACTAATTTGAAAGACATGATTGCTGGGTGTTTGATGAAAGGCAATTTTTTACTTTGGCGCATATATCGCAAATTCGGCGCATATATTATGAATTTGAATATCGGCACATATATCATGAAAATCGGCGCATAAAAACAAGATTAAGCGGGTGGGAACGGTTCCATTCGCATCATAATTGCTCGCCAACCGAATTTACGTGCCATTTCTGTTTGTTTACACGCCAAAACTCATCATTTACCCGCCATTTCTGCTTATTTACCCGCCAAAATTCATCTATTTACCCGCCGAATTTTAAAATCCAAGTGATATCACAACAAAATGAGAGGATGGAGAAATCACACTGGATTTCTCCACAATCTAAGAGACTAGCAATCTCTTATTTTATTTTCCTCACCCTGAAGTTGTCATGGAGCAGCACCCAATTCTGCGGAAAGGGGTAACCGAGCACCCAATAACTGATCCCGCGTAGCTTATATTCTTTTGCGAGCGAAAATTTTGCTTGTGCACTCCTCGCATCCTCAAACCACACCTCATGGGTTCGGCCCTGTTCGTCAGCATACCTGAAGAAAGGAGACTGGGACTTCGCCTCGTATTGTATCGTCGACCCATGCTGAACAGCACGGCGAACGGCTTCCTGCATACTGTAAGTCTCCGCCTGCATCCCTTGTTGATGCGGGAGCACCCAGTCGCGTGCGTATAGCTGAAATCCCATCAGAATTTTATTTCTTGGAATCACCGTAACAGCATAATCGAGAACCGCTCTGATCTGATTAATCGGAGAAACGGCTTGCGGCGGACAGACCCGGCACCCCCACTCATAGGTCATCAGCACGACAAAATCGAGAATCCTGCCATGAGCTGCATAATCATGCGCTTCGTAGAGGAGACCTTGCTGGTTAGCGCTTGTTTTGGGAGCAAGTGATGACGACACAAAATACCCCTCCGGATGCAGTCTATCAACAGCCCTTTGGAGAAATCGGTTATAGGCCTCGCGGTCAGTCTGCCGGACATTTTCAAAATCGATGTTCAGCCCTCGGTAACCCTTCGCTTTCATTGTATTGATTGTGTTTGTCAGCAATTTGTCCTGCAATGCGGTACTGGAAAGAATGGTATGCGCTAGTTGGGAACCGGGTTCTGTTGACGAAAAATTAGTAATCGCCATCATGGGGACGATCTGAACGGATTTAGCTGCTTGAAGAACGGGCGCGTCATTAATCGGTTCAAGACTGCCGTCATCCTTCATCCGGTAGCCGAATGGGCTTAAATACGTAAGATCCCTCCCCAGCTGACGGACTTCCTGGGCAGCTTTTTCACCGAATTGATCCGTGAATGCATTGACATCAATGAGCGGTTTCGTTTTTTCAGGAATGCGCAGCACCTGGCCGACATAAAGCAGCGCTGGGTCAGTGATCTGATTCAGCTGAGCAATCGCTTGAACCGTCGTTCCATATTGTCTGGCGATGCCTCCGAGCGTCTCACCTGCTTTTACAGTGTGGTGTATCGGAATATATAAAACCTCGCCAGGGTAGATCGTGTTGCTTGTCAGATGATTGAATTGCATGAGCTCCTGCACAGACACCCTGTACCGCTGGGCGATGGCAGAGAGCTGGTCTCCAGGCAGGACAACGTATTCCCGGGCAGGATCTGTAATAATCAGCGCCTGGCCGATTACCAGTGCATTGGGATTCGAAAGCGCATTTACCGCAGCAAGCTGATTGAGCGGCGTCCCAAATCGCCGGGAAAGCTGCCACAACTGTTCTCCTTTTTCTATTACATGAATTTTCACAGGCGTCCCTCACTTTTTCTCACTGTCTATGGCATTGTATTCTGTAAAAGCCCTGGGTATGTGCTTGATCTGATTCTAGTAATCAAGACTATTCGTGTTGCAATAAAAGCATATTAATGTTAAAAATAGAGTGAACGTTCTATCACTATTCAGGAGTGAATGGCAATGAGTCGATCAAAGAAAAAAGATGATATTCTAAAGACTGCAGAAGAGCTCTTTTATAAACATGGTTTTCACTCAATTGGTGTGAAAAGGATTTTAGAAGAAGCAGGGGTAGCTACAATGACAATGTACAATCACTTTGCCTCGAAAGAAGACCTAATTAAAGAAATATTATTGAATCGGGAAGAAATGTACTTTCGTCTCTTAGATTCATATAAGGATAAAGCGAATGATGCGCGAGGATATGTGCATAGTTTGGTTGATGCCCACGGTGAATGGTTGAAAACAGGGGGCAATAATGGATGCTTACTCTTGAGAGCGAAGCAAGAGTATGAAGGAATGAATGAAGGAATAACAGAACGATCCATAAAACATAAAGAAAAATTAATCGAGCAAATCGACAAAGAATTAGCAGCCAGACATGTTAAGAATCACAAAGAGATAAGTCTGCAAATCCTTATTATTTTAGAGGGTGCTACATCAATTGCCCAAATCCTTGGGCCAGAGCGATCGACCGAACAAGCCTTACGTTTAGCTGAAAGAGTCAATTTCATAGATAGTATTAAACCCGAACAATTTTGATTTTTCACTTCGGGTGGACGCTTTCCGCGGGCAACGCTTCAGCCTCCTCATGCCAAACAGGACGTGACAGGCTTTGCCAACCTTCTTTAGGAGGCACTGCGGGGTCTTCAGCTGTTGCTTTTCCCGCTGGAGTCGGCGCCTTTCGCAAAAATACAGTAAATGTTCGTTTTTTGTGTGGGATTTGCCTTAATGAACTTGACTCGAAAGTATAATCATTTAGATTCTCATTTTTTTATATAAAAATATAATGAACGTTCTATATATAACTTGGAAGGAGAGGTTCATATGAATTCAAAAAAATTGATTATTAGCGGTCTTCCAATGATTGCCGTCACATATGGGTTATCCCGGTTTAGTTTCGGACTCATGCTGCCATACATTCGAGAATCGTTAGCGTTAAGCCAATCAGTATCAGGTCTCATTTCTTCTCTTGCTTATCTTGCCTATTGTATCGCTATCATTGTTTCTATGTTCCTTACAACGAAGACAGGTCCGAAGGCAATGATCTTAACTGCCGGCTTCGCATCCACCGCAGGATTGATCATTATTTCTGTTTCGAATAACGGGCTGGTCCTTGGCCTTGGGATTTTCATAGCGGGTCTGAGTACGGGGCTCTCCTCCCCTCCCTATGCTGATATCGTAAATTCTCGTGTCGGAATAGAGGAGCAAAATCAAGCGAATTCATGGATTAATTCCGGAACAAGTATCGGTACAGCTTTTACAGGAATCATCGTAATTGTGATGACTGATCATTGGAGGCAAGCTTATTTCATTTTTATGCTGTTAGCCCTTTTAACACTTTATATTAATTATAAAATGCTCCCTAAGAATACTATTTTGAAAAAGAAGCAACAGCATCCCCAGATCAAAATACCAAAGGAGGAATTCCTTCATTCCCGTATGTTGAGCCTTTCTTCCTTGTTAATTGGGATTTCCAGCGCGGCATACTGGACTTTCTCAAGGGATTTTATTTTAAGTCTCCACTCTCTTCCCAACTTTTTAGGTGAATGGCTTTGGATTTTTATTGGGGGAGCAGGAATTCTTGGCGGATCAGCTGGCTTTGTCATTACAAAAATAGGATTAGCGCACGCCTACCGTTTGTCCGTCTTTTTATTATCTGGATCATCACTATTATTGGGGATCTTTCCTAAAAACATCATTTCAGGAATCCTGTCACCTATATTTTTTGGCAGCTCCTATATTTTCATCACGGGTGTATTCATTGTATGGGGAATCACAATTTTTCGGAAGAATCCATCGTTTGGAATCGGATTACCCTTCCTATTATTAGCTTTTGGTCAGTTTATTGGATCCATTTTGGCTGGGGTAATCGGGGATTATGTAGCGTATAGCCTATTATTTGTTTTATTTTCCATGATAGGCTTCTCCACGTTGTTTTTTCCCCCAACACACTCAAAAACACTCAGAGCATGAGGCACTGAGTGTTTTTTTGTTATTTACGATGTGACTTTACCTGTTATAGTCTTCTCCACATTTAAAGCTTCATTTCTTTTTTCAATCCTCATCCTTCACATCATAATCCTCAGGAATGGGTTCATTGCGCCATTCCTCCAGCTGTTTTTTAGCTTTTTCCAGCTGCTCCAAGTGCTGATTAAATTGTTCTCTGTTCACTAAGTACTGGTCACCATCATGTACCGCACGGATTCTGTTCTGCTGAATCAGATTCAGGATATAGGCTTCCGGCATTGCTAAATAGTCCGCTGTTTCTTCGATAGTTAAATACATGGCTCACCCCTGTAACAATTTTTCGCCCAATAATGTCTGCCATTTCATCATATGTCTCAACAAGTGGAAATGTCACGTATCCTTAGTCGTCACTTTTTTCCTCAAGCATATCTCATGACCGCTTCTGACTCAATCCTCGTCCGCCTAAATTTAAATTTCTTATTGCACTTTACGTTAACGTTAATGATAAACTTTACTTATCTCATTATTCAGACAGAGGTGCGCTCATGTACAGCATTTCAGATTTTAGTAGAGGTACGTTTGGATATAAAGCGAGGATCAGTCAGCTAAAATATAGAAAACCTTGTTATGGGAGGGTAGAATGAAAAATGGCGATTGTTAATTTTCTTATCATCGCGTGGGTACTAAGCTGGTTTAAATTTAATAAATTGTTCATTCAGGCATTTAAAGAATTATTTAAATTTGAAATACGATGCAAGAGATTATTTTGTGTTCCCTGCACAGGGATTTTAGGTGATATCATTTTATTTTTTCAAGGAACATATGAAATGGTTTTTCTTAATAAATGAGCAATCTACGAAGTCAAAGGAGCTTTTGTTGACTACTAAATATAGAAAAGGAACCAACGTTGGTGTTTAGCGAGTGTTTTCACATGTCATTTGGTGTGTTAATCATGAAGTCGTTTGATAGGAAAATCATGAATCATTTTCTTATATTCACACTTTCATCCACGGCATCTGAATGATAAAATTAAATCAGGAGGCGGAATAGATGAATTTTTATACAGAAGATCATGCCCTCCAAAATCTACTAAAGCAGCATTTAACACCCGACTTCTATCATTGGGCTGAGAAGGAACTGACTCGGTTTGGCGAACGCTGTGCCACAGACATTGATGAAAGAGCGGTGCATACCGATCGTGAGGGGCAGCCTAGGCTGATTCCGTATAATAAAATGGGCGAAGAAATATCCGAAGTCTGGGTGAATGAGGGATACAAACAAACACTGAAAGAAACCTATGACACCGGGATTGTCGGTTATGTACATAAAGAAATTCCTGAACTGAAGCAACACGGGAACTACCTTTACTCTTTTGCCCAAGGCTATTTGCTCTCACAAACTGAACCGGGCTTTTATTGCCCTGTCACGCTAACCATGGCCACCGCTTATCTGCTCGACCATTATGCAGATGACAAGGTTCGACACGCCTTCCTGCCTCATGTTTTGTCTACCGGTGACCTGCCCCTTTATGAAGGAGCGACTTTTTTAACAGAAAGACAAGGGGGTTCTGATGTCGGGGCCAACGAGACAAAAGCCATCAAATATGGGGATCATTACAAGCTTTTTGGTGAAAAATACTTCGCTTCTAACGCCGGGATGTGCGGGGTGGCAATGGTGCTAGCGAGGATAGAGGGTGCTGACCGAGGTACACGGGGATTGAGCCTGTTCGCTGTCCCGTGGCGCAGCGAGGATGGTGTGTTGAACAACTTACGAATTCGGAGACTGAAAGACAAGCTCGGTGTCCGCGCTGTCCCTTCCGGAGAAGTTGAATTCAACGGAGCTGCCGCTTATCTCGTTGGTGACCCTTCGAAAGGGCTGTCCTACATGATGGAAGCGCTAAACCTTTCCCGTGTCTGTAACATGATTGCCTCACTCGGGATCATGCGCCGAGCATATACCGAAGCGCGCGATTACGCGTTCCAACGCGACGCTTTCGGGAAAAAACTTGCCGATTACCCGATGATAAAGGAAACCCTCACCTCCCTGGCGGTTAAACAGGAAATTGAGCTTGGTGCATCCTTCCAGCTGATTCAGCTGTTTGACCGCGTGATGCGGGAGCCGGAAAAGGCTTCAAATGAGGACAGGATTATGAACCGGCTGTTGATCGCCTTATTGAAAAAAGAGACAGCTGAACAGGCCATCCATTTTTCACATGAAGCGATCGAAATGCATGGAGGCAATGGTTATATTGAAGACTTTGTCACGCCGCGGCTCCTCCGTGACGCCCAGGTCCTGACTGTATGGGAAGGCACCGCCAATATTCTCGGCCTTGAAGTCCTCAGGCTTATGAACAAATACAAGGCTCATACATTATTTATTGAGGAGATGGATCGGCGGCTCACGGCTGTTCCAGCAGCTTACAGTGACAGCATAAAAACCGTCATATCTGCGTTGGAAGAATTGAAACGGTTTACTGCAGCTGTCCTCAAAACGGCCGCTGATACCCAAACCTTCCACAGCAAAAAGATCGCCCAAAAGATGACAGCCATTCTCGAAAGCACCGTTGCAATAGAGACTGCTGCTGCAGGGGGCGATCGTGCCCAGAAAGTCATGGAGCTATTTATGGAATTAACCTGGCGTGATCCTGATGCCTATAACCCTGAGATGAAGGCCGTCGCTTACTTTGAAGAAATCGTTTAATGAAAAACTTAGGTGAAAAGACGCTCGCTTTCCACGGAAGAACATCCAATCCGACTGTTGCGGTATCTCGGCCGCCCGTTATTTCGGTCGCGTATTACAAAGGACCTATCTATGAACGTTTCGGCGCTTTTTATCTATTATTTTCCAAATGAAGGACATTTCACTCGCTTTTTGACCCCATTTTGTCCTTCATCACCCCTATGAAGGACATTTCACTCGCTTTTTGACCCCCTTTTGTCCTTCATCACCCCTATGAAGGACATTTCACCCGCTTTTTGACCCCGTTTTGTCCTTCATCACCTCTATGAAGGACATTTCAACCGCTTTTTGACCCCGTTTTGTCCTTCATCACCCCTATGAAGGACATTTCAACCGCTTTTCGACCCCGTTTTGTCCTTCATCACCCCTATGAAGGACATTTCAGCCGCTTTTTGACCCCATTTTGTCCTTCATCACCCCTATGAAGGACATTTCACCGCTTTTTGACCCCGTTTTGTCCTTCATCACCTCTATGAAGGACATTTCAGCCGCTTTTCGACCCCATTTTGTCCTTCATCGCAAGAAAGCTAAGCCGCCGCTTTCGTTCTTCATATAGGAATCTCGGCCAGCTCACCCCCAGCATAAAAAGGAAACGGCGCGACGTTCATATCCGACCGCCTTTAAGTGTCGCTGCGGGTTAAAGATAAAAATAAGCTTGGCTGCAGCCAAGCTTTCTTAATACCTTCAAGCGTTCACGTATGTGAACCTCCAATTCTCGCTTTATTTAGACGGTGCCGGGTATTTCAACGCATTTTTCTCAAGCTTCCGATAGACTTCTTCTTCTAGATCAACATCCATTTCATCTGCCAGCTGAACGAGATAAATCAGCACGTCCGCCATTTCTTCCTTAATGTTCTGCCTTGATTCGGCGAGAGCTTCCTCACTCGTCCGCCATTGGAAATTCTCGAGCAGTTCACTTGCTTCTAAAGATACGGATAACGCCAGATCTTTCGCCCGGTGATCTCTTTTCCAGTTTCGTTCATCCCGAAACGCTTTTACTTTTTGATAAATTTTTTCCACAAAAAATTCCCCCAGCGATTACATTCTGATTATTTCAATAATCTTATTCAAGCATACCATTTTTTCACTCAATAGAAAAAATCAGCTTATAAGCTGATTTTCTGAATTAATGTTGCGCTCGATCAACGATTCTTCCAAATCCTTTAAGCGTCATATCCGGAGAAACACGAATCCGGTGAAGGGTAAACATTCCCTGATTTTCAGATGCCGTTCCCGGCTTGATCGTCACTGCCATTTTATAGCCTGTCTGCTGCGCCAGCCTAACCGTTTCACTGTTGTAACGTCCATACGGATAACAGAGAATCGTCATTTTTTTATGAAACAGCTTCTCAAAAAAATCTTTTGACTGAGCCATTTCCTCTTTTTGTTCTAAAGGGGGCAGCTTGGTTAAGTCCGGGTGAGTCATGGTATGGCTCTCAACCGCAATCCCATGCTGAGCCATCTCTAACAACTGATGCTTTGTCATATAATTATTCGTCCCTATAGCGTTCACGATCATAAATATCGTTGCTTTCATACCATATTCCCTCAATACAGGGTATGCCGCCGTATAGTTATCTTCATAACCATCATCCAAGGTAATCAGCACAGATTTTGCCCGCGGCTTCTTGTTCTGTGTTAGCACGGCAAAGGCCTCTGCTGGCGAAAGTGTATAGTAGCCATTGTCGCTTAAGCCATTTCATTTGTTCCCGGAATTGCTCCTTTGGCACATGAAGACTATCCGTCCCACGTGAAATACTGTGGTACATAAGGATCGGAAGGTGCGCTGGTTTCTTAACATCCACCCACCCTGACGTATCCACCTTGGGGACGCTGTCACTTGCGCTTGCTCTATTATGAACACTTGTGGTGAGAAAAACGGTCATGAACAGCAGTAACATCCATTTATTCACCTTCATTATTTCCCTCCTTTTGGCTCCACCGTTATATTGCCCTAAATCGTTTAATTATTTTTGTGAAATAGTCTGAATTCATGTGCCATTATTTTACTTCGTGATAAAATAGATTTATCAAACAATAAAGGGGACCGGGAATATGAAAAATGAAATTATCGATCGTTTTACAACCTATGTAAAAATGGATACGCAGTCTGACGAAAATGCTGCAACAACACCGTCCACGCCAGGTCAGCTTGAGCTCGCAGAAAAGCTTGTTGAGGAGCTGAAATGGATCGGCATGGAAGACGTCACCATGGATGATAATGGTTATGTCATGGCTACCCTCCCTTCCAACACAGAGAAGCTTGTCCCAACGATTGGCTTTCTTGCGCATGTTGATACCGCGACCGATTTCACCGGTGCTGGCGTTAACCCGCAAATCGTCTTGAACTATGACGGGGAAGATATCGTTTTAAACAAAGACCTACATAGAGTGCTCTCACCAAAAGATTTTCCTGAGCTCGCCAATTATACTGGCCATACGCTTGTGACGACGGATGGCACGACACTGCTCGGTGCCGACAACAAAGCCGGAATCGCAGAAATTATGACGGCAATGGCTCACTTAATTAATCATCCAGAAATTAAGCATGGCAGAATCAGAGTCGCCTTCACGCCAGATGAAGAAATAGGAAAAGGCCCACACAAGTTTGATGTTGATGCCTTTGATGCCTCATTCGCCTACACGATTGACGGCGGACCGCTTGGCCAGCTTGAGTATGAAAGCTTCAATGCGGCAGACGCAAAAATTACGTTCAAAGGCGAAAACGTCCACCCAGGTACCGCCAAAGGAAAAATGATTAATGCCACAAAGCTTGCTCTTGCTTTTAATGAGAAACTTCCGAAAGATGAGGCACCGGAATCAACCGAAGACTACGAAGGCTTCTATCATCTTGTTGACCTGAGCGGCGATGTGGAAAAAGCCACGCTGCACTACATTATCCGTGACTTCGATAAAAAAGCGTTTCAGGAACGCAAGGCAGCTGTCTTAAAGATTGCCGATGAACTGAAAGAAACCTACGGTCAAAAGCGTGTTCACGTTGAAATGAATGATCAGTACTACAACATGCGTGAAAAAATTGAGCCCGTTAAAGAAATCGTTGATGTTGCACAAGCAGCCATGGAATCCCTTGGCATTAAGCCGATTATAGAACCCATCCGCGGTGGCACCGATGGCTCCCAGCTTTCCTACATGGGACTGCCGACACCGAACATTTTCACCGGCGGCGAAAACTTTCACGGACCCTACGAATTCATTTCTGTTGATAACATGTGCAAAACCGTCGAAGTCATCGTTGAAATTGCAAAAAGCTTCGAGCAACGCGCTGAACGATAAATCATAGTAAGAAGCGGCATATGCCGCTTCTTTTTTTATAAAAGGCTCTGTTAAAGAACATGAATGTATGACATCAAAAAGGGGTTAATCCCAAATAAAGAACCATATGATACAGATATGAACAGTGCTCTTTATTCAACTAACGGAGCAGGATACTTCAATAAGAAAAAGAGGGATAAGATGGAACACCCACTTGAAAAATCTATAAAAAAAATTATCATGGAAGCATTTGAAGGTCCACCAGTACCAATAAAAGAAAGCTGGTTTACAAATACCGAACCAAACTCAGGTATTTTTGGTTCTTTAGAAGGTATATCTGCTGACGAAGCTTCGGTATCCATTTATGGGGCGACCTTGGCAGCACATACCGATCACGTTAGGTATCATATGTGGGGAACGAACGAGTTATTAGAAGTTGGCACGTTTCCAAAAATGGATTGGGGAGAAAGCTGGAAGATCACGTTAGTAGATGAATCACATTGGAATCATATACAACAAGAATTAAGACATGAATATAAAAGGCTTTTGAATTCAATTGAGTCAATTGAGTGGAATGATCTTCTTGCGAATGAGATTACTGGTTCACTAGCTCACTCCGCATACCATCTAGGAGCTATTCGCCAAATGTTAAAAATGATTAAAGCCAATTAAAGTCACGGGGGTTTATATAACAATCAACATTAAGCTTTAACAGAGCCTTAGAAAAAAATTAAAATACAAGAAGAGAACCCCCCATATTTAGAAGAATTTTTGAAAAGCAAAAGCATTTTTGCTAGTGCTTACTCATTGATCGCTAAGAGATCTCCTTTTTCACCATAATGAATAATTCGCAGATATTCTCCCCACACTCGTTTTTTCCCAATTTCAGAAGTCATCCAATTGTACCGATTTACTTCAGTGTCTTTATAGACGGTATTGAATGTATAGGGCACATACTCAATGTTATTAGGAATGTGTTTTTTTAATGTTCTAATTTGCCGCCCAGCTGCGTGACTTTTACACACCACCATTAATGAGCTTATCTTTGAAAAATCAAATTTTTCTTTTGCGAAGAGCACATTTTCAAGTGAATTGGTCGATTTTTCTTCAAACACAATAGTTTCTGATCGAATACCTGCTTTCAACAAATGGGATATAATTACTTGCGCCTCTGTGACTTCTTTATTAAGGTTGCCTGGCCAATCAGGATTGAGAAACACCGGTAAGACTTCTACCGCCTGTAACAATGATTTTTTCCGCAAAATCATTCTTGTATGCTTCTATTACTTTTTCCCAATGTCCTTGATATGTCCCGCTAAAAATGAACAATGCATCACACTTTTTCGGTTGAAGCATTTTCCCAAACGTAATATCCGTTAACCATTCGATTTCCCTATTTCTTAATTCTGGACAAGCAGATTCTTTGGGAATTATCGGTTTCAACATATCATCTATTCTTTCTTCGCCACGATCACGTCTACACCCTCGGCCCTTATTTTTTCAATTTTGTCAGCTGTTGTTTCTTCATCGGTAATCACGACACCCAGCTGATTAACCGGGTACATACCAGAGAATAGCTTCACACCAAACTTCGAATGATCAATCAAAGTGACCAGTTTTTCTGAGTTATCAAAGATTGTTTTATGGAAAATCGCCACTTCAGGTGTTGCCGTACTTAGTCCTTTTTCAGAAAGGCCTCCGCCCGTGGCAAAGCACAAGTCAATCGTGAAATGGTCTGCAAATTGCTGTGCGAGTGCATCCGTGATATTTCCTGAACGCTTCACTTTCCCGCCGATCAGATACGTGTGGATATTTTCCGACTCCCGCAGAACGTACGCAACCTCTACTGAATTCGTTACGACTGTAAAAGGGATATCACTTGGCAGATATTTCAGCATTACATAATGGATCGCTGCACCCCCAATAAAAACCGTTTCATTTTCTTTAATATACGCCGCAGCTAACTTAGCAATCGCATTCTGTTCTTCGCTTCCTTCCCCATAGCGCTTGGAAGGCGGCTGCGCATACGTCCGAACTTTTGGATTTGGAATCGCACCGCCATGTGTTCTTTTCAGCAGACCTTCTTCTTCCATCATCGATAAATCGCGCCTTATAGAATCGATCGACATATTGAATGCATCAGCCAGATCCTTTGCCAGGGCCCTGCCTTCTTTTTCAACCATTTTTAAAATCTTTTGCCGTCTTTCTTCTGAAAACATACAAGAACCTCCCTGTTTTTCGCGTTTGTTAATGTTTCAAATCGAATATGTTCCTATTATTGCCTGTTTATTCTTTTTTGTCAACCTTATTTTCCTGTTTATGCATTTTTATTAGATTTTGTTCCTGTTTATCTTTTTGAAAAGGACAAAACCGCATGGGTATCGAAACTAATGACAGTCATACTAAGAAAGGTTGCTGCTATGGGGACGTCTATTTTTTCCACAATCGTTTTTCTAATTATTTTTCTTGTCATTTGTTTGCCCTTGTATTTCTTCGTCAATCTCCTGACAAAGTCGCTTGCCAAAAAGCACTCCGACCCGCTCCAGGAGCAAAATGCAGAAATCATTGAATTGCTTAAAGAAATCAACCAGAAGCTTGATAATAAATAAAAAACACTTGCGAAGTAATCGCTCAAAATGTTGATAAGTCCATCACCCAATCCAATTATTTCAATTCACCCCTCGACCTTTGCTATGATGAAACTAAGCTAAAAAGAGGAGTTGATTGCTAAATGGTTGAACAAACTCAAATAGGCAAAACAAATTTGCATGTAAATCGAATCGGACTCGGCACGAATGCCGTTGGCGGTCATAATATTTACCCGAATCTTGATGAAGAAATCGGGAAAGACATTGTTCGCACTGCTTTAGATAACGGCATTAACTTTTTTGATACGGCCTATATTTACGGACCTGAGCGTTCTGAAGAACTGCTTGGCGAAGTGCTGAAGGAAACCGGAAAGCGAGAAGATGTTTTTATCGCTACAAAAGGTGCTCATAAATTCGTGGACGGCGACGTCGTGCTCGATAATACGCCTGCCTTTTTAAAGCAATCCGTTGAAGACAGCCTGAAACGGCTCCAAACAGACTATATCGATTTATTTTATATCCATTTCCCGGATGAAACCACACCAAAAGATGATGCCGTCAGAGCGTTAAAAGAGCTGAAGGACGAAGGGAAAATTAAAGCCATTGGTGTCTCGAACTTTTCGATTGACCAATTAAAAGAAGCCAATAAAGACGGCGATGTCGATGTGCTTCAATCAGAATACAACTTATTTAAACGTGAAGCGGAGAAGGAATTGCTTCCTTACACCGCTGAAAATAATATTTCATTCATCCCTTACTTCCCGCTCGCTGCAGGATTGTTAGGTGGAAAATATGATAAAAACACAACGTTTAATGATGGCCGGGCAAAGAACCCGCTTTTCCAGGGCGAAGAATTTGTCCGCAATCTTGAAAAAGTCGATCAGGTGCGCGAAATCGCAGAGGCAAAAGGTGCAGAAGTCGCACATGTTGTGCTTGCCTGGTACCTGGCACAGCCTTCAATCGACGTCCTCATTCCCGGCGCCAAAAAACCGGAGCAGGTAGAAAATAACCTGAAAACGCTGGACGTTGAATTATCGAAGGATGAAATTGAAAAAATCAGTGCCATCTTTAAATAACACAGAAATAAACCCTCAGGAAACAAATTCCTGAGGGTTTTTTTTACGCTTCAGCTGCCCGCGGCCTCTCCGCTTTAAACCACTGAAAACAGAAGATGATTATAAGGACAAGATCAATGGCATCACCGCCGTAATACATAAGCATACCCCCGGTTTCAGCCTGTGCTGCAGAAACACCGTCTGGCGGATATGCGTATATATATTTGGTCAGAATATCATGGCCCGCTAAAGCCATCACAAGAACAATGGCGCGGTAAGAAAAGCTGACACGGTGAGGGGACGGGTCGATATAAATTATAGAAATAGTAAAAAGATAGCTTGCCAAGAATATATGAAGATGCACCAGGATGTTAAGGACAAGGCTATGATGCATGGCTGCATACAAACCGGTTGTATAGAGCAGCCACAGCCCTCCAATATTTAAGAAGGCTGCGGTAACCGGATGGCTGATGACGTGCACTGGCCTACTTCTAAGCACCCGTGTCACCTGTCTTGCATGGTTTGGGTGAAGTGTTCGCAGCAGGAGTGTCATCGGGGCTGAGAGTGCAATGAGTAAGGGAGCCAGCATCCCAAGCAGCAAATGCCCCACCATGTGTGCATTAAAATCCATATGAGCGCGATTCGCTAGGGGACCAATCAGAGCAACAGCCGCACACAAGACGCCTCCTGTCCAGAGTGCAATACGTGAGAGCGGCCAACGTCTGAATCGGCGCGCGGACCTGACTGCACCAACTAGGTATAAAAAAATAGCTAGTAAAAATAATATGCCGAGGAGCCCTTGAAAAAGCAGCCCGCCTTCATTAGTCATGTTCATTTTGAACGGCCGCCTGTTTGCTGGTTTTTGTGCGCACTATGAGAACGATACCAATGACGAGCAGCACGGCTCCGCTAATATTCCAAACACCGGATCATTAAGGAAGAAGATTGACGTGATAACGAATTTGATGAAGACGCATCACCTTATGCTGAATGATCCCATCGTACACCTGGAAAAATCCTATTCCGCACAGGCCACCGCCCAGCCATCTTGTAAACCAAAAGGCCTTCCGCCGGTGCAGATCCGCCAGTATAAAAAACGCTCCGATCGTGGCCACCCAGCTGAAAGCATGAAATAAACCGTCGGAAACGAGCCCTATCTCAAGCGTGGATTTATCATAGAAATGATGCCAGTGAAGCAGCTGGTGAAAAACCGTTTCATCAATAAAAGCAGCCATTCCTACTCCAAAAAGAATTCCCGCCCACAGGTTTCGAGCCGAATACTTCACACGCGCTGCATAACCGTTTTTATTCTCATGGCCAGATGACATATAACCATCCTCCTTCTTCCAATGATAATCTCGTTTACTTCTAAATCTCTATTATTCATCTATAACCCCTTCATGAACTTGCCAAACCAGCGTGCTTACTAGCGGAATAAAATCTTGAAGTTCTGCATTTTCCTCTTCTGAGTGATTTGTTCCTAAGGAAAAGTGGCCTTTCGCCAAGCCTTAGCTGTATTTATCCTTTATTTCTATTTTCTCGCTTTAGCAGCATTAACTCTTCTTAAAGTGCATGCAAAAAGACCAGGGGGAGTATTTTCCCTGGCCTTCCTAACAATTC
>CAVYYW010000003.1:0-8322 GCA_963772845.1 uncultured Sporolactobacillaceae bacterium
TCTGGAGTCAGTTATTTAAAAAAAGTTCTGGATCATCGTTTCTTCCCAGAGCTATGGGATTTACGGACAGAAATTTAAAGCACTGGAGCGGACAGGTAGAGGTCTGCTCCTTTTCTTATTCTCCTATAATGATGGGCATGGTACAATGAAGCATCAGCAATTCCTGGCAGGGGTGAGTTTTTGACGAAAAAACAGGGAATTATAGTATTGTGCGTGGCCGTTGTCTGGGTTTTATTCATGGGGGTTATTTTTCAGCAATCAGGAACGCCCTATAAAGATCAGGATATGAAGCCTTTTTTACGAAAAGTCATCCAGCTGACGCCTGGTGATTTACCGAATGTGTCTTTTTATTATGGTGATGAAAGCGTCACGTCTCAGAAACCTTATGATTTTATTGAGTTTCTGATTCGGAAGCTTGGTCACATTACGGAATATACGGTTTTGGCAAGCTTAACAGTCGCCGTGCTGATGCTCATGAGAATCAGAACATGGAAAGCCTGTCTGTATGGAGGGATATTCAGCCTATTCTATGCAATGACGGATGAATGGCATCAACGGTTTATTCCAGGGCGGACGGGCCATCTGATTGATGTGTTCACGTTTGATCTTTTTGGTGTGTTATTGGGAGTATTTATGATATGTGTTGTAAGGATGATGGTCCTTGCATTAGGTCCGGGAAAAAAGGGGTCTGACCCCAATTAAATTTGAGAGGGTGCTGGCAATGAATCAGCTTCAGGCAGGAACAGTACAAACATTAGACGTTGCAAGGGAGGTGGACTTTGGCCACTTTTTAACGAATGGAAAAGAGGAAGTGCTCCTGCATAAGAATGATAAAGCAGAAACGTTTGATCCAAATGAACCGGTGGAAGTCTTTTTGTATCAGGATCATCAGGGAAGGCTAGCGGCTTCAATGGCAATTCCAACAGTACAGCTCGGTACATACAGCTGGGTAGAAGTTGTCAATACGAGACGGTCTCTTGGCGCATTCGTTTCGATCGGAATCAGCAAGGATATGCTTGTCTCAAAAGATGATCTGCCGGACATGCTGACGGTATGGCCTGAAAAAGGCGATAAACTGTATTGCACGCTGGTGACAGATAAAAAAGGACGGCTTTTTGCTAAGATGGCTCCACATGAGGTCTTTGAGGATATGAAAACGGAGGCCACAGCAGAGGCGTTCAATAAAAATGTCGAAGGTTATGTTTATCAGGCGAACCGGGCAGGGTCTTTTATCTATACAGATGAAGGATTTGCCGGCTTTTTGCACGAAAATGAACGTAAGCAAGAACCCCGGATTGGTCAGCGGATTAAGGGCCGGGTAATTGATGTAAAAGAGGATGGCTCGGTGAATATATCATTACTTGGAAGGAATTACGAGGTATTGGATGAAGACGCTGAGATTATTCTTGCTTACATGGATAGTCGCGAAGGAGCCATGCCTTATTCAGATAAAAGTACGCCTGAAGATATAAAAAATAAGTTCAAACTGAGCAAAGCTGCATTTAAGCGTGCACTTGGAAGGCTTATGAAAGAAGAGAAAGTGTATCAAAAGGAAGGCTGGACATACAGGAAATAAGGATTGGGCTGGGCATACATGCTTCAGCCCTTTTTTTATCTAAGGGGTATTCTTGAATAGTGTAGAAACAGAACAGAAAAAAATTGCCTTGTTAAGGGTAGTGAGGAGTTAAGAGTGAGAATTTATCCGATATTCGGGGGATTTCTAAAAATAGGCATAGTATCAGAGCGTTATTGCTGTGTTTTCATTGCCTAAGGCTCTTCCTTTCTTTTAGGATATTTACAGTATTCGACATTATTAGGGGATTTCCTTTTTATCTATAAAAATTTTAAAAAAAACTAAAAAAGAGAGGATTTTGATGTCTGGACTAATAGTACTTCGTCCGTTATCAAAATCCCGTCTCATTAAGGTCTTCAAGTCAAATTAATTTCCGAGTTCTCTGCGATAGGCAAAAGAGAACACTAGTGAGACCATGATGGCGCCGCCAATTATATTGCCGATGCTTGCTGGAACCAGGTTAAACCATAATAGCTGATACCATGGATGATCATGGTTCATAAAGATTGCCAGCGAAAAGTACCCCATGTTTGCTGCACTATGCTGGAAGTTGCCTGCGACAAACAAAATAACAGGCAGTGCGGTTCCAATGACTTTGCCGACGAGGTCTCTGGCTGCAGTGGTCAGGAAAGCTGCCATACCAATCAACCAGTTAGCAATAATCCCTGAAAGAAGGACCTGGAACCAGCCCCACACACCGTGATCCATAAATTTCATTTTATGACTGAGGAGCACGCCCAGTTCATTTGAAAAATGGGGGCTCATCGAGTCTGACAGGAAGATAATACAGGCGACAAACAGGGCACCGATGATATTACCGAGCCAGGTTGAGACCCAAAAGCGAAGAAAACGTTTCTTTAACCAATAGGGTCCTTGAAAAAGATAAGAGGGCAGAAGCACATTTACTTCAGTAAACAGGATGGCTCCTGAAATAAATACCATAGCATAGCCGGTTGCAAATCCGAGCCCGCTGAGCAAGAAGGTGAGTGCCTCTTGATGAATGCCAAGGATCAGAAGAATAGAAAAGACAGCCCCAAATGTCATGAATGACCCTGCCTTAAGGGATAAAACAAATTGCGAGGGAAGGTTTGTCTCCAGGTGATCCTTTCCTTTTTCACTGAATGTTTCTATGATCTGTGAAGGAATAAAGAACTGCCGCGCCGGCTGCTCAACCTCACTCTTTTCCTCATCATTTGGAGTACCGGTGTCATCCTCCTTTTTGAGGTCGTCTTCTAATTTATTATCATCTGTCATTATGGTTCCTCCATTTTGTATAAAGTTAGTAAGTTCTAACAAAATCTACCCCTTTTTATCTTCTCTTAACCCTCTAATGATAAAAAGTGAGTTTTATTATTGTCTTTGCCAAACTTTCTGTATAATGAAAATAGAAGCGTTCTGATCAATCCTTCTTGAAATCTTCGCTTAATTGACGTTATGTCCTGAGGATTTGAGGGTATGTTTTTATCAGAAGCACTTAGAGAAAAAGAGATGAGATAAGCTAAACGATTTGTTTACAAAAGGGAGGAACGCATATGTATACGATTGGCGTTGATATTGGAGGAACACAAATTAGAGCAGGTCTTGTTAATGAAGAAGGGAAAATTACAGGAATAAATAAAAATATGACACTTGCTCATGAAGGACAGGCTCCTGTTCTTGAGCGGGTTATGAATACGATTGATGAGTTGCTTAAAAGCAACGGCGTAAAGCTTTCTAACGTAAAAGGAATGGGAATTTGCGTACCGGGACCTCTTAATCCGAAGACAGGGACCATCATTTCGTCGCCTAACCTTCCTGGATTTGAGAACGTTCCGTTAAGAGATATTATCGGCGGGAAGTACGATTTCCCAGTCTTTCTAGCAAATGACGGAAATGCGGCAGCTTTAGGCGAATTCATTTACGGAAATGGCAAGAACGTTGACAACCTGATTTATATGACAATCAGCACTGGTATAGGCGGAGGCGTAGTTTCAGATGGCAATCTGCTGCAGGGATTTGAAGGAAACGCAGCTGAAGTCGGTCATATGACCGTTAACCCTGATGGTCCGAAGTGCGGCTGCGGTAATCACGGCTGTGTTGAAGCTTATGCCTCAGGAACAGGAATGGTCAATCGAATGACGTCTCTATTAAAAGAGACAGAAAAGCCTTCTAAACTTAGAGAGGTAAGCAATGAGCTGAAGTCGGTTGATTATGTGAATAACTTGACCTCCAAGCATATTATTGAAGCAGCACAGGAGGGCGATGAGCTTGCAAAAACGATTGTAGCCGATGCAAGCTACTATCTTGGAATCGCCATTGGAAATCTTGTGAACATGTTTAATCCGGAGATGGTTGTTTTTGGTGGCGGTGTCAGCCAGGCAGGAGATGCGTTGCTGAAACCTGCGATTGAAGAGGGGAAAAAGCGTGCGATGAAGGGAATGACGGATCACGTTGTATTTACAGAGACTTCGCATGGCGATGACATCGGCGTGCTGGGAGCAGCAGCGCTGGTCGACCATTTCTTAAAAGATTGAGAAAAAACAGCAGTAAAAAACGGCTTCCATTGAGGAAGCCGTTTTATTATGTCAACAAACTCACGACCACATGATCATTATGAAAATAAAATAGCTTATATCAAGAAAAAATCCTGACGGTTGAGGTCGTCAGAATTTGGCTACAGTGATCGCAGCAGAAAAAATATTATTTTGAAAGACCAGCACTTTTAAAGTCAGCCTGATTGGTATAAGGAATATAGCTGAAGATGTGTTGTGAGCCAAATTCTAAAGCTTCTAAAATATGTTCCTCAGATAAACCGGAATGCTCAGATACCTGAACCATCTTTGGTGAATAGGACTGCTTTTCTTTAAGAATTTTTAATGAGCCCTTTACTTTTTCGAGTGCCATAACATATTTCCGATCGGTAACCATGCGCATCACACTCCTTTTAAGAAGTATAGCAGATTTTAGAGAGAATTTATATAACAAAGTAATCTTTTGTCGAATAATTCTGACTAATTAACCCCACTCATACTTTCGGTAATTTGGTTAGTATAGACTTATAGTCAGTTAAAGTCAAACAATCCCGTTCACTATAAATGTGATCTTATGGATCGGCGTGAATTGTAAGCGTTATCTGTTCCCAATTCCTTATTGATGAGAGACTCCATTTCTTCCAAATGCCGGCGCTCCACCAGCGGATCTTCTTCAGACCACCTGACCGAATAGACAAAATAGAAACCGTTAATGATTCTAAAAAACACCGTTGAAGCCGGGCAATGGTCGAAGACAGCCTTTATACCATAACGTTTGCGATATCCCCAACTCAGGATTTCCATATATCCTCACCTTTATGGTGAAAAGGCGTTAACTCAACCTTTCCATGATAATGCTAGTTTAGCAGGTTCTTCTTAAAAAGAACAGAAAAGACGCTCGTATGTTCGCAATTTTATTGTAATAGTTTCATGTAAATAAAACTGTGCGGCAGAGCGCACCGCTCCTTTTTGATTTTTTAATCCTGCTGCAAAAGCCAACTGGATTATTTATGTATAAAAGGATCCTATTTGGGAAGTGGCCAATAAATTACCGAAAGTGGACAATAAATCACCGAAAGTGGACAATAAATCATCGGAAGTGGACAATAGCCTTCAAATGGGAACGGTCCCACAACTTCTTGAAGCACTTCCAAGATCGGTCCGGACGCAGATTTTTGAATGGTCTTGTGAAAATCAGCTTTAAATCATGAAAAATCCTAATAATTAATGGTTTTTCATCCTTTTTTCAAGCAATAGTTGAAACGTGGCGGCAGAGCGCACCGCTCCTTTTGGATTTTTTAATCCTGCTGCAAAAGCCAACTGGATTATTTATGTATAAAAGGATCCTATTTGGGAAGTAGACAATAAATCACCGAAAGTGGACAATAAATCACCAAAAGTGGACAATAAATCACCGAAAGTGGACAATAGCCTTCAAATGGGAACGGTCCCACGACTTCTTGAAGCACGTTCAAGATCGGTTCGGAAGCTGATTTTCAGATGGACTAGTGAAAATCAGCTTTACATTCATGAAAAATCCTAAAAAATGATGATTTTTCATACCTTATTTGAATTTTATATAATTTGAACAAATTCACAACGATCGTAATACGAAATTCTCCATAAAAAAAGCCTGTCGAGATTGATCGACAGGCTGTTTCGTTATGAGATTGAATTAAAATGCCCAATTCCCGTCTTTAAAGATGGAAACCGTTTCGCCATTCTGCGTTTCCCCATCAATACTCAGGTCAGCAGAACCGATCATGAAGTCAACATGAGTCAGGCTGGTGTTTGCCCCGCGCTCGTTAAGTTCATTTTTAGATAAAGAAGCGCCATTTTCAATATTAAACGGATAGGCAGCCCCAATAGCCAGGTGGCAGGAAGCATTCTCGTCAAAAAGGGTGTTGAAGAAAATAAGTCCTGTGTCTGAAATCGGGGATTGATGCGGCACAAGAGCCACTTCACCGAGACGGTGCGAGCCTTCATCTGTCTCAATAAGGTTTTTCAATGTTTCATAACCTTTATCAGCCTTGTAGTCTACAATCCGTCCTTTTTCAAAGGTAAAGGAGAAGTTTTCGATCAGGTTGCCGCCATAGCTTAAAGGCTTTGTGCTGGTGACCGTACCGTCAACGCCATCTTTATCAGGCATGCAGAAGACTTCTTCGGTTGGCATGTTGGGAACGAATTTGTGCCCTTCTCCGTTGGTCATCGTTCCGCCCACCCAGATATGCTTATTGACCAGTTTAATCGTAAGGTCGGTTACGCTTGATTTGTAATGAAGTTGCTTTAAATTCATTTCATTCAATTTCGTTAATTTTTCGGTTAAGGTTCCGATATGAGCATCCCAGGCTTCAACGGGATCGTCAGCATCGATGCGGGAAATTTTAAATATCTGTTCCCAAAGCGCTTCAACAGCATCATCGTTCTTAAGCTCTGAAAAGATTTTTTCAGCCCATTCTTTTGTTGGTGTAGCAACAATCGTCCAGCTGACGAGCGCTGCCTGACGATAATGATTAAACGTCTCAAGGGTGGCGGAAGCGACTTTATTTGCTTTCGAGATACGCTTAGGATCCACGCCTTCCAGCAAATCAGGATTAGAAGCCATTATATATAAGAAGGCGGCGTTTTCCTTTGCTAGTTTCTCGAGGCCTTTTGCCTTCCATTCTGGGTATTCTTCAAAAGCTTCGTCAGGTGCTTGATCAAAGCGGATTTTAGTAGATTCATCATCATGCCAATCGATAATAACATCTTTTGCTCCGGCAGCGTATGCCGTTTTTGCGACTTCACGAACGTAGTCAGCAGCAATAATAGGGGCGTTAACCACAAGTTTTTGACCTTTTTGAAGGTTTATCCCTTTCTTAACTGCAACCTCGGCGTATTTTGAAAGCATATCTTGAAAATTAGACATTCCACATCTACCCCTTCCAATATCGTGATTCTTCTGTTAATTTCCACTACTCATTTTATCATACTCTCTTTCATTTGGCGTCCGTCCCGCTAAAAATATTTTTGACGGTCAATAAATATGAATTAGGTCTTATCTTTTTCCATTCACATAAAATGTAGAAGGGGTCAGGACAGGCTTAAGATCTGTCTTTATTTGATTGAACAATTCTAAGAAATGCCAAAAGGAAGGTTGCGGTATTTTGTGAAAAGAATCCGACTAAGTTTGCAAATTGCTGCGACATATATTGGAACGATCGTAGGAGCGGGTTTCGCTTCTGGCAAGGAGATTGTACAGTTTTTCACCCAGTATGGAGAATGGGGGACGGCTGGGGTAATTTTGTCCTGCGTCCTTTTTACTTGGCTAGGAACGAAGGTATTATTGATTTCTCACCGTATCCAGGCACATTCGGTCAACGATTTGCTTCGCCACTTATTTGGCGCTAGGATTGGCACGATACTCCACTGGATGATGTTTATTATGCTGCTCGGAACGACATCTGTTATGCTTGCCGGTGCTGGAGCGGTTTTTCGTGAACAGCTTGGCCTATCAGCGATGTTTGGGCGTTTATTTACGTGTGTGCTATGTTTTATACTGCTGCTGAGAGGACTTAAAGGTCTGATGTGGATGAATTCGATTGTTGTCCCCATCCTTTTTCTTTTCATTATTGCCTTATGGATGATGACAGTACCAGGGGCGGAAACGATCACCCATCATGTTCAAGGGTCGGCGGGGCGCCCAGTGATTGCCTTTCTCCAGGCTATTGCCTATGCCTCTTTTAACCTGGTCTCAGCTTTTGCGGTGCTGGCGCCGCTTGGAAGCGGGATAGAGGACCGAGAAACTGTGAGATTGGGCGGGATATTTGGCGGACTCGGCTTTTCGTTTCTTCTATTATTAACACACCTTATCCTGCAGCTGCATGTCAAACTGCTGATGCATGACATCCCTCTGGCTGAGCTGGTGAAGATCGGACTGCCGTACTGGTTCCATCTTATGTTTGTCGTCGTCATCTATGGAGAAATTTTTTCGACCTTTATAGGGAATCTTTTTGGGATGCTCAGACAGGTAGAAAAAGGTTCAGCAGAGCCAGGCATCGAATCCGCTCCTTCAAAAAAGCTGATCCTATTTTTCATGATGATTACCCTGTTCATAAGCCAGATTGGGTACAGCGCTTTAATTCAGGTACTTTACCCAATATACGGCTATATATGCCTGTTGATCCTGTTCTATGTGTCACTCAGAAATGAGAAGAAAATGATCAGTAAATAATGACTCAATTGAAAAGACCATTCAGG
>CAVYYW010000004.1:0-17353 GCA_963772845.1 uncultured Sporolactobacillaceae bacterium
GCGTGGCTTGCTTGGAACACTAGTAAGGTGACTGAAAAAGTCCCCTTGGTGCAGATATCGTTGTTGATTTCCACTTTAGGCTGCTCGCTTTCCGCGGGCACGGCCTCAGCTAACTTTGGCATGGTTTCTTTGTGCACCAAAGTGGATCTTCGGTCGCGTGCTGATTCCGCAGGAACGAGCATCCCTTCTCGAGAGACTGCGAGTTGCGACGAGGAACCCCGCTTCGAAGCATTCCTAGCAGACGCAGGAGCACATAGTCACAGATTCCTTTCTTATCAAAAGCTTTTCAGTGGCAACTGACCTCGGTGGAGTGGTGGTTGTTGATATTCGCTCCAGGCTGCTCGCTTTCCGCGGGCACGGCCTCAGCTAACTTTGGCATGGTTTCTTTGTGCACCAAAGTGGATCTTCGGACGCGTGCTAGTCCCGTCGGAGTCTCGCGCCCTCCGCTTCAATCAACGTGTTTGTCGCTTGATGATCCCCTTTAGCCATCATTTGTGGCTACAGAAATTCAGCGACCACCAGTTGATCAGGAAGCGTCTCGGATTTTCCAGCAGCACAGCCGAGTGAACGTGGGAAACCTCTAATTGGACTTTTTCAGTGGTCTCCCGCTGATTCCGCAAGCCTTGAAATAACTTCTTCGATTCTACACCGCACGATGAAAATGCAAAGCAACCCATCATAAAATGGAAATACCGTGCATTCCAAGAGAATCTCTGGTCACTTCATTTTTAAAATTATACACTGTGCATTTTCGAGGAGTCTCGAACGTTTCCGACAGCACGGCCTTTAGTTGTGAAGGGATCTCACCCTTTAAAAATCCAGTTACCTTTGCGTTATCAAGGCATCAGGCTATGCTATTCTTTGATTAAATCTAAGTAAGCTCATTATTACGGAGTTTTCAGTGGCCACTCGCTGAAATAGTCCCCTGGTGTCGGCGTGGTTGTTGATTGTCGCTCTAGGATGCTCGCTTTCCGCGGGCACGGCCTCAGCTAACTTTGGCATGGTTTCTTTGTGCACCAAAGTGGATCTTCGGACGCGTGCTAGTCCCGTCGGAGTCTCGCGCCCTCCGCTTCAATCAACGTGTTTGTCGCTTGATGATCCCCTTTAGCAGTCATTTGTGGCTACAGAAATTCAGCGACCATCAGCAGATCAGGAAGCGTCTCGGATTTTCCAGCAACACAGCCGAGTGAACGTGGGAAACCTCTAAGTGGACTTTTTCAGTGGTCTCCCGCTGATTCCGCAAGCCTTGAAATAACTTCTTCGATTCCCCATTTTCAGGAGTCTCGCGCCCTCCGCTTCACTCAACGTGTGTGTTGTCTAATGAGGCCATTTAGAAGTCCTTTATGGCTATAGACGTCCTATCTAGTTGCATCAGCTGGATGACATACAGCCGAGCAAAATGAGTGGTGCGCCTTGACGCACCGTTTCAACTGCATTATAAAAAATTCAAATAAGGTATGAAAAATCATCAGTTTTTAGGATTTTTCATGAGATTAAGCTGATTTTCACAAGACCAACGAAAAATCAGCTTCCGAATGGGTCTTGAACCTGCTTCAAGATGGGGTGGGACCGTTCCCATTCGAATGCTTTTGTCCACTTCTCATGGTTTGCCCGCCACTTCTTGTGATTTATCGGCCACTTCAATAGTTTGCCTGCCACTTCCCTAATTTTCCCTTCTTTCCGTAATTAATTTTACCAGTTCATACTGGAGGTATTGATTGGTGACCATTGAAAAGTCCCCTGATCTAATCGTGGTTGTTGATTGCCGCTCCAGGCTGCTCGCTTTCCACGGGCACGGCCTCAGCTAACTTTGGTGTGGTCTCTTTGTGCACCAAATTGGATCTTCGGACGCGTGCTGGTACCGTCGGAGTCTCGCACCCTCCGCTTCAAGCACAGTCAAGGCAGCGAGCGTATTTTCGCATAATTAATCGAGCGAGATAAAAGTGTTTTTAAAACAGCCTATTTTTTAGGGTTTATGGAGACTATAAAGATAAAAATAAAATAAGGCTTCTTCTAATACTTTAATAACAAAAGTATATTGACTTACAAAAAGTAAGTGGATATAATAAGTTTAAGTCAAATGAATTCAACTTTTTCAGGAGGTTATATAAATGTCTTTATTAGCAAGCTTTGGATTATTGATTATCAGAGTGTTATTGGGTTTAACTTTTGCGGCACACGGAACCCAAAAGCTGTTCGGCTGGTTCGGAGGCCATGGTATTGAAGGAACAGGCGGTTTTTTTGAATCAATAGGTATAAAGCCTGGCAAGAGGATGGCTTTTTTTGCTGGAGCGGGCGAATTGGTTGGCGGTCTGTTATTTGCAATAGGCTTTTTAACTCCTCTTGCAGCCATCATAATTATTCTGACGATGCTCGTAGCTATAATAAAAGTTCATATTAAAAATGGTTACTGGGCAGGGAATAACGGCTATGAATACAATGCACTAATTATCATTGCGGCGGCGGGCGTTGCTTTTATTGGCGCTGGCGTATTCTCAATTGATGAACTTATATTTTAAAGGGGGTATGACATGTGGTCTATCAGCTACCTAACGAAACAATGATGGGAAGCATTTCTATAGCTGTCACTGATTTGAATCGTTCGCTTAAATTCTACCGTGACCTGCTTGGGTTTCGGGTATTGGAAGAAACGAAGAATCAGGCCATATTGACAGCCGACGGAAAGATTCCGCTAATACGGCTGACTGTCTTAAAAAATCCCAAAGTTAAACCGGCCAGAACCACAGGTTTATATCACTTTGCAATTTTAGTTCCAGATCGAACGTCGTTTTCAAAAATATTAAAGCACTTTCTAACAGCTGGTGCACCGCTTGAGGGAGCTTCAGATCATCAATTCAGTGAGGCACTTTATCTCACTGACCCTGATGGGCATGGCGTTGAAATATATTCTGACAGGCCAAAAGACCAATGGGAAAAGGATGAAATGGGGGAATATAAAGGTGTGACGGTTCCTCTGGCGACGCGTGAAGTGCTCGCGCTTACAGATGAGCCCTGGAACGGGATGCCAGAAAAAACAGTCATTGGCCATGTTCATTTTCATGTCTCAGACTTGCAAAAAGCAGAACGATTTTTTGTTGAACGGCTCGGATTCAGCCCAACTATCCATATGGCAGATCATGCGCTGTTTGTCTCTGCAGGGGGGTATCATCACCATTTGGGACTGAATGTGTGGAATGGCAAAGGGATACCTGACGCGCCTGATGGGAGCATTCATTTGGAAGGCTACACAATTTTACTCCCTAATGATAATGAAATGAGACCGTTCATTAATAATCTTCGTGAAAATGAAATTCCATTTCAGCAGACAACTGAGCATGTTCTATTAAAAGATCCTATGCAGCAAACTATTTATGTTACGACAAAAGATAAGGATTGACGGGAAACCCGTCAATCCTTTTTTGGTGAATCGGAGTATATATTTGTACGAAGCTTGATAATCCTGTAGAGATGCAGCACAATCACCTTCAGAATTGCGTACCCGGGGATCGCCAGGATAATTCCAGCTAAACCAAAGAGGTTGCCGGCAGTAAGAATAACAAATATCACCGTAATTGGGTGAATATGAAGAGATTTTCCCATGACCTGCGGTGAAATGATTTTGCTCTCCAGCAACTGAACGATTACCCAGACGATCGCAAGCTTTACAATCATAAAGGGTGAGGTAACGATCGCAATGATAATTGCCGGAGAGATGGCAATGATGGGGCCAATGTAAGGAACAACATTCGTAAGCATGGCTATAATAGCGAGCAGCAGCGCGTAATCAAGTCCAATAATCAGGTAGCCGATATAGAGAAGAGTTCCGACGCAGAGTGAAACAAAAATTTGCCCGCGAATATAATTGCTGAGGGCCTGATTCATATCGCCAAGTATTGAGAGAACGTTTGTATTAATTCGGTTCGGAAACCATCTGGCCACGTAGCCCGGCAGTTTGCGGCCATCTTTTAATAAATAAAAGAGTATAAAAGGCAGAACGACAACAGAGAGCACAATTTCTGTCACTGTTCCAACCACGGTAATAAGGCCATGTGAAAAGCCCGCTATGTATTTACTCGTGTTTTGGGAAATGTCTTTTGAAAGCTTGGAGAGGTCAAAATTGGATTTCTGACTGGCTTGCTCCACCCAATTGCTTCCGGTTATATTATAAAAAATGTTTTTAAGCTCCCTTCCATATGTCGGAAGGTTGCTGATCAGGCTATTTATTTGTTCACGAAGAAAAGGAATAACAGAAATGACAAGGAGGGTTATAATACCAATAACGACTACGTAAAGCATTAAAATAGAAAGAAGTCTTTTTACGCCGCGTTTTTCCAGCCAGTCAACTATTGGATTGAACAAGTAAAAACAGATTCCGGCCAGGAGCATTGGTAAAAAGATCGTCCGGATAAGGACAGCGATTGGGTAGAGGACAAAGGTCACTTTAGATAATGCAAAAAGCGTTACAGCTAAAATAAAGATAATAAGGGTATACACAACAAATTTACTGTTTAAAATTCGTCTTCTGAAAAATGATTCTTTCATTTTTTGTGGCTCCATTTAATCACTCCGGTTATAAAAACAATGTTATTTCTTTACATTATAAAGGTTTTACGAGGATAGACAAGAATTAGTGAAGAGACATCATTAATTTATCAATATTTTTCACGAAAATGCCATGATCTGAATTCATTTCACTGGTTGTTGATTACCGCTCTAGGCTGCTCGCTTTCCGTGGGCACGGCCTCAGCTAACTTTGGCGTGGTTTCTTTGTGCGCCAAAGTGGATCTTCGGACGCGTGCTGGTCCCATCGGAGTCTCGCACCTTCCGCTTTAATCAACGTATGTTGGCTGCTGTGGCCATTTAGAAATCAATGTTGTCGTTCTGGTTGTTGATTTTCGCCCTAGGGTGCTCGCTTTCCGTGGGCACGGCCACAGCTAACTTTGGCGTGGTTTCTTTGTGCACCAAAGTGGATCTCCGGACGCGTGCTGCTCCCATCGGAGTCTCGCACCTTCCGCTTTAATCAACGTATGTTGGCTGCTGTAGCCATTTAGAAGGTATTAGATATTCAGCGAGCATCCGCTGATCTCGTGGCGTCTCAAAATTTGAGGAAATACCCTCGCTTCTGCGTGGTTAAGCAAATGAAGCCACTGAAAAGTCACTGATCTAGTCGTGGTTGTTGATTTTCGCTCTAGGCTGCTCGCTTTCCGCGGGCACGGCCTCAGCTAACTTTGGCATCGCCTCTTTGTACGCCAAAGTGGATCTTCGGACGCGTGCTGGTCCCGCCGGAGTCTCGCGCCCGCCGCTTCAATCAACGAGTTTGGTCTCAGATGAAGTCCTTTAGAAGTCATTTTGGCTATAGATACTATAATACTTCACCCTCCATCAGCTGATCTTGTGGCATGGCGTCTCATCTCATAATTTCCAGCTGTACTATCGAGTGAACTTTGGAAGTCTCTAAGTAGACTTTTTAGTTGCCTTCTGCTGATTCGGCTGGCCATGACATAACATCTTTGGAACCACCTCGAATGAAGAAAATGAGGAGGAAATCCATTGATAACGGAAATACCTTCGCTTTCCCTGGCGTTCCGCGAGTCGCCTCACATGCACACTGGACGTTTCACTGTCTTGCATCTGCAGTATACCTTAATTGTTCGTCTTTTTATGTATAACAGGCAATTATGAGATTGACTTATTTAATTGATTATTAGGAGGCGCTTTTTGATGAGACATTTAATTCGCCATCTTGAGCCGGTTGATCTGTTGGAGACAGCGGCTGATTTCCTGGGTGCTGGTTTTTTTGTTGTTCTCGTCTTAATGGTGATCGGTGTTGTGGTTAATTTCATCTCGATACCAAAGCGGGTCAGCTCTGTGCTCAATATCCTTATTATTGTTACTGTTATCATTTTTGTGATCTATAAGATTGTGGGTTAAATGTTAAAAAGGCACCATTCCTAATGGAAAGTGGCGCCTTTAATGATCTAACGTCTTAAGCTTCTTCCAGAGCCTGAATCACTTTTTCAGCAGTACTGCCGCTAGACTGAGGATTCTGCCCTGTTACAAGATTACCGTCGCGTACAGAGACATCCGCCCAGTTATCGCCGCTTACAATCTCCGCTCCTTTTTCACGAAGTGTGGATTCGAGCAGAAATGGCATCGCGTCAACAAGCTGCATTTCCTGTTCTTCCTTATCGGTAAAGGCACTTACCTTTTTTCCTTCAACAAGAGGTGTGCCATTTTGGTACGTCGCATTTACAAGACCGCTTGGTCCGTGACAAACAGCGGCAATAACCCGGTTCGATTCCGCAAAACGCTGCAGGATATGCTGCAGGGTGAGGTTGTTCGGGAAATCAAACATAGTCCCGTGACCGCCAGGCATAAAGACAGCATCAAAATTTTCGGCATCATCCATCGTTAATTTCGTTGTGTTTTTCAGCTTGCCTTCAGCTTCCTCCCATTCAGGGTGGCTTTCTTCGGAGAGACTGTTCGGGTCAAGCGGTATATCGCCGCCTTCAATGCTTGTAACTTTTATTTCATATCCCTGATTTTTAAAAGCGTTATAAGGGACAGCAAATTCTTCAAGCCATAATCCTGTTTTATGATCTGATGTAAGTGTCGAATGGTTGGTCACAACCATTAAAATACGTTTTGTTTTAGACATAATAATAGCCTCCTTAAAAAATGTGAATCATTTTAAGTTTAAATAAATTAACTGGCCTTCCAAGGAATATCATACCCGCTTCAAATGAAAATTAAGCCCGTTCTGAAAAGGCTATGCTTTATTTGAAAGGAAAGCATAAACCGCTGAAAAATCTAATTCTCCTTTGCCGTTCTGTTTGGCAAGGCCGTATAATTCTTTTGTCATATTAGCAACAGGCAGAGAAACGCCGTTTTCATAAGCCGATTGTGCAACGAGATGAAGGTCTTTTTGCATATGTTCAAGCGGAAATTCTGCACTGTAGTCATCATTTAGAATCTTATCTTTTTTTCCTTGTAAAAAGGGAGCGGCTGTCGCGCCATTAAGCAGGGTTTCGACGACTTTTGTCTCGTCAAGTCCCATCGCTTTACCAAGGGTAACAGCCTCCGAGAATGCTGCCATGGCTTGTCCTAAAGTTAAGTTTATCAGCATTTTCATAGAAATGCCGCTGCCGTGGGGTCCTTGATATTGCACGGATTTACCCATCACTTCTAGCATAGGACGGACTTCCTCAAGATCTTCTTCTTCTCCGCCCACAAGGAAGACAAGTTCACCTTTTTCTGCTGGCAATTTTGATCCTGCAACGGGAGCGTCCAGGAAACGAACACCTTTTTCAGCTGCTGCTTTAGCAAGCTTCTTAGAATATGAGGGATTAACGGTGCTGCAATCGACCCAAAGTGAGTTTTCGGAGAGGCCGTCAAGTAGGCCGTTGTCACCGAAAACAGAAGCTTCTACAGCGTCCGGGTTTGCAAGCATTGTAAAAACGATGTCTGCTTTGTCTGCTGTTTCTGCAGGAGACGACGCCCAAACAGCGCCTTTATCCAGCAGGTCCTGAGCCTTTGCCTTTGTGCGATTGTGTACTATCAAATCGTATCCTGCTTTCTGCAGGTTGCTTGCCATCCGGCTGCCCATAATTCCCATTCCTATAAATCCAATCATTTTATCCCTCCGTTATTTTTTCTTTGTGACTAACTATATAGTGCATTCCCCGTTAGAAAAAGAATTATGCTTCGAAAGTTTTTAGGGTCTGAGTATTGCTTTCAATAGAAATGGGTACGTTTATGAGAATAGATAACTAGGGAGAGATGTGTGTGAAGAGAACGAAAGTATGGGTAAATTTACAGGAAAGTTTTTGGTTTCGCTCCGTTCTTTATGGTGTTATTGCAGGGTTTCTGGCTTTAACAGCGATTAAACTTGATTTTTACATATCGCATCAGGCTCTAAAGGGAGTCCTTCCGCAGCTATTTGTATCAAGCACAAGTCTTGAGATTCAATTATCGAGTACGCTCGCCCAATCCATTCTGGCCATGATGGCCATCACTTTTTCTGCAATCATGGTGGTATTAACCACGTTTTCGAGCCAGTTCTCACCGAGAACGCTGCAGAATTTCATATCGGATAAAGTGACGCAAAGAGTGTTGGCAGTATTCGTTGCTGGAATCACTTATAATTTACTCGTTTTATTTTTGGTTAAAGGAACCTCAAAAACAGCGATGTTCTTCTCTCCGCTTCTATCGGTGATTCTCGCCCTTTTATGCATTTTAGGCTTCGTTTATTACATTCATCATGTGGCAAAGTGGGTGCAGGTGAATGAACTGATAAGCAAAATATCATCTGAGACAATGGACACCGTCCAAAGAGTCCACCGTGAGTACCAGCGTTTTCAAAAGAGAGGAACGAAGACGTCTGCCAAGGATGTTTTGGATAGCGATTCGAGTAAAATTAAAACGAAAACCATTCATGCACAAAAATCTGGCTACCTCGGTCTGATCAATACTGAAAAGCTTATAATAATGGCTGAAAAAGATGGGATTGTGATTGAGTTTTTGGTCCATGTTGGCGAATACGTTATAACTGATAAAGCACTGATGCGTGTTAGAAGTATAGAAGATCCGGAGAAGATAGATCTCGACGCTTACTGCCGATGTGTAAAAATCTCCATCGAACGAACAGATATACAGGATGTTGAGTTTGGTATTCAAAAACTTGTTGAAATAGCGCTGCGTGCCATATCGCCCGGTATCAATGATCCGCACACGGCAATTAACTGTATTAATAGGATTGCCACCTTGCTTTCAGAGATTGATGCGTATTCCACCGATTCCTCTAATTCCTTTGACGAAAGCGGCAACCCCAGAGTTATTTTTAAAGAATTTGATTATGAACACTACCTTTACAAAAGCTTTTATCAGATAAGGCATTACGGGAGGTCAGATGTCTCAGTCGTTGCAGCATTATTTCATGCGTTTGGTCTAATCGCTGAAAATGCTTCCCGGAAAATGAAAAGAAGTGTTTACCGTTTTGCGATGGAAATAAAAGAAGGAATTGATGACAGCGATTTTCTCTCCATTGATAAAAAGTATTTGCAGGTCGAAATGGATTTCTTAGATAAAGCGACAAAAGAGTAAAGGCCGACATTATGAAGAGGGCACTGAAAAGCCCTTTTAAGGCTATTAGAGTGCTCTTTTTTATTTTTCGGGCGGGATTCTCTAAGAAGTATTCTTTTTCCTTAGTCGACACCGATGCCTTCTTGGATGAAACGTTCACTTTTGATTCCACTATTTAGGCTTTTAGGCTCTTGGATGTCCTCAATAACCATTTATGAGGTCACGATTTCGGTTTTTAGGCTTTCAGATGTCCCTAAACGCCCCCATTACGGCCATCATTTCAGAAAATAGGGGCTCGGAAGGCCTTAAAGCGCATTTATGTGGCCACTGTTTTAGATTTTAGCTTTTTTATAACTTTTACTCTCGGGTACATGGAGATGAATAACGAAAAACCCGCCTTCATTTTTGAAGGCGGGTTTCGCATGGTTTGTTGTTCGTTAATCGTTTCTCGAACCATCTTCATGGTGATGATCGTTTCCGTTGTGATCATTTTCGTTTCCATGATTATCGTCTTTATTGCCTTGATCATCATGATTTTTGTCTTCATCAACATTTTTTGGGTTTTTAATCGGTTCACCTGTTTTAGGATCAAGGAACAATTTTTTGTTCTTCGGCCCTTTTGAGAAGTCGAACATGCTGTTAAGTGAATTAGCGACTTTATCGAAGGATCCGTTTCCGACGCGGCCAAGCTTCCAGTTATCTTCGATGAAACGAAGGATGGATGTTTGATCCGTTGTTGTATGATCAATATAGTTTTGTTTTGCATAAGGAGAAATGACGAGCAGTGGCAGCCGCGGCCCATAGCCTGCACGGTCTAAAGAGTTATCCAGACGCGGTTTTGCGGCATCTCCTGGTCCATAAAGGGCATCATTCTTAGGGTCGTTTGAGCCGTTAACCTGAGGGCTCATCATGTGATCGTACCAGCCATCAGAATCATCATAAGCAAGGACGACGGCGGTGTTTTTCCATTCCGGAAGCTGTTGAAGGTGATTCAGCGTATTAACAATAAAATGCTGCTCATCAAGCGGGTCAGAATAGCCGGCATGCCCGTCCTGATAATTGGCAGCCTTCAAAAAGCTGACTGAGGGCATGTTGCCGTTATCAGCAGCATCCCAGAAATTTTTCAGGTCATACTGATGATTCGCCTGGTCTGTTTTTCCGATCATTTTAGTTGAAGAAGGAGCTTTGTGATCGGGATTGGCTGTCGATTTGTAGTATTGGAAAGCTTCATGGTGAGGGTTGTAATCCGTTATCGCCTCACCGCCGACATTTTTATGTTTTGCCGTCGTGTCGCTGAAGCCACCTTGGAACCAGCCCCAAGTGACGTTCTTTTTGTTCAGCATGTTCCCGATATTCTTTCCGCTCATATCGGCAGTCGTGCCTGAGTGATTTGATGCTTTATCATTGTAAGGGTCAGGATCCCCAATCATTGTACCGTTAACCACTTCATTTGGGACGGAATCCGTTTTCTTGTCATTCTCATAAGCGGTTGCACCATGTGTTTGACCGGAGATAAGGTTAATCGCACCTGGTGAAGAAGGACCGAAAGTTGTTCCGAAAGAATGGTCATTCATTGAAAAGTTCTGGGCATAATTCCACATTGCTGTGACCGTATTGCCGTCATAATAATCCATGACTTGTGAAGGATCTTTTCCCCCCGATGTGTTTTCAACAAATTTGTCCATTTTCCCGCTATCAAACGCTTTCTGCTCAGCAGTATATCCGTGATCCATATCAGCTGTCATTGCTTGAGAGCGATCAAGCCGTTTTGGGTTGAATTTGTTTGGGTTGTTATTTAACAGGCTTTCTGGAAGGCCTGCAGACTCAGGAGTGCCTGGTTTCGCATGGAATTGAGGCTCGCCTTTTGGATTTTTTGCATTCGGATATGTGCCGAAGTAGTGATCATAGGATACATTTTCACCAAATATGACAACGACGTGCTTGATTGGTGTTGCTGTCGCACGCTCGTCTTGTTTGTGGTGGAAAGTATAAGATTTGCCGTTAGATTTCGTGTCCGCATTTGAAATATACGGAGAGGTAAGCATAATTGTGCTCAATGCTAATAATCCACTGGCTCCAGCCAGGACGTTTCTTTTAAAAGACATGTGGTCAGCTCCTTTTTCCTTTTGATAAATTAAGTGTAACGCAGTGATTTTAAGGAAATCTTAAAGAAGTGTTGTTATTATATTAAGTTTGAATCAATTTAGGGCGAATGGTGGGGGACAGGAGACTTACTGTATGGCGTGGACGTTTGAACAGGCATACTGAAAGGGTATTTTATTAAAGTTATTATTACTAAACGGTAAGCGTATTATAAATTCAGAGATAAAGGATGCGTGTTGATGAAAGGAAATAAAATATATGATGTCATTGGCATCGGGCTTGGTCCGTTTAATTTAGGGCTGGCTGCATTATTAGATGATATAGATGATCTTGAAGCTCTCTTTTTCGAGCGCCAACAATCCTATGATTGGCATCCGGGCATGCTGATTGAAGGCACAGATATGCAGGTTTCATTTTTGGCGGATCTGGTGACATTCGCGAATCCAAAAAGCCCTTATACATTTTTGAATTACCTTCATGAAACGGAGCGTCTCTATCCCTTTTTCTATTTTAGAAAAATGAATGTACCCCGACAAGAATACAATGATTACGCGAAATGGGTTGGAGAAAGACTAACTCAGGCTCGGTATGGACAAACGGTACGTAATGTTATAAACCATGCTGAAGATTGCCTCTACGAAATAATAGTGGCAGATGAAAAGGACCACATTGAAAGGTCCTATTTTGCAAAACATGTCGTTCTCGGAACAGGGAGTCTGCCCAACATCCCGGAATCCTATCAGGATATGCCCAAAAAAGATATTTTTCATTCAAGCAGTTACCTTTATGAAGAGCCAGAACTTGAAGAGGCGGCTAAAATTGTGGTGGTTGGATCCGGTCAAAGTGCTTCAGAAATTTTTTGCGATTTGTTAGGAAAGCAATCAAGAAAGAATTTCGAACTATCATGGTTCACAAGGTCAGCCGGTATTTTCCAGCTTGAAGCGGCAAAAATCGGCCAAGAATTCTTCTCGCCTGAATATGTCAGTTACTTTCGATCCCTTTCATTTGAAAACAGACAAAAGGCATTGCCAACAATAAATCAGCTCAGAAACGGCGTTGAGAGGGAAACGCTCGATGAAATTTATGATCTTCTTTATCACCGGTCGATCCGGCAGGAGAAACTTCCTGTTACGATTCAGCCTCTGACAGAGCTTGAAAATATTGAAAAGAACGAGAATGGGTACACGCTAACACTTCATCAATGGCAAAAAGATAAAACGTTTACTCACAATGCTGACAAAGTCATCCTTTCAACCGGGTATAAACCGAATTTGCCAGACTGGTTAATGAAAATGGAGAATGAGATTGTATGGGAGGACGAAAAGCTGTTTAAAGTGGCGGATGATTACCGAATTGTTTTTAAGGATGATCGGAGTCACTTCGTGTTCACGTTAACGAACCTTGATCATTCAGATGGAACCGGTGCAACGCATTTAGGGCTGTCCGTTCAGCGCAATCAAAAGATCATTAATACCATTGCAGGCAGAGAGGTTTACCCAGTGCCAAAACAAAACATCTTTCAACAGTTTACCCACGAGGATAACTAAAAAACCTTTCCGGATTTTGTCCGGAAAGGTTTTTGTATAGGGTTTAAGTAGACTTAAAAGGTTAATTTGCGCGCAGCCTAGTCAAATTTTCTAACACCAGGAATGCTTAAGACTCCCATAGCGATCCCAATAGGAATCAGACTGAAAAGGACAATCGTCTGGATGCCGCCGATGGCTTCAGAAAGCCATCCTGTTAACAGATAACCAAGGGGAAGAAGGGCGAAAGAACCTAGCATATCAAGGCTTGCCACACGCCCGAAAGATTCTTCCGGAACCATTTCCTGGAGACTTGTTTCCCAGATTAGACTAAAAAGCATAAGCCCAATACCATTCACCATCATACAGATGAACAATCCAATGGGGGACGATGTAAAGGCGGTAAACAGCAGGGCCAAAGCTGTCAGAATGATACTTCCGTAAGCGATCCATGCCCTGTTGCGCCAATTGCTCCTTGTTCCATAAAGAAGGGCACCAAGAACAGAGCCTGCCCCCATTCCACTCATAACTGCGCCAAAGACAGAAGCGGATAAATGGTAATGTTCATAGATCAGCCAAGGCACCAGGACCGCAATAATTCCGGATGCACAAATATTGATTAAAGAAAACGCGATGATTGTATATAGGAGCCAGGCATTTTTTCTAATAACAGAAAAGCCTTCTAAAAGATTTGTCCTAAAAGAAGCTGGAGACGTGTGAGCTGACACGCTTTGTTTTTTGAATATAAGTTTTCTTAAAAAAATAAGGCTAATAAATGAGATAAGGTAAGTCACGACCATCAATACCAATGCCATATCCTGAAGAAAAGGAGGCGATCATAATTCCGCCAATTGAAGGACCGAGAATACGGATACCCTGAACAGCTAATTGGGTTAAAGAATTGGCCGCATTACGGATATCAGGGGTGAACACCTTTGCCCGGACAGCGGAATAGGCAGGACTGAAAATGCCGTTCATTAAACCCAGCAATCCCGCCATCACATAAAGCATAGTCATAGTAAGGTTATTATTGAAAATAAGAACAGCTACGGTCAGCAGAAGCACAAATCGAAGGGAGTCCACCAGCATCATTAATTTGATTTTGTGAAGTTTATCAACGATTACCCCGGCAAAGGGGAGGACGAGCACGTTGGGTAAACTGAAAACTGTCATAACAATCCCCATTGAGACCGTTGAATGGGTAAGTGAGAGTACTATAACAGGCAGCAGGATTGAAGTGATGCTGCTCCCGAGAATAGAAAGGACTTGTCCAAACCAAAGGTATTTAAAATCTCTAGATTTTGTGAAAGGTGATATAAAGTTTGTCCATCCCCTGTAGCGACTCCGTATAGTCTGTTCAACCATTTACTCCCCTCCGAAAATCATTACTTTTTAAAAATTATAACATTTAAGTCAATTTCATAATTGCCAATTATCTATTAAGGTGAATGATTAAAGGTTTTTTATAAACTATTAATTTTTCATGATGCTAGCAAAAGACCACTGAAAAGTACACTTAGAGGTTTCTTACTCACACTCGGCTGTGCTGCTAGAAAATTTGAGACGCCAAGTGATCAGTTGATGGCCGCAGAACATCTATAGCCACAAATGACTTCTAAAGGGTATCATCAGACAATAAACACGTTGATTGAAGCGAAAGGTGCGATACTCCTCGAAAATACACATGCTCATTGAAAGCAAGGAATACTCGAGGCTCCTCGAAAATGAGCACACTCTTATATGAAAGCTATAAATACTCGAGACTCCTCGAAAATGCCTTGCATTTTCATCGTGCGAGGTGGAATCAAAGATGTAAATTCAAGTCCTGCGGAAACAGCACGCGCCCGAAGATCCACTTTGGCGCACAAAGAAATCACGCCAAAGTTAGCTGAGGCCGTGCCCGCGGAAAGCGAGGGACAACGATGGTATTCCCGCTTTCAATGTATTTGCATCGTATTTTCTTCGTGCGAGGCGGAATCTAAGATGCTGTTTCAAGTCCTACGGGAATAGCACGGGCCACTGAAAAACTTCTATAGGATTTAATCAGAGAATAGTGCGGTCTGATACCTTGAAAGTCCCCTGGAATGCTAAAGGTTGAGATGCATTTGCCGCTAAGGCCGAGCTGCCGGGTAAGTTGGAGACGCCTGCGGAATCTGCGGACAAAGTGAGACCCCACAGCGCAAAAGTTTGGAGGAAGTTCGGCTAAATGCGGCACGTCCTGTGCCAATGCCGAACCTACCCACATCCTATGGGCATGCGAGGAGGCTCACGGTCCGCCCGCGGCAAGCGAGAACTTTCCAAAGCTCGGCCAGAAGGGCAAATAGTGACATTTCCAGTGGTCTCCTCAGAGTTCCAAGTAAGACCCCGGAGCACCTCTTAAGGAAAATCAATTAATGATTAAAAGCTGAAAGGCTATTCTTGTATGGCAGGAAAAATTATCATGAAATAGAATAGTAACTATAATAGAAATGGAAGAGGGTACTGAAATAAGACCTGTATCCGGAGCGACCGCTGCAAGTGAGCGTCTTTCCGCTAACTTAAGATTCGAATTAGAAATAAGAAGGGAAAGGGATTATTTTATGACGCAGCCCTGGCAGCCTGAACATGTCGTGTCTTTAGAAGATGCGAAGGTATACATAGAAGAGCAGTTTTCAGAACTAATACCTGTTGAAATAACCGAATATGGAAAAGGATTTGATAACACAGTCTTTCTGGTCAATCAGGACTACGTTTTCCGGTTTCCTCGAAGGGAAATTGCCGTCCGTCTGCTTGAAAAAGAGAACAGAATGCTGCCGGAGCTTGTTGGACTGCTCCCCTTGAAAATTTCTGAGCCCCTTTATTTTGGAATGCCCTCAAAAAGCTTTCCATGGCCTTTCACAGGATACAGAGCAATAAAAGGACAAATGCTGGAAAGTCTTGATGAGGATGCTTCACAAGCCTCCGGTCCTGAGCTTGCGCTATTTTTGAAAAAACTTCACCAATTCCCAATTAAAACCACTGAACATTTTGGCGTGCCCTATGACGAAATAAAAAGAGCCAATATGACAAAAAGGTTGCCGATGTTGAAGGAGCATGTGCGTAAATTGAACGAAAAACAGCTGTATAATGACCCGGATCGGTTGACAGCCTATTCAGAAGGACTAGATGTCATTGAGGCTGAAAAAGAGAAAGTTTTGGTACATGGCGACTTGCATTTGAGAAATATCGTCGTTGATGAGGCAGGCAGCTTGAAGGGGATTATTGACTGGGGTGATCTGCATATTGGAAGCCGGGCTGTTGATTTATCGATCGCCTACAGCTTTTTGCCCCCTAGCAGCCGAAAGGCATTCTATGAAATTTATGGTGATGTCAAGGATTCGCAAAAGGACCTTGCCCGATTTATTGCGATCTATATCCTTGCTATCCTGATTTTGTATGGGGCCGATCATGACGATCGCGCCTTAATAAATGTGTGCCAGCAAGGCCTTGACTGGGCGCTTACTAAGGAATAGCATGCGAATGTTTACGACTGTGCAGTATTATTTGATATGATAGGGGTCAGGAAAACGTTAAGGAGTTCGAAAACCAATTCGGTTTGCAAATAGCGAGCCAAAAGCAATTGCAGAGGAGTGCTAGGCATGACAAAAAATATAAAAGAAAAACTGGGACAAGGAATAAGCCCACAGGAATTTATGGAGAGAATGGAAAAGAACCGGGACTTATTTATGGAAAAATACGAAGCATTTCTGATGACGAAGGATGCGGAATCTCTATTTAAAGAGCAGGGAAAGAAGGATTTACGCTGTGAAATTATAACCGCAGATTGGTGCGGTGATGCTGCCAGAAGCATCCCGGTTATTTTTCAGTTAATGGAGACTGCTGAAATCCCTACGGAAGTCTTTATTGTTGAAGAACATGAAGCTTTCATTGAACAATTCAGGGTCCTCGGCGGACGATCAGTTCCAGTGGTGCTGTTTGTTAATGCTGAAGGTGACGTGCTTGGCCAGTGGGGACCAAGACCGGCTTATGTCCAGGAGCCTATGGCAGAATTTAAAGCTCTTGGTCTTGACCCTTCTACAGAGGAATATCAGACGAAAATTAAAGGCGTTTATGAAGAAATTTTCAACCGGTATGGTGAAGGCGTGGCCTATCAGCCGCTTGTGGTTGATGAAATAAGAGATATACTTCAAGGTATACAAAAATAGGTATTAATTAACGAGGTGTTTTATGACGAAGTACGATGTCATTATTGTGGGTGGAGGTCCAGCCGGGCTGATGGCCGCGGTTGCGGCTTCAGAAAGAGGAGCTTCAGTTCTGCTGGTTGATAAAGGCGAGAAGCTTGGCAAAAAACTTGCGATTTCCGGTGGAGGCCGCTGTAATGTGACCAACCGCATGCCAATTGACGAACTGATCAAGCATTTACCCGGTAACGGGAAGTTTTTATACAGCGCTTTTTCGGAGTTTAACAATCAGGACATCATCAATTTTTTTGAAGGATTAGGAATATCGCTAAAAGAGGAAGATTTCGGAAGAATGTTTCCTGTGACAGACAGCGCAAAATCTGTCGTGGCGGCATTGCTTAATAAAATCCGTCAGCTTGGTGTCACAACCCGCGTGAGTACGCCAGTTTCTGCGATATTGTATGAAGATGACCTTGTTAAAGGCAT
>CAVYYW010000005.1:0-5445 GCA_963772845.1 uncultured Sporolactobacillaceae bacterium
CCCTTAATCCTTGCCTCAGGTATTTTTGCCTTTATAAAATCTTCTAATTTACCGAGCTTTTCTTTTAAAATAATATGGTAATCGGTGCCCCATGACGCTCTTGAAAACGTTCCGCGTCTCTTTCCCTTACCATACTCCGGCCTTTCGGACATTTTTGAGGGGTAGGCGAGTGCAATGGCAATAATTGAAGCTGCACCATCCATAATTAAGGATGGCTCTGATCTCTTTTCAATATCCTTTTCCTCAAACCCTGACTGATAGCCAAGCATCTGCTGCTGATAGAGTCTAGCCTTCAATTCTTGAAAAGGATCAGCTGTTGTAAATCCAATTTTATCAATTCCAATTTCCTGGCTGTACTCTATTATCTGCTGTTTCAAGGTGGCTGTTTGCTGATCCATCTATTCTCTCTCCTTTCCGCCGTCAACCATTCTAAATCTCAGGCAATATTATGTTAAACTGAATATAACCAACAATGAAGGCGGGGGATTTCAATTGGCCACTGTAACAATTGATGATACTTTATTCGAGCAGATTCCCGATTTTATTCTGGGTGTCATTACTTACCATGATATAACGGTCAGTCCAATGCCGCAATTGGTTAAGGGCAGATTCCATTATTTTCAGGACGAAAAAATGATTGAGCTTGAAGATAAAGGCGTATCCGGTCTCTCGGGAGTAAAAGCCTGGCGCCAGGCTTTTAAAGCAGTAGGCACTGATCCTTCCCGGTACAGACCCTCCCATGAAGCGTTAATTCGCCGTCTTAAAAAAGGGGAAAGACTTCCAGACATCCACTCGGCTGCTGATATGAATAACTATTTTTCAGTAAACTATGAATGGCCAATGGGGATCTATGATCTGGATAAGCTTCATGGTAACGTCACGATCAGGGTTGGGTCTGACGAGGATACGTATGACGCAATCAGCGGCCGTGAAATGAAGCTTGAAAAAAAGATCCTATCTGCTGATGAAGCTGGCGCTTTTGGAAGTCCAATTGTAGATTCAAAGCGAACATGCACAGATATTTCCACACGAAATGCCGTTCATTTTATTTATTTTACCCCCGGCACTCAAGAGGAAAGTGCCCTTGAGAAGCTTAATAAAATGGCTGAGGCAATGACTCACGTTCATGGCGGACGAGCTTTCTGTGATGTGCTTCACCGTACAAAACGAACAAGCGAGGAGATTTCATAATGTCTAATACCGATAAATTCAGCGTTGATTATTTTAAAGAGGCTCTTACTGTCCATATAGAAAAAAGTAAAGAGGTCCTGACTCCGGTACAAGCGGCCAACAGCTATTACCGGTCAGTCGTCTCCACGATCATCCATGATCATTTGAATAAAAATTTCGAGCTTGTCCGTAGAATTAGAAACCTTGATGAAGCTTATAATGAGATAAAAATGCATTATAAATCCATCGTTAAATAATAAAACCTTGGCTGCCACAGGAAAACTTATTTTATTGTGAAGCTACGTCGAATATCATCCAAGAAAAGGAGGCACTGCGGCCATGTTATTGGCCATCAGAACCTCCTTTTTTTCATGCCCACAGTTTTTTTATGAAAAAATCCCATTCATTTGTGAGCATTATCATTCACCGGAAGTACAGGATTTGCCGAAATTCATCCAAGGCGGCAGTGGGTCTCGCTTGGATCCGCTAATGAGGGCACTGAAAAAGTCCCTCTTTGTAAACAAGGGTGTGGATCTCCGTTTCAGGCACTCGCTTTCCGTGGGCAACGCTTCAGCCTCCTCATGCCCACAGGATGTGGGTAGGATCGGCGTTGTCACAGGACGTGACGTGCTTAGCCGATCTTCCTTAATGAGTCCTGCGGGGTCTTCAGCTGTTGCTTTTCCCACTGGAGTCTCGTGCCCTTCACTCCAATCATCCAAAATGTGAATTTGAGCTGTCTTAATTTTCCTTCACTCTGAAAATGAGTTAGATTTTCAGTGGTCTCCACGCTGATTCCGCAAGCGTCTTTAACTTTCCGGCAGCTCGGCTGAGTGAACGTATGAACCCTCCTTGCATTGAAGAGAATCCAAGAAATTACAGGGGATGGACATGCTCAAGAATCAGTATGACGACGCCTTCTTAAGACCGATGAACCGGATCTAATCGCCTCACAATTCCTCGAGATTGCTCCAAGTAGATGTGGCACCACTCTAATGACCTCAAAACACCGCATCCCCTTAGGGCTTGAAATAACGTCTTTGATTCCAAAACGAACTGCTTATGAAAGTGAATTGTTTTTAGCTTCTTCAAACCTTTCGATTGCCTTTTTCCTTTGCACCTGATGGTCGATCATCGGGTTTGGATAATCTTCACCAATTATACATGACGCTTTTTTCTGCTGCTCTTCATTCATCTTCCATGGTTCATGAATAAATCGTGGTTCCACCTGCTCGAGCTCTTTAACATACTTGCGGATATACTCACCTTCCGAATCAAAGCGTTTTGATTGCGTCACCGGATTAAAAATCCTGAAATAAGGCACCGCGTCTGTGCCGACTGACGCAGCCCATTGCCAGCCTCCGATATTCGAAGCTGGATCATAGTCGATCAGCTTCAAAGCAAAGTAACCTTCCCCTTTGCGCCAATCAATCAGGTAATCCTTTGTTAGAAAGGAAGCCGTAATCATTCTGAGACGATTATGCATCCATCCCTCTTCGTTCAGTTGACGCATTCCCGCATCGACGATTGGAAAACCAGTCTTTCCATCACACCACGTTTTAAATAGATCATTATCCTCATTCCACTTTAACTCTCGGTATTGCTCTTGTATTTCTTCTGATTTTTGCATCGGGTTTTCTTTATATATCATATTATAAAAATCACGCCAGGCAAGCTCCTGAATAAAGGTTTCCTTCCCTTTTCCCGACGCCGCTTCCATCGCTTTTTCATAGACTGTCCGGATACCGAGAACGCCTGTTTTTAAATATGCCGAAAGCTTGCTTGTCCCATTTTCTGCAGGAATATCACGCTTTTCGTTATAATCGCTCAGCTTCGTGCTCACAAAAGAATCAAGCTGTTTCAAAGCAGCTTTTTCTCCAAGCCTCTTCCATGTTCCAGAGGTCTTATTAAGAACAGCACTAAGGGCTTCATTACCTTTTGGATCAACTTCACCAATCTGTTTTGCATACGTCGCAGCGAGCGTTTTTTCAGAAACTGAAAATGATGCCGCTTTTTCAACCTGTTTCCAGGCTTTAAAATAAGGCGTAAACACCTTATAGGCCGTTCCGTCTTTCTTGTAAACTTCTTCCGCCCCAAGAAGATGTGCATCTACAAAGCTCTTGCATTTAATATTGTTTATCTCAAGGTATGTCGAAGTTTTATAATCTCTGAGAGCACCATACCCCGATTCATCTTTATTAAAATAGACGCCTTTTAAATTAGTGGTATTATCAATTAGTTTTTTCATCGCTTCTTCAACTGTTCCTGTTACTAGTTGAATAGGCATACCAGCTTTCTCACTCTCTCTAATAAAGTTGCTTAGCGATTGAAAGTAATAATCATAGCGCTTATCAATCGATTCATTAAAATCAGGATTAAGATGAAAAATACCGACCCACCGATCATCCGTTTCTTTCAGCTTTCTCATGAGCTGATACAATCCTGCATTATCGTGAAGTCGGAGATCACGCCTGAACCAAAAAGCATAGAGACCACTTGGCATTACCTTTCCCTCCTGGTGTTTACTATTTAGATGCTCTAAACCCATCCAATACTGCATCTTTTACTGTTTTATAGCATGCTTCCGCTTTTGTTACTTTATAATATCGGTCAGAAGGGAGATGATAGATTTTACTGTTCCCACTAGAAATATTCCCTTTAATCCCTCCTGAACAGTTACCGTTTGAATCAGGTGCATACCCATGAGGATTATCTTCAGCCGGCTGCCTTATATTATTTTGATCTGAAGAAGAAGTAGAATCTTTATTATTATTAATAACCTCTGGGTGGTACCCGTCTTCCCTGGCATAATTATCGACAGACCAGATTCCGATTTTTTTATTCTGAGCTTGCTGTTGGACGGAACGATATTCTTCGACGTACTTAGTGTTTGGTGGATACACATAGGCCACACGCGCGAGCCCTCTTTTAAGGAGTTCCTCTTCAACGGACTTGCCATTATGAAAAATATAAGCTAGCAATCTCCCATATTTATCTCTTCCATTGCCTTTAGCAAGCTCAAGCTGTACTTTGCCACCGTCAAGGAGCTGGTGCATATACTGGCTTGCCTCAGGTCCAAATGGCTGCACGCCTAATGTTGGGTGATGGGTTTCGGGTGTATCAACAAGCAAAAAGCGGACGGTTTCTTCTTTTCCCTGATACTGAACGCTTATTGTATCACCATCAATTACTTTCACGACGTTTGCACTGATAAGATTTTTGTCACTAACGTTTGCAGCTGATGCACCAGCTTTGGTTGTCTGATCTACTGATGATCCGCCGCTTGAAGCAGCCGTTGAGCATCCAGAGGTTACAATTAACAAACTCATAATAAAGACGCTGAATAATTTTTTTATTAGTCTCACCTCTTATAAATTTATAGTGCATCTAAAAATAGGCTTACGAACAACACAATACTCATATTGTCTATGCCTTAAATGATATTTTCAAGATTGTTAAGTAGAAAAAAGCGAGCATCTTTTCGTTTAATTAATATACTATCGATAACATTATTTTATGGCCATTAGTAATCTGCGGAAATAGCGAGACAAGGCGCTTCAACTTCACATTTTGGCTGATTGGAGCGGAGGGCACGAGACTCCTCGAATATGCGCGTGCTTATTGAAAGCAAGAAATACTTGAGAACTCCTCGAAAATGCGCACACTCTTAGCTAAAAGCTAGAAATATCCGACACTCCTCGAAAATGCAAATACTCATTGAAAGCCAGAAATACCTGAGACTCCTCGAAAATGCTTTGCATTTTCATCGTGCGGTGCGGATTCAAGGATGCTGTTTCAAGTCCTGCGGAATTAGCGACCCAAGCGAGACCCCGCAACGCAAACGTTGTCTTAAGGCGCAAGGAGGCTCGCGGATCGCCCGCGGAAAGCGAGGGTATTTCAGCTTTCAATGGATAACAACCGCATTTTCTTCGTGCGGTGTGAATTCAAGGATGCTGTTTCAAGTCCTGCGGAATCAGCAAGCGTCCGAAGATCCACTTTGGCGCACAAAGAAATCACGCCAAAGTTAGCTGTGGCCTTGCCCGCGGAAAGCGAGGGTATTTCCGCTTTCAATGGGTGGCTACCGCACTTTCTTCGTGCGATGAGGAGTCAAGGATGGTGTTTCAAGTCCTGCGGAAACAGTACGCGTCCAAAGACTTTGGCGCACAAATAAACCATTCCAAAATTAGCTGAGGCCGTGCCCACGGAAAGCGAGTGCCCGGAGATCAGCAACCACGTTTACATTGAGATTTCCTCTATACGTTTATTTAGCCGAATTAT
>CAVYYW010000006.1:0-11569 GCA_963772845.1 uncultured Sporolactobacillaceae bacterium
GCTTTTTGGCACTTGGCGGGAATCAAACGCTCCTTTAGATTCCACTTTTTCGGGATTTGTAAATTTTTTTGTCCTCAAACGCCTCATTAGATTCCACTTTTTCGGGATTTGAGGATTTTGTTGTCCCTCCAACACCTCTTTAGATTCCACTTTTTCGGGATTTGAGATTTTTTTGTCCTCAAACACCTCTTTAGATTCCACTTTTTCGGGATTTGAGGCTTTTTTGTCCTCAAACACCTCCTTGCCATACCACTATTTCAGTTTTTTACACTTTTATCTCCCCCCACACCTCTTTAAAATCTTCCGTAGGAACAGTGAACTAGGTAGTGGTCCTATTTTTTCATCAAAATAATATTAAAATGGAATCATATTCATGAATTTTCCCGTCTTATGGCCCATTGTCTTTTCAATCCAAGCATAGCTGTGGTAAATAAGGTCATATTAGAAAAGAAAGGAGGCTGAAAAGAAATGAGCAATCCTAAAAAACATTCCCAGGGCTTTTCTCCTGAGCATGCGGGCTCACAATCAGTTGCAGCTAAAAGTAATAAAGGAAAACAAATGGCAAACAAAAGTGATGAAGAGCCAAAGTATATTCCGCCAAAAGGCAAGTAGCATTTAAATTTTTTTACGAATGTTTGAAAGCGCTGTGAATGTGATGAATAAAGGTTAATATGAATATTCAGTTTTATCAGGTAAGGTTCAGAGAAAAAAATATTTTTGAAAAACGGTTGACTTTGATCAGAAATCCATTCTATAATACAAAACATTAACAATCACAAAAAATAGAACTTAACATACTTCAAAGGCAATGAAGGGAAAACAGTAATGTCTGATCTTCCTGTTACAGAGAGCTGATGGTTGGTGCAAATCAGTACAAAGATGGGCATGAATTTACACTCCCCGAGCTTCTTTTCTTAGCGGAAAAGACGGTCAGCTGGCCGTTAAACGATCAAGTGGTGGACAGGTTGCTGTTCACAAAAAGGGTGGTACCGCGAGTTAGACTCGTCCCTGCTGGATATCCGGCAGGGATTTTTTATTTATACAAAAAAATAATGAAAAGCAATGATAGGAACCGAGTAGTGTGTGATCTTACTGTTACAGAGAGCTGGCGGCCGGTGCAAGCCAGTAAGGAGATCGCCGCGAATTACAGTCCTGGAGCTTCTTTCTCGTAGTTGAGAGTAATCTTTATGAAGGGAAAGACGGTCAGATCGGCCGTTAACCAATTGAGTGGTGGGCAGGTTGCTGTTCACAATGAGGGTGGTACCGCGAGTTATTCGTCCCTGTCGTTTAATAATAAACGCAGGGGCTGTTTTTTTACCTATTATCACATTTAATTATTACTAAAAAGGGGGACGGTAAATGAATCGGGAGGCGCTTAAACATATAAACTTTAGCGGTTTAAATCGATAAAATAAAAGGAGGAACAGATGATGACAAATGAACTGGCACAATTGAGGGACAAAATTGATGAGATTAATCTTGAAATATTGAAATTATTAAATGAACGAGCCGAAAATGTTCAGGAAATTGGCAGGCAAAAGAAAAAACAGGGAGTTAAACGGTTTGACCCTGTGCGTGAACGACAGTCACTTGACCTGATCATTCAACATCACAATGGACCTTTTGAAGCTTCTACCATAAAGCATGTTTTCAAGGAGATCTTCAAGGCAAGTCTTGAACTGCAGCATGATGACAGCAAGAAAGCATTGCTTGTTTCTCGTAAGGTTCAGCCGGAAAATACGATTGTCGATGTCAATGGAGAAACCTTCGGTGATGGCGAACAGCGTTTCATCATGGGGCCGTGCTCAGTTGAAAGCTACGAACAGGTAAAGGCAGTCGCTGAGGCAATGAAAAAACAAGGACTAACCGTCCTGAGAGGCGGGGCTTTTAAACCTCGAACGTCACCCTACGATTTCCAGGGGCTTGGACTGGAGGGGCTACGGATTTTGAGGCAGGTAGCTAATGAAACAGGCATGTCCATTGTTAGTGAAATTGTTACCCCGCATGATGTGGAAACTGCCCTAGATTATGTCGACGTGATTCAGGTCGGAGCGCGTAATATGCAAAACTTTGAATTGCTTAAAACAGTGGGCAGGGTCAATAAACCTGTATTGCTCAAACGCGGTCTCTCCGCCACGCTAGAAGAATACATTCACGCTGCTGAATACATCATCTCGCAAGGAAACGATCAGATTATTCTGTGTGAGCGCGGCATTCGGACCTACGAAAAGGCAACACGGAACACACTTGATATTTCTGCTGTGCCCATTTTGAAGAAGGAAACCCATTTACCGGTTATTGTTGATGTCACCCATTCAACTGGAAGAAGAGACTTGCTCTTACCTGCAGCGAAGGCAGCAATGGCCATTGGAGCGGACGCCATCATGGCTGAAGTTCATCCGGATCCTGCCGTCGCATTATCGGATTCAGCACAGCAGATGGACATACCGCAATTTAATGACTTTATTAAAGAATTGAAATCATTGAAAGCAAGATTAGCTCTAACTGAGCAGCCTCAGATTTAAGAAAGAGGGGTTTCTGCAAAATGAAGAAATGGTATGAAAGACACTTGAAAAATCGGACAAAATGAAAATATTAGACGAATGCGGGAATAGCGATTCAGGCTCGGGGGTCGCAATGGAAAGCAAGCAATCATCCCTATAGTTACAAACGTACCCCTAAGAAAAATTGAAGGAGGAGATCACGATGAAGTGGAAAAATCAAATTAATGATCTGCAAGCATTCCAGCCTGGACAATCAATCGAAGACGTGAAGAACACATTTCAGCTTGAGTCAGTGGTCAAGTTGTCAACAAATGAAAATCCGTACGGCTGTTCCGAGAAAGTTATGTCTGCGGTAAAGGAATGCCCAGCCGCTTTTAGTGATTATCCTGATGGGTATGCTTCTGGATTGAGAAAAGCTGTAGCGGAAATGCATGGCGTAAACCCGTCTCAGTTAATTTTTGCAAATGGTCTGGATGAACTGATTCAACTCATCTCAAGGGCCTTGCTTGAGCCGGGAAAAAACACCGTGATGGCAACGCCGACATTTCCAGAGTATAAACTTAATGCAGTTATTGAAGGGGCAGAAGTACGGGAGATTAGTTTGCTGGATGGGGCACATGATCTTGATCGCATGAAGGATGCAATAGATGAAGCGACTGCTGCCGTATGGCTGTGCAGTCCGAATAACCCAACTGGAATTTATATTCCAGAGAAAGACCTTATATCATTTTTAAAAAGCGTGCCAGAGGACGTTCTCATCGTTCTGGATGAAGCTTACGTTGAATATGCTGAAAATCCTTATCATTCATTGGCTTTTTTAGAGGAATTTACAAATGTCATTATTATGAGAACTTTTTCTAAAATATATGGACTCGCTGGTTTCAGGGTCGGATATGGCATTTCATCGGAAGCTGTGATTCAGAGACTTGAACCGGCACGACCGCCGTTTAATACAAATCTATTGGGGCAGATTGCGGCAAAAGAGGCTCTCAGCGATCAGGCATTCATCGCAGACTGCAAGCGGAAAAACAGCCTGGAAAAAGAGAAATATTATAATTTTTGCCATGAAAATGCTTTGTCCTTTTACCCAACAGAGGGAAACTTCATTCTCATGGATGTCAAACACGATGGAGATAAAGTCTCAGCCTTTTTATTATCAAAAGGCGTCATCATTAGATCCTGCAAAGCGATGGGATTTCCTACCTGCCTAAGGGTGACGATCGGGAAGAAAGAGCAGAATGAGCAGGTAAGGTCCTCCCTATTAGCCTTTTTAAACAGTGAATCAGCATTAACACAGCACGTATAGAAGGATGCCACTGAAATTTGCCCTTTGGCCGAGCTTTGGAAAGTTCTCGCTTGCCGCGGGCGGACCGCGAGCCTCCTCGCGCTTTAGCAAATTTTGCGCTGTGTGGTCTCGCTTGGTCACGCTGATTCCGCAGGCGTCTCGAACGTTCCGGGCAGCTCGGTCCTTAGTGACAAAGCAACTTTGATCTTTGTACAACCTTGGTGACTTCATGGCGTTCTTGCGCCAAACTGTTTTGGCCAACTCTCCAACATCATAAGAAGAAAACGGCCATGAAGGACAAAACGTGGCCAAAAAGCGAGTGGAATGTCCTTCATAAGAGTGATGAAGGACAAAACGTGGCCAAAAAGCGGGTGAACTGTCCTTCATAAGGGTGATGAAGGACAAAACGGGGTCGAAAAGCAGGAGAAAGGGCGTTCATAAGGTCGATGAAAGACAAAACGGGGTCGAAAAGCAGGAGAAAGGGCGTTCATTTGGAAGATAATAGATAAAAGGCGGCCAAAAGTCCACAGAAATGTCTTTTATAATAATCGATCGGAATAACGGGTGGCCGAGATCTCAGCAACTGTGGGTTTGATGTTCTTCCGTGACAAGCAAGCGGATTCTGCACTTTCAATTCGAATACTTTTTCAGTGGCAACTATAGAAACAGAGAGGGTCTTCTCATATGGATGGAAATATATTTATTGCAGGGCTTGGGTTAATTGGCGGATCATTAGCATTAAGTATAAAAAAACAGCATTCAGGGGCAGTGATTTACGGATATGATGTCAATCAGAGTGAAACGGAAAAAGCAATGACGCTTGGCATCATAGATAAGAAAGCAGAGTCGATTTCTCTTGGAGCGGAAATAGCGGACCTGATCATTCTGGCAACGCCAGTTATGGAGACCAAAAAATTATTGGAGACATTGTCGGCAGCACGATTGAAGAAAAATGTTATTATCACAGATACGGGTAGCACAAAAGGTGAAATTATGCCATTCGCTGACTCGCTGCTCAAAGGGAAAGCAACCTTCATCGGCGGGCACCCTATGGCAGGTTCACACAAAACGGGGGCAGCCAATGCAAGCGCTCATTTATTTGAAAATGCTTTCTACATTCTCACGCCCTCTGAATCGGTTTTGCCAAAAGAAAGTGATTTATTAAAGCAATGGTTAGAAGGAACGAAGGCTCATTTTCTTGAAATCGATGGGGAGGAGCATGATCAGCTTACAGCAGTAATCAGCCATTTCCCTCATATTATTGCAGCAGCACTCGTGACACAGGCCAAAAAATCTGCTGAAAAAAATCCGCTTGTCAGTATGCTTGCTGCAGGCGGATTCCGTGACATCACGCGTATTGCTTCAAGCAATCCTGAGATGTGGAAGGATATTGTTAAACAAAACCGCTCAAATATCCTTGATCTGTTAGACGACTGGGTCGAGGAATTGCAGGGCACCCGCAGCCTCATTAATAAAGGTGATGAAAACGAACTCCTTGGGTTCTTTGAAGAGGCTAAAACATATCGTGATTCTCTCCCTATCCGGACACAAGGCGCCATTCCTTCTTATTATGATCTACATGTCGACATGGAAGACACGACAGGGGCAATCGCCAGGATTGCCGCTACCTTGGCAGCACATCAGATCAGCATTGCTAACCTCCAGATCATTGAATCCAGAGAAGGACTGCCTGGCGTATTAAGAATAAGCTTTAAAAAAGAAGACGACCGCTCTTTCGCAGAGCAACTGCTTCAGGAAAATAAATACCAAACCTTTGAAATAGCGTAAAGCCCTTTTGAAGAAGGGGCTTTTTCATTGGCGTTTTGCAGATGAAGTGATAAACGTCTACGAGCTTTTTATGTTTTTCGCTGGTGAAAGTGTGTAAGCCAACAAGCAGATCTACTATTTGGAAAGTGGGGCATTGTTCAGGTAATGTAAAATTTAGGTTTTCATAAGGTATATTAAGTGTTTTTAAACTATCTTTCCCGAATTTCCCTAAGCTTGCGCTCGTGCTGAACATTTTTACTTGAGAGGTAGTCTACTGTTTCTTGAGTTTCAGCCATGTCAACTCGCAGTCCATCTATTTTTTTCTCAACCCGATCAAACCGTTTATCTATTTGCTCAAACCGTGATCTATTTGCTCAAACATGATCTACTTGCTCAAATCGTTCATCCATTCGATTTTCTAGATCGTGTTTCATGTCATCAAGCTTTTGATTCATAGTTTTCGAGTATAGCTGCAATGCTTTTAAAATCTCCTGTACGCCTGACTGTTCCATCTTTATCACCTCTTTTTAGAAATTATAATATGACTTTTGAGCAGTGTAAAGAAAGTAAAATGCTTCGAATTTTTGCATTAAAAAAACCCCTTCAAAAAGAAGAGGTTTAAGTGTTTCACTTATATTTCTGTTACGGTCTCAACGTCCCAGTCTTCATTGACATAGAGTCCAATGACTTGTACAGGAAATCCCCATGAATGGACAAAGTCCACGGCCTTTTTAATTTGAGCACATTTCTCAGCTTTTGGGATAGGATTACCGGCGCAATCATGATGACCAATAATCGCAACAGTTTCTGAGCCGTGAGCTCCCTGTGAAATTTGAACTTTATTTTTGATCGCCTCAAGTTCCCGGTCTGTTCCTGATAGCAATACTTTAGCCGGTCCTGCTTCAGTAATCATATCCACATACTCGACGTGATATTGGTCTTTAATCCATTGGGTTACTTGCAGTTGAACTCTTCCATCCATGCAATTAATTGCGGTGGCAAATTTTGATTGTGACATTGTTATCCTCCTATATAATACAGATCCCTTTAATAGTAATGTTGGATCCGAAAAATAATAAGTTCATCATTATTTTATCACTTTGTTGCTGATTGGCATAAAGTATTTGTTATTAATGACTGGATGTTACTATATAAGAAGATGATCTCTTATTGGTTCAAATGTTTATGCAATTCCTTCTTTGTGATGTTACCATGTGAGGCATTCCAGACGACCTCTTTGTTTTTGATCAAAATAACCTGAGGAGATTGATGAGTCACACCCGTTTGTTCGGTTATCAAATTAGAAAGTGGTTTTTCCTCAATCACTTTGACACTTGTGTAAGTCACATCGGGAGCGGGGGAATCAGCTAAAAAGGATTGATATTCACGCCAAGCACCGGCACTGATTGGACACGTTGTGCTGTGCTTAAATAGTAGAACCGGTTTATTCAGAGAGTCATCCATAGCCGTTTCCCATTCTATTTTACTCGTCAGTTCTTTATTTTCTGCCATCATTCATCCCACATTTCTGCTTTTAGATTCGTGAAATTAACGCTGATATTAAAGTGCAGCGTGTCAAATTCTTTTCTTTAGTGTAATCAATTCACGTTCATTTTACAAATATCTTGCCAGCCGTTTGATTAATTTTTAGTTTAATTAAAGACAACTATTTATAAGGAGTTATTAATGAAAAAATTATTGCTTGTGGGCGGGGGACTCGCTCACCTCAAGGTTCTGAAGATGCTTCAATCGAAGCCTATTAAAGATGTCGAGACTGTTTTAATCTCACCCTCATCCTTTCAATATTACTCAGCTATGTTTCCTGGCTATGCAGAAGGGATATACAGTGAGTCTGAGATTCGAATTGATCTGGAAAAACTGGCTTTGAAAGCAAATGTTAAATGGTTAGAGGATGCTGTAACGGCCATTGATCCTAAGCAGAAACAGCTGTTGACAGCCACGGGGAAAGTGATGGCTTATGATGCCGTGTCATTTGATATTGGCTCGTTGACGTCTGGTACAGATTTGCCAGGTGTGAAAGAGTATGCAGCGAGAATTAAACCAAATTATCATTTTACGGCTGTAATAGATGATGTGCGCAGAGCGAATAAGGTGGTTATAGCGGGGGGAGGTCCAAGTGCTGTTGAAATAGCTTTATCACTTGAAGCCTGGCGCAAAGCGAATGACATCGAGACGCCTGTAACATTATTGACCTCCAGCCGGCTGCTCCCTCATGAGAGTAAGAAGATCTCGAACAAAATGACAAAGCTCTCATTGCAGAAAGGAATTCAGGTTATAACTGAAAAACCAGCCGCTAAAATAGAAAAGAACCGCTATGTGGCGACTTCAGGTGAGTCTATTCCATTCGATAAGATAATATGGATGGAGGGTTCCAAATCCCCCGGCATGTTTAAAGTGTCAAATCTTCCAGTTGATGAAAAGGGTTATCTTAAGGTTGAGGGGACATTGCAGGTAAAAAAATACCCGGCAATCTTTGGTGCAGGCGATTGTGTAAGCCTTTCAGACCATCAAAGAATAAGAAAGGCAGGGGGCGGTGACTCGGCCAGACAAGGATCCGTTTTATTTAATAATCTAAAGGGATTCTTTGAAACAGGGGATGGGGAACGCTTTCGCCTTACAAAAAAATCACCTTTCTGTCCTGTCATTGGGGAACAAAGAAGGCATTGTCTTCTTTAAAAATTCCTTCATAAATGGGCGTTGGGTATGGGGAATGAAAAATAAGATTGATAAAACATTTTTGTCAAACTACCAGGATTAATTTTAGGTATACAAGAATCTAGTAGGAGACTAGCCAACTAATAGCTAGTCTCCTACCCGATTTAGTTTGAGTCCTCATTAAGAAAATAGTTTCTGATTTCCTGCCAGTTGTTTACTCTAAGATAGTCGGTTTCATGAATGTTATGATACGCAGTAAACAAAATTCCCTGACCCTGAAACCGTTTGAAATGCCTGGCATTGTCATCAATTAGATAATCAGCATGAATAATGCTCTTATCGCCGCAGAAGACAATATTCATGTCTGAAAGAAACGGGAAATGTTCCTGGAGCCATTCATATTTATCGGTAAAAGATACTGGATGCTCCATGGCAGCAGTGGTAATGAAAATCTCAAACCGGCTGCTTAGTTCCTTAATGACTTCCTGACTCCCTTCCATGACGTCTAAATCACGGAAAAAATGTGGTTCATCGATGAACGCTCGGATTTCATCAGAAAGATGAGGGCGGTGCTGCCATAATTTTTTCCCTTGTAAATCCTCGACAGTTACATTGTCGTTATAGCTTTTATTGTAAACGTTAAGATGCTTGTTCACGAAATCAGCCATGACTTCATCCATATCAATCGCAATTCTTTTCATATGTTTTTATCTCCTTTCAAGTTCAGCATGAGAATACCGCATTTATTATTATACAAGAAACTGGCTAGAGTTTGTGCTCAAAGGGTCTCGTTCTGAAAAGAGATTTTAATAGGAAAATGAATCAAACTCAATTTAAAGAAAGGTAGTTGTTGATTCCCGCTCTAGGCTGCTCGCTTTCCACGTGCACCGCCTCAGCTAACTTTGGCGTGGTTTCTTTGTGTGCCAAAGTGGATCTTCGGACGCGCGCTGATTCCGCAGGACTTGAAACAGCATCCTTGAATCCGTTCCGCACGAAGTAAATGCAAAGCATTTTGAGGAGTCTCGCGCCTTTCGCGTTAATCAACGTGTTTTTGCCAGATGGTCCTCTTAAGAAGTCATTTTTGGCTATAGAAATTCATTGGCCATCAACTATCAGCTGAACACGTGATATTTCAAATTTCTCAGCCCAGTTAACGTGGAAAGCCTCTAAATAGATATTTTCAGCGGCCTTACACACAAGACGTGCCGATTTTAGCCGGATATCCTCCAACTTACTGTGTGGAGTCTTCTGCTCAAACTATCCTCTCTGGAGTCGCCGCATCCCACTAACCTCACGAAAATTTAAGGGGGTTTAATGACATATAATTATCTTTAAAACATTTTAATTGTTCCCTCCTTTTAACTTTTAGCAGCAATTATGAGATTGGTAAAAATATATAATTTTCAGTTTTTTTATTGACTTTATGTTGGAACATTGTATAATCTGATATAAATAATAAAATCGATGACAAAGAGATTCATTGCATAAATGATTTGCTATAGCGAACCGGGTTGGTGGAAGCCGGTGCAGACATGTCATGAACCGCGCTTTGTAGATGCTTGCTTGAACGGGCGAAAGTCTTATTAGGGCTAGCCGGACTGCCACCGTTAACTGGTAAAAAAGCCGATTCCGGAAGACGGAATAACTTGAGTGGTACCGCGGGTGTATACAATTGCTCGTCTCTATATTTTTATATAGAGGCGGGCATTTTTTGCGTTAAACATTTCTCAATATAAATAAGCAAAGTCGATGATAAAGAGAGTAATTGCATGAATGTGCCTACAGAGAGCCGGGTTGGTGGAAGCCGGTGCCAGTCATGTCATGAACCGCACTTTAGAGATGTTGACCTGAACAGGCTAATCCTGCAAAAGGTTGACCGGTTTACCCCGTTAAACGTTTAAAAGCAGGTTCCGATTTAATGGAACAATGAGAGTGGTACCGCGGGTGAAAGAAATCATGCTCGTCTCTATTTTAGAGATGGGCATGATTTTTTTCACTTTTTTTATGCTTTATAACTACAAGGATCATTATTAAATAATGGGGAGTGATAGGCTTGTTAAGTGTTAATGAGATTAAGTATGGGACAATGGGACTGAAAGAGAAAAATTTTATCACTTTGGCGGATTTTGATAAAAAGGATATCTTTTTTCTTCTAGATCAAGCCATCGAAATGAAACAGCTTCAAAAAAAAGGGATTTCTCACCCGTATTTAAGTGGAAAGGTTTTAGCCATGATTTTTGAAAAGCCATCCACGAGAACAAGAGTGTCTTTCGAAGTGGGAATGCTTCAGCTGGGCGGACATGCAATTTTTTTAAGTGCAAAAGATATTCAATTGGGTCGTGGAGAGTCTATTCCCGACACCGCAAAGGTTCTATCAAGTTATGCAGATGGGATAATGGCCCGGACGTTCACACATGAGACAATCGAACAATTTGCCATGCATGCAGAGGTTCCTGTTATTAATGGTCTGACCGATCTGCACCATCCTGTACAGGTGCTTGCGGATTTGTTAACCATTTACGAGCATAAAGGATGTTTGGAGGGACTGAAAATGGCTTATATTGGCGATGGAAATAATAATATTTGCCATTCGCTTTTGGAAGGTGCTGTGGCTGTCGGTATGAACATTTCTGTCGCCAGCCCCATCGGCTATCAACCGAGCTGGAACATCCTTGAACGTGCGCTGCGCCTTGGGGAGGCAACAGGCAGTAAAATCCAAGTGAAAAAGTCCGCAAAAGAAGCCGTCAATCAAGCGGATATTATTGTAACAGATGTGTGGACAAGTATGGGACAGGAGGAAGAAAAAGAAGAGCGGTTAAAAACATTTGCCGCCTATCAGGTTAACGAGACCTTGTGTTCTTATGCTAAACAGGATTACATTTTCCTTCACTGTCTGCCGGCTCATCGAGGTGAAGAAGTCACGCCTGGAATTATTGATGGGCCGCATTCGGTTGTTTTCAAGGAAGCTGAAAACCGTTTGCATGCACAAAAAGCAATATTAAAAAATTTATTAGGAAGCTGATTTTTTTGGTGCGAAGGGCAATTTGATTTATTGGAAGCGTCCTGAAGATATCTGTTTCAGTCAAAAAAAATCCCCCTCTCTTTGTGATAAAAGAAAGGGGGAATATGACTTAAGCCAGGCTTTTTCTCAGCAGTCCTGCAAGGACCCGCTTAACTTCATCGTTAGCGGTAAGACTTTCTTCACGTTGTTTAAGACCGAGCCAGTTCCAAGCATCACAAATTCTGAGGGCATCCTCACTAACGGTAAGGGGAAACGCGGTGTTGCCGCTCCTGAATTCATTCAGTACCGTTACATATGTGTAGCGCGTGCGCGGTT
>CAVYYW010000007.1:0-10861 GCA_963772845.1 uncultured Sporolactobacillaceae bacterium
GCTCCAGGGAAAATTGAGTTCAGTCGTCAGCAAAGCCAGGGATAGATTATTTCATTAATAGATAAAGTGTAGTTTCTCAATGATTTTGAAAGGGGTATTGCATGGAATTTAGAGGTGCAAGCGTGTACGATCAGGAAGATTTTTTATCGAATTATATGAAAAGACGAGGCAGAAAGGATAGTCCTAACAATGCAATCGAAGGACCGATCATACATGAACTCATCGGTGACTTTCAAGGTAAAAAAATATTAGACTTGGGCTGTGGCGATGCGACATTTGGAAAAGAATTATTAAATCAAGGTGCAGGGTCTTACACTGGAGTAGAAGGATCTGAACAAATGGTGGAAGCTGCAAAAAATAATTTAGCTGGAACAAACGGGACGATTTATCACAAGACGATGGAATCGTATAATTACACAGCTGATCAATTCGATATTGTAACGTCTCGATTTGCTATTCACTATGTTACAGATGTTCAGCTTCTGTTTCAAAACGTGCAGAAAACCTTAAAAGATAACGGTAAGTTTGTCTTTAGTGTTCAACATCCCCTAACCACCTCATCATTTATTAGTAAAAAGACAGGGGATAAACGTGGGAACTGGATCGTCGATGATTATTTTCATGAGGGGGAAAGAAAAGAACCTTGGATTGATCAAATCGTCGTGAAATATCACCGAACGATTGAACACTATTTTAGAGCCCTATCTCGTTCTGGCTTTTTAGTGATCGATTTACGAGAAGGAACCCCAAAACGTGAACACTTCACCAGTGAGGAAGAATTTGAAAGAAGAATGAGAATTCCAGTCGTTCTGGCTTTTTCATGTGTGAAAAGAGGTAAGTGGGATACCAATGCAGATTAGACAATATCGACCAAGCGATGAAACAGGCTGGGTTCGCTGTAGAGTGTTAGCTTTTCTGGATACAGCCTATTACGATAATGTTTTGAGAGAAAAGGAAAAATATGTTCACTCTTCAATTGAATTAGTGGCGGAAGAAAACGGCCAGATTGTGGGTTTTTTAGACATCGAATATGAAATTGAAGAAGGCACGGTATGTTCAAGAGGAGAGGGACTTGGTGGGGTGATCTGGCATATAGCGGTTCATCCGGATTTCCGCAGCTTAGGAATTGGAAAACAACTTCTGCAAGAATCTGAAAAACTAGCAAAAGAGCGAGGGTTGAACCGTTTGGAAGCCTGGACAAGAGATGACATCTGGGTAAACAAATGGTACGAAAAAAATGAATTTATCAAAGTGGATTCTTATTTGCATGTCATTATGTGCGGCAAACAGGAAGTTGAGGACGTTCTGGAAAGTAAATACCCTAACTTATATGCCATCCAAGCCTTTGCTCATTATACAGGAGAGGATAAAGAATGGGTAAAAGAGAAATTCGAAAGGGTTCATGACTGCTATTGTTATGAAAAGATACTTTGATGGGTTTGTTTAATGAAAGGAAAGTGCAAATGAAGTTTTACATAGCTTCCAGTTTTAAAAATATAGATTCGGTTTCATATGTCAGTGAAAAGTTGAAGAGCAAAGGCCATATCCATACCTATGATTGGACAAAAAATGAAAATGTCTTAACTGTTCAAGAACTAAAGGAAATCGGTGAGAAGGAGAAGGCTGCAGTACTTGAAGCGGATCTTTTCGTGATGTTGCTGCCGGCTGGAAAAGGCAGTCATGTTGAATTAGGGCTTGCCATTGGAAATGGAAAGAAAGCGTATGTCTATTCACCAACCGACGAAGTGTTTAAAACAGAAAACACGACGACATTTTATCATTTGCCAGAGGTTGAACTGTTTGTGGGAACGTTGGATGCGTTGGTGGAGGAAGTGTGTAATTAAGGAGTATTGATGAAAGAAGATGCAACAGATTTTTTATTATTTCGTGAAACGGTTATTCGTGGATATGAACCATAACTTTATTTCTTTGTATCCTAGACAAGGTTCTCAAGTTATCGCCGGTTTAGAGTTACGGTCTCATTAGCCCATTAAATTAGATATAAAATAATGAAATCCGTAAACACACAAAGAACAAATGCTTATAATGAGCACCCCAATTGATAAATATGTAATTTCTCTTTTTTGATTATGGAATAATAGGAATATAGATAAGATAATGCTGCCTATAAAGAATATTGACCATAAATAGGTAAAATATGATTCAAAATGAATTAAGATATACAGATTGAAAAATAGATTTACCAAGAAAGATAGAATTAATATGATTTTTTTCATGTTAACACTCATTTCTTTTTCATATTTATTCTATCTTTTATAAAGATGAAATACTCCTCATAATATTGTTTAATAATATGAGATAACCATATAAATTAAACTAATAATCGTATAAAGCACTGAGCCATAGAAAAACGCACCAACATTTGCTCTTAATTCGTTATCTTTCTGAATTCCCCCACTTGCTTCACTTGCCTCAAAATTTGCCATAGCAGATGATGGACCACCACTACTATTGAAAAAGAAAATTACAACGGATAACCCCAAACCAATGATCCAGCTCCAGGCAACATATGAGAAAGGAATGATGAAACTTGCAACCCACACAATTATACCGATTGTGAAGGCTGATAAAATTGACCAAACAATCATTTTCTTCATTTATTCCCCTCCCTTTACATTTTCCATTTAACTCGTTTTTTTCTTGGTTAGGTTAGCAGTATGTAAAATTTTCATTATCCCGTTATCACCATCAATAAACCTAACATATGTGATTTTTCCGTTTTCATTGAGATCGATGAGTCCATAAATCGATGATGTAGTCGTCTTGCCATCTTTTGTATAGTCGACTTCGGCGGTCCAGCTATAATCAGTCTTTTTCTTTTTTTATATTAATGTTTTTCACTTTGAATTGGTAACCTTTCTTGTAAGCAGGTTGTAACCACATTGATTCGTACCTGTCATTAATAAATTCTTTGTAGTAATCCTTTGATAAAAGGGGCTCGAAATACTTACTATTATAAGCATCTATTAAGGCAAAGTTTGGTCCTTGATTTGATTTTAGATCAAATGCCTTTTTAAATTCTTCATTAGGGCCTGTGATTTCAACGTTCAAAAACGTTTGTATGGTTTTTTTATTCTTTTTTTCAGTGGTTAAATCTTTCCCGTTTTCTTTTGAGGTACTTGTTGTTTTATTTTTGGAATTTCCGTTTGCAGAGTACCTGAATTAGAACAGCCTGCAACGATCATCAATACAGCAGCTAATATGACGCACTTCAATAAAATTTTTTTCAAAATATCCCTCCTAATAGTCATTAAAATACGAATAACCGGGATAAAAAGTTTCAATTTCTTATTAAACTCTTCTGCATGTTTAACATAAAATCCCATCAAACCTTTAGGAAATTCACATAAACGATTCCATGATCAAAAAAACGCACAGCAAACTAATTACTGTGCGAATTCGGGTGTGAATTTAGTTGTAATTATACCATCGCTTTAGGTGTGACTCTTACTGTGATTTCGATTTTTGAACTCCAAAACCGAACCCGTTACAGAATAACTCTGAGTCTTTTGTTCTATTTATTTCCCCAGCAGTGCCATGATAGCTTTAAATATTAAGAAAAGAGAGAAAATCACAATAGCTAAAATACCAATGACAGTCGTGATTGGGGTCAGACTTGCTAAGAACGTGCCAGCTAAAGGAACTTTGATTAATGCAAAACCTGATAGAATACCGGCTAACATTAAGAGAACTAATCGGTCCATTCTGTATATACCTCCTCTCAGTGCACTATATGTACATGTGCAGGAGAAAGTGACTTATTATTATAAAAGTGTACGGTAAATTCAGGGGCGGTTTGCACACCGCAGATAATGCATCACACTTTTTTGCAGGGATTTTTAGTTGATGAATTGAAAGTACTAAAAAGAACATGCCGAAAGATATATGAGGAAGTGATTCGATGGAAAAAAACATCTATATAATTAGACATTGCAAGGCAGAAGGTCAGCCACCTGAAGCCTCGCTTACGGAAAAAGGGTTTAAAGAGGCTCAACATTTGAAAGAGTTTTTTTCAGAAAAAGATATTGATCGAATTGTATCTAGCCCATTCCTTCGTGCTCTTCAAACCGTTGAGCCAATCAGTTATGCAAAGAATATAGCGATTGAAACCGACGATCGCTTATCTGAACGCAGATTAAGTACAGCTCACTTACCTGATTGGCAGGAAAAGCTTAAAGCAACGTTTCTAGATATGGCGTTGACTTATGAGGGGGGAGAATCCAGTCAACAGGCGACAAGGCGTGCTGTTGAGGTGGTTGAAGGGTTATTAGAAGGCGAAAGCAAGAACATTATTTTGGTGACTCATGGAAATTTGATGGCGTTGATTATTAAGCATTTTCAAAATGATTTTGGATTTGAGCAATGGCAAAACCTCAGTAATCCAGATGTGTTTTTATTAAAAATCGATAAGGAAAAAACTAATCTAGAAAGGCTGTGGGATGAAGATAATTAAGGGATTAATCCACTTCCTTAACTACCTTAGAACTCAAAATATATGCACCTTTCACCTATATCTTAGGGAGTTCACAAAATCAATATCTTAATAGGTTTGTTCTAGCTCTTGTTGAATTTCTAATTCTTGCATTTATACCAATCCTCCAGCGACATCATTTCAAAATCTTCATCAACATCGATTCTGAGCGGACAAATAAACTCTAGTGAATTGCCATCAGGGTCATTAAAATAAATAGCAGCATGTGCCTGGGGGTTATTAGGCAGCACAAGCGGTTGATGTTCAGGTGAAAACCCGAAAGATTCTCTTACTTTTATGTTTCTCTCTTCTAACCAAGCTTTTGCCTTTATAATATCCTCCAAATCGACACGAAATGCCAAATGTCTGATTGAAGGGTGATACGGTATTTGTGCCTGTTTTCCTGCCCATAAACCCAGCCAGCTTCTTTCTTTTTCAATCCAAAAAAAGGTTACCCTCTCACCTCTATAAGCCAATTCTAACCCTAATCTCTGATAAAATTCTATCGATTTTTCGATATCATTCACTGGTAAATGAGCTTCGTATAAACCTTTAATCAAAATAATGTCCTCCTTATAAAATTATTACTATTATATTAACATTCCATTCATTTCCAATGAAGGAGATTTGTCTTTATTTGTTGAAAAGAGAAATAAGAAAATATGAAATAGGGTGGTCTCATTGAAGATTGAAATTCAACCATCAATAAAAGTTATTGAAAATTGGGTAAGAGACTATGTTCCTGATAAAGATATATTTTTCCTGCCAGAAAAGGATCTCGGAAATTTTGAGGAATATTTGCAAAATGCTTTGATCATCCCCAGGGAAGAATTCTTTAAGCATCATTCCTACATGCAGATACAACTTGCCAATAGTTACGAGTATTGGAATATATCAGAGGAAGTACAATATGTTGTGGTAGCAGCTTCAGATTGGATAAATAGTCTTTCTCAAAAAAAGAAAGAGCAGCTATTCCAAATTCAAAAGCAAGTTGAAAGAGGGCTAATTTATCCTATTTTTAATTCATCTATCGAATTATCAGTTCCTAAAGACAATATTATTGATGTGAATGAAGATCGTTATTTAATCCTTCAAAAGGCAATGTGGGATCACTTTTCTTTTGAAATAAAGGCAAGCCTAATTAAAGAATTTGCTCAAGAATGGGAAGACTGGACTTGCTTAGCTTTTCCGGAAAAAGCGCCAATGCATTTAAAAAAATTCGCGAATACCTTTCCCTCAGCCTCCGGAAGCAATTGCCTGTCCGCGGCGTTATTTTCCGTGACCCAACAAGAGTGGATGCTCCATGAATGGGTCCATCCCGAAACGTTTATTCAGAATTTAAAAAAGGCGAACTATTCCTTAACATCCAGCCAGGAAATTAAAGCAGGTGACGTGGTGATTTGGGAAGACTCAAAAGGGGTTATTCAGCATGCATCCTTTCATATTGGGGATAACTTATTCTTTAACAAGAATGGCCAAACCTTCTTTAACCCCTGGAAAATCGTTGAATTCAGTGAGCTGAAAAAGATGTGGAATAAATATAGTATGAGAGTTTTAGGTTAGGTGCCTGTTAGGGTTAGGTGCCTGTCACCACCCGATTTTTGGTGGTTTTTGTCGAATTTTCAGCTGCGTATTCAAGCTATGTGTCACTTTCTGGTACCCTCACCTCATTATCATCAGCGGTTACTGACTATGACGATCCACTATCTGACTTCATGCATATCACTGCTTGAAAGTGACAAGTGTGCAGAAAAGGAGCTCACCAGTTTCAGCTTCTTTATTTAAGGAAAATAGCGAGAGCTTGTGGTGAATTCTAGCTTTTTTAAGGTTTCGGAATTGGAAGGGCAAGCCGCAGTCAATAATCTAGGAGTTGGAACATTTAAGAGAAGAAAAAGCAGAAAAAATCACAATAATCAATGCAGTCATTGCTATGAAGATAAGGTAACGTTCGATACAAGTCGGGCGTGGCAGGCAACAGGCACCAGCCAGAAAACATTCGACAAAATTCGGGGGATTTCGGGGAGTGACAGGCACCATCTAGACATGCACTTGTCCTTCTGTTATGCTACTTCCATACAAACGAATATGTATCACCTTCCACTAGGGGGACCTATAAACGGATAAATGAAAACCATTTATCTTACTAAAAAGGTTGAGATTAAAGTATGACTTTAAGACCCTTAGAACCTGATCTGGTTTATACCAGCGTAGGGAAGTGGAGCTGCGGATCAGTATTAACCTTAATATTTTTCCAATACAGCCACTTTCTTATGTGATAAGAGAGTGGCTTTTTCTTTGTGCTTTAAGAATATTTATCTTCGCTAAAACGGGAAATGAATTTATAAGTGCATTTAAGGATTTCTTTTCCCTAAATCAGGTCAAACAAAAAATTAACTTAGGAGGCTTTACATTGAGATTTTCACAGCATTTAAGAGAAAAAGCGGATTACATTTGGGAAGCGAGCTTTCAGCATCCCTTCGTAACAGGAATTGGTGATGGGACGTTGCCTTTAGAGAATTTCCGTTATTACCTTTTGCAGGATGCTTACTATTTGTCCCATTTCGCAAAGGTGCAGGCGTTAGGGGCCGCAAAGGCTCATGATTTTGAAACAACCAGCAATATGGCAGCTCATGCACTGGGGACGTATGAAGCAGAGCTTGCTTTGCATAAGAATTTTTCTGAAAGGCTCGGAATAACAGAGGCTGAAAAGAAAAACTTCAAGCCGTCACCTACGGCCTATGCCTACACCTCGCACATGTATCGGGCAGGCTACCAAGGACATTTAGGCGACATCATTGCATCGATCTTGCCTTGCTACTGGCTCTATTATGAGATCGGGGAGAAGCAGCAAGCGTGTACCCCGGAAGAGCCTGTGTATCAGGAATGGATCGCAGCATATGGCGGGGAATGGTTCAGAACGTCGGTCGAGGAACAGATTACTAGATTGGACAGCATTGCTGAAACAGTCACGGCAGAGGACAGGGAACGGATGAAAGAGCACTTTATCATCAGCAGCCAATATGAGTATTCGTTTTGGGAAATGGCTTACCAGTTAGAGAAATGGCCGGTTCAGCGAACTATTGAAGTATTTAATGGTTAAAGCCTTCGACGAGAGTCGGCTGCTAAAGTAACCATCCTTGCAGGCTTATGCAGGAGTTTAAGTGAACCTGAAATGTTGGCACTCTCATGTCGACCTTTATTCTGCTTTAGCGAAGTTAAACATTATTAAAGTACACGGTGGAGTGAAGCAGAAGGTACGAGACTCCTCGAAAATGTGCATGCTCAGAGTTGAAAGCCAGAAATACCCGAGACTCCTGCGGAAATAGCACGCGTCCGAAGATCCACTTTGGCACACAAAGAGACCACGCCAAAGTTAGCTGAGGCCGTGCCCGCGGAAAGCGCCCGCCTGCAACGAGAGATCAGCAACCAGGCTATTCTTTGATTAAATCTTAATCAAAGATTATTTAGTTTAATGATGAAATTGTTCGTGTTCATTCACTTTTAAATAGAAGGGTTGTTGGATGGAAATGAAAAAGGGATTAAAGTTAACAGATATTCTTGTAACGATTATTATAGCTTTGATATTTGGTGTGATCTATAAGTTATGGGGCCCGCTGTATGGTGTGGTCTCAACGCTTGGTCTTCAGGTGGAGCAGCTGCTTTACGGCATGTGGTTTATCGCAGCGACAGTGGCTTTTTTAATCATTCGAAAACCGGGTGTTGCGATACTGGCCGAGCTTGCCGCAGCGAATGCGGAATTCCTGTTTGGCGGGCAATGGGGCGTTTCAACGCTTATTTATGGTCTTGGTCAGGGCTTAGCGGCTGAGCTGATTTTCGCCGTTTTCATGTATAAGCGGTTCGATCTGTTCACCGTTTCATTGGCCGCTGTTGCTTCAGCCATCGCTTCGTTCTTTATCGATTACTATTATGGCTACATCGGTGCGCTGGCACTGTGGAATTTGCTTTTGCTCATTGGATTCAGATTGATTGGGTCAATTATTATTGCAGGCATTTTTGCCTATTTCATTGTGAAGGCTTTGGAGAAGACTCAGGTGACCAACTTGGTGCGACCGGCTTCGAGTAAAGACTATAAAGCTTTAGACTGATATTGGAGGGCTTTTATGAAAGCCATAGCTTATGTTGAAAAGTTAAGATTGAAATTTCCGGGTACGGAGTCCTTGTTATTCAAGGATTTCTCCCTTTCACTACGTCAGGGTGAAAAGGTCTTGATTTTAGGTCCATCGGGCTCAGGAAAGTCCACTCTTTTACAGGTGCTAACCGGATTAATTCCTGGGTCTGTCGAAGTGCCGATGAAAGCAGAGGATATAAAAATTCCCGATTCATGGGGGTTTTTGTTCCAGGATCCTGACTCTCAATTCTGCATGCCTTATGTGGACGAGGAAGTTGCTTTTGTATTAGAGAACCTTCAAGTGCCTCGTGAAAAGATGCCAGAGAAAATAAGATACTATCTTAATCAAGTTGGCTTAGAGTTTGAGAATCCGCATACAAAAATACAAACATTATCCGGCGGGATGAAGCAACGATTGGCAATCGCATCCGTTCTCGCACTGGAATCAGAAGTCCTTTTCCTAGATGAGCCAACGGCCATGCTGGATCCGGAAGGCACGGAAGACGTTTGGAAGACCATTAAGGAAGTTGGGCAAGAGAAAACGCTGGTGATTGTTGAACACAAAATCAATCAAGTCGTTGACTTTGTGGACCGGATCATCCTTCTTGATTGTTGTGGAGAGATCATTGCGGATGGCTCTAAGCAGGAGATTTTTAATAACTATAAGGCGGTTCTGATTGAGCAAGGTATTTGGTACCCAGGCGTTTGGGAGGATTACATCCAGAGAAATCGTCAGCACACACCGAATCCAAACACTCCCCAGAAGACACCGGCTATTACTTTATCGAATTTTTCAGGGTACAGGGGCAAAGATAAGAAAATTGTGGTAAAGGGCTTAGACGTTCAGCCGGGAGAATGGGTGACTGTTCTCGGCAAAAACGGGGCCGGTAAAAGTACATTGCTGCATGCATTAATGGATTTGATCAAAACGAAAGGGTCCTACAAAATCTTTGGGCAAGATGCAAAGAAAATCAAAAGGTTCAGTGATTATTTAGCCTTTGTTTTTCAAAATCCTGAATTCCAATTCGTAACGAACACGGTTCATGATGAAATCGCTTATACCCTTCAATTGGAAAAGTGGCGCGCGGATAAGGTTTCAGAGCGGGTAGATGCATTCATAAAAGCCTACCATTTAAACGGACACGAACAGAGCCATCCCTATCAGCTTTCGATGGGTCAAAAGCGCCGATTAAGTGTTGCGGCCGCGACGGTTAAGGACCAGCCGGTATTGTTGCTGGATGAGCCGACATTCGGACAGGATGCAAAAAATACGTTTGCCATTCTGGAACAAATCGATGAATTAAGATTACAAGGAACGGCAGTCATCATGGTGACGCATGATTTAGAGATCGTCCGTCATTTTGCGACAAGGGTGTGGGTAATTGATCAAGGAGAGGTTATCAGCGATATGACGGCCTCCGATTATATGAGTCTGCCTGTGAGAGGGGGCAAATGAATGCCACTAGATTTTTCTTTTCGTGAAACATGGCTCCATAAAATTAATCCGAGCTTGAAGTTTATTCTTGTCGTCGTGCTGTTTGTTCAGATTGTTTTTATTCATAATATCAATTTTGTTATTAACTATATGATCGGCACACTGATCCTTTACTTCTTTTTCACAGGGCATCCGTGGAAGCGGCTCATGATTATTTTTCTTCCGTTCATCATCATTTTTTTGACCTCCTCAACATCCATGATTTTCTTTGGAAAAGGGGACACGACCTGGTTTAAATGGGGGCTTATTGATATTTCTGAGGAGAGCTTTTTCCGGGGCTTGCATTTGGGCTTTCGTGGGATTCTATTTGCAACATTGGGGGTCATTTTTTCATTAACGACAAGACCTGTTTTGCTGTTTTATTCGCTCATGCAGCAATTAAAGCTGAAACCGAAATATGCTTACAGCTTTATGGCGGCGGTGCGGTTAATTCCGATCATGATCGAGGAGTTTCAGACCTTGCGTTATGCATTGAAAGTTAGGGGCGTCCAGGACCAAAAAGGGGTACGTGGTTTCTTTATGAAACTCCGGTCATACGCCATTCCGATGCTTTCCCAAAGTATACGCCGTGCTCACCGGATCGCGGTGGCAATGGAAGCGAAGCGTTTTTCCGACTCGACTGGCCGAACCTATTATTATCGTATTGGGTTTTCAGCATTCGATCTAGTATTCTTGCTTTATTTTATCGTGGTGATGGCATTGTCATATCTCGCAGCCGTCCACTTTCCGTACTTCCCGGTTCAAG
>CAVYYW010000008.1:0-45278 GCA_963772845.1 uncultured Sporolactobacillaceae bacterium
GCATTTTCAACGTGCGGGGTGGAATCAAAGATGCGATTTCAAGTCCTACGGCATCAGCACGCGTCCGAAGGCCAACTTTGGCACAAACTGATCATGCCAAAGTTAAACAGGGGAAATAACATCACATTAGCTCAAGGGGATAATACGTTTGTAGTACAAGAAACGCGAAAAGATTTCAAGGAATAGCTGCAGATCATTATAAGGGAGATGACAAAATGGATAATGAACTAATCCTGCATGAACTGCACAGCGAAAATTCTGTGCATGCTCTTAGCGAAGCATTCCGAGCTCGAAGAATTGAACGGAGTCTGGACTATTTTAAGTCGTGTTATTTAGAAAATCAAAAGGGGGTTAGAGTATCGATTGTTGCAACCTATAACAATGAATTAGCTGGTTGTGGGCATTTAATTAGGGAATCAGCCTACCCTTATTTCAGAAAAAATGGCATCCCTGAGATAAATGATCTTCTCGTTTTTCCTGAATTCAGAGGAAAGGGGATCGTGGAAGGCTGATTGATAAATTGGAAGATATAGCTTTAGGCTACACCTTTGAAATCGGAATTGGCGTGGGTCTTTATAAAGATTATGGGTCAGCTCAGCGATTATACTGCAAAAAAGGGTATATCCCTGACGGCCATGGCGTTCAGTATCAATATCAGCCTGTAGCACCAGGGTCTATGATTCGTGCTGACGATGATCTGCTGTTATTTTTCACAAAAAATTTAGTAGAAGCAAGGGACAGATTCTCAGTAAATGAAATCTATTAAATACAGGGATCAATCCCCGTTTTGTAAAATATGAGCCTTACAGTGCTTGGAGAAAATCCTTCAAACGGGGAAGGGTCAGCGGTATGCTCTTTATTTAGAAGTTAAAACTGTATGAGAAAGTAAAATAGGTCAAAACGCATAGTATTAAAAAAGATATATAACTAGCGGAATAAAATTCAGAATTAAAAGATAATTGCGAATTGAGGTTAATTGGAATAGGTGTGAGGACACAAGACTTAAACACCATTTCGGGGTATTTCAACTAAAAAAAGGAAATAATGTGATTTAAATAGGCAAGTGGGCGCATTACTTTAACTTACTATTACTGGTATAATTAAACTGTGCAGCTACATGGCGGGATGGGCGACAGCACCCCTTAATCCATCGTGAAAGGGCGTGTTCTCTGGTGATAAGTTTCTTTCAGAGTATGACTTTAATGATAAGTTTCGCCACGTTGATCGTCACTGTCATTGCGGTTACAAATACAAGAAGGTAACCCGGTCCTGCCCTCGCAAAGTAGGAATATGAGTTACTTTTCCGAAATGTTGCCGCTCTTCTGCGGGTAGCTGTTTTTAACCGGGAGTGTGCCAGCACTTCCGGTTTTTATTATATGCTGCATTTATCACGGCATACCTGCTAGACTTCTATTATATATGTTCTCAAGGCTTTTTGCCAAGGGTTCAATATGGTTTTCCGCCTAATTATCAGATTAATCTCCTGTATAACAGGATTTTTATTTTCTACAGAGAACAAATAGAGTAATGAAAAAGATAGAGGCGGTGTTAATTTGTCAGAGACAATTAGATTAAGAAATAATGAAAAAATCATGATCCGACCGTTTGAAGAAGCTGATATTGAAGCTGTTCAGACACTTAATGAAGCAGAAAATTGGTCAAATCTTGTTCGTAAACATGAACAGACAAAAGCTGGGTTTGCAGGCTCAAATATCGCCTATGTGATTATAAAAGAAGCAGACCTGATTGGTTATATCCGCGGCATGACTGATGGACACATCTCAATGTTCATTGCTGAGCTGTTAATTAAAAAGAGTGAACAGGGAAAAGGAATAGGGACATTGCTTATGAAGTATGTTCACGATTTATATCCAAAGACGCGGATGGAACTGCTTGGCTCCAGTACTTCAAAAACGTTTTATGAAAACAAGGCCTTTCGTCCATTTTACGGGTTCCGAAAAACACATGAAGAGTGGGGGATGTAATAGGATTTTCATGTAATAAGAGTATGAAAGAGTGCAGAAAACCCGGAAACTTCTCCGGGTTTTTTGCATTATTTGCTGCTTTTGCTTTCAGAAATTTTACCTAGGAAAAAACCATTTACTTGGTCTAAGCTTCCCCTCCACAGAATTTTGCCTTTGGATGGAGTGGGTTTGCTGTCGCCGCAATAGACTTTAGCATTTTTTAAGTGAAGAAAGTTCACAGAGTCAGTGCCGCCGTTTCCATTTTCAATAGACTGACCGGCTTCTTGAAGCTGTTCACTTAATTTCTGAGCTATTTCATTTCCATCTTCAAAGTTTTCACTTAGGGATTCAAAATATTCTTTGGCAGAGATCGTGGTTCCTGATACAACTGCCCCATTGATATTTAACGTTATATCCAGAGAAAAATCGTGCTTATTTGCAGCTTGTGCAAAAAACTCCAGTATACTGTCTTTTGAACCAGTGGAACCCATTGATAACCCTCCTCTAAAGTTATTGTGTGTCGTCATTGCTTTCAATTGATGTTTCTTCCTCGTCGTCATCGGAAGACTTTTTTCGTTTTGAACTGGGTTTCTTTCTTTTCTTAGGTTTTTCTTCTTCCTCGTCTTCGTCGTCCTCATCGTCATCTAGATCCTCGTCTTCAGGTTCTTCTTTTTTAGCTTTTTTCTTCTTGGACTTCTTTTTCGGTTTTTCTTCTTCGTCGTCCTCATCGTCATCTAGATCATCATCTTCAGGTTCTTCTTTTTTAGCTTTTTTCTTCTTGGCTTTCTTTTTCGGTTTTTCTTCTTCCTCGTCTTCGTCGTCCTCATCGTCATCTAGATCATCGTCTTCAGGCTCTTCTTTTTTAGCTTTTTTCTTCTTGGCTTTCTTTTTCGGTTTTTCATCTTCTTCCTCGTCTTCATCATCACTTGACTGCACGAGAGACATGATTTTTTCTTCAAGGGATTCAAGTCGATCCGTTAATTTTTTGTTCTCATTTTCAAGCGCTGAATAACGGTCATCATCCTCATCATCCTCGTCTTCAGACCTAGATTTGAGATTGATTTTTGAAACACCGCTTTTACCTTTTTCAACAAGACTTGAAGTCGATTTTTTTAAACCGCTTGCCGCTTTTCTGGTTTTAGAAGAACCGTTTTCCTTAAGTTCTTTCATTTTTTCTTTGGCCGTATCCGTAAGGTCGACTGTTTTTCCCTTAAGAACCGAGGCTTTGCCCAATCCTTTCATCACTTTTTTACCGTTAGATGGGCTTGCCAGCCAGCCGACTGTTGCTCCAACCAGGCCGCCGATAATTGTTTTATTAACTGAGTTACTCTGTTTTTTACTAGTCATTTTTCTTCCTCCTATGAGTAGGGTTTATAACCCGTATTAATTAGTTGATACTTTTTGAGAGTTTTCGACTTTTTCTTCAAGCAATCGAATGCGATCTTGAAGCTTTTTATTTTCTTCTTCAAGATTTCCCTGTGTTGCTTTGGAACTCAAGTAAGGATCATTTTCCCACCAGTCCATGCCGATTTCTTTAGCTTTATCGACAGAGGCTACAATCAGACGGATTTTAATCGTCAGAAGCTCGACGTCTGCAAGGCCGACTGTTATATCTCCTGCGATAACAACACCTTTATCTAATATTTTTTCAAGGACATCTACAATGGTACTAGCTTGTCCCGGATGTTCTACTGCCATTTACCTCACCCCTTATATACACTTATCGTTTTAAAGAAGGCTACCAAGCGGACCAAGATCAATGTTCAAATCTTCATCGTCCAAGTTAAAAATTTCTTTAAGATCTTCCATTTTTACTTCTAAATTCATAAGTGCAACACCCAGTTTTTCAATCTGTTCATCAGTTAAAGTCCCGCCATCAACCCGGCGGATGGCATGGCGTTCAACGATTTGTCTTAACAGTTCAACTACCGTCAAAACAAGCTGGGCGAGCCCATGTTCAGCATTATCAGGATCAAGATTAATCCGTCCATTTGTCTGGTTGGCCGGTTGCATTGATTAACGCCTCCCTTTGAAAATCAAGTTCACTTGATGTTATTTCATTGCGGGAAGAGGATTGAACAAGTTTCTCTACAGATGAAATTAAAACCCGCAAATCCAAATAAACCAAGTCAATCCCAGCAATAGAAATGATCAGGTCACCTTTAATGGCGATGCCTTTATCTAGGATGACATCTAAAATATCTATTAAAGCAACATCTTTATTTTTAATGCTGTCTCTATGATTCATCTTATCTCTCCCCATTTCAATTCAAATTAGCGAAATGGTAGGGCGGCCATGGCCCTGAAGCTTCTAGCCTCCACCCGGATTCGGCCATCGTTTCATTGGAAGCATGAACCTCTTCCAAAAAGCTTTCTACTTTATCAGCAGGGAGAAGGTAGACGCTGTTCCAGCTCATGCTGTCTTCTCTTCCTGTAACTTCCTTGCTCCAATTTTTCTTCACAGTATCTTTTATCGAAAACTGATTAAGTTTCTCGTGGAGACTCTCACAGATTCTGTTTTTTTCATTTTCCAGCTCCTGATGAACAAGCTTTTCAATTTTTTTTCGCTCAAAAAATTGTCTGCCAGGCGGCAATTGACTGATTTTTTGTTGGTGTTCATCTATTTTAGAATTGTGGAGAAGAACGTGCTTTTTCAGTTCTTCATCGTCACAATAAATTTTCAGGTTCCATTCTTCGTTGCCTTTTAATAAGATCAATGTTTGTTTAATTGCCTCAGCGTGTTCATTTATCGTTTTCTTAAGGCTTTCCTCATCGGAATAGATGGTACAAAATTTCATCGGAACAATCGTATAGCGTTCTTGCAAAGATAGCAGCATTTCATGATGATGAAAGGCTTTATGCTGGAGCCACTCCATATCATTACTCAGCTTTTCCTTTATGACCTCTTCTGAATATACCTGGGGATCCAAATGACAGACAATTGCTGTCAGCCCACCTAATAATAGTGTTTGAATGTTGTGTTGGCCATCAAGTCCTTTTGAAGCAGGGAGAGCTTCTGCTTCCGCCTGTTCGGTTGGAATGAGGCCATACAAATAAACCAGTTCAGCCATCATCTTTCTCCTTCGTTAGTTCTTCCCATTGCTCTAATTCCCGTTGTTTTGCTATTTCGTATCTGATTAATAATTCTTCTTCCTGCTTTTTATATACTTCTTCAGGAATTTCCTCCAGCTCATACATCATTTGCAGCTGAATTAATTTTTGCTGAATATGTGAGAGATCGTATAGTTCTTTATCTGCTTCTTCCTTAACCTTTTGACCGACCTTAATGACCAGGCTGAAAGGGGCAGTAAACAACTTGTGGATCACTTGTCTTCCTCAACCTTTAAACGGATATTAATAAAATTATAAGCAGGCCAAGGTCCTGAATATTTAAAGTCCACTTTATCCTGCCAGCTGTCGTGTAATTTATTAATTAGTTCATCAAATGCTTTTTCCTGGCCGCTATCAATAAGAAATGCCGCATTCAGAAGCATTTTTTCACCAACAGGACTATTCACTTTTGCCGCATCAGAGAATGTTGCTAACGGTTCGTAAATATCTGTTTTAATTTCCTCTTGTATTGCAGTAAAGAATTTCTGAGCCATGCCGCCAAGTTTAATACGGTCATAAAAGGCTGCATTTTCAGATTTTCCTTTTACCTGTCCGCTCATTTTTTCAACTTCGGGATCCTTATTGATTTCTTTTTCAAGCCATTCTTTTTTTCCAATTACTTTAAGACCCAGCTCAATTTTCCCCTTAATTTCAGGGAAAAGCTTTTTGAATTGGGGATAAAGATTTTTCAAAAGGACCCTGACATCTTCCTTGGTTTGAAAGACGTTTCCGAAACTGATGGGTATGACAGTATCATTTTGTGACATCACTGAAGAAATCACATGCTGATGCATTAAAAGGTTTTCTTTGTTTGGGTGATAGATCTTCATGGGAACCTCAGCGGCTACCATTGCTGCATCCTCATAATCGATTGTGAACGTCTGCCTTTCTTCGCCTTCAAGCATGACTTTGCCAAATTGATGATTTTTATTGGATTGAATACCGCAAAAAATATAAATTCCAGTATTTCCACTCAATGAATTCACGCCCCTTTAATTTTCTTGCACTCACTAAGAATCAGGTCTTTCACTTTCGATTCCTTAGGATCTTCCAGACATTTAGTGACAGGGAATAATAAGATGTCCAAGCAGAGATGCTGAAACGCCTCATGGCTGCCATCTATCGGAATGTCTGAATCAGCTGCAAGCTCCGCAATCATTAATGATGCCCGCAGGCTGGGACCAAGAGACTTACCTTCCTTTGAACATTTCTCCCGCACCCCTGAAACGAGCTTCGTTATAGCTGCGGCTTCTTCTTCCGTCACATCAGTCTTTTTAAGCAGAATTTCAGTTTCCTGTTCCTCCGCCACTTGTGACAGTGAAATTGTAATAAGTCTGTCGAGAAGAGCATCTTGTGTTTGATAAACCCCTGCATATTCAGCAGGATTGCTTGTGAAAATAACTGAAAACTTCGGATGAACCCTGATAAAGGGCTCTGTGTGTTTAGTTCCGTATAGCGGTAGAATTTTCTCTTCTAAAATAGATAGGAAAATATTGTTTGTGGACGGCTGGGAGCGGGTGAATTCATCGTAAATTAGCGTATAGCCGTTCTCCACAGCCTCAAGCAGCCTACCATTTTTCCAGTTTTCTGTGGCTGTTTCTTCTTTTTTATAGACAGATCGGATAAAGTTATCGACCACTTTTTGAGTTGTATACCCAGTATAGGCTCCGATCAGATCATTATTTGAAAGCTCATGATTGCCGTGCATCAGCATTACCGGCCGTTTTCTCTTTTTGGCTGTAAGAAGAGCCAAAGATGTTTTTCCGATACCGGAAGGACCTGTAAAATGAACGGGGTACCCGGCTTTAAGATATTTCAGAGAACGGGATACCAGCTTTTTCATTTCAGGATTCAGAACCAATTCCGAATCCGACTGTTTATTTTCCTGTAAAACGGTCACTTTTTTCCCTCCAGTAAAAACCCGAAGTCATATATGCAATTATTGGTCTTCGGTTCCAATTGCACTGCGGTAGCGAATACTTTTCCTAGAAAAAGATGCGACTTCGCCTTCCTTATCTATTGAAACCTGGTAGACGCCCAGCATTTCATCCTTTGCATATTTTTTCATATATTCTTTTTCTTCAATAACTTCAATTATGGCCTGCCATCCAGAATCCTCTGTCATTTCGACGGAAGTGATTTTATGGGGAGGAGCCACGTTTTGGTCAAAAAATTCGTTTACATTATCCATGATTTTTTTTAAGTTCATTTATATCCTCCAGTGACGTCATTTTTAAACTGCCGGAAGAATAAGCAGTGCTTTAATTAAATGAGAAGGCCAGAACACTCTCATGAACTGGCCAGGTCATTCTAATGATAAAACCGTGATTTTTACTATGAATTTTGCAATCCGACATTAGGTGGAAGGACTGCTTTTCTTGTTAAATGCTGAATTGGTTGCTGCGTTCGTTGCTCTGCTGGGGAAGACCGTTTTCTTCAACGTCATCACGCAAAAGACCGACGGCTTCAGCATATCTTAACCATGTGTCAACACTTGCAATGACCACGCGAGCTTCAACTGTAATTAGCTCAATACCAACAAGTGAAACTCTGGCGAACACATCAATTACGACACCTTTATCTAATATTCTGTCAACAACTTCCGCTAAGCTTGAACTATCTGTACTTTTTTGTACACTCATTTATAATTCTCCCCTCAATATAATTATTTATTTAGAACCCAACGTTTTAACGTTGCTTGTATTTTTTATATCCTTGGAGCTTTTAATATTTGTTGAGCTTTTAATATTTGTTGAACTTTTAATATTCTCGGCTCCCTTTATATTATTCGCACCTTTTATTCGACTGTTGCTATTGTTGCTGGAAGCCACCTTTTCCTGAAATTCTTCTCCAGCATCTTTAAGCTTCTTAAGCTTGTCCTGTACAACGAATAATGCTTCTCTTACTTTATCTCTGACATCTTCAGCCTTTCCGTGAACATTTTCAGCATTTTTTTCTTTTGCTTCCTCCAGTTGTTCAGCAGCGTGCTGAACTTTTTCCTGAATTTCACTTTGAATTTCAGACTTCAGTTTTTCAGTTAGTTTTTCTTCTGCCTTATCCTTAGCTTCTTCTTTTAATGAAGATGGCGCTTTTTTAACGAGTTTAAAAGCTGCCTTTTTCATTCCTTTTTTTACTTTCGGCAGCATTTCGCCTTCAGACATTAAATGCCTCCTTTCAAAAAAACAAAGCCTTGTTCGATTTCAATTGATTGATGAGACATAGGAATAGGGACAGGGTCAATTGAAAAGCATTAAGTTGTATAAAGAGCTTATACCCCTTAACCGTAATAAGAAACAGGGTAATAATGTCACGGGAGATTAAATCCCATAATTTTCATCATATTATGCCATAACGTTACAAAATGAAATGAAATTTATCCTTTTTAAATAAGGGAATTAAGACAATTAGAATGGAGAAATAAACAGTGTTACAAATTAGTTACATTTTTTTAATTCTGATGAAAACAGAAAAGGCACAGAGAAAGAATTTCTCTGTGCCTTTGAATTGGTTTTTTTATTGTGAAGTTGATGACTGGCTGGTTGATTTACTGCTGTTATCATATTTGGACATATCCAATGTCCCATCTTTTTCATCCTGAATCATTTGGTGCACTTTATCGCGTTCTGATTGTGGAACGTTGAGATAAAAAATTCCGTTAATTCTTTCATTTTGACCGGATACTTCATAAGTGTATACATGGTCACGGGTATTCCGGTAGCCTTGAACCATACTCTTCATATCATCAAAGGTAAAGCTGGTTTTAATATTGCTGCCAAGGGCATCTAGGATTTCCTTCATATGCGTCACCGATGTTAGGCTTGCACCCTTATCCATGATTGCCTGAATGACTTTTCGCTGCCGTTCATTTCGGCCGAAATCGCCGCGTGGATCCAAGTGTCTCATTCGAACATAGCCAAGAGCTTGTTTTCCATTTAAGCTGATTTCGCCTTTCTTATAATGATACCCTTTTTTGTAATAGCCTTCGTCAATCCAGCTAATCGTACTGTTAACTTTAATGCCGCCGACTGCATCGACAAGGTCTTCAAGTGCTTGGAAATTAACTACAGCAACATCATCAATCTTAATATCAGCAAACTTTTCAGCTGTTTTTACCGCCATTTTGCTGCCGCCATAGGCATAAGCTGCATTAATTTTATCCATTGTTCCGCGTCCTGCAATTTCTGTCCTTGTATCGCGCGGAATACTTGTCATGAGCATAGAGTCATTCTTTGGGTTCAACGTTGCAACAATCATTGTGTCCGAACGGCCGGGATCGTTTGGACGCTGATCCACTCCAAGCAGTAAAATATTTATAGGCTTCGTGGCATTTACCTTTGCCTGTGCCTGGTCAGCTCCGTTCAGAGTAAGGTGCATTCTGTTGGCTGTCGATTTTAATGAGTCATAGAAATAATAGGCATAAGCACTTCCGCCTAAAACAAGCACAAGAAGAAGGGCAAGTATAACCTTCACAATTCGTTTTGATTTTGAGGGACGTTTCTTTTGTCTTCTGGACGTTCTCGTCTCTGCCATATGAATCTGCCTTTCTAAAAAAGAATCAATTCAGTAACCCACTGCAGGAAAGTCAGATGCTATTATGGTTAGCAAAAATAAATATTATCTATTTCTAAATATATGTCGTCTTAAATTAAGATGGGTTTACCCAAGGGTAGATGAATTGTTGAAATAATCTTCACTTATCATACCAGTATATCCTGCAATATTAAATAGTAATTTCAACAAATTGTGCCAAAACTCGCACGATTATTAGTAATAATACCAGTATTAAAAGAGCAAGTGAGTGAATCTGCAATCTAACAAACTATATTACTTGGTATATTTTTTGGAGTCAAGATCTTTTTTTTGGTCTTTTTGCCAGTATAAATTTTATATAAGAAGTTAACACAATCTTAAGGATTACGGTGCATACTGGGGAAGATTATATCCATGACGGCAGTTCGTGAAGCTGCGGACACCTGTTTTTACAAATAAATTGTAGGTAAAATGATAGGAAGAAGAAAGGGGCAAGAAGGTTGAAGCTATTGATTGCAGAAGATAATAAGGCATTGCTGAATTCAATTATGAAATTGCTGTCGGAAGAGTATGTGATCGATTATTCGTTAAAAGGGGACGAAGCGCTCTATCTTGCTGAACAGAATATTTATGATGTCATTATTCTTGATGTCATGCTTCCTGAAATGGATGGGTTTGAGGTGCTGCAAAAGCTGAGAGATCAGAATATTGAGACCCCGGTATTGTTCCTGACCGCCAGAGACAGCCTTGAAGATCGCGTAAGAGGTTTGAATCTGGGGGGAGATGATTACCTTGTAAAACCCTTTCAGAACCAGGAGCTTCAGGCTCGGCTTCAGGCAATCCTGCGCCGCAGCGCGAAGCTTTCTATGGATCATAAGCTGACGTATAAAGGAATCGTTATTAATAGTAAAAAAAAGCAGATTCTTATAAATGACGAGGTTATTCATGCAACGGTCAAACAGTATGAACTACTTGAATACCTTATAAATAATCGAGAGCAGATTCTGACCAGAGAACAAATCTATGACAGAATCTGGGGGTTTGATTCAGATACGACAATTGGCATTGTCGAAGTGTATATACATAAAATCCGTAAAATATTGCAAGCCTTTCATTATGATAAGGATATAAAAACCATCAGAGGAATTGGCTATATACTTTCGGAAGAATAAGGAGAACATTGGCATGTTTCGAAAGACCTTAATTAAACTAACCACGCTTAACGCTATTATCTTTATTTCATTAATTGCAGTACTAGGTGCGGCACTCTATTTGTATACCCAAAATGTACTGTATCGTTCTGCCAATCATTCCCTTCATAACGCAGAGAACACATTTGTTAATCATAATAAGCCTTTTCCTGGGGGAGGGGACACCAGAATTCAAATGATATTCTGGGATCAAAATAAAGAAGTTGCTGGGACAAGCCGCGGCGTGACACTGAGTGAGTCACAGTTAAAAAAACTTTATCCAAAACAGAACAATAAAATTGAAGAAAAGCAAATAAAAGAGGGTTTTTACAAAACCCTGTCCATTCGGGCTATCACTCCCCAAGGCTCTACCGTTATAGAGTTTTATAAGGATATAACTGTAGAAAAGCTGTTGCTTAATAAACTTCTAATTATTATTATATTGGGCTGTCTGATAGGGACTGTCTTAGCTATTGGGGGAGGATTCTTTCTTGCAAGGCGTGCCTTAAAGCCGATTCAGAATTCCTGGGAGAAACAGCAGCAGTTTGTGTCAGATGCCTCTCATGAAATGCGAACACCCCTGGCCATTATTCAAACAAAAACGGAATTGCTCTTAAAGCATCCTCATTCGAGAATTTCAGAATCAGTCAAGGAAATTTCAGTCACCCTTAAAGAAACCAGACGCTTATCCAGAATGGTGTCTCATTTACTGACACTTGCAAGGTCAGACGGCAACCGGATTGAAATTCAGCGGCATCCAATATTAATGAACGACATGCTGAAGCAGGTCGCGGAATACTTCGAGGAAATGGCTGATTATCAAGAAAAGAAGCTGAGGCTGTCGATGACTGATGAACCCGTGTATATCCTTGGTGATGAAGAAAGACTCCACCAGCTCCTCGTCATATTACTGGATAATGCCATGAAGTTCACCGAGCCTGGCGATGAAATTATCGTTTCCGGCTGGGTTGAAAACAATATGGTTTATATCAAAGTGAGAGATACTGGTATTGGCATTAACAATGAAGATATTCCTAAAATATTTGATAGGTTTTTTCAGTCAGATTTATCGAGGGAAGAGCGTGAAGGCACTGGGTTGGGGCTTTCACTGGCTCAATGGATCATCGAGAAGCATAAAGGGAAAATTAGTGTGGAAAGTGAAATAGGAAAAGGGACTTCCTTTGAGGCGAAATTTCCGCTTTATAAAGAAAAATAAAGGATGTTTTCGTTAATAATGTTGATTTAGTGAAAAAGGCGTTCGCTTTCCATCAGCGAACCTCTTATGCCCACAGGATGTGACGGTCTTAGCCGATTCCTTCAAGTTGTTGCACTAAGGGATCAGGGTGGGGTCGCTAATGAAGCCCCTGAAAAGGTCCCACAATGTAAACGTGGTTGTTGATTTCCATTTCAGGCACTCGCTTTCCGTAGGCAACTCTAAGCAAAGAAGCCTTCCTTGCTTCTTATTTAATCAATTATTGATTTTCGAACTAGGTTGCTCGCTTTCCACTTTCACTCGGTTTGCTGCTGGGAAATTTAAGACGCCCCGTGATCAGCTGATGACCGCTGAATATCTTTAGCCACAAATGACCTCTAAAGGGCATCATCAGGCAACAAACGTGTTGATTGAAGTGGAAAGTGCGAAACTCCTCGAAAATGCACATGCTCATTGAAAGCAAGAAATACCCGAGACTCCTCGAAAATGCGCGTGCTCAGATTTGAAAGCTAGAAATACCTGAGACTCCCGCGGAAAGCGAGGGTATTTCCGCTTTCAATGGATGGCTACCGCATTTTCATCGTGCGGTGTGGGTTCAAGGATGCGGTTTCAAGTCCTGCGGAAACAGCACGCGTCCGAAGATCCACTTTGGCACGCAATGAGACCGCGCCAAAGTTAGCTGAGGCCGTGCCCGCGGAAAGCGAGGGTGTTTCTGCTTTCGATGGATGGCAACCGCATTTTCTTCGTGCGGTGTGGAATTGAAGATTCCCTTTGGTGCATGACCATCCATGCCATAGTTAGCTGAGGGCGTACCATGGAAAGCGAGCAGACTAGAGCGGAAATCAACGCCACCATTTACATGAACTTGCGTCACTATTGTTGGAAATCATTTAGCTTAAATTTTTTTCCAATAAAAGCTAGCTGCTAAATATTTTCTTATTAAAAAGAAGTATTACGTGATATTATAAAATTACAAATATTCTATTTTTGGAGGGCTGATCAATGGCTGAATTATTGAGTCCAGGCAAAATTGTATTTATATTAATTGTTGCCTTTTTTATTTTTGGTCCAAAAAAACTTCCGGAACTAGGAAGAGCCGCGGGTAAAACGCTTGTGGAGTTTAAAAGATCTTTTTCTAATATCATGGACAATGATACTCAGCCATCAGAGAATCCTGACAAAACACGTGAAAGCAACGAAAAGACTCGTGACATTTCATAACGGTTAACAATAAATAAAACCGCCGAATAAACGGCGGTTTTTCTGTGTTATTTTCTGGAAGGGCTTTTCTTTTTGCCGTTCACAAGTTTTAAACTGCCTTCCGCCACCCGAGAGGCAAAAAGAACGATGGTGGTAGGGAAGTAAACAGCGATCGTTTTACCGCATGCTTTTCCACCGATTGTGAGCGCAGTAGCAAGCACAGTCAGTCCGATCGATATGCTTTCACCTTTCCAACCGTGTATCTCAAAGGTTTTGGCAATTTGCACACCTACGGCAAGAGCGGTTGCGCCGCTAAGAACACCTGCAATATCACCGATTACATCACTGCAGACACTGGCTACTTTTTCTGCGTGTCTAACAATCTTTACAGCGAATTTTGCACCAAAAACTTTCTTGGACGCCATAGAATGAAACGGCGGTTCATCCGCGGCTGCCGCCGCTACCCCGATCATATCGAAAAAAGCACCAATAAAAACAATGATAATAACAATAAAAATTCCAAAATACCAAGGAACGCCATCCATAAATACTGTTGCTGTATCAAATACCGCACTAAGGGGTATTGATAGCAGCGTCACAATAATGATGAACTTAAACGCCTTCCTCATTTTATTATTTTTCATGAGATCTATTTATTCCTCCTGAATTGAATCAAATTAAAGCAATCCCCACTGGTTAAAGTATAGACCATATAAGACCCGGCTGAAAGAGAACGGATTGGGGAAGCAGAGAATCAAAATTTCATATATAAAAAATAGATAACCACAACTATAATTATTAAACTCATAAAGCATGAAACAAAAATGACGATTCCGCCAGAAGGCTCAAAATTTTCATTAAGAATATGCTTTCTTTTATTAAAATAATTAATTGCCGCAAGCAAAGTCGTAATCAAGCCTAAGACACAGGCAGTCAAACCAAGAATAATTGCCATTTGATCAACGTGATGATTACGATTGATACCGATCGTAAAATGTAGACTGGTTGTTAAAAAACCAATGCCCACAATAGCGATTGCTGTTCTCACCCACGCAAGGTAAGTTCTTTCATTTGCCAGATGCTGCTGGGCATACTTAATCTGATTTTTTGATTGATTCATCGTGATGTCACCTGCTTGGAAAAAGTGTTGTTTTTCTTAGTTTAACAGAAGAGAGCGGATGGCAATACTCTTTCTTCGGGAACCTTCTTTTTAATGGACCGTATATAGATTAGGCGTATCAAGAAAGGAATGATTAGAATGAGTGAAAATGGATGTGTGAAATGCGGCAGTACAGATGCTGAGTCAAAGGACGTGGCTATGACAGGTTCAGGCTTGTCTAAAATGTTCGATGTGCAAAACAATCAATTTACCGTTGTATCATGTAAAAAATGTGGATACTCAGAGTTTTATAAAAAGGATTCATCATTAGGAAGCAACATTTTAGATTTGTTTTTCGGAGGTTGATCAGCCGGATGTGTGTTGGGGGATATTGACCCCCGGCTCATCGTCAAAAAAAGTTAATACCACTATGTGGTAACAGAAGTGCTTTTTCTGATGAAAAGCTTGAATTCATTAAGACATGATATGTGAATCAATTATTGGAGAGCTTCTCCAATTATCATAAAAACAATTGTAAGTACAATAAATCCAATGAAAAAGTAGCCAAGAAACCGGATGGGTTTGGGCATTTTTCTGAAATCGGCATTCTCAGTTTGCATTCCTTCAATGCGATGCATGTGGTCGACTGCATCATTAAAAGGCTTCTTAGATTTATCCTCCATGTAATGACTCCTCCCTTTATTACCCATTTTATCATAAACCAGGACAGTTGCTTTCCAATTCCCAATAATTCTCTTTACAAACTAAGGTGTTGGTTATATCATGAAATTAAATGAGTGATTACTCACTCTCTTTTATCCAAGGGAGGTTTTATTATGTTGCTGTCAGTATCTAATGTTTCAAAGGCATTTGGAAGCCACACCGTCCTTGATGACATTCAACTGGATTTGAAGGAGCCTCAGATTCATGGTCTGCTTGGCCCTTCAGGAGCGGGGAAGACGACATTGGTTAAGATGATCGCCGGGTTGGAAATAGCGGATAAAGGAACGATTACTGTGATGGAACAACCAATGCCTAACCTTAAGCAAATGGAAAAAATCGGCTATATGGCACAATCGGATGCGCTTTACACGGAATTGACTGCTGGTGAGAACATTCGTTTTTTTGCCTCTCTATACAAAATGAAAAAAGCAAAATTGAAGGAGCGGATGGAAGAAATAACAGAAACGGTCGGCCTTCAGGACGATCTTCATAAACTGGTTGGAGATTATTCAGGTGGCATGAAAAGAAGGCTATCCCTTGCTATTGCGATGATTCATCAGCCGCCGCTGCTGATTCTGGATGAACCCACTGTCGGGATTGACCCTGTGCTTCGGCAGACCATTTGGAAAGAGTTTTTTCGGCTCAGAGATGCAGGAACGTGTATTTTAGTAACGACGCATGTAATGGATGAAGCCGATAAATGCGACACGCTCAGTATGTTGCGGGATGGGAAAATTATTGCTTCTGGTTCTCCCCAAGCGTTAAAGAATGAAACTGATTCGACAACGGTAGAAGAAGCCTTCCTTTATTATGGAGGTGCCAATCATGCGCATTAGAGCTCTTTTCTTCCGCATTGTAAAACAGTTTTTCCGAGACAAGCGCACGCTGGCCCTGCTGATTGTTGCACCGCTGCTCGTGTTAACCCTGCTCTCCCTGGTCTTTAACGGAAAAACCTATGATCCCAAGATCGGTCTTGTAAATCTTCCGACAAGTCTTCAAAAGCCGTTTAATGATCATTCAAATATGGATACGAAGGTTTACTCCTTATCACAAGCAAAGCATAAGCTGCATGACCAGTCATTAGATGCATATTTAACAATTGATAACGGTCAACCGGTGCTTACTCTTGAAGGAAGTGACCCTGGAGTGAATCAGCAGATTTTAAAGGGCATTCAGTCAGTGATGACACCACCTCAGTCCGGAGGCAAAAAGGCGGATTTATCTGTTCACTACTTGCACGGAGGAAAAAACTTAACGAATTTTGATAATTTCGGACCTATTTTTATCGGATTTTTTGGCTTTTTCTTTGTGTTTCTGATTGCGGGAGTGTCTTTTCTTAGAGAAAGAACGACCGGAACCCTTGAAAGGCTGCTTTCTACACCACTAAGACGCTGGGAGGTGGTAGTGGGATATGTGCTTGGTTTTGGCTTTTTTGCATTCCTGCAAACGGTCGTCCTCGCTCTATACGCTATTTATGTTTTGAATATGCTTATGGCGGGTGCAATCGTCTATGTCCTGCTTCTCACTTTACTTACCGCTTTTGTTGCATTAACACTTGGAACGCTTCTCTCAGCTTTTGCGAATAATGAACTGCAAATGATTCAGTTCATCCCGATCGTGATCGTTCCGCAATTTTTCTTTTCAGGAATCTTCAACCTTGATACGATGTCTCAATGGATCAGCTGGATCGGTCCTATCACACCCCTCTACTATGTTGCTGATGGGCTAAAAAATGTCATGATCAGAGGATATGGCTGGTCATCCATCGATACAGATCTTTATGTTCTGCTCGGATTTGGGCTATTATTCATGGGATTGAATGTATTGGCTTTAAAGAAACATCGGAAGTTATAATAGAGAAATAGAATCTATACACAAGGAGCTTACTGCGTTATGACGGATGATATTTCTTCCTTATATGAAGCCAGTGTGGAAGGACAGCCTGCACTTACTGAAAAACAAAAACAGATTCTGCTTTCAGCGATTGAAATCTTTTCGCAAAAAGGCTACGCAACCACATCGACGAATGAGATTGCTAAGAAAGCTGGCGTGGCAGAGGGGACGATCTTCAGGCATTATAAAACAAAAAAAGAACTGCTCCTATCGATCGTAACGCCTGTGATGACGCGCATGGTCGCGCCATTTATTATTAATGATGTTAAAAAGGTGCTTCATAAAGATCATGAGACATTTGAAGATTTTCTAACAGCTTTCTTTTTGAACCGGGTTGTTTTCATAAGGAAAAATCTGCCCATCTTAAAAATAATGCTTCAGGAAATACCGTTTCATGAGGATTTGCGCGAGCAGTTCATGGAGCATGTCGGAAGCAAGATGTTCAATACCGCGAAAGAGGTGTTTGAGCATTATCAAAAAAAAGGTCAGATTAGAAGTGACTGGCCATCTGAAACGCTGTTGCGATTAATTGCGACGACAATAATGGGCTATTTGTTGCCTTGTCTTGTGCTCATGCCCGATGCAGGCTGGGATCACGAATTGGAAATTCAGCATTCGATTGCTTTTATTATGAATGGAATCAGACCAAATTAAGCGGTGGAGGTATCTCTGCCGTCTTTTTTTCTTGAAAATGTTTTGAAATTTCTTCAAAAGGGGATACATTAACAACGTATGTCTATTTATAGAGGTCTTATTTTTCAAATAGCAAGAATGGAAACGGAAAGGGGAAAATGAATGATCCGATTTGAGAATGTGTCAAAGCAATATCCGGATGGCACCCAGGCTGTGGACGCACTCAACCTTAATATTGAAAAGGGTGAGTTCTTTGTCTTTATTGGTCCGAGCGGATGCGGGAAGACGACAACTTTGAAAATGATCAACCGCCTGATTGATTTAACTGAAGGAACCTTGTATATAAGTGATAAAAAGATAAGCGAATATGATATCCACGAATTACGTTGGAATATCGGGTATGTGCTTCAGCAAATTGCGTTGTTCCCTCATATGACAATAGAAGAAAACATCTCCATTGTTCCGGAATTAAGAAAGTGGAAAAAGAATGACATTCGGAAACGTGTCGATGAACTACTGGAGATGGTAGGGCTGGACCCTGATACATATCGAAACAGAAAACCTTCGGAGCTCTCTGGAGGACAGCAGCAAAGAATCGGTGTTGTAAGGGCTTTAGCAGCAGATCCAGAAATTATTTTAATGGATGAGCCTTTTAGCGCCCTAGATCCAATCAGCAGAGAAAAGCTCCAAAATGATATTTTGGATTTACAAAAACGCATTAAGAAAACGATTATTTTTGTGACGCATGATATGCAGGAGGCACTAAAGCTTGGTGACCGCATATGTGTTATGAGAGAGGGGCAGGTTGTTCAGGTGGCCGCACCTCAGACAATTATTCAGAACCCTGCTGATGATTTCATCAAGGAGTTCATCGGGTCAAGATCAGGCATTAAGGAGATCAGCGGGCTGAATCACAATGAGACTCTTGAGAATTATATTTCACTCTTCGAAGCCTCGGATGTACAAGTTAGCAGCACACCATCTCTAAGTATTAACGATACCCTTGCTACAGCCCTTCAGCGGTTGAAACAGCATGAACAAGTTCCAGTCGAACGAGACGGAAAAGCCATTGGAGTTATTTCACACCGGTTTGCTTTAGACGTGCTTGCTCAAAAAATGGGAGGTGACTCCTAAAAATGAATACGCTTATCAGTGAGTTTCAACAGAGGCAGAGTGAACTGACAACCGCACTTTTTGAACATATTCAGATTTCCCTTATTTCGATCATCATCGCTGTTCTGATTGCTATTCCTTTAGGGATCTACCTGACCCGCAAAACAAATATTGCTGAAGGAACGATCGGTGTCACGGCCGTTCTGCAGACCATCCCATCACTTGCATTGCTTGGGCTGCTCATTCCTTTGGTGGGAATCGGAAAAGTCCCAGCAATTGTTGCACTTGTGGTCTATGCACTGCTTCCGATTCTGAGGAATACGTATACTGGAATTAAAGAAGTGGATCCAGCTCTGGTGGAAGCAGCACGGGCTATGGGAATGAACACCTGGCAAAGGCTGTTCAAGGTCGAGCTCCCGCTTGCGCTTCCTGTTATTATGGCGGGGATTCGTACAGGTATGGTCCTGATTATAGGAACGGCGACACTTGCCGCTCTGATTGGTGCAGGCGGGCTGGGGGATATTATCCTGCTGGGCATCGATAGAAACGATAACGCTTTAATTATTTTAGGTGCGATCCCGGCAGCACTTTTGGCCATTGTCTTTGATATTATTTTGCGGTTGTTCGAGCGCTTCTCATTGAAATCCAGTTCATTCAAACGTCCTATGCAGGCTGGGGGCATTGTGGTCCTGATCGCCATTTTGATTGTCATTTTTCCTCTTTTTAACTTCCAAAATAAAAAGGATATTGTGATTGGCGGGAAATTAGGATCCGAGCCTGAGATTCTTATTAATATGTATAAAGATTTGATTGAACAAAATACAGACCTGAATGTAAAGCTTAAGCCAGGTCTTGGGAAAACCTCATTTGTGTTTAATGCGCTTAAATCAGGAAACATTGATATATATCCTGAATTTACGGGAACAGCGATCAGCACATTTTTAAAAGAACAAGCGGTCAGCACTGACAGGCAAAAGGTGTACGAACAGGCAAAAGACGGTATGATGAAAAAATATAATATGGCTATGCTGAAGCCGATGAAATACAACAATACGTATGCATTGGCCGTATCGGGACCAGTGGCTCAGAAATACCATCTTAATACAATTTCTGACCTAAAACCGATTCAGGATACGATTAAAGCAGGTTTTACACTAGAGTTTTCTGACCGGGAAGATGGCTATAAAGGGATTCAGAAGCTTTATGGGATTAAATTTGCCCACTTGAAGACGATGGCTCCAAAACTGCGGTATAAAGCTGTGAAGTCAGGTGATATTGATGTTATTGATGCCTATTCCACAGACAGTGAGCTGAAACAGTATCATCTCAAGGTATTAAAAGATGACAAAAATCTTTTTCCGCCATATCAAGGAGCACCATTGTTAAGGAAAGAGACATTGAATAAATACCCTAAAATTAAGACGGCTCTTAATAAACTTGCAGGGAAAATTACTGATGATCAAATGCGGAGCATGAATTATCAGGTCAATGTGCAAGGGAAAACAGCCGCAGAAGTAGCAAAAAATTATCTAACAAGCCAGGGTTTGCTTAAAAAATAAGATCGCGAAATGGCCACAGGATAATGTGTGTGTTTGTGAGTTATACGAATGAAATTAATGAAAAGGGGATCCTAATGCCATAATATGGCTATTTGGATCCCCTTTTTCTCTTATACATAGACCGACGCATCGCTATAACACAAAGACCAACATTTTTTCGGAAAAATCAAGTGGCTTATACTAAGGGCCGAGCGGCAAGGGAACGGTGATTCTTTACCCGTTCACAATGTCCCCGCCATTTACATGAATGACCTGTCCGGTAATATAAGAGGAATCTTGGGATGCCAGGAAGACATATGATGCTGCCAATTCCCGGGGTTGGCCAGGTCGTCCCATTGGTCCATCTTCACCCCATCCTTCAAGCTTTTCTTTAGGGAAGGTGGCAGGGATAAGCGGTGTCCAAATTGGTCCGGGGGCCACCCCGTTAACGCGGATCCCCTTATCAAGGATTTCTTTATTTTGTGATAATGACCGGGTAAAGGCAACGATGGCACCTTTTGTTGAGGAGTAATCCAACAAAACCGGATTGCCTTTATAGGCTGTCACAGATGTTGTGTTAATTATTGCGCTTCCTTGAGGCAAGTGGGGGAGAGCCGCTTTTATCAGATAGAACATTGAATAAATGTTCGTACGAAAGGTCCGATCCAGCTGTTCCCGTGAAATATCACGAATACTATCCATGACATGCTGTTCACCTGCATTATTCACTAGAATATCCAGACGTCCTAATTCATCGACTGTTTCCTTAACAGCCTGCTGACAAAATGATTCATCACCAACATCTCCCTTAATCAGCAAACAACGCTGGCCGTGTTTTTCAATGCGTTCTTTCGTGTATTCGGCATCGCTCGTCGCTTCATAATATACAATCGCTACGTCTGCGCCTTCTTTAGCATACGCAATGGCAGCAGCCTGTCCAATACCGCTGTCCCCGCCAGTAATAATGGCGGTTTTTCCTTTTAATTTCTCACTGCCTTTATAATTATCATCTTCCGTTTCCGGTATGGGGCTCATTTCGGATTGTACATCAGGCTGCAAATAGCCTTTTTGAGATTTTTGGGTATCTGGCTGACCGTTTGATGGCATGCTCATGAGAATCTCTCCTTTGAAAAAAATGATTTACATTGAGGCTTCCCACAATTCAGCTGTTCAAAACCGGACAAGTTTTTTATTGGTTTTGAATAATAAAAAAAATCCATTTTATTTTTCGAGTTGGGTTGCAATTCCATTTAGGACCTGTTATATTATATCTAAACCATTTTACTTTTAATATTATAGAGATTTAAGTAAGCTGTAACTTCTAGGGGGATGGCAAGTTTAAGTCTTCTACGATGTTGCAGCTTTTTGAATCTCATTTATTGATTGAAAATGGTCGAAAATTTCACTTGTACAACAGGTACATTTTAGGAGGATTTCTTCATGCAAAACGGTAAAGTAAAATGGTTTAACGCAGAAAAAGGTTTTGGTTTCATCGAAGTTGAAGGTGGAGACGACGTATTCGTACATTTCTCTGCAATTCAAGGCGAAGGCTTTAAGTCTCTAGAAGAAGGCCAAGACGTTTCTTTTGAAATCGTTGAAGGCAACCGCGGACCACAAGCTGCTAACGTAACTAAAAACTAATATACGTTTCGTGAAACTGGCTCGAGAGGCACTCACTGTGCTCTCTTGAGCCAGTTTTTTTGTTTAGAGATAAAATGGGTGTATAAAAGGAGCGGATAGGCATGATTATCAGAGAACGGTCTGATGAAATCGTCATGATTGCGCAACACGATCATGCACAACTATCAGGTGTTTTTGCGAAGCAGTGGCCAAAGGATTCATTCACAGGAATAAATTTGAGAAAAAACGTTGAATTTGCAATCAGGGAGCATGACAGGGCTTGGATTCCGCTTGATAAATGCCCTTTTTGGAATCAACAGACAGAGGCACCGTTTTCCTTTATGGACTTTCCCGGTCCTCCAAAATTCGTTTTTTATAAACAGGGGATTGATGAAACGGAAAAAATAGATAGCTATGCAGCAATGCTTTGCAGTCATCACTATGGTCGTTTTGCAGAAAATGATTCCTCTGTTGAGGCGAATGACTTTAGAGACCAGGAAGGAATGCGCCAAATGAAAATCCGCTCATCCATAGCGTGTTTTTCAGAGTCGGACTTCCAATTCCATTACGAACTGCTTTCCTTCACTGATACATTATCGCTTTTTGTATGCTTGAATGAACCTGGATTTTCTTCAAATCATTCCAGCAAAGGAATGCTAAACGAAATGAATTGCCCAAAAGAGTCTTCATCACAGCTGCTAAAAGCTGAATGGCGAGTGCCGTCTCAAATAACGCTCTTGAATTCCCCTTTTAAGGATGTATTTGAAGTGAAGTGGAGACAAAAGGCGATCCTGAAAAAGACTGTGGCTGAAAAAGGTATCATGACAGCCTATCAGGAAACGCCGTTTGAGGAACAGAAAGTAATGATTAAAGGGGAGTGAGCGGGGATTAAATTCGTCTTACTTCCATATTTCCTTAGAGATCTCAACGACATGACGCAGCTTTGCCCACTGTTGCTCCTCAGTAAGTTTGTTTCCTTCCTCAGTGGAAGCAAATCCGCATTGAGGACTGAGGCACAGCTGGTTAAGATTCACATAGCTTGCTGCTTCATCTATACGGCGTTTTATTGTATCAGCTTTTTCGAGTTCGCCAAACTTAGAGGTGATCAATCCAAGGACCACTTGAAGGTCAGGACGGGTTACATAGCGTAGCGGCTCAAACCCACCGGATCGTTCGTCATCGAATTCAAGAAACAGTCCATCAAGATTAAGACCGGAAAATATGGTTTCTGCGGCAGACTCGTATCCGCCGGAAGCAATAAAGGCAGACTTGAAATTTCCGCGGCATATGTGCATGGTTATTTGCATATCAGCAGGCTTTTTAACAATGGATGCATTGACTAATCTCATAAAGAACGTCTGAAGCTGCTCTGGACGAAAGCCCCTCGAACGAATTTGTTCATGACCTTGTTCTGAAAAAAAGGCAGACCAGGATGTATCATCGAGCTGTAGATAACGGCAGCCCGCATCATAAAAAGCTTGAATCGCCTTTTGATAAGCAGCAGAGAGATCATGAAGGAATTTTTCCTGATCTTGCTGGTAAGCTTTATTTTCAATTTTTCCTCTGAAGAAAAGCATATTAGGGCTGGGTATGGTCATTTTAGCCGTATGATTGCCGGCGATGCCGTCCAGAAAGTGATAGTGATCAAGCATTGGATGCCCTTTAAAGTCGATCTCTCCAGTAATTTTCACTGAATGAGCTTTTGTCTTAACCCCTTGAAATTGAATGCCGCTTTCAGACTCATAGCCTTCAACACCAATCAAGTTTTCCAGGAAATCAAAGTGCCACCATGCGCGGCGAAATTCACCGTCAGTAACGGTTTGAAGCCCGGCCTCTTTTTGCTTTTTAACAATTCTAACAATCTCCTGATTTTCAATTTGTTTCAATTGATCAGCTGTGATTTGTCCGGAAGCCCTTTGCAGTCTGGCATTCTTGATCGCCTCAGGTCTGAGGAGACTGCCGACTTGATCGGCTCTAAATGGCGCTTTAGTTCGGGTAAATACCCCTGCAGTCTTTTGGTTTTGTGTCACTTTTGATTCCCCACTTTCTTATTTATTGTTTCATTTATCAAAGGAATGAGGCCATATAAAAAAGACCCTCAAAGAAGAAGGTCCTTATTGTTTAGACACTCTCCTTATCTTCTAGGCAGCGCATGCAGCGCGCCTACTGGAGTTAGCACCGTAGCCAGATGGCTGGTTGCTGAGGAATCATCGGGCCAGTCCCTAAACCTCTCTTGATAAGTGATCAAGCTATAAAATTATATAATTTTGAAAATACTTTCTGCACCATTACTTTACATCAGAAAAACATCTTTTTCAAGAGTGTTGGAAATGAATGTTGTCACTGGTCGTAAAAAAAGTTATCAACATGTGGATAAGTTATAATTTTCCGAATAAGGCTCTGGCGCCGGTTCGTATAGCGATTAATCCAAGAAAATAGACGATATGAAAGAAAAGGATAGCTGTATTTCTATCAACAGGTGTGAACCAGTATCGATCATTGGGGATAAAAAAGCGGGATAACAAACAGCTTATCCCCAGACTTATCAAGAATGCAGTAAGAAATCGTTTAGTGGACAGACTTTTGGTTAAAATAGCGATGAAAATAATGACTAAGAGTGTAACCGGCAGCAGATAAGGTGTGCTAAGCTGTTGTATTTTTCGTGCTGTATACTCGAATTTCTCAAAGAAAAAAACAAAGGGAAGGCAAAGAAAAATGAAAGCCCCCCAAGCCTTCATTTAGAAAGAGGCGGCTGTTTCACTTCTAGTTTTTTTATTATCTCTGCAGGATTTCCCCCAACGACCACATTCGAGGGCACATCTTTTATAACAACAGATCCTGAGGCGATGACGGCGTTATCCCCGATTGTAACCCCAGGGTTAATCACACTTCGCCCGCCTATCCACACGTTATCCCCAATTGTCACAGGCTTCCCGTATTCTTTTCCACTGATTCTTTCTTCAGCATCCACTGGGTGTGTGGCTGTGTATATATGAACACCAGGTGCCAGCATGCAGTTCTTTCCGATCGTCACAGGGCAAATATCTAAAATAAGACAGTCAAAATTCGCATAAAAATTTTCCCCAAGATGGATGTTAAAGCCGTAATCACAATGGAAGACGGGTTCGATATAAAACTTATCCCCAGTCGATCCAAGCAAATCTCTAAGTATATTTTGACGTTCTTCATCCTCTGTTTCAAGCGTTTGATTATAAAATCGGGTGAGCCTTCGCGCTTGAGTGCGATGATTTACCAATTCACGATCCCCAGCGTCATACATTTCCCCAAGCAGCATTTTTTCTTTTTCGGTTTTCATAGAACCGCCTCTCCCTTTATTAGAATATTTTATATATTTGTTCTTTTAGTTTACAGGAAAAGGAGGTTCATGAGTAGAAGAAGTTCATTAAAAAATACTTAAAATACACAAAGGTAGCAGACTCAATAGAGGGAGTGTCGTTCTACGGGGTTGTTATTTTTGATTATGAATTATGCTAAGAAAAACATTATTAGGCATCTGGTGCGCACTAAAAATAAAAAACCAAACCAAGGCAAACGTAAAAATAGTTGCCTGGTTTGGCTTCTGTTATAAAAGGGGGAAATGCTATCGACACGCTGCACATACACCATAAATTTCAAATTTATGACCAGTGATATCAAAGTTATCTACATCCGGAATTTCAATCATCGGACAATTTTCGATCGTCCGTGTTTTCCCGCATTTTGTGCAGATTAGGTGATGGTGGTGGTGATCAGTGCCGCAGCTTAACTGAAATCTTTTTTCGCCATTTAACTCTGTTTCTTCCAAGATACCGAGTTCTGAAAAAAGAGCTAAATTACGATAAATCGTTTCATAGCTTAATCCGGGATAATCTGCAGTTAAATGATCAATCACTTCCCGAACGGATGTATATTTATTTTGCTGTTTTAAAAAGATAAAAATTTCTTCTCTTTTCGGGGTTGATTTATACCCTTTTGATTTTAAAATTTGCAGGGCTTGATCAATATTCATGTTTATCTACCTCGCATTTTTTACGAAATGTTCTCTTATTTAATTGTAACAGAATGAGAATGAAAAAATAAATGAAACCCATCAATAATATAATCCAAACAGGCGTTGGAGGACAAAAAAGCGTCAAATCCCGAAAAAGTGGAATCAAAACAGGCGTTAGAGGACAAAAAAGCGTCAAATCCCGAAAAAGTGGAATCCAAATAGGTGTTGGAGGACAAAAAAGCGTCAAAATCGGAAAAAGTGGAATCCAAATAGATGTTGGAGGACAAAAAAACCTCAAAATCGGAAATAGTGGAATCCAAACAGATGTTGGAGGACAAAAAAGCGTCAAATCCCGAAAAAGTGGAATCAAAACAGGTGTTGGAGGACAAAAAATCCTCAAAATCGGAAAAAGTGGAATCCAAATAGATGTTGGAGGACAAAAAAAGCGTCAAATCCCGAAAAAGTGGAATCAAAAGAGGCGTTGAAGGACCTCCAAGAGCCATACCAGAAAAAAAGGAACCAAAAGAAGCAAAACACTAAGAGCTCCATGAATTTCAGAGGCATTTACTCTGCTATACTGTAGAAAATATAGTGATCTCAAAGTGAAGGGGGATTTGATTTGTACGCAGTTGTTGCTTTCTTAGATCATGAAACTGAAAAAATGATAAACGATGTTTGGAAACAACTTAAATTAAAACAAATTTCCAATTATGGAGAAGAGAGCAAAAATCGAAGAGCGCATATAACCATTGCGAGCTATAACGCCGTTCCTGAGCAAGAGATGATTGATGGCCTGACACAATTTTATAATTGCATACCAAGAGTGGACTTAGAATTGACAAACCTTGGAACTTTTTTGGAATCAAGAACACTTTTCATCAGTCCTGCACCGACACCTGATCTCATCCATCTTCATCAAGCATATCACCATGCTTTTCAAAAATTCGATGACGGAGCGGGCTCTCTTTACAAGCCAGGCAATTGGGTGCCGCATTGTACAATTGCCAGCCGACTGGAAGGAGAGTCACTGACACAGGCTTTTTCATATTGCTCTGAAAAATTATCGCCTACAAAGGCGATAATTACAGGGATAGCTCTATTAAAGCTTAGGTATAGAGAGGGCAGGTGTGTTGACGCTCCCGCAATTTGGACAAGTCAATGAAAATAACAAGGGGATCAGGAAAGCAGTGTAAAAACCACATAGAAAATCGTGGAGGATAAAGGAACAAATATTTCAGATATATAGGGGGTGAGTATATGAATATTTTAGTGGCGCCAGATTCGTTTAAAGGCTGTCTTTCTGCTGCTGAGGTATCTGCTGCCATGGCCAAAGGGTTAAAAAAAGGAAATTCACAGATTAACTGCGCGATTCGACCAGTCGGTGATGGCGGTGAAGGAACAGTAGAAAGCCTGGTCAAGGCAACTGGCGGAAGATTTTCAGCATATTTCGATGTTTCCGGGCCATTAGAAAAGACCAGTGAAAGCCAGGTATGGAATAAACGGCGATGAAAAGACAGCGATGATCGAATTGGCGGAGGCTTCAGGCTTATCACTGTTGAAAAAGGAAGAACGAAACCCGGCTGTAACGAGCACATATGGGACCGGTGAATTAATTAAAAGAGCGTTAGATGACGGATTCCGACGGTTTATAATTTGTCTCGGGGGCAGTGCGACGAATGATGCAGGGACCGGGCTCCTTCGTGCATTAGGCTATCACTTTCTTGATGCAGACGGCAAAGTGCTTCCTCTCGGTGGGCAGGGATTAGCTCAATTAGCCGTCATAGATACTGACGAAGCTGATCAAAGATTGAGAGAATGCCGGTTTACAATTGCAAGTGACGTCACCAACCCGCTGCTCGGTGAAAATGGCGCTTCGTCTGTCTTTGGTCCGCAAAAAGGCGCTGATAAAGATCAGGTTGCGGCGCTTGAGCATGCTTTAACTAGGTTTGCTGATGTTGTGGAGAAGAAGACTGGAAAAGCTTATCACAATAGGAAAGGTTCAGGAGCAGCTGGCGGTTGTGCCGCAGGAATCTTAGCCTTTCTATCGGCAGAATTAAAATCAGGCATTGAAACAGTTCTTGAAACGGCAAGATTTGAGGCATTTGTGGAAAAACATTCCGTCGATTTTATATTGACTGGCGAAGGAAAGATGGATGGTCAAACATTGCAAGGAAAAGTGGTTGCCGGACTTGCCGCTTTTGGTAAAAAGCATGATATACCTGTCCTTTCCTTGACGGGTCAAATTGATGGTGACCTGGATGCGCTTTATGAACTAGGACTGACTGCCGCGTGGAGTATTGCCTCAGGGCCGATTTCAATAGAAGACAGTATGAAAAATGCATCACATTTAATCGAAAAGCAATCTGAGACGCTTGGAAGGCTATTGAAAAACACAAGAATTAGAAAGTGAGTGAGCGCACTGGTGATTCCTTGATGACAGTCGGTTCATTCCTCATTAAAGGTCTCATATGCGTTAACATGCCGCTTCTTTTTCTTTAAACAAGCGTTTGATTAAACAAAAAGTGCCTGTTTCCTTAGGGAGACTGGTATTTTTTATTGATCCCATTATCGCCTTTAATAGGCATCAGAAAAAGGCTGCCAATCTTTTCTTTCAGACTGAAGAAGGCGCAAGGGGGTTATTCATTTAAGATTATATGGAAGTGCTTGAAAAGGGTTTGGAACGTTAAGTATTGAATAATTAAATGGAGGGGTATGTAAGGGTGGGAAATGAAAAGGCACAGCCTTTCTTCCCATTAGCTTGTTTGTTCTAAAGTGTGCAGTTCAGAAGAGGGTTGGTCAATCATGCGATCCAATGAACGAATCCGGTCGAGCGCTGCATCATAATCAATCGTTTTGTAGTGATGGCTGCCTCCAGGTTCTTCATCGGCTTCATCGGCTTTTGCCACAACTTCCTGTAAGGGATTTAAATTCAAATGTCCCTCAGGCAGATAGGAATCAGTATGAAGCAAAATGGCTAAAGCGATTTCTTTAGCGCAATGCCGGTCTTCACCTAGACTGACAAGCAATTCATGTGCGCGATTTGCTCCTTTAATAGCATGAATGTCGTTATCTTTATAAAGCTTATAATCCCACTCACCGTTTCTATACCAAGTATAGTGGCCTATATCATGCAGGAATGCGGCTTTAGCAGCCAAGTCTGGATCAACATTATACTGCTTGGCAAACATGCAGGCGAATTCAGCAGCGCTGATTGCGTGTGCCATACCGGATCTGCCGACATATTTTTGGGTCACGGGATTTTTAAATACATCTTCTAATGTCACGTTTCTCATCTGAGTAACCTCCTTTTGTGTGAAAAGTATATTGTTATAGATAATAACACGCTTGACCCCGGTTTGCAATAGAGAAACAGCCTGAAAACGCTTTAATATCAAGGGTTTGAGGAATTTTATGAATAAAGCGGTTACAGTTTTTATGAAAGGGTGGTGATGGTATGGAGACCCAACTTCCTGTGAAAATTAAAGACTTGATGAATAAATTCGTTAAAACGTTAAAAGAAGACATTACACGCTTCACTTTATGGCGTTTACGTCTATAATTCTGTCGCATTAGACGCGTATGATGAACTTAAAAGCGATATCGATCTAATCATAATAACCCGTGGTCCCTTGACAGACTATCAGCGCAGCCGGCTAAAGCACTTGCATGAAAAGGTTTTGAGGGATATTCCGTTATCAAATAAATTAGAAGGCATGTACTTGCCGCGAAAGGATATTGGAAAAAACAACGATAGTGTTGAACGCTTACAGTTATTTTGAAGAGGGGAATTTCACTGAGAAAGGATTTTATGATCTAAATGCCGTGACGTGGTGGACATTGAAAAAGGCAGGAATTACTTTGTACGGTCCGGAAGTCCAAACGCTTGGTATTAACGTGGGGAAAGAGGATCTCATGAAGGCGATGCGTTATAACCTTGACATTTACTGGACGGGAAAAGCACAGAATGGCTGGCTTTTCATGGATGAGGAATGGATTGAATTCAGTGTCCTTAGTATATGCAGGATTTATTATACGGTGATAACGGGAGAAATAACTTCAAAAAGTGAAGCCGGCCGTTATGTTTTTAACCGGGTAAGCACCCGTTGGCAGTCAGTGATTAAAGAAGCTCTCAAAATAAGAAAGCAGATCTCTGGAGAAGACTATTTTACAAACCCTTTGATGAGGGCAGAAGAAACCCAGGCTTTCTTACGAGAAATGATCAAGGTCAGCCAAATGAATTTAAGTAAATAATTTGAATATAATATTGCCAAGGCTTTAATTATCTGCTAATATTTGGCTTAATCATTTTAAAACGTGTTGTTGATAACCAAAAATAAATTGAAGCGTAAGGCGCGAGCCCCCCTCACTCTTTAATCAAATGTGGAGCTGCGGTGTCTTACATTGTCCGTACATGATGACACTGAGAAAGTTCCGCGTTACATCGCGGCTGTTGAATTCCGCTCTAGGATGCTCGCTTTCCACGGGCACGGCCTCAGCTAACTTTAGCTTGGTTTCTTTGTACGCCAAAGTGGATCTTCGGACGCGTGCTATTCCCGTTGGAGTCTCGCACCTTTCGCTTTTATCAAGGTGTTTGTAAACAGGGGATGCTTATTGAAATCGTAGCTATAGAAATTCAATTGCCATTAGCTGAACACATGGCATCTCGATTTTTAACAGCCGAGTGAACGTGGAAAACCTCTAAATGGACTTTTTCAGTGACCACCCGCTGATTCTTCAGGAGTCTTGGTATTTCTGGCTTTCAATAAGCGTGAGTATTTTCGAGGAGTATCTCACTTCCCAGCTCTCGGCCATTCGTTGCAAATGAATTTCAGCCTATAGAATTCCGATGGACTTTTCGAGGCATCAGACCATGTTATTCTTTGGATTAAATCTTAAGCAAGATCATTAATATGGAAGTTTTCAGTGGTCACCCGCTGAATTGAGTCTCTCCATTTTTCAAAAGTTATGCAAAGCATTTTCGAGGAGTCAATATTTCTAGCTTACGACCTTTAAAATGTCGTTAATGTAGCGATAGACGTGAGCTTTATTGAGTAAAATTTACTTAAACAGCCTTTAATAAATAACAATTCGATGACAAAGAGAGTAGTTATTCTGTAGGGATTCAGCGAGTTGGGGAAGGTGCGAGCCCAATATTCCAGGAGTAATGAACCGGACTTTGGAGATGTTTCGCTGAAATCAAGTACGTGAAACCGGGTCGCTCCGTTAGAAGCTTCAAGCAGGTTCTAAGGAACAATCAGGGTGGTACCGCGGGATTATTGATATAACTCTCGTCTCTTTTTTATAAAAGAGGCGGGAGTTTTTTATATTTACTGAAGAAAAAAGGGGGCGCTTAAATGCAGTTGATCAAAAAGAAATTAGCCGAAGTGATTTCCAATGCATTAGAGGAACAGGTATCCAATGGCCAGATTGAAGGCCTGCTTCAGAAGCCGAAAGATCTTTCCAAGGGAGATTACGCGCTGCCATGTTTTACTCTGGCAAAGCCGTTAAGAATGGCACCTGCTGAAATCTCTCATAGACTGTCGGCAAAGATAGAATGTCCAGTAATTGATAAGACGGAAGCAGTAGCCGGTTATCTCAACATCTTTATCCACAGAAAGCCCTATGCCAATCACATCCTTAAATCAATTCTTGAACAGAAATCGAATTATGGAACAGGGCGCTGGGGTGAAGGGAAAGTGTTGGCAATTGATTTTTCGTCACCAAATATTGCTAAACCATTTTCGATGGGTCATCTTCGTTCGACAGTAATCGGTCATTCGCTTGCTTTAATTGCTGAGAAGGGCGGTTACCATGTGAATCGCTTCAATCATATCGGTGACTGGGGCACTCAGTTTGGGAAACTAATGGCTGCATATAAAGCGTGGGGGGATCCGAAGGCTGTGGAAAAGGATCCAATTCCTGAGCTGTTGAAGCTCTATGTTCAGTTCCATGAAGAAGCAAGAGTCAATCCGGATTTAAATAATGAAGGTCGTCTCTGGTTTAAAAAATTGGAAGATCATGATCCGCAAGCCTGGAAGCTGTGGACCTGGTTTAGAGAAGAATCGCTGAAAGCCTTCTCCAAGACATATGACCTCTTAGGTGTTTCATTTGATTCTACCGAAGGAGAAGCTTTTTATAATGACAAAATGCCAGCGGTTACGGCTCAGCTTAAAGAAATGAATTTACTTGTAAAGTCGGAAGGTGCTTTCATTGTGCCGCTTGGGGAAGGGGTGACGCCATGTCTGATTCAAAAATCAGATGGGACCTCATTGTATGCGACGCGTGACCTCGCTGCTGCGATTTACAGAAAGAATCACTATCACTTTGATGAGGCTTTTTATGTTGTTGGCCATGAACAGTCCATTCATTTTCAACAAGTATTTGCTGTCCTTGAGAAAATGGGATTTGATTGGGCTGGACAGCTTTCTCATGTAAATTTTGGCATGCTGCTGAAAAACGGCAAAAAGATGTCGACCAGAAAAGGAGAAATCGTCCGCCTTGATGAAGTATTAGAGCAGGTAATCGAAGCAGCGGCGCAAAATATTACGCTCAAAAATCCAGGCTTACAAAACAAGGAGGAAATCGCCCGTAGTGTCGGGGTCGGCGCGGTAATCTTCAACGATCTGAAGCACACCCCAAATTATGATATTGAATTTTCAATGGAAGAAATGCTTTCATTTGAAGGTGAAACAGGACCTTATTTGCAATACACTCATGCGAGAGCCTGCTCTTTATTGAGAAAGGGCGGAGCAGTTAAAGACGCAAACGACTACAACATTGGTGAGAGTGACAGTGAGTGGGTGATTATTGTAAAACTATCAGAATTTTCGGGAGTCATTTATCAGGCTTTTTCTGAGCACAATCCATCAAAATTGGCGCGTTATCTTCTCCAGCTTGCACAGCATTTCAACAAATATTATGCTCAGGTGCGCATTCTTGAAAATAATGAAAGCAGAGACGAACGCGTAGTTCTTGTTCAGTCAGTGCAAACGGTCATAGAGGAAGGCCTCAGGCTGCTTGGGATGGAGGCACCGATGGAAATGTAAGAGCCCGTTGGTCCTGCAGTCGCCTCGAACTTTTCGGCGGCTACAAAAGTAATGAAGGGAGGCGTTTGCTGTTGAAAAAATATATTTTTATGTTCGGTGTACTGGCTCTCCTGTTATCCGGATGTCAAAAAGAATCTAAAATAAATATAAAGGACAAAGTATCCTACCAGACTTTGCTTGTTGAAAAGGTTAAGAACAATAAGGGAACCGGCGCCGCTGTTATCAAAGATCCGAGGCTGATTCAGAAAATTTTTAAAGAGGTGGAAGGTCTGGATGGTCAAGCGCTGCCAGCAAAAAAACTGATCAGTTTAATGAGGGATCAGGAAACGATTAGTCTAAGTTTCTCCAAAAGCAAGATGAGCCTAAACAAGAAGCACCCAGATTATACTTTGGAGCTGCTTAAGGATGGACGCCTCATTTTTCCTGACACTTCACAGAAACCAATAAAACTCGCTTATATTACAACAAAGGTCCATCCCGCAGTCGTTAAGAACATTAAGGAATGGGTTAAGAAGAGCAGTGAATAAGGAAGAGAGATGCTCTGTTTACTATAAATTTTTCAATTGCAGGTTCAATGAGAGGCTCAAGTCTCAATTTTCAGGTGTATATGCAGCCAGTCAATGGCGAGCTTTTCTACATTGGGTAAATAATTCATAAAACTGTGCGGAGCTCCGTCAATCACTTCCAGTCGAGATTCCTCCGGCAAAAAAGCCATTGCTTTTCGTGAATTTTCGAGGAGCATCCGTTCTTCTTCGTCCCCGTTGCCATGAATGATAAGAACCGGGCATTGAACCGGTTCCAGAAGTTTTGCCTGATCAACTTCTTCAAAATCTTTCAGCATCTGCTGGCTGATGATCACATTTTTGCTTGGCTTCCTGGAGTTCGGTTCTGTCAAGCAGCCTTCTTCTTTTAGCTCTTTAAGCTGAGCAGGTGTAAATTCTTTTTCCCAGTCGAAAAACATTGGACCCGTTCCAGCTCCTGTTAAAATCATGGTTTCTATCTCAGGTGTATAAGTGCTGAGACAAACCAGGCTGCCAAGACTGTGGCCATAAAAAGCAATTTTTTTATGGCCTAAGCTTGCAGCAAATGAAACACCAGCTTTAAGATCGTTAACCTGATTAGCAAGAGTGAGCGCGTCATCATCACTATCCCCACAGCCGCTGAAATCGAACTTAAGAACAGCGTACCCATGCTTATGAAAGGCTGCAGCAAACCGGTCAAATCGCCCTCTTGATGATCTGTTGGACGTGAATCCGTGGCTCATGATAATAATTGGCGCAGTTGCTGAAGGAAAATAGTCTCCAACAAGGGTTAAACCCTTGGCGTTTTCAAAATGAACATTGATCATAGGGACCTCCATATTATTTCAGGTGCATAACCTTAAAGGTCATGCACCTGAATGTTCTTCTTCTGCTTCAGCTCCTAAATCTTTAGCAAAAGAAATAATGGTCTGATTAATGCGCCAGACATAATAAAGATCATGAATTAACTGCTTTTGAGAGGGCGCTGTATTTTTCTTGTTATCTGGAATTCTCTCAATTTTTTCTCTTGCTTTTTCGAGACGTTTTATTTTTTTATCTTTTCCTTTGCCGTTTAACAGCTTGCCAAGAACATCAAGGTTATGCGTTAAGCATGACTCAATGTATTGAAGAGTTTCTTTTAACTCCTCATCCGTATTTTCGGAAAGTTGTCGGGTGGAGGATGCGACAAGATGTTTCGCATAATAATTCATGGCATTGAGCACAGTCAGCTGACGCTCAATTCCAGAACGGCCGAGCGTTCCTGGTCTATTACGGAAAGGCTGTGCTTCGTCACGGACAGTTTGAAGACTGGCGTCCATATCCAATGCCTTATCAGCAAGACTTTCTGTCGTTGCTTCACCAAGGAAACGGTCAAGGTAGCCGTTGGTATAGTCTTTAAGGTCAGATAAAAAATCCAATGTGGCTTCAGAGACTTTATCTTTGGTTTTCATAGGCAGGACAAGTGCAGAGACGGTTAAGCCAAGTATTGCACCGATTAAGGTGTCTATTACCCGGCTGGCAAGCAGCTGCTCAGTGATTCCTCCAAGGAGAAGATCATACATAATAGCAAGCATCATGGTTATCCAAAACATCATAAGCCCATAAGAAATAGAAAAAAGGTAGAAAGCCATGAAGATACTTAGGAAAAGAAGACCGATTTCTAAGTAAATATGGCCAGCCACTAAGTGGGCCATTAAGAATCCGGCGACAGCTCCAATAAATGTCCCAACCGTCCTCTGAATCGCTTTGATCATCGTCCGTCCCACAGATTCCGTTCCCAGCAGAACCACAAAGGCGGACAAGAGAATCCAATACTGATGGGAAGGGGAAAGAAGATAGCCAATAATAATGGATACGGCACCGGCTATAACCGCTTGGATCGCTTTCTTGGTGGAGCTCTCCATTCCACTTTTCTTACCCTGGCTTTCGTCTTCATTTTCTTCATTTTCGCTTGCGTTATTTTCTGAGTCTTCATCAGTTACATGCGGTGTGTTGTTTCTCTTCTTCCAAGTTCTTTTTTCGGGCTTCTTCCAGATTATAAATACCATCAATCACATGGTTGGCAATGGATTCAATTCTGCGAACCAGATAAAGCCAATCTTGAGTGTGTTCTTCATTAAAATTCATTTGATTGAGCTGCTGATGAAGAGCAGCAATGGCATGCTTTGCATCTTTTAGCTGAGCACTTTCTTCAGGGGTTTGAAGCACCTCCATGTCACGTAAAGTACGAATAACGTCGTAAAGCGCTTTTCTAATAGCGTCATTCTCTAAAGCATGAAGAATTTTTAATCGTGCAACAGCCGGGAACAGGGTTTCCATCAGCATTTCAGTGTCAAATACGTATAGCCTAATCTGGTGGGCTTTCGTGCCAGGCCAGATTAATCCCGGATCTGTTGAGCCTAGTTCACCGGCAACCATTCTGGCGTATTCGTTGAGTTTGGATACATTTCTCTCCAGACTTTTATGTCGGAAACGATTCATCTGCACATCTTCAATGACTTCCATTACTATGTTGAACGTTAAATTTGTCTGCTTGTGAAAAGAAGAAAGACAGCGTTCAAGAACGCGCTTAGGACGATCCTTAAAAATAAAAAAATTGTATGCGAAAGCGCATAGTGTCCCGACGCTAATAGCAATCAGAAGCCAAGGAAGCTGAGATCCTTTTACATGCAAAAGTGATGAAAAGTAAATGGACATAAATGCAATCATACAGAGTGAAAAATATCTGAAGCCAAATTTCTGCAGATAAAATGCCAGAAAAATAACAATGATTAATACAGCATCCGCAAGGTGAGCGATAGAATTTAAATAAGAACCGACTGTTATGGCAAATGCACTTGAAAATGGGAGCAGCAATGTGGTAATCATTTTTTCTTTTCGAGTGGGATCATTAACCACCAGAATGCCCATCATACCTATTACCCCGCTGAAAATGGCGGCCGTCACCTGCTTTGGTGCATAAAAGTGAACAATTATAAGCATGAGGAATACGGTGGTCATCACGCTTGAAATAACTTTTATTCCTTGATTTAAACGCGTTAGACCAGGATCGGAAGCTCTGATCCGGTCCCACCAATGTCGTAATAAGTGGATGGCTTGTCTTTGTCTATTCATGTAATTAATGATAATGGGAAACAGAGAACGATGCCAAAGAAAAGACTCAAGAAACTGCAAAAATGTGCATATGTGGATAACTTATTATTTATCAACCCAGATTTTGTGGATAATTTGTGTGTATAATGTGCATAACTTGGCACTTATGCACAGGTTTTGGGTTTTTCTCCACATAAAAAGTAATTTAATTGTATTTGGAAGGTGAACGATCGGAAAGGTCGAATAGAATAATAGTGAGATGAAATTATCATTAAGCGGAGGTTTAAGAAAGATGGCTCAGTTAATAATGGTAGAAGGCATTCCTGGATCAGGCAAATCAACAACAGCTCACTTTATTAAAAGCTATTTGGAGAATAAGGGAGAAGAAGTGGCGCTTTATCAGGAGGGGGATCTTGATCATCCCGCTGATTTCGAACGCGTTTCATATGTTACTGCACCTGAACTTGAAAACCTCTTAAACAGATGGCCAGATCATAAAGAGAGCATTCTTGAAAAAGCTGTTAAAGAAACGAATGGTTATTTACTTTCGTACGGAAAATTAGCAGAAGAGAAAAGACACACCCTCCCAAACCAACTAATAAATGAACTCATTAAATATGATATTTATGAAGGAAAGCTCTCAGCTGCACAGTATCAGGATCTTCTCCATAAAAATTGGCAGAGATTTGCCGATTTTCACGGAAGAGAAAGCGGTGTGATTATTTTTGAGTGCTGCTTTCTCCAAAATCCTCTTTGTGCGCTTTTTGCAAGATTTAACCTTGGGGCTCCTGCGATAGAGAAGCACATTCTAAACCTTGAAGAGGCGGTAGAAGGGCTTCGTCCTCTGCTCATTTATTTAGATGCGAAGGATACAAAGGGCACATTGGGAAACGTAAGCAAAGAACGATCTCAGGAATGGCAGGACTTCATCATTCGTTATCACACAGGCCAGGGATATGGAAAACAGCAGAATGTGGAAGGCTTTGATGGCCTCGTGAAAGTCATGGAAGCGAGACAGAAAATTGAACGCGGCATTCTTAATCAATTAGACATGCCAGTATTAAAATTAAGTGTTACTGAAGGAACTTGGGAAGATCGCCATGAAAAAATACAAGAATTTATAGACATACATCATTCTTAGTGATCAGGGGGAATAGCGATGGGGTTATCCATTCGGTTAAGTAATGTTGGGAAAGCATTTAAGGGTGACGGTGTCATTACAGATGCTGTTAAAGGTATAAATCTTCAATTCTTTGAAAGTGACTTTGTCTCATTAGTAGGAGCATCCGGATCAGGCAAATCGACGCTTCTCAGTCTAATCGGCACGCTTGATCAGCCAACAGAGGGCAAGATTTGTTTTGATGAGCAAGATATTGCTAGATTAGGCGGCAAAAAACTTGCCGACTTCCGATTTGAACATATTGGGTTTATTTTTCAGCAATTTCACCTTTTGCCGACCTTAACCGTCTTGGAAAATGTTATGGCACCGCTTTTTGCCCGAAAGGTACCTTATAATAAAAAAGAAAGAGCACTTGAGCTGCTTGAGCGAGTTCAACTTTCGGATAAGAAAAATTCTCTGCCGTCACAATTATCCGGCGGTCAGCAGCAGAGGGTTGCGATTGCCCGAGCACTGATTCACGAACCAGACTGGCTTCTTGCGGACGAACCAACAGGGAATTTGGATACGGAAACGGGTGAAAGGATCTTTGAACTCCTTCAGACATTAAATAAAGAAAAACAATGTGGGGTTTTATTTGTCACGCACGATCCATCTCTTGCTAAGAAAGCGAACAGAACGATTGAAATGAAGGATGGACAAGTGATTTTCGATACAGAAGTTACTTATACTGGAGAACCGGCACAAAGCTGAAGGAGGAGCATGAATTTGAAAAAAAGAGAAGGGTTGCAGTGGCTGAAAGCCTTTGTGCTTGCAGTACTGATTGCTCTATTTGTAAAACACTTTCTTTTAACGACGTATGTTGTAGAAGGCAAATCGATGATGCCATCCATTCAGGGTGGCAATCGTCTGATTGTGAATAAAGCAGACTACCATATCACAGAGCCGCACCGCTTTGAGGTGATTATTTTCCATGCTAATAAAACAGAAGACTATGTCAAAAGGGTAATCGGCCTGCCAGGTGATAAAATTGTTTATAAGCATGATGTCTTGTATGTTAATGGAAAAGCAGTTAAAGAACCGTACCTAGATCCCTATAAGAAAAAGCTTATCAGCGGTCAGCTGACAAATGATTTTTCTTTAATGGAAGAAACCGGTCGTGCCACTGTTCCTAAAGGAAAACTCTGGGTGATGGGTGATAACAGACAGATCAGTGATGACAGCAGAGAATTTGGTTTTGTGGATATGCACCAGGTGGTTGGGAAAGTTGATGTGCGGTTTTGGCCGGTTAATGAGGTTCAGCTTATGCCGTAATTTATGACTTATGAAAAACGCTCGCATTCTTCGTTGCTTCATCCTCGGCGGGTGCTCATGACCACCGAACGGTCACTGCGCGCCCCCTCGGAATTGCGCCTCGAATGACAAGCGCTTTCATGGCGTCATCAACGTCAATTCAACATAAAGAAAGATGCTCGCATTCTTCGTTGCTTCATCCTCGGCGGGTGCTCATGACCACCGAACGGTCACTGCGCGCCCCCTCGGAATTGCGCCGATATAAAGATATTCATTTTAAAACTGTTTGAATGTCCCATTAAGTGGGGCGTTTTTTTTAGTTTGAAAATTAAAGGAGATCTTTCCATGGGCGTTGTCTGAAAAGAGATGGAATTAACCATATAAATATGAGAGAATAAAAAAGATGCAATATTCAAATGATGGCTACCTGTCAAAAAAATCTGCCATTATTGCAGACATATAATCGAGATACAGCATGAAAGAAGAGGGTGGAGACATGAAGATTCTAACATTATTAACAACGCTTTTACTGGCGGTTTTTTTGGTTGCCGGCTGTCAGTCTTCAGATCAAAAGGCGTCTGATAATAAAACGGACAAGACTGCCGCTAAGAAAGATAGTACAAAGGACAGCAGCAAGGATCAGGCTGCTGCTGATCCGTCTGCTCCATCAGATTCAGGAGACAGCAGCACATCAGCAGCAGATGATTCAAAGGCAAATAATGAAAAGACCTCTAAAGTGGTCCAAAAAGCAATGGCTTCTATTAAGACATCATTGACTAAGCGTGCGCCAAGCTATTTGCCGGTTGACCCAAGCCAGTCGCTGACAGCGGCAGTTTCTGGAGACAGCAGCCAATATAAAATAGTTTTTTACACAACAGATCAGCCTGAAGCTGTGAACAGCGAAAAAGTGAAGGCGATGAGTGAAGATGAAGCGCTCGCTGTTTTTTCAGCGCAAACCTATCCAACAGTTGAAAAGGCAAAAGCCGCAGTAAAACCTCAGTCTGAGGCTGACGGAAATGTGGATCTTGGACATAATATAAAGGCGACAGCCAGTTCGGACTCAAAGCAAACAAGTTTTGTATGGAACCAAGGGAATTGGACAGATCAGCTTTTTGTACCGCTTCCGCTCACCAATTTCGGACAGGAAATCGGCAAACAAATGGTGACATACCTTAATGCCAATACGCTGCCTGAACCAAAATCAAGCGGTAAAGTTTCTGTGACATATGGCAAAAACAAGCCAGATTCCGTTATCCTGTTGCAAGATGACAAGACGGTTTATACGTTAAAAACGTCCGCGGATCCTATGGATGCACTGAAAATGGAAGTTTCACTAAAAACATATAAATAGCATCCTGTGTGCCAGATTCCGAATAGGGATCTGGCATGTTTTTTATGATGGCAGAAGCAGTAAAGGTCAAGGACGCGAAAAGTGATCCTGCTTTTTTTCAGCTCCGATTTATTGAAGCAAGCGCAGTGAGACGAACAAGATTAACTGCATCGGTTTTGTCACTACAGGCCGAGCTGTCGGAAATTTCGAGAGGCCTGCGGAATCGTGGGAGACCCCTGAAAAAGTCCCCAGCAGTCGTCAAGGTTGTTGATTTCCGCTCTAGGCTGCTCTCGCTTTAATCAACGTGTTAGTGGCCAGATGATGCCCATTAAAAGTCATTTATGGTTATAGATTTTCCTTTCTCAGCTTAATCGGTACGCCCGAGATTCCGTCATGAAGAACGAAAGCGGCGGCTTAGCTTTCATAGAAGCGATGAAAAACAACAGAGGATCAAAAAGAGACAGAAATGTTCTTCATGAGAGTGAGGAAGACGTTCGGCCGTGCCAAGCGGCAAATGTCATATTTTCAAATAGTGGGCTTTTAAAGTTTATTATCCGTATTAGATTTAATCAAAGAATTGCTCGGTCTGATGCCTTGAATGGCCAATAGTTTGCTAAAGAGTGAGCTACTTTTGCCACCATTGGCCGAGCTGCCGGGAAGTGAGATACTCCTCGAAAATACTCATGCTTATTGAAAGCCAGAAATACCTGAGACTCCTCGAAAATGCTTTGCATTTTCTTCGTGCGGTGTAGAACCGAAGATGTTTATTCAAGGGCTGCGGGAACAGCGATCCAAGCGAGATCGCAGCCACCGACAAAAGGCTGTGAGTTCTCAATCTCTCTTTTTTATTGGCTCTGTTAAAGTATGTTGTTGATATTTTCGTATGACGAACGAATGTTCTATAATGAAGTCATCAAATATGAGTTGGTGATGACCGTGAGAACAACCGATATTCTTAAAGCCATTCAAAAACTTAACCCAGCAGAAAAACATCGCTTACGAGAATATTTAATCGATGCTCTTACTGCGTCATCCTCAACAGGAACCGTTCTAGAGGAAATCTCGGAACGTAAAAATAAAGATGGCTATCGTTGTCCTGAGTGTAAATCAGAACATATTGTTCGGTTTGGAAAGTATTCTACAATAGTCGACGGTGAAGAAGTGAAGAAACAGCGTTATCGCTGTAAATCTTGTCGAATGACTTTCACTGACCTCACCAATACGGCATTATATCGAACCCGTCATCTCAATCGTTGGATGAAGTTAATTGAATGTATGATAGAAGGTTATTCGCTTCGTAAATCAGCCGATTTGATTGGTGACGTTACTCACGTCACTTATTTTATTGGAGGTACAAGCTCCTAACGGCATTAAAGCAAATGGAACTATCAAATTTCCAAGGTATCGTAGAAATGGACGAGACCTATTTCCTTTACAGCGATTTAACGGAGTGGCTACCAAGTATCTGAACAATTATCTTGCTTGGTTTCAAGTGTTAGAGAGCATCCATCATCAGCGAAATGAAGTCACAATGAATGATGTGATAATAAAAGGGAATTTAATCCCAAATATAGAAACATATGATACACTTAGATTATCTAAGTTTACTGTCTGAAGGTTTTTTTCTTTATTCTACTAAAGGGCAGTTTAATTTAAGAAGGGAGGGAAAAAAGATGAAACAATCCACTTTCAACAAACTTAATCAAATAACGGATTATATTAATGGAATCATAAATGACCATCAGGGGGTTGGATTGAGCGTAGCAATAGTTAAGGATTCAGACATTATCTATTCTAAAGGTTTTGGTTACTCTCGGGTTAACCCAGTAAATAGTCCTATTGATGGTGATACATTGATGAGTATTCAAAGCATATCAAAGAATTTCATGGCACTTTCCATCATGCAGCTTGTAGAAAAAAAACTAATATCATTGGATGATACTGTGGTTCAATATCTGCCATACTTCAGAACAAAAAATAAACAACAAAGTGATACTATTACAATACGCCATCTTTTATCGCATACGGCAGGCTTCCCTTCAGACTTAGGAATAGCCAATATGACTGCTCCGAATGTAAAAGAAATATTTTCGGATACACCTACTGAATTTCAAGAAGCATTAGATTACTATAACCTTACAGAAGAAGAAATTAGAGGTGTAAAAACTAGAGAGGATATAACGAAATGGTTTCAAAGAGTAGAGTTGGAGTATCCAGTCGGCAAGGGATGGAATTATTGCACAGATTCATATGTAATACTTGCAGATTTATTTGAAAAAGTGACAGGTTCCAATTGGGAAACACACCTCGGAGATGAAATCCTAACTTCCTTAAATATGAATCGAACAACTGGAGATTCAGATAAAGTCGAACAAGATGAAAATAGCGCTAGATATTATTTAGGCAAGGAAAGAACAGAAACCCCCTTTCCAAAAAACTCAATTTCGGCTCCAATTGGTTACTTGTATTCAACAGCAAATGATTTAGGAAAATATTTAGCATTTCACTTAAACAAAGAATCGAATATTCTACGTTCAGAGTTAGTAGAAGAAATGCAAAACCCTATTCATCTTGTCAGTGAAGAATGGCGGTTCGGAAGTGAAGTAAGAAGCTACGGACTTGCATGGTTTACTGACATATATAAAGGGTTCAGGATTGTAGAACATGGAGGCGGTCAAATGGCTGTAAGGGCTTTGATGACAATGGTGCCTGAACTTAACTTGGGAGTGGTTGTCTTGCTTAATTTTGACGGAACCACTCATCATGATATTTGCGATAAGGTTATAGACGTATTCATTGAATCCCAATATAAAAATTCATAAAAGATGCATCATATCACTTAATCAAATCCTCCGTATTATTCAAGTAAAGGGTGATTTAGTTAAATAAGACATTAAAAAAACAGAAACTTCCATAAATTTGGGAGTTCCATTTTTTTATCAAATATCAACATTAAACTTTAACAAAGCCATACTTTAAGAATGGTTAACGTCGATAAAGCGAGAAAGAGGAATAAAGTATAAGCGTAACTAGGGCTTTCGTCATTAAAATCCTAAGCGAAAAGCCAAGTTTTCTTTAATTCATGTATAATAACAAAGATAAGCAATCCCGTTATGAAAGCCTCAATTTAAAAAGGTGAGTGAAACGCTTGAAGCAGTTTAATGACAATACGGACAAGTCAACGGTAGCGTCAATTAATCATAAAGGAGAGGTGGAACTCGATCTGCCTGTTCCATTCAGTTTTTCAGAATGCCTTGGTTTTCTAAGCAGATCTGCACAGGAATGTTTACATAATATTAAGGCAAACGTCTTTTTAAAATTAATTGAAATTGACGGTAAGCCGGTGTTAGTCAGAGCTTGGGTCAGCGGCAATAAACTTAGAATAGCTTTTCCGCTAAATAAATTAAAGGAATCTGGGGAAATTAAAGCGGCTGAATATTTACGTCAACTATTCGATCTTAATCGTGATCTCGGACCCTTCTACCGGTTAGCGGGTCTCGATCCAATTTTAGCAAAACTGGCAGATCAGCATTATGGCTTGAGAATTATTGGCATTCCAGATTTATTCGAAGCATTAAGCTGGGCAGTAATTGGTCAGCAGATCAATCTTACGTTTGCTTATACGTTAAAAAAAAGGTTTGTTGAAACATTTGGTGAGTCAATCACTTTTGAAGGTGACACATACTGGCTCCATCCTTCTTTTGAAAAAATTTCAGGCCTTGACGTGGCGGATCTGACCGACCTTCAATTCACGACGAGAAAAGCAGAGTATGTGATTGGCATTGCAACGTTAATGGCTAAGGGAGAACTAACGAAATCTGATTTACTGACTTCTGAGTTGGAAGAGGCAAAAGAGCGCCTGCTTAAAATTAGAGGTGTGGGGGCGTGGACTGCTGATTATGTCATGATGAAATGTCTGGGTGAGCCTTCAGCCTTTCCGATTGCAGATATTGGACTCCAAAATGCGTTAAAAATTCAGATGGGGCTTGATAAAAAGCCTTCAGCAAGTGATATCAGAAATCTATCTAAGAACTGGACCGGCTGGGAAGCCTATGCCACTTTTTATTTATGGCGTTCTCTTTCACATCAGTCTGAAGAATAAATTGATTTTTTCAGAGCGGGATTCCTATCTAATGGGGGATGAATGATTAATCAAAAATTTTTAATAAGGAAGCGCCGGAAATCCGGCGCTTCCTTATTCATTCTGCCGCACCATTTTAACGCGAAGCAATTTTTGGAGGCTCGGCCTGCTATTTCGTGAATTTAATCGCGGATTCTCTGATTAACCCGATGAATCGTCTTAGGTTCAAGGTTGGCAAAATTTTCAACCCGATTTTTGTTAAAGGCATGAACAAGTGTGAAAACCGTTTAACAATCTGGCCGGATAGTATACCGATAACCAAACCTGCGATTTATTGTCGGCGAGTGCACGCCAGCATAAACTCTTGAGAACATCACAAGAAAGGCGAAAATTGTAAATGAGTAACTGATCAGCTTATTATAGCCCCATACGCCAGAGGCAAAAGCAAAGCTCCCGGAGGTATGATCGCTTGGGAAGGATGAATCCGCAGCATGGTTGATCAACTGATTAAACTGACCCTGGTGAAGCGATACAAAAGGACGAGCCCGATACCAAAAGTGTGCAATTATAAAATTTATTAAAAGCGCAAGGATGCCTGAAAAGACTGCAGGGAGAAGTGCGTTGCGGTCAGCGGGTCTGGAGCGCGGCAATGTCAGCCAGGCAATGATGAACATTCGCCATATAAATTTCAAGGCCAAAATGAGCGATAAATCCAAGGGTGGCATCTAGCCATCTAATGTGGCCGCTTAAGCCGTTAATCAGATGATAGACTTTGGTGTCAAATGCATTCATTTAAAAAACTCCTTTAAATCTTTTCGGTTGAATAGTAAAAGACTGAACGATAAATAAAAAAGTTCAAAGTGAATCAATTTCGTAATTAAATAGGTGATCTTTAAATCCGAACATCCACCAAATTGGGAGACACTGAAAGAGTCGCCCGGTGTCGTCGTAGTTGCTGATTTCCGCTCTAGGCTGCTCG
>CAVYYW010000009.1:0-103067 GCA_963772845.1 uncultured Sporolactobacillaceae bacterium
GCCTTCACAACCCTTTCACCTCTTTGTGACAATTCGATGCTCTATCTTATGCTTGTTTACTATTTCGTTTGTTTCTTTAATGTAATTTTGGTGTGATGTGCCTGATGATCTTGATTCCAATGCAGGTAAACGACTAATTTTTTATGATTGATTGTTTTATAAGGGGCAAAATCAACAAATCCTGTCACATCCGGGTTGGGTATAATTTCGTCTTTCTTGTTCGTACGTTCTATTTTATCGCCTGTATGATAGCTTCCATTCACTCTGAACTGTGCGAAAGTTAAATAGACATGTTTCATATCTTTTTTATCGCCGTTCCAATATAAATTGCCAAAGTAATCATTGGAAGCTGTGTTCTTATTTTTTGCTAATATCGCTTTCCATTTTCCGTCCTCGCTCATTCCTGTCCACCTTGGGTATTTTTCTTCATTTTTATGATGAACGGTCCAAAGGCTACCGCCTGTTCCAATCAGGATAACGATCAGAATTAGAATATATAAATTCCTTTTTTCCCATTTGTCCATGCGGCTCCTCCCATTTTGCATAGTTGGTTCATTCATTACCTAATTCTTAATAGGGTTTTGGCTGATAAAAATAGTTGGGTTTTACAGTCTTGTTCTGATAGCGTTTATGAAAAATATGTGTTGCAGCAGGAGCCATGGGTGGAATGAGCCACGCCCAATTACCGGTTACTGATCGGCCTTTTTCCGCTTCTTTTTCTTCAAATTTCTTAAACTGTTGAGCGGCGGTATGATGATCAACGATGCTCACACCATCCTCTTTATATGAATGCAGGACAGCCGCATTCAGTTCGACCAGGGCCCTGTCCTTCCATAGCGATATACTGCTTTTCGTGTCTAAATCCATTGCCAGCGCGATCTTCGGAAGCATATTATATCGGAAGTCGTCAGCTAGATTTCGCGCCCCGATCTCAGTGCCCATATACCAGCCATTAAATGGCGCAGCCGTGTAAGTAATGCCGCCAATTTCAAGACTCATATCCGAAATAAAAGGCACGGCATACCATTTCATCTTTAATTGATCAAAGCTCGACAAGCTTGGATGTCGAATTGGAATTTCGAGCACTAGATCTTCTGGGATTTCATAGAGTTTGGGGCGATCGTCTTTTAACTGAATGACAAGCGGTAAAATATCGTAGTCCCCATACTTTGGTTTCCAGCCTAGCGCGGTACAAGCCTCTGTAAATGCTATCGAGTCTGGATCCCCCGCAACGCCTTGCTCAGTACGGTATCCAGCGTAACGAATTAATTGATGATTCCATATTCGTACCTTTTTGCGAGGCGTTTTCTGTGAAAAAACAGAAATCGTCGGCTGGATTCGCCCCTTATTCGTCGCTAAATCAATGTGCTCAAATAGTGCTTCACAAATGTCCTCTTCTGTATTCAAGTGCCTCTGGTCAATCACCTTCAAATTATCCCAGAACAGCCTCCCAATACAGCGATTACTATTCCGCCACGCCACTTTTGCCCCATATTCCAGTTCCTCAGCGGTATGTGTATAATAACCTTCGCTGCAAATCTGCCTTTTGATTTCATCCCATCTATTTTCCAGTTCCTGTTCAGATTTATTTCGTTCTCCATAATAAGTTCGAATAAATTGCTCGGCCTCTTTAAGTAACTCTTCAATCAAGCGAAATCCCCCTATGACAGCTATCCTTTAATACTATCATAGTGAAATGCACAAAAAACCAAACCTAATATGAAAAAAAACCAGTGGAACGAATAATCTAAAACAAACCAATTGACCCTTTATAGTACATACCAATTCTATTCTTTTTCAAACAAACACCAGTTACTGAATTCGGATTATCAAAAAACTTCTGAGACTTTGAAGCATTTAAGGCGTAGCATGCCCCAAGACGCTTATCATCGTGATAACTCTTCCCAATATCAGCAGTGAAAGCCTGAATGGGATGACCATGAAGAAAAATAACACGTCTCATTGATAAATTTGCGGAAAAAGTGGTGCCGATGTATAAAATTAACAAAGCAATAAAAACAATAATTAATCTTCTTGTGTTTTTGTTCATTCGATCTCTCCATCCATTAATTGGTTACTTAATTAGATTTCTATTACTAGGGCACCTTCCTTCACCAACCTTTCACCTCTTTGTGTCAATTCGATGCTCTATCTTATGCTTGTTTACTATTTCGTTTGTTTCTTTAATGTAATTTTGGTGTGATGCGTCTGATGATCTTTTTTCCAATGCAGGTAAACGACTAATTTTTTATTGTTGATGGTGTTATAAGGTTCAAAATCAACAAATCCTGTTACATCAGGGTTAGGTATAATTTCCTCTTTCTTGTTCATGCGTTCTTTTTTATCGCCTGTGTGATAGTTTCCATTCACTCTGAACTGTGCGAAAGTTAAATAGACATGTTTCATATCTTTTTTATCGCCATTCCAATATAATTTTCCAAAGTAATCTTTGGAAGCTGTGTTCTTATTTTTTGCTAATATCGCTTTCCATTTTCCGTCCTCGCTCATTCCTGTCCACCTTGGGTATTTTTCTTCTTTCATATGATGAACAGTCCAAAGGCTACCGCCTGTTCCGATCAGGATAACGATCAGAATTAGAATATATAAATTCCTTTTTTCCCATTTGTCCATACGGCTCCTCCCATTTTGTATTGTTGGTTCATTCATTGCCTAATTCTTAATAGGGTTTTGGCTGATAAAAATAGTTGGGTTTTACAGTCTTGTTCTGATAGCGTTTATGAAAAATATGTGTTGCAGCAGGAGCCATGGGTGGAATTAGCCACGCCCAATTACCGGTTACTGATCGGCCTTTTTCCGCTTCTTTTTCTTCAAATTTCTTAAACTGTTGAGCGGCGGTATGATGATCAACGATACTCACGCCATCCTCTTTATATGAATGCAGGACAGCCGCATTCAGTTCGACCAGGGCCCTGTCCTTCCATAGCGATATACTGCTTTTCGTGTCTAAATCCATTGCCAGCGCGATCTTCGGAAGCATATTATATCGGAAGTCGTCAGCTAGATTTCGCGCCCCGATCTCAGTGCCCATATACCAGCCATTAAATGGCGCAGCAGTGTAAGTAATGCCGCCAATTTCAAGACTCATATCCGAAATAAAAGGCACGGCATACCATTTCATCTTTAGTTCTTCAAACCCCATATAATAGGATGTCGAATTGGAATTTCGAGCACTAGATCTTCTGGGATTTCATAGAGTCTGGGACGATCGTCGTTTAACTGAATGACAAGCGGTAAAATATCGTAGTCCCCATACTTTGGTTTCCAGCCTAGCGTGGTACAAGCCTCTGTAAATGCTATCGAGTCTGGATCCCCCGCAACGCCTTGCTCAGTACGGTATCCAGCGTAACGAATTAATTGATGATTCCATATTCGTACCTTTTTGCGAGGCGTTTTCTGTGAAAAAACAGAAATCGTCGGCTGGATTCGCCCCTTATTCGTCGCAAAATCAATGTGCTCAAATAGTGCTTCACAAATGTCCTCTTCTGTATTCAAGTGCCTCTGGTCAATCACCTTCAAATTATCCCAGAACAGCCTCCCAATACAGCGATTACTATTCCGCCACGCCACTTTTGCCCCATATTCCAGTTCCTCAGCGGTATGTGTATAATAACCTTCGCTGCAAATCTGCCTTTTGATTTCATCCCATCTATTTTCCAGTTCCTGCTCAGGTTTATTTAATTCACTATAAAAATTACGAATAAATTGCTCAGCCTCTTTAAGTAACTCTTCAATCAAGCGAAATCCTCCTATGACAGCTATCCTTTAATACTATCATAGTGAATAGGAACAATAATCAAACCCTGTTTGTAAAAAAAACAGTGGCACGAATAATCTAAAACAAACCAATTGACCCTTTATAGTACATACCAATTCTATTCTTTTTCAAACAAACACCAGTTACTGAACTCGGATTATCAAAAAACTTCTGAGACTTTGATTCATTTAAGGCGTAGCATGCCCCTAGACGCTTATCATCGTGATAACTCTTCCCAATATCAGCAGTGAAAGCCTGAATGGGATGACCATGAAGAAAAATAACACGTCTCATTGATAAATTTGCGGAAAAAGAGGTTGCAGCATATAAAAATAGCAAAGCAATGATAGCAATAATTAATCTTCTTGTGTTTTTGTTCATTTGATCTCCCCACCCATTAATTGGTTACTCAATAAGATTTCTATTACTAGGGCAGATTATCCTTTATTAAAAAATGCCTATAATGAAGGCCTAACTCAGTGAAAATAGCGAGACGCCCGCGGAAAGCGGGCGTTTTCCACTTAATTTATATGAAAAAACGGCAATTTAATAAAAAACCCATGATGGAAATGGGTATTCGACTTCTTAGAATAGGATTTACGCTTCTTGATATTAGTTTTATGTGCCAAAATCAGTGTTTTATGTGCCGAATTTGAGATTTACGTGCCAAAATCAATGGTTTATGTGCCAAAATAAACGGTTTACCTGCCAAAATCAATGGTTTACGCGCCAAAATCAATGATTTACCTGCCAAAGTAAAATAATCCTCAAAAATTCATCAGATAAGTTTCTCTGTAAATCGTTATTTTAGATGTAATTCCATATATCAGGATTTTAACCGCCATTTTCGCAGAAATCGACCTTCTTTCGCGACTAGCTAACATAAAAAACAGGTACCCCACCAGTAATGTTAACTGGCGAGGCACCTGCTTTTTATCTACTTTACACTTCGCAAAAGCTTAGTATAACTTTTGAAGTGATTCTTTATCGAACGGCAGTAAGTCATTGACTCTGCCGTCGCGTACTTTTCTGACCCACTCCGGATCCATCAATAATGAACGGCCGATCGCGACAAGATCGAACTCTTCATGATCGAGCTTTTCAATAAGTCCATCCAGACTAGCTGTGTTGGCACCTGAAAAATTAGTGAATTCCCCATCGAGGCCAACGGATCCAACAGAAATGGCAGGTTTGCCTGTCAATTTCTTCGTCCAGCCTGCCAGGTTCATATCAGAGCCTTCGAATTCCGGCTCCCAGAAACGGCGTGTCGAGCAGTGGAAGATATCGACGCCGGCTTCGACCAAGGGCTGCAAGAAACGATTTAATTCATCTGGCGTTTCAGCAAGCTTGGCTTTGAAGTCATTCATTTTCCATTGAGAGAAACGGAAGATGATCGGGAAGTCAGGTCCAACTTCACGTCGGCAGGCTTCAATCACCTCAACGGCAAATTGTGTACGGCCGACGAGATCGCCGCCATAACGGTCCGTACGCTTGTTTGTGTTTGCCCAGAAGAACTGGTCAATTAAATAACCGTGCGCGCCGTGAAGCTCAATGCCGTCGAATCCGATCCGTTTTGCATCAGCTGCCGCCTGAGCATAAGCTGCGACCATCGCCTTGACTTCTTCTTCGGTCATTGGCTCTGTCACTTTTTCACCAGATAAGCTTAGACCAGATGGGCCAACAGGAAGAGCGTCTTCATTTGGAAGCTCACCTTTTTTACGGGTCATCCCCACATGCCAAAGCTGAGGCACGATTTTTCCGCCAGCTTTATGGACGTCCTTTACGACCTTCGCCCAGCCGTTTAATGAGGCTTCTCCATGGAAAAGCGGAATGCTTGCCCCTGACACAGAAGATGGATGATTGATCCCTGTTCCTTCTGTGACAATCAAGCCGACACCATTTTCGGCGCGGCGGCGATAATAGTCTGCCACATCTTCTCCCGGGACCCCTTCAGGTGAGAACCCGCGTGTCATTGGTGCCATCACCGTGCGATTTGCTAGTGTTAGTTTTTCACTTGTGAACGGTTTAAATAATGCTTCGAGCGATTTATTTGTCTGACTCAATGGATTTCCTCCTCTTTCTTGAATACTTAGATATTATTTCAGATACCTTCAAGAAAGAAAAGAAATCTGTTTGGCCGCCCCAGTCAGCGTTTATTCTCGATTTATCCCGGCATTTGATATACCATGGTGTAGATACTCTAAAACGTTATCATTATGCCTTTGCATTTAATTTTATAGAAACGTTCTTCCGTCGCTGCATATTCTTCTCCATATATTTTTTAAAAGGTGCTGTTCTTATGAGAAAAATCGTATTAATCTTAGCTGCTTTTGCCGCCGGCTTTCTCTTTGATCTTGCTAACGTCCCAGCTGGCTGGTTATTAGGCGCTCTGCTGGTCGGGGTCTTCTATCGTCTAGTGATCTCAGATATAACGTATCCAAACGTCCTGTTTGATCTGGCGCTCGCCGTGATCGGGGTGAGCATTGGCCTAAGTATCAGGATCTCAATGTTTAAAGAGGTGGGCAGCTATTTGATTCCGCTTGCCGTGTCCATGGTTATCTTACTCGCAGCGAGCTGGGTCTTAGGAAAACTGCTTCAGAAGTATTCGAGCCTGGATGCGAAAACCGCTTTATTCTGTTGTTTGCCGGCAGGGGCATCCGTTATGATGGCGCTGAGCAGAGACTACAAAGCCAACCTGGGGATGGTTGCCGCCTTCCAAACCGTGCGAATCATGATGCTGGTTGCGACGATTCCGATTGTTGCGGGATTTATGAGTTCATTTGTAAGCACGAATGACGTTCATGGCAGCGCTCCAAGCGCCGCCACGCAGAGCTCCGTTCCGATGTGGATCGCCATTATTTTTTATGCGATACTGATTGGTCTGACCTTGTTCGCGTCAAAAAAGTGGCGCATTCCCATCGCCCCATTCTTATATTCGATCACGCTCGGCTTCCTCTTTCATACATTTGTTCACACCCTCCCGCCTATGCCGAACCTGGGAGTAGGGATGGGTATGGCCATACTTGGCGTCATCATTGGTGTACGCTTTGACAGAAAAGCGTTATCTGATATAAAGAAAATCGGATGGATAAGTGTTGCGGTCTTGCTCTCTTTTTTCCTGCTAACGTTTATTGTCACGTTTGTCTTTTATCTCATGACACCGCTTGACTTTATTACCAGTTTACTAGCGATTGTCCCTGCCGGAGCGCCTCAGATGGCCTCTGTCGCTTCGTCCTTGGACCTGAATGCGAGTATCGTTGCGGCCATGCAGGTCATTCGTTTACTCATCCTGGTCTTGATCATTCCGATGATCGTTCCATTTCTGATACCAAAAAAGGCTAAAGAAGAGGCACAAAACGAGACGGTGTGAGTGATTAAACAGGATACGAAAAACCGGGCATAAACTGCCCGGTCCTTATTGATTTAAGGCTTCCTTTTAAGAGCTGGGAAATCATTCCCAGTCCAGATTTTGATGTCACCTTACAGCCGCCTTTTTAAATGAAGAAGGTCAAAATGCAATAAGGTGTGAAAAATCTTTGTTTTATTTGATTTTTCATGAAAAACAGCTGATTTTTATAAAAATAAAGTTAAATCAGCTTCCGAATTGATCTCGAAAGTGCTTTTCAGGGTCGTGGAACCGTTCCCATTCATGTTTTGTTGTCTACTTTCAAGATTTGCCCGCCACTTCCGGGTATTTGCCTGCCACTTCTGGTGGATTCTGTCCTGCCACTTTCCTAATATTTCCTTTTAACTGTAGAAAAGGCTGCCGGAATGTACCCCAGGCTCAATTAAATCCGAAATGTGAAGCCACAGATCACAGCTTCTATGCCTTAAGAATTTAGTCCTCTTCTATCTATTAAAGAAGACTTGGCCTTCCGCCAGGCCATTAATGGCGAAGGCCTTAGTCGCACGAATCCTTTTCCGCTTTCTTGCATTAGCGAAGTTAAACATTCTTAAAGTATAAAAAAGGATCTTTCTCACTCTGTTAAGAGCTTAAAAGATCCTTTTTCTATGTCTCAATCTAAAGCTTTCATCACTTCACGATCGACTTATAGCCGGAATACGTTGCAAGGAAATACGCCCCGTATACAATGATAATGATGCCCGCAGTAAGAAACGATGACATCAGAACACTTGCCTTTCCTGCAACCTCCAGCGCACTGTTTACCACTTGAATACCGAAGATCGAGTGGATGATAGCCAAGGATAACGGCATCATAAAGTAAATGAGAATCTGCCTGAAGATCGACTTGTTGATGCTTCGATTCGTTACCCCGATCTTCTTCAGCATTGTGTATCTTTCCATATTATCGCTTGCCTCCGAAAGTTGTTGGAGGGAGAGAATCGCTGCGCTGGAAATTAAGAAAACGATCCCGAGGTAAATACCGATATAAACAACCATTGCTGAAGCGCCTGTGGCGTGTTCATAGACATCTGTTTTTGTCGTGCCAAGTAAATAAACCTGAGCCTTTGCCTTCGAATTTGAATCATTAAATGCTTGTATTTTTTTAAAAATCGCTTGATCCTTTGCTTTGGTTTGCCCATTGTATTGAATGTCCAGGACGCTCTCTGATTTCTGCAAGCCTGTGATCCCAGTATCTGGAACGACCGCTATGAGTGGCTCGTTGGCAAAAGAGGTTGTTGCCGTTGACAGAAGCTGGAACCCTTTAGAAGATACCTCATACGCATGGCCATTGATCGTTAATTTTTTTTGCTTAGCCGCCATTCGTTTTAATGTTGGCTTTAAGACATCTTCGTTTGTCAGGAACAGCACCTTATTCTGACCAAGGGCTGCCGGCTGTTTGTTTTGCAACCGCATCAGTTCGTTGTATTTCGATTGCTTGATAACGGTCATCTGCCAATTCGGCAACAAATTCTTGGATTTACTGTCCGCATAATCGCCTAGAAATGACGTGAGCTGTATGTTCGATTGGTATTTATTGAATCTGACGTAATCACCGTATTGCTTCACGTCAAGCTTTCCGAACACCTCTGAATTCGGATGCTTTACATCCACATTATATGACAGGGTTGCATCGTAAGGCGTCTTTAAATCCAAATTGTTTTCCAGACTGTTTTTCAATCCAAACCCGGTTGATAATACGCCGATTGTGAAGAAAAGCATCAAACAAATAATCGTCATTGACACAAACGTTGAATTCACTTTACTGTTGATCTGCCTCAGCACAAACATGTTAATATCTTTGAAATAAAAGCGTTTGTTCTGCTTAAAAAGGTTGATAAGAAAGCCTGAAAGGGATAGAAAGAACAACAGCGTTCCTAGTGCCCCAATTCCGACAGAAACCCAAACCAGGTATATGCTTTTTAACAAACCGAACTTAAGCATGATGCCATATGCCGTTCCAAGGGTCAGTAAAGAAAAGGTGAAAACCGCAATTGAGGTTGAGGTTTTTCGAATTCTCACTTTCTGATTTTTTCGGCTTGCTGTCAGCAGATCAATCAGCTTATACCGGTTAATGATCACCACATTAAATAACATGACCACGAGATAAATGATCCCGAAATAGAGGATTGTCTTGACCATTGCGTCCATTGAAAAAACAAAGTGATAGGCTTTCATATCAACCTGGAACATCGCAGCTGTCAGAATAGAGAGCCCTTGGGACAGAAGAGAACCGAGCGCTAATCCAGCAGCTAGAGAAATGATTCCGATCAGAAGCGTTTCCAAGATCAATATTCTCGAAATGTTATACTTGCTCATCCCGAGCGTCATGTACATACCGAGTTCTTTTTTGCGGCGTCTTATCAGAAAACTATTCGCAAAGATGATCAGAAACGCCAGCACCACTGAGATAAAGACAGAAACAACCGCAATGATCCTGACTAGCTCCTTCACGATTTCTTTTTGGCTGCTGGACAGGTCCAGCATTGCCTGTTGTGCGGATAAAGAGTTGAAGCTATAGAACACACAAACCGCGAAAGTGATCGTAATAAAATAAATGGCATAATCCTTTATGCTTCGTTTAACATTGCGCAGCGATAGTTTAAAATACATTCGTCGTATCGCCTCCGAGCAGTGTTACGACTTCAATAATTCGATTAAAAAATTCCTTCCTCGTATCATTTCCGCGAACAATTTCATTGAACACTTTGCCATCTTTTATGAACAAAATCCGCTTGGCATAGCTTGCTGTAAACGCGTCATGCGTGACCATTAAAATCGTCGTATTAAGGTCTTCATTTAATTTCTCGAGTGATTCCAGCAGCAATCGTGATGAATTTGAATCAAGTGCGCCTGTTGGTTCATCCGCTAGCACAAGGGATGGATTCGTGACGATGGCTCTTGCCGACGCCACGCGTTGTTTTTGTCCCCCTGACATTTCATAAGGAAATTTCGGCAGCACCTCAGTAATACCAAGCTTCTCAGCTACTTTTTCAACGAATTGTGTAATTTGATCAGCCTTCTGCCCCTGAATCGTCAGAGCTAATGCAATATTTTCAAAGGCCGTTAACGTGTCTAATAGGTTGAAATCCTGAAAAATAAAGCCCAGTTCATCACGGCGGAATTTCTCAAGCTTATTCGATTTAAGCGTCGTGATATCCTGATTGTTTATGACGATATTGCCCGTCGTGACGCGGTCAATCGTTGAAATACAATTCAACAGCGTCGTTTTCCCGCTCCCCGATGGACCCATTATCCCCACAAATTCACCCTTATCCACTTGAAACGATAAATCATCAATCGCTTTCGAGATGTTTCCCTTGTTCCCGAAATATTTCTCTATGTGTTCCACATTCAAAATCTGCGCCATTTCGATCATCTCCTTTGCTCTTCGTCTGCTACCTACACTTTACACTCGCCCCCCAGCCAGCTCCTATTGCATTGGATTTCATTAATCTTACAGTATTGAAAGGTTTCTTTAATAAATCAGAAGATCCTATAAAAAAAGAACCGTAAGCCTTTACGATTCCAACAGCAACAATTTACTCTTCGGAAAAATAAGCTGAACCGTCGTTCCCTTTCCCTTTTCCGAATCAATGTGCATCCCAATATGCAATTTGTCTGCAAGTTTTTTACATAGATATAATCCTATCCCGGTTGACCTTCTGTACACTCGCCCATTCTCCCCGGTAAATCCCTTTTCAAAGACGCGTGAGAGATCTCGTTCATCAATACCCACACCATTATCCTGAATGCTTAGAACGATATTGTTGTTATGTACCTTTGTATAGATGTTCATTTCGCTCTGTTCCTTTACACAATAGTTGATCGCATTAACGACAAGTTGATTTAGAATGAATTCAAGCCACTTCATGTCGCTGTAGACGATCTCCTCCATGTCTGCCATGTGAAGTTTAATTTTCTTATAAATAAAGTCCTTCGCATTTCTCTGAATCACTTTATTCACAGCATCCTTAATCGGAAACTCACGAATAATGTAATCCTTACTCACATCGCTGCTTCTCGCATAATAGAGCACCTGTTCAACTAGTTCTTCAATCTTTTTCAACTCGTCTTGCAGCCCTTGATCACTTCTCTTATTCTCAAGTGTGAGCTTTGCAGAGGCAATGGGTGTCTTAATCTCGTGCACCCAGGTTTCTATGTATTCCCGATAAGCGAGCTGCTCGCGTTTATGAAAATTCACATGCTCATGCATCTGCTTATTTGCACCAGCCAGTACGTCAAAGACCATTCTTCCTTCAAGAAAATTGGGTTCTTTAATTAGCTCAGGAAGAAGATACTTTTTGTCCAATGCCTCATGATTTTTCCTTAATGACAGATAAAAGGTGCGCTTTTTCAAGAAATCAAGGATATAAGAGAGCAACAAGGGAATAAACCAGGCACCGCTCATCATGGCAACCATCGTTGGACTCACATTAATTTTCAACAAAATAATGCTGATCAGAAACCAGAGAATGACATTTGCCGATAAAAAAACCGCTTTTTCCTTTAAATAAGCGCGAATCGTCATGGCAAGCGATACCCCAGTCCTCTTCTCGTTTCGATCGGATCCTTCATTCCCATCCCCTCTATTTTCTTGCGCAATCGTGTGACATTGACAGACAGCGTGTTGTCATCAACATATAGCTCAGATGACCACAAATATTCCATCAGTTGCTCACGCGAAACGATCTTACCCTGATGCTGAATTAAATAATGCAGAATCTTTAACTCATTCTTTGTTAGCAGTTGTTCATCCTCTTGGTATACCATACTGCCATGGGCGAGATTTAACTGCAAAGGCCCGTAGATCAGCACATTATCATCCCGTTTATAGGCACGCTTCAAGACCGCTTCAATTCGCGCGACTAGAATTTGAAGATGATAGGGCTTCGTCACAAAATCGTCTGCCCCTAGGTTCATGCTCATTAATTCGTCCATTTCATGATCGCGGCTTGTGACGACAATAATCGGCACATCTGACTGTTTCCGAATTTCACGGCATAATGAATACCCATCCAGATATGGAAGGTTAATATCTAATAGAATCAGATGCGGATCGGCTTCCTGGACAGAAGGCAAAACATTCTTGAAGTCCGTTATGAGTTGAACATCATAACCAACATTTCTGAGATACTCACCTAGTTCCTCTCGTATCCGTTCAGCATCTTCAATGATTAATAGGTTAAAATTGTTCATCCTTCCACTCCTCAAGCAATGTGCTGCATCCCTTAACTTAATAGCAATTATTTCAAATCCCTGACGTTTGTGCAATTGCTTATTCACACTTTCCGATTACACTGCATCAAAAAGAGAAAAGGCGCAATCCCTTAACTTGGAATTACGTCCCTTAATGTAGAAGAGGAATCAATATTAAAGCACTTATTTGACCAGGGAAGCGCTCAAATCAACACCATGCTCCATGTATCCTTTTAAACACGTCAACATGTAGACCCAACCCTCTTTGTTATCGATCATTTGGCTGATTAAATTTTCATCATCCTCGTTAAATCCTTCTTCGTTGACTTCCACGATTGTACTGTCATTATCTGATTCGGATAAGGTGATTGTTACAAGATGATCGATCGCCCACTCGAAGACTATCTTTTTATTTTGTTGAATTTCTTTTACGTTTATTTCTACCTGCGCATTGTATTCATCATAACTTAATGTCACAGCCGCTCCTTCTTCCCATCGTTCAGAGCTTGAAGAAAACCAAAAATGACCGATTTTCTCTGGGTCAACAAAAGCTTCAAATATTTCATTAGCAGGTTTCGCTATTTTCATTTTCGTAAGGTTATTCATTTACGATCCACTCATTTCGTTTTATTTTAGGTCAGATTGTTCTGCCATTCTGACGGACGTTTAAATCATTATGAAACAACACAATATCAAATCAAAGCTTACCGTTAATAAATTGAGACGACCCTTCAAATGGTTGAGGCTGAGTTCCATCACTATTGGTAAAGCCATATTTTCTCGCTAGTTCAGTTACCATTATTGTGTTGCCAGAAAACTTAGATACCGTGGTGTCTGTTGCTAATGCCACAACCGCACGACCTACATACGATGTGGTTTCCGTAGGACTGTGCCTTGGACCTCAAACTTTATTGCGAGAGTATAAATTAGCCACTTTCTTTCTTCAATCTGCCTGGCTCAAGTTCAAATGCATTTGGGTCATCAGCTTGGATTGCAGGTCTTGAAGTGGGGGTTCTGCCAACATGTTTTTGCACTGGATGATAATTCGTGAAGACATCTTTCATTTTTTCAAGCATGGTATTCAGAACCAAAATAACCAAGGTAAACATAATGATAGGTGCGAGTGGTATCCATGGCGTTGCATTGATGTTTGCGAAAGTGCTCCCAATAATGCTTGACCATTCGAAAGTCAGGGGATCGATCGTTGTTTTTTCAGCATGATAAATGACAACTTTTGTCCCCCCAAAAAAGAGCATCAGGACCCCCAGATGCATAATGATCAAAAGAGCTTGAACTAATTGTTGCAGGAAAATGATCAACAGCTTTGGAAACAGGTGCGGTATAAGGTGTTTTTTTAAAAGTTGCCAACGGTTGCTGCCAAGTGTCCGAGCTGACATGATAAATTCATTCCGCATAATTAATTGCGTTTCATTGCCAATTAAACGACTGACCGTTGGGAGAGCGATGACCGTTAAGATAATAGCTTCGAAGATAATAGTCGTGGATATTCCAAAATTAGGAGGCAAACCTTGTTGGGATCCCGCATACTCAATCGATTTATGGAAGTTCACAACCCGATCCGTATCATTAATGACCGGCTGTAAAATGAAGTAGACTAACAAAGCCACCGGAACAGTCTGCAGTGCCTGAAAAACATCGGACGGCGTCGATTTGATTTTTAATCCATAAAGCGCGCGTGTGATGCCAAATAATGCCCCGATACTTACTCTAAAAATAGCGACGCACAAGGCAAACAGAGTGGTATACTTTGCTCCATCAATCAGGACATACAAAATATTGTCCCCGGCATCATTTGTACCGAGGGGAAAGCGCATGGAGGGGGGAAACGGCGCCCGCCCGAGCAGATTTTTATGCTGGTCAAAAAGTATGGTTGTTCTTAACGTTAGATGATTCTTCAAAACAAATGTATACAAAAAACTAATGGCTATCAAAAGAAAGAAAAATAGAGTACCAAGCATGATTGTTTTACTTTTTAATAGCTGCCTTATCATGTCAACTTTCCACCTCCTGCCCTGTTAATTTGGAAATGATCCATTCACACACTGCCAAAAATACATAAATTGGAACAAAGAGCATGATAAAAGTCAAGGCAAGGATTTCAGGCTCGTAAAAGTTTAGTGCAAACTGTGTAATGCCATAAATATTGAAAATATATTCAAGCATAAATAAATTAGACAACATCAGCCACATGATCGAACGGGCATTATTAAAAACACTGATCAAAGAATTTCGCATAACATGCTTGTATATCAGCACCTGCTTGGATATTCCTTTACTTTTGGCCAGCTCGACATAAGGTTTACTCAGCTCGTCCTCCATATTAATGAGCATGACACGAATGAAAAACATTGTGGGAATAATTGAAAGGCAAAGAATCGGCATAGTATAGGCATATTCTTGATTGGCTGCAGCCACTTGCATGATAAGGACATGCGTTTTTTGATAGATAAAGATGGTACCTAACTGGAACAATACAATAATGAAAACGTCTGGCAGTGATTCAAAAAGGAACACGAAATACCTTATGACTTTCATTTCCCGCTTTTTCAAAAAGATAATAAAATATGATAATATCAAAGCCAGAAAGAATGAGAGAACCAGGGCTCCAAAATAAATTTCAAGCGAATAGAAATACGGTGAGAATATGTCTGGAAACACCATCCGCTGTGTTAACGTGACCGGATTTGTATAATACATCTGCCATGGTTGCAATAACTCAACTATAATTGTTAGAACTTGATTGATATAGCTAGAAATATTGATAGACACACCTTTAAACAGACCCGGTGTTGCACTGATTGCCAACACCCCTAGCAGCATCCATAAAAAACGGCTCACCAGCTTTAGTGCCATCGGCTCCACCTTCTTCTATTAATTTATATTTCTTAATAAATAAGTTGAATGGCTTTGAATAGCACTGCTTAACAAAGTATGGATGAAACAATTTAGCGGATTTTTCACTATTAAATATTTATTTAGATTTACTCGTTTCAATTGTTCCGCCAGTTCCTTTTAAATAATAACCGTCGTCTTTTTTAATGTAAAAATAATCTACTTTGTGAGACCTAGACTTATCATCTTTGAATTGGAGGACAGACATTGAATAAATCCCGGCACCAAGTGATAAATTCTCTTTCTTGATTTTAAAATCATTAATGCTTTTTTTGTTTAATTTATATTTGTGAGCAAATTTAATTTCTTCTTGACTAGGTAAAAGTGCACTCCCAGGTTTTTTATCCATAGAAAGATCATTAAACCAATCCTTGTCTTCATTATGTATAAGGATTTCTGCATAGCTTCTCATTGCTTCAGTAGAGGTGGAATTACCCATCAAAGTTCCTGAAAAAGAACCGGCGTATTGATAAACATCATTGGTATTTTTTATAAAAACCAGCCTCCATTTATCCTTTACATTTTTTCGATCAGTGAATGATACAAAGATGGTTTCTTTGTCTTTAGGGTCAGGTTTGTATGTAAAATGTTTTGGGTCCATCCCAACAATATGACGTATTTTGGCGATGTCCATGATTTTATCTGCTGGCATGCTTTGATTTTTGTAGATTACTTGATTAAGCTCAACTGTGTCGCCTGAAGTCATCGCATCAACAAAATCTTTTGCAGAGCTTAATGGGTTATGAGGGTTAACCACTTTTGTTTTAAAGGGAAAAGAACAAGCTGATAAACAAAAACAGATAGAAGTAAGCATAAGCAACATAAAAATACTTTCATATATTCCTCCGTTTTTAATAATTTTGTTGTTGTTTTATACTTGATAAATGCTTATTAGCGAGATCTTTCTTTATATTTCCAATGGTATTTGCATCATAAATTCCTATGATTTCATTACAATTGTTAATTAATATAAGAATTGTAATAAACTAAATGTACTGAGTATAACTACGTAAAACATATTGCGCCCATTCTTTCCAAATAAAAAGAAAAAAGGAAATTTTATCATTATTTAATTATTCACATAAATATAACAAAAAACAAGATTTTTTTTATTTACACAAAAATGCAATGAAGATATGCATTGTAAATTATTAAAGCCTTTCACAAAGCCCATTCTCTTGCTGTGTTCCATGTTTCGTCGCTCATTGCCCTTGTTGTACAAATCCCTTGGATTCCAAAATTTCTTCCCAACTATTTAGAATCTCCTGAACCCTCTTTGCAATACAAAAACCTATGGCTACCTTAGCAGCTGAAGCAAGTAGAACTGGCATTTTATCATTGTACGTTAAGATGTTTTCCTGATTGCAGGTTGAATATATTACCAGTCAAACTTCACCAGAATCTATCTCCTTTATTTTCTTTAAGACCTTTTGCATTTCTTGAGTAATTTCACAATCGAGCGAACCAGCAATATCAATGAATGAGAAGTAAAACGGATCGTCATACACCACCATTCATATAAAATCTACAGGAAATATTTCCCACTTTTAATCGAACTGAGCGCCCAGTTCGAAATACTTTGTTAAGGAAATTCTTCTACCTTCTTTATCCCAATTATGATAGTCATTAAAAACCTGCTGAATATCGTTATTCGCGCGATCTTCTACTAAAAATTTCACAGCAAGATAACTGCGCCAATAATTAAACATAATACTTGTCAAACTGCCCTTGTAGGTATGACTGCCAAATTCATCTAGAGAGTATTTTCCATATCTGCCTTTGAACGTTTCAACTAGTTCCAGCTCTACATTTGTTATTGCTTTAAATTCTGATTCATCTAAAGTAATTTTTCTGGACAAATAGTCGCACATTCCTTCTTCAAACCAAATACTATCTTCTCTTTCATCATCGAATTCATCCAAAAATAAGTCTGAGTGATGCGTTAACTCATGTGCTAAAATAGTAAACAATTGATTTTCGGACAAATTCATATAGAAATCATTAATTTGGGGATTGTAATGACCTTCTAATTGTCTTAAGAAAAGCTTTCTCCAAGCTGTTAAATCAGGTGAAATATAGATGGTGTCTTTCCTTGTATAAGCTGGAATTGAACTCTCAGAAAAAACAGTTGTAGCTAATTCTTCCGTTGTCCAAACTATTCCTTTCGGTAACTCCTTTAAAGCATAGTTTTCTTCCAATACAAGTTGATATTCTTTCAATTTTTCACTAAACCTATCAATAATACCTTGATATTTTTCATAATCCTCTTTCTGTTCAAAAGCATATATATGTTTCATTTTAAAAACGCCTTTCTCCTATTATTAAAATTGAAGAGTAAAAATCGAGACCATTGAGTTATTCCGCAATCAGACGAACCAGCAATATCCCTGAAAATACGTTTCGGTGGCAAGCACTATATATATCATTGCTTCAAATATTCTTTATAAAGCAATTGCATTGATTCAATTATTTTTTCATCAGCCAACTGATTATTATATCTATTAGGCAAGTTATTTCCCCCTAAAGCGTACACAAAGGGTTTTTGATTAAAGTCCCCTAGGATTCCAATATCAACAATCACATTTTCCAAACCACCTGTCATATGATTTAGGAAATGAGAAGGTATCCCATCAATATCCCCTTGTTGCCTCACGAGGCCATTTAGGATTGGCGTCCATAAATAAGGGTTAAGATTATATTCCTGAAGTGTTAATTTCATTAATTTTAAAATATCATTCAGTTCACCTTTGTTGTTCATATCCCTTGGCTCTTCGGTAACATTTATAGTCCGAAAGTAAGATTTCATTTGGAGATTTATCTTTTCCCATCCACCATAAAAGTGCACCACCCTATTCGCTACAAAACTATCATGGCAACAATCATGACTTCTACTGCCTCTCGTAAGGGTATTGCACTCCTATTTTGGAAGTGAGGATATTGTTCGTTGCTATCTTCGGCTGGATCAAACTTAATACCCTCCACACTGTCTTCCCAACTAAATAAACCTTCCTGAACCTTCTTCGCAATACAAAAACCTATGGCTACCTTAGCTGCTGAAGCAAGTGGAACTGACATTTTATCATTGTACGTTAAGATGTTTTCCTGATCGCAGGTTGAATATATTACCAGTCCAACTTCCCCAGAATCTATCTCCTTTAATTTCCTTAGTACCTTTTGCATTTCTTCTCCCCACAATCAAAATCTTTATTTATGTTCTTCTATTATTCCGCCATACCGATCACAAGCAGCCTAATAGCGACATTCCCCTTTTTAACTATGTCTCTCATTATCTATATTAAATAAAGATTTCCAAAACCCTTTTTTCTGAAGGAAATTGAAGACTAGATACAGTTTCAATGCTGTAAGAATTTTGTTTTATTATCTTTTAAAGAAAACTTGGCTTTTCGCCAATCCTGAATGGCGAAAGCCTTAATTGCCCCTCATCCTTTATTCCGCTATTTCGCTTTAGCGAAGTTAAAGTTTCTTAAAGTATGAAAAACCAGCTGATTTTTTTAAACTAAGGCTCTGTTAAAGTTAATTGTTGATATTTGTCTAAATCGAACGAATGTTCTATAAAGGGTGGATACAGCGATTTAACGGTGTGGCGACCAAGTATCTGAACAATTATCTTTCGTGGTTCCAAGTGTTAGAGAGCATTCATCACCACCGTAATGAGGTAACGATGAATGACTTGATAATAAAAGGAAATTTAATTCCAAGTGTGGAAACATATGATACACTTAGATTATCTAAGTATACTGTATAAAGGTTATTCTTTTATTCAACTAACGGTCAGGATGGTGAATAAAATATTCTATCTTTGGGGGTAATGTATATAAATTTTTTACTAACATTTTTATATTCATTTTCAGCTAGTGTTTCGCTATATCTGTTAACTGATGACATAACAGAGGCAATTATATTTTTTGTTGTATTTTTCTTACTTGGTTTGTTTACAAACAAGAATGAAAAGGATGCATCGAGAACAGCGAAAATTGTTGCAACTGTCATAATAATTATTGCTGGGTTGTTTATTACGATTGTATTATCAGATGTAAGCACATTTAGGAAAATTTTAGCTTGGGTTATCGCTTTATTAATGTTTCTTTTTGAAAATTATATTGAGTCAATAAAAAAGAAAAATAGTTAGTGTGTCTGACGTATCTTAATTGTGCTATCTGGGGCTTTTGTTGAAAAAGGGTGTAGCCATCGCTTCTTCAAGTAACAGCGCAGAGTAATTGAAAAAACACATTCGTTATTTACTAAACAAACGGGGGAGTTAGTTCAATAAGACAATAAACCAAACGGAATTTCCATTTTTATGGAAGTTCCGTTTTTTCTATAAATATCAACATTAAACTTTAACAGAGCCTAAAATAAAGTAAAATCAGCTTCCGAATTGCTCTAGAAGGTCCTCCGAGGGTGAGTGGAACCGTTCCCTTTCATGTTTTGTTGTCTACTTTTCATGATTTGCCTGCCACTTTTCATGATTTGCCTACCAATTCCCTAATTTTTCCTTATAAAAGTGAAAAAGTGCCGTCATTCCTGCCAGGCGTCATTAAATTCAAAATGAGCGATGCGCTGAGCCTCAACGCTTAAGCTGTCTTTTTAAAAATTAAAATAAGGAATGAAAAATCGTGATTTTTCATATAAAAATGCTGATTTTTTTATGAAAAGCTTTAAATCAGCTTACGAATGGATCTTGAAGTTGCTTTGGAAGGTTGTGGGACCGTTCCCAATACGATTTCATTGTCCAATTTTCAGATTTGCTGTCCACTTCAGATGATTTACTGTCCACTTTCCGATTTTGCTGTCCACTTCCGTAATTTACTGTCCACTTTCGAGATTTACTTGCCACATGATTTGTTGGTGGCACGAAAGTATCGTTGTTATCTGATTTTTCTAGGTATTTTGGAATTTTATGTTAAACTTATATTAGAATTTGTGAAAAAATAGCACTTAAACGGTCAAATTAGTTAAGAAACATAGGGGGTATCTAGGTGGTCAAACTAGAAAAAATGTCAATTGAGCAATATAAGCCGTGGAGAGATTCTAAAATAAAGTTTTACGCCGAAGAAAAAGCCCAAGTAGGTAACGTGTCAGCAGAGGAAGCGATGCAGGCTTCAAAGCGCCAGTTTGAACAGATTTTGCCTGACGGATTAAACACCTTAGGTAACTATCTTTTTAATGTCAAAGATGAAGACAGTGACCATAGTCGTGGGTTCTTTATGGATAAAGGTCCGTGATGAAGGAAAAGAAATGTTTATTTATGGTATTGAAATGGACGAAACTGCAAGAGGAAAAGGGTATGGAAGACAAACAATTGAAGCTCTAGAAGCTCTCGTGAAGAAAATGGGGATCCCTAAAATATCGCTACACGTATTTGGTTATAATGAAGTTGCAATTAATCTGTACAAATCTTCAGGCTACGAAACAACCAATATTCTAATGTCCAAGGTGCTTTCTGAATAACATAACCATGAACTCACGCTAGTGCAGTCATACTTTCTGTTAATCGAACCTGTAAAGCTGTGTACTTAAAACTATTGGGTACAAAAATTCTCGTAAGTATCGATAATTTCTGCTTCAAATAGCGTTAATTGAAAATGACATATAATAGAAAAACGACTCGATATAAAAATCCGAGTCGTTTTTCTTTGCTATTTAATATGTTAATTTATTCTAAATCTATCGCTAATTACGCAGTGTTTTCGATGCGAATAGACTCCTTTTTTCTATATTAAAAGATTTCGATTTCAGTCTTCCCTATACGATTGAACAATTGCTTCATGAAGCGGGTTTGTGGCTTCGATGCCGGTGAAAATCGTGACGGCTTTTTCGATGCCCTCTTTTTCGATCACGGCGTGCATTTCTTCCGCTTCTGGATCATAAGGATTCATAAAATGCAGGGCAGCTGCGATCACTTTCGTCAGCGCTTTTGGCTCTACATCGTGCTGAGCAAGCTGAGTGGCAGGACCTGTCAGCCGGTCATTCGAGCCTAGCTTTCGCTGCGGCGAGCGCCCGACACGCATGATTTCGTCCGTGATGTATGGGTTTTCGAATCGGCCCGACAATTTTCTTCGCGGTAAGCTTCTAGCGCGTCTGCTTCAAAACCGTGTTTGATCTCCAGCAGTTTACCGGTTTCAGCAAGTGCGTCCTCAACGATTTTTTTTATGGCTGAGTCCTGAAGCGCTTCGTCAATGGTGCTGACGTTTTTTCGGAACCCGAGGTATGCCGTCGCAGCATGTCCAGTGTTCACCGTAAATAGTTTCCGTTCAATGTATGGTCCAAGATCCGGGACGTAATGAATGCCTTCGATATCAGGAACAGGCGCTGCCATCTGGCTTTTTTCGACCACCCATTCAAAGTAAGGCTCGACCCGGACATCAAGGGATTCCATCGACTGGTTCGGGACAATGCGGTCCACGGCGGCATTCGGAAAAGCGGCTTTCAGACGGGACGCCTCTTCCCCTGCAGCTTCTTCAACGACCTTTTTCAGTTCATCACCTGCACCAATCGCATTTTCACAGGCAATCACGTTAACCTGCGATGAGCGTTTCAACAGACCCTTTGCCAAAATCGGCGCAATGTATTTCAGGTTGGATACGCCAACTGCTGCGGTAATTACATCCGCATCAGCGATCACATCCACGACCTCTTGCTCCTGGGTCTGGCTGTTCAGCGCACGGATCCCGCTGACGTGTTCAGACTGTTCATCCCGATCGGCGAGGATAACATTGTATTCGCCTTCTTCATTGATCCGGTTAACAACCGGGGCATTCACATCGACAAAGATCACGTCATAGCCTGATTGATGCAGCAAGGCGCCAATAAAGCCTCTGCCGATGTTGCCCGCTCCAAAGTGGACGGCTTTCATCAGTCCGTCACCTCACTGAAAATCGCAATGATTTCTTCCTCTGTCTTCGCATTAACGACGCGATCAACGTTGTCCTGGTCTGAACAAACAATGGCGATCTGCTGGAGAATATCCATATGCTCACCGTCTTTTCCTGCAATGCCGATCACGAGCTTTACAGGCTTGTCCGGGCCAAAGCTGACACCCTCTGGAATTTGCAGAAGGGAAAGACCGGATGAAAGCACTGATTTTTTGGATTCATCTGTGCCATGCGGGATGGCAACGTTATTGCCCATATAAGTCGAAGCAATTTTTTCGCGCTCCATCATTGATGGAAGGTAGGCTTGATCCACATAGCCCCGTTCAATAAGAATGTTTCCGGCTCTCTCAATTGCTTCTTCCTTTGATGCACATGCTACGTTTAGTTTAATATTTTGAACGTCGAAAATTGAACTCATCTGTCATACACTCCCAGTTGTTTTAGTTTTTTTTGAAGAAAAAGGGTCATTTTATTAGTCAGCTGCCCTTTAATCGAGTCCTCTGTATCCGCTGAATAGGCCGCTAGAATAGACGGTTCCTCGATCATCATGGTACTGAATTCACTTAATACCTCGAGCACTTCCTGGCTGCAAACCGCCGGAGCCAGCAAGAGCAGCAGTGTATCGCACGTCATCGGTCTGTTATCCATCCCTGTAAGCTCAACCGGTTGATCCAGACGAAAGACGGAAAAGGAGGGTCTCATGATCGCTTCACTTCTGGTATGAAAAAGCGCTGCGTCTGAACCCGGGATCCCTAGTCCTCCCGACCGCTCTCTTTCGATCAGCTTACTGACCGTGCCGCTTACATCTGAAACCAATGGACAATGGCCGTTAAGCTGCTCCAGTGCTTCTGTCAGCTGTTTTTCAGGAGAGGCATCCTTTAATGTGGATACCGTAAAAAGATTGATCATGTCATAGATTGTTCCGGTATAATCTCTGATCTTATCAAATGTCGTCAGCTCATAGCCGGGATCTTTCTTGGACTGCTTCCCGTCCTTAAAGACGCCGTTCATTGTTTTTCGTTTATTCAGCTCAGTCAACGCCTGCTTTACCTTACCCTTATCCACCTCTGAAAGAAACGGGGTCACTTCAATGACTTCCGCTTGATCCGTTTCTATAGAGATCGTGGAAAGGATCAAGTCAAACGCCGATACATCGCGGTCATAAATATCATGCACCGCACCATTCTCGATTTCGGTAATTTCCGGAAAGTCGCGGTTGAGGCGGCTTGCCAGAAGCTTGGATGAACCGATCCCGCTTGAACAGATTACAAGGGCGGAGTAAGAACTGCTCGCAGGATGACGCAGACTTGCTCCAAAATGCATGACAAGATAGCCAACCTCTGTATCGGGTACCTTTTCGTCAGGCAGCAGATCTGACGTTATTTTTTTCAAAATCCCGAACAGCTTCGGGTAATCCGTCCTGATCCGGTCGAGAAGCGGATTCTGAATCGGCATGTCATGACGGATCCGGTAAAGAGACGGTTTTAAATGCGCAATCAGCCCCTGCAGCAGCGATTCTCTGTTATGAAAGGCTGTCCCGAGCGCTTCCCCCGTGTGATCAATCAATTGGTTGGCAAGCTGAAGGATAAACAGATCGTCATGATTTAGAACATTTTCACGCTCGCGCCTGAGTTTTGCACCTCTCAGATGCATCGTTATAAACCCGATTTCTTCTGCCGGAATAATAATATTCAGTCTCTCACTCAGCTGTGCAGCCAAATGCGTGGCCTGATCAAATTCTTCTGTCTGTTTCAGATCGTCAAGAAGGGACGCATGCATCACGATTTTTTCACCATTCAGAAGGCGCTCAACCGCCAGAGCGGTGTGTACAATCAGTCCGACCATGGCACTGTCAGCGAGTTCTGTACGCAGTGAAGAAACCACATCTTCCACGACAAGGATTTTTTCACGGCCCACCAGGCCAAGCAGCCGGTTTGTCACGCCCGTAATGTCCGTGTTTTTTTGCGTAATATTACGTTTGATCGCCGAAATAAATTCGGTTTCATTCAATCGGTCAGCCAAAAGGTCGCTCATACACTGCCTTTTATCCCTTTCATGACCGGTTATTTCAATCCCGTAGCCCCTCTTCCTTATAAGAGAAAGCTGATAAGGTGCCAAACGGTCATCAATGGCGTTCAGATCATGGCCAACAATTAAAGAGGAGACATCCAGGCCGGAAGCAAGCGTATGAAGCTTCAGCGGCCCTTTTGCCTCTAACAGACTGCAAATGATCAGGATCTGCCGTTCATCAGCCGTGTACTCCAGGTGATGCCGGTTAGCCATTTCATTTAAAAGGCTTTCCTGATTCTCCGGTTCCCCTTGTATGCTAAGATCGCCGGATATCTTTTTTTCAATAGATAAATGATACGTCTTTAACAGGCTTTCAAGCGCCTTAACGTCCCGCTGAACGGTTCGCCGGCTGACCTGCAGAATCTCTGAAAGATCCGCCATCTTAACCGGCTCCGTTTTTGAAAGCAATACTTCTAAAATTTGTTTTTCACGAGCAGTCAGATACATTCCGACCACCCCTCCATTATTATTTTTCCTGTTGATTCTTCAGGTTCTCAATCAGTTCGTCATACTTCGGACTTCCAAGGAAATTGTCGACGGAAACATGAATGGCATCCGGCTGCTTAGCCTTGGCACGGTCTGTCAGATCCTTGTGCGTGATGATCAGGTCCGCGTCGCCTGTCAGCTGGTTAATAGAAGTATTCGAGACGTCAACATCAAGTCCTGCCTTTTTCACTTTATTTTTCATAATCGATGCGCCCATCGCACTGGACCCCATGCCGGCATCACAGGCAAAGACGATTTTTTTGACTTGGTCCATTCCTGAAGTTTTTGCCGCATCATTTGCAAAATAGCTTGTTGTTTGGCTTTTCTTGCCTTTCATTTCTTGAGTTTTTTCCGCTGCTTCTCCAAGATCTTCAGACTTGGCTTTAGTAAAGCGGAGAATAAACGCAGCGACCGCAAAGGAAACGGCGGCAGCAATCAGCACACCTAGGATAATGCCAACGAAATCGCCTTTTGGCGTCATAGCTAGAACAGCAAAGATACTGCCAGGTGAAGGGACGGAAATAAGACCGACATGCATAATGCTGAAAATAAATGTACCGCTGACACCACCGGCCATAACCGCGAAGATTAATAACGGGTTCATCAGAATGTAAGGGAAATAGATCTCGTGAATCCCGCCAAGGAACTGAATGACGGCCGCACCAGGTGCAGACTGTTTCGCAAGCCCTTTTCCAAAAACCATATAAGCAACCAGCACACCAAGTCCAGGACCTGGATCCGGTTCAAGCAGAAACAAGATTGACTTGCCATGCTCATGAGCCTGCTGAACCCCTAGAGGACTCAATATCCCGTGGTTAATCGCATTATTAAGAAAAAGCACTTTTCCCGGTTCAATGAATATGTTCGCAAGCGGAAGCAGATTCGCATCAATAATTGCCTTTACCCCAGCTGCGAGAACTTTATTCAAGCCGACTAAAACAGGATCTATTGCTAAAAAGGACAATAGCGCCAAGGCCGCCGCGAGGATCCCTGCTGTGAAGTTATTAATAAGCATTTCAAAGCCTTGAGGCACTTTGTTATTAAGCCCCTGGTCAATTTTTTTGATCAGGTAACCGCCTAATGGCCCCATAATCATAGCGCCGAGGAACATTGGAATATCGGCACCAACAATGATCCCCATTGTCGCGATCGCACCAACCACGCCGCCGCGGTGATCGTAAACCATTTTACCGCCCGTATACCCAATCAAGAGCGGAAGCAAGTATGTGATAATCGGTCCGACCAGTTCAGCCAGATGCTTATTCGGATACCATCCTGTTGGGATAAAGAGCGCGGTAATTAAACCCCAGGCGATAAATGCCGCGATATTCGGCATGATCATTCCGCTCAAGTGGCTGCCGAACTTCTGAATCCTCGCTCTCACGCCCGGTCCTGAAGACTTTGGCTCATTTTCTTCGCTTGTATTTAAAGCTGCATTGCTTTGGCTCAAAGAAAAAACCTCCTTAAGATTACTATAAATTCCTATATCTTAAGTTTAAGACCTCACCCGCCCATTCACAACGCAAACTAAAGGCGTTCTCGTCGTCCTTCGGGGTGACAAATCCCATTTAACAGGTGGACAAGCGGCGATGAGATGCACCGATTAGGGAGACTAACTATTTTTTAATTAAAATTCTCGTAAAAGTGAAACTAAAACAGCTTGGCATGCGTCTAATGGGTAGAGGCAAGGAGGATTCCTTACTCCGAAACTGGGGAAGAGGATTAAAAAGACAAATATTGACTTCATTAAAAGTAAAGAAATAGAAGATAAGATCAAAGATGATCCTTACACCATTATTGTGTTAAGCAAAGATAAGAAGAAAATAAATAAATGATCAAAAAAGGAGATGGAAGCGTATTGAAAAAGCTGAGCGTTGGAGACTACGTCACGTTCGAAGGTGAATCCACAGAATGTGTAAACCGAATTATGATCAGCCGAACCGATTACTGCGTATTAAGAGGCATGGATGGTGTGACTTCCGCTGTCCCCTCGCACTCCGTTGAATGGAACGGCGACTGTTTCATTGTTAATTATTTAAAATTAGAATAAGCAGCCGCTTTCTAACTGGACAAAATACTCGAATGACCATGACAGAGCAAATGAATTTCATCCAAATAAAAGCAACCCAACTCTGCCTTCAGCATTAGTGCTTAAGTCTTTCATTTACTGTGGAGAAAACGTTAAATTGTATAGCAAATAGCCTTTCTAATTAAAAAAATGCTTAAGATGATTGTTTACTCAAGTGTTTATGTTTACGTTCATTTCTTTTTGCCTTATGATTCAAAGCCCTAGTTGGTTGAAGAATTAAGCATAAATTTCCGGTTAAATGCAGAATGGAGCTTTTTTCGGAGTATAGATTGGCACTCGGAAGCAAAAATGAGAGCAAGGATCGAGGATAAAAAAAAACCACCAAAGAAAATTGTACCTTTGATGGTTTTTATAGGATAATCGTACTAAAGAAATAATCGCTTTTTATTTCGTTTTCTTATTGATTTTTTAATTTTTTCCGTTTTATTAACCAGTACGATAAAGTTGCAATAATACTAATGACTAGTACAATGTTAAAAATTTGCCATAGTACCAAAACACACTTCTCCCTTAATTATAATTCAACTTATCGTCCGACATTATAAGTCACGTGTAGATTAACATCTGTGGTTGCCATTTAATTTTTCAGTTTCCTTAAAAAAACATTTATTGACTATCTCTCTTCTTTTTATCCACATAATCCCACGTATAAAAGACAATGCATGCAATGATGACAGGAGCAAGAAAAAAGGACTTATACGGAGAGTAAATCAGAAAGCTGCTAATGATAATTGCAGGAACGGTCACTGCTAATCTTCTTTTCCAATGATAAGCCATGTATGACGCTCCTTTTTATAATAAGCTCAGAGCGTTTTTAACCAGAACTTTTCCCCGCTCTTCACACGCCCCCTAAAAAGGTAAGAATGAAAAGCACACCAATGAAAAAAGGAATGAGCGATAGGACAGTAAGGTATTTGAGCTTGCTCTCTTCTCTTTTAATAAATGCCATGAAAAGCAATATTATTGCTGCTAAATAAATGAAAAATCCTGCGATTAAAAGAGCAAAATTATTGATCCAATCAAGGTTGATTAAAACGGCAGACAATCCGAGCAGCAATCCAGATACAGCCAATATTAGCGACCACTTACTGAAACGCTTACCCAATATCGTGCCCCCATTTCCTTGGATATTCCTACCCGTGCACAATCCTTGCTATCTTAGCCTAGATTTCTTTAACTTTCTTCCTTCAAAAACAGCCCATACATCAAAAGCAGCCCACCCAATGATCACCAGCGGGATACTGAAATACTTATATGCTGAATTAATTAAAATAATACCAATAATGATTAGAGGGATGATAACCAGTGCACGTTTTCTCCAATTTGAACTCATTTTCATTGTCCCTCCTCTTCTATCAATCTGTCGTGCTCATTACTATATATCTAATTTCTATGTGAAAAGATGGAATCTCCTTTAGCCGGTATGGGATTACTTATTATTTATTTAGAATTTTTTAGAAATAGAACATATTTTCGTATATAATAAATATATGAATTACAGAGGGAGGGTCGTTTAATGGAAATTAAAATAAAAAAGCATGTCCTTTATAAAGCTTTTTCCGAAGTTAGTAAATCGATCCCTTTGAACGCATCGCTTTCCATGCTTGTAGGCATAAAAATCACTGCAGATAAAAACGGACTCACATTGGTTGGCAGTTATTCTGAGATGGTTGTTGAGAAGTGTATTCCAACGGTCATTGATGGTGAAAAAGTGATGGAAGTTATTAATACTGGCAGTGTGGTGGTGACTGCTAACTATTTATCTGAGGCTGTAAAAAAGCTGCTGCTTGATATACATATTACAGTGAACGAAAACTTTCAAGTAACGATTGAATCTGGCGAAATCGTTATCCACTTAAACGGATGTGATCCTCTTGAGTATCCTGTTTTTCCTCAGATTGATCATTCTAATTCCATTCGTGTTCCTGGCAGTAAATTGATAGACTGCCTTAAACAAACGCTATTTGCAACGGCAAAAACCGACACAAGACCTATTCTAACCGCAGTAAACATGACATTTGAACAAACTAAATTAAGCTGTACGGCTACGAATTCTCAAAGGTTAGCCTACAGTGAGTTTCCCATCGAATATAATGGAAACGGCTCTTTTAATGTACCGAGCAAAACCCTGAAGGAACTTCTCAGATTAATGGATAACGATGCCGGCACAATAACTATTTTTGCAACAGATCATTACATCGCTTTTAAATCTAAGACCATTTCTCTATTTTCAAAGCTGATTGAAGGAAAATACCCCCAAACATCTGCTCTAATACCCAAAGAATCAAAGACTTCGTTCATTTTGGACAGAAAGCAATTTTTGCAGGGAATCGACAGAACATTGCTGTTTGCAGAGGATAAAACTGTTCACTTAGAAGTTAAGAATGGCACTGATATTCGAATTTCTTCCTCTTCCGGAAAAATTGGAAAAATTGAAGAAACACAGCTGATCCAGCTTTTAAGCGGTGAAAAGGAATTACAAGCCTCCATGAATGGCGCTTTTTTGATCGATGCGTTTAAAGCCTTTAATGAAGAAAAGGTAAAAGTAAGCTTTAATGGTAAAATGCGGCCTGTTTCAATTGAAGCTATTGACGCTAATGCTTCGTTTCAAATGATCTCTCCAGTCTTATCAAACTAAACTTGAGGTGAATGAATAAATGGACTCTAATAAATTTAAGGCTCTCGGGAACGTTAACGTCCGAGAGCCTTGGTTGTTAAGATGTTATTAGCTTTTCAGTTTCCCTAAAAAAAAGCAATTAATGAAATAACAATAAAAAGAAATAGTCTAACAGGTCAATCAGATGGTGAGCATGTATATCGTGGTACACATGTTCATTGTGATAGATTTAATGGTACTTACTCTGATCATGCTTATTGGACCCTCAGCATTCCCAGATTTCATAGTAGTGATTGTGACGTACGCCGAAACATATTCTCACGACGTTAGATAATCACATTTTAAAAACCGTTCCTTATTTGGAACGGTTTTTTTCACTCAACTGCAAGTATTTGATACTTTTGAATCCACTGACTAACTGCTTTCTTATCAAAGTAAATGTCATTACCAATCTTTATATAAGGAATCCCATTCTCAATTTCTCTACCTTTTTTAGACATTAACTTGCTTACTTGTTCTTTGTTTATCCCTAGATAATTAGCTATTTGATGTTGGTTTAATAAGTGAGATTCGGTCTTTATTTTATTTTCATTACTTAGACCTTTTGATATAAACCAACTTCCAATAACAATGCTTATGGCTAAGCATAATACAGATAATGAGATCAGATTATATTTCATTTTCATACCCCATATATTTTTTTTTACTATATCTCCATTTCCAATGTAATACAATATTTATTTTTATAACAATAAAAAAATACAAACAACCGAAGTGGCTATTTTTTCTTCCCTCTTACTCCTTAATAATGATAAGCTACCTATCGAACGTGGTTGTTCCCACTGAACTTTAAATATCCTCTTTGAGATCACCAGTGGGATACTGAAATACTTACATGTTGAATTAATTAAAATAAGACCAACAATGATTAGAGAGATGCAAACCAGTGCAGTTTATTTTAAGTATAATAATTTACATAGTATCTTTACAAAATGAAAAACATAATGACATTAATCATTACGATAGCAAGAATTAAGCCTAACACAAACTTTTTTACAGTAAATTGCATATTCCCCTTTTGTACGCCTCTAACAATCAATATTGATATGAGTAATATAAGCAATATAATTGGAACTGGCACGATCTCACCTCTAATCAATTACTTCCATTCAAACGAAAAAAGACAGATTACTTAATCAGTCTTTTTTATTCCAAATATCGACATCATCTTAAACTAACAGTTATCCAAAATGATTATGAAACCACCAAACAATAAGAATCATGCTCACTATTCCCCAAGCTACGGCACTCACTATCCACCAAACTATGGATTTAGATTTTCTTGAACTTTCCTCGCTTTCCATATTCGCTGTTATAAAAGCGAGCTTAGTTTCCATACTTTTTTTCATAGAAACGAGAACAACAAGTCCAATTATTATGAAACCAATTGTTATCCAGAGTAATGAGTCCACCTTTTATACCTCCTTTTTTTGTGAATTGCCAAAAACCGCACAACATGACCGCCTGGGAATCCTTGATGAACATCTTCATTTTTTGAAATTTATATCCAACTTCCTCAATGCTTTAGGTTTTTTGTTTAATTAATTTTTTTCAACAATTTTAAAATCATATATGCACCAAAAAATATCAAAATTAATGCAATTAGCACCAATGTTCCAAAAAAAAGTATGCCTTCTTTCATTAACCTAAGCATCCTCCTTTTAAATACAAATACCCGTTGCTTTTTATGTGTGATTTTTTTACATCACTTTTTGCAGGCTGAGTGAAGAATACACCAGAAAAACCAATTTTTCTTTTGGTTAATTTTACTTCCATTCAATTTATAAAACGCCACTTTATTTCTAAATATACACACATTTAGAAATAAATCCATATATTTTTTAGAAAATTAAATTTTATTAATTTTTACACGCTTCAAAGTTTTCATATGTCATCTTAACTTGCATTAGGAACAAGACTTTGAACGAGTTCTCTAAAAGAAATGATGATTGGCTGCATGAGGAAAGATTGTGGGAGAACTGCCCTTCAAACAATTACTTCATCTGGTATCACGTCTTTGAGGATGAAATCAACCATAGAGGGCAAATGAGAATTCTGAAGAAATTGCTGCCTATTTGGTAACCACAAATATATCAGAAGAATTCAAAATTTACTCTTGTATAAAATTCCATTTCAAGTTAGGCTATATAAAAGCTTAAATGCAATGATGAGAAGAGTAGATAAAGAACATTCTTCAGAGAGAGCTCTGTTAGCTGAAAAGGAGCAGGAATGACTTTATCGAAACAAACCTCTGAGCAGCACATTGGAACCTTTCTGGGGATAGTGTGACAGGAGCTCCTGTTATAGAGCTAAGGTATAAGCATTTCCTTAAATGCCGTACCTGATAAGTTCAATATGGCGACATATTGATAAACTGGAGTGGCACCGCGATGAACCATCTCGTCTCCAAGACATGAGTCTTGGGGGGCGGGATTTTTTTGCGTTTGGTTATTTACGATCAAAAGCCACAAAGGGGGAATAATTAAATGAAGCTTAACTCGTTATTCAAATCTTGGAAGTACCCATCTTTATTGCTAGCGAGCCTCGGTATATCTGGTATCGGGGAATGGGTCTATTTTATTGCACTAAATTTAATCGTGTTGAATATGGCAGGTCCGCTTGCTGTATCAGGGCTCTACATTCTTAGAGCGATGTCTGCTTTATTCACACATTCCTGGTCGGGAAGTCTAATCGATCGCTGGAATAAGAAGCTGCTGATGGTGTGGCTGAATATCATTCAGTCTGTTCTCATCGCGTTCCTGCCCTTGTTCTCTTCCCTATGGTCAATCTATAGCCTTGTTTTTCTCATATGTATTGCTAGCTCCATGTACCATCCGACTTCAATGACTTACATAACAAGATTGCTTCCATCCGGGCAGAGAAAACGTTTTAATTCTTTTCGCAGCTTAATTGATTCCGGGGCTTTTTTGACAGGCCCAGCTGTGGCAGGCTTGATGTTTATGGTTGGATCACCACAATACGCTATCTACATCAATGCCATTGCTTTGTTCGTATCCGCACTGATCACTTTATTCATGCCAAATATTGAGCAGATCGATCTTACCGCAATGTCGGATAAAAAATTCACGTTTAAAGTCTTGAAAAAAGACTGGAAACTGGTTGCTAATTTCAGTAAAAAACACGTGTACATTATGGGTATCTATTTGCTGTTCAGCGCGATGATGGTGATGACGACAGCTGTGGATTCACTGGAGGCAGCTTTTTGCAAGGAGGTCCTTTCTTTGTCAGAAAGAGATTATGGATTTCTAGTGAGCATTGCGGGCGGAGGCATTGCAGCAGGTGCTATTTTTAACACACTCATTGTTAAAAAAACTGCGACCTCTTGGCTTCTTGGCGTTGGATCCTTACTTGTTGCAACCGGCTATATAACTTATGCTTTTTCAGACAGTTTCCTTTCAGCAGCGATCGGCTGGTTTATCTTATCATTTGCAATGGCTTTTACTAATACAGGTTTCTACACATTTTATCAGGATAATATTCCCACAAGCGCCATGGGCCGGATTGGCAGTCTTTACGGGTTGATCGAAGACTTTTTTATTATCGCTACAACAGGTATTTTTGGTGTCCTGTCATATTTCATTTCGATCCAATCCGTTGTTATTCTCGGAACCGTCACCATGCTATTCATTACCATCATCCTCTGCATTTTCAGCCTGCAGCCCTCGAAAAAAAAGTATTATCAAACTGAGCTCAATGAAAGCAGCGTTCTTTAATGCTGCTTTCGGTAATCTTACTGCATGTTAACTTTGATTAGGGGCTTCTTCAGGCACGTAATGAGCCCTTAAACCCATTTTAAAAGCAAGGCTGTTTTCTAAAAGATTGTTGCTAAAGAGCAAATACAAAAGGCGTACTTATTGATTCTATGAGTTCGCTATAGTTTTCCTAGCAGGCTATTCCATGAATAGTCTAGTCATTCGGAACCCTTTATATTGAATATCTTTTTAAAAATGAACAAGAATAACCAGGTAACAATGAGGTAAAACGGATATATAATAATTGGTAGTACCTGATCAAGTATTATAGGAATGGTATCAATAGATAATTTAGCTAATGCTAAGTGAAACCACGAAATCAAAGCGATAAGAAAAATCAAACTTGATAAAAACAAAACAACATATCCTGTTTTGAGACTTCGCTGTTTAAACATTATTGCCAAACCTGTTAATAAACTTATGATTGCTCCCGTGCACAAGAGAATTACATACAGGTAGGATCCTGTATGAAAGTTCATATCATCCCTCCATTTTTCGGGTTGTAGCTATTCATAATTTAATTTCAGCTGGGAAATCCCGCTAACCCCACATAGATTACTAAATCATTAATTTAAGCTGCCGCACATAGGGAATTAGCTCGGTGGTCTGCTCCAAATAAGTTGTAAACACATGCACCAATGTTTTATTAGGCTCTTCCCGCTTAAGTTCCTTCTGAAGGAGAGTGATGACCTCCAGAAGCTCCTGCCGTAATTTTTCCGATGTTTTAAGCTCGTGGATCTTGATCGTAAAGAATTGCAGGAAATCGTGGAGCGTTTCGGTATGTGTTTGCAAGTCGATTGAATTTATATGACCCAGATAGACGTTGTTTTCTTTTAACACAGGCGCTGCATTCCTGTGAACCATATCGTTCACCACCGCATCCATCCGCTCAACGATAAATAGCGCCAGCTCTGACATCGGAAGAGCAATGGCTTGTTGATGGGCGTACGATAGATATTCTCTCTGCATGCCTCTAAAAATGGTCACAACATCCCAGATGCAGTCTTTGATCGACTCTCCATATGCCTCATAGAAACAATCCCGGTGCAAGGTGAGCAGAGTGGCTCTTTTTTTCTTCCAAGCTTGGATGAATTTTTCATTATCCTTGATTGGGAGCTCTTTAAACTCACTCGTAAAAAAGTGATTTTCCAGCATGTACTGAAGAAGGAATTCTATCTTTTTTCGCAATTTTTCCTTTGGTATCACGTTTTCCTGCTGGCGGTCCAGCTCTTTCGCCTTCTCAAACATTGTTTGGTGGCAGGCTTCGAAAACCTCCGTAAATAAATCCTCTTTCGACGGAAAAATTTTATAAATGCTGCCTTTTGCCATTCCGCAGGCGTCAGCAATTTCCTTCATTGACGCAGAGAAATAACCTTTATCCTTAAAAACAGCCATCGCTGTCTGTATAATTTGCTGCTTTTTTGTTTCTTCCATAGCATCCACCCCATAATATTTTGACACGGGACCATGATTAGGTCAATTATTGAATTGACTTTAAAAACCGTAAAGTCATATAATGAACTTACGAGTTCTCTTTTGTTTATCCTGGAGAACCTATTTCAGAAAAGAAGTGATTTTATGGAAACGAAACATCTAAGTGAAAATAAAGGCGTGCGATTTCTTATCTCTTTAACCATAGCAATTGTTGGCGGCTTGATTTTCCAGTTCATCCATATGCCGATCCCTTGGCTTCTCGGCCCGATGATCTTTGTCCTCATCGGTTCAAAAATCATTAAGAAACCTAGGCTGTTCTGGCCGGCTGAGATGCGCAACACCGCAATGGGGATCTTAGGCTATGTCATTGGACTCTCGTTCACGATGGCCACGCTGCATCAGATTGGCCAGCAGCTGCCGACGATGGTCCTGTTAACCGCTCTTCTCCTGGTTTGTACAACCGGTATCGCTTTCAGTATCTCCAAGCTAGCGAAAATCCCTTTCCCAACGGTTCTGATGGGAAGCATTCCAGGGGGACTCAGCCAAATGCTGCCTCTTGCTGAAGAAATTAAAGGAACCGACCTGACAGTGGTCACTTTCCTGCAGGTCTCAAGACTAATTATGATCATTTTCTTTGTTCCGCTGCTTATCTTTAGCCCATTGTTTAAAACAGGGACCAATAATTCTGCTGTTGGCTTTATTCAAACGGCACCCGCAACCTGGGGAGGGCTGTTTCCGCATATTTTTGTGTTTATCGCTGCTTGCCTGATCTTTGCTTACCTTGGAAAAAAGATCAATTTCCCGACGGCTTTTCTGCTTGGACCCATGCTCGCTACAATCCTTATCAATCTATCAGGCTTTCATGGTCCTGCCTTGCCAAAGTTTTTTCTAAACGGCTCTCAGGTGCTGATCGGCGGTTATATTGGACTCTTGCTTAAGCCGGAAAATTTAAAGAACAAAGTCAAAATTATTGTTCTCGCTTTCTTGAGCGGTGTTGTGCTGATTTCCTGCTCGATTGGACTGAGTTTATTGCTGACCACCTTGCACACCGTGGCGCTTGTTACATCCTTTTTAAGCCTGTCACCAGGCGGAATGGACCAGATGGCGATTATTGCAAAGGAAGTCAAAGCGAATATCTCAATCGTGATGTGCTATCAATTATTCCGCACATTGTTTATTTTCATCGTCGTGCCCCCTTTGTTAAAATTAATTTTCAGAAGAATGTTAAAAGGTCAGATGAGTGACTGATGTCTTAAGGGGGACGTCCAATGAACATTGAACTAAGCAAATTCCGCGTTAAAGATGGCATGTCCGATAAAGTCGATGAGTGGCTCACCTTTCTTAATCGGCATATGGATCAGGTGCTGCTCACTTTGGATGACGAAAAAATGTATGTCGAATCGATTTTTCGCGAAAAGACCGATCAAGGCGAGTTTCTTTATTGGTTTTCTATCCAAGGTGAGGGAGGCACGGAAATCGAACAATCGGCGCATGATGTTGACAGGAAGCACTTGGACTACTGGTATGAATGTATTGATGAACAACGAGAGCCAGAGCCGATCACCACGGAGGTCGTGATGATTCCTGACCGGGTTCGAAATGCGATGAAATGATAGACTATCGTTTTAATATGATCTCCAAATCATTAATTTAAGCTGCCGCACATAGGGAATCAGCTCGGTGGTCTGCTCCAAATAAGTTGTAAACACATGCACCAGTGTTTTATTAGGCTCTTCCCGCTTAAGTTCCTTCTGAAGGAGAGTGATGACCTCCAGAAGCTCCTGCCGTAATTTTTCCGATGTTTTAAGTTCGTGGATCTTGATCGTAAAGAATTGCAGGAAATCGTGGAGCGTTTCGGTATGTGTCTGCAAGTCGATTGAATTTATATGACCGAGGTAGACGTTGTTTTCTTTTAACACAGGCTCTGTATTCCTGTGAACCATATCGTTCACCACCGCATCCATCCGCTCAACGATAAATAGCGCCAGCTCTGACATCGGAAGAGCAATGGCTTGTTGATGGGCGTATGATAGATATTCTCTCTGCATGCCTCTAAAAATGGTCACAACATCCCAGATGCAGTCTTTGATCGACTCTCCATAGGCTTCATAGAAACAATCCCGATGCAAGGTGAGCAGAGTGGCTCTTTTTTTCTTCCAAGCTTGGATGAATTTTTCATTATCCTTGATTGGGAGCTCTTTAAACTCACTCGTAAAAAAGTGATTTTCCAGCATGTACTGGAGCAGGAATTCTATCTTTTTTCGTAATTTTTCCTTTGGCTTCACGTTTTCCTGCTGCCGGTCCAGCTCTTTTGCCTTCTCAAACATCGTTTGGTGGCAGGCTTCGAAAACCTCCGTAAATAAATCCTCTTTTGACGGAAAAATTTTGTAAATACTTCCTTTTGCCATCCCGCAGGCGTCAGCAATTTCCTTCATTGACGCAGAGAAATAACCTTTATCCTTAAAAACAGCCATCGCTGTCTGTATAATTTGCTGCTTTTTTGTTTCTTCCATAGCATCCACCCCATAATATTTTGACACGGGACCATGATTAGGTCAATTATTGAATTGACTTTAAAAACCGTAAAGTCATATAATGAACTTACGAGTTCTCTTTTGTTTATCCTGGAGAACCTATTTCAGAAAAGAAGTGATTTTATGGAAACGAAACATCTAAGTGAAAATAAAGGCGTGCGATTTCTTATCTCTTTAACCATAGCTATTGTTGGCGGCTTGATTTTCCAGTTAATCCATATGCCAATCCCTTGGCTTCTCGGCCCGATGATCTTTGTCCTCATCGGTTCAAAAATTATTAAGAAACCTAGGCTGTTCTGGCCGGCTGAGATGCGCAACACCGCAATGGGGATCTTAGGCTATGTTATTGGACTCTCGTTCACGATGGCCACGCTGCATCAGATTGGCCAGCAGCTGCCGACGATGGTCCTGTTAACCGCTCTTCTCCTGGTTTGTACAACCGGTATCGCTTTTAGTATCTCCAAGCTAGCGAAAATCCCTTTCCCAACGGTTCTGATGGGAAGCATCCCCGGCGGGCTCAGCCAAATGCTGCCTCTTGCTGAAGAAATTAAGGGGACCGATCTGACAGTCGTCACCTTCCTGCAGGTCTCAAGGCTAATTATGATCATTTTCTTTGTTCCGCTGCTTGTCTTTAGCCCTTTGTTTAAAACAGGGACCAATAATTCTGCTCTTGGCTTTATTCACACGTCACCCGCAACCTGGGGAGGGCTGTTTCCGCATATTTTTGTGTTTATCGCTGCTTGCTTGATCTTTGCATACCTTGGAAAAAAGATTAATTTCCCAACGGCTTTTCTGCTCGGTCCTATGGTCGCTACGATCCTTATCAATCTATCAGGCTTTCACGGACCTGCCCTGCCGAAGTTTTTTCTAAACGGCTCTCAAGTGCTGATCGGCGGTTATATCGGGCTCTTGCTTAAGCCGGAAAATTTAAAGAACAAGTTCAAAATCATTGTTCTCGCTTTCTTGAGCGGCGTTGTGCTGATTTCCTGCTCGATTGGGCTGAGTTTATTGCTGACCACATTGCACACCGTGGCGCTTGTTACATCCTTTTTAAGCCTGTCACCAGGCGGAATGGACCAGATGGCGATTATTGCAAAGGAAGTCAAAGCGAATATCTCCATCGTCATGTGCTATCAATTATTCCGCACATTGTTTATTTTCATCGTCGTGCCCCCTCTGTTAAAGTTGATTTTCAGAAGGATGTTAAAAGTCAGCTGAGTGATTGTTTTTTTAAGGGGGAGGTCCAATGAACATTGAACTAAGTAAATTCCGCGTTAAAGATGGCATGTCTGATAAAGTCGATGAATGGCTCGATTTTCTTAATCAGCACATGGATCAGGTGCTGCTCACTTTGGATGGCGAAAAAATGTATGTCGAATCGATTTTTCGCGAAAAGACCGATCAAGGCGAGTTCCTTTATTGGTTTTCTATCCAAGGTGAGGGAGGCACGGAAATCGAACAATCGGCGCATGATGTTGACAGAAAACACTTGGACTACTGGTATGAATGTATTGATGAACAACGAGAGCCAGAGCCAATCACCACAGAGGTCGTGATGATTCCTGACCGGGTTCGAAATGCGATGAAATGATAGACTACCGCTTTAATATGATCTCCAAATAGGCGGCACCCCGCCAATAGTTGGGGCTCTGGTTAAGTACCCTACCTGATAAATAGATGGAGAATTTCCACTTAATTTTGAAATGGCCTTAAAATAAACATAAATAGGTGGAGAAATTCCACCTATTGACTGGAAAAACGCAAAAATAGGGCCGTTTGCTATGAATAACTGGAAAATTTCCACTTATATACCCTGAAACAGCTCCAATTCCGCATTTAACTGGAAAAAATCCACTTAATTCTTCACCCAACTGTAGCTTTGATTCATAAGGCAAAAAGAAATGAAAGGAAACAGAAACACTTGAGTAAACAATCTTCTTAAGTGTTTTTTTGCTTTAAATTATGCGTTAAAACGATTGTTATAAACAATGCGAAACCAAATACTATTTGCTATGCGATTGAGCGTTTTCTCCACAGTAAGTGAACGACTTAATTTACCCCGGGGGACTTTTTCAGTGGCCAACGCCAATCACCACAGAGGTCGTGATGATTCCTGACCGGGTTCGAAATGCGATGAAATGAGACCTTGGTTAATTACCCCCAGATCCATTTATGTCATAATAGACTCATAACGAATGGCGGAGGTAGAAATGAAGACGTACATTTTCAATCTGATTAGTGTCTTACTAATGGCAACTGTCGCGTGGGACTGCTTCGACAAGGGTCGAAGCGGCTTTGGAATCTTCTTTACATTATTTGCGCTGATTACCCTGGTCTTCACAATCCTGGGAATGGCTGATAAAAAGAAGACACATTAAATGCTAACAGGAACAGCCTTGCAGACCGACCTTATTTCCGGACTTCAAACAAATGAAAACGGAGGCCAAACGGGTCCCTAAACATCGCGCTTTTGTCGCTGTATTGCTTCGTAACCTGACAGCCTGCGTCAAGCAGCTGTGACTGAGTCCCTTCAAAATCATCGACTGCAAATTCAAAAAAGACGTTCCCTTCATCGTTTTCTTCTACAAAAAAATTTGTTCCATTTAGCGATAGCTTCGTTTCGTTCTCTGGTGCTTGTTCTTTTTTCATCCCAATAATATTTTCATAGAATTGGACTGCTTTATCAAAATCCTTCACTTGAACCGCAATGTTATTCGTCAATTGATAAGCGGATTTCGGATTAATTTTTCGCTTCGGGCGATAGTTCTCAGATCCTGATGGCAGCAGATCAAACAAGGGCCATACACTGCAAAAGTCATCACCCGGACCAAAGTACGTTTTTGCATGCTGAAAAATATTATCCTCACGATCTTTTCTGAAGGTTATGACGCCTGGATAGATTTGATGATCGATCATGAATCCAAAGTCAGTTGTCAATGTCGTTCCTCTCGTCGAGACCATCGGAAACGTCCAGCCTCTTTCAGCTGAGAAATCCTCTTGTACTTCAGGAGAATCCGGGCTGGCCACAACAAAAGCGCAATGATCAATCAAATGATGATACACGCCGTTGAATCCATCTGCCCACATCGTGCAATACGCGCAGCCCTTACCCATATTATGAATCATGATCAGTTCATTTTTATCCTGAAAGAGATCGAGCAATGAGGTCTTTTTGCCATTCGCAATCTCAAACTGATAGTTTTCAGAGACTTGTTCTGGAATTTCTTTTCTTAGCTCAGTCAGCTGCTTCTTTTTCTCTAGGATTTCCTGTTCAAGACGATGCGCTTCTTCTATTAACTCTGCACGATTCAATTCATCACGTCTCCTTTTCATAACAAGGTTTGCAGTACACTTCTTGTGCTTTATTTGCGAGAATTAAACTTAATGGCCCCGTCGGCATAGAAAGAAGCTTGGGAAATTTCATAAAAACAACAATATCTTCTCCACCTGCAATTTCTCTGCCACACTCGGAACAGCGAACTTCTTTGGATTTGAACAAAACAAACAATCCCTTCATTTTAAAAAAACTTGGCCTTTAATGGCGAACGCCTTCGTTGCGAGCCAACTGCTTTATGTAACGGAGTTTGAGCAAAGCTGAAACTAGGCACACTCTTGTCATACTTTATTCTGCTTTCTCGCTTTAGCGAAATTAAATATTCCTAACGTACAAAAAAGACACGCCTGATGGTGCTAGGGTGTCTTTTTGCAAATTATTTCTCCAAAAATGTTGCTGGCATGACGACTGCAACAACTTCACCAGTCGCGCACAGCGTCTCACCTGCATAGACTTCTGTCGTCACCTTCCACTTTTTCGGATGAATTTCTTCAACTGTTCCGATTGCTTTCAAAGCCACTTCTTGCGGCGTCGGTTTCTTATAGTCCACATGCAGTGAAGCGGTTACAAAACGCGGTGCAGGTTCACCATCGCCTGGTTCAAAGCCATTCTTCCTGTGTAAGGCAATAGCAGCTGATCCCGTCCCATGACAATCAATGAGCGATGCGAGCACTCCGCCATAAACAAAGCCAGGGAGAGCCATGTGCTCCTGCTTCGGTTTATATACGGTTACCGTCTTGTCACCTTGCCAGCGCGTTTGAAAATGATGACCGTCTTTATTTAGCCGGCCGCACCCATAACACCACGCAAAATCGTCCGGATAATCATTCTGAATTGCATTGGTTACTTTCTCTTCCATCCACATTCACTCCCTTAAAACTATGATAGCACTTTTTATTATAAAATAGCAGAATAGAATGACAGTTTCATATGAACGTGAACGGCAAAACAGACTGATCAACTCAGAGAAAGCCTGGCCAAATGGCACACCTTATAATAATTACTACCTTTGGTTCCATGTCATGGAAGACGAAATCAATCACCGCGGCCAAATTCGAATGATAAAAAATTACTCGCAGAACGAAGGCGGCCTTGAAGCGTTCAGCACGTAAATCCATGAAAACGGCACATAAACTTTCAACGATGTTAATTCATCCTGTTCTACCTATGATTCTCACAAAAGAATAAAATCTTGGTCGAAGTTAAGCTTAATAATGCTTTATTCTATCCAAATCGACTGCTGCTCTTATTGTAATCCGCAAAAACCACCTCAATCCACTTTAATTTTCTGAATTATCGACCGATAAAGACAATATAATAGGTTTCCCTAAAAGGGATTCTGAAAATACATAATATTAACAGAGTGAGGAATGATGGGATGGTTGGGAAATTAGGCAGCGAGAGGTCTACAGAAAAATTAGGGAGAAAGAAAAGAAGATGGAAATTGCGGCAACAAATCTTAGTGCCGTTTCTGGCTTTAATTGTATTATCCGGGCTGATTATTGCATTTTTCAGTTATGAGTTCAGTACAAGGCTGACTGAAAAGGAACTAACCTCCTCCATGCAGGAGAGAATGGCCAGCGTGAATAATAGTTTTGAAGTCTTTTTTCAAAATGCACAGAATACTGTTAACCGTTATGCCAACAAAACGGAGACTCAAGACTATCAAAAAAATAAAGATTTGATGCTGCGTGAGTTTGGTGATGAGGCAAAATCGAATAAAGATATTATGAACATTTATCTCGGTGACCAGGCAAAAGGCCAAATGTATATTTACCCTCAACAGAAACTGCCGGACAACTTTGACGCCCGGGCAAGGCCATGGTACCAGGAAGCTGTGAAGAATAAAGGGCAGGTCGTTTGGACCGCTCCTTATAAGGACGCGGCATCGGGAAAAACGGTTGTCAGTGCCGCACGGGCAGTCTACAAGAATGACAAACTGGTTGGTGTCTTCTCAATCGACTTATCTGTTCAAACGCTAGTTAACCAGGTGAAGGCCATTAAGATTGGGTCAACTGGAACCGCTGCACTTTTTGATGAAAAAGGTGATTATGTTGCAACACCGGACAAAAAACTGCTTGGTAAAAATGTTTCCAAATCGGATTATTATAAGAAAATGACAAAGGACGGCAAAAACGGTGTCGTTCATTACTCTCTAAAAGGCGAAGATAAAACGATGGCTTTTGTGACGAACAAAACCACTGGCTGGAAGGTGGCCGGTATGATTAACAACCAGGAGTTTGCTGATAAATCCAAAGGCCTTCTCTTACCAACTCTGCTCACACTGCTGATTGTTTTTATTATCTCTATTATCGTTTCTTTATTTGTAGCAAGAAAAATCACGAACCCTATCCTGATGCTTCGTAAAGCTATTAATAATGTTGAAAAAGGTGACTTCACGGTGCGAGTCAACATGGATCAGAATAACGAACTTGGAGATTTATCTGAAAGTTTAAATCGGATGATTAGTAAAAACCGAGAGATGATGCAAAAAATTGCCGGTGTTTCTCTTCAAGTTTCGGATGCTTCTCAGACCCTTGTGGCAAGCGCTGAAGAAAATACGGCTTCAGCAAACGAAGTCGCATCAACTATGGAACAGATTTCAGCTGGGACAATGAACCAGTCTGAGCTCATGGAAGAAAATATGAAGGCAGCATCCATCCTCTCAGACAAAATTCAATTGATTGAACATCAGAGTGAGCAGATGAAGCATGAGGCTGGGCAAATGACAGAAGTATCCGTTCAGGGGATTGAAACGGTGAAACTGCTTCGAGGGCAATCTGAGCGGACCACAACGATCACAACAGATATTATTTCAGCCATTTCTGCGTTGGACAAGCGTTCAGGAGATATCAATAACATTATTGATACCATTTCAGATATCGCAGCACAGACGAATCTTTTGGCACTGAACGCCGCAATTGAAGCCGCACGGGCCGGTGATCAAGGCAAAGGCTTTGCGGTTGTTGCAAATGAAGTCCGTAAGCTGGCCGAGCAGTCCGATAACGCACTCAAGCAAGTTTCTCTGCTTATCCGGCAAATGCAGGATGAAACAACCAAGACTGTGACTTTGGCTGATGAAACCAGCCAGGTTATCAAAGAACAATATTCTGTCGTCAACAAAACGGAGGTCGCCTTCCAGTCTATCGATGCCACAATTAAGAAAAATAACGACCTGATCCAACAAATCCTTTCTTCCATGAGCGACATGGTTGATCAAAATGAGAAAATAAAAGGCAATATTGAGAACCTCACAGCTATCAGCGAGGAAACGGCTGCTGGTACAGAAGAAGTTGCCGCTTCGGTTGTTGAGCAAACTTCAGCAATGGATCAGCTTAATAAACTGGCCGAAGAACTAGAGCTCTATTCCAATGACATGCATGAGGAACTAAAACAATTTAAGATTGAAAATGAAGACTGATACAAACCCCCGCTACTAAAGCGGGGGTTTTTAAACAGTGAACGGATCGTCCTCACGATCCGCACCTTTCTTAAATTCATTCTAATTTCTGCAAGGATATTTACTCACGCTGTCGAATTATAGAAAGCGGCATATTTTTTGAAGGAGGTTGTCTGATGAACAGAGTAATGATCATTGGATCTGGCGGTGCGGGGAAATCGACGCTTGCGAAGCAATTAGGAGAGAAGCTAAACCTGCCTGTGCATCATTTGGATACCTTTTTCTGGAATCCAGGCTGGGTCTCGGCGACTGAAGAGGAATTAATGGAAGCCCAAAACAAGTTCGTCTATGATGACAAGTGGATTTTTGATGGGAACTACAGTGCGACGATGGACATTCGCATGCAGAGGGCGGATACTGTTATCTTTCTTGATCTGTCAAAGTATCTGTGCACCTTCCGCGTGATAAAAAGAAGGTTTCAGTATCATAATAAAACAAGGCCGGACATGGGAGAGGGCTGTGAGGAAAAGATTGATCTGGAATTCATAAAGTGGGTCTACAATTATCCACGGGATAAGAAGCCAAAAACGTTAGAAAGGCTAGCAAAACTGCCGGCAGAAACAAAGGTGTTTATTTTGAAATCCCCAAAAGAAGTGAAACAGTTCTTGGAAAGTATTGAAGCATCCGCTCCTTCTCTTGAATCTAACAGTTAATAAGCCATTCATCTCTCTTCAAGGTGATGCGTTTTTTCCGCAACGAATCGCACTTTTTAACCGTTTAGCCATACCTCCTTTTACCCATAAATAGTAGAATAAGCGTGGCAAACGGACCTAAAACGAGCGATAGCAAAAACCAATTCAGACCCTTGCGGTTTTTCCCTTGCGCGAGTCCTGCATTTATTAACGACAGCGTACCCCAGCCAACATAAAAATCATTCGTCATTGCATCGATTCACTCCGCTCCTAAGGTTTACATATAAGCTATTCGCTCTATCCCTTTCCAAGTCCTGTATGTTAGGATAAATTCATAAAGATGCTCATTCGTCAGGAGGTCCTTCTATTGATAACACTTATTTTAGCCGGATTGGCCGTTCTTTTTACTGGAATCGCATTTATTCTGCAAAAAAGCGTAATGACCGCCCTGCTTTTTTTTATTATGATTATCAGTCTCATGACATCTCTCATATCATCGCCTGACTTGAAGGTTGTCTTCAGTGCTTTAGAAGCGATTATTTCGGTCGGACTGCTGATCTGGGTATTAAGAAGGAAAAGAGCATAGATTGGGGAACGACAATGAAAGCAATGAAACTTACGACATTAATTAACTTTGTGATTATTTTTGCCGCTATTATTTTTTACACACCCCTCTTGAATCAAACCATCAAAGGCAGTGTATTTAAGAGTATTATTATTGGGTTATTTGCTGGTGGATGCATTTTTACAGTGGGGAAGCTGAAGTCTCTGGAAGGCAAGGATTTGCCCATGTGGCTCGGCGTCACCATTATGATTGGCCTGCCAGTCGCTGCGATCGTGATTGAGGTATACAGGTAAAGTTTATCTGCGCGTTTTGACTCGGATTTCTGAAAAATAAAAGACAGGCATAACCCAGATTATTTTAGGAATCTCTTCTGGGGAACCTGTCGGACATTTTTTATACTAAATGTACGCGTTTAAATAAATCGGATCGGATAAATTCATGATCTGTCATAAAAAATTCGTGCCTTTCCATTAATATCTGCTTAAGAGCATGGGAGACGTTGCTTGCATTGTAGGCGCATACGGACGTTATACCTGCTTCATTTATACAAGCATCCGCGCAGCTTTCATATGTTTCTAATTTATCTATTATCGCATCTTGGGCGCCCCAATCGACATGAGACCAAGTTTTAATGACTTTACCCTTTTCTAAAAACGGCTCAATCAATTGCGTTAAGTGCTTAATGATCGTGGGTGTGTGGAAATTGCCATGCCTCTTGTAAAACGCTTCGTTATCCTCATAGTGTACATTCAGCAGCTGTTCATCTGTTAAACGCTGTTTTAGCCTGCTGTAAATGACCTCATATCGTGCAGAATTCTCGATTACAAAGAGAGTCTGGCCCTGACTAATACCAGATTCAATATAAGACACGGCATTATTTATATAAATTTCGGGATCACGGGACAAGTAAAAAATATGCTCGCCATTTAATAATCGTAAGCGGGTGTTCTCCATGGCTGTTCCTCCCAAATAAAAGCGATTTTATAAAAAAAGGCAAAATCCCATTAATATTTCACTAGTTACACTAATGTAACCATCTTTACAAATTCGCGAGATAAAATCAAACTATTTGCCCATTTATTAAAATTCAAATAGTAAACAAGTCCTATATTTTAACAATTCCCATTTACTTCAATTATTAACTGTTATTTATTGGTATTAAATTAAACGAGGTTAAATAAGGAGGATCCACCCATGATTGATTTGGAGCTTACAGCTGCAACAGAACGCTTATTCATCAGGCCATTTCAGAAAAGTGATTTGAAAATTGGTTGCTCCAGCATCAAAACAGACTGCCCGCTCAGTATAAGTACGATAATGGCAAAAGTGATATGAGCGTATGCACCGAAGCCTGGTTCAGCGACATGGTGGACAATCAGCATAAAAGCATGGCAGAAGACAGGGAATATATCTTTGGTGTGTTTCGAAAAACGGACGGCGCTCAGATCGGAACACTGGATCTTTCAACCTTGATGCGCTATGACTTTCAATGGGCGCGTATCGGTTATACGATTCATAATCACTTCTGGGGAAACGGTTACGGGCAGGAGTCTGTCAGCGCACTTCATTCAGCTGGCATTTGAACAGCTGAATTTCCATCGCATTGAGGCACACATTGACCTTGATAATGAGCCTTCTATTAAGCTTGCAGAACGTGTCGGCATGACGTTCGAATGCACCAAAATAGGCTTTGTCCATGAGGATGGAAAATGGGTCGATAACCTGGTTTATTACATGACATCCGAGTAACATGTTAATTAAGCGTCCGGCTTGTGGAACATGCTGAGGATCTTAGGGAAATCAGGCGAGCCTACAGAAGACACTGCGCGGTCGGATTTTGTTGAAGAATAAGGAACAATCTGATAGAATCCCCTTGTTACAGCAGATTGCGCTGCTTCCAGGGCTGTTAGCCAGCAAATTCAAATAGAGCATCAAAACGGATCTTTTTTCTAATATCAATAAGGAAGCGCCGGGTGGCCGGCGCAACACCTCATTTATAAAGTCTTTTTATAATTAAGCGGTGCATTTTGCTGCACCGTTTCAGTTTTCAAATTAGGGATGAAAAATCATTAATTTTTAGGATTTTCACGACTTTCAGCTGATTTATTAAAGAATACTGCAAAATCAGCTTCCGAATTGGTCTTGAAAGTCCTTCAAGAAGAGGTGGAACCGTTCCCATCTCAAACTTAGTGTCCACTTTCGAGATATTTGTTTGCCACTTTCAGCATAATAGCCCACAAAAAAACTGACCCTTCGATCAGGGTCAGTTTTTCGCTGTTTTACACAGCTTTTGGATTTAATTCTACGTCAATGTTTCCGCGGGTTGCTTTGGAGTAAGGGCAAACTTTGTGAGCTTCCTTAGCCAGCTCTTCCGCTTCTTCCTGAGAAACGCCGTTAATTTCAATATTTAAGACGGCTGAAATTTTGAACCCGCCATCTTCAGGGTCCTTCAAAAAGCTTACTTCAGCTGTTGTGATGGAATCAATATCTTTTTTCTTTTGGGAAGCAACAAGATTTAATGCACCGTCATAGCAGGATGCGTATGTTGCAGCAAAAAGCTGTTCAGGGTTGGAGCCTTTTTTGTCTGATTTTTCAGTTGGCATCACAAGATCAAGATCGATCAGCCCGTCGTCAGAATTTACATGACCTCCGCGGCCGCCTTTTGCAGTTGCGCTTGATGTAAATAATGCGTTACTCATAAAAAAATCTCTCCCTTATTATTTATTAAGACACATTGAATGTCCGATGCTGTGATTTCTGGGTGATAATTTCACGCCTATGGTATTATACCTGTTATGATCATGCTTTAAACATAAGCAGTTTACCAGCCAACTTATTCAGACGCTCAGCTTTTCTTTGAGCCGGGCTTCGTAAACCTTCAAGCTTGCATATATCGTTTCCAGGATCGGCGCTGAGATGCCTTCTCGGCGTGCTTGTTGAACGAGATGACCCTGCAGATGATCAGCTTCGATAAAAAGGTTCTTTTCAATATCCCGCTGCATAGAGGACTTCATCTCATAGCCCATGCCATCTACCTTCTTAAGCAGCATCTCTTCAATGTTGTCTGCGATCGGTGCCTGCATACTCCTCATGGAACCAGCCGCTTCACTCAATAGTTCCACAATCGTTTCCCGTCCATTCGGTTCTTCTCTGATTGGACCAATCGGTGCTCTCATGAGAGACGTAATGCCGGACATCACCGTGATGAACAAATGCTTGTGCCACATCTCCTGTTCAATCGTATCGCTTAACCGGAAGTTTGCTTTCGTACCGTCAAAAGCAGCTTCGACTTTTTTGATCCGCTCCGTTTTCTCACCGCTCAGCTCGCCGTACACCAGTTCATTCATCTGACTGGAATGAACCACCCCGCCATCCTGATCAAGTGTCGCCTCAATAAAGCACAAACCACCGAGCACACGATCTTCACCAAATGCTGCCACAAGCTTCTCGACATGAAGCATGCCATTTAATACCGGTAGAATGAGTGTGTGTTTCCCTGTAAATGGCCTGATATCTTCCATCACCGTTTCGAGATGGTAGGCCTTCGTCGCGATTAAAATAAGATCATATGGCTCTGATTTTTCATCTGCAAGGATGAGCTTTGGTATTTCTGAAACATTTCCGAGCGGACTCTGAATCGTCAGTCCATGCTCTTCCAATTGCTGTTTACGCTTAGCGCGAACGAGAAAGGTAACGTCCTCTCCTTTTTCCAATAGCCGCCCGCCAAAATACCCGCCTAATGCTCCAGCACCTGCCACTAATATTTTCATAAAAAGAACCTCCTCGATAGCTTTCTATTTATCATTATAAAGCGAAAGAAACGCAAAACGAAATGTTCGCGCTCCTTCTGGATAATTAATTGAAGAACACCACAGCAATCAAACCTGCAACGAAGACAAGAATAAGCGTTGCTTTAATGCCCCAATGTAAAGAATCATTTCCTTTTTCATTCACTTTTTTCTCATGTTCATTGACCGTCTTCCGTTCATTTGGACTGCAGCAGCCCATTAAGCCACATGGCCTTTTCCGGAAACATCAATTTCGAGCGGTACATTTGCCTTCCGCTGTTTATTCGCTGCCACAAAGAAGATAACGATAATCGCCGCTGTAATAATAGCCGCTCCCACATAAGCGATCTTCATCGGCAAACCGAAGCCGATCGTCGCATTCAGAATGTACGTCATGGTGGCCATGGTCATGAACACTCCTGGAATCATCGCAATCCAGTAGTTCTTTTTAGCAATGAACAGGTACATGGCTCCGACCCACAGGGCGATCACCGCCGTTGATTGGTTGGCCCATGAGAAGTAGCGCCACAGCAAAGTAAAGTCAATTCTTGTCAGTGCAAAAGAGATCACAAACATTGGTAAAGCAATCCACAACCGATTCAGTACTTTTTTCTGTGAAAAGTTGAAGTAATCGGCCAGAATCATCCGTGCACTTCGGAACGATGTGTCTCCGGATGTAATTGGAAGGACGATAACGCCGAGAACAGCTAACGTTCCGCCAACAGCGCCAAGCATCAGACCGGATGCCTTGCTGACGACAGCGGCAGGTCCGCCATTTGCAAGAATTTCGTTAAGCCCAGTTGATCCATGGAATAAGCTCATTGCAGCCGCCGCCCAAATCATGGCGATAATCCCTTCTGCAATCATCATTCCGTAAAAGATCTTGCGTCCTTGTCCTTCTTTTTGTGTTGTTCTGGAAATAATTGGTGTTTGAGTGGCGTGGAAGCCGGACAGTGCCCCACATGAAATGGTCAAGAATAACAATGGAAAAATTGGTGCGTGATCAGGATGCATATTTGCAAAGGTAATCTCCGGAATCGGTGCACCTGTGAATACAAGCGCGCCGCCAACACCAATCGCACTGATGACGAGCAATGCTCCAAAAACCGGATAAAAACGACCAATAATTTTATCAATCGGCAGCATCGTTGCCAAAATATAGTAAATAAAGATAACAGCAAGAATAACGCCCATCCCAACGGAGCCATGCATTAAATTATGCAGCAATGTTGCGGGTGCCGTTACGAAAACGGTTCCCACTAATAACAATAAGAGAATCGCAAAAGCGTTAACGACATGCTTCATAAATTTCCCGAGAAATTTTCCTGCCAGCTCCGGAAGATGTGCCCCCCGGTTTCGGATAGAAATCATCCCGGTCAAATAGTCATGTACGGCTCCGCCAAAAATACAGCCGATAACAATCCAGAAAAAAGCGACCGGTCCGTATAAAGCCCCAAGAATCGGGCCAAAGATCGGGCCAACCCCTGCGATATTCAACAGCTGAATGAGTGAATTTTTCTTCGTGTTCATCGGAAGATAATCGACCCCGTCTTCATGTGTGAAGGCAGGCGTTCTCCGTTCTTCTTTTATTCCAAAAATCTTTTCAACAACTTTTCCATAAGTAAAGTAGCCGACGATTAACAGGACGATCCCTGCAAGAAATGTATACATATAAGTTCTCCTCTCGGGTTGAATGCGCTTACATTCATTATAGGAGAACTTTTCAGTAAATTGGGCGTTTCGAGAGCAACATGCTGTAAATTGAGCATGAGAGACAGAAATCAGCAGCTAACATGCAGCAGGCGGATCAAATTTCGAGCCGCGCCCGCAGTGCTTTCACGTAATTCCGGCTGACAGACAGCTGCTCCTCCACCCCATCAAGCTCTAACTGATAGGCGCCGTTGAACCATGGCGTTAATCGTTTGATATACTCTAGATTCACCAGATAGCTTTTATGAATACGAAAAAAAGAATAGCCGGATAAACGGTTTTCGAGTTCCTTTAACGGCATTTTAGTAACGTATTCTTCATTGGCCAAAATGATTTTCGAAACCTTTTCTTCATGAAAAATGTATTGAATCTCCTTAGGATCGACATAGATGATATCCCCGGAGCCATCAAGAGCTAGCTTTCCGTTACGCGTCTGTTCATCCGTCTGATTGGCCTGTAAAAGTAATTTCTCCAGCCTCTGAACGGTTTCTCCGATTTGTTCTTCGTCATAAGGCTTGAGCAAATAATCGAGTGCTTCAAAGCGGAAAGCTTGAGCGGCAAAGTCTGGGTAAGCTGTCGCAAACACAATAAGCGGTGCGTGCTTTAGTTTTTTCAATGAATCCGCTGCTTCCATTCCGTTCATTTTTGGCATTTCAATGTCTAAAAAAACCACATCTGGTTGAAGCTGGATAGCCTTCATGACCGCTCCTTCCCCAGAATCAGCCTCCCCAATGACCTGTATTTGCGGGTATTGCTGCAGTAAATGCTTAAGTTCATCACGGCTGTACATTTCATCATCTGCAACGAGCGCCTTGATCCGTTCCCCCATTTATCTTTCCTCCTGATCGGGCAAGGTGAACGTAATCCGTGTTCCGATGCCCAATTTACTCTCAATTTTAAGTGCCGCTTCTTCTCCAAACATCAATGTTAGCCTGCGGTTGACGTTGTATAAACCAAGACCTGTTCCACCTTCTGCGGACACCATTTCCTGACCCAGCTGCTGAAGCCGCTGCTCTTCAATCCCTGTGCCATTATCCTCAACAGAAACGTCAACGCTCTGCCCATTACGCTTGATGACAATAGAAATCAGACAGGCATGATCCATGTCCTTAATCCCGTGCTTAATCGCATTTTCCACAATCGGCTGTAAAGTAAGCGGCGGAATCGACCGTTCTAAAACGCTTTCATCAATAGCATAGCTGACGCGCAGCTTATTCACAAACCTCGCCTCTTCAATCGACAAATAGGCTTTGACATGCTTCAGCTCTGTCTCAAGAGAGGTCCATTTTTCCGTCGTCCCCGTTAAGTTCTGCCTGAAAAAATGAGAAAGTGAAATTAGCAGCTTGCGGGCTTTCCCTGGGTCAATGCGGGTGAGAGAAACGATGGTATTCAGCGAATTAAACAGAAAATGCGGGCTGATCTGTGCCTGCAGAACCTTTATCTCAGCCTCTTTTGCCAGCTGATAGGCCTTGTCCGCATCAGCGATCTCAAGCTGATTGCTTAACAGCTTGCTCAGGCCGGAAATTAATTCAATCACGACATTTGTGATTTCTTTTTCAGATCGAAAATAAAATTTAATCGTGCCCACTGTTGCCTCTCTTTGCTTTAAAGGAGCAATAACCGCCGCATTCAACGGGCAGTTTTCTTTTACACAGTGAATGCTGTCACTCTTTGCAATAACCAGCTTGCCTTCTTTTAACACCTGATGGGTAATTTCTGTTTGAATGGGATGGTTGGCCTGGTGGTGATCATCGCCCACCCCAATATGCGCCAGGATTCTGGACTGGCTTGTCATCGATATCGCCATCACGCTCACTTCACGATGCAAGATCCTGCACACACTTTCAGCAGAAACGAGATTCATCCCTTTCCGCAAGTAGCCGAGCGTCTGATCTGCAATCCGAAGGGCTTTTTGAGCCTGGAGCGCCCCAGCCTTTTCTTCTTCACTGATCACATTTTGAATGATAAGGAGGAAAAGCGCCGTCCCAATGCCATTGGCGAGGATCATCGGCACACCGATCATGCCGACGAGGGTGAGCGCTTTATCAAAAGGCTTTGCCAGCAGCAGAATGATCATCATCTGCATCGTTTCTGCAAATGCTCCGAGAAGCAGCGCCTTCGGAAGACTGATATGCTTTGTCTTCCGGTGAAAAGCAGCTGAGATAATACCGGCTGTAATCGTTGCTAGCCCGCATGAAACTGCGGTAAACCCGCCTAACGTAAAGCGATGAATCCCAGCAATCAACCCTGCGCCAATGCCGACACGGTACCCGCCGAGAAGACCCGCCAGTACGATTCCGATCACACGCGAGTTCGCAATCGCTTCGTCTGGTGAAAGACCATTCGCCCACCGATTGAACTCAAGCGAATCGGTGTTGAAGGTGATCCCGGAATAGGTTCCGATGATGCCAAAAAAACCAAAAAACAAGATCGCAATGATTTGTTGCTTCCAATTGAGCTTGTCATGGTAAATCATATCTCTAAAAAAGCGGAACCTCGTCAAAATAAACGCAATCGTCACGATGATGCCGAGCCGCTCCAGCATCGTCACAAGAAGCTCAAACATAGCCAGCCTTAACCTCCCTTTATACATGCTTCGTTACTCTAAGATTATCACGAAAAATAATTTAGCGCGCAAACGACTCATTGGATTCCACTTTTTCAGGTTTTGACGCTTTTTTGTCCTCCAACGCCTCGTTTGGATTCCACTTTTTCGGCTTTTCGCGCTTAGATGGCCGCCAACACCTCGTTTAGGGCCATCTTTTCACCTTTTCAGCCTTTGGATGCGCCTCTTTGCCTCTTTTAACCTTCCTTTGGATTCTCAACCTTTTAGGCCATCCTTTCACCTTTTTTGATCCGCAACCCTTTAGATCTTTTCATTTTCACCTTTGTTATGGCCGCAAACACCTCGTTTAGGGCCATCTTTTCACCTTTTCAGCCTTTGGATGGCCGCTAAACACCCCGTTTAGGACTTTCACTTTTTCGGATTTTCAACCTTTTTTCATCCATCACGCATCTATTATGAAATTGATTTTTCTTGGAAAAATAATAAGGTAAGTTAATTTCATAATTACCCATTTCAGTAAAATAAACGAAAATTTATTGGTAATTTGTCAGGAATGCCAACTGTTTGTCAAGTTGATTAAAGCCGTTAGGTGGCGACTCCTGCGGGAATAGTTTGAGCTGAAGACCCCGCAGACGCGTAGCGGCGAGGAGGCTGAGGCCAAGCCCGTTTTCGGAAAGCGTCCACCTGAATGATAAATCAACAGAGTTCTATTATGAAATTGCATTTAAATTATAAAAAATTGAATAAGGTATGAAAAATTATGATTTTTCATGATTAATAGCTAACCGGCTTTCCATTAAGTTTAAATCTCACTGCAACCGCCTCTGGCATTCTCTTCAAGCAAAAAATTAGTAATTATCCTTTGAACCTTAGTAAACTGAATCATGTAGAAAACATTTATATGATTCCGATTAGAGGACATTTCATAATAGACGCAAGAGTTAAGGAGTGAAAGGCTTTGTCTAAAGGAAAAAAACTAAGTGATATTAAATTTTCTGTGCTTGATCTTGCCCCCATCTTAGAGGGAGGGACGGCTTCCGATTCGTTCCGTAACAGTCTGGATCTCGCGCAGCATGCTGAAAAAATGGGCTTCAACCGCTACTGGCTTGCCGAACATCATAATATGCCAGGTATTGCGAGTTCAGCGACTTCTGTTGCGATCAGCCATATCGCAGCCGGCACATCCACGATTCGAGTTGGCGCGGGTGGCATAATGCTTCCTAACCATCCTCCGCTCGTGATAGCTGAACAGTTCGGGACATTAGAATCTCTTTATCCCGGACGGATTGATCTAGGGCTTGGACGTGCCCCAGGGACAGATCACATTACATCCCGCGCGCTTCGAAGAGATGTAAAGGTAAACGGTGAGAACTTCCCTGAGCAAGTGGAAGAACTACGCGGATATTTTGATCCAACGCTTTCGGGGGGACAGCTGAATGTTCATGCAGTGCCTGGCGAAGATCTTTCCATCCCGATCTGGCTGCTTGGTTCAAGCGGATTTAGTGCTCAACTAGCTGGACAGCTTGGCTTGCCATTTGCATTTGCGAGCCATTTTGCCGCTGAGAACACGCTGCCGGCTCTTCAGATTTACCGCAGCCATTTTCAACCATCAGATGTGCTCAATGAGCCTTATGTGATGGTAGGAGCGAACGTGATCGCAGCTGAGACAAATGAAAGGGCACGTTTTCTGGTGACGTCACAGCAGCAGCAATTGCTCGGTATGGTTCGCAATAAGCCTAATAAGCTTCAGCCGCCTGTGGAGGACATTGAAAGCCTCATGACTGACTATGAAAAGATGGCGCTAAAAGACCGCATGAATTCATCAATTGTCGGCACGCCTGCCATCGTTAAAGAAAAGCTCCAAAGCTTCCTCGATGACACCCAGGCTGACGAAGTGATTGTTAACTCTCAGATCTTTGATCATCAGGAGCGGATTCGGTCCTATGAGCTATTAAACAGTGTCATAAAAGATTGATAAAAGCCGGGAAACCGGCTACAGCAGGCTGTCGGGAATCCGGCAGCCTTTAATTTATGTTTGTGCTGAAACTAACATTATGACAGTGACTCTAGCGAAAACCTCCTCGGAAAGCAGCTTCTTCCCACTTAATTAAGTATTGTTACTCCAGTAATTGAAATTTAAAAAAGAGCTTCCGATGGTTGGTCGAAAGCCCTTTTTTCCCTTATTTCTTTAATTCAATTTTCACTGGGCTCAGTTGCACTGGAATATTTGCGCTGATTTCTCCCATGTTTACTCTCAAAACATAGTTGTCGGGATTAAACCCAAACCATGAGGTGACATGAAAGGTGCTTCTGAACTTGAGCTGACCTTTATCAAGAACCTTCACACTGTGACTCATCAGTTTTTTATAGATCGTTTTTTCTGATTTCTTAACCAGCGCCACATCGTTTTTGGCGAAGTCCTGATAAAATGAAAAATCTTTATGATGACTGTCACCTTGGTTAAACTGGAAGTCTAGGATAACCGAATGTTTTTTCACATCTAATCTATCAATATTAACAGATAAATTTTGCCGATCCGATTTCACTGCAAAAGGCATTTTTTTGTCCAACGGAATAAAGTGATCTTTTTCATACAAAGCAGCTTCAGGGGAAATTGTGATTGACCCTGTTTTCCCGAGGTTTTGCGGAATGATTGTTCTGATTTTCTTAACATATCGACCGTTAATTAAGGTGCTCTTTGTCATGGCTGTTGATTGCATCTGAATCGGTTTCCCTTGATCATCGTATATCTTGTTTAATCTAATCTGATCATATTTGCCGCTTTTTGGCACGCTTGCTGTATAGTTGAGTGCCGTCGACGATTTGCCTTCTATAACTGAATCAAACGTCACTTTAATATTCTTGTCTTTGCTGGTGCTCACTTTATTCATTTTCACTGTCTGAAAAGGTAATTGCTTGATCGGTACATTGAATTTCCATGCGCCTTTTTTGTCCCCCAGCTCCTTAAAAGTAATGGGAACAGTCGCATTTGCAGGCAATTCCTGCTTTGGGTAGGAGATCTGAATGTGTCCCGTATGCTCTGCCTTGGTTGTTTTTGTATCAGCGAGCTCCTTCGTTTCCATGCTTTCCGTAATACTATGATCATTGCCGAACACTTCATAAAAGGCTCTAAAATGACCATTCTTATCTGTTTGAAGGTCTCCATCCGCTTGAAATGTCATGCCAATTTCTGCTCCGTCATAATACGCACTCGTGATTTTAACCGTTATCCCTTGGCTTGATGCTGTTTGATTTAGCCTCGTTACCAGTTTCTTAGTCTCCAGATCCTTTCCGACTGAATCATTAAATCCGCCATATAACTGTCCCAGCAACGGAACATTAGACAAGGCGTGAGACATCGCTGGAAAAATAAATCCTGAAGAAAAAAATAGAATCACAGCTGCTGCCGCAGAAATTAATCCCTTACGATAATGCTTTTTATGATTCGGTTTCTGGTTCATTTTTGCGTGCTTCACACCCTTATGAATGGCTTGAAAAACCTCCTCTTTTGGCACAACAATTTCTTCATAATCTTTATGATAAGATTTCTTTTTCACAAGAGCCTCTCCTCTCCAGAATCTGTTTTAAATGTTTTTTTGCCCTGGCCAAGTGCGTTTTCACGGTGTTTTCCGGCAGCTTCACGATATCGGCGATGACAGGGATGGGCAGATCCCGATAATAAAAAAGAATGATAACGGTGCGGTACTTCTCTTTAAGCTCCCCCATTGCATCTGTCAGGTCCAGGTGGTTCTCACGCTGAACATTGCTTTGCACCTGCTCATGAAGCTGATCACTCGGAATCTCACTTTTCCTTTTCTTCAGCAAGCTATATGAACAGCGAATGAGAATTCTGGTCAGCCAGGTTAAAAAGTACTCTTGCTTTTTTAATTGGCCTATTGATAGAAATGCTTTGCAGGCTGTTTCTTGAACGATGTCCAAAGCATCTTCACGATTCCCGGCATACATATAAGCCGTTCGGTAAAGCTGGTCACCATGCATCTGCAGAAGGTCTTCGAAAGCTTGACTATCGCCATTCATCGCTGCGTTGACAAGTTTTTTCTGAGTCATGCCTCACCCTCCTTTCAACTATTAGAGCCAACGATAAGCGAAAAAGTTTCACTTATTTTCAAAATAAAAAAGAGCCTTGATGGCTCTCTTTGAGTAAAAGGGGCGGTAACTGGTCAATCCCTGTCATTTATTATTGCCAGGACCTGATGATCTTCCCATTCGCCATTTATCTTTATGGATTTCCTAGCGATACCTTCTTGATGGAATCCTGCCTTTTCTAATACTCGAATAGATCCTGTGTTATGCGGCATAACGCTTGCCTCAACTCGATGAAACTCGAGCTCGTCAAATGCAAACGCCACGACCTGTCTGACCATTTCCGTCATGTATCCTTTTCCATTAAAGCCTTTATCCAGGCAATAGCCGATTAAACAGCTTTGCGAAGGACCGCGTTCCACTTTAAAAAGGCCAATAGTTCCAATTAACTTCTGAGTTTCTGTCTGAAAGATGCCGAATGAGTAGTTCTGGTCGCGTTCTTTTTTTTCGAGGTTTTCCTTTATCCTGTTTAACTGACTTTCAAGTGTATAGAATTCTTCGGTGCGTTTAAGGGTATATTTTTGAAAAAATTCCCGGTTATTTCGTTCTAAATGCAACATAGCCTCGGCATCGGTCTCCTCAAGATACCGAATAAACAGCTCTTTGTTTTTGATGATCATTTAATCCCCTTCTTTTCACCGTTGATCACTTCGCTAAACTACAATTTCTATAAAAACTTCATATATCCTGCATAAATCAATGTTAAAAAAGCGCCCCATTTCAAGGACGCTTAATAAAGTCTGTATAAGCTGGCGTTCATTTCTTGCAATTTTCTGCTGGTCAGCTTCGTGCCACGCTTTGTTTTTGCTTTGAATAACGTGCATTTTTTTCCTCAGGAGGCACGGTGTTTTTAATATAGAATGACAGCACGACACCTATGAGAGACAACACGGTAACCACAAGCAGCGCAACATTTGCGCCATGAATCATCGGGTAGGATATGGCTGCGTTGTGTTTTGCTGACTGGGCGGTTGTCGTCATCACTGTCACGATGATCGCTGTTCCCACTGATGCTGCGACCTGACGCATCGTATTGCTCATTGCCGCACCATGGGGAATCAGACGATTAGGCAGCTGATTTAAGCCAGCTGTTGTTGCCGGCATCATGACCATGGATAACCCAAACATCCGGATCGAATAAAGAATCGCAATAAATGCAAACGATGTTGTCGGGTTCAAGCTGGAAAAAGCAAACGTCGAAACCGTAATGATGGATAACCCCGTAATGGCAAGCCAGCGTGCTCCGATTTTATCGAAAATCCGTCCTGTAATTGGTGACATGATGCCCATAACAAGGGCTCCAGGCAGAATCGCAAGACCCGATTCCATGGCTGTGAAATGGCGCATGTTCTGCATATAGAGGGGGATAATCGTCTCCACGCCAATCAAGCCCATAAAGCCGATCATGCCGATAATTGTCGTCATGGTAAAAATCAAATTCTTAAAGACTCTGAATTCGAGCATTGGGTGATGCATTTTAAGCTGCCGCAGTATAAAAGCGACTAATGCTAACGCCCCAGCAGCCAGCACGATAATGGTGATCGGATTGGTCCATCCATTGTTTCCAGCGCTGGTAAAACCATATAGAAGACCGCCAAAACCGAATGAAGATAGCATGATCGATAAGATATCTATTTTCGGATTCTTTAATTCGGTGACATTTTTCATGGCGATCACAGCAACCAGAATATCCACCAGAGCAATTGGCAGGATAATCATGAACAGGACGCGCCAGGAATAATTCGCTATTATCCATCCTGACAGTGCTGGCCCGAGAGCCGGTGCAAAGGAAATGACAAGACCAACCATTCCCATCGCAGCCCCTCTTTTATTTACAGGGAAAATCAGCAAGAATACGGTCTGCATCAGCGGAAGCATAATCCCTGCCCCGCTTGATTGTATAATTCTCCCTAACAGCAGCACGCCGAAATTTGGTGCGAGACCGGCTATAATCGTACCGAAGGCAAAAATGCTCATCGCTGAAATAAATAGCTGCCTCGTTGTAAATTTTTCAAGCAGGAAGGCGCTGATCGGTATCATAACACCGTTAACGAGCATAAAGACTGTCGTCAGCCACTGTGCTGTATTGGCGCTTATATGCATTTCGTGCATGATCGGCGGAATGGCTGTGATCATCAATGTTTGATTTAAAATGGCTATAAATGACCCGGCCAGAAGCAGCGCAGCAATCGATGTTCTGTTAATCTGTTGATCTTTCATTCTTGCACCTCCGTTCTTTTGCTTTAATAACCAAAAATTGGGTTTCTGATTTATCGTAAACTGAATCGATTTTTATTATTCACGCCATTTATCATAACCTGTTCAGACACTGTATTAAAGCATTGTGCTCGACATAAGTGTCCCTCGGATCTGCACAGAGAAAAACGGCGCTTCTCAGCCCCGTTTCACCTCATTTATTCATATGTGAGAGAAATTCACCTAACAAATCGTCAATACTTTCATTTGTTTCAGTTTCTTCATCCTCATCAGCCCCGCTGTTCTGCTTGGCTTTATCCCAATCAAAATCGCTCAAATCATCCTCTGCATTCACATCAACCTGCTGCCTTGGTTCCGATTCATAATCATCTAACGGATTATGAAATTTCTCAGTTTCTTTAGGCATTTCAGCTTCCGTTTTCTCCTGCAAATACAGCGCTTGATTAATATCGGTAGCATTGCTGTTCATTGAAGCGAGCAACGCTGTTGAACGGACGGGATCGGTAATTAATTGATGAAGAATGCTCCCAAGCAGGGCTTCGGAGTGCTCATGCTTTAACCAGCTTCTCTGGCTTTTGCTCAATTTATGAGGAAGCGGGATTGTTAACGTCTCCCGCTCTCTCGATAAGGTCTGAACCACACCCTGCATGACAAAATCAGCAATTTTCCCTGAAAAGTTACGCCTTTCTGTTTCGCGAAGCTTTTGCAGCTGTTTCAGAACATGGTCTGGCGTATCAGCAGGCAGACGAAAAGCGATGGTTTGCCCGCGCTTGACTTCATATTGTGAGGGTTACTCATGATCTCACCTTATTTCGATTCGACAGGTTTTTTATTCTCGCTTTTTTTATCTTTGCCTGAGTGGTTGTGGTTGTTCTTTTTCAGGTAATCAGAGAGTAATTTGTAGTATGCATTGGCCATCATCCAGATGCTTTCTTTTTCATCTTCAAAGAAATCAATATTATAGCCGTCTAAATTATTATTTAGTGTTTTAAGGTAGTCTTTCAGCACAATAGAGCCGCCGCCTACAAAATAGCAGATTTCTGTTTGGGAATTCTTCTGCCATACATTCCGGAGCAGACGATACTGTTTCTTGGCTAGTTCAAGCAGCACGCGGTCTGTAATGTCATGAACGCTTGTGCGGTTCCCGCGGACCATAATGTGATTGCGATTATTCTTTCTTGTAATAATTTCAACGACATCCCAACGGCTGCTAAGCTCCACACCGTGCTTTGTGCGAATATCTTCCCTGATGGTTTCAAGTGATTCAGACACACCAAGATTGAAGCCTTGTGCCTTGTCATCATCAACAGTACGGTTCTTGATAACCGCGATATCAGTCGACAGACCGCCGATATCCTGGATAAGGATTCTTTTATCAATTAAATCTTTATTAATAATATTCAGGTCTTTGTCCATAACAAGGTTAATGAACGCCGCAAAGCCTTCTGGATACACTTTGACTTCGTCGAACTTAATGTTAACTTTCGTCCCTTGATATTTTGGTGTCACCAAGAATTCAACCTGGTGGACAGATCCAAGAAGCTTCGAGCGGTATCCTGCATCCTTGCCTTCTTTAACTTCGCGAAGAGGTAAACCCGTACCAAGATTATAATGAGAGTCTATAACATTATTATTCTTCTTAAAAACCTCTGAATTTTCATCTCTCACTGCATCTAAAGCAAGCGAAGCAAAAAGAAGCACAAGCGATTGATCTTCTTCTGATTTGCTGCTGCCAGGGTCAAGCTCTGTAGCATTTTCACTTTTCGTCGCAAGATCGCCGACACGGTAGATGACATTATTTTCTTTTAAAGCAGGGGAGTGTACGCGAATATGTATTCCTTCTAAAGGATCTTTGCTGTCCAATTCTTCGATTCCTATTACTGGGCGGTCCTCTATATCTCTTGCTATGACATTCGGGATGTTTAGTTCATAATCAGTTTTTCCAAAAACAGCTTTCAGCGAATCGTTCCCAACATCAATTGCTGCAACTCTCGCATTACTCATTTACAACATTCCTCTCTTATTCATAATTAAAAAGGTTATGTTAAAAGTTTAAATCAGATCGAGACAAGATACAATTAGTTTTGAAAAATATTTATTTTGTAAACAAGTTAACATTTACGTAAACTTTTAAACAATTTTGCTTACATCCTTTTAAAACAACATGCAAACACTTTTGTTTACTTGCTTACTAATTTGCAAACATAACGTAAACATTTTGCAAACTTGCAAACAATAATGTTTACAATGGGTTTATTTTATAAAATATCCTTTTTATTCAATAAAATCCCTGCTAGATTATTGTCTGAATTTGGCGATTTCACCCTTCGCCAAATTATGCATATCGCAAAAATTGACGTAAAAAATCAGAAACAACGATTAAAAATAATACATATGAATTTGCAGAAACAATATTAATATAGATTGAAGAGCGAGCCAGCAAATATTTAATAAAGAGTTGAGAGGTTCTCGTCTGTAAAAGAGGATGAAGATTTCTGAACACATAGGAAATTAAAGACCGGATTGATTAATAACCAGCCATACCCTGTCGTTCTCCACTAGACGTCTGTAGACTCAGTTTCCCACACAAAAAACCTCCGGAGACTTCTTTCTCCAGAGGCTGTGTATTTTATTCTATTTTACACCCTTACCTTTGCGGTTTAAGCGGTCCTCTTGCCTCCTGATGCAGCACCATCATAGAGATTCCCGGTACCGTCACCTTACCTGCAGCATGACCAAGTGTTTGTTCACTTACTTTCCCTTCTGTCGCGTTGATTCCCCATCTCCCCAGAGGAAGCTTCATATCGATAGGTGACTTATTGGGGTTATACACCACTAAGATGTTGCCCCACTGGTCACGGTTGGCATGGCCAGTCAGCTCAAATGCAACGGTATTATCAGGACTTGGCAAGAAGCTTAGATGATTTTTTATCTGATTGGCACTCGTCATACGAAAAGCTGGATGCGCGTGCCGCAAACCAATCAGACCGCTGTAATAATCAAAGACATTATTAAACTTGGCTTTCCGAGCCCAGTCAAATTGATTCGTCTGATCCCCAGCATTATAGCTGTTATCATTTCCTCCTTTAGTTCTTAGCAGCTCACTGCCTCCCTGCATAAAGGAAACCCCCTGGGAAGTCATCACAACTGCCTGCGCAAGCTCGTCCATCTTTATTCTGTCATTTACAGTATCATTGGGATTGCTTTCCGTTATTTTATCCCAGAGCGTGTAATTATCATGGCTTGTAACGTAATTAATCGTCTCTCCTGGCGTCGATGTGAAGTCATTGATGCTTCCCTCTATTCCCTTCTTAATGACATCTGTGAGCCCTTTAGCGCCTGTTGCAAAGCCTTGAGACGCACTGTCAAACACATTGCCATCTAATGCATTGCGAAGATTATCATTAAACACTGCAACGCCGAGCCCCTTTTGCTGACCTTTTGTCAGGAGCTGATCAGCGGGAAGCGCAGAGTCACCGCCCTTCCATGGCTCACCATACAAGGCGATGCCTGGGTCTATCTTATGCAGCTCCGTTGATGCTTTTTTCATTGTGTCCTTACCAAGCAAGGCCATCAGATCAAACCGGAAACCATCGACATGATACTCCTTCACCCAGTATTTTAGAGAATCGGTGATAAACTTTTGCACCATCGGCCGTTCTGCAGCGATTTCGTTCCCTACACCCGAACCATTGGTATAATTACCTGAAGCATCCGTCCGGTAATAATACTGAGGAACAATTTTATCAAAATCAGATACCTTAACGTCAAACGTGTGGTTGTACACGACATCCATATTAATACCGATATTACTCTTATGAAGTGATTGCACCATCTGTTTAAATTCTTTAATTCTCGCTGTTCCATAAGGTGTTGAAGCATACGCTCCTTCTGGCACATTGTAATTACGCGGGTCATAACCCCAGTTATATTGATCATTTTTCGTTTCATCAATACTGTTAAAGGCATAGGAAGGAAGCACCTGAACATGCGTGATCCCTAATTCCTTTAAATGATCGAGACCTGTTTTTACTTGATTTGGTCCCTTTGTTCCATGCTCGGTTAGAGCCAAAAATTTACCCTTATTTGTCATTCCGGAATTTTTATCAATCGAAAAATCACGGATGTGCATCTCATAAATGATTTCATCTTCTATGTTATTTGGCGTGACATGCTTATCACCCTTCCAGCCTGGCGGATCCGTTTTCTGCAAATCAACGATCATTCCTCTCGTTCCATTCGGAGCAATTGCTGTTGCATAAGGATCAACCGCCTCATTTGTTTGACCCAAAACGGTGACTTCATACGTGTAATATTTATCTGCCTGATTCCCATGAAGCTTGGTGGACCATGTCCCTTTCGATGATTTTTTCATAGGTACCCTTTTCGTTAAAGCTCCCTCAGCTGTGTTATATAACAGCAAATTAACATGAGCTGCCGTGGGTGCCCAAACTCTGAAGGAAGTCCCAGAAGGCTTATACGTATTTCCGAGATCCGTTCCCTTGTAAACATACGTTTTTTGGTTCAGCACCTTCCGCGGGATAATCACTGCTGGAGTGAACCCCTCAGCTTCAACCGTTAAACTGTGGGTAATATCCGGAGCCTTATTAAGCGTCACGTTAACTAAATCAGTCGTTACACCGCTACCGTCTTTTGGAAGACTGGCATCAGGATTATTTAGACTGTCCAGCACCTTATGCTCCGAGGGAATATAAGAAAAAGTAACCGATGTTCCGTCTTCAGGAACAGCGAGCTGTTTATTTTCTGACGGATATGCCTCATCCCAGCCATCATTTAGTGTGACCTTGTATTGATAACTGCCTGCCTTTAAGTCGGCTGTAAACTGATACAAATTATCATTCACCTTGTGGAAAAGCGTGGTGTGATCATCTGGACTCCAGTCGCTTTTAGCTCCAAGCTGTTTCTGGAAGTCTGAGGTAAGAACAGCTGTCACATCGTTCGCATTCTCCACGGATTTAATCGGAATCGACTTTTTTGCCGTCTTATCATAGACTGAAAATCCGCTCGCTCCTGTACTGAGCGACAATGATTTATTTAATTTAACAAGTAATTGTTTTGACCCATCTAAATACGCATTACTGACAGCAGGCGAGGCTGCTTTTTCAGCATCAGCCTGATTATAAAAAATTTGCTGCACCCCCTGCACAAGCCAAACTTCATTTCCTTTGCTAACATCAATATAACGATCGGTCGCACCATCCCGTGCCTCCCAGTTCCCTTTTCGAACGATAATCCCAACTTCTGAATTATCTCCTGGCACCTTAACATGACTGACCGCACCGTAGGCATCCTGTCCATCAAATGAATACGCCTGCCCGTCTCCATTATCAGGCTTATAGGGCCACATCCACAAATTCCAGCTGTCAAAATCCTTATTAAAACGAAGATAATGAACAGTTAGAGACGTAGATTGATCAGCAGCCCGGGCCGGCCGCATTGCCCCGGAACTTACCATGGCCAGCAAAAGAACAGCCATCAAAATAATATTAATCCCCTTTTTAATCATAGAAAAACTCCTTTTTCAAGATTTCCTGGGAACGATCTGGTTGGCCACATATCATGAGATTAACTAAGTATTTGATCAAAAATATCGTGCATACGATTGCACAAAACTCTGGAATAGCTTGCATTTTTATTCAGGTAATAAAAACCCGCGCGACAACTGAAATAGACCGCTTACATTTGGTAAAAAGCCCCTCCTTTCTCACCTTTTATATCTTTCTATTTTTGCATTTTTTAAATTTTTAGTCAATTTAACAGTATGTTTTTACACGTGCAAACATTTTTATGAACAAAAAAAGCGCATCTGCTTGAGATGCGCTTTTCCCTAATAATTTATAGTGCTTTTTCTTTTTCCTTGTCTTTCTTTACCTGCTTACTTCTTAACTGTCCGCAGGCCGCGTCTATATCCGTACCATGCTCTAAGCGGACGCCGCAATTAATGCCTTTCTTTTTCAATGTGTCAAAGAAAGTGGAAATCGCTGCATCATCACTCCGCTGATACTGGCCATGCTCGTCAACCGGATTATAAGGAATCAGATTCACGTATGACAGATGGCGCTTGTCCTTCAAGAGTTCCCCAAGCTGAAGGGCTTCTTCCCTATGATCATTAACATCCTTAATCAGAATGTACTCAAATGTAATCCTGCGGTTGGTTTTTTCAAGATAATAATCAATGGCTGTCATTAATTTTTCGAGTGGGAAAGCCTTGTTGATCTTCATAATGCTTGTCCTGAGCTCATCGTTCGGTGCATGCAGAGAAACCGCTAAGTTAACCTGTAGCTTGGTATCTGCGAACTCATAAATTTTGTGTGCTAATCCGCTGGTAGACACGGTAATGTGTCTTGCACCAATCGCAAGCCCTTTCTGATCATTGACCACGTAAAGGAAATCCATCAGATTGTTAAAGTTATCGAACGGTTCCCCGATCCCCATAACAACAATGTGGCTCACGCGTTCATCTTTCTCAGCTTCGTCTAGATGGTGCTGAACATTCATGATCTGTTCCACAATTTCTCCGCTTGTTAAATCACGGCTTTTTGCTAATAAACCGCTTGCGCAAAAACTGCAGCCGATGTTACAGCCTACTTGTGTCGTTACACACACGGACAGACCATATTTAAATCTCATCAAGACGGTTTCAATTAAGTTGCCATCTTTTAATCTGAAAAGAAATTTATTTGTTCCATCTGCAGATTCCTGCCTAGTGTGCAGTGAAAGTGTTTGAATCTCGAAATTCTCCTTCAATAACTCAATACAGTCTTTATTGACGTTATTCATTTCAGAAAAATCCGTGACACGTTTCTTATATAACCAATCCCAAACCTGAGAAGCCCGGAATTTTTTATGCCCATGTTCCAGTAGCCAAGACGTCAGCTGTTCAAATGTCAGTCCATAAATGGATGATTTAGTCATGTTAAACCCTCTTTCGAAATGCATTCAGTATCATACTACTTAAAATTAACAAACAGTGCAACACCCTTGACTGTTGTTAATCTTTAAATATGAACAAAATTGGCTGTACTAACAATTGATTTTGAAAATTTAGAATTAAATCACTACATTTAGCTTATTGGATTATATTCATTATTGCGAAAATATCGAAAGATTAGTTCATTATATAGAACGATCGTGGTATAATATTAAAAACCTTAGATGGAAAGGTAGGTAATTAGTAGTATGAAGAACATATCTATAAATATTATCAATAATAACAGTAAAGCCTCTAGTATTTTAGATTTCCTTAGATTTTTCTCAGCTTTTATTGTTTTTTTATTTCATTTTTATGTCCCTGTTCCTGGTTACCAAGCAGTAATGATATTTTTTGTTTTAAGTGGATATTTTATCTCTTCAACGGTGTTAAAAGCAATAAAAAACAATAAATGGTCTTGGGGGGATTATTTATTAAAAAGAATAACTAGACTTTGGATCGTCTTATTACCAGCACTTATACTCACTTTATTTTGGGCAAAATTACAGCTTGGGTTGTTTGGAGAGAGTTTAAGTCCAGATAACCTAAAAATTTCACATTACATAAATTGGGAATATTTTTCTGGTAATATTTTATTTTTGCAAGGCATAATTGTCAAACCATTTGGTTTAAACGGTCCTCTTTGGAGTTTAAGTTATGAATTCTGGTACTATATTTTATTTCCCTGCCTTGTCCTATTAATTTCTTCACGAAAGATCGGATCGAAGATTTTATATTTAATAGTATTTATTGTAATTTCATTATTTATAGGTGAAAAAATAATGTTGTATTTTTTAGTTTGGTTATTAGGAGCAATAATTCCTTTATTAAAGCCTCTAATAATCACAAATAAAAAAGTAAGTTATTTAGTTATTATGTTTTTCTCTTTTGTCGCCTTAGCTTCCATGAATTACAACCCTAATGCTGGTTTCTTAAAGGATTTATCGGTGGGAATAACTTTTTCTGTATTAATTTATCTCATTATTTCCGTTTTTAATAATCAAACAAGAAACGCGTCAAGACTCAATTTAAGCCAAGAACTTGCTGGATTTTCTTATACTTTATATCTAGTTCATTATCCTTTATCTAATTTTATACTTACATGGTTGATTTCTCCATTTTGGCCATTCGGAACTACCACTTTATTTATAAAAGTAATATTAGCTATTTCTGTGCTAATATACGCATGGACAATTGCTTCACTAACTGAAAGACACACGGATAAAATGAGAAAAATTCTTTCTAACCTATTCTACAAAAGAGGACTTAGACAAAGAAAAACCCAATATCAAATCACTGATATTAAATAATTTTTAAGAAAATGCCTACTTAAAAGCAAAACTTCTTTAAATAACCTCACAATTAATATAATTGACCTATTGTATAATGAGAACCAAGTAAAGAACATAGAAGGTTAAAATGGCACAAACACGATTAGAACAATCAGCACAATGGCATAAGAGATGTGCAATGTTCTAAAGTTTTATGCGCTTTTAGATATTATAGTTATACTCCTATGGCAAGTCTTCCCCAACTCCAATTATGCCAAATTGTTCCTGCATGTTTTTAGGAAAGTAAGAGGAGACAATCACTTGAACGCAGAGTTGAATTAATTTACAAAATAAACCATCTTATTTGAAGTAATTTAGTGGATATAGCAATGTAATCTAAATATTTTGTTTAATCTATTTTCGAGAATTTCATCACCAAAAAACCACAGCAAAGTCTGCTGTGGTTTCTTTTATTATGCTTATTTTTGCTGTAAACCTTTCAAGTAATTCATCAGGGCAGTGCCATCCGGGCTTCCCCAGCCCGTGCAGGGATCCCAGCCGATTCGGGCAGTATAGGCACCTTTTTCTTTACTTGCCGATTCATTATTGCCTTCTACAATGTCTCTAAAAGCACCATTTCGGGCAGAAGGATCATATAAAGCCGGATTTACAAAGCCGACCGGCTGACCATTCTGCTTATTAATAAGCGCCAGCAATCCTGCCCAAAGGGGCGCAACGGCACTGGTACCGCCAATTACAATTTCTTGTCCGTCTACAAGAATTTTATAGCCTGTAGCAGGATCAGCGTCTCCAGCGACATCTGGGACACCTCTGCCTTTTGAGCCATTTGGATTCGCTGACACCGGGACATCCGCGGATGCTTGCCAATCTGGCAGATCAAATACTGAACTGACACCGCCGCCTGTACTGCTGTCCGGGCCTTCGTTCCAGACAACTTCATTTGAAATCGTCTTACCTGTACCTTCAAGCTTTGTTCCCCCACATGCGAGTGCATGAGGGCTTGAAGCCGGAAAATCGACATGAACAAGGCCATCGGTTTCGCCATCTGCGGAACCACGGTCACCGGATGCACAGCAAACCGTTACACCGACTGCTGCAGCATCCTGAAAAGCGCGGTCCATTGCTTTCATTGCCTGCTCGGTCCACTGGCTTTCGGCAGCTCCCCAGCTTATTGAAATAACAGAGGGTTTATTTTCAGTATCGTGAACCGCTGTTTTAATAGCATTTAGAAAGCCTGCGTCTGTGTTTGGAGCAAAATATACCGCAATATTGACACCGGGAGCAACGGCACCAGCCACCTCAACATCCAGCACCACTTCTCCATCAGGACCGTTTGCGCTTCCTGTTGGCTTATTCGTGGCGCCATTCACGCCTACCGCTTTAACGTTCGGCTGCGGAACCCCAAGTGAGGCGAAATAGTTTTGCAGCTCAGATGGATCATAGCCGCCACCTAATTCAATAATGGCAATGCTTTGATCACTGCAATCAACACCTGTTGGGAAATTGTAAAGCTCAGCAATCTGCGGAGGCGTGTAGGACATTCTTGTACTGCTGGCCCGAGCCATTATATGGTCTTCCTTCAAAATCTGAAAATGCGCGCGAACCTGTGGGCGGTCATCCAGTCCCAAAACGGCTTCGACAACACCCTCAAGTGCTGTTGGAATACTTACGTGACCTGTTCGCCCACGATAGGTGAAGTCGGGATGTTCGTAAGCTTCAAGCTCAACTTTAAAAGCCTTGCTGAAGGATGCTGTTTTCCCTGCCAGCAGAACGGTGCCTGCTGCTTCGTTAATCTCTTTTACCTCGAGATTGTGTTCATTTGCAAACTGCTTCACTTTTTCAATGTCTTCTTGATCAGCGCCATGTGCTTCAGCAAATTCTTCCCGGCTCAGATGTCTGTTTGACGACAAAGGAACACTTGTGTTTTTTTTCAAATAATCATCAATTGAGGGACGTCTTACAAGGAGCGTCACCGTCATCTCTTCATCAGGATCGACTGGTCCTGTTTTACGGGCATTGGCTAAAGGTTTTCTTTCACTGCTTGGAATCTGTGCGTAATGAGAATGCTTCTGGCTTTCTGCCGCCTTCTGATCTTTGCTCATATTATTCCTCCTTGCCCATGAAAAAGATGGATGTTCATTTTATTAAACACAATTATTTATCTATTCTGCATAATGTCGAGATATTTACAAACTTTTAAGCGCGTCAGAAATCGTCTTGTCACCGGATAAAATTTCGATCGTTTTCTTGTACGTCTTGTCATTCTCTAGAGCCTCAACAGCAACCTGAGCAACATCATCGCGCGGAATGTCCGATTTGAAGTTTAATGACTCTGCTGCAGCGATTTTTCCTGTTCCTTCTTCATCAGACAATCTTCCTGGGCGAAGAATCGTATAGTTCAGAGATGTGTTTTTCAAATACTCATCTGCTCGTTTTTTGGCAGCGAAATATGGCTTCATTGCATCATCTGCCTCACTAGCATCTTCCGGAATCATAGCACTTACAATCACAAAACGCTTCACATTATGTGATTCTGCTTCATCCATTGCCTTAATCGCGCCTTCCTGATCAATCAGGATCGTTTTATCCGCACCTGTTTTTGCACCTGAACCTGCTGTAAAGATAACAGCATCCGCACCTTTAACGGCATGAGATATATCTTTTTCCAGGTCGCCTTTTACTGTTTTCGCTCCAAGCTCCTCAAGCTTCGGAATCTGCTCTTCTTTACGAACCATCGCAGTTACCTGATGATCACTCTTTCCTAATAAACTCACAATTTTTTGACCTATTTTACCATTCGCTCCGATTACTAGTACATTCATTAGATAAATCCTCCTTAAAAATTATCGACTATTTTTAACTATTTAGGACTATACCACGTCACGTCCTTTTTCAATCTTTTTGAATTTATTTATTCCCTATTTAAGACTTTCCATGTCCTAAAGCGGAGGAGCGCTGTAAACCGTTTGTCGACAAAAACCGGGGCGTGACAGGCACCGAAAAATACGGTATACTACATTACACCACTAATGCACTAATCCTCGAGAGGAGGAGCATGCTTGATTTTAGATACAGATGGCATGAAGCCTATATATGTCCAAATTGCTGAATGGCTTGAAAATGAAATTCTAGAGGGCACATTTCAAAGTGATAAAAAAGTTTATTCGCAATACCAGCTCGCTGAACTGTTCAATATAAATCCCGCAACTGCCGCTAAGGGGCTGAATATTTTAGCCGACGAAAAAATTCTTTATAAAAAAAGAGGCCTTGGCATGTTCGTGGAAAATACCGCTAAAGAAAAGATCCTTACTAAACGTAAGGATCATACCTTAAAACAATTAGTCCAGAATATCGTAAGAGAGGCAAAGACGCTGCATGTCAGCGAAGAGCAATTAATCCAAATGATCAAAAGCGCAAACAAGGAGGATGGAAAATGAGTGTGGCTGTAGCATGCAAAGCGATAACAAAAGCTTACGGCAAAAAGAAGGCTTTAAATAACCTTTCTTTTGAGATTCAAGAGAATACGATCACAGGGCTTATCGGCAGAAATGGTGCAGGAAAAACAACCTTGTTAAAAATAATTGCCGGATTTTTACGTGAAACTTCCGGTGAAATACGCGTTTTATCAAAACCACCCTTCAATGATCTGTTTGTCTCAGCCAATTCCATTTTAATTGATGATCAGATGTCTCTTCCTGCTTCCATGCAGCTGAATGAAATTTTGGACACTGCAAGCCGCTTATACGGAAACTGGAATGCTGAACTGGCTAACCGTCTTTGTGAGTATTTTTCACTTAACCTCAATCAGAACCACAATAATTTATCTAAAGGAATGAAAAGTTCCTTCAATATGATTTTAGGTTTATCTTCCCGCTGTGCATTAACGCTTTTTGATGAACCGACGACTGGGATGGACGCAGCTGTGAGAAAAGATTTTTACCGTGCGATGCTGAAGGATTACTTGGCTCATCCCCGCACTATTATCCTGTCCAGCCATCATTTAGATGAAATCGAACATCTTCTCGAAGACGTTCTTTTGATTAAAGAGGGAAACGTTCTGACTCATACTTCTATATCAGATCTGAAAAATTGGGCCGTTGGTCTTACCGGAGATCGATCATCCATTGATCGATGGACAGATGGCCGTACCCATTATTATGAAAAAAGCCTTCCCTCGGAGCGTGTGTATACTGTTGTAGAAAATAATTATTCTGAGACGGATCTGCAACGCATGCGAGCCGACGGATTGGTCATTTCCCCAGTGGCCTCTAGTGACCTATGTGTCTATTTAACAAGCACGCATAAAGGAGAGATTGATGATGTCTTTAAATGAACCCACTTTGCTTAATGTGGTGTTAAAGCAGTTTAAATACAAATTCACTTCGTATTCCGGCCTCTTCAGCTCCATGATGGTCCTGCAAATTCTGGCGCTTTTCTTTTCGTTAAACGGTATTGGAAGTTTTATGGGAGGATCTGATACCTTCGAAGTAAAAGCAACCACTTATTCAGCCGATATCGTTATTTTTTTCATGCTATTATGGGCGCTTTTTACCTCTATCCTGATTACAACCAAACCTTACCGAGAAGACGACTTTACCTTTGTAACGACAAGAGTCAGCAGCCATCTGTCCAATGCCTTATTTCTTTTGGCAGCAAGCATCATTGCTGGCACATCTGCCATTCTATCAAGCTTTCTTCTGAAAATAATCATATATTTAATCGGCACTGGCCATTATATTGCAGGTAATGCCGCAGCAGGATTCCAAGGAATATTGATCGGTATTGTTGCCACCAGCTTGTATGTCTTTCTCTTTAGCTCTCTTGGCTACATAATAGGAACCCTTATACAGCTAAACAGAGCTTTTGCTGTCATCATTCCAGTGTTATTCATTGGACTCACGACCTTTGGGGAAAGAGCAGGGTATGGACATACTGCGGCGTCTATTGTTGGATTTTTCTCAACTGAGTCTAGCTTCGTTCTGTTTTTTGTTAAAGTGATTGTTAGTGCAGTCTTACTTTTTGCAGGATCAATCGCTATTTTCAACCGAATGGAGGTCCGCCAATGATTGCTTTCGGTCCAATCATTATCATTCTTTTAATCATCGGCCTTAGTGTATTTATGTTTAAAAGATCCAGAAAGAAAACGCGAACGTATTTATCCAACGTGCAAAGGATGAAACTGCTCGGAGGCTATATGATCATCATGCTTCTTTCCGCTGTTATTTGCGCGTTCATTCCTGATGAAAAAAGTTCAGCGATTCAGCCAGCTAAAAAAACAGTCCACTTCTCATGAGCATGAAGATTTATATAACTTAGCCATAAATGGAAACCCTAAAAAAATTGATCCTTCATTTATCACTGACCAATGGGAAAAAGACTACCATCAACACGTCTTAAATCTGAGTCTAAAAAATGGCGATTCCCTTGATCCAATGATTGTCATTGAAAAAAAGCCAGTCAACGATCATAAGATTGAAGGCACTTTTTATCAGACCCCATCTATAATTAATGGAATGGATGTATCAAAAAGTATGCCTGCTCCCAACCTTGAATGGTCTCAGGATACACTAACCTTCACAAGCATCAAGAAAACGATCAACCTAACCCTGATAAAAAAGGAATTCCCCATCGAGCAATTCACCGGAAAGACACCATCGGGTCATAATGGCTCTTTCGGTATGCAGGTGTTGTATATGCGTGTGCCAAAGGATTTGAAAATAATAAGCAGTAAAAGTGTTTCCGTTGAGTACGTGAAATAGATGGATTGATAAAACCACAGCGAAATGCACGCTGTGGTTTGTTTTAACTTCTAAATATACTCCCGGCATTTCGACAACAACCGACAAAACCCGGGGCGTGACAGGCACCGTACCTACTGAACCAAATCCGTATCCGGTGGCGTATAGCCTAAATGCCGTGCCATTGAGACAATTTGTCCTTTATGGTGGAATTCATGTGTCATAGTGTGAGTCATCAGCCAAAGCACAGAAAACACATCCTCTTCCACCTCCCCTTTAATTTTGTGCTCATAATTCCCTTCAAACTCATTTAAAAATTTATAAACAGTCTTGTCCGTTTCTTTAAAAAGCTCCCTCATCTGTTTTACGTCTTTTACACTGGCAGGATCGACTTTATCCACCGATTCTTTTAAACCAAACCTTGAAAGCCAGTACGTGTAGCATTGCGAAACATGCACATGCAGATTCCGAATCGATCCCCAGCCAAACCCATCTAACTCTTTGATATAATCCTCAGGCTTTATTGTCTCGCAGAATTGAAATAGTGACTCTCTTGTATTCTTGACCAGATCATATTGTTGTTTTAGCACATCCATTTTACTTTCTCTCCTTTATTTATCGAACATTATTCAGCGATCATTGCGTATACGGACAATGGCTGAACAGCATGGCTTTCTAATGATTCTTCTAATAAATTGACTTCAGATTGAATAAGAGATTTGAATTTTGCAGGCAAACGGTTGATTTTATCCAGTTCAAATTGATATTCAGTTAACGTGTTCTCTATCTCCCACTTACCATCCTGCATCTCAACCGATACAAATGATTTGTCGCTGATTATGTTCCAACCCGTATTTTCAGCAAGAATCTTAATATCATTAGGCGTAAACAATGTGCGGATATTCGATTGGCTGTTTTCTTTAAAACATTCGTACTGGGCCTGAAGCAGGATTGCTAAAAAATGCGGGAGCTGCTCAATCGTCTTCATTCGTGCATCCCACTCAGCAAAGCATAACCGCTTGCCCCACCTTCTCAATTTCTTTAATGCTCCAGAAAATTCATCAAAAGATTTAAAGTACCAGGAGCAATGCGACAGGACAATGACATCAAACGCATTTTCAGGGAAATCAACTTTCCGGAGATAATAGATCAACGTCGAAATCTATTTTTATCTGTTTTCCGAGCTTTGATTTTTTTAAATGCTCAGCAGCATACGCCAGTGTGATCGGTCTACCATAATCAGGTGACGCACGGTCGATCCCATGAACAAAACCATTTTCTCCTGTCAGGTATGCCAAGACGGCTGTGGTATCGCCTTGTCCGCAGCCTATTTCCAGGATTCTGCTGCCCTCTTTTATATCCCAGTATTGAGCAAGCTTAAGGCGATGCTCAGTCTGTACTCTTTGTATCGTAGGATCACCATTGCTTATCGCCATACACTCTACAATATTATCTATAACTCTGTCGCTCATATTCCACCCCTATTAAACTTTATCCACCAAAACTATTAACAGATAGGCAGGCCGTTCAATATTAAGCCCGATTTGTATCCGGCACATTAATCTTCTAAAAACTCGCATACCAGTAGCGTGTAAAGTCAGTCGTAACTGAAGGATGGCCCATTTGACGCAGCATGGCGGTAATGTTGCCGCGATGATAGGTTGCATGCGTGACAATATGCATAACCATCTCTGATAAATTCTTTTCGCATCTGCCTTCCCACGGAATATTGAGAACCCGTTGCGTTTCAAAATCTTCTTGCTTACTTAAAAATGCTTTATATTTCTGTGACAATGCTTCAAACAGCCTGGCCATTTCTTTAATACCTTTGCCTTCTCCTGAATCTTTCTCAACATCCAGGGCTTCAGGCATGTCTTTGCCTGTGATAATTTGGAACCAGAGCTGGTCAACAATATACATGTGCGAAACAACCTTTGCGATAGATGGAAAAACACTCTCAATTTCTTTATGGTAAACCTCTTCAGGAAGTTCGAGGATCCTGGCGAATAATGTTTGATTTGCCCAAGCGTGGTACTCATACATTTGTACAGCGAGATGTGTCATCTTTTCATTCCTTTCTATACGAAAAACCTGTATTTATATCAAATACAGGTTTCCGTGTTATGAATTGTCTTAGCGTTCAAAAAATGCTGGCGGCTCAATTCCGAGAGCGCGTAAATAGACATAGCCCTGGCCGCGATGGTGAATCTCATTTTCCAGAGCATACATTAAGCGGCTAAAATGGCTCATTTCAGGACCGAAAAATGGATCTTTCTCCACAGAAGCAAGCCGCTCTTCTGAGATTTTATCCCAAAGCTCAAGCGTTTCATTTCTTACTTTTTCACAGGCAGCCAATAGGTCATTCTTTTTTGAAATATCAAATTCTCCTGGCTTCCACTCCCATTCGTTCAGTGCAATACCGCGCACATAGGCTTTTTCAATACCCAACATTTCAGTCACCATTTTTGAAAAAGGCCGCATCGGTTCAGCTGCTGTAAAGTTAAACAGTTTGTCTTCAGGAAATGCTTCGATCGTCCTCACTGTCAGTCTTCTGTTGCCTTCAAAAGCTTCTAATAGCTCTTCCTTCGATAACATAGTCAGACCACTCCCATGATTACACGTTTTTTTGTCCATAGTATGTATTCGGGAAACTAGCCGCTTTTTCCTGCCTCGCCTCATGGTTCATCACATGTTTATGTACGACGATATTCTTTGCTCCCAAAGTAAAAACGCTCACCCCATGAGGCGAGCGTTACGTATCTAATACGATTCCGAGCTTGTTACCGGCTCTCTTGATTCTTCCGGTTTTTCGGCTGGTTTGCTTGGCTTGGCTTGTTGGGCAGGTGCTGCTTCCATGGCCTTGTTGTTTAGAATCCGTGAACTGGATCGTTTGGTCAGTCCTTGCAAAATCCCGTTTAGGTCAATCCCTGAGACATCTTTTAGGGTTTCCGGCATTTGTGTCATTAATTTCGTCACGTAGTTGCTCATGCGTGTGACGCCATCCCCCTCGCCTGAGCCGTTATCGATCACTGTGACTTTATCAATTGAGCGGATCGGTGAGGCTACTTTTTCAGCAAAGTCCGGCAGCATTTTGGCAAGCATATCGAGAATGGCAGCTTCGCCGTATTTCTCCATGGCTTCTGCGAGCTTTTCTTTTGCTTCTGCTTCAGCAAGACCTCTGGCACGAATGATTTCAGCTTCCGCATTACCTCTGGCACGTTCTGAGGACGCCGCTGCTTCCCCTTCCATACGAACCTTCTCAGCATCAGCCTCGGCTGCCTTCACCCGTGTTACTTTATCCGCTTCCGCACGCTGTTCCGCTGCATAACGATCCGCATCGGCTTTCTTTTTCACCTGAGCATCATATTGACGTTCACTTCTCAATATTTCTTTCTCTTCCAGTTCGATTGCCTTCTGCTTTTTAACGAGTTCAATTTTCATTTGTTCTTCAGTTACTTCCTGCTCAGAACGCGCTTTTTGCAAATCGTAGGACATATCCGCTTCCGCTTTCGAACGGTCCTGGTCCCGTTTAAACGAAGCCACCTTCAATTCTTTTTCCTTAATGGCTTCAGCGATATTGGTATCCCGCAGCAGCTCGGCTTTTTGGCCGTCTTCATCGGCTTTCGCTTTACGAATCCGCGAATCACGGATCGCATCGGCTTCAGAAATCTCTGCGTCCCGCTTTACTTCGGCGATACGCGGTTTACCCAACGCATCAAGATAACCGTTCTCATCCTGGACGTCTTTAATGGTAAAAGAAACAATTTGAAGGCCCATTTTTTTCAGGTCAACAGAGGCCTGTCCTTGAACCTCCTGGGCAAAGCGGTCCCGGTTTTTATAAATCTCTTCCACCGTCATCGTTCCGAGAATCGCTCTTAAGTGACCTTCAAGCACTTCCTGAGCTTCAGCCTCAAGTTCAGAGTCTTTTTTTCCAAGGAATTGCTCAGCTGCTGTAGCGATCGCTTCGGTTGTATTGCCGACTTTAATGATCGCTGTCGCATTAGCCATAACCGGTACACCATTTTCTGTATACACGTTAGGCGTTGAAACATCAAGCTTATGCGAGCGCAGGCTGATTAGTTCTTTTTGCTGGAAAATCGGCAAAATAAACGAACCGCCCCCGCGAACAATTTTTATTTTCCCTTCAGATTCATCAGAAAAGACATTCTTGGCACCAAGAAAACTCCCCGTAACAATCATTGCATCATCGGCACCCACTGTTTTGTAGCGTGTGGCAAATGCAATCGCCAAGATTAAGATAACAGCAACGACAACCCCAATCACAATTAAAAAGTCCATCTCTTTTTCCCCCTAAAATTTATAAAAAGTCGTCCTCCATTGGAGAGACGTGCAGCACACCCTCTTTATCGATCTCTACTACGACCACTTTCTTTCCTCTTCCAATGTCCAGCCGGTCAAAGCTTTGCGCCGTTTCACTCCGGCTCCCTGCGGCTGAAGAAAGCATGACCTCTCCGTACCCTGCTGCCGGAATGGACGTGATGACCTCTGCGATCCGTCCTCGGTAGTCTTGCATGGAATAAGCATTGCTCGATTCCGCCTGAGAGATTGGAATAATAAGAAAATTATAGATAAGAACATACGTGATCACCCCGAACGACACTCCGATTCCTAATACAATGCCTGCGGATAGGAACGTATACTTTGTTAACAGGATTCCCGTGCCTGAGATAACAGCGAGCGATCCAAACAGGAGAACGGGGTGAAAAAAACCGTCCAGCACATTGTGCAGAATATCACCAATTAATAGAAATAAAATGGCAACGACTAGACTGCCAATCAGAACATACCAATAGATTGAAATCAGATCGATCGTCAATCACATCACCCCCTTATGCTTATTCTTATGGGTACGTTTAAGAACAAATGCTATATTACAAATACGTAAATGCTGGAAAAAAGGTTTCCAATTTTAGGAGTATATTTTTTCTGATCGAATGAAAGATGCAGCGAAACCATTTAATGATTTAAGAGAATGTTGGTGGATAAATAAAGGAGAACAATCTAAAAAAAGAGAAATTATTATGTACATCGTCCTAAACTGTTACTTATAATTGGCTCCGATTGGGGTTGTTGGTTTGTCCTGAGCATAATGGAACAATGAGAGAGGTGGCTTTCTAATGCACAAAAAAAAATCATCGACACTTGCTCAACTATCGTTTGTTTTTTTTGTTATGATTTTTGTATTCACACTCCACATAGTAATAACTCCACTAATCCCACAGTCAAATTATAAAATTTGGCTTGATGCTTTTCTTAGTGTCATTTATGGTAGTTTAGGTGCGTATTTAGGTCTGAAAATATTTGTGAAAAAGCACTAATTTAACTAGTTAAAAAACTCTTTTCGCAAAGATTCCATTATCTATCCATAATATCCTGCCAAATTTAATAGTGTCACTCCGCATATAGTTACTACAACCCCTACTACTATAGCTAATGTTGTCGTTCTAAGGTTTTTAGTATCTATCCATACCGTCATTCCAATAATTACTGTAAATATGACACCAAAAAACAATGAAGCGAAAGGGTTGGTTGGTGTAATCCAATCATACCAATTAAGAAAGTCCATTATTCTCAACTCCATTTTCACTATAAAAAATTCATTAAACATAACTGCTCTTTAGTAAAATCACTCACTATATATAATACCATTAAAAGAAAATTATTCCTTTGAAAATATAACAGCGGCAACCTTTAGGAAAATAGCTAATAAAAAAAGCGCTCACATGTGTGAACGCTCTGATCTCTGATGCATTTAGGGAAAGGTTTTTCCCGGAACAGCTGGTCCTGTGGTCGCTGCCGCTTCATGATGGATTTGGTTGTGCAGATGCACCACGTCCTCCCCAAGCTTTTCAACCCGTTTAATAATATCTTTATCTTCAAGTCTTTTATCCTTGGAAAAATGATCATTGTGAGCATAAACGGTGCCCGGTACGATATGAGCTTGAAAATAGCCAAAAAGCGGCTTCAGCTGGTGTTCAATCGCTAGAAAGTGGTGATAGGTGCCACCTGTTGCGACCAGCCCAATCACCTTTCCTCTTAACGCATCATTTGGGATCAAATCCATGACATTTTTGAGAGCACCGGTATAAGACCCTCTATAAATAGGCGTTCCGACAATCAAGGCGTCTGCTTCCCTAATTTTACGGATCAAGTCTCCTGTGTCCCCGCCATACAAGCTTGGATCCCTGCCATCACAGAATTGCAGTTCAAGATCGCCCAAGGTTATTAATTCGGTTGTCACATTGCTGGCAGCACCTTCTGCAAATTGAAGTGCCTTTTCTATCGTAATCATTGTCTTTGAATGAGGCGTCATACTTCCTGATAATCCTAGAATTTTCATGTGAACACACCTTTTTCTGTTAGTTCTTTTTCCTTTTTTCTAACATGTGAAATACCTGTTTGCTACTGTACAACTTTCGCTAATATTTTAGCATAAACACTAGTGGACCAAAGACCAGTATGCATTGCGGGAAATAAATTTAATTTGATGGGGACAAAAGCCAAACAAAGGTTTTTCTGCTCGCAAGTAAGAATAATAGGTATCATAGAACTTTTGCGGGGAAGTGAAATAAAATGGATTATGACGTGATTGTAGTTGGTGCAGGGCTTGCAGGATTAGTGGCAACGACTGAGCTTGCTGAGGCGGGAAAAAAAGTACTTTTGTTAGATCAGGAACCGGAAGCTTCTCTTGGTGGACAAGCCTGGTGGTCGTTCGGCGGTTTATTTCTTGTGGATTCACCCGAGCAACGGAGAATGGGCATCAAGGATTCCCGTGAGCTTGCCTTGCAGGACTGGCTCGGCTCCGCAGGGTTTGACAGAGAAGGTGACGAGGATTATTGGGGCAGAAAATGGGCTGAAGCTTATGTTGACTTCGCGACGGATGAAAAGCGTGCATGGCTGCGTTCCTGCGGCATCCGGTTCTTCCCAGTCGTGGGCTGGGCTGAGCGCGGCGGCTATCTTGCTGAAGGCCACGGCAATTCGGTGCCTCGCTTTCACATTGTGTGGGGAACAGGTCCAGGCATTGTTAAACCCTTTGAAGATAAAGTCCGAGCGGCGATGAAAAAGGGTCTCGTTAACTACCTCCCTCGTCATCAGGTTAATGAGTTAATTGTGGAAAACGGCAGCATTACCGGAGTGCATGGTGAGGTGCTTGTTTCAAGCTCCGCTGCCCGCGGTGAAGCAAGCAGCCGTGAGCCGATCGGTGATTTTGAATACTTTTCTCATGCTGTCCTTGTAACCAGCGGAGGAATCGGCGGCAACCACGCGCTCATTCAAGAGAACTGGCCGCCTCGGCTTGGTAAAGCGCCAAATATGATTTCTGGTGTCCCTGAACACGTTGACGGGCGCATGCTCGCAATTTCTGAAAAGGCAGGCGGACGCATCGTGAATAAGGACCGCATGTGGCATTATACGGAGGGCATTAAAAACTGGGATCCGGTGTGGGCAAAGCACGGGATCAGGATTCTTCCCGGCCCCTCTTCCCTTTGGCTGGATGCAAAGGGCAAGCGTTTTCCCGCGCCTAATTTCCCTGGCTTCGATACCTTAGGAACACTTGAAGCGATTCAGGCAACCGGCTATGACTATTCCTGGTTCATTTTGACACAAAAAATAATTGAAAAGGAATTTGCCCTGTCAGGCTCTGAACAGAATCCTGATTTAACAGGAAAAAGTATTAAAAAAGTGCTGGCCCGGATCCTGCCTGGCCCAACCGCACCCGTTAAAGCCTTCATGGATAAAGGTGAGGATTTTATTATTGCCGATAACTTGCCGGAACTCGTTGCCGGTATGAACAGACTTGCTGGGGATAAGCTGCTTGACCTTAACGAGATCGAAAAGCAAATTGTCGCAAGAGATCGGGAGTTGGATAATGCTTTTACAAAAGATCTGCAGATTATGGCACTGCGCGGCGCCCGTAAGTACCTTGGGGACAAGCTAATTAGGGTGGCTCCTCCGCATAAAATTCTTGATCCAAAAAACGGGCCGTTAATTGCTGTCCGCTTAAACATCGTCAGCCGCAAGACGCTTGGCGGGCTGCAAACCGACCTGTCCTGCAGAGTCCTTGATGCAGTGGGTAACCCTGTGGCCGGGCTGTATGCAGCAGGTGAGGTCGCGGGCTTTGGCGGCGGCGGTGTGCATGGTTACCGCTCACTTGAAGGAACCTTCCTCGGCGGCTGCCTCTTTACGGGAAGACAGGCCGGGCGTGCGTTAGCAGCCTTTCTTGAGTAAGAATTCTATTGGACTAGCAGGCATGTGGGGCGCGCGAGCTGGCGTCCAAGACTTCAGTTTCAGGGATCTCGGCCGCCCGTAATTCCAGGTCGAGTAATATGAATCTCCATTCTGTGGACTTTAGGTTGCCTTTTGTCCATTATATTCCAAATGAACGCCCTTTTTTCTGTTTTTTGACCCCGTTTGGTCGTTCATCGACCTTATGAACGCCCTTTCTCCTGCTTTTTGACCCCGTTTGGTCGTTCATCGACCTTATGAACGCCCTTTCTCCTGTTTTTTGACCCCGTTTGGTCGTTCATCGACCTTATGAACGCCCTTTCTTCTGTTTTTTGACCCCGTTTGGTCGTTCATCGCCCTTATGAAGGACATTTCCTCCCTTTTTGACCCGTTTTGTCCTTCATCGCCCTTATGAAGGACATTTCTCCTCTTTTTGACCCCGTTTTGTCCTTCATCGCCTTTATGAAGGACATTTCTCCTCCTTTTTGACCCCGTTTTGTCCTTCATCGCCCTTATGAACGCCCTTTCTCCTGCTTTTTGACCCCGTTTGGTCGTTCATCGACTTTTATGAAGGACATTTCATCTACAAGCTTTCCAAAAGTAAAAAAAGTGCAGACCATATCCCATTGTGGACATACGATCTGCACTCTAAAAGCATTAAATGGACTTTTTCAGTGTCCCCATTTCTGCAAAGGGGCTTATTCGTTTTTATACCATCACTTTACAAATATCATTCGTGAACTCAACTGGATCGCTGATTGGCAGGCCTTCAATCAGCAGAGCCTGATTGTACAGGAGATTCGTATACAGATTCAGTTTCCCTTTATCCTTTTCTAAGGCGTCTTTTAATGAGCTGAATACTTCGTGGTTCGGGTTAATCTCAAGCACCTTGTCTGCCTTCACGTTTTGGTTATCAGGCATGGCTTTCAAGATTTTTTCCATTTCGATGGTGACTTCCCCGTCCGCTGTCAGGCATACAGGGTGAGATTTCAATCTTTTAGACACTCTAACATCCTTTACTTTTCCGGAAAGAGTGGCTTTCATGTAATCAAAAAGCTCCTGGTTTTCCTTCTTTTCTGCCTCATTGCTGCTTTTATCTTCTTCCGATTCAATTCCCAGATCACCGCTTGAGACGGATTTGAATTCTTTTTCTTTATAAGTCATGAGCATCTTAATGGCAAATTCGTCAATGTCTTCAGTGAAGTACAGGATTTCATAGCCTTTATCCGCGACCATCTCTGTCTGTGGCAGCTTCTCAATTCGCTCATGTGTTTCTCCCGTAGCATAATAAATGTACTTTTGATCCTCTGGCATTCTGGATACATATTCATCCAGTGTGACGGATTTTTTCTCTTTTGAGGAGTGGAACATTAGTAGGTCCTGCAGTTCTTCCTTATGCGCTCCGAAATCACTGTAAACCCCATATTTCATTTGTCTGCCAAAAGATTTATAGAATTCATTATATTTTTCCCTGTCATCCTTAAGCAACCGCTGCAATTGGCTGGTTATTTTTTTCCTGATATTCTTTGCAATCAGCTTCAGCTGACGGTCGTGCTGCAAAATTTCCCTTGATATATTAAGAGATAAATCCTCAGAATCAACCATCCCTTTGACAAAACTGTAGTAGTCCGGAAGCAGATCTGAACACTTTTCCATAATCAGAACGCCATTCGAATAAAGCTCCAGGCCCTTTTCATACTCTTTAGTATAATAGTCGAACGGAATGTTCTCGGGGATAAATAGAATGGCATTATACCTTACTGCCCCATCCACCTTGATATGGATATGCTTGAGCGGCTTGTCATAACCGTAATGTTTCTCTGAATAAAACGTCTCGTAATCCTCATCCGTGAGTTCATTTTTGTTCTTGCGCCAGATTGGCACCATGCTGTTGACTGTCTGTTCTTCCTGGATCTCTTCAAACTCGGTTTCGCTGCCCTCTTTTGGCCTTGATTCGGTAACTTCCATTTTGATCGGATAGCGGATAAAATCAGAGTATTTTTTGATAATCGTTTTTATGCGGGGCTCTTCCAGATAATCATCATAGGTCTCATCTTCGGTATTCTCTTTAATTCTCAAAGTGATCTCCGTACCAAGATCGGCTTTTTCACAAGGCTCGATCGTGTAGCCGTCAGCACCCTGTGATTCCCATTTATACGCTTCTTCACTCCCAAACGCGCGGGTAACGACCGTCACATCGTCCGCAACCATGAATGCCGAATAGAAGCCGACCCCGAACTGGCCGATAATTTCTTGGCCATCCTTCATTTCATTGTCATTCTTAAAAGCGAGAGAGCCGCTCTTGGCAATAATTCCAAGATTATTTTCCAGCTCTTCTTTCGTCATGCCGATTCCGGTGTCTGTCAGCTTTAAGGTCCTGTTCTCCTTATCCGCCTCCACTTTTATGTAATAGCTGTCTTTATTAAATGTTAAAGAATCGTCCGTTAAAGCCTTGTAGTAGATTTTGTCAATCGCATCACTGGCGTTGGAAATCAACTCTCTTAAAAAAATCTCCTTATGAGAATAAATAGAGTTGATCATCATTTCCAGCAGGCGTTTGGATTCCGCTTGAAACTGCTTTTTCTCCATTTCAATGTTTCCCCTTTCTGTCTCTTCATCAGTCAGCATCCCTGAACGATTCGTGCTGATCAATAATTAAATATCATATGCTGCGGTTAGTGTCAATAGTTTTTCTTTTCATTAAACAAACTCAATATGTCTATTATTATAGTCAATAATTAATTTTCCATTTATTGCGCTATCACTCCCAAGAACCCCATCTAGTTTAAAGAAGGTGGCATACTCTGTTAAACTCATTCGCATGTTCTGGAATGTAAAAGCTTTGTTTTCATCCAAAATTATGGACAGCTTTTGGATAACCTCCATCTCAACCTCCTTCACCCCGCCTATCCCTCCAGCGTTAATTTTGCTTTTTGTGAGGCTGATATTATTTAATTTAGATTTTATACTTTGACCGAAATAAGTCTTATTCGCGCCGGTATCCAACCCAAAAAATAGTGGTGTCTGATCCTCCGCCTTCACTTTGACAATGGGATAGCCGCAGAAAAAAAGATTCATTTCTTCGTAATTTAGTTAATTTAGGTTTCGCGATCGTGACACCGTTCTTCTGGTAGTCAATCTCCAAATAAATATTTCGAATAATATCCCAGCCAATAATCCCGTCTATAATGATCTCATCTTTTATTTTCGGATGACTAATCGTTAACTGATCATCTGATAGGACTAATACCGGTTGGTGGCCAATCGTCAGGTCCTGCATAGACATCGTCTTTATAAAAGCTAACTCGGTCCCTACACTTTCATTCGTTGAATTCCCAACTTCAATAGCCATATTATCTATTCTTCTCAGATTGCAGTCGTTTGCTGTGGACTGCGAGACCACACTCATGCCCGCTCCAGTATCAAGCCAAAAACATTTTTTCCGGCCATTCACCATAACCTCAATGGTTGGTGATCCAGATACGCTTAATGTCATAGGGAAGTCGGATTGAATCGCTTCCAAATGAAAAAGTCGTTTCATTGAATTTACTGCGTGCGCCAGCGATTAAGCGGTCATTGATTTCGATGTTTTCGTCCTTCATGAGACCAAGAGTTTCTATTTGTGCCCAATTCGAATGAGCAAAATAGATATCAAACAAGAGTGACGCACACTGATTCGTGATATCTGAGCAAGTTGAATGTGTGTAAAGCTGCCGCAATAATTCTTCAGCAGCCTTATCTTTTCCTTCAGTAATCAGGATTAAAGCGTTTAAAAAGCTGGCGGACTCATCATCTGAATTTCTTGCGTTCATAGAATCAAAATCAAAGACTTCCCATCTTTTCATTGCCTCCAAAAAAATACCCCCATTAGAGCTGGTTTTGTTTAATAAATCAATTCGTTATTGATGCCTTCAATCCTTTAATCCAGAATATCTGAATCCTGGCATAATGGAAGAATTTATGGCGCGCCTACATAAATTGAATCAGGATCATCGTGTGGGAACAGATCCTGACGACTTTGATTTTTAATTAAAATTACATCGCGCCGGTCGGAGCCGGCGCTTCCTTATTGATATTCATATATTAATTTTGCGAAAAAAACGCGTTGGGCGATCCGCCTGGTTGGCTGTTCACGCAGAAGATGTCAAAAGTGGTGGTTGCGAGCCATCTATGACTCAAAATCCTAAATGGATGGCCCTAAAGGAGGTGTTTGCGGCCATCTATGACCCTAAATCCTGAAATGGATGGCCCTAAAGGAGGTGTTTGCGGCCATTTATGACCCAAAATCCTGAAAAAATGGCCCTAAAGCAGGTGTTTGCGGCCATCTATGACCCAAAATCCTAAATGGATGGCCCTAAAGCAGGTGTTTGCGGCCATCTATGACCCTAAATCCTGAAATGGATGGCCCTAAAGGAGGCGTTTGCGGCCATCTATGACCCAAAATCCTGAAAAAATGGCCCTAAAGGAGGTGTTTGCGGCCATCTATGACCCAAAATCCTAAATGGATGGCCCTAAAGGAGGTGTTACGGTGGGTTGATTACAATATTAGTGCCTAACATTTCTTCTTCTCTCCATCGAAGAAGGAATCTTTTCTGCTTTTCGGTATTTTGCCACTGTCCGCCTGGAAATAATAATTCCTGATTTTGCTTTCAGATGATCTGCTATCGCCTGATCAGAGAACGGTTGATTCTTTCTTTCGGAAAGAATCATCTCCCGAATGCTGTCTTTAACCCAAGCACTTGAAACCATGGAACCATCTTTTTTGTTAAGGCCCGTGGAAAAAGCAATTTTAAGAGGAAAAACACCCACAGGCGTTTCCATGACCTTATCCTTTACTGCACGGCTGACTGTCGACTCATGCATGTGGATTTCTTCACTCACCTCATGAATGGTAAGAGGATTTAAGGAAGAAAATCCCTGGAGAAAAAATTCACGCTGTTTCTCTATTAATACTTTCATAATAGCCGTTAAGGTTGTCTGGCGCTGCTCTACAGCCCGCTGCAGCATTTTCGCCTGTACCTGACAGGATTTCAGATAAGCCTTTCCTTCCGACTCATTCCAGTTCTGATAAACAGAATTTAACCTCACTGGAATAACAGGAATAGAGAACTTTATCTCGCCTGAATGAATGGATATTTTGACATCCGGCTTATTATAAATGATTGGAGAACCCGTTAATCCCTGGCAAGGGAAGGGTTTAAACTGCGATAGTTTATCCTGGATGCTTTGAAGCACGTCTTCTGAAGCCTTAATCTTTGTCATAAGAAACGATTTATTTTCATCGATCAGGTCTGTGAGAAAGAATTGAATCACCTCGTGCATTAGGAGATCATTCGGATAGGTTTCAAGTGCCTGAAAAAGGAGAAAGGCTTGCCAGTCGATGCAGCCAAGTCCTGCAGGATCTAACTGCTGCAGCGTTGCGCGTGCTTCGCTAACGACATCCGAATCCGTATACAATTCATTTGCCAAGTCCTCATCAGATTCACTAAGAAATCCGCGTTCATTTAAACGATCAACTAAAAAAGGCAGAACCTGAGCAATTTTTTTATCTAGTTGGAGCCATCTGATCTGCTCATGAATATCATCTCTCCAACTTACCTCCCTTTCTGGAAGATGCTGTGTGAAATCCTGATAATCAGCGGCTGGCCGAAATTCTAACAAAGGGTTTTCAAGAGTTTTTTCTTCAATATAACGTTCCAGATCAGCAATCGGATACGTCAACAGATGAATACCTTGACGCAATTCTTCCGTAATAAAGAGTTTCATTGACTGCCTTTGTTCAAGCTTCATAGATGCTTCTCCTTTCGCCCTTTCATCATTTGATTATAACAATTAATAGTCAGAAAAAAATGATAATGTCTCGCTAACAGCTCGTCTTATAGCCAAAATTAACTTCTAAAGCGCATCACAATGCACTAAATACGTTGATTGGAGCGATTGGCACGAAATCCCTCGAAAATGCACATGCTTATAGATGAAAGAAAGAAATACTCTAAACTTCTGCAGAATTAGCGTGTGACCACTGAAAAAGTCCACGATTTAAAAATACAGAATCCGCTCGCTTTTCGCGGAAGAACATCCAAACCTTCAGTTGTCTCGGCTCCAGTTATTCCAGTTGAGTAATGCGAAGGACATTTCTGTGAATTCCGGTGGCTCTCCGTCCATTATTTCCCAAATGAACGCCCTTTTTCCTGATTTTTGACCCCGTTTGGTCGTTCATCGACCTTATGAACGCCCTTTTTCCTGTCGACCTTGGCTTCATCGACCCCGTTTGGTCGTTCATCGACCTTATGAACGCCCTTTTTCCTGATTTTCGACCTCCTTTTGTCCTTCATAACCCTAACGAATGAAAGCGGAAATCAACAACCATGACGAATCCGTCGGACTTTTTCAGGCATCCATAAAAAGGCACGGAGGTTTCTCCTAGCAGGGACAAATTTGCACATTAATTGGCATCATAATTAGCTATCGAAATCCAAGTGAATTTACTCGAAAACACACAGAGTTTGGTCTGGTTTTTTCAAAGTGAATTTCCAGCAGATTATATGGGATTGTATGTTGAACCAACATTAAGGAGTTTGTGAAGGTTTATACTTAACCGAGCGATTCAGAAGGGTTTTATAAGAATTTGAAACTTTTAATCTCGGTTGTTCGTATTTTTATTTTATGGATTATTTTTCTATTAGGAGGGGTATTTTGAAAAATATTTTATTTAAGTGTATTATATTTGCTGCTATATTTATGATGGTTGCAGGTTGTAATTCAGGTACTACTTCTGAAAATGGAAATGCTAAAAGTAAAACAACAAGCACCTCAAAAAAGAACGGGAACGATTTAACCACTGAGAAAGAGAATGAAAAAACCATACAAACTTTTTTGAAAGTGGAAATCACAGGTCCGAACGACGAGTTTAAAAAGGCATTTGAATTAAAACCAAACCAAGGACCCAACTTTGCCCTAATAAATGCGTATAATAAAAAGTATTTCGAGCCCCTTTTATCAAAGAATTACTACAAAGAATTTATTAATAAAGGATACGAGGAACTCTTTTTGACCCCCGCTTACAAGAAAGTCTACCAATTCAAAGTGAAAAATATTAAAATAAAAAACGAAAAAGACTATTATAGCTGGACAGCCGAAGTAGACTACACAAAAGATGGCAAGACAAATACATCAACGACTTATGGCCACATCGATCTTAATGAAAACAGTAAAATCACCTATGTTAGGTTTATTGATGGAGATAACGGACTAATGAAAATTTTAACTAGCCAACCCAAGAAAAAAACAAGTTAAACCTGTTTATCTTATAAAATTAGGATGCCAATTATTATGCAAATTGGCATCCCTTTTCGTTTACTTTTTAATGTCAAAACCGAACACGTTAATGCTTCTTCGCACTTTTTTTAAACCAATCCAACAGAAGCGAGCAAAATTGCCACGACAACTGAAATGACAGGTATTAATACGGCGACGACAAAAATATCTCTATAACTGTTCTTATGTGTCATACCTGTAATGGCAAGCAAGGTGAGAACGGCGCCATTATGCGGAAGCGCATCGAGTCCACCTGATGAAATAGAGGCCACTCTGTGAAAGGCTTCTGGACTTATACCTGTCTTCATGGCAATTTGATAGTATTTGGAGCCAAGCGCTTCGAGGGCAATTCCCATACCACCGGAGGCTGAACCTGTTGCCCCAGCTAAAATGTTAACGGCGACTGATTCTGAGATTAACGGGTTTCCTTTGATGCCCATAAGAACTTCCGTCAATTTTCCAAACCCAGGAACTGCCCTTACAACAGCGCCGAAGCCTACTGCAGCACTCGTATTAATGATAGCAAGCACCGATCCGCTGGCACCGCTGTTAATAGCCGGAATAAAGCGTCTGAATTTCGTTATGTTTAAAAGCATAATTAGAATGATACCGGAAATTAAAGCAGTTATGACGTCCCATTTCAAAAGATTTAACGTAAGCAATACGGCTAGAAGCGGTAAGATGGACAGGATAAAATGAGGAACATCCTGATCCACTTCCATAATTTTATTATCCTTCGGTTCTGTAAAAACATCTCCGTTGGCACTTAATTTCTTTTCCCGCCATCTGAGATATAAATAGCCGCCAACCGCCATGATAATCGCTGCACTAATTCCCATGATTGGTGCTGCGGTGGGGGTGGTTTTAAAATACTGTATTGGAATAAGGTTTTGAATTTGCGGTGTTCCGGGCAATGCGGTCATAGTGAATGTAAAAGACCCTAACGCGACCGTCGCCGGAATTAATCTTCTACTGATATTCGCTTCACGGAAAAGAGATAGCGCAAGCGGATAGACAGCAAACACAACCACAAACAAGCTGACGCCGCCGTATGTTAAGACAGCTGCTGAAACGAGTACGCCTAGAATCGCACGCTTTTTACCGACCACTTTTGTTAGAGCCACGGCAACAGAACGTGCCATGCCCGTGTCTTCCATCAGCTTTCCGAAAACGGCGCCAAGCATGAAGACCGGAAACCAGGCTTGTGCGAACGAAACAAAGCCTCCCATGTATGTATCTTTATACGCATGCAATAAATCGAGTCCACCGGTAAGCGCCACAACGCCAGCAGCGATTGGCGCAATCCAGATAATGGACCAGCCTAAATAGGCTAATACAATTAACACGGCCAGACCTAGTAAAATACCAAACATTAAGATTCCCCCTATTTATTTTGTATAAAAAGCCTATTGAGCCGTGTAGCCGCCATCGATGACAACCGCTTGCCCCGTTACACCTCTTGCCTGATCACTTGCTAAGAAAAGGGTATAGTCCGCAATTTCTTGAACAGACAACAGTCTTTTTTGAGGGACTAATGGATAGATCACTTCCCCAAGCACCTTTTCCAAGGAAATGTTCCGGTTATCAGCTAAATCCTGAAGCTGGTTTCTGAACAAGTGGTGTATCAACGTACCCTGGACATACGGCGTTAACGGTAATGCCATGCTCTGCTCCTTCTAGAGCAGCCACTTTCGTCAACCCGATTACGCCGTGTTTCGAGCTGTTATAGGCTGCTTTACCTGCAAAACCGATCAGCCCGTTAATCGAAGCCATATTAATGATGCGACCCGACCCTTGCTTTTTCATAATCGGAAAGACGTGTTTCGTAGCCATAAACGGTGCAACCAGCATCACTTTCGTAATAAATTCAAACTTCTCTGTAGGAAAATCTTCTATAGAAGCCACGTGCTGCAATCCCGCATTGTTAATCAGAACGTCAAGCGTCCCATAATGCTCAACGGTGTGATCAATCGCCTTCTTCAGCTCTTCTTCGCTTGTCACATCACATCTGAGGCCAATACAGTTGCAGCCATCTTCCTGAAGCCCTTCTGCTGATTTCTTCACTTGTTCTTCGTTAATATCTGTTAAAACAACTCTGGCTCCTTGTTTTGCAAATTGCACACCAATCTCATAGCCAATTCCACTCGCTGCCCCTGTTATAAAAACCACTTTCTCACTTACCATAAGATTCACCCTCCTATAAAACGTTTTTATATGTGAAAAATCTTCACCCTTTATATATGCAAGAATCGTGCCAACTCTAAAAATAAAGAAAACGCTTACAAACTAACCGATTGGAAAAAGAGCTCTAATAAAAAATTCCACGTTTGTGGAAAGTTTATTTTTCGAATGATTCTTTATATTCTTGAATCTTGATATAACTAACAAAAAAGAACCATTCCATAATAATGGAATGGCTTTCCGTAAATCTGGAATTAACTATAATTGATACTTTTTTACTTTTTCATAGAGGTTGGATTTACCTATACCCAATAGCTGAGCTGCTCTTGCTTTATCACCATTTGATTTTTTTATGGCCCTTTCAATCGCCTTTTTTTCAGCTTTTTCCATGATTTCTTTCAAGCTTAGATTTGTGTGCTCTCATGATTAGAATTTGACTGCAGATGATCCGGCAAATCTTTAACTGTGATATATTCTAACCCCGTCAGGTGCACCGCCGATTCGATAACATTTTCAAGCTCTCGAATATTTCCCGGCCATTGGTACTCCATAAAGCATTCGTAAACCTCTTCATCAAAATCTTTCACGCGTTTACCGATGCGCTTGGTTATCTTATGAAGAAGAGATTTGGACAGCAAGCGGATATCTTCAGGGCGCTCACGAAGCGGAGGAATTTGAAATTGCACGACATTTATTCGGTAAAATAAATCCTCTCTAAAACGTTGCGCAGCGAGCAGCTCCTCCAAAGGCTGGTGCGTGGAGGCAATGATCCGGACATCGACCCGTTGTGGCTTAATCGCTCCCACTGCCTCCACTTCTCCCTCCTGTAAAACGCGGAGAATTTTCACTTGAGCACTTAGGGGCATGTCGCCAATTTCATCTAAAAACAGCGTTCCGCCATCAGCAAGCTGGAATTTGCCTGGTTTCCCTCCCTTTTTTGCTCCGGTAAACGCTCCTTCTTTGTACCCAAACAATTCTGATTCAAGCAAATGCTCGGGGATCGCGGCACAATTTACTTTAACAAAAGGCTGGCTGCTCCGTTCACTTAAATAGTGAAGACTATGAGCAAACAGCTCTTTCCCCGTCCCGCTCTCACCTCTTAGGAGAACAGAGACATCCCCCGAAGCAACTTTTCTGACCTTATTCTTAAGAAGCTCCATCTGGGGTGAGCGGCTGATGATATGATGAAGCGAATAGCACGGTCCATTCTGTTTTTCCAATTTCGAATAATAGGCTTTTAACTCCTGCAAAATTTCTTTAATATGGCTGTTCATTTTCAGCCATTCCTCGGTATCCCGAAAAAGCACCATGCCAATCGCTCCGACCACGTGTCCATCAGACCGCAGAGGGATCCGGTTCGCAATCATGTAATTGCCCCGAATATATTGAAGAGAAGCAATTTCTTCATCTCCGGATTCGACGACGAAATGCATCCGGGTATTTTCAATAACGTTTGTCACATGCTTCCCAATCACCGTTGATTTATCAACATTTAAAAAGCGGCAATAGCTTTCATTCATGTAGGAAATTAACCCCTCATGGTTCACAATGACAATACAAAAATTTTCGCTTTCAAAGAAGGTGTCGAACAAGTCGTACCTGTGGTTCTCCAGTAATTCCACGGCTTCACTCTCCTCAATAAAATGGATGTATCTCTATATATGGCAGCGGTTTCATTTACAAATAACTGAGATTATTAAAAAGCCAGCCTTCCAATCCGTTCAGTAAGTCTATTATAACCGTACTTTCAACGTACGCGCATCGAGAAATGATTCAAGCATTGCAATCATCTCGCTGCCAGCCTTATCCTTCAACACAACGGTTTCCTTGCGTTATAATGAATCTATCGTATTAAAAAGGAGCCGTTACAGTGAAACTCGTATCTTGGAACGTAAATGGCATTCGAGCATGTGTGAAAAAAGGATTTACCGATTATTTCCGCGAGACCGATGCCGATATTTTTTGTATACAGGAATCAAAATGCCAAAAGGACCAAATTGAGCTGGAACTTGATGGCTATACTCAATATTGGAATGATGCTGAGCGAAAGGGCTATTCGGGGACGGCCGTTTTCACTAGAAAAAAGCCGCTTTCGGTCCGGTATGGCCTAGGTCCAGAGCTGGAAGAACGGGAAGGACGGGCAATTACACTTGAATATGAATCGTTCTTTTTGGTTACGGTTTATACGCCAAATTCCAAGCGTGATTTATCCCGTTTGGATTACCGCCTTCAATGGGAGGATCAGCTGCGTGCTTATGTTCAGGAGCTTGATGCCAGAAAACCGGTCATCTTATGCGGTGACTTAAACGTGGCCCATCAGGAAATTGATTTAAAGAATCCAAAATCAAATAAGAAGAATTCCGGCTTTACTGCAGAAGAACGAGGCAAATTGAACGACTTTCTTGGATCCGGATTCGTCGACTCATTCCGCTACCTCTATCCTGAGAAAACCGGTATGTATTCTTGGTGGTCTTATGTCAATCAGGCCCGCTCCAGAAATATTGGGTGGCGCATCGACTATTTTCTTGTTTCAGAGAGACTTGGTGAACAGATTGAAGAAGCAGAAATTCATGCCGATACACTCGGCAGTGATCATTGCCCGGTATTGCTGGAGCTTCAAGAAGCTTAAAGCACCCATAGAATGAGAGATTGTTGACACCTTTCTCTAGACAGCTTGGTTCGCTTCTTTTTTTAATGGAGAGACAATCATCACGAATCCAGTGATCATTGCACCAAGCGTCAGCACCATCCCTGCCAGACAGCCAACTCCCTGCATAAAATTGTCGTCCGGCATATCTGAATTAAGATGGAAAAATTTATACAGCAGATAAATAAACAAAACGATGTATATCGCTTGTCCAATAAAAGCACTGGCGATCCTTTTCCAAAAATCGGAGCCCATATTATATTTTATTCTCAACCAAATATAAACACTGACAAATGGGGCAAGGAACGCTGTTACATTTATGATAATCGGCATCATAATTAAAAGAGAATTTTTTACATGAATGACCAGGAGAGCTTCCAGAATAACAATCCCAACCATACCGAGATTAACTAAAGCTATGAGACCGCCCCATAGCCAGGTGTGATTTCTGGCTTGATTTAATTGAGGGGGGTTTTTAAAAATTTGCCGCCTCGCTGCTATGACTCCGCAGGCAATGCCACCTGCACATAGCACGACTAATAATGAGAGCACACTTATCATCTCCTGTCATCGTGATTATCTTTATCCTTCCATTACCTTTTCTCTTTTCAGGAAGGAATTTCCTCCCTGTAAACCGAATGGCTTATTAATAATCATGATCAAAGGATTTATTATAAAAGGAGAGATTGCTATGAATAGAGATTATCCGGTCCTAAAGAACGCTGAGCCTTTTCATTTTGAGGGGAATAAAACAGGGATTCTGGTGATTCACGGATTCACCGGATCAACTCAGAGTATGCTGCCCTTAGGCGAAGCGTATCATCAAGCAGGCTATACAGTGTGCGGTCCCCGCCTGAAGGGTCACGGAACGCATTATGAAGATATGGAACAATCGAGTTATGAGGAGTGGATTGCTTCTGTTGAGGAAGGCTATGCCTGGCTGAAAGAGCGCTGTGAAACGATCTTTGTGACTGGCCTTTCCATGGGCGGCACACTGACATTGTATATGGCTGAACGTCATCCGGAGGTTAAAGCTATTGTGCCTATTAATGCTGCAATTGATATTCCAGATATGGCTGGCGCACTTAAAGACCCCAACCAGCCGCGTTTCCTGGATTCAATCGGGTCGGATATCAAAAAAACCGATGTGCAGGAGCTTGCCTACGATAAAACACCTTTGGCATCAATCAAAGAAATCTATACCTTGATGACTCATGTAAAAGAAAACCTTTCTCAGATCACGTGTCCAGCACTCCTATTTGTCTCGGATGAAGACCATGTGGTCCCGCCTGAAAACGCAGAGCTGATTGCAAATCAGATTACTTCTGATGAAAAATCAACCATTCACCTAGAAAACAGTTACCACGTCGCAACGCTTGATCATGATCAGCAGAAAATTATTGATCACTCTCTCAGTTTCTTTAAGAAGCATCTGAAAGCGTAAAGTGCCTAGTGTCGTGTTGGGGGGTGGAGCACTATTCCCCATCACTAAAAAGAGCGCAGAGATTCTCTGCGCTCTTTCATCATCTTCTGCTTATTAAATTCAAAAAGCGTAATGAGTGACTCCACCATCAATAAAGAGATTTTGGCCTGTGATGTAGCTTGACTGATCCGAACAAAACATAATTACAGGGGCAAGTAGCTCCTCGAGCTGACCAATTCTTTTCATTGGGGTACGCTTTTCCAGTGTCTGGCGGAATTCATCATTTTCTAATGCCTCTTCATTCATGGAAGTCTTGAAGAACCATGGGCTGATGGCGTTAACTGTAACCCCTGACTCTGCCCATTCATTAGCGAGCTGCCGAGTCAGTTGAGCCACCGCAGCTTTACTAGGTCCATAAGGCGTTCCAGATGACAACGTAAGCGTTGAAGCCACCGATGCGACGTTAACGATGCGGCCATACTTACGCTCGACCATGTGTTTGCCAACTGCTTGGGATAAGAGGAACACGCCTTTTACATTGACACGCATGACGTTATCCCATTCATCGCCTGTGAGATCAAGTGACCCTGACCTTACTGTCGTACCAGCATTATTCACGAGCAGATCCACTTTTCCAAACTGATCAATCGTGCTGTCAACTGCAACATCGACTGAAGCTTGATCGGTTACATCACAGACTACCGGCAGTGTTTTACTTCCTGATGACAGTCTTATTTCCTCAGCAGCTTGTGTTATTTCCTCTTCAGACCTGGCAAGAAGAGCCACATCTGCCCCAGCATGTGCCAGAGCTTCAGCAATCGCGCGGCCGATTCCTCGCCCCGCTCCAGATACAATGGCCGTTTTTCCGCTTAAATCAAAGCTTGCTTTGTACATAATATCCCCTCCATACAAGTGATCGACTTCATCTATATAGAACGCCGTTTACGTTTTATAATGTTTAATTAAGTCACACACTTATATTTCCCGCCTGAGCAGCTGTATAAACAAACCACAGCGTCACAATTTCGCGGGATTACTGGCAAGCAATCAAATTAAAGGCCTTAATCTATCGGATCTTGTGCCTTACCGTATCTGATAACCTCGTAAATTGCTCTTCCGTCGCTGGGTTTTCCATCGCCATTCGTGTAAGGAAGCAATGAAAAGAAAATAAAGTAAATAGAAAAATAGGAGTATTGATAGAAAAATAATGCTGCAGGCAGTATTTTATCAATGATTAAATAGTTCATTATTAAAATGATGATCAGATTAAAGCCACTCCCAGCCAAGTAGATCAACACATGTACCCAGGTTTTGTTATATGTGAGATCTTCGTACTGACACCAGCCTTCCATGAAATATTTTTTCTTAACTTCCAAAGAACCAATATTAAAAATTGTTTTTCCTGTACCTATGCAAAACTTAATCTTCCCGCCGAATAACCTGGCTACAAAAACGTGTCCAGCCTCATGAACGAGGGTCACAATCGGTAATATGAAGAAAAAATTAACGAAAAACATAGGTAAATCACTAAACGTAAACACGATAAAACCTCCAAATTAGTTGTAAAATCAGAACCTTCCTTTTCAAAAAAAGGTATGGATTTTTAATTAATACAATTTTTTCCGCACAAAAAAAGCCAAAAAAGAACCCATCCTGAGTTCTTTCTTGGCTTATGTCTAGCTCTATTTGTCCAGTGCATTTCCACCAAAGGCTATTTATTTATTATCATTTCATCAGCCGCTTATATTATAAATCAAAGAGGTTTTTCCTTTTGACCCTCAAGACTATAACATAATGCTTTTTCGATTTAAAGCGATAGCTATTGAAACTGTCGATAGTCACTGAAAAAGTCCCCAGATGAAACAGCATCTTCGATTCCGCCTCGCACGAAGAAAATGTGATGCCATACATTGAAAGCGGAAATACCCTCGCTTTCCGCGGGCGATCCGCGAGCCTCTTCATGGCCACAGGACGTGGGTAGGTTCGGCGTTGGCACAGGACGTGCCGATTTTAGCCGAACTTTCTTCAATTCATTGTGGCTGTGGGGTTTCGCTTGGAACGCTGATTCTGCAGGACTTGAAAAAGTCATCCTTGAATTCACATCGCACGATGAAAAAGCGTATCCATCCATTGAAAGCAGAAATACCCTCGCTTTCCGCGGGCACGGCCTCAGCTAACTTTGGCGTGATTTCTTTACGCGCCAAAGTGGATCTTCGGACGCGTGCTGCTTCCGCAGGAGTCTCGGGTATTTCTTGCTTTTAGTTATGAGTGTGCGCATTTTCGAGGAGTCTCAGGTATTTCTTGCTTTCAATAGCATGCTATCAAGTCTTGTATAATGCGCAATCTTCTGAAAATCAACATGTTGTATTTTCGAGGAGTCTTGTACCTTCGCGTTTGAATCAACGTATTTATAGACCCTGCGATGCAGCTTTTTAAGTCACTTATGGCTACTGATTTTCAGTGTCCTTCCGCTAATTCCGTAGGCGTCTTGTACTTCCCAGCAACTCGTCCTTTCATGACAAAGGGATCTCAGTCTTTAGCAATCAGTGGCCTTTCAAGGCATCAGACCGAGCTATTCTTTGATTAAATCTTAAGCCAAGCATCACAAATACTGCGGTTTTTCAGTGCCTTCAATTGCCTGGTCAACCTGATGGCCGCTGAATATCTATAGCCACAAATGTCTTCAAAAGGACATCACATCACATGACGTGGATTAAAGCGGAAGGCGCGATGACTCCAGCGGGAAAAGCACGTGTCCGAAGATCCACTTTGGCGCCAAAGTAGACCACGGCAAAGTTAGCTGAGGCAGTGCCCGCGGAAAGCGAGCAGCCTAAAGCGGAAATCAGCAAAATCGACGACAACCGTTCCTAATAACTGTTCAACAATGGTTACGAGCTTCCAACATAGCTTTTACGTGCCACTTTGAATGTTTTACGTGCCAAACTTAATATTCCGATGCGTTCTGAAGATTAATGATCGGCAAACATGAAGCCATGCTTCATTTCCTTTCAGTAGCCACAGATTTTACGCTGTCTTTTTCTCCAATTGTTTAAGCCATCCTGTTAGCAGGACAGCGCCAATAACCATCAAAGCGCCAATCCAGGCTGTGTGGATAAGCCCCATTGAGTCGACTATTAGTCCCCCCAGAAAGGATCCAATGGCGATGCCGATATTAAAGGCAGCAATATTGAGTGCTGAAGCCACATTGACTGCTGATGGAACATAGCGTTCAGCGAGATGAACAACCAATAGCTGAAGACCTGGAACATTCATAAAGGCGAAAAGCCCCATCAAGAAGATTACGACCAGTGCTATCCCTTTTACTGGTGCGGCAAAGGTTAAGAGAAAGAGGACCGCTGCCTGTAAAATAAACATCCAGTAAAGTGCCCGGATCGGTTGATGATTAGACACCTTTCCGCCAATAACATTTCCGATTGCCACCATCAGACCATATCCGAGGAGAATGACACTCACCCATTTGGCGTCAAAGCCTGTCACATCCTCTAAAAGCGGTGTGAGATACGTAAACGCGACAAATGTTCCTCCGTAACCCAGAGCGGTTATTGCAAAGGCGAGGAGCAATCTGCCATTACGCAAAATCTTAAGCTGCTCTTTAAATTTTGCAGGCGGTGCTTCTTTTAAATGATTAGGCACTAATATTGCACTGGCGATGATACCAATGATCCCGAGAGCTGCCACACACCAGAAGGTCAGCCTCCAGCCGAATGCTTGCCCAATAAAGGTCCCAAGCGGCACACCTGTCACTGTTGCGACCGTTAAGCCGGTGAACATAATTGCAATCGCGCTTGCCCGCTTGGATGGTGCAACAAGATCAGCTGCAATCGTTGACCCAATCGAAAAAAAGATTCCGTGTGCAAAAGCCGTTATGACACGGGCGGTCAATAATAAGGCAAAGCTGGTGGATAACGCCGCAGCAGAGTTTCCTACTATAAATATCAACATTAATGCCATAAGCAACGTTTTTCTGCTCATTTTGCTTGTCAGTGCTGTCAAAACCGGTGCTCCAACAGCGACTCCAATAGCATATCCGGAGATCAACAGACCGGCGAGTGTAATCGAAATGGTTAAATTGTCTGCGATCGACGACAATAAACCAACCGGTACAAATTCAGTCGTCCCAATTCCAAAAGCACTTACTGCAAGAGCAAGAAGTGCAGGTTTCCCTCCTTTTACATGATTCTGATTCAGCGATTCTGTATTTGTTTGCATGATCAACATGCCTCCTTTTCACAAAGTCATGCGGGAAAAGCCTGGTCACCTGTAATCGGTGTTGCCCTTAACTCTTCCTGCGAGACCTATTATGAAACGGGGACGACCAAAAAGGAAGTACGTACTTTAAAGTACTGTAGGAACTTTTTAGTGCCTATGGTCATTTAATAGCGCGTCAACTGAAAACATGTTATAGTACATTGTAATTACATTAATTGTAAAGTAAGACCGACATAAATTTCCTATAGAATCAGGAGGATAACAAGATGAAAAAATACAATATTCCTGTGGAAGCAGCGCTTGAAGTCATCGGCGGCAAGTGGAAGGTCGTTATTTTGTGCCATCTGATTAAACATAAACGGCGCACAAGTGAATTGAAACGGCTTATGCCCGGAATTGCTCAGAAAATGCTCACTCAACAACTGCGAGAGCTTGAATCAGCTGGTGTCATCAACCGGATTGTTTACAACCAGGTTCCTCCAAAAGTTGAGTATGAGCTCACGGATTATGGCTGGTCGCTTAAGCCTGCTCTTGATATGCTCTGCTCCTGGGGTGAACAGCATATTGAAAAAACGTATCCTAATAAAGAGGAAGTCCTCCTCGACGCTGAAGAACTGGAAAAGAGTTTGATTTAAAAAAATTAATCCTAATAAAAAACGGGTACCCGCTGTAATCTTGTGGTGCCCGTTTTTATTTGAAAACCTTAATAGAAAAGTTTTGAAACGTATTGAAAAGTCATTCGTATATAAAAAAGGAAACCAATCTGGGGGATGAGGCGAGACAATGGCAGAATTAAAGACTATGAATTGTTTAAGGTGCAGTGAAGACGTGCAGGAAGTATGGTTAACTCAAGCCTTTGACATTGAGGAGAAAACAAAGAATATTAAAGGATTATTCAAAAGAAAAACATCGCCAGCAACCGTCTTTGTCTGTCCGGCGTGCGGGCACATAGAATTTATTGCTGAAAAGCCAGAAGTGTTTAGAAAGCGTTAAAAGCACCAATTATTCGGATTCCAAAATAGAGGAGACTGTTTCATGAACTGGTTTAAAAAAACAGAAAATATTAAACCCGCAAGCCATGCTTTTATTTTTTACTTTTCTGCATTAGCAGTCTGGTCACTATATGATCTTCTCACAACAGGCAAAACCGGATTTGAACAGCCCATTTTTTTAATTGGAGGTATTATTTTTTCCTGGTCAAAAGCGGCAGCTAGACGTCATTCCAAAGAATAAATTTTATACTCTACGTTAATGAATCTCTAACTGAATTTCTACCTTTTTTCACTTAGTATTTTCAAATGGATCAATAGATAACCACCTACAAAAAGCGGGATAGAAAGACTTGTCAAGATTGCCTTAGTGCTTTCTTGAAAACCTAAATCGTTAATAATAATCTGGGGCAGATATAATACGAAGGGTAGGACGACAGGAAACCATGCTTTGCTCCAGATCGCCATCCCAATTAAAACTATTATTGAAAAGAACACGGCCACTAAATTTCCAAACCACCCAAAGTGAAACTCGGGGGTTAAAACGTATCGATTTCCAATGATTAAAGCAGAATATAACCCGATTGGAACGATTCCCAAAAGCGTATAGATCAGCTTTTCTTTTATTTTAGATGGTTTCCTGCTTGCAATATATCTGAACCCCATGGCTATCATAAAGAGGATAAAAAGAGAAAGAACCGGATAGCCAACCAATTCCAGTAATGAGAAGGCAAGCTTTCCGTTTACTGCCTCTCCCATTAAAAAATAAGCAAAACCGCCGATCATGACGATGGGAACATATTTTAGAATGACGTTCCTATCAAAAGACATTTCGTCCGCCAACTGTGCCATGTACTCTTTCGGTGTCTGACCCGTTATGGACGCCACATTTTTCCCATTCTTTTCTGCTTCGTATAAATGATCTTCAAGCTCTGTAACAATGTCTTCTACTTCACTTTCCTTTTTGCCGCTGGATACTAAATAAAGCTTTAAATTCATCAAAAAGGTTTGGCTTTCGTTTGATAATTCCATATTACTGCCCTTCTTTCTCTAATAATTTAATAACACCTTCTGAGATGACATTCCAGTTTATTGTGAATTTCTCTAATTCTTCTTTTCCTTTAGAGGTAATTGAGTAATATTTGCGTTTAGGTCCTCCGGAAGGTCGTTCTTTTTGACTGGTAATAACAAGCCCCTCTTTTTTCATCCGCAGCAATAAAGGATAGATGCTCCCTTCACTGACCATTGAAAGACCATATTTTGATAATTTCTCTATCATTTCATACCCGTATGATTCTTTATTTGCAATAATTGATAGAAGACATCCTTCTAATATTCCTTTCAACACTTGAGTGGAATCCAATATGTCTCTCTCCTCCAAAAATACGCTTGCATCTATATTGTTTTACAAGTTAGTTAGGCAAAAAACACCCTATCTATAATGCAATACAATATAGTTAATTTTAATCCATAAATTAGCAAAAAGTCAATATCATCCTAAAAAAAGGATACCGTATGATCGGTATCCTCTAATTGCTGAAAAGCCAACGTTATTTATTTTTTTCTGTTATTTCGATTCAAAAGGATTGGTTGCCCAGAGACTTGAAGTGGGGATAAACATCCGCTTATTGAGTTTAAGCTGGGAGACCATATACTCTGCAAGATCTTCAGGATGCATATATTTTTCCTCAACATTTCCTGTAAGATCCGCGCCAGCTGTTAGATCAGTAACGACAAGACTTGGTGTAAGGGCAAAGACCCGGACGTTATCTCTTCTCACTTCCTGCATGAGAGATTCTGTGAATCCAAGCACGCCGAATTTCGAGGCACAGTACGCAGTTGAGCCGGCAGTGCCACGCAGACCTGAACTTGAAGATATGTTGATGATGTCTCCGCCGTTCTTCTCAATGAGCTGAGGAAGTACCGTGCGCGTGACATAATACATACCCATCAGATTAACGTCGATCACCTTGCGAAAGTCTTCAGGATCCATTTCAAGCATTTTGCCGTGTTTACCAATGCCTGCGTTGTTAATTAGAATATCTGCGGTGCCGAGTGTTTCAGTCAACTGATTAATCGCCGCTTCGACTTGTTCCATTGATGAAACATCCGCCAGAGCATAAGCAGCTTGGACCCCTTGTTTTTCTGCCTCTGCTGCAGCTTCGGAAAGAGTGGATTCAGTCTTGGCAATTAAACCGACCTTAACACCTTCTTTTGCTAAAGCAATTGCCGCTGCTCTTCCAATCCCTCTGCCTGCACCCGTAATAAATGCTGTTTTTCCTTTTAATGATTGTGACAACCTACATTCTCCTTTCATTCCCTAATCAGGGCAATGGATCTGTATTTATTGTCACCTTTTTTGTTAGGAATGTCGACTGTTGTGATTATGC
>CAVYYW010000010.1:0-183332 GCA_963772845.1 uncultured Sporolactobacillaceae bacterium
GAGTTTAAGTGAAAAAAAGACGGCGAATATTGCCGTCTTTTTATTTATACTTTTTGCCTTCAATCGTGGCCGCAGCTGCAGGCATCTTCTACACCTCTTGCTTCCTGTATCGCTTCCCAGCCTTCTGTAACCACAAAATAGACGAGTGCCAATGCTGCGATCGAGTCGGCCCACCACCAGCCGAATAAAGCTGTGACTGCCACGCCAACGAGGACGGTCCACGCCATATAGGCGCACACAATGCTGCATGACCCGTCTGCTCTTAGCGCTTTGCTGCCAATTTCAGAACCAATGCGTTTTTTTGCCCGGGACAAGAAAGGCATAATGACGCCTGAGGCAATTGCTAAAGCAAGACCGGAATAGCTAGTTTCTGCACCCTGATGCATCCAAAGTTTATATACAGAGGCCATAACGATGTAGACAGCGAGTAATAGCAGAGCGATGCCAACAACCCACGAAGATGCTGTCTCAGCACGCTTCACTTTTTCCAGGCCAGCCCCGTTTGCTTCAATCGTCAATCGCCACAATAATACTGCGCCTGCAAGTAACTCAATGATACTGTCTGCCCCGAATGAGACAAGCGCAAGAGAGTGGGCGATGACGCCAGCACCGATTGCGACAGCTGCTTCAATAATCATCCAAAATAAGGAGACAAGCTCCACTGTCATTCCTTTGCGGACAAAATCAGCATGAACCGTTTTAGACATTTCTGTCACCGCCTTTTTCTTCATCCACACAGTAATTCACACAATCTTCTATCCGCTGGGCATTGTCAGTCACCACATCATCGGCGGCATCCAGCAAATGCAGAATCTTTTCACCAGCAATACGATAGTAAACGTGCCGCCATTCTTTACGGCTCAAAACCAATCCACAATCCTTTAAACAAGCGAGGTGGTTTGAGACATTGCTCTGCGAGAGTCCGGTTTCTTCACATAACAGGCTGACGGTTCTCTCACCCTGGCGGAGAATCATTAATAGTGCCAATCGTGACGGGTCAGCCAATCCGCGGAAGAATTTTGCCCGAACAGATAAAGCTGTATCAATCGAAACGCTCATCCTGCCACCTCCAAATTGTCATATCATAATATAATGATATGATTGCTAGGAAAAAATCGCAACCGTTTCTGAACTTGTTTTTTAAATGCCATTTTAAAATGCTCTTTTCGTAAAGATTGTTGCTTTTAAAGTGGATAAGGGTAAATTTACTTTTTATGGTATTATAGATACAGGAGCATCTAGCAAACGGGCAGTTTAACGGAAGAAACTATGTTGAAATTTAATCAACTTAAAAGCGAAAGAAAGGAGGGTTTTTAATATGGATTTATCTTTGGAAATTGCGCGTACTTTACTGCCAGTTGCAATAGTGGGTGGGATTGGAGTATTTGTAATTCTAAGAATGAAACATAAGTCTAAGAAAGGAACTCTAGGTAAGAAAAAAACAAGAAGGGCTCAAAATATATTAAATAGCTTAATACCATTCGGCATGATGATTGGTTTGGCGGTTGCTATACTTCTTAGTATATTTAGCCCCTTTTCCTTTCTATCTGCAATTACTTGGGGACCTGGAGTAGGTATGTTATTTGGATATTGTGCTTATGAAATTTTTAGCAAGAAGGAAGGTAGTTATTCATAATATCTGTCTTCCAGAAACAGGGATAAACTCAAGAATAGTGAATTGAGTCCATTGTTCCGTTAAATCGGAGCGATTGTTCAAAACTATAGTCCTTTTTCAGTCGACGCATTTTTTAGAACTTTAAATACTCAAGCTGAAGTGTCTTTTTTCTGATGTTACATAATTCAATTCTTTGGATAAGGGGGTCTACAATGCCAAGTGTGATTGATAATATTGTGTTTAAAAGGGCTGTCAAACTATTCTTGTTTGCAATATTCATTACAATTATTGCAACAATAATAACCTACTTGATTGATCCAGATGTACAAAAAGCCATTGAAGGAGTAGGAAGTAACTTATCAAACAGAGAAAACGAATCTACAGGAATAAATAAGATATGGTTATATATTGTTAATAATGGGTTTGTCGTACCTTTGCAAATGCTGATTTTAGCCTTAGTCCCAATACAATTTCTTTATATGATAAATATCATTTCGACTGTTTCTCTCACTGGTATTCTTTTTGGTGTTGCTTTACAAGCAGATTCTTTAAAAGGGCTAAAGATCATAATTTCTACGATACCTCATTATGTTTTTGAAGTTTTTGCTTTTTGTTTGTTAGCAGCAGGGCTTTTTGAGTTAAATAAAATTGTAAGAATCAAAATAAGAAATGTATTCAAAAAAGACAAAGAAAGAGTGTCTTTTATTAAAAAAACTTTAGGAACAGTAATAACTTACGCCATTTTAACATTGCCGTTAATCATAGTGGCAGCATTTTTGGAAACGTACATAGCTGATATAATATTTAACCTATTATAATTGAAGACTTCTTGTGTGGGTTTCATAAAATTGGAACAGAGCTAATGTTCTACAATCTTGGAGCTTTAATTGGATAACGAATACAGCTGCCCCTTAAAGGGTAAGAGTATTCGGAACGATACCAAGTAGGCTTATCTTCCTGTTTCGAGCGCATGGCCATCACTTGTTTTCTTGTTTCTTCAATGCAAGGGGGTTTCCCGCGTTCACTCGACCGAGTTGCTGGAAAATGCGAGCCTCCTCGAAAATCCGCATGCCCACAAATGAAAGGCAGAATTACCTGAGGCGCCTGAGGAATCAGCTGATGACCGCTGAAAATCTAGCCATATCGAAGTTAAACATTCTTAAAGTAGACGTTGATTGAAGCGGAGGGTGCGAGACTCCTCGAAAATGCATCCGCATTTTCTTCGTGCGGTGTGGCTTCAAGGATGCTGTTTCGAGTCCAACGGGACCAGCACGCGTCCGAAGATCCACTTTGGCCACAAAGAAACCACGCCAAAGTTAGCTGAGGCTGAGGCCGTGCCCGTGGAAAGGAGCAGCCAAGAGCAAAATCAACAGGCATGGCGATACCGAGGTATTTTTTCAGTTGCCTCATTTATTACTTATATTGTGTTTACATAGCTTTCAATATCAGCTAAAAAATAATTATTTTCACTGCCTCCATTCGGCAGTTTTTTTGGTTTTTTTTGATTATAATGGAATTAAGACAATGAGAAACGAAGGTGAGGAAAGCGGCAGCCCGCTCAGTTTGAATGGGGCCAAAGAGAACAATGAACATGCAAACCCAGACGGATTTATTGTGTTGTGTTTTAACAATCAGATCTTAATGAGGGGGTTGTGCCTTGCCGCTTTTACGAAAAGGAATCTATTCGTTTTCTATCCTATTATTATTGCTATTATCCATACCTATTGGGGCTTTTGCTGAGGATGGCGGGACACCTTCCGGAAGTCTTGCAAACTTGCAGACAAGCCTTCAGCCAAACAAATCGCCGCTTAAAGATAAGGTCGGCGGGCAGGATTTTGAAAACCCCAATGATTACCCCTTGGTGAATGCCGGTCAGTTCATTCGAACGCTGACGGATAGTGTTGGGAGCCATCATGACCTGACATACAATTCAACAACCTCCTATTCAACTGCACAAATGAACGTTCAAATCGGATATAAAAGTTACAGCAGTTATAAAGATTCTTATCTTGATATTGAGTTTTTTACGAATAAAAGTGGAACAATGTCCTATTTAGGAAGTTCCTCCTTTTATGTCGGAGGTTTTTCCAGCGGTTCATTGAGTACACATGTGGATAAATCTCTTTACACCAAGGACCCTTTTATTTATATGAGAATTGGTGTTTTGGCAAGTCCATACGACACGTATTATTCAGATGTTGTCTATTTTAAAGTCGCAAATCCCTTTTATAGCGGATCAACTGCGCCAACTGGCTCTAACGCTTATGCCCTTGTCAGCAACGAGTCTACAGATGGCCTCCAAAATGAGAGCTCAGGGTCATTCGAGATCAATAACGATCAGTACGCGTTTAATAAGAAAATTGATCAGGATGCTTACAAACTGGACTATGTGAAGCCGTTTGATGAACAGAAATATGAAAAGAAAGTGGTTAATAAACACGCCAGGTCGCTTCGCTTACTGGAAAAGGTGGGTGACAGCAGGCTGTTTTGGGTCTCTAACCTGGAGATGGATCAGGATTATCAACTGAATGCAACATTGTTGTACAGTGGGACGCATTCAAATGTGTGGGTGAATAATAGTCAAATTACAGCAGCACAGGCGGCACAATTAGGAAAAGAATTTGATGGGAAAATTCATCAATCAGATGTCGATAACTTTGGAAACGAATCCGATGTTGACGGCAACGGAAAAGTTAATATTCTTTGTTATGACATCCAGGATGGCTTTACTGGAAGCGGAGGGTATGTAGCGGGTTATTTTTCACCGCAGGATCTTTATAATGTCTCCTATTCCAATCAATCCGAAATTTTTTATATTGATACGTATCCATTGATGGGGATGGGTGGAACAAAGGACGTGTCAGCGGCTTACTCGACGCTGGCCCATGAATTTCAGCACATGATTAATTACAATCAGAAGGTTTTTGTTCAGGGGCATGACAACATGGATACATGGATGGATGAGGGTCTGGCAATGGCAGCAGAGCAGATTTACGAGGGCAGTGCTCTTCAAGATCGGATTGATTACTACAATTACGATTCAGATATTGTGAACGGGCATTCCCTGCTTGATTGGGATTATTACGGGGATACTCTGGCGAACTATTCGCTATCCTATTTGTTCATGCAATATTTGAAGGATCAAAGCGGGCTGGGCAGCCACGTTTTCAAGGAATTAATCAATGACCCGCACAGTGATTACCAGGCTGTTGAAGATATCGTGCGAAAATATGTCTCTTCAAATCTGACATTCGGAAAATTCATGACCGATTTCAGGGCAGCGCTGCTGTTAAAACAGGACTCGGGCTTATACGGCTTCAAGGGAGATCAGGCCTTTGATTCTCTTAAAGAGCGGCTTTATAGTGGCGGGGCGCTATCATTACAAGGTGGAGGCGCTGTGGTCAAAGCCATCAGTTCGCCCGACAGCTATACCATTCCTGTCGATAAAGGAGCGGATGTCACCTACACCATTTTGAAAAAAGCCGATCAGACACCGCCGTCCAAGCCAACTGTCAACGTGGTTGGGGATCATGACACGGTGGTGACAGGAAAAACCGAGGCTAAGGCGAAAGTGACCGTGAAACGGGGAACAACTGTGATCGGCACGGGAACCACGGACAGTAGTGGCGCTTTTAAAGTATCGATTGCAACACAAAAGGCAGGGACGGTGTTGAGTGTCTATGCCGCGGATGCAGCAGGGAACATAAGCTCGGGGACGACCATAACGGTCAGCGACAAAACAGCGCCGGGACAGCCAAAGGTGAATGCGGTCAGTGATGCTGCGACAAGCGTGAGCGGCACAGCCGAGGCGAGCGCAAGCGTGACGGTAAAAAGAGGAACGACCGTGATCGGCAGCGGAAAAGCCGACAGCAAAGGTGCATTCAAAGTGTCGATCGCGAAGCAAAAAGCGGGAACCATGTTGAGCGTTTATGCTGAGGATGCGGCGCATAACAAGAGTGCGACGGTAACTGTAAAAGTAGTGGACCGGACAGCGCCAGGGCTGCCAAGAGTGAATGGGGTCAGTGATGCTGCGACGAGTGTGAGCGGCACAACCGAAGCCTATGCCAAAGTGACGGTAAAGCGAGGCAGTACAGTCATTGGCACACACTCAGCGGATAGCAAAGGTGCATTTAAAGTGTCGATCGCGAAACAAAAGGCGGGGACGGTCTTAAGTGTTTATGCCGAGGATGGGGCACATAACAAGAGTGCGACAGTGACTGTAAAGGTGCTGGACCGGACAGCGCCAGGGCTGCCAAAAGTGAATGCGGTCAGTGATGCTGCGACGAGCGTGAGCGGCACAACCGAGGCCTATGCCAAAGTGACTGTGAAGCGAGGCAGTACAGTTATTGGTACCCACTCTGCCGACAGTAAAGGTGCATTTAAAGTGTCGATCGCGAAGCAAAAATCGGGGACGGTGTTGAGTGTCTATGCCGAGGATGCGGCGCATAACAAGAGTGCGACGGCAACTGTAAAAGTAGTGGACCGGACAGCGCCAGCCAGACCCGTCGTCTCAACCTTTGGAGACAATCAAACGACCATTTCAGGAAAAGCGGAGCCTGGTTCAACCGTCACAATCAAATACGGCAGGACCGTTTTAGGACACTCCATAGTAACGAGCAAAGGAACGTTCTCGGTTAAAATTGCGCATAAGCAAAGAGCTGGAACAACTCTAATGGCTTACGCTAAGGATAGAGCTGGCAACCAAAGCTCTGGCAAAGCATTCAAAGTTGCAGACAAAACGGCGCCTGGAATCCCGAGCGCGAATAAAGTAACGTACAAATCAACATCCGTTTCTGGAAAAGCAGAAAAAGATGCAACGGTTTATTTATATAGAAGCAGCACATACCTGGGGAGAGCGACAGTCAGTTCAAAAGGGTACTACAGCGTAAAAATGCACAAACAGAAAAAAGGGACGTATTTAAGGCTTTATGCTAAGGACAGGGTGGGGAATAAAAGCAAGTATCGCTATGTGAAGGTGTACTAATAGAAAGAGCCTCCTCCGGATGAAAATCTAGCCATATCGAAGTTAAACATTCTTAAAGTAGACGTTGATTGAAGCGGAGGGTGCGAGACTCCTCGAAAATGCATCCGCATTTTCTTCGTGCGGTGTGGCTTCAAGGATGCTGTTTCGAGTCCAACGGGACCAGCACGCGTCCGAAGATCCACTTTGGCCACAAAGAAACCACGCCAAAGTTAGCTGAGGCTGAGGCCGTGCCCGTGGAAAGCGAGCAGCCAAGAGCAAAATCAACAGGCATGGCGATACCGAGGTATTTTTTCAGTTGCCTCATTTATTACTTATATTGTGTTTACATAGCTTTCAATATCAGCTAAAAAATAATTATTTTTACTGCCTCCATTCGGCAGTTTTTTTGGTTTTTTTTGATTATAATGGAATTAAGACAATGAGAAACGAAGGTGAGGAAAGCGGCAGCCCGCTCAGTTTGAATGGGGCCAAAGAGAACAATGAACATGCAAACCCAGACGGATTTATTGTGTTGTGTTTTAACAATCAGATCTTAATGAGGGGGTTGTGCCTTGCCGCTTTTACGAAAAGGAATCTATTCGTTTTCAATCCTATTATTAATGCTATTATCCATACCTATTGGGGCTTTTGCTGAGGACGGCGGGACACCTTCCGGAAGTCTTGCAAACTTGCAGACAAGCCTGCAGCCAAATAAATCGCCGCTTAAAGATAAGGTCGGCGGGCAGGACTTTCAAAATCCCAATGATTACCCATTGGTGAATGCCGGTCAATTCATTCGAACGTTGACGGATAGTGTTGGGAGCCATCATGACCTGACATACAATTCAACAACCTCCTATTCAACTGCGCAAATGAACGTTCAAATCGGATATAAAAGTTACAGCAGTTATAAAGATTCTTATCTTGATATTGAGTTTTTTACGAATAAAAGTGGAACAATGTCCTATTTAGGAAGTTCTTCCTTTAATGTCGGGGGATTTTCCAGCGGTTCATTGAGTACACATGTAGATAAATCTCTTTACACCAAGGATCCTTTTATTTATATGAGAATTGGTGTTTTGGCAAGTCCATACGACACGTATTATTCAGATGTTGTCTATTTTAAAGTCGCAAATCCCTTTTATAGCGGAACCCCTGCGCCAACTGACTCAAACAATTACGTCCTTGTCAGCAACGAGTCTACAGATGGCCTCCAAAATGAGAGCTCAGGATCATTCGAGATCAATAATGATCAGTACGCGTTTAATAAGAAAATTGATCAGGATGCTTACAAACTGGACTATGTTAAGCCGTTTGATGAAAAGAAATATGAAAAGAAAGTGGTTAATAAAAACGCCAGATCGTTTCGCTTACTGGAAAAGGTGGGCGATAGCAAGCTGTTTTGGGTCTCAAACCTAGAGATGAATCAGGATTACCAGCTGAATGCAACATTGCTGTACAGCGGAACGCATTCAAATGTGTGGGTGAATAATAGTCAAATTACAGCTGCGCAGGCGGCACAATTAGGAAAAGAGTTTGATGAGAAAATCCATCAATCAGATGTCGATAACTTTGGAAACGAATCCGATGTTGACGGCAACGGAAAAGTTAATATTCTTTGTTATGACATCCAGGATGGCTTTACTGGAAGCGGAGGGTATGTGGCGGGTTATTTTTCACCGCAGGATCTTTATAATGTCTCCTATTCCAATCAATCCGAAATTTTTTATATTGATACGTATCCATTGATGGGGATGGGTGGAACAAAGGATGTGTCAGCGGCTTACTCGACGCTGGCCCACGAATTTCAGCACATGATTAATTACAATCAGAAGGTTTTTGTTCAGGGTCATGACAGCATGGATACCTGGATGGATGAGGGTCTGGCCATGGCGGCAGAGCAGATTTACGAGGGCAGTGCTCTTCAAGATCGGATTGATTACTACAATTATGATTCAGATATTGTGAACGGGCATTCCCTGCTTGATTGGGATTATTACGGGGATACTCTGGCGAACTATTCGTTATCCTATTTGTTCATGCAATATTTGAAGGATCAAAGCGGGCAGGGCGGCCACGTTTTCAAGGAATTAATCAATGACCCGCACAGTGATTACCAGGCTGTTGAAGATATCGTGCGAAAATATGTCTCTTCAAATCTGACATTCGGAAAATTCATGACCGATTTCAGGGCAGCGCTGCTGTTAAAACAGGACTCGGGCTTATACGGCTTCAAGGGTGATCAGGCCTTCGATTCTCTTAAAGAGCGGCTTTATAATGGCGGGGCGCTATCATTAAAAGGTGGAGGCGCTGTGGTCAAAGCCATCAGTTCGCCCGACAGCTATACCATTCCGGTCGATAAAGGGGCGGATGTCACCTACACAATTTTGAAAAAAGCCGATCAGACACCGCCATCCAAGCCAACTGTCAACGCGGTAGGGGATCATGACACGGTGGTGACAGGAAAAACCGAGGCCAAGGCGAAAGTGACCGTGAAACGGGGAACAACTGTGATCGGCACGGGAACCGCGGACAGTAGTGGCGCTTTTAAAGTATCGATTGCAACACAAAAAGCAGGGACGGTGTTGAGTGTCTATGCCGCGGATGCAGCAGGGAACATAAGCTCGGGGACGACCATAACGGTCAGCGACAAAACAGCGCCGGGACAGCCAAAGGTGAATGCGGTCAGTGATGCTGCGACAAGCGTGAGCGGCACAGCCGAGGCGAGCGCAAGCGTGACGGTAAAAAGAGGAACGACCGTGATTGGCAGCGGAAAAGCCGACAGCAAAGGTGCATTCAAAGTGTCGATCGCGAAGCAAAAAGCGGGAACCGTGTTGAGCGTTTATGCTGAGGATGCGGCGCATAACAAGAGTGCGACGGTAACTGTAAAAGTAGTGGACCGAACAGCGCCAGGGCTGCCAAAGGTGAATGCGGTCAGTGATGCTGCGACGAGCGTAAGCGGCACAACCGAAGCCTATGCGAAAGTGACGGTAAAGCGAGGCAGTACAGTCATTGGCACCCACTCAGCGGACAGCAAAGGTGCATTTAAAGTGTCGATCGCGAAGCAAAAAGCGGGGACGGTGTTGAGCGTTTATGCTGAGGATGCGGCGCATAACAAGAGTGCGACAGTGACTGTAAAAGTGGTGGACCGGACAGCGCCAGGACTACCAAAAGTGAATGCGGTCAGTGATGCTGCGACGAGCGTAAGCGGCACAACCGAAACCTATGCCAAAGTGACGGTGAAGCGAGGCAGTACAGTTATTGGCACCCACTCAGCGGACAGCAAAGGTGCATTTAAAGTGTCGATCGCGAAGCAAAAAGCGGGAACCGTGTTGAGCGTTTATGCCGAGGACGCGGCGCATAACAAGAGTGCGACGGTAACTGTAAAAGTAGTGGACCGGACAGCGCCGGCCAGACCCGTCGTCTCAACCTTTGGAGACAATCAAACGACTATTTCAGGAAAAGCGGAGCCTAGTTCAACCGTCACAATCAAATACGGAAGGACCGTGTTAGGACACTCGACAGCAACGAGCAAAGGAACGTTCTCGGTTAAAATTGCGCATAAGCAAAGAGCTGGAACAACCCTATTGGCTTACGCTAAGGATAGAGCTGGCAACCAAAGCTCTGGCAAAGCATTCAAAGTTGCAGACAAAACCGCACCTGGAATCCCGAGCGCGAATAAAGTGACGTACAAATCAACATCCGTTTCTGGAAAAGCAGAAAAAGGTGCAACGGTTTATTTATATAGAAGCAGCACATACCTGGGGAGAGCGACAGTCAGTTCAAAAGGGTACTACAGCGTAAAAATGCACAAACAGAAAAAAGGGACGTATTTAAGGCTTTATGCTAAGGACAGGGCGGGGAATAAAAGCAAGTATCGCTATGTGAAGGTGTACTAATAGAAAGAGCCTCCTCCGGATGACCGGGGGAGGCCGCTGAATAAGTCCTCTTGCGTCGTTGTGGTTGCTGATTTTCGCTCTAGGCTGCTCGCTTTCCACGGGCACGGCCTCAGCTAACTTTGGTATGTTTCTTTTGCACCAAAGTGGATCTTCGGACGCGTGCTGGTCCCGTTGGAGTCTCGCGCCCTCCGCTTCAATCGACGTATTTTTTCTCCATCTAGAAGTCAATTTTGGCTGAAATATTAAGAGGTCGTCAGCTGATCACTTGGTGTCTTAAACTTTCCAGTAGCACATCCGCGTGAGCCGGAAGAATCTCTAAATGAACTTTTTCAGTAGCCAATGTCAGATGACCGGGGAGGTTTCGTGGTTTTCAGAGACGTTTCTGCAAGTGAAAGATTTATTTCAATAGTTCAGAAATGATATCAGAACTGCCGGGCATCAATAGGAGGATTGACATAACAATAAAGAGAACTCCAACAACAAACAAGAAAATAACAATTTTCACTGAGCGAGAGACGTCTTTTTTAAGTGCGCCTGCTATAAGAAGTACAATCCCTATAAAGAATAATAATAAATAATAAAAACCCATTAATATCACCACCTCTTGTTCACTTAACAAGCAAGCCAGAGTTCTTTTGCTTTTTGTTGAGATAATTGAAATGTATTGATAAAAAAGGCTTGAAGGCTATCGGTCTGGTTATTATCCACCCATTCTCTATAATGATCGATCAACGTTTGCAAATCACCATTACAATATTCTTCAATCAATTGATTAATTGTGATCGTGCTTCTCCAGTAATCATAGAACGCTGCTGAGTAATTAAAGCTGTTTTCATCTCGGCAGCCTGACTGTCCGAATTGATCCAGTGAGTATTCTCCATACTCATCTTTGTAAGCTTGAATCAAGATGCGCTCAACATCCATGATTTTATTGAATTTATTTTCGGAAAGAATCAGTTTCCGTGGAATATAAAAGCACATCCCTTCTTCAAACCACATATTTTCTTCCTCATAATTGTCGAATTCAGAATGGAAAAAATCTGAATGATGAGTGAGCTCATGAGCTGCAATAACAGCAACATCCTCAATATCAAGTTCATTATAATACGTGTCAGCAGCATCAAGACCTTTTGTGGTTGATAAAAAAATGTCTTTCCATGTTTCTATTAAGGGTGTTATATGAATCAAATCTCTCGACGTATAGGCAGGCAGAGGAATGGTAGAATAAAGTTTTGTCGCCGATTCCAAATCATGAAAGATGACTCCTCTTGGAGAGCTGAAAAGAGGTCATCTCTCTTAATGCGTTTGAAAATTGCTCAAGCTTTATCAATAAAAGTTGTCCGCTTGTTTCAATTTTTCTCGTTTTTGAAGTATCCGTCACCGACACAGCATAATCCATATGTATCCTCCTCTGGATTTAATGAGAATTTTCGAAATGTTTATGCTTAGTTTAACATAAAATTCCATAAAAATTAAATGAGACTAGCGATTAAAACGGCAGTGTGGGAGGCAAGTAAAGTGAAGTGGTTTGCAAGTGAATCAAAGCTCAGTGATCGCTTGACAGTTAAGATGCCAAAAACAAGCGCCGTTTCTCAGGTTGTCGCAAAATGGGTATAAGGAAAGCGCCCGGCATATACCGGGCGCTGGTTTACTAGATTCGACAAAATTCGAGCGGGTTCGGGGAGTGACAGGCACGTGCCCTCTAGTACTTCAGCTTACTGACAGGTTTTGAAACCGGGACCGCAGCTCCGTTGTATTGCTTTTTGATGAAGTCAGTGACTTGCTTGGTGTGATAGATTTTCACGATTTTTTGCAGTGTTTTGTCATTCTTGTTTTTTGTTTGCGCTGCAATGATGTTCACGTAAGCATTGTTGCTCGCGTTTTCACGGAAGATAGGATCCTTCGTCGGATTCAGGTGTGCGTTGATCGCCATATCACAGTTAATGATGGATGCCGTGGCGTCATCAAGACCGCGAGCCGTTTGGCCAGCTTCAACCGGTGTGATTTTCAGGTGTTTCGGGTTGGATTTAATGTAATTCATGCCTTGAGTACCGTCAAAGCCTGATTTCATTTTGATCAAGCCGCCTTTTTGAAGAAGGGCAAGGGCGCGGCCAAGGTTCGTTGCATCATTCGGAACGATGATCTGGTCGCCGTCTTTAATCCCTTTCAGGCTTTTCACTTTTTTAGAGTAGATGCCCATTGGCCAGATCGCTGTGGTGCCGATTGCTGAAAGATCAAGGTGATGCTGCTTTTTAAACGCGTCAAAGTAGATCACGGTTTGGAAGGCGTTAATATCAAGATCGCCATTGCTCAGCGCAAGGTTAGGCTGGACATAGTCGTTGAACTTCACAATTTTAATGTTGATGTTCTGTTTTTTAGCTAATTTCTTGACCAAGTTCCAAGTGGGTAATTCAGCTGGCGAGATGCCCACTTTGATCGTTTTTGATGACGAGCTGTTGGCACTGGCATTCTTGCTATTGCTGCTGGAACCGCAGGCAGTGGTTGCGATTAGGATAAATAGGCTGACGACTAGAATTAACACTTTTTTCATAACTGGTTGACCTCCAATGGTTTAGGTAATGTTTTTTTATAAAATTTGTACTGACTATAGCGATCGGCGCCTGTCGGTTGCGCCTTTTCTTAACTTAATTTCTTCTGATTTTCCTTGATAAGTAGTTTCCGAGAGACTGAATGCCTTGCACAAAAACGACAAGCAGCGCGACTGTAATCAGCATGACCTGAGTCTGGAATTGTTGATAGCCGTAAACGATGGCCAGGTTACCGAGACCGCCGCCGCCGACTGCACCAGCCATAGCAGACGCTCCAATCAGCCCGATGGTGGCAATGGTAATCGCAAGGACGATTGAGCCGAGGGCTTCAGGCAATAGGAATCGCCAAATAATTTGCCAGGGAGTCGCCCCCATGGCCTGCGCCAGTTCGATGACGCCATCGTCCACCTCGAGCAGAGAGTTTTCGATCAGCCGCCCGATATAGGGTGCTGTGAAAATGATCAGCGGGACGATCACTGCGGTTGTCCCGATCGATGTGCCGATCAGCAGCCGTGTGAATGGAATGATGGCTACGATCAAGATAATGAACGGAATCGACCGGAAAATATTAATGATAACGCTGAGTATGCTGAAGATGACTTTGTTTTGCAGGATGCCGTTCGGTCTGGTGACGACTAAAATCACCCCAAGCGGAACCCCGATAATGATTGATATAAGGAGCCCCAGGCCGACCATGTAAAGCGTTTCTTTAATGGCGCCGGCGAGCTCCGGTCCGAAAAAACTCCAATCAAATGGCATCGTTGATCCACCTCCGTTATGCTGACGTTTTGCTGTTCAATATAATTGATCGCCTGCTGTACATCCTCTTGATCGCCTCTGAATTCAACAATCAGGTTGCCGAAAGGAATGCCTTGCAGCTCGGTAATCATGCCGTAAATGACGTTCACATCGACTGGGAATTTTTTTGCCGTGTCGGAAAGCAGGGGATCATTGGTCGACGTACCTTTGAAAAGGACCCTGTAAATAAATGATTGATCCTTGTTTTGCTTCACCGTCTCCAGAATACCGGGCGGGATCTGGTCATTCAGGATCGTCCGGACGAAATTTTTTGTAATACTCTGCTTCGGTTCTGTGAAAACATCCAGAACTGAGCCCTGCTCCACAATCACGCCGCCATCGATCACCGCGACTTTATCACAGATATCACGGATGACGTTCATCTCATGTGTGATCATGAGAATCGTAATGCCAAGCTCATTGCGGACCCGCCTCAGCAGCTTGAGAATGGATTGGGTCGTATCCGGGTCGAGTGCGGACGTTGCTTCGTCACATAGTAGAATGTGAGGGTCGGTCGCGAGCGCTCTTGCAATGCCGACGCGCTGCTTTTGACCGCCGGACAGCTGTTCCGGATGCTGATTGGCTTTATCGGCGAGGCCGACGAACTCGAGCAGCTCAGTGACTTTCTTTTTGATTTTTTGTTTCGGTGTGCCTGCGATCACAAGCGGCATGGCCACATTTCCGAACACGGTCTTTGCATTGAGCAGGTTAAACTGCTGAAAGATCATTCCGATTTTTTTCCGTTCCTGCCTCAGCTTGCTTGGCGTGATGTCCTGCAGGTTCAAGCCATCGATCAGGACCTTTCCGGAAGTCGGACGTTCCAGCAAATTCACACAGCGGATCAGCGTGCTTTTACCGGCGCCGCTGAATCCAATAACTCCGTAAATTTCTCCTTTTTCGACCTCAAGATTTATACCTTTTAACGCTTCCACACGCTTTTTATCTGTGCCGTAAACCTTATGGATATTCTCTAGCTTAAGCATGGGAACCCCCTCATCTGTCTCTTTTTCTGGAAAAATAAAAAAACCTCTTTCATTCAGAAAGAGGTTAGTGTATAAGTTTTAACCTTATCTTTCAGAATGAGTTCATTCTGCAGGAAGTAGCACCTTTTCCGTAGAAAGGTTGCTGGACGTCATCGGGCCTGTTCCCTCAGTCACTCTGGATAAGTTATATTTAATTGAATTTTTGTTTGCGAGACTAATAATATAATGCGAGAGAAGCCATGTCAACGGTTAAGTTTATGCACAATTCAGAGAATGCGCTTTCATTGTTTTTATATCAAGGGAAAAATTATTTTATTGTCTGAGAAGGGGATTAGAGAGGAGAGCGATTTTATTAAAAAGAATAAGGAAATGAAGCATGGCTTCATTTTACTGACTATCGACTATTAAACAATTTTAAAGTTTGGCGGGTAAAACACCGAAAACGGCGGGTAAAACAACGAAATCGGCGGGTAAAATATCGATAATCGGCGCATAAACGCCATATAGAGCGCTTCGAGGCATCATCGAACTGCTTTTGGGAACGGTTCCACCGCCATTCGAAATGTCTTTCAACACGAATCTGAGGCTGATTTCAATTTTTCTTCAGAAAATCAGCGTGAAATCATGAAAAGTAGGTCCAAATATTAGAAAACTTGGCTTTTCGCCAGACTTTTAATGACGAGAGCCTTCGTTGCGCTTATACTTTGTTCCGCTTTCTCGACTTTAGCGAAGTTAAAAATTTTTAAAGTATAAAGAAGGATAGCCACAATCGGCTATCCCTCATCTTATTTTTTAAATAGATCAATAGAATAAGCTTCAATTAGTGACTGCGGGACCATGAACCGGGCGGTCAGCTGCGGATCGACGATTTGCGAGATCTGAGTCTGGCCGATCGCGCTCATCAGCATCGTGAGGTCAGCCAAGCTGAGGTCAGTATGAGGAAGCAGCAGATCAATCATTTCTTCGACGGCTGTTTTGGCAGCTTCATCAAGCGTGTCTGCAGAAACGATGATGCCGAGGCCGTCCTGATTTGCAATCATCGGATGCTTGAGCTTCTTGCCTTTTATCACGTCGAACGTAACCGTGGCCTGGCCGTCGATCTCAATGCCGGACACCCCGATCTCCCCATCACCCATGGCGGCGTGCATGTCGCCGAGACCAAATAAGGCTCCAGGATGAAAGACTGGGAGGTAGAGGGTGGCGCCTTCTGTGATAAGCTTCGTGTCCATATTTCCGCCATGAGAACCGGGAGTGCCGCATGAAACGGGATCATTTTCCGGTGCAACGCCAATCACACCGATCATTTTATTTAATGGGATATGTACGCGCTCATTAAATATCGCGCGATCGTTTTTGATCGGAATCATTTTCACAGCAAACGCGTCCAGCCGATGCCCCATAATGCCAAGATCCGGCCCGGTTGTCATGACGCCTTCACTGGTAATCTCAATTTTATCAATATGGACGGCAAGCACGTCACCTGGCTCCGCCGTTTCTACAAAAATCGGTCCAGTCGCTGGGTTAATACGATCCCAATCGATACTGTTAATCTTAGTATCACTCGATGTGATCTGGTTTTCAAAGCAATCATAGGTTTCAATTGTAACGGTTTCACCGGGCTGAACATGCTGTACCGGCTTATTGTCCTTGCTGAATGCATAAATGGGTTCGCCAAGCTTGACGGTCGTCATAGAGAATACCTCCACATTAAATTATTTAAATTTACTGCATTTTAACATTGATAACGATCAGAGGTGAAGAAATGAGATTTGGAATTTGAAAATTTATGTAATATAAATCTTAATTTTAAGATTATTTTCTGTGAAAATATGGTTTAATAAGGTTACATAGATGTTCGTATAGGGGTGGAAGCTTTGAAATCACTTTTGCTTGGCGGATACTACCAAAAACCGCTTATTCATGCGACGTGGGCGTGTTTCTGGCAGCATGTTTTTTGGATACTCTTATTTAGCTGGCTGGACATTCCGTTGCTTGCGATCGTTAACGTGGCCAGTTGTTGTCTTTATCTATCGTTTCTTTTACTCGTTAAACGGAGGCTCTACGGGCTGTATTGCATCCTGGTCATTTCTGAGATTCTTGCCTACATAGGTTTTTCCACATACATCATGGGATGGGGCGCGGGCTTTCACTATTTTCTTTTTATCGTAATCTACGGAACTTTTTTTGTTCCGCGAATGAAACTTAGCGAGAAGATCCTGGTGATAACAGTAAATATTGCAGCTTATCTTGTACTCCATGAGTTCACGGTTACACCGCAGGTAACCATTGCTCCCGGCTATTTGACTTTTATCAGTTCTTTAAACATTGTCTCTATCTTTATAATTATTGCCGTATTGTGTGCTTTTTTTCGGCGGACGGTGGACGAATCATTGAGTGAACTTCACATGATTGCAAGCATTGACCCATTAACGGGACTTTTTAACCGAAGGACGATGTACGAAAAATTAGACAGTGACAAGCTGAAAGCAGACCGAAGCGGGGAATCGTTTGCCATCCTGATCGCAGATGTCGATAATTTCAAAGTGTTTAATGATCAGCACGGACATGACTGTGGAGACTTCGTGTTAAAACAATGCGCAGATGCCATTCGTGAAGCTGTCGGGACAGCAAGGGGCTGTGTCGCGTTGGGGCGGTGAGGAATTTCTCATTCTGCTTCATTCAGCAGATACCGATTCAGCCTCGCTTTTGGCAGAAAATCTGCGTGCAAAGATCCGCCACCAAAAATTTCTCAGTATCAGAATCTTGAATTCAATCTTTCGATCACCGTTGGCGCAGCCGTTTACCATCAGAACGAAAAAGTCTCACAAGTGATCAAAAGAGCAGACCAGGCACTTTTGTCCGGCAAGCGTGAAGGAAAAAATACCGTGATCATGGCCGCGTTATAACGATGTTCGGTCGTCTGATCTTGCATCCTGCACAAGCGTGCCGCTATGGTAGATTCCGTTCATGGCACGCTCCCGCCAAGCAACGGTGGAATCATAAAGTTCTGCCTCTGTATCAACGGCAGTGATGAGGACACCAGCTGAATTTTTTCGGAGTCGCCCTGCGATCACACCGTCGGAACGAACAGAAAAGGCTGGCCAACAGCTTTCCTTAGCTGACGTGTTACTGCAGCTGATCCAAACAGCGGTGTTCGCGGCATACGAAACCATCGTTGCGGGCATGGTCATCCCAGGGAAAGTTGCTCCAGGATTATACTTTTTCAGCTCAGCAGGCACGGCTGATTGCATGGCTTCAAGGCGCTCAGGGGAGACATTGCCGGCATGAAAGGAATGAAAAATGACCTGGACGTCTCGCTTTTTATACTCGCGATAGAGCTCCGGATAGCGGTAATCATGACAAATTTGTGCCCCGCACCGAATACCGTTAATCTCAAAAACACTGAAATGGCTGCCTGAGGTGTAGTGTGCCAGATCCCCGGTCTCTTCAGAAGCATCGCCTGCACAGAACATTTTGTCATAGCGATCGATGAGTTTTCCGTCCGCATTAATAATATAAAGGCTATTATGTGGCTTATGATCGCCACTAAGCGGGTGTGTCGATCCGAGAATCACCCACAGCTGAAGGGCTGCAGCACGTTCCATAATTTGCAGGGTGGATTGAGCGAAGCAGATCCCAGTCAAAGCCCTCATAGGATTCCAAGTCAACACCCGCATAGCCGGAAAGTGCGGCTTCAGGGAAATGGATGACGTCAGCACCTTTGTCTTTTCCTGTTTGCATCTGGCGTAAAATATGCCTGGTGTTCTTTTTTATATCCGCACTGACAGGGAACTGGCTTGTGGCAATTTTGAGTTTCATCGGATTCCCTCCAATCTATTTTTCGTTTTCATATCATTTAAGGCTCCTAGATTTATATATTTAATGATTTTCTTTGATTCATTCTTCACAATGGATCTGCCTTTTGAGGATAAAAACCAGTTATCCTTAAGCAGGGAGGGGTCTTCAGCAGCACAAAAGGAATAGTTGATCCACGCAGGCATGTACGTTTTCAATGTTAAATAGACGCGAAGCATATGGTAGTTGGTGGTGACAATCAGCAGCCTTTTAATGTTATGCAGCTCAAAAAAACGGTCTAAAACAAGCAGCGAAGCGAGAACATTTTCTTTTGTATTTAATGACAGCGGTTCGACTAAAAGGTCCGCTGGAGGAACCCCGAGCCAGATGGCATGATTGTATAGAAGGATGGATTCCGGAACGTGCTGACTTGGCCAGATTGCCCCACCTGAAAATAAAATTTTATTCGCGCGACCTTCCCTATAAAGCTGAATCGCTTTCGGCAGACGATATTGTGACGCTTTTCTACTCCCAAAAACAAAAATACAGTCTCCACTCTTTCCATCATCTGAAAGGCTATTAAATAACAAATCAGTCATTTGCTCTTGTGACATGGTATCAGGGTTCAGTTCAGAAATGTTTGGATCCATCATCCCAGTGATCAGTACTTAAAAGCTTCATCTTTTTGCCCCCAGAATTGTCGACTTTCACCACTCTCTTAAATTAATTCTATTTACTTTCTGAAAATTCCTTTGAATGCGATAATAAGAAGAAACATATTTAGGGGTGGGTGACGTGTTTATAAAACAGCCATTTGATGAATTTCTCGGATTTCAGTATAAACGCATCAATGAAACGGATGTGACGGTGACACTGCCTGTTCAGCCGTTGTTCCTGAATAGTATCGGAGTCATCCATGGCGGGATCCTTTCCACACTGGCAGATGTGGCGATGTGCAACACCTTTGAAGCAGGGGCAGACAATCAGCAGACGATCGTCACAGTCGATTTAAAGGTGACGTTTATAAAAGGGGCAAGAGGAGACGTTTTGACGGCTCATGCCTCTCAGATAAAGAAGGGGCGAACGCTAAGCCATGCCGAGTGCAAGATTTATGATGATAAAGATAATCTCGTAGCAAGCGCAAGCGGGATTTTTGCAAGCGTTGAATAAAACACTTTATAGAAAACGTTCGAGTCGTTCCGAATAAAGAATATTAATACCTTGAGTTAGCCTGGAGGTTGAAAAGGTGAAGAGATCAAATCTAGCATGGATCCTCTATGCTTTGTTTGTAACAGGGACAATCATAACAATCGTTATCGTTTTTAAAGACATTGATAATTATTTTACCGACAAATTCGTGATGGGCTATGGAATTTTTACGATACTATTTCTTTTATACATGATTACCGTGAACATCATTGGTCTTGGGGAATTAAGGGAGGGAGTCCAGAGAAAACGAATTCAAAAATTTATCATTATTTTTGTTGTGCTGAGCGTGCTTACTTCTTTCATTTTCTATGTTTTTAATCCATCGGATCTTGATTTTTACAGAGTTTTTTCAATTTCTTTAGGGTTGTCAGCCGGATTCGCTTTTTTTGACGTTGTCTTTTATAAAAAACTAAATAGTAAATAATAAAGCACACGGAGCAGCAAGTTGCCCCGTGTGCTTTTTATTCATTGTAACGATTAACTGAAAATCTCACGAATTGTTAGGAAGGCCAGGGAAAATACTCCCCCTGGTCTTTTTGCATGCACTTTAAGAAGAGTTAATGCTGCTAAAGCGAGAAAATAGAAATAAAGGATAAATACAGCTAAGGCTTGGCGAAAGGCCACTTTTCCTTAGGAACAAATCACTCAGAAGAGGAAAATGCAGAACTTCAAGATTTTATTCCGCTAGTAAGCACGCTGGTTTGGCAAGTTCATGAAGGGGTTATAGATGAATAATAGAGATTTAGAAGTAAACGAGATTATCATTGGAAGAAGGAGGATGGTTATATGTCATCTGGCCATGAGAATAAAAACGGTTATGCAGCGCGTGTGAAGTATTCGGCTCGAAACCTGTGGGCGGGAATTCTTTTTGGAGTAGGAATGGCTGCTTTTATTGATGAAACGGTTTTTCACCAGCTGCTTCACTGGCATCATTTCTATGATAAATCCACGCTTGAGATAGGGCTCGTTTCCGACGGTTTATTTCATGCTTTCAGCTGGGTGGCCACGATCGGAGCGTTTTTTATACTGGCGGATCTGCACCGGCGGAAGGCCTTTTGGTTTACAAGATGGCTTGGCGGTGGCCTGTGCGGAATAGGATTTTTCCAGGTGTACGATGGGATCATTCAGCATAAGGTGATGCGTCTTCATCAAATTCGTTATCACGTCAATCTTCTTCCTTATGATCTGGTTTGGAATATTAGCGGAGCCGTGCTGCTCGTCATTGGTATCGTTCTCATAGTGCGCACAAAAACCAGCAAACAGGCGGCCGTTCAAAATGAACATGACTAATGAAGGCGGGCTGCTTTTTCAAGGGCTCCTCGGCATATTATTTTTACTAGCTATTTTTTTATACCTAGTTGGTGCAGTCAGGTCCGCGCGCCGATTCAGACGTTGGCCGCTCTCACGTATTGCACTCTGGACAGGAGGCGTCTTGTGTGCGGCTGTTTCTCTGATTGGTCCCCTAGCGAATCGCGCTCATATGGATTTTAATGCACACATGGTGGGGCATTTGCTGCTTGGGATGCTGGCTCCCTTACTCATTGCACTCTCAGCCCCGATGACACTCCTGCTGCGAACACTTCACCCAAACCATGCAAGACAGGTGACACGGGTGCTTAGAAGTAGGCCAGTGCACGTCATCAGCCATCCGGTTACCGCAGCCTTCTTAAATATTGGAGGGCTGTGGCTGCTCTATACAACCGGTTTGTATGCAGCCATGCATCATAGCCTTGTCCTTAACATCCTGGTGCATCTTCATATATTCTTGGCAAGCTATCTTTTTACTATTTCTATAATTTATATCGACCCGTCCCCTCACCGTGTCAGCTTTTCTTACCGCGCCATTGTTCTTGTGATGGCTTTAGCGGGCCATGATATTCTGACCAAATATATATACGCATATCCGCCAGACGGTGTTTCTGCAGCACAGGCTGAAACCGGGGGTATGCTTATGTATTACGGCGGTGATGCCATTGATCTTGTCCTTATAATCATCTTCTGTTTTCAGTGGTTTAAAGCGGAGAGGCCGCGGGCAGCTGAAGCGTAAAATAAACCCTCAGGAATTTGTTTCCTGAGGGTTTATTTCGTGTTATTTAAAGATGGCACTGATTCTATCGATCTCTTCTTTCGATAATTCAACATCCAGCGTTTTTAGGTTATTTTCTACCTGCTCCGGTTTTTTGGCGCCGGGGATGAGGACGTCGATAGAAGGCTGTGCCAAGTACCAGGCAAGAACAACATGCGCGACTTCTGCACCTTTTGCTTCAGCAATTTCACGCACCTGATCGACTTTTTCAAGATTGCGGACAAATTCATCGCCCTGGAAAAGCGGGTTCTTTGCGCGACCATCATTAAACGTTGTGTTTTTATCATATTTTCCACCTAACAATCCTGCAGCGAGCGGGAAGTAAGGGATGAATGAAATATTATTTTCAGCGGTGTACGGCAGCAATTCCTTCTCTACCTCGCGTTTGAATAAGTTATATTCAGATTGAAGCACGTCGACATAACCATCTTTATTGGCTTCTTTTAATTGGTCGATCGAAAAGTTGGAGACGCCAATCGCTTTAATTTTCCCTTCGTCCTTCAACTCTTTTAACGCTCTGACGGCATCATCTTTTGGTGTGGTTTCATCCGGGAAATGGATATAAAATAAATCGATATAGTCTGTTTGGAGCCGTTTCAGGCTGTCTTCAACGGATTGCTTTAAAAAGGCAGGCGTATTATCGAGCACGACATCGCCGTCCACGAATTTATGAGCACCTTTTGTAGCGATAAAAACATCTTCTCGCTTTCCGGTTTCCTTCAGCACTTCGCCAAGCAGTTCTTCAGAACGCTCAGGTCCGTAAATATAGGCCGTATCAAAAAAGTTAATGCCGTTATCTAAAGCAGTGCGAACAATGTCTTTCCCGATTTCTTCATCAAGATTCGGGTAAATATTATGACCGCCCACGGCATTCGTGCCAAGTCCGATGCGGTTTACATGCAAATTTGTTTTGCCTATTTGAGTTTGTTCAACCATTTAGCAATCAACTCCTCTTTTTAGCTTAGTTTCATCATAGCAAAGGTCGAGGGGTGAATTGAAATAATTGGATTGGGTGATGGGCTTGCCAACATTTTGAGCGATTACTTCGCAAGTGTTTTTTATTTATTATCAAGCTTCTGGTTGATTTCTTTAAGCAATTCAATGATTTCTGCATTTTGCTCCTGGAGCGGGTCGGATTGCTTTTTGGCAAGCGACTTTGTCAGGAGATTGACGAAGAAATACAAGGGCAAACAAATGACAAGAAAAATAATTAGAAAAACGATTGTGGAAAAAATAGACGTCCCCATAACAGCAACCTTTCTTAGTATGACTGTCATTAGTTTCGATACCCATGCGGTTTTGTCCTTTTCAAAAAGATAAACAGGAACAAAATCTAATAAAAATGCATAAACAGGAACATAAGGTTGACAAAAAGGAATAAACAGGCAATAATAGGAACATATTCGATTTGAAACATGAACAAACACGAAAAACAAGGAGGTTTTTGTATGTTTTCAGAAGAAAGACGGCAAAAGATTTTAAAAATGGTTGAAAAAGAAGGCAGGGCTCTGGCAAAGGATCTGGCTGATGCATTCAATATGTCGATCGATTCTATAAGGCGCGATTTATCGATGATGGAAGAAGAAGGTCTGCTGAAAAGAACACATGGCGGTGCGATTCCAAATCCAAAGGTTCGGACGTTTGCGCAGCCGCCTTCCAAGCGCTATGGGGAAGGAAGCGAAGAACAGAATGCGATTGCTAAGTTGGCTGCGGCGTATATTAAAGAAAATGAAACGGTTTTTATTGGCGGTGCAGCGATCCATTATGTGATGCTGAAATATCTGCCAAGTGATATCCCTTTTACAGTCGTAACGAATTCGGTAGAGATTGCGTACGTTCTGCGGGAGTCGGAAAATATCCACACGTATCTGATCGGCGGGAAAGTGAAGCGTTCAGGAAATATCACGGATGCACTCGCACAGCAATTTGCAGACCATTTCACGATTGACTTGTGCTTTGCCACGGGCGGAGGCCTTTCTGAAAAAGGACTGAGTACGGCAACACCTGAAGTGGCGATTTTCCATAAAACAATCTTTGATAATTCAGAAAAACTGGTCACATTGATTGATCATTCGAAGTTTGATGTGAAGCTATTCTCTGGTATGTACCCGGTAAATCAGCTTGGTGTTGTGATTACAGATGAAGAAACAACCGCTGACAAAATTGAAAAAATAAGGGCCAAAGGTGTAGACGTGATCGTGGCGAAGAAAGAATAGATTGAATGTTGAACCCGATAATTCCCAAAGAACCTGTTGTCCAGAGTTAAGAAAAAGGAAATTGAGTGTCTAACGGAAATAACATTTGAAGAATTGCTTCAACCGAAAAAGTGTGAGGCATTGTTCATTTTTAGTGGGACACATCAAGGTCATTGGGAATAAAGCAATAGAGGCTTGCAAGAATAATTATGCGGATAAAATCATTGTGACAGGCGGTAGAAGCCTTACCGGTGTGTCTCAATCCTGATTGGCCAGGCAACCTTAATAAAGAAGTCACAGAGGCGCAAGTAATTATATCCCATTTGTTGAAAGCAGGTATTCGATCAGAAAATATTGTGTTTGAAGAAAAATCGACCAATTCACTTGAAAATGTGCTCTTCGCAAAAGAAAAATTTGATTTTTCAAAGATAAGCTCATTAATGGTGGTGTGTAAAAGTCACGCAGCTGGGCGGCAAATTAGAACATTAAAAAAACACATTCCTAATAACATTGAGTATGTGCCCTATACATTCAATACCGTCTATAAAGACACTGAAGTAAATCGGTACAATTGGATGACTACTGAAATTGGGAAAAAACGAGTGTGGGGAGAATATCTGCGAATTATTCAATACGGTGAAAAAGGAGATCTCTTAGCGATCAATGAGTAAGCACTAGCAAAAATGCTTTTGCTTTTCAAAAATTCTTCTAAATATGGGGGGTCTCTTCTTGTATTTTAATTTTTTTCTAAAGCTCTGTTAAAGCTTAATGTTGATTGTTATATAAACCCCCGTGACTTTAATTGTCTTTAATCATTTTTAACATTTGGCGAATAGCTCCTAGATGGTATGCGGAGTGAGCTAGTGAACCAGTAATCTCATTCGCAAGAAGATCATTCCACTCAATTGATTCAATTGAGTTCAAAAGCCTTTTGTATTCATGTCTTAATTCTTGTTGGATATGATTCCATTGTGATTCATCTACTAACGTGATCTTCCAGCTTTCTCCCCAATCCATTTTTGGAAACGTGCCAACTTCTAATAACTCGTTCGTTCCCCACATATGATACCTAACGTGATCGGTATGTGCTGCCAAGGTCGCCCCATAAATGGATACCGAAGCTTCGTCAGCAGATATACCTTCTAAAGAACCAAAAATACCTGAGTCTGGTTCGGTATTTGTAAACCAGCTTTCTTTTATTGGTACTGGTGGACCTTCAAATGCTTCCTTGATAATTTTTTTTATTGATTTTTCAAGTGGGTGTTCCATCTCATCCCTCTTTTTCTTATTGAAGTATCCTGCTCCGTTAGTTGAATAAAGAGCACTGTATCATATCTGTATCATATGGTTCTTTATTTGGGATTAACCCCTTTTTGATGTCATATCATTCATGTTCTTTAACAGAGCCTTTTATAAAAAAAGAAGCGGCAAATGCCGCTTCTTATATGATTTATCGTTCAGCGCGTTGCTCAAAGCTTTTTGCAATTTCAACAATGACTTCGACGGTTTTGCACATGTTATCAACAGAGATGAATTCGTAGGGTCCGTGAAAGTTTTCGCCGCCGGTGAAAATGTTCGGTGTCGGCAGTCCCATGTAGGAAAGCTGGGAGCCATCGGTGCCGCCGCGGATGGGTTCAATAATTGGCTTAATGCCAAGGGATTCCATGGCTGCTTGTGCAACATCAACGATTTCTTTGACGGGCTCAATTTTTTCACGCATGTTGTAGTACTGATCATTCATTTCAACGTGAACACGCTTTTGGCCGTAGGTTTCTTTCAGTTCATCGGCAATCTTTAAGACGGCTGCCTTGCGTTCCTGAAACGCTTTTTTATCGAAGTCACGGATAATGTAGTGCAGCGTGGCTTTTTCCACATCGCCGCTCAGGTCAACAAGATGATAGAAGCCTTCGTAGTCTTCGGTTGATTCCGGTGCCTCATCTTTCGGAAGTTTCTCATTAAAAGCAAGAGCAAGCTTTGTGGCATTAATCATTTTTCCTTTGGCGGTACCTGGGTGGACGTTTTCGCCTTTGAACGTAATTTTTGCGTCTGCCGCATTGAAGCTTTCATACTCAAGCTGGCCAAGCGGTCCGCCGTCAATCGTGTAGGCGAATGAGGCATCAAAGGCATCAACATCAAACTTGTGTGGGCCTTTTCCTATTTCTTCATCTGGCGTGAAGGCGACTCTGATTCTGCCATGCTTAATTTCTGGATGATTAATTAAGTGAGCCATTGCCGTCATGATTTCTGCGATTCCGGCTTTGTTGTCGGCTCCGAGCAGTGTCGTGCCATCCGTCGTCACAAGCGTATGGCCAGTATAGTTGGCGAGCTCAGGAAAATCTTTTGGTGAGAGCACTCTATGTAGGTCTTTGTTTAAAACGATATCTTCGCCGTCATAGTTCAAGACGATTTGCGGGTTAACGCCAGCACCGGTGAAATCGGTCGCGGTATCAACATGCGCAAGAAAGCCAATCGTTGGGACAAGCTTTTCTGTGTTGGAAGGGAGGGTAGCCATGACATAACCATTATCATCCATGGTGACGTCTTCCATGCCGATCCATTTCAGCTCCTCAACAAGCTTTTCTGCGAGCTCAAGCTGACCTGGCGTGGACGGTGTCGTGGAAGCATTCTCATCAGACTGCGTATCCATTTTTACATAGGTTGTAAAACGATCGATAATTTCATTTTTCATATTCCCGGTCCCCTTTATTGTTTGATAAATCTATTTTATCACGAAGTAAAATAATGGCACATGAATTCAGACTATTTCACAAAAATAATTAAACGATTTAGGGCAATATAACGGTGGAGCCAAAAGGAGGGAAATAATGAAGGTGAATAAATGGATGTTACTGCTGTTCATGACCGTTTTTCTCACCACAAGTGTTCATAATAGAGCAAGCGCAAGTGACAGCGTCCCCAAGGTGGATACGTCAGGGTGGGTGGATGTTAAGAAACCAGCGCACCTTCCGATCCTTATGTACCACAGTATTTCACGTGGGACGGATAGTCTTCATGTGCCAAAGGAGCAATTCCGGGAACAAATGAAATGGCTTAGCGATCACGGCTATTACACGCTTTCACCTGCAGAGGCCTTTGCCGTGCTAACCCAGAACAAGAAGCCGCGGGCAAAATCTGTGCTGATTACCTTGGATGATGGTTATGAGGATAACTACACGTCGGCGTACCCTGTATTAAGAGAATATGGTATGAAAGCAACAATATTTATGATCGTGAACGCTATAGGTACGAATAATTATCTGAAAAAGCAGCAGTTATTAGAGATGGATCAGCATGGGATTGCGGTTGAGAGCCATACCATGACTCACCCGGACTTAACCAAGCTGACCCCTTTAGAACAAAAAGAGGAAATGGCTCAGTCAAAAGATTTTTTTGAGAAGCTGTTTCATAAAAAAATGACGATTCTCTGTTATCCGTATGGACGTTACAACAGTGAAACGGTTAGGCTAGCGCAGCAGACAGGCTATAAAATGGCAGTGACGATCAAGCCGGGAACGGCATCTGAAAATCAGGGGATGTTTACCCTTCACCGGATTCGTGTTTCTCCGGATATGTCGATTAAAGGGTTTGGAAGAATCGTTGATCGAGCGCAACATTAATTCAGAAAATCAGCTTATAAGCTGATTTTTTCTATTGAGTGAAAAAATGGTATGCTTGAATAAGATTATTGAAATAATCAGAATGTAATAGCTGGGGGAATTTTTTGTGGAAAAAATTTATCAAAAAGTAAAAGCGTTTCGGGATGAACGAAACTGGAAAAGAGATCACCGGGCGAAAGATCTGGCGTTATCCGTATCTTTAGAAGCAAGTGAACTGCTCGAGAATTTCCAATGGCGGACGAGTGAGGAAGCTCTCGCCGAATCAAGGCAGAACATTAAGGAAGAAATGGCGGACGTGCTGATTTATCTCGTTCAGCTGGCAGATGAAATGGATGTTGATCTAGAAGAAGAAGTCTATCGGAAGCTTGAGAAAAATGCGTTGAAATACCCAGCACCGTCTAAATAAAGCGAGAATTGGAGGTTCACATACGTGAACGCTTGAAGGTATTAAGAAAGCTTGGCTGCAGCCAAGCTTATTTTTATCTTTATCCCGCAGCGACACTTAAAGGCGGTCGGCTATGAACGTCGCGCCGTTTCCTTTTTATGCTGGGGGTGAGCTGGCCGAGATTCCTATATGAAGAACGAAAGCGGCGGCTTAGCTTTCTTGCGATGAAGGACAAAAGGGGTCAAAAAGCGGCTGAAATGTCCTTCATAGAGGTGATGAAGGACAAAAGGGGGTCAAAAAGCGGTTGAAATGTCCTTCATAGGGGTGATGAAGGACAAAATGGGGTCAAAAAGCGGATGAAATGTCCTTCATAGGGGTGATGAAGGACAAAACGGGGTCAAAAAGCGGGTGAAATGTCCTTCATAGGGGTGATGAAGGACAAAACGGGGTCAAAAAGCGGTGTGAAATGTCCTTCATAGAGGTGATGAAGGACAAAACGGGGTCAAAAAGCGGGAAATGTCCTTCATAGGGGTGATGAAGGACAAAAGGGGTCAAAAAGCGGTGAAATGTCCTTCATAGGGGTGATGAAGGACAAAATGGGGTCAAAAAGCGAGTGAAATGTCCTTCATTTGGAAAATAATAGATAAAAAGCGCCGAAACGTTCATAGATAGGTCCTTTGTAATACGCGACCGAAATAACGGGCGGCCGAGATACCGCAACAGTCGGATTGGATGTTCTTCCGTGGAAAGCGAGCGTCTTTTCACCTAAGTTTTTCATTAAACGATTTCTTCAAAGTAAGCGACGGCTTTCATCTCAGGGTTATAGGCATGAGGATCACGCCAGGTTAATTCCATAAATAGCTCCATGACTTTCCGGGCACGATCGCCGCCTGCAGCGGCTGTCTCTATTGCAACGGTGCTTTCGAGAATGGCTGTCATCTTTTGGGCGATCTTTTTGCTGTGGAAGGTTTGGGTATCAGCGTCCGCTTTGAGGACAGCTGCAGTAAACCGTTTCAATTCTTCCAACGCAGCCATGACGGTTTTTATGCTGTCACTGTAAGCTGCTGGAACAGCCGTGAGCCGCCGATCCATGTCCTCTATAAATAATGTATGAGCCTTGTATTTGTTCATAAGCCTGAGTACTTCAAGGCCGAGAATATTGGCGGTGCCTTCCCATACAGTCAGGACCTGGGCGTCACGGAGGAGCCGCGGCGTGACAAAGTCTTCAATATAACCATTGCCGCCGTGCATTTCGATCGCTTCATGTGAAAAATGAATGGCCTGTTCGGCTGTCTCTTTTTTCAATAAGGCGATCAACAGCCGGTTCATAATCCTGTCCTCATTAGATGCCTTTTCCGGCTCCCGCATCACACGGTCAAACAGCTGAATCAACTGGAAGGTTGCACCGAGTTCAATTTCCTGCTTAACCGCCAGGGAGGTGAGGGTTTCCTTTACCATCGGGTAATCGGCAAGTTTTTTCCCGAAAGCGTCGCGTTGGAACGCGTAATCGCGCGCTTCGGTATATGCTCGGCGCATGATCCCGAGTGAAGCAATCATGTTACAGACACGGGAAAGGTTTAGCGCTTCCATCATGTAGGACAGCCCTTTCGAAGGGTCACCAACGAGATAAGCGGCAGCTCCGTTGAATTCAACTTCTCCGGAAGGGACAGCGCGGACACCGAGCTTGTCTTTCAGTCTCCGAATTCGTAAGTTGTTCAACACACCATCCTCGCTGCGCCACGGGACAGCGAACAGGCTCAATCCCCGTGTACCTGGGTCAGCACCCTCTATCCTCGCTAGCACCATTGCCACCCCGCACATCCCGGCGTTAGAAGCGAAGTATTTTTCACCAAAAAGCTTGTAATGATCCCCATATTTGATCGCTTTTGTCTCGTTGGCCCCGACATCTGAACCCCCTTGTCTTTCTGTTAAAAAAGTCGCTCCTTCATAAAGGGGGAGGTCACCGGTAGCCAAAACATGTGGCAGGAAGGCATTTCGAACGTTTTGATCGGCATAATGGTCAAGCAGATAGGCGGTGGCCATGGTTAGCGTGACAGGGCAATAAAAGCCCGGTTCAGTTTGTGAGAGCAAATAGCCTTGGGCAAAAGAGTAAAGGTAGTTTCCTTGTTGCATCAGTTCAGGAATTTCTTTATGAACATAACCGACAATACCGGTGTCATAGGTTTCTTTCAGTGTTTGTTTGTATCCCTCATTCACCCAGACTTCGGATATTTCTTCGCCTTTTTTATTATATGGAATGAGCCTAGGCTGCCCCTCACGATCGGTATGCACCGCTCTTTCATCAATGTCTGTGGCACAGCGTTCGCCAAATCGAGTCAGTTCCTTCTCAGCCCAATGATAGAAGCCGGGTGTTAAATGCTGTTTAAGCAGATTTTGAAGGGAACGATCTTCTGTATAAAAATTCATTTATTCCGCCTCCTTGATAGCCTGATCGGGCAGCTTCCGGGCATTGCGAGCGAGCAGTTCAGAAAACGTTCATTCATTTTCCTCTCAATCGCCTTCATGATTAACTTCTCTAATTTGTTTGTGAAAAACTCGGTAAACATCAACGTGTCATTTCCTTTTCTTTCATTTCATTAGTCACAAAAGCTTCTTTCATCGTTCATTGATTTCGCTAATTTTTTCAGAAAAGCCATATTCGATATGTTCCTTGAACAAATCAGCTGATCTCGCCTAAGGTCCCTGTCGCTGCAAACAGCAGCACCATCTCCTTGCATCTAATCTTCAAGGAAACTAATTCTTTTGCGAAATAGCCTCACTGAGCGTGTTCTTAAATTTAAAATGATTTAATACCCACGCTATTATAAGATACGTAACATTCTCCTTTATTTCTTTGAAGGCTTCAGCAGGCCAAGGCTCCTCATAATATAACGCATGGTTCTCGGCTTTAGTGACGGAAAAAGAACATGTGACTAAAATCTGAAATGCTGTACATGAACGCACCTCTGTCTGAATAATGAGATAAGTAAAGTTTATCATTAACGTTAACGTAAAGTGCAATAAGAAATTTTAAATTTAGCCGGACGAGGATTGAGTCAGAGACGGTCATGAGATATGCTTGAGGGAAAAATGACACTAAAGAATACGTGACAATTCCATTTGATGAGGCATATGATGAAATGGCAGACATTATTGGGCGAAAAATTGTTACAGGGGTGAGCCATGTATTTAACTATCGAAGAAACAGCGGACTATTTAGCAATGCCGGAAGCCTATATCCTGAATCTGATTCAGCAGAACAGAATCCGTGCGGTACATGATGGTGACCAGTACTTAGTGAACAGAGAACAATTTAATCAACATTTAGAGCAGCTGGAAAAAGCAAAAAAACAGCTGGAGGAATGGCGCAATGAACCCATTCCAGAGGATTATGATGTGAAGGATGAGGACTAGAAAAAGAAATTGAAGCTTTAAATGTGGAGAAGAATATGGACAGCTAAAAATTAACAAAAAACACGAAGAACCTTCATGCTCTGAATGTTTTAGTAATGTGTTGGGGAAAAAAACAACGTGGAGAATCCTACCATGGAAAATAAAACAAATAATAAGCTATACACCACATAATCCCCGATCAACCCAGCCAAAATGGATCCAATAAACTGACCAAAGGCTAATAATAGGAAAGGTAATATCGATACCAAACAATCGATTCTTCCTAAAAATTGTGATTCCCCATACAATAAATACACCGGTCATGAAAATATAGGAGCTTCCAAAAAATAGAGGTGACAGGATTCCTGAAATGATGTTTTTAGGAAAGAGCCCCAATAATAGTGATGAATCCAGATAAAAAAAAGACAGACAAACGATAGGCATGCGCTAATCCTATTTTTGTAATAACAAAGCCAGCTGATCCAGGCAAGAATTCCTGCTCCCCCATTATAAAAATCCAAAGCCATTCACCTAAAAAGTTGGGAAGAGAGTGGAGACTTAAAATAAAATCCCTTGAGAAAGTCCAGTATGCCTGCGCTGGAAATACCAATTAATAAGGAGGATAGGATCAAAATACGGGAATGAATGAACTCCGCCTTCGTTATTTTGATCTGGGGATATTCTTGCTTCTTTTTCAAAAGAATATTCTTAGGGAGCATTTTATAATTAATATAAAGTGTTAAAAGGGCTAACAGCATAAAAAAGAAATAAGCTTGCCTCCAATGATCGGTCATCACGATTACGATGATTCCCGATAAAAGCTGTACCGATACTTGTTCCGGAATTAATCCATGAATTCGTTTGATTTTGTTCATCTATTGCGATACTGGCATTTACAATATCAGCCATACGGGTTGGGAGGATAACCCCGTACTCAGACCGGCCAGAATGAAAATTCCAAGTCCAAGGACCAGCCCGTTATTCGAAACAGAAATAATGATCAATCCTGCGGTGGATGCGAAGCCGGCAGTTAAGATCATTGCCTTCGGACCTGTCTTCGTTGTAAGGAACATAGAAACAATGATCGCGATACAATAGGCAAGATAAGCAAGAGAAGAAATGAGACCTGATACCGATTGGCTTAACGCTAACGATTCTCGAATGTATGGCAGCATGAGTCCGAAACTAAACCGTGATAACCCATATGTGACGGCAATCATAGGAAGACCGCTAATAATCAATTTTTTTGAATTCATACGAACCTCTCCTTCCAATTATATATATAGAACGTTCATTATATTTTTATATAAAAAAATGAGAATCTAAATTATTATCCTTTCGAGTCAATTTCATTAAGGCAAATCCCACACAAAAAAACAGAACAATTACTGTTTATTCTTTTGCGAAAGGCGCCGACTCCAGCGGGAAAAGCAACAGCTGAAGACCCCGCAGTGCCTCTTAAAGAAGGTTGGCAAAGCATGTCACGTCCTGTTTCGCATGAGGAGGCTGAAGCGTTGCCCGCGGAAAGCGTCCACCTGAAGAGAAAATCAAAATTGTTCGGGTTTAAAGACGACTTATTCAATTATGAAATTGACTCTTTCAGCTAAACGTAAGGCTTCTTCGGTCGATCGCTCTGGCCCAAGGATTTGGGCAATTACATGTAGCACCCTCTAAAATAATAAGGATTTGCAGACTTATCTCTTTATGATTCTTAACATGTCTGGCTGCTAATTCTTTTGTCGATTTGCTCGATTAATTTTTCTTTATGCTTTATGGATCGCTCTGTTATTCCTTCATTCATTCCTTCATACTCTTGCTTCGCTCTCAAGAGTAAGCATCCATTATTGCCCCCTGTTTTCAACCATTCACCGTGGGCATCAACCAAACTATGCACATATCCTCGCGCATCATTCGCTTTATCCTTATATGAATCTAAGAAGACGAAAGTACATTTCTTCCCGATTCAATAATATTTCTTTAATTAGGTCTTCTTTCGAGGCAAAGTGATTGTACATTGTCATTGTAGCTACCCCTGCTTCTTCTAAAATCCTTTTAACACCGATTGAGTGAAAACCATGTTTATAAAAGAGCTCTTCTGCAGTCTTTAGAATATCATCTTTTTTCTTTGATCGACTCATTGCAATTCACTCCCGAAGATTGATAGAACGTTCACTCTATTTTTAACATTAATATGCTTTCATTGCAACACGAATAGTCTTGATTACTAGAATCAGATCAAGCACATATCCAGGCTTTCTCAGGAATAGAGTTTCATAGACAGTGAGAAAAAGTGAGGGACGCCTGTGAAAATTCATGTGATAGAAAAAGGAGAACAGTTGTGGCAGCTTTCCCGGCGATTTGGGACGCCGGTCAATCAGCTTGCTGCGGTAAATGCACTTTCGAATCCCAATGCACTGGTGATCGGCCAGGCGCTGATTATTACAGATCCTGCCCGGGAATACGTTGTCCTGCCTGGAGACCAGCTCTCGTCCATCGCACAGCGATACAGGGTGTCTGTACAGGAGCTCATGCAATTCAATCATCTGACAAGCAACACGATCTACCCTGGTGAGGTTTTATATATTCCGATACACCACACTGTAAAAGCAGGTGAGACACTCGGGGGCATCGCCAGACAATATGGAACGACGGTTCAAGCGATTGCTCAGCTGAATCAGATCACCGACCCGGCACTGCTTTATGTCGGCCAGGTGCTGCGCATTCCTGAAAAAACGAAACCGCTCATTGATGTCAATGCATTCACAGATCAATTCGGTGAAAAAGCTGCCCAGGAAGTCCGTCAGCTGGGAAGGAATCTTACGTATTTAAGCCCATTCGGCTACCGGATGAAGGATGACGGCAGTCTTGAACCGATTAATGACGCGCCCGTTCTTCAAGCAGCTAAATCCGTTCAGATTGTCCCCATGATGGCGATTACTAATTTTTCGTCAACAGAACCCGGTTCCCAACTGGCGCATACCATTCTTTCCAGTACGGCATTGCAGGACAAATTGCTGACAAACACAATCAATACAATGAAAGCGAAGGGTTACCGGGGTCTAAATATCGATTTTGAAAACGTCAGGCAGACTGACCGCGAGGCCTATAACCGATTTCTCCAAAGGGCTGTTGACAGACTGCATCCAGAGGGATATTTTGTGTCGTCATCACTTGCTCCCAAAACAAGCGCTAACCAGCAAGGCCTCCTTTACGAAGCGCATGATTATGCAGCACATGGCAGGATTCTCGATTTTGTGGTGCTGATGACTTATGAGTGGGGCTGCCGGGTCTGTCCGCCGCAAGCTGTTTCTCCGATTAATCAGATCAGAGCGGTTCTGGATTATGCTGTAACGGTAATTCCAAGAAATAAAATTCTGATGGGATTTCAGCTGTACGCCCGCGACTGGGTGCTCCCGCATCAACAAGGGATGCAGGCGGAGACTTACAGTATGCAGGAAGCCGTTCGCCGCGCTGTTCAGCATGGGTCAACGATACAATACGAGGCGAAATCCCAGTCTCCTTTCTTCAGGTATGCTGACGAACAGGGCCGAACCCATGAGGTGTGGTTTGAGGATGCGAGGAGTGCCCAGGCAAAATTTTCGCTGGCAAAAGAATATAAGCTACGCGGGATCAGTTATTGGGTGCTAGGTTACCCATTTCCGCAGAATTGGGTGCTGCTGCATGAAAATTTCAGGGTGAGGAAAATAAAATAAGAGATTGCTAGTCTCTTAGATTGTGGAGAAATCCAGTGTGATTTCTCCATCCTCTCATTTTATTGTGATATCACTTGGGTTTTAAAATTCGGGGGGTAAATGATGAATTTTGGCGTGTAAATGAACAGAAATGGCGGGTAAATGATGAGTTTTGGCGTGTAAATGAGCAGAAATGGCACGTAAATTCGGTTGGCGAGCAATTATGATGCGAATGGAACCGTTCCCATTCGCTTAATCTAGTTTTTATGCGCCGATTTTCATGATATATGCGCCGAATTCGCAATATATGCGCCAAAATCATCGATATATGTGCCGATTTCGCGATATATGTGCCAAAGTAAAAATTTACCTCTCGCCAAGCGACCAGCAATCATGTCTTTCAAATTAGCATAAGAGCGTTTGAGGCAAAAAAGTCCTTCTTTTTTGCTTCCGATCCAATCGAGAAGGAAACGAAGTGCCGGGCACTTCGCACCTTATTTCAAGAATGGCAAAAATGAAGGAGATTTGAGCAGAGGGGCTTCATTTTTCTTAATTGAGAGCAAAAAGTTTCTGATAAGCGAAACTTTTTGCAAAACAGATTTCTATTGTTAATCATCTATTTGTTCATCACTGCGAAGATGTGATCAATCATAAGATCAATTAATGCTTCTTGATATGCGGAACATTGTTTGCGCTGCATGACCTCGATAATTGGGGCGAAGTTTGATCCAGATATACTGTTCAATTTCGCCAGCGTTCGGGAGTAAGCCGTTCAGATGAAAGACTTGCTGCATAATCAGCAGGCGACATCCGCCACAGTTTGACTGACGAAGATAGCGCTGCTGCAGCCGATCGGCCATACCAGACCTTCTGGATCTAAGTCACCAGAATAATGCAGTGTCACGCCGGTTTTCACCAGTTTATCCAGCAACAGGAATGCGGCAAGTTTAAACTGGCCATGCGTACATAAAATGGGGGCGAAGGGCAAGATATCTAAAATAGCAGAGCAGACGCCGGAGTTTTCAACGATCCATACGTCATTTCCCTGGCTTGGGACGGCTTTGTGAAGACCATTTAATTCACGAAGCGGAGCATTCAGCACGGTCTGTGAAGAAGCAGCAGCGTTCCAGACCGGATGGGGACCGGTAGCTGTGTATGCAATAATGTTGGCGCATGTGACATAATTCGTGATGTCATCGCGATAAATTCCATATGACAGCAGCAGCTCACTTATTTCTTCACTGCTAGAAGTTTGAACTAGGTCTTTTTCATCGCTCGCCAACATCGTTTTGACACTCAAAGCATGCAGCAGTAAACGCCCTTGTTCTGTTGATAAATCAAATTCATGTGGATTGCCTGTCAATTTTTGTGCGAAAAAAGGTAGCCTCACAGCCTCACCTTCAGCAGGAAGGGAATGAATGGCTGCAGCCAAATTACGGATCCAGTGATTTAATAGAGATGGATCGCGATCATAGATTTGAAACACTAAACGGCTATCCGGCAGTTTTTTCTGAATGTGATTAACCCACCAAGAGAGCCCAGGATGCCGCTCGCAGATCACCTTAAAAAAACGTTCCTGATCCGCTTGCTTTTTTTGGATAATTTCTTTTTTTGCGATAAGAGATTCGCCGAAATAGCCTTCAAGAAGAGTCTTCAAAGATAGCCCCTCGAATTTGGTTTTCTGGAGCTGCTGTTCGAAATGAATTAATGAAACGGCCGGCTTCAACTTCAGCATGTAAAGAGTCTCCCCGGTAAATGCAGCGATGGCCTCGAGCTGCGTATCTGAAAAAGTCTCGACTTTGACAGAACCGCCGACACGCCCTAACGATTCATATTTCTAGTTTAAACAGCCTGAAAAGCCGGTCAAAGCCATGCTCAGATTTAAAGTAAGCTAAAGCACTGGTCAAGTTTTGGTTTGTTTCCATTCTTATTCCCCCTGAATGGTGAGTTCGGTCTCATTACCTCTATCTGTCACTAAATGACGCGATTTTCCATCCCATAAATAACGGATAACGGAAACATAAAGCGCATTTTTAGGCCGGACAAGTTCATATATTGCAAGATCTGAAACTGATTCATAATCGCCCCAGAGTGCCTGAGAATTCATGATATAGTTGAAGCCGAGCTCTTCGACGACTGCAAACATATCCCGAATGTTATTTTCATCGACCCCGGCAAATGCTTCATCAAGCGTAATGATATAAGGCGCGCTGCTGTCAGCCTCCTGATAACGGGAATAGGCAGCGGTAAATAAAGGAATGTACATCGCCATCGCTTTTTCTCCTCCGCTGAACTGGTAAAAGGCGTGGTTAGTCAGTTCCCGTTTCGGTTCGTTTTCACGCTGGAATGAAAGCACGAAGGAGAACCATTGACGGTAATCGAGGACATCCTTTAGCACCTGGTGCAGTGTATTGCCATCCGATTGCCAAGAGATCATCTCTTTTGCTCTATCAATCCTTGACCGGAAATGCTGTGTGACGCGTCCCATGTCTTCGTCACGTAAAAGTCGGGGATCTTTTCTTAGCAATTCCACAAGATCTTTCGTATCTAGTTCATTTTCTGATTCTGCTGTCCTTGGCTTCCATTTGATAGAAAAAGTCAATCCTGAAGAAGAATTACGATCGGCCATCAAGGTGTTCATAGCAAGCGTCCACTGTTCTGCACGCTGGATACGGCTGCGGAGAATGTTTCCGACCGTATTTAGAAGAATATCTTCGAAAAGACGCTTGTCTTGATCTTCTAAAGTGGCATGCTGCTGAATCAGATCGTTTTCGAGAGCATTTTTCACAAAATAAGGGCTGACACGCTGACCCTGAAAATCAAGATCGATAAATTTACGGGTGGTTTTCTCCTTCCAGTTCGCAAGATGCAGCTGCTGCTCGTCTGTCCAATTTCCCTCCATCCAGCTTGGTTGCTCGATCGCCAGCTGGTACTCTGTCATGCGATATTCCAAGAGGTCCGATTGTTCTTTATAATAAGCCTTTGTCAGCTGTTCGGTAACTTTTGGGCGATCGGTTTGCTGAAGCAATGGTGAGCATAGTTCCTTAACAGTGTGAATGAGATCTTCAAATGAATAATCCTGCTCTGAATTCAGTATAAAACGATACCCTGCTTCTTTTTGAACGACTGTTATCCAGGCCTCGGCAAGCTGCTGCCAAAATGCCGCATCCGTTTTGATTTCTTCAAGCGCTTTGTCGAGTTGAGCAAGTTCTGTTTCCTTACGGGGCAGCATATTTTGATGGCTGTCAAGCTCATGTTGAATGCTGCGCAAGGCTTCTGTCACTTGTTGAATTTGAACCAGAACATCTTCAGCTCCAAGCTCTTTCATCTTTTGATCAAGCTTTTCGAGTTCCAGTGCTGTTCTTTGCAAGTGATCTTCAATTTCGTTCAATTCGCCTTTTAAGGTATCAACCGTCTGGACTTTGTCATTTATCATCACAGCAAGCTGTTCAATGACACGGGAGGCTGATCGGAATTTGATGTGTTCTGTTTTTAACTCTGCAAGCGTTTTCTCGTAACGGCGCATAACAGTGACTGCTTCAGAATAAGCGGGCTGAGTTTTCTCTAAAGAAAATGGTCGGGTTTCGTGATCTAAGGACTGCTTTACGGCTGTTAAACGATTGTAAGTGCTTTTAAGCCGCTCATCCAGTTTTTTGCGATTTGCTTCGGTTTGTTCAATTTCCTTTGTTAATTTATAAATTTCATCATACCCGTCACGGAGATCGGTTTCTTTCGGAAAAGCAGAGAGAGCATCTTTTGCAGATTGGATTGCTGCTTGAAGCTCTGTCATTTCTTTATTTATTTTTGCTTTTTCATCGTTAAGCTCTTCTAAAGCAGTTTTTAACTGAGCGATTTGATTTAGCCTATACGTTTTTCTCGCTGTTCGTCCGATAAATCGGGCGTCTCCGGCTGGCCGGGCATGTCCTCGAATCGGGCCAATACTGAAACGGCCGTCACTTTTCAAAAGGGTTTGGTCAAACAAGCTTGTTTCATCGTCGTTGACTGCAATGCTTTTCAAAACGGCCTCAACCGCAGGCTGAAGAGACTGGTATTCCTTTTCAATATCAGGCTTTAAAAAAGATCTCAGTGATTCGCCTTGGACTTCTGGACCAGGCAGAAGGAGGCGGTCATGTGTGAGGTCAAGCTGATCAGCTGTGATGAGAGCATCGAGCATGCCAAGCTCTGAAAGTCCCGATTCGATTCGTTCGCGCATTTCAGGTGACACACCTTCTCTGAATTCAACGGCAGCGTAAAATGGGAGGAAGGCTTCTCCTTGTTCTTTAAGAAGAGTTCTGGCTTTTTCTGTTTCAGGATGACGGACAGGCTCCGGATCTTTCTTATTTTCCCACTCCCGAAGCTCTGTTTCAGTCTCCTGAATCTCAGCCTCTATACGTGACTTCTCACTAAGATGTCCCGCGATTTCCTTGTGGACATGCTGCTGGTAGAGCTGGGATGCCTCTCGAAAGGGCTCAACTATGGATTCATAGCTATGAGGTTCATAGAGTGCATACATGAACCGGCTCGTTTTCTGCATCACGTCTTCACTGACTGATAAGTGAGCCTGCTCTTTAAACCACATATGAATGGCGGTCCAGTGCTTTTCTTTATCCTCCTCAAACAACTTTCGGTAATCCTGCTGCTGCTGGCGAAGTAAATCGAGGGTATAGGTAAGCTGGCTGTAATCGTGATCGAGCTCCGAGTAGCGTGCTTTCAGCTGCTCATAGTCCCGGAAAATTTCGGTGACGTTTACCAATGTATGATAGTGGCGGTCGGCTTCGTTATGCCAAACGGTAAAGTCAAAGTCATCGTTCAAATGGCGTGTGAAATCACCTGCATTCATCTGGTGGTTATTGAAAGCCGCTTCTTCTGCATCTGCCGATAGGTCATCCGAAAAGTCATGGATTGCAGTCTGAATGCCAGACTGTTCCAGTTCTCTTGATTCAAGAGATTGCTTGAGTTCGCGTTCCTGTGCCCGTTGATGGTCAAGCTGAGATTCTTTGTCAGTCTGTTTTTGTGTCAGGTCTGTTTCACGATCGCGAACGGTTCTTCTTTCTTCTTCCAAATTAAAAACTTCATGGGATTGCAGACGCCGCTCTTCCTGTTGATTGACCATTTGCTGCTGTTTTAAGGATCGAATCGCGATGCCCAAGTGACTCAATGTCCACTTGAAGCTGTTCTTTCTGATTAAGAGCCAGCTGAAGGGACAGCTTATGAAATCCAGCTTTTTTTTGGGCTTTTGAACACTCGGCCTCTTTTTCTGCCAAAAGGTATTTATTGTACTGATCGTAAGAAGAGGTGACACGCTTGACAGCGATAAATTCTCGTTCCAGTTGTTCAAGCTGCTGTTTTGCCTGGTCCATTTGTTCAATGGTATCCGATAAATGGCGGAGATCATCATCTGATAACGGTGGCAGTGAGGACTCGAGAATGTCATAGATAACGGTTGGTTTAAAGTCTTTTGAAAGTTTTGGGCTGCGAAGCTGAATCAGCAGTTTAATAAGGTCGTTAAACGCGTCAACGGAAGGGAAGCCGAACACGTGTTTATTGACCAGCTTCATATAATCGCCTTGTGTCGTGACGACTTGACCACCTTGGCCGATCCTGTTTTCAAGCTCTTTCCGGGACAATGGGATTTTCTGTTGTTCACCAGCGTTCATTTCGAGTTTATATAAGTCAATGTGCTGGCCAATCCTGCGGTTATCAAGAATAATAAACCCCCAGAATTTCATGGTCTTATCACGCTTCGCCTGAAGACCGATTCCTGTCGTAATATATTGCTCTGTATGCTCGCGTTTATATTCAATAAAAAGATAGCCTGTCCGTTCATCACGGTCCACGACGCCCTTTTCCCCGAGAAGATAGTCTTCCATGCGGCGTGCTTTTGAACCGAATGGATCCAGGCGGTCCGGTGACTTTTTTCCATCAAGAAGGACAGGTAAAAAGCTTTGCATCGTGACGGATTTTCCAGAGCCGTTGCTGCCGCGAAGCAGCATTTTGCCATTCGAAAAATCAAAGATCTCATCATCGTAATACCAAAAATTTAATAGACCGGCTCTATTCATCATCCATTTATTATTTTTCGTCATCTGTTCGAACACCCTCTGCTCTATAGTCATCAGGATAGCTTCCTGTTATTCGGCCAAATAGCGGCTGTAAAATAACCATTCGGGCATGTTCGTCAATCTTTGCCATCTCCCAGCTGGTCAGGACTGACAGAATCTCTTTTGTCAGCGCTTTAAGCGACATTGTTCTGTATTCTTTGCTCCACCCGTGGGCATGTTGACTTTTCAGTAAATCAACCAGGGTTTCCCATTCGCCAATCGTTAGATGAATTTCACCAAATTCATCTGGCATCATGTCAGGCTGCCCACGAACGAGCTTCGATAATTGAAGAACCGTGTCCATGATGGCTTTTTGGTCTGGAAAAAGAGTATATAGCGTCTTCTTTTCAGGAAGCGTCATTAGAGCCGCATTTTTAAACAAATTAAGCTTAAAAGGGGTGTGCGTGTCAATATCCTCATGAAGCCGGTTGCGGAAATTACGAATATAGTTAAAGTCAGCGTCATCGCGGTCCTTACGGTGGACAACCGGTGAAAGGAAGAGCTGACGGTAAACCCTTTTTCTTCGATAGTCGGATTCGTGCTGACGCCATTCTTCATTTAAGATGTCCTGCCACCGATCGTATTTAAACAGGTCGTCCGGGTAAGAACGCATGAAGTACCGGCTATAGACCGTGGTCTGATAAAGCACTTCCTGCTCTTGGTTCAGCGCAAATTGATCAAGGTCACCTTCAACGATCATCAACAGGCTAAAGTTAACGAGCTGATGGACAACGCGAATCAACGATTTCCTGTGCTCGTAATTTGTCCAGTCAAGACTAATCATTCCGGGATAAAGGTCTCTTACTTCTTCACAAATTTCTGTCAGCAAAAATTGCGTTTCAACGGTCTGCTGTTCTAAAAAAGCAAGTGCACACGAAAAAATCGCATAGTCCATGGAACGCTGGAAGGCTTCAATCCCCATCCATGACTTCGGTTCCACCGGGATTTTTTCCATTTTAATGAAATGCTGATGCATAATCAGCCGAAAGCCAAACTTATCTTCAATGTATCGCTTCAGAACTTTCTCACGTTCGCGAATCAACTGATAAACATCAGGCTTTTCAGATCTCAGAATCCAAAAGTGTTCAAAGAGTTGCATTAAGCCTTCTTCCGCTTTTTCATCAAAAACAGTCTGTTCCATTTAATTGCCTCCATTATCCATAAAGTGGAATGTCGCATTTGGCATTGTTAAGACACCATCTTGAGAGTGAAGGTTTATCTTTTCATTGCTGATCAGTGTGACCTTCACGTGCTGTCCATACTCTGTTTTTACCATGCCTTCAGGGTTTGAGACCGACTTTCCTATCCAGGAGAGGAGCAGTTTTCTGACATATGGCTCAATGACCGGCAGTTGATCAAGCCGGATGAGACTGTTGGTCATGTAGGTTTCGATAACTGCCCGTTCTTTTTGCTTCTCTTCCAAATGCTTCCGCATCATCGCTTCTTTTTCTATAGCTGTGCTGCGAACCGCTCCTGGCCGTGTTTTTTCGCGATATTGCCGGATTCTGGGCTTGACCGTCAATTCCACGGGCTCCTCATCCCAAATATCAGAGTAAATATCATCCGTTGCGGGTTCATTGCTATAAAGGTGGCGGGTGTGCATGACACCGAAGACAACAGAGGAGAGTTCGTGGGCTTCTTCTAAGGATTCCATTGAGGAAAACCATTCTGCTAGATGCAGATAATCTTTTTTGCGGCTTCTGAAATGGTGATGCCGCTCGCCAAGACGCTGGACGATGCGTGTCATCCGTCGAATCGTCTCATTGGTACGGATTTGGAGAAGCTCAAACTCACTATCCCGCTGGTCATTACCGAGAAACCATGTTTTCAGACTCTCCCATTTCCCGAGGTGTTCAAGGATCAAGTCCTCTTCAGCGTAAGCAATATCATTTAAGCGCGGCACGGCTAACTGATGGGCTGTGACTTTTTTAATCACATCGGTTGTAAGAGAGGGTTCCGGTACAGAGGCGAGCAATTGACGGATTTTGAGAGCCATTTGTTGAAGGGTAACGATGAAGTCGCGGAGATAGGTGGTGAATTGTTCTTTAAAAACGAGAAAAGCTTCACTTTGCATGCGTTCCTCAGCCTGCTCACTGTTTATGTAAGCAATATAATCGGATGTATTTTGCGTGATTTGGCGGAAGTAGTGAAACACATCGTCCCACATTTGAGTGATCTCTTCGTTTGAATCCGTACTGTCTGTATCAATCAAGGCTTCAATTTTCAATAATGCTTGATAAAGCCGGTCAAACTGTGATCGCTCGAGCGACCCGCCAAACGTCTCACCGATCTGCTCAAGCTTCTGCAGCATCCGCTCGATTTCAACTGTATAAGGCGTGCATTGATAGCGAAATCTTTTCTTTTTAAATTCTTCAATGGTTCGAGCATGCCCCATTTCTTGGCGGGCGTTCAGGTTATTCCACTTAACAAGCTGTTCAAGGTCTTGCTGAAGCTCGTCCATAGTATAATCTCTAAACAGTTCCATTTCTTTTAAATGCTGAAAAATCTCCTCCGGAAAGAGGAATTCACGCATCCGTTCATGCTGAACAAAAAAATACCGCAAAATGCCGCGATAGCGTGACACCTTTTCAGCCGTCAGATAGCTCGCTTCCGTAATCTTTTTAAACGTCTTTTCATTCAAAGATGTCCGCTCCCCACTCTAAAGTCTATAACATCATATTAACCGATTAAGTAAGCATTTGTGAACTAACGATGATGGGATTCTTTTATTTAGGGTCTCGTAATGGATAGACTTACGGTTTTATTTGAAATTTTTTACATTGGCGGGTAAATGAACAGAAATGGCGGGTAAATGATAAGTTTTGGCGCGTAAACGACCAGAAATGGCACGTAAATTCGGTTGGCGAGCAATTATGATGCGAATGGAACCGTTCCCATTCGCTTAATCTAGTTTTTATGCGCCGATTTTCATGATATATGCGCCGAATTCGCAATATATGCGCCAAAATCATCGATATATGTGCCGATTTCGCGATATATGTGCCAAAGTAAAAATTTACCTCTCACCAAGCGACCAGCAATCATGTCTTTCAAATTAGCATAAGAGCGTTTGAGGCAAAAAAGCCTTCTTTTTTGCTTCCGATCCAACCGAGAAGGAAACGAAGTGCCTAGCACTTCGCACCTTATTTCAATAAGAGACAATGCGGGTCTTTGAGCTGAGCCTTGTCTAGCTCGCTTATACTCGTTAAAGCGTCGTTCAAGGTCCTTCATTATATTGTTACTTGAAATCCAAATATGGAAATCACCCTTTTGTGAACTAATCTTAAAAATAAATCCAATGATTCTCTTTTGTGTAAAACGTTTTATGTTAGACTTGTGTTAGAATATTCTGTTTTATGGGGTGGTAGGTGTGATTCATACTGGGGAAAAAGTCTTGTCGCTTGAGCACTTAAAAATGAGGTACAGCGATGACTATGTGTTAAAGGATATTAATTTAGATGTGTATGAGGGTCAAATCATTGGGTATATTGGTCCGAATGGAGCTGGAAAAAGCACGACAGTGAAAATTATTCTTGGGCTTGCCGGGGGCTATTCAGGCAAGGTGAGTGTCTTCGGACAAGATATCTCGAATGGCGACGTTAGTTATAAGAGAAGAATCGGCTATGTTCCGGAGACGGCTGAGCTTTATGATAACCTGACTGCCCAGGAGTATCTGACCTTTGTGGGAGAGCTGTATGGGATGGATCTTGATGAGGCGGATCAGAAGGCAAAGAAAATGATGGACGCTTTCGAGCTGAGTAATGTGTATCATACGAGAGTGGCATCATTCTCGAAGGGTATGAGGCAAAAGGTCCTGATTATTGCCAGTTTGATTCATAATCCAGATTTGCTGTTTTTTGATGAGCCGCTCAATGGTCTGGATGCGAATAGCGTGATGGTGTTTAAAGAAATCCTTGCCCAGCTGGCTTCTCAAGGAAAAACGATTTTTTATTCTTCGCACATCATGGACGTGGTTGAAAAAATCAGCCACAGGATTATCCTGCTGTCAAAAGGCGAGGTTTCGGCGGATGGCAGCTTTGAAGAATTAAAGCAGCAAAACATGGAGGGCAGTCTTGAGCAGATCTTTAATCAGTTGACCGGTTTCAGCGAGCATGAGAGTATCGCCAAATCTGTCGTCTCGATTGTCGAAGGTGCTTAGACGATGAAGAATATACGGATGCTTAAAGCAGTAGATGTGTTTAAGTTTTTTTTCAACATGCTGGGTGTGGATTACCCGGTTATGCGCAGAATACTTGAAGTTAAGCTGACGATGGATGCCCGGCGGACACCGGTTATGATGCAAAATAGTGCAAGACGGAAGGCGAATAAAGATAAGAATCAGTTTCTCAGATCGTTATGGTTCTATGGGATCTTGGGTCTTATGTCGTTGGTTTTTATTTTAATGGATGGTCCTTCTTATCAATTTCAAATGACAATGGCGTTTACCATCTACATGTTTATTATTATGACCTCGATGATTTCCGATTTTTCCTCTGTATTGCTGGATATAAGGGATAAAGCAATTCTCGGAACAAAGCCTGTCACTCAGCGTACCATGAATGCGGCAAAAACGATGCATGTCATTATCTATATGTTTTTTCTGACAGGAGCAACAGTTGCTGTGCCGTTGGTTGTTTCATTGTTTATACATGGCCCGTTGTTCTTTCTACTGTTCTTAGCGGAAATCATCCTGGTGAATTTTTTAATTATCTTTATCACGGCCATCCTTTATTTTTTGATTCTGCAATTTTTTGATGGGGAAAAAGTGAAGGACTTTATTAACTATGTTCAAATTGGCCTCTCGATTATCGTCGCAGTCAGCTATCAATTCGTAGCGAGGGCGTTTGATTTAACGGATCTTCACATCACGCTTCATCAAGCCTGGTGGCAATTTTTGCTGCCGCCGTTCTGGTATGGGGCACCATTTGATATGGTGCTGCACAGTAAAACAGGTGCTTTTCTTACCGTATTGACAGCTCTTGCACTGTTGGTTCCGATTCTCTCATTAATTATTTATATTAAGATGATGCCTGCTTTTGAAAAAAGTTTAGAGAAGCTTGAGGAACGGAGAGTTGAGGGAAAGAAGCCGCGAAAGCAGGGCTTACTAACGAGATTGATCTGTCCGGGACCGCAAGAAAGGGCGTATTACCGTTTTGCTGGGTTCATGATGCGCAGCGAAAGGGATTTTAAACTGAAAGTCTATCCAAGCCTTGGATTCGCAATTATCCTGCCGTTTGTTTTTCTGTTTAATGCGTTTCGGAATTATTCTTTGACGGGAATCGAAACGACCAAATGGTATTTGATTGCCTATATGAGCCTGATCGTCATTCCAACATGCGTCGTCATGCTTGTTCATTCAGGTAAATATAAAGGTGCCTGGCTTTTTAGAACAGTGCCTGTGACAGATCCCTCGCCGATTTTTAAAGGAACGCTGAAAGCTTTTTTTGTGAAACTGTTCTTACCCGTTTTTCTTCTAGATGCTGTTGCATTTACTTATTTATTTAAATGGCATGTCATTCCTAGTCTTCTGGTTATTGGATGCAGCGCGTTTCTATATCTGTATATTTGTTACCGTGTCTTTGTTCGCGCACTTCCTTTTTCTAAGCCTTTTGATAGTGAAAGCCAGAATATGGGGATGAAGGTTCTTCCTATGCTGCTGGTGGTTGGTATCTTTGTCGTCCTTCACTTTACGGCAACAATGATTCCTTATGGTATTTACATTTACCTCATTTTGCTTATTGTGGCGAACCTGATCGTCTGGACGAAAACCTTCAAAGCCTCTTGGTCGGCTGTTATATAAATAAAATTACCGGAGCGGAATGTTCGCTTCGGTTTTTTAATTCTCGTAATGGATAGACTTACTGTTTTATTTGAATTTTTTACTTTGGCGGGTAAATGATGAGTTTTGGCGCGTAAATGAACAGAAATGGCGGGTAAATGATGAGTTTTGGCGTGTAAATGAACAGAAATGGCACGTAAATTCGGTTGGCGAGCAATTATGATGTGAATGGAACCGTTCCCATTCGCTTAATCTGGTTTTTATGCGCCGATTTTCATGATATATGTGCCGAATTCGCAATATATGTGCCGAATTCGCAATATATGTGCCAAAATCCATGATATATGCGCCAAAGTAAAAATTTACCTTTTATCAAAAGCCCAGCAATCATGTCTTTCAAATTAGCACAAGAGCGATTGAGGCAAAAAAGCCTACTTTTTTGCTTCCGATCCAATTGAGAAGGAAACGAAGTGCCTGGCACTTCGCACCTTATTTCAATTTGAGCTTCGGGAGTTTTCCTAACTCGCTTATTTTCGCCGAACCATCGTTCATCATTTGATTATTCGAATCCCACCTATGAAAAACGGCATACCATGAAATAAAATATCATAAATATCATTGACTGGCGTAACAATGTTTATTAGAATAATAATCAGAATACACGTACAATTTGGTTGAAAAGTAGAGACGCAGTGAATGAAAAGATGACTATTTTCTGAAAAGGGGGCTTGTGCTGCTTTTCCTCAGCATTTAAGGCATCAAAATTTTGTAAGCGCTTTTATACAAGAGAGGTTGGTGTAGGATGAAGGTTTTGATGGTTTGTTCAGGCGGGATGTCAAGTGCGATCGTGGTTGACGCGATTAAGAAGGAAGCACTGAAACAGAATTTCCCGCTGGAGATTAGAGCAGTGGGTACATCAGAGTTCGAAGAGGAACTTGCAGGACACGATTTGGCATTAGTGGCTCCGCAGGTTAAGCATCGTCTTAAAACATTTGAAGAGATCGGACGAAACAACCAGGTGCCAGTCGAAGTGATTCAGCCAATGGGTTATACACCGATTGGTGCGCCGAAGGTCTTAGAGCAAATCAAAGACTATCAGAAATAGGAGGGGAAATCTGTGATAAATCGGTTCTTAATGTGGATTGAAAAAGTGTTAATGCCGCCAATGGCAAAAGCTTCTGAGCAAAAGCACCTTAGGGCGATACGTGACGGGGTTATTTCGACATTACCGCTTATTATTATCGGGTCCTTTTTCTTAATTATTGCATTCCCACCGATCACGGCATTGGCTGATTTGGTAAAACCGTACACGGCCAATATTTTAATTCCGTTTAGATTGACACTTGGATTAATGTCACTGTATGCCGCCTACGGGATGGGACACAGCTTGGCTAAGTCCTATAAGCTTGATGGCCAGTCAGGCGGGCTGCTTTCGTTAGCAACCTTCTTAATGATGACAATCCCTGTGAATGTTGATGCGCTGCTTCCAAAGGATCAGCCGCTTGGCTTTGTTTTACCGATGGGTGACTTGGGTGGCTCCGGTCTTTTTGTTGCTATTATATCTATGATATTTGCTGTTGAAATGCTTCGTCTGATCAAACATTATAACTGGACCATTAAGATGCCTGAACAAGTACCGGCATCTGTGGCGCGGTCGTTTGATTCCTTGATTCCGGCTGCGTTTATTATCGTCATAGCCTGGGTCGTCAGGGTACTTCTCAACGTTGATCTGCATAAAGTGGTCAACGCCATCTTCTCTCCGCTCGGCCATTTTGCCGGCAATACCTTGATAGGTGCTATTATACCTGTTTTCTTCGTTATGATCCTGTGGGCTGCTGGAGTACATGGTATGGCTGTCATGGGATCCATATTTCAGCCAATCTGGTTCACCCTGCTCACACAAAATCAGGATGCGGCTGCAGCGGGGCATATGCTGCCTAACACCGTTGTCGAGCCTTTCTTTCAATGGTTTGTCTGGATCGGCGGAGCAGGTGCATCGCTTGGTCTTGCTTTGTTAATGGTTTTTTCAAGATCGAAATATCTCAAGCAGGTCGGTCGTTTCTCGATCATTCCAGGGCTGTTTAATATTAATGAGCCGCTGATTTTTGGTACGCCGCTTGTCATGAACCCGATTCTCGCGATTCCTTTTATTCTGATTCCAGTTGTCTTGACCATTATCACTTATGGTGTTTTCGCACTTGGATGGATAGCGAAAATATCCGTCATCCCGCCTTGGACGCTTCCTGCTCCGATTGGGGCTTTCTTTGCCACACAAGGTGATTGGCGGGCCATCGTTCTGGCTCTGGTGAACATCGCCATATCTGTTGTTCTGTACTATCCGTTCTTTAAAATGTATGAAAAGAAAATGCTTGAGCAAGAATCGGCGCAAACATCTAATGATGGCCATAATGAAAATCAGCAGGCGACAGTCTGAATAAAGTCTGGAGGAGAGCGCTTTGGAACTTGCACAACAGGAAAATGATATATTTGAATTGATCGCACACGGCGGCAATGCGCGAAGCCTGGCTTATGAGGCATTGGAGGCTGCTGAAGCTTCAGATTTTGAAAAAGCACAGGAAATCATGCAGAATGCACAGGACGAATTGAACCTGGCACATAATACACAAACGAAAATGATCCAAACTGAGCTGAATGGAACACCGCTTGAGAAGTCACTATTAATGATTCATGCTCAGGATCATTTAATGACAGCAATCAGTGAAAAGAATCTGATTGAAAAAATGATTCGCTTGTATCAGCGGATTGAAAAGAAGGGTCCGTAATGATGCGGTTCATTTACATTATTGCTGTGTTTTTGATTATTTTTGCTGCTGTTAAAATATCGAGATTTTTAATATCCAGGTTTCGTGTGAATCGATGGGTAATCGGTGCGGTTTCACCTTTTGTGTTGATTATTCCGTCATTCATCTTTCCTCATCTTAATGCAGTTGGGTGGGTCTCTCTCGGTATTATTTTCACTGTGCTATGCGTGATGTTTTTTGAAATATCCCGACTGCAGATTGAGGATAGAAAAATGAAGGGTGTTATCTATACAGCTAAAAAATAGAATGAAAGACGATCCGCTAAACAGGGCCGCCTCACGGGTCCTGTTTAGCAGGCTTTTATTTTCTACTTTAAGAAAATATATCTTCTCTAAAGCGACATTTATGGCCATCTGAGAGCTAAAAAACAGAAAAAGTGGCTCTAAAGCGGCGTTTATGGCCATCTGAGAGCTAAAAAACAGAAAAAGTGGCTCTAAAGCGGCGTTTATGGCCATCTGAGAGCCAAAAAACAGAAATAATAGCTCTAAATGTGGTGTTGAAGAAAGCATGGAAGTTGTATCTCGTCTTCAGAGTCAGACACCTCGGGGTCACTTCAGCTTTGCGTTAAAAATAAAAGGAATATTTTCTCGCCGAGTGTCTTGTTCGTCACACAACTCCTTGACCACTAAAAAGTTTACGATTTTAAAATAAGGATTTTGATATCGTGAAAGATTAGTGATTTTCTAGCCCCTCGATTGATTTAAGCCATCTAGAGGAATTCAGGCAACAACAAGTTGATTGAAGTGGAGGGCGTGAGCTCCGACGGGACCAGCACGCGTCCGAAGATCCACTTTAGCGCACAAAGAGACCACGCCAACGTTAGCTGAGGCCGTGCCCGTGGAAAGCGAACAGCCTAGAGCGAAAATCAACACCCACGACTTCACTGGGGGAATTTTTCAGTGGCCACTTTTGGGGTTGACATGGTCGCTTGCGCTTTTCTAATAATTTAAGAATGTTTAACTTGATAAAGCAAGAAAGTGGAATAAAGTACGACAAGAGTGTGCCTACGTTTCAGTTTCACTCAAACTCCGGCACAAGCCTGCAATGATGGTTACTCAAGCAGCTGGCTCGCAGCTAAGGCTTTCTCCATTCAAGGCTTGGCGAAAAGCCAAGCTATCTAACAATAAAACGTACATAGAAAGGGTGAGATGACATGCATAAGTACGGTTTATCTGTCTACCCGAACCATAGTTCCACAGATGATATCATCAATTACTTAGATTTAGCCAAGCAGTATGGTTTCTCGAGAATTTTCACGTGCCTGTTGTCTGCTGATGGTGATAAAGACCAGATCTTACGAGATTTTAAAAGGGTTATCTCCCATGCCAATTCATGCGGGATGGAAGTGATCGCAGATATTAATCCACGCGTGTTCGGCGATCTGAATCTTTCCTATAATGACCTTTCGCTGTTCAGTGAAATGGGGGCGGCGGGGATCCGGCTTGATCTTGGTTTTACAGGACGTGAAGAATCTCTCATGACGTACAACAATCATGGGATTAAGGTCGAGCTGAATATGAGCAGCGGCACAAAGTATCTCGATAATATCCTGACGTATCTGCCAAATAGGGATCAGTTGATTGGCTGTCATAATTTTTATCCGCAGCGTTTTACAGGCCTTTCGAGAGAACATTTCATGAAATGCAGCAGGCAGTTTAAGGCTGAGGGGTTAAGAACCGCCGCTTTTGTGACGTCTCATGCTGCTGAGATTGGTCCATGGCCGATCATGGAAGGCTTACCGACGTTGGAGGAGCACCGTGACCTGCCGATTGACGTTCAGGCTAAGGATCTATTGGCAACCGGCTTGATTGATGATGTGATCATTGGAAATGCCTTTGCGAGTGAAGAAGAATTAAAGGCTCTTAGTGAGGTTGATCATCGCCAGCTAACATTCGATGTTGTTCTGGAAGAAGGATTATCCGGGCTCGAAAGCAAAATTGTGCTGGAAGAACCGCATTTTAATCGCGGAGATGTGTCGGAATATGTGATCCGATCGACTCAGAGCAGAGTGAAATATCGTGGTGAAGCCTTCAAGCCTTTCAATACCCGGGAGATCCGCCGTGGTGATCTTATGATTCTGAACGACGACTATTTCCAGTATGCCGGTGAGATGCAGATTGCCCTGAAGGATATACCGAACGATGGCAAACGAAATGTGGTCGGACGAATCAAAGAGGATGAAATCTTTCTGCTCGGCCAGGTGCTGCCATGGCAAACGTTTAAGTTGAAACAAAGCCAGGTTTAAGAGGGGCGTGGCTATTAATGAGTAAAAAAATTGTCGGCCTAATGTCGGGAACGTCGATTGATGGAATAGATGCCGCACTTATTGACATAGAGGGCTGCGGGGAAGAAACGGCCTTGATGATCATCAGGACGTGTCAGGTTCCTTTTTCGGAAAAAATAAAGGAAAGAATCCTGCAAGCATCACATCCGGAATCCTCTGATGTAGCGACACTATGTTCACTCAATGTGGAGCTTGGCTACCTTTATGCTGAAGCGGTAAAGCAGGTCTGCCATGATGCCGGCCTATCACTCGATCAGCTTGACCTAATCGGTTCACACGGCCAGACGGTCCAGCACTTACCGGTGTCTGAAAAGGGATTTGTCCGGTCCACGCTGCAGATTGGAGACCCCTCCATTATTGCTTATGAAACCAAAACACCCGTAATTTCTCAGTTTCGATCGATGGATATGGCCGCCGGTGGAGAAGGGGCGCCGCTTGTCCCTTATGCGGATTATCTATTGTACCGTCAACCTGATCGAAACGTTGCTCTTCAGAATATTGGAGGCATCGGGAATGTAACCATTCTGCCGGCAGGAGCAGGGCTTGATAAGGTGACTGCTTCTGACACGGGTCCCGGCAATATGCTGATCGATGCTGCCTGCGAGAGGCTTTTTAACCTGCCGTATGATGAAAATGGCAGGATTGCAGCAAAAGGAAACGTGATCAGACCGATGGTTAATCAGCTGATGTCACTCGATTTTTTTGAACAAAAGCCGCCTAAATCCACTGGAAGGGAAAAATTTGGCGCGTCATTGCTCGATCGCATTCTGAGGACGTGGCAAGACCATCCTTCTGAAGACATCGTGTCATCGCTGACCGCTTTTACTGCAGAAACAATCGGTCATTATATGCGGTCATTTATATTAAAGGACATGAAGGTGGACACATTTATTGTGAGCGGCGGTGGAAGCTATAACCATACACTCATGGGAATGCTGAAGCAGCAGCTTCCGTCTTGTGAGGTGCTCACGCTTGAAGAATTGGGGGAGTCCTCGGATTCAAAAGAAGCCGTCTGTTTCGCTGTGCTGGCCAACGAGTCTTGGCACGGACAATATGGTAATGTTCAAGGGGCTACAGGAGCAAAAGAACGTGTTATACTCGGCCAGTTCACTCCAGATCCTTACGGACGAAAACCCTTGATCCAAATGAAGTGAACCATGTTAACTCTTGTCACGCGTCAAGACGCATGCTGGAAATTTTAAATAAATTCAAGAAAAAGTTGAGGGGAAATCATGTTAAAGGGCAGCTTAGTCAGTATTCAGGAAGCACTACCTTCATTAAAGCCTTCCGAGCGAAAAGTGGCGGAATATATCCTTCAATATCCTGAAAAGGTGGTTAATTATTCCGTGCAGAAGCTTGCCTCTTTATCAGAGGTGAGCGAAGCAACGATTGTCAGGTTTTCCCGAACTCTTCAATGCAAAGGATTTCAGGAGCTGAAGCTGAGAATTGCCTACGATCTGAACGACATTCGTGATCCTCAGGAGTCCTATCAAGAGATTGCGCTGAACGGTGATGTTCGTTCATTGATCCGGTCCATTTCTAATAATAATGTGCAGTCTATTAAAGATACGCTTTCGGTGCTTTCTGAGGATGAAACAGAGAAGGCGATTGAAAGCCTCCGTCGGGCAAAGAAAATCGCGATTTTCGGCATCGGGGCTTCCGGTATTATTGCAGAGGATTTTAAGCAGAAGCTGACACGAGTCGGCCGTTGGAGCGAGGCAGGGTTCGGCTTTGATGATCAGGCAACCATCAGTGCTAATTTGGAGGATTGTGATACGGTGCTCTGCATCTCGAATTCAGGTCAAACCGAGGATATTGTCCGTTCTGTAACCATTGCGAAGCGGAATGGCGCGGCAATTATTTCTTTAACTAAGTATGGAGATAACCCGGTGTCGAGGCTTGCTGATATCAAGCTTTACGCAAGTGCTATGGAGAAAACGATTCGAAGCGGGGCGATGAGCTCCCGGATCTCAATGCTGAATATTATTGATATTTTATACATTGGTATTATTAGTGAGAATTATCAGGAAAGCATTGCGAAGCTTGAGAAAACGAGAAAAGCTGTTGGGAAATCAAAGCCAAGCTGATCAATTGAGGATGTGCAGATCATGCAAGAGAACAAAAGGTACATCGGAATAGATGGAGGCGGGACGAAGACCGTCTGTATTCTATCAGATGAAAACGGGAGGATTTTGGCGAAAGCCACAGGTGAATCCAGCAACATGCAAGCAAATTCGCTCAGTCACGTCGGTCGCGTCCTTCAGAACCTGGTGGCCAGAGTGCTTGCAGACAGCGGTTCATCCATAGAGCAGATTCACTCGGCTACTATTGCTTTAGCGGGTTGTGACCGTCCTGCAGATAAGGTAGCCCTTAGCCCAGTGATCCATTCATTTCTACCAGAAAAGGTGCTTATGCACATACAAAATGATGCGCTGGCTGCATTGGCAGCTGGGACATGCGGTGGTCCCGGTATGATTCTTATTGCCGGAACCGGTTCCATTGTATATTCGCTGACCGCTTCAGGAGAGATGGCGCGGACTGGCGGCTGGGGTTACCTGCTTGGTGATGAGGGCAGTGGTTACGCCATTGGCAGGGCGGGTATTTCTGCAGTTTTAAAAGCGTTCGACGGGACCGGTCAGGCTACAAAGATGACAGATTTAGCGATCCAGGCATGGTCCTTAAATACACCGGCCGATATCGTCCCTTTTATATACAGAGAGGGCGAAGCGAAGCATAAGATCGCCTCTTTTTCAAAAATCGTTTTCACTGCTGCTAAAAGCAGTGATGCAGTTGCCAGAGGCATTATTGACGATGCGGTTGACGAACTTTGTCACCTTGTGGAAAGCGGGCGCGGGAAAGCAAATCTGCCGCCAGACACCCCGATTGTGATTGGCGGGGGTCTGTTCAGCGAACCCTTTTTCAAAACAAAATTCATAGAAACCTTAGAAAACATCGATGTCGTCCATCCATCCCTGCCTCCCGTTACCGGTGCTTTGTTAACGGCGATGATGCGTGCAGGGCTCCTGGTAACCGATAAGATAAAAACAACACTTCAGCAAAGCTGGAATAAGATTGAGAAAGGAGATGGCGCACGTGGATAAAGAAACAGGGATGCTAACCGAGCAGTCTGGAATGAACCGGGAGAATCTGGATACAAGCTCGGTCGAGGAGATCATTGAGCTAATGAATAAGGAAGACATGACCGTTGCTGAAACGGTTAACCGCGCGCTGCCTGATATCACAGCGGCAGTTGAAGCCATAGTCCGGGTCATGGAAAAAGGCGGCCGGCTATTTTATATGGGCGCCGGCACGAGCGGCCGCTTGGGCATTTTAGATGCTTCGGAATGCCCCCCAACATTTGGGGTCGATGAAGAGCTTGTTCAGGGAATGATTGCGGGAGGAGCAACGGCAATCCAGTCTGCCATTGAGAATGCCGAGGACGATGAAGAAGCGGGTCGCCTCGAGGTCATCGAAAAGGTAACATCACATGATGCGGTTGTGGGCATCGCGGCAAGCGGCCGTACACCGTATGTTATCGGAGGTATTAAAGCGGCCAACCATCTGGGTGCTCTCACCGTAGGGATCTCCTGCAACAGCAGTGCGCCATTAAGCGCGTATTCCAGACACCCGATTGAAGTGCCGGTTGGCCCTGAGGTTGTAACGGGATCGACGCGTCTTAAGGCAGGCACGGCTCAAAAAATGGTGCTGAACATGATTTCAACAACAGCGATGATCAAGCTTGGAAAGGTCTATGGGAGTTTGATGGTAAATGTTCAAGCAACCAATCAAAAGCTTAGAGAGCGTGTTGTACGGATTGTAATGGATGCAACCGATGTGGATGAAAAACAGGCTAGACTCATGACGAAAGCTGCCCATGGCGATGCTCGGATTGCCATTTTAATGATCCAATACAGAATCAGTTATGATGCCGCAAGGGCTGCTCTTGACCAATCAAACGGGCATTTTAGAAAAGCAATGGCGAGTCTTGAAGGCAAAGCAGAATAAAGAGAAGAATGGCGGACAAAAAGTTCAAATAGAAAAAGAGCCGGATGTCCGGCTCTTTTTGGCTTTCTCATTAATTAAGGGATATATTGTTCGGTGATTTTTGTAACCACACCATTTTCAACTTGAAGATGGTAAGGCGTTTTGACATGGATTTTATTATTAGCGAATTTTATAAACTGTGCTTTTGTGACTTTTTCATTCCATTTAATTTTATAAGGATCTCTGGTTTGCAGAACAAATTCTGCATTTTTTGAGATTGGAAATTGACGAATTTTAGGATTATCATTACGGATGAAGTAGCCATCCGGTGCGCCCTGTTTGCAGCCGCACGCTTTTTGTACCTGCTGATCTGCGTTTTTTCCAGTAAACCATTGAATATAATCAAAGCTTCCGTAAAGGTTCCCGTTTACCGATTTCAGTGAAGTTATGTAGGTAACGGCCTTTTCGGTCACTTTTTTAGAAGGTTTAGCGGCTGCAGGTTGAGTTGCAGCAGTAGTACTTTTAGAGACTTTGGCGGTTGTTTTAGCCTGTTGTTTAGCTGGTTGACTGGCTTGTTCGACTGTAGAACCTGACTTGGCGGCTTTTGCATTCTCTGTCTTGCTATCTTTACTTACAGCTGGAACGTTATGATGAAACTCTTTAGCATCCGATTTATTAAGTGCGAAATGATTCGTAAAGGCAATGGATAGGACCACGATTAGTGCAGAAAGAATAGTGATCTGGTAAAATACTTTTTTATTCAGCATCTTAAAGCCCCTTTCAATTCAAGCTTTCTTTGATAGTAAAATGTTTTCCCTAAACAGCGTGTTCTTTAACGGAATTCTTATATTACATTTATGTTACAATTATTACACCAAAGAAACAATAATGCAATATAACTTTTTACCTATTTTAAAAAAAGCGAAGCATCGTGATCCATTTAAGGAGTGACAAAATGAAGATTACAGAGGATTGGGATCAAAAAGAGGTTGATTTTATCAGAAAAAAGGTTATTGAACATAATATGCAGGAGCTGCCGGATTCATTAAAAACCCCTAATGAGGATAAGAGTTTTATACTGCGGAACGATAATGGCGAAATAGCCGGGGGGATCACTGGCAATATGTTCTGGCATCATATGCATATTGAATTTTTTTGGGTGGATAAGGAATTGAGGCATTCAGGGCACGGAAGCGAGCCTTTTGAAAAAGATGGAAACCTTTGCGGCAGATAAAGGATGCCGTCTTATCACACTTGATACCTTCAGCTTTCAAGCGCCGGCGTTTTATAAGAAGAAAGGGTACGAGGTTTACGGGATGCTAGAAGACCATCCAAAAGGGTTTCAGCAGTTTTTCTTAGAAAAGAGATTAATTTAATAGAAGGTGAGTCTTATGGAATTTAAACCGGTTAGTGCATCATTTTTTCAGCAGGAGACCCTTGAGCTTGCCCAGTCACTCTTAGGGAAGCTTCTTGTAAAGGAAACAGAATCGGGCACGGCTTCCGGTTGGATTGTGGAAACAGAGGCTTATAAAGGGCCGATGGACCGGGCAGCCCATAGCTTCAATAATCGCCGGACAAAACGGACGGAAGTGATGTTCAGCGAGGCAGGGTCCGTCTACACATTTGTTATGCATACGCATTGTCTAGTCAATGTTGTCAGCAGCGGGACGGGCTCCCCGGAAGCGGTTCTGATCAGAGCAGTCGAACCCCATACCGGTATAGATTTGATGTATGAGCGTCGAGGTGAAGAGAAGAAGGAGCGCGAATTGACAAACGGACCAGGGAAGCTGACGAAAGCCTTGGGAATTGAGAAATCGGATTATGGGCGCCGTTTTTTTGAGCGGCCGCTTTTTATAGCCGAAGGAGAAGATCCTGCCTCCATTTCAGCAGGACCGCGCATCGGCATTGATAACAGCGGTGAGGCCAAAGACTACCCGTGGCGGTTTTGGATAAGCGGCAACCGGTTTGTATCGAAATAACGAGTAAAAAAGAGCGTCTGCCCCACGAGGGACAGGCGCTCTTTTCGTTTATCAGTTAGCAATTTTTTCTTGATCAGCGGTTGATCTGCGTTGTTTTTTAGCTTTTCTGAAATGAAGCAGTTCATAGAATACAGGGACGATGATCAAGGTCAGAACGGTAGCACCGGTTAGACCGCCGATGACAACAACAGCGAGTGATTTGGAGACAAGGCTGCCATCTTCAGAATGGGCGAAAAGCAGCGGCAGCATCGCACAGACCGTAGCGATCGCAGTCATGATGACCGGACGGAGACGGGTACCGCAAGCCTCGATAATCGCATCCCTGATAATCATTGTTTCTTCATTTTGTTTTACTCGGTCAATGAGCACGATCGCGTTGGTAATAACGATACCGATCAGCATGAGACCGCCAATGAGAGCTGTCGGGTCAGCCGGAACACCAGCAATGAGAAGGCCGAGCACGGCTCCGATTGAAGCGAGCGGCAGGGTCATCAAAATGGCTAGTGGCGCCCGAAGTGTCTTGAATGTCAGCACCATGATCAGATAAACGATCAGAATGGAAGCAAGCATTGTGAGACCCAGATCAGCAAAATCGCTGGATTGCTGTGCGCCAGCCCCGCCTTTGACAACATCCACGCCTTTTGGCACATCGACTTTTTTTACTTTATCATCAATGTTTTTAGCGGCAACAGACAGCTTCGCAGGATCAACTTCAGCAGTGATCCGGACATAAAGTTTTCCGTCTTTATGAAGCACAGTGCTTGGCATGTCTTGTTCCGTGATCGATGCAACTTGTGAAAGCGGGACAATGCCTTTATTCGTCGCAATGGTTAAGTCTTTTAAGTCAGAAGGAGTGGATGGATTCACTCCTGCATCAAGCAGGACCGGTGTTGCTTTATCATCAATCGTCATCGCGCCGATCGGCTGAGGGTTAATCAGACCGCGCAGCTGCATGGCTGCCTGCTGTGTGTTTACTTTGGAAGTATCAATTTTCACTTGATAAACTGGGGCTGTTTTGTCCTGGTTGCTTGATACTTTTTTCACATCTTTTGCTGTTTTGATTTTAGCCATAAGCTTTTTAGATGTGCTGAGCAGTTGATCAGAATTATTTCCTACCACATCATAAGTGATGGCGGAGTTGGAAGAGCCGCCGAACATAGAGGACGGTGAAGCCGTGATCTTAACATTCTGCTCCTGTTTCTTTAAGTGATTGATATTTTTTAGAAAAGCATCTGCGTCTGCATTCTTTTTCATAATGACTGCAAAGGTGGCGGTATCAGGATCACTGACCTGGCCGTATTTTGCAGCGCCTTCGCTTGTGCCGTATTCACTGATAATAAAGTCATAACCATCGAGGCCAGACATTTTCTTCTCAAAAGCCGTCATTTTTTCTTTAATCGTACTTTCTGTTGTATCACTCGGGAAGGTCATCGTGACAGAAAGGAAAGAGGCATCCTTCGCGCTGATTGCTCCTTTTGGAAGCATGACATAAAGGGAGACGGACCCGATCAGGACCACAATCGCTACAAGAATCGGAACAAACTTATGATTAAGCGACCATTTCAATGTATTTAAATATTTCTTTGGTTCACGATAGACAGGAAGCTTAGCATTCTTTAACAAGCCTCTGCTTAGCAGCGGCACAACCGTTAATGCAACTAATAGTGAGGAGAGCAGGGAATACGTAACGGTCAGTCCAAATGGCAGCAGGAATGCTTTAAGAGAGCCGTTCACAAGCCCCATTGGCAAGAACACAGCGACCGTAATCAGTGTTGAAGAGGTAATCGCCCGGGAAACCTCACGGGTGGCTGTTAATAAGTTGCTTTTGGAGATGGCTTGTTTCTGGCTGCGTCGGAAAATATTTTCGACAACCACAATGCTGTCATCGACAAGCCGGCCAACCGCAACGGCAACCCCGCCAAGTGTGAGAATATTTAACGTCACGCCTGAGAGCCACAGCAATAAGAGCGTCAGGCAAAGTGATAACGGAATGGACACGACGGTTACGAGTGTCGGTCTAAGCCTTCTTAAGAATAATAAAATGACGAGTGTTGCAAATAAGGCACCAAGTCCAACTTCACGGACCATGCTCATAACAGAGTTCTTGACCATATCTCCGGTTGTATAAAGCGTTTTTGCTTTAACGCCATCATAATCTTTATTGATTTTATCAACGGTTTGCTTCACTTGTTCGCCAGCTGTCACGGCGCTCGCGCCATTCTCTTTAAAAAGAGTTAAGGCGAGGCTGTCTTTTCCGTTGATGCGGGTGATCATGTTGTGAGACTTCGTCTGTTCCACCTTAGCGATGTCACCTAATTGGACGGCTGGGGCGTTCGGAACTTGAAGAGGAACCGGAAGTTTTTTCAAAGCGTCAAGTGATGTTAGATTGTCAGAGACATTAATCGTGCTCTTCTGATCATCGATGGACGTGCCACCGGCGGAGACCGATAGATGCTGACCTTGTAAGATACCCATCACAGCATTTAGTGGAATGTGCATCTTTTTCATTTTGGCGTGATCAAGCGTGATCATCACCTGTGAAGCATTTTCCCCGTATAGTGCAGCCTGAGAAATGCCTTTCTGATCCTCAAAAAGAGGCAAGAAATCTTTTTTTGCTTTTTCAAGGTCTGCTTTTGACAGGCCGTCTTTAAAAGTTAGCGAAACCTGCCCAATTGGAATCATGGAGGTGTTCAGCTGCGAGACCTGTGGTTTGCCTACGCCGTCTGGCAGCTGCAGACTTCCAATTGCATCCTGTACTTCTCTTTTTGCATCCTTCATATTTGTTTTGGAGTCAAAATTAATCGCAACCTGTGAATAGCCGTCCCCTGTCGTCGAGAGAACGACCGTCTTCCCTTTTACAGAAGAAACGGCTTGCTCCACTGGCTCTGTGATCGATGATGCCATCGAACCCGCATCATATCCTTGGCCAAGGGTGACAACAGAGACCTGAGGGTTGTCGGCTTCAGGCAAAAACTCCATCGGAAGTCGGAAATAGCTGACAATCCCAACGAGCAACGTGATGATGACGAATAAGATCATCGCTGCTTTATTGCGAAAAGCCCATTTGGTTAAAAAATGCATTGTTTTTCCACCACTCTTAATTTGAATTTTGGTGTCCTCTTTCGGATAACCGGCGTCTTAGTGCTGGAAATATACTACCTGGGGTGGTGCAGCTGTCCGTTAGAAAACGCTCTTTTAAATATACTTTGAATTGCTTCATTCGGGTACTGTACCAGTGACCAATCTTGACTAGGTCTCAGGTCGTAGAGGGGAGGAAACGTGCGGAAAAGAGAGGGTTGAGAATCGAAAGTCTTTTTAATTGGAATTATCTGAATTTTTGTTGGGAGATTCACTGCAATTGAAGACGTGAGGTGCTTAGCCGATCTTTCTTCAAATTGTGGCGCTGGTGGGGAGTCTCGCCTGGATCGCAGAGAGGAGGCCACTGGAAGGTCCCTCGGGTGTCGTCATGTTTGTTGATTTTCCATTTCAGGCACTCGCTTTCCGTGGGCAACGCTTCAGCCTACCTTGGAAGTGAAATCACTTCCTACGGTGGGTCTTCAGTTGTTGCTATTCCCGTCGGAGTCTCGCACCTTTCGCTACAATCAACGTGTTGGTTGCCTAATCAGGTAAAAGACTCAAAGTGTACTTTTTCAGTGGTCTCTCGCTGTTCCCGCAGGCCTTGAATTAACACCTTTGATTCCACTCGCACATGAAAATGCAAACAATTATGAGAAGGTGGAAATACCTTGAGGTCAAGAGAACCTGGGTATTTCCATTTGTAATGATACACAGAGCATTTTCGAAGAGTCTCGTTTTGACCGTCCTGTTCAGTTTCGATTGCCAATAATTAGGATTTTTCGCTTTCCCGAAGAGAAAAAAGCTCCTCTTTTAGAAATCCTTCAGCCTCATCCATAGCTGCATGGCAGCCTGCACTTATCAGGATGCATTTTTAATAACGAGCGGTCGAGATCCCAGTCAACTTAGAACGAAGTCGGACGCTTTGTTTTTAAAGAGGTGATAAAGAAGAAAAGGCTTCCTAAAAGCAATGCAAATGTAAAAAATAGGGTTATGAAGGACAAAACGGGGTCATAAAGTGGGTGAAATGTCCTTCATAGGGGTTATGAAGGACAAAACGAGGTCAAAAAGCAGGTGAAATGTCCTTCATAGGGGTTATGAAGGACAAAACGAGGTCAAAAAGCATGGATGAAATGTCTTTCATAGGGGCGATGAACGACCAAACGGGGTGAAAAAGCATGAGAAAGGGCGTTCATAAGGGTGATGAACGACCAAACGGGGTGAAAAAGCATGAGAAAGGGCGTTCATAAGGGCGATGAACGACCAAACGGGGTGAAAAAGCATGAGAAAGGGCGTTCATAAGGGCGATGAACGACCAAACGGGGTGAAAAAGCATGAGAAAGGGCGTTCATAGGGAAGATGAACGACAAACGGGGTCGAGAAGCATGTGAAATGTCGTTCATAAGGGCGATGAAAACGGTCGTCCGCAAACTATTTAACTCCCTAGAAACCACTCCTATTTTTCGCATCATTTATTAAGCAATTGGGGTCTCCTTAATATCTTATTTAAATTCAAATTTACACATCCTGATTTTTTCCATTATCCTGAAACATTAGTGTAAGTGTCCTACTTTACAATCATAATAGATTAAATCCCTGAAAAAATAGTGCAACCAAATGAATGGCAGCACATAGTAATTTCTTATTTATAGAAAAACACTCGCAGATTCTCTTCGTTATCAAGTGTGGCAAGCAGCACATCTGTAGGATGCGCTTGGTAAACAGTATGAAGCTGTTGGTTGAGCCAGGCTGCATCCTTTCCGGTCTGTTTTAGTTCTTGTTCATTAACCGTACCGTCCTTAATTACTGGGGCAGGGAAGTTAAGGGGTTGAGGGGGCAGGTTCAAGTCTAAAGCGGTGATCGTCTGGTGGATAGGCATAAGAAACGTTGAAAGTGTCCCATCAGGCTCCCATAAAGCAAGTGCAACCTTATGTACCTCCATGATTTTTTCTTTTCTCAGCTGTGAAAGCAGAAAATCGAGAGAAATCTGGGCTCTACCAAGATTCCTGTAAATAATTTCTCCATTTTTTATCAAAGGATAAGGTAATGGCTCAAGGACTTTCCGGATTGCTGGGACCTTAAGACTGAAAAAAACACCAGCCATATATAACAGTACCAAAGTGAAAATGGTGACAAGCGAGCCTTTCATATTTAAATGAGGATCAGAAAGTGGATGGGCGATAATGTTGCCAATTGTTAGTGCCATAATAAAATCAATCAGGCGCAGCTGGGAGATCGAGCGCTGCCTCATTAATTTTACTGCGAGAAGCAGAAAGAAAAAGCCTACAACTGCCCTTAATGTCCATTGAATAACGGTCAGTGTCGGGTGACTCATTAAAAATGACATCATGCTTCGCCTCCTTTATGGCTCATCTCTGATTCTTTCATTATTTCCATTGTAAAAGGGTTCATATTCATTAAAAATCGCAATTGCTAATGTGCTACAATCAAAACAATGAAATGCAAAGGAATGGTGAAATGAAACCATTTACGGAAAACGTTATTAAGGTGATAAAGGAAATACCAGAGGGGAAGGTCATGACATATGGTCAAATCGCACGAGAGGCGGGGAGTCCGCGTGGTGCAAGGCAGGTTGTTAGAATCCTTCACTCGATGAGCGAGAAATACAATCTTCCTTGGCACAGGGTTATTAATGTAAAGGGAGAGATTGCGATTAAAGAAGACGAATCGAGCACGCTTCAAAAAATGTTTCTTGAAAGTGAAGGAATTAAAATCAGACAGGGGAACCGGATCGAGTTGGAAAAGTATCAGTTTCACCCTGACCAAGGCTAAGCTGATTCACTTACTGCCATTTGACCCATATAGTAAAATAGATCTATTTATTCGTAATAATAGGAATTATGTGTTTTTTATACATATAAACAGGGAAGCGAAAATTGTAGATTGAATTTTAAGAAGAACCGCCCCCAATATTAAATATTTCTATTAATGAAAGGTCTGGTGTCTACAGGAAATTGTCATTACATTCGCATGCCGAGGCAATGTTTCCGATCAAAGGCGATTATACAATTATTCAACTGTCCAGAAGCAGCAGTCAGGATTCAGGAAAATCATAAATTCAGGCAGACCCCTGTGGAAGAATTTCAAGGGGGAAGCGTTCAATCTTCCAAGAGGTTATGCAATGAGAACTGGGAGGCAGAATTCATGAAAAGTAATCGAGCTGTGGCATACAAAGGAAACGGCAGAGTTGAGGTTCAAAATATCGACTATCCGGAACTTGTTATTAAAGACGGCCCCGGTGTCAACCCGGCAAATGTAGGCAGGAAGTGTGAGCATGGGGTTATTTTGAAGGTGGTTTCCACGAATATTTGTGGCAGCGACCAGCATATGGTGAGAGGACGGACAACAGCTCCGGAAGGTTTGATTCTGGGGCATGAAATAACAGGTGAAGTCATTGAAGCTGGCCGTGATGTTGAATTTATGAAAAAGGGTGATTTTGTCTCAGTCCCTTTTAATATCGCTTGCGGACGCTGCAGAAATTGCAAGGAGCAGGATACCCATATTTGTCTCAATGTGAACCCTGAACGCCCAGGAGCTGCTTATGGCTATGTCGACATGGGCGGCTGGGTAGGAGGTCAGGCTGAATATGTTATGGTTCCGTATGCTGACTTTCAGCTGCTGAAATTTCCGGATAAAGAGCAGGCAATGGATAAAATTTTGGACTTAACTATGCTTTCTGATATTTTCCCAACTGGCTTTCACGGGGCTTATACAGCTGGTGTCAAAATGGGTTCGACAGTCTATGTGGCTGGCGCAGGTCCAGTGGGTCTAGCCGCGGCCCATTCCGCACAACTCCTTGGAGCAGCAGTTGTGATTGTCGGGGATTTAAATGCAGACCGGTTAAAGCAGGCTGAAAGCTTCGGGTGCGAGACAATTAATTTAAGTGAACATGACAATATTTCAGAACAGATTGAGCAGATTTTGGGTGTCCCGGAGGTCGATGCAGCCATTGATTGTGTAGGCTTTGAAGCGCATGGTCACCAAAATGAAGAAGCGCCTGCTATTGTTCTGAATACAGCAATGGATGTCACGCGCGCAGGAGGAAGGCTTGGCATTCCCGGTTTGTATGTGACAGAGGATCCTGGTGCAGAAAGCGAGGATGCACAGCAAGGCTCCTTGAAAATGCGATTTGGTCAGGGCTGGGCCAAGGCGCATACGTTTGTAACCGGACAAACCCCGGTCATGCGCTACCACAGGCAATTAATGATGGCGATACTTAATGGCAAAGCGGATATTGCGAAAGCTGTCAATGCGACAGTTATTGGTCTTGAAGAAGCACCTCAAGGCTACCAGGATTTTGATGGCGGCGTTGCGAAGAAATTCGTCCTTGACCCTCATGGCATGCTGGCTAAGTAAAGGACTATATATATAATGACCGCCTTCAGTGGATGAGGGCGGTTATTTTTTGCGCCAAAACGAGCGGAGAGGAAGAATTCAGGCGATTTCCATTTTTTCTGCGGTGGACATGCAGCGAAAAACTCCATACTATAAAGAAAGAGTGATGAAACTTTTAGAAAGAGGTGGATACATATGAAAGCACTCGTTTTTGAAGGGTTCGGGGGACCAGAAGTATTAAATTATAAAGAAATTGATGCGCCGACTATTGAACCGGATGACATTCTTTTAGATATGAAAGCAATAGGGTTAAATTTCGCGGACATTTATCGTAGAAAAGGAAATTATCATTTGTCAGGTGAACCGCCATATATATTAGGTTATGAAGGTGCCGGAGTGGTTGAACAAGTGGGAAGCAATGTTCAGGGCATCAAGCCTGGGGATCGGATTGGCTTCGCTGATGTTCCCTATTCAAATGCGGAATATGTGGCAGTGCCAGCTGATAAAGCAATTCCGATTCCTGAAAGTATTTCGTTTGAAACGGCTGCATCCGTTATGCTGCAAGGTCTGACGGCACACTATTTGACCAAGGACAGCTATGCGATCAAGGCTGGAGATATTGTTCTCGTACATGCGGCTGCAGGAGGGGTCGGCCAGCTGCTCGTACAGATGGTCAAACTACTTGGCGGGAGTGTGATTGCCCTTACGTCAACAAAAGAAAAGGCGGAAGCAGCTGAAGCAGCAGGGGCGGACAAGACATTCTTATACAGTGAAGATTGGAAGCAGCAGGTGCTGGATGCAACAGATGATGTTGGTGTTGATGCGGTTTATGAATCTGTAGGTAAGACGTTAATGGACAGTTTCGCAGTTACTCGAACAGGTGGTACTGTTATTTTCTACGGAATGGCAGGAGGCGATCCTGATCCAGTTGATCCGCGAATGCTGATGGACACTTCGAAAACATTAACCGGTGGTGACTTGTGGAATGTGCTGACCTCACAGGAAGAGCGGTTATTGCGGTCAAAAGAGTTATTCGACTGGATTTCAGAGGGTAATGTTAAAGTAGCAGAGCCGACAACATTTTCATTAGAAGATGGGGCAGAAGCCCACCGCTATCTTGAAAGCCGGAAAAGCACTGGGAAAATCCTGTTGATTCCTTAATTTTGCATAAAAAGAAGCATGAAATCAGATACTACTTCTTGTCTTGATTACATATCAACAGGGAGTGTGGCAGAAATGGTAAATAAGGAAAAAGACTTTGATCGCCGATTCCGGGATAAGGATAATAATGGCGAACATCGAAATGGCAGACTCAGCCAATATAAAAACCATCATTCACAAGGGAAAACAGAAGAGGCACCTAATGAATATGTGAGCAAAAAGGAAGATCATGATTCCCGGGAACAATAAGAAAAAGCAGAAGCTGCGAGGCTTCTGCTTTTTTGTTTGTTATTTAGCATAGCTTTCTCTATGACGGATTTTATTTTCCAGCTGTTTAAATCCTTTTGTGCGTGCGAGCGTAAATAGGACAAGGGAAATCCATATAAGAATGAATGAAAACAACCGGCTGTTATCAAACGGCTCATGATAGAGAAGTGTTCCAAGTATGAGCATGATTGTTGGAGCAATGTATTGGAAAAACCCGACCATCGCAAGCGAGATACGGTTTGCTCCAGCAGCGAAAAGCAGCAGCGGAACGGCTGTAATGACCCCGGCACCCATTAATAAGAGCATGAGACCAGGCTTATCAAAGGTAAATGAATTTCCCGCGTGTGCATCAAAAAAGAATAGATAAATTAACGCTATGGGCGTAACGATTGATGTTTCGATTGTCAGACCAGTCATCGCACTTAAGCGGACTGTTTTTTTAAGAAGCCCATACAGCCCGAAGCTCAAAGCAAGCGTAAGCGAAATCCAAGGAAATACACCTGCCTGAAAAGTCATTATCAGAACACCGATCAGTGCGAGGACAAACGATGTGATCTGCCACATGGAAAGCTTCTCTTTCAAAAAAATAACGCCGAGCAGGACACTTAACAGCGGGTTGATATAGTATCCGAGACTCGCTTGAACAACATGGCCATTCGCGACAGACCAAATGAAAATATACCAGTTAATCGAGATGGCAAATGACGCCGCGATAATGATCAAAAGGCGTTTCGGCTCCCCAAATAGTTTCCTGATATCGCTCGATAGACGGGGCATACTTCGGGTCACGAGAATAACGATTAACATGAAAATAAAAGACCAGACGATACGGTTGGCGAGCACTTCACCCGCTGAGGCACCGTTAATCAGCTTCCAATAAATCGGCATGACGCCCCAAAGGAAATAGGCACCAGCGGCCGCCATACCTCCGAGGACTTGATCACTAGGCTGGTTGGATTTCATTCGGTCATTCCCTCTTTTCTCTGTTGTAGCTGTTGTATTCGTCTTTACTGTGACGATTCCAGTTGAAAGGCAAGCCGGATCTCTCACTAATTTTTCAATAAATTAATTTTAGAGATTCGGGACGTCTGTTTCAAGAACGATGCTCAAAAAAATTATGAAGCTGCGTAAGACTTTATGAATGGTTCTGTACTGAAATATAATACATAAAGAAAAACGGAGCGCTGATGTGCTCCGCTTTTTCTGCTGCGCTTGTATTATTGATAGTCAATAACAGCTGGCGCCGGATCAAGTTTGATAACGTCCTTAGGTGAAAGGAGTGGCTTGTCATTTTTGAAAAACAGTTTAAAACCGCCGTACTGAACCGGTTCATTTCGGACCAGCCCGTGGTAGATAGCCATTTTACTGCCCGGTGCTCCGAAACCGTCATAATTCAGAGCTACCTCGACATTTTTCAGGGGCTTGATTGCACTTTTGTTTCTTATGATATCCCCTTTAAACTGATGGACAACCACGACTTTGTCAGGTAAATTATTTTTCTCTGTAAGATCTGATACATATTGAATGGCTTTCTGGATCTCGCTGCCATCGATATGGCCAAGATTCACACCAGGAACCTGACCTTTTTTGATATGGAATTCTGTATCAATTGCAAGATAAACATAAGGAAGCTTTAAGTACTTTTCAAGCTGCTTTGCCTGATGCAGTGGGTTGTCAAGACCGAGCTGAACATCGAGCAACAGAATGGCACCATTATCTTTAGCAAGCTTCGCGTATTCTTGAATGTCCTTTTCAGACGTGTTGTGATAAAAAAGACCTTCAGGACCGGGATTACGCTGTGCAATTGTTGAAATAAGCTCAATCGTAGGAATAGCTGGATGTGATGGATCCGCATCAGAATAAGCCTGTGCCTGGGCTTTCAGCTTTTTCATAAATGGCTGTGGATCCAATTCCCCTAGTATCCCCATTCTTGTTGAATGCGGATTTCCATAGAACGAGACAAGACGGTGTTTCTTTAAGGGCCCGTCAGTATTGTCGGTCATTCCTTTCTGGAGGGTCTGGCCGAATGGAACACTTCTGTCTCTTGTGTCACCGTGGGCTTCCACAAGCGGCATTTTCTGAATCTCTTCCTGTGTATAGTTTTCTTTTAATGGTTTTGCGTCAGGCGATGGCTGTATTGCTTTGTAAGGTACTTCCGGCTTCTTTGGTGTTTCTTTCTTAGCTTTTGATGATTTCTTGTCAGAAGACTGTTTCGTTGTTTTTGTTTTAGCTTCCGCTAATTTTGTCTTATCGTCCTTCTTTTTGGCAGATTCAGAATCATGATCTGAACAAGCGGTCGAGAAGGTAAAAAGCATGGCAGTGGCGGCTAAGAGCAGTCCTGTTTTTTTCAAGTGATCACTTCCTGTATAGATAATGGCAATGGGCATGTAACGTGTCATTTTATGTAGGACGAGTTTAAGAAAACTGTCTAAATATCTCTAAATCTATCATTACTATTTTAACGTAATTCAAGCATTTTTTGGCTGATTATTAATAAATAATTAATAATTTTTTTCGTGAAAAAGGGTTTATTTTTTTGTTAAGCGGGTTCTCTTATTTAATACTTATGCGAACTGCCTGGGAGAGTTTTTTGAAAAATTGTGAGAGATTGATAGGGAAATTCATAGCATTCCGGGGACATCGCTTCAACCCTTACTTAAAGATCACTATGGGGTCTCGCCTAGTTCGCTTTATGGCCGCTGAAAAAGTCCACCGATGTCGTCATGGTGGTTAATTTTCGCTCTAGTCTGCTCGCTTTTCCAGCTAACTTTGGCATGGATCTTTTGTGCGCCAAAGTGGATCTTCGGACGCGTGCTGTTTCCGTCGGACTTGAAACAGCATTCTTCAATTGACACCGCACGATGAAAATGCGAAATAATACATTGAAAGCTGAAATACCCTCGCTTTCCGCAGGCGTTCCGCGAGGTTTTTTCCATCATTTTACTTCGGCACATAAAACTCAAATTTGGCGCATAAATCACTGATTTTGGCACATAAATCTTAAATTCGGCACATAAATACCTCGTTTTGGCACATAAAACTAAAATTATGAAGCGGAAACGAAGAATTTTGACGTGCCAAACCTTGTATGAAAGGCTAAGCACTCTATTTTTCATCTAAACTAGCACCTTAAATGGCTTTTTTCATGAATAGTGATGATATTTCTTGATATTAAGTTGGAGGGAGGACACTCGCTTTCAATGAATTAACATTTTTGATTTCACGCCGAACGATGAAAATGCAATGCAACTTATAAGAAAATGAAAATAGCTTGTGATCGAAGAGAAGCTTTTTGTAATGATACACAGAGCAATTTTCGAGGAGTCTTACACGTTCCCGTCAGTTCGGCCTTAGTGGCAAAGACATCATAACCTTTTGCAATCCAGTGGCCATTCAAGGTATCAGACCGAGTTATACATAAATAAAAAAAGCTCCCGGTTATAGGAGCTTTCAGTACCAATTATTTGCGGGTAAAGCCTTCTTCGTCAAGGTATTCGGCTGCTTCTTCATATGAATTAAATGTTCCGTCCAGATTCTCACCTGCATACACATTCCATACGTCATCGTCTTCTTTAATAAGGGTTAATGTATGCTTTTCGCGATTTCTCCAGGTTTCTTCGACATGCTCCTCAGGCGCCTGTTCCTCCTGTGGTTTTTCCGTCAGAAAGTGGATCGATTTTTCAATAATGGTCCGGAGCTGATCCGCCGAATAATCACGGATATTAACGAGACCTTTCTCATCGGCTTTATAAAACCGTAAATGGCCTGCATAAACAAAACCGTTGCCATTCGGGTGAAGGTGATAGACAACGTTCTTTTTATCTGATGCACTTTCTTCATATTGGAAATTGACGCGACCAAGGGAAACGTCTTTTCTTTTTAATTCAGGAAAGGATTCAATAATAGCGAGTTTTTCTTCAAAAGTTAGCATGGTGCCTCCAAGTCATTCTAAAAAGATTTAGTTTGTTTATTATAGCACGTTTTTGGAATTCTTAGCCCTGGCATCATGGATTTGCTTTTCAATTTCTCTCGTATAGACTTCTATTTCTTCAAAAATCCGATTGGCATCGGTAAATATACTCCCGACATTGTAATGAACTGCATGGGTATCAGTGGTTATTTTAGTATAGCTGTCTTCATGAACCTGGCGCGCATTGCTGACTGCAGTCTTTAATAATTGTAAGGATGCTGCAGAAGGTTCTTTCGCGTAATTGCCGAACAGAACCACACATTTCATTAACTCAGCCATGAGAGGCTGAAAGCGGTACAGAGTACCCGTTCGAATGCTCAGATCAAGCATACTGCGTGTGATGCCGCGGGTTTGCAGAGCAAGACGCTCAAGGATTTGAATGGTGACATAGAGTTCGATTGCCTCATTTTTGCGTTTTCGCTGCAGAGGACTGTATCTTAAACTGCGTTCCGCCTGGCCGATTTCTCCGTAAATTTCCTCAGTTTCCCTGACAACTTCTCGTGATTTCAGCAGGGCTTCATATAAATGCTTATTGTCCTGCTTATTTAAAGAAACCTGATCAAGTATTTGACCAACATCAGCGGCGAGCTGATTAATCTTTTCAGTAAGGGCAGGGAAGGGGTTCGGTGGAAGGACAAAGATATTGACAATGACGGCTACGGCGGCGCCAATTAATGTTTCAAAAATTCGTCCCCATACGTATTCTGTTCCGCTGTTTTGACTGAAAAAAAGCACGAGTAATGCACTGATCGCGACCTGCAGAACAAGGTAGGGCGGGAAATGGAGCGCCCTGGACAACGCAAAACTAAACAAAACGACTAATGCAATAGAAAGGATATTAACATTTAGAAGCAGGCTGATCACAAGACCGATAATAACCCCGCCGATTGTACCAAGTACGCGGTAAACCGCTCGTTCAATCGTGTCAAAAATCGCCACCTGAATGACAAGCATGGCTGCAAGCGGAGCAAAAATCGGATAAGGTGTACCCAGAAGATTGTTGGCGATTGCCCATGATATTCCGGCTGAGAGGGCTGTTTTGATGACCTGATAGGTAAGGCCGATTTTGTCGAACAGCTGCCGGCTTTTTCTGAGACCCAGATCCCTGACTTTCATATGAATCCTCCACATTTGATTTATATAAAGGGTATACAAAATTTCATTTTATTAATAATAGTCATTTCCTTTATACGAGGCTTTCTAAACAAGAAAATAATGAAAGCGCTATCCTTTCTGCGGATGCTGATATATGACGGAATAATGGCAAAGTGATAAACTGTAAACAGAACTGGAGGGATAGTATGACTGCATTTGAACAAAAACTTGAAAAGTACGCTGAACTAGCCATTAAAAATGGCGTAAATATTCAAAAAGGCCAGGAGTTGGTTATTACAGCCCCGATTTCCGCAATTGAATTTGTACGAATGGTAACAGACAAGGCTTATCAGGCTGGCGCAAAGCATGTTCACTTCAGATGGAGCGACGATGCCATTACATTGTCCCGTTATAAGTATGCACCTGAAGAAGATTTTCATGATTTCCCGGAATGGGAAGCGAAGCGTCTAGAGGATCTGTCGGCTAGAGGGGCAGCATTTCTGGATCTTAAAGTACCCAACCCGGATTTGCTGACAAATGTTGACCCTGAGAAAGTTGCTGCAGACAATAAGACGGCAGGCTCAGCTTTGATGCCTTACCGAAATTACAGAATGTCTGATAAGGTAAGCTGGACACTTATTTCTGTGCCGTCAGCTGAGTGGGCTCACAGTGTTTTCCCAGACCTTGAAGCAGATGAGGCAATTGAGAAGCTATGGGAAGCTATTTTCACCATGACCAGAGCAGATCGGGACAATCCAGTTGAGGCCTGGGAAGAGCATAAGAACACATTGAGCGAGAAATCGGACTATTTGAATACCAAAAAATTTAAGAAGCTTCATTATAAAGCACCTGGTACGGATCTCTCGATTGAATTCCATCCTAAACACCTATGGGCAAGCGCGGCAACCAGCCACCCGGACGGTACAGAATTCATCAAAAATATTCCGACTGAAGAAGTATTTACAATGCCATTGAAAACTGGCGTTAATGGCAAGGTAACGAGTACAATGCCGTTAAATTACAGCAGTACATTAATTGAAGAAATTTCACTAACGTTTGAAAATGGCAAGATCGTGGATTACTCAGCGAAAAACGGGTATGAAACACTGAAGCGTCTAATTGAAACGGATGAAGGATCCCATTATCTGGGTGAGGTGGCGCTTGTGCCGAACAATTCACCTATTTCACAGTCTGGCCTCATATTTTTCAACACATTATTTGATGAGAACGCTTCATGTCACCTAGCAATCGGAAAGGCTTATCCGACTTGTATTGAAGGCGGAACGAAAATGAGTGATGAAGAATTGGCTCAACACGAAGTGAACGACAGCATAAATCATGTTGATTTCATGATTGGCTCTGACCAGCTGGATATTGATGGGGAGTCAGAAAACGGCGAAAGAGTCCCACTGTTAAGAAAAGGACTTTGGGTAATTTAATAAAGAAAAAACAAGAGTGCGGTAGATCTCCGCACTCTTTTTATTTTAGATGGAGTGGCGGGTAAATCATGAGAAATGGCGGGTAAACCGTGAGAAGTGGCGGGTAAACCATGAAAAGTGGCAAGTAAAACGCAAAAGTAGTAACCAAATATCTAATGGAAACGGTCCCACAACGTCACGAAGCAACTTCAAGTTCAATTCGGAAGCTGATTTAAAGCTTTTCTTAAAAAAATCAGCTTTATTTCATGAAAAATCATGATTTTTCATCCCTTTTTTCAATTTAATCTTTATTTTCTTTGATGCTCTTTAAAAAAGGACCAGACTTATTCGCGTCTGGTCCTTAGAATTTGATTTAAGACACTGGCTTAAGTGCGGCAGCAATCTCTATAGGTGTGAGGGGTTCCTGATGGCCGGTCACTGTATATATCTCTGCATGGTCTTGATATCTAACCGTTGCGCTGTGATGCTTCTTCCAGTTATCAATAGTAATGACCCCGTGCTCGTGAGGTGGCGGGAGCATATGATCGTGCAAGTAGGAAACGATTGATTTGGCAATTTTCACACCGTGGGCACCGCTATTGGAATAAGATGTATCGTTCGGACTGTCAATGCGGATATACCAGCGGCCTTCGTTCCAAGTTATATAATCGTGACCCGCTGCGCCTTCCTGAAGCGCTTTGATACCGTTGCCAAGATCTAAATTCGTTTGCTTGACCTGCTGGTAGTTCTTCATTTGTTTTGCTGCTTCTGTGCTGTTTTTGTACTCCGTTCCGCTGAGGGAAGCGATGTTCCAGTCATCAGGGTAGGCTTTAAGCTGTGAGCTGTTCACAGGAATCTGTTTATCAGCTTGTATAAGCTTGATCTCGTAGTGATAGGTCTCCGATTTTGTAACAGCAGTTAAATGTTTGTTTTTTGCTGTTGAGATCGTTGTCGGGGCCAAAACAGGCACCTTCGTGTGAAGCGTTGAAACTGCTTTGGAAATTACTTCTTGATTGGATGGCGGATTGCTTTGCTTCTGTCCAGATCCGGACTCGCTATTACTGTTGTCACTACTGGATTTACCAGACGTGGAACTGTTGGTTGAGTCCTGAGAGCTGCTGGATGCAGCGCTGCTGTCCGATTTATTTTGGCTGGACTGACTGCCGTTATCAGCTGCACTGGCTGGTCTCTTTATTTTGTGAAGATTTGGTGTTGTTATTCGTTGCTTTCTGATCCTGATTGCATCCTGCTGAAACCAAAAGAAGGGCGGTTGCGAGAAACAACGCTGCGGGCGAAAGTAATTTTTTCATTGATTCTTCTCCCCCTTATCGAGTCTAATTATTAACTACCCTCATTTATATGTTAGTAAAAGTGGAATGCTGAATAGTCATCATTATTTATAGCAGCGGAAGAGCACGATTACCGTAAGGATTTTTCAACAAAAAAAGTGCAGAGAACCTTCTTCCAGGTCACTCTACACTCTTAGTTACATTTTATTTAAAGCTTGACGTTAATCTTGTACTCCTTCAACCAGCCGTTGATTTGGAGCAGGTAATCGAGAAGTTGTCTGGCTTTTGATCCATTTATATCCTCATCGTTTCCTTCAGCAATCATTCTGACACGTTCTGCGTCGATCATCGGCAGAATCGGAGACTGCTCATCATCGAGTACATCAATCATCCATTGGCTGATGCCTTCAAGATAGGCGGCGTCTTTTGTGCTTGGGTAGGCGCTTTTTCTTCTGTTTCGAACATCATCTTCAAGAATGCCTTCAAATGCACGTCTCAGGATGCCTTTTTCAATATTATCGATGCTTTTCATTTCAAAAGGAATGTTCCAGAGATATTCCACCAAACGGTAATCACAGAACGGGACACGCACTTCGAACCCAGTCATCATACTTGCTCTGTCTTTACGATCAAGCATGAAGGGGAGGAAGCGTGTAATGAACATATACGACATTTGGCGCTGCTTCGCTTCGAGATCGCTTTCGCCTTCCAGAAATGGAACCTCACTGAGAGCATCCTGGAACCGCTGTTTCCGATAGTCATCTGGATTAATTTTTTCCTTAAGGTCATCAGACAAGATATCAGAAACATAGCCAAGGTTAACAAGCCATGGGAAAATATCTGCATTCAAGAACTGCTCCTGATGGAACCATGGATACCCCGAGAAGACCTCGTCAGCCGATTCGCCTGACAGGGCGACAGTCGCGTCCTTTTTCATTTCTGTAAAAAGGAGATAAAGTGACGTTTCGATCTCACCAACGCCAGGCAGGTCTCTGGCTCTCATCGGCATCAGCAGGTTATTCACCAGCTTCTCAGCTCCGAATACCACGGAATGGTGATCGGTGCCAACATCCTCTACAACACGCTTTACCCAAGGTTCATCCATATCCCGGCGGAGAAAATCCTGTTCAAAATCTTTTTCGTTATTCACAAAATCGATCGAATAGGTTGAAAGGGTTCGGCCTTCTTCTTTATAATCTCTGCCTGCTAACGCGGTCAGTCCGCTGGAGTCCAGACCGCCTGAAAGCATGGAGACAAGCGGCCGATCAGCAACCAGCTGGCGTTTCACGGTATCTTCTAATAAAGAGCGGATCGTTTTGACGGTTGTATCAATATCATCCGTATGCGGCTTGCTTTCGAGCTTCCAGTACTGCTCCGTCTTCACGTCATCAGCTGTAAATGTCATGTAGTGGCCGGCGCGAACTTCTTCGATATCTTTAAAGACGCCTTTTCCCGGGGTGCGCATAGGTCCAAGGGCAAAAACTTCTGCTAAACCTTCCTTGTCAACTTCCACGTCGACAAGCGGGTGAGAAAGCAGAACTTTTAATTCCGAACCAAATATGATTGCGCTGTTCCGTCTCGCAAAAAATAATGGTTTCACACCTAAGTGATCCCTGCCGAGCATCAGTTTCTGTGACCTTTCGTCCCAAATGCCAAACGCAAAAATGCCATTGAAATGGCGGACACAATCCTCATCCCATTCAAGATAGGCATGCAGGAGCACTTCTGTATCGGAAGTTGTATTAAACGTATGGCCTTTCGTTTCCAGTTCCTCTTTTAACTCTTGATAATTGTAAAGCTCGCCATTATATGAGAGGGCAATCGTATCGTCGCCGTCTTGAAAAAGCATCGGCTGTTTGCCGCCCTCTGGATCGATAACAATTAAACGACGATGGCCAAGCGCTGCACGCTCAGATAGCCAGAAACCATCCGCATCCGGGCCGCGATGCGCGATCGCATCCGTCATTTCCTTGAGAACGGCCTTTTGTTCAGTCATGTCATTTTGCCAATCAATCATTCCTGCAATTCCGCACATGTTGTATTCCTTCTTTCTGTCAGATCTAGGTGTAGAAAGTTAAGATTCGACTTAAATTAGTTAATGGTCGAAAAACACGCTAAAAAATCGACCAATTTCTCTTTCTGGTCATATTGTTATGTTAAATCGAATATAAATGGAATGCAACCGTTCTAATAAAAACACGAATGAAGTCCTATTTTAAGTGAAAAAGGCGACATTTTCCGGGTAAGTTGAATCATGGTCTAAGGCATGTATAATGATAAGAAAAAACAGGTCAGTTATCAGATAAGGTGCGGAGTATGAAAAAATTACCGTCAGGAGACAAAAAAAATAAAATAATTCAAGCGGCGACGTCTCTTTTTTCGGAAAAAGGCGTGCGTCAAACATCAGTGAGCCAAATTGCAAAGCAGGCGGGCATTGGAAAGGGTACCATTTATTATTATTATCCGACTAAAACGGATATTTTGCTCGATTGTTATATGCGACATATTACCCAGAAGCGCTCAGAGGCTGTGAATCTTATAGAGAGTGGGAAGCAGACGGTTGAGGGACTGCAGAATGTTCTGCGCTTGATCAGCAATGAATCTCATCAGGATCCCTTTGTTTCCATGCTTTTTGAGGAATTCAAGCAAGACAGGCTTCCGGAAATTGATCTTTGTTTTAAACAATCTGAAAAAGACGCGGTTAAAATCGTCAGCCGAATGCTTGAGACAGGGATAGGCAAAGGGGAAATAAAAGATGTGCCGCTTCCGCTTACAGCGTTTCTTCTGGTTCGGATGATGTTTGCCTACAATCTGGATTTCCCTAACACACAGAAAAGTGATGAAGAATTCCTGCAGTTACTGGAGCAAATGCTGCTAAAGTAACGTTGAGAGGATTTAACGTGGTATGAATTTTTTTAACACAATGGGCTTCAAATCATAGACTAGAGTAAAAGCGGGTGATTGAATGTCTTTAGTCATTAACATCCAGGGTGTGAAAGTGAACAGCCTCGCAAATAATGCGTCCTTTGATGTTGGGCCGTGTATTCACAACAGTCACTCCTCCAATAATAAAGTATGGGGAAGCAATGTCTCGGTAGGTGATTACTCACCAGCAATCTCAAGAAACAATAATAATATATCAGACGATGACTGGAGCGATCAAAGTGAATTTTTTGGCGCAGACAGCGCGTTTACAAACCAGAGTTAATCAGGTGTTAGGAGAGAATTAAATGCCATATGCGATTAATATTTTCAATATAAAAACGAATGGGATCTCGACAAACGGAAGTATTGATATCGGACCAACCGTTCACAATAGTCATACGTCTGCCATTAAGCAGGTGGGAGCAAACATTTCACTTGGCGATTTCTCGCCATCCTCCTCAGTGAATATTAATAATAATTTTGATCCGGATGTTGTCGATCAAGGGCAGATTGCGAATCCATCATCACCACTTTCAAACCAGGTATAGTGAACCGAAATGGGTGGTAAAAATGTCTTTCACGGTTAATATTAATAACTTTCGAGTAAATAACATGATCAACAATGCTTCTATTATTATTGGGCCAGGGTTTCATAACAGCCATTCTTCGTCCACAAAGCTGATCGGCAATAACAGCACAGAAGGGGACGAGGCTCCAGCATTGGCAGACATGAAGATCCTGAGCAGTGATTCTGATATCAATGATCAATCAGAAGTGGCTACCAGTGACCCGGTCGCAGCAAATCAGGGAGAGCAATGGCAATAATAGATCAGCTGTGCTCAATTCCTTTTAATGGATTGTGCTCGTGAAATAGCATATTTAACAGTTTGAGCCAGCTTTTTGGCATCTCCTGTACCTTGGAAATGCAGGTACATAATACGCGGATCCTCGTGCATCCAATGATTGTGGATGGCTGACACATCAAAACCGCCTTTCCGAAGTGCATCGACCACCGGACTTACTTCACCCTGCAAGAGAGCAAATTCCCCCATTACAACCGTTTGAAGACCGACTTTTTGGAAATTCGCCGAGAATTCCAGCTCCATCATCTCGGGAGACATTTTGTGCCCTTTATATGAGACAGACAGCCCGTCCCGCTCAATAGTCACTTTACAAACCCCTTCGTCCAATTTCACATTATCAAAAACCTGCTGGATTGGCTTACAGTCAGCAGCTGAACTTTTTGCACTCGAAACACCTGACGGCAGGATAAATAATGTTATTGAAAGAATCAAAACGATGACCCTTTTCATAAAATCACCTCCATGTTTTGGTGATAGTATGTGTGATAATAAAAAGAATTATGAGCCTGTTATAGCTCACTAAAAAATTGTGGACTTTGATCGGCTTGCCGGCGATTACGGCAAAGAGTGAAAAGGTCTTCAAGGAAATTTTCCGAATCGGCCGGGGATTCAGGGAAGGGAATTTCAACAATTGAAGAACCGTTCCTCTGTTGAAAATAGGCTTTCCTCAGCTGATTTTTGCCGTCTCGTTTAAGCGGATTATACCGCCACTTAAGAAATAGTCGGCCATCATGCTCGACCAATGTTTGTATTTCACAAAGGGTTGTTGATTTATTAGATGGATAAACGACAAGGTAGTAATTGTCATTTCTATGCCAGTCAATAAAAAGAAGATAGAAGCCTTCTTCATGTAATTTTTCGGTGTAAAATGCGGCTGCCAATGGCTTTCCATTTGTCCATTGATGAAAATCTTTGAGGCTTTCTACCTCTCCTGCAACCTCTGTCACTTCGAACATCGTTGAATCCTTCATCCCTCGGATTTGCTCTGCAAGCAGCAGCGCCTCATGTTTTTTCATCGGATCATCCTCCTTTAAATATATATTAAATGTACAAAACCAATCGTTGACTGTCCATTTCATTTTCAGCCATGCAAAGCAACTCATGATAAATTGGAAGACGCTCGCTTTCAGCATGCCTCCTCATGCCCACAGGTGAAACAGTCCATCGGTATCCTCATGCCTGTTGATTTCGCTCAGGGCTGCTCGCTTTCCACGGGCACGGCCTCAGCTAACGTTGGTGTGGTTTCTTTGTGCGCCAAAGTGGATCTTCGGACGCATGCTAGTCCCGTCGGAATCTCGCACCTTCTGCTTTAATCAACGTATTTGTTGCCTGATGAGGCCGTTTAGAAGTCATTTGGGGCTATAGGTATTCAGCGGCCGTTTCTGATTCTGATTCCGCAGGCATTAAAATTAGATTTTCCAATATTTCACTTTGGCACATAAACGATTGCTTTTGGCGCATAAAACTCAAAATCGGCACATAAATCACTGACTTTGGCACATAAAACTTAAATTCGGCACATAAATCACTGACTTTGGCACATAACACTAAAATTGTGAAGCGCAAACTAAGAATTTTGACGTGCTCAACCTTGTATGAAAGGTTGAGCGATTTATTTTTCATCTAAAAGTGCACCTTAAATCCTTAAATGGCTTTTCAAATGACGATGGAATCGTTCCCAAAGGGTTGTACGCCAATGACTTAAAGCGCTCTAATCGCGTTTACGTGCCAAACTTTAAACCACGCCTTATCTTGATAATTAATGAGCGGTGACATAAAGCCATGCTTCAGTTCCTTGCTTTTTTTGCCTTTCGGATTGAGCTGTGGCAAGCTCGCGCTTGATGAGCAATACTTCATAAATAGTTGGCGGAGTCTATGCTCACACGTTTCTAAAGAAATTGATATAATTGAAGGAGACTATATTGGGGGGAGACTGCCATACGCGTTTTAGCAAATTACACACGCAATTACTGGAAGCTTTTTTCTTTGGCGGTGCTTTTCCTTGCTTTTGAAGCAAGCTGTGATCTTTTGCAGCCGACGATCATGTCAAAAATAATTGACACGGGGATCGCGGGGGCGAGAATGGACTATGTTTTGAAAATGGGCGGCTTGATGCTCTTGATAACGGGAGCAGGGGCCGCTGCAGCATCTATGAGGAATATCATCTCAAGCAATGTGTCCCAAAGTTTTGGAGCCGAGCTTCGCGGTGATCTTTTCCGTAAGACCCAGCATCTTTCTTTTGAGAAAATGAACCGGTTTAACCGTGCGTCACTTGTAACACGGCTGACAAATGACGTCACTCAGGTCCAGATGTTCGTCAACGGACTGATGAGAATTTTCGTAAAGGCTCCGCTTATTTGCATCGGAAGCCTGATCATGGCTATCCATCTGGATCCTCAGCTGGCGATCGTGCTCGCTGTAGTGGTTCCTGCTATTGCTATTCTGATTGCGATCAATATGAAGGTCAGCTTTCCTTTTTTTATAAAAGTCCAAAAAGCCTTGGATCAGGTAAATAGCATGATGAGAGAATATTTGTCAGGAGTTCGTGTCGTCAAGGCGTTTAACCGTTTTGACCTAGAACGGAATAAATTTAATCAAGCAAACAAAGATTTTCAGCAACGCTCAACCACAGCGATGCGCGTCATGTCTGTCTTCAGCCCAGGAATCATGCTTACCGTCAATTTTGGAATCATAGCGGTGCTATTAATAGGCGGTCTTCGCGTTCAGCATGGCCAGATGCATGTGGGGCATATTATTGCTTTTATTAACTACATGACACAGATTCTTTTCTCATTAATGATGATCTCAATGATTTTCAATATGTATCTTCGTTCTCGTGCCTCTGCCGAACGTATTGGTGAGATTTTTGCTCAGGAAAACACCATGTCCGGTTCAGTGCCTGTGAATGCCGGTACAGCCTTGAAAGGGCGGATTGATTTTGACAATGTTTCTTTTTCTTATGAGGGAGAAGACGGAGAGGGTGTCATTAATAACCTTTCTTTTACATGCTTGCCAGGAGAAACGCTGGGAATCATCGGTTCAACAGGGTCTGGAAAAAGCACGCTTGTCAATCTTATTCCGCGGTTTTATGATGCAGCAGCCGGAACAGTAAAAATTAATGGTGAGGATGTCAGAAACCTTGATCCTCGAGAGCTGAGAAAAAGGATTGCGGTCGTTCCACAGAAATCAATGCTGTTCACCGGCAGTGTTGCAGAAAATATCAGATGGGGAAATCAGCAAGCGACAGACGATCAAGTCGAAAAAGCGGCTAAAATGGCTGAAGCGCATGGGTTTATTTCAGAAGCACCAGAAGGCTATGACACCCGCATTGGACAGGGCGGGGTGAATTTCTCGGGCGGACAGAAACAGCGGCTGTCCATCGCCAGAGCGTTTGTGAGGGAACCGGATATTCTGATCCTTGATGATTGCACCAGTGCGGTGGACGCAGCAACTGAAGCTAAAATAAAACAATCCATCAGAACGTATGCTTCAGGGATGACATGTCTGATCATCGCACAGCGGATTACTTCTGTCATGGATGCGGATAAAATTATTGTCATTGATAATGGAAGATTAGTAGACGCGGGTCAGCATAAGGAATTGCTGGAACGCTGCAGCATTTATCAGGAAATCTATCAATCACAAGCTGGAAAAGAGGTGGGTCATAATGCCTCAGCAAACTAAGCAGGATGAACGGCGTCCTATGATGGGCAGGCCGGGAGGAGGGTTTGGCGGGCGTCATGGGCGCGGCGGACCCGTTGTTAAACCTAAAAACCTGCGCGGCACATTAAAGAGACTATGGCAATTTGCTGCCAAGGAAAAACGGATGCTGATCGTTATCTTTATCTTTGTTTTTGTAGATGCTCTTGTGACATTAGCCGGGCCATACTTGATCGGCGTCTCAGTTGATGCCATTTCTCCACTTGATGGAAAGGTTAATTTCGCCTTGCTAAAGATTGTTATTTTTGTTCTTGCAGCAGCCTATATTGCGGATGCGATTTTTACTTTTCTGCAGAACTGGCTCATGGCAGGGGTCTCCCAGCGAATCGTAAAGAATTTGAGAAAAGCGCTTTTCGAAAAGCTACAAAAGCTCCCGATTGCCTTTTTTGATACCCGTTCTAAAGGAGAGCTGATGAGCCGTCTTTCCAATGATATCGATAACGTCAGTAACACGATCTCCCAGTCCACCGCCCAGCTGATGTCAGGCGCGATTGCCATTACGGGCTCTTTTGTCATGATGGTCATATTAAGTCCTCTTTTGACATTGGCAAGTCTTATCACGGTTCCGCTAGTGTTCTTGCTGACACGAATGATCGCAAAACGCACCCGGGTGTTATTTAAAGAGCAGCAGACATTGCTTGGCCGGCTCAACGGACACGTGGAAGAAACAATCTCAGGGCTTGAGGTGGTTAAAGCATTTAACCATGAGGAAAAGGTTATTTCTGATTTTGATGAGGTGAATGGAAAACTTCGCGAAGTCGGAAGAAAAGCACAAATCTGGTCAGGCTTTCTGATGCCGCTGATGAACGTAATCAATAACATTGGCTTTGCAGCAGTGGCTATGGTTGGCGGTGTCCTCACGCTTAAAGGCTTCATCACTGTCGGAGTCATTGCCAGCTTCTTAAGCTATTCCCGTCAGTTTGTTCGGCCGCTAAATGATCTCGCTAATATATTTAATGTTCTTCAATCAGGTGTGGCTGGTGCCGAGCGCGTTTTTGATGTGCTGGACGAGAAGCAGGAGACGGCTGATTCGCCCTCAGCAATTGAGCTTAAGAATCCTAAAGGAAACGTGGTTTTCGATCATGTGAGCTTTGGATATCGTCCTGACGTTCCGATTTTAAAAGAGATCTGCTTTGAAGCAAAGGCGGGAACAAGCACGGCGCTGGTTGGTCCAACTGGTGCTGGTAAAACGACCATTGTAAATCTCCTAACCCGTTTCTATGATACAACCGCTGGAAGCGTCCAAATTGACGGTACAGATATCAGGGACTTCACACGTGACAGCCTTAGAAAAACCTTCGGGATTGTTCTCCAGGATACGTATCTTTTTTCGGGGACGATTATGGAAAATATTAAATACAGCAAACCCGACGCAACTGATGCGGAAGCAGAGGCGGCTGCTGAAATGGCAAATGCAGCAGTCTTTATTAAGCGGCTCCCTAAGCAATATGAAACTCCTCTGACGGAAAATGGGGGAAACCTTAGTCAGGGACAAAAACAGCTTCTTGCTATTGCTCGTGTCATGCTCGCCAAGCCCTCAATTTTGATACTGGATGAAGCGACGAGCAGTATTGATACCCGTACTGAGCTTCACATTCAGGATGCCCTGCTGAAAGTTATGAAAGGCAGAACCAGCTTCATCATTGCACATCGTCTGAACACGATCCGTGATGCAGATACAATTCTTGTGGTGGAGGGCGGCGAGATTATCGAAAAAGGAAGCCATAAAGAGCTGCTAAATCAAGAAGGCGTGTACTTCAGAATGTTTGACAGCCAGTACCACAAACAACTATTGTGATTCAGAAAGAGCGGTCCTGCCGCTCTTTTTGACATGGTTTAAAAAATAATCATTCCCTTGTCCTATGCGGATTGGCAGCATTCAACAGGCCATGAATTTGTTATACTATATTTAGAAGTTTGTAATGAAAGAAGGCAGGATAATGAATTTTCAGGAGACGATTGCACGGTTTATAACAACAGAGGATGACACTGTCCGTTTAGTCATTCTAGACGCTTTAAGTGAGTACCCTTTTATCCCTGATGAATGGCTTCCTATTTTGCTTCAAAAAGCTGATGAAAGTGAGCGATTAACAAACGATATCCTTCCGTTGATCACTCATTTTCCGGTTAATAACAAGGCATTTCAAATGATTGTTAATAGGCTGAGGCATGCGGAAAAGGATCTGCAAAAGGTCTGGTACCGGAATCTGTTGCTTAACGCTGAAACCGAAATGATTGCAGATAACAAAAACAGCATTGAAGATCTGGAGGAGAATCGCACGTTTGGTGAAATCGCAGCGATTACGCAGCTGTCAAATGAGGCTTTGATGGACCAGCTCTTAGAGCACAGCGGCAAGATGGAAGAGATGTCGGTTTACAGCCATCAGGACTTTAAGCTTGGGAAGCACCTTGCTGACGAGCTTTTGAACCGAGACCTTATTACTGATGAACAAATCAACCAGGTAATTGAAAGTGAACTGAAACAGGAATGGTTCAGTTTTCACGGCATGTACTACATTTATATGATTGGAAAAAAGAAGATGGACAGCTATTTGCCTATTTTGGCAAAGTTACTTCTTCGTACGGAAGAGGACATTCTGATGGACCAAGCCTCAGACGCCTTAATTCGTCTGCACTCTGATGATGTGGTGCGCAAGGTGACCCATTATGCAAGGAAAGCTGAGTCTGCCATCTACGCCAACAAGATTCTTGCCAATATCAAAACCCCCTTGGCAAGGAAAAAGCTGCTTCTTTTGATGGACGAGCCGATTGAGCCGGACATGAAGCAATATACGGCTGAGGCCCTCTGCTTATCATCTGTCAGCAGAAGGCTTACCAAAAATAAGAGATTTTTATGAAACCTTCAAGAAAGAAGATCTCGATGTGAATTTAAAAGACGCAATTTATGCTTGCAGCGTTATGAATGGAGGGAACTGAAATTTAATTCATTTTCAGTGTAACGTGAGGCTACTGAAAAAGTCCCATGGTGTGCGTGGTTATTGAAAGTGTTGATTCAGCTCAAGGCTGCTCGCTTTCCACGGGCACGGCCTCAGCTAACTTTGGCATGAATCTTTTGTGCGCCAAAGTGGATCTTCGGACGCGTGCTGGTCCCGTTGGAGTCTCGCACCTTTCGCTTTAATCAAACATTAGTTGCCTTGTGTTGTCCTTTAGAATTCATTTATATCTATAAATTTTCCTTTCTTTGCGTCTTCGGTCCGACCCGCTATGAAGAATAAAAGCGACGGCTTTGCCTTTATGAGATGAAGAGTAAAATAAATACAAAAAAATGGATGAAATGTCATTCGTGAGGGTTATGAAGGACAAAACGCGGCCAAAAAAAGACGAAAAGGGCGTTCATAAGGCCGATGAAGGACAAAACGCGGCCAAAAAGAGACGAAAAGGGCGTTCATAAGGCCGATGAAGGACAAAACGTGGTCAAAAAGAGATGAAAAGGGCGTTCATTTGGAATATAATGGACAAAAAGCGACCGAAAGACCACTAAGAGGATTCCAACGCTCACTCGGCTGGGTTGCTGAAAAATTTGTGATGTCTCGCGATCAGCTGATAGCCGCTGAATATCTATAGCCATGACTTCTAAAATGCATCATCAGGCCACAAATACGTTGAGTGAAGCGAAAGCTGCGAGACTCCTCGAAAATGCTTTGCATTTTCATCGTGCGATGTAGAACCGAAGATGTTTATTCAAGGCCTGATTTCAAATGTTAGGGAAATTAAGGTGGCTTCGAGTGGAGGGCACGAGACTCCTCGAAAATGCGCAAGCTCACAGAGGAAAGCTAGAAATACCCGAGACTCCTCGAAAATGCGCACAATCTTAGCTAAAAGCTAGAAATATCCGAGACTCCTGCGGAAGCAGCACGCGTCCGAAGATCCACTTTGCTCACAAAGAAGCCACGCCAAAAGTTAGCTGAGGCCGTGCCCGCGGAAAGCGAGGGTATTTCAGCTTTCAAAGTATGGCATCGCATTTTCATCGTGCGAGGCGGAATCAAGGTTGTAATTTCAAGTCCAGTGAAAAAAGCAACAGCTGAAAGGCTATGAGCCATCGATTTCTAAACCATGACACTTCATACGCGGCATGCCAGACTCGCTTGAAAAATTCAAGACAGGGAGGCGCAGTGATGAAAACGGGAGATTTAGTCTTTGTTAGACCCAATCACAACCATATCACCTCAACAATTATTGGGAAAACAATTACAGGATTGACTGGGCAGCAATTCAGCCATGTTGCGATGGCGGTTTCACCCGTTCTTATTTTTGAAGCGATGAATTTTACCGTATCCCATGTAACCACCCAGTATCACCCGGATTATGAAATTGTCCCGATGAATTTATCAGAAGTGCAGAGGAAGCAACTTGAAGCGTTTGTTTTTAAAGGTGATCCGCTTGGAAGGGAATATGATTATGGGCAGATTGTCGGCTGGCTCATTCAGCTCGTGTTCAAATCAATGCTTAAACGGTTTGATATTGTGAAACATTTTGATAACCAAGACAGCTTCATTTGCATAGAAGCGATTCTGTATTGCTATAAAAAATCATTGGGAATTAATCTCGTCAGCGACAAGGATGAAAGTCTTGTCCTGTTTGATGACTTATATCGTAATGCCTATAAGCTTTCTGAAAGTATGTGAAGAAAAATCATGTTTTTTCCCCCAAGCACTCTTTTTCTTAATCTTTAAGCATAAAGTTTAAGTAAAGTGAGACCTTTTACTTTATGGAACGTATGTATAAACAGGGAAGATATTAATTGTGTCTTCAGCCTATCAAGAAATATTTCGGAATGAATCAAGGGGGATATTGATGAGCATCAGAGAAGTGAAATTCAAAGCAAGAAAAGCCTTGAAGGGAAAATGGGGATTAGCCATTCTTGCATCCTTCATTACAGGTATTATTTATTTCGGTGTGGATTCTGCTTTTGGCATTCTATTAAATGGCGGGACAGATGGCTGGTTCGGCGGTCAAACCAATACGCTGAGCAACTTATCCATTGTGGCAGATATTATATTGATTCCATTAATTATCGGGTATTATTGGTTTTGCTTAAAACTTGTCAGAGGGGAAGATCCAGAAATCGGCAAGCTTTTTGACGGCTATTCGAATGCCGGCATTTTCGGCAAGGGGATCGGCATTGGCGTTCTGATGTCTGTTTATTCAGCCCTTTGGAGTCTGCTGCTGATCATCCCGGGTATTGTGAAAAGTCTTGCTTACTCCCAGAGTTATTTTATTTTCAAAGATAATCCTGAAATGGGACTCAACGAAATCATTACGAAGAGCCGCAAGTTGATGAGCGGATACAAGTGGAAATTCTTTTTATTGCAATTAAGCTTTCTTGGCTGGGCGCTTTTATCCATAATCACACTGGGTATTGGTCTGCTGTGGCTATATCCATATATAACGACGTCAAACGCTGAATTCTATAATCAGCTTTTAGACAATGAAAAATCTATTGATCTGACAAAATAACAAATTGAGTGCGTGCTTGAGAAAATTTACTGATTGATTGAACTGACGCCATACTTTCTGCGTCAGTTTTTTCAGTATAACGAACATTTTTGGTTAGGCATTCAGCATCATTCACCGGTTTCACCGTAGTCTTTCCAGTCGGGAGATGTTTCTTCCAGCTCTCTGCGGCACCATAGCATTGTCATAAAATCAACCCATTCTTTGGAAGACAAGAGAACAATCGTGGACAGCAAGGCATGGCGATTTTCGAGTGGTTCGGGGCAATTTATTACAAAAGCCATGGCATCAGCTTTAAGATTTGCGGTTCTTCTGGTCCATGGCTTATCTGGCAATTTGTAGTTTAATTCAAGCAGCTTCTCACAGAGGACATGTTCACTTATACGGACGCAAGACATTTACACACTCCAACTCCTTATGAATTTTATGAAATTTAGCTGAAAGAAACAAGCGGGGCAATTTAGCACCGTTCAAATACTTAGGGAATTGCATGATGCCAAGTCTTCAATTTAAGTAAACAGAGATATGAACAGAAAAAGTGAAGGGAAGCGTATTCTAATCGATCTGAAGCAGAGGAATTCGACTCATAGTCTGTGCATAGAAAAAGGTATGAACAAGAAATGCCTTATAGTATGCTGATATTCAGTGCATTTTTGATGTTGTGAAACTTAACAAAAAGAAAAATATGGAATTTTCCGTATTTTGTTTCCTTAATCAGTATAACGTTATAGGGAAAAAATGTATAGTCGGAATGTTCTGGTTAATGTTCTTTTAGCAAGATTCGGTGGTTTGCAGTAAAATAAAGATAAATACAAAAGACGTGAAGGAGCGTGTGAAAAATGGACGGAAAAACAAGGAGTAATATTGCGCCAGGCAAGACTGTTGATATTGTGTTAAAAAAGGATCAGCGAACAGGGAAGCTGACAAGAGGGGTGGTTAAAGATATTCTGACAAAATCAGGAACTCATCCACATGGCATTAAGGTGAGGCTTGAGGATGGCCAGGTCGGAAGGGTACAGCAAATCATCAAGGATTAACCGTTAAAGGAGGGAATTGACTTGAATCAAAGCTCCCCATTTATAGAGGTTCCAAATCTTGAAACGGCGCATTACAAACTGAGGGGACTCCGTTTAGAGGACGCTGAAGTTCTTTTCAACTACCTCAGTAATCGGGAAACGATGAAATATATTACGCCTGAGCCCGTAAGAACAGTTAAGGAAGCTGAAGAACAAATCGACGCCAGCCTGAAAAAACAGAAGAACCACACTGAAATCCATTGGGTGATTATCCAAAAGCATTCAGGCAGGGTGGTTGGTACGTTTTGTTTTCATAAAGTGCATAACTGGCATATGAAAGCTGAGATGGGCGTTGTGATTGGGAAGAAATATCAGCAGCAGGGTGTCATGACAGAGGTTCTTGATAAAACCCTCATTTTTGGTTTTGAGACGCTCGGCTTAAATCGAATCGTCTGCGATATTTTTGCGGATAATGAAGGCTCTGAAAGGCTGCTGACGAATTATGGTTTCAAAAAAGAAGGGATCCTCCGGCAAACCGATTTTGACGGACAAGTCTTTCATGATACAGTCGTTTTTTCCATGCTGAAAGAAGAGTATTACATACACAGTCAGTCAACTTATGCAAAGAAAGACTAGCAAAAGGAGGGGAAGTGATGAGTGCGGATATATCTGGTGAGTACACAGTGCAAAAAATATCGATAGAGCAGATGCCGATTGCAAAAAAATTGCTAACGGAAGCAGCAAGGTGGCTTCACAACCAGAAAATTGAGCAATGGGGGCATTTGCTGACAGATGAAGAGGATCAGGAGATTAAAGAGGCGATACTGAAGGGTGAGACCTTTATCGTATACAAGAATGATCGGCCCGTTGCAACGTTCAATCTCAACATGAAAGCAAGCGATTGGGATCGGAATGTCTGGGGAGATATTCAGCATGATGCGATTTATTTGCACCGCCTAGCCGTGGACCGAGACTTCGCGGGACAAAACATCGGGGGGCTTATTTTTCAGTGGGTCCTCGATAATATGAATGAAACAGGCAGAACCTACTTGCGCCTTGATTGCATTGGGCATAATGAAAAGCTGAACCGGTTTTATAAGAGTCAAGGATTCGATTATTTAGGAGAATCACTAAGTGGATTCAGCAAATATCAACGGACGTTCGAATCGATTGGATAAGGGTTTGAGATAATGCAAAGCGTCAACGAAGCCCATTATAATTAATGAAGCGCCGGATTTCCGGCGCTTCATTTCTAATTTAGTTAGGCGCCTTAACCCCTATTCAAATAAAAACGCACGCCCCACTCCAGGAGAAAGCCAATCAGAATGGGAAAGGTATAGGTTATCATTGAAATAATGATCAGTGTTTTAACCTTTTTCGCCTTTAATAAGAAAAAAAAGGGGATTTCAGCTGCGATCATAAAGGCTTCAAACCATACGAGAGCGATCATCTTCACCTTCTTCCATTTGCCTCAAAAAAGGTTAGTTAATAACCCCTTGCTGAACGAGGATTGTTTTGACATTCATTTTGAATTTAACCTTTCGATAGTCTTTCTCCCAATTTGATTTTGCCCAGACATCATGATGAAAAGCATTCAGTTGTCTTCCGATACCATAGGCATCACAGTTGTTTTTTTGCAGTTTTTCTGTAAGTTTATTAGCGCGAGCGGTCAAGATTTTAGTCAGCTTATCTGTCAGCATTTTTCTCTGTTTAGCGCTCGACAGCTTATCATGGGGGTATTCTTCTACTGCAATATGAAGCTTAACATCATATTTGGCGGTTATTTCACCGGACGGACTAATTTTAAGCCGCATTTTAGGAGAGGTTTGAAGAATATTTATGTTTACATAGTTTTCAACCTGGTCGCCCTTTTTATTGGAAGTTTTTATTGTTAATCGGGCGACCTTTTTATTTTCCCCTTTTATAAGCAGAAACATGGTGCTCTCTTCAGGTGTTAAATAATCGCCTGTAAATGTATCACCATGGAAGAGCGCTGCCCCTTTTAATTTTATGGCATTCTGCTTCTTTTTCAATTCTAGATAAGGGATGACAAAGTCTGCTCCAGGATCCATCAGTTCTCCGCAAATTGATTGAATACTTGTCTTTGAAACAATAGTGGCTTCCACGGCTGATTTAAGAAGTTCATCAATGTAGTCACCGATTCTTGGGTTTAACTTATTGCTGTAATTTAGCAGGTCAGATGATTCACCCGCTGTCACAAAAAGATTTGCATTTAGAGATCCTTTGGGGTCTCTAAAAAATATATCTAAATAAGGGAAAATATGAGTCTTTGCAAGTTTTTCGCCGAAACCCATGTTGAGAAGCTTGCTGGCATTAAAGGAAGAAAAAATTTCATTATTGATGTTCATTCTTGCTCTGCGGGGCGTCGGTGCTGTTGAGCTGATAATCTGATCCATAGGCGGGCTAAGACCAACTGCTCCGTTCTGTCCTCCAGGAGAACCTTTTTTAACAATAGGAATGACGACAGTGGTTTTCAGTTTGTTTTTATTCGTCAAGTCAAAACCAGCAACCGACACGAGGTTTAAATTTTTCAGCATGGACTGATCCCAGCAGCCGGTCATAAAAACGAGAGGGATAATGACTAAGAAAATCATTTTTTTCATGCGCTTCGACTCTCCTTTTTCCTGAAAATCAATGAGATTAAAAGAAGGCATAAGGGCATCGCAAAAATGATTAAGTAGGCAAAATACGTGAAATATTTCGTGTAAAAATCAATAGCTGTCTCGCTATTTTCGACAATAGATGCCCCAATCAGACAAATAAAAGCTATAAAAGGGACAAAGGGTTTATGATTCTTCTTTTTAAGGAGGTTTGAGAGCCCTGTACCTGTTAAATAAAGATACGTTGAAAAAGAAGTGACGATACAGGTAACCCAAACGGAAATAAAAACAAGATCTGTCCGTTCAATTAAAGAAAAAGAAAATTCTTTCAACATATATAGTACTGGCTGGGGTACTAATATAATTTCCTGCGGACTAAAATAAATCATAGAGATAATGGTGAGAAAACAGTAAAAAAGTGTCACAAAGGCATTGCTGACTAAAGAGGACTTTAGTTTTCCGACCGAATTCGTTGCAACTTGTGGATAGAGGATCATCAGCAGCTCAAATCCAAGCAAAGCAAAGAGTGAATGGGAAGATGCTTCAAGTAATTTTACTGTACCTCCGCCGCTCCCGATCGGAAGAATATAATACCAGTTCACATCTGTTAAGACATAGAGAGACAGGAGAAGCGGCACCACTAATAATATAGATACGAACATATAAAACCTCGACATGACAACGATACTGTGGACGGCGATATACACGCCCATCACCAAAATTAATAAGTTTATGGCAAGGTTAGGTGTGCTATTAAAGATCCATACGTCTAATAGGTGTGTAAACAGAATGGTAATTAAAACAGCTGTACAAATGTTAAAAAAGATATAGAGAACATGCACAGCTTTGCCGATCGGCTTTCCAAGCAACGAGGGCAGAATCTCATAAAGGGTCCAATTCGGAAAACGTCTTGCGAGCAGCCAGATGACAAGAATGTCGATTTGCACAATAAAACCCGCTGTTAATATAGCGATCCAGCTGTCATTTTTTACAATAACAGCTAGTTCATTAGGTAACGAGAGAACAGAAATGCCAATTTGGGTTTGAATGAGAAAGAACGTAAACTGAGCCGGGGTTAATTTTTTTTCTTCTTTATTCATCTTTAGCCCATCCTCTGGATTTGCCTTGTTTAGCTTGTTTTTGGGCATGGCTGTCGGAGGAACGGGTATTTTGCTTCCAAAGTGGGAGGCGGATAAATGAGTCTTTGAGATCTTTTAGTTTTAAAGGTCCAAATGGAGCAAAGTAAGGCATACCAAATGATTCAAGAGTGCATAAGTGAAAGACAAGCACCATCATCCCAAAAGATATCCCAATAAATCCAAACGTTGTCGAAAGAAGCATAAGGGGATAGCTGCACATTCTAACTGCAGCCGACATTTCATTTGACGGAATAACATAGGAAGAAATGGCCGTTAATCCAACGACGATAATCATAATGTTAGAAATAAGCCCTGCCTGAACCACGGCTTGGCCAATAACAATACCACCGACAATGCCTATTGTCTGGCCAATTGGCGACGGAAGACGGATTCCAGCTTCTCTGATAAGTTCTAGTGTTGCCGTCATAATAAGTGCCTCGATCAATGGACTAAAAGGGAGATCATTTACGGAGGCTTTAACTGTGAGCAGCAAGTTGTCGGGAATAATCTCCGGATGAAAGCTAAAGACTGCGATATAGAATGGCGGCAAAAGAATGGCAATCAGAAAGCCCACGGTGCGAATGAACCGGATAAATGATCCGACGATCCAGCGGCTATTATAATCATCAGGACTTTGAAAGAAGGCAAAGATGTTTATCGGAAAAATTAAAGCGGTCGGGCTGCCTTCCATTATTAAAGCAATCCGTCCGTCCATGATATTCGCCATAATGCGGTCTGGTCTTTCGGTGTTTAGCAGCTGTGGGAAGGGAGTAAATGTATAGTCCTCAATATATTCTTCAACAAACCCAGGACTTTGAATGTAGTCCGTTGATATGTCCGTTAATCTTTTGTGAACTTCATTTAAAACCGTACTATTTGTCAGATCTTTAATGTATATTAAAGCCCCTTTTGTATTGCTGTATTTTCCAAGATGAAAATATTTAACCTGCACATTGGGATGCTCCAAGCGCTTTCTGATCAGGCCAATATTAACATTTAATGATTCCACTAAACCCTCATGAGACCCCCGTACAACCTTTTCGTTGGACGGTTCTTCAATTGCCCGCTGAAAATCATTTGCGGTATTGAATTGAAGGATATACCCTTCTTTTTTACAGTAAACAATTGTAAAACCTTTCATTAATCTAAAAATGACAACATTGAGATCTGTCAGAGGTTCCCCGTAGAAAGAGAGAGCTTTGGTGCTTTCCTCTGGTGTTTTCGCTTTTTCTAAAGGGGCAATAAGGATCTGGTTATAAATTTCCGCTTTATAAACCGATTCAATATACATAATTGTATACTCATCTGAAAAATATTCCGTTATTAAGTCATCGCTGCCCTCAAACGCCGCTTTTATATAGTCGATATTGTCTTTCATTTTTTTAAAAACTGGTGGATGTTTTTCAGCAAAAGGTTTTCTTTCTCTAGAAGAGAGGGACGCTTTTTTGAACAGCTTTCTTTTAGAACCCAATGGTATCTCCTCCAGTTTTCTAAACAAGATACTCATAATGTGAGCTTTATTTACTTGATTTATACCTTTGTTTTCCACCTGGACTGTTTCGAGTATTCAGATTATATTGACGATAAAAAAAGCGAGTGATACGCTTGTAAATATTAATGAGACAGAGCAGTCAAAGCTAATTACTAAGGAGGCCAAAATGGACTATCACATTGAACCGCTCGGGGACAGTGCTGTCATTATTGACCTTGGGAATGAAATAGATACGAATACACAGCAAAAAGTCCAAACGGTTTCCTCATATTTAGATTCGAATCCTCCACAATGGCTGATTGAATATGTACCGGCCTTTACGACCGTGACCCTGTTTTATCAGCCTTGTCATGCCTCTTTGACTACAAAATATAACAAGGAGAACTCTCCTTATACTGAAATCTGCAAACAGCTAAAAGCGTTATTTTCACATATAAGTCCGAAGGGTATGATGGAGCCGAGAACAATTGAGATTCCGGTCTGCTATGGCGGAACATTTGGGCCGGACTTGGCAGAGGTTGCGAGCCATGCCCAGCTTACCGAAAATGATGTCATTCGTTATCATACAAATGGGAATTATCGTGTTCATATGATTGGTTTCGCACCCGGCTTTCCCTATATCGGGGGGATGCCTGAAGAAATCGCCGCTCCAAGAAAGAAGTCTCCGCGTACAAAGATCCCTGCCGGATCAGTAGGCATTGCTGGCAAACAAACGGGTGTCTATCCAATTGAGACACCTGGCGGATGGCAGCTTATTGGAAAGACCCCGCTAAAGTTATTTCGTCCCGGTGAGGATTCTCCTTCACTGCTTCAGGCGGGTGACCAGATCCGGTTTAAAGCGATCACACCGGAGGCTTTTGATAACTGGAAGGAGGATGAAGCGGAATGATTTACGTGAATAAACCGGGTCTGATGACCTCCATTCAGGACTTAGGGCGGTACGGATACCAAAAAGACGGTGTCATTGTCAGTGGGGTTATGGACCCATTATCACATCGCCTGGCAAATCTTCTTGTTGGAAATGAAGAAAATGAAGCTACTCTGGAAATCACGCTGCTTGGACCTGTCCTTCACTTTAAAGAGGATGCACTTATTGCTTTATGCGGCGGCAATTTGACGCCTCTCATTAATGGAAAGCCCATCCGGATGTGGCGCGCGGTTTACATAAAAAGTGGAAGTGAATTAAGGTTTGGGAATTGTAAGTCAGGCTGCAGAACCTATCTCGCTGCAGCAGGCGGCTTGGATATTACAAAAGTCATGGGAAGCCGGTCCACCTATCTTCGGGCAGGAATAGGCGGCTTTAAGGGACGTGCGCTCAAAAAGGATGATGAGATCGGTATAAAACCGCCACGCGAGTGTTCATTAAAGATAACAGCCCACCTAAAAAAGAAAGCGGGTGAAGCGGCGTTTTGTGAAGAACAGTGGTCGCCAGGGCCTGAACTGAAGGTGAATGTCGATGATAGAAGACCGATCAGGGTTCTAAAGGGTAGGCAGTACCGTCTATTTAAGAAGAATAGCCAGGAACATTTTTTTGGTGATTCTTTTGAGATTTTACCGCAGTCAGACAGGATGGGGTACCGGCTGAAAGGACCGGTTCTTTCATTAGAAAATGAAGAGGAAATGCTCTCAGAAGCTGTGAGCTTTGGCACTGTGCAGGTACCTTCAGAAGGAAATCCGATTGTCCTGCTTGCTGATCGTCAGACAACGGGGGGCTATCCGAAAATTGGGCAGATAGCGACAGTGGACCTTCCCAGGATGGCACAATATAAACCGGGTGAAAAAATCACCTTTGAAGAAATTTCACATAGGGAAGCGGAGAAGCTTCTGCTTGTTGAACAAGAGAGCATTCAGAATCTAAAGCGCGGCATTCAGCTGAAATGGCGATAGGAGGGTTACAAATGAAAAAGGTTGATCTTAATTGTGATATGGGAGAAAGCTTTGGTGCATATATTATGGGGCGGGATGAAGAAATTCTGAAATTTATTACGTCAGCAAATATTGCCTGCGGTTTTCATGCGGGTGATCCTGGAACGATGCGGAAAACAGTTAAGCTGGCACTGGAGAACAATGTTGGGATTGGAGCGCATCCTGGATTGCAGGATCTGATGGGTTTTGGAAGACGGACGATTGACATCCTGCCATCAGAGGCTTATGAACTTGTTGTTTACCAGATTGGGGCACTCGACGCCATGGTTCGCTCTGAAGGAGGAACCATGCAGCATGTCAAACCGCATGGTGCATTGTTTAATATGGCGTCAAAAGATGCGGCATTGGCCGCTGCGATCGCTGAGGCCATTTATAAGGTCAACCCAGAGCTGATTTTATACGGGCTTGCGGGCGGAGAACTGCTTACGCAAGGAGAAAAAACAGGTCTCAGGGTGGCTAGTGAAGTTTTCTCTGACAGGACCTATCAAAAGGATGGTTCCTTAACTTCTAGAAGGGAAAAAGAAGCCTTAATAAAAGACCCTGAAGCAGCATTGAATCAGGTCGTCCGAATGGTAGAGGAAGGGAAAGTGACAACGGTACAAGGAATCGAGCATGTCATTCAGGCAGACACGGTGTGCATTCATGGAGATGGTGAACAGGCATTGGATTTTGCTGAGCATATCCGTACCGGTCTCAAAGAGGCTGGCGTAAACGTAGTAAAAATCCCTGAAGTCCTCGGCAATAATAACAGCGGAGGGCGATGAATCATGCAGAAAAAGGTTAAAGGCAGTGTGCTGCTTGGTGCCGCTTTTCTCATGGCGACATCAGCGATCGGCCCAGGCTTCCTCACTCAAACGACACAGTTTACGGCGTCGCTTGCAGCAAGCTTTGGGTTTGTCATTCTCATCTCGATCATTGTGGACATGGGAGCGCAGTTGAACATCTGGCGTATTATTGCGGTCTCAGAAAAAAGAGCTCAGGATATCGCGAATGACGTGCTGCCTGGTCTTGGCTATCTTGTGGCCTTGCTGATCGTGCTGGGCGGACTTGCTTTTAACATTGGAAATATTGCCGGTGCAGGACTGGGGCTGAATGTTCTGTTTGGTGTTTCCCCTAAGGTGGGAGCTCTGTTAAGCGGCATTGTTGCCATTGGGATCTTTATCGTTAGAGAAGCTGGAAAAGTTATGGACCGTTTTGCGCAGCTGTTAGGATTCGTCATGATTATCCTCACGGTTTATGTGATGTTCACGGCGCATCCTCCTGTAGGCGAGGCGCTCACTAGGACGTTTGTACCTAAGAAAATTGATCTATTCTCGATTATTACCCTCGTTGGAGGAACGGTTGGCGGCTATATTACGTTTGCGGGCGGACACAGGCTGCTGGATGCTGGCGTAAAAGGCAAAGAAGCTTTAGGCGAAGTGACAAGAAGTTCTGTTTCGGCTATCAGTATTGCGTCGATCATGCGGATTTTTCTTTTTCTAGCCGCGCTTGGTATCGTTGCTCAGGGGATGAAGCTTGATCCATCTAATCCGCCTGCTTCCGTTTTTAAGCTTGCAGCGGGAAATGTTGGCTACAAGCTATTCGGTATCGTGATGTGGTCAGCTGCTGTAACCTCCGTCGTAGGAGCGGCGTATACATCGGTTTCTTTTATCAGAACCTTTAGCGGGTTTCTGGAAAAGTACCATAAATGGCTGATTATCGCTTTTATAGCGGTTTCCACTCTTGTATTTGCTGCAGTGGGACAGCCGGTGAAAATCTTGATTCTGGTAGGCTCCTTAAACGGTCTCATTCTTCCTATCTCTCTAGGGGTTATGCTGATTGCTGCTCATCAGAAAAAGATCGTCGGCAATTACAAACACCCGGTTTGGATGACTGTGTTCGGAATCATCATCGTGATTTCCATGGCTTATTTAGGCGTCTATTCGTTGTTTAATGGCATACCGAAATTATTTCACTAGAAACGAGGCGATGAAGGTGAACGTAGCATTAGGTCCCGATAAAGCGCGAGAGATGATTCGTCACAATCAATGGCTTAAGCCGACCGCAGGGATCGCACAAGGTTATGCCCAAGCAAATTTAGTCATTGTCCGAAAAGAACTGGCGTTTGATTTTTTACTCTTTTGCCAGCGGAACCCCAAGCCCTGTCCGATTCTTGATGTGACGAAGCCAGGTTCGCCAATCCCTGAAACGGTGGCGCCTAAGGCTGATTTAAGAACGGATCTGCCAAAATACCTCATCTATAAAAATGGCGTGCTGACTGAAGAAAGAACAGACATTCAAAGCCTCTGGGCTGAAGACATGGTGGGATTTCTGATTGGATGCAGCTTTACTTTTGAGCAGGCATTATTAAATAACGGAATCCCTGTCAGGCATATTGAAGAAGGCTGTAATGTTCCGATGTTTACGACCAATATTGAATGCAGAAAAGCAGGTCGATTTGAAGGTCCGATGGTCGTCAGTATGCGGCCGATTCCTGAGCAGGATGTGGTGAGGGCTGTTCAGGTCACCAGCCGCTTTCCATCGGTTCATGGTGCGCCGGTTCACATAGGAGATCCTGAGAAAATAGGGATAAACGACATTAATGTCCCAGACTATGGAGATGCTGTGAAAGTCATGCCGGGAGAAGTCCCTGTTTTTTGGGCATGCGGCGTCACACCCCAGGCTGCGGCGGTTAAATCAAAGCCGGAGATCATGATTACGCATGCGCCCGGTCACATGTTTATTACGGATAAGAAAGATGAATCATACAGTGTTCTATAAGAATAAGAGTTGGGGCGGCAGGGCTGGACCTTTTGGGTTCGGCCCTAAGAAGTTTTAAGAGGCGGCCGTCATAGAATTGATCAATGGGGACAGCATAAAGAAAACGGCATTTTACAGCAATAAAAAACAGCCTTCCCAAAAGTTTAGGAAAAGACTGTGAGACAGACTGTTGCCGCATATATTAAGAAAAATAAAATATTTAAAGTTGGCTGTAGAACCGCAACGTGATACAATAATACTATTGTTTATTTATTTTTTCATTAAGTAAACTTATCCAACATTAATTATACTCTATAAAAATTAATTTGTCAAAGGAAATGATTTTTCGAGAGAAGATTTTCTAAAGGGAGTGATAGAATGGCTGATCAGCATCCGGATTGGAACACAGAAAAATCACGGCTGGAAACCGTTCTGGCTGAAATGAAAGAAACGATTTACCGGTTAAAAAATCACATCTTAGGTGTAAAGGAAGGCATGGTCGATTTAAGGAAAACCTTCTGGGATGATGTGACCGTCAACTTGGATGAACCAGACGATCAGATTGAAACGCAGGCCAGCATGCGGCAGCAGGCAGAGATTTTGGCCGATAAAGAAAGACAATTTGACAGGATGGGGAGCAGGATTGATATTTATGAGAAGATGGAGGATGCGCCTTACTTCGGGAGGTTTGATTTTAAAGAAGAAGGCGAGAAACAATCGGAGCCGATCTATATAGGGAGAGCGTCCTTCAGGGATTCTACCGGGGATGATTTTTTAATTTATGATTGGCGTGCCCCGATATCAAGTGCGTATTACGATTATGCACCTGGACCGGCCCAATACGAAGCGATTGATGGAGCCATTAAGGGAGAAATGACACTTAAGCGCCAGTATATTATTCAACAGGGCAATCTGAAAGGATTGTTCGATACAGGTCTGACGATTGGCGATAAATTGCTTCAAACGGTACTTGGCAATCAAGCGAACCCCAAAATGAAAAGCATTGTTGCAACCATCCAGCAGGAGCAAAATCGGATCATTCGCAATAATAAAAGCCGTGTACTTATTGTTCAAGGGGTGGCCGGGAGCGGCAAGACGTCTGCAGCTTTGCAGCGCATCGCTTTTTTGCTTTACAGACACAGGAAAACATTAAGATCAGAGAATATTCTGCTGCTTTCGCCAAATCCTCTCTTTAACAGTTATGTTTCAACGGTGCTGCCGGAGCTGGGTGAAGAGAATATGAAACAAATGACCTTCTTTGACTATCTTTCTGACCGTCTAAGAGGAGGTCTAAGTCTGGAAGATCCGCTGGTCCAAATGGAGTACACGCTCTCAGACAGTGGATTGCCAGGGTATGACAGCCGTCTTGAAGGCATTAAGTATAAATCAGGTTTATCTTTTAAAAAGCATTTAGACGATTATTTAGAGGGGTTATCATCAGAAGGGCTTGTGTTCAAGCCGATCACCTTCCGGGGGAGAAAGATAGTCACCGCTGCTAAGATCCGCAGCATCTTCTACTCATTTGAGCCGCATATTACCCTTCCCAATCGTGTGGCGATGACCGCTGAAAAGCTTTTAAAATACTTAAAAAGAATTGAGCGCATCGAACGTTCGCAGGACTGGGTGGAGGAAGAAGCAGCCTATCTTGATAAGGATGACTTTATTGATGCCTATGAAATTTTGCAAAATAAACAGCGTTTTACTGAAGATACCTTCGATGATTTTGAAAGGGAACAAAAGCTTCTTCACAAAATGGTTGTCAATCACCACTTCAAACCGCTGCGAAAGCTCGTTAAATCGCTTAGGTTTATTGATATGACAGCCGTATACTATGGTTTTTTTAAACAACAGTCCCTTCAGGATCAGCCACCAGAATGGGAGGCGATTAGGCGCGGGACGATGGAGGTTCTGGAGGGGAAATCTCTTTTATGGGAAGATGCCACGCCATTTGCTTATCTTCAGGATCACCTGCTGGGCAGACGGCCGGGTGAGGCAATCAAGTATCTGTTCATCGATGAAGTTCAGGATTATTCGCCATTCCAAATGGCTTATATTCAAGAATTATTTCCTTATACGCATATGACGCTGCTTGGAGATATTAATCAGACGATTTATTTGCATGCAGAGGACCAGATGCTTTTATCTCATACGAATGAACAGGATGCAAGCGTGGAACGGATTGAATTAACGCGCAGCTACCGCTCAACAAAGCCGATTGTTGAGTTTACAAGACACCTGATGGAGGAAGGGGATATGATCCAGCCCTTTGACAGAGAAGGGGAAAAGCCCGTACTTTCCTATGTGAAGAATAAGGAGTCCTTGTATTTATCCGTAATAGAGCGTATTCAGCATTTGCAGGAGCAAGGGAACGAAACCATTGCAATAATTGGGAAAACATTAGAGTCAAGCAAGCAGATCTTTGATATTATAAAGAAATCCGTTTCTGTGCAGCTGGTGGATCGGGAGACTTACACGTATACAAAAGGCGTTCTTGTGATACCGGGTTATTTAGCTAAAGGCATTGAATTTGATGGAGTTATTATACCGGATGCTTCTGAGAGCGCATATTACAAGGAGTCGGAAAGAAAGCTTTTTTATACCGTCTGTACACGTGCTATGCATTCGCTCGAGTTGTTTTCCATAGGAGAGAGCAGCCCATTTATACGCAGAGTGCCTATCGCGCTTTACGATATCAGACATGAGACGGCTGAGAAGGCAAAGACAGATTAACGGGTAGCGGCTGGAAGATAGCCTCTGCCAGCCTGTCCTGCCGTTTCTTATTTCAAGAAAGCAGGGAGATTCTTCACTAAAAGCGTTTATTTCAGAAAGATAGTGGTATATATATAGGTAGCAGTTTAAGCTTTAAGACCTGTATGTCAGCCTCCCATCAATTCCTTCCTGTTTTTTATTTGTTTCAAACCAACTATGTCCGCGTGAAGTGGCAAATAATCAGTCAGAGGTGTTTTTGTGAAAAAAGTTACCGCAGTATTTTGGTATACGGCTGCCATTTGTCTGGTTCTCGTTCTTTGGGGGATTATTGCACCGAAGAATCTTGAATCGGTTTCAGCAAATGTGCAAGCTTACATATCAACAACATTTGGATGGTATTATTTAATCTTAGTCACGCTATTATTGATATTTTGTATTTATTTGATTTTCTCGCCATTTGGGAAAATTAAGCTTGGCAAGCCTGATGAAAAACCGGAGTATAGCTATACAACCTGGTTTGCGATGCTTTTCAGCGCAGGAATGGGAATTGGGATGGTTTTCTGGACGACCGCAGAGCCGATCTCACATGCTTTTAAAAGCTCGCCTGTTGCAAAAGAGGGCTCAGATGCCGCGATAAAGCAATCGCTCCAATATGCTTTCTTCCACTGGGGGCTGCACGCATGGGCCATTTATGCCATGGTTGCCCTGGCTCTCGCCTATTTTAAATTCCATAAAGGCGCACCTGGATTGATCAGTGCGACCCTGGAACCGCTTTTCGGTCAAAAAAGCATGCGTGGAAAACCAGGAAAAATCATTGACACGCTTGCCGTCTTTGCTACGATTGTCGGTGTTGCAGCAACACTTGGGTTCGGGGCTGCACAAATTAATGGAGGACTCTCTTATCTTATCGGTGTCCCCAACAGTTTTTGGGTACAACTGATCATCATTATTGTTGTAACCGTTCTGTTTTTAATGTCCGCGTGGTCCGGCATAAGCAAAGGCATTAAATATTTGAGCAACATAAATATGGGACTGGCTGTCGTCCTCCTGATCATGCTGTTTATATTGGGACCGACCATTTATATTTTGAATATGTTCACCAATACGCTTGGGTTGTATATTACTAATATTTTCGATATGAGTTTCCGGCTGGCACCGCTCAACCCAGCCCATCGCCAGTGGATTAATAATTGGACGATCTTTTACTGGGCATGGTGGATTGCCTGGGCACCGTTTGTCGGAATCTTTATCGCTAGGGTATCAAGAGGGCGGACAATCCGGGAATTCATCTCTGGTGTTCTCATTGTTCCTTCTGTGGTCTGCTTTTTATTCTTCTCGGTTTTTGGCGTTTCAGCTCTGAACCTTCAGCAGCACGGAATTGCCAAGATTTCTTCGCTGCCGCTCGAAACCACCACTTTTGGTGTACTGGCTCACTATCCATTAGGCGGCGTGATGTCTGTCTTAACTATTATTTTGATTGGTACATTTTTCATCACATCAGCTGACTCTGCTACGTTTGTTCTCGGAATGCAGAGCACGGGCGGATCGCTGAACCCGGCGAATTCAGTTAAGTTTGTGTGGGGAATCGCCCAATCATCAATCGCAGCAATTCTTCTCTACTCAGGAGGACTGCAAGGTCTTCAAAACGTACTGATTATTGCTGCTCTTCCATTCTCAATTGTCATGCTGCTGATGGCTGTCTCGTTTTATAAAGCTGTCAGCGCAGAACATAAAGAAATAAAAGCGGCAAATCCAAAGCCAAAAAAACACAAAAAAGGTGAAGCGGCACCTGAACCTTCCCCAGAATAAAGCACATTCTGCCGCAAAACAGCAAAAGGATTCTTGTCCTTTTGCTGTTTTTTATAATATTTTAAGAACGTTTAACTTCGCTAATGCGAGAAAGCGGAATAAATTACTAAATGAGGATGCATGCGTTTCTGTTTAGCTCAACCTCCGGCACAAGCCTGCAATGAGGGTTACTCAAGCAGATGTCTCGCAACGAAGGCTTTCGCCATTAAAAGCTTGGTGATAAGCCAAGTTTACTTTATGGAAGCTTATCTTTGACTAATAGAACTGGATACAGAACACATCCCGTTTTCTTTATAATGGACTTGCAGCTTGTAAGAGAGTAATCTCGCAGTATAAAGCAAGATAATTGGGAGGGGTCATAATGTTCGGAATTGAGGAATCGAGAAAAGAGGTACTTAACACCATTAACAGCTTGACTGACGAAGAACTGAATCTTGAGGTGGAAAAAGATCGCTGGACAATTGCCCAGGTAGCACAGCATTTGGTGTTGATGGAAGATACAGTGACGACGTTGTTAAAAAAAGAGATAGACGATTCTGAGAGCCGTCCCGCTGAACGATTAAAACCTATTGAACGAACAGTGGACAGGACATATAAGGTTGAAGCACCAGCTCATCTTGAACCAGAAGCTGGTTTCTATTCAAAAGAAGAGTTAGTACAGCGACTCGACCAGTCACGTCTGGCCCTTCAGGATCTGCTCTCTCAAATTGATGAGTTGAGTCTGCTGACTGAAAAATCAGCAAAACATCCAGTCTTCGGAAGAATGAATCTTGCGCAATGGGTTGAATTTATCGGGGTACATGAATTAAGACACCACGATCAAATGAAAGAACTGAAGGTTAAAATCTAACAGAAAACCGGTTCCGACTTCCCGTAAAAAAAGGAAATCGAAGCCGGTTTATTTTATTTCTTTCTCTTTTAGAAGCTCAAGCTTTTGAATCATATAAGTGTAATCGGCTTCATCCAAGGCTGGATACTCATCCATCTTTGCCCTGACATCTTTAAGCTCTTTTGGTTGGTCTCTTTCATCCCCTTTTGTAAAAACAGATGCAACGGTCCCGGTAATTAAACCAATAACCCCGATTCCTGTTAACATAAGAATGCCGGCAATGATCCGTCCAACTGTTGTAACAGGTGACAAGTCGCCATATCCGACGGTGGTCGTTGTCACGACGGTCCACCACAAGGCATCGCCATAGGTTTTGAAATCAGGCTCAATCCATTTCATGGGTAAAGCTGCCAGAAATAACAGGACAATAACAAATACAAACACAGTGTCGATATTATATTTTTTCAGAAAATGATTTAAGAATGCAGTTCGTCTGTTGAAAAGGGAAAATAGCCTCAGGAGGCGGACAAGTCTTACAAGCCGGGCAGTCTGGAAAATCTGGCTAAGCGGCAGGATGGCAATAAAATCAAGCGGATGGGATTTGAAAAAGCGCCATTTATCATCGCTTTTCAAAAAGCGAAATAAATAATCCAAGAAAAAAATACCCCAAACAGCCCATTCCATAACGGTGCTTTCAGGCTGGGGAAGGTCAAGAATAATAGAAATGATAATTAATAGTGCTAGTGAAATTTCATAAATAAAGCCAAAGCTCAGATTAGGTTTTCTCATCGTCTGTTATTCACCACGCATAAATTAGTTAGGTTTATTCTAACATTAAAAATGAGGTCTGACACGGTGCGAGGGTATCGGGGCGGAGAGTTAGCTGGTTTGAAAACACTGATCTGGAGGAATACGACTAACAGAATGAGTCAATGAAAGGAGCATATCTTTTATGAAGCTGAAAGCTTTGGTACTCAATTGTTCTTTAAAAAAGAGCGGAGAAACTTCTAACACTCAGGCACTGGCTGAAGAAGCGATTCAAATTTTTGAGCAAAATGGTGTGGAGACAGAAACAGTCAGAGCGGCTGATTATAACATTGCATTTGGTGTATCAGATAACATGGGAGAAGGTGATGAGTGGCCAGTCATTTTTGAAAAGGTAAAAGAGGCTGACATTCTGCTGATAGCGACCCCCATTTGGCTTGGTGAGAAAAGCAGCATGGCGACGCTTGTAATGGAGCGTTTATATGGCGGTGCCGGTCTTACGAACAATAAGGGGCAGTACATTTATTATAATAAGGTCGGCGGTGTTGTAGTAACTGGGAATGAAGACGGAGGCAAGGAGGCATCACGATCAATTCTTTACGGACTTTCTCATATTGGCGTGGCTGTTCCGCCCAATGTTGATACCTATTGGGTCGGGGAAGCGGGACCCGGAGAATCTTACATTGAAGCACAGGGTAACAAGAATGAGTTTACTAAGCAGCACGCGAAAATAATGTCTTATAATCTGATGCATTTTGCTCGGATGCTCAGGGAAAACCCTATTCCTGCAGAAGGAAATGTGATTGAATCCTAATAATATAGTAACTTGGCACAGTAGACCCTAAACGTTGACTAATATGTTCAGCTTTCTCCCTCACACTGAACTTGTTCGACGTTTAGGGATTTTTTTTATCTAACTAAAGAGCATTTGGCTTTAATTCTTTCCTCTTTTCTTCTCAGGGTAGGGAATAACAATGGAAGAGAGGGAGTATTGTTGTCTTTCTAAAGAAGGTTCGTTGGCAGCAGCTTTATCGAGGGCTTCATGAATGGTGGACATCACTTCCTGGAGTTCGTCTTCTGACAAATAGATCTCCCACGTGTTGAAAGCCTGCTTTTCTTCTCGTTCTTTCTGCGGCTCATTTAAATAAGCATTGAATCGTTGGATCAGATGACTTGTAAACTGCATAAAACGATTTTTCTGTGTTTCTTTAGAGATTTCTTCTTCACTTGTATTCTCGAAGGCAGATGCGGTTTCAGCAAGAGCGAAGATTTTCTCCTGTGCTCCTCTTATTTGACGCATTGCAATCACCGTAATGATTCCGTTATCCAGAAGTTTATTTAAGTGGCGGTACAATGTAGCTTGAGGTACCTCTTTCAGTTGGGTCTTCATTTCTTGGACAGTCAATTGTTTACCACCAAGCAATGTTTGTACAATGCTCATTCTGACCGGATGTAAGACAAGATTTGATGGAGTTTTCATAGAACACCTCTATTATTATCATTATCGATAATGATAATAAAAAAATAATAAAAATACAACAAAGGAGATGCTTTAAGGACAAATAAAAAAGGGCACCTTTTTTTGGTACCCTCCCATTTTATATGTTCAGTTTTTAGAAAGTCATCAATGTTGAATTTTAGGCCCTTTTGTCTCCTTAGATTCAACACCTATTCCTGGTTTTCTTTTTCTTTTAAGAAGAAAATCAGGAAAAATGCCGGGAGGGACAGGTCTGTCTTCAGGTATTATGACACGTTTTTTCATAGTGCTTACACCCCTAAGTGAAAAATTAGCAGGGACACATTTTGTCTGAATAAATTAATGACTCATATTGTTCAGGTTAATTCTTTTCGCTTTTTCAACTTCTCTATTGGCTTTCTCGTGTTCCTTTTGGTCGAGCTTTGCTTTTTCCTCAATCTGTTTCGAATAAGCTTTAGAATTGTACATTGGTATAGCCTCCTGAAAAGTTTGAGCTGTATTAATAAAATAGCTTTCGACTGACATGCCGAATTTCTATTATTAAAAACAACTCTTACCCTTCAATTCCACGTAAATGGATTGCTTAAACATAAAAATAGGCATCAATAAATAAAAAAATTGGAAAAAATCCATTGGTGAATAATGGAGGACACTGAAAAAGTCCCTTTTTGTCCTTCGGGCCGAGCTTTGGGAAATTCTCGCTTGCCGCGGGCACGGCCTCAGCTAACTTTTGCGTGATTTCTTTGTGCGCCAAAGTGGATCTTCGGACGCGTGCTAATTCCGCAGGACTTGAAACAGCATCTTCGATTTGGCATCGCACGAAGAAAATGCGGTAGCCACCCATTGAAAGCGGAAATACCCTCGCTTTCCGCGGGCACGGCCTCAGCTAACTTTCGCGTGATTTCTTGTGCGCCAAAGTGGATCTTCGGACGCGTGCTAATTCCGCAGGAGTCTCGGGTATTTCTTGCTTTCAACTTTGGACATGCTCATTTTCGAGGAGGCTCGGGTATTTCTTGCTTTCATCTAAGAGATGCGCATTTTCGAGGAGACTCTCGCCAGCCGCTTCAATCAGTCAAAAAGAGAGTGAAAGGTCCTTCATAAAGGTGATGAAGGACAAAACAAGGTCGAAAAGCAGGAGAAAGGGCGTTCATAAGGTCGATGAACGACCAAACGGGTTCAAAAAGAGGAGAAAGGGCGTTCATAAGGTCGATGAACGACCAAACGGGGTCGAAAAGGAGGAGAAAGGGCGTTCATTTGGAATATAATGGATTAAAGAGGGCCGAAAGTGAGTCGATAGATAGGTCCTTCCTTTTACTGAATTAACGGCGGCCCAGATCCCCCGCAACGGAAAGCGTTGATGTTAGCCTGCGACAAGCGAGAACTTTCCAAAGCTCGGCAAAATGGTAAAAATGGACTTTGTCAGTAGCCATGTGCTGTTTCCGTAGGACTTGAAACAGCATCTTCGATTTGGCATCGCACGAAGAAAATGCGGTAGCCACCCATTGAAAGCGGAAATACCCTCGCTTTCCGCGGGCACGGCCTCAGCTAACTTTCGCGTGATTTCTTGTGCGCCAAAGTGGATCTTCGGACGCGTGCTAATTCCGCAGGAGTCTCGGGTATTTCTTGCTTTCATCTAAGAGATGCGCATTTTCGAGGAGACTCTTGCCAGCCGCTTCAATCAACTTATATGATGTTCTTGAGAAGTCCATTATGGCTACCGTTGTCCTGTCTCTAAAGTCTGTCCGTTGCGTGACGGCTGTTATCAAGATGGCACGAAAACGAAGACCTATTTGTCACGCTTAAATCATACACGGAGGGATTTAATGCCAACCTTATTTCAATTCGGCAGTCCGAAACTGTGGAAAACAAAAACTGATCGTTAGCACAGCAGTAGGGACCTAAGAGACTCGTTTAACAAGACTTAACTGCTTTTACTAAAACCGCTTCACCTTGAAAAGAAATCACCTTATCGTCATTTATTTCTATGTGAAACGCTTGTTTTATTTTAGTTGAGGACCCGAGTATATAGTCATTGAGCGCTTTTGTTTTCTTATCGGACAGCTTCATTCGTTGACACCAGTCTGCAAAGTTAAACGTTTTTTCAAACCGGTGCCATTCAGTAATCGTAAACCCGCAGGCCTCTAGACGTTTAAGCCACTCTGTTTTTTTCCAGGCGCGGAAATGACTAAGATCCCGGTCTTTTTCAATTTTATTATAAAAATAATCCAGTTCATCATCCTCAGGAACAACATTATCATCGAGCAGAAATTGCCCGTTAGTCTTCAACACCCGAAAAACCTCCCGAGTAAACTGATCGGCATCTGGAAAATGATGCGGGGCAATCCGGCACGTCACCACATCAAACTGCTCTTTAGAAAAAGGGAGCTGCTCGGCATCACCTTGTATGAAATCAACATTTGCATGCCCATTACCTTTAATGAATGACTCAGCCGAAGTAAGCATTTCAGGGGTAAGATCAAAAGCTGTTACCCTTCTAACGCGAGAAGCCAGGGCATTCGCGGTATGTCCACCGCCAGTGGCAATGTCTAAAGCAATGATATCTTTGTTGAAATCGCCCATGCTGAGCAATTTTTGGAGATCCTTGCCCTCTTTATGACCCTTACTTTTGACGTATTGTTCGGCATTCCGGCCGAATTGCTGCTGAACATCTTTTTTTATATCCATTGCATTAGCTCCTCCGCCTCAAATTTCTTATACTTATACTATAGTTGAAAATTCAGATTCTAACATTTTGTTTTTATGATTGATTATCATAAGAAAAAGTAATGAGTAAAAAAAAAGGAAGTGGGAATACCATAAATGGATTAAAAGTGGATTAATTTAGATAGTTTTGCCAAAAGATAGGTCCAATTACCTAATAATAATGTACCTATTAATTCAGAAAAATGTTAATATAAACATAACGCATAAAATCGATCGTTAGAAAGCACATAGAATAAACAGTCTCAATGGCATTTTCACGGTCATGATTCGGCATAAAAGGCGACCGAGTGCACAAGGAGGATACATATGGGAGAAGTACACTTAAAACTCGCTGACGTCCAGTCTTTTTTACATGTAATATCAGATTCAGGTACACTGTACAAAGTTGAATCGGGACAGCGGTTCCGGCTGATTGATTCGAACCGGAAAGCAAGAAACTTGGGGATAGGATCTAAAGATTTCCATGGGAAGCTTATTAGCGAATTTTTGCCTCGTGAGCATTATTTAACCTACGATCTCCCTCAATTTAAAAAAGTTCTGGAAACTCGTGCATCAACACATTACACGGCACCCTCGCCTTATTATGAGATACAGCAGGGGATGAATGTCCATATGGCGCCGGTCTTTAATAAAGAAAATGAATGTAGCTATATTCTGGTTATAAGTAAATATCAGCATTCTGAAAAAGACCTCGAATATTTGGCTTTTCATGACCCATTAACTGGAATCCCTAACAGACTGTTTCTTGAAGAGCGGATGAAAAAAGCGATGGTTCGCTACCAGCATCATGGCATCCCCTACTCAGCTATGATTATTGACTGTGACAAGTTCAAGTGGATAAATGATCACTTCGGTCATGAAGGGGGCGATCAGGCTCTGGTAACGGTTGCTAAACGCTTAAAGAATTGTATACGAAACGAAGATGTCTTCGCCAGGTATGGTGGGGATGAATTTGCCGTTCTCTTGGAAAATTGTGTGGGGGAACAGGCAGTTGAGGTTGCTGAGCGTATGCTTGAAACAACCCGGAATCCCGTGATGCTGAGGGATTCAGCTTGTGAAGTGACGATTTCAATTGGGATTGCCTATTCGGGGGACCCGTGCGGTGATGAGAATATCATGTCACTTGCTGACCGTGCTCTTTATGGCGTTAAATCAGACGGCCGTAATCATTTTAAAGTCTTCAATTCTAGCGAGCACAAACTGCAAAACGAAAAAGTGTAAAGCTTGCAGGCCTATTCACTATTCTCATAGGCGGTTTTTTAATGGTGATAATTTTAGGACAGCCATCGTAAAATAGACTATGAGCCTTTAAGTGAAAGAAGGTAGCAAATGAAGAAAATCATCGTGCTGATCACTGTTTTCCTGCTCTTTGTCCTCAGCGGCTGCGGCGCCGGTCACTTTGGGAGCGTAGAACCCTACAAGCCGGACAAAAAGGAGCAGAAGCTGCTTAGCCTTGGCGGAGGAGACCGGAATCGATTATTTATTTATAAAGCAACACTTGAGAAAAACAGTCATGAGTATCTTAAAATCAGCCACTATAAACAGGGTGACTATGCAGAAAAAACACTTTCTCTTACAGACGGAAGACAAAAAGCAGGCAGTCATTTGTTTTCGATTGGTGTTCATGATCTTGCTGGAGAAGGTCAATCCTTTCGCGAATGGTTTGCAAATATCGGTGGCGACCAATACTCCCAGGTTAAATTCAAGAACAACAACGCGACGGTCTCAGTCATGGAGCCAATCCACAAGAAGAAGAAATTGAGCCAAAATGAATACACAATCATAGGCGTTTTTGCAGAGAACAATAGAAATGAAATGAAAGCCATTTCGGCAGATGACAAGAAGTCGATTGAGCAAGCGATTAAAGACAACGATGACGTCTACATTATCTCGTATAAAGCAAAGTGAACCGATAATGACCCTGTTGATTTGTCTGGGTCTTGGAAAATGCTTCTTAGGTAGGGTGTCAACACGGTCTCAAAAAAGAGTCGTGCCGACACTCTTTTTTGTGTTCCTAACGGTGGAAATGAGTTAAATCTTCAGTGCTATCAGCTGATTTCGCAGGACTTGGAACAACATCCTTGAATCCACATCGCACGAAGAAAATGCGAAGCATTTTCGAGGAGTACGGGTATTTCTGGCTTTCAATTCTGGGCATGGATTTTCGAGGAGTCTCGGTATTTCTAGCTTTCAATTCGGCAGCGCATTTCCGAGGAGTCTCGCATCTTTCGCTTCAATCGACGTAATTGTTTCCTAGTGACTTTAGAAGTCATTGTCTCACTGGGAACTAACTATTCGGTCCATTGCTATGGGTGCAAAATGAAACCAGACTTTTCTGTCGTCTTTGGAAATGAGCGTCTGAGATTCTCAGTCAATGGTGAGTATACGCATTTGTCTTCATAAAAGTGATGAATGACCAAACGAGGTCGAAAAGCAGGAGAAAGGGCGTTCATAAGAGTGATGAACGACCAAACGGGGTCAAAAAGCAGGAGAAAGGGCGTTCATAGGGGAGATGAACGACCAAACGAGGTCAAAAAGCAAGAGAAAGGGCGTTCATAAGGGTGATGAACGACCAAACGGGGTCGAAAAGCAGGAGAAAGGGCGTTCATAGGGTCGATGAACGACCAAACGGGGTCAAAAAACAGGAGAAAGGGCGTTCATAAGGGCGATGAACGACCAAACGGGGTCGAAAAGCAGGTAAAAGGGCGTTCATTTGGTAAATGGTGGATAAAAAAGAGCGCAGTTCCCTTCATAAGAGTGCTATAACCGTTTGCCTGTGGCAAGCGAGTGGATCTCTTATTTTCAAATCTTGGATTGGTTTAGTGGCCACGCGCTGATTCTGCAGGCCTTGAATAAACATCTTCGGTTTCACATCACACGAAGAAAATGCGGTAGCTATGCAATGAAAGCGGAAATCCCCTCGCTTTCCGCGGGCACACCCTCAGCTAACTTTGGCGTGGTATCATTGTTCGCCAAAGTGGATCTTCGGGCCTCGTGCTGATTCCGCAGGACTTGAAACAACATCCTTGAATCCACATCGCACGAAGAAAATGCAAAGCATTTTCGAGGAGTATCGGGTATTTCTGGCTTTCAATTCTGGGCATGCGGATTTTCGAGGAGTCTCGGGTATTGGCATTTTTATAGTGGAATACAAAGCATTTTCGACTTGCCTCGAGCTTCCCGGCAGCTCGCGTGTAAGTGTGAACCATCATGGCATTATTCTGCAGAGAACACAAGGGAACAGGAAAATGACCATCTAGTAATGATCAATTACAGCAATGATCTGCTCTGGGGATGTAAGCATAGGGAACGCTTCATCTCTATTGTCAGCAGGAATAAACCATCCTGCTTGATAAACATCCAGTCCACACGCCGTTGCACCGGCAAGTTCATTTGAACCGCCGTCTCCAATAAAAAGGGATTGCCCAGGCAGGGAGCTAAGACGTTGACAAGCAAGCAGATAAATTTTTGGATCAGGTTTAGCCAGTTTCTCTTTGAAAGAAAAAATGACATCATCAAAAAAAGGGGAAAGAGCCGATGTCTGCCAGGCAGTAATATCTTCATAGGAGCAGTTGCTTATTAGTCCAAGCTTGAGACCTCTTCGTTTGAGACTCGACAAAGCCGATAAAATGCCGCGGTCAATTTTTTCAAAGCTTCTTGCCTTTCCGATCATTCTCTCATTTTCCAAATAAGTTAAAAGTTCTCTTTCGACTTGAACATTTCGGCTTTCAACCATATTCTGAAGAGCGTGGCTATAAGAACTATAATGACCGACTTCCTGTAGCTGTTTTCTCTTTTTCCATTCCTCCGAATAAACTTCAGGGGTAAGTCCTAATTTGTCAGTCGAGTAAGAGGCTTTACGTTTTCCATTTTCCCATTCCGAAATCAGCGTCTCAAACAGATCAAAGAAGACAGTGGTTATCATAGAATCATCTCCTCCAGGTTTTTACAATTCAATAGGTTGTCCGATTAATTTTTCAATAAGGAACTGGCCAATGGCAAAGAATAAAAAGATCGGCAGGAATAACAGCAATAAACCGGACGTCAGCACGTCTGGGCTCCCGAAATAAAGCATGGTCCGTAGTAATCCTTGAATATTAAAGATGTATTCAACCATCAGCAGGTTGGAAAGCATAAACCAGATGATGAATTTGGAATGGGAGAAGATGTGAATTAAATGATTTCTTAAAATATGCTTTAAGAGGACGACACTGTTCTTTAAGCCTTTTGATCTCGCAAATTCGACATAGGGTTTTGTGTATTCTTGTTCAACCTCCAGGACCATGCCTCGGTACAGCAGGGTGACAGGCACAATCGTTAGACCGAGAATCGGCAAGGCGATTGAATTGGACTGGTAGTTTGCGATATTGAAAAGCAAAACATGCGTTTCTTCATATATCCAGACGACCGATAACTGCAGAATGCCAAGAATTAAGATGTCTGGGAGAGATTCCAGTAAGAAAAAGAATCCTTTAATCCAATTGAGAAGGCGTTTGGGAAGCTGCAGCGTGACATACGTTAATATCAGACTGATGATCAGAGCTAAGATAAGAGAAATAAATAACAGGAGCAGAGAGTAGAGCCATGGACTAATGATAAACGGAAATAACGGACGGGTCACCACCTGCACATTGATGTGGTTCACATAAACCAAATGCGAAGGCTGCAAGAATATCTTGGATGACGTTATATAAAGATTTTAAATAGGAGCCAGGTGCTAATTTTACTCCCTGAAACAAGGCGGGCAGGGATCCAATAAGGATGATACAGAAAAATGTCATCAGAAATGATTTTGATAAGCGGACGGCCGTATCCTTCATCGCTCGGCACCTCCTGCTTGTTTATAGGTTACAAAGTCTTCGGTTGGAATCGATTGTGGTGTAACTGGTTGATTTTCGGATGAGGAACTCGTGTGGCTTGTTTTTATTCGTTTCCTGCCCGGATTTTTCAAGCCCTCAAGGATTAGATTAAAAGCGAGAATCGTTATGGCGAACATCACCAGCGGGACTAAGGCCATCCATGGTGACACATACAGCTTGTTATAGGACTTTCCAATCAACCCTGACCATTCATTGCTTATTGATAAATAAATAACCACTCCGCGCATTTTTATCGATGCCGTCCCTCCGAAAAATAAATTAATCAGACCAAGATGACACAGTAGAATGAGGACCTGGACAATTTGTTCCACGAGATAAATGCCGAGCTTCGGTTTCAGATGAAGCCAGACATGTTTTCTGAGGATATGGCTTCGATTTCCGCCGAGCAGCCCTGAAGAAGCGATATATTCATTGCTTAAAATAGCGCGAACATCGTTTCCTATTAACATCGAGGTGGCGGGAAGAGCAACGACAATCAGGATCGTCAGTTCGAACAGCACCCGGACTGTAAAGCTGTTCGGGAAAACCGGCGGGGTCCCCACACCCATCAACACACTATTGAGCAGCAAATAACAAAGGATAACGACTGGCATGTAGTGGAAAGCATTCGAAAAGCCCGCAAACCAGCGGGTATACCTTTCACGCATATGGCCAAGAACGACCCCAAAAAGACCGGACAGGATGACACGAAAAATGGAGACACCGACCGCAATACCAATCGTATACTTCGCACCCACCAATATTTCATAAAACAAGTTATTCCCGGCATCATCAGTTCCAAATGGGGGAAGTTGAAACGGCGTAAATGGATACGATCCCACGACATTCCCATTCTTATATATGTATTGAACGACCGGCACTTTTCCGTCAGCGATGGAATAGATCAAACTGGACACAAATAGTGTCGCGACAATTAAGAAACCTGTTAAAAATAATGGCGATTTAAAAATTTTCATGAAAGATCAAATCCAATCCAGAGAAATAAAAAAACGGGTTACTTGAGTCAATTTCATGAATGCAAATTCTACATAAAAAGACGAATCATTACAGGATGGTTAAGGAAAGGGGGTTACACGTTCACTTGGTAAAGACGCCGCGTGATCAATTGATGGCGCTGAATTTCTATAGCTACAAATGACATCTAAAGAGCAACGGACAACAAATAAAGAAAACTTGGCTTATTGCCAAACCTTTAATAGCGAAAGCCATACAAAGTTGCGAGCCTTGAGTAACTATCATTGCAGGCTTGTGACGAGTTTGATTGAAGCTGAAATATAGGCACACTCTTTTAATACTTTATTCCGCTTTCTCGCATTAGAGAGGGTAAACATTTTTAAAGTACACGTTGATTGAAGCGGAAGGTGCGAGACTCTTCGAAAATGCAAATACTCATAGATGAAAGCTAGAGATACCTGAGACTCCTCGAAAATGCTCACCTTCATAGCTTGAAAGCTAGAAATACCCGAGACTCCTGCGGAATCAGCACGCGTCCGAAGATCCACTTTGGCGTACAAAGAAATCACGCCAAAGTTAGCTGAGGCCGTGCCCGCGGAAAGCGAGAGTATTTCCGCTTTCTATGTATCGCGACCGCATTTTCTTCGTGCGGTGTGGATTCGGAGATGCGGTTTCAAGTCCTGCAGAATCAGCACGCGTCCGAAGATCCACTTTGGCGCATAAAGAAATCACGCCAAAGTTAGCTGAGGGCGTGCCTGCGGAAAGCGAGGGTATTTCCGCTTTCAATGGATGGCAACCGCATTTTCTTCGTGCGCTGTGGTTTCGGAGATGCTGTTTCAAGTCCTGCGGAATTTGCGATCCAAGCGCGGACTTTCCAAAGCGCACGTCACGCTCTGTCCTAGCACCGATCCAACCACGTCCTGTTACTTTGTTTCTTTATAAATCGCTTCACTTAGTAAAGTATTCCACATAATTATCAAGATCCCTTTTATTGTTAAAAAGTACTCGTCCCTTTGTTTATTTTGCAATGTTGATAACCAGAAAGACTATCAATTTCAAAGAATTACGTTTAAATCGCAAAAGTTATTTCCTCATGGATGAATATAGACATTTGTACCAAGTGGAACGATTTGTGAAAGCTTCACCACATCGCTGTTTCTCATTCGAATGCAGCCGTGGGAGACATTTTTGCCAATGGAACCTGGGTTGTTGGTCCCATGGATCCCGTAATGCGGCTTGGAAAGTCCCATCCAGAAAGCGCCAAATGGACCGCCCGGGTTCTTTTCTTTATTAACAATTGTATAGGAGCCTGACGGTGTTGGCGTCAGCATTTTACCGACTGCGATCGGATACCGTTTAATCAAATGGCTCCCATCGAAAAGCGTTAGCTGGCGACGTTTCACCGCCACGTCAATCCAGTAAGTCATCGAAAATCCCCCCAGGTATAGCATCCTCCATTTTATGCTGATATGATAAAGAAAATATCATCCTTCTAAACAGAAGGACTGCATGGGCTTTGTGCAGAAAGGACGTGGCTTTTGAAAAATTTGACGTATAATCGTTTGATGAACCGAACGTTGGAATTATATATGGATGAAAACTACGAAGGAGCTTATCAATTTATTACGGAGCATGCGAAGGAAGTGAAGGGTAATCCCGCTCAGATTTATAACTTCCGCTATGCCACAGCGAATAAAGCTGGAAATGAGAGCCTTGCGATCAGTATTATGGAGGAAGCGATTTTAGAAAAAGGGCAGTGGTATAGTTACGACTACTTAATGTCGGATGATGACCTAGCGTCGCTAAGATCCATGCCCAAGTTCCAGGAGCTTGCTGATCTGTGCAAAAAGAGGGAAGCAGAAGCAAAAAAGTCTGCCGTTCCGGAATTAAAAATTACCAGGGCGGAGGAAGGATCGAATCTGCTCGTTGCCTTGCATGGAAATGAGGAAAATATCGCGATCGCTGAACCGTATTGGCTGCCGGCGTTAAATTCTGGCTTTCATCTGGCCTTGCCTCAGTCATCAGATATTCACTTTTCTGAAGGGCATATGTGGGAGGATCCTGCGCAGGGTGTGGAAGAATTGGAGAATCATATTAATCAGTTGACTGCGGAATTCAGCTTAGACAGACAGAAGATCATATTAGGGGGATTTTCAGCCGGAGCACGCATCGCTCTTTATTCCCTGCTGACAGGAGCCGTCGAGGCGAAAGGGTTTATATTTGTAGCGCCTTGGCTTCCGGAAATCAACGAGTGGGAGCCATTGCTTGATACTTTGAGAGAAAAAGGTGTGAAAGGCTTTATCATTTATGGGGGAAAGGATGAGGACTGCAATGAGGATGCGAAGACCCTCGAGCATCTGCTTTTTGAAAAGGGCGTTGAGCATCAAGCCGTCGTCTACCCTGATCTGGATCATGATTTCCCGGAAGACTTTAGTGCTATCCTTCCTGAAGCTTTAACGTTCCTAAAAGCATAGTCTCATCCGGATCCAAGATGCTTCCAATACATGGTGAGTTCTGATAATTCAGCAAGAGCACCGGGCTTGCCATGTGCTTCAATAAAGCCGTAAAGTCTCGAGATCGTTGTGTTAATATGATCTATTTCCAATTTACCGGAGGCAACTTGAACGCGTGGAAGGACTTCCTGCCAAGCTTTTTCTAACCGGTCTTGATCTAGGCTTGCTTGAACCCATTGTTCTTCTTTAACCTCTTTCTTCATTTTTTCGAGGTACATGGATACATCGTCTGTTTTGCTTGTTGGGTGCTTGAGATAAGGCGCCGAGGTCATTAGAAAAATAAAAAAGACCACCAAGACCGCCGGAATGACATAATACAATAACATTTTCATCATATTCTCCTTAATTGGGACCCTTATAATCACTTATATCGATAATGTGCTGTTTATGATCTTTATACTTATCGATAAAAAGCTGACCATTTTGATCAAGCAGGCATAGAAACACTTCAGAAGCACTTTGAATACCCTGCTTAGTAAGTTCATTTTCGAGCCATACCCTGTCTTTAGAGACTTGAATTAAATTTTGATCATAAATGACCCCATCATAGATCAATTCTGTACTAAGTCCTTTATAGGATACTTGAATATTTATATCCTTCGGTGTGAGCGGCAGGTACTGCGCTTTTTTTAGCAAAGAAAGCTTGCCGTTCGTCTCCATCACTGCATGCTCGACTTCATTCACATCAAAAACCCCTTTTACTCGAAGCTGCTGCAGCAGGTCAGTCACTCTATAGCGCATTTTTCTTAATGTCTTTTCCATAATCTCTCCGTGCATAATGACAACGGTGGGTTCTCCATCGACATATTTGGAAAAGTACCGCCATTTCATACTTAAAAATTGGAAAATAAGAACTAAGATGACCCATGTGGCAAGACCTGCCCAGTAAGGGAACGCGCGGCCGGACAATTCGGTTGAGAGCGTCCCGGTGATTGATCCGATCGTTATACCGAGCACATAATCAAAATAGGTTAATTGACTGATTTGCTGTTTTCCTAGAATACGTGTAAATAAAAGAAGGGTTAGAAAGCCAATTGTACTTCTCACCATAATCATCAAAGTCTCATTCATTTTCTCACCTCACATATGATCAAGCTTAGGTTTTGCAAAAGACGGAATTATATGTCATGAATGTGGAAGAAGCTCAAAAAATGTTACAAAAGAATTAAATCGTATTAATATTATGTAATTTAAAGGAAAATTAGCGCCCGATCGCCAATACTTAGAGTATAGATAGATGGGACGTGAGGTTATGAAGCAACAAGTAATACGCATGAGATGGGGTCAGACTCGGGTTTGAAAGACCAAGCTTGCCCGTCATAATCCACAAGCTTTCGCTGCCCTTTATACTTTAACCCGCTTTGTTCATTAAGCGAGGCAGCAAATTATTAAAGTATAACAAGTAAGGTGGTCATCATTTGGAAAAAGAACAATTATTTGATCGATGGTCGTTGACATATGATAAAGATTTGAAAATGGCAAAAGGGCCGTTGGAGGGTTATCACCATAGCATAAATATTGCTGCGAACCGAGGGAAGGCCAAGGCTGAAGATTCGATTCTAGATATCGGAATTGGGACTGGGAATTTTGCGGAAGCGGTACAAGAGGATGCCTCGAAAATATATGGTCTCGATATTTCAACGAAAATGCTGGAGGCATGTCATGAGAAGCATCCTGAGTATCATTTGAAGCAGGGCAGGTTTACGCGAATTGATTTCCCGGATCAGCATTTTGATAAGGTCATTTCGAGCTTTTGTTTTCATGAGGTAAAGTTGGAGGAAAGATACAAGGCATGCCGTGAAGCGCTTCGCGTACTGAAAGACGGGGGGACTTTAAATCTGCTGGATATTATGTTCGTTTCTTCCACCGCATTAACACGGGAAAGAGAGGCGCGTATAAAGCATTGGGATCACAGCGAGGAATACAGTCTTGTTGGTGATCTGGACGCCATGCTCTTATACACCGGCTTCAAAAACATAAGGTGGACCCAGACAGCTGCCTGTCATTGGAACGTTCTGGCTATGAAGTAGCAAAAAAGTGACCGGAATCGGTCACTTTTTTGTGATTTAACAGCGTCCTCAAAAGGTTTCCAGTGCGTACGGCGTTAAACGCGTTTCTCCGCTTTTCTTGTCTAGTTTCGTCCCACAGCCCCTCGAGGTTGCTTCAACTCTCTTGCGGGAGCACAAAGCGCTATCCTCAGAGAGTTTCCAGCACTTGTCGGGGCTTGCGTGTGTGACTGCACTTTTCGTTGTCCAGTTCCAAAACGCAACGCCTAGCGGCACTTCAACCTTTTTCCGGCCGCAACAGCGTCCTCAAAAGGTTTCCAGTGCGTACGGCGTTGAACGCGTTTTTCCGCTTTTCTTGTCTAGTTTCGTCCCACAGCCCCTCGAGGTTGCTTCGACTCTCTTGCGGGAGCACAAAGCGCTATCCTCAGAGAGTTTCCAGCACTTGTCGGGGCTTGCGTGTGTGACTGCACTTTTCTTAATCAATGACCTACGGAGGCGAAGATGGCGAGGTAGGCAAGGAATGTGCAAAAGACTAATGCGATGATATTCCCAATAATCGCGATGCCTTTTAAGAAACTTCTTTGGCCGAACAATGCTAAAATGATACCGATCAATGGCAAGGCTAGGACGATCCATAGAAGAATGGTGCCATAAATACTTCCGTGATTATATAAAATGATGCCCAATTGAAAGAATGAAAAGGAAATGACAAAAAAAGCCACCGCGATGATATTCAGCTTATGCCGCATATGAAATAACTCCTTGTTTGTATTTATACTTTTAAGCGGTTTGTGCCAATGTATGATGATTCTCATCCGAAAAAAGAAATGGATGAATGATGCCTTTCACCATGCAAATTCTGTCGACAAGCCGGGTTTTCTTTTATCAATTATACAGAAAAGCGCTTTGAGATGCCATGCTCATAAACATTAAGGGAAATATGTTGAAACAAAATGAGGGATTGATCCGTAAACTAGTAGGGACACAATTCGTGCAAAAAGAAAAACATGAGCTTTTCAAGGGGGATCAAGATGATTAAAGCATTAGCAGCAGGCATGGTTTTGCTTTTAATTAGCTTGTGCATCGGTATTTATGAGGGAAGTGCGAGGGTGTTAATGACCTCTTCAGCCGCAGTATCAGCCGCGCTTATCCTGTTAGCGATTATTCTTTCTGGTGCCGCTGTCAGCGGAGACAGTGGTCGGGCAAATTATGCGTCCGAAACAGTAAAAGACAGGCAATTACGGTTCAAATGGGCCCAGAATTTCATTTTAGCAGCGGTTCCGTGCTTGTTCGTGACGATGATTATTTATTTCAGCAGGCAGTAAATGAGGGGCGTTCATTCTCTTGAATGGGCGCTTTATGACTTTTCTCTTAAAAAGATTGTGCAGAATCATTTTTATAGATATGATGAAGATAATACATTATTGTTTTATAATAATGTTAAAGATTGAATACATAGTTAAAGTCCTTTGAAACGGTTTATTTTTTGAAATGATTTTTCAATGAAAAAGGAGTGTATAAGAATGTTCGATGCCTTGCTTCAAACCCACTCAGGATCTTGGGGTGTTCTCGTTATCCTGTTTTTGATCAGTGCTATTTTCCCTAAACAAAAAATTTCTTTAATGATTCAACGGCTATTTTACCTTGTTATGATTGTTTCAGGCGTGTGGATGCTGTCTCTGATTGGCTTCCCGCTGCAATATGTGATTAAAGGAATTTGTGCGCTTATCCTTATGGGGCTGATGGAACTGATCGTGATGAATCGCCGCAAAGGCAAACCGACTGCAGTGGCATGGATCCTGCTAGTGGTCTTCCTTGCCATTGTTCTAATGCTTGCTTATAAAATTATTAAACTAGGATAATTTAATGATTAACTGTAAAAACGTCTGGCTTACCGCCGGACGTTTTTTTTATTTTGCCCAGCAGATTCATAAATTTAAAAATGAGCGGTGCGTGCAGCGCGCACCGTTTCCGATTTCATTGAAACATTCAAATAAGGTATGAAAAATCATCATTTTCATGGATTTTTCATGAAATAAAGCTGATTTATATAAGATTTATACCAAATCAGCTTCCGAATCGGTCTTGAAGGGTGTTTAAGAGGGCATGGGAACGTTCCCAAATTGGCTCTATTGGCCACTTTCGTGATTTACTGTCCACTTTCACTGATTTACTGTCCACTTTCACTGATTTACTGTCCACTTTCACTGATTTACTGTCCACTTCCCTAATTTTTCCTTCTCAACAACAAAAAACCTGCCGTCATATGCCTGGCAGGCTCAATTAGATCCACAAGGAGCGGTGCGGCGTCCGCACCGTTTCCGATTTCATTGAAACATTCAAATAAGGTATGAAAAATCATCATTTTATTGGATTTTTCATGAAATAAAGCTGATTTATATAAGATTTAAACCAAATCAGCTTCCGAATCGGTCTTGAAAGTGGTTCAAGAGGACCCGGCTCCGTTCCCGTTGCCGGGGCTTTCGTGTATTTCCATAGCGGCTCTGATCCCGGATTCAATGGCGCCCTCAATCCAGCCTCTATGATTTGAGGTGTGTTCACCGGCAAAATGAACCCTTCCTTCAGGCGATGCAACGACATCACCAAAAGTTAATCGTTGATTGGGCTTTAGGACACAGAAATCTCCGCCGCCGATACAGTCATCGCGAGCCCAGCTTTTTGAGGCGCCAGTAATAAAATATTGATAGACTTGTTTCCCGTGAACCAGTTCTAGATTTTCCAACGCTTTCGTAATTCTTTTATTTGGAGGTAAACAGTCCCATATTAAGGTGTCGTCCTCCCAAGTGTAGCTTGCAAGCAAGACAGCTGGACCAGAACTGCCAAGATTATGGCTCGGATAGTATCCCAGACCAATTGGAGTATCTGTAACAAACTGGCCGCCAAATATCCCTTCTTTTTCCCAAAACCGATGGGTAAACTCCAAACCGATCTTCGTCGATGTGGTGTAGTGGAGGTTTCTGATTGCGACACGCTTTTTGTACGAAAAGTAATCGTACGGATCAATTCTTATATACTGCATGGCTGGGAATGGAACGGTGGTCAGCAGATAATCAGATGTGTAAGCTTTTTGTAGGCTGCCTTTGCGAGTGTAAACGGTGACACGCTTGTCTGAAGGTACTATAACTGTCACTGGTTCATTAAAATGGATAATATCTTTCACTTCCGGAAAAAAAGCATAAGGCAAACGATCCATCCCACCGGTAATCTCATAAAGCTTGGTATTGGAGTTGGAAATAACTTCATAAACATCGAAAAAAATCTGCAGAAAAGATAACTCCGGGAAGCCTGTGATTCCAGCCATCGTTCCGACCAAGTCTATTGCATTAGAGGATAAAGAACGATTAAACGGATTATAGAGCAGGTAGTTCTGAAAAGAGTACCGATCCAATTCCGCTAAAATTTTTTTCTTTTCTTCTAATGATGTGTTTTCCATCAGCTTTATAAAGGGGTCCACTGAATATCTAAAGAGCTCTTTACCGGTTTTTCCTTTTTCATCAGGGAGTACAGGGAAACGAAGCATGTCTGGATCCAATTTGAAGTCTTTCAAGCGGGTCCGAACGCCATTTACGAATATAGGATCCTGAGGCGTGCTATTGATAAAAGGATTGATTGGAAGGTTGTATTTTTTCAAATATTCAAGGACAAGCAGGTGGGAGCTTGGGATCCTCATTGCCCCCATATCAAGATAAAGACCATTTGTAAAAGCGTTTCGTTCAGTAAACACGCGTCCGCCCAGTCTATTGGAGCTCTCTATTAAATTCACAGTGTGGCCCGCTGCTTTCAGCAAACTTGCAGCTGAGAGGCCAGCCATACCAGCGCCAATGATAGTGATTGTTTTACGATTATTGCTTTTTGGCAGCCCGTTTTTAATAATGGTAAGCATCTCATTTAGCTTTTCCGGGTTATAAGAGATATCATGTATCATTTATTTAGAACTCCTTTAATCCCAAATTTTAACATCTTATTCGACTGGACCTATTTTATACTTATGCTGGCAGTTAGGCTTTTTTACCTTGAAAAAAGGAGGTGTCTGATCAAGCGTCGAATTATATTGCTAGAGAGATAGAAGCGAGTAAGGAATAGGGGGATTTCTTTGAAAAATGCGAAGTCGATGGGAGCCAGGCTTAAAGAGCTGAGGACCCGAGATGGTTTAAAAGTTGACGATCTTTCAACAAAGCTTGGCTTAACGAAAAGCGTTTTGTGGAGCTATGAATTGAATAAAAAAGAACCGAGTATCAGCCACTTAATAAAAATAGCCGGCTATTTTCGGGTGACGTTAGATTACTTATTACATACAGAAGGAGAACGATTTCCGATTGACCTTCAAAAAGATGTGAATCTGGTCATCGACAGGTATGCTTTGATTCTGGATGGTAAGGAAATAACGAAGGAGGAATGGGTGGAAAGCCTGGCATATCTTATGACAAAACGGATGATGGAAGGACAAAATAATGATTTTGGAGACAGCCGGGAGAATCAGCCATCACTAATAAAAGTCCATTCGGAATGAAAAATCCTAATTCGATTGGGATTTTTTTGTTTTCAGCTGGTTCATTTAGGCATAACCAGCTTTAGATTAAATAAGAAGATCTTTTTGGCAGGAATAGAACCTTTCCCGGGCTGCCCAATCACCATTTACCTGAAAGGGTCCTCCAGCTCGGGTTTGCACTTGGCTGACGATTCGTTATAATAGGAACATATTTAGAGATTGAGTTGAGCAGAGCAGAGTGAGAAGCAAGTGTAAGAGATGAGACAAGCTGAGTGATTTAATTAAAAGAATACTGCCCCTCTGTCTTCATCCACAGAATTGCTTCTTCTCTGTATACCTACACGTATACAAGGAGGAGAATCATGAGTTTACTTTCCGAACAATCCCAAGCACTTAAAGATGATACATTTACAACTCCCCACCACTTATTCATTGAAAGACACACAGAACGGTTAGATCCTGAGAATGCTGCTGAAGGACTGGCAGAATCACTGGATCGGTTTCAAGGTGCCTTATTTTCTAGCAGCTTCGAGTATACAGGACGTTATACGCGCTGGGATGCTGGTTTTATAAACCCGCCAATTGAACTTAGACTGAAAGGGCGGGATTTTAAGATAGCCGCTTTAAATGACCGTGGAAAAGTCATCATGAGCTTTCTTAAAAAAAAGCTGCCTGATGAAATGCCTGCCATCCCTTTTTGCGAAAAGGAAGATGCTCTTGCTGGAACATTGCCAGAGCCGGAGCCGGTTACTGATGAAAGCGAGAGAACCCGCCAGGCTTCAATTTTTGATGTGATGCGGGCCTTCAAACGGCTGTTAAGTGTTCCGGGAGACCGTTTTCTAGGATTGTACGGTGCATTCGGCTATGATCTGATTTTCCAGATGGAAGCTATAGAAAAAAAGATTACCAGACCAGATCAACAGAGTGATCTTGTTCTCTATATGCCGGATCAGCTGATTGCCGTTGATCGAAAACTGGAGGCGGCGTACCGAATCTCCTATGATTTTTCTTTTGAATACCAACAGACTAGCGGAATGGCTAGAGAAACGATCGAAATGCCTTATTCTTCTCATGTTCTGCGTGAAGTGCTCCCTTACCAGAAAGGAAACTTCTCAAAACTGGTTGAAACAGCTATGCCTGCATTTCAAGAAGGACAGTTGTATGAAGTGGTTCCGTCACAGCAGCTTTCAAGACAGTGTAATGATGAGCCATCAACCGTTTTTCAGCGTCTTAAAAAAATAAATCCCAGTCCATATGGTTTTCTAATCAATCTTGGAGGGGAGCACCTGGTTGGCGCTTCTCCTGAAATGTTTGTCAGAGTGGAGGGGAACCGAGTGGAAACCTGCCCGATTTCGGGGACCATTAAGCGTTCAGGGGACGCTATTGAGGACGCAGAGCAGGTCAAAAAACTGCTTAATTCCGAAAAAGATGAAATCGAATTGACCATGTGCACAGATGTGGATCGAAATGATAAGTCTCGGATTTGTGAACCAGGCTCGGTAAAAGTGATTGGCCGGCGCCAGATTGAAGCTTATTCCCATCTTTTCCATACCGTCGATCACATTGAAGGGACACTTCGGCCTGAATATGATGCTCTTGATGCCTTTATGACGCATATGTGGGCCGTGACGGTGACAGGATCGCCAAAACCTGAAGCTGCTCGGTGGATTGAGGAGCATGAATCCTCTTCCAGGGGATGGTACGGTGGCGCAGTCGGTTTTTACACCTTCGATGGCAGGCTGAATACTGGTCTGACGTTAAGAACAGCTAGACTAAAGGATGGGATAGGTGACGTTAGAGCGGGAGCGACCGTTCTTCATGCCTCTGATCCCGAAGCTGAAGAGGAAGAAACACTTGTGAAGGCAAGGGCATTAATTAACGTTCTCGAAAACAAGGCTGAAAAACAAACAGAGAATCTCTGCGCTGTATCTGCATCAGAACAGGGAGACATTCTTCTTGTCGATCATGAAGATTCTTTTGTTCATACGCTGGCAAATTATCTTCGGCAGACAGGCGCTGCTGTCAAGGTCAGCCGCCCCGATATTGCACGTTACCGGCTAAGAAAGGGTGAAGACTTTAGTTTAGTGGTTCTTTCTCCCGGGCCAGGCCGTCCTGAACGTTTTCAGATGGATGAAACGATTAACCTCTGTTTGGAAAAAGGGCTTCCCCTTTTTGGAGTTTGTCTCGGGTTGCAGGGACTCAGTGAATACTTTGGAGGTAAGATTGGAAGGCTTGAAAATCCAGTGCACGGGGAGAAATCAAAGCTTATTGAAGGTAACGGAGACAAAACGATCCTTGAAGGACTGGAGCCCGGTACGGAAGTGGGACGTTATCACTCACTTTTTGTTGAAGAAATCCCTGACGACTTTATAGTGGAAGCGACTGCTGAAGACGGATGTCTTATGGCTGCCCGCCATGACAGACTGCCGGTAGCCGGTGTTCAATTCCACCCTGAGTCAATATTAAGCATGAAAAAGGATCACGGTCTTACCATAATTCAAAACGCCGTTAAGTATTTAACAAAAGAAACAATCGCCCGATAGGATCTGCTCTTTAGAAGCCCTTTATTTATAAAGGGGCTTCTTTTTTGTGTGTCAGTTTCTAAAAAGGTGTTGATGGAAAAGAACCGGCGACCATGTGCTTCTACGTCTGCTAGGAATGCTGCGAGCGGGACTCCTCGTCGCAACTCGTAGTCGTTCGAGATGTGATGCTCATGGCCTGCGGAATAATGGGCTGGCCGCTGAGATATCTATATCAAAATTTAACTTTTAAAAGGCCACAGCCAGACAACCAATAAAGAAAATTGGCTAATCGTCAAGCCTTTAATAGCGAAAGCTTAGTTGTTAGCCAGCTGCTTGAGTAACCATCATTGCAGGCTTGTGACGGAGTTTGAGCGAAGCTAAAACATAGGCACACTCTTTTAGTCTTTTATTCCGCTTTCGCCAGCTGAAGTGATAGTCTGAAAGAAAGAGGTTTTAAAAGTACATGTTGAGTGACACCGGCGGGCTTGGAGCTTTCCACTTTACTGCTGTTGAAGCTGTGGATGGTCTTGGAGATCCACAAATTCCTGGGTAGTTAAGGATAAATCACAAACCATTTTTCATGGAGGAGATACACTTTGGCATGGCTGTGGTGGACCATTGCAAGGCAGTACGGCCCATTTGATGCAGCATTTCTTTCAATAAATGAGGCGGTAGTGGAGGATAGTGGAATGACGCCAAGTGGAATCCCGATCACCATGTCGCCTGAACAGGCGGTTGCGGCAGCCGTCATTTTAAACGCTAAGCGGCTTGTACCTATCCACTATCACGTATTTAAGAATCCTCCTCGGTATATTGAAGGGGAAAATCTTCTGCTCAGACTTTCTGTAGAGGGGAAAGCAAGGGGTCAGCACGTTCTGATTACAAGGCAGGGTGAAAGAATAAATCCAGGTTCAGAAGAGGGCATTCAACCTTCAGCAGCAGTGGCAAATGAAACCGGGGCAGATTCAACCGAAATCAGCGAATAGGTAAATCGATGTTTAGTCCTCCTTAAGTTAAGGTATTGATAGAATAAATATCTAGGAGGTTTTACGATGACTGAACAGAATACGACCGATAAAGTTGAAAAGCACGTCAGTAATATGAGCCGGGAAAAGAAAGACGAAATTCTCGAAGGCTTTAATAACTTTAAAGATTACTTGGGAGATAAAGTTTCTAAGGGTAAAAAACTCGGCCTAAGTGATGAAGCGATTTCAATTGGAGCAAAAAAAGTGGCAGAATACCTCTCGAAGCATGAGGAACCGAAAAACAGAGAACAAAAGCTGCTAAATGAATTATGGGAAGTTAGTAATGAAGATGAGAAAAAGCATTTATCGCGGGTTCTCGTTAAATTAACTGAAACAACGAACTAAAAGATCGTTCTGGGGCCGGACCACCCAAGGTCTGACCCGGAAAAAACACCCTTTATGGAAAACGTCATAAGGGGTGTTTTTTCTGGAGTTAACGCTTCGTCAGAGACATCCAGCCAAGGGAAACCTTTAAACTTTAAGAACGTATATAAAATAAGAGAAACGTTTGGATTTTTTTATACTCTTTTAGAAAGAAGGTTTTTTAATGAGCGATTATGAGAACGAGAAGCTGGAAAAGAAGATTGATGAACTGTCGAGCCGGCTGGACCAAATGGAACGGAAAGTTGGTCAGACTGACCATGCCTCCTACAAAGAAGGGCTTGGGAGAAATATTTGGGTTCTTGTTCCAGTAGTAGCCATAATCATGTGGGGGTTAAAAAGTATTTTTGCTTAATGGAATAGATTGAATGGAATTTCGCCTCCATTTGGTGGAGTTTTTTTATCTAGGAATCACTCACAAGCCTCATTGATCTGCTAAAAAATTATGAAGATCTTGACAGTGACGCAACGTCATCCGGTAAACTTTCTTCAAAGGAGTGACCTTCATGACAAAGGAATACTATCGAATCAGTGACTTTGCAAGGAAAGCGTCGGTTTCGGTACGGACGTTGCGTTATTATGAACAACAGGGATTGCTCGTCCCTCAGCAAAGAGATGAACAGGGGTATAAGACTTATTCTAATGAAGAGTTAAAAACACTTCAGTACATTGTTTCCTTAAAATACTTAGACTTCTCTCTTAAAGATATCAAGTTAATGCTTGAAAGAATGCCGGAAGAGATGGGGGATCGATTAACGTATCAAAAAGCTCTTCTTAACGGAAAAAAGCAGCAGCTCGAAAAAATGATTGATGCCATTGAAAATATTGAGGAAAAAGCTGCAGATGGTACTTACGATTATGATTCGATTGTTCAAGCCATTGCGCAGGCAAAGCAGAAACTGCTCCCGGAATGGGTCAATGCCTATCTTACAAATGAAGAAAGAAGGACGATGAGGGATCTTGCTAAGTCGTCCTATTCGAAAACAGCGCTGATGAAAATTGCTTCCAGGGGCTGGACTGAACAAGATCAGCAGGAGTCCTTAAGCCGCTATCATCTTTTTCGAAAAGCATTAGAAAATTGTATTAACAATGGGGAGAGCCCCACAGGAGAAGAAGGCCAAAAGCTGGCACGCATGCTTCAGGAAATGAATGACAGGTGGACAAAGGGAGACCCGGAAATCAGAGAAGGAGCAAAACGTTCATGGGAAAAGCTTCAGACGCTTCCCGAGGAAAAAAAGCCAAAAATGTATGGTCCTCCTTATTCTGAAGAAGAACGCCATTTCATAAAAGAAGCAATGGGTCACCTGTACCGTAAAGAACTCGATAATAGCCAATAGTATGAGTGGCTTTGAAGGAGTCTGAAACAGGGTATGTAATGAGAGATTCGTTTAACTTTAATAGTGGATTGTCTAGCAAATTTATTGTACATAAGGTAAGAAGGCGGGGGAAACATGGCTGAGTCATATATTATCACCGGCGGCGGAATTGCAGGCCTGACCGCTGCGCATGCTTTACTGCAAAAGGGATTTGACGTGCAGGTATATGAGCGCTCGCCTCAGCTTCGTGAGGAGGGTGCAGGGCTTGGCATCAGTGCAAATGCTATGATGGCAATGAGAGAGATCGGCCTTGAAGACGCATTGCTTTCTAAAGGAAAAACGGTGTCTTCGATCGACATCTTATCCTCGAATGGCCGTTTTTTAACAAAAGCGTCCCCTGGTCAGATGAACACGGCTTTTCCAACAGAAAGCATTACGATTCATAGAATGGCACTGCTTAAAAGTCTGGCTGAAAAATTGCCTTCCGGTGTCGTTCAAACGGGAAAACAGGCGGTGAAGGCTACCCAAACAGCATCTGGTGTGCGTGTGACCTTTGCTGATGGAAGTGAGGCAACGGGACAGGCAATGATTGCAGCGGATGGCATCGGTTCCGTCATCAGAAAGCAGCTGGAGCCGACGATTAAGCCAAGGTTTGCCGGCTACACAGCGTGGAGAGGCGTTCTAAAGGACCCGCTTCAATTGGACAAGATCCTAGAAATGTGGGGACCAAATGGGAGAGTGGGCATCGTCCCGCTTAATGGAGGCTATATTTATTGGTTTGTTTGTATTAATGCAAGGGAAAATGATCCCCGTATGAAGGAATTCACTTCAGAAGAATTAAGCAAGCAATTTGAATCGTACAAAGGTCCGGCTGCAGAGCTGATCAGAAACACGGCTCCGGAAGATCTTTTGTGGACGGACATTTATGATTTGCCTCCGCTTAGTCATTATGCTTTTGGAAGGATTGTTCTGATTGGGGATGCTGCTCATGCGACTACCCCGAATCTTGGGCAGGGTGCCGGGCAGGCAATGGAAGATGCTGTGATTCTGGCTCATTTTTTGGCTAAGGAACCTTCAATTATTGCGGCCTTGAAAAGCTTTGAAAAAGTACGTATTAAAAGAACGCAGCGTGTCACCCGGATCTCAAGGCGTATTGGCACTGCGGCACAGCTGTCGTCACCGGCAATATGCGGAATGAGAAACATGGTCATGAGAGTGGCTCCTCAAATTTTAATAGAGAACCAACTGAAATTTTTATTTGAAGCGGATCTTACCCCTTAAAAGATGAAAGGTGGTTAACATGAATATCGACAGCATTCACCATGTCGCAATTATTTGTTCAGATTATGAAAAGAGCAAGGCATTCTATACGGAGGTTCTTGGAGGAGCGATATTAAATGAGGCTTACCGGGAAGATCGTGATTCTTACAAGCTTGATATCGCGATTGGCATCTCGGATCAGATTGAATTGTTCACGTTTCCTGATGCACCAGAAAGGCCAAGTTACCCTGAAGCTCTTGGTTTAAGGCATCTGGCGTTTGAAGTAGCAGAACTTGATACAGCTGTGGAAGAGCTCACAGAAAAAGGTGTGACACCTGAACCGATACGCGTGGATGAACTAACAGGCAAGCGGTTCACTTTTTTCAAGGATCCCGACGGACTGCCGATTGAATTATACGAGGTATAAAGACAATTCACCCAGAAACTGAGGCACCCCTGCCGATAGATTGTGACTCTAACGGCAGGGGTGCGGTTCAACCTGGGTGGTTTGCACTATTCATGTTGTGGACTTTTTCCTCTTTTTTTAATTTGCTCATTTAGAAAAACAACCTTGTTAAAGGGTTTATCTATATTGAAATCATCGAAGGCTTTCCGGATACGGAGCTTCGCCGCTCGCTGGACATCCCAGTGTGAATAGGAGATGCACTCAGCTATGGCGCGAAGCGTATAGTTATAATCGTTTAAAGTCTGGACACCGAGGACTTCAACACTTCCAATGATATTTTCATCCTCATTTTTTAATTTTTCCATTTCCATTTCCACTATAGAAATGGCTTCTTCCGGCGGGGTATCATAGCCGACATTAATATCAATAACAGCCACCGAATTGTCTTTTGAGAAGTTCGTAACCTGCCCGATCTGTCCGTTCGGTATAATTTCCACTTCGCCGGTCCACACCTTAATTGTGGTCACGCGTAATCCCACAGAGTCAATCTGACCCCATATTTCATTGATTTTCACAAAATCACCGACACCATATTGATCCTCAAATAGAATAAAAAAACCATTGAAAAAGTCTTTAAGCAGACTTTGAGCACCGAAAGCAATGGCAATTCCGGCAACCCCCGCGCCAGCAAGCAACGCACCAATGTTGATGCCGATTAACGGAAACGCCGTTAATATAAAAATAAAATATATCGTATAAGTGGTTATGTTAAGAATTAACGATTCGAGTGTTGCGCGCCTTCTTGCATTCACTTTCGCTTTTAATCGCAGAATCCTTTTTATTACTCTGTTTAGAACAGAGACAGCAAGCCGGGAGACGAGGAATAGGATAATTATTTTGATGAGGATCCAAAAAGCCCCTTCTGCCCCGGTAATATGCGCTTTCCAAAAATTCATGAGGTAAGAAAAGATCTTTTCCATTTATAAAACTCCTTTCTCAGGAAAAAATCCTGACCCTTGCATAACATAACCTATTCCACGTTGGGCGTATTTTTAAAACATTTTATATGTATGAATGCTCAATTTGGCTTATGGAAGGCGAGCGTCTTTCCGCTAAATCAACGCCAACCTACTTTCTTAAGGAAGGGTTGAAAAAAATGCGGAAGGGTAGTGAAGATAAGGGAATAAAACAGGAGGTTCAGTCATGTCATTAATAAAAAAGACGTTTAAAGACTTAAGAACACAAACGATTCAGACCATATTTAATGCTTATGAAGGCGAAGAGCTTAAGCTTAACAACAAATCCCGGTCAGCAAAATACAAAAAAATGCTAAAAAGCCCGTTTCATTTCTATAGAGGCAGTGCTTTTTTGTTCTATTATGACCTGGCACATCTGCCGCTCCCTTACACAACGTCAGAGGATCATCCCACCTGGATACAGGGAGATCTCCATTTTGAAAATTTCGGAGCCTCTCAGCTCCGCAATGGGCGAATTGTTTATGACACCAACGATTTTGACGAAGGCTACTTAGGCTCTTACCTTTACGATGTGGTTCGCAGTGCCGTCAGCATCGGTCTGTACGGAACACTGCTTGATTTCTCTGAAGAAGACCGCCAAGCCTTGATGAGGCATTATTTCAGTAGCTATGCTAAACAGCTCCATCTGTATAAGACTGAAACGGGCGTGACAGAAGCCATTTTTACGAAGGAAAACACCATGGGACCCGTTCAAGCCCTACTTGAAGAAGTTGAAAAAAGTGATGCCGATGAACGATTGAGAGCCTTAACAACAGTGGAGGATGGAGTCAGGCGTTTTAAACAGAACGGCTTTGAGCCTCTTCCTGAAGATGAAAGGGCAGCATTCGAAAAAGGCTGGGGGCAATATCTTGAGACACGGGACAATCAATTAAATCGTACGACCGATTATTTCAAAATAAAGGACGTTGTGAAATCATTTGGCGCAGGAATTGGCTCGGTTGGATTAAAGCGCTATTTCATCCTGGTTGAAGGGAGAAGCGGGGAGACCGATCTGGATGATGTGATTATTGAAGCGAAAGAAGCACGGACACCAGCAAGTGCCTACTTCTTCAGTGATCATGAGGTACTGAAGCAGGAAGGCAGGATCCATCACGGACGTCGTGTTGTTATGACACAGAAAGCGATGCACCATAAGGAGGACCCTTACTTAGGGTGGATGACGATTCAGGGCCGTGAATTTTATCTTCGTGAGCATTCATCTTTTAGTGAGGAACTGGCTCCAGAAGCTTTAAAAACGTTTAACAACATGAAACAAACCGTTGAAATCATGGCACAGATTACGGCAAAAACTCACGCAAGAGCAGATGAAGATATCCATCATCTTTTTAATCATCAGAATGAAGTGATGATTCTTGATGCTATTGGGGATGATGCAGAACGATTTGCGGTAGACATGACTCGCTGGGCCGTTCACTACAAACGTCAGGTTGAATTTGATTACGAAATTTTTAAAGAATGGGTGACCGAAGAATTTGGTGTGGTGAAGGACTGAAACAATTAGCACAGCACTTTTTATTCACAGCGGAATTAATAATCAACCTTAGGGCTGGGGAGAGGAGGCATAACAGGAGGTTATGTTCTCCTGTTATGAGTTGTGGCCTTATTTATTGATTGAAATGACATAGAGGCAGCCTTTTTTTCCGGCCTTGGAAGAGTGGGGTGTTTCTTTCGGCAGGAAAAGGCGATCGCCAGCATTGCATATCCATTCTGTTTCATTAATAGTGAAATACAGCTGGCCTTCTAGTATATGAAGCACTTCATCCTCAGGGTGGGTGTGAGTGGGATGCTCTTTAAATGGTGCATCCTTTTGCACTTCCACAAAGCACGTGGATTCAGGAAGCAGGTCCCGGATCACATACTCCATCTTACCACCGACATCCCGTAACACTTCGGCTGATTTTATCTTCATGTTTTTTTCTCCTCCGTATAAAAAGGACATTTAGTTAACTGTTCACGATTATTGTCCCTTAAAAAATATTGCTTCCACTCCAGAACATCCTCAGCGCCATACCAGGCAAGGAGAGGATGGGCATCGATTTCATCATAATTTTTAAGGCGTTTCCGGACTGCCTGTTTCACGTGCTTACCTTTTTTGGTCTCACCGTTCAGACCTTCAAATACCCACCTTGGTTGAAACGTCATCATAAATGTTGAACTATAGCGGCTTTTTCTTTTTTTATGAACGGGCGTATTGCAAACAACGAACATTGGCTCTCCATGAAAACTGAATTCCCATCTGCTCTCCTCAGGAGAATGCGGGATTGCTTCGGGCCACGGCTGTTCATCACACTTATTAAGGTTTTGAAGAACGTGCCAAAATTGTTTTTCATAGTTTTCGACAGATAGCAGCGGATAACTTGGTTTGAAGAAGACAACCAATGATGTGTATTTTCCAAAATGACGGGCGTTCCGTAAATATAATTTGAGATATTCCGAAAGCTTTCTGATTTCCCCCTTTTCGTTATGATTTTCAATAAATGCGAATCTGATATGCCCCTTTTTTAACCCCTCAACCCCAAGTATGCATGGGAAGGGGCTTTCAATGCTGGTCATGTCATTAGTGAAATGGCTCAGCACCGGTTTTCCCCAGGCAGGCATAGGACTTATCACCTTCGGGGGGCTCATAGATTTGCTGCTGACTGTCATGGTGTAGGAAGCCTCCCTTATTAAGTTCTGCTTTATTACCTTATTAAAAAAAGGGAGGCATATGATTAATTTCATAAATAAACAAGTAATGTTTAGATACGATGAATTGCCATGCCATAATTTGAAAGCGGAAATACCTTCGCTTTTAGCAGGCGTTCTGCAAGCCTGGAACGCTGATTCTGCAGGCCTTGAAATAGCAACACACTACACGCCGAATATGCGGATGCAATCCATTGAAAGCGGAAATACCCTCGCTTTCCACGGGCACGGCCTCAGCTAACTTTGGCGTGGTCTCTCTGGCGCCAAAGTGGATCTTCGGACGCGTGCTGATTCCGTAGGAAGTCTCGGGTATTTCTAGCTTTCAATTCTGGGCATGCGCATTTTCGAGGAGTCTCGGGTATTTCTTGCTTTCACTAAGCACGGGCATTTGTCGGTACTGTGCCTCAGAGTCTCGTGCCATCCGCTTCAATCAGTCAAACTGAGACATTGAGTCGTCTGAAGCCATCTTTCCTTTAACTGAAAATGAGTTCAGTTTTTAGTTGCCTTTGAAGAACGAAAACAGAGGCTTTGACGTTCGTATTCATGAAGTGATGGATTGCTTATTTTCAAATTGTGAGACTTTTTCAATGGCCTCGTGCAATTGCCGTAGGAGTCTTGCGCCATCCTCTTCAATCAACGCAAACATAAACAGCACACTTCGCATCTCAATTTTACTCACAGTTATGTGACCTTGGATCGCCACTATAATAGGACATTTTCAACCACAGAATTCGAATCTCAGGACTTGAACCATCATCACGCCTTATGAAGGACATTTCAACCAATTTAATCGTCCCTCGTTTTGCCACGGCATCGGCCTTAGCTAGGACATTTCGGCGTGATTTTTTGTGCGCCAGAGTGGTTCTTCGGATCGCGTGCTGATTCCGCAGGACATTGAAACAGCATCTCCGAATCCACATCGCACGAAGAAAATGCGGTTGCCATCCATTGAAAGCAGAAATACCCTCGCTTTCCGCGGGCACGGCCTCAGCTAACTTTGGCGTGATTTCTTTGCGCCCCAGAAGTGGATCTTCGGACGCGTGCTGTTTCCGCAGGAGTCTCGGGTATTTCTAGCTTTCAATAAGCATGGGCATTTTCGAGGAGTCTCGCGCCATCCGCTTCAATCAACATGCTTGTGGCCATTTAGAAGTCATTTATGGCTATAATCAGCGGTCTTCAGCTAGATCACATGGCGTCTCGAATTTTCCAGCAGCACAGCCGAGTAACCGTGGAAGCCTCTAAGCTGAACTTTTCCATTTAGCCTTCACGTGATTCCGACTATGACCGCTGAATATCTATAGCCAAAAATACTTTGAAATATTCCTAGAAGACGAAGAAGCACATGATCCAAATTCCTTTTCCTTTAACATCTAAGGCAGATGGCACAGCTTCACTTTTTTTCTCCGAGTGTGAATGCAAAGAGGTTGTATAAGAACTTCGGAACAGCGTGACATCACAGAAAAACTTCTGTATTTATGACCTACTTAAGATTTAATCAAAGAATAGCTCAGACTAATGACTTAAAAGGGTACTGAATTTTTAAAAGTTGAGATCCCTTTCCCACTTATGGTCGAGCTGCCGGGAAGTACGAGACGCCGGGGAATTCGCGTTGAGGCCGCTGAAAAAGTCTATGATCTGACATGTGGACTCTGCTCGTTTACCGCAGAGACCGTCTATGCTTCTGTTTTCGTGTTTCATTGTGAAGTTCTCGGTCGCCAGTTATTCATGACTTCTAAAGGGCAACATCTGACCACTAACACGTTGATTGTAGCGGATGGCGCGAGACTCCTACGGAAATAGCACGCGTCCGAAGATCCACTTTGGCGTCCAAAGAGCCCACGCCAAAGTTAGCTGAGGCCGTGCCCGTGGAAAGCGAGCAGCCTAGAGCGGAAATCAACAACCATGTCTAAACCAGGGACTTTTTCAGCGGCGTCATCAGCGTGACCAGGCGAAACGAAACCCCACAGCGCAACAATTTGAAGGAAAATAGGCTAAGCTCGTCACGTCCTGTGGGCATGAGGAGGCTCGTGGTTCGCCCGCGGCAAGGGAGAACTTCCCAAATCTCGGCCCGAAGGTAAAAAAGAGGCTTTTTCAGTGCACTCATACGGGCTACGTTTTCATGGCTTTTATGCTTGAGTTAAAGTGACTTATATGTAAAAAAAATATTTTGCAGGCGACAGGAGTTCCATCTTGCTCCTGTGCCTGCGTGTTTGATTTTATGAATACGGGATCGTTCCCGGAGACGGGGGAGCGGCCGGCGAAAAGCTTTCGAGCATAGCGGCGGCATCTTCAGGTTTGAGCTGTGGAACCTGGTAATAATGGTGTCGGTTTTGAAAAAGAAAAATCTCATAGGCCATTTCAATAAAATTCGGAACACTGTCAGCGAACATACGCCGTAAGACGGGGTGTGTGACTTCAAGCGCTGACATTGCCAAAAGGGAAGAGGCAGCCTTCACATGACCAAGCATATAACCAGAAAGTCCCTGGTCGTTTATTTCCGTTGCAGTGGTGATTGGTTTTTTAGGCTGAGAAGGTGAGATCCCATAAATCACATCATGAGATGAAGTCATTTCATAGACTTGTGTTGATTGAGCTGGTTTATTTCCAGTTGTAAGCGTTTCAACAAGACTGTTGTACAAAACCGTCATAAAATGCGTGTGATGCTGGAGAATTCCTTTGAGTTCAGGATTTTTAATCATGGAATCATACAATTGATACTGATCCAGTATGCCAATCAGTCCTGAGATGACTTCATGAGCATCGAAGAGGTCATGGCCGCCATGATTTGCAGAAACCGCTGTGGCTCCTGGCGTGGTTTGCGTAGTCATTTAATCCCCCCAGACAATATGTTTTCTTTCCTTGTTAATGTGTGTGAAATGACAGATAACATGCTGGAAATGTCTTTTAACATTGTCATAAAGTGATGGCTTAGGAAGAGGGTGTTTATTACATAGAAAATAAGCATAAGGAGACCATATCAATAAAGTCAAAGAGGAGGGAAAGATAGTGAACCGATTTGAAAACGGGGATATTGTCTATGTTTTATACCGTAATCCCCACACACAAAATGTGGCTCAAGTTCAGCAGGCAGCGATTGTGGAAAATCCGGTAAATCCCGGGGCACTTTCGCTTCTTATGCATGATACGTACTATAACCTCACAGATGAGTTGGCTGTGTTTGATACTGAATTTGCAGCTGAAACGGCGTACGAAGAAGCTTTTGGAAGCTTTGGCCATGATTAAGCCATTCGTTCCTCAGCTCGTTTATATTGAACCTAGAGCGCTGGATTATCCGCTGGGAAAGATGCTGAAAGAAAAGTTCACGAAAATGGGGTTGGAGATCAGAGAGACGACGTCACATAATCAAGTGCGGAATTTGCCGGGAGAGAATCATTTCCAAAAATACCGGATTGCCAAGTCAACGCTTGTTGTCGGGGTCAGAAAAACCCTTTCCTTTGATTCTTCAAAACCATCCGCAGAATATGCGATTCCTTTAGCAACCGGATGCATGGGACATTGCCATTATTGTTATCTGCAGACAACGATGGGAAGCAAGCCTTATATAAGAACGTATGTTAATACAGAAGAAATTTTTGATGCCGCAGATCAATATATGAAGGAGCGTGCGCCTGAGCTCACTCGCTTTGAAGCTTCTTGTACCTCCGATATTGTTGGCGTCGATCATTTAACCCATTCATTAAAAAAAGCTATTGAATTTTTTGGGAAATCATCTTTTGGCAAGCTGAGGTTCGTAACAAAATTTGCCCATGTTGACCATTTGCTCGATGCAGAACATAAGGGAAGAACCCGGTTTAGGTTCAGTGTTAATGATGATTATATTATCAAATATTTTGAGCCTGGAACTTCACGGCTGAAGGAAAGAATTGAAGCAGCCGTGAAAGTTGCTGAAGCCGGTTATCCGCTTGGTTTTATTGTGGCACCCATTTATTTGCATGATGGGTGGAAAGAGGGGTACAAAGGGCTTTTTGATCAGCTGGAGGCAGCTTTGCCTGCTTTTGCAAGAAAGGATCTCACCTTCGAACTAATTCAGCATCGCTTCACGAAGCCGGCGAAAAGGGTTATTCAGGAAAACTACCCTATGACAAAGCTTGAGCTTGATGAAGCGAAGCGCAAGTATAAATGGGGACGCTATGGGATTGGAAAATATATTTATCAGACGGAACAGCAAGAGGATATTCAAAATACCCTGGGCGGCTATATTGATAACTACTTTCCGCAAGCAAAGCTAGAGTATTTCACATAAAAACAAGCAGACATCAAGACATCAGTTAAATCCCGATATGGTTCATGCAAGTCAAAAAATCGTGCAGCTCCGCTTGCACGATTTTTATTATGCTAAGAGAAATTCGTGTGATCTTTTTTGTAACAGCGCATTAACAGAATATTTTATTCAATTTTACCTTTTGATCATGCTATACTTAATGTAAGTACGTGTTGATGAGGGAGGGAATGTATTGAGCAGTCAATTAGTTCATTCACACGAGGTCGCTAATCTGTTAAATACCTGGTATACCCTTATGCGCGCAAATGATCTGGAAGGGTCTAATGAAATTAAGGGCAAAATTGATCAACGCATTCACAACATGGAGGAAGATCAAACCATGTTGATTTATTATTCTCTGCTTGATTTTCGTCATAAGCTCTTGTTCAAGCAGTTTGATACGGCAAAAAAAGTATTGAATAAGGTCGAACCGTTTAAAGAAGATATGAATGACCTGCTGACCTATTATTACTATTTCTTTTCAGGTATGTACGCATACAGCAACAAGCAATATGAAAGCGCTCTCGATCATTATAAGTCAGCAGAAAAAAAGCTGGATTGTATTGAAGATGAGCTGGAAAGAGCTGAATTTCATTATAAGGTCGGGTCGGTATACTATCAGATTAAACAAACGCTTATTTCATTGGATCACACCAAAAAAGCATTTGAAATTTATAAAGAAAATATCGGCTACATGAAAAAAGCCGTTCACTGTGACATTCTGCTTGCCGCAAATTACGTGGATCTCAGACGTTTTAAAGAAGCGGAATCCCATTATAAAAATGCCAAGAAAGATGCCATAAAATTAGGAGACAAACCCCTTCAAACACTGATTAATTATAATATTGGTCTGTTTTATTCTGAGCAAGGGTGCTCAGAAGAAGCGATTCGCTTTTTGAATTTCGTTTTGGAGGATCAGTTATTTAACCAGAATTACTATGTGAAGGCTCATTTCACATTGACAAGAGAATATTTTAAAATTGAAGAAGAGGAACTTGCTATAGTCTCTTTAAATCAGGGGCTGGACTACGCAAAAAAAATTAATAACAAAGAGTACTTGGTGAAACTCAACTTTTTAAGGGCCCTTTACACAGAAGGGAATGACTTTGAATTGGTATTTGAAGAAGGATTTTCCTATTTTAATGTCGAAATGTTGTATTTAGATATAGAAGAATATGCAGAAATGTGCGCCCAATTTTATTGTAGACACAAAGCATTTGAAAAAGCTGTTCATTATTTTCAATTGGCGATCCAAGCGCGTCAAAAAATGGTCGAAATGGAGGCTTTAAAGTGAAAAGGGTGAATGTGCTTTTAAGCGCTTTTATATTAGCATGCATTAATCGGGACAATACTTAATGTACCGGCCGGCATGTCTCAGCATGGCGAGCGAGCGATTATTCCTGATGCGCCGCCTCAGACTTTCAGTTCAGATGATGTCTCTTAATTAATTCGAAAGATTGTCTGTTGTTCTGGGCGCATGGATTGCAAGATTATATTAATGAAAGCAGAGCCAGGATGGGCTGCTTTTTTTTATTGTGGAAAGGGAGATAGAAAGTTTTAATAAGCTCTTGCAATTAGTTTATTTAGGTGTAATATTACACTATAAGAGTAAAAGGTAAATAGGAGGTCATGATGGATAAATCTCAGTTAGACAAGATTGTATCTGGGAAATTGAAGATGATTAGAATTGAACACCACTATACTCAAGAAAAAATGGCGGAGGTGCTAGGACTTTCGAAAAAGACGCTTATTCAGATTGAAAAGGAAAGAAATCCTGCCGGCTGGACAAATGTGGTGGCTGTGTGCGCATTATTCAGAGACAGTGAGGTATTGAAAACAGCGCTTGGCGATGATCCGCTTGAGATCATAAAGGCTGTTGCTTATGAATCGGTTGCGCATCCGAAGTCCCGGACTCTGGGAGGAAAAGTATGGTGGCAGGACCTTTCACAGCAAGGACAGCTGCGGCTCCAGCAAAATGTGATAAGCCACCATTACCGGATTCTTGATAACGATGATTATCGCTGGTTTAGCTCGTTCGATGAACAGCAGTCAAGGCAGCGACTTGAAGAATTAAGCAAACAAGCGGCAGAATCCCCACTTATGGAATCTTGAAGAGAGGATCAAAAGATGAAAAAAGTGATTGGATATTTTTTAATCGCTAGTTTAGTTTGTGTGCTTTTATTTCCCTTGGCAGTTATTGAGTACCTTAATCACGGGAATCCAATTATGAAGACGCTGCTTAAAAATGAAGCAGCAGCCCATTTAAATAAAGAGGGTTACACAAAAAAGGATATAAAGAAGACTTTTGTAAGCTGGAATACAGAAGTGATAAAAGGGACTTACGATACAAAATACTATGTAACCTTCAAAGACGAGCAAAGAGTTATTTATACATATATTAAAAAGAAGCAGGGGGGAGCCATCGCTCAACTCTGTGGGGCAGAAGAAATAGTGAACGGAACTTCTTACACTGCCTATAAACCTGCTCATCGTGAAAGAGCATGCTTTCATGGATCATATGGCCGCTGATTGGAGGATTGACTATGATCAAAAATAATTTGTATGCTTTAATTTTCCATGTTGTTATATGTGTGTTGGGATTCAGATTAGCTATTATCCTGCCACAGATGTTTTCTGAAAAGCAAACCAGCTTAAGGGCGTTAGGGATGATTGTGTCATTGATCATGATCCTTGCAGTCTATTTTCTATTGGGGAGGCTGTTTTTGAAGAAATTCCATAAGAAGAGTCAGCAGCTCTTGTCGGTCAGCGTTGTTTCTTGCCTATTGATCATTCTTGCGGTCATTTGCTCCATTATTTCGCTCACCCCGTCCCAAAATTTGATTTGGGCGTTGTACGCAATGGCCAACACCGCCTTTTCATTTATTTTATTCCAACAAGACGACCGGTTATTTCTTCTCTATTCTTATGTATTTGCCTTTCTTCCAAGTCTTCTTTTTTCCGTTGCAGCTTATTCGAGGAAAAATTAATCATAGAATGTCATATGCGGCTTTTCCGTCCTGTAATAGTCAAGACGATCCTTCAGAGTACCGGTATGAAGTTCAAACTTATGGCCGTCTGGATCTGTAAAATAAAGCGATGGTCGATCCTGTGGCGCCCGAGCACGGCTCTCAATAATAGTGACCCCATTCGCTGTCAATTTCTGCTGCCAATCACTTAATTCCGCTGCCTCTACTGTAAATGCGATATGAGTATAAGAGGCTTTTATCTCCTCACGAGGAATCTTCTCCTCAAGATTTAGCGCAAGCCAAAATCCATTAAGATCGAAATAAGCCGTGCGCCGGCCTTTAACTAAAAGCTTTGCCTGCAAGATATCACGGTAAAATAAGACTGATTTCTCAAGATCAGATACGGAAAAAAGCAGATGATTGATTCCTTGAATTTGCATGACCAAACGAACACCTCCGCCGTTTTTTAATTATGGAAATTGATATTAGCAAGAGATTGGGGGTTAGAAAGACTCCCTCGAATGGATGCATTCTAGTGACAAGTTGTTGTATCAGGATCCATTTTCCCTTGCAGCACGGCCATGATTTCTTGATAAGAGTGAACCTTCCCACCGAATCCAGTCACAAATTGCTCAGCATGCTGTTGGTGCTCAAACGTTAAGATTTGCGGCTGGCAGCATTCCATATTAATGGTGGTGTCTGTGACATACCATGCCAAGGGGGCACTTATAGTTGTCTGTGTGAGAAAATCATTGCAAATGGCCTGTACAACCTGATCGTTAAGCTGCATTTTGCGAAGCAAGCCACAATGTGCACAACAGGCAGCTTCAATTTGATGATTGGCAAGAATCAGGCGAAATGACATTTTAGAATGATTTTGCCTTCCGCAAAGCGCGCAATGATCGCTTTTTTCCTGTTTTGAAGTGTGAAAAGACGATATCCCTCCAAATGTCTTGATAACGGCTCCTTCATCGATTAGAATTTTGATATCCCGGTGTATGGTCATTTCTGAAACATTTAGAAGCTGGCTAAGTTCAGAAATTTTCATATGATGATGGGTATTAATAAGTGTTTTAATCTGATTTCTTCTTTCAGCTGGAAGCACGATATCCCTCCTTTGATTTAGTCATTTTTCCATAAAAAGCGCATTAGGAATTCTATTATATAAAAGATAACACAAAATATTAAAACAAAAGGCTGCTTTCTTAGCTGTGGTACGAAAAAATATAAATACGCTTTTATTAAGTGATTTGAAAGCGGTTAAGGAACTATGGGTCTCGCTTGCAGCACTATTGAGGCAACTGAAAAAGTTCCTTGGTATAGTCGTGGTTGTTAATTTCCGCTCTAGGCTGCTCGCTTTCCACGGGTGGCTTCAGCTAACTTTGGCGGATCTTCGGATAAAGTGAAAAAGCACCCAGACTGGGTGCTTTACATAATTTATCTGGGTTTTTTCACGCTGACTATTACAATACTGACAAAGCTAAGTAGAATTGCGATGATTGATAAGTACAACGGCCATGAATTGGATTTATCCTTTGATTTATCCTTTTGGGTATCCATGCTTTTTTGATCTGTCATCATTTGATTTTGATCGCCTGCCACGACTTTTGTCACAGAGGCGGGGTGCTCAGATCCTTCTGCGCCAACCCATTTAACCACATCTCCGCCATCATATGTTTGCAAAGCTTTCCATGATAACTGAGATGCATCCTTGCTTACTTTTCCTAAAATAGAGAATTCAGCGAACTGTTCAGGGAGGAGACCTTTACCTGTTGCCATCCAGGTGATACCGGTGATTTTATCCGTGCTGTCTTTAGTAAGTTTATAAGACCAGTTTGCTGCAGGCTCAACAGATGAAACGTCGACGTTTGCAGGTATTTTAACTTCAAGCTTGGTGACAGGCTTATCCTTTTCATTCGGCATTTTAACCGTGAACTTTTGATAAGAGTCTTTTGGAACCTCCTTGGGATCGACTGTTACGTGCGCACTTGCAGCGTTGATAAACAGTAACGCGGCAATAAACATAACGGGCAGGGAAAATAGTAATTTTTTCAAGTTAAAGTCTCCTTTGCTAAAAGTGATGTTATTCTATAACAAATTATAACACCACTGATGAGATCAAAGTCAGGCTCAAAGTGGTTTTTTGTAGCAATTTTGTGACAATGGACACAATTAATTGAAAATAGGTTCTGGGCTTCGCAAGACTTCTCGCATGGACTGGACTGTGAATGCTTATGCATTCGACATATATCGGGGCGTGACAGGCACCGTGCCCCACAGGCACCGTGCCCCGAGTCCCGTGCCCGCAAAAAAACTGCCTGGGGAATATTCCCCAGGCAGTTTCGTTTTTCAGTTTAGGCTTTAAATAATTTTATCTGTTCATTGGCATTTGGGCCTAAATGGCCGCCGTGATAGCATAAAGCGTATTCAACATCATGCTCTTTAAATTTTTGAATGGATTCAAATCCGCGATCGAGATCCGGAGTTACTTCAGGACGCGGACCTTGGAGCTGGCCATCCTCTGCAACCATCGCATCACCTACGATCAGCAGTTGTTCGTTTTTGACAAACAGGCTGATGTGCCCAGGGGTGTGGCCGGGTGTGAAAATAACTTCAACACCCCCATGAAGGTCAAGCTGTTCACCATCTTCAAGTGTCTTGGTGACTTTTACATTGATGAGTGAATCCATAAACGCTTTCAGCTGAGTTTGCATCTCTTCTGGCATTTGCTCGAGCCTTGAGGATGACATTTTTATCATTTCTTTGTTTCCCTCGATATACGGTGCATCCTCTGCGTGAGCCCATACCTGTGTCTGAGGAAATTCATTAAGAAACTTAGGGAGATTTCCGATATGGTCAATATCCTGATGGGTAATAATGATTTGTTTAATCGATTCAGGTTTTACACCCGCTTTGTTTAAAGCCTTTTTTAAATCTTCATACTGACCGACCATTCCTGTATCCACTAATGTAGCGCCATCATCATCCCACATCACCACAGGATGGATGGTGCTTTGATGCCCGTTGATATTCATTGTTAGCTCAAGTGCTTCAATATTATGTCCAATCTTCATATATTTCGCCGGATATGAACCGGCTTCACCTCCTGTTATATCTCTCACTTGACTATACCCCATCTAGCTGGAAGTTAAAATAAAATTGGCTGCATGCTATTGAAGATCTGGTGCGTGCCCTCTGAAATCATGATATTCTGAAAGCGTGGAATGCTTATGAAAAAGAGGCGGCTTAAAAATGATAGTCATGATCGACAATGATGATTCTTTTACATATAACTTAGTTCAATACATTAGAGATATCGGTTTTGATATTCGGGTCATTTCTAATAAGGAAATGTCAGCCAGTGATTTGGCACGATTAAATCCTGAAGCTGTTTGCTTGTCGCCAGGTCCTGGAACACCGGATGATGCGGGCATCAGTTTATCATGTGTGAATGCATTGAAAGGAAAAATTCCAATTTTGGGTGTGTGTCTCGGCCATCAAACCATTATTCAGGCCCTTGGAGGCAGAATTATAAAGGCCGCAAAGCCTATGCATGGAAAACGGGAAAGGATCAACCATGATGGCAGAACGCTTTTTGAAGGCCTTCCTTCATCTTTTAAAGTCACCCGATATCATTCGCTGATTGCTGAAGACGTTTCACTTCCGAAAGAACTGGAAGTGAGTGCAAGAACAATGGCTGGAGAAATCATGGCAGTGCGGCACAGACATTGGGCAATAGAAGGGGTGCAATTTCACCCTGAAGCCATTCTTACCGAGCATGGACAGACGATGCTTAAACAGTGTTTTGAGAACTTTGGCCTTATTTCAAACGGAAAGGGGGCTTTGCTATGAATCGTGTGGAACTCGATTTTTACTTCCGACATCATTATACAAAATTAGGAAACATCAGATTTACAGAGCCTGTCGCCATATTGACGACACGCAAGCTTTCCGAGGTTAGACATATTGTCAGCAGAATAGAGAAATATAATGAACAGGGGTATTATGCTGCAGGTTATATCAGCTATGAAGCCGCACCTGCTTTTAATAGGAATATGCGCGTGCACAACGAACCGAAAATGCCCCTGATTTGGTTCGGGATTTTTCGAAAACCAGATTCTATACCTTTTGAGAAGCAGGAAGCTTTCAACGAGATGCTGGATTGGCAGGCCGATACGGATGAAACAGCATACCAACAGGCTATAGCTTATATTAAAAAGAATATTGAAGCGGGTAATACGTATCAGCTGAATCATACCATTCGTTTGCTGGCTGATTTCAAAGGAAATGAGGCAGGGTTGTTCCACGGACTAAGAGACGCGCAGCAGGCCGATTATTGTGCCTATCTCAAAATGGATGATTTCCATGTTTTATCAGCCTCGCCAGAGCTTTTCTTTGCGAAAAAAGGCAGCATGCTTGAAGCAAAACCGATGAAGGGGACGATTAAAAGAGGCTGTTCTTATGATGAAGATCAGAAAAACAAGCAGATATTGCGGTCGTCAGAGAAAGAACAGGCAGAAAACGTCATGATTGTTGATCTGCTTCGTAATGATCTGGGACGGACTGCCGTGCCTGGCTCTGTAAAAGTTCCATCTTTATTCAATGTAGAAGCTTATCCGACGGTTTACCAGATGACCTCGACTGTGCAGGCAGAGATGGAATCTTCTTCGCGTTATCTTGATCTTCTCGAAGCTTTATTCCCGTGCGGATCAATAACTGGTGCACCTAAGCTTAAAACAATGGCCCTTATTGAGGAGCTGGAGCCATCCCCAAGGGAAGTTTACTGTGGGACAATTGGTTACTTTACACCAGAAAAAGATGCGGTATTCAATGTACCGATCCGCACGGCGTGGATTGATCAGCACTCCGGAAAGGCAACTTACGGTGTCGGTGGAGGGGTTACTTGGGATTCCACTGCTGAGGGTGAGTATGCTGAAATTGCAGCAAAGGGCAAGGTGCTTACGACACAGTGGCCATCATTTCAGCTGCTTGAAAGCCTGCTGTTGGAAGAAGGCGAGTTTATATTATTGGACTTGCATTTGAAGCGGCTGCGGCGTTCTGCAGAATATTTTGGGTTTCAACTCGATGAAGAACTTTTGAAGGAAAAGCTTTCCAGTCTCTCATCTTCACGATCGTCTGGGCAATTTAAGACAAGAGTTCTTATCGGGAAGGAAGGGGACGTTGCAGTTGAAGCGTCTCCTGTTACGTCTGTTAAAGGTTTAATGAAAGCGGCTATTGCTAATAACCCGATCGATCGGGCAAACTGTTTTTATTATCACAAAACCACTCATCGCGAATGTTATGAGATGCATCGTCTAGAGAATCCTGAGTTATTTGATACACTTCTATGGAATGAAGAAGAGGAATTGACCGAGTTTACCACTGGCAATATTGTCTGCCGCTTAGAGGGAAGCCTGTATACTCCACCGATATCCTCTGGTCTTCTTGAAGGAACGTTTCGTGAGCAATTAATACAAAAGGGAGAGATAACGGAGGCGCTCATTACAAAGAAGGACCTGGAGCGAGCGGAAGAAATATGGTTCATTAACAGTGTCCGTGGCTGGGTTCCAATTGAACTTCACTGAGCATCGGAGCCTCGAATCCCCTACAATCCTTAAGTAATTCGGAGGAAAAGGGGAGCTCCGGAAGCAGAACGAGTTTATTGCTTGTTCAACCTGTGCAACGCAAGGAGAGCAGTCTGTATGGAGAGCGACTTCTGGGCAGAAAGGTGATACGATAATAACAGTGAAATCAATGAAAAGGAAGTGACACGTGATGAAAGAAACAATCGGATTTATCGGCTGCGGAAAAATGGCACAGGCCATGATAGGCGGCATGCTGAAATCAGGAATTGCTGAACAGGATCAAATTATTGCGAGTGCACGATCACTTGAATCAATAGAGAAAATTGAAGAAAACCTTGGTATTCGGACAACAATTAATAACCATTTAGTTGCTGAGGAAGCAGACAGACTTTTTCTTGCTGTTGCACCAGGCGATTATACAGCAGTGATCCAGAGTATCAGGGATGAAATTAAGCCTAATACGATTATTATCACCATTGCAGCTGGAGTAACTATTAGTGAAGTGGAAGAAGCGTTTCATCGCAAGGTCAAGGTGATCCGTACGATGCCAAATACGCCTTCTCTCGTTGGGGAAGGTATGACAGCGATTAGCCGCAATGAACAGGTAACCGATGAAGAGTACGACGGAGTAGATGCGTTGCTGTCGAGCTTTGGTAAAGTGGCTCGTATCGTCGAACCGCAAATGGATGCCATTCCATCGATCAGCGGTTCTTCACCTGCCTATGTTTATATGATGATTGAAGCAATGGCTGATGGAGGCGTTAGACAAGGATTAGCCAGAAATGAAGCTTATCAGCTTGCTGCCCAAGCCGTTCTCGGTGCAGCGAAAATGGTACTCGAAACAGGCGAACATCCAGGTGCGCTTAAAGACCGGGTCACCTCACCAGGCGGAAGCACGATTGCAGCAGTCTCAAGATTGGAACAGGAACAGTTCCGTGGCGCGATCCTGTCTGCAATGGAAGCCTGCACAGATAAAGTTATTGAGATGACGAATGCTAAAGAAAAACCTTCTGTTCCATCAAAAGTTGAGAAATAATTAGAAATATAAGGAGGCCGGGGATTTACTTAATCCCCGGTTTTTTTTAGACTTTTAGGCAGTCGAGATTTTTCTTGACTGCCTGATTTTATCTGCTTATAAATTCATTCACTGCGGCGTTCAGTGGAATCCAAAGAGGCGTTGGAGGACAAAAAATCGCCAAAAACTGAAAAAGTGGAATCCAAAGGGGCGTTAGAGGACAAAAAAGCGCCAAAATCCGAAAAAATGGAATCCAAAGGGGCGTTGGAGGACAAAAAAGCGCCAACATCTGAAAAAGTGGAATCCAAACGAGGTGTTGGAGGACAAAAAAGCGGCAAAATCCAAAATAGTGGAATCCAAACAGGTGTTGGAGGACAAAAAAGCGCCAAACAGCTGAAGTGAGGGAATCAACCGGGGTGTTTGATTCCCTGAAAGCGCCAAAAAGCTGGAGTGAGGGAATCAACCGGGGTGTTTGATTCCCTGAAAGCACCAAAAAGCTGGAGTGAGGGAATCAACCGGGATGTTTGATTCCCTGAAAGCACCAAAAAGCTGGAGTGAGGGAATCAACCGGGATGTTTGATTCCCTGAAAGCACCAAAAAGCTGGAGTGAGGGAATCAACCGAGGTGTTTGATGCCCGACAAGCGCCAAACAGCTGAAGTGAGGGAATCAACCGGGATGTTTGATTCCCTGAAAGCGCCAAAAAGCTGGAGTGAGGGAATCAACCGAGGTGTTTGATGCCCGACAAGCGCCAAACAGCTGAAGTGAGGGAATCAACCGGAGTGTATAGTGCTCTCAAATGATCTGGATACTGCATCACAAGATAAAAATGCAAGACACACCACGATAAAATGGCAAAACCTTCCCTTTTCGTGGGAGGGTTTTGCCATCACTTTAGAGCTTATTCAATTTGTGATTATTTTATTTCCTCAAGTTTTCTTGAATTGTCCGGTTTATGAAAGAAGAAAACGGCAAATACAGAGGAAAGTGCTAAAATTGCAAGCAGCCAGAAAGCAGATGCGAAGCTGTTGGTTGCATTAACAATCAGCCCGGTAATCCACGGAGCAATAAAGCCTGCTGCTGCAAAAAATGTGTCCATAATGCCTAATGCGGTTCCTGAGCGTTCCTTTGCGATATCGTTATTGATGGCATAGAAAGTGGCATTCGAACTCATGGCAAATCCGACAGCAAGGGTGATAAAGACGATCGCCCAGCCTTCGTTGTGGATGAAAATAATAGGAATGGTACAAATGGCCGAAAGCAACTGTGAGATCCATATCGGATAGGATCTGGACAGCCTTAGACTGCCTGTTTTTTTATAAATACCATCAGATAAGTAACCGACGATCCATAAAAGCAGTGCAGCAAACAGCCATGGAATGACGCTGAACCAGCCGATCGCTTTCAGATTCAGGTTATATGCTTTTTCTAGGTAGCTTGGCAGCCAAGTCATAAAGAAAAACAAGTAGAATCCGAATACGAAAAATGACCAGTTGTTTGCCATTAATGTTTTATTTGTCAGCAGAAAGCCCCATAGACCTTTAATGTCGCGCTTGTCGGGTTCTTCTTTGGATCCATCAGTATTTTGATCCGATTTTCTAATGTGATGAAGTTCAGCTTTATTGACGAAACGGCTCTGTTTTGGATGATCTTTAAAGCAGAAGAACCAGATTGGCACCCAGGCTAAGCCTACAAGGCCAAGGATGACAAACATCCACCGCCATCCCGTTGCAGCGAGCAAATTCGTTACAACCGGAGCGCCGATTGCTAGAGCAATGGGTACGGCAACAAGGGAATTGGACAACGCAATGGCTCGTTCGTCGCGTGACAGCCAGTCACTGATTGAGCGGCTCATTGCAGGAAAGTTTGGTCCCTCTGCGACACCCAGTATGATTCTCATAATGAATACCATGGAAAACCCGACAGATAAGCCGGTTAATCCGATTGATAAAGACCACAAGATCGACATGACAAACAGTGTCCACCTCGCGCCAAAGCGGTCAGCAAAGATCCCGCCAAAGAAAGTCATGATTAAGTAACCGATTCCAAAAGCGCCTAAAATAAGTCCTTTTTGCGATGCATTAAGCCCCATCTCCTTAGTTATATCAGGAATAGCATAGGAAATGGCCGAACGATCAATATAATTCACAATTGTAATAAAGAAAAGTAAAAAAACAATAAACCAACGGAATTTCGTTGCGCTTTCCATTCCAGGGCTGGCGGTTTTTTCATTCTCAGTGGCTTTCACAATCACAAGTCTCCTTTTCTATGCTCTGTTTCTTCAGGAAATCACGTTTATGAAACAGAGACGAATTTTTATCCATACTTTTCAAATAACCTATTTTGTTTGCAATGAAACAAAAACTCAAATAATTTAACATTCTATGGAATGGGTTGTTCTGATTAAAGAGTGGGGCTACAATAGATGAAGACTATAATAATGAAGTACGGTGATTTCAATGACACAAAGGTATTTCTCGGTTCCTGATGGAATCAAGGCGTCAGAGCTGAAAAAAGCACGTCTGGCTTCCGATTCAACAGATGAGTCTTATATAAAGCCTGAAGGAGAGGCCTATTTTAATAAACTTAAGGAGACAGGGTTAACGCTTAATGACTCCCAGATTCAGGCCGTTCAACACACTGAAGGACCCTTCTTGACTTTGGCTGGTGCTGGATCTGGCAAGACTTCCGTTCTGGCATGCCGCGCAGGCTACCTTATCAATGTTAAGGATGTTCGACCGGAACAGATTCTGCTAGTAACTTTCACAAAAAAGGCTGCAGAGGAAATGAAAACGAGAATGGGCGCCTTGCCGGGAATTTCGCCAGCACAAGCCCAGAAGGTTCAGGCAAGCACGTTTCACTCTTTTTTCTTACAGCTTCTAAGAGCACAAGGCTACAAAGAAAGCATTTTAAGCCAGGAAGGCTATAAACAGCTGATCCTGAAAAGACTGATCCGTGAACGCAAGCTAAGTGAAAGACTGGAGCCTGAGACCTTGCTTGCTCTATTTTCAGCACATAAGCTTGCGCTGAAAATCCCTGAAGAATTACCCGCCAAAAGCAAGGCAGAGCGAGAAATCAGGGATTTGTTTATTGCGTATGAAAGCTGGAAGCGGGCTAATCAGCAAATGGACTTCGATGATATTCTTGTTAAAGCCTATGAACTTATGAAAGCTTCACCGGCTCTGCTCCGCAAGCTTCAGGACCGGTTCCAGTATATTATGGTTGATGAGTTTCAGGATACGAATACGGTGCAGTATGCTCTGATCCAGCTAATCGGGGACAGACACCGTAATATTTTTGTCGTTGGGGATGACGACCAGACCATATATTCTTTTAATGGAGCTAAGCATCACTTTATTTTAAACTTCGAAAAAAAATATCCTGAGGCAAAGACAGCTACGCTAGGGATTAATTACCGCTCCACGGATGCCATTGTCGGACTTGGTCATGAAATTATCCGGCACAATGACAAACGCCGGGACAAAGAATTAACAGCTGTTAAGCCGAATGAACGCTCTCCTCAATATGCCCGCCCGCAGACGACAGATGAAGAAGCGGCCTGGATCATTGATCATATTAAGCAGCAAGTATCAAAAGGTGAGTCTTATCGGAATATTGCTGTTCTGCACCGGACAGCTAACCAGGCGAGAGCGATGTTCGAAGCCCTGACGCTTGCGGACATTCCTTTTATTTATGACGCACAGGGGCATCAGAGTTTCTATGAGCAGTCAACGGTAAAACCGCTGATTGATTATTTACGCTTATCTATGAACCCGCGTTATGAGTCAGCACTTGAAGGGGTTCTGCCTAGTCTGTTTATCAATCGCGAGCAGGGGATGCGTGCGATCCATAATGGAGAGGCACAGCAGCAGAAGAAGTATCCCATGATTCATCTAACTCAGATCGCAGGACTTAGACCCTTTCAGGTTAAGAATATTAAAGAGCGCATTAAAACAATTAAAAACCTTAGCCCGCTAAGCCCGCTTGCGGCCATCCGGCATATCAGAAAATCGTTCTATAACAAATTTATTGAGGCGGATGAATCACAGCAGCTTACCCTTCATAAAGAAACACTACGGGAAGCCATGGACGAGCTTGAAACCTCTGCCAAGCGTTTTGATACTATATCGGCATTTATCGCTTTCGCGGATGACATGCTGGCGAAACATCATGATATGAAATCATTGCGGAGAGATCCGTCTGCCGATGCTATTAAGCTGATGACCATTCACCGTTCGAAAGGTCTGGAGTTTCCAATCGTCTATCTTATAGGAGCGAGCGAAGGCATGCTCCCTCATATTTCTGCACTTGATGCAGAGGAAATGAAGGATGTGCGCACGGATACCGATCAGGACAAAGTACTGGCTGAAGCACTTGAAGAGGAGCGCAGGCTGGCCTATGTGGCTGTTACACGAGCAATGACCTCCTTGTATATTAGTTCGCCTGTTTTTTATAGAGGGAAAAAAGCCGCTGTATCACGTTTCTTACAGGAAGCGTTTCTCGGTAAAAAAATGACATCCGACAATAAACACGTGAAGCAAGGGGTTCCAAAAAAGGGGACAAGTCGTCCCGTTCGCTACGAAACGGTCCTGGCTTTTGTCTGTACAAATGCCTCCTGCAAAGGATGGCAGCGGATTACAACAGTAGAAGAAGCAGCACTGGAAGAGAAGGAATGTCCAATCTGCCGTCAGCCCATGAAAAAAGAGAAGAAGAAAGTAAGCGCCTGAACGTCAATCAGGCGTTTTTGTTTGTTAAAATCCCAGCATAGGAAGAGGCGTCTTTAAGCATAATAACAGAAACTGGATTGTGCGAAAGGACGTCGTCAATGATAGGTAACACGAATAAAAAAGAGACATGGCTCATGAAGCAAACATGGGAACATCTTTTATTTTTGCATTGGCCTGTCTCCAGTTCTTTTCTTGAAAGCATTGTCCCATTTCCTTTGAAGGCGGATCGCTTTGATGGAGCGGGATGGATTGGTCTGGTTCCTTTTAGAACCTCACATATGCGAATGAATCGCTTTCCTGAAGTTCCGTTATTATCAAAAATGAACGAGATAAATCTCCGGACATATGTAACATATAAAGGTGAGCCAGGTGTCTATTTTTTCAGCCTCGATGCGAACCATCTTCCAAGTGTATTAATGGCCCGGTCCTTTTTTCATCTTCCCTATTTAAACGCCTCCGTTTCATTGAAAAATGAAAAAAGCATATGGCATCTCAACGCTCAAAGAAAACATCGCGGCGCTTTTCCCGGTCATTTAGAGATGAATTATTATCCGAACGGCGATGTTTATTTTAGTAAAAAAGATACCATTGAGTCTTGGCTGACAGAGAGGTACACTCTGTTTAACCCGATGGGGGGCCATTTGTATAAAGGTGAGCTAAAGCATCGCTCCTGGCCGCTTCAGCCAGCTGAGTGTGAAGTTATTCAAGATACGCTGGCAACGTATTATAGGAGGCCGAAAAAAAGCGACAATTGGCTGGTTCATTACTCCGAAACAATGGAGGCAAAGCTAGTGAATTATAGAAAAATATATTAAAAGTAAGGGGGAGAGAGTGCAATGAATGTCTCGTTTCAACAATTAGGTCTGCAGAAAGAATTGATCAGTGCAATGGCGATGGAGGGGATTCTTCAGCCTACTCCGATCCAAGTTTCGACGATTCCTTCCATTCTGGCAGGAAAAGATGTTATGGCAAAAGCGGAAACCGGTTCAGGAAAGTCGCTTGCTTTTCTGCTTCCTGTTCTTCAGCGTCTTGATTTCTCCAAAAAGGGTATTCAGGCTCTTGTACTGGCTCCTACAAGAGAGCTTGCCATACAGCTGTCAGGGGAAATCAGAAAGCTTGCTCCAGCCTATCCGTTTCTTGAATTTGAAACGGTATATGGGGGACAAAATATCGAGCGGGAAATTCAAAACTTATCCGAAAAGCCGCCAGCCGTTGTTGTGGCCACACCTGGAAGACTGCTCGATCATATACGCAGGGAAACAATAGACTTAAAGGAAGCTTCTGTTGTGGTTTTAGATGAAATGGATCAGCTGTTGCATTTCGGTTTTCTGGAAGAAGTAAAAGCTGTCATTCATGAGCTGCCTTCAGAAAAGCAAATGCTGCTTTTCTCAGCAACTTTTAATAATCAGGTCCAGCGCATAGCGAGTGAATTTATGAACAATCCTGAGGATATCAGAGAAGAGGAAAAAATGGCTGGCGTTTCCTCAATTAAACAGGTGGTTATTGAGACGGGCCGTATTTCAAAGCAGACAGTTTTAATGCACACTTTAAAACAGTTTCATCCCTACTTATCAATTATTTTTTGCCGGACGAGAGGGAGAGTCGACTTTTTACATAACGCGTTGATTCAAAAAGGATTCAGCACAGCCGCTCTTCATGGGGGAATGTCACAGACCAAAAGAGAAACAGCAATGGAAGCCTTGCGTCAGCATAAAGTCAGCATGCTTGTAGCGACAGATGTAGCCGCCCGCGGTGTCGATATTCCGGAATTAAGCCATGTGTTTAATTTTGATATCCCTTTCGATGCAGACGAATACACGCATCGAATTGGGAGAACTGGCAGGGCAGGAGCAGCGGGGCTGGCAGTGACTTTAGTTACGCCAAGAGATCAAGCAGCCTTTTCGAAAATAGAGAAGAAATTGGGCGGAAAATTAAAAAGAACCACGCTTAATATTGAAAGCTGAGGGTCAGAACGGAACAACGGTCCATTTCATTATTAAACAAGTAATCTATAACTCTGGGGGCCGAAAGCTTGTCGCTGGTGGACCGATCGTGGCTACGTTAATGAGGTAGTCCTCTGGTGTCGTCGTGATTGGTGCTTTCCGTTCTAGTACGCTCGCTTTCCAGGCGGACCGCGAACTTCTTCGTCGTTCGTTCCTTACTGATGTGACTACTGGAAAAGTCCCTCCGTTGTAGATGTGGTTGTTGATTTCCGATCTAGGCTGCTTGCTTTCCACGGGCACGGCCTCAGCTAACTTTGGCGTGGTTCCTTTGTGCACCAAAGTGGATCTTCGGACGCGTGCTATTCCCGTTGGAGTCTCGCGCCTTTCTCTTCAATCAACGTATTTGTGGCCATTGTGTTGCCCTTTAGAATTCATTTGTAGTTATAAAATTTCCTTTATTTGGGAAATTGACTCGACCGAGATTCCCCTACGAAGAACGAAAGCGACGGCATGGACTTTCTTTCGCGGAAAGCGAGCGATTCTGCATCTTCCGCGCAAAGGAAAATAAAGCCGGCTCACATTTACCTTTTGATTGATTGGAGTGGAGGACACGAGACTCCTCGAAAATGCGTACATGCTCATTGAAAGTACGAAATACCTGAGACTCCGGCGGAATTAGCGAGAGGATACTAAAAAGTCTCCTCTTTGCTCTACGGGCAAGACCTTTTGGAAAGTTCTCGCCCGGCGAAAAAGCGAGGGTATTTCCGCTTTCAATGTATTGCATCCGCATTTTCTTCTTGCAGTGTGAGTTCAAGGATGTTGTTTCAAGTCCTGCAGGATCAGCGCCCTAAGCGAGAAGCACGCAGAAGCGAGCTGTATTGCCTATTTAAATAAAACTGCGTCTTTATATGGTGTCTGCCGGTTCCATAGTCATTTTGGAGAGACAGGCTATGAAATCATTAGCTAAAAGCGGGCGGCTGAAAATGTAACCCTGAATGAAGGAACATTTTTGCTGAAGCAGGAAATCTAATTCGTCTTTTGTTTCCACGCCTTCTACGATGACATCAATAACAAGATTTTTTGCCATATAAACCAAGCCTTCAACTATTGTTTGATTTTTTACAGAGCGATTAATGTTATGAATAAGAGCACGGTCAATTTTTAAAATATCAATATCAAAACGGCTCAAATGAGAAACGGAGGAAAAACCGGTTCCAAAGTCGTCAAGGGCAAATCGAATGCCAAATGCTTTGAGTTCATTCATGACTTTTTCAACCTGAGAACTGTTTTGGATAATATGGGTTTCTGTAATCTCAAATTCGATAAGATCAGGAGCTATCGCATGTTTCTGGATCGTTTCCTTTACTTTTCTAACAAAATTGGATTTCAGTAGCCAGCGTGGTGAGACGTTTACTGAAATAGGCACTATGTTTCTGCCGGCTTGCAATTCATTGCTGATCAGCTTGCACACATTCGCAAGCGACCAGTTGCTCAAATCATCAATCCAGCCGTGTTCTTCGGCAAGCGGGATGAAATCTGCCGGGGAGATCGGCCCCCATTTGGGGTGGTTCCATCTGGATAGTGCTTCTGCTCCTATAATATAGCCGTTAGCAGCGTCAACTTTTGGCTGGAAAACCAGATGCATTTCATTTTGTGCGATCGCTTGTCTTAAGTCTCTTCCAAGCTCATAAAATTTATTAATGTCCTTTGTCAAGTGAGGGTCATAGATTTTCCAGGCTGCTGCACCCTCCTGTTTTACATGGTAAAGGGCGATATCAGCATTTTTAATAAGCATCTCAGAATTATCACCATGCTCTTTATATGTACTGATCCCAATGCTTTGGGTGGTTAAAATATCGTACCCATCGACCTTCATGACCTTTTCGAGAACATCCGTAAGCTCAGCAGCAAGACGGTTAATTTGCTCCATGCCTGGCTGATGGAAAATACATAGGATAAATTCATCTCCGCTCATCCGGGCGGCATAACCCCGATTTTTTATGAATTCAAGAAGGCGTTTTGAAAAAAGCTTAATAACGTTATCACCAGTCTGGTGCCCTAATACATCAATGGTCGCTTTGAAGTGGTCAATGTCAATAAAAAAGACCGAAAAGCACTCTTTGTCAGTGTTGGCTTTTTTAATCGTTGCAGTTAATACTTTTTCGAAGTGGCGCTGATTATATAAACCAGTCAACGGGTCTCGGCTTGCAATAATCTCCATTTGTTCTTCGTAACGTTTTCGTTCGGTAATGTCTCCAACAATCCCGTCCAAGCGGATCATCTCACCGTCACTGTTAAAAATGGGAATGGTTTGATCCTCTACCCAGCGGGGCTCGCCGCTCTCATGAACAATCCTGTATTGATGTTCAACTTTTTCGCCACGTTTCAATACATGCTGGGTTTGATCATAGGCTTCTTGATCTTCAGGGTGAATAAGGTTACGCCAATTTACGATGCCTTCTAAGAAAGCAGCTCGTTTAATTCCCGTCAAAGCCTCGACACCTTTTGACACGAAGATCATCTTTTCTTCAAGGAGATCCTTGGACCAGACGGCGGCCTCCAGAGAGTCATAAATAACTTTTGTTTGAGCACGATTTTCCTGAAGAGAGGTTTCTGCATTTCTCAGAGCCGTTATATCCTGAATAATACCCAGCATTCTTTTAAGCCGTCCATAATCGTCGAAGACACAATCGCTTTTAAGATAGGCGATCCTTTCGTCTCCAGATGGATTGATAAAACGGAATTCTATTTCAAAATTGTTGCCAGTTTTCAGTGCATCACAGAATGTTTTCTTGAAGCGGTCGAGATCCTTTGGATGCGTTAGAGCATACATAGATTCTAGAGTTACAGATTTCCTCTGCCAGTTCTCCATACCGAAAATCGTGTAAACCTGGTCAGACCAGAACACTTTACCCGTCTCAATATTCAATTCCCAGCTGCCGATTTTTGCGATCTGCTGAGCAGAGGTTAAATTATTTTTGATACGTGTGACTTCATTATGGGCTTCGAAAATCTTGGTGGTATCCTGAATAATGCTGTACATGCCTATCACATTACTGCCTGAATGAATGGGGGTGCTGGTCAGCCGAGAGTTGATTCTGCGGCCGTCTTTATGGAGCAGCTCAGTGTCATATTGAACAGGCTCGCCGGAAAGCAGGAACATAAATTGTTCAACAATGTCGTCCAAGTGCTCGTTAGGGATAAAGGCTGTGAAGTGCGTATTGGAAACGTCCTGTTTTGTGTAGCCGAAGTGTTTTAGAACCGCAGCATTACAGTCAACGATTTCTCCGGTAATGCTTAGCGTCACAATCCCGTCCGGGTAATGGGCAAATATCGACTGGTACATAGCAACCTGAGGATGCAGGTCTGGATTATCTGACAGTCTCAACGTTTTATAAACATCCTGTTGAGTTGAAATAGTGTTAGAAGACTGATCACTTGCTGATTTTTTCACAAGACCACCTGCGCTCTTTTTTGAATGTTATGAATAGTTTACCATGTATGTTGGATAATTTGTCGAATAAATACGTTTAATAGGCTTTCTTCCATATATATCGGGCGAAAAGAGTAATATGTTAATGTTATTATCCTTCACAATACCCGATATAAATAAATTCAATAGAAGAGGTGTTAAGCAACCAAGCTTTGCCGATCATACCGTGATGACCAGATATTCTGTATAATGGGTTAGAGAGAAAAGCAATTTCAAGGGCCAATAAATGCGTTAAATAAAGGCAGGGATGATTTATGAGTCTATTATTAATCGAACAATTATATAAAACTTATGGTGAGAAAGTCATTTTCAATCACCTATCATTTGCTATTTCTGAAAAGGAGAGAATTGGTCTCATTGGGGTGAATGGGACTGGAAAGTCGACGCTGTTAAAAGTACTTGCAGGGATAGAGAGTGTGGAAGAAGGAAGTGTGACCCATGCTAATGATTTTCGTCTGGAATACCTTCCGCAAAACCCTGAATTTGGACAGGGGACACAGGTCATCGAATACGTTTTTAACGGAGATTCACCGACAATGAAGGTTCTGAGAGATTATGAAAAAGCCTTGAATGCTTTTGAACAGGATCCAGAAAAAGAAGAAAAGCAAAAGCAGTATTTTAAAATGCAGCAGAAGATGGATGAAAACAATGCTTGGGAAGCCGGTACCATGGCTAAGACCATTCTCACCAAGCTTGGCGTGCAAAGCTTTGAGACTGATTTATCCCTTCTGTCAGGCGGCCAGAAGAAAAGAGTTGCCATCGCAAGGGCACTTATTCAGCCGGCAGATCTGCTCTTGCTCGATGAACCGACAAACCATTTGGATAATGACACTATTGAATGGCTGGAAGGCCATCTAAGCCAATATCCCGGCGCACTAATTCTTGTGACGCATGACCGGTATTTCCTGAATAGGGTAACTAACCGCATTATTGAGCTTGATAAAGGCAGCCTCTACAATTATGAAGGGAATTATGAAGTGTTTCTGGAAAAAAAAGCCGAGCGAAACGAACAGGCAGTCCTGCAGGAGGATAAACGGCAAAATCTGCTGCGGCGGGAGCTTGCCTGGTTAAGGCGCGGTGCAAAAGCAAGAACGACAAAACAAAAAGCAAGAATTCAACGTGTGGAAACCTTGCGGGATCAAGAAACAGAAGCCTCTAATCAAGAAATGGATGTTGCTATCGGATCTGCACGTCTTGGTAAAAAAGTGCTGGAACTAGAACATGTCTCGGAAAGCTACGAGGAAAACGTCCTGATCAGGGATTTCAGTTATCTTGTTAAGCCCGGGGAACGACTTGGAATTATTGGGCCGAACGGAAGCGGGAAAACAACGCTGTTAAATATAATGGCAGGCCGCATACATGCGGAAAGCGGGACTGTGGAAACGGGCCAGACAGTAAAAATCGGCTATTATACACAGGAGAGCGAGGAACTAGATGAATCATTACGCGTCATTGATTACATTAAAGAGACTGCAGAAGTGATCCGGACAGTTGATGGCGCCCTGATTACAGCCGAACAAATGCTGGAGAGGTTTTTATTTTCAAGAAGCGCCCAGTACACCTATATCGGAAAATTATCCGGTGGTGAGCGCCGGAGGCTTTATTTGCTGCAGGTGTTAATGACAGAGCCGAATGTTCTGTTTCTTGATGAACCGACCAATGATTTGGACACAGAAACCCTGACCGTTCTTGAAGATTTTCTTGATCATTTTCCAGGGGTCGTCATTACAGTCTCCCATGACCGCTATTTCTTAGATCGAGTGGTTGATCATTTAATTGCTTTTGAAGGCGAGGGCAGCCTCCGGAGATTTCATGGGAATTATAGCGACTACCTGTTATTAAGGCAAAAGGAGCTTTCATTGAAAAATGAACAGGAGCGCATCAGTGAAAAATCGGCAGCTGATCCACAGCCTGAAAAAAAGGAACGGAAGAAAAAGCTTTCATATAGGGAGCAACAAGAGTGGGAGGGCCTTGAAGATAAAATCGCTGAAATGGAAGCAAGAATTGAGGTGATTCAAGGTGAAATTGCTGCAGCAGGAAGCGATCTTGGCAAAGTCCAGCCCTTGTTTGAAGAACAGAACCAGACAGAACAAGCCTTGGAAGCAGCTATGGAAAGATGGACAGAACTGTCTGAGCTAATTGAAGAAATCGAATCGCAGTCCTGATTAAAAAAGAAGGACAAGAAACAACGTTGATTGAAGAGGAAGGTGCGAGACTCTCTGAAAATGTATGCCATCCAGTGAGAGGCAACTGAAAAAGTCTCGTTTTCCTTCGGGCACGGCTTCAGCTAAAGTTGCGTCGCTTGCCTTGGGCGGCCAAGTGAGCCTCTTCGACGCTTTAATCATACGTGGAGTCTGTGGGTATTTCTAGCTTTAAAAGAGGTGCGCATTCCGCAGGCGTCTCAAATTTCTGCTGTCAGCTCGGATGATAATTTCGACGAAACCGGCAGCTCGATGCTAAACCTTTAGAAATCTAGTGGACTTTCAAGACCTCAAAACTAGCTATTCTTTGATTAAATCTTAAGCAAGCTCATAATACAGAAGTTTTTCAGTGCGTCTCAAAGGTCCTGTTCAAGTCCCGTATCTTTTCATTTTCATTGGTATACATTTTCGAAGAGTTTCGTACCATCCACTCCAAACCACCAAAATGTGAATGTGGGCCGTCTTAATTTTCCCTAATACTTAAAATGAGTTAGTTTTCAATAGCCTTCCATTGAGGTAAATGTTCTTCATAAGGGTGACGGGAAAAAGGCAACAAGTACGTTAATTGAAGCGAACAGCCTAGAGCGAAATCAACAACCGACTAGATCAAAGGACTTTTCCATGGTCATCAATCAAAACCTCCAATGTGAACTGTTAATATTAATTACGGAAAAAAGGGGAAATTAGGGAAGTGGCAGGCAAACTATTGAAAGTGGCGGGCAAACCATAAGAAGTGGCAGACAAACCATGGGAAGTGGACAAAAGTCATTCGAATGGGAACGGTCCCACCCCATCTTGAAGCACGTTCAAGACCGATTCGGAAGCTGATTTTTCGTTGGTCTTGTGAAAATCAGCTTAATCTCATGAAAAATCCTAAAAAACTGATGATTTTTCATACCTTATTTGAATTTTTTATAATGCAGTTGAAACGGTGCGTCAATGCGCACCGCTCATTAGGAAACAAATAAAGAAAACCTGGCTTATCGCAAGCCTTTAATGGCGAAAGCCTTAGTTGCGAGCCAGCTGCTTGAGCAACCATCATTGCAGGCTTGTGCCGAGTTTGAGTGAAGCTGAAACATAGGCACAATGTTTTAGTACTTTATTCCGCTTTCTCGCTTTAGCGAAGTTAACATTCTTAAAGTACACGTTAATTAAAGCGGAGCGTGAGAGACTCCTCAATAAAATGCCCATGCTTATTGAAAGCAAGAAATATCCGAGACTCCTACGGAAGCAGCACGCGCTCGAAGATCCACTTTGGCAAACAAAGAGACCACGCCAAAGTTAGCTGAGGCCGTGCCCGTGGAAAGCGAGGGTATTTCCGCTTTCAATGTATTGCATCCGTATTTTCTTCGTGCGGTGTGGAATCGAAGATGTTATTTCAAGTGCTACAGGATCAGCATGGGCCCTTGGGAAGCCAAAAGAAAAATGATAAAAGCGAATTTTCTTCATTCTTTTCCTTGCGCATTCTTATGTTTTATCCCTTGCCTAATTGGGAAGTTGATTAATATAAGAAAGTAAAAGGAGAGGTTAAAGAATGAAAGAATATAGCGTTGTACCCGATAAAGATGCAACAGGCTGGTATGTAAAAATTGAAGATGTGGCACCCCTAGAGCTTTATCCTGAACGGGATATTGCTGTGGAGGAAGCTGAAAAACTAGCTAAGGAAAATCAGCCAAGTAAAGTAGTAATCATGGATCAACACCATGAGGTCGAAGAAAAAAGAACATTTGGCGTCTGATTCAAAAAAGCCGTTCTGCAGAAATGCAGAACGGCTTTTTTTCGGCTATAATGGATTAACCGGAAATCTCTTGTGTTTCAAATTCCAGGTTAATGACATCAAGGAGCGGTTCATAGCCTATTGCCATATAAATCTTATTCGAGGTTGGGTTATCCAGATCCGTATAAAGGTTGGTAGAATGATAGCCTTGATCGAGCATTTTTTGAGAAAGCAAAGCCACACATTGAGAGGCATAACCGTTTCTTCGATAGTTCAAGCGGCGTATAGACATAATTTATTGTAATGGAATGTTTTATTGGCCTTGTCGTGCAGGCCATCGTCAATGGGATGTTCTGTTCATCTGTTAAAAAGTGAAGACGCTGATCATTGATCATTCGACGTGCGGTGTCAGCGCTTTTTTCTTTCGTTATAGGAAGATTAACATCCTCACAGAAACTAAGCACCCAGGCGGATGCGGTATTCAAATCAGGTTTTTCAGCTAAGCGGAGCTGAAGGGAAGGATGCCAGGGCTTCGGGATTTTTCACTTCAGAAAGCTTATAAATCCGCTGGTTTCTTACTTTCTTAATCGGTATATTATGAAGTTCTTCCCATTTTTCCCCGAGTTTATAGACGGCTTCTTTTTCTCCAACAAAACCGCCAATGGAATTAAAATTGCGAGACAGACTTTTGCAAATGATTAAAGAATCCGTATCATTTAAAGGTTGAAGAAAAGCGGCCGCCATCTGATGATGATTGGCAGTCTGCAAAAAAACTGCTGCAGGCAAATCTTGTTTAAAATAGATGCCCATGGCCTGCAAAGAGGGGATAGCAGGGTTGTTCAAAATCCCGAGTGGGAGGTTGTTTTTTTCCTGCTCCTTTTCGAGATAAGGAATGACTGCACCTTTAAACGTCTGCATATCTTGATAAGCCACTAGCGTCATCGCATCCGTCCCCCAATCCTTTTAAACGATAGTATAGTGTGAATGTTAAAAAAATGCAATGAATCAATTATTTAGATTAAGCGCTTTGTTATTCGTCCAGCCATGAAATTTCAGACAGTAGCTGAAACCGGAACATCCCGAGGATAAATGACATATACGTGTCCTGTCTGACGATCACTTGGTAGGAGTGATCCGCATGACTGTAAAACAGAGCGTCTGTATATATATTATTGGTTTCGAAAAATTTCCGGACCTGCCGCAGCTGCTTCAGACCTTCCTCGCTTTTTGTACGAATATTGAATTCAAAATCCTGTTTGTTCCGCGACTCTTCAAGCTCAATTAATGATTGATCCACTTTATAGTGCAATTTCTTCATCATTCCAGCTCCTTCTTAGATAAGATACCGTAAATATATATAACCCATTGAAATGAGGACGGAAAGGACCATAACAGGCAATCCGATCATCATGAATTTCACAAAAGAAATTTTATAGCCTTCTTTACCAGCAAGGCCGGCAACAATCACATTCGCACTGGCACCGATCAATGTCCCGTTTCCCCCGAGACAGGCGCCAAGGGCGAGACTCCACCATAACGGTTCTAAATTATCGATACCCAATTGTCCCATTTCTTTAACAAGAGGAATCATAGTGGCGACAAACGGAATATTATCAACAAAAGCTGAGGCGAAGGCGCTTAGCCATAGGACAAGAAAAGAACTGGCAAGAAGATCGCCGCCGGTCAAGGCAATGCCATACGTTGCAACTTTCTCAATAATACCCGTTTCAATCAACCCTGATACGAGAACGAATAACCCTGTGAAGAAAAAGATTGTTGTCCATTCAACTTTACTTAATGAATTTTCCAGATAACTCTCCCCGGAAAGCAGCAGAAGTAAAAATGCGCCTCCGAGAGCGATCGTGGCGGATTCCACTCCGATAATCTGGTGGACAAAAAATCCGAAGATTGTCAGGGCAAGGACGACAATAGACTTGATCAGCAGGACTTTGTCTGTAATTTCATCTTTCTCGTCCAGCGACATCATGCTCTCCTTAGCTTCAGAAGAGGCATGCATTTGCTTGCGGTATATAAAGGCGAGCAACGCGATCACGACCACTGCAATTATAAAGATAACAGGAGCCAGATTCGTGATGAAATCCATGAATGATAATTCTTTTACTGCGCTTCCGATCATGATATTCGGCGGATCACCGATCATGGTAGCGGTTCCGCCTATATTAGACATCATGACTTCAGAAATCAGGTAAGGCATAGGCGAGACACCAAGCTGCCTTGTGATGCTGAAAGTGACCGGCACCATCAATAAGACGGTTGTGACATTATCCAGGAAAGCTGAGCCAATCGCGGTAATCAGAGATAGAGCGACCAGGATGGCCAAGGGACTGCCATTCACTTTTTTTGCAGACCAAATCGCAATAAATTTGAACAGGCCAGTTTCAGCGGTAATCGTCACAATAATCATCATACCGGTTAGCAAGCCAAGGGTGTTAAAGTCAATATGATGAAGCGCTGATTCCTGGCTGACAACACCGAATAAAATCATCAGTGCACCGCCGAGCATGGCGATAATCGTTCTGTGAATTCTCTCTGAGATGATGATGGCATAGGTTACTAGAAATATCCCAAGAGCAATAATTGCTTCGTTCGTCACGTGCATCAACCTTTCTTTATTGGTATTATTTGTAAATTAAAAACAACAAAGAGGAGCCTGCTGTGACAGGCTCCTCCAGATGACTCAAATGATTTAGTTGTTTCCGTTCATTTTATATATATTAATTGTATCAATTTTTTATTCTTCAATCAAGCTGGAGGGGGTTGTCTGGTTTTTAATTGACGGAGTAAATGCAGATGTTTATACTATTAGAACAGCTATATAGGGCATTTTATTACGCAAGAGGAGGAAACATAATGTATGTTTCAGTAACGACCATTCCCATTCCTGATGAGGCAATGGTACCCAGAATGGAAGCAAGCTTTGCTAAAAATATGCCCAATTTAAGAGAAATTGACGGTTTTGTCAGTTTTGAACTGTGGAAGCAGAAAGGGCAAGTGAAATCAATCACGCATTGGCAATCTAAAGAAGCCTTTGAGCGTTATGCCAATAGTGAAACATTCAAAAAACACCATAATGGCGGCGGCCACCGTCAGGCAAAAGTTGAATATTATGAAGCGGCAACTTTTAATGAACAATAAAAGCTATGTTGCAAGGAGAGCTGGAAATCCAGCTCTCTTTTTGTATGTGTTTTGTTAAAATGGGGAATGCGAAGTATTACTTAGATCCCTGATGTGGCCACTGAAAAGTCCTTCTATGAGAAAGGGTTGTTGATTCCGTTTCAGGCACTCGCTTTCCGTGGGCAACGCTTCAGCCTCCTTTGAAGAAAACCACTTCCTGCGGGGTCTTCAGCTGTTGCTTTTCCCACAGGAGTCTCGTGCCCTCCACTCCACTCAATCAAAATGCGAATGTGAATTTCCACTACACTTAAAATGCATTAGATTTTCAGTGGACTTTCGCGGATTCCGCAGGTCTTGACATAACATCTTCGGAGCCATCTCGCAAGAAAATGCAAACCAACCCATCATAAAATGGAAATGCCATGTCTCTTGATTCGATTGAAAATAGTGATTACAACGGCATATATAATGCAACGGGACCGAATCCTGTTACGAATAAAAGTTCATGAAAACACTGCGGAAAGTCGAAGGAAAGAGATGGTCCTCTCCTGTTCCCTCACCTTATGTGTGGCTGGAAGCCTATACCGTGATGAGGACGGAGCCAAGCTTAGCATTAACGGGCAGAAAATGTATACCTGGTCGATTGCTGGAAGGTGGGTTTACCTTTGCGCACACTGATTTAGAAACTGCCTGAGGGACTTATCGTCTAAGGAACAATTCTTTTAATAAAAGGAATCTTTCTTAAAATATATACCACAGCAAAGCTGAGGATTGAAATGATGACAATGTCAACAGGTACGGTAATGAACGTCATTTTCTGTACGTTAATATATTCGAAGATCCAGTTTCGAAACATTGGATGAATCAGGTAAATGCCGAAGCTTAAATTGCTTAACTGCACAATTTTCTTCTTGTGAGACGGTTTCACTTTTATTGATTTACCAGCAATAAAAATGGCTGCAGCTATAAGAATGGTGTTGGGCCGAAGGTAAGCATAAAAGGTCTGGTCAAGGGCCCCATTATTGCGGATGGTCATATAAAGCGTACCAAAATATGTGATCACCAAGGATAATATAGCAAGCACGTAAATCAGCCATCTTTTGGGGGCAGATAGACTGTATTTGCTAAGATAATAGCCAAGAATAAAGAAACCAATGTAGCTGCTGACGGTTCTGAAGAGATAATGGATATTGACATCAAATAAAGCGTTGATCACCGGGATAAAGGAAGCAATAAACCAGAGAGAAAGAAAGTATAAAAGGTTTTTCTGATCAGCTGCCTTAATATACAAACGAAAAATAGGCGTTGCTAAATAAAGTCCAATGATCATGTACATAAACCATAAATGCCAGTACACATCAACATTAAGTACGTCCTTCACAGCGGTACTGAAGGTGAAATCTTCTCCATAGTGGATATGGCGGTAAATGAAGTAAATGATGATCCAGACAATAAAAGGAAGGATGACCTTGTTCAGACGTTTCTTGAAAAAGACTCCCACTGGCTCATCCTGGTTCGTGCTTAACAGCAGCGCGCCGCTGACCATGACAAACAAGGGTACGCACCATCGTGTTATGCTGTTAAAAAAGTTTCCGATGAACCAGGAGGAGGGATCATGAACATAGTGATAGGTTGTTGGCGAAGAGGTATGCAAAATAACAACAGCAAAAATTGCCAGAATTCTAAGCACATCCAGATAAAGAATCCTCTTATGCGAATGATTCATAGGGAACCTCCTAAGAAAAAATTCTAAAAAGTGAAACCTTATTTGATCCATAAGAAAGACAAAGCCGTCGAAAGAGCTTATGATTCGAGGCACTGCAAGTCATCTTTTATTTTTAAGAAGGAACGGCAATTGTGGGCACTTCTTAAAAGTCTCAGATAATATTATTTTTACCGAAAAATTAAAAGACAACCTTCAAAGTGGATATTTATTAGGGGTTGTTATGATGGAGGGGATGGAAAAAGATGATGAAAGGGCTGAGAACCCTTATTTGGGTGCTGTTTGTGATGTACATTTTATTTATGATAAACCTTTTGTTCTTGGATGCTAGAGGAGCCGGTTATCACTTTTCTTATAACCTTGTGCCGTTTGCTACGATTCAAAATTACATTGTGAATTTCAACGCCTTTAACTTTTCAATCTGGTTTTTAAATTTATTCGGTAATATCCTGGCATTTATGCCTTTAACAATTTTTGTGCCGATATTGTTCCGGAAAATAAATTCGTATAGCCGGGTCTTCATCTTAAGTTTTTTAGCCACTTTGGCAGTTGAACTGACGCAGCTTCTTTTAAAAAGAGGGGCTTTTGATGTTGATGACATGATTTTGAATACATTAGGCGGAATTGCCGGATACGCCGTATTAAAACTAGTCCTTTCAGTGTTGAAGGTACTGGATTTCAAAAATAAGAAAAAAGATGACTCTATAAGAAATCAGGACAAAACTGAAATGAAGTAAAATTTGGGGATAAAGGGATGAAGCTGGGGGGCTCACCTGTCGCTGTTGAGACCAATGAAAAAGTCCCCCCGGTGTGATGTGGTTGTTGATTTTCGCTCCAGGCTGCTCGCTTTCCACGGGCACGGCCTCAGCTAACTTTGGCGTGGTTTCTTTGTGCGCCAAAGTGGATCTTCGGACGCGTGCTGGTCCCGTTGGAGTCTCGCACCTTCCGCTTCAATCAACGTGCTTCAGGCCTGGTGATGGACTTTAGAAGTTATTGCCTCGGATGGTCCTAAACGGTAGCTTTACAGCTATCAATTCGAGTTAAAGTGCGGCGGTGCCTAAAAGGCAGCTTTACGGCCATCAATTCGAGTTAGAGTGCGTCGGATGGACCTAAACGCTAGTTTTACGACCATCCAATTCGAGTTAGAGCGTGTCGGATGGTACTAAACGGTAGCTTTACGGCCACCTATTCGAGTTCGATGCGTGGGATGTGAATTCAAGGATGTTGTTTCAAGTCCTGCGGAATTAGCGATCTAAACGAAACCCCCAGCACTCCTTAAGGAAGCTCGGCTAAGCACGTCCTCTGCTTTATCGGTTCCGCGAATTTAAAATTTCTAAAAGTAAAAAAAGTGCCGATCACATTCCTTTGCGGAAATGTGACCGGCACTTTAAAATCTTTCAGCGACCTCAGGAAAACAAGCCGCTTTCCTCTAAATTAATATAGTGAATGAGCACCATTAACTCATCGAAGAAAACGTCATATCTTTCTTTTCCATTAGAGATTGAAGGGCGGTGCGGAAGGTAAGATGACAGTTTAGATGATCGACCTTTACCCCGCCATAAACGATGCTTTTGATGACCTCAGGTGAGAATCCGACGTACAGCGCTTCAACTCCCATTAAGTGGAGGGAAGCGTTAAGCTGCGAGATTTGCTGAGACATCGCTTCGACTCCAATATCGTTAACGTTGTCCTTGTAAATCGCCGTAAAATCAATGATCGCTGTATCAACATTGTGAAGGTTATTTAGAATTTTTGTGCGAATAGAATCAAACCGTTCCTCTGTTAACTGTCCGGTAATAGGCACGAGAATGGTGTTAGGGACGATGGATGGAATGATGGGTGCCTGCAATTCCATAATAAGATTCTCAGAGTGATTCAGTGATTCATTTAAACGTTTGATTAACTTATATGCGACGTCTTCGTAAGAAGCACCTGCGTCTTTTGTCTGTAAAAGTTCTTCTATCTCATGACGATTATTTTTTATAAATTCCTCTAGCGGTTCATTTTTATTAAAAATAAAGTTATCCAAATTTAATTCCCCCAGCTTTTCATTAGCCTCATTATACATAATTTTGTAAGCTTCTTCTAGGTGAATTTCAAACTCTCCACAATAAAGAGATTTCACAACAGGTTGAACTTTATCTTTCTTTCCTGTGTCTATTTACACAGAAACAATCAAGCGAGGCGAATAGCACCTTCCTAAAAGGGGTAGGTTGATAATGAGTTTCGGGTTTCGGTCATATTTGTCTGGCGCGGCTTTCATTAAGATAAAGGCGTTCTGAACATGCAATCAAGGACCGTAAGTCAAATGGATTAGAAGGAGAGAATATGATGAGGCAGCCTGTTTTATCGATTGTGGTCCCGTGCTACAACGAAGAAGATGTCCTCTTTGAAACGAAGAATCAGCTTTTAAATATTCTTCAGGATTTAATTAGGGAAAAATTAATCAGCCATCAGAGCACGCTGCTTTTCGTGGATGATGGCAGTAAAGACAATACATGGCAGCAGATTTCCGCTTATACTGAGCAGTCAAAAGAGGTAGCAGGGTTAAAGCTTGCCAGAAATTTTGGGCATCAAAAGGCGTTGCTAGCAGGTCTTTCTGCAGCCGTGCATCACTCGGATTGTGTCATCTCGGTGGATGCTGATCTGCAGGATGACATTCATGCAATCAGGGAATTTGTGTTGAAGTTCCTGGAAGGGAATGATGTGGTGTATGGGGTGCGCCGCAACCGGGATACCGATTCCGCCTTTAAACGGACAACAGCTCAAGGCTTCTACCGTTTTATGAATAAAATGGGCATTGAACTCGTCTATAATCATGCAGACTATCGCTTGCTGAGCCAAAAGGCGCTGCTGGAGCTGCTCCGTTTTCAGGAATCCAACCTCTTTCTTCGCGGTGTCGTTCCGTTGGTTGGTTTTAAGTCTGCTGAAGTCTATTATGACCGGAAAGAACGATTTGCAGGGGATTCGAAATATCCTCTGAAAAAAATGCTGTCTTTTGCTTTTGACGGACTGACATCCTTTAGTGTTGCGCCGATTCGGCTGATTACACTGTTAGGTTTTCTCTCTTTCTTTTTAAGCACTATTGCGGGGATCTATGCTGTAGTTGAGAAGCTGACAAGCAATGTGGCTTCAGGATGGGCGTCACTTATGATTTCAATCTGGTTTATTGGGGGGCTGCTCCTGATGAGCATTGGACTGATCGGTGAATATATAGGGAAAATCTATGAAGAAGTGAAGCACCGTCCTCAATTTATTATAGAATCGGATCTGTATACCTCCAATTTTCAGGAGTCATTCAAGATCCCTACCTCTACACACCGGTAACTGTCAGTATGAGACATTCTTTTGTACGGTTTCTGCTGGTTGGTATTGTGAATACAATTGTCGGTCTGTCTGTTATCTATTTTTTGCTTGATATCATTCACTTCTCTTACTGGATCGCTACGTTATCAGGCAACATAATCGGGGCTGGGGTCAGTTTTTTTCTGAACAGATTTTTTACATTTAACAGCAAGCTTCCTGTTAGAAAAGGGATCCTGCCTTTTGCAGGTGTGATCCTTGTCTGCTACGTTCTTTCTTATGGGGCAGGAAAAAAGCTTGCTTTCTATCTTTTAACCATGACCCATCTTCTGCCGCTTTCTTATAGTTCTGAGTGCGCAGTATTGATAGGGACAGGTCTTTATACAATAACGAACTACTTCGGACAAAAACACCTTGTTTTCCGCAGAAGTAACAACATCAGCTGAAAAGCAGCGCAACCCGTAATAAGGGCGGCAATCAGGGAGGAAACGAAATGCTTCAAGCAAACCGGTCGTTTTTAGACCAGAATAAAAAAATAATTCTCGCGCTGATTATTCTACTGATCTACGTGCTTCCCTACTTTATATTAGGTCAAAATGCACATATGAGAGTATTGGACAATCTTGATTCGAATCTTGCCTGGTATAAGGTGCTTGCCGAAAGTCATACGCTTTTTGCGCCGCTTAATACCACCATTCCCCAAGTCATTAATGGGCTGCCTAGAGCGGATTACTACAGCCAATTTTACGGATATGTTCTACTTAGCACGTATCTGCCGCCCACGCTCGCTTACGGATTGAATGAGCTGATTACGCGAGTTTTTGCTTTTATTGGGATGTATTTATTACTTAAAGATTATGTGGTAAAAGAAAGGAAATGGGACTGGATCCGGACAGGTGCTGCATTAACGTTTGCCTTAACACCGTTCTGGCCGTCGGGAATGCTCAGTCAGCTCGGTATGCCGCTTGCTTTGTGGGCCTTTTTAAATATCCGGGCAGGAAGCCGTTCATGGAAAAACGTTGCGGTTATTACACTTCTGCCGTTCTATTCTACATTTGTGCTGGGGTTCTTTTTCTTTTTAAGTGCACTTGGCGTATTCTGGCTTGTTGATGCGATTCGGAATAAGAAATGGAACCTGCATTTCTTAATTTCTATTGCTTATATGACCATTATCTATTTATTTGTTGAGTACCGTCTTGTTTTTTCGATGCTGACACCGCATGCACCGACGAGCCGGGTAGATTTCAAGGAGTCAAAGCTTAGCCTTTCACATACAATTATCCTGTTCTTCAAAAACTTATTATGGGGACATAATCAGGATCCAACCATACATACACCGGTGATTACGGGTCTCGTAATCTTTGCGTTTATTATCATTTGGCGCAAAAAACTCTGGCAGCAGGAAAAAATGTTTGTTTGGCTAAGTATTTTTTACGCGGTTTTATCGCTTTGGTACGCTTTCTGGTTTTATCAGGGATGGGAGCCATTAAAAGAAAAATTCACGATTCTGACAACATTTAATTTTTCCAGATATCACTATTTTCATCCCATGGTAATATACACGATGTTTGCACTTTCTCTGAGGATTCTGTGGCAAAATGGGAAAACCGCCAAAAAGATGGCGAAAGTTCTTGTGATTGCGCAGATTATTATTTTATTCAGCTTTAATGAACAGATTCGCTATCATAATCAGCCAACGTATAAACAGTTTTTTGCGGTAAAACAGTTTAATGCGATTAAGAGCTATATTGGAAAACCTGTGGAGTCTTACCGTGTTGCAAGTATTGGGATTCACCCAGATATCGCGCAATATAACGGTCTTTACACCTTAGATACGTATAATAATTTCTATCCGCTGACCTATAAACGGCACTTCAGAAAAATTATTGCTAAAGAGTTGGCCAAAAACCATACGATTAAAACGTATTTTGATGACTGGGGAAGCCGGTGTTATCTTTTCACAGCACAGCTTGGTAAGCATTATATGTTTACGAAACAGTCAACGGTTCACCTGAAACATTTGGAGCTGAATCTCAAGCCCTTTAAAGAAATGGGCGGGCAATATATTCTTTCAGCAGTGCCGATCGATCATCCAGAACAGACGGGATTAACCTTTAAAAAGGCATTTAATTCTTCTGATTCAGCCTGGAAAATTTATCTTTATGAAGTGAGTGAAAAATCCCAGTCTTGACAAAAAAATGAAGCATGGTATTCTATAAAATAAATTCCATAGTCTTATATTCCTTATTTAGAGTCGGGGGAGGAATCTGGTCCCATGATCCCGCAGCAACCCTTTTGACACTTTGTGTGAACCGCGTGAAGTGCAGAGAAACGAAGGAATCGCCATGAAAAAGCGATCATCCGGATTTTCTTTAGAGAAGGTGCTCATTCCAGCAGGGTAATGCCTGAACAATAAGGAAGGGGATACGTTATAAAAGGCCTCTTCCTTATGGAAGAGGCTTTTTGGAATTTCCGTGATCTTGATCGCGATGAACGCTCGCCCTGCACAAATAGGAATGGCTACTGAAAAAGTCTATCGGTCTCATCATTCCTTTTGATTTCGCTCTAGGCAGCTCGCTTTCCGCGGGCAAGGCTTCAGACTCTCATGCCCATAGTAAGTGGGTAGGATCGCGTTATCCCGCATGGCTTGCTGAGAGTCAGCTGACTCCGCAAATGTTCGCTGCGGGCGTCTCGAACTTTCCCGGAGCAGCTCGGCCTTTAATGGCAAAGGGATCTCAGTCTTTAGCAATCAGTGGACTCTCAAGGAACCAGACTGAGCAATTCTTTGATGGAATCTCAAGCAAGATCATAAATACGGAGGTTTTTCAGTAGCCTCACGTCGATCTTGCAGACTTGACATAACATCTTTGGAACTACATCGCACGATGAAAATTCAAGTCACTTTCGAAGCAAATTAATTAGTCAGATAATGCGGCCAGTGAAAAATCCGCTATCCGAAAATGCGGCATCCGTTCGCTTGCCGGGGACGAACGTTCAAGCCACCGATTTCGTTTTTCATGGCGGAATCTCGGTCGGACCGATTAAGCAGAGAAAGGAAAATTTGTAGCCACAAATGACTATTAAAGGGCATCGACAGGCAACAAAAAAGTTAATTGAATCGAAAGGTGCCAGACTCCTCTAAAATGCGCACACTCTTAGATGAAAGCTAGAAATACCCGAGACTCCTCGAAAATGCGCATACTCTTAGCTGAAAGCTAGAAATACCCGAGACTCCTGCGGAAGCAGCACGCGTCCGAAGATCCACTTTGGCGCACAAAGAAATCACGCGAAAGTTAGCTGAGGCCGTGCCCGCGGAAAGCGAGGGTATTTCCGCTTTCAATGTATGGCGACCGCATTTTCATCGTGCGGGGTGAATTCAAGGATGTTTCAAGTCCTGCGGAACGTCCGATGGCGCCTGCATGAAGAGTGCCGCATGGGAACGCAGATTTAATTAATGAGCAGGTCCGTTCCTCAATCAACGGAGGATCACTTTAAAAAACGCCAAACTATGGCATCAATGGATGAAGATAAGGAGATAATTGTAAGCAGAGGCGGGAGTTGATGGCAGACGTGCCAGCGTATTCATAAACTTGTAAAGCTCGGAGGTAAAGAAAATGGCAAACTTGAGAGAGGCTGTGAGAGAGGAAAAAGAACGTTTAATTACCCAATTGCTCGGGCATGGTGTTTACAAAAAAGAAAAAAAGCATTTGTTTGAATTGACGCTCGGAGAACTGGAGAAAACATATAAAGACGTGGTTGAGGAAAATAAGAGTCCAACCGTTTTGAAAGAAAAAAAGTAAGCGGCGGAATATCAACCTGATGGAAGGGAAAGAGCTTATGAAGCATAAAACTCATGAACAAAACCAACACCGGAATTCTGCAGCCCTCTTATTAATTGATACACTGAATACAATGGATTTTGAAGAAGCAGATTTACTGCTTGAACAGGCCAAACAAATGATTGAGCCCCTTGTAAGCTTGAAAAAACGTGCGAAAGAGGCAGGCCTGCCGGTTATTTATGTTAATGACAACTATGGCGCCTGGCAATCTGATCTCCATCATATTATTAAGCAGGCTGAAAAAGGACCGGGCGGCTGGATCGTTGACAAGCTGCATCCGCAGGAAGATGATTATTTTATTGTTAAACCTAAGCATTCAGGGTTTTTCTCCACGCCGCTTGCAACGCTGCTCGGACAGTTGAAGGTGAACACGCTGATTATTGCGGGAATGGCTGGAAACATCTGTGTATTATTTACTGCAAATGATGCTTATATGCGTGATTACAAGGTGATCGTACCAGCCGATTGCTGCGCTTCTAATACAGAAAATGACAACGAATATGCGCTTCGTCTCATGAAAAATAATTTGGGTGCCAACATTGATAAAGAAAGAAATATCGATTTGGACGAAATTATAAAATGTGCGGCTGAAAGAAATCCGAAAACACTCTATTAATAAATAGGGAAGCGCCGGATTTCCAGCGCCTATTTATAATGCTATGATCTGAGGTTATTTCATTAAATAGGAGAGGACTTCAGGAAGCGGGACAGTTGTTGACATGAAATGATTTAAGCCGCTTAATGCAGTCAGTTCTGCGGATGGGATTTGCTCTGATAAAAACTGAGAATGCGCAAACGGAACCGTCTTATCATCCTTGCTATGCCAGAAATGAACAGGGGTTCTAATGGTTTCAGCTTCGAATCCCCAGTGTTTTGAGAAATTTCGGTAGTCGGCAATCAGTCCGCTTCCATGGAAGGTTGCTTCATATAAAGCTGCTTCATACCCGGTGATCATTTCTTCGGGTATTTTTTTTCGTTCTTCTTTCGGTATATCGTTCAGAGCTGTCCGTATAAATGGATAAGGGTCCTGATGAATCCGGCTGGCGAGCTCATTCAGTATTTCCGGGGAATGCCTTGCTGCCCTGATCCTTTCTTGCTCCTGTGCTGAAAGCAGTTCAGCCATAGCGTCGATATACACCGGACCCATACCGGCTAAAATGGCTGTCTTCTGAACACGGGAGCCAAAAGCATGCGCACAGGCTAAAGCATAGGGACCGCCACCTGATATGCCAACCAGGGAAAAACACTGGATGCCCAAGTGATCGGTAAATTCATGTATATCCTTAATCCATTGCTGCATTGTCCAGTTGTCCGCAGGATCCGAAAGGCCGTAGCCAGGACGTTCAACTGCAAAAACACGGAAAGGCAGTTCTGTGTTCTCTATCAGTATTTTCTCAATAAGCAGCGCGGACGGGTTTAACCGTGCAGAGGGTGTGCCATGAATATAAAGCAAGGGTTTATGACCCTGATGGCCGAATTCGCCATAGCCAAGCTCCCGTCCATCTGACATTAATAACGTATGATCTTCTATCAAAAGCCCCCATCCTTTCTATCTCCCTCAAGTGTTTTATTATCACATTCGACATGAGCAGAAATTTTCCTCTAAAACAGGTTCATTGTTTGTTAAAATAAAAGAATAATGCTACGAAAGCAAACATTAACTTTTTAAGAGAGCGGGGATAATATGATCGATTTACGAAGTGATACCGTAACGAAACCGACAGCTGCGATGCGAAGAGCTGCTTTTGAGGCAGAAGTGGGTGATGACGTCTATGGGGAAGATGCTTCCGTGATCAAACTGGAGGAGACGGCTGCTGAGCTCCTTGGGAAAGAAAAAGCTTTGTTTGTAACAAGCGGAACTCAAGGTAATCAAATCGCTGTGCTGACCCATTGCCGTCCAGGCAGTGAAATAATATTGGAGGCGGATGCCCACATTTTTTATTATGAAGGGGCAGCGATTTCAGCCTTTGCTGGAGTGCAGCCAAGGGCAGTAAAAGGTGTGAAGGGAGCAATGAATCCGGAAGATGTGAAGGCAGCCATTCGTGCTGAGGACATTCATTTTCCCGAAACCTCTTTAATTTGTCTTGAAAACACGCATAACCGGGCAGGCGGAGCTGTGCTCTCTCTTGACCACATGAAGCAAGTTTACGAGGTGGCAACGACCCATAATGTGCCTTTACATCTCGATGGGGCCAGGCTTTTTAATGCCTCCGCAGCCACTGGAATCCCTGTAAAAGCGTTCGCAGAACAGACGGATACTGTCCAGATATGCCTATCGAAAGGCCTTGGAGCGCCAGTAGGATCCATCATTGCCGGCTCAGAAGACTTCATTTATCGGGCAAGAAAATGGCGGAAACGGCTGGGCGGAGGACTGCGTCAGGCAGGAATAATCGCAGCCCCTGGTTATATTGCTCTTACCGAAATGACTGAAAGGCTCAAAGAAGATCACCGGCTTGCACAGTTACTAAAAAATGGCCTTAATCAAATGGATGGCTATTTCGTTGAAAATGATGTTGATACGAACATTGTTATGCTCAATGTGAAAGACAGCGGATATAATGCCGCAGAATTTGCAGGGATTCTCAAGGATAATGGGATACTTGCCTCTGCATTTGGACCCAGTACGCTCCGCTTAACAACACATTATGATGTATCCGATCAAGACATTAATAGCGTACTAAATATCATTCGGGAAATTCGTGCCGGTGCTGGGGTCTGATTCTGTATTTATAAAAGGAGAATGAGAAAATGGCGTATGCGATGACAGCGGCTTTGCTGATTATTGACGTGCAAGAGGGATTTAATGAGACCGCTTTCTGGGGGGAGCGAAATAACCCTGAGGCAGAAAAGAATATTAAGAGACTGCTTGAAGCCTGGCGGAAATCCTGCCGCCCAGTAATTCATGTCCAGCATCTCTCAAAAAATGAAGACTCTCCTTTGTATGAGAAGAAAGAAGGAGCAGGGATTAAGCGTGAGGCATTCCCTCTGAAGGGTGAACCCGTTTTTCAAAAGCATGTTAACAGTGCGTTTATCGGCACAGATCTGGAAAAATATCTGCATAGTCACGGCATCAGTGACTTGGTCATTGTAGGGTTAACGACCGATCATTGTGTGTCAACAACCATACGGATGGCAAGGAATCTAGGCTTTAACGTGACGCTCGCAGGGGATGCTGCAGCCACCTTTGAGCGGACAGGGAAGGACGGGCAGTACTATTCAGCTGAAGAGATTCACCGGATTCACCTTGTCAGCTTACAAGATGAATTTGCCGATGTCGTGATGACAGACGATCTGCTTAAAGCATTATAAATGGCGATACCATAACACCAGCTGAAGCAGAGAGGTCTATTATTGATAAATAGGTTTAGGGGAAATAACAGACTTATGCTGATTCATAAGCTCTAGGAAGGCAGCTCGGGCATTGGACGTCTGGAAGGCTCTTTTAGGGACAATACAAGCTGTTTGGTGATTTATGTAAAATAAAAAGTAATTTTCAGATTCAATGGCTCTTTCAATGTCCTTCCAATTAATCCGTTTATCTCCGGCCGCTGTTTGATCTCTTATACCTTGATCATTAAGTGTGAACGCGTGCCTTTCGTTTTGCCTGGGATGATGCTGCTCCGTGTAACGCTTGGCCTGCCGCTCGATATAATCGAGAAAGAACTTTGGATAAAAGACCGTCCACAGAAGCCAGATGGGAACAAAAACACTTAATAGCCCAGATAATGTGCCGTGGCCATACAAAGCGGACACAAAAGGAACGATAAGAAAAATGGTGGAATAAATATACCGCTGCCTCAATAGATTCCGGCGTACGGCATTTGAGTGGGTTGCGTGATATATATTAAAAGCCAGATAGTCTTCTTTTGTCAGTGAATAGACAATTTTCATAGGTTCCTCCGATTAGATAAGTGAGAGATAGTCTAGGGCTATAATTATGACCCCCTGCTCCTCAATTGTTCAAGACCATTATATCCTTTTTTAAGCCGGAGGACATAGAACCATAGAATCCGGCAAGCAAAATATAATTGCCGAACTCATGATTTGTTAAGCAAGAATATGAAGGAGGATGCAGAATGAATTCGGTGATGATGACGGTGTTCCCGCTTGTGACATTCGTTTCGATATTGCTTCCATTGGCACTGATCATTTTTGGTGTTTATTTTGCCATTAAGCTGTTGAAACACTTGGAAAGCCAGAAAGAAAGCATGGGTGCATTGCAAAAAGAACTTGCTGAAATAAAAGATGTGCTAAAAAATCGATAAAAAATAACGGATTTAATAAAAAGGCGGGTGCCATGTTGGCTGGGAAAATCTATATCATTTCAGGACCTTCAGGAGTTGGCAAGTCCACAACGTCAAAAAGGTTAGCAGGGCAGCTGGCCGACAGCGTATGGCTTTCAGGGGATCTGATCAGCGCCATGCATATCAATGGACGAAAGATGCCTTGGGAGAGTGAAGAGGAACTCTCTTTGATTTGGGAAAATATTATCAGCCTAACAAGTAATTTCGTTGCTTTTGAGTTAAATGTGGTCATAGATTATGTGACATTTCCAAGAGAGATGCAAAGGGTTTTCGAAAGGACGGCCCATTTTCATACAGAAGTTGTGTATGTGCTCTTGTGGACCGATCCTTCTGAATTAACAAGACGGGATAAATTAAGGCCAGCTGGTTTTCAAATGGGAGAGCGGTGTACGGCATTATATAAGGAATTTAAAGCTCTTACGATTCCAGAAAATTATTTTATTAACACAACCCATGCAACAGTGGATCAAGTGATAGAGATCATTCTTCAAAAGGAATCTTATCAGCCCTTCGAATGGAAAGCGAAATAATAGAGAAGGAATCCGGAGTGGGGATTAAAAATTCACCCCGGATCATATAGGAAAGCGGTCAATGTATGATAAGCACAGTTGCCAAACATAAGAGACCTCCTGTAAAAAGATAGTGATGCCAATGGTTTCTAGTCAATAATATCCGGCCATTCAGCCATCTGGATATGAGACTAGCAGTATTGATCAGCAGAAAAACCCATAAGGGGACGAAAGCGAACAAAGTGTAAAGTCCGGTGAGAAAAATAAGACAGTGAGTGAGCAGAAAAAACCATAAAACCTTCAAATGACTTTTTGAGTGCATGCTCACCGGGGGCAGCCCGGATGCCAATAATTTTAATAATACCACCAACCATGCTTACTCCACCGAATAGTAAAAGCAGAAAACTGCCAGCCATATACGCATCTCTCCTTTTTTATAAATTTTAGTCCGTGTGGTCGACCACACGTCAATGGAAATTAAATCAGCAATTGAATGTAAAATCCCTTTCGTTCTGTCGATATTATTTTTAGGGAGGGAAAGCAGTTGAAAATAGGTCAATTCACAAAATTAATGGAAACAACAAAAGAGACAGTCCGTCACTATGAAAGCCTGGACCTGTTAAATCCCCGACGGGAAAAAAACTTGCGAATTTATTCGAACAAAGATTGCCAAGACTTTGAAGCGATTAAAGAAATGAAGGAACTTGGCCTTTCGTTAAAAAATATACAGGATGTTTTTTACATAAAAAGACAGCAGGGCTGCGGATCAGGGGAATTATTACATACGATTATGGAACGTCTTTATCATTTGCTCGATCTGACATCAATAGAGATTAAGCAGCTTTCAGAAAGAAAAGTGAAACTTCTTGACCTCGTACAAGCATTAGAGAGACTGGCGGGAGAAGTATGATATTTGGAGATATTTTAAAAAAAGAAAACCAGATGGGGATGGATTTAATCTCGATTCCGGCTAACCGTGCACAAAAAAGACTGGCCGCTGTCATCGCCTGTCTTTTTTTAGCTGCAGGGATGATCACGTTACCATTCTCTTCTTACCCTTTAGGAGAATTAAAACCGATTTTTCCAATGTTTATTGCCTGGGTCCTTCTTGGGGATTTAATGACCTCGTATCTTTTGTATAATCAATTTCGAGTGACCGGTTCGAAAGCCATTTTAATATTATCAGGCACTTTTTTATACACCGGCCTGATTACGATCCCCCATTTGTTAACCTTCCCTGGCGTGTTTTCCGAGACGGGTCTTTTGGGTGCAGGCAAGCAAACAGCAGTTTGGTTCTGGGTGTGCTGGCATGGTGGGTTTCCAATCGGAATTTTGACATATGCCTTTTTTTATAAATACAACCGAACGACAGTCAAACAAAAATTTTACTATACACTTTGGCTAACAGGCACTGTTGTCGCTGTGATTTTTGTGATCACTGTTCTGCTTACCAAGTTTCACAGTCTGATACCTGAGATCATTCAAAAGGGAAACTATCATTCTCTCATTACGTCAGGCGTCGGTCCGATTGTCTGGGGAATAAATCTGATGGCGCTTCTAAGCGTGGTTTTTCTTCTTAAAACGAAATCACTGCTTCATTTATGGCTTGCAGTCTCAGTCTTTTCATTCTTTATTGATGTCAGTTTGACGATGTTTGCTGGGACACGCTACAGTCTTGGATGGTATGTTGCTCGATTTAATTCTTTGACCTCTTCCACAGTGGTGCTGACGGTTTTCTTTTATGAGATCAACCGTCTTTATGTGAGAGTAACGGATTCTCAAAAGAAACTTGCCGAATCGCGGGCAGGCATGGAAACCATTCTCGAAAGCATCACTGACGCTTTTTTTGCGCTGGATGAAGAATACCGATATACCTATCAGAACAAAAAAGCGGAAAAGTATTCGCGGCAATCAAGTGAGTTTTTAATGGGAAAGGTTTTTTGGGAAGAGTATCCACACTTCAAAGATACCGAGCTTTTTAAAGCATGCGAAGCTGCTAGAATAACAAAAAAGGAACAAAAGTGTACACAATTTTCTCAGATGAGCAAATGTTGGTTTGACTTTCATATTTACCCGTCTAAAGAGGGAATGAGTGTCTATTATCATGATGTAACAGCTCGTAAACTGGCCGAGAAAAGGCTGCAGGAAGCGAATAATAAATTACAGGAAGCCAATAGCATTTTAATGGATGCTTCTTTTAAAGATGGGCTCACCGGCGTTTTTAACCGCCGTTATTTCGACCAGAAGATGGACGAGGAGTGGAAAAAAAGCATCGCTTTACACACACCGGTTTCCTTAATCATGCTGGATATTGATTATTTCAAAAAATATAATGATACATATGGGCATCAGGCCGGTGATGAGTGTCTTAAAACCGTTGCCAGGGGCGCAAAAAGATACTTGCAAACGACTCCAGGATATTTAACACGATACGGCGGTGAAGAATTTGCAGTGATTCTGCCGGGGATGGACCACGAAGAAGCGATTCGGGAAGCTGAGGTGATCCGGAAGCTGATCATTTCGCTTGCGATTGACCACAAAGCTTCTCCCATCCTGCCAACGGTCAGTGCCAGTCTTGGAGTGGCGACATTGGGTGCAGCGGAGGGTCAAATGACCGTTGAAGCACTGATTCAGGAGGCAGATCAGGCGCTTTACAGGGCAAAAGAGCAGGGGCGGAATTGCGTTATGGGTTCCGATTTAAAGATGCATATCTAAAGGTTCCTAAATTGGGGTATAGTGTAAAGAGATCTGATTCGAATAAGGTAGAATTGTAAAGCTTTTATTAATCGAGGGGGCTGCATGGTTTACCCTCAACAATAAATGTTAAGATTGACTTACGAATTTGATTAAACACTAGAAAGGGGCACAATTTAATGGCTCTTTTAGATAATTTTTCACTTATCATTGCCCTTGCAGGTGTGGTTGTCGCTCAAGTCCTGAAAGTGCCGATTAAGCTCATTATCACCCGACGCTTGGACTTCGGGCTTTTACTTAGCAACGGAAGTATGCCGAGCTCCCATTCATGCGCGGTAGCAGCCTTGGCAACCGGGGTGGGTCTTGAATCAGGATTTAACTCAACAATTTTTGCTGTAGCCGCTTTGTTTGCAATCATTACGATGTTCGATGCAGCAGGTGTGAGACGCCAGGCGGGGGAACAGGCATCACTGTTAAACCAGCTGCGCAAAGACTTTTCCACTTTTGTATCAGAATTTAAATCCTGGCAGACCAAACAGGAAGACCAGAAGCAAAAGGATTTAAAAGAATTACTCGGACATAAGCCGGCTGAAGTTTATTCCGGCGCAATCATTGGTATTGTCATGGCTTTGCTTGTTTACCATTACTTATGGACTTAAGAAAGCTCGTCCGATCAATACGTACCCTATAGAGCAGACGCTAAAAAAGGTCCTCTCTATAGGGTATTTTAGTGAGCAAATTAAGATTGAGACGGTCAAAATGGATCTCAGAATGTAAAGGGAGTGCAAGATTTCCGGTACCTCAGTTCTATTAAAAACGAGTAACCGTGCTTTTCGGATAAGTGGGGAAAGGCGAGCCGTCAATTCCAACAGGCTTCACGTTGTGAGTTTGTTGTTGCATAAAACTGGACAAACACTGCTCATGTGTCTGAAAAAGCACAATTTGTGGATGATACATTAACTTACTTTTTGTAAGCAGGGGAATGTAGTATAATAAATTTATTGAGTAATAAGGAATGGGAAGATTGGAGGGATATTGATGGCGAGTAGCAGTTTATGCCCAAAATTCGAGATGGCTTTTCAGCTGTTAGGGAAAAGATGGACAGGAGTCATTCTGCGTGTCCTGTCTAACCAGCCCTTGCGATTTAATGAAATGGCCGATAACATCCCGCATATTAGCCAAAAAATGCTTTCCGACCGATTAAAAGAATTAGAAGAACAGGGAATTGTAGTAAGAGAGGTCTATCCTGAAACACCAGTGCGAATTGTCTATCGTCTTTCAGAACGTGGTGAGGCGCTTTGCCCTGTCTTAGATGAAGTACAAAAGTGGGCAGATAAATGGATCGAAACAATATAATGGCTAAAAGCTCAGTGGTTCCGAAAGCTCGGAACGCTGGGCTTTTTTTTATGCTTCTG
>CAVYYW010000011.1:0-20158 GCA_963772845.1 uncultured Sporolactobacillaceae bacterium
GTTTGCTGGCATTGAAGGAAGAAAAGATTTCATTATTAATGTTCATTCTTGCCTTACGAGGCGTAGGTGCTGAGGTGCTGATAATCTGGTCCTGTGGTGGGGTAAGACCCACCACTCCGCTCTGCCCACCAGAAGATCCTTTTTTCACAATAGGAATGACGACAGTGGTCTTCAGTTTATTTTTATTCGTCAAGTCAAAGCCAGCCACCGACACCAGATTTAAATTTTTCAGCATGGATTGATCCCAGCAGCCGGTCATAAAAACGAGAGGAATAATGACCAAGAAAATCATTTTTTTCATGCGCTTTGATTCTCCTTTTTTCTGAAAATCAATGATATTAAAAGAAGGCATAATGGCATGGCAAAAATGATTAGATAGGCAAAATACGTGAAATATTTTGTGTAAAAATCAATAGCTGTCTCGCTGTTTTCGACTATAGATGCCCCAATCAAACAAATAAAAGCGATGAAAGGCACAAAGGGTTTGTGATTCTTCTTTTTAAGCAGATTGGTTAAACCCTGTACCTGTTAAATAAAGATAGGTTGTAAAAGAAGTGACGATACAGGTAACCCAAATTGAAATAAAAACAAGATCAGTCCGTTCAATTAAAGAAAATGAAAATTCTTTCAGCATATACAGCACTGGCTGAGGTACTAAAATAATTTCCTGCGGGCTAAAATAAATCATTGAGATAATGGTGAGAAAGCAGTAAAAGAGCGTCACAAAGGCATTACTGATTAAAGATGATTTAAGCTTTCCAACCGAATTCGTCGCAACATGTGGATAGAGGACCATCAGCAGCTCAAATCCAAGCAGTGCAAAGAGAGAATGGGAGGAGGCTTCAAGAATTTTAACCGTGCCCCCGCCGCTGCCGATCGGAAGAATATAAAACCAGTTCACATCTGTTAAGACATAAAGAGACAGGATAAGCGGAACGACTAATAATAAAGATACAAACATATAAAACCTGGAAATGACAACGAGACTGTGGACGGCAATATACACGCCCATCACTAAAATTAATAAGTTAATAGCAAGATTAGGTGTGCTGTTGAAGATCCATACGTCTAATAAGTGTGTAAATAAAATGGTAATTAAAACGACCGTACAGAAGTTAAAAAAGATATAGATGACATGAACTGCCTTGCCGATCGGCTTTCCAAGCAGCGCGGGCAGAATTTCATAAAGAGTCCAATGCGGAAAACGTTTTGCGAGCAGCCAGATGATAAGAATGTCGATCTGCACAATAAATCCGGCTACTAATATAGCGATCCAGCTGTCATTTTTAGCAATGACAGCTAGTTCATTAGGTAATGAGAGAACAGAGATGCCAATTTGGGTTTGGATGAGAAAAAATGTAAACTGAGCAGGGGTTAATTTTTTTTCTTCTTTATTCATCTTTTGCCCATCCTCTGGATTTGCCTTGTTTAGCCTGCTTTTGAGCATGGCTGTCGGAGGGACGGGTATTTTGCTTCCAAAGTGGCAGCCGAATTAGTGAGTCTTTAAAATCTTTAAGCTTTAATGGTGCAAACGGAGCAAAGTAAGGCATACCAAATGATTCAAGCGTGCATAAGTGAAAGGCAAGCACCATCATTCCAAAAGAAATACCGATAAAGCCAAATGTTGTTGAAAGAAACATAAGCGGATAGCTGCAGATTCTGACTGCAGAAGACATTTCATTTGACGGAATGACATAAGAAGAAATGGCCGTTAATCCAACGACGATAATCATAATATTAGAAATAAGCCCTGCCTGAACAACAGCCTGGCCAATAACAATACCGCCAACAATGCCTATTGTCTGCCCGATTGGAGACGGAAGGCGAATACCGGCTTCTCTAATGAGTTCCAGTGTTGCTGTCATAATGAGTGCCTCTATCAACGGACTGAAGGGCAGATCATTTACTGAGGATTTAACGGTCAGCAGCAAGGAATCGGGAATGATCTCCGGATGAAAGCTGAAGACAGCGATATAGAATGGCGGCAAAAGAATGGCAATCAGAAAGCCCACGGTGCGAATAAATCGGATAAATGACCCGACGATCCAGCGGCTATTATAATCATCAGGGCTTTGAAAGAAGGAAAATATATTTATCGGAAAAATTAAAGCAGTCGGGCTGCCTTCCATTATTAAAGCAATCCGTCCGTCCATGATATTAGCCATAATACGGTCTGGTCTTTCTGTATTCAGCAGTTGTGGGAAAGGCGTAAACGTAATAGTCCTCAATATATTCTTCAACAAAGCCTGGGCTTTGGATGTAATCTGTTGTTATGTCCGTTAATCTTTTGTGGACTTCATCTAAAACCTTATTATTGGCCAGGTCTTTAATGTATATTAAAGCCCCTTTTGTGTTGCTGTATTTTCCAAGATGAAAGTATTTAACCTGCACACTGGGATGCTCTAAGCGCTTTCTGATCAGGCCGATATTAACATTTAGTGCTTCCACTAAACCTTCATGCGATCCCCGTATAACCTTTTCATTGGATGGTTCTTCAATTGCCCTCTGGAAATCATTTACGGTATTGAATTGAAGAATATATCCTTCTTTTTTACAGTAAACAATTGTAAAACCTTTCATTAATCTGAAGATGACGAGATTAAGATCTGTCAGAGGCTCGCCGAAGAACGACAGAGCTTTGGTACTTTCCTCGGGTGTTTTTGCTTTTTCTAAAGGGGCGATCAGGATCTGATTATAAATGTCGGCTTTATATACCGATTCAATATACATAATCGTATACGTCATCTGAAAAATATTCCGTTATTAAATCATCGCTGCCCTCAAAAGCTGCTTTTATATACTCGATGTTGTCTTTCATTTTTTTAAAAACAGGCGGATGTTTTTCAGCAAAAGGTTTTTTGTCTCTAGAAGAGGGGGACGCTTTTTTGAACAGCTTTCTTTTGGTACCCAATGATATCTCCTCCAGCTTTCTAAACAAGATATTAATAATGTGAGCTTTATTCCCTTGATTTATACCTTCTGCTAAACCACCTGGGTTGTTTTGAGTATTCAGATTATATTGACGATAAAAAAAGCGAGTGATACGCTTAATAAATATTAAATGGACAGACCAGACAACGCATGATACTAAGGAGGCCAAAATGGACTATCACATAGAACCACTCGGAGACAGCGCCGTCATTCTTGACCTTGGGAATGAAATAAATACGAAAACACAGCAAAAAGTCCAAACGGTTTCCTCATATTTAGATTCGAATCCTCCACAGTGGCTGATTGAATATGTACCGGCCTTTACGACCGTGACCCTGTTTTATCAGCCTTGTCATGCCTCTTTGAGTACAAAATATAACAAAGGGAAATCTCCTTATACTGAAATCTGCAAACAGCTAAACGCGTTATTTTCACATATAAGTCCGAAAGGTACGATGGAGCCGAGAACAATTGAGATTCCGGTCTGCTATGGCGGGACATTTGGACCGGACTTAGCTGAGGTTGCGAGACTTACCCAGCTTACCGAAAATGACGTCATCCGCTATCATACAAACGGGAATTATCGTGTTCATATGATCGGCTTCGCTCCCGGCTTTCCCTATATTGGGGGGATGCCTGAAGAAATTGCCGCGCCAAGAAAGAAGTCGCCGCGTACAAAGATTCCTGCCGGATCGGTAGGCATTGCAGGTAAACAAACAGGTGTCTATCCGATTGAGACTCCTGGCGGATGGCAGCTTATCGGGAAGACTCCGCTAAAGTTATTTCGTCCAGGTGAAGATTCTCCTTCACTGCTTCAGGCAGGTGACCGGATTCGTTTTAAAGCGATCACGCCGGAGGCTTTTGATAAATGGGAGGAGGACGAAGCGGAATGATTAACGTTAATAAACCGGGTCTGATGACCTCGATTCAGGACTTAGGGCGATATGGATTCCAAAAAGACGGTGTTATTGTCAGCGGGGTTATGGATCCACTATCACATCGCCTGGCAAATCTTCTTGTTGGAAATGAAGAAAATGAAGCAACGTTGGAAATCACACTGCTTGGACCTGTCCTTCATTTTAAAGAAGATGCACTCATTGCTTTATGCGGCGGCAATTTGACGCCTCTTATTAATGGAAAGCCAGTCCGGATGTGGCGTGCGATTTACATAAAAAGCGGAAGCGAATTAAGGTTTGGGAATTGTAAGTCAGGCTGCAGAACCTATCTCGCTGCAGCAGGCGGCTTGGATATTTCAAAAGTCATGGGAAGCAGGTCCACTTATCTCCGGGCGGGTATAGGTGGCTTTAACGGACGTGCGCTCGAAAAGGATGATGAGATCGGTATAAAACCGCAACGCGAGTGTTCATTAAAGGTGACAGCTCGCTTAAAAAAGAAAGCGGGTGAAGCGGCGTTTTGTGAAGAACAATGGTCGCCAGGACCTGAACTGAAGGTAGATGTCGATGATAGAAGACCGATCAGGGTTCTAAAGGGCAGGCAGTACCGTCTATTTAAGAAGAATAGCCAGGAACAATTTTTTGGTGATTCCTTTGAGATTTTACCGCAGTCAGACAGGATGGGTTACCGCCTGAAAGGACCGGTGCTTTCTTTAGAAAATGAAGAGGAAATGCTCTCAGAGGCTGTAAGCTTTGGCACGGTGCAGGTACCTTCAGAGGGAAATCCGATTGTCCTGCTTGCTGATCGTCAGACAACGGGGGGGTATCCGAAAATTGGACAGATAGCGACAGTGGACCTTCCCAGAATGGCACAATATAAACCGGGTGAAAAAATCACCTTTGAAGAAATTTCACATAGGGAAGCGGAGAAGCTTCTGCTTGATGAACAAGAGAGCATTCAGAATCTAAAGCGCGGCATTCAGCTGAAATGGCGATAGGAGGGTTACAAATGAAAAAGGTTGATCTTAATTGTGATATGGGAGAAAGCTTTGGTGCATATATTATGGGACGGGATGAAGAAATTCTAAAATTTATTACGTCAGCAAATATTGCCTGCGGTTTTCATGCGGGCGATCCTGGAACGATGCGGAAAACGGTTAAGCTCGCATTGGAGAACAATGTTGGAATTGGCGCGCATCCTGGACTGCAGGATCTGATGGGTTTTGGAAGACGGACGATTGACATCCTGCCATCAGAAGCTTATGAACTTGTTATATACCAGATTGGTGCACTAGACGCAATGGTTCGCTCTGAAGGAGGAGCCATGCAGCATGTCAAACCACATGGTGCATTGTTTAATATGGCGTCAAAAGATCCGGCATTGGCCGCTGCGATCGCTGAAGCTATTTATAAGGTCAACCCAGAACTGATTTTGTTCGGGCTTGCAGGCGGTGAACTGCTTAAGCAAGGAGAAAAAACAGGTCTCAGGGTTGCCAGTGAAGTTTTCTCTGACAGAACCTATCAAAAGGATGGTTCCTTAACTTCCAGAAGGGAAAAAGAAGCCTTAATAAAAGACCCTGAAGCCGCATTGAATCAGGTCGTCCGAATGGTAGAGGAAGGGAAAGTGGCAACGGTACAAGGAAGCGAGCATGTCATTCAGGCAGACACGGTGTGCATTCATGGAGATGGTGAACAGGCATTGGATTTTGCTGAGCATATCCGTACCGGTCTCAAAGAGGCAGGCGTAAACGTCGTAAAAATCCCTGAAGTCCTCGGCAATAATAACAGCGGAGGGCGATGAATCATGCAGAAAAAGGTTAAAGGCAGTGTGCTGCTTGGCGCCGCTTTTCTCATGGCGACATCAGCGATCGGCCCAGGCTTCCTCACTCAAACGACACAGTTTACGGCGTCGCTTGCAGCAAGCTTTGGGTTTGTCATTCTCATCTCGATCATTGTGGACATGGGAGCGCAGTTGAACATCTGGCGTATTATAGCGGTCTCAGAAAAAAGAGCTCAAGATATCGCGAATGACGTGCTGCCTGGTCTTGGCTATCTTGTGGCCTTGCTGATCGTGCTGGGCGGACTCGCGTTTAACATCGGAAATATCGCCGGTGCAGGGCTGGGGCTTAATGTTCTCTTCGGTGTTTCCCCTAAGGTTGGAGCTCTGTTAAGCGGCATTGTCGCCATAGGCATCTTTATCGTCAGAGAAGCTGGAAAAGTAATGGACCGTTTTGCGCAGCTATTAGGATTCGTCATGATTATCCTCACGGTTTATGTGATGTTCACGGCGCATCCTCCTGTAGGCGAGGCGCTCACCAGGACGTTTGTACCTAAGAAAATTGATCTGTTCTCGATTATTACGCTCGTTGGAGGAACGGTTGGCGGCTACATTACTTTTGCGGGCGGACACAGGCTGCTGGATGCTGGCGTAAAAGGTAAAGAGGCTTTAGGCGAAGTAACAAGAAGTTCTGTATCGGCTATCAGTATTGCGTCGATCATGCGGATTTTCCTGTTTCTAGCCGCGCTTGGTATCGTTGCTCAGGGGATGAAGCTTGATCCTTCTAATCCGCCTGCTTCCGTTTTTAAGCTTGCGGCGGGGAATGTTGGCTACAAACTATTCGGTATCGTGATGTGGTCAGCTGCTGTAACCTCCGTCGTAGGAGCGGCGTATACATCGGTTTCTTTTATTAGAACCTTTAGCGGGTTTCTGGAAAAGTACCATAAATGGCTGATTATCGCTTTTATAGCGGTTTCCACTCTTGTATTTGCTGCAGTAGGACAGCCGGTGAAAATCTTGATTCTGGTAGGCTCCTTAAACGGTCTGATTCTTCCGATCTCTCTTGGGGTTATGCTGATTGCTGCTCATCAGAAAAAGATCGTCGGCAATTACAAACACCCGGTTTGGATGACTGTTTTCGGAATCATCATCGTGATTTCCATGGCTTATTTAGGCGTCTATTCGTTGTTTAATGGCATACCGAAATTATTTCACTAGAAATGAGGCGATGAAGGTGAACGTAGATTTAGGTCCCGATGAAGTGCGTGAGATGATCCGTCAAAATCAATGGCTTAAACCGACTGCAGGGATCGCACAAGGCTATGCCCAAGCCAATTTAGTCATTGTCCGAAAAGAACTGGCGTTTGATTTCTTACTTTTTTGCCAGCGGAACCCTAAGCCCTGTCCGATTCTTGATGTGACGAAGCCAGGTTCGCCAATCCCTGAAACGGTGGCGCCTAAGGCTGATTTAAGAACGGATCTGCCAAAATATCTTGTCTATAAAAATGGCGTGCTGACTGAAGAAAGAACAGACATTCAAAGCCTGTGGGCTGAAGACATGGTGGGGTTTCTGATTGGCTGCAGCTTTACATTTGAGCAGGCATTATTAAATAACGGAATCCCTGTCAGGCATATTGAAGAGGGCTGTAATGTTCCGATGTTTACAACAAGTATTGAATGCAGAAAAGCAGGTCGATTTGAAGGGCCGATGGTCGTCAGTATGCGTCCAATTCCAGAGCAGGACGTAGTGAGGGCGGTTCAGGTCACCAGCCGCTTTCCATCGGTTCATGGTGCTCCGGTCCACATAGGAGATCCTGAGAAAATAGGGATAAACGATATTAATGTTCCGGACTATGGGGATGCCGTGAAAGTCATGCCAGGAGAAGTTCCTGTCTTTTGGGCGTGCGGCGTCACACCCCAGGCAGCGGCGGTTAAATCAAAGCCGGAGATCATGATTACGCATGCGCCCGGTCACATGTTTATTACGGATAAGAAAGATGAATCATACAGTGTCCTATAAGAATAAGAGTTGGGGTGGCAGGGCTGGACCTTTTGGGTTCGGCCCTAAGAAGTTTTAAGAGGCTGCCGTCATAGAATCGATCAATGGGGACAGCATAAAGAAAACGGCATTTTACAGCAATAAAAAACAGCCTTCCCAAAAGTTAAGGAAAAGACTGTGAGACAGACTGTTGCCGCATATATTAAGAAAAATAAAATATTTAATGTTGGCTGTAGAACCGCAGCATGGTACAATAATAGTATTGTTTATTTATTTTTTTAGTAAATAAACTTATCCAATATTAATTATACTCTATAAAAATTTATTTGTCAAAGTAAATGATTTTTCGAGAGAAGATTTTCTAAAGGGAGTGATAGAATGGCTGATCAGCATCCGGATTGGAACACAGAGAAATCACGGCTGGAAACCGTTCTGGCTGAAATGAAAGAAACGATTTACCGGTTAAAAAATCACATCCTTGGTGTAAAGGAAGGCATGGTCGATTTAAGGAAAACCTTCTGGGATGATGTGACCGTCAACTTGGATGAACCAGATGATCAGATTGAAACGCAGGCCAGCATGCGGCAGCAGGCAGAGATTTTGGCCGATAAAGAAAGACAATTTGACAGGATGGGGAGCAGGATTGATATCTATGAAAAGATGGAGGATGCCCCATACTTCGGGAGGTTCGATTTTAAAGAAGAAGGCGAAAAACAATCGGAGCCGATCTATATAGGCAGAGCATCCTTCAGGGATTCGACCGGAGATGATTTTTTAATTTATGATTGGCGTGCCCCGATATCAAGTGCGTATTACGATTATGCACCTGGACCTGCTCAATACGAAGCGATTGATGGAGCCATTAAGGGAGAAATGACGCTGAAGCGCCAGTATATTATTCAACAGGGCAATCTGAAAGGATTGTTCGACACGGGTCTGACGATTGGCGATAAATTGCTTCAAACGGTACTCGGCAATCAAGCGAATCCAAAAATGAAAAGTATTGTTGCAACCATCCAGCAGGAGCAAAATCGGATCATTCGCAATAATAAAAGCCGGGTGCTTATTGTTCAAGGGGTGGCCGGGAGCGGCAAGACGTCTGCAGCTTTGCAGCGCATCGCTTTTTTGCTTTACCGTCACAGGAAAACATTAAGATCAGAGAATATTCTGCTGCTTTCGCCAAATCCTCTCTTTAACAGTTATGTTTCAACGGTGCTGCCGGAGCTGGGTGAAGAGAATATGAAACAAATGACCTTCTTTGACTATCTTTCTGACCGTCTAAGAGGAGGTCTAAGTCTGGAAGATCCGCTGGTCCAGATGGAGTACACACTCTTAGACAGTGGATTGCCAGGGTATGACAGCCGTCTGGAAGGCATTAAGTATAAATCGGGTTTATTTTTTAAAAAGCATTTAGACGATTATTTAGAGGGGTTATCATCAGAAGGGCTTGTGTTCAAGCCGATCACCTTCCGGGGGAGAAAGATTGTCACCGCTGCTAAAATCCGCAGCATCTTCTACTCATTTGAGCCGCATATTACCCTTCCCAATCGTGTGGCGATGACCGCTGAAAAGCTTTTAAAATACTTAAAGAGAATTGAACGCATCGAACGTTCGCAGGACTGGGTGGAGGAAGAAGCAGCCTATCTTGATAAGGATGACTTTATCGATGCCTATGAAATTTTGCAAAATAAACAGCGGTTTACTGAAGATACCTTCGATGATTTTGAAAGGGAACAAAAGCTTCTTCACAAAATGGTTGTCAATCACCACTTCAAACCGCTGCGAAAACTCGTTAAATCGCTTAGGTTTATTGATATGACAGCCGTCTATTATGGTTTTTTTAAACAGCAGTCCCTTCAGAATCAACCTTCAGAATGGGATGCGATCCGGCACGGGACGATGGAAGTCCTGGATGAAAAATCTCTTTTATGGGAAGATGCCACGCCATTTGCTTATCTTCAGGATCACCTGCTGGGCAGACGGCCGGGTGAGGCAATCAAGTATCTGTTCATCGATGAAGTTCAGGATTATTCGCCATTCCAAATGGCTTATATCCAGGAATTATTTCCTTATACGCATATGACGCTGCTTGGAGATATTAATCAGACGATTTATTTGCACGCAGAGGATCAGATGCTTTTGTCTCATACGAATGAACAGGATGCAAGTGTGGAACGGATTGAATTAACGCGCAGCTATCGCTCAACAAAGCCGATTGTTGAGTTTACAAGACACCTGATGGAGGAAGGGGATATGATCCAGCCATTTGACAGAGAAGGTGAAAAGCCTGTACTTTCCTATGTGAAGAATAAGGCGTCCTTGTATTTATCCGTTATAGAGCGTATTCAGCATTTGCAGGAACAAGGGAACGAAACCATTGCAATTATTGGGAAAACGTTAGAGTCAAGCAAGCAAATCTTTGATATTATAAAGAAATCCGTCTCTGTGCAGCTGGTGGATCGGGAGACCTACACGTATACAAAAGGCGTTCTTGTGATACCGGGTTATTTAGCCAAAGGCATTGAATTCGATGGGGTTATTATACCGGACGCTTCTGAGAGCGCATATTACAAGGAGTCGGAACGAAAGCTATTTTATACCGTGTGTACACGTGCCATGCATTCGCTTGAGCTGTTTTCCATAGGAGAGAGCAGCCCATTTATTCGCAGGGTACCTATCGCGCTTTACGATATCAGACATGAGACGGCTGAGAAGGCAAGGAGAGATTAACGGGCAGCGGCTAGAGAATAGCCTCTGCCAGGCTGACTTGGCGTTTCTAATTTCAAGAAAGCAGGGGAATTCTTCATTAAAGCGTTTATTTCAGAAAGATAGTGGTATATATATAGGTAGCAGTTTAAGCATTAAGACCTATATGTCAGCCTTCCATCAATTCCTTCCTGTTTTTATTTGTTTCAAACCAACTATGTCCGCGTGAAGTGGCAAATAATCAGTCAGAGGTGTTTTTGTGAAAAAAGTAACCGCAGTATTTTGGTATACGGCTGCCATTTGTCTGGTTCTCGTTCTTTGGGGGATTATTGCACCGAAGAATCTTGAATCCGTTTCAGCAAATGTGCAAGCTTACATATCAACAACATTTGGATGGTATTATTTAATCTTAGTCACGCTATTATTGATATTTTGTATTTATTTGATTTTCTCGCCATTTGGGAAGATTAAGCTTGGTAAGCCCGATGAAAAACCAGAGTATAGCTATACGACTTGGTTTGCGATGCTTTTCAGCGCAGGAATGGGAATTGGGATGGTTTTCTGGACAACCGCAGAGCCGATCTCACATGCTTTTAAAAGCTCGCCTGTTGCAAAGGAAGGCTCAGACGCTGCCATTAAGCAATCGCTGCAATATGCTTTCTTCCACTGGGGGCTGCATGCGTGGGCCATTTACGCCATGGTTGCCTTGGCTCTCGCCTATTTTAAATTCCATAAAGGCGCACCTGGATTGATCAGTGCGACTCTAGAACCGCTTTTCGGTCAAAAAAGCATGCGTGGAAAACCAGGGAAAATCATTGACACGCTTGCCGTCTTTGCTACGATTGTCGGTGTTGCAGCAACACTTGGATTCGGGGCTGCACAAATAAACGGAGGGCTTTCTTACTTAATTGGTGTCCCCAACAGCTTTTGGGTACAACTTGTCATCATTGTCGTTGTAACCGTTCTGTTTTTAATGTCCGCATGGTCCGGCATAAGCAAGGGTATTAAATATTTGAGCAACATAAATATGGGACTGGCTATCGTCCTCCTGATCATGCTGTTTATATTAGGACCGACTATTTATATTTTAAATATGTTCACCAATACACTTGGGTTGTATATTACAAATATTTTCGATATGAGTTTCCGCCTGGCACCGCTCAGCCCAGCTCATCGCCAGTGGATTAATAATTGGACAATCTTTTACTGGGCATGGTGGATCGCATGGGCACCATTTGTCGGAATCTTTATCGCCAGAGTATCGAGAGGCCGGACAATTCGTGAATTCATCTCTGGTGTTCTCATTGTCCCTTCCGTGGTCTGCTTTTTATTCTTCTCGGTATTTGGTGTTTCAGCGCTGAACCTTCAGCAGCACGGAATTGCCAAGATCTCTTCACTGCCGCTCGAGACCACAACATTTGGTGTACTGGCCCACTACCCATTAGGCGGTGTCATGTCTGTTTTAACAATTATATTGATTGGGACATTTTTCATCACATCCGCTGACTCTGCCACATTTGTACTAGGAATGCAGAGCACGGGCGGATCACTGAATCCGGCGAATTCAGTTAAGTTTGTTTGGGGAATCGCCCAATCATCAATCGCTGCGATTCTTCTCTATTCAGGTGGCCTGCAGGGTCTTCAAAACGTGCTGATTATTGCTGCTCTGCCATTCTCAATTGTCATGCTGCTGATGGCTGTCTCGTTTTATAAAGCTGTAAGCGCAGAACATAAAGAAATAAAAGCGGCAAATCCAAAGCCAAAAAAACACAAAAAAGGTGAAGCAGCACCTGAACCTTCACCGGAATAAGGCGTATTCTGCCGTAAGACTTCAGCAAAAGGACTCCCTGTCCTTTTGCTGTTTTTTATACTTTAAGAACGTAAACTTCGCTAAAGCGAGAAGCGGAATAAAGCACTAAAGGAGCGTGCCTATGTTTCAGCTCCGCTCCAACCCCGTCACAAGCCTGTAATGAGGGTTACTCAGGCAGCTGGCTCGCAACAAAGGCTTTCGCCATTAAAGGCTTGGCGATAAGCCGCGTTTTCTTTATGGAAAGCTTATCTTTGGCTGATAGAAATGGACACAGAACACATTCTGTTTTCTTTATAATGGACTTGCGGCTTGTAAGAGAGTAATCTCGCATTAGAAAGCAAGATAATTGGGAGGGGTCATGATGTTTGGCATTGAGGAAGCAAGAAAAGACGTATTAAACAACGTTAACAGCTTAACAGACGCGGAGCTGAATCTTGAGGTTGAAAAAGATCGCTGGACAATTGCGCAGGTGGCGCAGCATTTGGTGTTAATGGAAGAGACGGTGACGACGTTGTTGAAAAAAGAGCTGTCTAATCATGAAAGGCGTCCCGCTGAACGGTTAAAACCAATTGAACGAACAGTGGACAGGACATATAAGGTTGAAGCGCCGGCTCATCTTGAACCAGAAGCTGGTTTTTATTCAAAGGAAGAGTTGGTACAGCGACTTGGCGAATCTCGTCTGGCCCTTCAGCATCTGCTCTCTCAAATTGATGAGATGAGTCTGCTGACTGAAAAATCAGCTGAACATCCTGTTTTTGGAAGAATGAACCTCGCGCAATGGGTTGAATTTATCGGGGTACATGAATTAAGGCACCTCGATCAAATGAGAGAACTGAAAGCTAAAATTTAACAGAAAACCGGTTCCGATTTCCTGAAAAGATAAGGAAATCGAAGCCGGTTTATTTTATTTCTTTCTCTTTTAGTAGCTCAAGCTTATGAATCATGTAAGTGTAATCTGCTTCATCTAGGGCTGGATACTCATCCATTTTTGCCCTGACATCTTTAAGCTCTTTTGGCTGGTCTCTTTCATCCCCTTTTGTAAAAACAGATGCAACGGTCCCGGTAATTAAACCAATAACCCCGATCCCTGTTAACATAAGAACGCCGGCAATGATCCGCCCGACCGTTGTAACCGGTGATAAATCGCCATATCCGACGGTGGTTGTTGTCACGACGGTCCACCACAGGGCGTCGCCGTAGGTTTTAAAGTCAGGTTCAATCCATTTCATGGGTAAGGCGGCCAAAAATAAAAGGACAATAACAAATACAAACACAGTGTCAATATTGTATTTTTTTAGAAAATGATTTAAAAATGCTGTCCGTCTGTTGAAAAGAGAAAATAGTCTAAGGAGTCGGACAAGCCGGACAAGTCGGGCAGTCTGGAAAATCTGGCTAAGCGGCAGGATGGCAATAAAATCAAGCGGGTGGGACTTGAAAAAGCGCCATTTATTATCGCTTTTCAAAAAGCGGAATAAATAATCCAAGAAAAAAATACCCCAAACAGTCCATTCCATAACGGTGCTTTCAGGCTGGGGAAGGTCAAGAATAATAGAAATAATGATTAATAGTGCCAGTGAAATTTCATAAATAAAGCCAAAGCTCAGATTAGGTTTTCTCATCGTCTGTTAGTCACCACGCAAAAATTAGTTACGTTTATTCTAACATTATTAATGAGGTCTGACACGGTGCGAGGGTATCGTGGCGGAGAGTTAGCTGGTTTGAAAACACTGATCTAGAGGAATACGACTAACAGAATGAGTTAATGAAAGGAGCATATCTTTTATGAAGCTGAAAGCTTTAGTACTCAATTGTTCTTTAAAAAAGAGCGGAGAAACCTCTAACACTCAGGCACTTGCTGAAGAAGCGATTCAAATCTTTGAACAAAATGGTGTGGAAACAGAAACAGTTAGAGCGGCTGATTATAACATTGCATTTGGTGTATCAGATGATATGGGAGAAGGTGACGAGTGGCCAGCCATTTTTGAAAAGGTAAAAGAAGCGGACATCCTGCTGATAGCTACACCAATTTGGCTTGGTGAGAAAAGCAGTATGGCAACGCTTGTAATGGAGCGTTTATATGGCGGTGCCGGTCTTACTAACGATAAGGGACAATATATTTACTATAATAAGGTCGGTGGCGTTGTGGTGACTGGGAATGAAGACGGAGGTAAAGAGGCATCACGATCGATTCTTTACGGACTTTCTCATATTGGCGTGGCTGTTCCTCCCAATGTTGATACCTATTGGGTCGGGGAAGCGGGACCCGGAGAATCTTACATTGAAGCCCAGGGTAACAAGAATGAGTTTACTAAGCAGCACGCGAAAATAATGTCTTATAATCTGATGCATTTTGCGCGGATGCTCAAGGAAAACCCTATTCCTGCAGAAGGAAATGTGGTTGAATCATAATAAAACAGTCACTAGGCACAGTAGACCCTAAACGTTGAATAACAGGTTCAGCTTTCTCCCTCTCACTGAACGTGTTCGACGTTTAGGGATTTTTTTATCTACTAAAAGGCATTTCGCTTTAATTCTTTCCTCTTTTATTGTCAGGGTAGGGAATAACGATGGAAGCTAGTGAGTATTTTTGCCTGTCTAAAGAGGGTTCGTTGGCTCCGACTTTATTTACAGCTTCATGAATGGCGGCCATCACTTCCTGAAGTTCGTCTTCTGACAAATAGACTTCCCAAGTGCTGAAAGCCCGTTTTTCCGACAGTTCTTCCTGCGCCTCACTCAGATAAGCATTGAAGCGTTGGATCAGATGACTTGTAAACTGCATAAAACGATTTTTCTGTGTTTCTTTAGAGATTTCTTCTTCACTTGTATTCTCGAAGGCAGATGCCGTTTCAGCAAGAGCGAAGATTTTCTCCTGTGCTCCTCTTATTTGACGCTGTGCAATCACCGTTATGATTCCGTTATCCAGAAGTTTATTTAAGTGGCGGTACAATGTTGCTTGAGGTACCTCTTTCAGTTGGGTCTTCATTTCTTGGACAGTCAATTGTTTACCTCCAAGCAATGTTTGTACAATGCTCATTCTGACCGGATGTAAGACAAGATTGGATGGAGTTTTCATAAAACGCCTCTTTCATTATCATTATCGATAATGATAATAATAAAGAAATGATGAAAAATATGCAACAGTTTGACTGGGTGCCTTATAGCCAAATAAAAAAGGGCACCTTTTTTTGGTACCCTCCCACTTCATATGTTCAGTTTTCAGAAAGTCATCAATGTTGAATTTTAGGCCCTTTTGTCTCCTTAGATTCAACATCTATTCCTGGTTTTCTTTTTCTTTTAAGAAGAAAATCAGGGAAAATGCCGGGAGGGACAGGTCTGTCTTCAGGTATTATGACACGTTTTTTCATAGTACTTACACCCCTAAGTGAAAAATTAGCAGGGACACATTTTGTCTGAATAAATTAATGGCTCAGATTGTTCAGGTTAATTCTCTTAGCTTTTGCAACTTCTCTATTGGCCTTCTCGTGTTCCTTTTGGTCAAGCTTTGCCTTTTCCTCAATCTGTTTCGAATAAGCTTTAGAATTGTACATTGGTATAGCCTCCTGGGAAGTTTGAGCTGTATTAAAGATAAAACAACTCTTACCTTTCAATTCCACGTAAAAGCCTCGTTTAAACATCAAAATAAGCATCGATAAATAAAAAAACGGAAAAATCATTGTTGAATAATGGATGCCGCTGAAAAAGTACCTTTTTGCTTCGGGCCGAGGTTTGGAAAGTTCTCGCTTGCCGCGGGCGACCCGCGAGCCTCCTTGCATGCCCACAGGATGTGCCGTATTTAGCCGAACTTTCTCCAGACATTTGCGCTGTGGGATCACGCCTGGTTCGCTGTTCCCGCAGGCCTTGAATAAACATCTTCGGTTCTACATCGCACGAAGAAAATGCGATGCCATAAATTGAAAGCGGAAATATCCTCGCTTTCCGCAGGCGTTCCGCGAGCCTCCTCGTCGATCTTCTCTTGCGTCTGCGGGGTCTCGCTTGGAACGCTGATTCTGCAGGAGTCTCGGTATTTCTGGCTTTCAATAAGCATGAGTATTTTCGAGGAGTATCTCAATTCCCGGCAACTCGGCTATAAGTGGGAAAGGGATCTCAACCTTTAATAATCCAGTACCCTTTTAAGCCATCAGACTGAGCTATTCTTTGATTAAATCTTAAGCAAGATCATAAAGTTAAAAGGTTTTCAGTGGCTTCTCGCTGTTCCAGTAGGCCTTGAATAAACATCTTCGGTTCTACACCGCACGAAGAAAATGCGATGCCATACATTGAAAGCGGAAAAACCCTCGCTTTCCACGGGCACGGCCACAGAGTCTGTCCGTTGCGCGAAACGAATTCTATAATGTCACGCTTAAATCACCCGAACATACCGAGTTGCGCCGCCTTTCAAAAAAAGGAAGAATTTAATGCCAACCTTTTTTCAATTCGGCAGTCCGAAACTGTGGAAAACAAAAACTGATCGTCAGCACTGCAATAGGAGTCCAAGAGACTCGTTTATCAAGGTTTAACTGCTTTTAGCAGAACCGCTTCACCTTGAAAAGAAATGACCTGACCGTCAGTTATTTCTATATGAAACGCTTGTTTTACTTTAGCTGATGACCCGAGTATATAGTCATTGAGCGCTTTTGTTTTCTTTTCTGAAAGCTTCATTCGTTTACACCAGTCTGCAAAGTTAAACGTTTTTTCAAACCGATGCCATTCAATGATTGTAAACCCTGAGACCTCTAGACGCTTAAGCCACTCGGTTTTTTTCCAGGCGCGGTAATGACTGTAGTCCCGGTCTTTTTCAATTTTATTATAAAAATAATCCAGTTCATCATCCTCAGGGACAACATTATCATCGAGCAGAAATTGCCCGTTGTTCTTCAAAACGCGAAAAACCTCCCGAGTAAACTTATCGGCATCCGGAAAATGATGAGGGGCAATCCGGCAGGTCACCACATCAAACCGCTCCTTAGAAAAAGGGAGCTGCTCGGCATCACCTTGTATGAAATCAACATTTGCATGCCCATTACTTTTAATGAACGACTCAGCCGAAGTTAGCATTTCAGGGGTAAGATCAAATGCTGTTACCCTGCGGACGCGAGAAGCCAGTGCATTCGCCGTATGGCCACCGCCAGTGGCAATATCTAGAGCAATCATATCTTTGGTAAGATTTCCCATGCTGAGCAGTTTTTGGAGATCCTTGCCCTCTTTATGGCCTTTACTTTTAACATATTGCTCGGCATTACGTCCGAATTGGTGCTGAACATCTTTTTTTATATCCATTGCATTAACTCCTCCGCCTCAAATTTCTTATACTTATACTTATACTATAGTTGAAAATTCAGATTCTAACATTTTGTTTTTATGATCGATTACCATAAGAAAAAGTAATGGGTAAAAAAAAGGAAGTGGGAGTACCATAAATGGATTATAAGTGGATTAATTTAGATAGTTTTGCCAAAAGATAGGTCGAATTACCTAATAATAATGTACCTATTAATTCAGAAAAATGTTAATATAAACATAACGCATAAAATCGATCGTTAGAAAGCACATAGAATAAACAGTCTCAATGGCATTTTCACGGTCATGATTCGGCATAAAAGGCGACCGAGTGCACAAGGAGGATACATATGGGAGAAGTACACTTAAAACTCGCTGACGTCCAGTCTTTTTTACATGTAATATCTGATTCGGGCACACTGTACAAAGTTGAATCGGGACAGCGGTTCCGGCTGATTGATTCGAACCGGAAAGCAAGAAACTTAGGGATAGGATCTAAGGATTTCCATGGGAAGCTTATTAGCGAATTTTTGCCTCGTGAGCATTATTTAACCTACGATCTCCCTCAGTTTAAAAAAGTACTGGAAACTCGTGCATCCACACATTACACGGCACCCTCGCCTTATTATGAGATACAGCAGGGGATGAATGTCCACATGGCGCCGGTCTTTAATAAAGAAAATGAATGCAGCTATATTCTGGTTATAAGTAAGTATCAGCATTCTGAAAAAGACCTCGAGTATTTGGCTTTTCATGACCCATTAACTGGAATCCCTAACAGACTGTTTCTTGAAGAGCGGATGAAAAAAGCGATGGTTCGCTACCAGCATCATGGCATCCCTTACTCAGCTATGATTATTGACTGTGACAAGTTCAAATGGATAAATGATCACTTCGGTCATGAAGGGGGCGATCAGGCTCTGGTAACGGTTGCTAAACGCTTAAAAAATTGTATACGAAACGAAGATGTCTTCGCCAGGTATGGTGGGGATGAATTTGCCGTTCTCCTGGAAAATTGTGTGGGTGAACAGGCGGTTGAGGTTGCTGAGCGTATGCTTGAAACAACCCGGAATCCCGTGATGCTGAGGGATTCAGCTTGTGACGTCACGATTTCCATCGGGATTGCCTATTCGGGGGACCCGTGCGGCGATGAGAATATCATGTCACTTGCTGACCGTGCTCTTTATGGCGTTAAATCAGACGGCCGCAATCATTTTAAAGTTTTCAATTCTAGCGAGCACAAACTGCAAAACGAAAAAGTGTAAAGTCTGGCATGCCTATTCACTATTCTCATAGTCGGTTATTAATGGTGATAATTTTAGGACAGCCGTCGTAAAATAGACTATGAGCCTTTAAGTGAAAGAAGGTAGCAAATGAAAAAAATCATCGTGCTGATCACTGTTTTCTTGCTCTTTGCTCTAAGCGGGTGCGGCGCCGGTCATTTTGGGAGCATTGAACCCTATAAGCCAACCAAAAAGGAGCAGCAGCTGCTGGATCTTGCAGGGGGGGATCGCAATCGTTTATTTATCTATAAGGCAACCCTTGAGAAAAATAGTCATGAGTACCTCAAAGTCAGCCACTATAAACAGGGCGACTATGCTGAAAAAACACTTTCCTCGGCTGGATCGAAACAAAAAGCTGGCAGTCATTTGCTTTCGGTCGGTGTACATGACCTTGCTGGAGAAGGTCAATCCTTTCGCGAATGGTTTGCAAATATCGGTGGTGACCAATACTCGCAGGTTAAATTCAAGAATAATAACGCAACGGTCTCGGTAATGGAGCCGATCCACAAAAAGAAGAAATTGCATTCGATAATAACTTATCAGGATTAGTATTAGCGCCAACGGTTAATGTTCACCCGATTGCACCTGCACTTAGTTCGGATGAAATAACTTCATTTTCACTAAGCGGTGAAGTTACCCTTTCCAATAATTTGGAATATGGAATATTGTTGGATGCACCTGCATCAACTAGAATTACTGATCCAGTTATCTATGGAAAAGTACATATCAAAGAAAACGGTATCGCAGGTGTAAAAATCTATGGTAACATTGAGGACCCCGTTTTTGGCGGTTTATTATTAAAATCTTCTACAGCCGGCTCAGCAGGATTAATAATAGCGGATGTTAACGCATCTAATTTTGTTGAAGGAGTTAAAATTAGTAACTCTATTTTTGATGAATATTCCGGACCAAACATTGCAGCAACCGCCGCCATAACTCTTATTGATCCCATAGGAACTGAATTTGCTAGTAAAGATGTCAATGCTCAAAATAATATTTTTGTTGGTGCTGCTAATGATGATGCAGTTAAGGATTTAATTGTTGACCATACTGAATCTGTAACAATGGGAATAGTAAATTTCAGCGGATGGACAAACGGTCAACCGGCTATCAATATTGGTTCAGCTTCTGCATACACCGGCTCAACAGTAACCATACCGGTTGTTGTTAACATTTCAGCACAGCCGTTAACATTTACTCAACTCGACGGCAAGTTCTCTTTTAATGAACTCAATCTCAGTTACAAATACGCAACCTACGGTACCGGTACGATTATTCATGATGCAGATTGGGGAATCGTATTTGACCACTCAACAGCAGGAGAGGTAAAATTTAGAGCTTTCGGATTCAATGAAATTAATTCAACGGGAATTTTATTCTATCTTACATTTGAAGTTGTTGATGGTCATGCCGGATCATACTCGGAAGACATTACAGGGCTTCCGGCAGACTGGAAAACTGAAGCCGGTCCCAACCTTTTTG
>CAVYYW010000012.1:0-11409 GCA_963772845.1 uncultured Sporolactobacillaceae bacterium
TCTTTCAAAGGTATTTAGCTGTGTTTCTTCTCCGTTTAATAAGACTTTATCACCATACCTCAGCTTTGTATCGCCATGAGGAATGATCACTTCATTATTTCGCATGATTTGCAGGATTAACGAATTCCCAATGAACGTTAGCTTACGGAGAGGTACACCATCATAGGTCCTATTCTTTAATTTAACCTCTTTAATATGCCCTTCTTGTTCTGCGATCAATCGCATAAGGCTCGGATTCATAATCATCGATTTCAACAATAATTTTGTCGAATATAAGGTAGAAAAGACTCCGTATCCTTCATTTTTAACAAGCTGATCATGCAACAAAGGGTTCTCTGCCCGGACAATAACATGTTCTAACCCGACGGACTTTGCGTGGGAAGCAATTTCAACGTTCCGCTCTTCATTATCCGTTGCCACCACTAAAATATCTTTTTCAAACGCGTGCTTGGCTTCTAGCTTTTGAAGATCATAATCATCTGCTTCTATTCTTGAGAGTCCTTTGATAGGTTCATCATTTGTTTGATCATTATTTTTCAAAGTATCTCCATACAGAAAGACATTAAAGTCCTTCTTAACTAAATCTAAAGCAACAGGCAGCGTAATGACATTAGATCCAATAATAGATACCGTCGTTTTTTCATTCGTTTCCTTAGGGAACATGCTTTTAAAAAGTATGGGAGAAAGAATCGATGTTACCACACTGACCAAAATAAAAGCTGAGGATTCTCTAGGTGTCAGAATCGACATTTTGGTACCTATGCTTGTAGCGGCGATCACTAATGTCAACTTAGATGAAAGCAAAACCCCCGAGCTCAGCACTTTATCCCACGCATACCATTTTCTTAACAAAAGAGTTGGAATGATTTTCACGACATACATCGTGATAAGCAACAAAGGGATCAGCAGCAATATTTTCGGATCTGTAACGGCCTCTCTAAGATCCATTTTGGCACCCACCATAACAAAAAAGATGGGTATAAAAAAGCCGTAGCCAAAGGCATCTAATTTTTTTACCATTTCTGGATCTGGGGATAACAATGAAACCAAGGCGCCGGCTAAAAATGCCCCTAAAATATTTTCTGCACCGACTGTCTCTGAAATACCAACCAGCGCAATAATCAGCGTGAAAATGGCTCTTGTATCAATGTGCACATTCCCTTTTGCCAATTTATCTAAATAAGGGATATTCTTAAGGAACTTGAGAAGAAAGTATAATAGAATACCTGCCCCAAATAATATTAAAATGAGCCACGTGTTTTGATCACCTTTGATTGAAGCAAAAATCGTCAAGAGAATCATCGTTGCCAAGTCGCCGATCACCGCGGTTAAAAGAATCGTTTGCCCAATTTTTGATTTGGATATCCCAGTTTCCCGTAATGCTGGGACGACAATTCCTAAGGAGATCGTTGCTATGATCAAGGTTAGAAAATAAGCATTTCTTGCAAGATGAACGTGTGTAAAAGTTAATGACACTGCAAAAGAAAGCAGCAAAATCCCCGCAAAGATGCTTACAGCGACAAGTAAAGAGTTCGGTTCCTTTTTAGAATCACTTTTTTGAGGGCTTTTTTGAAACAGCAATCGAAAGTCGATTTCAAGGCCGCTTAGGAACATTAGAAAAATAAATCCAAGAGTCGAAATAATTTGCAGCCAGCTGTTGACCTCTAAAATATTAAATCCGCTTTTGCCAATTATAATTCCGGCAATAATTTCTGCGACAACAACAGGGATGAAGTGAAGCCTAAACCGCTGAAGTACAATCGGGATGAAAAACGAAAGTATCATCACAATAATTAAAGAGCTAAGTGACGTTGTATGCACATCCTGCCTCCATTTCATCCATCATTTAAGTGGAATGACGTTCGCTTTCTGCGGGCGACCTGTGAGCCATCTCATACCAACAAGGAGATCACTGAAAAAGTTTTTTCACTTAAATTCTCTTTCAAAGGTATTTAGCTGTGTTTCTTCTCCGTTTAATAAGAACTTTATCACCATACCTCAGCTTGGTATCGCCATGAGGAATGATCACTTCATTATTTCGCATGATTTGCAGGATTAACGAATTCCCAATAAACGTCAGCTTGCGGAGGGGTACACCATCATAGGTCCTGTTCTTTAATTTAACCTCTTTAATATGCCCTTCTTGTTCTGCGATCAATCGCATAAGACTCGGATTCATAATCATCGATTTCAATAATAATTTTGTCGAATATAAGGTAGAAAAGACCCCGTAGCCTTCATTTTTGACAAGCTGATCATGCAACATAGGGTTCTCTGCCCGGACAATAACATGTTCTAACCCAACGGACTTTGCGTGGGAAGCAATTTCAACGTTCCGCTCTTCATTATCCGTTGCCACCACTAAAATATCTTTTTCAAACGCGTGCTTGGCTTCTAGCTTTTGCAGATCATAATCATCTGCTTCTATTCTTGAGAGTCCTTTGATAGGTTCATCATTTGTTTGATCATTATTTTTCAAAGTATCTCCATACAGAAAGACATTAAAGTCCTTCTTAACTAAATCTAAAGCAACAGGCAGCGTAATGACATTAGATCCAATAATAGATACCGTCGTTTTTTCATTCGTTTCCTTAGGGAACATGCTTTTAAAAAGTATGGGAGAAAGAATGGATGTCACCACACTGACCAAAATAAAAGCTGAGGATTCTCTAGGTGTCAGAATCGACATTTTGGTACCTATGCTTGTAGCGGCGATCACTAATGTCAGCTTAGATGAAAGCAAAACCCCTGAGCTCAGCACCTTATCCCATGCGTACCATTTTCTTAACAAAAGAGTTGGAATGATTTTCACGACATACATCGTGATAAGCAACAGCGGGATCAGCAGCAATATTTTCGGATCTGTAACGGCATCTCTAAGATCCATTTTGGCTCCCACCATTACAAAAAAGATGGGTATAAAAAAGCCGTAGCCAAAGGCATCTAGTTTTTTTACCATTTCTGGATCTGGGGATAACAATGAAACCAAGGCGCCGGCTAAAAATGCCCCTAAAATATTTTCTGCACCGACTGTCTCTGAAATACCAACCAGCGCAATAATCAGCGTGAAAATGGCTCTTGTATCAATGTGCACATTCCCTTTTGCCAATTTATCTAAATAAGGGATATTCTTAAGGAATTTGAGAAGAAAGTATAATAGAATACCTGCCCCAAATAAAATTAAAATGAGCCACGTGTTTTGATCACCTTTGATTGAAGCAAAAATCGTCAAGAGAATCATCGTTGCCAAGTCGCCAATCACAGCGGTTAACAGGATCGTTTGCCCAATTTTTGATTTGGATATCCCAGTTTCCCGTAATGCCGGGACGACAATTCCTAAGGAGATCGTTGCTATGATCAAGGTTAGAAAATAAGCATTTCTTGCAAGATGAACGTGTGTAAAAGTTAATGACACTGCAAAAGAAAGCAGCAAAATCCCCGCAAAGATACTTGCAGCGACAAGTAAAGAGTTCGGTTCCTTTTTAGAATCACTTTTTTGAGGGCTTTTTTGAAACAGCAATCGAAAGTCGATTTCAAGACCGCTTAGGAACATTAGAAAAATAAATCCAAGAGTCGAAATGATTTGCAGCCAGCTGTTGACCTCTAAAATATTAAATCCGCTTTTGCCAATTATAATTCCGGCAATAATTTCTGCGACCACAACAGGGATGAAGTGAAGCCTAAACCGCTGAAGTACAATCGGGATGAAAAACGAAAGTATCATCACAATAATTAAAGAGCTAAGTGACGTTGTATGCACATCCTGCCTCCATTTCATCCATCATTTAAGTGGAATGACGTTCGCTTTCTGCGGGCGACCTGTGAGCCTTCTCATGCCAACAAGGAGGTCACTGAAAAAGTCCCTTTTCCCTTCAGGCCGATCTTTGGGAAGTTCTCGCTTGCCTTGAATAAACATCTTCGGCTCTACATCGCACGAAGAAAATGCAAAGCCATACATTGAAAGCGGAAATATCCTCGCTTTCCACGGGCACGGCCTCAGCTAACTTTGGCGTGGTCACTTTGTGCCAAAGTGGATCTTCGGGCGCGTGCTGCTTCCGTAGGACTTGAAACGTCATCCTTGACTCCTCACCGCACGAAGAAAATGCGGTTGCGCCACCCATTGAAAGCGGAAATACCCTCGCTTTCCACGGGCACGGCCTCAGCTAACTTTGGCATGGCATTCAGGCGTGTTGCTGCCGTAGGAGTCTCGGATATTTCGAGCTTTCGATGCTGGGCTTGCCATTTTCGAGGAGTCTCGGGTATTTCTAGCTTTCAACTCTGGGCATGCACATTTTCGAGGAGTCTCGCACCTTTCGCTTCAATCAACGTATAGGTTGCCAGATGACGCCCTTTAGAAGTCATACCCTGGTTTAAAGATGATCATCTATCCTATTAACTTTATTCAAAAATCATTCAAAGGCACAGTCCAAACAAACATTAAGTATAAAAATGAAAATACCACAGTTCAAATACCGTGGCAAGTTAGAGCGCTATCTAATTTTCTTTATTCGCTTAGCCGTTCAATCTGGCGGTTACATTCTTCAAAACGAATTATTCAAACGTATTACATTTCTTTACCACTTCTATAAGGGGACGGATCAGCCCGCCCCGCCACATTTCCTCATACCGTTTGATTCAAACATAGCTCTCCTTTAGGACCTGGCAGCCATTACTATCAATTGGCAGCTGCAAAACATCCATGTTTGGAAAGGCTTTTTTCATTCCTAACGCAAGGGTTTCCTTTAGAGACTTTTCCACAAAACATATAATGGTGGGTCCCGATCCGCTTAAGGCTGCCCCGAAAGCGCCGTGCCTTAACGCTTCTTTCTCAATGTCTGCAAAATGCGGGACAAGTGTCGTGCGGTAGGGCTGATGAAAACAATCGTTTCGCATCATTTTCCCGGCTGTTTCCCAGTCTTCCAATAATAAGGCGGCGACCAGCAGATTGGAGACAGAGCTGCCATGAATCGCTTGTTCGAAAGGCAAGACATCCGGGAGAACCTTTCTGGCATTTTCTGTGTAAAGCTCTGTACGAGGGACAATGGCAATGACATCAAAAGCCGGGTCCGAAGCTTTAATGATATCGACATCCCCGTTTAGTTGACACCCAATGACAAGTCCTCCAAGCAAGGAGGCACCTGCGTTATCAGGATGACCTTCAAGCTCAGCCGCTCGTTCAAGCTTCTGTTGTTGCGATAAGCGCAAGCTACATAATTGGTTGGCTAATTCAATACCCGCAACGATCGCTGCCGCACTTGAACCAAGGCCACGTGCTAGCGGGATCTCACTCTTTATTTTCAGAGTGCATGGCGGCATTTTCCGATTGAATACTTGCGCGGTTTGAATGGCTGTCTGACAGATGAAATGGCTCTCGTCCGCAGGAAACCCTGCCAGCTCTTTATTAAATGGGATGACCTTCCACACATCACTTTCTTCTGCCTCCACGGACAGGTATAAAGCAAGCGCGAGACCAAGAGAGTCAAAACCCGGTCCTAAATTAGCCGTACTGGCAGGGACTCTGATCAGATATTTTTCTTTCCCATTGTCATCATCAGGCCATCACTCCAAGGATATGCTCCAGTACGGTCTCTTCATGATTCGGCAGCGAAACGGGTTGAATCAAACTGTGCTCAATCGCCGTTGTCGGATCTTTCAAGCCATTTCCAGTCAGGACAGCGACAATTTTTGATCCCTGCTTGATTTCTCCTGATTTGATCTGCTTCAGAATCCCGGCAATCGGTGCACAGGAAGCCGGTTCCGCGAAGATCCCTTCCTTTCTTGAAATAAGGCGGTAGGCAGACAGAATTTCGTCATCTGTTACCTCATCGATCTTGCCTTTTGACTGCTTCAAGGCATCCTCAGCAAGCCGCCAGCTGGCTGGATTCCCAATCCGAATCGCCGTCGCAATGGTTTCAGGGTTTTCGAAAACTTTCCCATGAACAATAGGGGCAGCCCCTTCTGCTTGGAAGCCGCGCATACTCGGCAGCCCGGTTCCTTTTTTGGCATGATATTCCGTAAACCCCATCCAATAGGCACTAATGTTGCCGGCATTTCCGACGGGAAGTGCTAAAATGTCCGGTGCTTCGCCCAGCTCGTCACAAATTTCAAAGGCAGCTGTCTTTTGCCCCTGCAGCCGATAAGGGTTCACTGAATTCACCAGTGTCATAGGCTCTGTCTCACTTAACCGTCTGACCATCCTTAACGCATCATCGAAATTCCCTTCGATTGAATAAATCTCAGCCCCATACATCGCAGCCTGGGCAAGCTTCCCTGCTGCGATTTTCCCTTCAGGAATGATCACGATCGCCCGCAGGCCAGCGCGGGCAGCATAGGCGGCAGCTGATGCAGACGTGTTTCCAGTCGAAGCACAAATAACGGCAGCTGACTGAGCCTCCATCGCCTTCGCAACAGCAAGCACCATGCCTCTGTCTTTAAAGGACCCCGTCGGATTGGCCCCTTCTGTTTTTGCATACCATTCAACGCCCCATTCTTTAGAGAGCGTATCCAGCTTGATCAATGGGGTATTTCCTTCGTTTAAGGATAATAATGGCGTATCACGGTTGACTGGCAGGTAATCCCTATATTCTTCGATGATCCCTTTTTTGTTCATGAAGCGTTACCTCCCGCAACCTGATAGGCACCCTTGATCTCTCTTAGTTTCTTTAAATCTTCTAATTCCATCACAATCTGTTCATAGTTATGCAGGGAAATCTGGTGCGTCACCAATACCACTTCAGCAAGCCCCGATTCTTTAAGAGGAAGCTGCAGAATTTTTTCAAAACTGGCGCCGTGCCGAGCAAATAGCGCCGTAATCTCTGAAAAGACGCCTACTTCATCCTGCACATGGAGTCTTAGATAATATTTTGAATACATCTCTTCAGAAGATTTAAGGCTTTTGCTGAACTGAGGCGTGACCGAGTTGCGTCCGCTTACCCCAAGCCGCATATTTTTCAGCACATAGACCAGGTCGGATACAATGGCGGTTGCTGTTGGAAGGCCGCCTGCACCCGGGCCATAAAACATCGTCTCGCCAACCGCTTCCCCGTAAACATACACCGCATTAAATTCATTATGTACGGCTGCCAGAGGATGTGAATCCAGCAGAAAGGCAGGCTTCACACTTACCTCCACTTTTCCTTGGTCACACTGTGCCACACCAATTAATTTCATCGTGTACCCTAACTGCTTGCCATAGCTGATATCCTCATCTTTAATGGCTGAGATGCCTTTTACCTGCACATCCTCCAGATCAATTTTCATTGAAAAACCGAGCGACGCAAGAATCGACATTTTCCTTGCCGCATCAAGCCCTTCAACATCAGATGTCGGATCCGCTTCAGCGTATCCTAGACTCTGTGCTTCCTTCAAAACTTCCGGGTAGGCCGCTCCCTCCTGACTCATTTTTGTGAGAATATAGTTTGTTGTCCCATTCATAATGCCCATGATTTTCGTGATTTTGTCTGACGCCAGTCCGTCCGCAAGGCTCCGGATAATCGGAATGCCCCCGCCGACACTAGCTTCATAGTATAAGTCACAGCCATTTTGCGAGGCCGTCGTCAGCAGTTCCGGCCCATGAAGAGCCATTAAATCTTTATTGGCTGTCACCACATTCTTTTTTCTTTTCAGTGCTTCGATTAAACAGGATCTCGTCTCTTCTACCCCACCCATGACTTCAATAATGACATCAATCGAAGGATCATTAATTATTTCGTCCTGACTTGTGGTTAACACGGAGGCATTTACAGAAACATCCCTTGCCTTTTCAAGATTCTGCACAAGAATTTTCTTCACGTGCACAGGACACCCCACCTGGTGAACCAATTGATCCTGATGGTTTTCAATAATTTTCACAACACCCGATCCCGACCGTACCGAGTCCTAATAGTCCAATAGAGATGCTCTCCATAAATGCCTGCCTCCTCAATTTGTTCTTCTGAAAAGAACATATGTAATCTATGAGTAGACATTATATTGTTGAATTTCTGATAATGCAAGAGGTGTTTTTGACTGGCAACGAAAATGAAAACGCTTAACACACTGCTGCTTTTGGCTTCTATAATTCAGAAAATTTATTTATTTTATGTTTGAGCATTAAGCCGAAACCTTTTTTATACAAAAATAGAGTTAACTGGACTGTTCGTGGTACGATTGGATTACTTTTATTTATCATTGTTGGAGAGACTTCTCACTATTAACGAAAAATTGATGGAACGAGGGAATAGCTATTGCTGAAAAGAAAATATGGCAATCGGCGGGACTGGAAGAGGTTGCTTAAAAAAGAGTACCGTCAATCCTGCCTTAATACTTCCGCTTTCAAGGGGTACATAACTTTGCTTAAAATCGACAAGGTGACGGCTCCGTTGTTTTCAACATATGGGCAAAATAATGTATGCATCGTTGATGATGGCTACATGTGGCTTCAGCAATTCCCGTCAGAAAAAAACCATGCTGTGACCACCATGTTTAACTCTGATGGAGAGGTCGTTCAATGGTATATTGATATTTGTTTAATGAACGGCATAGACAATGGGGGCCCATATATGGAGGATTTATTTTTAGATATTATCGTGCTGCCAACGGGTGAGATCATTCAAAAAGATGCTGAGGAACTTGAAGAAGCGCTTTTAAATGGAATTATCGATGAAAATTTATATAAAATGGCACGGAAAGAAGCCTTAGTTATCAATCACTCCATAGAGAATGGAACTTTTGATTTGCTTAAGCAGGCAGAAGGTCATAAAGATCTCCTTTTACAAAAATTGTTTTAGACCACTAAACCAAAGGAATAAGGGAAGATCTCTCTTGGCAATTGCAATTAATGTAAAATTATAGCTTTAAAGTGATTTTAATGGTTGTTATACTGATGAGAGTAAAATGGGATTTCGCACCCTAAGAGGAGGCTTGATTTTATTGAGTGATGAAATCGTTGATATCGTTAATACCGTTAAAAACAAAGAAGAAGAAGGAGAACAGAAACTGCTTACATATTTAGATAGTCTAGATCTCCATACTTTGAACAGACTGCTTATTATTTTTAATGGTCCTGGAAAACCGACGCTTCTGCAAGTGTTTACAGCTTCTACCGGCAGCACTGCACTGATCGGTGGCGTTATTGCAGGGAGCTTTTTATCTGGCGATTCTCCGCTTTTTAGTATATTTATTTGTATGGTATTAGTGCTATCATCATTTTATTTTGTGGCTCGTTTAAAACTTAAATCACAACAAAATGCAATTATCAAAGATTCTACAATGGTTGTATCCACACAAAAAATATTAACATCTATTAATTTTGTGATTCAGGAGAAGTATAGAGCTTTAATTTGATGCTTTTGTTTTCTTCAACAATTTGAAATGGACCCCGAATCGTAAACATTAACAATGTGCCTATCGGGGTTTTTGTGTGGAAAAACTTATGAAGAATTGAAACGCAACGCTGGATAAAAAAATTATGCTACAGATGGCATTCGGCGCGCACCCTTCCCCTACCTCTTTTGGTTCCCAATTCAGGGATTTTGACCCTTCTATAGAATCAAATTCCTCTTGTGATTCCACTTTTTTTGGTTTTGATGTTTTTTTGTCCTCCAACACCTGTTTGGATTCCACTTTTTCTGTTTTTGGGTGCTTTTATGGAATCCAAACACCTCTTATGTTTCCACTTTTTCTGCCTTTTGGCGCTTCCACGGAATCAAACTCCTCTTTACGGCCATCCTTTTGGCTTTCTGGCACTTAAATGGCCCTAAAGCATCCCCTTTACGGCCATCCTTTTTGCTTTCTGGCACTTAAATGGCCCTAAACATCCCCTTTACGGCCATCCTTTCTGCTTTTTGGCCTTTAAATGGCCCTAAACAACCCCTTTACGGCCATCCTTTCTCCTTTTTGGCCTTTAAATGGCCCTAAACAACCCCTTTACGGCCATCCTTTCTCCTTTTTGGCCTTTAAATGGCCCTAAACGCCTCCTTTGTGGCCTCCATCATTCATTTATACAATTTCAAAATTTCCGCTGAATCTTTTTTGGTTAATTTAAAGTGATGCCTTGAACTGTCACCTTCAATCTCCGTCAACACGATATTTGTACTAGGCCCGCTTATTTCAAAGCAGTTATAGTCCAATTTTTTCTTTGAAGAGAAATCAAAACACAGCCGTGGTGAACGATTTTGATTCTGTTGTTTATAGGCTTTATCACGCTTCATATGTTGAACAATACGCCATACTGCAGTTACTGTGTTTTCATCTTTAATCGCTCTTGTTACATGATAACCTTCAGTTTTATTGAATTTGTATATTTTTATTTCAGAAGGATGGATGCTGCTTGAATAATTCAGACTGCTGCATCCCGATAACAGAAGGAGCATCGCTAAAATCGCCACAACTGTTTTTCTCAACAAATCCCTCCTTACTGAGTCGATTCAGTTCCCTCACTTACCTCAGTTGTTTCGCTGTTTATACCACTCATTGATTGTCTTATTCACAATATCTTGTTTACTTAGCAAAATATGGTGTCCGCCCTTAATCAGTTTGAATGTGACATTTTGATGATTCGCATTCATTTTTTGATAAAATGTCTGGACGGTTTCCCAGGAAACAGAACTGTCCGCCGTTCCTTGAAGGAGCAGTACAGGTGCTGTGATTTTTTTATAATTGATGGACTGCTCCTGAATCGCCGGACTCTGGGGATTGAAGGATCCATATGTCTTCGTAATATATTTCCAATAAGATGCGGCCAGTGGATCTTCTTTATTTTTTTCAGCCCAGGCACCGGATATGTCCCATCCGACAAAAGGACTAATGGCAATCACCGACGTGACATCTTTTCGTTCCGATGCTACATCAAGAACAACACCTCCCCCCATTGAATATCCCCTTAAAAAGAGCATGCCTTCTTCAATTTTTTTGACATCTTTTTTGTGATTAAAATAATTAGTGACCGCTTTAATCGCATTCTCCGTATCCAATGTGTTCCCTTTCAGTCCATTGACTGTCCCATCGCTGCCGCCATAACCGCGATAGAGTGGCATAAGCGTTACGACTTCCTGTGGTGCGTATGAAATCAACCTTTCATCCATAATATCAGTATTGGTAATGCTGTTAACATGAGTCATATCTTTCGCTGCCACATATCCGCCATGACATTGTACATATAGTCGGTAGCTCCGGTTGTCTTTAGGTGCAGCGACATAGGCTTCTGCCTTCATTCCGTGGCTCCAGTACATCATTCGATAGGTTTGTAATGAGGCATCTGTATGAGCCACCTTGATTTTTTTCATTGAAATAACTGTTCCGTCTTCTTTTGTAGATTTCCTTTGGACAGACTTTGTTTGAGACGTATGGCCCTTCGTTTGATCCTTTGCCTTCGACGATTTATGAGCTGAGCACCCGGCACACACCATGACAAGACAAGAAACGACCAAC
>CAVYYW010000013.1:0-29299 GCA_963772845.1 uncultured Sporolactobacillaceae bacterium
GAACATTTATTGGTAATTTATAGGAATAGCCAACTGTTTGTCTAGTTAATTAAAGCGTTAGGTGGCGACTCCTGCGGGAATAGCTTGAGCTGAAGACCCCGCAGACGCGTAGCGGCGAGGAGGCTGAGGCCAAGCCCGCGGAAAGCGTCCACCTGAAGCGAAAATCAACAGAGTTCTTATTTTGATATGACCATTTAAATTATGAAATTGATTCAGGTATGAAAAATCATGATTTTTCATGATTAATAGCTAACCAGCTTTCCATTAAGTTTAAATGCACTGGAACCGCCTCTGGCATTCTCTTCAAGCAAAAAATTAGTAATTATCCTTTGAACCTTAGTAAACTGAATCATGTAGAAAACATTTATATGATTCCGATTAGAGGACATTTCATAATAGACGCAAGAGTTAAGGAGTGAAAGGCTTTGTCTAAAGGAAAAAAACTAAGTGATATTAAATTTTCTGTGCTTGATCTTGCCCCCATCTTAGAGGGAGGGACGGCTTCCGATTCGTTCCGTAACAGTCTGGATCTCGCGCAGCATGCCGAAAAAATGGGCTTCAACCGCTACTGGCTTGCCGAACATCATAATATGCCAGGTATTGCGAGCTCAGCGACTTCTGTTGCGATCAGCCATATCGCAGCCGGCACATCAACGATTCGAGTTGGCGCGGGTGGCATAATGCTTCCTAACCATCCTCCGCTCGTGATAGCTGAACAGTTCGGGACATTAGAATCTCTTTATCCCGGACGGATTGATCTAGGGCTTGGACGTGCCCCAGGGACAGATCACATCACATCTCGTGCGCTTCGAAGAGATGTAAAGGTGAACGGTGAGAACTTCCCTGAACAAGTGGAAGAGCTGCGCGGATATTTTGATCCAACGCTTTCAGGGGGGCAGCTGAATGTTCATGCGGTGCCTGGCGAAGATCTTTCCATCCCGATCTGGCTGCTTGGTTCAAGCGGATTTAGTGCTCAACTAGCTGGGCAGCTTGGCTTGCCATTTGCATTTGCGAGTCACTTTGCCGCTGAGAACACGCTGCCTGCTCTTCAGATTTACCGCAGCCATTTTCAACCATCAGAAGTGCTTAGTGAGCCCTATGTGATGGTAGGAGCGAATGTGATCGCAGCGGAGACAAATGAAAAAGCGCGTTTTCTGGTGACGTCACAGCAGCAGCAATTACTCGGTCTTGTTCGCAACAAGCCAAATAAGCTTCAGCCACCTGTGGAGGACATTGAAAGCCTCATGACTGACTATGAAAAGATGGCGCTAAAAGACCGCATGAATTCATCAATTGTCGGCACGCCTGCCGTCGTTAAAGAAAAGCTCCAAAGCTTCCTTGATGACACTCAGGCTGACGAAGTGATTGTTAACTCTCAGATCTTTGATCATCAGGAGCGGATTCGGTCCTATGAGCTATTAAACAGTGTCATAAAAGATTGATAGAAGCCGGGAAACCGGCTAAGCAGGCTGTCGGGAATCCCGGCAGCCTTTATTTATGGCTAATTTCTAAAAATCACTCATGTATTAAATCATTTAAAAAAGCGCCCCATTTTAAGGGCGCTTTAATAAAGTCTATTATTAAATGTTGCGTTCGTTCATTTCTTGCAATTTTATGCTGATCAGCTTCGTGCTACGCTTTGTTTTTGCTTTGAGTAACGTGCATTTTTTTCTTCAGGAGGCACGGTGTTCTTAATATAGAATGACAGCACGACACCTATGAGAGACAACACGGTAACCACAAGCAGCGCAATATTGGCGCCGTGAATCATCGGGTAGGATATGGCTGCGTTGTGTTTTGCTGACTGGGCGGTTGTCGTCATCACTGTCACGATGATCGCTGTTCCCACTGATGCTGCGACCTGACGCATTGTATTGCTCATTGCCGCCCCATGGGGAATTAGACGATTGGGCAGCTGATTTAAGCCCGCTGTTGTAGCCGGCATCATGACCATGGATAACCCAAACATCCGGATCGAATAAAGAATTGCAATGAACGCAAACGATGTTGTCGGATTTAAGCTGGAAAAAGCAAACGTCGAAACCGTAATGATGGATAACCCAGTAACAGCAAGCCAGCGGGCTCCGATTTTATCGAAAATCCGTCCTGTAATAGGTGACATGATGCCCATAACAAGGGCTCCAGGCAGAATCGCAAGACCCGATTCCATAGCTGTGAAATTGCGCATGTTCTGCATATAGAGGGGAATGATCGTTTCCACGCCGATCAAGCCCATAAAGCCGATCATGCCGATTATTGTCGTCATGGTAAAAATCAAATTCTTAAAGACTCTGAATTCGAGCATTGGGTGATGCATTTTAAGCTGCCGCAGTATAAAAGCGACTAATGCTAACGCCCCAGCAGCTAGCACGATAATGGTGATCGGATTGGTCCACCCATTGTTTCCAGCGCTGGTAAAACCATATAGAAGACCGCCAAAACCGAATGAAGATAGCATGATCGATAAGATATCTATTTTCGGATTCTTTAGTTCGGTGACATTTTTCATGGCGATCACAGCAACCAGAATATCCACCAGAGCAATTGGCAGGATAATCATGAACAGGACGCGCCAGGAATAATTCGCTATTATCCATCCTGACAGTGCTGGCCCGAGTGCAGGTGCAAAGGAAATGACAAGACCAACCATTCCCATCGCAGCCCCTCTTTTATTTACAGGGAAAATCAGCAAGAATACGGTTTGCATCAGCGGAAGCATAATCCCTGCCCCGCTTGATTGTATAATTCTTCCTAACAACAGCACACCGAAATTCGGTGCGAGACCGGCTACAATCGTACCGAAAGCAAAAATGCTCATCGCTGAAATAAATAGCTGTCTTGTCGTGAATTTTTCAAGCAGGAAGGCACTGATGGGTATCATAACACCGTTGACGAGCATAAAGACGGTGGTCAGCCACTGGGCTGTGTTGGCGCTTATATGCATTTCGTGCATAATTGGTGGAATGGCTGTGATCATCAATGTCTGATTTAAAATGGCTATAAACGATCCGGCTAGCAGCAGAGCAGCAATCGATGTTCTGTTAATCTGTTGATCTTTCATTCTTGCACCTCCATTCGTATGCTTTAAATACCAAAAATCGGGTTTCTGATCTATCGTAAACTGTATCGATTTTTATTATTCACGCCATTTATCATAACCTGTTCAGACACTGTATTAAAGCATTGTGCTCGACATAAGTGTCCCTCGGATCTGCACAGAGAAAAACGGCGCTTCTCAGCCCCGTTTCACCTCATTTATTCATATGTGAGAGAAATTCACCTAACAAATCGTCAATACTTTCATTTGTCTCAGTTTCTTCAGCCTCATCAGTCCCGCTATTCTGCTTGGCTTTATCCCAATCAAAATCGCTCAAATCATCCTCTGCATTCACATCAACCTGCTGCCTTGGTTCAGATTCATAATCATCTAAAGGATTATGAAATTTCTCAGTTTCTTTAGGCAGTTCAGCTTCCGTTTTCTCCTGCAAATACAGCGCTTGATTAATATCGGTCGCATTGCTGTTCATTGAAGCGAGCAACGCTGTTGAACGGACCGGATCTGTAATTAATTGATGGAGAATGCTCCCAAGCAGGGCTTCGGAGTGCTCATGCTTTAACCAGCTTCTCTGGCTTTTGCTCAATTTATGAGGAAGCGGGATTGTTAACGTCTCCCGCTCTCTCGATAAGGTCTGAACCACACCCTGCATGACAAAATCAGCAATTTTCCCTGAAAAGTTACGCCTTTCTGTTTCGCGAAGCTTTTGCAGCTGTTTCAGAACATGGTCTGGCGTATCAGCAGGCAGACGAAAAGCGATGGTTTGCCCGCGCTTGACTTCATATTGTGAGGGTTTACTCATGATCTCACCTTATTTCGATTCGACAGGTTTTTTATTCTCGCTTTTTTTATCTTTGCCTGAGTGGTTGTGGTTGTTCTTTTTCAGGTAATCAGAAAGTAATTTGTAGTATGCATTGGCCATCATCCAGATGCTTTCTTTTTCATCTTCAAAGAAATCAATATTATAGCCGTCTAAATTGTTATTTAGTGTTTTAAGGTAGTCTTTCAGCACAATAGAGCCGCCGCCTACAAAATAGCAGATTTCTGTTTGGGAATTCTTCTGCCATACATTCCGGAGCAGACGATACTGTTTCTTGGCTAGTTCAAGCAGCACGCGGTCTGTAATGTCATGAACGCTTGTGCGGTTCCCGCGAACCATAATGTGATTGCGATTATTCTTTCTCGTAATAATTTCAACGACATCCCAACGGCTGCTAAGCTCCACACCGTGCTTTGTGCGAATATCTTCCCTGATGGTTTCAAGTGATTCAGACACACCAAGATTGAAGCCTTGTGCCTTGTCATCATCAACAGTACGGTTCTTGATAACCGCAATATCCGTCGACAGACCGCCGATATCCTGGATAAGGATTCTTTTATCAATTAAATCTTTATTAATAATATTCAGGTCTTTGTCCATAACAAGGTTAATGAACGCCGCAAAGCCTTCTGGATACACTTTGACTTCGTCGAACTTAATGTTAACTTTCGTCCCTTGATATTTTGGTGTCACCAAGAATTCAACCTGGTGGACAGATCCAAGAAGCTTCGAGCGGTATCCTGCGTCCTTGCCTTCTTTAACTTCGCGAAGAGGTAGACCGGTACCAAGATTATAATGAGAGTCTATAACATTATTATTCTTCTTAAAAATCTCTGAATTTTCATCTCTCACTGCATCTAAAGCAAGTGAAGCAAAAAGAAGCACAAGCGATTGATCTTCTTCTGATTTGCTGCTGCCAGGATCAAGCTCTGTAGCATTTTCACTTTTCGTCGCAAGATCGCCGACTCGGTAGATGACATTATTTTCTTTCAAAGCAGGGGAGTGTACGCGAATATGTATTCCTTCTAAAGGATCTTTGCTGTCCAATTCTTCGATTCCTATTACTGGGCGGTCCTCTATATCTCTTGCTATGACATTCGGGATGTTTAGTTCATAATCAGTTTTTCCAAAAACAGCTTTCAGCGAATCGTTCCCAACATCAATTGCTGCAACTCTCGCATTACTCATTTACAACATTCCTCTCTTATTCATAGTTAAAAAGGGTATGTTAAAAGTTTAAATCAGATCGAGACAAGATACAATTAGTTTTGAAAAATATTTATTTTGTAAACAAGTTAACATTTACGTAAACTTTTAAACAATTTTGCTTACATCCTTTTAAAACAACATGCAAACACTTTTGTTTACATGTTTACTGATTTGCAAACATAACGTAAACATTTTGCAAACTTGCAAACAATAATGTTTACAATGGGTTTATTTTATATAATATCCTTTTTATTCAATAAAATTCCCTGCTAGATTATTGTCTGAATTTGGCGATTTCACCCTTCGTCAAAGTATGCATATCGCAAAAATTGACGTAAAAAAATCAGAAACAACGATTACGAATAATACATATGAATTCGCAGAAACAATATTAATATAGATTAAAGAGCGATCCAGCAAATCATTAATAGAGAGTTGACAGGTTCTCGTCTGTAAAAGAGGATGAAGATTTCTAACATATGGAAAGTAAAGGCCAGATTGATTAATAACCAGCCATAACCTGTCGTTCTCCACTAGACGACTGTAGGCTCTGTTTCCCACACAAAAAGCCTCCGGAGTCTTCTTTCTCCAGAGGCTGTGTACCTTATTCTATTAAATACTAATACCCTTACCTTTGCGGCTTAAGCGGTCCTCTTGCCTCCTGATGCAGCACCATCATAGAGATCCCCGGTACCGTCACCTTACCTGCAGCATGACCAAGTGTTTGTTCACTTACTTTCCCTTCTGTCGCGTTGATTTCCCAACTCCCCAGAGGAAGCTTCATATCGATAGGTGACTTATTGGGGTTATACACCACTAGGATGTTGCCCCACTGGTCCCGGTTGGCATGGCCAGTCAGCTCAAATGCAACGGTATTATCAGGACTTGGCAAGAAGCTTAGATGATTTTTTATCTGATTGGCACTCGTCATACGAAAAGCTGGATGCGCGTGCCGCAAACCAATCAGACCGCTGTAATAATCAAAGACATTATTAAACTTGGCTTTCCGAGCCCAGTCAAATTGATTCGTCTGATCCCCAGCATTATAGCTGTTATCATTTCCTCCTTTAGTTCTTAGTAGCTCACTGCCTCCCTGCATAAAGGAAACGCCCTGGGAAGTCATCACAACGGCCTGCGCAAGCTCGTCCATCTTTATTCTGTCATTTACAGTATCATTGGGATTGCTTTCCGTTATTTTATCCCAAAGCGTGTAATTATCATGGCTTGTAACGTAATTAATCGTCTCTCCTGGCGTCGAAGTGAAGTCATTGATGCTTCCCTCTATTCCCTTCTTAATGACATCTGTGAGCCCTTTAGCGCCTGTTGCAAAGCCTTGAGACGCACTGTCAAACACATTGCCATCTAATGCATTGCGAAGATTATCATTAAACACCGCAACGCCGAGCCCCTTTTGCTGACCTTTTGTCAGGAGCTGATCAGCGGGAAGCGCAGAGTCACCGCCCTTCCATGGCTCACCATACAAGGCGATGCCTGGGTCTATCTTATGCAGCTCCGTTGATGCTTTTTTCATTGTGTCCTTACCAAGCAAGGCCATCAGATCAAACCGGAAACCATCGACATGATACTCCTTCACCCAGTATTTTAGAGAATCGGTGATAAACTTTTGCACCATCGGCCGTTCTGCAGCGATTTCGTTCCCTACACCCGAACCGTTGGTATAATTACCTGAAGCATCCGTCCGGTAATAATACTGAGGAACAATTTTATCAAAATCAGATACCTTAACGTCAAACGTGTGGTTGTACACGACATCCATATTAATACCGATATTACTCTTATGAAGCGACTGCACCATCTGTTTAAATTCTTTAATTCTCGCTGTTCCATAAGGTGTTGAAGCATACGCTCCTTCTGGCACATTGTAATTACGCGGGTCATAACCCCAGTTATATTGATCATTTTTCGTTTCATCAATACTGTTAAAGGCATAGGAAGGAAGCACCTGAACATGCGTGATCCCTAATTCCTTTAAATGATCGAGACCTGTTTTTACTTGATTTGGTCCCTTTGTTCCATGCTCGGTTAGAGCCAAAAATTTACCCTTATTTGTCATTCCGGAATTTTTATCAATCGAAAAATCACGGATGTGCATCTCATAAATGATTTCATCTTCTATGTTATTTGGCGTGACATGCTTATCACCCTTCCAGCCTGGCGGATCCGTTTTCTGCAAATCAACGATCATTCCTCTCGTTCCATTCGGAGCAATTGCTGTTGCATAAGGATCAACCGCCTCATTTGTTTGACCCTGAACGGTGACTTCATACGTGTAGTATTTATCTGCCTGATTCCCATGAAGCTTGGTGGACCATGTCCCTTTCGTTGATTTTTTCATAGGTACCCTTTTCGTCAAAGCACCCTCAGCGGTGTTATATAACAGTAAATTAACATGAGCTGCGGTTGGTGCCCAAACTCTGAAGGAGGTCCCAGAAGGCTTATACGTATTCCCGAGATCCGTTCCCTTGTAGACATACGTTTTCTGGTTCAGCACCTTCCGCGGGATGATCACTGCTGGAGTGAATCCCTCAGCTTGTACCGTTAAATTATGGGTAACATCCGGAGCCTTATTAAGCGTCACGTTAACTAAATCAGTCGTTACACCGCTACCGTCTTTTGGAAGTGCTGGCATCAGGATTATTTAGACTGTCCAGCACCTTATGCTCGGTAGGAATATAAGAAAACGTCACGGATGTTCCGTCTTCAGGAACAGCGAGCTGTTTATTTTCTGACGGATATGCCTCATCCCAGCCATCATTAAGTGTGACCTTGTATTGATAACTGCCTGCCTTTAAATCGGCTGTAAACTGGTACAAATTATCATTCACCTTGTGAAAAAGTGTTGTGTGATCATCTGGACTCCAGTCGCTTTTAGCTCCAAGCTGTTTCTGGAAGTCTGAGGTAAGAACAGCTGTCACACTGTTCGCATTCTCCACGGATTTAACCGGAATCGACTTTTTTGCCGTCTTATCATAGACTGAAAATCCGCTGGCTCCTGTACTGAGCGACAACGATTTATTTAATTTAACAAGTAATTGTTTTGACCCATCTAAATACGCATTACTGACAGCAGGCGAGGCTGCTTTTTCAGCATCAGCCTGATTATAAAAAATTTGCTGCACCCCCTGCACAAGCCAAACTTCATTTCCTTTGCTAACATCAATATAACGATCGGTCGCACCATCCCGTGCCTCCCAGTTCCCTTTTCGAACGATAATCCCAACTTCTGAATTATCTCCTGGCACCTTAACATGACTGACCGCACCGTAGGCATCCTGTCCATCAAATGAATACGCCTGCCCGTCTCCATTATCAGGCTTATAGGGCCACATCCACAAATTCCAGCTGTCAAAATCCTTATTAAAACGAAGATAATGAACAGTTAGAGACGTAGATTGATCAGCAGCCCGGGCTGGCTGTATTGCCCCGGAACTTACCATGGCCAGCAAAAGAACAGCCAGCAAAATAATATTAATCCCCTTTTTAATCATAGAAAAACTCCTTTTTCAAGATTTTCTGGGAACGATCTGGTATGTCACATATCATGAGATTAACTAAGTATTTGATCAAAAATATCGTGCATACGATTGCACAAAACTCTGGAACAGCTTGCATTTTTATTCTAGTAATTCAAACCCGCGCGACAACAGAAATAGACCGCTTACATTTGGTAAAAAGCCCCTCCTTTCTCACCTTTTATATCTTTCTATTTTTGCATTTTTTAAATTTTTAGTCAATTTAACAGTATGTTTTTACACGTGCAAACATTTTTATGAACAAAAAAAGCGCATCTGCTTGAGATGCGCTTTTCCCTAATAATTTATAGTGCTTTTTCCTTTTCCTTGTCTTTCTTTACCTGCTTACTTCTTAACTGTCCGCAGGCCGCGTCTATATCCGTACCATGCTCTAAGCGGACGCCGCAATTAATGCCTTTCTTTTTCAATGTGTCAAAGAAAGTGGAAATCGCTGCATCATCACTCCGCTGATACTGGCCATGCTCGTCAACCGGATTATAAGGAATCAGATTCACGTATGACAGATGGCGCTTGTCCTTCAAGAGTTCCCCAAGCTGAAGGGCTTCTTCCCTATGATCATTAACATCCTTAATCAGAATGTACTCAAATGTAATCCTGCGGTTGGTTTTTTCAAGATAATAATCAATGGCTGTCATTAATTTTTCGAGTGGGAAAGCCTTGTTGATCTTCATAATGCTTGTCCTGAGCTCATCGTTCGGTGCATGCAGAGAAACCGCTAAGTTAACCTGTAGCTTGGTATCTGCGAACTCATAAATTTTGTGTGCTAATCCGCTGGTAGACACGGTAATGTGTCTTGCACCAATCGCAAGCCCTTTCTGATCATTGACCACGTAAAGGAAATCCATCAGATTGTTAAAGTTATCGAACGGTTCCCCGATCCCCATAACAACAATGTGGCTCACGCGTTCATCTTTCTCAGCTTCGTCTAGATGGTGCTGAACATTCATGATCTGTTCCACAATTTCTCCGCTTGTTAAATCACGGCTTTTTGCTAATAAACCGCTTGCGCAAAAACTGCAGCCGATGTTACAGCCTACTTGTGTCGTTACACACACGGACAGACCATATTTAAATCTCATCAAGACGGTTTCAATTAAGTTGCCATCTTTTAACCTGAAAAGAAATTTATTTGTTCCATCTGCAGATTCCTGCCTAGTGTGCAGTGAAAGTGTTTGAATCTCGAAATTCTCCTTCAATAACTCAATACAGTCTTTATTGACGTTATTCATTTCAGAAAAATCCGTGACACGTTTCTTATATAACCAATCCCAAACCTGAGAAGCCCGGAATTTTTTATGCCCATGTTCCAGTAGCCAAGACGTCAGCTGTTCAAATGTCAGTCCATAAATGGATGATTTAGTCATGTTAAACCCTCTTTCGAAATGCATTCAGTATCATACTACTTAAAATTAACAAACAGTGCAACACCCAGGTGTTCCTTTTGTGCAAAAGAGCCGGTCTGTTCGTTCACGTTTTTTTCACTTGTGTTACGGGAAATAGATGTAAAAAGACTGGGAGGCTGATGTGATATGAAGACTTCAGAGGTCAAAACCTTTATGTTCAAAGACGATGGCCGGATACCAAATAATCAGGAATTACCGGTAATTTTATACCCAAATGTGTTAAAAGAACAATCCAAGGAGATCGAAAACCGGTTTAATCAGCACAACTGGCTGAACAGCTGGATCAATGGTGTTTTTGATTACCATCACTATCACAGCAACACACATGAGGTGCTAGGCGTTGTGAGCGGGTCTGCTGTTCTTCATCTAGGCGGCGAGCATGGAAAACAAGTCGAGATTCATGAAGGTGATGTGGTGGTGCTGCCGGCAGGAACGGGACATAAAAAAATATACGCAAGCCACGACTTTAAGATTTGCGGTGCCTACCCGGATGGCATGACGCACGATCTGAAAACGGGACATGCTGATGAAAGGCCGAACGTTTTAGAGAATATTAAATCGGTTCCGTTACCTAACCAGGATCCTGTCTTCGGGGAAGAAGGGCCCTTGCTGGAGCTCTGGAAGTGAGTAAAAGCAGGAGGAAGACAGTTTTTTGCCTAATCGATGATTCTTCCTATTAAATCAACAAAAAAACCACAGCAAAGTCTGCTGTGGTTTCTTTTATAATGCTTATTTTTGCTGTAAACCTTTCAGGTAATTCATCAGGGCAGTGCCATCCGGGCTTCCCCAGCCCGTGCAGGGATCCCAGCCGATTCGGGCAGTATAGGCACCTTTTTCTTTACTTGCCGATTCATTATTGCCTTCTACAATGTCTCTAAAAGCACCATTCCGGGCAGAAGGATCATATAAAGCCGGATTTACAAAGCCGACCGGCTGACCATTCTGCTTATTAATAAGCGCCAGCAATCCTGCCCAAAGAGGCGCAACGGCACTGGTACCGCCAATTACAATTTCTTGTCCGTCTACCAGTATTTTATAGCCTGTCGCTGGATCAGCGTCTCCAGCGACATCTGGGACACCTCTGCCTTTTGAGCCATTTGGATTAGCTGACACCGGGACATCCGCGGATGCTTGCCAATCCGGCAAATCAAATACTGAACTGACACCGCCGCCTGTACTGCTGTCCGGGCCTTCGTTCCAGACAACTTCATTTGAAATCGTCTTACCGGTACCTTCAAGCTTTGTTCCCCCACACGCAAGTGCATAAGGGCTTGAAGCCGGAAAATCGACATGAACAAGGCCATCGGTTTCGCCATCTGCGGAACCACGGTCACCGGATGCACAGCAAACCGTTACACCGACTGCTGCAGCATCCTGAAAAGCGCGGTCCATTGCTTTCATTGCCTGCTCGGTCCACTGGCTTTCGGCAGCTCCCCAGCTTATTGAAATAACAGAGGGTTTATTTTCAGTATCGTGAACCGCTGTTTTAATGGCATTTAGAAAGCCTGCGTCGGTGTTAGGTGCAAAATAAACCGCAATATTAACACCGGGAGCAACCGCACCAGCCACCTCAACATCCAGCACCACTTCTCCATCAGGACCGTTTGCGCTTCCTGTTGGCTTATTCGTGGCACCATTCACGCCTACCGCTTTAACATTCGGCTGCGGAACCCCAAGGGAGGTGAAATACTTTTGCAGCTCAGATGGATCATAACCGCCACCTAATTCAATGATGGCAATGCTTTGATCACTGCAATCAACACCTGTTGGGAAATTGTAAAGCTCAGCAATCTGCGGAGGCGTGTAGGACTTCCTTGTACTGCTGGCCCGAGCCATCACATGGTCTTCTTTCAATATTTGAAAATGTGCACGAACCTGTGGACGGTCATCCAATCCCAATACGCCTTCTACAACACCCTCAAGCGCTGTTGGAATATTCACATGACCCGTTCGCCCACGATAGGTGAATTCGGGATGTTCATAAGCTTCAAGCTCAACTTTAAAAGCCTTGCTGAAGGATGCTGTTTTCCCTGCCAGCAGAACGGTGCCTGCTGCTTCATTCATCTCTTTTACCTCTAGATTGTGTTCATTTGCAAACTGCTTCACTTTTTCCATGTCTTCTTGAGCTGCGCCATGTGCTTTCGCAAATTCTTCCCGGGTCAGGTGTCTGTTTGACGACAAAGGGACACTTGTGTTTTTTTTCAAATAATCATCAATTGAGGGACGCCTTACTAGCAGCGTCACCGTCATCTCTTCATCAGGATTGACTGGTCCTGTTTTACGGGCATTGGCTAAAGGTTTTCTTTCACTGCTCGGAATCTGTGCGTAATGAGAATGCTTCTGTTCTTTACTCATATTGTTCCTCCTTGCCCATGAAAAAGATGGATGTTCATTTTATTAAACACAATTATTTATCTATTCTGCATAATATCGATTTATTTACAAACTTTTAAGTGCGTCAGAAATCGTCTTGTCACCGGATAAGATTTCGATCGTTTTCTTGTACGTCTTGTCATTCTCTAGAGCCTCCACAGCAACCTGAGCAACATCATCGCGCGGAATATCCGATTTGAAGTTTAATGACTCTGCTGCAGCGATTTTTCCTGTTCCTTCTTCATCAGACAATCTTCCTGGGCGAAGAATCGTATAGTTCAGAGACGAGTTTTTCAAATACTCATCTGCCCGTTTTTTTGCAGCGAAATATGGCTTCATTGCATCATCTGCCTCACTTGCATCTTCCGGAATCATGGCACTTACAATCACAAAACGTTTCACATTATGTGATTCTGCTTCATCCATTGCCTTAATCGCACCTTCCTGATCAATCAGGATCGTTTTATCCGCACCTGTTTTTGCACCTGAACCTGCTGTAAAGATCACAGCATCCGCCCCTTTAACAGCATGAGAAATATCTTTTTCAAGGTCGCCTTTTACTGTTTTGGCTCCAAGCTCCTCAAGCTTCGGCATCTGCTCTTCTTTACGGACCATCGCCGTTACTTGATGATCACTCTTGCCTAATAAGCCTACAATTTTTTGCCCTATTTTACCGTTCGCTCCGATTACTAGTACATTCATTTAAAAAATCCTCCTTAAAATATATCAACAGATTTTAACTATTTAGGACTATACCACGTCAGGTCCCTTTTCAATCTTTTTGAGTTTATTTATTCCCAAGTCACGAATTTTCATGTCCTAAAGCGGAGGGGCGCTGTAAACCGTTTGTCGACAAAAACCGGGGCGTGACAGGCACCGAAAAATAAGGTATACTACATTACACCACTAATGCACTAATCCTCGAGAGGAGGAGCATGTTTGATTTTAGATACAGATGGCATGAAGCCTATATATGTTCAAATTGCTGAATGGCTTGAAAATGAAATTCTAGAGGGGACCTTTCAGAGTGATAAAAAAGTTTATTCGCAATACCAGCTCGCTGAACTGTTCAACATAAATCCCGCAACTGCCGCTAAGGGGCTGAATATTTTGGCCGACGAAAAAATTCTTTATAAAAAAAGAGGCCTTGGCATGTTCGTGGAAAGTACCGCTAAAGAAAAGATCCTTACTAAACGTAAGGATCATACCTTAAAACAATTAGTCCTGAATATCGTAAGAGAGGCAAAAACGCTGCATGTCAGCGAAGAGCAATTGATCCAGATGATCAAAAACGCAAACAAGGAGGATGGAAAATGAGTGTGGCGGTAGCATGCAATGCGATAACAAAAGCTTATGGGAAAAAGAAGGCTCTAAATAACCTTTCCTTTGAGATTCAAGAGAATACGATCACAGGGCTTATCGGAAGAAATGGTGCAGGAAAAACAACCTTGTTAAAAATAATTGCTGGATTTTTACGTGAAACTTCCGGTGAAATACGCGTTTTATCAAAACCACCCTTCAATGATCTGTTTGTCTCAGCCAATTCCATTTTCATTGACGATCAGCTGTCTCTTCCTGCTTCCATGCAGCTGAATGAAATTTTGGACACTGCAAGCCGCTTATATGGAAACTGGAATGCTGAACTGGCTAACCGTCTTTGTAAGTATTTTTCACTTAACCTCAACCAGAAACACAATAATTTATCTAAAGGAATGAAAAGTTCCTTCAATATGATTTTAGGGTTATCTTCCCGCTGTGCCTTGACCCTTTTTGATGAACCGACGACCGGTATGGACGCAGCTGTGAGAAAAGATTTTTACCGTGCGATGCTGAAGGATTACCTCGTTCATCCGCGCACCATAATCCTGTCCAGCCATCATTTAGATGAAATCGAACATCTGCTCGAAGATGTTCTTTTGATTAAAGAAGGAAAGGTTCTCGCTCATACCCCTGTATCAGATTTGAAAGAGTGGGCTGTTGGTCTTACCGGAGATCGATCATCCATTGATCGATGGACAGATGGCCGTACCCATTATTATGAAAATAGCCTTCACTCGGAGCGTGTGTATACTGTTGTAGAAAATAATTATTCTGAGACGGATCTGCAGCGCATGCGAGCCGACGGACTGGTCATTTCCCCAGTGGCCTCTAGTGACCTATGTGTCTATTTAACAAGCACGCATAAAGGAGAGATTGATGATGTCTTTAAATGAACCCACCCTGTTTAATGTTGTGTTAAAGCAGTTTAAATACAAATTCACTTCGTATACCGGCCTCTTCAGCTCCATGATGGTCCTGCAAATTCTGGCTCTTTTCTTTTCGTTAAACGGTATTGGAAGTTTTATGGGAGGATCTGATACCTTCGAAGTAAAAGCAACCACTTATTCAGCCGATTTCGTTATTATCTTCATGCTATTATGGGCGCTTTTCACATCAATTCTGATTACAACCCGACCTTACCGAGAAGATGACTTTACCTTTGTAACGACAAGAGTCAGCAGCCATCTATCTAATGCTCTATTTCTTTTGGCAGCAAGTTTCATTGCTGGCACCTCTGCCATTCTATCAAGCTTTCTTCTGAAAATAATCATATTTTTAATCGGCACTGGCCATTTTATTGCAGGTAATGCCGCAGCAGGGTTCCAGGGAATACTGATCGGTATCGTTGCAACCAGCTTGTATATCCTCCTTTTTAGCTCTCTTGGCTACATAATAGGAACCCTTATACAGCTAAACAGGGCTTTTGCTGTCATCATTCCAGTGTTATTCATTGGATTCGCTACCTTTGGGGAAAGAGCGGGGTATGGACATACTGCGAAGGCTATTGTTGAATTTTTCTCAACTGAGTCTAGCTTCGTTCTGTTTTTTGTTAAAGTGATTGTTAGTGCAGTCCTACTTTTTGCAGGATCAATCGCTATCTTCAACAGAATGGAGGTGCGCCAATGATTGCTTTCGGTCCAATCATTATCATTCTTTTAATCATCGGCCTTAGTGTATTTATGTTTAAAAGATCTAGAAAGAAAACGCGAACGTATTTATCCAACGCGCAAAGGATGAAACTGCTCGGCGGCTACATGATCATTATGCTTCTTTCCGCTGTTATTTGTACTTTCATTCCGGATGACAAAAGTTCAGCGATTCAGCCGGCTAAAAAAACAGCCCAATCTCATGAACATCAAGATTTATATAATTTAGCTATAGATGGAACACCCAATAAAATTGATCCTTCATTTATCACTGACCACTGGGAAAAAGACTACCATCAACAGGTCTTAAATCTGAGTCTGAAAAATGGCGACTCCTTTGATCCAATGATTGTCATTGAAAAAAAGCCGGTCAACGATCATAAGATAGAAGGCACTTTTTATCAGACCCCATCTATAATTAATGGAATGGATGTAACCAAAAGGATGCCTGCCCCCCACCTTGAATGGTCTCAGGATACACTGACCTTCACAAGCATCAAGAAAACGATCAAGCTAACCCTGATAAAAAAGGAATTCCCTATCGAGCAATTCACCGGAAAGACATCAACAGGTCAGTGATGGCTCTTTCGGTACGCAGGTGCTGTATTTACGTGTGCCAAAGGATTTGAAAGTAATAAGTGATAAACGTCTACACGTTGAGTACGTGAAATAGATGGATTGATAAAACCACAGCGAAATGCACGCTGTGGTTTGTTTTAACTTCTAAATGTACTTCCGGCATTTCGACAACAACCGACAAAACCCGGGGCGTGACAGGCACCACTTAAACCAAATCCGTGTCCGGTGGCGTATAGCCTAATTGCCGTGCCATTGAGACAATTTGGCCTTTATGGTGGAATTCATGTGTCATAGTGTGCGTCATCAGCCAAAGCACAGAAAACACATCCTCTTCCACTTCCCCTTTAATTTTGTGCTCATAATTCCCTTCAAACTCATTTAAAAATTTATAAACAGTCTTGTCCGTTTCTTTAAAAAGCTCCCTCATCTGTCTTACGTCTTTTACACTGGCAGGATCGACTTTATCCACCGTTTCTTTTAAACCAAACCTTGAAAGCCAGTACGTGTAGCATTGCGAAACATGCACATGCAGATTCCGAATCGAGCCCCAGCCAAACCCATCTAACTCTTTGATGAAATCATCAGGCTTTATTGTCTCGCAGAATTGAAATAGTGACTCTCTTGTATTCTTGACCAGATCATATTGTTGTTTTAGCACATCCATTTTACTTTCTCTCCTTTATTTATCGAACATTATTCAGCGATCATTGCGTATACGGACAATGGCTGAACAGCATGGCTTTCTAATGATTCTTCTAATAAATTGACTTCAGATTGAATAAGAGATTTGAATTTTGCAGGCAAACGGTTGATTTTATCCAGTTCGAACTGATATTCAGTTAACGTGTTCTCTATCTCCCACTTACCATCCTGCATCTCCACCGATACAAATGATTTGTCGCTGATTATGTTCCAACCTGTATTCTCAGCAAGTATCTTAATATCATTAGGCGTAAACAATGTGCGGATATTCGATTGGCTGTTTTCTTTAAAACATTCGTACTGGGCTTGCAGCAGGATTGCTAAAAAATGCGGAAGTTGCTCAATCGTCTTCATTCTTGCATCCCACTCGGCAAAGCATAACCGCTTGCCCCACCTTCTCAGTTTCTTTAATGCTTCAGAGAATTCTTTAAAAGATTTAAAATACCAGGAGCAATGCGACAGGACAATGACATCAAACGCATTTTCAGGAAAATCAATTTCCGGAGATAATAGATCAACGTCGAAATCTATTTTTATCTGTTTTCCTAGCTTTGATTTTTTTAAATGCTCAGCTGCATAGGCCAGTGTGATCGGTCTTCCATAATCAGGTGCCGCACGGTCGATCCCATGCACAAAACCATTTTCTCCTGTCAGGTACGCCAGGACGGCTGTGGTGTCACCTTGTCCGCAGCCTATCTCCAGGACTCTGCTGCCCTCTTTTATATCCCAGTATTGAGCAAGCTTAAGACGATGCTCAGTTTGAACTCTTTGTACCGTTGGATCACCATTGCTTATGGCCATGCACTCTACAATATTATCTATAACTCTGTCGCTCATATTCCACCCCTAATAAACTTTATCCACCAAAGCTATTAACAGATAGGCAGGCCGTTCACTATTTAAGTCCGATTTGCTTCCGTCACATTAATCTTCTAAACTCGCATACCAGTAGCGTGTAAAGTCGGTTGTAACTGAAGGATGACCCATTTGACGCAGCATGGCGGTAATGTTGCCGCGATGGTAGGTTGCATGCGTGACAATATGCAAAACCATCTCTGATAAATTCTTTTCGCATGTACCTTCCCACGGAATATAAAGAACTCGCTGCGTTTCAAAATCTTCTTGCCGGCTTAAAAAAGCTTTATATTTCTGTGACAACGCTTCAAACAGCCTGGCCATTTCTTCAATACCTTTGCCTTCTCCTGAATCTTTCTCAACATCCAGAGCTTCAGGCATGTCTTTGCCTGTGATAATTTGGAACCAAAGCTGATCAACAATATACATGTGCGAAACAACCTTTGAGACGGATGGAAAAACACTCTCAATTTCTTTATGGTAAACCTCTTCAGGAAGTTCGAGGATCCTGGCGAATAATGTTTGATTTGCCCAAGCGTGGTACTCATACATTTGTACAGCGAGATGTGTCATCTTTTCATTCCTTTCTATACGAAAAACCTGTATTTATCTCAAATACAGGTTTCAGTGTTATGACTTATCTTAGCGTTCAAAAAATGCTGGCGGCTCAATTCCGAGAGCGCGCAAATAGACATAGCCTTGACCGCGATGGTGAATCTCATTTTCCAGAGCATACATTAAGCGGCTAAAATGACTCATTTCAGGCCCGAAAAATGGATCTTTTTCCACAGCAGCAAGTCGCTCTTCTGTGATTTTATCCCAAAGCTCAAGCGTTTCATTTCTTACTTTTTCACAAGCAGCCAGTAGGTCATTCTTTTTTGATATATCAAATTCACCTGGCTTCCACTCCCACTCGTTCAGTGCAATACCGCGCACATAGGCTTTTTCAATACCCAAAATTTCAGTCACCATTTTTGAAAAAGGCCGCATCGGTTCAGCTGCTGTAAAGTTAAAAAGTTTGTCTTCAGGAAATGCTTCGATCGTCCTCACTGTCAGTCTTCTGTTGCCTTCAAAAGCTTCTAATAGCTCTTCCTTCGATAACATAATCAGACCACTCCCATGATTACACGTTTTTTTGTCCATAGTATGTATTCGGGAAACGTGTCGCTTTTTCCTGCCTTACCTCCCGTTTTACAACAAGTTTTTGTACGAAGATATTCTTTGCTCCCAAAGTAAAAACGCTCACCCTGTGAGGCGAGCGTTAAAAGCCTAATACGATTCAGAACTTGTTACCGGCTCTCTTGATTCGTCCGGTTTTTCAGCTGGCTTGCTAGGATGGGCCTGTTGGGCAGGTGCTGCTTCCATGGCCTTGTTGTTTAGAATCCGTGAACTGGATCGTTTGGTCAGTCCTTGTAAAATCCCGTTCAGGTCAATCCCTGAGACATCTTTTAGGGTTTCCGGCATCTGGGTCATTAATTTCGTCACGTAGTTGCTCATGCGTGTGACGCCATCCCCCTCGCCTGAGCCGTTATCGATCACTGTGACTTTATCAATTGAGCGAATTGGCGACGCCACTTTTTCAGCAAAGTCCGGCAGCATTTTGGAAAGCATATCGAGAATGGCAGCTTCGCCGTATTTCTCCATGGCTTCTGCGAGCTTTTCTTTTGCTTCTGCTTCAGCAAGACCTCTGGCACGAATGATTTCAGCTTCCGCGTTACCTCTGGCACGTTCTGAGGATGCCGCTGCTTCCCCTTCCATACGAACCTTCTCAGCATCAGCCTCAGCTGCCTTCACCCGTGTTACTTTATCCGCTTCCGCACGCTGCTCCGCTGCATAACGCTCCGCATCGGCTCTCTTTTTCACTTGAGCATCATATTGACGTTCACTTCTCAAGATTTCTTTTTCTTCCAATTCGATTGCCTTTTGCTTTTTAACAAGTTCAATTTTCATTTGTTCTTCAGTTACTTCTTGCTCAGAACGCGCTTTTTGCAAATCGTAGGACATATCTGCTTCTGCTTTCGAACGGTCCTGGTCCCGTTTAAACGAAGCCACCTTCAATTCTTTTTCCTTAATGGCTTCAGCGATATTGGTATCCCGCAGCAGCTCGGCTTTTTGTCCGTCTTCATCGGCTTTCGCTTTACGAATCCGCGAATCACGGATCGCATCGGCTTCAGAAATCTCTGCGTCCCGCTTTACTTCAGCGATACGCGGTTTACCCAACGCATCAAGATAACCGTTCTCATCCTGAACGTCTTTAATAGTAAAGGAGACTATTTGAAGGCCCATTTTTTTTAGGTCAACAGAGGCCTGTCCTTGAACCTCTTGGGCAAAGCGGTCCCGGTTTTTATAAATCTCTTCCACCGTCATCGTTCCGAGAATCGCTCTTAAGTGACCTTCAAGCACTTCCTGCGCTTCAGCCTCAAGTTCAGAGTCTTTTTTTCCAAGGAATTGCTCAGCTGCTGTGGCGATCGCTTCCGTCGTATTGCCGACTTTAATGATCGCTGTCGCGTTAGCCATAACCGGTACACCATTTTCTGTATACACGTTAGGCGTTGAAACATCCAGCTTGTGCGAGCGCAGGCTGATTAGTTCTTTTTGCTGGAAAATCGGCAAAATAAACGAACCGCCGCCGCGAACAATTTTTATTTTCCCTTCAGATTCATCAGAAAAGACATTCTTGGCACCCAGAAAACTCCCTGTGACAATCATTGCATCATCGGCACCCACTGTTTTGTAGCGTGTGGCAAATGCAATCGCCAAAATTAAGATAACAGCTACGACAACCCCAATTACAATTAAAAAGTCCATCTCTTTTTCCCCCTAAAATTTATAAAAAGTCGTCCTCCATTGGAGAAACGTGCAGCACACCCTCTTTATCGATCTCTACTACGACCACTTTCTTTCCTCTTCCAATGTCCAGCCGGTCAAAGCTTTGCGCCGTCTCACTCCGGCTCCCTGCGGCTGAAGAAAGCATGACCTCTCCGTACCCTGCTGCCGGAATGGACGTGATGACCTCTGCGATCCGTCCGCGATAGTCTTGCATGGAATAAGCATTGCTCGATTCCGCCTGAGAGATCGGAATAATAAGAAAATTATAGATAAGAACATACGTGATCACACCGAACGCCGCTCCGATTCCTAATACAATGCCTGCGGATAGGATCGTATACTTTGTTAACAGAATTCCCGTGCCTGAGATAACAGCGAGCGATCCAAACAGGAGAACGGGGTGGAAAAAACCGTCAAGCACATTGTGCAGAAGATCACCAATTAATAGAAATAAAATGGCAACGACTAGACTGCCAATCAGAACATACCAATAGATTGAAATCAGATCGATCGTCAATCACATCACCCCCTTATGCTTATTCTTATGGGTACGTTTAAGAACAAATGCTATATTACAAATACGTAAATGCTGGAAAAAAGGTTTCCAATTTTAGGAGTATATTTTTTCTGATCGAATGAAAGATGCAGCGAAACCATTTAATAGATTTAAGAGACTATTGGTGGATAAATAAAGGAGAACACTCTAAAAAAAGAGAAATTATTATGTACATCGTCCTAAACTGTTACTTATAATTAGCTCCGATTGGGGTTGTTGGTTTGTTCAGAGAGGTGGCTTTCTAATGCACAAAAAACAATCATCGACACTTGCTCTACTATCGTTTGTTTTTTTTGTTATGAGTTTTGTATTCACACTCCACATAGTAATAACCCTATTAATACCACCGTTAAATTATAAAATTTGGGTTGATGCTTTACTTAGTGCCCTGTTTGGTAGTTTAGGTGCGTATTTAGGAATGAAATTATTTGTGAAAAAGCGCTAATTTAACTAGTTAAAAAGCTCTTTTCGCAAAGATTCCATTATTTATCCATAATATCCTGCCAAATTTAATAGTGTCACTCCGCATATAGTTACTGCGCCCCCTGATACTATAGCTAATGTTGTCGTTCTAAGTTTCTTAGTATCTATCCATACTGTCATCCCAATAATTAATGTAAATATGAAACCAAAAAACAATGAAGCGAAAGGATTGGTTGGTGTAATCCAATCATACCAACTCAGAAAGTCCATTATTCTCATCTCCATTTCCATCATTTTAAAAACCTATAACTGCCCTTATGCAGAATAGCTCACTATATATATAATACCATAAAAAGAAAATTATTCCTTAATGAAATATACGAGCAACAACCCTTAGAAAATAGCTAATAAAAAAAGCGCTCACATGTGTGAACGCTCTGATCTTTAATGCATTTAGGGAAAGGTTTTTCCCGGAACAGCTGGTCCTGTGGTCGCTGCCGCTTCATGATGGATTTGGTTGTGCAGATGCACCACGTCCTCCCCAAGCTTTTCAACCCGTCTAATAATATCTTTATCTTCAAGTCTTTTATCCTTGGAAAAATGATCATTGTGAGCATAGACAGAGCCCGGTACGATATGAGCTTGAAAATAGCCAAAAAGCGGCTTCAGCTGGTGTTCAATCGCTAGAAAGTGGTGATAGGTGCCACCTGTTGCGACCAGCCCAATCACCTTTCCTCTTAACGCATCATTTGGGATCAAATCCATGACATTTTTGAGAGCACCGGTATAAGAGCCTCTATAAATAGGCGTTCCGACAATCAGTGCGTCCGCTTCCCTAATTTTACGGATCAAGTCTCCTGTGTCCCCGCCATACAAGCTTGGATCCCTGCCATCACAGAATTGCAGTTCAAGATCGCCCAAGGTTATTAATTCGGTTGTCACATTGCTGGCAGCACCTTCTGCAAATTGAAGTGCCTTTTCTATCGTAATCATTGTCTTTGAATGAGGCGTCATACTTCCTGATAATCCTAAAATTTTCATGTAAACACACCTTTTTCTGTTAATTCTTTTTCCTTTTTTCTTACAAGGGGAATGACTTTTTCACCAAAAGCCTGCAGATCCTTGTCATAATGAAGAAAACCAACAAGGATAAGTTCTACCCCTCTTTTTTTCAGCTCAATGATTCGGTTGGCAACGTGTTCAGCCGAGCCAATTAGACCTGTTTTAAATCCATCATTATATTGAACAAGATCTTCTTTGGTGGAATCTGACCACATACCGCCCTTTTCAGGAGACGACTGGCCTGCCTCCTTAACTGCTTGGCGAAAGCCTTCCACTGCTTCCTCATCAGCCTGGGATACGATATCATGCAGGACTTGATAGGCCGCGTCTTCTGTATCTCTGACAATAGCAAAACCGTTGGCAGCAAATTTCACCGATCGTCCTGCTTTTTCCGCCAGTGACTTTACGTCATCTATCTGCGACTGAAAGCCGTCCAGAGTATTCCCATTCATAAAATACCAATCAGAAACCCGTGCAGCCATTTCTCGAGCTGCTCTCGAATTACCCCCTTGAAAAACTGGAAGAGGCTTGACAGGCTTTGGCTTAGAAGGGACACCATCAAATTTATAAAAGGCTCCATCCAAAGTCGTTTCCTCTTCAGACCACAACGAGCGTAGAATCTGAATAAATTCTTCTGAACGACGGTATCTCTCATCATGGTCCAGCCAGGGTTCTCCAAACTTTATAAATTCATCCTTCAGCCAGCCGCTCACCACATTTACCGCTACACGGCCTCCGCTAATATCACTGATCGTCGCTAATATTTTAGCATATACACCCGGGTGCCAAAGACCAGGATGCACTGCAGAGATTAAATTTAATTTATTTGTGACGCCTGCTAGTGCTGAAGCAAGCGTAGCGGCCTCCAACTGGTTTTCCGCTCCGTAGCTTGCAATGAAGCGCGTTTGCAGCAGAGCATATTCAAAACCGGATTCCTCAGCAATTCGTGCGTAACGCTTGTTTGCTTCAAAAGACCAGCCTGTTTTTTGCGGGAACTTCGAAACGACCAGCCCTCCGCTTACATTCGGTACCCAATAAGCAAATTTAAGATCTGTCATTATGATCGTCCTCCTCTTTAATAGTGGACGACCGAGCGCTATGGTAAAATTGAGCTTACAAAAGCCTCGGCCGTTTGAAACTGCGAGTGTTTTTGTGACCGGTGAAGACGTGTTGCAGCACGTTTTCACCTTTTTCCTTTTCTGAGGGCACTAAAAAACCCTTCACTCCGGAGAGAAAAGGGTTCTTGAACAGACTGACGTGCATTCATGAACTCTCATCTTCGGACGGTTATCAACACCTCCTCTGAATTTGGCACCGTGCTTTACCAGCCGGTTGCCGAGGCCTCATAGGGTCAGTCCCTCTGCCTCTCTTGATAAGAAGTTTTTTCAGTATATTAAATTATTTTTCTATTCTAACACATTATGAAACGAAGGATACGATTGATTTAACTTTTTTCAGGACACCCCTGCAGCAGATTCCGTTTATTTTTTCTTATAGGATCACAGATAAAGGTTCACCCCTTTCAAAAAAGGTTTTTCAACTCGCTAGTAAGAATAATAGGTATCATAGAACTTTTGCGGGGAAGTGAACTAAATGGATTATGACGTGATTGTAGTTGGTGCTGGCCTTGCAGGATTAGTGGCAACGACTGAGCTTGCTGAGGCGGGAAAAAAAGTACTTTTGTTAGATCAGGAACCGGAAGCTTCTCTTGGTGGACAAGCCTGGTGGTCATTCGGCGGTTTATTTCTTGTCGATTCACCAGAGCAACGGAGGATGGGCATCAAGGATTCCCGTGAGCTTGCGTTGCAGGATTGGCTCGGATCCGCAGGGTTTGACCGAGAAGATGACGAAGATTATTGGGGCAGAAAATGGGCCGAGGCTTACGTTGATTTTGCGACTGATGAAAAGCGTGATTGGCTGCGTTCCTACGGCATCCGCTTCTTCCCGGTCGTGGGATGGGCTGAGCGCGGAGGCTATCTTGCTGAAGGTCACGGAAATTCCGTACCTCGCTTTCACATTGTGTGGGGCACCGGTCCCGGCATTGTTAAACCATTTGAAGACAAGGTTCGAAACGCGATGAAAAAAGGTCTTGTCGACTACCGTCCTCGCCATCGGGTCAATGAGTTAATTATGGAAAATGGCAGCATTACCGGAGTGCGTGGTGAGGTGCTTGTTTCAAGCTCCGCTGCCCGCGGTGAAGCAAGCAGCCGTGAGCCGATCGGTGATTTTGAATACTTTTCTCATGCTGTCCTTGTAACCAGCGGAGGAATCGGCGGTAACCCTGCCCTCATTCAAGAGAACTGGCCGCCTCGGCTTGGCAAAGCGCCAAATATGATTTCTGGTGTCCCTGAACACGTTGACGGGCGCATGCTCGCAATTTCTGAAAAGGCAGGCGGACGAATCGTGAATAAGGACCGCATGTGGCATTATACGGAGGGCATTAAAAACTGGGATCCGGTGTGGGCCAAGCACGGGATCAGGATTCTTCCCGGCCCCTCTTCCCTTTGGCTGGATGCAGAAGGTCGGCGCTTTCCTGCTCCTAATTTCCCTGGGTTCGATACGTTAGGAACCCTTGAAGCGATTCAGGCAACCGGCTATGACTATTCCTGGTTTATTTTGACACAAAAAATAATTGAAAAGGAATTTGCCCTGTCAGGCTCTGAACAGAATCCTGATTTAACAGGCAAAAGCATTAAAAAAGTGCTGTGCCCGGATCCTGCCTGGCCCAACGGCACCTGTTAAAGCTTTCATGGAAAAAGGTGAGGATTTTATTATTGCAGAGACGCTCTCTGAACTTGTAGATGGAATGAATAAACTTACAGGTGAAAACCGGCTTGATCTTGCTCATATCGAAAGACAAATCATTTCAAGAGACCGGGAAATGGACAATAGCTTTACGAAGGATCTGCAGATTACGGCATTGCGTGGCGCCCGTAAGTACCTTGGGGACAAGCTAATTAGGGTGGCTGCCCCGCATAAAATTCTTGATCCCAAAAAACGGACCATTAATCGCCGTAAGATTAAATATTGTCAGTCGCAAGACACTTGGCGGGCTGCAAACCGATCTATCATGCAGAGTCCTTGATGCAGTGGGTAATCCTGTGGCCGGGCTGTATGCAGCAGGTGAGGTCGCGGGCTTTGGCGGCGGCGGTGTGCATGGTTACCGCTCACTTGAAGGAACCTTCCTCGGAGGCTGCCTCTTTTCGGGTAGACAGGCCGGACGTGCGCTAGCAGCTTTTCTTGAGTAAGAATTCTATTGGACTAGCAGGCATGTGGGGCGCGGCTTAACCCCACTTGAAATGGAATTTGGATACACGTGCTCAGCATTGAAACGAGTGCGCGAGCTGGCGTCCAAGACTTCAGTTCCGGGATCGGCCGCCACCCGTAATTCTAGGTCGAGTAATATGAAGGTCCATTCCGTGGACTTTAGGTTGCCTTTTGTCCATTATATTCCAAATGAAGGACATTTGCCCTCTCTTTTTGACCTCGTTTTGTCCTTCATCGCCCTTATGAAGGACATTTCCCGTTTTTTGACCCCGTTTTGTCGTTCATCGCCTTTATGAACGCCCTTTCTCCTGTTTTTTGACCCCGTTTGGTCGTTCATCGCCTTTATGAACGCCCTTTCTTCTATTTTTTGACCCCGTTTGGTCGTTCATCGCCCTTATGAACGCCATTTCTCCTGTTTTTTGACCCCGTTTGGTCGTTCATCGACCTTATGAACGCCATTTCTCCTGTTTTTTGACCCCGTTTGGTCGTTCATCGACCTTATGAACGCCCTTTCTCCTGTTTTTCGACCCCGTTTGGTCGTTCATCACTTTTATGAAGGTCATTTCATCTACAAGCTTTCCAAAAGTAAAAAAAGTGCAGACCATATCCCATTGTGGGCATACGATCTGCACTCTAAAAGCATTAAATGGACTTTTTCAGTGTCCCCATTTCCGCAAAGGGGCTTATTTGTTTTTATACCATCACTTTACAAATATCATTCGTGAACTCAACTGGATCGCTGATTGGCAAGCCTTCAATCAACAGAGCCTGATTGTACAGGAGATTCGTATACAGGTTCAGTTTCCCTTTATCTTTTTCGAAGGCGTCTTTTAATGAGCTGAATACTTCATGGTTCGGGTTAATCTCAAGCACCTTGTCTGCTTTCACATTTTGATTGTCAGGCATGGCTTTCAAGATTTTTTCCATTTCGATGGTGACTTCCCCGTCCGCTGTCAGGCATACAGGGTGAGATTTCAACCTTTTAGACACCCTGACATCCTTTACTTTTCCGGACAGAGTGGCTTTCATGTAATCAAAAAGCTCCTGGTTTTCCTTCTTTTCTGCCTCATTGCTGCTTTTATCTTCTTCCGATTCAATTCCCAGATCACCGCTTGAGACGGATTTGAATTCTTTTTCTTTATAAGTCATGAGCATCTTAATGGCAAATTCGTCAATGTCTTCAGTGAAGTACAGGATTTCATAGCCTTTATCCGCGACCATCTCTGTCTGTGGCAGCTTCTCAATTCGCTCATGTGTTTCTCCAGCAGCATAATAAATGTACTTTTGATCCTCAGGCATTCTGGATACATATTCATCCAGAGTGACAGATTTTTTCTCCTTTGAGGAATGGAACATGAGGAGGTCCTGCAGTTCTTCCTTATGTGCTCCGAAATCACTGTACACCCCATATTTCATCTGTCTGCCAAAAGATTTATAGAATTCATTATATTTTTCCCTGTCATCCTTAAGCAGCCGCTGCAATTGGCTGGTTATTTTTTTCCTGATGTTCTTTGCAATCAGCTTCAGCTGACGGTCGTGCTGCAAAATTTCCCTTGATATATTAAGAGATAAATCTTCAGAATCAACCATACCTTTAACAAAGCTGTAGTAGTCCGGAAGCAGATCTGAACACTTTTCCATAATCAGAACGCCATTCGAATAAAGCTCCAGGCCCTTTTCATACTCTTTAGTATAATAGTCGAACGGAATGTTCTCGGGGATAAATAGAATGGCATTATACCTTACTGCCCCATCCACCTTGATATGGATATGTTTGAGCGGCTTGTCATAACCGTAATGTTTCTCTGAATAAAACGTCTCGTAATCCTCATCCGTGAGTTCATTTTTGTTCTTGCGCCAGATTGGCACCATGCTATTGATCGTCTGTTCTTCCTGGACCTCTTCAAACTCGGTTTCGCTGCCCTCTTTTGGGCGTGATTCGGTCACTTCCATTTTGATCGGATAGCGGATGAAATCAGAGTATTTTTTAATAATCGTTTTTAATGCGGGACTCTTCCAGATAATCATCATAGGTCTCATCTTCGGTATTCTCTTTAATTCTCAAAGTGATCTCCGTACCAAGATCCTCTTTTTCACAAGGCTCAATCGTGTAGCCGTCAGCACCCTGTGATTCCCATTTATAAGCTGCATCGCTCCCAAATGCGCGGGTAACGACCGTCACATCGTCTGCAACCATGAATGCAGAATAGAAGCCGACCCCGAACTGGCCGATAATTTCTTGGCCATCCTTCATTTCATTGTCATTCTTAAAAGCGAGAGAGCCGCTCTTGGCAATAATTCCAAGATTATTTTCCAGCTCTTCTTTCGTCATGCCGATTCCGGTGTCTGTCAGCTTTAAGGTCCTGTTCTCCTTATCCGCCTCCACTTTTATGTAATAGCTGTCTTTATTAAATGTTAAAGAATCGTCCGTTAAAGCCTTGTAGTAGATTTTGTCAATCGCATCACTGGCGTTAGAAATCAGCTCTCTTAAAAAAATCTCCTTATGAGAATAAATAGAGTTGATCATCATTTCCAGCAGGCGTTTGGATTCCGCTTGAAACTGCTTTTTCTCCATTTCAACGTTTCCCCTTTCCGTCTCTTCATCAGTCAGCATCCCTGAACGATTCGTGCTGATCAATAATTAAATATCATATGCTGCGGTTAGTGTCAATAGTTTTTCTTTTCATTAAACAAACTCAATATGTCTATTATTATAGTCAATAATTAATTTTCCATTTGTTGCACATATCACTCCCGAGAACCCCATCTAGTTTAAAGAAGGTTGCATACTCTGTTAAACTCATTCGCATGTTCTGGAATGTAAAAGCTTTATTTTCATTCAAAATTATGGACAGCTTTTGGATAACCTCCATCTCAACCTCCTTCACCCCGCCGATCCCTCCAGCGTTAATTTTGCTTTTTGTGAGGCTGATATTATTTAATTTAGATTTTATACTCTGACCAAAATACGTTTTATTTGCACCGGTATCTAATCCAAAAAATAGTGGCGTCTGATCCTCCGCCTTCACTTTGACAATGGGATAGCCGCAGAAAAAAAGATTCATTTCTTCGTAATTTGTTAATTTAGGTTTCGCGATCGTGACACCGTTCTTCTGGTAGTCAATCTCCAAATAGATATTTCGGATAATATCCCAGCCAATGATCCCGTCTATAATGATCTCATCTTTGATTTTAGGATGACTAATCGTTAACTTATCATCTGGCAGGACTAATACCGGTTGGTGGCCAATCGTCAGGTCCTGCATAGACATCGTCTTTATAAAAGCTAACTCGGTCCCTACACTTTCATTCGTTGAATTCCCAACTTCAATAGCCATATTATCTATTCTTCTCAGATTGCAGTCGTTTGCTGTGGACTGCGAGACCACACTCATGCCCGCTCCAGTATCAAGCCAAAAACATTTTTTCCGGCCATTCACCATGACATCAATTGTTGGCGATCCAGATACGCTTAATGTCATAGGGAGCCGGATTGAATCGCTTCCAAATGAAAAAGTCGTTTCATTGAATTTACTGCGTACGCCAGCGATTAAGCGATCATTGATTTCTATGTTTTCATCATCCACGAGACCGAGCATTTCTATTTGTGCCCAATTCGAATGAGCGAAATAGATATCAAACAAGA
>CAVYYW010000014.1:0-1655486 GCA_963772845.1 uncultured Sporolactobacillaceae bacterium
GCTCTGTTAAAGTTGGTTGTTGAAATTTTCCCAATTCGAACAATTGTTCTATAATGGGGTCATTAAATATGAGTTGGTGATGACTGTGAGAGCAAACGAAATCCTTAAAGCCATCCAAAAACTTAATCCAGCGGAAAAACATCGGTTACGAGAATATTTAATCGATGCTCTTACTGCCTCATCGTCCACAGGAACGGTACTGGAAGAAATCTCGGAACGTAAAAATAAGGATGGCTACCGCTGTCCTGATTGCGAGTCAGAACATATTGTGCGTTTTGGAACATACTCCACTATCGTGGATGGTGAAGAAGTGAACAAACAGCGTTATCGTTGCAAGGCTTGCAGAATGACTTTCACCGACCTCACCAATACGGCATTATATCGAACCCGTCATCTTAATCGTTGGATGAAATTCATTGAATGTATGATAGAAGGTTATTCGCTTCGTAAATCATCGGAGTTGATTAGAGATGTTACTCACGTCACACTATTTTAGCGGAGGCACAAGCTCCTAACGGCATTAAAGCAAATGGAACTATCAAATTTCCAAGGTATTGTAGAAATGGACGAGACCTATTTCCTTTACAGCGATTTAACGGAGTGGCTACCAAGTATCTGAACAATTATCTTGCTTGGTTTCAAGTGTTAGAGAGCATCCATCATCAGCGAAATGAAGTCACAATGAATGATGTGATAATGAAAGGGAATTTAATCCCAAATATAGAAACATATGATACACTTAGATTATCTAAGTTTACTGTCTGAAGGTTTTTTTCTTTATTCTACTAAAGGGCAGTTTAATTTAAGAAGGGAGGGAAAAAAGATGAAACAAACAACTGAAAAACTCAAAAAAATAACGGATTATATCGAGGAAATAATGAATGACCAGCAAGGAGTCGGAGCGAGCGTTGCCATCGTGAAGGGTTCTGACATCATCTATTCCAGAGGGTTTGGCACTCTCAGATTCACCCTGTAAACCAGACCGATGGATGGAGATACATTGATGAGCATTCAAAGTATTTCAAAGAACTTCATGGCACTTTCGATCATGCAGCTTGTCGAAAAGAACCTCCTATCATTGGATGATACGGTTGTTCAATATCTGCCATATTTCAGAACAAAGAATAAAGAGCAAAGTGATACGATCACGATACGCCATCTTTTATCCCATACCGCAGGCTTCCCGGCAGACTTAGGGATTGCCAATATGACAGCTCCGAATGTAAAAGAAATATTTTCGGATACTCCTACTGAATTTCAAGAGGCACTAGACTACTACAATCTAACGGAAGAAGAGATTGGAAGTATTAAAACCAGAGAAGATGTAACGAAATGGTTTCAAAAAGTAGAGTTGGAGTATCCAGTCGGGAAGGGATGGAATTATTGCACCGATGCGTATGTCATCCTGGCTGATTTGTTTGAAAAGGTGACAGGAGTAAAGTGGGAAACCCATCTCGAAGATGAAATCCTTTCCCCATGAATATGAATCGCACAACGAGTGATTCAAATAATGTTGAAGATGACCCGAACAGTGCAAAATATTATATGGGCAAGGATCAAACGGAAACCCCTTTTCCAAAAAATTCACTTTCTGCACCAATCGGTTATTTGTATTCAACAGCAAATGATTTAGGCAAGTATTTAGCCTTTCATCTGACGGAAAACCCGACTATCTTACGCCAGATTTAATTGAAGACATGCAAAACCCTATTCATCTTGTGAGCGAAGAATGGCGGTTTGGAAGTGAAGTGAGAAGCTATGGACTTGCATGGTTTACAGACAACTATAAAGGATTCAGAGTTGTAGAACATGGAGGCGGTCAAATGGCAGTAAGATCTCTCATGACAATGGTACCTGAACTCAACCTGGGAATAGTGGTCCTTCTCAATTTTGACGGGACTGCCCATCATGATATTTGTGATAAGATTATTGACGTGTTCATTGAATCCCAATATAAAAATTCATAAAAGATGCATCATATCACTTAATCAAATCCTCCGTATTATTCAAGTAAAGGGTGATTTAGTTGAATAAAACATTAAAAAAATAGAACTTCCATAAATTTGGGAGTTCCATTTTTTTATCAAATATCAACATTAAACTTTAACAAAGCCATACTTTAAGAATGGTTAACGTCGATAAAGCGAGAAAGAGGAATAAAGTATAAGCGTAACTAGGGCTTTCGTCATTAAAATCCTAAGCGAAAAGCCAAGTTTTCTTTAATTCATGTATAATAACAAAGATAAGCAATCCCGTTATGAAAGCCTCAATTTAAAAAGGTGAGTGAAACGCTTGAAGCAGTTTAATGACAAAACGGACAAGTCAACGGTAGCGTCAATTAATCATAATGGAGAGGTGGAAATTGATCTGCCTGCTCCATTCAGTTTTTCAGAATGCCTTGGTTTTCTAAGCAGATCTGCACAGGAATGTTTACATAATATTAAGGAAAACGTCTTTTTAAAATTAATTGAAATTGACGGTAAGCCGGTGTTACTCAGAGCCTGGGTCAGCGGCAATAAACTTAGAATAGCTTTTCCGCTAAATCAATTAAAGGAATCTGGGAAAATTAAAGCGGCTGAATATTTACGTCAACTATTCGATCTTAATCGTGATCTCGGACCCTTCTACCGGTTAGCGGGTCTCGATCCAATTTTAGCAAAACTGGCAGATCAGCATTATGGCTTGAGAATTATTGGCATTCCTGATTTATTCGAAGCATTAAGCTGGGCAGTAATTGGTCAGCAGATCAATCTTACGTTTGCTTATACGTTAAAAAAGAGGTTTGTTGAAACATTTGGTGAGTCAATCATTTTTGAAGGTGACACATACTGGCTCCATCCTTCTTTTGAAAAAATTTCAGGCCTTGACGTGGCGGATCTGACCGACCTTCAATTCACGACGAGAAAAGCAGAGTATGTGATTGGCATTGCAACGTTAATGGCTAAGGGGGAACTAACGAAATCTGATTTACTGACTTCTGGGTTGGAAGAGGCAAAAGAGCGCCTGCTTAAAATTAGAGGTGTGGGGGCGTGGACTGCTGATTATGTCATGATGAAATGTCTGGGTGACCCTTCAGCCTTTCCGATTGCAGATATTGGACTCCAAAATGCGTTAAAAATTCAGATGGGGCTTGATAAGAAGCCTTCAGCAAGTGATATTAGACATCTTTCTAAGAACTGGACCGGCTGGGAAGCCTATGCAACCTTTTATTTATGGCGTTCTCTTTCACATCAGTCTAAAAGATAAAATAATTTCTACAGAGAGGGATTCCTATCAATGGGGGATTATCGATTAATGAGAAGGGTTTAACAAGGAAGCACCGGAAATCCGGCGCTTCCTTATTAATTCTGCCGCACCATTTAAACTGCAAAGACAACTTTTAGAAGACTTGTCCGAGATTCCGTGACTTTATCCCCGCATTCTCTGATTAACCCGATCATTCGTCTTAGGCTCAAGCTTGAAAATTTTCAGTCCGACTTTTGTCAGGGGCATGAACAAATGTGAAAACCGCTTAACAATCTGGCCAGATATTATACCGATAACCATACCTGCGATAACATCTGTCGGCCAGTGCACGCCAGCATACACTCTCGAGAACATCACAAGAATGGCGAAAATTGTAAATGAGTAACTAATCAGCTTATTATAGCCCCATACGCCAGAGGCAAAAGCAAAGCTCCCGGAAGTATGATCGCTTGGGAAAGAAGAATCTGCAGCATGGGGGATCAACTGATTAAACTGACCTTGGTGAAGCGAAACAAAAGGACGAGCCCTGTACCAAAAGTGTGCAATAATAAAATTTATTAAAAGCGCAAGGACGCCTGAAAAGACTGCAATAATAAGAGCGTTGCGGTCCGCGGGTTTGGAGCGCGGCAATGTCAGCCAGGCAATGATGAACATTCCCATGTACATTTCAAGACCAAAATGAGCGATAAATCCAAGGGTGGCATCTAGCCATCTAATGTGGCCGCTTAAGCCGTTAATCATATGATAGACGCTGGTGTCAAATGCATTCATTTAAAAAACTCCTTTAAATCTTTTCGGTTGATTAGTAAAAGACTGAACGTTAAATAAAAAAGTTCAAAGTGAATCAATTTCGTAATTAAATAGGTAATCTATAACCCCCAACCTCTTCCAAATTGGAAGCTACTGATAAAGGCCCTCGGTGTCCTCGTAATTGCTGATTTCCGCTTTTGGCTGCTCGCTTTCCACGGGCACGGCCTCAGCTAACTTTGACGTGGGTTCTTGGTGCGCCAAAGTGGATCTTCGGACGCGTGCTGATCCCGTGGGAGTCTCGAGCCCTTCGCTTCAATCGCCGTGTTTCTTTTCAGGTGGTTCCCTTTGAAAGTTATTTTGGCTATAGATATTTCGCAGACATCAGCTAATTACATAGCACTGTCGTCGTAGTTGATTTCCGCTTTTGGCTGCTCGCTTTCCACGGGCACGGCCTCAGCTAACTTTGACGTGGGTTTTTGTTGCGCCAAAGTGGATCTTCGGACGCGTGCTGATCCCGTGGGAGTCTCGAGCCCTTCGCTTCAATCGCCGTGATTCTTTTCAGATGGTTCCCTTTGAAAGTTATTTTGGCTATAAATATTTCGCAGACATCAGCTAATTACATAGCACTGTCGTCGTAGTTGATTTCCGCTCTAGGCTGCTCGCTTTCCACGGGCACGGCTTCAGCTAACTTTGACTGTCGTGGTTCTTGGTGCGCCAAAGTGGATCTTCGGACGCGTGCTGGTCCCGTTGGAGTCTCGCACCTTCGCATCAATCCACGTCTTTGTTGTCTGACCATGCAATTTGAAGTGACCATGCGAGGAGGATCGCGGATCGCCCGCGGAAAGCGAGGGTATTTCCGCTTTCAATGTATTGCTTCGCATTTTCTTCGTGCGAGGTGGTTCCAAAGATGCTATTTCAGGTCCTACGGGCACAGCGCGGCCACAGCTTTCCCCGTTGGGAGTCGTCTTGCAAATACACTATACTCATTCGCTTTTTATGTAGAATTAGTAACTATGAAATTGACACGAGTCATTCCAGATACAACTATTTTCTAAGGATCAACAACCATTCTGCCACTATGAAACCAAGCGGCTTTCAGCTATAATTTTATAAAAATATTTCATAGAATGAGGGGATTAAGCTGAACAATCACGAGATCGATTATAATATTTACGGGAATGATATGCAATTTGTAGAAATTGAACTTGATCCTGAGGAAACGACCATTGGTGAAGCTGAAGTTTCTTCCATTCAAAGAAGGCATTCTCATGACAATTCGTCTGGTTTTCTTGAATTCCTTCAGCAGGGTGCTATTATGTAGGAGCAGAACCGTAATGAATAACGGTTCACTCTGCAGGAGGAATGAAAAATGAGTGAAAACATAGAAGAGAAGCAGGAAAGAAAGAAATACGGAAAGCGATTTTGGATTTTGTTGGGAATCGTAAAAGTTTCTATTATCGTAATCGCGCTGCTGCTGTTTTTTGTCTCAAAAAATTCTGGTACAAGTTCATTTAACTTCAAGCATATTCACGGTTTAGGCTTTGCTTCAAACGGAAGTGTTATGATGCCCTCCAGTGGGGGTATGGCAACTTATAACCACGGTAAGTGGTCCGTGCCTAACTCGGATAAAAATAATTATACAGGCTTTGCCGCTGTGAACGACGGTTTTTATGGCAGTGGACATCCTGGGAACGGCGCTGATTTACCTGACCCTCTAGGAGTCATTAAAGCGACAGAAAACGGTAAAAAGATTAGTAAACAATCATTAGGCAGTGTTTCAAATTTTAAATTTATGGCTGCGGGTTATTATTCACAGGTCTTATATGTGATTAATCCCGCCCCAAATGACCTGATGAAGCAGCAAGGCTTGTATTACAGCCTTGATAAAGGAAAAACGTGGACTTACTCGCAAGCCAAAGGGCTGAAAGGAAACGTAACAGCGATTGCAGCGGAACCGAACAAGAAAAATGTAGTTGCAATTGGTACGGATAAAGGTGTTTTTTACTCAGATAATTACGGAAAGCAATTCAAGCCGTTTTTCAAAGGTAAAAAGGTAACAGCCCTTTCCTATAGCTTTGATCATGAACTTCTTGTAGCGACATACGATGGTAAATCGAGTCTGGACAGGCTTTCTCCAACGGATGGAGCAAGTCTTGGTGTAGAGATTTCTTCGGTCGAAACGGAGCCGATTATATATATTGCCCAGAATCCTAAAGATACGCAGGAGCTTGTTATAGCTGCTAAAAATCTTGATCTTTTCACAACAAGTAATTTCGGCCATAACTGGGTCTTTATTGCTAAGAATGGAAAAGGGTTATCCGGACAGTAAAGATCAGCAAATCGAGGGCACAAAGCTCGTGCTTCTTGTAAGCTTATATGAAATTAATCAAGAAAAGGTGATCCTTACGCCAAATTATGGCGATCGGATCACCTTTTTTCCTTAAAGAAGTGTTTATAAGCAAGTGGAACTTTAGTTTTAACCTTGGAACCGGATATTATAGACCTGCGGATAATACAATGAGTACAAAATCAACTAGACTAAAAAAGTATTAAATACAGCCTTGATTTTTTCTATATTTTGCAGCTAATTGTTTTAAAAAAACATTCGTACTTGCATTACCCTATATCTGAAAAAAATACAACTTCATCCCATCTTACGTTTATATGTCTGTATGGAAGCAATTAAGAAAGTAATAAGAATGCCAAACCACCATATAACTGAAATTAATGCACTTATTCCAGCAGACCCATTCATCAATAAGGAACGAACCGTTTCGATCATTGGTGTCATCGGTTGGTACTCAGCAAATGATCGGACAATCCAAGGCATGGATCTGGTAGGAACAAATGCAGAACTAACAAAAAGCAGAAACAGTACTGGGTAGGAAAATGCGGATGCACCTTCTACTCCTTTTGCAAGTAAACCAAAAAATGCTGATAACCATGTCATCGCAAGGGTGAACAGCAAAAGAATGCCAATAATAAGAATCCAATCACTGATTCCTGCATTCGTTCTAAACCCCATTAATAAGGCAACAAGAAAGACCAGCATCGTTGAGATCGCATTGAACACAACCGAGGTCAAGACATGTCCGGTCAATATCGATGATCTTGCGATTGGCATGGAATGTAAACGATCAATGATCCCACTTGTGATATCATTGTTTATACGCACAGAAGTGTAGACAGCACCAGTTGCAATGCAAATAAAAAGAATGCCCGGAACCATATAATTAATATATTTTACGGGTCCCGTTTCAATCGCTCCACCGAAAACATACACAAAGATCAACATCATCATTACGGGTGTTGCCACTGCCGTGATCAACGTGTCAAGATTTAATGAATGACGCATAACGCGTCCAGTTAAAACCAGTACATCACTGACTTTATGAGTTATGGTTTGCATTTGCCTCACCCTTTTCATGTTTTTCACCAATCATTGTCAAGAAAACATCTTCGAGTGAAGGTTGTTTTTGTGAGAATTCTACAACGAGGACATCCGCTTGATCAAGTGTATTCAAAATGGAAATCAGTTGTTTAATGGTTCCATCCGTTGTAATCGTCAGAGTGCGATTCTCTTTATTCAGTATAGTGTTAAATTCATCAAGTAACTCATGAGCTAATTTAGTATCTGTTTCATTATTGAATTTAAATTCTATATGTCCATTTGGAAGCAATTTTTTTAACTCCGCTGCCGTTCCTTGAGCGATGATTTTCCCTTTATTCAGGATGGCGATCTGATTAGCCAACTGATCTGCCTCTTCTAAATACTGCGTCGTTAGAAACACCGTCGTTCCAGACTGAGCAAGATTTTTAATAATTTTCCACAATTCCAATCGACTTTGCGGGTCCAAACCTGTTGTTGGCTCGTCAAGAAATACTATAGGTGGATGACCGATTAACCCCATTGCCAGATCAAGCCGTCTTCTCATACCGCCGGAATATGTTGAAACCTTCCTATCGGCAGCATCAAGCAGCTGAACTTGTTCAAGCAGCTCATCAGCCTTTTTATTGGCATTGGGAAGATGACGAAGTCTACCAATCATTCGCAAATTCTTTCTCCCGCTCAAGATAGGATCGACTGCGGAACTTTGACCAGTCAAACTGATTATTTCACGCACTCGATCTGGCTCACGGACGACATCAAATCCACCAATCTCAACCCTTCCGTCGTCGGGCTTGAGTAAAGTGGTTAGAATATTAATCATTGTCGTTTTACCAGCACCATTGGACCCAATTAAAGCAAAAACACTGCCCTTATATATAGACAGGTTGATATTCTTTAGAACGCCCACGTTCTTAAAAGACTTTTCAAGGTCCTGAACAGAAATCATTGTGTTGGTTTCCATGGTTTTATCCCCTTATGTTTAGATGAGGTTAAATGACCGTGACGTTGTCTAAGTTTACTTTGCGTCCAAAATTGCCTTTCAAAACAGCATAGGTTAACTTATCCATTGTCGCTCCTTCAAAATCAACTCGCTTCATACGTCGTACGTGTTTAAAAGAAACATTACGAAGAAATGCATTCCTAAAGGAGACGTTCGTTAAATATGATTTTTCAAAGATCGTCCCAATGAATGTTTGGCCATCAAAACTAATATTGGATAGACCTGAAACACTAAAATTCGTATTCTCGAACACACAATTTTTTAAATTTGCATTTGTTAAATCGCATTTATTAAACACGGTATTTTTCAAGGTGCAATTCTCAAAATTAGTATCACTTAGAGCGCACGTTGTAAAATTTGCTCCTGTAAGGTTTGCTCCATTAAAGGTAACGCCACTAAGGTCGCTAGATTTAAATGTGTTCTCCGTTAAATCGGCTCTGCTGAAATCTGATCCTTTTAAAGCACTGTAGTTAAATTCTCCACCAGGTACTTTCACTTCTTTTAAGTCAGAGTTCTGCAGGTTACTCACAGAATAATCCGTATTTGTAGTTCCTGAATCATATTCTCGTTCAGTTATATTCTCTATGATTTCTGATATATCACCGATAGAATCAATTGTTTTGCGATAAGCAGTTTCCTCATTAAATCCTTGGATCATCAAGTCATTAAATTTTTCTTGTGAATCATGAAGCAGTTCTTCTTTTAATTCCTCGTGTATATCCAAATCCTTGTAAGGTGAAAATATACTTTCTATATAATTCCTTAATTTTTCATTCATGTTTGCTTCCGCCTTCCTTTAATAATTGGTCTAGAATACGTTTTGCAAATTCCCAGTTACTTTTGTTTTCAAAATATACCTCATTTCCTTTTTCAGTAATTTTGTAATACTTCCTTCTTCCACCCTGAGTTGCATCACCCCAATATGAAGCGATACGGCCATCCTTTTCAAGCCTCTTTAAACTTGAATACATTGTAGCCTCCTTCAGTTCATACTCACCTCCGGAGTTCGAGTGGATCAATTTTGATATTTCATATCCATACTTATCTCCACTCATCAATAGTTTCAAAATAATTGTGTCTGTATGTCCTCTGAGTAAATCCGAGGAGAGTTTATTGTCGGGCATTATTTCACCTCCATAATAACAATATAATACATATTACTATGACAGTCAATGTAATGTTACAGTAAAAATACTATTGCTATAATAAAAGTGTTTTCATTTATTATATTGCCATTCACCTCGATGTTGTCATTTTTTTAATCGGTATGCTATATCACTTGTGAACTCGATAACGAAAATGAGGAAACCTTTACATATCAATGAAAAACTGAGTGTGAAAACTTTGCGATGCGACATTGCAATGACGAATTCAGTGGTTTCCGCCAATCGGTGTTTTTTTTCGATATTACAAATGAATAACAATTCATTTTTTACAAGGGGAAAGCCATTTTATGTCGAATTAATAATAAGTATGAAGGCGTTTACATGATCTTGAAACTCATTGTGAGAATAAATACAGAGACAATCAGGGAGGAGAGTTATTATGCTGAATCATCTGTTTGAGCCTGTTAATATAGGGAAACTCCGTCTAGATAACCGGGTAATCATGGGTTCCATGCATGTGGGTTTGGAAGGTGAAGAAGATGGAGAACGAGCTCTAAAAACTTTTTATACCGAGCGGGGGAAGCCGGGAGGTCCGGCTTTAATCATTACCGGGGGCATTTCTGTTTCTTTAGAAGGAGAAGGCGGGCCGAATTTTCTTGGTTTTTACCGGAGAAAAGACTGCGACTTGATGGAACGTCTGACCCAGTCCGTTCATCAAGCAGGAGGGAAAATAGCGGCCCAGCTTTTCCATGCAGGGCGGTATGCTTATCCTGAGATAACAGGTAAAGAGGCTGTTGCTCCCTCGGCAATCAAATCGGCGATTCATCGCCATACGCCAAAAGCACTTGAGGAAGATGAAATTGAAAGACTGATCAGCGCTTTTGCAGACAGTGCCAAACAAGCTCAGGTTCTTGGCTTTGATGCTGTAGAAATCATGGGTTCAGAAGGATACTTAATCAACCAGTTTGTTTCACCAGCTGCAAATAAGAGAACGGATAAATGGGGAGGATCATTGGAAAATCGGCTCCGGTTTCCGCTTGAAGTTCTGCAGGCAGTGCGGCAGAGAACTGGGGCAGATTACCCGGTTATTTTCAGGATGTCAGGTGAAGATTTAATGCCGAATAGCACCACAGAGGAGGAAACCGTGGAATGGGCCAGGCAGATTGAAAAACATGGCGGAGATGCACTGAATATTGGCATCGGCTGGCATGAATCACAAGTGCCAACGATTTCAACCATGGTGCCGAGGGCAGGATTTATTCATATTGCAAAAGCATTTAAAGAAAAAATCAACATACCTGTTATCGGCAGTAACCGCATTAATGATCCGGTTCTGGCGAATGACCTGTTAAAGCGAGAGTACTGCGATATTATCTCCATGGCAAGGCCGTTTCTTGCAGATCCGGATCTTTTACAGAAAGCTGCCAAAGGCTCCCTCGCAAGTATCAATACCTGTGTCGCTTGTAATCAGGCATGTCTGGATCACGCGTTTGAAGGTAAGCCTGCTTCGTGCATTGTTAACCCGTTGACCGGAAGAGAGCACCGGTGGACGCTGAAGACAGAAGCTAAACCAAAAAAGGTTGCAGTTCTTGGAGCGGGTGTTGCGGGATTGGAAGCAGCGAGAGCTTTAGGTGAATCCGGGGATGCGGTGACGTTGTTTGAAGCGGCTGACAAAATAGGAGGGCATCTGAGACTTGCAAAAGAGGTGCCGGGGAAAGAAGAATTTAGTGAGACGCTGCGGTATTATCATCATGAGCTGCGCAGGTTGAAAACGGAGCTGGTTTTTAATTCTAAGCCATCGCCGCAGTATCTGATCAGTGAAGGCTTTGATCATGTGGTCATTGCTGTAGGCGTTAAAGCGAGGATTCCGGATATAGACGGAATTAATCACCCGAAAGTCGTTTACTACAATGATGTATTAAATGGAAAAGCTACTGTTGGTGAAAAGGTGGTTATTATCGGTGCAGGTGGTATTGGCTGTGATACTGCGCATTATTTAATCAATAAGAAAAAGCATGATATAACGATGTTGAGAAGAAAAGGACGGATCGGGCAAGGGCTTGGCAAAACAACCCGCTGGGCGCTAATTAAGTATCTAATGGAAAATGGCGTTCAATATGCTTCAGACCTTACCTACGAAAAAATTAATGATAATGGCTTGACTCTTCAACTTAACGAGGAAGGGGGGAAAATCAAAAAAACAATTCAAGCGGACACCATTATTATTGCAGCAGGACAGGAATCTTTGGAATGGGATTCCAAAACCTTGTTTGATGCTGGAATAGAGGTCTCTATCATCGGTGGAGCAAAACTCGCCGGAGAACTGGACGCGAAAAGGGCAATCTTTGAAGGTGCAAGCCTAGCATATATAAACAAACCAGCAGCTGTTTCCTCGATGAGATAGACAGCACAGTGTGAAAATAAAAGGAAGCGTGCCGACTCTTTAGAATCGGCACGCTTTTATTAGACTTAACATTTTTAGTGATTTTTTTGAAACTCAGCAATCCGGTCATAGTCTTCCGTCATCTTACGGGAAATCGATAAATAAATTCCCATTAAATCTTCGTACACAGGAACATTTTCCTGCTGAGGGATGTGCGAGTGAGTTTCTCCAACCATCTCTTTAACGACGGATAGTGAATCGACCTCTCCAAGCGCATAAAGACCGAGCACCGCGGCTCCAAGGCAGGAGCTCTCAAAGCTTTCCGGCACCATTACTTTCTGATTGAATATATCAGCCATAATCTGCCGCCATAATTCAGAGCGTGCAAAGCCTCCCGTAGCCTGGATGCTCTTAGGCATGCCGATCAGTTCCTGCAAGGCGAGCATCACACTGTAAAGATTGAACATGACCCCTTCCATCACGGCTCTAATCATATGTTCACGAGTGTGATTCAAAGCAAATCCAAAGAATGAGCCTCGCGCATTCGCATTCCATAATGGCGCGCGTTCACCAGAAAAATAAGGGTGAAAGATCAAGCCATCTGATCCTGCTGGAATATTTTCTGCTTTCTGGGTAATCAAATCATAGGGATCAGCACCCGTTTCGTCGGCAATTCGCTGCTCTTTTTCGCCAAGCTGTTCTTTAAGCCATCTCAGAATCATTCCGCCGTTATTCACAGGCCCGCCGATGACCCAGTGATCTTCAGTTAGGGCATAACAAAATGTCCTTCCTTTCGGATCTGTGCGCGGTTTATTATTAACTGTACGAATCGCACCGCTTGTCCCAATAGTAAGGGCAACAACGCCAGGCTCAATAGCATTCACGCCAAGATTAGAGAGCACTCCGTCGCTGGCCCCGATAATAAATGGCGTTTCCTTGTTCAAACCTAAGGAGTCAGCTGTTTTTTCCTGAAGTGTATTCATTGAGTGTGTCGTAGGGACAGGTGCAGAAAGCTGATCGTTACTTATCCCTAGCAGATTCAAAGCTTCTTCGTCCCAGGCAAGATTTTCTAAATGAAACATACCTGTTGCTGAAGCAATCGAGTAATCAACAACATATTCATTAAATAATTTGTAGAAGACATATTCTTTGATCCCGATAAATTTAGCAGTTTGCTTGAACAAATCAGGCTTGTCGTGCTTCAGCCAAAAGATTTTTGATAGAGGGGACATGGGATGAATAGGGGTCCCGGTTCTTAAGTAGATCTCATGACCATTGTGTTCTTTTTTTATTTTCTCAGCGTAAGGTTCACTGCGGCTATCCGCCCATGTAATGCTTTCTGTTAAAGGGTTTCCCGTTGAATCAACAGCGATAAGGCTGTGCATGGCCGAACTGAAAGAGATAAAGCCGAGTTCCTCGGGCTGAATGATTTTTTTGTCCATAATTTCACGGATAACTTGATTGACAGCTTTGACAATATCATCCGGATGCTGCTCAGCTACAGAGGGGGAAGGACTATTAAGGGGATAACCGGCAGCTGATTGCGTCAAAATTTTTCCTTCTTTTGAAAATAATACAGCTTTTGTACTGGTTGTCCCAATGTCCACACCCATCATATATTTTGTATGTGTCATTTTTCATCCTCTTTTCTGATTCCCTGATGTCAAATTCAAAAGCCCGCCATATGGCGAGCTGCAGAAGCGTTTACTCTATTATATACCTTACTTAGATTATCACATTCCCGGTTAAAATTAAAATGATTGTTGTTGGATATTAAAGATCTATAAAGATAAAAAGAGCCCGTTAAAAGACAGGTCACTGAAAAAGTTCTTCGGTGACGTCATGCCTGTTGATTTCGCTCTAGGCTGCTCGCTTTCCACGGGCACGACCTCAGCTAACTTAGGCGTGTATTTTTGTGCGCCAAAGTGGATCTTCGGATGCGTGCTGTTCCCGAGGGAGTCTCGCACCTTCTGCTTCAATTAACATGTTTGTTGCTTGATGATTCCCTTCAGTAGTCATTTGTGGCTACAGAAATTCGGCGACCATCAGCTGATCAGGCAGCGTCTCAAATTTTCATCAGCACAGCCGAGTGAAAGTGGAGGAGCCTTTAGATGGACTTTTTCAGCGATCTTTTAAAAAAAGCAAACCCTTTTCCGCACATGGAAAAGGGTTTGCTTAAATAATGAACACTTACGCGTTTCTGCGCTTGTTGATTTCTTCATGATTTGCTTTTCTATCAAATGCACCCGGGAATGCAAGGAAATAGGCAAGCCCGACAAAAATAGCTCCTCCAACAGCGTTGCCAAGAAATACAGCAACAAAGTTCGGGAAATAATCGGCCCATGTTAGATGACCTGAGAAAATTGCTGCAGGTATAACAAACATATTAGCCACAACGTGCTGAAAGCCAATAGCGACAAATGCCATGATCGGAAACCAGATTCCAAGGATTTTTCCGGCAAAATCTTTTGCTCCATAAGCCAGCCATACAGCAAGAGCGACAAGCCAGTTACAGCCAATTGCAGAGATAAATGATTGCAGAAAATTTTCATCCACTTTTGCTGTAGCAATCGCCACGGTTTTATCTAGGAAAGGTCCAGTTTCAGTCAAACCAACAACATGACCAAAGAAATAAGCAACAAAAATGGAGCCTATAAAGTTTGCAATAAGAATAATCAACCAGTTCTTAATAACGGCTCCAAAAGAAATTTTCTTTGCAAACCATGCAAGAGGAAGCGTCATCATATTCCCGGTAAGAAGTTCACCGCCTGCTAGAACAACTAAGATGAGCCCAACAGGGAAAACAGAGGCGCCTATAAATCCTGAAAAAGATCCCCAATCCTTTGGCATACTGCCTGTCACACGAATGTCCAGCAAGAAACCGATCGCAATAAATGCACCAGCCAGAAACCCTAGCACCCACAGAGCTGTCATAGAAGTTTTTGACTTCTTCAGTCCCGTTTCGGCTGAGATTTCCGTAATTTCCTGAGGTGATAAAAATGTCACAATACTAACCCCCTAATAATTTTTTATATAAAAAACCAGCATAAACCAGGCTCTGCAGGGTAGCAGAACGAGGAATATGCTGGTTAATCCGCTTACAATCCATATAAGTGAATCAATGTTTGCATAGTCTTATTAAGAAAAAGGCAACGCAATTATCCTTACGCGCACTTCTTTTAATAGTTAAATATATTCAGAGAAATAGGATAAATACGTTAAATCATCAAGAGCATGGAAACTTGATTTTCTTTAGTTTAATCGAACGTTCACAAAACTGTCAATAACCAATGTGTTAGTGATCCATTTTGATTGGCTTCTCAAAAATAAAGACGGAGACAGCCATATCTTCTTCGACTTTGATATCCGAAAACAGGTGGACGAGTTTTGAACCGGCAATGTCTTCAAGACCATCAGGGACTTTGTCCTTGTATACATCCTGAATCATCTGGGTTCTGGCATTATGTATGATCTGTTCGCCATCCGATCCGCTTGCTATAAATTTTTCTGTTGGCGTAAAATTCCCATGCATTGTGGTGATGGCCATGTTATCAACAAACCGCGTGTATATACGTTCAGGTCCTTTTCCAAAAATGGTTTTTCGTACTTTGCGTATGATGTCATTAAAAGCCATTTCTTTTTTCAATCCGCTTCACCACCGTTCTTTAAAGCTACTATACAACACAATAAAGCGGTCTCAAAATAATTTGACCGTTGTATTTTAGTTAAGCTTAGGCGTATAATTATGTCGTTAAGCCACGAAACGGATAAATGGCGGCCTGATATGCTGAATGTCAGACTTCTATTTTCATTTCAGGCGGATTGATGAATTAGTAAGAAACTGCTAATCAATTACTCCACCACATGACTGCCCCATTTTATTTGGGGCGGCCAGTGGTGGTTTTTTTATGTCTTATTTTAAAAGAAGAGGAGCCTTGAGATGAATAAAGAAATGATCAATGTAACACTGAATGACGTCACTTATTCCATTGAAAAAGGAATGACGCTTATTCAGGCTATTAATCAGGCGGGAATTGAGCACCCTCAAATTTGTCATTTGCCTGACGTCGATCCGATAGAAACGTGTGATACATGTATTGTAGAAGCGGATGGAAAATTGGTTAGATCGTGCTCGACTATCGCTGAAGACGGAATGGATGTCGCTTTAACATCCGATCGTGCTAAGGCCGCTCAAACAGAAGCAATGGACCGTATTCTTGGAAACCATCTCCTCTATTGCACGGTGTGTGACAATAACAATGGAAACTGTAAGCTTCATAATACTGCGGAGCTTATGGAAATAGAGCACCAGAAATATCCGTATACCCCTAAAGTGGAGCCATCAGAAGTTGATTTTTCTCACCCATTTTACCGTTATGATCCCAACCAGTGTATTACGTGCGGCCAGTGCGTGGAGGTCTGTCAGAACCTTCAGGTTAACGAGACGCTCACGATTAACTGGGAAGCAGACCGTCCACGAGTTTTATGGGATGGCGGGACGAACATTAATGACTCGTCGTGTGTCGGCTGTGGACAATGTGTCACGGTTTGTCCATGCAACGCACTAATGGAAACCTCTATGATTGGCGAAGCAGGTTTTATGACAGGTATTGAAGAGCCTGTACTGAATCCAATGATTGATCTTATAAAAGAAGTCGAACCCGGGTATAGCGGAATCTTTGCATTATCTGAAATGGAAGCGGCTATGCGCGATACACGTACGAAGAAAACCAAAACGGTCTGTACGTTCTGCGGCGTCGGCTGTTCATTTGAAGTTTGGACAAAAGGGCGGGAGATTCTCAAAGTCCAGCCTTCTTCGGATGCGCCGGTTAACGCGGTGTCGACTTGTGTGAAAGGAAAATTTGGCTGGGACTTTGTTAATAGTGAAGAACGGATCACTAAGCCGTTAATCCGCAAAGGTGATGCTTTTGTCGAAGCGACCTGGGATGAAGCATTAACACTTGTCTCTGAAAGGTTAGGAGAAATTAAAACACGTTACGGCGGGAATGCTCTTGGATTTATTTCCTCCTCTAAGATTACGAATGAAGAAAATTATGCCATACATAAGTTGGCTCGCCAGGTTTTCGAAACGAATAATGTGGACAACTGTTCTCGTTATTGCCAGTCGCCTGCCTCGGATGGTCTCATGTCAACGGTGGGTATTGGCGGCGATGCGGGAACAATTAAAGATATTGCATCTGCAGGCCTTGTCATCCTCGTTGGCTGTGCCCCGGCAGAAGGGCATCCGGTACTGGCAACACGCATCAAACGGGCGCATAAGCTCCATGGCCAGAAACTGATCGTATCAGATCTTCGCAAGCACGAAATGGCTGAGCGTTCGGATCAGTTTATAAGGCCAAAACAAGGCACTGACTTTGTGTGGATTACTGCAGTAACAAAATATATGATTGATCAAGGATGGCATGATGAATCGTTTATTCAATCCCATGTGAATCATTATCCAGAATATTTAGCGAAGCTAGATGCTTATACACTCGCTTACGCTGAAAATGAAACCGGTATTTCACAAGCGGAACTAATAAATATAGCGAAAATGATTCATGAAGCGGATGGCACGGTTATTTGCTGGGGGATGGGTGTGACCCAGAATGTTGGTGGCTCACACACATCAGCAGCCATTTCCAACCTTCTTCTTGCAACAGGAAATTACATGAGACCGGGAGCTGGGGCTTATCCGCTGCGTGGTCATAATAATGTTCAAGGTGCATGCGATATGGGGACTCTGCCACCATGGCTGCCAGGATATCAGCATGTATCGGATGATAAAGCACGTTCACGTTTTGAAAAAGCCTATGGCGTGCCTATTTCTCCTAATCCGGGCATGGATAATATTCAGATGCTCCATGCGATGGAAAAAGGCGATATGAAGGGCATGTACTTAGTGGGGGAAGATATGGCGTGGGTCGATTCAAATGCCAACCATGTTCAGGAGATCTTGACCAATTTAGAATTCTTCGTGGTTCAAGATGTCTTTTTCTCACAAACTGCACAATTCGCAGATGTTATTTTGCCTGCTGCACCATCACTTGAAAAAGACGGCACGTTCACGAATACAGAGCGCAGAGTCCAGCGTCTTTATCAGGTTCTTGAGCCAATGGGTGATGCAAAGCCTGACTGGTGGATTACTCAGGAAATTGCATCAAGGCTCGGCTACCATTGGAATTTCAGTCATCCAAGCGATATTTTTGAAGAAATGGCACAGCTTACACCGTTTTTCTCAGAGTGCAATTATGATGTTCTTGAAGGATGGAACAGTTTTTTCTGGGGTTCCCATTCAGGTGAAAGCACGCCTCTTTTATATACTGAAGGCTTTAATTTTCCGGATAAAAAAGCACGCTTCTCTCTTGTTGATTATGTTCCTCCTGTCACATTCCCGGATGAATTTGATTTAACACTGAATAACGGAAGATTGCTTGAACAGTTTCATGAAGGGAATTTGACAAATAAATCGGCGGGCATTAATAAGAAATTACCTGGTGTCTTTGTCGAGGTGTCTCCTGAACTGGCTAAGACCCGTGGGATTGAAGATGGAAGATTTGTTCGTCTGGTATCCCCATACGGGGCAATTAAGCTGAAAGCTATTGTCACAAATCGCGTTCAGGGGAAAGAAATCTATGTCCCGATGCACTCTGTCAGCCATGAAACAGCCGTTAATCTATTGACTGGAAATGCGATGGATGTACGAACAAATACCCCTGCCTATAAGCAGATGAAGGTCAGGATGCAGGTTCTGGAAGAAAAAGGTGAAAATCCTCTTCCATCAACCAACCCTCGAAACAAAAAACGCCATCCGCAAAACGGCGTCGAGGTGGAAAGAAAGTGGAAAAAACCGGGATATGTGTCTCTGGTTGATTAAGAAAGGGTGATAGAAATGGCACAACCGATTCATTCGTTTAGTAAAAAGATGCCGACTGACGAAGAAATAAAGATAGAGGCCCTCGAAAAGCTGACGAAAGAGCTGGCAGAGAAAAGAGAAGCAATGAACCAAACCCTTAATATCCTTGAAGAGCTCCATGATAGCGGTATTCTGGAGGCTGCACTCGCCATGCTTAAAGCAAAGGCACAAATTGCCGAAACAGCGCTTGGACAGGTTACTCGCAAGGAAGTCACGAATATCATAAATAATGCCATGGGAGCAGCAGGGATGCTGAGCAATATTGAGCCTGCACAAACCCAAAAGGTCCTCAACGGCGTGGCAAATGGCTTGAATACCGCCCTCGACGTCCCAGAAGAAAAGCTCGGTATGCTTGGTCTTTTGAAAATGATGAAAGATCCCGATGTGAACCGGGCGATGGGCTTTGGTCTTCGCTTTTTGAAAGGCATGGGCCAGGAGTTGAAAGAATAATACTGAAAATAGTGATAGTCAAAGAACCCGCCAATCACGGCGGGTTCTTTGTTTTGGAAAAAAAGTAGCCACTTTTATTGTGGCCCATTTGTTGGGTTTTCGGACGCGTGCTGTTGAGGCAACAGAAAAAGTCGCCTTTTGCCCTTCAGGCCGAGCTTGGGAAAGTTCTCGCCTGGTCACGCTGATGCCGCAGACTTGAAACCGCATCCTTGAACCCACACCGCACGAAGAAAATGCAGTAGCCATCCATTGAAAGCGAGTGCCTAGAACGGAAATCAGCAATTACGTTTTTTGCCTTCTATAATGGGACTTTTTCAGTGGCCACATCAGCAAGTCATGTGAATGGTTTTCCCCGTATTTAATCCAATGAAAATAGTAGGAGCTTTAAAAACATCTTCCTTCAATTGAAGTAATTATCAAAAGAATAAAATGATTACAACATTGGTTTTTTCCTTTATTTATGAATTAACCAGTCGATAAATAGAATATCAACCTTAGAAAAGGCAGGTTAGTTCATTGAAATTATTTAAAAGCTTGGCGGTTCTTATTCTACTATTAAGTATGCTTGCAGGGTGTGAAAGCACTCATAAAGCGGATGCAAAAAAAAGATTAAAGGTCGGAGTTATGCTGTCGGAAGATGGGTTAGGAGACCAGTCATTTAATGATATGGCGTTTGACGGTCTCGTGAAGGCAAGAGATGAACAGAGAATTGTTTTTGATTATAAAGAACTTGCAGATGCGGGGTCTTATGAGAAAGCCTTTAATCAATTCATTAAGGATGGAACAGACCTTATTATCGGTGTGGGATTTACCCAGCAGGAAGCGATGGAAAAGGTTGCAAAGGCTCATCCAAAGCAGCCATTTGTCCTCGTGGATGCAGTGTCGGATGTGAAAAACATTACCTCTTTAACGTTTAAAGAGGATCAAGGCAGCTATTTAGCCGGACTGATTGCTGGAATGAAAACCGACACAAACACGGTTGGGTTTATTGGAGGGGCGGACGTTCCGCTGATTCATAAGTTTGCCGATGGATTTAAACAAGGCGTCAAAAAGGTAAACCCTGATGCGCAAGTGCTCGTCCAATATGCAGGAGATTTTGGAAAAGATAAACTTGGCAAAAAGATTGCTGATGAAATGATTGATCAAAATGCAGATTATATTTATCCAGCTGCAGGCTTTACTGGCGTTGGTGCGTTAAAAGAAGCGCAGGCTAGACATATCCATGCAATCGGCGTTGACAGTGATCAATATTTTCTTGCTGAGAAAGCTGTGGTGACGTCAATGATGAAGAGAGTGGACGTAGGTATTTATCAAACTGTAAAGGATTTTGCCAAAGATAAAAAATTAACCAATCATCATATTGTTCTAGGTCTTAAAGAGAAAGGCGTGGCACTTGCCCCTATTCGCGTCATGACTTTAACAGTAGACCAACAAAAGCAATTTAACCAGATTAAACAGGATCTTACGAATGGAAGCATACAAATTAAAACGGAGAAATAGGTGAATAAATTGAAGCTTAGATCAAAACTCTTAATTACAAGCATAGTTCCTCTTATTCTGGCACTCGGCATGGTAGGATTTATTGTCATGAAAATGACCCAGCTCCAAGCCACTAATTCCGGCTATGTGCCGGTTTTAGTAGAGGTTCAGAAATTAAACGCAAAGCTTACGAACGCTGAACAGGCTCTTTCGACATATTCGAGCAATGCAACAGACGGTAATAAGGCAGCGGCTGACACCGCTTTAGGGGAAACTCAAAAAGAAATAAAAAAATTGTCGAGCATGCCTCTTCAGGCTTCTCATCAAGCGATCTTGACGAAAATTTCAACTAAAGACCAGGCTTTAATAAAAGCTGCAGATAGTGCATTAAAAAGCGGAGATCCAGCTGCTGTTAAACGGCAGGCCCTAAGGATCCGAGGCATCTTAAACGATGTTTATCTTCTGGATCTAAAGACAAATCAATATTATGATCAATTAACGAAAGACTTAAAAGCCAAGATCAGTTTTATTATTGCTTCAGCCATTATTGGCAGTATTTTATTAATCGTGCTGGCTCTGGGATTTGGTTTGTGGATGGCCTTAAGACTATCAACACGTATCCGCCGGCTCGTCACATCAGCTCAACAAGTGGCATCAGGTCATTTAGCGGTCTCGTTGGTGGAGGACCCATCAAATGATGAAGTGGCTGAACTCCAAACGGCTTTTACTCAGATGGTGCGTAACCTTAGGGATATGCTAGCAAGTATGGGAGCCGTAAGCAGTGATCTCGGTTATTTCGCAAAAAATGTCGAGCAGCAAAATCAAGTTTTAAAAGAAATGAGCCAGCAGATTGCTGTTTCTACTGATGAAATGGCACAAGGATCACAGTCCATTTCTGCAGATCTATCAGATGCGAAAGAGGCTGTGGATAGAATGAGTGATGATTTTGACCGCAATCTTGACGTTGCTAGAAAATCTTCAGTATCCAGCGAAAAGGCCGTGGCAGCAATAAAAAATGGAAACGAAGCGGTTTCCCAGCAAAAAAACCTCTTGCAGGAAAGTATTGCTTCTTCAAAGCAAATGGGCGATTCTATGAACACCTTTTCAAAAGAGACTGAGGAAATCGAAAAAATGGCTCAGCTGGTTGCGGATATTTCCAATGAAACAAACCTTCTTGCTTTGAATGCTTCAATAGAAGCGGCACGGGCCGGAGAATATGGAAAAGGCTTTGCGGTCGTTGCTACCGAAATCCGAAAGCTCGCAGACGGGTCACAGACAGCGACTAAACAGATCTTTGAATTGGTAAGCAAGCTTAATAGAGGGCAAAAACGTGTGATCGATTCAATTGAAGAGAGTATGGCGGGTATACACAGACAGGAAACGGCGATGGATCAAACGATGACTTCCTTCAGTCATATAGATGAACAGGTAAAAGACATCGACGAGTACATTCAGTATCTTGCTGAGCGTATGGCTAATGCTCAGGAGCAATCACAGCGTTTCTCACAAGTTATAGAGAATATTAGTTCAGTAACCGAGGAATCTGCTGCAGGAAGTGAAGAAATAAGTGCGTCAACAACCGAACAGCTCGGATCTATTGACCACATGCTTGAAAACGTCGAGGAATTAAATAAGACAGCGCAACAACTTAATGGAAGCATTCAGCGGTTTTCAATGAATGATGAGCCCGAACTTTCCTGAAACCAAAAGACAAGCATCTAAGCAAGTGGTGCTTGTCTTTTTTTTCAAAGAGTGCAGTTAATTCAGCTTTCTTCAGTAATATCTGACTATTTTCGTCAGGTTTACTTTTAAGGTTTACACCTGTTATGATGATAGTGTTTATGATAATGATACAGAGAAAGAAGATGAAGCAGGTGGAGAAGGAGAAGTGGCTGTTTATTGACTCGGGATTGAATACCCCGGCGTATAACATGGCTATGGATGCCGCATTACTCGATTGGCACAGTCAGGGATTGATTCCTCCCGTGCTAAGGTTCTATGGATGGAATCCGCCAGGACTCTCTGTCGGTTATTTTCAAAAAACCAAAGGTAAAATTGATGTGATGCGAGCTCATGAACGTGGATACGAGCTGGTTCGCCGCCAAACAGGTGGACGTGCTGTCCTGCATGATGATGAGCTTACTTATAGTGTGATTGTAAGCGAAGATTATCCAACTATGCCAAAATCCGTCACAGAAGCCTACAGAGTCATTTCTCAAGGCTTGCTGGAAGGGTTTAGAAATATGGGGTTGAAGGCTGAATTTTCACTGCCAGAAGGCAAGACGATTGGGAAAACCAATTCGGCTGTGTGCTTTGATGAATCTTCATGGTATGAATTGATTATCGAAGACAGGAAGGCAGCTGGAAGCGCTCAGACCCGTCAAAAAGGTGTTATTTTGCAGCACGGTTCCGTGCCAATGCATATTGACGATGAGGCATTGTTTGACTGTTTTATCTACCCGAATGAACGTGTGAAAGCCAGAGCGATGCGAGGATTTCATACAAAAGCAGCGGCAATGGATGAAGTCATGAACCGCAAAGTAACAATGGAAGAGGTTAAACAGGCTTTTTATGAAGGGTTCAAAAAAGGTCTTGACGTTAACTTTGAAACGTATACATTTAGTGATTCTCAGCTGAAGGACATTGAAAAGATAGCCAAAGAAAAATATCGATCAGACGAGTGGAATTTCTCTCGATAAAGGAGCTGCTGATATGTCGGAAAAAAAAGAGCATGTTAGAAAACCGGATTGGTTGAAAATTAAACTGAACACAAACAAGGAATACACCGGCTTGAAAAAAATGATGCGCGAAAAGAATTTACATACGGTCTGTGAAGAGGCAAGATGCCCTAACATTCATGAGTGCTGGGCTGTTCGGAAAACCGCTACCTTTATGATTCTTGGAGATGTCTGTACAAGGGGCTGCCGTTTCTGTGCAGTTAAAACAGGTCTTCCAACAGAGCTTGACCGTGGTGAGCCTGAGCGCGTTGCTGAATCAGTTGAAATGATGGGTCTCCGCCACGTTGTTATTACAGCAGTGGCAAGAGATGATCTAAAAGATGGTGGAGCAGGTATTTTTGCTGAAACGGTCATTGCGATTCGCGAAAAATTACCGACATGCACAGTTGAAGTTCTTCCTTCAGATATGAAGGGCGACGATGAAAGTCTTCTAACATTAATGAATGCGAAACCAGATATTTTTAATCACAATATTGAAACGGTTCGCAGACTTACGAAAAAAGTCCGGGCGCGTGCCACGTACGATCGGTCTTTAGAATTATTGAAGCGTGTTAAGGAACTCAGCCCGAATACACCGACGAAATCAAGTCTCATGGTAGGACTTGGTGAAACGAAGGAAGAGATTGTAGAAGCAATGGATGATCTTCTGGCTCATAATGTAGATATCATGACAATCGGCCAGTATCTCCAGCCAACAAAGAAACATTTGGATGTTGTGCGCTATTATCATCCTGATGAGTTCGCTGAGCTAAAGGAAATTGCACTTTCAAAAGGCTTCCGTCATTGTGAAGCTGGTCCAATGGTGCGTTCTTCCTATCATGCGGACGAGCAGGTAAATGAAGCAGCGAGAAACCGCCAAATGCAAGCTGAAAATAACTGATTTTTATTATAAAAGCTTTCCGGACGCATGTTCGGAAAGCTTTTTTCTATTTAGCCGAACTTTCTTGAAGTTGTTGCGCTGTGGGTTCTCACTTGGCTCTCTGATGAGGCCAATTGAAAAAGTCCCCCCGGAGTAGATGTGGTTGTTGATTTTCGCTCTAGGATGCTCGCTTTCCGCGGGCACGGCCTCAGCTAACTTTGGCGTGGTTTCTTTGTGCGCCAAAGTGGATCTTCGGACGCGTGCTGGTCCCGCTGGACTTGAAACAGCATCTTCGAGTCCGCTTCGCACGATGAAAATGCAAAGCATTTTCGAGGAGTCTCGCACCTTCCGCTTCAATCAATGTGTGAGATGCATTGTGTTGCTATTTAGAAGTCCTTTGTAACCACAGATATTCGGCGTCCATCAGCTTAATACATGGCGTCTCAAATTTTCCTTGCACTGGGATTCACACTAACATTTTGACAGGTTGGAGTGGGGTGTGAGGCTCTTGAATATGCGTCCGCATTTTCTTCGGGTGGGGTGAATTCAAAGAGGCTTTTTAAGTCCTGCGGAATCAGCGTGACCAGGCGATACCTCACAGCATAACAACTTGAAGGAAGGTCGGCTAAGGTCGTCACGTCCTATGGCAACGCCGAACCTACCCACGGCCGGTGGGCATGAAGAGGCTTGCGGCAACGTTTTTAAATTACTCCCATCCAAATTTGGATAGGCGATTATAAAAGGTGACGAGAAAGCGGTACAGGAGCTCTTCCGAGGGGGCAAGCTCCCTGCGGTGCGGCTGAATGAGACCCACGGTTCTGTAGACATGAGGATCAGTAATTTTGACTGCTTTTAAATCTGGTGGGAGATTGTAAGCCAGCGCATGTTCAGGAACAAGCGAAACGCCGAATCCCGCAGCGACCAGGCCTTTTATTGTGTCCATATCGTCACCTTCAAAAGCGATGTCTGGTGTGAAACCTGCTGAAGTGCAGGCTTTCAAAACAATATCTCTTAACGCTAAACCTGGTCGATATGTGACGAAGCGGTCTCCTTTTAAATCCTTCAGCCGTAATGAGTTTTTTTCTGCTAAGTGATGATTTCCTGGAAGCAGTGCGAGCAGGTTTTCAGTATAGAGAATGGTTCCTTTTACAACGGGGTGTTCTGTGGGAACGGGAGCTGAAAAAGCTAAATCGATATGGCCCTTTCCAATTAAGTCTATTAAATAGGAAAGTGTCCCCTGGTGCAGTTGGAAATGCAGGGTAGGATAGTCCTCTCTGAATTGGGTGAGGACAGGGGGGAGGGTCTGAACGGACAGGCCGCTGGAAAACCCAAGTCTGATTAGCCCTTTTTCCGGATTCTGATGTTCTTCAATCTGTTGTTTGGCTAATTCAATTTCATTCAAGCTTCGCTCTGCATAAGAAAGAAATAGACGCCCCATTTGCGTGAGTTTAACATTTCTGCCTTCCCTCATTAGTAATGCTACTCCCAATTCTTCCTCTAGAAGTGAAATTTGCCGGCTGACGGCTGACTGAGCGACATGAAGTGCCTCAGAAGCCTGGGTCACATGCTCTCTTTTAGCTACCTCGATAAAGTAATGCAACTGACGAAACTCCATTATAATCACCTATTGTTCTCATAGTGAGATTGATATGTTCTTAACTATATATTGTATAGATTGATTGAAATAAAGTAAAATGAAAATTACCAAAAGTTCTGAAAAGTTAAGCGATGAAAGGATGATGAACCGTGGTATCCATAAAACGGCTTGAAAGACAAGGACTTTACCGGCCACAATTCGAACATGATGCTTGCGGCATCGGTTTCGTTGCTAATATAAAAGGAATAGCTACTCATCAAACGGTGCTGGATGGCTTAGAAATGCTGATCAATTTAGACCACCGGGCAGGGAAGGATGCGGACGGCACCACCGGGGACGGAACCGGTCTGATGTTCCAGCTTCCACACCAATTTTTTTGCAAGCAGCTGCCATTCACCTTGCCCGAACCAGGGAACTACGCGGTTGGCATGTGTTTCTTACCTGAGAATGTTAAGCAAAGAAGAATCGTTTTTGACCATATAAAAAAGATAACAGAGGCTGAGGGTCTTGAATTCTTAGGGATAAGAGATGTACCGATCGACACGGATGCGATCGAAATGAAATCCCTTAAAATCATGCCTGCCTTTGCACAAGTGTTTATAAAAACAGCAGAACAGAAATCAGAGCTTGAGTTTAATCAATCATTATATCGCGTCAGAAAACAATGGGAAAAGGTCTGCGGAAAAGACCTGTATGTAGCAAGCTTGTCAAATCGAACTATTGTATACAAAGGGATGCTTACAGCGGCCCAGATACCTGCCTTTTTCTCGGATTTAACCGACGACTCTTTTCTGACGGCCTTTGCGATGGTCCATTCCCGTTACAGCACCAATACATTTCCAAGCTGGAAACGGGCTCATCCCAACCGTTACATTGCACATAATGGCGAAATCAATACAGTTAGAGGAAATATTAATGACTTTAAGGCTCAGCTGAGGCAAATCGCCGGCAAGCCATTCGCTAATGGGGTCATTCGTGATCTTTTTCCTGTAATTGATGATGGCGGGAGCGATTCACAGGCTTTTGATGCGGTGCTTGAATTTTTGCTTCTTACTGGGAGAACCCTGCCTGAAGCTTTAATGATGATGATTCCTGAACCAGTGGAAGAAAACCATGATCTTTCTCCTGCTTTAAAAAATTTCTATTCAGAAAATAGCCGGATGATGTCTCCTTGGGACGGGCCGATGGCAATCTCTGTTACGAATGGCTTGCAAGTTGGAGCAATTCTCGACAGGAATGGCTTGAGACCAGGCCGCTATTATCTGACTGTTGATGACCGGATCATTTTCTCTTCCGAAGCCGGTGTTCTTGATATCGCCCCTGAAAAAGTAAAGGAAAGGCACCTTCTAAAGCCTGGAGAATTGCTGTATATTGATTTAGAAAAAAAAGAGTGGGTAAGCAGCGCAACGATTAAAGAAGAAACAGCAAGGGCTTGCACAAAACCAGATGTTCAAAAAAGAAAACGTTCGATAGACGGGGATAAGAGGCCCTGTAATATCGCTCCAAATGCTATGGCCTGCCCATCTGCTTTTTATCAACGTGCCTTCGGGTACACCTATGAAGAAGTTCATAAGGTACTGAGGCCAATGGCTGAAGAAGGAAAAGAGCCGACCGGGGCAATGGGGGTGGACACACCGCTTGCTGTATTATCTGATGAGCCTAAGCTTTTATTCGACTACTTTAAACAATGGTTTTCACAAGTAACGAACCCTCCAATTGATGCCATAAGGGAATCTTTCGTAATTTCCACCGCTGTATGGCTTGGAGAGGAGCCATCACTGCTTTCTGAACCGGCTGAGTTATCACAGCTCCAGTTAAAACAGCCCGTTCTAACCCAACATGATGTTCAAAAAATTGAACAAGACTTTTCTGTTAAAGAGCTGGATATTACTGTAGAACTTAAAGAATCCGATAATCAGTTTGAAGAAAAGCTGGAAGAGCTGATGCGTCAGGCGGAAAAAGCTATTCGGGGCGGAACAGAAATCGTAAGGCTGTCCGATCAGCTTTGTTCAGAAGAACGGGTAACCCTCCCTGTCTTATTAGTTGTTTCAGCTATTCACCATGACTTAATGAAAAAAGGACTACGTAAAAAAGCCAGTCTCGTCCTTCATACTGGTGAAGCCAGAGATAGTCATCATATGGCACTTTTGCTTAGCTTCGGAGCAGACGCTGTTTACCCTTATCTGGGCATTCAAACCATCCGGGAGCTTGTGCAGCAGGGACATATTCTAATGAGCGAAAAAACCGCTGTTAAGTCTTATGTAGCTGCTTTAACAGCAGGGATTGTAAAGATCATGTCCAAGGTCGGAATTTCCTGTATTCAAAGTTTTAAAGGTGCTCAAACCTTTGAAGCACTCGGTATCTCACAGGATTTACTTGATAAATACTTCAAAGGAACGGTTAGTCAACTGGATGGCCTTCACCTGACAGAAATTGAACATGAAACGAAGAAAAGGTATCTGTCTGCAATCAATTCTCTGGAGAAAGAAGAGCTGATATTAGAAGCGGGAAGTGAGCTTCAATGGAGAAAAGAAGGAGAAACACATCTCTTTCAGCCAATGGCGATCCATACGCTTCAGCACGCAGCGAGAAAAAATGACCCGAAACTTTATAAAAAATTCACCAAATATATTGATGAAGGACCATTTACGACGATTCGAAGTTTGTTGAAAACGTTAAAGGAAAATAGAAAACCTGTTCCGATTGAGGAAGTTGAATCAGTTGAAGCGATTTTTAAGCGATTTAAAACAGGTGCCATGTCTTACGGAGCATTGAGTCAGGAAGCGCATGAAGCCTTAGCGATTGCAATGAACCGCATAGGCGGAAAAAGCAACAGCGGTGAAGGCGGCGAGTCAGAATTGCGCTACGAAAAAGAAAATAATGGTGATTGGAAAAGAAGCGCCATTAAACAGGTTGCATCCGGTAGATTTGGTGTAACGAGTCAATATTTAACAGAAGCTGAGGAAATTCAAATAAAAATGGCTCAAGGAGCAAAACCTGGTGAAGGAGGACAGCTTCCGGGCAGCAAGGTCTATCCTTGGATCGCAGAAGTGCGCGGCTCAACGCCGGGGGTTGGGCTCATTTCACCCCCTCCGCATCACGATATTTATTCAATTGAGGATCTCGCGCAGCTTATTTATGATCTAAAACAAGCGAATCCTTCCGCAAGAATCAGTGTCAAGCTTGTCGCCAAAGCAGGTGTAGGCACAATTGCAGCAGGAGTGGCTAAAGGCCTTGCAGATGTCATTTTGATTAGCGGACATGACGGAGGAACGGGTGCATCACCTGTTTCCAGCATCAAGCATGCAGGTCTTCCTTGGGAGATAGGGTTGGCAGAAACCCATCAGACACTCATGTTAAATGGGTTGAGAGACAAAGTCGTGATTGAAACGGACGGGAAATTGATGACTGGACGTGATGTCATTATTGCTGCATGTTTGGGTGCAGAAGAATTCGGTTTTTCCACCGCTCCATTAATTGCGATGGGATGCATCATGATGAGAGCCTGCCATTTGGATACCTGTCCCGTCGGTGTCGCGACCCAAAACCCAGAGTTAAGGAAGAAATTTATGGGAACACCTGATCATATCGTCAATTACCTTACATTCATTGCTGAAGATATTCGGGAACACCTGGCTGAGCTGGGATTTAGAAGGCTTGATGAACTCATTGGCAGAAGCGATCTATTATCAATAAAACCTGAAATAAAGACACATTGGAAAGCAAAGCATTTAGAGCTTAAACCTTTGTTCCTTTCAGATCAGTCTCTATATAAAACAAAAACACAGGGAGAAGAGAAGACTGATGAAGAGAGGCCCTATCATTTTGATGTTGAACACCTTTTAAGTGAACAAGTCAATTCAGCGTCTTTTTCAATCCAAAACACGGATCGGACAGTTGGAACGAGGCTTGGCCATGAAATGACGAAAAGGGGAACAACTGGAATTTCTAAATTTATTCAGTTCATAGGGACTGCCGGTCAAAGTTTCGGTGCTTTCATACCAAGTGGTCTCAACCTCACTTTACATGGAGACGCCAATGACTATACAGGAAAAGGGCTGTCTGGGGGCAGATTGATTATCCAGCCGGATGAACGCTGGCTGAACAAAGAAAATCAGGCAATTGTCGGAAACGTGGCATTATACGGTGCCACTTCCGGAAGGGCATTTATCAGAGGCAGGGCCGGCCAGAGGTTCGCTGTAAGAAACAGTGGAGCGGAAGCTGTGGTCGAAGGAATTGGTGACCATGGATGTGAATATATGACCGGTGGACGCGTCCTTGTTATTGGCAATATCGGCAAGAATTTTGCTGCCGGTATGTCAGGAGGTATTGCCTATTTGATTAATAATGATATTGACAGCCAACAGATCACAAATAATATCAACCAGGAAATGGCTGGCGTACACATGGTAAGAGATCTTGAAGAGAGCAAGGTTGTCTTTCAGCTGCTAAAAGATCATTATATTTTTACTGGTAGCCAAAAAGCGAAAGTAATTTTGTCACAATGGCCTGCGTGGCGTGAGAAGATTCTTAAAGTTGTCCCTTATGAATATGAGAAAATGCAGCAATCGATCAATCATTTTATAAGTAAGGGATTGACAGACGAAAAGGCTAAATTAGAAGCCTTTTATCAAAAAAAATCAGGCGGACCAAAACGGACCGAAGAAAAAACGTTCAGCCTGTAAATCTGAGAGAAGGTGATTCTGTGAAACAGCCAATGGGATTTTGGGAGATTGAGAGAAAAGACGATGAGCAGGAACACCCTGGAAAACGTTTTGCTCATTCTAATGAATATATTAAGCCTATGCCGGAAGATGAGCTTAAATCTCAGGCCGCTCGGTGCATGGATTGCGGTACGCCATTTTGTCAGATGGGTGAACAATCGGCACAAGAAACGCTTGGCTGCCCTCTATATAACCTCGTTCCTGAATGGAATGAGCTTGTTAGAGAAGGGCATTGGCATGAAGCTTACCTTAGACTGGCTAAAACGAATAATTTCCCTGAGTTTACTGGAAGAGCATGTCCGGCTCCTTGCGAAGGGAGCTGCACAGCCGGCCTTATAAGTGAACCCGTTGCCATTAAGAGCATTGAGCGTGCCATCATTGACAGGGCATTTGAAGAAGGGTGGGTGAAGCCGAATCCTCCCCGTCTTCGTTCAAACAAGCATGTTGCGGTGATTGGGTCAGGGCCTGCGGGGCTAGCAGCAGCAGATGAACTTAATAGGCTGGGGCATCATGTGACTGTTTTTGAAAAAGAAGACCGGATCGGTGGTCTGTTAATGTATGGAATACCAAACATGAAGATTGACAAGGGATTAGTGAACAGGCGTGTTAAGCTTTTAAAAGAAGAAGGAATATCTTTTAAAACAAATTTGACAATTGGGGAAGATCTGCCTTTTGACGAACTCAGAAAAATTTTTGATTCTGTCGTTGTTTGCTCCGGGGCAGAGAAACCGCGGGAGCTTGAGATTCCAGGGCATCATTTAAATGGCATTTATCCTGCGATGACCTACCTTACTGAAAACACGCGTCAATTTTTATCTCATGAAGAACCATTAATTAATGCAAAGGGGAAGCGTGTCATTGTCATAGGCGGCGGGGACACCGGTGCTGACTGTGTCGCAACGGCAGTACGGCAGGGCTGCAGCAGTGTGGTTCAGTTTGGTAAGCATGAAAGGCTTCCCGATACACGTGCTGACCATAATCCGTGGCCGGAGACTCCAAAAACGTTCACGCTGGATTATGCTTATGAAGAGGCACATAGTGTTTTTGGGGAAGATCCCCGTCAATATCAGATCATGACAACAGCTTTTAAAGGAAACGATAAAGGGCAAGTCATTGCTTTAGAGGCCGTTAAAACTGGCGAGTCAGCTGATGAACAAAAGAATGCAGAAGTTTTGCAATGGGAAGCGGATCTTGTTCTAATTGCAATTGGTTTTGAAGGCATCAGTAATCAAGTGTCTGAAGATTTTTCTGTTAGGATGAAAAATGGAAGAATAGCTGCCGATAACAGAAGCTGGCAGACCGATCTGGAGGGTGTATTTGCTGCAGGTGATGCAAGGAGAGGGCAAAGTTTAATCGTGTGGGCTATCCAGGAAGGCCGGAAAGCAGCGGCATCCGTCCATCGTTATTTGTCAACTGAAAAAAAGACGGCAATCCAATAAATAAAAGAAATTTTGAAAGTTCTTACACATTGTATACTGTATTGACCTCTTTCATAGTACAATAGAGTCAGAGAAGGACAAGAGGAGTCGATCGTAATGCCAATGTGGTTCAGAAAAATGCTTGTTGGCATGATCGCGGTTCTTACATTGGGAACCGTGGTCCCGACAGGCTATTTACATATTAATACGAAGAATGCCCGTGAGGATGTTCAGGAGGCTCAAGCAGGATCTTATTCTCCCTCTATTCTTGATGCTCAACCGGAAGAACGGCAGGTTGAGGATAAGACGGATGCGGAGCCTCAGCAACTTTCACGATCAGAGTTAAAAGCCCAGCTCGTCTCTCTGGCAGCTAAAGAAGCTTCAAACCAAGGACAGAAAAAATTCGGTCTGACGATTCAGAAAAAGATCGGTGCTCAATATGAACAAACGGTTGTCCCAAAATTTAAAGAAGCCGTCCAGACCCTTGCTGACCAGTTATCCGATGACCAACTTAAACAGGTTTCCATCAGTCAGAATCCATCTTCCGGCCAGGGAGAAAGAATTATTCATCTTTACGATGGGGATTCGAAACAATCTTATCTAAAATTGCACGTTCGTCGGGACCATCCTCCGCTTGAAGGGTACTGGTTTAATTTCCATTACCATACGTACGAGGATGACTTTAACGGCCACCATGATCTTGCGAAAGTTTATTGGAATAAAAATACACCGCCGAATTGGCAGGCTCAGGAAACCAGCTTATAAAAGCTGGTTTTTTCTTTTTTGATCGGTTGTTGATTTCCGCTCTAGGATGCTCGCTTTCCACGGGCACGGCCTCAGCTAACTTTGCCATGGTTTCTTTGCCGCCAAAGTGGATCTTCGGACGCGTGCTATTTCCGTAGGACTTGAAACAGCATCTTCGATTCTGCACTGCACGAAGAAAATGCGATGCCATACATTGAAAGCGGAAATATCCTCGCTTTCCGCAGGCGTTCCGCGAGCCTCCTCGCATAATACATTGTGGCTGTGGGGTCTCGCTTGGAACGCTCATTCTGCAGGAGTCTCGGATATTTCTTGCTTTCAATAAGCACTGGCATTTTCGAGGAGTCTCGCACCTTCCGCTACAATCACCGTATGTATTGCATTGTGCTGCCCTTTAGAAGTCATTTGTGGTCATAGATATTCAGTGGTCAGCAGCTGACTACATGGCGCCTCAAATTTTCCAGAAGCACATTCAGTGGCCCCTCTGATTCGAAGCGTTACTACCAGACGCAGAAGCACATGGTTGCAGATTCCATTTCCATCAACATCTTTTTTTGCCAGCGGCCTTGTTAGCCTCGGCAGGCATTGACGTATTGAAACGTGGTACAACATATGGTCAGCTCTGATTGGTGGGAGCGAGCTCGAGAGTTTATAAGACGATCAAATCCGGCAGCGTGAATATTGTCATCAATTGTTTTCTTGTGTTCGCTTCAATGCAAGGAGGGGCGGCCGAGCTTTAGAAGTTTTCGCTTGCCGCGGTCGTACCGCGAGCCTCCTCGCTCTTTTAGCAAATGTTGCGCTGTGGGGTCTCGCCTGGTGACGCTGATTCCGCAGTCGTCTCAAACTTTCTCGGCAGCTCGGCCTTAGTGGTAAGGTATCTCAACCTTTAACCATTCAGTGGACTTTCAAGGCATTAGACGGAGCTATTCTTTGATTAAATCTTAAGCAAGGTTATAAATACAGAAGGTTTTCACTGGCGTCTTCCTGTTCCGGCAGTACTTGAAACAGCTTTCTTGGGTTATTCTACTTTATTAACTACAAAGGTGCGAAAAAGAAAATGATTAATTACCTTGTAATTTTTTCGATGTAATGAGGATGCACAAGTTCATTACAACGTGCTGTCGAGAAGTCTGAGACCTCTGTGCATTTCGCGGAAGCCCACTGAAAATCTTACACATTTTCCGTTTAAAAGAGAAATAAGACTGCTCACATTCATATTTTGACTGATTGGAGTGGAGGGCGCGAGACTCCTACGGAAATAGCACGCGTCCGAAGATCCACTTTGGTGCACAAAAGATCCATGCCAAAGTTAGCTGAGGCCGTGCCCGTGGAAAGCGAGCAGCCTAGAGCGGAAATCAACTACCACATTTACACCAGGGGGACTTTTTCAGTGGCCTCATCAGCGAGCCAAGTGAGACTCCGTAGCTACAACGAATTTAAGGACGTTCGACAAATCGGTACGTCCTGTGCCAACGCCGAACCTACCCACGTCCTGCGCATGCGAAGGTCCTCCACTTAAGGAATAAAAAAATACGGCATTGCTTGCAAAAACAGTCTTTCTTTTGAAAAGGGAGCATATATTATTTTATCGCTTAAAATCTGTTAATAAAAAAAGATTGTGAAAGTGGAAAAAGTGTGATAATTTATTAGTAGATTAAAGATAGGAGCTGTTATTAATGGAAATCTCAGTACATGATATGGTGTTTGCGGGATAACAAGGATCGTTCGGTGTAAAGCCTGATTCTAACTCCTGCGTCATTAAAAGTGACCCATTTGTAAAGAATCATGTTTTATGCGGCATAATCGGATTATGCCAATGATCGATGCTTGTGTCTTAAACCCATCATCATGTAAACGGGATAGCCATGCTCTTTTCTCAGGTGCGTAATATTAAGCCCTTGATAGACGTGGAGTCACGTTCTCAAGGCTTTTTTTATTGTGCTTTTCCTTTTCCTGATGATGGGTCTTTACGAAAGTGAAAAAAATACGTTCAATCAGGAACGAGGTGTATGGAATGAAATGGAAAGATTGGGATTCAAATCTTAAAGTACGGTTATTAGGTGAAGGGGTCATGAACCTTTTGTTTTGGATGTTTTTCCCTTTCATGGCGATTTATTTTTCGAATTCTTTTGGAAAAGAAGCGGCAGGAATGCTGTTAATTGCTTCACAGGTAGTTAGCGTCGCGGTTGGTTTGGTTGGAGGATATTGTGCGGATCACTTTGGCCGTAAGCGAATGATGATCATTGCAGGCATTGGTGAAGCCGTCTGTTTTGTTTTCTTTGCATTAGCTAATTCTCCAATTATGGAATCACCGGTTTTAACATTTATCAGTTTTTCTGCATTAGGTTTATTTGGTTCCTTATATTGGCCGGCAAGCCACGCAATGGTAGCCGATGTCGTACCAGAAAAGCACAGGGCATCAGTCTTTGCTGTGTTCTATACATCCATCAATATTTCAGTAGTTCTTGGACCGATTCTCGGTGGGATTTTCTTTTTTAACGATCGTTTTCCTCTTCTTCTCGTATGTCTTGGGGTCAGTATTACGCTTGTTTTTATCATGATAAAATTCATTCGGGAAACGGCCCCTGAAAAAGAACAGCGGCAACAGAAGGAGAAGAACAAAAATGAAGACGTTAAATGGACCCGGTATCTTTCAGAACATCTGAGCGATTACAAGGTTATCGTTAATGATAAAACCTTTTTGTTATTTATTTTAGCAGGTGTGCTGGTAGGGCAAACGTTTATGCAGCTTGATTTGCTTATGGCTGTCTATTCAACTGACTTTGTTCCAAAGCAGTCCCTGTTTTCACTAGGCAGTTTTTCAATATCTGCGGACGGAAAACAGGCATTCAGCTGGCTTATTTCAGAGAATGGGCTGATCGTTGCTTTGTTTACGGTAGCGATGAACAGGTGGATGGTTAAGTATCCAGAGCGAAGAATTTTTATTTTATCTGCTCTATTTTACGGCGTTGCCATCATTATCTTTGGCCACACCGTAAATATATGGGTTCTGTTCGCAGCGATTGTAATTTTCACTTCTGCTGAGCTTATGGTCGTTGGCATTCAAGAGAGTTTTGTTTCAAAATTGGCACCGGAGCATATGAGAGGCCAGTACTTTGCTGCATCAAGTCTGCGCTTTACTCTGGGCAGGACAATTGCGCCTCTGGCCATTCCCATGACCGTCTGGTTCGGTTATTCATGGACCTTTATTATTCTTGGGATTCTTGCTTTTATTAGTGCCGGTCTGTATCACATCATGTTCAAAATGATTGATAAAAATCGTCAGGTTAATACACGAAGACAGACTGCAATTGTTGAATAAAAAAAGCCTCCCGGCTCTGGGAGGCTTTTTTGTATGTGGTTGTGTTTGTTAAAATTAATTTAATTATTTACCAATAAATTCTTGTGTCCAATAAGAACCGTAAGAACCGCCTTTAACATAACCGACACCGATCGTGGTGTAGCTGCTGTTAAGGATGTTGGCTCTGTGGCCAGGACTCTTCATCCAAGCATCAACGACCGCTTGTGGATCAGGTTGTCCGGCCGCAATATTTTCACCTGCTGAAGAATATTTAATACCGTAGGAATTCATCATATCAAATGGTGAACCATAGGTTGGAGACTGGTGATCAAAGTAGCCTTTATCTCTCATATCAGCTGACTTATCACGAGCCATTTTAGAAAGCGGAGTGCTTAGTGTCAAGGCTTTTAATCCCTGTTTTGCACGCTCCTGGTTTGTTAATTCAACGACTTTTTTCTCATAAGCATTAACAGACTGATTTTGGCTGGATGCCTGTGAAGCTTTATTGCTGCTTGATTGTTGAGAAGCAGGCGCCTGAGTGCTTTGTTTTGGTGCGGGTGCTGCAGACTGCGCTTTAGCCGGCGTGCTCTGTTTAGGTGCCGGTGCAGCCGTTTGTGCCTTGGCTGGTGTGCTTTGTTTAGTTGATGTTGGCTGTGAAGCTTGCACCTTTTCAACCTGCTGTATAGTTTGCCACTGTCCTGGCTTGATACCGTATTTCTTCAAGATTGAATTCACCCAATCTTGGTTTACTGAGAAAGAATGAACATTTGAAGCTGACTGTTTCTGTGATTGGCAAGGTGTATTTGTGGCTGCATGAGCCCCCTGTACAGAAAGGATTGGAGCCACAATTAGACCTGCTAAAGCAATGGGTAATATTTTTTTCATCATCATTGCCTCCCTTCACTTACAAGTTTCGATGTTTAAGAGAGGTTGATGGGGTCGTTCATAACTTACCACATGCACTAGTAATTTCCAATCGTGATTTAATAGGTTGTTTATGATAAATATAAGTTTTTCTGGAAAGTGAGGGGGGAAACGATAATTAAAGGCTGAAAGGAGTGATCTTTATGTCCTTAGAAATCGATAAAAGTATGCTGTTTAAGCGATGACATACCATCATCTAAGAAAATCTGGTAAATTATTTTCAGTGTTCTTACTAATAACTGCTATTCTTTCATCCTATTTTATTATTGTTTATGTCTATCCTGAAAGTAAAGCGGATAGCTTTGCCTTTATCATATTGGCAGCTGCTATGTTTAATTTCCGCGTTAAGGTTATAAATCCAGGCCCAGCTAAAACAGCTTCAGGTGCAATCGTTATGTCTATGGGTGTCTTTATGAATGATGCAATGACAAAGTTTCCATGGTTTATCCACTCTATAGGAAGACTGACTGTCCTGATGATTTTTGCATTCTGGCTTTTGTTAATGATGGATTATGGGATCAGTTTTTTTCAGGGGAGATTTTCAGAAGAGCATTGGTCTGAACCGCTTAACAGCTTTGCAATGGGCACTTGGATTGCTGGATCTTCAGTCTGCTCAATGGGGATTTTTATGTATGTAAGAGAATGGCATGTGGCGGCTATGGTGGTAATCTTTCTCAATACGTTTTTGTGGCTTATTTATGCAGGGCATTCCCTGATACAATTAACAAAACTAATCAAAATCAAGACAAAGATCATTGATGGCATTGTTTTGCTCCTTGCTGTCAGTACGCAGTCTTTGGTTGTGGATTATTCAATCTGGCTTTTAGGCGACCTGCCTGTCTGGGTCGCGAGAACCATGCTCTTACTTGGTCTATTATTTTATATTAGTTCTTTCATTTTAATAATAAAGAGCTATGCTTCTTGCAAGTGGAAATTAACTGAAGATTGGAAGAACACGAACTGCACCATTCATGGTGCGTTGTCTATAACAGGTTTAGCAGCTATAATATCAAAAACTGTTCCCGTTTATCCTATTTTATTGTTATGGGGAATTGCTTTCTTCCTATTTATTATTGTTGAAACAATTGAAGTGACCAGAGGAATAAAACGTATCAAAGCTCTAGGAGTTAGACGGGCACTAGGGACTTATAACGTTTCCCAATGGACAAGAAATTTTACATTCAGTATGTTTTTGGCCTTTACGCTTCACTTGCCAATAGCAGGATTATCCAGTGCAGGCAAAGTTATTTATCATGGTTTTACAAATATATTTGGAAGCTTTATTTTAGTCCTCTTTGTCTACGAAGCTTTCTTATTTTTTAAAGATAAACGAATTAAAATATAGAAGTTGGCCAGAACCATCAAGGATCTGACCATAAGATTTTTACATGAGATTAGCGTTCGGAAATTGCTCAGAAGGGTATTGCGAGAAGGTTTGACTCACTTGTTGAATATCCTGGGTTGGCGCCGCTTTATAGCCGTACCAGCCTTTTTCAAACATAAGGTTGTAGAGTTCTCTTTGGGATTGCTGTGTCTGGGTATAAATCGAGTGAATATCTTTAAAGAGAGAGTGATGGCTCATTTCATGCAAAGCCGTAGCATACGATTGGGTCATATATTTTTCCGATGTTAAACAATCTGTCAGAAAGTCCCGGTCGGTCATTGAAGGGGTGTTGGGGACGGCTGCTGCAGGGTTCTTAATACTATTGTTGGATTCCGGCATTTTGCTGAGCTCCTTTTAGTTGCTGCTGGGCTGTGACGGACTGGTTTAGGTGAGCATTTAAGTGTTCCACAATTTTATAATAGTGGTCCTGATGCATTTTACAGGTTTTCGTTAAGGTCTGCTTAACGAGAGGATCCTGGCACTGACCGGCAAAGAAATGAGTTTTCTTAACCATATTAAGATTCCAGGAAAGCATATCTTCCATATAAAGCAGGTCTTTAGTGCTTAAAATGGGAGGGGGATCGGGCATGACGCTGTTTCCTTGCGGGTTTACCTGATTAGTATTCATGTTCTGGCTCCTTTTCACTTAACATTCCTGCTTATTATCACACGATCAAAGGCTCTTTATTCTAATATCATTAAATTTGCGAAAATAAAAAGACTTTAAAAAACTTCTATACACAATACGACAAAAAGTGATAAAATGACTCTTGGAGAAACGTATTACAACAACATATGAATGCGCTTGCATATAGGGGGATTTTGCGTTGGAACAATTACTTAGAAACTTTTTCCTGTTCTTAGCAAAAAATAGAGGAGTTACAAAAGTAGCGAAACGGTACGGCTTGAAGTTTGGAGCGGCACGCTTTGTGGCGGGAACATCGCTTAATCAAGCTGTGAACGTTATTCGTGAATTAAATAAAAAAGGTTTTCTGGTGACGATTGATCACCTAGGCGAATTTGTTGATAATGAGAAGGAAGCGAGCGAAGTCGCTGATAACTGCATCGCAGCTGTTAAAGCAATTGGAAAAGAGAACTTAAACTCACAACTTTCTTTAAAGCTGACATCCCTTGGCATGGATCTTAATGATGATATTGTTTTAAGAAACATGCGGAGAATTCTTGAAGCAGCTAAGGAAGAGAATGTCTTCATTACGATTGATATGGAGGATTCTGTCCGATGCGGTAAGACTTTAGAACTCTTTGAAGAGCTAAGAAAAGATTATGATAATATTGGAACCGTTATTCAGGCTTATTTATACCGTTCACTCGATGACTTAGACCAGTTGAATAAGTATTCACCTAATCTTCGACTTGTAAAGGGTGCGTATAAAGAAGCTGATAATGTGGCTTATCCTGTCAAAAATGACGTAGATGAAAATTACAAGAAAATGATCAAAAAACATCTTGAAAATGGAAATTACACGGCTATTGCGACGCATGATGACGCCATCATTAATTACACAAAGCAGATTGTAAAAGAAAAAGGCATTTCAAATGATCTATTTGAATTTCAAATGCTTTATGGTATTAAAGTAGAGCGCCAACAGCAGCTGATTGAGGAAGGCTACAAGATGAGAGTGTATGTACCTTACGGGTCAGATTGGTATGGTTACTTTATGCGGAGATTGGCTGAACGTCCTGCCAACGTTGCTTTTGTGCTTAAAGGGGTATTCGGTAAATAATACAAAAAAAACGCTTTCCTTGGGAGGCGTTTTTTCTCATTTATAGAGAACGAAGCAAAGGAACCAGCCATATAATAAAGAAGAATTGAAAACAAAAAAGACAATATTTTTCACAATTTAAATATTGCGAAATTTTCCAATATGCTTTATATTTTATATAGGAAATATTTTTTTGAGCAAAAAATGAATGAGTATTCATTCAAAACGCTTATAACAAAAATTATGTGGAGTATTCATTCAATTGGTACTAAGGAGGTTCTTGAATGGCGGCAATTCGACGTGCTGCAGTTTTGGGCTCGGGTGTGATGGGTTCCTCAATTGCTGCACATTTAGCAAACACAGGTATTCCGTGCCTGCTTCTGGATATTGTTCCTCGTGAGCTTGAGAGCAGTGACGAAGCAAAAGGTCTGACAATGCAGGATAAGACAGTTAGAAACCGGCTAAGTGAAGGTGCTTTAAAGAAGCTTTTAAAACAAAAACCGGCTCCGCTAACTAAAAAAGAAAATCTGAAACTCATTACACCAGGAAATTTAGAAGATGATCTGGATAAACTGGGAGATGTGGATTGGATTATAGAAGTCGTGGTTGAAAATTTAGAAGTTAAAAAACGAGTGTTTGAACAGGTGGATAAATACCGGAAAACCGGTTCAATTGTTAGTTCAAATACATCGGGAATTTCTGTGAATGCTATGATTGAAGGGCGTTCAGAGGATTTTAAAAAACATTTTCTCGGCACTCACTTTTTCAATCCGCCACGTTATCTTAAGCTTCTGGAAGTTATTCCAACCACTGAAACAGCCCCGTCGGTTGTTGAATTTATGAAAACGTTCGGTGAAGAAAGACTTGGTAAAGGCGTAGTGGTAGCTAAGGATACACCAAACTTTATTGCAAATAGAATTGGCACTTTTGGCCTTCAAGTGACTTTAAAGGAAATGATGGATAAAGGATTCAGTGTTGGGGAAGTCGATTCCATTACGGGACCGCTGATTGGCCGTCCAAAAAGTGCGACATTTAGGACACTGGACGTTGTAGGGTTGGATACGTTCGTTCACGTTGCAAATAATGTGCGGGAGAGTGTAGACGATCCTCATGAAAAGGAAGTCTTTAAGGTTCCACAATTTCTTAATCAAATGCTTGACAATGGCTGGCTTGGAAGTAAGTCAGGTCAAGGTTTCTTCATAAAAAAGAAGAGCGAGATTCTTCAGCTCAATCCAGAAAGCATGGAATATGAGCCGCGCGAGAAGTTAAAGACACCGTCTGTCCAGCAGGCAAAGCAGCTTCATTCAACAAACGAAAAAATTAAAGCGCTTGCATTTAGTGAGGACAGGGCAGGAGAGATCCTTTGGCCCGTGCTTAAACAGACACTTCTTTACTCAGCGGATAAGGCATATGAAATTTCTGATTCGATTTATGACATAGATCAGGCGATGAAGTGGGGATTTGGCTGGGAAAAAGGTCCTTTTGAAACATGGGATGCGCTAGGACTTGAAAAATCTATTGAGAGAATGAAAAAAGAAGGCGATGAAATCCCGGCGTGGATTACACAAATGTTAGATAAAGGCTTCACATCTTTTTATAAAGAGGAAGAGACGGGTGGCGTGCTTTTCTATCATGAAGGAAGTTATGAACGTCCGAGAACGAATGATAAGGAAATTCATCTATCCGCCTTGAAAAAACAGGACAAAGTTATCTTGAAAAACGCAGGAGCAAGCTTGATTGATATTGGAGATGGCGTCGCGCTGCTTGAGTTCCATTCCCAAAGTAATGCGATTGGCTTAGACATTCTTCAGATGATTCAGCAGTCACTAGAAGAGGTTGAAAAGAATTATAAAGGCCTCGTTATTGGTAATCAGGGCAAAAATTTCTGTGTAGGAGCTAATCTCGCGCTAATGCTGATGGAGGCTCAGGACGATAATTTCTTTGAACTTGATATGGTTGTCCGTCAATTCCAGCAGACGATGATGAAGATGAAATACGCTCCTGTACCGGTTGTTGCTGCCCCTTTCCAAATGTCTCTTGGTGGAGGTGCTGAAGTTAGTCTAGCGGCAGACGCTATTCAAGCTTCAACTGAAACATATATGGGTCTTGTTGAGGCGGGTGTTGGTCTGATCCCTGGTGGGGGAGGAAATAAAGAATTATATTTACGCTACTTGGATCAGCTTCCTAAAGATGTGCCTGTAGACCTTGTCCAGGTTACGGCTAAAGTTTTTGAAATGATTGCAATGGCAAAGGTTTCTACTTCTGCTGATGAGGCAAAGCAAAATGGCTTTTTAAGGACGACGGATGGGGTCAGCGTTAATGCCGATCATCTCCTGCATGATGCAAAAATGCGGGTGCTAAGTCTGGCGAATGCCGGCTATACCTCACCAATGAAGAAGACGTTTCCAATCTCTGGAGAGGCAGGTTATGCAGCCATGTTAATGGGTGCCGAATCTATGAAACTGTCAGGTTATCTCTCCGATCATGATATGAAAATAGCTAAGAAACTAGCTTTCGTATTATCTGGCGGTCTTCTTCCTCAAGGAACCGAAGTCACGGAAGAATATCTCCTGAATCTTGAAAGAGAAGCCTTCCTTAGCTTAATTGGAGAACCAAAAACACAGCAGCGGATGCAGCATATGCTTGTAAAAGGCAAGCCGCTTAGAAATTAAAAGGGGGGAATGGAATGAGAGAAGCTGTGATTGTTGCGGGTGCAAGAACACCTGTCGGCAAAGCGAACAAAGGACAATTTGCGAATACCCGTCCAGATGATCTGGGCGCTGCTGCGGTAAAAGAAACACTGAAACGGTCAGGATATCAGGGGCCAATCGATGATGTGATCATCGGCTGTGCCATTCCTGAAGCGGAGCAAGGATTAAATGTCGCCAGAATGATCGGTGCTTTAAGTGGATTGCCGGTTGAGACGCCTGCGTTAACGGTTAATCGTTACTGTTCTTCAGGCTTGCAAAGTATTGCGTTTGCGGCCGAACGGATTATGGTTGGGGGCTCTGACACCATTATTGCAGGCGGTGTGGAAACGATGTCACTGATCCCCATGGGAGGCCATGTGATTAAACCAAACCGGAAGCTGGTCGAGTCAGCTCCTGAGTATTATATGGGAATGGGTCTGACAGCCGAGCAGGTTGCCAATAAATACGGCATCACCCGTGAAGAACAGGACGCATTTGCATTGAGAAGTCATCAGAGAGCGGCTCAAGCGATCGAGACGGGGAAGTTTGAGGAAGAAGTCGTTCCGGTCGAAGTCACGCATCGCTACTTAGATAGTAATACGAAGGTTAATGAAAAGAAAATTGTTGTGAAGCAGGATGAGGGAGTTAGAAAAGATACCTCACTTGAAGCACTTGCAAAATTACGGCCGGCTTTCCATGTGAAGGGCTCTGTTACTGCAGGGAATTCGTCACAGATGAGTGACGGTGGTGCAGCCGTATTGGTAATGGATGCTGAGAAGGCGAAAAGGGAGGAATTAAAGCCACTTGCAAAGTTCAGATCCTTTGCGGTCGCGGGCGTCCCTCCTGAGTTGATGGGGATCGGGCCAATTGCAGCTGTTCCAAAGGCACTGAAAATGGCTGGACTCTCTTTACAGGATATTGGTGTTATTGAATTAAATGAGGCCTTTGCGTCTCAGTCCATCCAAGTCATTAGAGAACTGGGCATGGATGAAAACATCGTAAACATTAATGGTGGCGCGATTGCACTTGGTCATCCAATGGGATGCACAGGAACAAAGCTGACACTGACCTGTATTCATGAAATGAAACGACGTCATGCTCAATTCGGTCTCGTAACAATGTGTATTGGTGGCGGAATGGGAGCAGCAGGTATTTTTGAATTAATTTAAATGCAAGCGCTTTACAGCTTGCTTAACAAAAGTAAAAAAGACTATAAGGAGGAATTATTAATGGCCAGCACAACGGGAGAAGCGTTAAAAGGCGGAAGTTTCTTAATCGATGATCTGACACCTGAACAGTTGTATACCCCTGAGGATATTACTGATGAACAAAAGCTTATGGCAAAAACCACAGAGGATTACATTAAAAAAGAAGTCTTGCCACACATTGAAACACTGGAAAAGCAGGACCTTGAATTAACCAAGAAACTTTTGAAAAAAGCCGGAGATCTTGGACTTCTTGGGAGCGGATGTTCCAGAAGCTTATGGCGGGATCGGATTGGACAAAATCAGTTCATCTTTAATCACTGAAAAGTTTGCGCTTGCGAGATCCTTTTCTTTAAGCTACGGTGCTCATGTTGGCATCGGTTCTCTTCCGATTGTTCTTTTCGGTACGGAAGAGCAAAAGAAAAAATACTTGCCTGAACTTGCTGCGGGCACTAAATTTGCAGCATATGCTTTAACTGAGCCTGGTTCCGGATCGGATGCTTTGGGAGCAAAAACAACAGCGAAGCTAAGTGCGGACGGGTCACACTATGTCTTGAATGGTGAAAAACAATGGATCACAAATTCTGGTTTTGCTGATGTGTTTGTGGTTTATGCAAAAATTGATGGCGAGCATTTTTCAGCCTTTATTGTTGAACGTGGCTATGAAGGTGTTTCTACAGGAGCAGAAGAGAAGAAGATGGGTATTAAGGCTTCTTCAACCAGAACATTGATTTTGGAAGATGTAAAAGTACCGAAAGATAATTTATTAGGCGAAGCAGGAAAAGGGCATGTTATCGCATTTAACATCCTTAATATTGGCCGTTATAAACTTGCCGTTGGTGTCGTTGGGGCTTGTAAACGTGCCTTGGAACTAGCTGCCAAATACGCAAACGAACGCCAGCAGTTCAAACAGCCGATTGCAAAATTCACTTTAATACAGAACAAGCTTGCGAATATGGCGACTAGAGCGTATGCCACAGAAAGCTCAGTTTACAGGACAGTCGGTCTTTTTGCAGACAGACTTGACCGTCTCTCGGAAGAAGAATCAAATAACGGTGCTAAGATAGCGGAATCAATTGCAGAATATGCGATTGAATGCTCATTAAACAAGGTGTTTGCCTCAGAAGCCTTGGACTTCATTGCTGATGAAGCCGTTCAAATTCACGGTGGGTATGGTTATATGGCCGAATATGAGGTCGAGCAAATTTATCGTGATTCTCGAATTAACAGGATTTTCGAAGGAACAAACGAAATTAATCGACTCATTGTCCCTTCAACACTGCTCAGAAAAACAATGAAAGGTGAACTGCCTCTTCTTCAAAAAGCCCAGAAGCTCCAAGAAGAACTAATGATGCTTATGCCTGAAGAGCCTGGTAATGAACCGCTTGAAAAAGAAAAATATCTGTTGAAAAACGCTAAGAAAGTTTTTCTTATGGTAGCCGGCCTCGGTGTACAAAAATACGGAAAAGCGCTAGAAAATGAACAAGAGCTTCTCTCTAACGTTGCAGATATGGCGAATGACATTTATACGATGGAATCTGTTATTGTGCGCACTGAAAAGGCAATCGGGAAATCCGGTTCTGCAAAGGCGGATCAAAAACTGTTGATGTCAGAAGTTTTCGCACAGGAGACATTCCAAAATGTTGAACGCCTTGCTAAAGAATCATTATTAATGATTGAAGAAGGTGATCAGCTGCGTATGCTCACTTCTGCGCTTAGAAAGTTGACCCGTTTCAATCCCGTTAATCTTGTTATCAAAAAACGTGCCATTGCTGCTAAAGTCCTGGAACAAGAACATTACACGGTATAACCCCAAACTATACCGCCCTTCTTGTTAACGTATTTCTATACTCCTCATTTTGGCTTCTCTGTATTGTGCAGAGAAGTTTTTTTTTATTCCTGTTAATTTTAGATATGGTGAACTTCCCATAATGTGATTGGCATTGAATGGGCTGTGGTATAATATAACCAGAGCAAAAGAAGGAGGCGTTGCCATTGGCTAAAGTTGTTCATGAAATTGAAATGGGTGACTATACGATCACATTAAAGGACCACGGAGAGGGACGCTGTGTTGCCCGATTATCTTCCGGTAGATACGGTGGCCTGCTGGAACTTGAAAAAACAGATTATGGTTTGAAAATTCATCAGATAGAAATTGGCAGTGCAGAAGTCACAATTGAGCATTTGTCATTAATGATGATTTTGATTAAAGCAGATGGAGATCTAACTGAGGAGATTGCTAAAATCAACAAAATTAGAGGCCATAAGTTAAAAAAACAAGAGCAGAAGCAAGAAGTCAAAAAACAGTAGACCCGTTTTTGGGTCTTATTTTAAACGGTAAAAATTATTCGGTCAGATACGACTGCGCCGATATTTTGAGCCCGCCGGATGGCGGGCTTTTCTGATATTAGAAACATGTTTTCCGCGGGCACGGCCTCAGCTAACTTTGACGTAGTCTCTATATGAGTCAAAGTGGATCTTCGAGTCCGCTTCGCACGAAGAAAATGCGATGCCATCCATTGAAAGCGGAAATACCCTCGCTTTCCGCGGGCACGGCCTCAGCTAACTTTGGCGTGTCTCACTTTGCGCCAAAGTGGATCTTCGGACGCGTGCTGATTCCGCAGGAGTCTCGGGTATTTCTAGCTTTCATCTAAGAGTGTGCGCATTTTCGAGGAGTATCACACTTCCCGTCAGATCGGTCGATTGATTCAAATGTGAACCTTCCTTGCATTGAAGAGAACCACTAGGATACAGGATAAATGTGCTCCTGAAAAAGATGACGGCGCTTTCTTAACACGACGAATCTGATCTTGATCGCTTCGTATACCTTCAAAAAATCGGAACTTTCCGAGATTTTGAATACGTAAAACTGCTTATGGGTTTCTGCGTCTTCTAGTCATGCTTAGAAGGGGGCTTCCTCATCGCAACTCGTAGCCCTTCGAGATGTGATTCTCGTGCCTGTGCAATCAGAGAGAAGGCGCAAAATTCCATGATCCGAGAATGTGGAATCCGCTCGCTTACCAAAGAAACGTCTAAGCCTCGGTTTTAGTGTAAATTGTAAAGGTCTCGGCTGCAGGCTGCACTTTCATCCCATGATTTCTAAAGAGCATCATCAGGCAACAAACACGTTGATTGAAGCAGAAGGTGCGAGTTTATCATCGGTTGCTTCGCATTTTCATCGTGCGATGTGAAATCAAAGATGTTTTTTCCTGGCCTACAGGAACAGGGGGTGGCCACTGAAAAACTAACATTTTTCAAGTGTAAGGGAAAAATTAGACGTCTCAACTTCATTTTAAAACTGATTAGTGGAGGGCACGAGCCTCCAGTGGGAAAAACAACAGTGGAAGACCCCGCAGGACTCCTTAAGGAAGATCGGCTAAGACCGTCACGTCCTTTGACAATGCCGATCCTACCCACGTCCTGTGGGCATGAGGAGGCTCGCGGTCCGCCCGCGGCAAGCGAGAACTTTCCAAAGCTCGGCCCGAAGGAAAAAAAGACTTTTTCAGTGGACTCATTAGCGATCTGAATTATAAAATGGCATTAAAAGTATTTGATATAATCTATTTGTAAGCAGCTTATTTAAAAGAGGAGGGTTTAATATGTTGACCATTTACAGTTATCCTACTTGCGGCACGTGCAGGAAAGCAAAAAAATGGCTGGATGCTAATGAACTTGAATATGAGGATGTACATATCGTGGATCATCCGCCGAGCAAGGCTGAACTTAGTAAATTTTATGAACAAAGCGGGTTAGCTTTGAAAAAATTTTTCAATACGAGCGGCCGGCGTTACAGAGATCTTGGCATGAAAAATAAATTAACCAAAGCTTCAGACGAGGAGCTGCTCGACTGGCTTGCATCAGATGGAATGCTTATAAAAAGGCCGATTGTAACAGATGGAAAACAAGTGACGGTAGGTTTCAATGAAACGGTTTTTAATCAAACATGGACAAATTAATTCAAAAGATCATTTAAATGCTTGCGGCACCCTGTGCTTTATAATAAGATGAAGAATAGGTGACAAGCCATTTATACGGAGGGATATCATGAATGTACCAAAGGAATTGAAATACTCTGAAGAGCATGAATGGGTCAAAACAGAAGAAGGTAAAATCCGTGTGGGCATTACAGATTTTGCTCAGGACGAGCTGGGAGACATTGTGTTTGTTGAATTGCCTGAAGTTGGCGATGAAATCTCAGCAGATGAAGCGTTTGGCAGTGTTGAATCTGTAAAAACAGTTTCCGAGCTGTACGCACCGATCAGCGGCAAAGTTGTTGAAGTGAATGAAGATTTGGAAGATTCACCGGAATTTGTTAACGAGTCTCCTTATGAAAAAGCGTGGATGGTTGTTCTCGAACCAACAGATGAGTCTGAATTGGACAAACTGATGGACGCTGAAGAATATGGTAAAATGATTAGTGAAGACTAAGTTTTCAGCCTGTCAAGTCGACTGACTTCACAGGCTGTTTTTATTACGTGAGAAACACGGAAATTTTGTAGAAGATATTAAAATGACATGAAATAAAAGAAAAGGCTGGATTAATATGAAAGAAATAGCTGAAAAGGATTTTTTAAATCTAGACATCGCTCCTAAGGCTTGGGCGCTTTTTGTAACAAGTCCTTTTTGCGGAACATGCCAGCTTGCGGAACAGATGCTTGAGCTTGCAGAGGCATCTGGCGCAGCGTCGTTTCCCATTCTTAAATGCCGCGCTTCAGAATGGCCGGAAACTGTTCAAAGCTATCAGCTCCATCAGGTCCCTTGTTTAATCAAGCGGAACAGACAAGGTCAAATAAACGTCCTTTATGCTTTTGAATCAGTGACAAAAGTCTACGAATTTCTCCGATAATTGACATCTGCATGACGCTTCAAAATGGTAATAAAATCCTCTTTCGTTACAAATGTTAAAAAACAAACGGTGTATTGTTATTGAATTGTATATTTCAAGGTTGCAAAATCATGGTATAAAAGATAACGAGGCATTCTTTTTCATAGATTCTCGATGGCAAAGGAGAATTTATATGGGTCCTCATAAAAAAGGAACACTTTCAAAAATTTACTATTGTCGATTGCTAACGACATATTTCGACAAACTATGAAATTCATAACCTTTGATATTCAAAACTGACCGTTTATTTATATAAAACATTAAAAGTGAGAGGTGACAGGATGAGAGCGACAAACATGCAAGCAGCAGTCAACACGGTTCCGGCTTTTACTCTGGAAGGAAAAGTTTATGAGGCGCAGCAAGGCAATGATCATTTAAGAAATTTTATTATACATTCCTATCAGCCGTTTATTAAAAAAGTCGTTTCAAAAGTATGCAATCGTTTTATAGATCAGACGATGGATGAGTACAGCATCGGGCTTATGGCTTTTAATGAAGCGATGGACCAGTATAAAATTGGTCAAGGAAGCAAGTTCCTTACTTTTGCCGATATGGTGATCCGTCGCAGAATTATTGATTACATCCGCAAAGTTGCCAGGCAGATGAAAACGATTTATTTTGATCAGGCGGAATTGGACGAAGAAGGACAATTAGACGAAAGCTATATCCAGCAGCGAGCGGCCATTCATCATTATGATGAACAGTGCAGGATTGAAGAACGTATTGAACAAATTGAGACGTATCAAATACTTTTAACAGAATACGGGATTACGTTTAAAGTGCTCAGTAAAAATTGTCCCAAGCATATTGATGCCAGGGAAAATGCGAAACGCGTTGCAAAAATTCTCGTGGAACAGCCTGAATTGTCTGCTCATTTAAGGGAGAAAAAACAATTGCCAATAAAAGATTTGCTCCAATTTGTTTCATGTAGCCGTAAAACAATAGAGAGGAATCGAAAGTATATAATAGCTGTTGCACTCATTTATTTAGGAGGATTCAGCGCGCTTCAGCCTTATATTGAACCGGAAACCCCGTAGGAAGGAGGGGAAGCGTTGAGACGTGGTTTATTGATGTCCAAAAAAGGACGCCGTGCTGTTTTACTCACGAAAGATGGTGTTTTCAAAAAGGTGAAACTGAGAAAATCCGCTCAGGTTTCAGTCGGAGAAGAAATCTATTTGCACCATCTTTCTGTTAAAACAGAGCGTGAAAGAAAAAAATGGCTTACGATGGTAGCTGTTTGTTTGTCATTGCTTTTTCTTTTTGTCCTTTCAGGAGGGGTTTATCAACCTCACGCCTCTGCCGCCGCTTATGTAAGCTTTGATGTTAATCCTAGTGTAGAGGCAAGCATAGATGAGCATTTACACATTATTCGGGTACATCCTATGAATAAAGCTGCGGAATCATTGCTTGGAAAACCAGCAAAGTACAAGCATATGGCACTTGGCAGATTCACAGAAGAACTTGCTTCCGACATGAAAGCTGGAGGTTATTTCACCGATCACCCTGAATTAGTTGTAACGACAACCCTTAACGATCAAGTGAACAAAACGAACCGTGCCAAGATTCTGAACGGCATTTCGCATGCTCTAAAAAAAATAAAAACGCAACAAGTTTTTGTTACCGGGGAGGGCACCCTTAGAACGTTAACAGCCACTGAAGAAAAGCGAAGCAAAGCTATGTCAGCAGGTCTTTCCACTGGTAAATATTTAATTTATAAAGAAGCTGTAAATGAAAAGAGGGCTATTTCTTTACAGGAAGCTAAGTCGATGAGCATCAAGGAAATCGATCAGCCCCATTCCAAGTCCATTTCTGAAGATAAAAATAAAAAAAATCAACATCAAGAAACTAAAGCTGAAGAGCAGAACCCGGCAACCCTTAAAAATTCAAGCCATAATAATCATTCCCCTATACATAAGGACCCGGCTGCCCATTCGCATAAAAAAACTGCTGACGTTAATAAAAGCAAAAATGTTCCAATAGATAAAAAGGCTCAGGAAGCGTCTATGCATAAGAAACAATCGGAAAATAAACCTAAGAGCCATTCGAAAAACAATAGACCGAACGCTTACAAACGTTCTTTAAATAAACATAAAGCAGGAAAGCCTTCTGAAAAGCCGAGTCAAAAAGATCATCATCCTGATCCCCATTCTTCAGAGGCTAAGAACAAGTACACCCCCAAGAACAAGCATAGTGATAAACTTTATAATAAAAAGACTCCCCCTGAGAAAAAGAGGGAGCCTTCAAATAAGAAGAGCGAACATCAGGATGAAAAAAATAATCATAAAAAATAATATCCTCCAGAGGCAGAAGCAGTGGCTTTGGTAAAAGTCTTTTTAGGCAGAGTGTTGACATTTTCTCGAAAGAGCGACGTGTCGACACTCTTTTTTTGCCCCCTCGGTCGAGCTGCCGATAAATTTGAGATGTCATGTAATTAGATGGTGGCCGCTGAACATCTATAGCCATATATGACTTCTAAAGCCATCATATGCTAACCAATACGTTGATTGAAGCGGAAGGTGCGAGACTCCAACGGGACCAGCAAGAGGCCCACGAGGCCACTGAAAAAACTCCCCCGGTGTCGTGGTGGTTGTTGATTTCCGTTTCAAGCACTCGCTTTCCGTGGGCAACGCTTCAGCCTCCTAGGAAGAAAACCACTTCCTGCGGGGGCTTCAGCTGTTGCTTTTCCCACTGGACTTGACATAACTTCTTTGGAGCCACCTCTCCGCTTAAATATTAAGTTGAGCCAGCTTAATTTCCCTAACATTTGAAATAAGTTAGTTTTTTAGCTGCCATCCGCTGATTCCGCAGGACTTGAAACACCCCCTTGAATTCACCCCTCACAAAGAAAATGTGGACGTATATTCAAGGAGTCTTACACCACCACGTCAACCAGTCAACATGTCAGTGTGAATCCCCTGTGCAAGGAAAATTTGAGACGCCATGTAGTCATCTGATAGTCGCTGAACATCTATAGCCATATATGATATGACTTCTAAAGAGATCACAATGCAACAAATAATTTGATTGAAGCTAAAGATGCGAGACTCCTCTAAAATGAAGTGACCCCCAATTGTTGGACGCGATATTTTGTTAGGCGGAATGTTTCCAAGTCCGGTAAGCTACCGGGCTCATCCCGTTTAATTTTGACTTGATCCGTTCGGTGTTGTAGTACGCGATATAGTCCACGAGTTCACGCTTAAAATGTTCTAAGCTTTCAAATTGAATTAAGTAGAGTAGCTCGGACTTCAGATGACCAAAGAAGTTTTCGATCACGGCATTATCATAACAATTTCCTTTGCGTGACATGCTTTGGGTAATCCCTTGATCCGTTAGCACATCTCGATATTTTTGCATCCGATAATGCCACCCTTGATCGGAATGAATCATCAGCTGATCCTCGTCTTTAAGACGTGTCAGAGCGTCCGTTAACATCTCTGACACCAGCGAATACGTCGGTCTTGGTCCCATATTATAGGCAATGATTTCGCCATTATAGAGATCGAGCATGGGCGAGAGGTACAATTTTTGGCCAAACAATTTAAATTCCGTAATATCTGTGACCCATTTCTGATTGGGCTTGTGCGCTGTAAAGTTCCGGTTCATGGTATTAGGCGCTGCTTTGCCCGCATCCTCTTTATACGACCGATATTTTTTGATCCGGACCAGACTCGCCAGTCCCATTTTTTTCATGAGTCGTTGGACCTTTTTATGATTGATCCGGTACCCTTTATTACGCAGGGCATAACAGATGCGACGATAGCCATAGCGACCTTTGTGCTGGTGATAGATGATATGGATCAGGGCTTCTAATTCAGCGTCGGGGTCAGGCTGATCGTAAGATTTGATCATATAATAATACGTACTTTTCGGAATGCCAGACAGTTCAAGCAAAGCCTTTACGGGAAAGGCGTTCCTTAGTTCATAGACAGCTCTTACTTTGTCCTTTTTTGTGATTTTTCCTTGTTTTGAACTAAGGCCTTCAACTTTTTTAAATAAGCATTTTCCATCCGTAGGTGTTCAATTTCAGCTTTCAAGGCTTTGACGGATGGATCCTTTGAAGATGGATTGCTTTTTTCTTTTGATGTATCTTTTTTCATCACTGGATTCCCCTTTTTTGTTGGGCGAAGGCCGTCCGGACCGTCACGCTCGACGATCTTCAGCCAATTTTGAAGGGTGGCGTGGGCCGGGATATTAAATATCGCAGCCGTTTTCCGGACAGACAGCCCTTGTTCGTGCATATAGGCTAATATCTCCAGTTTAGTCTCAACAGCGTATGATGTACAGGTCTTCTCGAAGGCGGCTGGACCATGATACTGAAAGCGACGGATCCAAGCGCGCAATTGGCTGTGGCAGACACCGATGGAATCTGCGACTTCCCGTTGGCTTTCCGTTCCTCTTAAATAACGTTCAACAGCTCCCAATTTTTCTTTCGCTAAAAACATAAACACTGCACCTCCTGAGTGAATGGTGTCCAACTTTAGGGGTGCAGTTCAAAATGCCCATGCTTATTGAAAGCTAGAAATACTCGAGACTCCTCTAAAATGCGCATGCTCATAGATGAAAGCAAGAAATACCCGCGACTCCTGCGGAATCAGCACGCGTCCGAAGATCCACTTTGGCAAACAAATGGGACCACGCCAAAGTTAGCTGAGGCCGTGCCCGCGGAAAGCGAGGGTATTTCCGCTTTAAATGTATGGCAGCGCATTTTCTTCGTGCGAAGCGGACTCGAAGATGCTGTTTCAAGTTTTGCGGAAACAGCACGCGTCCAAAGATCCACTTTGGCGCAAATTGAGACCACGCCAAAGTTAGCTGAGGCCGTGCCCGCGGAAAGCGAGGGTATTTCCGCTTTCAATGTATGGCTACCTCATTTTCTTCGTGCGATGTGGATGCAAGGAGTTGTTTTAAGCCCCGTGGAAAGCGAGCAGCCTAGAGCGGAAATCAACAAACAAGACGACACCGGGAAACTTTTTCAGTTGCCATCAGAAGCACTCTTAAGGGTTCATCTATACATTTAATTATACTGATTGATTAGGCGCAACATCACTGATTGCCTGAAGGATCTCCATAAAATCAGCTTTATCGCCAAATTGGTGACGGATCGTGTGAGTTTCGTCCAAAATAACGGTCGTAGGAACGCCTTCGCACTGGTAAGCTTCGTATGTGTCTATTTCGTTATCTCTTAATACAGGGAAAGGAAGATCAAACTCTTCCATGAATTTTAGTCCATCTTCTTCAGCGTGTTCTCTGCCTGTGACGTTTATTGTCAGAAAGCCCAACTCATTTGATGACATGGATCGGTAAAACTGTGCTTTTTTTGGCAGGTCCCTCTGACAGTCCGGACACCATGAGACCCAGAAAGTAAGGATAACCGGTTTATTATTAAAATCACTTAATGAGACTTTCTCACCAGTCTGTGCATTTTTTAAAGTAAATTCGGGTGCTTTCATTTTAATCATCCCTTCACTTGTTAATAGTCAGCCAACTTTTATATTAACTTATACACTTTCATCTGAAAAATATTTTGACATGGTTATAGGGGGTGTGATACTATTTTTTTAACATATTAAATATTTTAAATTTAATAATTATTTTATCCAGAGAGGTGGAGGGGCTGGCCCTATGATACCCGGCAACCTCCGGATCACCAGTGGTGTTCCGGAAAGGTGCTAATTCCTGCAGGCTGAACAGCTTGAGAGATAAAGAATCGTCTATGACGTTCAAGTCTTCTGCTGTGTGCAGAAGGCTTTTTATATTTTCAGGCTGAATAAAACAAAGGAGGCATGTTTTCTCACCGAGTACCATAACAATGTTCAGAGTAAATAATTGAATAAACTCTTATCCAGAGAGGCGGAGGGACTGGCCCTATGATGCCCGGCAACCAACGGATCATTATCATGACCGGAAAGGTGCTAATTCCTGCAAAAGCGGCTTGACCGTTTTGACAGATAAGAGAGCGGCGAAGCCCCTCTTATCAAGTGGGGTTTTTTTCTATTTAATTAATTTAAGGGAGATGGATTAAAATGGCAGAAATTAATCACTATCAATTTAACACACAGCTTCTTCACGCAGGGCAAGAACCGGACCCGGTAACAGGTGCCAGGGCGGTGCCGATTTATCAGACAAGTTCTTATGTCTTTGATAACACTGAACATGCCAAAAAATTATTTGCTTTAGAAGAGGAAGGCAACATTTACACCCGGATCGGTAACCCAACAACAGATGTCTTAGAGAAACGAATTGCAGCATTGGAAGGAGGGGTTGGAGCACTTGCAACAGCTTCAGGAATGGCGGCTATTTCATTTTCAATTTTAAACATAGCTGGAGCTGGAGATCATATTGTCGCCGCAGGAAATCTGTATGGCGGGACATATAATCTCTTCTCAACAACTCTCCCTAAGTATGGGATAGACGTCACGTTTGTGGACGCATCCAATCCAGAGAACTTCGATAAAGCAATTAAAGATAATACGAAAGCGGTTTTTGCAGAAACAATCGGCAATCCTAGTCTTCATGTTCTCGATATAGAAGCTGTTGCGGAGATTGCTCATCGTCACCACGTGCCGCTCATAATAGATAATACGTTTGCCACACCTTACGTCAATCGACCGATTGAATGGGGAGCAGATATTGTTGTTCACTCTGCGACGAAATGGATTGGTGGACATGGCAGCTCCATTGGCGGATTGATTGTAGACGGTGGGAAATTCAATTGGAACAATGGACGCTTCCCTGGATTCACAGAGCCCGATCCAAGCTACCATGGGATACGGTATGGAACAGATGTTGCGCCTGCCGGGTTTATCGTAAAAGCGAGGGTGCAGCTGCTGAGGGATATTGGGGCTTCACTCAGCCCGTTCAACGCCTTTTTATTGCTGCAAGGCTTAGAAACATTGCATCTCCGAGTAGAAAGACATAACCAGAATGCTAGGACTATTGCTGATTATCTTGAAAAACATCCATCTGTCAGCTGGGTCACGTATCCAGGCTTAAAGAGTCACCCGTCGTATGAGCGGGCACAGAAATATTTTCAAAATGGAGCCGGATCAATCGTTAATTTCGGTATCAAAGGCGGTCGGGAGTCCGGGAGTCGTTTTATAGACAGCCTTCAACTTTGGTCACATCTGGCAAACGTTGGGGATGCAAAGTCTCTTGTTATTCATCCTGCTTCAACAACCCATCAGCAATTAAATGAAGAAGAACTTGTCGCAAGCGGGGTAAGGGATGATCTTGTAAGGCTTTCGGTTGGTATCGAGTCGGCAGAGGATTTGATTAATGATTTAGAAAAAGCGCTTATCAAAGCTGAAGAACAGTCTGTCTCAACCTCATAAACTGAAAACACTAATGGAGGACAATAAGCGATGCGTTTTATCAAGCTTGAAAATGTTGAATTGGAATCCGGATCAATACTCGAGGAGGTAGAGGTCGCTTATGAAAAGGAAGGGAAGGATGGCGCGGAAATTCTGTTTGTTTGTCATGCATTGACCGGCAACCAACATGCAGCAGGGAACGCTGAGGCAGGAGGCTGGTGGTCTGGACTGATCGGGCCAGAGCGCCCAATAGATTTAAATTCTTATCAGATTATCACAATGAATATTCTTGGCAGCTGTTATGGGACGACTGGTCCCCGTTCACTTAAACCATCAACGGGAAAACCTTATCTTGCCACTTTCCCGTTTTTTACGGTGAGAGACATTGTGAATGTTCACCATCTTGCATTGATAAAACTTGGTGTTACCCATGTTAAGGGTGTAATCGGAGGGTCCCTTGGTGGTATGCAGGCTCTGGAATTTGCCATTATGTATCCGGATTTCATGGATACGGTCGTTTGCTTGGCAGCGACCCCTGTCTTTTCTGACTATGCCCTTGCATTTAATGAGCTGGGACGTCAAGCCATTCTACAAGATCCGCTGTGGAAAAATGGCCGCTACGATGAAGGCGGTGAACCGAAAGAAGGGTTAAAGCTCGCTCGAATGGTAGGCATGGTCACGTATCGCACAGAACCTCTCTTTGAAAAAAGATTTAATAGACAGGAAAAAGACGGATGGGGTCACGATCATACGGAAACAGCTTTTGAAGTAGCCGGATATCTTCAATACCAAGGAGAGAAATTTATAGAGCGCTTCGATGCCAACAGTTATTTGTATCTTTTAAAAGCAATGGATTCCCATGACATCGGGAGGGATCGAGACGGATGGGAGAGAGCAATAACAGAAATCAAAGCTCCCATGTTCGGGGTTGGTTTTTCAAATGATCTGCTTTACCCGCCTGCAAAAATAAAAGAAATGATTGAAGTCCATAAAAACCATCAACCTGGTTCGGTCTATATGCTGCATCAGACGGCCTATGGCCATGATGGATTTCTGATGGATTTCGAGGGATGGGGCATAAAACTAAAGGAGTGGTTGAATGACAATTAACATCCTGCTGCTAGGGTTCGGAACGGTTGGAAAAAGTGTCTTCGAGGAAATACAGACCCGTCAGAAAGCGCTTGAGCAAGTACTTGGCGACCGGGCACAGGTTATAGGAATCCTGGTAAAGGACATAAATAAACAGCGTCCTGAACACGGCGCAGCGGATATCACAAATAATTTCAACACTCTTTTAGGATTGGGGCGCATCGATCTTGTAATTGAGGCGATTGGCGGGATCTCGCCAGCAAAAGAATATATTGAGACGTTTCTTCAGAAAGGCATTCCTGTAGTTACGGCAAATAAAGCTTTAATGGCAAGGTATGGGTCCAGTCTTGAGCAACTGGCAGCAAAACAAGGAACAGCTCTTGAATATGATGCATCTGTAGGTGGTGGTATTCCAGTTATCAGACTTTTAAAAGATACCCTTCAAACTCTTCCAATTGTTAAAACGGAAGCCATACTTAACGGCACCTCCAATTATATCTTAACGCAGATGAGTCAGAATAAAGTGACCTATCAGGAGTCTTTGAGTGAGGCGCAGAGGCAGGGTTATGCTGAAGCAGACCCGCATAATGACGTCAGCGGTCTTGATACGCTGAACAAGCTATTAATACTCAGCCAAGTGATTTATGGCAGGCAGCCGAAAAAAGAAAATATATACTGTGAAGGAATAGAAGCTGTATCGGGCGACGAGATCAGGCTGGCAGAAGAAAACAATAAAAAGATAAAAATGGTTGGGGCCTTGAAAATTCAACGTTCAGGGGAAATAACGGTGGAGGTCCGCCCCAGGAAAATTGATAACAGTCATGTTTTTTATAATATCGATGGTGTAAACAATGCGTTGAGTTTTTATTCCCCTGTACTCAATACGTTGACATTTACAGGAGAAGGAGCGGGTGGGAAGCCGACAGCACAGGCGATTATATCAGATGTTATCGCGTGCGCACAGCAAGTTAAAAGAATTAAAAACCCAGATAAAAAGCGCTTACATTTTTCTTCCAGATGAAACATGCTTTAAAAGGGAGTAAAGACGAGGAAGTCTGACAATTATAACCTTATGGCAACCCGATGCCTGCTCAGGTTACTGGTTCCTTTCATACCGCTTTAAATCATCTTTGCGGATAAATAATGGCCATGGTAATCTTAATTTCGAATAGGATACCCTGTATCTTAAAAAATGATATGAAAATCGAAAGGGATGGTTCATTATTCATACTCAACAAAAAATCCATGTTCAGCATACGAGTGAAATGGAGAAAGCAATGCAGCAATCACACGGGATTAGCTATGCAGAGTATGAGGGAAGTTTGCAAAAAAGGATTGAAGTGGAAATGGCACGTGAAAGAGATCATCATCGATGTGCACAGATCAAAGCTGAGCAGGACTTCAAAACGGCGAACCATCAATAATATATGTGAAAAAACCGGCTGTGTACAGCCGGTTTTTTCTTGGCTTAAGATTCTCATGTAGAGTGTATGGGGTTCTCTAGAGAGTGCAGAATAATCATGTGCAATCTTTGATTTCTGTAAGGGGCGCGCTGGTTGATATGTTATTGGATTTGATATAAGATAAGAATGATAATAGATTGAGAATTGCACTTCTGATTCACATGGAGAAGTGGCAATTGAATCGCAATGAAAATGGAGGGTTCATATATGTCTGCACCAAATTTAAAAATTTCAGATCTTCATGTCTCTATTGAAGACAAAGAGATTGTGAAGGGTTTTGATTTAGAAATAAACGGCGGCGAAATTCATGCTGTCATGGGACCGAACGGAACCGGTAAATCCACCTTGGCTTCGGCTTTAATGGGCCACCCTAAATATGAAGTGACTGAAGGCGGCGTGACGTTTGACGGTAAAGATCTTCTTGAAATGGAAGTAGACGAAAGAGCCCGTGCAGGTCTGTTTCTCGCTATGCAGTACCCAAGTGAAGTCAGCGGCGTAACCAATGCCGATTTCCTTAGAACAGCTATTAACAGCCGTCGTGAAGAAGGAAAAGAAATTCCTTTAATGAAATTTATTAAACAGCTCGATAAAAAAATGGAGCTTCTAGATATTGATGAGTCATTCTCTACCCGTTATCTTAATGAAGGTTTCTCTGGCGGAGAAAAGAAAAGAAATGAAATTCTACAATTAATGATGATCGAACCAAAGATTGCGATTCTGGACGAAATCGATTCCGGACTAGACATTGATGCCTTGAAATTTGTCGCAAAAGGCGTAAACGAAATGCGTTCATCCGAATTCGGTTGTCTGATCATTACCCACTATCAACGGTTGTTGAACTACATCACACCGGATAAAGTTCATGTCATGATGCAGGGCCGTATCGTTAAATCTGGCGGACCTGAGCTAGCTGAACGTCTTGAAGCTGAAGGCTATGACTGGATTAAAGAAGAACTAGGAATTGAAGATGAGGTCGAAGCATAATTCACAGCAAACAAGATGATTAAGCCATTCTATGACTGAATGAGTGAGGTAGGAGGAATACTATGTCAACTGAAATAAAAGGCCTTCGGTATGATGCGGAAGCCATCCGTTCGTTCTCTCAAGATCGGAATGAGCCCAGCTGGTTTACTGAACTGCGCTTAAAAGCTCAGGCACTTTCTGAAGAATTACCAATGCCTAAACCTGAAAAAACCAGAATTATTGGATGGAACTTTACAGATTTTGATTTGCAAAGCGAACAAAAAACATTTCAATCTGTTGAAGAGCTCCCAGAAGATGTTCAGAGTCTGGTAGGAAAAGATCAGCAAGCTGGCAACATTCTGGTTCACTATAATGGCCGTAAAGCATACCATGTGCTTTCTGAAGACCTTAAAGCTCAAGGCGTTATTTTTACCGATCTTGAGACAGCTCTTAAAGAACACGGCGATCTCGTTAAGAAATATTATTTTACAAAGGCGACTAAAATGGATGAGCATCGGCTTAATGCGATCCATGCAGCCCTTCTTAATGGCGGGACTTTTCTTTATGTGCCGAAAAATGTACAAATTGAAGCGCCTATTCAAAATATTTATTATCAGGACCAAGCAAACAGCGGTTTAATGAACCACGTCATTGTGGCAGCAGAAGCTGGCAGTTCAGTCACCTATGTTGAAAATTATCTGTCAGATCCTGAAATAGGCGCAGGGGTTGCAAACGTTATCAGCGAAGTATTCGTTGGTGATCAAGCCCATGTTAAGTATGGTGCGGTTGATAACTTCTCATCAGCAATCACATCTTATTACAGCCGTCAGGGCCATATCGGTAATTACGGTAAAATCGAGTGGGCGCTTGGCCAGATGAATGATGGAAATATTATTTCTTCAAATTATACAGAGCTTGTTGGTGACGGTTCCGTCTGTGATACGAAGGCAGTCAGCCTTGGACGGGGAAGCCAAAAACAAAACTTCGTTAATAATATTAAGCATTTTGGCAAAGGCTCTGAAAGCAGCATGCTAATTCATGGTGTGCAAAGAGAGGCAGCCCAAGCTATCTTTAACGGAATAACGAAAATTGAACACGGTGCTTCAAAATCAAACGGCGATCAAACACAGCGCGTCCTTATGCTTAGCGATGATGCTCGCGGAGATGCAAATCCTATCTTGCTAATTGATGAAGATGACGTTGTTGCAGGTCACGCAGCATCAGTGGGCCGAATCGATCCAATCCAATTATACTACCTCATGAGCCGTGGCATCAGTGAGAAGGAAGCTGAACGTCTAATCATCCATGGCTTCTTGGAGCCTGTTGTCCGACAGCTTCCTGTTGAAGGTGTCCAAAAGCAGCTTGTAGAGGTTATTGAAAGGAAAGTTTATTAATGAATATTAGCGACATACGTCGCCATTTTCCGATTCTTGATCAAGAGGTCAATGGTCATCCCCTTGTCTATCTGGATAGTGCGGCGACTTCACAGAAACCTGTATCTGTCATTGAAACGCTTGATCAATACTACCGCGGGTACAATTCCAATGTTCACAGAGGGGTTCATACTCTTGGAACGAGAGCGACTGATGCTTATGAAGGCGCCCGTGAAAAGGTGCGCCGGTTTATCGGTGCGCCGACAACGGAAAGTGTTATTTTTACACGCGGAACTACCGCAGCAATTAATACGATCTCTCATAGCTATGGACGTATGAATGTTAAAGAGGGAGACGAAATTGTTCTCACACCAATGGAGCACCACGCGAATCTTATTCCGTGGCAGCAGGTTGCTAAAGCTACAGGCGGAGTTTTGAAATATATTCCGATGCAGCCTGACGGAACGCTCCGGCTTGAGGATGTCCGTGATACCATTACCGATAAGACAAAAATTGTTGCAGTAACGCATGTCTCAAACGTTCTCGGCACAATTAATCCCATAAAAGAGATCATTGAAATTGCTCACCAGCATAATGCAGTCACTGTTATTGATGGCGCTCAGGCTGTTCCTCATGTTTCAGTGGATGTTACAGAGCTTGATGCAGACTTCTATGCTTTTTCGGGCCATAAAATGCTTGGGCCAACAGGCATCGGTGTCCTTTACGGCAAGAAAGAGCTGCTGGAAGGCATGGAGCCGCTTGAAACAGGTGGGGAAATGATTGATTTTGTCGATTATTACGATGCAACATGGAAAGAACTTCCTTGGAAGTTCGAAGCCGGAACTCCAATTATTGGGGGAGCAATCGGTCTTGGCGCTGCCATTGATTTTCTAAATGAAATCGGCATGGATACGATTCATGCTCAAGAGCAGGATTTGGCCGATTACGCAATGGATAAAATGTCTGCAATGGATGATATCGAAATTTTCGGCCCAAGAGAACGTGCAGGGCTTGTCACGTTTAATTTGAAGGATGTTCATCCTCATGATGTGGCAACCGTGCTGGATTCAGAAGGAATAGCGGTCCGTGCAGGTCATCATTGTGCACAGCCGCTGATGAAACATTTGGGTGTCAGTGCAACCGCTAGGGCAAGCTTCTATGTTTACAATACAAGGGAAGACATTGATGCGCTTGTCGGCGGATTAATGAAAACAAAGGAGTATTTTGGCCATGTCCTCTAATAATTTAGACCAGCTGTACCGTCAAGTCATTATGGATCATTACAAAAATCCCCGGAATAAAGGGGAACTCGCTGACCAGGATAAAATGACAATTGATATGAATAACCCGACATGCGGTGATCGGATCCAGCTGCAGCTTCAGGTTGAAGACGGGCAGATTGCCGATGCGAAATTTACCGGTGAAGGCTGTTCAATCAGCATGTCTTCTGCCTCCATGATGACCACAGCGATTAAAGGTCAAAAAGTGGAAGATGCCATGAAGATGGCTCAGACTTTTTCAGAAATGATGTTAGGCTCTGACATTGACGAAGAAGAGCTTGAACTTGGCGATATTGAAGCACTGCAAGGTGTTGCTAAGTTTCCTGCCCGGATTAAATGTGCGACTTTGGCGTGGAAAGCTATGGAAAAGGGTTTAAAAGAAAATCAAGAATCCTGATATGCGGAGTTAGTCGAAACGTGTTAGAATGGGGTATATCGTTTTTAACATGAAAGATGAACTCCCAATCGATTAAAGGAGGAGTACCAATGGCTAAGGAAATGCCGGAAATTGGCGATTATAAATATGGATTTAGAGATAAAGACGTGTCTGTCTACCGTGCTGAACGGGGTTTGACAAAAGAAGTCGTTGAAGATATTTCATCACGTAAAAATGAGCCACAGTGGATGCTTGACTACCGTCTTAAAGCACTTGAGCATTTCTATAAGCGGCCAATGCCGCAGTGGGGCGGAAATTTAGGTGACCTGAATTTTGACGATATCACCTATTATGTAAAACCTTCTGACAAGTCAGGACGCTCTTGGGATGAAGTACCTGAGGAAATTAAACGCACGTTTGATAAGCTTGGGATCCCTGAAGCTGAACAGAAATATCTTGCAGGTGTTTCTGCACAATACGAATCAGAAGTGGTTTATCACAGCATGAAGCAGGAACTTGAAGATATGGGAATCGTTTTTAAAGATACCGATTCAGCTCTACGTGAAAACGAAGACCTTTTCAGAGAGTATTTCGGAACTGTTATTCCTTATGCGGATAATAAGTTTTCTGCTTTAAACTCAGCTGTATGGTCAGGCGGTTCGTTTATCTATGTGCCTAAAGGCGTAAAATGTGAAACACCGCTTCAAGCCTATTTCCGGATCAATTCGGAAAATATGGGACAATTTGAACGGACTTTGATTGTAGTGGACGAAGGCGCCTCAGTACATTATGTTGAAGGGTGTACGGCACCGGTCTATACAACAAATTCACTGCACAGTGCTGTTGTTGAAATCATCATTAATAAAGATGCTTATTGCCGTTATACAACGATCCAGAACTGGGCAAACAATGTCTTTAATCTGGTAACAAAACGTGCAGTGGCTTACGAAAATGCAACAATGGAATGGATTGATGGCAACATCGGTTCTAAGCTGACTATGAAATATCCTGCTGTGTTATTGAAGGGTGAGGGCGCCCGTGGTAACACGCTTTCCATTGCGATTGCAGGTAAAGGCCAGCACCAAGATGCAGGGGCGAAAATGATGCATTTGGCTCCAAATACATCATCAACAATCGTATCCAAATCTATTTCTAAGCACGGTGGTAAAGTTACCTACCGTGGAATCGTTCACTTTGGTCGGAATGCAACTAATTCACGGTCAAATGTTGAGTGTGATACGTTGATCATGGATAATGAATCAACATCAGATACGATTCCTTATAATGAAATATTAAACGAAAACATTTCTCTAGAGCACGAAGCCAAAGTTTCAAAAGTATCAGAAGAGCAGCTCTTTTATCTCATGAGCCGCGGTGTATCTGAACAGGAAGCAACGGAAATGATCGTAATGGGCTTTATTGAGCCATTTACGAAAGAACTTCCAATGGAATATGCTGTAGAAATGAACCGTTTAATCAAGTTTGAAATGGAAGGCTCTATCGGCTGATCCATACAATTTTAGAAAATCCTTCGGGGATCTTCCCGAGGAACTAAAGTTTTTTTAAAATAGCGTGTCGACATGTTCTCAGGAAGAGAGTCTTGTCGGCACGTTTTTTCTTTTTTTTGCAGAGCTTCAGAAAATCCTCGCTATATATGGTTTGTGGCAACCAGGGAAAAAATGAAAATAACCTCAATTACGACTTTTGGACAGGATTCTAAAAAAACAGAATTAATAAAATAATGATCAAGGTGGCTATTTACTTTATTATTATTTACCGTTAAAATAAAATTTAACGGTAAATAATAACGAAGAGGTGTGTGTTTATGGTGGAAGCAAGCGTTGGCAAAATAAAAACGGCTGCTGGTCCTTCGGTGTTCAATTTGTTAAGAAATCGCTCATTCTTTTTCCTTTGGATCTCTGGTGCATTATCAAGTGCAGCATTAACCATCTATTTACTGACTGAATCCTGGTATGTGGTAAGCGGTCTGCACAGACAGGACCTGCTTGGGATCGTTATGATGCTGACAATGATTCCACGAGTAATCCTTATGCTGTTCGGCGGCGTCGTGTCTGATCGAGTTAAAAAATCTTATATTTTATTTCTTTCAGATTTTATCAGAGGTCTCCTTGTCACTTTGATAGCAGTATTAATTTTCATGAGTGCAATGAACATTTGGTACTTATTGTTGTTTGCCTTTTGCTTTGGCGCACTGGATGCTTTTTTCTGGCCGGCAAGCCGCTCCTTGCTGCCTTCGCTTGTGAAAAAAAATCAAATAACAAAGGCCAATTCACTTATCCAGGGAGCTAACCAGCTGCTTACAATGGTCGGACCTGCCATAGCGGGTTTTGCGATTCACCTCATTCATTTTCAGGGAACTTTCTTGCTTACAGGTCTTCTCCTTTTAGGAGGAAGCTTAATAAACTTATTAATCAGGGAACAGGAGAACATAAAAAGGGTTCAGAAGTCAGCATTGGCTGAAATAAAAGAAACGTGGGTTTATGCAAAGAAACAGCCTTATATCCTTAACGTCATGACAAATTCGATCATCATCAATTTTTTTCTAGTAGGACCCATCACTGTTGGACTGCCGCTTCTTGTTAAAAATGTATTGAAAGGAAGTGCAATGGACCTGGGCTATATGGAGAGTGGAATAGCGGTGGGAATGCTGATTGGAGCGATAATTATGGGTAGTATAACCTACCGAAAGAAAAGAGCGGTGACAAGTCTGTTTGTGATTGGTGCACTTGCTCTTTTAAATGCCTCATTGGGATGGATGTCATCGATCTGGTTCGGTCTGATAATTCTCGGTATTATGGGGATATTGCTCTCTATCTCAAATATTATTTCACCTAGTCTGACACAGGAAATGGTAGAAGAAGCCTATTTGGGGAGGGTGATGAGCATGATGTCGACAGCATCAATCGGCTTTACGCCCTTATCCTTTGCAGCGGTCTCAGTTCTAATATCAGTTGGTGTTCCGATTTCCTGGATCATTATTGTTTCCAGTCTCGTTCTTGCGCTTTATACTTTTACCGTTGTTATCAAAGCAAAATTCTTGTGGGCAATTGATTGAAACCCTGGCTGATCTCCCTCTATTGCGCTGATCTTTCTGTCATGCTATTGTAAAAGCAGTATGGCATAAGGTGGGGACATAAATGGTTGAATGGAAAATGCAAACAATGGATTTGATGAAAGTTTTATCTGATCCTAGACGCAATGCCATTTTGCATCTGGCAAAACGTCCGATAACTGTTAAAGAGCTCGCTGAAGAAATGGATGAGAAACCTTCGCGGCTTTATTACCATATTAATAAACTGCTCGATGTTGACCTTCTTGAAATTGTGGAAACAAAACAACAGGGCAACCTTGTGGAAAATTATTATAAGGCGATTAATGTTGATGATATTATTTATAAAGGCGATGTGCAAATGCAGGCAGAGAACCTCCCATTGGCGCTCAGCCTCATTCGCAGATCTTTGGACCCTGCCCTTCGGCTATATGAAAAAGGGCTTGAAAAAGTAAAAGAAGAACGAGATAAAGGAAACACATCATTGCAAAGAAATCCTTACCATGTGAGCATTAACTTAATGAGCAACAGAATGAAGGCAAAAGATTGGCGCGATTCCTTTGAACCAATGATGAATGTTGTCCTGAATCAAGAAAGAAAAACTGAGGACCCATGGCCGGAATTTGATTACGGGCAGTTAAAGGCTGAAGAAGAAGAGGAAACTGGAACTTACGAGTACATTATTATCAGCTACCGCACAGAAGATGCACTGAAACTTGGTCTGATTGAATCTGACGAACAAGACTAAGAAAAGCGAAGCCGAACATGTAGCTCCGACGGGCACTGGAAGCGAGAAAAGTGAAGGTTGCCTGGATAGCCCTGAAAGAGCCTGGAGATTTCCAGAAAGAGGAGCTTTTTTCCTCTGAAGGGGAAGCGAAGGATCCGAAGGGCTGGCAACCGCAACTGGCCAATTTGTGCGAAAGTGGCTCTTTCACTTTTGGAGGAATACTGAAGGATCGGGGAACGGCAGTCGATGCTGGCGTATTTCAACCAGACGAATGAAACATACCGGGCTCACGGGCTTGACGACATTGCTGATGACTTGTACTACATGGAATTGCCGAAAGACCACGAGGAAATTGATAAGGTGAACCAAATCACCGGTTACATCAAGAAACTTCACGATAGAATGTTTACGCACATGAATTGAGCGTGTTCCCAAATATCAACGACTAAGCCGGTACTCGAAAGGGTGTCGGTTCTTTTTTTTATGGACGTGGTGTCGGCTCGTTGGCGCTTTCCTGCCCGGCCAATCAAATGATAAAGGAAAACCTTATTTTGACAAGAGGAGCATCAACCCAATAAAAAATCTATTAAAATGTTTATTGATGTGCCTAGCGTATGTGCCATCTCTTGGGTAGACATTTAGCGTCTTTTGACATATATTCTTTAATATTACAACAATTTTAAGTGCCATATGTGCAACTAAATACATAGCATGACTCTAAAATTTAAATGGCTAATAAGTATACGGAGGTTAAATATATGAGGGTGTTTTTAAAGTTATTCATTGGGTTAGGTATCATTTTTGTCTTAACAGGTTGTTTAGGAGAGAACTATGATTTTACTCCCCCGAGTATCAAACTATCAACGGTCAATGCACAATTAAAAGAAGCTAATATAGATTGGGATTCCGATAAGCATTATGAAAAAAAAACTGAAGATATTATATCGCTGGCAAAGAAACAACCCCCAATAAGTGTAACGCCCGGTCAACAAGAGTCTATAGAATTTGATAGTGAAGATTTCGCGGTTAAAGAGTTAAGTGTTTCATTGTTGAAAAAGAATGGAAAAATAAAAATTAATCTTAAAGACGATCGTTCTTTTTACTTTCCAAAGGAAACGGGGGAATATGTAATGGAAGTGAATCTCCTTACGGATAGTGGTAGCGCTCAATACGTAGGAAATATAGTTATTGAATAATATAAATTAAATGCAAATACATAATCGGACTAAAAAACTCTCACTTACCGCGGGCGATCCTTAGAATCTCCTCTTGCCCATAGGACGTGGGTAGGATCGGCGTTGTCACAGGCTTCCTTAAAAGGTTGTAGGGTCTCGCCTGGAACGCTGATGAGGCAGCTGAATATCTTTAGCTACTAATGACTTCTTAAGGGCATCATCAGGCAAAAAACACGTTAATTGAAGCAGAAGATGAGAGACATATCTAAAATCCTCATGCTCATAGATGAAAGCTAGAAATACCTGAGAGTCCTCGAAAATGTGCACACCTTAGATGAAAGCTAGAAATACCGAGACTCCTCGAAAATGCGCATGCTCATAGTTGAAAGCCAGAAATACCCGAGACTCCTCGAAAATGCGCATGCTCATAATGAAAGCCAGAAATACCCGAGACTCCTCGAAAATGCGCACCCTCTTAGTTGAAAGCTAGAAATACCCGAGACTCCTGCGGAATCAGCACGCGTCCGAAGATCCACTTTGGCGCGTAAAGAAATCACGCCAAAGTTAGCTGAGGCCGTGCCCGCGGAAAGCGAGGGTATTTCCGCTTTCAATGGATGGCTACCGCATTTTCTTCGTGCGGTGTGGGTTCAAGGATGCGGTTTCAAGTCCTGCGGAATCAGCACGCGTCCGAAGATCCACTTTGGCGCGTAAAGAAATCACGCCAAAGTTAGCTGAGGCCGTGCCCGCGGAAAGCGAGGGTATTTCCGCTTTCAATGGATGGCTACCGCATTTTCTTCGTGCGATGTGGATTCAAGGATGCGGTTTCAAGTCCTGCGGAATCAGCACGCGTCCGAAGATCCACTTTGGCGCATAAAGAAATCACGCCAAAGTTAGCTGAGGCCGATGCCCGCGGAAAGCGAGGGTATTTCCGCTTTCAATGGATGGCTACCGCATTTTCTTCGTGCGGTGTGGGTTCAAGGATGCGGTTTCAAGTCCTGCGGAATCAGCACGCGTCCGAGTCGCAACTCTTAGTCGTTCGAGATGTGATGCCAGTGTCTGTGGAATAACATGCGGTCGTCACCCCTGCGATGAGGCACGAAAGCGAGGCTTAGCCTTCGTAGAGGCGATGAAGTGGGTCCAGAAAAGACTGAAATGTTCTTCTCGAAAGTGATGAACACTTCCGGAGCTTGAAGAATTAAATAATAAATAATATAAACAGGCTGTCGAGGTTTTCACGACAGCCTGACACGTTTTAATAGCTTGTCCCTTTTTGCATTTAGAGGAAATTGTGATTTTCCGCAATTTTAATCAGAGTATCTGCCGTTTTCTGAATGTCATCAGCAGTGGTAGGACTTCCGAATGACAAACGGATAAGCTCTCTTGATTCATCCTTCGATCTTCCCATCGCTCTCAATGTTCTCGAAGGTGTTTGCTGCCCGGCTTTACAAGCCGATCCAGTAGCGACTGCGATCTGGCGGCGATTACACTCAAGCATGACATATTGTCCTTCTAGCCCTTTTATTCTTAGCCCTAATATATAAGGAATTCCGGCGTTTTTACTTTCGATAACGAAAGGATAAGGAGTCTCAATTAAACGGTTTATTAACATCTGTTTTAATTGTGTAAGCCGGAGTGTGATTTCCTTTTGATGATCCAAAGCTTCTTCCGCTGCTGCAGTGAATGCAGCAATACCAGGAAGATTGACTGTTCCTTGACGTCTGCCATTTTCATGTGTCCCGTCTGGGAGCAAGGCCTCATATTGGACGGAAGGATGAATATACATCATACCGACGCCTTTTGGGCCGCCAACCTTATGCGATGAGGCGGACAGACTGGTAATATAAGCCTCATTGACACGGATGGGTAATTTAGTGAAGGATTGGACCGCATCACAGTGAAAAAGAATTTGACGGCTGTGCAGAATTTCTCCTAAAGCAGCGATGTCCTGCTCCACGCCAGTCTCACTGTTAACATGACCGATGACTGCGAGAGAAGTACGAGAAGAAATAGATTTCGTTAATTGGTCAGGTGTTACCCGTCCCTCTTCATCAAGGGGTAAATAGCAAATGTCAAATCCCTCTTTTTCTAAGAAAGTCAGGGTGTTAATGATGGAAGCATGTTCTCCAGGGGCCGCAAGAATTTGACGGCCACGATGTGCGTTTGCTCTTGCAATCCCCAGTATAGCAAGGGCATTGCTTTCAGAGCCGCCTGAGGTGAAGGTTACTCCACCTGCATCTGCTCCAATGAAGTTTGCTAAGGTTTCCCTGCACATCTCTAGAAGACGTGACGCTTGTGTCCCTGCATCATGCAAACTCATTGTGTTTCCATAAAGCTCCCGAGATACTTTAGAAAACACTTCCAAAGCGTTCTCGGACATAGGTGAGGTAGCAGAATAATCTAAATATATCATTTTTATCTCTCCAAAAGTTAGTTCTTGATATTCATTTAATTATATGTAAAGATAGGTGTCAAGACATATATATATTCAGGTGATAACGATGAAAAGCTATCAGGCGGATGTCGTCATTATCGGATCAGGCTTAGCCGCACTAATGGCGGCAAGACAATTATCTGTGGAAAAGCATGTGATAATTATCACAAAGTCCGATTGGCATGAAAGTAATTCTTATTTAGCCCAGGGTGGCATAGCTGCAACGTATGCACCAAGTGACTCAATCTCTCTTCACTTGGAGGATGCACTTACCGCAGGGCGTTTTCATAATCATCGTCAGCGAACAGAAGAACTCGTTAGTGAAAGCAAGTTAATCATACAAGATCTTATAAATGAAGGGATGCCTTTTGACAACGGGACAGATGGCATGCCTGATTTGGCACGGGAAGGCGGACATCGTCAGCACCGCATTCTGCATGCAGGAGGCGACGCGACGGGGCGCGTTTTGACAGACCACCTGAAAGCACTCCTCGATGACCGGGTAGAGATTCATGAGCACACGATGGCGATGGATTTAGTGGTCACTGAACAGGGGTGCCAAGGTTTATGGGCATTAAACGCAAAGAATTCCCCTGTCTTATATGAAACAACCCATGTCATAATAGCGGCTGGTGGAGCAGGACATGTCTATGCCCCTAGTTCCAACGCCCCTACCGTTACGGGAGATGGGATTGCAATGGCCTATCGAGCAGGGGCAAAACTTGCGGATATGGAATTTATTCAATTTCACCCCACTCTGCTTACTCATAACAGTATAGCCTTCGGACTGGTATCTGAAGCCGTTCGAGGTGAAGGCGCTATACTTGTTAACGAAAAAGGCGAACGCCTGATGGAAGGCGTGCATCCTCAGGCAGATTTAGCTCCCCGAGATATTGTCAGCCGGACATTGTATCAGGCTTTGATGACGGGTAGGGCAAAGAACGTTTACCTTGATATTAGTACCATTAGAGATTTTTACACGCGTTTCCCTACAATAGCCGGGCTGTGTGAACAGGCTGAAGTTGACTTATCCTCTTTTATGATTCCTGTTTCTCCAGGTGCACATTTTACAATGGGAGGTATTTTGACTGACCATGCCGGAAGAACCTCCATACCCAATCTTTTTGCTTGTGGTGAATCTGCGTGTACCGGCGTTCATGGTGCCAACCGAATTGCCAGTCATTCCCTGTTGGAAGCGCTGTTATTTGGGAGGCGCTGTGCTGAAACGATTCTTTTGGATGAGAAGCCTGCTAAAGAACCGTTCTCAATAGATATGCGTCAATTGACTGCATTTTTTCCAAAAAAAGAAGAAATACAGAATATTATGTTCCATCTGGTGGGGATCGTTCGGCACGAGGATTCTTTACGGCAAGCCTTGGATTGGTTTGATACGTATGATTGGCCGCTGATTTCCGGCAGGTATTACCAACTTGAGAAAGAGAATATGGAACGTCTAAATATGCTGACTGTCGGAAGAATGATTACAGCTTCTGCTCTGATGAGAACAGAAAGCCGCGGAGGACATTTTCGCACCGATTACCCTGCAATTAAAAAAAAGTGGCTGCAAAAGCAGATTGTCTGGAAAGGAGCCCAAATTGAATACTCTAAAGTTGAGAAAGAATTTACTCGCCTTTTTTGAAGAAGATTTCGGCGATGGAGATGTGACAAGCGAAGCACTATTTAATGAAGAAGATACAGCAAAAGGAATCTTCACAGCGAAATCTGCAGGCGTTATTGCTGGAGTTGACGTTCTTAAAGAGGGCTATAAGCTCATGGATGAGACTATTATTTTCACCCCTTTTGTAAGAGACGGTCAGCGCGTTAAGGAAGGACAGGATCTTTTTGAAGCTGAAGGACCGGTTCAGAAGCTGTTAGGGGCTGAAAGAGTTCTGTTAAACCTTGTTCAACGAATGAGCGGAATTGCGACGATGACACGCGAAGCTGTGGAGCGCCTAGGGCAGCCTTTGATTAAAATTACAGACACAAGAAAGACAACGCCAGGTCTGAGAATGTTTGAAAAATATGCTGTCGTCTGCGGAGGCGGCTTTAACCACAGACGCGGTCTTTATGATGCAGTCATGATTAAAGACAATCATATTGCACATACAGGAAGCATTACAGCAGCCGTACAAAAAGCCAGAATCGCTCTTGGTCATACTGTGAAAATAGAAGTAGAGACAACGTGCAGAGAAGAAGTCATCGAGGCAGTTGAAGCTGCTGCAGATATTATTATGTTTGATAACTGCTCACCTGAAGAGATGACCGAATACACGAAGCTTGTCCCTCCTTCGATAATAACTGAAGCCTCAGGAGGAATAGATCTCGGCACCATTCATGCTTACAGTGAAACCGGAATAAACGTTATTTCACTCGGGTGTCTAACACATTCTTATAAAGCCATGGATATTAGCTTTAATCTTGGGCGAGTGGTCTCTATATAGGCATAGACAAATGAATAACATCCTTGAAAGGGGGCACGGCAGGGAGCAGCATGAAAAGGCACCTGCTTAAAATATTATGAGCAAAGTAATGGAAAAATTTTATCAAACAGAGGGTATGCCAAACAGTTACTATAATGAAGCGTCTGAAGATCTGATAGACCGGGTCAAGGAAATAAAAGAAAAATGGGGCGCAAAGCTTTATATACCGGGGCACCATTATCAAAAAAATGAAGTTATACAATTTGCAGACGATACAGGTGATTCACTGGCATTAGCCCAATTGTCCGCACAAAATACCGAAGCGGAATACATTGTTTTTTGCGGGGTTCACTTCATGGCAGAAACTGCAGATATACTCACAGGGCCAGATCAAAAAGTTATTTTACCGGATTTGCGTGCTGGCTGTTCTATGGCAGACATGGCTAACATTCAGCAGCTAGAGAAGGCTTGGGTAACTCTTCAGGAAACCTTCGGTGATACGATCCTTCCTATGACTTACGTAAATTCTACTGCGGCGATTAAGGCTTTTTGCGGAAGCCATGGCGGAGCGACAGTGACATCATCCAATGCTGAGAAAATGCTTGAATGGGCTTTTCAACAGAAGAAAAGAGTGCTTTTTTTGCCTGATCAGCATTTGGGAAGAAACACTGGCGTTAAAATGGGAGTGCCGCTTGATCACATGACGGTCTGGAATCCAATCCGCCATCAATTTGAAGGCGGTCACGATGATTCCATTAGAATGATTCTTTGGAAAGGACACTGCTCGGTCCATGAAAAATTCACAGTGGAGAATATAAATTCTCTACGCATGGAAGATCCTGAGGTGCAGATTATTGTTCATCCAGAATGCACGTATGATGTTGTTCAACAAGCGGATGATGCCGGTTCCACACAATATATAATAAAAAAAATTCAGGAAGCTCCCCGAGGATCAAAATGGGCGATTGGCACTGAAATGAATCTCGTTCAACGATTAATCGACACGCACCCTGAACAGGAAATTCGTTCATTAAATCCGAACATGTGTCCTTGCCTGACAATGAATCGAATTGATTTACCTCACCTAGTCTGGTCACTTGAACAGATCGATAATAATAACGCAGCTAATATCATAAAAGTTGATGAAACAACAACAAAACAAGCCCGACTGGCATTAGAAAGAATGCTGCACAACGTATAGGTAGAAAAGCGGAGCCGAACATGTAGCTCCGACGGGCACTGGAAGGATTCCGAAAAAGTGGCTCTTTCACTTTTGCAGGAATACTGAAGTGACCCCGAGGAGCTGTGAGGCGCAGCTGGACAAAGAAAAGCGGAGCTGACATGTAGTCCGAAGGAGCCTGGAGATTTTCCGAAAAAGTGGCTCTTTCACTTTGCAGGAAACTGAAGTGACCCCGAGGAGCTGTGAGGCGCAGCTGGACAAAGAAAAGCGAGGTTGCCTGCTTCGACAGTGGCCACTGAAAACTCCTCTAGTGTCGACGTGGTTATTGATTTCCGCTCTAGGCTGCTCGCTTTCCGCGGGCACGGCCTCAGCTAACGTTGGCGTGGTCTCTTTTGCGCCAAAGTGGATCTTCGGACGCGTGCTAGTTCCGCTGGAGTCTCGCACCTTCCGCTTCAAGCAACGTGTTTGTTTCCTGCTTTTGCCATTTCGAAGTCATATTTGGCTGTAGGTATTCTTCAGAGGCTATCAGCTACACTGGAAGAATCTATGATTTAGTCGTAGTTATTGACTTCCGTTTAGGCTGCTCGCTTTCCGCGGGCACGGCCTCAGCTAACTTTGGCGTGGTCCCTTTTGCGCCAAAGTGGATCTTCGGACGCGTGCTGGTTCCGCTGGAGTCTCGCACCTTTCGCTTCACTCAACGTGTTTGTTGCATGCTTTTGCCACTTAGAGACATAGGGAGCTTCTCAAGGCTTTAGAATTTAAGGGGACTTTGTGTCATTCTTTGATTAAATCTTAAGTAAGTTCATAATTACGGAGATTTTCAGCGGCCTCGCTCCGGCAGGTACTGGGAAACGAGAAAAGATAAAGTCGCAAAACACTTTCGGTCTTTTTAATAATCACATATGATCAGATTGAAGAAGGGGACTTTTACTAAAAGTCTCCTTTGCTTTTGGGAAAAGAATGATGGAAGCAACCACATCTTATTGCCCAGAAGCTTCTGGGTTCATTTGTTTTTTTGCTTGAGTTTTGATATTAAAGTGAGCAATAATATGAGTTGAGCCTATTTAATTTTACCGAGGGAGGCCGACTTTTGAAAAAAATATATTTTTATCATACAAATGATTTGCATAGCCACTTTGAAAATTGGCCTCGAATTGTTGGTTATTTAAAACGTCAAAAGGCAAAACATAAGGCTGCCAATGAACCTTATTTTTGTATAGATGTTGGAGATCATGCTGATCGTTTTCATTCACTCACTGAAGGGACAATGGGGGCAGCAAATGTCGAGTTGCTCAACAGGGCAGGCTACGATCTGGTTACCATTGGAAATAACGAAGGTGTGACATTTACAAAGGCAGCTCTTGATAATATATACAAGGAACGGGAATTTCAGGTGGTGCTTGCCAATTTATTTGACGAGAACGGAAAGAGACCAGAATGGTGCGAGCCGTTTCAAATCATAGAAACAGATGGGGTAAGGATTGGGTTTACAGCAGCCACAGCGCCATTCACACCTTTTTACAGCAGACTTGGATGGGATATTAAAGATCCGTTTGATGTGCTTCCACAGATTATTGGGAAACTTCGCAACGAAACAGATATTGTTGTTCTGCTTTCGCATATGGGTCTTCCTTTTGATGAAAGAGCTGCACGCGAAATAGATGGAATTGACGTGATTCTGGGGGCGCACACCCACCAGCTGCTTGAAGAAGGAGAATGGCGGAATCAAACCTTAATTACTCAAACCGGGAAATTTGGTACACACGTCGGGAAGCTTGAAATTCAATTTGATAAAGAAATGAAAAAGATCCATGAACTGAAAGAAACGGCAATCTCTCTGGATGGTGAACCAGACAGGGAGACTGAAGAACAGCTCCAAAGACTTCATAAGAGAAGCGGGGTATATCTATCTGAAGAAATCACGGTGCTTGATCATGAGATGCCTTCAGGAGATTTTGAGAGAAACGAGCTTGGGATCATTCTTGCTGATGCTCTAAAACACTGGTGTGATGGCGATATTGGTATGGCAAATGCAGGACTGATTGTGGATGGTCTGAGCGAAGGTTCGGTAACACGGGGGGATCTGCACAGAGTGTGTCCTCACCCTATCAATCCGTGCAAGGTTTCCTTAAGTGGTGAAGAAGTATTGGGAATGATGGAGAAGGGTCTTGAAGCTGACTTTCAACAATTTGAACTTAAAGGATTTGGATTTCGCGGTAAAAGAATCGGTAAGCTTATTTTCAGCGGATTAACGTTTGATTATAGAGAAGATAATCAAGTGCATAATGTGAAAATTAATGGACAAGCCATTCAGCTCAAGCAGATCTATCAAGTCGCTGTACCGGATATGTTCACGTTTGGCCGGCTCTTGACTCAAATTTCCCAAGCGGATCATAAAGATTATTATTTACCTGAAATGATGCGCGATTTATTGGCCTGGAAGCTAAAAAAAGAAGAATATCAAAATTCTTAACCGAAAAGACATTTGTCCCCCTTTTTGCCGCATATATATGGCTTAAGGGGGGCTTCTTAATGTTTAAAGCAAAAAAAACGACTCGGCGCCGCGGTATTCCTACGCCCCAGGCATTTATTATCGCCTTTATCCTGTTTATGGCAAGTACCTTGTGGGGCTTATATATAATTGATCGCGGGGTCACACCTGCCTTAATGCAAATCGCTAAAACACAGGCAGGGCAGGTTGCCTCCTATGCCATTAATTACGGCATAAGCAGAGAGACTATTAATAATTTAGGGGATGATTTAAGTAAATCACCTAAAGCTGCCAGTGAAGGACAGCTGATTGTGAAAACACTTGATAAGAATCAAAACGTCACGTTTGTTACGTTTGATACCACCAGAATCAACAATGCGCTCGTTGACACAAAAAACAGGATACAGTGGTTTCTTAGAAATGTCGAAAATGGCAGTATTTCAATTGATAACGGTGATTTATACAAGGGAACCAGAGGATTAACAGATCTTAAAGACGTCAATTATGATCCAAAGCATAAGAGCGACGGAGTCATCGCACGTGTGCCTCTTGGGCAGGCAATGAATAATGCCTTGCTTACAAATCTTGGACCTACTGTCCCAGTTCGTTTTGGGTTGATAAGCAACGTGACGACAAATGCAGTACCAAAACAGCAATCTTTAGGGATTAATAACACTTACCTCCAAGTGGTTTTGCATGTTACGGTTAAAGTAAGAGTGGTTATTCCGTTTGCCTTGAAAACGGAAACCGTTTCGCAGGATATTCTGCTGGATTACGCTTACGTTCCAGGTGGCGTGCCAATCTATTACAGCAGCGGCGGTTCAAACGGCATTCCGCCTTCGCTGCCTTTGCAAAAAAAGTCTGCGACCACGTTACCGGTTAAATAGCTTTAACGCTTCAGGTGTTCATAGCGCCGCAGGGCAGGATAGGGGTCGACTGCGTATTCAATGCGACCATTGTCAATATACATGCCATAATGGAGATGCGGAGGGAATTTTCCTTGGGTCCCGACAGGTCCGTATCCGGTGCTTCCAACGTAACCGATGACTTCACCCGGTTTCACGATTTCACCTTTATAAAGGCCTTTTTTGAATCCGGAAAGGTGAGCATAATAATGGTAAATAAAGTCGGCGTCTCGAACTCCGACTCTGTAGCCCCCGAAGCGGTTCCAGCCAGCAGTTTCCACAATACCGTATCCTGTAGCTCTTACAGGTGTGCCGTAGCCAGCAAAAATATCCGTCCCTTCATGAATTCGAAGGCCGCCCCAGCCTCGTCTGGCACCCCAGGTGGAACGGTAGGAATAGTTCCAGCGGCTTGGCATGGGAAAAGCGTGATCCTTAAGCTGAGTGGTATGGAAGGTCTCATATACCTTTGAGAGCTCCAATATAAGTGTCACGGTTTGGTCTCGATTATATCTTTCCCAAAGACCAATTTTAAGGCTGCGGGGGTCATTTCCTTCTGAGGCAAGCTGAGTAGCCAAAGTGTAAAGGACATCTTCATTATTTTGAAGGTCTGCTTTGCCATCGCCATTCCCATCACGGCCTGCTCCATTAAAAAATTCAATCGTTAGCGGATCGGTATCTTTTTGGTTCGGGTTGACTGCCCCTGTCCATTCTTCAGGTGTAAATTGGATACCAAGCGTTTTATTTTTGTCACTATGCAGATCATGCCGCCGCTGATACATCAGCGCTTCGAAATGGTCACAGGCTGCAAGGAGCGTCCATGGAACACCGGTCACAGCTGCAGTTTTTAAATATAATGGCTGATTTTCTATATTCAGCTTTTCATTGGAAGTATTTGCATATGCAAGTGGCTTTAATGGTGTTATCAAAATTAAAAGCATAAGAAAACTGTAAGCAATTTTTTTATACATCCTCATCGGTCCATTTCATAAGATCGTACAAACGATCTGTTATTTCATTTGAGGGGTGCCGTTCATCGTACCTGCTTGATTCTTTTTCATTCCCGAATCTTCTTTTGGCGGATACCCCTGAGGAGACTGTTTCATTTGCTTAATCATAAAATCAATCGACTTTTGGATACGAGGGGTATGAACGGAAAGATTACGGTAGCGCGCAATATCACTGATGGCTGATGGGTCGTCAGAAATATAAATGTGATAATAGGATGGAACGACTGCCTGTGCTGACATTTTCACCTGCTGTGCTGATTGGATGCGGTTTTTATTCACAGTTTTATACCCTATCAGGATGTTATGATCCGTTGCAAGTGTCCCGACATCATATATATCAGGAAGACTTACAGACAGCCGGGTTATAATGTCAGCAAGTTCGGTTGGATCAATTTTCGGAATATCATGATGCTGCACAGATTGCTTGGCGTCAGGATCTCTTTTATAATGAACATATCCAAATTGGCCGTTATGAAGAGCATTTGGTGATGATTTTTGCGTTTTATGGGACGGACCTTTATATGATATATCCGTAACTGGATCCTGACCTTGTTGAGCTCCTTGACGGTCAGTAAACGGTGCTTGGCATCCGGCAGTAAGCAGGATGGCAGCAGCAGTAATGATAATACGGCGGTACTTGAGCATAAATTAGCCCTCCTTTCTTTTTATCATGACCTGTTTTTTTTAGAAGTTGTCTGGTAATTTATAGCTGCAATTGAAAACTCCTGCAAGGAATGATAGCCTCGCAACGGTTATTATGTTATAAAAGATCTAACGGAAAGTGAGGATGAAGCATGGAAGCAACCACCGTTATTCAAATGAATGACCATCAATACGAATTAATTGAGAATGTCCGCGAAGGCTGGGACGAAGATAAATTTGCTGAACGTTACAGTGAAATATTATCCAAGTATGATTATATCGTTGGAGATTGGGGTTATGATCAGCTCCGCTTGAAAGGTTTTTATAAAGATCAGCATCGTAAATCAACGTATGACTCACGAATTAGCTCCTTGACGGATTATATTTATGAGTATTGCAATTTTGGTTGTGCATATTTTGTTTTAAAGCATATTAAGGTAATCAAACCTAAGCAGGATCTCGAAGCTGAAACAGAAGCATTGCCTGAACAAAATCATGATCAGACACATGAAGAGTAAGCCGAATTCGGCTTACTCATTTTCAAATGGCGGCTCTTTTTCGACACGAGGATTATCGTGAGTCAAGTGAGCACTTGGAAATTCTCTTGGATTGTTTTGATGCAGTGTTTTGTTCTCATATGTGAAGGCGCTGTGATAGCGCTGTCCTCTATGCCAAGGGGTGCTTTTATTAAATACAGGTCTATATTTTCCTTGCTCCTGCCCATAAGATCCCTCCGGAAATTCCTCCGCAGTCAATTCATTTTGGATGGTTTCAGCCGAGGATAAATCATCTTCAGTTGTTCGTCTTTTATTTTCCATATCTATCGCCTCCTTCTAAATAGCGTTTCCTGTCCTGAATGAACTATGCAGATTTATCTGTATCAATAACGCGCTTCATGGACAGAGAGAGCAACTTATTGATAAAATAAAGAAGCCGTAAAACGGATAATCAAGGGGTTGTAGCGATGTACTTTGTAAACAGAGAACATATTCACCAAACCACGAGCTATATAAGAAAAATGAATTTAATTTTTAAAGAAAAACAACAGTGGAGCGAACCATTGGAGCAGCTGGCTCTGGAGCGGCTCACTCATAATATTGCTGAAGGCATCATCGATGTCGGAAACCAGCTGATTGATGGATTTATTATGCGTGATCCGGGAAGCTATGAGGATATTATCGATATTCTTGTGGATGAAAAAGTGGTTCCTGAGAGTGATGAAGAGGGATTAAAAGCCATTGTGAAGCTTAGGAAAAATCTGGTCACTGATTATGCGAATAGTGATCAGGAACTCCTCATTTCAACCTTATCTACACATCAAGAACAAATTGCTTCATTCCCAGAGAAAGTAAGCAATTACTTGGTTCAGGAGCTTGGGCCAGTTTCGGCTTTTTCACCTGAAACAACTGATCCCAAATAACAACTTTGCAGATTTTGCAGTAATGGAGTGGATTTTTTTTGAAGAACTATAAAGCTTATTTAATTGACCTGGACGGTACGATGTATCGAGGCAAAGAAAAAATTAATGAGGCAGTGGCGTTTGTAAAAGCTCTTAAAGATAAAGGAATTGCTTATCTTTTTGTCACAAATAATTCTACACAGACACCAGAGGAAGTGGCTGAAAGACTGAGAGGCTTTGGAGTGCCTGCTGAACCGGAGGATGTATTAACGACGAGCCTGGCAACTGCTGCTTATATTCAGGAGAGAAAACCTAAGGCCAGTGTTTATTTCATCGGTGAAAGTGGTCTGGAGCAGGCTCTTCTTAGCAATGAATTAACGGTTGATGAAGAGAAGCCGGATTATGTTATTGTCGGCATGGACAGGGAGATTACATATGAAAAACTTGCCAAAGCCTGTCTTGCTGTAAGGAACGGTGCAGAATTTTTATCTACAAATCCGGATATTGCTTTACCGACAGAGCGAGGATTCCTGCCAGGAAATGGGGCAATAACTTCCGTTGTTTCAGTATCCACTGAACAAGCTCCTGTCTTTATAGGGAAACCTAAACCCGTCATTATTGACCTGGCTCTTCGTAAATTAGGAATTGCTAAAGAAGAAGCCTTAATGATCGGTGATAATTTTAAAACGGATATTCTTGCCGGGCTGGACGCTCAGGTTGACACACTCCTCGTTTATACAGGCGTGACAACTCGGGAGGCAATGGAAGGCCAGGAAAGAAAACCGACTTATGAATTAAACAGCTTGAGCGAGTGGGATATATTATAAATCGCAATTTAATGGGGTGATCTGTTGAAGCCGCTTGTCTATATTACAAGAAAAGTGCCGGAGGATTCTTTGACTGAACTCAAAAAACATGCTGAAGTGGAAATGTGGAAGAGTGAAGAAGAACCGGTTCCAAGAAAGCTATTATTGGAAAAAGCAGAGAAGGCAGAAGCAATGATTACGATGCTCAGTGATAAGCTGGATGGCGAATTTTTTGAACATGCAAAATCGCTGAAAGCAGTGGCTAATCTGGCGGTAGGATACGATAATATTGATGTGGAAGCAGCGTATCAGCATGGTGTGATACCTTGCCATACACCTGACGTTTTAACAGATACGACAGCGGATTTGGCTTTTGCCTTAATGATGGCTGCTGGCAGACGATTAATAGAAGCTTCTGATTACGTTAAATCGGGAAATTGGCAAAACTGGAGCCCACTGCTGCTTGCGGGTCAGGATATCCATCATAAGACACTAGGCATAGTCGGCATGGGACGAATTGGCCAGGCGCTTGCTAAACGTGCTTCAGGCTTTGAAATGAACGTGCTGTACCATAATCGTCACCGCAACGAAAAAGCAGAATCCGAGCTTGATGTGACTTATGCCGGATTTGAAGATTTATTAAAACAAGCGGATTATGTTGTATGCTTAACCCCGCTTACAAAGGAAACAAAAAATTTATTTAATAAAGAAGCATTTCAGCACATGAAAAAAACGGCAGTGTTTGTCAATGCTTCTAGAGGAGCGGTAATTGATGAAGATGCTCTTTATCAAGCCCTCGTAAATAAAGAAATCTATAGTGCTGGTCTTGATGTATACAGTAAAGAACCGGTGCCTGCAGACCACCCGCTTGTGAACCTGAAGCAGGTTGTTGCATTACCCCATATCGGCAGTTCATCAGTGGAGACCCGATTGAGCATGATTGAGCTTGCTAGCGGGAATATCGTAAAGATTTTAGAGGGTGAAAACGCCCTGACACCTGTACCCAGGTAACAATCAAATGTATTGTGTAGAAACTGTTTAATAACTGGCACAAAAAAATCCTTATGCGCGATGCATAAGGATTTTGATTTATTCATTTATCAATCAGTTCATCAAAATACTTGCTCCAGTTCTCTTACACCGGCTACTTCTTCAAGTAAAGCACGTTCGATACCTGCTTTAAGTGTAATGGTGGAACTAGGGCAGCTGCCGCAAGCGCCCATAAGCCGTACTCTGACAACTCCATCTTCTACATCAACAAGCTCAACATCGCCACCGTCCCTAAGCAAGAATGGACGAAGCTTGCCAAGCACTTCTTCTACTTGTTCACGCATCGTGGATAACCCCTTCCTCAATCTTATATGTTTATTATAATCGCTTTGGTACTAAAAATCCATAAATTGATTTTAAATAAGTAAGGGTATCACAACCCGTTCACTCTATTGTAAAATATAGAATGAAGAACCTGCAATCATAATGCTTTTAAAAGAGGAGTGCTTTCTCATGAATCAACAAACTCTTTCAATAACCGTTTACGGAGCTGAGGCACCGTGTGCAAGCTGTCTCAATGCCCCCTCGTCAAAAGATACAAAAGAATGGCTAGAAGCTGCGATAAGCCGAAAGTATCCCTCTTCTTCTATATCAATCAGATATATTGATCTTTATCATCCAGTAACAGAAGATGATCGTGTGTTTACTGAAAAAATATTAGATGATGAATATTTCTATCCGCTTGTGGTCAGCGAGGGTGACATTATAGGGGAAGGGGATCCTAAGCTAAAAACCATTTTTGCATATCTTGAACAACATGGGTTTAAAGCTGTACAGTAACGATAAAAGCGCCAGACTCAGTAAGAAGAGTCTGGCGCTTTTAGTCATCATATTAACCATTATGATAACGATAAACCCATAATAGTCCGGATTTTAAAAGTCTGGCAATGCGGCCTGTGAGAGGTGTACCCATCAGCATAGCAAAGCCTTTTCTTTTGCCAAGAGAGCCCATGATCCCTTTAAGTTTAATGGCAGGAAGATCAGGCAGAGGCTGATTGTTCCATTGTGCTCGAAGCACGTCCGCTATTTGGTCGCCTTGAAGTTCAGCAAGCTGAGCACTTGGTGCATGTTCTGAACTTGCACTGTCACCGACAATAAAAACATTGTCATAATCAGGTAAGTGATGATGTTCGCTTACAAGAGCACGGCCGGTGCGATCTGTTTCAATATCAAGGCCTCGTACCAGGTGATGGGCTTGAATACCGGCGGTCCAGACAATGGCATCTGTCTCAACAGGCTCATCTTTGTTGTAAAGGATGCCGGGTTCGACCCGAGTAATATTACTGTTGTTAACAATTTCCACACCATTTTGTGTGAACCATTTTTGAACATAATGACTTAGTCGTTCAGGAAATGGAGAGAGTATGCGTTCTCCACGGTCAAAAAGTCTAATTTTAATATCTTTTCGACTTTCCCGCAGTTCGCTTGCTACTTCAATGCCACTTAATCCGCCGCCGACAATGGAGACAGTGGATTGAGAAGGCATACATTGCAAGGCATGAGCGGTTTCTCTTGTGGCACGGATGGATTGGATGCTCATTGTGTGTTCTTTTGCACCCGGAATATCATGATATTTATCTTCACAACCGAGTCCGATTACTAATGAATCATAAGCCATTGCTTCACGGTCGAGCAATTCAACTTTTTGCTCTTCCAGATCAATGCCTGTAATTTCTGCGTTGACGATCGACAGCTGAGGATGAGAAGGGAATGGAACCCGGACATGCTGGTCAGAGATGGTACCTGCAGCAAGGGCGTAATATTCCGTTTTCATACAATGGTATGCTTCACGATCAATCAATGTCACCTGTACATCTTCAGGAAGTTTTCCGGAGAATAAGTGCTGCATGATTCGCATGCTGCCATATCCGCCGCCTAATATAAGTAATTTCTTCATCTGCCAATATCCTTTCTGTGACACTTCTATCCTATAAAAGTATATCGAAATGACTTGATAATCACAACATGTGTCATAGATATTTTCAAATATGTTTCGTTTTTTATACTATAATAATTGAAACAATCAGAGTAGTAAATGTTCAAATGCACTGCTCTAGGATTTTGGATATTATGTATTTTTGTTGACGATGCAAGGGTCTGGCGTTAGGATAGGATTGAGGTGAGTTATCTATGAAACCTATCATAGAGTTTTGTATGAGCAACCTCGCCAGCGGATCGCAAAAGGCTCTGGAAAAACTCGAAAGAGATCCGAATCTCGATGTTATCGAATATACATGTCTCGGTAATTGCGGATTATGTTACGACAGTCCTTATGCCCTAGTAAATGGTGAGTTTGTAGCTGGTGAAACACCAGCGGAATTGGTCTCGAATATTTATGAATATCTCGAAGAAAATCCAATGTTTTAAACATAAATAAACGGATGAGGGGGACACCGCACACAGAAGCGGTGTTTTTCTCTACTCCGAATTTTATACATAAAGGAGAGGGATAAATGGATTTTCATTATACATGGCCTTACGAACGAGTAATGGGTGACAATTATATAGAAGTTTGTCCTTTTTGCCGCGCTGAAAGCATTTTAGTTCCCATGAAGAAAGAAGCCATCGAAAATGCTTATGAAGGTTTTAAAACACACGTTGTCATGCCATGCTGCCATGAAAAATTGACGATCGTGCAGATGGACGATGATTATATATGGTCTGACCGGCCATTAAGATAAGAGGAGATTAACGAATGAATATTCCGTTTACAAAAATGCATGGCCTTGGAAACAATTACATTTATATTAATCAATTTACTCATCCTTTAGACAATGTGGATCTGTCGCATCTAGCTATGCAGATCTCCAGTCAAAGTAAGGGGATCGGCTCCGATGGTCTTATTCTTATCGGCCCTTCTAAGCGAGCGGATGTGAAAATGAGAATTTTCAACAAAGATGGCTCTGAAGCAAAGAATTGCGGTAATGGCCTTAGGTGTGTCGCAAAATATGCCTATGATCATAAGCTTGTACAAAACAGCCAGCTGTCAATTGAGACGCTGAGCGGAATTGTTCACGCTGAGATTGAGGTAAAAGACGGCGCTGTCATGATGATCACTGTGGATATGGGTAAGCCTGTTTTGAACCGTCAACTCATCCCGATGACAGGAGAACCTGCTGCAGAACCGGTTATTAATCAGTCTTTTTCTTTTTCAGAGTGGCCATTAACCGCTGTTTCGATGGGTAACCCCCATGCCTTGATATTCGTCGACGAAATGCAGGGAGCACCCATTAACTCGCTCGGTCCTCTATTAAGTGACGGCCATGATTTGTTTCCTGAAGGTGTAAACGTTGGGTTCATTGAAAAGAAATCGGAAAGAGCGATTCGATACAGAGTTTGGGAAAGAGGGTCCGGAATCACTCAGGCATGTGGGACTGGGGCATGCGCAGCAGTGGTAGCATCAATACTTGAAAAACGTTTGGAAAAAGGAAAAGAAATTGAGGTAACCTTGGATGGCGGTCCGTTATATATTACATGGAGCTCCAAGGATGATCATATTTTTATGACCGGCACAGCCGCCTCAATTTGTGAAGGTGAATATTTTTATTCCGCAGATTAATCCATTTTTGATAGACGGGATTGGTTTGCGATAAACAGGAGTCCAAAAGAAAGGATTATGGTAATGCCAACCCATGCCCAAGCGATTGAGGTCCGATTTGTTTCGACGGCCAGATAAATCGCCGTGGGCATTGTTTGTGTCTGAAATGGAATATTCCCGGCGATCATTAATGTAGCACCAAATTCCCCCAGCGCCCTTGCGAAAGAAAGCAGGCCGCCTGTAACGACCGAGGCTCTGGCTAGAGGAAGTTGAATAGACCAAAACAGCTTTAATGCGCCTGCGCCATCAATTCTTGCTGCCTCTTGGATACCATGGGGTATGCTTTGAAAGCCTACTTTTGCTGTTTGATACATTAACGGATAGGCAACGACTGTGGAAGCAAGCACAGCTGCCCAAAACGTGAAAATGATGGAATGATGAAACAGGCTTTCAATGGCTTGGCCAGCGAAAGATTGTTTTCCGAAGATAACTAGAAGCCCAAATCCGACAACTGAAGGAGGGAGAACGAGAGGAAGCATCATAATTGTTTCCAAAATCGATTTCCCTTTAAAACGCTTCTTAGTCATAATGGCTCCAGCGCAAGTTCCAAGAAATATAACGGCTGCAGATGCGAGCGTTGCCACACTTGCAGACCGGATAACAGGGTCCCAAAAATCTGCAGATGAAAAGAGTGAGGACATCTCTCTACTCTCCTTTATTTTCGGGGGTGAAACCATATTGAGAAAACGTTTTATTCGCTTGTTTCGAATTTAGAAATGAAACAAATTTTTTAGCGGTTTTTTTATTTTTCGAATTCTTTATAATCGCTTCTGGGTAAAGAATGTGCTGATGATCCGAATCAGGAATCGCCAAACTTATTTTTACTTTATTTGATGTCACCGCATCGCTTTTATAGACAAAGCCTGCCTCTGCGTTTCCAGTTTCTACATAGCTCAATGCCTGGGTAACATCCTTCGTGAGGACATATTTAGATTTTAAAGCCGTCCAAAGCTTCTCGCTTGTTAAAGATTCTTTTGCATATTCGCCAGCAGGAACGAGGCTTGGTTCACCAATGGAAATATGCTGGACCTTGGCGTTCTTTAAAGCTTTGATTGATGCCAAAGAGAGGTCAGACTTTTTCGGCTGAATAAGAACGAGCTTGTTGGATAATAGTATTTGGCGGCTGCTTTTATCTATAATGGATTTCTTTTCGAGCTCGTCCATATATTTCTGAGAAGCCGAAATGTAAAGATCAGCCGGAGCACCTTCTTCAAGCTGTTTAGCAAGGGTACCTGAGGAGGCGCTGTTGATATGTATATGAACAGAAGGATTCTCTTTCTCATATTGCTTGGTTAATTTTTGAAGAACATCATGAAGGCTTGCGGCTGCCGAAACGGTGATGGTTGTTGAGGGAGCAGATTTGGATGAACTCGCCTCTTGTTCCTTTGATGAGGAACAGGCTGATAATAATAAAAGAGCAGAAAGTGTTGCTGCAACGAGTTGTTTCAATGAATCGTACATCCTTTCTAAGATGAAGTGTGTGAACAGAAATCTTGTTTATAATACTAATAAAGACTATACTATAAGTAAATGCAAGGGAGGAATGCGTGAAATGATTTTGACAATTACTGAAGCCGCAAATCATCGGGTTAAAGAGATGATGAAGGAACAGGGCGCAGACAATCTTTTCCTCCGAGTTGGCGTCAAAGGAGGAGGCTGTACCGGTCTTACTTACGGTATGGGCTTTGATGAGGAAAAGAAAGAAGAAGATACTTTTTTTGAATCAGATGGCATTCAAGTCATCATTGATAAAGAAAGCGAGCCGCTGTTGCGCGATGTGGTTATAGATTATAAACAAAACATGATGGGCGGAGGATTCGCCATTGAGAATCCGAACGCGATCGCCACATGCGGGTGCGGAAGTTCATTTAAAACAAAAACAAATGCCGGAACGCCTTCAACTGATTGCTAAATGCAAAAAACCCTTTTCCCAATGGGAAAAGGGTTTTTTTATCTGTCAATCGGCAAGTGCTGTTGGAAAGAGCCATTTACCGGAAAGGCGCTATTTTCTTAAGAAGAGATGTGCAATCCGCATAAAAAGAAGCCGGGAAAATCCAGTCAATTGGGCAAGAGGGGGCGTGCACGACGCCGTGTTTTTTGACAAAGGCTTTCGCTTTTATTTTTGTCAGCACAGAATCACCGCGAATATGAACGGCTACCAGCCGCTTGCTCTCCGGTAAATACAAAGGAACCCAGCTTTCATCCTCCATGGCTTTGATTTCAACTCTTATACCGGCTCCGTATAATAAGTTATGGATATAACGAGCTGAAGGAGGCAGAACCACCTGTTCATTTCTGTTATCGGTTAATGCGGATTTGTTTTGAATATCTTCAATTTGCCGGTTTCGATAAAAAGAAAAAGGGAAAAACATAATATCACCTTTATCATAATAGACAAATAAGCTGTCCACTATTCGCCTATATTTAAATCAATAAAATTACAGAGTAGTGGGAATACTTCAATTGGCACATTAAACATGCCGAAAGACTTGAATTGTACACAAAAATGTCATATTATGAATATGGGAAATAAGATTAGAGTTGTTAGTGAAAAACATCACAAGTTCTTATACTTCGTTAAATGCTTTAAATTTATTAAAAAAGGTGGATGTGATACGGATGAGTAAGCCAAAAATTCTTATTATCGGTGCAGGTTATGGCGGAATGATGACTGCAGTTCGTCTAACGAAAGATCTCAACAATCAGGATGCAGAAATTACACTAGTTAACAAGCACAATTACCATTACCAAACCACGTGGCTTCATGAACCGGCTGCTGGAACTTTACATCATGACCGGACCCGTATGCTGATTAAAGATGTCATTAATACAAACCGAATTAATTTTGTTCAAGACACGGTCGTTGAAATTAAGAAAGATGAAAACAAAGTTATTCTTCAAAATGGCGAGCTTGATTATGATTATCTTGTAATTGGTCTTGGTTTTGAATCAGAAACATTCGGTATAAAAGGTATGAAGGAAAATGCCTTTACGATTCGCAGTGTGGATACTGTCCGCAAAATCCGTGAACATATCGAATATCAATTTGCAAGCTACAATCATGACGCTGTAAAAGATGATAATAAATTAAATATTATTGTCGGTGGCGGCGGTTTCAGCGGTGTTGAATTTGTCGGTGAGCTCGCTCATCGTGTTCCTCAATTATGCCGTGAATACGATGTGGACCGGAGCAAGGTTCGTATTATCAACATCGAAGCAATGCCTTCCATTCTTCCTAATTTCGATAAGGAACTTGTGGATTATGCGATTCATCAGCTCGAAAGCAAAGGTGTGGAGTTTAAGCTTGGTGCGATGATTAAAGAAGTTAAGGAAGACAGAGTCATCATTGGAACGAAAGACAGTGACGAAACGGATGAAATCATAGCTGGAACAATTGTTTGGACGGGTGGTGTCCGAGGCAGCTCTGTTCTTGAAGCTTCAGGATTTGAAACGAACCGAGGCAAGCTTCCAGTCGAAGAAGACCTTCGTGCAACAGGCTATGAGAATATTTTCGTGATTGGTGATTGTGCCCTTGTAATGGATAAAGAAAGTGGACGTCCATATCCTCCAACCGCACAAATTGCTATTCAGGAATCGTTCACTTTATCAAAAAACCTTCGTCACCTTCTTCATTCACAGCCGACTGAAACGTTTACTTATAAAAGTAAAGGTACAGTTGCTTCTCTTGGTAAAGGAGATGCAATCGGTGTTGTTGGCGACAGAAAGCTTAAAGGCGCTCCAGCAGCTGCGATGAAGAAAATTATTGATGACCGTTACCTGTTCCTGCTTGGCGGTGTGGGTCTTACTCTTAAAAAAGGTAAGCTGAAACTCTTTTAAGAAAATATAAAACACTAAATGTTACTTCTTTTAAAAAAAGGGTGATGCCTGTAAAACGGCATCACCCTTTTTGTGTGATTTTATTTTTCCAATCAGGCTTCAAGAGGCTCATCATAATCCGGTCATAACGTTTTCCTTGGCGGAAAACAGCGTCCCGCATTCGACCTTCCTGTTGAAAACCCGCTTTTTCATAAGAACGAATAGCGGCTGTATTATAGGAGATGACGTCTAGACCAACTCTATGGAGATTAAGCTCCCAAAAAGCATAGCGAACGAGAAGCTCCAATGCCTCTGTCCCGTAGCCGTTTCCGCGATCCATAGGGTCGCCGATTCCAATTGCAAGAGACGCTGACTGGCAGTTCCATTCAATACTGTGAAGTGCTGCAAATCCGATCAAACGGTCGTCCTCAAGCGAACGGATTCTAAAATGAACATGATTTTGATTTTTACTATCATTAGCATCGTTGGCTTTGTGGGCGGAGACGCCTGAAGGAACTGCAAAGTCAGTATCCATCTTTGTTAAATAATCACTGTCTTCTTGCCACTTTGTCATGATCTCAGCATCTTCAGGCCGTTTTGCGGTTAAATAAATGGAATCCCCTTTGAAAAGGTTTATTAAGGTGTAGCTCATTTTAATTTTCCCCCTCTTTAATTCGGGGATGCAGAAGAAAGGCGTCGACTGTCCCCTGAATGCACAGAGAATAAAGGGTTAAACGTCATGGAACCTGCAATGAGCAATAACAAAGGCTTTCTCCTCCTTATTAATAGCAAAAATGTGATAGTAAATTTAATATAGATCCCGTATTTTAAAGTGTCAAGATAACTTAAAAAAATAAATTTTCAGAATATAAAAATAAAGGCAATAAGGAGTAAACGGAAGATCGGTTCAAATGTATTCGCTTACATTGGCTGAAACGGGTTAATATAGCGGTTTTCATTAGAAATGAAAGTTGCTATGATGAGTGAAAATTTATAAGGGAGTGTCGCACATGAGACGCACGGAAAAGAATAACCATTCAGAATCATCATGCCAGTACTGCAAAGGGAAAGGTTATTTTCAGCTGCTTCTTGGAGGATCTGAAACGTGTGAGCGGTGTTCAGGCACTGGAAAAAAGTAATCGTGAGCAAGAGACACTGAAAAATGAACAGAAGAACTTTACCGGTTCGGACTCAGGGAAAAATATTAATTGACGATTGTGAATTTTCTTAGTACGATAAAGGAAGAGAAAAATTCTGATTCCGAACATTAGCAGGTGAAGGGCATGTTTATATTTCAGTTCTTAATTTCGATTTTATTGTTTATGGTGCTGTTTTTTGGTATCGGATTTATTCTTAATATGCTCTTGAAAACATCATGGCTTATGGCAATCTTATATCCGATTGTTGTTATTGTCATTGCAGATAACGAATCAACAATGGCCTATGTTACTCAGCCGCGGGAAGCTTTTCATAATGCCATTCAAGGTCTCATATCCTTAGCGCCTTCCGATATTACCATTCTGAGTATGGGTTTTGTCGGAGCAGTTGTTTCAGGGGTAGTCATTAAGATGCTTCGTCAAAATGGCTATCAGATGTTTTGATAGAAAACCAAAAAAGAACCCTTCATGGAAGGGTTCTTTTTGTGTATCTATGAATCACTCCCTTAAACAGACCTTTTTCTTATACCATTAGGACTATTTTTTTTGAAATAGGGTATATAAAGATTAAGGAGTGATTTTATTGTATTTATTTAAGGAACTACTGCGTGAATTTAACGCGAAAATCTTTTTCTTTCTGGCATTGATTCTTACACTGGGTGTCCTGTTCAGCATGAAGGTACAAGCCAGTCAAAGTAATGCGGAGATTAAAATTAAAACGAATCCTTATGCTGCAGCAGATAAAACAATAGCTTATGGTGATTTAGGCTTTCGGCGTATTCAGAAATGGAAAAATAAAACAATCAATGCTGAGTTTACTCAAACGCCTAATAAAGATTTGGCTTCTGATAAACCTCACAATCAGTATCCAGCAGTACAGGTGCTTGCAACTGGATACACTGCTGGTGTTGAATCTACTGGCAAAAAACCCGGTGATTCAACATACGGGCTTACCAGAAGTGGTGTAAAAGTGAGACGTGGTCTCTATTCCACTGTTGCGGCAGATCCGAAAATTTTTCCGATTGGAAGCATTTTATTTATCCCAGGCTACGGATACGGTGTAGTAGCAGATACAGGATCAAAAATTAACGGACACAGGCTGGATCTCTATTTTAAAACGGTAGATGCCGTGTATAAACAATGGGGAAAGCGTTCGTTGAATGTATTTATTATAAAAAAAGGCAATGGCTCTTTATCAGAGAAAGTGATGAAGCAGCTTAATAATCAGCCTCAATATAATGTTCTAAACAAACATTTATCAGAAAGCATGTAAATGTTCCTTTTGTGTGCGCTTGAATAGAAAACGGCCGTTCTTTAAAAGACCGCTGAAATTGTGAGCTTATACGAATCTATTTAAAGAAAGGAGGGTCCTGATGCCATGATGGCTGTCAGGACCTTCTTTTACGTTTGGGGAGAAATCAAAAAAGTACTATATGATAAATTATAGCCGAGGGAGTCTCGCTTGGTTAGCTGATGAGGCTGACGGATCTATGTGGTGATGGTTATTCCGTTTCAGGCGCTCGCTTTCCACGGGCACGGCCTCAGCTAACTTTGGCGTTGTCTCTTTGCGCGCCAAAGTGGATCTTCGGACGCGTGCTATTCCCGTTGGACTTGAAACAGCATCCTTGACTCCACACCGCACGAAGAAAATGCTGATGCATTTTCCAGGAGTCTCGCACCTTTCGCTTCACTCAACATGTTTGTGAGCAGAGGTGGCCAATTAAATCGTTGCTATAGAAATTCAATTTCCATCAGTTGAACACGTGGCATCACGAATTTTCCAGCAGTACAGCCAATGGTCAATGGTGGTAAAAACATCTCAATCTTTAGCCAAACCAGTGGTCATTCAAGGAATACGAGCTATTTTTTGATTAAATCTTAAGAAAGATCAATAATACAGAAGTTTTTCATGGCAAGAGAACTTAGGACAGATCACATTCACATTTTGGCTGATTGGAGTTGAGGACATGAGACTCCTCGAAAATGCTTTGCATTTTCATCGTGCGGTGCGGATTCAAGGATGCTGTTTCAAGTCCTGCGGAATCCGCGATCCAGGCGAGACCCCACAACTACTGAAGGAAGTTCGGCTAAAACCAGCACGTCCTGTGCTAACGCCGAACCTACCCACGTCCTGTGGCCATGAGGAGGCTCGCGGATCGCCCGCGGAAAGCGAGGGTATTTTCAATTTATCATGGGTTGTTCGCATTTTCATCGTGCGGTGTGAATTCAAGGATGCTGTTTCAAGTCCTGCGGAATCTGTGATCCAAGCGAGACTCCACACAGCTATGAAGTACCATGCGAGTTATCATGAACGAAACTAGCCCCTTACTCGTAAATTCGTAGGTTAATTTGGGAAGAATGTTTATTGAAAGAAAAAACAAAAAACCAAATTAGAGCTACATTACGGAAGGAGCTAGTTATTATGAAGGATACCTTAAAATATGTAGGTTTAGACGTATCAAAAGAAAAAATTGCAGTCGCTATTGCTGAAGAAGGACGTGAAAAACCCAGATATATTGGAATGATCCCCCATACTGATGCAGCCATTAGGAAATTAGTCAATAAACTTGAGACCCTAACGCTCTTCGAGTGTGTTACAAAGCTGGCCCCACTGGATACCCATTAAATAGATTTTTACTTTCATTGGGCGTTCATTGTGATGTGATTGCTCCCTCTTTAATTCCTCAAAGGCCAGGTGAGCAAGTCGGCGTCGTGCGTTAATCTTTTGGGCAATGACACAAGAGTCAAGTAATACGCCTGTATAAAACATTTAACAAGGCCTAATGAAAACCGTCATTGTAAGTAGTCAGTTCTTTATATGGAAAGATAAAATGTGAAAACCCATGAATATCAGAATGCTAACCGCAATAGAGATTTTTGCCTTCGTGCCGTGTCTTCGCAAGGGCAACAAATACGTTGATTGAAGCGAAAGGTGCGAGACTCCAACGGGACTAGCACGCGTCCGAAGATCCACTTTGGTGCACAAAGAAACCACGCCAAAGTTAGCTGAGGCCGTGCCCGTGGAAAGCGAGCAACCTAGAGAGAAAATCAACAATTGATTAAATAAGAAGCAAGGAAGGCTTCTTTGCTTAGAGTGGGCTCGAGGATCGCCCGCGGAAAGCGAGGGTATTTCCAATTTATCAACTGTTGTTTCCATTTTCGATAGCGGTATTTACTAGGGTTAAAAGAAAAATGCAAGCGGGTCCTCTTCATCGTCAAAATCCGGGAATGAGCTGGGATGAAGACGTGCTGCGAGCTTTCTTAATCCAGTTAAAAGTCTTGGGGAAGGTCGGCAGTATAAAGCTTCTTCAAGAACATGAATCCTGTCTTGGGCAACTGCCTTCATCTTCTCACTGCCGGTCCGTTTTAAAACAAACCCAGGATGGACTTTGGAAGTGTTCAACGCCTACCCAAACCATACAGATATGATCAGGATCACGATGGATGACTTCATCCCAGCTTGTCTGAACACTCGCTTCCGGTTGATCAGAAAAACAGTTGGTTGCACCGGCAAGCATACTTATTTCAGTTAGCCAGTTCGTTCTGCCAGGTGTAAAGACCGGTTTCGGCCACCATTCCCAATATAAAGAAGGCTTGGAGGACAGTTCTTGCGCTGTTTCTTTGTAACTTGCAAGGATTTTCAAGAATGCTTCCTTCACAATAAGTGCTTCTTTCATTTTACCGGTCAATTCTCCGATGACGATCATATCGTTTGCGATATCGTCCATGGATTGAGGATCTAAAATAACATAGGGAAGCTCTTTTTGTTTAAGGCCCATCAATGTTTTTTTCCATGCCGGGGACACTCAGAGAGGCCACCACAAGATCAGGCTTTAATGCAGCTGTTTTATCCATGTCAATTGAAAGATCCGGTCCAAGCCTTGGGAGGTCCTGAATCGATTGAGGCCAATCCGAATAATTATCGATGCCGACAATTTGATTTTTTAAACCAAGATAAACGAGCAATTCGGTATTACTGGGGCATAAGGATACAATTCTCACTGGCATTTCCTCCTTTACCGTACGAAAATCTATCTTAAGTATACAATAAAATCAGGACCCTTTTACTTAATTAGAAAAACAGCTTTAATTAATGCGAATGATTCAGTCAAAAAATGTCTTAATCTAACGATAATTATATAGGTGGCAGATCAGGATTTAATATAAGATACTGCTAGGTTTTTTTTGTTGCAAGTGATAAACTATATTGATGGATTATTAACAATTATGAAGAGGTTTTTGTCTAGAAAGGGGCTTTCGTATGTGTGGATTTGTCGGATATATATCCAATAAGACACTGCAATCAAACCGCCATGATCAGAATTTGATGACTGAACGTGCGGATATTATTACTCATAGAGGTCCGGATGACGAAGGATTTTATACGGACGAAACGATGCAACTGGCTTTTCGTCGGCTAAGCATTATTGATCTAGAGGGCGGACATCAGCCGCTTTCATATGAAAATTCACGCTACCACATTATTTTTAATGGTGAGATTTATAATTATCTTGAATTGAAAACAGAGTTGGAATCGAAAGGTTATACATTTGAAACCACCTCCGATACTGAAGTTATTCTGGCACTTTATGCTGATAAAAAAGAAGAAGCTGTAAAAGAGCTGCGAGGAATGTTCGGTATTGTGATTTGGGACAAGCTGGAACAAACGATGTTTGCAGCAAGAGACAGATTTGGTATCAAACCATTCTTTTATATGGAAACGGAAGACGGAACATTCTTTGCATCTGAAAAGAAAAGCTTGTTAGTTGGGGATAACACTCACGAAGTCTATAAAGAAGCACTTCAGCAATACCTGACTTATCAATTTGTTCCTGAACCTCTGACGATGGCGAAAGAAATAAAGCGTCTTGAACCCGGACACTATCTTACAAAGAAAAAGGGCGAAACACTTCATATTCATTCATATTGGAAGCCAAGCTTTGAACCGAAAAACCAAACCTTTGACGAGGCAAAACGTGCAATCAAAGATGTAATGAGAGACTCTGTACAAATGCATATGCGCAGTGATGTGCCAGTCGGCGCTTTTCTTTCGAGCGGAATTGATTCAACAAGCATCGTTGCATTGGCAAAGGAATTTCATCCGGGTATCAAAACATTTACGGTTGGATTTGAACGTGAAGGCTATAGTGAAATCGACATCGCAAAGGATTCTGCGGAAAAATTAGGTGTTGAAAACATTCATACGTATATTACTCCTGAGGATTTCATTAATGAGCTTCCAAAAATCATCTGGCATATGGACGACCCCGTAGCGGATCCTGCTGCTGTTCCTCTTTATTTTGTAGCGAAAGAGGCGAGCAAGCATGTAAAGGTTGTGCTTTCCGGAGAAGGAGCAGATGAACTATTTGGTGGATATAACATTTATCGTGAACCTTTAGCTCTAAACTGGTTTAATAAAGTTCCGAAGCCTGGAAGGGCTCTTGTGAAAATGATGGCTGAAAGGCTGCCTCAGGATGTAAAGGGCAAAAGTTATCTCGTTCGCGGCTGTACGCCGATAAAAGATCGTTATGTAGGAAATGCTTATATGTTTGATGAGAAAGAAAAGCAATTTGTATTGAAAACATATGATCAGGGGACGCATTTTACCGATATTACGCACCCGCTTTATAATAATGCTGCAAAGTATGATGATGTGGAGAAAATGCAATACGTGGATATTCATACGTGGATGCGCGGTGATATTCTCGTGAAAGCAGACAGAATGACCATGGCTCATTCTTTGGAGCTGCGGGTACCTTTTCTTGATAAAGAAGTCTTTGATGTTGCGCGCACATTGCCGGCACACTTAAAAACGGCAGAGAAAACAACAAAATATGCTATGCGTGAAGCGATGAGAGATATTGTGCCGGATTCTATATTATTTAGGAAAAAACTCGGATTTCCGGTGCCGATTCGCGTCTGGCTGAAAGATGAATTATACCAGTGGGCGAAAGATTTAATCAGAGACAGTCATACAGAGGAATTCATTAACAAGTCTTATGTATTAAAACTTCTTGATGATCATAAGAACGGCAAAAGAGATAACAGCCGTAAAATATGGACAGTGCTGGTGTTTATGTTATGGCATCAGATTTATATCGAAAAAAGCATTGTGATCGAAAAGGCTTATGCAATGGAAGGGAAATAAACCAGGATTTATTCGCGTCATCCTTTTTGGATGGCGCGTTTTATAAGGAGCTGATTATTCGCTAATATTTCCTATATTGCCCGAATTTTTATTTCCCGGGACATAAAATCGCACTTTTTGTCTTATGGCTTTACCTGTGGTATACTTTTATAGGTTAATAAATTGTTTAGGAGTTGTTTTCATGCAGGAAACTATCAAAGTAGGAGATATCATTGAAGGAAAGGTAACAGGTATCAAGCCTTTCGGCGCTTTTGTCGCCATCGATGATAAGAAACAAGGGCTCGTCCATATCTCAGAAGTAGCACATACTTTTGTAAAAGATATTAATGAGCATCTCAAAGTGGGCGACGAAGTAAAAGTTAAAGTCCTAACTATAGATGACCAATCCGGTAAAATTTCTTTGTCGATTCGCGCCACGCAGCCAAAACCGGAAACAGAAACCAGAAAGCCTGCGCAGCCTCGTTTTAACAAAAAACAGACTGAAAGCAAGCCTGGCTTTAATACATTGGAGGATAAGCTTAAAGATTGGCTTAAAGAATCCAATGATCGTCAAGCTCAGTTGAACAAAAGACTTAAAAAGTAAGCTGTCAGCTTAGGAAAGCACCTCAAAGGTGCTTTTTTTTTGCGAAAAAAAAGCATCGGTACACGATATCCGATGCCTGAAGTCATTAGAATTAGTGAACGGGGTCAGTATGATGGAGATCATGGACATCAGAAGTTGCTACTTCTTCAGATGGTTTAAATAGCAAAGTAAGGGCGTATAGAGCACTTAAACCAACGATTCCATAAATAATTCGGGAGAGAGCGGAACTTTGGCCGCCAAAGATTGCTGCAACAAGGTCAAACTGAAAAAACCCAATAAGTCCCCAGTTAATGCCGCCGATAATAATTAAAGCTAATGCGGTTCGTTGTAAGCCGTTCATTGACTCACCTCCTTTTTAAAAGACCCACATACATAGCTTGTTATCCTTTCGGGTAATTTATTCATAAGAGCAGGTTTCTTTACAAAATAAACGGGAAAAAAGATAATGAAACAAGGAGGGGATACTGACTATGGATAACTTTACTTTTTATAATCCAACAAAATTAATTTTTGGCAAAGGGCAAGTCGATGCACTAAAAGAACAGGTGCCGCAGTATGGGAAAAAAGTGCTGTTGGTATACGGAGGCGGAAGCATAAAGAAAAGCGGCCTTTATGATCAGGTAATGGAAAAACTGAATGCAGTTGGTGCAGAAGTATTCGAATTGCCGGGAGTTGAGCCAAATCCCCGGTTGTCTACAGCCAGAAAAGGCGTAGAGATCTGTAAAAAAGAAAATATTGATCTTGTACTTGCAGTTGGCGGAGGCAGTGTTATTGACTGCTCTAAGACCATCGCAGGCGGCGCTACATATGAAGGCGACGTGTGGGATCTCATTACAAAAAAAGCTGAACTTGAAAATGCATTGCCGTTAGGAACCGTTTTGACACTGGCAGCTACAGGTTCTGAAATGAATTCAGGTGCGGTTATTACGAATTGGGAAACGCATGAAAAATACGGCTGGGGTTCGCCTTTATTATTTCCTAAATTCTCAATTTTGGACCCTGTTAATACATTTACTGTACCCAAAAATCAGACGGTCTATGGGATTGTAGACATGATGACACATGTATTCGAACAATATTATCATGGGCAGTCAAACACACCGCTTCAGGATAGAATGTGTGAAGCCGTTCTTAAAACAGTAATGGAAACAGCACCAAAACTTCTAGAAGACCTTGAAAATTATGCTTATCGCGAAACGATTCTTTATAACGGAACAATCGCTTTAAATAATATGCTGCGTATGGGTACAACGGGTGACTGGGGTTCTCATAACATTGAACACGCCGTATCAGCTATACACGATATTCCTCATGCAGGCGGACTTGCGATTATTTTACCGAACTGGTTGAAGTACACAATGGAAAAAGGTAAAGTAAAAACGAAACAGCTTGCTATCCGAGTATTTGATGTCGATCCAGAAGGGAAAACCGATGAAGAAATTGCTGAACTCGGTATTCAAGAATTAAGAAAATTCTGGTCAAGTCTTGGTGCTCCAGAAACACTTGCTGACTATGATATTGATAGCTCAACGCTCGACGATATTTCTGAAAAGGCAATGGCAAGAGGCACTTTTGGTGGCTTCTATTCAATGGAAAAACAAGATGTGAAGAAAATTCTTGAAATGAGTTTGTAATCTAAAAATACAGTGCCAGTCCTCATCACAGGACTGGCACTAAAACTTAAGGGGGATTGGAATTGGCTGAAAATATCACGTTTGATTATTCAGAAGCGAAACCTTTTTTTAAACAACATGAAATAGATTATTTGTCAGGTGCAGTAAAAGCAGCTCATGATGCATTGCATGAAAAAAAAGGTGCTGGAAACGACTACCTTGGCTGGCTCGACTTGCCGTCCAATTATGATAAAGAGGAGTTCAGCAGAATTCAAAAAGCAGCAAAAGATATCCAAAGCCATTCTGATGTGCTTGTCGTTATTGGAATTGGCGGTTCTTATCTCGGTGCGAGAGCTGCGATTGAAATGCTTAACCACTCATTTTATAACCTGTTAAGCGACTCTGAGCGGCAAGCACCGCAAATTTTCTTTGTTGGAAACACAATCAGTTCCACCTACACGAAAGAATTGTTTGATGTGCTAAAAGATAAAGACGTTTCTGTTAATGTGATTTCCAAATCAGGAACGACTACAGAACCAGCGATCGCTTTCCGTTTGTTTAAATCTTTTCTAGAAGAAAAATACGGAAAAGAAGGCGCCAAATCGCGTATTTTTGCTACAACCGATAAAGAAAAGGGCGCGCTTAAAACTCTTGCTGATAATGAAGGATATGAAACATTCGTTATTCCTGACGATGTTGGCGGCCGCTATTCTGTTTTAACAGCTGTGGGTCTTTTGCCGATCGCTGCAAGCGGTGTTAATATCGATGAGGTCATGAAGGGAGCACAATCAGCTGAAGAGAAGCTTTCTGCTGATTCTCTTGCTGAAAATGAAGCATACCAATATGCTGCCGCAAGAAATGTTCTCTACAATAAAGGGAAATCTATAGAGCTTTTAATTAATTTTGAGCCAGGTCTTCATTACTTTTCTGAGTGGTGGAAACAGCTTTTTGGGGAAAGTGAAGGTAAGGATCATAAGGGTCTTTATCCGGCTTCTGCCGATTTTTCAACCGATCTTCATTCACTAGGACAATATGTTCAGGAAGGCCGCCGTCAGCTTTTTGAGACAGCTTTAAGGGTTGGAAAAGCAAGAGAAGAAATCGTTATTGAAAAGGATGATGATAACTTAGACAAGCTGAACTATTTAGCGGGCGAAACGATGGATTTTGTGAACAAAAAAGCCATTGAAGGAACAATGATGGCCCACACAGATGGAGATGTACCTAACTTAATCGTTAATATTCCTGAAATTTCTCCTTACTATTTTGGCTATCTTGTTTACTTTTTTGAAAAAGCTTGTGCGATAAGCGGCTATCTTCTTGGTGTGAACCCTTTTGATCAGCCAGGAGTTGAAGCTTATAAAACAAATATGTTTGCACTTCTTGGAAAACCTGGTTATGAGGAACAAAAAGAAGCCTTGGAAAACCGCAGAAATAAATGATGATTTTTAAAATAAGACTGATTCGCTAAAAGCGGATCAGTTTTTTTTAGGATGAATGCCAATTTTTAATTACATAACGATCCTTACAGCGGGAATTATAAAGAAAAAAGGAGATAAACATCATGAGAATGCTTTCGAGTCATCTTGCCGGCTCCGTTTACCCATTATTTGAATTGGAAAGTAAGTTAAAACCCTTGGGGTTCATGATTGGTGATAATTGGGACTATGACCATGGTTATTTTGATTATAAAATTAAAGAAGGGGATGGCTATCTTTATGTAAGGGTTCCATTTGAAACCATTCAGGGATCATTAGATCAAGATGATGCGATTGTAGAAATGGGGACGCCGTTCTTGTTAAATCATAAAATCAGACTTGGAATTGATGAGACGGCTGAATCTGGAAATATTACAGCAAGCTTTAACCAGTTTCAGACGCCGGTTGATAAAGATGCTCCAGTAAACGAACGGTATATCGAGCAGGGACAGATTCTGATCGATCAAGTGGAATCTGCCTTATATGAGGCAGATTAGAAAATAAAGTCAAAGAAAGCATCACTGATTATTCGTGACGTTTGAATAATTTGATTGACACCGGCTCTTTTTGCATTATCATATTGACTAGGTGTTAATATTTCAGCGGCGATTTTTATTTCAGGATTCAAACCTTTGGCAGCAAGGGCGGTCAAAATGCACTCCATATCACTAGCTTTTTCTTCTTTATGGGAATTTGAAAATATAGTTAAATTTCGTGCTTTTACTATATTTGCCCTTATTAAGGTGCTATCCTCGCAAGCATCGCCGTGGATATAATGCACGATTTTGACCGGGGAATTTATGAGCGTGTGATCGATCAGCACGATTTGAGCGGCCTGATTGTTTTCAACCAGTTTATTTATTAAATAATTGCTTTTTTCGTTCCATCCGATAATAATGTGATGATTATCATTTTTAAATGGCTTTTCACCGTGAAAAAGAGCCTGTTGCATGTTAAACGCATCCTTTGCTAATGTCGTTAAGGTATAAGCCATGAATCCTGTACCGAGGAAAATCAATACAATACTAAGCCCTTTGCCAGCGGGAGTTTTCGGGGTTGAATCTCCATAGCCTTCAGTCGCAGCTGTTCCAATAGCCCACCATATGCCATCAAATTCAGATTGAAAAGTGCTGGGCTCAATCCAATGAGCAGTCAACCCTATGATAATTAAAAGTAGTACAAGCATTAGTAAAAGTCGAAACAGCTTAGGAAGCATAAAGAAATAAAGCTTAAGTCTTTCCATGTAAGCGCCCACCTTTGTAAGTTGTTTATATTATTGCCAGAGCGGCGTTTTTTACACGAAAGATATGGGTATTGTTTGTTTAGGGAGAGGAGAAACGTTAATGAAAAAGAAAAAAGAATCTTCAATCGCAAAAGTTATTAATGTTATTTTAACGATTGTCCAAATAATATTGCTCTTATTTATTGTTTTAAAACTTTTCAGCGCGGGAAACGTGCCATTTGTCAGCTGGATTGAATCACTGAGTTCTCCGCTATTGGCCCCGTTTAGAGGCATTTTTCAGCCGGTTACTTTTAGCGGAAAATATGTTCTTGACCTTTCTGCGGTATTTGCACTAATTGTCTACAGTATTATCGGCTATGTTCTAATTAAACTGGCAAGCATGATACGTTCAAGATAGCGTGCTTTGGACTGTGTATTTTAAAAAAATGTTGACTGCTCCCGGTAAATTTGATATATTATTTTTTGTGAGATAATTTTGAACGGGGCATTAGCTCAGCTGGGAGAGCGCCACGCTGGCAGCGTGGAGGTCAGCGGTTCGATCCCGCTATGCTCCACCATAACAAAGCCTATTACGATGCGATTTATCGGACTTCCGAGAAATCGTATTTTTTTATGTTGTCTGATTTGTAGTCTAGTTCTATTTATTTGGACGCTCTCCTCCTCTTTGATATGATAAAGAGGTTGGATAGGCTGGGTAAGTACTAATCTGACAGAAGAGATAGAAGGGAAGCGTTTAGAGACAGATGGAAAAGACATTGTCTGAAGCGGTGTCTAAAGTGAACCGGCGGAAGGCATCAAAATATAGAATAATTAATCGGAGTATTTTTGTCATGATCGGGGCCATCATTGAAGCGGTCGCTCTTGAAATATTTTTGGTTCCAAATGGTATTATTGATGGGGGTGTTGTAGGGATTTCCATCATACTTGCCTATTTATCAGGGTATAAATTGGGGATCTTCATATTTATCCTTAACCTTCCATTCTTTTTTATCGGCTATAAACAAATGGGGAAAACATTTACCATTACCTCGGCCATTGCCGTTTTTGTTCTTTCACTTTTTACGGTCATTTTTACACCTGTTCCTGGATTAACCGATGATCCTCTTTTAGCCGCTATTTTCGGTGGTGTAATTTTAGGAATTGGTGCGGGACTTGTATTGAGAAACAGTGGTTCTTCTGATGGGACAGAAATATTGGCCTTGTTATTAAATAAAATGAGTCCATTTTCAGTAGGGCAGATGGTCATGTTTATTAATGTCATTATCTTAGGTGCGGCGGGTTTTGTCTTTGGATGGGATCACTCAATGTATTCTCTCATCGCCTATTTCATCGCTTTTAAAACCATTGATATTACAATTGAGGGCTTCGAGTCTTCTCGAGCTGTCTGGATTATTAGTGATGAATATGAAGAGATCGGTAAAGCTTTAAATGAATGGTTAGGTCGTGTAACCTATTTTTCAGGTGAAGGCGCCTATACAGGAGATGACAAAAAGGTTATTTTTGCGGTTATAACACGTTTAGAAGAAGCTACTTTAAAAGGAATCGTTGACGACATAGATGAAGGAGCCTTTTTGGCAATTGGAGATGTGAGTGATGTTAAAGGGGGGCGGTTTAAAAACAGAAACATACATTAGAGAACTTATCCACCGCTCTATTGCTTCAAAATAATATCTCCTATAGATCCATATATAGATTTATCAGATGGTCGGGTAAAAAAACCTATGATATAATGGTTTATAGCGTTTTGGTCATTGGGACTTCGCATGCGTCTTTCATGCTGGCAGCGTGGAGGTCAGCGGTTCAATCACGCTATGCTTCACCATAAATACACCACTATAACGCGGTTTCTTCCTAGCGGAGATACGGCGTTTTTATTTTTAGGCCAGTTTACTTTACATATAAGAGGAAGCACTAATGAAGAAATTAAAGAAATCATTTTTTTTTTTGTTAGATCATTGGGGGCTGTGAGATGCATGAACGCTTAAAATTTCTTGGGAGTATAATTTCGGAGAATAAACATGTCATTGCTTCAAAGGTTCATAAAAGCAGACTTAAAGGGCGTTCACTGGAACCATTCGGCAAGCTTGCTTTTAAAGAAGATGAAATCATGGCGGCAAGAGTGAATTTTATCGTGCTTATTGGTGATGCCATTAAAGAGGGACTGGATCAGGAAACAGCATTTGAAAAACTTCTGATATGGGGAAAAGAGACCGGGGAAGCCATATACAATATGGGCATTCCTATTAATGAGGTCTTAAAAGATCTGGGCCACTTTCGGAAGTTCATCTGGCAGTCCTTAAAAGAGGAAATAAGGCAGCTTGACCTTTCTGCTGAGATGTTGTTTGAGTTCGTTGCTACTTTGGACCCTTTGCTTGATCAGGCAGCTTATTCATTCAGTCTGACTTACATCAATTTTCACGAGATGGCGATTGATACAGCGAATAAAGAATTTCTTGAATTATCGATTCCCGTTGTTCCTTTGGCTGAAGGGATAGCGATTGTACCTGTCATTGGCGAGGTGGGTTCTGACCGAATAAATATACTGATGAATGAAATAATGGAGGCTGCCAGCCGTCATTGTCTTACAAAAATGATCATAGATTTATCGGGTGTTCCCCATGTGGATTCAGATGGTGCGGCACTGTTAGTTAAAGTGATTGATTATTTGATTATTTCAGGAATTGAACCTATTATGGCAGGTGTGAGCCCTGAGGCTGCTATGACGCTTGCGGACGCTAAAGAAGATTTTAGCGACTTAAAAACAGTAATAAATTTACAGGCAGCATTTTAGACAACGGATAAACGAATCGAATAATGAACCTGACAGTTTCCAAATCGGAAAGCTGTCTTTTTTTGTTGGAAAATGAGACATAACACCCCTGTGAAACGTGTAGATATTTGTTGAACTGTGGCTATTTAAGGAGTTTTATTACCTTATTGATAATAAATTGTAATAAAGCGTAACGTCTATATAATCTTACTGTTACATCAATTGATGGATTGAAACGTTATACTAATTTCCATCGGCAATAGATAGTTTCAGAGATTATTTATTAAAAGGGAGAGATTATTTTGAAGACAAATAAAAATCGTGTGAAAAAGTTTATTGTAACGACCGCGGTAATTGCTCCGCTTGCAACGATATCATTTACATTTCATTCAGGACATGCTTCAGCACATGCCCCATCGCTTTCAGATAATCAACATAAAACGGTAAAAGCTTCCGTTAAGCATGCAGTACATACATCGACCAACTTAATAAGGAGAGGAGACCGGGGACATGCAGTACAAGCTGTCCAGTCTGAGCTTTCGTCTAAAGGTTATAGCCTTGGAGTGGATGGCATATTCGGTCCTAATACTGAGGCAGCTGTTCAAGAGCTTTCAGAGTAACAATAGTTTAGCGGTTGACGGAATTGTTGGCCCAAAGACTACAGCAGCCCTTACAGATGGTTCAGGCTCCCAAAGTTCAAAAGGTCAAACAGAACAGCCAGCTGCCTCAACGATGGAGTACACGCCATCTTCACCTAACACACAAGAGGTTTCGTCGAATACATCAGGGATCGTATCAACGGCTGAAAGTTTAGTAGGTTCGCCATATAAATGGGGCGGGACAACGCCTGCTGGCTTCGATTGCAGCGGCTTTCTGAACTATGTGTATCAAAAAGCAGGTATTTCTCTGCCACGTACATCTAATGATATTTATAATGCAGGAACACCAGTTTCTAGTCCTAGTCCTGGGGATGTTGTATTCTTTGAAAATACGTATGGGAATTATGGCTCAGGCTATGCCACTCACGCTGGGATCTATGTCGGAAACGGAAAAATGGTCCATGCTGGAAGCGGCGGTGTCGTAGAAAGTGATTTAAGCATCAGCTACTGGCAGAATCATTTGCTCGGTTATCGTTCTTACTAAATGATCATTATGCAATATTAAAAAGACTGCCCGCAGAGGGCAGTCTTTTTTTACTGTTATTTATTCTGGATATTATGACGGCATTCCCATAACCGCTTTAGGTTCAAGGTACTCCTCAATGCCGAAGTCACCCCATTCTCTGCCGATGCCGGATTGTTTGAAGCCGCCAAATGGTGCAGAGAAGTCAGTTTTTGCTTTATTTACAGTGATTTGACCAGCACGGATGCTTGTGGCTACCTTTTGAAGAGTCTCAGGGTCTTCTCCAACAACATAACCAGCTAAGCCATAAAGGGTATCATTTGCTATTTCAATTGCTTCATCTACAGTTTCATAAGTAATAATTGACATGACCGGTCCAAAAATTTCTTCTTGTGCGATCACCATATCATTTTTTACATCAGTGAATACAGTTGGCTTTACAAAATAACCTTTATCCAATCCTTCAGGTTTACCCGTTCCGCCTGTTAGGAGAGTTGCGCCTTCTTCGGTGCCTTTTTCAATATAGCCTTGCACTCTATCCCATTGTTTTTTTGAAACGAGGGGACCGGTAAAGGAATTTTTATCTTGCGGATCACCTACTGGGAACTCAGGCAATACATTTTTCACGGCTTCTTCAAATTCAGATTTCATTGACTTTGGCACCAATATTCGAGTTGCAGCTGTACATACCTGACCTGTGTTCATAGCAATATGAGAAACAGCGATTTTTGCTGCTTTTTTCACATCACTGTCTTCGAGAACGACAAGCGGTGATTTCCCGCCAAGCTCAAGCGCTACTTTTTTAATCGTTTTTGCCGCATTCTCCATAACTTTTTGACCAACAGCCCCTGATCCTGTAAAGGAAACGAAATCGATATCTGGGTGAGAGCTGATGCCGTTACCGATAACTTCACCTGTTCCGTTTACGAGGTTAAATACTCCTTTCGGAAGGCCAGCTGCTTCAAAGATTTCAGCAAGCATAATCGCAGCATAAGGTGTCAATTCAGCGGGCTTTAAGACGACAGGGCTGCCGGCTGCAAACGCGCTTGCGATTTTTGTTGATGTTTGATTGGTTGGGAAATTCCAAGGTGTAATCAAACCGCTGACACCAATTGTTTGCTTAAGAATTGTTGAGTTATTACGTTTCTCTGTGAAAGAGTACTCTTTTAATTCCTTCGCTGCCTGTTTGAAGTGGGAGTAACCCATCATATAATGAACATTCTTGGAAATTGATTTTGGTGAGCCCAACTCTTCAGTCATAACCTCAATGAGCTCGTCCTTGCGCTTCTCGTATTCATCAGCGATTTTTTCCAGCAGCTCAACGCGATATTCCTTGCTTGTTTGGGAAAAAGAAGGGAAAGCGTCGCGGGCAGCTTTAACCGCGCGGTCAAGATCTTCTTCTGTACCCATGCTTATGTGACCCATGACCTCTTCTGTTGCAGGATTAATAACTTCCATTGTTTCGGAGCCGGTTGATTCAACCCATTCTCCATTAATATAGTGTTTTAAATAGTCACGCATATTATAAAAACTCCTTTTCATCAATTTGGAATTTTGTTCTCACTCTCTTGTTTACCCGTTTATTAAAGTCTAAAACAAAGCGTTTAACCGAATAAATAGAGGGTATATCTTAACTATGAATATTTTTAAAATTTAATTAACAATTACATAGTCATCATTTTATAGGGAGGCTGGAACGATTGAAAAAAGATGATATGGAGAGAAATGGCGTTAATGAATACAGCAAAGATAAGCAACTCGAAGAATACCGGGTTAATAATGATGGCAAAAAATTGACAACGAATCAAGGGCTTCGGGTTTCAGATACAGAGCATTCGTTAAAAGCTGGTGTGCGCGGCCCAACACTTATGGAAGATTTTCATTTCAGGGAAAAAATGACACATTTTGACCATGAACGGATTCCTGAAAGGGTTGTTCATGCACGCGGTTATGCTGCTCATGGTTATTTTCAGCCATATGAGTCAATGGAGGAATTTACACAAGCGAAATTTCTGAGTGACCCTTCGGTTAAAACACCAGTATTCGTAAGATTTTCAACAGTTGCCGGTTCAAAAGGTTCATCAGATACTGTGCGCGATATCAGAGGATTTGCGACGAAATTTTATACCGAAGAAGGTAATTACGATCTGGTAGGCAATAATGCTCCGGTGTTTTTTATTCAGGATGCAATTAAATTTCCTGATCTTGTTCATTCATTTAAGCCTGAACCAAACAATGAGATCCCTCAGGCTCAAACCGCTCATGATACATTCTGGGATTTTGTGGCCAATAACACAGAGTCCGTGCATACGGTTATGTGGGCAATGTCTGACCGGGCGATTCCAAGGAGCTTTCGCATGATGGAAGGCTTCGGGGTTCACACGTTTAAATTTATAAATAAAGAAGGCAAAGCGAGATTTGTTAAATTCCATTGGAAGCCTAAGCTGGGTGTGCATTCCTTAGTCTGGGATGAGGCTCAGAAAATTGCAGGTAAGGATCCTGATTTTCATCGCCGGGACCTCTGGGAATCAATTGAAAACGGTGATTACCCTGAATTCGAGCTTGGCGTTCAAATGATTGAAGAAGAAGATGAATTTAAATTTGACTTTGATGTGCTTGATCCTACCAAGCTGTGGCCGGAAGAAGACGTACCGGTGAAAAAAGTTGGGAAGATGGTATTAAACCGTAATATGGATAACGCCTTTGCAGAAATGGAACAAGTCGCTTTTCATCCAGGAAGCGTTGTACCTGGCATAGATTTCACAAATGATCCGCTGTTGCAAGGACGTCTGTTCTCTTACACTGACACTCAACTGCTGAGATTAGGCGGACCAAATTTCCATGAAATTCCGATTAACAGACCTGTGGCGCCGGTTCATAATAACCAGTATGATGGGTTCCACCGAACAGCGATCAGCCGGGGACCGGTCTCATATTACCAGAATTCCCTTCAAAATAATTATCCTGAGCCTGCTTCTGAAGAAGAAGGCGGATATGTCCATCATCAGGAAAAAGTTGAAGGCCGTAAAATTCAAAAGCGCAGTGACAGCTTTAAAGATCATTACAGTCAGGCAAAATTATTCTGGAATAGCATGTCAGATGTTGAAAAATCTCACATTGTAAAAGGGTTTCAGTTCGAAGTTGGTAAATTAAAAAGCCGTGATGTAAAACAACAGGTTGTCAATGTTTTCAGCAATGTTGATCCTCATTTGGCAGAGCAGATCGCCTCAGCCGTAGGCGTTGAAGCACCTGAGAATGCTCATGGGTCTGAGGAAAACAAAAGTCTCGCCTGCTTTAAGTCAGAAAAACACGGTTAAAAAGCCTGATACTAGGAAAGTGGCAGTGATTGCTGAAAACGGCTTTGACGACGAGGAAATCGGTCAGCTGACCGATGCGCTGAAAGCCTCTGGAATGAACGCCGAAGTGATCAGTCATCATCAGGGCGTGCTAAAAGGAGCAAATGGCAAAGAGCTTCAGGTGGATCATACCTTCCTGACAGCGGATTCTGTCCTATTTGATGCCATTTATGTAGCAGGTGGCAAAGAGAGTATTCAGTCATTAAAGTCTGATACCGGCGTTAAAGGTTTCCTTAATGAAGCATTTGGCCATTTCAAAGCTATCGGTGCAGCAAACGAAGGAATTGAATTGTTAGAGTCTGCTGGGATAATAAAGGCAGGAAATGAAGGTCAACCGGTTCCAGGTGTTATTATAGTTAAAGATTCCGGTGACTTATCGCCATTTACTTCAGACTTCATTAATGCAGTCACTGAACATCGTCATTGGGATAGAGAAGTTTAAAAATTAATCGTTCGTTCAGAGTGGTAATCCCGTTAATGTGAATGGGATTGCCGCTTTTTTTTGACGTTTTTTTCTGGTTCAAAGCATATAGTATTTACAATGGAGGTGTGTATATGGGGGTTGTAAAAGCAAGAAGCTCAGACATTGCTCTTTTGGCAAGATTGCAGCGAGCTGAAGCCGAAGGGGAAGGGATATTAGGCATGATGCTTGTGGGAGCTGTTGGCATCAACCGAATCCGGGCAAACTGTTCAGATTTTGTCGGGCTTCGAACCATCCCGGAAATGGTCTTTCAGCCTCATGCATTTGAGGCAACAACGCACAGCTATTTTTATCAAAGAGCCAGAGAGAAAGAGAAGAGGCTGGCTCGTCGAGCGGTTAATGGAGAGAGACACTGGCCAGCAAAATATAGCCTCTGGTATTTTAATCCATATGGTGATTGTCCATCGACCTGGTATGATCAGCCCTTTGTAGGAAGATATAAGAAACATTGTTTTTATGAACCGACCTCAGAAACATGCGCAAATGTATATAACTTTGAGAGATTAGAACGGCTGTCCTGATAAAAAAAAAAAAAAAAGGAAAGTGAAAAAGAAAAGAAAAAAAAAAAGGAGAGAAAGAGGAAAAAAAAAAGAGTAAAAGATATAAAAAGAATAAAAAGTAAAAAAAAAGAAAAAAAAAGAAAAGTAAAGGAAGTAAAGGAAAGGAAAAAAAAATAAAAAAAAGAGAAAAAGGAGAAGGAAGAGAAGGAAAAAAAAGAAGGAAAAGAAAAGAAGAATATATAAAAAGAGAAAGGATAAGAAGAAGAAAAGAAAGGAAAAAGAAAGAAAAAAAAAAGTAAAAAGAGAAGGAGAAGAAAGAAAAAAGAAAAAGGAGAAGAAGGAAAATAAGAAGAAAGAAGAGGAAAAGGGAAAAAGGAAAGAAAAAATAAGAAGAAAAAGAAAAAAGAACAAAAACTAAAGAAAGAAGAAGAAAGGAAAAAAAAAAAGGAAAAAGAGAAAGAAAAATAAAAAAAGATAGAAGAAATAGAGAGAAAGGAGAAGAAGAAAAAGAAAAAAAAAATGAGAAGTAAGAACTAAAAGAGAAAAAGAAGAGAAAAGATGAAAAGAAAGGCAAGAAAAGATATATAAGTAAGAAGGAAGAAGAGAAAAGGAAGAGTATGAGAGAAAAAAGAAGAGAAAAAGAGAAAGGAAAGAGAAAGAAAAGAAGAAGATGAATACTAACAAAAAAAGGATATAAAAGAAGATAAACAAGGAAAAGAAGGAGGAAGAGATAAGAGAAAGATACTAGAGAAAGGATAGGTGTCGAAGAACAAAAAGAAGAAAAAAAGGAAAAAGAAAAAGAAAAAAAAAAAAAAAAAGAAAAGAAGAAAGAAAAAAAAAAAAAAAAAGGATAAAGAGACACAGGAACAAAAAAAGAGAAAGAACGAAAAGAAAAGAAAGAAAGAAAAAAAGGAAAAAGGAATGGTCTAAAAAAAGGATATAAAATATATATAAATAGAAAGAGGAGAAAAAGAATACTAGAATAGAGAAAAAGAAGGAAACACACGAGAAAAATAGGAAAGATACAAAAAAAAAACATAAGAGAAGAGAAAAGAAAAAAGAAAGATAGAAAAGCTAAAAGACCTAAAGACGATAAAATAAAAAAAGAAGAAAAAAAACAAAAGGAAAAGGGAGAACAAAAACACAAACAAAAAAACAAAAGAGGGACAAAAAACTAGGGAAAAGGCAAACGATGTCCCGGAAAGGAAACTGAAGGGATAATGAAACTAAGGAAAAATATAAAGAACATAAGAAAGAAGAAAAGGAGAAAAGAAGATGAAGAACACAAAAAGAAAAACAAAAGAAAGAAGAAGAAAAAGAGAAAGACAACAAAAAAAAGAGATAAAAAAGAGAAAAAAATAAAAAAAAAAAAGAAAAAAAAAAGAGAAAAATATAAGAAGAAAAAAAAAAAAAAAAAAAAAGAAAAAAAAAAAGGGAAAAGAAAGAAAGGAAGCCGTTTTTCTTTGCAGAAAAAGAGTAGAAAGATCAATTTTCCAATAAACTAACGGATGACAAGTAAAGGGGAGTGGAAAATGAGGCGCTATTTTGTTTTTGATTATAAAGGACCTAATTTTCATGTATGGTCGATTCAGCACTTGGTCACGTTGAGTCTTATTGTATTGGCTGGTGTGCTGATGTACGTATTTAGAAGATTTTTAAGAGATAACGATAACCGTGAGAAAACGTTTAGTAATCTGCTTGCGGCTCTATTGTTTCTGACTGTGTTGAGTGTTCAGGTATGGTACCTTTATTTTAATAAATGGACGGTGAAGGGAGCTCTCCCTGCGGAATTAAGTGATGTAGCTGTGATCGTTTCGATTATCATGTTGCTGACAGACAGCCGAAAACTCTTTGGTATTTTATATTTTGCGGGGATTGGGAGTTCAATTCAGGCGATTTTAACCCCTGATCTTGGCAGGTTTTCTTTTCCCCATTTTCGTTATATTGAATTTTTTACGGCTCATGGCGGGGTAATCATTGCATGTCTATTTATGATTTTTGTGAAAAATTTTCGACCCGCCTTTAAGTTTTTATGGTGGAGTTTTTTAGTAATCAATATGTATGGCGGCTGCATCTTCCTAATGGATAAATTTCTTTCTGCAAATTATATGTACTTGATGAAAAAACCTCATGGCACCTCACTTATGAACTGGATGGGGCCGTGGCCATGGTATATTCTTTCTGCTGAAGCTGCAGCGCTTGTCTTATTTTATTTGCTGTATCTTCCATTCTGGATGCAGTCAAACAATCGCCGCAATCAAGAAGTGAAATAATAGTTGTTTCTGGGGGGGATTTCATCTATAATCAATAAGTTAGCGCGAAATTATTTGAATGGATGTGGCCTCTTTGTCATGCGGAGACCGCATTTTTGATTTTATCGCTAGATGAGAGTACGATGAGTCTAGACAGCATAATTTTATTTTGGAGTGAGACTTTCATGATTCAACAATATTACCCTCAAACACCGCACAATTATAGATTTGAATTGAATAAGGATATGCATTTATCTGCTGCTCATTATATTCCGCATCCCGAATCGGGAAAATGCCAAAATGTCCATGGCCACACGTATTTTATCAATATAACAATTGCAGGCGATCACCTGAACGATGCAGGTTTTCTTGTTGATTTTAAACTCTTAAAAGATATTGTTCATAAACGCTATGATCATGCATTGCTAAATGAGCTCCCTGAGTTCTCAGGGGTTGACTATCCATCGACTGAATTCGTTGCTGAGCAGATCTGGAACAGTGTGCAGACGCACTTGGAGAAATTAGAGACGAACCCTCAATGCATACAGGTTATCGTAAGGGAGACCCCCACTAGTTATGTTGTATATCGTCCAAAACACAGGGGGGAAGAGTAATGGCTAACCAAATTCCCGTTCTTGAAATATTCGGTCCGACGATCCAAGGAGAAGGTTCCGTCATCGGGGTGAAAACCATGTTTGTCAGAACTGCGGGATGCGACTATTCGTGCAGCTGGTGTGATTCATCTTTTACGTGGGATGGTTCTGCAAAAGATGAGATCCGGCTGATGACAGCCTCTGAAATCATGGAAGAATTAAGAGCAATTGGCGGTAATCAGTTTTCCCATGTAACACTCTCAGGGGGAAATCCTCTTCTTCTTGCTAACCATGCAGAGCTTGTCAGCCTTTTAAAAGCGAATAAGATCAGAATTGCTGTTGAAACACAGGGGACAAAGTGGCAGCCGTGGCTGTTGGATATTGACGATGTAACGATTTCTCCAAAGCCTCCTAGCTCTGGAATGAAAACGAATTTCACTTTGCTTGATGAAATGATTAACAATCTGTTAGAAGCAGGACGTCTATCGGCTTGCAGTTTAAAAGTTGTGATATTTGATGAAGCGGATTTCGCGTATGCTAAAAAAATTCATGCTCGCTATCCGGAAATCGCCTTTTATCTTCAGGTTGGTAACGAAGATACTGCGACGGGTGATAATATGGAGCTTCTTCAGCAGCTGTTATCAAAGTATGAGTGGCTGATTGATCTTGCCATGGCATCAGAGGAAATGAACGACGTAAGAGTATTGCCTCAGCTGCATACGTTTTTATGGGGAAATAAGCGTGGGGTTTAAAATAATAAACAAAAAAACAGGTTGTCGATTGTTAGTCGACAGCCTGTTTTTTTTATTCTAATGATGATCTTCTTTCAAAAGGTCAAGGCGCTCTTTAGCACTTACAGTAGAGCAGCCTGTTGTGCACGATTTTTTTAAAGCGCACGTTCCACATTTACCTTGACGGCTTTTTTGAATAAATTTATAAAACATAAAGGCGCCATAGCCAAAAATAAGAATACCTAAAATTATGCTTAAGATCATTACGTCACTCTCCTATTTTAATCCGATTAGGTGTCCTCCGTGGTAGATGACAAAAGAAACGCCATACGCAATGACAAGGGCATATAAAATGGATATGGCTGTCCATTTTCTTGACCCGGTTTCTTTTTGAATAATAGCCACAGTTGACAGGCAAGGGACATAGATGAGAATAAAGGCCAAAAAGCTATAAGCAGAAAGCGGTGTGAAATATTCAGGAAGCAAGCCTTGAAGGGTATGAGTATTCGGCACAAAATAGATTATATTCATTGTCGAAACCACCACTTCTTTTGCTAAGAAGCCTGTTATCAATGCTGCACCTGCTTGCCAGAAACCAAATCCCAATGGTGAGAATATAGGAGAGAAAAGCCCGCTGACAATCGCCAGAAAACTCTTATCAACCGGTACATTTACTCCGCCTGGTCCCATATAGGAAAGAAGCCAAATGACCACTGTACCTCCAAAAATAAAGGTTCCAGCTTTCTTAACAAATCCTTTTCCTTTATCCCAAGTGCTTTGTAAAAGCTGTTTGAGTCTGCGGAAGATTATAAGGCGGCAGTTCAATAACAAAGTAAGAAGGCTCGCTTTTAAAAATCATTGTAAAAACTTTCGCTACGATCACAGCAATGACAATCCCCATTACGTAAAGGGAGAGCACGATGGCAGCCTGATGTGCTTTGAAAAAAGCTGCGACAAACAGACTATAAACGGAAAGGCGTGCCGAGCAGGACATTAAGGGTGTCACCAAAATCGTCAAGAGCCGTTCCTTCGGTTCCTCAATTGTCCGAGCAGCCATTATGCCTGGTACGTTACAACCGAATCCAATAACCAGCGGAATAAAGGCCTTGCCATTTAATCCTATTCCCTCCATCAGGCGATCCATAACCATCGCGAATCGAGCCATATAACCGGAGTCTTCCAAAAGAGAGATAAAGAAAAATAAGATAAAAATTTGCGGGACAAAGACAAGAACACCGCCTACACCGGCAATAATACCATGAACGACGACATCATGGATAAAAGGCAGGACGTGAAAGCGAGCAAAGATTGCTTCAACAGTTCCTGTAACTGGTCCTGAGAAAAAAGCATCGAGCAAATCTGACAGAGGCGTGCCAAGCCAGTCAAATGTAAGCTTAAAGACGAGAAACAGCATGCCAAGAAAAATAGGGATACCAAAAACTTTGCTAGTGGCAAACTTATCGATTCGTTCTGTAATTGACACATCATCGGAAGGTTGCTGCACTCGGCAAGTTTCTTCAGCAATGGATGAAATATACTGCTCTCGAATTTGATAGATAAGATCGTCAATAGAGAGCCAATGGTCTCTGCCTTTATTCAACTCTGTCTCTGCCTGGTCTTTAATCTCCTGGGCGGCTTCTAATCGCTCTTCCACATAAGGTTTAATGACAACATTGGAGGACAAATATTGAATGGCCAACCATCTAGAAAAGGCAGGGCGTTCTTCATTTAATCCATCAGAGATGGCTTTGAGAGCTGTCTCAATAACCGGACCGTAATTTAATTGGAATGATTGCTGATAGTCAAACCCGTCACTGCTTATGTAACGGATGATTGGATCGGATCCTTTCCCTTTCCGTGCCACAGTAGAGAATACCTGAACACCAAGCCTTTTCTCAAGCAATGGGAGATCCACCGTTAAACCTTTTCTTTCCGCAAGATCAACCATATTCAAAACAACTGCCATGGGATTTCCCATTTCCAGCAGCTCAATCGTTAATTGAAGGCTCCGTTCAAGCTGGTTTGCATTAACAATATTCAGTATCTGATGATCAGGCTCATTTAAAAGAAAACTTGCAGCGACTTCTTCATCCTTTGTTAATGGATTCAGAGAATAAATCCCTGGAAGATCAACTAATTGTTTTTCGGCATGTTTAATTTTACCGACTTTCTTCTCGATCGTGACCCCACTCCAGTTACCTACATATTCATAGGAGCCGGTAAGCTGATTGAAAAGACTTGTCTTTCCCGTGTTAGGATTGCCTAGTAATGCAGCTTGCATTACAATCGTTCTCCAACAATGCAAGAAGCATATTTCCGCCTTAACCCTACAAGCTGACCTGAGGATTCAATCATACAGGGACCGCCAAATGGACAGAACTGCTTGATGCAGACACATTTGCCTTCAGTAATGCCAAAGTCTTTTAAGCGGCGTTTTACAAGTGGGTTCAGGTTTGATAAATCATTTATTTGAAAAAAATCATTGATTTGAATGTCATTTAGCTTCATAGACGTTATCACCCTTATGATAGTGAGAATCATTATCAACAAATGTTATCTTTATCATAATAAAAAAACACAAGGATGTAAACAGTTTCTTTCATAAAGGTTGTGATCTCACTTTATTAAATAAGTGAAATGATGCTTGCTTGGATCGGGGATGCTGCGAGGTCTCGCTTTGAACGCTGATTTGCCATTGAAAAAGTCCCTTCATCGTAGATGTGGTTGTTGATTTCCGCTCTAGGCTGCTCGCTTTCCGCGGGCACGGCCTCAGCTAACTTTGGCGTGGTTTCTTTGTGGACCAAAGTGGATCTTCGGACGCGTGCTTGTCCCGCAGGAGTCTCGCGCCCTACGCTTCAATCAACGCAATATCAACTGAACATGTGGCGGCTCAACTTTTCCACAACCGAGTGAACGTGGAATGGCCTCTAAATAGACGCTTTCAGCGGCCACATGCTAAACCTTTAGGACTTGAAACAGCATCTTTGATAGCACACCGCACGAAGAAAATGGCGATGCAAATTTGGATACGGAAATATCCTCGTTTTTCTCAGGCTTTTCGCAAGCCTGGTCACGGTGATGAGGCCACTGAAAAAGTCCCTTCATCGTAGATGTCGTTGTTGATTTCCGCTCTAGGCTGTTCGCTTTCCGCGGGCACGGCCTCAGCTAACTTTGGCGTGGTTTCTTTGTGCGACCAAAGTGGATCTTCGGACGCGTGCTATTTCCGTAGGAGTCTCGCACCATCCACAGAACTTGAGTGAAAATTTTCGATTCCACATCGCACGAAAAAAATCCAAGGCCTAACATTGAAAGCAAAAATACCTTTGCTTTCCGAAGAGTTCTGTAAGCCTCTTTTTTTTCCTATTAGATACACCATTTTTGGGTTTCTTCAAATGAAGCCTTATCTAATAGGTTGGTGGTGCTGATTGAGCACCTAATCTGATAAATAGCTGGAAAACTTCCACTTAATTTTAAAGTGGCATTAAAACAAGCATAAATAAGAGGACACATTCCACCTATTGACTGGAAATATGCAAAAATCGGGCTTTTTTTTTGATTAACCGGAAAAAGTCCACTTATATACCTCCAAAACAAGCGCTATTCTGCATTTAACGGGAAAATTTCCGCTTAATTCTTCAACTAACTGTGGCTTAATTAATACGGCAAAAAGAAATGCCATTTGCTATGCGATTTAACGTTTTCCTCTCAGTAAGTGAATGATTAGGTGTAAATGGGATAGTTGATTTTCGCTCTAGGCTGCTCGCTTTCCACGGGCACGGCCTCAGCTAACTTTGGCGTGGTTTCTTTGTGCACCAAAGTGGATCTTCGGACGCGTGCTTGTCCCGCCGGAGTCTCGCGCCATCCGCTTCAATCAACGCAATATCAACTGAACATGTGGCGTCTCAACTTTTCCACAACCGAGTGAACGTGGAATGGCCTCTAAATAGACACTTTCAGCGGCCACATGCTAAACCTGTAGGACTTGAAACAGCATCTTTGATAGCACACCGCACGAAGAAAGTGGCGATGCAAATTTGGATGCGGAAATATCCTCGATTTCCGCTCTAGGCAGCTCGCTTTCCACGGGCACGGCCTCAGCTAACTTTGGTATGGTTACTTTGTAGCGCCAAAGTGGATCTTCGGACGCGTGCTATTCCCGTAGGAGTCTCGCACCATCCGCTTCAATCAACGCAATATCAACTGAACATGTGGCGTCTCAGCTTTTCCACAACTGAGTGAACGTGGAATGGCCTCTAAAGACACTTGTCAGCTGCCAAAATTAAACCTGGAGGACTTGAAACAGCATCATTGATAGCACACCTCACGAAGAAAATGGCGATGCGATACATTCAAATGGAAATACCTTGTTGCCAAAAGAATCTAGATTTCATTCCACTGAGCATTCTTCCGCGGAGTCTGCGAACGTTCCTGGTAGCTCGGCCTTAAGTGTCTGCTTGGCATCAGCGACAAGGGCATTTCAACCTTTAAAGCGCAAAGCATTTTAGAAGGGGTTCGTGCCATTCACTCCTATTAGCTCAAAAAGTATGCCTATATAAAATTGAAAGCTTTTTATTCAGGAGAACGCATTATAAATGCTCGATAAAAACACAAAAAAACGCTCCTAATTAATAGGAAGCGTTTTTTTTTGTGTGATTTAAGCTTTTAAATGACGTTCAATTGTGGGCCGGATTGGATAGTGGCTAAACACAATTTTATTAATGACATCTATTTCTTTTTCACTCAGATAACTATTGGCTTCAATTTTCCCAGCAATCTGCTGGATGATTTGAGAAGCTTCTTCATGTGTGTCAAGGCTGCGTGACCTTGTCTGCAATTCGTAAATTAAATAACGCTGCTGATCCGCAGATAGCGGTAATGTTTCAATCACATTATCCATTTTAGTAGTGAAAGTGCGTTGTTTTAGTATATATGCGATAGCGTGTGCGACGAATACAAGAAAGGCTATGATGAAGAATGGGATTAAAAGCTGCATATCAAGGGCGGAATCAGAAGTGTAAATGAGAATCATCTCACAAAGTGCAGTTGTTGCAAGATAGCTTGCTACGAAAAAAGCAATGTTTGGCCGCAGCTCCTTTTGCTTGTTCGATAAGACTAAGCTCATTACAATCACTCCTTCTGAAAATGTTCAATTTGAACTAATATTTACTATTATTATACATACTAATCTGACTATTTGCAATAATTATGGAGATCTTTTTGAACTTTTTTTGAACATTTATCATTTTGCACAATATTTGAGGAATTATTCACTAAATTTACATAGACAAATTTCGATAGTTATGTATTGGGTATTTTGTATTGTATATGAGGAAGGTCTTTGGAATAATTATGAAAAAAACCTGCTGGAAAAAGAATAAGAGTGTGGAATAAACCAAGTCAGGTTTATCCACACTCTGAGAGCAGGTATTCTTATTTACCAAGTCTTTTAAGGCCTTTTTTTAGAGGAGGGGTGTCAATTTTACCCGTTTCCATAAACTTTTTGATGGAATGTTTTGTATACGTAACAGCCTGTTCATACCCTATGTGGCCGGGAAGCGGTGCTTGGTCTTCGACGACCACATCAACAATGACCGGTTCATTCATTTCAACTGCCGCTTTAAAGGTGGAAGCCAGTTCCTCATAACGCTCAACACGGAAGCCTTTTCCACCGCAAAGATCAGCAAAGCCTGCAAAGTTAAAGGGGGCCAAATCAATTTCAGACTCAATGTTTCCCCCTACTTGCTGCTCGTATTTAATCATTCCTAGTTTTTCATTGTTCATGACGACAACAATCATGGGCAACTGGTATTTAACTGCGGTAATAAAGTCATGCATTACCATTGAAAATCCGCCATCTCCGCAAACTGCAACAACCTGCCTGTCAGGATAAGCGATTTTTGAACTGATGGCACCAGGCAGTCCGCAGCCCATTGTTGCCATCCAGCTTGAAATGATCAGATCCTGATTCATTCCCATCCGGAAATGTCTTGCCATCCAAACAGTCACGTTTCCTACGTCTACGGAAAGAATCGCATCATCATCAACAACATTCTGCAGGTGAGGGATGACCTGCTGAGGCTTGATCGGCGTGGTGGATGCTTCCTCATCCTTTTCGATATGCTGCCACCAGTCCTTCATCTTACCTTGATAGGTCTCTAAATAGCTTCTGTCCGCAGATTCCTCAATATGATTATCCAGATGATTTAACACATCGGCGGTATCACCAACCAACCCAATTGAAACAGGGTAACGCCGTCCGATCGTCTCAACATCCTGGTCAATTTGAATGGCAGGTGCACCTTCCGGAAGGAAATCTGTATATGGAAAATTGGTGCCAAGCATCAATAAAAGGTCGGTGTCTTCCATAGCTTCATAAGAAGGTTTTGTACCAATCTGTCCAAGATGGCCCAGACAATTCGGGTGGTCGTCGGGGATCACACCTTTCCCTGGCAATGAAACGATGACAGGAGCACCGATTTTTTCGGATAGATGCAGGACTTCCTGACGCGCCTTCTTAGCGCCTTTTCCTGCCAAAATAAGTGGTTTCTTCGCGTGCTTAATCAGGTCGGCTGCAGCGAGGATATCTTTTTCTTTTGGCTTTTTAGCATAGTCTGCGAACAAGGCAGCATTTTTTTGAATCTCATTTTTAATTTTATTTGCGGGTATATCATCCGGAAGTGTTAATACAGCGACACCTTTTTGAGCATAGGCTGTGCGGATTGCTTGGTTAACCATTGATGGCAGCTGATCTTCGGACACAACCAGTTCATTATAGACAGAGACATCATCAAACATGCGCTGTAATTTTGCTTCCTGGAAAAAATCGGTTCCGACACGGTCACTAGCGACCTGTCCGGTGATAACGAGAACAGGGGCTTTATCATTTTTAGCATCATATAAGCCATTTAATAAGTGAACCGCCCCTGGTGCAGCGATTGAAAGGCAAACACCAAGCTTTCCAGTCAGTTTGGCATAAGAACTCGCTGCCAGTGCACCAACCTCTTCGTGCCGAACCTGAACAAATTTAAGCTGATCCTCTTTCTTGCGGATTGCTTCTATAACATTGTTAATTGAATCACCGGGGATGCCATAAATATGATCAACTCCCCAGTCGATAAGCAAATCAACTAAAACATCTCCTGCGTATTTTTCAAACATATCGCCACTCCTTTCTCAATCTATTAGTCATGTTTCCCTTTTGATGTTCAGAAGAAAACCCCTTTTGAAGAATAACTTCAAAAGGGGTTTTGACAGACTGTCTGATAAACAATCGCTATATGTCAGAAAATAAGCTGTTTCTGCGTTTGTTTAGGTGTTGCTGAAGGGATGTCTATTTTATGAATGTGATGGTTCTGCTACTTTCACTAAATATTTACCGATATTTTTACCTTCAAATAAACCAAGAAAAGCTTGTGGAATGTTATCGAAGCCTTCTTCGATGGTTTCCTGATACTTGATTTTTCCTTCCTGAAGCCATTGACCAAGGTCTTTCATGCCTTCCTCAAAGCGTTTCGCATAATCAGAAACGATAAAGCCTTTGATCGTCGCACTGTTTATGAGAAGCTGACTTTGAATACGAGGTCCTGTGTCTGTTTTTGTTAAGTTATATAATGAAATTTGACCGCATAATGGAATTCGTGCGCCATGATTAATCAATTTCAAGACATTGTCAGAGACTGTTCCGCCAACATTGTCAAAATAAACATCGACGCCATTCGGGCAAGCTTCTTTTAATTGATCTGAGAAATTGTCATCTTTATAGTTTACAACTGCGTCAAAACCAAGCTCATCTATTAAATAGCGTTTCTTTTCTTCAGTGCCTGCAATACCGACAGCCCGTGCGCCCTTGAGTTTGGCTATTTGACCGACAAGGCTGCCAACAGCCCCTGCGGCGCCTGACACAACAACGGTCTCACCAGGCTGAGGTTGACCGATATCCAGCAGACCAAAGTATGCTGTAAGACCTGTCATACCTAGTGTACCAAGATAAGTTGTAATCGGTGCGAGGTCAGGATCAACTTTTCTAATTTGATCTTCACTCACCGTCTGATAAGTCTTCCAATCCAGATTTCCTAAAACAAAATCTCCCTTGTTGAATGAGGTGCCGTCAGTTTCGACGACCTCACTGATGACTCCTCCAGAGATTGGTTTTCCGACTTCGAAAGGAGGGACATAGGATTTTTGGCTGCTCATTCTTCCTCTCATATAAGGATCAACTGAAATATAAAGTGTTTTAAGAAGGACTTCGCCTTTTACTGGTTTCGGCATTTCTTCCGTATTAAATTGAAAGGTTTGTTCATCCGGCATACCTTTTGGTCGTTCATTTAAAATGATCTTTTTAATTTGCTGTTCTGCCATTGCTATCACTCCCAATAAGTTTAGTCGACTTCATTATATCCGGGAAGAAGAGAAAAGACTTGTGATCTGCTCAAAAAAAGAGAACCTCCTTAGAGATTCTCCTTGCTGATCCAGTGTGTTATGAGATTAGCGATAGTGCTATAAAGTGCAGCAGGAACAGGAAAGCAATGATGTATAAAACCGGTGAAACGTGTTTTCTTTTTCCGAGCAAAATCTTGAACAGGGGATAGGCAATAAAGCCAAACGCCAGCCCGTCAGCAATACTGTAAGTCATCGGAATCAGCAAAATAATTAAGAAAGCCGGAAAGCTTTCCGAAAAATCATGAAACGGGATCCATTTCACATTCTGCATCATGATTCCGCCTAAAATAATTAATATGGGTGCAATCGCACTATTGGGAATGTAGCTTATAAAGGGAATGATAAAAAATGCGCCAATGAAAAGGAAACCTGCGACAATCGCTGTCAGCCCAGTTCTGCCGCCTTCTTCTATTCCTGAGGCACTTTCCGCCGCAGAAATCGTTGGGCTAGTACCGAACAATGATGACAAGATGGTCGATGCGGCAGCAGAGCGATAAGCTTGAGGGAATCGTTTGATATCGGGAAGCATGCCGTACAGCAAGCCCATGTTTTCAAAAACAATAAGCATGGTTAATGAAAATACAGAAAGAAAAAAGGCGCTGGTAAATACATGCGAAAAATCCAGATTTAACAATCCCTTTGAAAGCACACTTTTGTTCAGATGAATGGCTTCAGCTGATGGGTTTTTTGAAAGAAAGAAATGGGCAATTGAAATGATGCCCATTCCAATAATAAAGCTGCCTTTTATCTTGCGGATATATAAGGCTCCAATAAGGATGACGCCTAATAGGGTTAACAGCGGCTCCAACGCATTAAGACTGCCTAATGCTACAAAGCTTTTAGAGCTGCTCACGACGAGCTCGCCTTTTTGCAGTCCGATAAAAGCAAGGAAAAGCCCAATGCCGGCTGTGATGCCGTGTTTTAAGGAATCAGGTATCCCTTTCTCTAAAGCCTTTGTAAGCGGACTAAGCGTGATAAGCAAAAACAGTATTCCAGAAATGAAAACGCATGCCAACGCTTGAGCAGCCGTCAGTCCAGCCGATTGAACAATGGTATAGGTAAAAAATGCGTTGACGCCCATGCCTGGAATTTGAATAATCGGTGCTTTTCCGAAAAAACCCATTAGAAGTGTGCCGGCTACAGAAACCAAAATGGTTGCCAAAAGTCCCATTTCAATTGGAATGCCTGCATCTTTTAGTATTAATGGATTAACGATAATAATATAGGCTGCTGTAAAAAATACAGTAAGACCGGCTATTATTTCTCTTTTTATTGTGGACTGATTTTCAGTAACATTAAAAAATTCATCTAATTTATTAAGCAATTGATTCAACTCGTATTTAACAACCCTCACCCGCCCGTTAAACAGATACTCCTGGTTAACAAAAGAATTATATCATATTCACAAGCCGTTTTTCGTTAAACTATTTAAGGTTTTTTTTAATATATTTAATTGTTCTGCCTAAATCATGAGCACTCGGACGGCCAAAAGGTGACGTTTGGATCTGAAAATACATGACACGGCCATTAGGATCAATTAAGAAAACAGCAGGTTCGTTGTGCTCGCCATGGTCTTCATAAGGGGAATCCTCATGATGAAGCATAACACCATAGCTGCGTGCTGCAATGTTGTCCTTATCGCTTAATACAGGGAATGTAAGGTGATGATCTTCTTTCATTTTCCTTAAAGCATCGATATGGTCTCCAGAAACAGCGACAATATGCGTATCTTGATCATTAAACCGGTCAACACTGTCATTCAGTTCGTTAAGCGTTTCGTTGCACACAGGACACCAGCTTCCTCGGAAAAAAACGAGCAAATGCCAAGCTTTATGCGCTGCTATATGTTTTTGCAATGAAAAAAGTGAACCATCCGTTGCTACTGCATCAAAACCCGGTGCTTCAGAATTAAGAGATAATTTTGTCATAATTGACGCCTCCTCTAGAAATTCGGGTATTTTGAGCAAAATAAAATAGTCTTATAATCATTTTTCCTAATCTTGCGTAATTTAAAACCTGTTTATGGTGTTTATAAAAAGAATAAAGAAGGAACAGTAAAGAAAGATAGGAGGCGTTATGATGGTTTTAAAGAATGATCAAATACAAGAATTAAAAAAAGATTTACTTGTTATGGAAGAAGAATTGAAGGAATTCCCTTGATAGTGAAGGGGATGGAGCCTTTCGGGAAGAAGCGGAAGAATTGAATTCAGTTGACAATCATTTAGCCGATGCAGCAAGCGGTGTGGTAAGCCGTGAAGAATCGATGGCAGAGAATAATTTGAAAAGTAAGCAGCTGAATGATGTTCAAGACGCTTTAGTTAAAATCGAAGAAGGTACTTATGGGAAATGTGAAGATACCGGGAAAGACATTCCATTTGAAAGATTAAAGGCGCTTCCTTATGCCAAAAGAACGGTGGAAGCAGAGCAAGCTCATCAGGAAACAAATCGTGTGGACTTGAATGATAGAGGCTCAACAAGCAGGCTTCAAAAGCCGGCAGATGGGATGCAGGACAGTAAAAGCTTTACTTTGGAGGAGATTGAAGAAAGCCACAATGATCGAAGCACACCTGGAGAAGAATTTTCGAAGAATGAAGAAACGCCAAAGGGTGATGAAAAGTAACACTATGAAAAGTCAGTAGGCAGTCTTTAAAAGAGGCTGTCTTCTTTTATGGTATTTTAAATAGGACGCGTTATTTCGAGTATTGAAAGGATGAAAGGAAAGGGTGATCTGAATTGGATCTTAAGCTTAAAGGAAAACGTGTTCTGATTACGGGAGGATCAAAGGGAATTGGAGAAGGCATTGCAAAGGCATTTGTAGATGAAGGAGCCTCGACAGCAGTCACCGCAAGAAATCTTGAAGATTTAGAAAAAGTAAGAGACAGTCTTGGAGTGAAAATATATCAGGCAGACCTACTAAATGAAAATGAAAGAGCCCTGATGTTTGAATCTTTCTTAAGAGACTTTGGGGGGATTGATATCCTTGTTAATAATGCTGGGGGAAGTTCAGGAGGAAAAGCGATGGAGACGGCCCTCCAGGATTTCCAAAAAGCGATGACTTTAAATTATTTTTCTGCTGTCCATCTTAGTCAGCTTGCGTGCAGCGCAATGAAAAATCAGGGAGGCGGAGGCAGTATAGTAAATATCACCTCAATTTTTGGAAGAGAGAGCGGCGGAAAAATTACTTATAACAATGCAAAAGCTGCGTTAATAAGCTTTACAAAGGGTCTTGCAGATGAGGTTATTAAAGATGGCATCCGGGTAAATAGCGTGGCACCAGGATCTATTCTGCATCCGACAGCTAACTGGCACCGCAAGCTGCAGGAAAACCCGGTTGAAATCAATGAATTTGTTGAGCGGAATATTTCAGCTGGCCGGTTTGGCAATGTGGAAGAAATAGCAGATGTGGTTGCTTTTCTTGCTTCAGAACGAGCCTCGTGGGTAGTAGGCGCCACGTTAAATGTAGACGGCGGACAGTCCTTTATGAATTTTTAGATATTTTAAGGCATCATGAAGGAGAGAATGCGTTTCTCATATTTGTACAATGGGCGTTCTATAAAGCGATCTAACAATTTTCTAAAGGAGCGTGTGAACATGCTTGCAGAGAAAAGTGTTCTGCCTGCAATAAGAAAGATAAAGGATCTTGAGAAATTACTGAAAAGCGAAGCAGATTATCTGGTTATTCTGAACAGCCATATTGCCCAGTTGAAGCCAATGGTTGAAATGGCAAGAAACAGTGGAAAGCGGACCCTGCTTCATGCTGATCTGATCCATGGTTTGAAGAACGATGAATATGCCGCTGAGTTTCTTTGCCAAGAAATTAAGCCGGCTGGACTGATCTCAACACGATCTAATGTATTAAGTATTGCTAAGAAAAGAGGGTTAATCACCGTCCAGCGCTTATTTTTATTAGATTCAATCGCTCTTGAGACAAGTTACCGGTCTTTGGAAAAAGTGAAGCCTGATTACATTGAGATTCTGCCAGGACTGGTCCCGAAAATGATTCAGGAAATAAAGCAGAAGACAGGAATCCCATTAATTGCTGGCGGATTGATCCGGGAACAAAGCGATATTGACCGTGCATTAGAAGCGGGAGCGTCGGCTGTGACAACCTCCCGTCATAATCTCTGGCCGTTTAATTAAAAGCAGTGAAAACGATTATTACAAAAGTTTGTTAATTGACACCGCTTTCAAAGTATGGTAAATTTCTTACTAAGTTAATAAATAGTGAATGAGATATTGAGACTCACAGCCTGCCATAATTTTCGATTTTTATGGCTAATTGGCTGTGGGTTTTTTTGTCTTTGGGAGGGTGAAGATATGTCAGCTTATGTAGGAGAAATAATTGGAACGATGATTCTGATTATACTTGGAGGCGGTGTTTGTGCCGGGGTTAATCTTAACCGTTCAAATGCCAAGGGCGCGGACTGGATCGTCATAACGTTTGGTTGGGGTCTTGCTGTAGCAATGGGTGTATACGCTGTTGGGAAATTCAGCGGAGCTTATCTTAACCCCGCAGTAACACTGGGGTTTGCAGCAATCGGAGATTTAGCTTGGTCTAAAGTCCCAGGTTTCATTTTATGTCAAATGATTGGTGCATTTCTTGGTGCAGTTATTGTTTACTTGCATTATTTGCCCCACTGGAAAGCAACAGATGATCCTGCGGCAAAGCTTGGTGTGTTTTCAACAGGACCGGCTATCCCGCATACATTCTCAAACTTGCTCAGTGAAATTATTGGGACGTTTGTTCTTGTTCTTGGGCTGCTTTCAATTGGAGCAAACAAATTTACGGAAGGTTTAAATCCTTTGATTGTCGGCTTTTTGATCGTTGCTATCGGTCTTTCGCTTGGCGGAACGACGGGGTATGCCATTAATCCTGCACGTGATCTTGGTCCCCGTATTGCACACGCTTTGCTCCCGATTTCGGGAAAAGGAACATCCAACTGGCCTTATGCATGGATTCCAGTGGTTGGACCAATTCTTGGAGGACTTTTCGGTGCATATTTTTATAAGACAATGTTTCTTGGAACATTCAGCACTGGATTTTGGGTAACAGGAATTATTATACTTATTGTAATTGCGGTCGCGTTTGTCGGTGAACGAAAAATTCCATCAAGCCGTTACACAAAAGCGGGATCCATTAACACAAATAATTAAGGAGGCGTTATCATGTCAGAAAAATTCATTCTTGCGATTGATCAGGGAACCACAAGCTCGAGAGCCATCCTTTTTAACAAAAAAGGGGAAATCGTAAATATTGCTCAAAAAGAATTTACACAGTATTTTCCAAAACCAGGCTGGGTTGAGCATGATGCCAATGAAATCTGGGCATCGGTACTTGCTGTTATTGCTCAAGTGTTATCAACCACGGATGCTGCACCGGAAGACATTGCAGGGATCGGTATTACAAATCAGCGTGAAACGACGGTTGTCTGGGACAAAAATACCGGCAAACCCATTTATCATGCACTGGTGTGGCAATCCAGACAGACATCAGAAATTTGCAATGAACTAAAAGATAAAGGCTATAATCAACTTTTTAAAGATAAAACAGGCTTGTTAATTGATGCTTACTTCTCAGGTACTAAAGTGAAATGGATTTTAGATAATGTTGAAGGAGCAAGGGAACGTGCCGAAAAAGGCGATCTCTTATTTGGAACAATGGACACCTGGCTAATTTGGAAACTATCAGGAGGTAAAGCCCACGTCACGGATTATTCCAACGCCTCAAGGACACTAATGTATAATATTTATGATCTGAAGTGGGACGAAGAATTGCTCGACATTCTTGATGTTCCAAAATCAATGCTTCCTGAAGTCCGTCCTTCTTCTGAAGTTTATGCGAAAACGGTTGATTATCACTTTTTTGGTGCCTCTGTTCCCATTGCCGGCGCGGCTGGTGATCAACAATCCGCTTTATTCGGTCAGGCCTGCTTTGAAAAAGGTATGGCGAAAAACACTTATGGTACTGGGTGTTTTATGCTGATGAATACCGGTGAAAAAGCAGTGGTATCTGATCACGGTCTCTTAACGACCTTAGCGTGGGGACTGGACGGCAAAGTGGAATACGCACTTGAAGGAAGTATTTTTGTCGCTGGCTCTGCAATTCAATGGCTCAGGGATGGATTGAAGGTTATTGACAGCGCTCCAGATAGTGAAGCATTGGCTGAAAAAGTTGAATCCACGGATGGCGTCTACGTTGTCCCTGCTTTTGTAGGACTTGGTACACCTTATTGGGACAGTGACGTCAGAGGTGCAGTATTCGGACTGACCCGCGGTACGGGCAAAGAACAATTTGTCCGTGCAACTCTTGAATCTCTTGCCTATCAGACGAAGGATGTCCTTGATGCCATGGAAAAAGATTCGGGCATTGCCTTGAAGAAGCTTAGAGTGGATGGGGGAGCAGTTGCTAATAATTTCCTGATGCAATTCCAAAGTGACATTCTTGATGTACCAGTGGAAAGACCGGTCATTAATGAAACTACGGCACTTGGTGCAGCTTACCTTGCAGGGCTTGCTGTCGGCATGTGGGACAGTAAACACGCAATCTCTGATAATTGGAAAATTGACCGCTCATTTGAGGCTGATATGGAAGAGAATGTTCGTGAAAATCTTTACGATGGCTGGAAGAAAGCTGTAAAAGCGGCGCGTGCGTTCAAATAATTTTACAAAGAGCGGCCGATATCATATAATTAAATTAAGTTAATAACGGTCGGAGCAACTGAGAGACCATAATACCTCGTATATTTAGATCCTTAAATATTTGAGTGTATTGTGGTCTCTTTTTTATTATTAATATCCTCTGTCATTTTAATTTTAGGTCAAGAAGGGTATTTATATAATAACGTTCTCCGTGTTTAGTAACAGCAGACTATGATAATGAGGTGACCACATTGGTATTTTCAGCACTTGACAGAAAAGAAAAACTCAAAGAAATAGAAAGTGAAGAACTGGATCTATTAATCATTGGCGGCGGAATTACGGGCGCCGGTATAGCATTGGATGCAAGCGTAAGGGGGATGAACACAGCTTTAATTGAAATGCAGGATTTCGCAGCAGGAACGTCCAGCAGATCGACAAAACTTGTTCATGGCGGTCTTCGCTACTTAAAGCAATTTGAAGTGAAGCTTGTGGCGGAAGTAGGGAAAGAACGAGCCATCGTTTATGAAAATGCGCCGCATGTGACTCAGCCGGAATGGATGCTTCTGCCTATTTATAAGGGCGGGACGTTTGGAAAGTTTTCAACGTCAATCGGCTTAAAAATGTACGATAAGCTGGCCGGTGTAAGAAGGCATGAAAGACGCAAAATGCTTTCAAAAGACGCGACATTAGCAAAAGAGCCTTTGTTGAATTCTAAAGGATTAAAAGGCGGCGGTTATTATGTGGAATACCGCACGGATGACGCAAGACTGACAATTGAAACCATGAAAGAAGCAGCTTCCAAAGGGGCAAAAGCTGTTAATTATACGAAAGCTGAAGATCTTCTCTATGATGATAAGCACCGGTTAATCGGGGTCAAAGCAGTTGATCAAGTTACTGGAGACGTATACGAAATAAAGGCGAAAAAAATTGTCAATGCAACCGGCCCATGGGTGGATGAACTGAGAGAAATTGACCATTCCAAGAAAGGTAAATATCTTCAGTTAACAAAGGGTGTCCATATTGTTATTGATGCCAAACGTTTCCCAATGGAGCAGGCGGTCTATTTTGATACAACAAATGGCGATGGACGTATGATTTTTGCCATTCCTAGAGAAGGAAAAGTATACATTGGAACGACAGATACCACGTATACTGAAGAACCTGTTAATCCCAGGATGACCGATGAAGACAGGGATTATCTGCTTGAAGCCATTAACGGTATGTTCCCGTCATCGAAATTAACCGCTGAAGACGTCGAGTCAAGCTGGGCGGGTGTCCGGCCACTTATTCATGAAGAGGGGAAATCACCTTCTGAAATTTCAAGGCATGATGAAATATTTGTGTCTGACTCAGGTTTGGTTACAATTGCAGGCGGGAAATTAACTGGCTATCGCAAAATGGCGGAACGTACAGTTGACCTTGTTGCCGATCAGCTTAAAAAGGAATACAAAAAGCGCTATCAAGACTCTTCCACAAAAAACATCCGATTATCAGGCGGTGATGTTGGAGGCTCTGCAAATTATGAGTCCTTCGCTGAAGAAATGGCTAAGCAAGGATCAGCTTACGGTTTACCAGAAGGACAAGCAAAGAGTCTGGCACTAAAATATGGGTCGAATGCAACCGTTTTGTTTGATTATGTAAAAGAATATGAGCGGGAGGCAATTGAATTTGGCTTAACCAATGAAATTATGGCGACACTTGTCTACGCTATTAAGAACGAAATGACTGTGACCCCAACTGACTTCTTCACTAGAAGACGCGGGGCAACACTGTTTGATATTAACTGGGTCAGACAATGGAAAACACCTGTTATTAACTATATGAAAAATATCATGGGATGGACTGATGAGCTGACAGAAAACTATTCCCTAGAGCTTGACAAGGCAATTGCTGAAGCAGGAACCCCTCTAAAAACGGATAAATAAATGAAATAGGAACAGGCTGTCGAATAATATAATCGAAGCCTGTTTTTTTTTACTTTTGATTAATTATTAAGTGTTCCAGGAGGTTATCATGAAGAGCATTCGTTTAAGCTATGGAGAATCATCAGAACAGTTTGGAGACCTGAGGTTACCAGACGGAAAAGGTTTACATCCCCTTGTGATCCTTATCCATGGAGGGTTTTGGAAAAAAGGGTATGGTCTTGAACTAATGGAGCCTTTGTCAGAAGCGCTTGCCGAGCAAGGCTATGCAACATGGAATATTGAATACAGACGAGTGGGCAGTGAAGAAGGCGGCTGGCCAAATACGCTTCTGGATACAGCCAAGGCCGCAGATTTTGCCCGTAACTTGGCGGAGGAGCATCCAATCGATCTATCTAGAATTGCTGCAATAGGTCATTCAGCAGGAGGGCATTTAGCTTTGTGGCTTGCAGCCCGTAATACACTGGAATCCGGTAGTCAGCTGTTCATAGATAACCCTCTTGAGATTGGAGTATCTGTTAGTCTGGCGGGGGTCGGTGATCTTGCCTTAATGGGAAGGGTTCACCAAATTAATGAACGTCATCAAGGTGTTGAAAATAACCCAACCCGGGAATTGATGGGGGGCACACCAGAGGAAGTTCCAGAGCGGTATAAAGAGGCGTCGCCTTACGAGAGGCTTCCTCTTAATGTGAAGCAAGTACTCATCCATGGAGAGTTGGATATTCACGTTCCTGTTGGGATGAGTGAACACTATTTTGACAAAGCCATCTCCTTGGACGATCAGGCAGAGCTGATTAAATTAGAATCTGCAGAGCATTTTAAGCTCATTGAAGCTGATTCAGAGGTGTTTCCTATCCTATTAGAGGAAATCGGCAAAGTAAATAATCATGAAAAATAATGCATTCACTGTTGCGATCTCTGACTTTCCGTATGCAATCCTGTAAAATGGAGGCGGGGAGCGTGAGAAAATGGATTTAACATTTTGGCTCGATGGGGCTTTAATTTTAGCAGCAGGTTTTGTTGCAGGCTTTATTAACGTGATGGCAGGCGGAGGCTCTCTTTTGACGCTGCCCGTGCTGATCTTTCTAGGGCTTCCTGCGTCAGTTGCGAATGGAACGAACCGGATTGCCATCACTGTCATGAGTGCGACCAGCACGATTAATTTCCACAGAAACGGTTTATTAGATCGGAAAAAAGCTTTGATATTATCAATTCCTGGGGTTATCGGTTCCATCATTGGAGCAAATCTTGCCATTTCCATTTCTGACAGGGTCTTTCATATCATTCTGGCGATTATTATGCTGGTGACGATCAGTTTTATTGTATGGGATCCTGCAAAAAGATGGGGTAAGAATCAGGCAGAGATGGGTATATCTAAAGGTAAGTGGACTCTGGGCATCTTATTGTTTTTTTTCGTAGGTGTATATGGCGGTTTCATTCAAGCAGGTGCAGGATTCTTTATTATTGCAATATTAACAGGCGTTTTTGGTCTCTCATTAACGAAATCTAACGCGCTCAAGCTTTTTATCAGTGGCGTCTATATTTTTATTTCATTATTTGTCTTCTTATACCATGGCGAAGTGAATATTTGGTATGGTGTGACACTTGCCGCTGGAATGGGTACAGGCGGTTGGGTGGGAAGCCATTTTGCAGTGAAAAAAGGAGATAAACTGGTAAAGGTTTTTCTGGTTATTTCAGTGATTGCCATGGCAATTAAACTTTTATTTTTCTAATTAGGAAAGGGTGTACAGAATGGCGCAGGTAAAAATATGGATTAAAGGAATGACGCGTGATTCAGAATCTGCAGTATCCAATATATTGCGGGAGATGAGCGGAGTCAGTCAGGTAAAAACCTATTTAAATGAAGGAGCAGTGGACGTTAGCTATTCAGACGGCAGGGTGACGGCTCATGATATGCAAAGAGCTGTCGAAAAATTCGGATGTGAATGGGTAGATTCCAAAGTAAAAAATTAATGAAATTTTTATGTTTATTACAGCCAAGGCGCCAGAAGAACTGGTGTCTTGGCTGTTGTTGTTAATTTTGCTCTTTTGATAAATTATCCATTTTTTCTAGAACGAGCAGAATACGATCGCACAGAGGCTCCAGCTGATCAATGAACTTCTCGTTAATTCCCTCAGTAAAACGCATGGAAACATGACTGTAAAGCGTTTTTCTGACTGGACCATACTCCTGCATAAGGGTTTGCTGCATTTTAATGTGATCGTTGTGGAACGCTTTATTAAGAGTAAAGGAGAGGGCTTCACAATCTATTTCAGGATCCTTAATAGGAATGTGAAAATCAACTTTAAGACCAATCTTTAAAAGATCAGGAGGGTGGCCGAGAATCTCTTTTGAAAGACTATCCGTTCCAGCTTTAAGCAGTAGGGTTGCTGGCGTCGTTCCGCTTACCCTTTTGAAGGAAATGATCATGCACCGATTCATACGTGCCAGATCGATCAGGTCCTTGCGATCAGTAATCTGAATAGCTTCCTCCGCATCAAATTCATAAAGCAATCCTTCTAGCACAACTTTTATATTTTCGAAAATTGTTGGATCAAACATTCATTATCGTTTCCCTCTTCGCTATTTTTGGCAGAAAGCCATGCCAGAATTTCCTCAATCATACCATAGCTTATAAAATGATTGACCCCATGTTTTCGTTTAAATGAAAGGCATGCCCCAAAGTTTGAGTGTCCTTGCGTCATTTTTTTGTAAAAATGCTCCTGGGCTTCGATTGGCACGAATTGATCAGCTGTGCCGTGCATTAATAACAAAGGCTTTAACGGTGACTTGCTAAAATACAACGAGGGGTCCACATGGGAAAATTCTGCTATTTCCGCCTCGGTCATCTTTCTTCTTCCATCCTGAAGGCGAAACAGCCGTTCTGCTTCTGTCCAGCTGCACGATGCATTTATAGATGCTGCTGCAACGGGTAGAGGAGAGCGTGCAAGGATAGCAGGTGTGATAAATCCTCCCATTGATTCACCAACCAGATTAAATCGGCTATGAACAGCCCAGTTCTTTTTTATGGCATTAAGAAAGGCATGGCCTTCCTCTGCAGCTTCAAAAATAACCGGCCAAAAGTTATTCCGTTTCGATTCTTTATCATGCGAAAGATTCCCGCCGCGTTCCCCATGCCGTGGTAAATCGGGAATAAAAACGTGATAACCTTTCATTGCAAAGATTTCTCCTAAAAACTGCATTCGCTCTTTATTAGAGGCATAGCCATGATATAAAATGATGGCTTCTTTGAGGTTTGAAAGATGAGGCTCAATCCAAAGAGCCGGTATAGAAGCAGCCTCAATCCGTGTTATTTTCATAATGGGCTTCCTCCTCTCTAGTCTGCTCAGGAATTTATATACTTTGACATCAGCAGGTCCGTTGTTTTGAAATTTGTTTTTTCATAGAGCCGGATGGCAGCTTTATTATGAGCGAAAACGTGAAGAGAAATTTTTTTGATTCCGCGTTTGGCAGCAATTTCATCCATTATTTTGAGAACTTTTTGCCCAATCCCTTTGCCACGGCTATCTTCAAAAATAACAAAATCGTAAATAAAAGCTTCTTTCTGCGAATTGGCATCGTCAAACTTATACCAAAAGTATCCCATTCTTTGAGATGTCTTGCCGTTACAAACAGCAAGAAGGTATTGGTGTTTTGTGTCCAGTCCCTCAGGCAAAAGCTTTTCAAATTCGGCTGCTGATTTCTCCATTGCTTCCTCTGATGTCCATGTGCCTGCTTTTTTCTTTTCAACCGCATAGTTCTTGATTGATGATGAAGTATAATCAGCAAAATCTTCTTCTGTCATTGGTACTAATGTAATCAAAGTGAAGCCTCCTTAAAAAATAGAACCTATAGATATATTCTATAAGTTCAGGTCAATGTCATTTATTTAATAGACCTTTTGTTTAATTAAGGCCATTTACATGCCCCTATTGTTATTCTGCTCTTTCCGCTGGCGACTCGAAAAACACAGAGCAATTGCGAGAATTCCGCTTTATTCTCAGCTTTTCATCCCTTTATTCGACATCGTTCGGGGCGTGACAGGCACCTTGCCTAACTAGCCTTGGAATATTTTTTGAACAATGGATATAGGCTTCTTGCACGTGAATCACAATCCAACTGTGGATTGCACGCCTGTGTCTTCCATTAATGTTTTCCTGCTCTTCTTTGGAAATATCATAGGCTTGGTAAAAATCATGGCTGGTGAGTACATCAGCTGACCCATTGACATGAAGCCCAACCTGATTACCCTCAAAATCAATGAAGAGTAGCCCAATATGAGGGTTTTCAATAATTTTCCCTAGACTTGCCATGACCCCGTTCCCTGAGTACTCTGGTAAAGCCAGCGTCTTGTCATCTATGATTTCCGCGAATCCCTCTGGACCCGATCGAAAAGAAGAATGACAATCTCCTGTATGACCCGCAGTTGAAATAAATACCATTGTTTGAGCACGGATAAACGACTTCATCGTCTCACTTATTATAGGAAGCCTTTGTTTGTCATAAAAGGCTAAAGCTTGTTTTGTTGTTCCATATAACTTTTGGAGCTGTACCTCTCCACTCTCTTTATTCATAATGGTCCTCCTTATTGTGTAATTAAAATTATAATGAAAAATGGTTTAATAACCAAATTTATAAATCTTTGCTGAGAGGTTTAGATAAAATAGGATTAAGGAATATTTATACAAAGGAGAGGATAAATCATGGAAAAAAACTATGGAATTGAATTAAGTGAACTGAAAAAACTGCTTGACCAATATATTATGAAAAGCGGGGAAACGATTGACGAGGCCCAATTGCGAGAGGGGCTGGAGCACATTGTTTTTGAAAACAATAAGGCCTTGATGAAAGATATCGAAAAAATGATAGATGAAAAAATATCATTAAATGGCAGAGCTTGAACGATTTCATTTGAGGAATTAGGGTTTAAGGTCTGAAAAAGTTAAAAAAGATCACCTCAGTCTGATAACTGAGTGTGATCCCTCTTAAACCTTATTAGGCTTTTTCAATCAGTCAATGATCGGCAAAAGTCTTTTTTCTTTCTCCATTTGTGATTTGCACAAAGGGCAATCCGGCTTGTCGTTAAATGAAAAATTATCCCTCATCCACCCCGGGCACTCTTCATTCGTACAAGACCAAACGTCTATCTCGGCTTCAGGAACCGGTTCTTGCGGGCCTTTATTAAACGCCATACTTACGATCCCCTTTCTCTTTTATCATTCTATTATAACCTATTTTGGGAAAATAATAAATTATAATGACGTTACTATGAAAAAATGTAAGATAATAACAACTTTTCCTTGACCACCTCTGTTTTCTGTATAAAAAATTCAGATTCACGCACATTAACAGAAAAGGAGGGGAACCAAATGACCGTTGCTACGAAACTGCAGCAGGCAATTGCGAGCTGTGAAAGCACGTTGTCGAGCCTGCACAGCTTTGCCTTGGATACTCAGAATCAGGAAGTGAAGCAGGCCTATCAGTCGTTTGCTCAATCCCAGCAGCTGATTTTAGATGGATTAAATCAGCGCCTTCAAGCCATCCAGGCGGAAGAACCGCAATATAAACAAATTTAAACTGGTAAACAAGACAATTATTTTTTTGGTACATGACGAAATCCTGTCGGGGTTGGTGAAAGTCCGCTCTCAGCAGGATTTTTTTTAATGCGTGTATTCGTTTTCTTATGATTGGGAGAAGCTCCAGCAGGTGGTATGATTCCGCTGTTTGTTCCAATATTCAGCTGCCCGCTAAGCTGATCGATCTCAATGTCATCTAAGCGAAAGGTAAGCTGGTCTAATTTGGGATGATCAATATGCACGTGCTGGATGATTACCGACGGATCTTTATCAGTAACCAGAGTACGGGCGAGTAAGGTTTCCAGACGGTTTAGCTGAGCTTGCATTTTGCGCCAATCCTGTGATCCTGGGTTTTTTCTGAACCAATTAAACATAGGAGACGCCCTTTTCTATACTTGGTTAGTTCAATTTTATGCAAGTGAACAGAAAACATGTCTGGGTCCTTTTTCCGCAAGCTATGCACAAGACAGACCTCCATTACCATATATTAAAAAAGAAACCGGGAGGAACGGAGGCAGATTCATGTCAGTCAATATTAACTTCGGAGCCATAAATGTCAATGCTGTGAATCGGGAATCTGCCATTGCTGTCGGCGAAAATAATCAGCCTGGATGGACCAGTCATTCTAAAACCAATATTGGTAATGGCATCTATTTTGGAATGAATATAACCGGTTCTGTCTTCAATAATATTATTGATAATGATGTCATTGATGCCCCGATCAATGATCAGGATAATGTACCTGGCGTCCAATCGCAGGCTCTTTAATAAATTTTCTAAGACGTAATGCCGGTTTGAGCAATATTCATGTTAACTCTCACATTGATGTCTGCATGCGGATAAGCCTTCAACCATTTTTTAAACTCCCACTCTCTTGAGTTGGATCTTACACGATCACCAAGTCCAAGAGGATCAATATTCTTTTTCTGAAATTGATCGACCATCATGTTTGCTTTTTTGCTAAGCTCTTTTTCCATAATTTTTGTGACTTTTCGTGAGTATTTTGTTGATTTTTTTCTTGACTCGCCTTCTCTAATAACACCTTTAATGTTGACACTAATTGTAATGACAGGATGCGATGATGCGCCGTTTTTAATTTTATAGTCTACGGTGGAACCAATATTTTCAACCGATACATAATCATGGCTGGCTACCCGTATCTCATAATTTCCTTGAGTAAATGGCTGATACATCATTTTAAAAATAAAGGATTGATTAAAGGGAATTTCAGCAACCATTTTATTAGTTTTAAAAAAAGCAATCCCTTCAAGTACAATATGATCACCACTTTTTTTCAAAAGAGGCAGAAAAGGATCGATGCCATTGCCGAAATAAGCATAAAGAAACGCATGGAGATTGGTTCTTGGCAGGTTCCGATCAGCATTCTGTTCAATCATTTTATTAATATAGTCTGAAACAGACGTTCCTGTTGCATACTGGCTGCTTAGTAAAGTCTTTGAGCTTCCGTCAATTACGGCCAAATAGAGCTGACGCCCGATATCCGGATCTCTATTAAAAAAATCAATAAATTGTTCAATTCCTCTTTTTGCAAGTTCTTTATTAAATAATATGACCTGCAGTTTACCTAGCCTAAGAGGCATTTGAGATTTAGCCTGCAGTTTAAACGGAACCGTTTTACCTGTGTTTGAGATAACAGAAAAAGAATCTGTTGCAGAAGGCGGACTTTGGGACTGAGATTGCGGATTGCCTGCGCTGTTGTAGTTTGTTGCCGCAATGGTACCAACGATCCGGTCATGTCCGTAAGCATCATAGCCAATTGCTTGAACAAGACGAATGTCATCAATGATATAGGTAGGGAGACATCCAGTTAAAAAAATAATCAGCAGCGACAAGCTTAATAAGACCCGTCGGTTCATATCTGGCGCCAGCCTTTCATGTTTACCCATTGCCATATGAAAAGCAAAGGTATATAGATGTATAGAAAATAAAATCCTATATTACAGACAAAAACGTTAAATTTTTCAATTGTTACATGGTCTTTAAGTAAAATGCAGGCTATAAAGAGACCAGTTAAAATAAAAGGAAGCGAGGTTCGCTGATTAAATGAAAACGTGTCCTTCAGCCCTCTTGCGATACACCAGATGCCAAGACACAGATTGGGCAGGATCACAAAGAGCCACATGGTGATGCCTATGTACTCGAACCTTTCAAAAACAGGAAAGCTAACGATTTTCCACATCGTAAGTGTCGGCCAAAGGGTGTGTCTTAACATGTCCTCATTGAAATAAACAAAGGAGACAATAGCTGTAACAAAGTAGACATAAATAGTAAGGAGGAGACCGAAATGACCCCATTTCCGTGCATGGTCGGGTCTTTTTATGAAAGGATAAAAAATCATGATCAGCTCAAATCCCATATAACTTAAGCTCATTTCTTTTGTCGCTTTCAGTAAATCTACAGGACTATGATTCATGATCGGAAGAAGGTTGGTATAATGCGCATGCATCAAAGGGAAATATTTAATATCGAGAAGAGGAATGCTGTAAATAACGCTTAAGAAGCAAATTCCTGTTACTGTTCGAAAGCCCCCAATAACAAAGTAATAGCAGAGCAACAAGAAAATTAATGAGATCACCCAGGTTGATAACTGCGGAAAGATCCAGGTCTCAATGATATCGATGTAAGATCTCAGTATGACAATGATAAAGCTTGCTGCATAGCAAATAAACAAAAAGCTTAAGAGCTTGCCGGCATATTTTCCAAACAGTGATTCATGAATAGAAAAAATCGTTCCATCACTTCTTTTCAGCATGCTGTACATCATCCAGAAGACAATATTAATAAGGATTCCAGCTGTTAAGATACTGATCCAGGAGTCGGCGCCAACTAAAGAAGACAGTGAGGTTTCAAAACTTAGAATGCCAACGCCAATCTGCATGGAACTAATTAAATATAGGAGCATTATATGTGAAACCTGATGCTGTTCCCCGACGTTTAAACCCATTTCCGTACCTCTATTCATCAATATCTTTTTTCTTCGATGCCCTTTGAGCATTGAACCTGCCGGGATCCTCTGTTCGCAAAAACATCGGCCGAACCGATTGGTTTTTAAAAGGGAATCGAATAAAAGCATCTTTCAAATCTGTCATTCTGAATGGATAAATCGGTTCAATATAAGGTCTTCCCAAGGAAGTCAATTTCAGCAGGTGAGCGACAAAGAATGCAAAGCAGATGGCTATGCCAATAATACCGAGAACTTGTGCAGCAAATAGAAAGGGAAAGCGGATCAGCCGGATGGTTGTACTCATTTTATAGTTAGGTGTCGTAAATGATGCAAGAGCAGCCAGGGAGACAAGAATTAGCAATACATTGCTCGTTAATCCCGCTTGCACAGAAGCCGTTCCAATAACAATACCGCCGACAATACCCATCGTTTGACCAACCTTGCTCGGTAAGCGAGCCCCAGCTTCTCTTAACAGTTCAATGGTTAATTCAAGGATTACAGCTTCAATTATAGGCGGGAAGGGAATCATGCTTCTTGAACTGATCAAGGTGTTCATCAGATCTATCGGGACGAGTTCATAATGATAAGTCAGTATAGCGACATAAAGTGGAGATGACAGAACTGAAAAGGCGACACCAAACAGACGGATTAAACGAAAAGCCGATGCAAGCTGCCAAGGGATGAGATAATCATCAAAGGCTGAAAAGAACTCAACAATGGTCGTGGGACATGTTAATGCATAGGGTGATCCATCAACGAGTATTACAACTTTTCCTTCAGCAAGAGCAGTTGAAGCTCTGTCAGGACGTTCCGTATCAATGAACTGGGGAAAGGGTGAGTTGACATCATCTGCTATCATTTGTGAAAGCATTGATGAATCAATCATATGATCGTATTCAACCTCTGTGACCCTCTGTATGACAGTATTAATATTTTCTTTGCTGGTTAAACCCTCAATATAAAGGATATTCACCTTTGTCTGAGTCAATTTACCGATGATAATTTCTTTAATAACGAATTGTGGAAGCTGAATTCTTCGCCGGATCATATGAATATTGGTCGTTAGTGATTCAACAAAACCTTCTTTTGGTCCAAGGATACTCGATTCGGTTTCCGGTTGCTCGATTTGTCTTCCCTTAATGGAAATCGACGGGATAATAAGACATTCCTTGTCGTCTTTATTAATTTGAACAATGACAAATCCTTGTACGATTTTTGATTGAATCGTGCTTAATTCTTTTGTAATTACCACATCTTCAATCGGGCAGCGTGATGAAATATCATGCAGGCTATGTGTTTCATGATTGAAAATAAAAGGGAAAATATCACGGTGAATATATTCCACATCAGCAAGCGATCTGTAAAAGGAAACGGTGCAGTGCATGACTGGATCTGTATGATTAAACGATACAAAGTCATCGGATTTTTTCATTTGTTCAAAAAGTGTTTTTATCGTAGTGTTTATTTCTGGCGCATCATTTTTTTTCTGTGCCTTTTTCTTTTTTATACCAAACATAGCCAATCTCCATTCGAAGCCCACAATTAAATAAGTTATTCAGGCGTATGTTTACTGTCTATATACATGGCGACAAACGGGATTAACGATAGCCACGCGATCATGGCAATCATTACACTGAAACTTAGGGATACCCAGCCAAAGGAAACAGTGACAAAAAACAACGGGATAAAAAGAAGAAAACTTAAAAAGACTAAAATAAGCATTTTTGCCACCTGTCTAAATCATATTTTTAGTGATCATTAAGTTATAGTTTGAGCGGATACCGGTGATTTTAAACGCTGAAGTCAAACAAACCGGCTAATGCTGTTTAGGCCACATTGAAAAAGTCTCTTTTTGCCCTGCTGGACGGGCTTTGGAAAGTTCTCAATTTCAGAGGGATGACCGTGAGCCTCCTCGTGCTTTAATCAATTGCAGCGCTGCGTGGTCTCCCTTTGTGCGCTGTTGTGGCCACTGAAATAGCTCCATTAAAGCAGGCGACGTAAACTTGATTGCTAATCTCCGTTGCAGGCGCTCGCATTCCGCGAGCGATCCGCGAGCCTCCTCGCGCTTTAATCAATTGCAGCGCTGCGAGGACTCACTTTGTCCGCTGATGTGGCCTCTGAAAAAGTTCCATTAAAACAGGCGACGTAAACTTGATTGATAATCTCCGTTGCAGGCACTCGCTTTCCGCGGGCACGGCCTCAGCTAACTTTAGCGTGGTTTCTTTGTGCGCCAAAGTGGATCTTCGGACGCGTGCTGGTCCCGCAGGAGTCTCGTGCCCTCCACTCTAATCAGCCAACATGTGAAGTTAAGCCGTCTTAAGACATTTTTCTTTTAACTGAAATTGAGTTTGCTTTTCAGTTGCTTTTAAAAACGAAAGCGGAGGCTTCGACGTTCGTCCGTGGCGAACAAGCGGATTCCACATTTTCAAATTGTGGAATTTTAGTGGCCTCCCGCTAATCCGCAGTCCAGAAATTAACATCTTTGATTCCACATCGCACAAAGAAAAGGTGGTCTCCATACATGAAAGCGAGCAGCCTAGAGCGAAATCAACAGGCATGACCACAACTAGTGTCCTCTAAGCGGACCAGGTTAGCCTTCTCGCGTTTGAGCTAGCGTCGTTCCAATTAATTAAGAAGGGTTACAAAAATAGCTTTTAATCTAGATTGGATTGACACTATTTTTGTAAACGGATACAATAATATTAGTCATTAGTTGTTAGAAAAGAGTGAATTTAATGCCACTTGACCATAAGCATTTAATTGGCAGAGAAGCGATGCTTCTTCTGCTCGATCCAGAGCGGGTGCTGCCGAAAGAACTCCATGAGAATGGGTGGCGGACGTGCAAAGGTAAGGCTGGATCAATGGAAGCTCATAAAATAGTCGCAGCCATTGAAACAGCAGGAAAAAATGAACAATTAATCAAACCGCATCTTTATCGTGAGTCCCATGCTTTATATCATGCCATAATCGAGGCACTGAGCGGTGTCACGCGCGGTGATAATCAACTTGGCACGGTTTTAAGAACCGTCGGTCTGACTTTTTCTATTGTACGTGGAAACCCTTATAAGGATTCAGAGGAAGGCGACTGGATTGCTGTTGCTTTATACGGGACGATCGGCGCGCCGGTGAAAGGTCTTGAACACGAAGCCATTGGGTTAGGTATAAACCATATTTAATCGTTGTCATATATTAGAGACGTTTTTTCTTCGGTACGTCTCTTTCAATTGAATGATGCATGCCCATAGTCATTAGTTATGAGGGGGCTGTATATTGGAGCATTTTTAGATTTTTGTTCCAGTATACGGTCCTCTTTTCTGCTTTAATCAACTAATTTAATGAGGTGAAAAAATGGTTATTATTGATGGGCGTTCGCTCACATTAGACAAGGTAAAAAAAATTATCATGAAGAATGAGAAAGTCGTGCTCTCTGATGAGGCAATGAACAGAGTTAAGGAAAGTCGCGCAGCTGTCGAAAGGATTGTAGATGACGGCAGAGTGATTTACGGAATTACAACCGGCTTTGGAAAGCTGAGTGATGTCTTTATAGAAAAAGAGGATGTTGAAGAGCTCCAGCTGAACTTAATCAGGAGCCATGCGTGCGGTGTTGGCGAGCCATTTTCTGAGCAGGTTAGCCGGATCATGCTTCTATTAAGAGCCAACGCACTAATGAAAGGCTTTTCGGGTGTCAGACCGGTCGTGATTGAAAGATTAATAGACTGCGTCAATCACAGTATCTGTCCGGTTGTTCCCCAGCAGGGATCGCTTGGTGCAAGCGGGGATCTTGCACCGCTTTCTCATTTAGCCCTCGTGCTGATGGGAGAGGGAGACGTATTCTATGAAGGAAAACGCCAGTCGTCTCTGGAAGTGTTCCAGCGCCTTGGACTGTTTCCGATTACTCTTACGGCAAAAGAAGGCCTTGCTTTGATCAACGGCACCCAAGCAATGACCGCACAGGGGGTTGTCAATTATCTTGAAGCAGAACGCCTTGCAGAAGAAGCTGATGCCATTGCATCACTAACAGTCGAAGCCCTTAGAGGGATTGTGACTGCTTATGATGAAAGGATCCACATGGCGAGAGGTTATCAGGAGCAGATCGATGTGGCGAAGCGTCTGCGCACATACCTTTCAGGAAGCGGACTTGCAACTGAGCAAGGAGAAATCAGAGTTCAGGATGCTTATTCACTGCGCTGTATTCCGCAAGTCCATGGCGCAACATGGCAAACATTAGGTTATGTCAAAGATAAGCTTACGATTGAAATGAATGCAGCAACAGATAATCCGCTCATTTTTGATGGCGGGAAAAATGTTATTTCCGGAGGGAACTTCCATGGTCAGCCAATCGCTTTTGCAATGGATTTTCTTGGGATTGCCATGGCTGAAATGGCGAACATCTCTGAACGGCGTATTGAAAGACTGGTAAACCCGCAGTTGAACGATCTCCCGCCATTTTTAAGTCAGAAGCCGGGTCTGGAAAGCGGGGCTATGATTCTTCAGTACACTGCCGCATCACTCGTGTCTGAAAATAAGACCTTAGCACATCCGGCAAGTGTTGACTCCATTCCGTCTTCAGCAAATCAAGAGGACCATGTCAGCATGGGGACCATAGGTTCAAGACACGCCTACCAAATAATCCAAAACGTCAAAAAAGTTCTGGCAATAGAAATTTTTTGCGCAATGGCAGCTCTTCAGTTCAGGGATAAAAACCTGATGGCAGCTAAGACGAAGGCTATTCTGGATTCATTGGGAGGGATTGTGAAGCCTGTTAGTGGAGACCGCATTTTTTCATACGATATTGAAGCAATCAGCGACTGGCTGCTTTCGGATGATTGGGAATCATTATTGATACAATTAAAGGAGGAAAATTACTATGAAGCCTAATGCTATCACAGCAAATCGGGGATCTGAAAAAGAGTGCATGGATTGGGAACAGGAAGCTGCGTTAAGAATGCTGAGAAATAATCTGGATCCGGAGGTTGCTGAGAAGCCTGAGGATCTCGTCGTATACGGCGGAATAGGTAAGGCGGCGAGAAATTGGGAATCTTTTAAGGCGATTGAACGAACGCTTAAGACGCTTAAGAATGATGAGACGATGCTTGTGCAATCAGGTAAACCTGTTGGGGTGTTTAAAACACACGAACAGGCGCCAAGGGTTCTGATTTCTAATTCTGTTCTTGTTCCGAAGTGGGCTAACTGGGATCATTTCCATGAGCTTGAAAAGAACGGACTCATGATGTATGGGCAAATGACTGCAGGAAGCTGGATTTACATCGGCAGTCAGGGCATTCTTCAAGGCACTTATGAAACATTTATGGCACTCGCAAAAAAGCATTACAATGGTACATTAAAAGGAACACTTACCCTCACTGCGGGCTTGGGTGGTATGGGTGGAGCACAGCCGCTTGCCGTTACAATGAACGAAGGTGTTGTCATTGCAGTTGAGGTAGATGCTTCACATATTCAAAAACGTCTGGATACCCGTTATTGCGATCGGATGACAAAATCGATTGACGAAGCGATCAACTGGGCAGAGGAAGCAAAGCAAAAAGGAGAAGCTCTCTCCATTGGACTGCTTGGCAATGCTGCAGAGGTGCACCATGAATTATTAAAACGAGATGTTAAGATCGATATAGTGACTGATCAGACTTCTGCTCATGACCCTTTAAATGGTTATATTCCAGTAGGATACAGTCTGGAAGCCGCTGATAAATTGAGAAAAGAAGATTCAAAGACTTATGAAAAACTAGCTTGTGCGAGCATGGCGAAGCATGTTGAAGCAATGCTTTTGTTTAAGGAAAAAGGGTCGATCGTGTTTGATTACGGCAATAACATCCGCCAGGTAGCAAAGGATGAAGGGGTTGAAAATGCTTTTGATTTCCCTGGGTTTGTTCCCGCTTATATTCGACCGCTTTTCTGTGAAGGTAAGGGACCGTTCCGCTGGGCAGCACTCTCTGGCGACCCTGAGGATATCTATCGTACAGACCGGTTAATCAAGGAACTTTTTCCGGAAAATGAAGGCCTTCAGCGCTGGATCGATATGGCTCAGGAAAAAATCGCTTTTCAAGGTTTACCATCCCGTATTTGCTGGCTTGGATACGGCGAGAGACAAAAAATGGGGCTCGCCATTAACGAACTTGTTCGCAAAGGTGAACTGAAAGGACCGATTGTTATCGGGCGTGATCACTTGGATTGCGGATCGGTTGCCTCGCCAAACAGAGAAACGGAAGGCATGAAGGATGGCAGTGATGCAGTAGGAGATTGGGCGATATTAAATGCTCTGATCAATACAGCAGCAGGTGCCAGCTGGATTTCCTTTCATCATGGCGGTGGGGTAGGGATGGGTTACTCCCTCCATGCAGGCATGGTTGTTGTTGCTGACGGTACCTCTCGTGCGCAGGAAAAGCTTACACGAGTTCTGAACAGCGATCCAGGCATGGGAATTATTCGGCATGTGGATGCAGGATATGAAAAGGCAGAGGAAGTAGCCAGCGAAAAAGGAATTCGAATTCCAATGAAGGAAGGGGAGTAATGTATGGCAAACTATGATCTGCTATTGACTAATATTGGAGAGTTGTTGACAATGCGGGGACCAACAGGTGCCCGTAAAGGCAAACAAATGGGTGAATTTGAGATCATCCATGATGCAGCAGTCGGGATTACAGACGGAAAGATTGCTTTTGCAGGAGCTGAAAGTGACCTTTCAGATAAAAGTGCCGATTCTATTATTGACTGCCAGGGCAAATTGGTGACTCCGGGTCTTGTTGATCCGCATACACATCTGATTTTTGGTGGTTCGAGAGAGAATGAGGTCGCCTTAAAGCAGCAGGGAGTGCCTTATCTTGAAATTCTTGAACAAGGAGGAGGCATTCTTTCTACCGTTAGAGCAACAAGAGAAGCAGACAAAGAAACTCTAATACAGAAAGGTCTTTTTCACTTAAATCGGTTTTTAAGCTATGGTGTGACAACACTTGAGGCAAAAAGTGGCTATGGATTGGATAGAGAAACAGAACTTAAACAACTTGAGGCTGTTAAAGCCCTTCAGGACAGGCATCCGATTGAACTCGTTTCCACCTTCTTAGGAGCACACGCGGTACCGCCTGAATACAAAGGGAATGAACAAGCATTTCTTAAATCAATGGAAGATCTTTTTGGTGAAATTAAAGATAATAATCTTGCTGAGTTTGTGGATATTTTCTGCGAAACAGGTGTATTTACTGTGGAACAGTCAAGAGAATACTTACTTGAAGCGAAAAGACATGGTTTCGGTGTGAAAATACATGCGGATGAAATCGATTCTTTAGGTGGAGCTGAGCTGGCAGCTGAAGTTGGTGCTATCACCGGTGATCATCTTGTTGCAGCGAGTGATCAGGGTATTGAGGATCTGGCACATGGTGAAACCATTGCAACCCTTCTCCCGGGAACAACCTTTTACCTTGGAAAGGATAGCTTTGCCAGAGGGAGGAAAATGATCGATGAGGGGGCTGCGGTTACCTTATCCACTGATTTTAATCCAGGGAGCTCAGTAACGGAAAACCTTCAGATGATTATGTCGCTTGCTCTTTTAAAGCTGAAGCTCACCCCTGAGGAAATCTGGACGGCTGTTACGGTCAATGCCGCACACGCGATAAATAGAGGAGAAACGGCGGGGCAGATTGATATTGGCCGGCCGGCAGATATTGTCTTATGGGATGCAAATAGCTATTCTTATATTCCTTACCATTACGGCGTCAGCCATGTCCATACCGTCATTAAGAGCGGTAAACCTGTCTATGAAAGGCCGTTCTCATAATGGGATGGCCGGAACATTTAAAAAAAGCAGGAGACGCCGTATTCAATGATTCTGGTATTACGAAGTTTGGCGAGGTGATTAGGGAGGCAGACGACAGGTCAGATGTTCGCTTTGGCATCGTGGGCCTCCCATTATCAAAACCATCAATCAGTCTTTCGGGAGCATCGATGGCTCCTGGAGCAATGCGAAAAATTCTAAGAAATACAGCGACCTATGCTATTGAAGAAGAGTTGGATTTAAAAGATGTGCCTCTTCATGATCTGGGTGACGTGGAAATGCACGTGACAGACCTGGCAGCATCACACGAAAATATAGAAGAAACCCTTTCCAGCCTTTATAAAATGCATCCGGACATGATACCTCTGATTCTTGGCGGGGATCATTCTGTTTCCTGCCCTTCTATCAAAGCATTCGGGAAAGCAAAAGGAACCGTCGGTATTATTCAGTTTGATGCTCATCATGATTTAAGAAATTTGGAAGATGGGGGTCCATCAAACGGCACACCTTTTCGAGGTTTAATAGAAGCTGGAGCCATTGATCCGAAAAACCTTATCCAGATTGGTCTACGCAATTTTTCAAACAGCCTTACGTATCATAACTACGCGAAAGCGCAAGGGATTACTGTGAAGACGATGAAAGACGTCAGGAAGAAAGGATTATTAAATTTGGTGAGCGAAGCCTACGAGAAGCTCGCCTCCCGGGTAGACTCTATCTATTTATCAGTGGATATTGATGTCATTGATCAAGCTTTTGCACCTGGTTGTCCAGCAATTGGGCCAGGCGGCATGAACCCTGATGATCTTCTTGAAGCCTTGCAGTTCCTTGGTAATCAGCCATTAACAAAGGCCATTGATATTGTGGAAATAGACCCTTTACAGGATTATAGAGATATGACGAGTAAGATCGGCGTATTTTCATTACTGGCATTTTTAATTGGAAAAGAACAGACTAAACGAACCCGAAAAGCTCGAGATAGTTAATTAAGGTTGCAATCAGGTTCGTTTGTCTCCTTGCGTTGTGTGATGTCTTCTTTTTCAAAGCAGCTGATGCATAAAAGTGATTTTTTATCATTTAATTGTCCATTAAGAAAACCATTTTCACAAAAAACAAGCTTGCCGCAGGTCGTGCAAGGACCGATAAGTTCGCGCATGAAGTATCCTCCAATCTTTAGAATTTACTTATTATTATGATAAAATAGGCAGTATCTATTTGTCGAGAGGAGAATGGCTGATGAGGCTAGTACGTTTTAACTATGAAGGACAGACAAGGTACGGCTGTTTAGAAGGAGAACAAATAATTGAAGTAACCGATTTTTATACAATGGAAAAGACAGAAGGAGTCTCTAGCTATCAGCTAAAGGATGTTAAACTTCTTTCACCTGTTGAACCTTTCCAAACGGTTGCCATTGGTCTTAATTATCTGGATCATGCGAAAGAACAGAATAAAGCTTTACCGGAGGAACCCATGATGTTTATGGTATCGCCAAGCGCGATTACGGGACCAGATGAAGTCATCCGTCTGCAGAATTCCGTTCATCGAATTGATTTTGAAGCTGAACTGGTCATCGTAATAGGAAAAAGAGCCCATCAGGTAAAAGAAGCGGAAGCGCATGATTACATACTTGGGTATACGTGCGGCAATGATGTTTCAGACAGAGATTATCAGAAAAAAGATGGCCAGTTTACGAGAGCCAAATCATTTCCAGGCTATAAACCAATAGGACCCTGGATTGAGACAGAGCTTTCTCCGCAAGACCTCAGTGTCCAGCTTAAAGTGAATGGCGAACTGAAACAAGATGGAAATACCGGAGAAATGATTCATTCAGTTGAAAAAGTTATTGAAAAGGTGACAGAAGTGATGACCCTGATGCCCGGAGATGTTATTTTTACAGGGACACCGGCTGGAGTGGGGCCATTAAAGAGCAATGATCAAGTCGAAGTGATGATTGAAGGCATTGGTACACTTAGGAATCGTATTAAGTAAGAAAGCATGAGCGTGTATTAGCGCTCATGCTTTTGCATGATTATTGGGAAAAGGAAAGATCGGCAAGCGCTGAAGTCCTGAAATTTTTCTCAGCCTGCTGACCAAAAGAAAGCAGTTCCAAATCATTCAGTCTGAGGGCTGCCGCCTGCATCCCAGCCGGCAGCCCTTTCGCTGTAACGCCCATCGGTATCGAAAGGGCAGGGTGGCCAGTTAGGTTATACATTTGCGTCATGACCCAGTCTGCATCCGCTTTAATGGGATGATTGTTTATTCGTTCTGGTCCTTCTGCATCAAACTCAAAGGCTGGGACTGCCAAAGTTGGAGAGACAAGAAAATCAACATTCTTGAACAGACTCTGAAAAGTATGGAAAAGGTATGAGCGATAACCCTCCAACTGTTTAAATTGAACGGCTGACAGCTCTGTTCCCCGTTCGGCCATTTTCAGGAATCCGTCTGAAAGAAATTTTCTCTGTTCCTCAGACCATTTATTGGTACTTGCGGCGAGTCCAGCTGTCCATAGGGTTTCAAAATAATAAATGAATTCCCGCAGATTTTTTTTCATATCAATCTTAACCTCTTGAACGTTGAATCCTGCCTTTTTCAGCTTTTGAAGCGAATTCATAAAAAGAGTCCGGACGTCATGATCAACTTCATATATTCCAAAATCTAAAGTATAGCCGACAGTAACGGACCGATTGTCCTTAATCATTTCTAAAGCATCCTGAGGTGATTCTTGAAGATCAGGAAGTGAAAACGGATCAGAATCCGACTGGCCTTGCAGTACCTCAAACATTAAAGCAGCATCTGCAACAGAACGGGTTAGCGTTCCATAATGAATAAAGGGTTCATGGGAGCTGAATACGCCACCCAAGTGGTTGTCATTCGGAATTCTTCCATAGCTTGGTTTAAACCCGTAAACGCCGCATAATGAAGCGGGTATTCGGATGGATCCTCCTCCATCGCTGCCTTCAGCAATCGGTACAAACCCAGCAGCGACACTGGCCGCTGAACCGCCGCTGGAGCCGCCGGTAGCTTTCGTTAAGTCCCAGGGGTTTCGGGTTGGGCCAAACAGAGGATTGTCGGTCGTTGCCTTGTAGCCAAACTCCGGTGTATTGGTTTTCCCCATTATTATGGCACCCGCGTCTTTTAAACGTTGAACAACGGTGGCATCTCTGTCCGGAATATGATTTTTATACAAAGGGCTGCCGTAAGTGGTTCTTATCCCCTTTGTATGAGTAAGATCTTTGACTGCCACAGGGACACCTTCAAGAAGACGGAGAGTGCCAAACTTTTTATAAGCCTGAGTGGCTTTTTTAGCAGCTTCTAAAGCAGATTCTTTATTGAGGGTTACAAAGGCATTTATAGTAGGGTTCCATGCTTCAATACGTTCAAAAAGTGCCGCAACCGTGTCTTCAGGGGTCAAGGTTTGGGCGCGGTATTGAGCAAGCAGCTCCACAGCTGAATAAGTATGTATCAAGCGTATCATCCTTTCGTCTGTCACTATGCTGAATGATCTTCTTAAAGAAACCCACCCTGAAGCACAGGGTGGGTTGTTCCAATTCTATTATAGCTTTTTTTTGAGAATAAGCCTATTGTATTTACAAAAAGACACCAATGACGGTTGCTGAAAGAATAGAGGCAAGCGTAGAGCCATATAATAATTTTAATCCGAAATTGGCGACACGGTCACCTTGCTTTTCATTTAATGCTCTGACAGACCCTGTGATAATGCCGATGGATCCGAAGTTAGCAAAACTGACAAGGAACACGGAAACAATACCAACGGTCCGGTTGCTCAGATGCTTTGTCATATCCTTGAAGTCCAGCATAGCAACAAATTCGTTGGTAACGAGTTTGGTTGCCATAATGCTTCCGGCTCTTACTGCTTCATGCCAGGGAATACCAATGACAAAAGCGATAGGAGCAAAAATAAATCCAAGCAGCTTCTGAAAGCTGATATGAAAAATTAAATCAAAAAGATAATTTATTAAGCCCATCAAAGCGATAAACCCAATTAACATTGCCGCTACAATAATGGCAACCTTTAAACCATCCATAATGCTTTCACTGATCATTTGAAAGAAAGTTAGCTTTTTTTCAGCTTCATTCGCTTCTGAAAGCAGCAGGTCTTCTTCCTCATCAAGAGAATAGGGGTTAATGATATTTGCGATAATTAAAGCGGAAAGAATGTTCAGCACGATCGCGACCACAACGTATTTTGCAGGGAGAAGCTGCATGTAAGCTCCAACAATCGAAATGCTTACGGCACTCATGGCTGAGGTACAGAGTGTATACAATCGCCTCTTTGAAACATAACCCAGCTGTTTCTTTGTCGTCAGGAAAACCTCTGATTGCCCGAGAAACGCAGAAGAAACTGCCACATAGTTCTCCAGTTTTCCCATACCGTTTACTTTACTTAGAATCAGTCCCACATATTTAATAATAAGCGGCAAAACCTTTATATGATTTAAAATACCGATCAAAACAGAAATAAAAATAATCGGCAGGAGAACATCAAGGAAAAAGACAGAAGATCCTTTGTTTTCAAGCCCTCCAAATACAAAGTCCACCCCTTGAATCCCAAGGGACATCAGCTTGCTAAATAGTTTGGAAATGACACGGATAACAGCAATCCCCACTTGAGTATTCAGAAATAGAAATGCAAAAAACAGCTGGAGCAAGACCATGCTGATAATCGGTCTTAAACGAATGCCGCGTCGGTTATTGCTGACGAGCAAGGCAAGGACAAAAACGAGTATAAAACCCGTAATTAAAAAGAGTATATTCATGATGTATTGCGTCAGCTCAATGATGGTAAAAAGCCGACAATTCCCCTCCTTTTATATAGAAAACATTCTTTAACCTCTTGGACAGTGTTCATACTATACATTTTTAAAATACGATTCAAGTAGTATTAATATTGTCAGATTTTTCTCTGAAAAATGCAGCGATTGAAAGGAGGAAACAAAATGAATGGCCAAGCGCCTGTTTTTTATATTGGGAACATAACAATCGGTGCGATCAGTGAGGCATCCTGCTTTAATATAGGTGAGAATCGGCTTCAGGACTTTGTCAGCCATAAAAAACATAACCAGGGATTCGGAACGATACATGGAAAAGAACACCGGCTGGACAATCTTAGAACGTTGCTTAATGATCCTGATCAAATAGATATGCTGGTGCCTGGCGCTCGCTGACTAGGGGGATTAACGTTTTTATAAAGAGGGCTGCAAGCTCTCTAAGCGAGGTCTTAGTAAAGGGCTGAAAATACCTATCCTACAGTGTTAAGGCTCATGTAAGGAGGCTAGTGAAGGACACGAGGATAGCAAACATTTTCTATTAATATAATGATCATCCTAAATAAAAAAAGATCCTGCCTTTGAAAACCGGCAGGATAAAGGATGAAAGTGTGTTGGGGTTAGGGTTAATTAAAGGATTCCCCTGAAAAAAGTTTTTAAACCTTTTTATTCGACTTTTTATTCTATTATTCTTGATCTACTCCATTTTATTTTCATTATAGCGAGTCAGTTCCTGAATATTCATTGAAGCAATATGATTTCTGGCCTCTTCATTCCCATGGTCGAAAATCCATTGGTATACCTGCTGAAGATGCTGGTCGTACCGATCATCTGTCATATCTTCCTGATAACGGATATGTGGAATATGAGACTTTAGAAAACCGTCCAGTGCTACCTGGTTTGCTTCTTCAAATAGAATCTTTAACTCATCCGTTTCTTCTTTTGTGGCGAGAATTTCAAACTCCCACTCGCTCTGGTTTGGTTCAGTCATGATTTCACCTGTTCCGACCGTCACGTAAAAATGTTGTTTTTCCATCCAGCAGCCTCCTTTTAGGAATAGGATAATCGTTAAATATAATTCTATCCCTATAAATTTAGAGGGATGACAGTTTGAAATCGGTACCAGCGGGGCAAGATGGGAGAAAAAAAGGAGTTAACGAACTCTGATGTATTTCAATCAACTTCGAGCGGCTGTTAATGAACGCCGTGAACTGCTTTCTAAACAAATTGTATTGTCCATGGGTGAAAAAGCAGATGGCGCTTATGTGGATCATTTAACCCTTAGTGAACTTGAAAATCTTTGGATGCACTGTCAAAAAAATCGTACCGGGCAAAAACGGTAGTTTAGCTGCAAAGCTTTCCGCGTTAAATGTTTTTAAAGGTCTTGGATGGGGAATATTTTATTTGGATAGTTTTTCGATAGCTTTTATTCGGACGTGGAACAGTTGAGTGCAAAACGCGGCTTTCGCCATGAAGTGCTTGGCGATAAGCCAAGTTTTCTTTACACTGCTAAAGGATGGCATGGGAATAGGGCAGTATAAGGGCAACTAAGGCTTTCGCCATGAAGTGCTTGGCGATAAGCCAAGTTTTCTTTACACTGCTAAAGCTGGCATGGGAATAGGGCAGTATAAGGGCAACTAAGGCTTTCGCCATGAAGTGCTTGGCGATAAGCCAAGTTTTCTTTACACTGCTAAAGCTGGCATGGGAATAGGGCAGTATAAGGGCAACTAAGGCTTTCGCCATGAAGTGCTTGGCGATAAGCCAAGTTTTCTTTACACTGCTAAAGCTGGCATGGGAATAGGGCAGTATAAGGGCAACTAAGGCTTTCGCCATGAAGTGCTTGGCGATAAGCCAAGTTTTCTTTACACTGCTAAAGATGGCATGGGAAATAGGGCAGTATAAGGGCAACTAAGGCTTTCGCCATGAAGTGCTTGGCGATAAGCCAAGTTTTCTTTACACTGCTAAAGGATGGCATGGGAATAGGGCAGTATAAGGGCAACTAAGGCTTTCGCCATGAAGTGCTTGGCGATAAGCCAAGTTTTCTTTACACTGCTAAAGGATGGCATGGGAATAGGGCAGTATAAGGGCAACTAAGGCTTTCGCCATGAAGTGCTTGGCGATAAGCCAAGTTTTCTTTATACTTAATAATGTTTGATTGCAGGTGCTTCATAACTTATCTTTCAAAGATAGAAAGGCTTATTAGACAGGATGGAGATATATGAATATGCGTGAAGAAGTATTTAAAGACTACTATCAGAACGATGTGATACTGTCATTCGATGACCATCCCTTCTCTAAGAATCCGATGCATGTATGGGTGATCTGCCGTTTTCATCACCAGTGGCTGCTCACAAAACATCCAAGAAGGGGATGGGAGTTCCCAGGCGGAAAGGTCGAGCCTGGAGAAACTGCTTATGAAGCGGGTTTACGAGAAGTTTATGAAGAGACTGGAGCACATGCTAAAGAAATGATTTATATCGGGCAATACAAAGTTGAAGGTAAAAGTGAAACGATCGTAAAAAATGTCTATTTTGCTATTATTGATGAAATTAAACTGTTGGAACATTATATGGAAACAGATGGGCCGGTCTTTTTATCACACATTCCAGACAACGTGAAAAAGCTGGATAAGTACAGTTTTATGATGAAGGATAATGTCCTCCCGCTATGCTTGGAAAAAATTTCAGAATACAAAAAGAAGGCACTGCTTAATAAATAAGCAGTGCCTTAACTTTGAAGCAAGCTGTATAAAAGTGCTTCTGTTTTATTTGGGACCTGCCCCTTTAATTTCTTTGGACACGTGCTCAAATTTCAAAAAGTTTTGCTTGAATTTTTCAGCCAAGAGATGGGCTTTTTCTTCATAGGCTTTCTGGCTTTCCCAGGTTTTGCTTGGCTGCAGAACATCGTCTGGAACACCAGGGCATTCCTTGGGAATATGAAGGTCAAAAATCTTGTCAGTTACCGTCTCAGTATTTTTCAATTCACCTTGCAATGCTGCCCGGACCATGGCACGTGTGTGACTTAAGTTAATTCTGGCGCCCTCACCGTAAGCTCCACCAGTCCAGCCAGTGTTCACAAGATAAACATCCGCATTATGTTCGTCTATTTTTTGTCCAAGCATTTCAGCATAAGTGGTGGCGTGCAGCGGCAGGAACGGCGAACCAAAGCAAGCTGAGAAGGTTGCCTCTGGTGCTGTAATTCCCCGTTCTGTTCCTGCGAGCTTACTCGTATAGCCGCTTAAAAAGTGATACATAGCTTGAGCCTTCGTTAGTTTGCTTATTGGAGGAAGTACGCCAAAAGCATCGGCCGTAAGAAAAATAATGGTATTTGGATGGCCGGCGACGCTAGGCATCACAACATTCGGCACTTTTTCTAATGAATAAGCAGCCCGAGTATTTTCAGTAAGGGAGTTATCATCAAAATCAGCTTTTCGTGTATTAGGATCGGTTACTACGTTTTCAAGAACAGAACCGTAGCCGATCGCGTTCCAGATTTGCGGCTCTTTTTCCTTTGATAAATGAATTGTTTTTGCATAGCAGCCGCCCTCGATGTTAAAGACACCGGTGTCTGACCATCCGTGTTCATCATCACCAATCAGCTTCCGATCCGGGTCATTGGAAAGGGTGGTTTTCCCTGTACCGGAAAGTCCAAAAAATAACGAGACATCGCCTTCAGCCCCAACATTCGCAGAACAATGCATGGGAAGAATACCTTTTTGTGGTAAGAGATAATTCATTACCGTGAAAATTGATTTTTTCATTTCTCCGGCGTATTTTGTACCGCCAATTAAAATAATTCTTTTTTTGAGAGAAAGCATGATGAATGTTTCTGAATGTGTCCCGTCGACTTTAGGGTCAGCGAGAAAGTCTGGCGCTGAAATGACTGTAAAAGAAGGTTCATGAGTATTCAGTTCGTCCTGGGAAGGTTCGATAAATAATTGCTGGGCAAACAAATTATGCCAGGCGTATTCATTAATAACTTGAAGAGATAGGCGGGATTCAGGATCAGCTCCTGCAAATCCTCTGAAGATAAATCGTTCATTTTTTTGCTTTAAGTAATCAAGCACTTTTATATAGAGAGCTTCGAAAACGCTCTCATCAATGGGTTGATTATTTCCCCAATCCACGACGTCTTTACATTCTTCTTCATTAACAACAAATTTATCTTTAGGTGAACGACCGGTGTATTTGCCGGTGTTTGCGGAGAACGCACCTGTATTTGTTAATACACCTTCGCCTTTTGTCACTGCCTTTTCAATGAGGTGGGATACAGATAGGTTTAAGTGTGTATTAGGAGCACCTAATAGTTCATCGAGCTTTGATGCGAATGGAATTGTGTTCATCATATAACAACCATCCTTTTCATTTAGTCTGACCTGTTTTTCTAAGAATTAGTATAACATATATTATTATTTAGTCTATACTAATTGTGATCAATTAAGGAAAATGGGGCCTTATTGCTGCAGTATTTATTTAAATAAACTCGTTTATTCCTATTTATATAATACAATAAAAAGATTGTCTTGTCGGAATATTTATTTGGGCTGCTAATACCCGATCATTTGGCTTTGTTTTTTTATTGACACGATAACAGGTCTACGCTATCCTTATTGGGAAACGGCTGCTCTTATCCCGAGTAGGCGGAGGGACAGGCCCGATGAAACCCGGCAACCGGCAAAGAAATTGCAGCGGTGCTAACCTGAAGAGGTTCAAGAAACCTTAACGATAAGAGACGCGTATATGGACTGTCCTTATCCACAAATGGAGAGGACTTTTTTCGTGCTTTTCGAACCAAAAACGTGGGAAATGAGTACCGTTATTATAATGACTTGATCATGAGGAGGCTGAAGAATGGCAAATACCCATTCAAGACGTTTATTTACATCAGAATCGGTAACTGAAGGGCATCCGGATAAGATTTGTGACCAGATCTCCGATGCAATTCTGGATGAAATTCTTAAAAAGGATCCTAAAGCACGGGTTGCTTGTGAAACGAGTGTAAATACAGGGCTTGTGCTTGTGGCCGGTGAAATCACAACGTCGACTTATGTAGACATTCCGAAAGTTGTACGCGAGACAATAAAAGGAATTGGCTATGATCGTGCGAAATATGGCTTTGATTCAGAGACGTGTGCGGTTCTAACATCGATTGATGAACAGTCTGCTGATATTGCTCAAGGTGTGAATCAGGCTCTTGAATCGCGAGAAGGTGAACCAAGTGACGCAGAAATTGATGACATAGGTGCTGGGGACCAGGGCTTGATGTTCGGCTTTGCTATCAATGAAACTTCTGAATTGATGCCTCTGCCTATATCTTTAGCACATAAGCTGGCTAAGCGTTTGTCAGATGTCAGAAAATCTGAAGAAATTCCTTACTTGAGACCAGATGGAAAAACTCAGGTAACAATTGAGTATGATGAACTTGGCAAACCTGAACGTGTAGATACTATTGTTATTTCCACTCAGCATCATCCGGAAATTACACTTGATCAGATTAAAGAGGACTTGAAAACCCATGTGATTGATCCTGTCGTTCCTGCTGAACTGATTGATGATAAGACAAAGTTCTTTATCAATCCTACGGGCCGGTTCGTTATTGGCGGACCACAGGGTGATGCTGGCCTGACCGGCCGGAAAATTATTGTTGATACGTACGGCGGGTATGCACGTCATGGTGGAGGTGCTTTCTCCGGTAAGGATGCAACAAAAGTTGATCGTTCTGCTGCTTATGCTGCACGTTACGTGGCAAAGAACATTGTTGCTGCAGGCTTAGCAGATAAGTGTGAAGTCCAGTTGGCTTACGCGATTGGTGTCGCACACCCTGTCAGCATCTCGATCGATACGTTTAATACTGGAACGGTAACAGAAGAAAAGCTGGTTGAACTTGTTCGTCGTCATTTTGACCTTCGCCCAGCGGGTATCATTAAGATGCTTGATCTTCAGAGACCAATTTATAAGCAAACCGCTGCTTACGGTCATTTCGGCCGGACAGATGTTGAGTTGCCTTGGGAAAAGACAGATCTGGCAACGACTTTAAAAGAGGAAGCTTACACGGCATCAGATAATAACTAAACAAAGCGATTAAAGAACTGCTTCTCATATGAGGGGCAGTTCTTTTTATAACTGAAAATGCGAAGGTGTAGAAGAAGCTCATAGAGTGCAGACAGATTTATTTACAAAATTCAGAACGTGTTGTATCTTCATGTAGTCATACTTGGAGGTGTTAAGAATGTATTCTGCTAAAAGTCAGCAAATGAAAAGACCTCGGTTGTACTACGGATGGCTGATTGTATTTGTCAGTGCAGTCGGAATCTTTTTTTCAGGTCCCGGACAAACATATGGTATCTCTGTATTTATCGATTCCTACATAAATGATTTTGGTTGGAGCCGGTCATTGGTGTCGGGCATTTACTCATCTGCCACCCTTTTGTCGGGCTTACTGCTTTTTGTCGTTGGAAGAAGCGTTGATCGATTTGGCCAAAGGAAAATGGCTGTTTCTGTAGGGGTATTGCTTGCCGCAGCCTGTGTCTGGAATAGTTTTGCGGCCGGTCCAATTATGATTTTCTTTGGATTCTTTATGATTCGTTTATTTGGTCAAGGTTCAATGACATTAATACCGAATACTCTTGTCCCGCAATGGTTTATTAGAAAAAGGGGCCGGGCCCTCAGCATGATGGCGATTGGCGGTTTTTTAAGTTCAGCAGCTTTTCCACCTTTGAATGCATGGCTTATTCATTCGTTTGGATGGCAATCCGCCTGGCGAGTGCTTGCTGTATTATTATGTATTGTTTTCGTTCCGCTTGCCTATTTCATCATTCGCAACAAACCTGAAGACATCGGTCTTCTGCCGGATAATGACGTGATCCCCGAAGCAGACGCAATCGACGGTCAGCCACTATCAGCCCCGGTAAGTGAAGTGAACTGGACAGTAAAGGAAGCGATGCGTACACGGGCTTTTTGGCTGATTCTTTTCTGCGTTTCACTGCCTGCTTTGATTAATACCGGTCTGACGTTCCACTTGATCTCTATTTTTAAGTCGCACGGATTAAAAGCCACCACCGCTGCTCTGATTCTCAGTTTAATGGCAGTTATTGGATTTCCAGTTTCTTTTGTTGCTGGTTTTCTTTTGGAGAAAATCCAGGTTCATAAAGTATTGGCAATCTCTTTTATTGGACAAATGATCTTTTTAGTCGTTTTGATTAGGATGAGTAACATTTCCGAAGCAATCCTATTTGGGGTTATTTGGGGGGCAATAAATGGTTTCGAAAGAATCACACTGAATATTGTTTGGCCAAATTATTTTGGAAGAAAACATCTTGGCAGCATTAAAGGTATCGCGATGACAACAATGGTGATTGGTTCTGCCTTCGGGCCTTTGCCTTTCGGAATTGCCTTTGATTATTTTCACAGTTATTATCAAATCCTTCTTATCATGATGATTTTTCCGGTTCTAGGCTTTTTTGCGGCAATTACTTCTCCTCCCCCAGAAAAAAACTAATGATATAAAGAGCCGCTTCCGTAGGAGCGGCTCTTTAGTAATTATGATAGATCTGATTAGCTTTTCACAATCAAAACAGGGCAGTTGGCGCGTTTTGCCACTTTATGACTGACGCTGCCTAAAACCATTTCCTGCAATGAATTTAAACCTCGGCTCCCAATGACCACGATGTCGAATGCATGGTCATTCGCGTACTTCACAAGAGTAGGACCCGGCTCTCCATGTAATATTTTTGTTTCATAGTCTATCCCATCATTTTTTAGCGTTTGTTCCGTCTGTTCTAATCGCTGTTTTCTCTGATTATCTACATCGAGCCGGTTCCAGCTGTGCAGGACGTCTGATTTAGATGTTTGCCCATCGACGACATAAATGATTGCGATTTTTGCTAGACTGTTATTTTGCGCTAAAGCTTTTGCCTTCTCAGCCGCCTTAAGAGCATGTTCTGAACCATCTGACGCTAATAAAATCCTGTTAAACATTTCGTAACCTCCTGCTATTGCCGAATTTCTAATTCTGCAAAGTTTATTAGTAAGTGGTTTCTGCAGTTAACAAGGCCTGCTTGTACCATTGTCCTTTTTCAACATATTCACGGCGGATTCGGGACATTTCGGACAGATCATGGTCATTTAACGGCCGAATGACCTTGGCAGGTCTTCCGAACGCCATCATGTTTGGCGGAATGACTTTACCAGGCGGAACAAGACTTCCGGCACCAATAAATGCACCCTCGCCAATCTCAGCCCCATCAAGGATAAGAGAACCCATCCCGATAAGACAGTTTTTTCTTAAAGTAGCACTGTGAATGGTCGCCTGATGGCCGATCGTCACATCATCTTCAATAATTAACGGAGTATTGGGACTCTGATGCAAAACGGATAAGTCCTGGATGCTGACACGTTTTCCGATAATTGTTGGCGCCACATCTCCTCTTATTTTGGTCCCAAACCAGATGCTTGTTTCTTCGCCGATTGTGACGTCGCCGGTCACCACAGCATCAGGTGCAATAAAAGCAGATGGAGCGATTGAAGGGACATGATTATAGTAAGGGAGTATCATTTGAATCATCACCTGTTCTTTGAATATAATAGAGTTAATTAACATTAATTATAGCATAAGAGGAGAGCCGTGATGAGAACGTGGGAAAGCACTTTGCCCGCTAAGGGTGTCATCGTTTTGGTTCATGGATCCGGTGAACATTATAAACGCTACGAATGGTTGATCGGCAAGTTTAATGAAGCCGGTTTTCACGTCGTGTCCGGAAATCTTCCCGGTCACGGTGAAGGAACATTAACCCCAGGACATATCGAGTCATTCGGCGAATATTTGAATGAAATCACGCTATGGATCGATGAAGCTTTAACGTTTAACAATCTTCCAGTGTTTTTATTTGGACACAGCTTGGGGGGACTTTGTGTGATAAGATGGCTTCAGGAAAATAATGCATCCTTAAAAGGCGTAATATTGAGCTCACCGTGTCTTGGTCTCGCATTTAATATTCCTCTTCCACTCAGACTAGTTGGAAAACTGCTTAATAAAGTAAAACCAAATCAATTAATTGGAACAAAGAAATCAGGGGCCAATCCCCATGCCACCAGAAACATTGAAATTTTAAAAAGAGACAGCCATGATCCACATATCCTTAAGAAGGTTTCGGCAAGATGGTTTCACGAACTTCAAATGGCCATGACTCTCGCCAAACTGAAAAGCGGGGATATACCGGATATTCCGATTTGTATCATGCAGGCTGGAGAAGATAAAGTGGTTAGTAAAGAGCAGGTTCACTCATGGTATAAAGAACTTCAGATAAGTAATAAATATTATAAAGAATGGGACGGGCTGTTTCATGAAATCACAAATGAGCCTGAACGTGAGGAAGTTGTAGAAGAAATGCTGACTTTTCTCTCCACCATTATTAACAGGAGGACCTCTAAATGACGGTACCGCATCGTCCAATCAGTCTCATGTCAAGAATTTATAAAAAGGTGCTGCCATTCGTTCACGAAGAACTGCGTGAATGGAAAAGAAAAGCTGGCAATATTCCTGATCCAGAATTAAAAAAACAGGCTTTAAGCAGTCTGGAATCCAAAACGTTTCATTGTGAAGGTGGAGCTATCTACAGTTTGCTGGCAGGTGACAGACAGCGGGACGTCATTAAATTTATTGTGGCTTATCAGACAATCAGCGATTATCTGGATAATTTATGTGATAGGAGTGTGTCTCTCGATCCTGCTGATTTTGAGCAGCTGCATTTAGCTATGGGTCATGCGCTCACCCCTTCTGAAGCGTGTGTCAATTATTATAGCTGCCGTGAAAATCAGGAAGACGGCGGATACTTAACCAATCTTGTTCAGACATGCCAGGATTTTCTCCGTTCGTTTAATAACCTTGAGCAGATACAGCCTGCACTTCATGAACTCGCCGGATATTACTGTGATCTTCAAATACATAAGCACGTGATTGATGAAGAACGGGTGCCACGCCTGAAAGAATGGTTTCTGAAGCATCAGGCCAGTCTTCCTCAGATGAGCTGGTACGAATTTTCCGCCTGTTCAGGCTCCACCCTTGGTATTTTTTGTATCGTTTCTTATGCGTGCCGGCTGGAAGATATGTCCGAATGGGTAACGGTTATTAAAAAAGGCTATTTCCCATGGGTACAAGGGCTCCATATAATGATGGATTATTTTATCGATCAGGAAGAGGATAGAAAAGGCGGCGATCTTAATTTCTGTTTTTATTACGAGAATGAAAAAACATTGCTGGATCGGCTCTATCACTTTATCGATCAGGCTGATCAGAGCATAAATAAGCTGCCAGATCACCGATTCCATATGATGATAAATAAAGGTCTCCTCGGAATCTATTTAGCCGACAGGAAAGTTGCTAAGCAGAAAGATGTCAGATTGTTATCAAGACACATTCTTAAAAAATCCGGCGGGACCGGTTTCTTTTTCTTTATAAACGGCTGGCTGTACAGACGATTAAAGCCTGGCGGATAAAATAAGAGTGGAATTGCGTAGAAAACGCGATAACTCCTCTTAAGCTGGATAATAAAAAGCCGATTCTGAGTTAATCAGAATCGGCTTTTTCAATCGCTATGATAAAGGGCGGGGATGACTTTTGGTTTAATCGCTCATATTTTGCAACATGCCATTGTCTTTGGTTGAGCTCCTGTGCAAACTGCAGGACTTTTTCCGCTTCCGCTTTTCCTTCAGGGTGTCCAGGATAAACCACTAAAACGATGACTCCCTCAGGCACCAATAATTTTTGCAAGGACTGCACGGCCATAATTGTTGAATCAGGTTCAGTAACAACGGATTTATTACCGCCGGGCAGATATCCTAAATTAAAGACCGCTGCTTTCACTTTTTTGGAGCCGAGATACCTCTCAAGATCTGCATGAGATTCACAAAAAAGTGTTGCTCTATCCTTAAGTACTGCATCAGCCAGACGCTGTTCTGTCGATTGGATCGCTTCCGGCTGGATATCAAAGCCATAGACATGTCCTGATTCGCCGACCCATTCAGCAAGCTTAACCGTATCGTGTCCGTTCCCAAGGGTCGCATCAACAGCGATGTCGCCATCTTTTAAACTTTCTCTAAGAAGTCTGTGAGCAAAAGGGATGATTCCTTTAACTGTCATGAGCTGAACAGGCTGCTCCGATTGATAGTATTTACCTTGCCAGCTGTCCCGGGAAGCGAGTTCTTCATCAATGGCATTCAGAACTTCCCATTTATTTAAGCTCCACATCGGTCCGACGAGAAGTTCTGGCGGCCCGTCTCCAGTCAGACGATGGATCATCATATCAGGCGGAAGGATTTCCAGCTGGTCAGCAACCAGTTTGATATACGTATCAAAATCAAGAAACTCAAGCAGCCCTTTCTCATATTGTTTGACCATAGCGGTCTTTTTTAGAAGATGGAGAAGGTGAATTTTAATTCCTTGCACGTCAAGCTTGCTTACTTCTTTGGCTGTTTCAAGCATCATTTCAGGGGTTTCTTGTGGCAGTCCATTAATAATATGTGTACAGACATTAATGTTGTGTTTTCTTAACTTATTTACACCGTCGACGAAACATTGGTAATCATGCGCACGGTTAATTAATTCACCGGTTTCATCATGGGCAGTCTGTAAACCAAGCTCAACCCACAGGTATGTCCTCTCATTTAATTCAGCGAGGTATTCAATAACATCATCCGGCAGACAATCGGGGCGGGTCGCAATAGAAAGCCCCACAACGCCTTCCTGCTCAAGAATAACTTCATAGCGCTGTCTTAAAATCTCAACTGGCGCATATGTGTTGGAAAAGGCTTGAAAATATCCAATGTATTTTCCTGTTTTCCATTTTTGGTGCATCCTGTCCTTAACAGAGTTAAACTGTGTAATCAGGTCATCACGTCGATCTCCGGCAAAATCGCCAGAGCCTTTTTGACTGCAGAAGGTGCAGCCGCCATATGCAGCGTTTCCGTCTCTATTTGGACAATCAAAACCGCCATCGAGTGGAATTTTAAATATTTTTTCACCGAAGTGTTGTTTTAAGTAGGTGTTCCATGAATAATAGCGTTTAATATCGCCGAAATGCGCCGGCTTTTCAATAGTGGACATAATAAACTCCTTTCGTGATCCTATCGAACAAATTTTAGCATGTTATAGGGATGCTGACAAAAGAATGATAATTTATTAAGGATGTGTGCTCTTGAAGAGGCTTGATATATGTGAATTTTTTCATAAAAAGCTTGACACATGTATCGTTGAAGCATAAAATGTAAAACATATCTAAAAACGATGAAAAGGAATAGTAATGAAGCGCCTATTTCAAGAGAGCCAGCGTCTGGTGCAAGCTGGTAATAGCGTTTGATGAACTCGCCTTAGAGTTACAGTGATGAAACCAAGTAATGACTGTCGGAATCACCCACGTTACAGGGTAATGAAGTGAATGCCTGATTCAGAAGGCATTTAGTTTGGGTGGTACCGCGGGAAAATGACAATTGTCACCAACCTCTCGTCCCTAACGATAACGTTAGGGGCGGGAGGTTTTTTATATATTTAAAGATGAAAAGGAGCGATTCCATTGGCTTACCAGCATCAGGAAATCGAAAAAAAATGGCAGAAATATTGGGAATCACAAAAGGTATTTAAAACAAATGAGAATTCAGATAAAGAAAAGTGCTATGTGCTGGATATGTTTCCTTACCCGTCAGGAGCAGGTCTTCACGTAGGGCACCCAGAGGGCTATACAGCCACTGATATTCTGGCGCGTCTTCGCAGGATGCAAGGCTTTGAGGTTCTTCACCCGATCGGCTGGGATGCTTTTGGTCTGCCGGCTGAACAATACGCATTGGATACTGGGAATGATCCAAGAGCTTTTACAGCAGAAAATATTGAAACCTTTAAGCGGCAGGTAAAATCACTTGGTTTTTCATATGATTGGGACCGGGAGCTTAATACAACAGATCCCGAGTATTATAAATGGACACAATGGATTTTTCTTAAACTGTATGAAAAAGGTCTTGCCTATATCGATGAAGTTCCAGTTAACTGGTGTCCGGCGCTTGGGACCGTCCTCGCGAATGAAGAAGTCATTGATGGCAAAAGTGAACGAGGCGGGCATCCTGTAATACGGAAACCAATGCGTCAATGGATGCTTAAAATCACAGCCTATGCTGACCGTTTGATTGAGGACCTTGAGGAAGTTGACTGGCCGGAAAGTATTAAAGATATGCAGCGAAACTGGATTGGGAAGTCAGAAGGGGCGGAAATCACGTTTGGCGTAAATGGACATGAAGCTTCTATTGAAGTTTTTACGACCCGTCCAGATACGTTATACGGAGCTACCTATCTTGTGCTTGCACCTGAACACAAGCTTGTTGAGCAAATCACAACAGATGTTCAAAAAAGTGCGGTTGAAGCTTATCAGAACGAGGTCACAAAAAAGAGCGATCTAGAGAGAACAGAGCTATCTAAAGAAAAAACCGGTGTATTTACAGGAGCTTATGCGTCTCATCCGGTAACAGGTGAACCGGTGCCAATCTGGATTGCAGACTATGTGCTGGTCACTTATGGCACAGGAGCAATTATGGCGGTTCCTGCTCATGATGAACGCGATCACGAATTTGCTTCAAAGTTTGAACTGCCAATTGTTGGCGTTCTGGAAGGCGGAGATGTAGCGAAGGAAGCTTTTACAGACGATGGGGCTCATATAAACTCTGGTTTCCTTGATGGTCTTTACAAAGACGAAGCGATTGCTAAGATGATTGATTGGCTGGAAAAAAATAATAAAGGTGCTAGGAAAACGACCTATCGCCTGCGCGATTGGCTATTCAGCCGTCAACGTTACTGGGGAGAACCGATTCCGATCATTCATATGGAAGACGGCAGCATGAAGCCGGTTCCTGAGAATGAACTGCCGCTGGAACTGCCCATAACAAATGAAATCAGACCTTCAGGTACAGGGGAATCCCCTCTTGCCAATATTGAAGACTGGGTGAACGTTGTCGATCCTGAAACAGGAATGAAAGGACGTCGTGAAACCAATACAATGCCGCAATGGGCGGGAAGCTGTTGGTATTACTTACGCTATATTGATCCTAAGAATAAGGAGGAGCTGGCTGATCCTGAAAAGCTTAAAAAATGGCTGCCTGTCGATGTTTATATAGGTGGGGCTGAACACGCCGTCCTCCACTTGCTTTATGCTAGATTCTGGCATAAGGTATTGTATGATCTAGGGATGGTACCAACTAAAGAACCGTTCCAGAAATTGTTTAACCAAGGTATGATTCTTGGTGAAAATAATGAAAAAATGAGTAAATCCAAAGGGAATGTCGTTAACCCTGATGATATCGTTAAGTCTCACGGAGCCGATACACTGCGAGTCTACGAAATGTTTATGGGACCTCTAGATGCAGCCATCGCTTGGAGCGAGGACGGCCTTGACGGATCCCGACGTTTCCTTGACCGTGTATGGCGTCTGTTCGTCACGGAAGATGGTGGCCTTCAGAATAAGATTCAAGAAGATGCAGCCGTTAGTAAAAGCTTCGACCGTGTCTACCATCAGACCATTAAAAAAGTAACCGAGGATTTTGAAGCGTTACGGTTCAATACAGGCATTTCACAACTTATGGTCTTTATCAATGAGAGCTATAAGCAGGACGCCTTGACTAAAAAAATGGCTGAGGATTTTGTAAAGCTTCTGTCTCCAGCAGCTCCTCATATTAGTGAAGAACTGTGGTCAAAGCTTGGCAATCAGACATCGGTCAGTATAGAGACCTGGCCAATTTTTGACGAATCCCGTCTTGAAGAAGAGCATGTTGAGGTCGTGATCCAAATTAATGGGAAGCTTCGTTCACGGTTGACGGCTTCTAGAGAGACCGGTAAAGAGGCTCTAGAATCACTGGCCTTACAGGATAATACCATTAAAGAACGCTTGGATGGCTTAACAATCCGCAAAGTGATTGTCGTTCCTGGCAAATTGGTTAATATCGTAGCAAACTAATTTACGGCCTTTATTTGCAAGAACCCTTTCATTAATGAGAATGGGTTCTTGTTTGTTTTCTTGTTGAGAGCTCTTTTCTTGACTTTTTTCTGCCGGAAATTGAAAATAGGATTAAATCATTCAAATGGGGTGTTTTAATGTCACAATCAGTAAATATAATAGAACCAAAAAGTGTCGAAGATAAATTAAGCAAGAATGAAGATCTGTCTATCATTGATGTGAGAGAAGACGAAGAAGTCGCTACAGGCATGATTCCTGGAGCAAAGCATATAAAATTATCGGATATTCCTGAACGCTATAAAGAGCTTGATTCGAGCAAAGAATACATTATGGTTTGCCGATCCGGTAGACGCAGTGAGAAAGCGGCTGAATTTTTACAGGATCAGGGGCTTAAAGTAAAGAATATGGCCGGTGGTATGCTTAAATGGGAAGGTCATACCGAGTAAAACCAGAACGAGAGGATTAAGATGGCAACTTTAATTATAACTTCATTATGTATAGCCGCTGCATTGACATTGCTGATTAGAAGAAGCTCAATGTATAAGCTGGAGAAGGTCACACTTGACCATATTGATAATGCCAGGCATTGTATTATTGATATCAGGGATTTTATAACGTCTTCGCATCAGCCGGTAATTGAGGCTGAGAATATTCCGCTCTCCTATTTAAAAAGAAGAGCCAGAAATGAATCTTTGTGCGAAAAGAAAATCGTGCTGATTACCGATGACCTGAAAGCCGCTAAAATGGCAGCCAGAATTATTAAAAAAACAAGAGAAGATCAGCAAAGCTTTTATTATGTGCTTCAATAAAAATGAGTCGTTAAAGCCATCCTTCCTATTTAATGGAAGGATGGCTTTTTATATCACGTTAAAGATCTTAACTAATGCGGATCCCCACCGTACGAAAAAAATGCGGTTGCCATCCATTGAAAGCAGACATACCCTCGCTTTCCGCGGGCGTTCGCGAGCCTCCTCATGGTGGCCACAGGACTGTGGGTAGGCTCGTGCGTTGGCACAGGACGTGCCGATTTGTAGCCGAACTTCCTTCAATACATTGTGGATCTGTGGGGTCTCGCTTGGAACGCTGATTCCGCAGGACTTGAAACAACGTCCTTGAATCCACATCGCACGAAGAAAATGCGGTTGCCATCCATTGAAAGCGGAAATACCCTCGCTTTCCGCTGGCACGGCCTCAGCTAACTTTGACGTAGTCTCTATATGCGTCAAAGTGGATCTTCGGACACGTGCTGTTTCCGCAGGAGTCTCAGGTATTTCTATCTTTCAATGAGCATATGCATTTTCGAGGAGTCTCGGGTATTTCTAGCTTTTAGCTAAAAGTGTTCGCATTTTCGAGGAGTCTCGGATATTTCTTGCTTTCAGCTAAGCGTGCGCATTTTCGAGGAGTCTCGCACCTTTCGTTTCAATCAACGTATACTTTAAGAATGTTTAACTTCGCTAAAGCGAGAAAGCGGCGGCTTAGCTTGCAGTCTATGAAGAGCAAAAAATAACACAAAAAATGGATTAAAAGTAATTCGTGAGGGTGATGAACGACCAAACGGGGTCGAAAAGGGGGAGAAAGGGCGTTCATAAGGTCGATGAACGACCAAACGGGGTCAAAAAGGAGGAGAAAGGGCGTTCATATGGTCGATGAACGACCAAACGGGATCAAAAAGGAGGAGAAAGGGCGTTCATATGGTCGATGAACGACCAAACGGGATCAAAAAGGAGGAGAAAGGGCGTTCATATGGTCGATGAACGACCAAACGGGGTCAAAAAGGAGGAGAAAGGGCGTTCATAAGGTCGATGAACGACCAAACGGGGTCAAAAAAGAGGAGAAAGGGCGTTCATAAGGTCGATGAACGACCAAACGGGGTCAAAAAAGAGGAGAAAGGGCGTTCATTAGGTAAATAATGGGGAATCGCATATCAAGTGAGATGTGCTTCATAGAGGGGAAGAGGACTCTCACGGAATCGCCAGCGGAAAGCGAGCGGATTCAGCTTCTTCAGTGTATGCGAAAATGAAGACGATTCACATTCACATTTTGATTGAAGTGGAGGGAACGAGACTCTTGTGGGGAAAGCAACTGCTGAAGACCCCGCAGGAAGTGGTCTTCTTCCGCGGAGGCTGAAGCGTCGCCCGCGGAAAGCGAGTGCCAGAAATGCAAATCAACAACTACGACGACACCGGGGGACTTTTTCAGTGGCTCCATTAGCGATCTTAGTGAGCCCCTACAGAAGCGAGGGCTTTCTGCTTTCAATGTATGGCATCTCATTTTCGTCATGCAGTGTGAAACCAAGGAGGCTGTTTTAAGTCCTGCGGAAACAGCCTTTTAAATAAATTTGAAAGCTGGTTAGTCTTTCTGTTTATTTCTTTTTAGAGGGATTGTGATACAATAGCATAGGTTATCATCCAATTTTTACACAAGCATTTACTTACATAAATACCCTGTTATTTATTTTATAGTAGGAGTTGTCCAGCATATGGCAGGATCCTCAATTATCAGAGGAACGCTGATTTTATCTGTAGCTATATTTGTTTCAAAGTTTCTTGGTCTTTTATTTGTTATCCCATACAATGCACTAGTCGGACCTCAAGGCGTATTCTTGTATGCCGTTGCTTATATTCCTTATTCCATTATATTAAGCATTTCGACATTGGGTGTGCCTTTAGCCGTATCAAAGTTTGTTTCAAAATACAATGCTTTAGGAGATTATCGTACCGGCCGCAGACTATTCCGTTCAGGTCTTTTACTAATGTCATTAACGGGTCTGATCGGCTTTCTGGTTATGTTTATTTTTGCACCTCACATTGCACAATTATCGACTCGCGGCACGAATATGCATGGCAGTTCATTTAATGACGTTGTGCTCGTTATCAGAGTTATCAGCCTGGCGCTGATCATTGTGCCATCAATGAGTTTAATCAGAGGCTATTTTCAAGGTTTTCAATCAATGGGACCCACGGCTATTTCTCAGGTCGTTGAGCAGGTTGTTAGAATCGTATTTATTATTCTTGGTGCCTATCTTGTCATGCGCGTTTTTCATGGGACGGCTACAACAGCAGCAGCTATGGCGACCTTTGCAGCTTTTGTGGGGGCAGTAGCGGGTTTTTATATTTTGGCAAGATATTGGGTGAGAAGAAAGCCTTATCTTGATGAAATGGTAGAGAGCAGTACTTTGGACTCCGATATCTCATTGCCCAAAATGTATAAAGAACTGATTGCTTATGCAATCCCTTTTGTTGCTGTCGGCATTGCGATTCAATTGTACCAGCTGGTTGACCAATCAACAGTGACATATTATCTTGCAAAGTATCACCAGTACACGCAAAGTGATTTAAAGATTATTTATGGTGATTTATCAACGAATGATCAAAAATTAGTGATGATTCCTGTTTCTCTTGCAACGGCACTTGCTTTAAGCGTTGTACCATCGATGACGACTTCCTTCGCAGAGAAAAAGTATCAGGAACTGCAGCGTAAGATAACGCAGGCATTACAGTTCGTTCTCTTTTTAACAATTCCAGCTGCTTGCGGACTTTCCATTCTTGGCTATATGGTACACGGTATGCTTTTTGGAGTCGATGACACGATTGATATCGGCGGCAAAATTTTAAGATGGTATGCCCCAACTGCTGTATTCTTCGCCTTATTTTCAGTTACAGCTTCCATCCTGCAGGGTGTAAACCGTCAGAAGCTGACCATTTACAGTTTAATTGCAGGGATCATTTTGAAGATTGTTTTAAATCCATTTTTCATTATTTGGTTTGATAAAATCGGTGCGATCCTGGCTACAGACATAGGCTTTGCTCTTTCCATTTTCATTAATTTATGGGCGATAAAAAAACGAACGAACTATGTCTTTCGATTTATTATCAAGCGATTTATCTTAATTATGATTTTTTCTGCGTTTATGCTTCTAGCCATTAAACTCGTATTAATGGTTTCCGGTGGACCCGTGCCTCACCATCTTTTGCATGCCGTGGTTAGTTCGCTTGCTGGCGTGATTGTCGGGGCAATTGTGTATGGTTTCCTCAGCCTAAAAAGTGGCCTTATGAAACAGGTATTGGGCAAGCGTATTCCTTTTCTAAATCGATTTATGTAAAAATAAAAAAAGCTCCTTAGCGGAGTTTTTTTTGCTTTACTCTTGATCTGAAAGGGCTTCTTCATACCACTTTAACTGTTTGCCGATGCCGAGTCCTTTCAATGGAACCACAAAATCGAAACCTTCTTTTTTTAGGGACGGCTCAAGAAATTTTCTGTAGATCATGCCACCGTGCAAGAATAAATCAATTTCCTTAGGGTCCTCCAATTCAAGCAGGCTCTCAACCACTTTTTTTCCCCACGCTCTTTTTTCGTACGTGCTGAATGTTTTAATTGAACGGTCGTAAGGGGACATCATCTGGTCTGGTAATAAAAGACCATCTTTGGCATTATAAAAATAATAGCGCTTATAATGCTGCTTAGCATACTCCAGCGATTTAATAAAAAGAGGGCTTTGATAAAATTCTGTGACTGGAGCTGATTCTTTTTTCTTAGTACGGGCAGTGGCGAGCAAGCCAACGGCAGTCCTCATAGTCTGTTCCTCCTGCGACTATTTTCCCTTATTATACTATGAAAATGATTTTTTGGAAGGTGTAACCATGCGAATTGACAAAATACTTGCACATTTAGGATACGGTTCCCGGAAAGATATTAAAAAAATACTTAAAACGACTCATGTAGAGGTAAATGGTGTCAGAATTAAAGATACGAAGCATCAAGTGAAAATTGATGCTGATACGATTAGTATTGACGGTGAACAGGTCATTTATAATGAACATGTTTACTTTATGCTAAATAAACCTAAAGGCGTCATCTCTGCAACGGTAGATCCAGAACATCAGACCGTTCTTGAGCTGATCCGAACAGAGGATTTTAGAAAAGACCTGTTCCCTGTAGGGAGGCTCGATAAGGATACAACTGGGCTTTTACTGATAACGAATGATGGGGAATTGGCACACAAGCTTCTTTCACCCAAAAAACATGTCGCCAAAAAGTACTCGGCATTGATCGATGGCAACGTGACTGAAGAGGATATTGAAGCATTTCACAGTGGCGTTGTCCTTAATGATGGGTATAAGACACTGCCTGCAGAAATGACTGTATTAAATTCTGGTCAATACTCAGAGATTGAAATCATTATTCAGGAAGGCAAGTTTCATCAGATTAAACGAATGTTTCTGGCAAGAGGCAAGAAAGTCGTTGATCTGAAAAGACTGGAGATGGGGAGTTTAATCCTAGATCCTTCTCTTGAGAACGGACAATACCGGCCATTAACAGATAGTGAGCAAAACAGGCTTAAATCCCTAAAGGTTTGAACAATATAGGCAGAGGGAAAAGTATTTTAATAAAACAGGGAGGGATAATGATGTTTTTATCCTATGAAGAAATGAAAAAATTTGAAATTGCTTATAAAAATGGTGAAGGTCCAAAGCATACCTTGTCTGATGTTCATGTAAATCCTGAAACTGGTGAAGTGCTAAGCTACGTTTATGCAGACGAGATCCGAGAAACAAGAGAAGGAGATACAAATTATTCAGATCGTTCATTGGACATGGTCTCATCCACCGGGACAGGAACATCAGGCAACTTTGGCAATATCCCTCAGGCAGAAGGACTGCCGAGAACAGATAATACCAATTTTCAATATTACTTTATTAAAGCCGAGAATGTTTCCATTGAGGGGGACATGATTTATTACCAAGGCGCAATAAAGGAAGGGGAGTATACGATAGGGGATGCTGTTTCTGTCGATGGGCTTCTTAACAATGAGCTAGTGACAGAAGAAGGAAAAGAAGTCGGAAAAATTAAAGATATTTATTTGAATATTGATAAGCACCGGCTTGAAGGTGTAAAGCTTTCCGAAGGTTTCTGGCAGAAGCTTACAGGACATGGTACGAAATATCTCCCTGCTTCAGCAGTTATTAAATGGATGCCTGAACCGGTGATCTGCAGAGACCCTGTCGAAGACTTCCTAACCGATGAACCCGAAGAAATGGATTAATGTAAAAAAACTCCTTTGCTTTTGCAAAGGAGTTTTTTATATGAATTATATTTGCTCTCAAGATGTCAAGAAACCTTTACTTTTTTATCGGTTATCCTCCATTGGCCGCGGCCAGGGCTGACAACCAGCTGGTGGTAAGACAGGATGTTTAAGTCTCTTTGAATGGTGCGCTGGGTCATGTTAAATTCTTCCACTAAGTCCTGGGTCGTTACCATTCCTCTTTGACGAATGAATAAATAGATGGCTTTGACACGATTCAGCATACGGTCAGTTGAAAGATACAAGAAACCACTCCCTAACGTTTAATCTAATTTAAAATAGATCAACATGCGTCATTCTTAGATGTCTAATCAAAGCTGTTCAAGCTGGTCTAATCTTATATAAGATTAGCTTTTTGAACAATTACGAATTAAGACCAGCAAAGATTGTGAAGGGAAATTGTGATGACTAATGCTTAATAGTTATGATAAAGTTGTATTATTAATCTGTGGCAATAAACGTTGTCAAAGCCCTGATTAAGAATAACAGCTTCTTATACATACCATATTACAACCCATATATAAAATGTCAAATCTTTATAACTTGAGGTTGAAAAAGAGGTTTTCATGAAAGAGAAAGCAATTTTAAACAAGTTATCATTTTATTACTTTTTTTTATTTTGCGGACTAGGCGGTATTTTTCCACTGCTCAGTCTTTATTTAAGTGAAGAATTGCATTTATCCGGTTCTCAGATTGGAACGATCATGTCAATTGGTCCAATTGTCACGCTGCTTTTCCAGCCGCTCTGGGGAATGGTTACAGATGTTACGCAGAGACCCAAGCTGATATTGGGCCTTGTGTTACTAATAACCGGGCTCATCGCTATTCCTTATTATTTTGCTCATGGCTTTTCATCCATCGTTATTATCGCTTCTATTTTAGCTGTTTTTCAAAGTGCTATTGTACCCATCTCTGATAGTTTAACGCTGAATTACACAGTTAAAATCAAGGCCGATTATGGAAACGTAAGACTGTGGGGAGCATTAGGTTTTGCAGCCGCCGCTTTCATAATGGGGAAATTATCAGAGTCCTTGGGCTTAGGAATCATATTTATCGGTTTGATGCTATCATTCTGGATTAGTGCTTTATTTGTAAAAAGCATGCCGCATGAAGGTGGCGCAGCATTCCGCATCGATCTCACGTCTGGCATTCGACAGCTTCTAATGATGCCAAAATTTTTATTATTTATAGCTGCTTCCTTTTTGATCTTCGGACCGATTCAGGGGAATAATGTTTATTTTGGAATTTTAATCAGCAAGGCAGGCGGAACTGTAGCAGGTGTGGGATTTGCGTTTTTACTTGCGGCTGGAACTGAGGCACCTTTTATGAGGTTGAGCGGGCCATGGATCAGACGGTCCGGCTATTTGACAGTTACTCTGCTTGCAGCGTTAATTTCCTGTCTGAGATGGGTGTATTATGTTTTTGAACCAAGTCCCAACTGGCTTTACATTTCAACAATTGCCCAAGGCTTTTCTGTTGGCCTGTTCATTCCCTCAGCGTTGAGCTATGTTAAACAAATGGTCCCGAGTAAAATGACTGCCACAGCAGTAAGTCTCTACACGGCGGCAGGAAGCGGATTAGGAAACTGGTTCTGTGTGTTCTTCGGTGGAATTATATTGGAACAATTAAATATTAATAGTGTTTATATTTTCTACAGTGTGCTGAGTTTCATTGGGCTGGGTCTCTTGTTTGTTATTCAATACATGGAGAAAAAAGAGCACAGACTTCAATTATAGAAAAAGAGCTGGTGTTCCATGAGCTGCCCCCACAATATGAGGCAGCCGTAGAAACCAGCTCTTTTTATAGTACATAAAGGTAAGATCAGGATTGAAAAAGATCGCCTGATAGATAACGTTCACCGGTATCGTTGGTCATACACACAATGATGTCTTCCGGAGAGTAGCGTTTCGCAACTTGAACGGCTGCAAAAACAGATGCACCTGATGACGGTCCCACCAGCAGACCTTCTTCATTGGCGAGACGACGTGTTGTTTCATAGGCTTGTTCATCGGTAATCTGCATGATTTCATCAATAATTTCCATGTTAAGAATGGAAGGAATAAATCCAGGACTTGTACCGACAAGCTTATGTTTTCCCGGTTCTCCACCAGAAAGCACCGGTGACCCTGAGGGTTCAGCGACATGGATTGTCAGGTCTTTAAAGTGTTCTTTAAGCACTTCCCCAGTTCCTGTAACGGTGCCTCCTGTGCCGGCGGTTGAAACAAAAGCCTTTAACGGTTTTCCAAGCTCTTTTAAAGCTTCGATGATCTCAAGGGCGGTGGTTTTTTTATGAGCGCCAGGATTTGCACCATTTTCAAATTGCATTGGGACAAAGCTGTTAGGTACCGTTTCAGCCAGTTCTTTCGCTTTTTTAATTGCCCCAGGCATTTTTTCATCTCCAGGAGATAATACGACTTCCGCTCCGTAAGCTTTGAGAAGATTGATTCGTTCGCTTGTCATGGTATCCGGCATGACAATAATGGCCTTATAGCCTCTGGCGGCCGCATTCATGGCAAGTCCAATGCCAGTGTTCCCCGAAGTCGGTTCAATAATTGTTGAACCCGTCTTAAGAAGTCCGCGTTTCTCAGCTTCCAGAATCATATTAAAAGCGGCACGGTCTTTGACGCTGCGGCTTGGATTGAAATATTCCAGTTTTGCATAAACCTGTGCGCCATTAGGATCGGCAAGCCGGTTAATTTTCATTAAAGGTGTATTTCCAATTAATTCAGCAATATTATTATAAACGTGCATTCAATCACTTCCTTTTCTTTCACTTGTTCACCATTAATTATAGCAAGAATAAGCACGAATAGCATGTGTGCCGTTTGTAACTGCGAAGCCCTATATGAAAAATTTGTTTTTTTTTGCTAAAATGAAAAGATCTAGCCTACAAGAGGACGTGAGCTTTTATGATACCGCATTATTTTTTGGGCTGGCCTGTTCTTTCCCGCCAGTCTGAGAAGCTTGTTGAGAAGCAGCGCAGCATTCAGCTGTTTTCTGACTTCAGGCAAATACCGGATGAAAAGGATTTGCATGTGACCGCTGTTTTTTTAGGAGCGGTTAAGGACGATCTTCTTGAAACAATAAAAGATAATTTAAGCAGCTGGGTTCCAAATGAAGGGTCTTTTGAAGTGGTGCTAAACGAGCTGGGGATGTTCGGCAATCCTGATAGGCCAAGAGTAATTTATAATAAGGTGAGCATAGATGACAGGCTAAGGGGGCATCGTGACAGGCTTTTTAAAACACTGTCAGCATTTGGACTTTCGCTTGACCAGCGGCCATTTACTCCGCATATAACACTTGCTAAGAGGTGGAACGGAGGGGATCAGCGTTTCGATCCGAATCGCCTTAAGGATATCGGCGCGATTGAACCCATTCACATGCCCGTTAATTCTTTAAACCTGTATCAGGTAAATCCAGAAAAAACACCAAGGTACAGCATTCAGAGTAGCTATGTTTACAGGGGAGAGAGGAGCTGAGGGATGAATGGCACAACTACTAAAAATAGACGATTGCTATTCCAGGTATCAGCAGGGGGTCTCTGTCTATGCCAACCGATATATTCAGTTAAAAGATAAACGCTGGACCCAGTGGGAGAATGCTTGGGAAAATCCCGAAGGTTCGGGACCGCCATCCATCAGAAAACAAGTCAGACATGCGGCAACTAAAGAAATTCTTTATGAAAGATTCCAGCATTTTTTACTTGAACATAAAATTCTATGGGCAACGAGTACAGCTGACACGATTTCTAATGTGCAGGATAAATATCTTGAAGAGCCTTGGTTTGATTTCAGTTTGCGGAAATTCAGCGACATGGCCTTTTTATTATATAAGCCTACAATGTCCATACAGAATGGGCTGACTCAGCTAGAAACAGTTCTGATTACACCTGGAGCTGTCTGGTGTCTGAAAGGATGCTACGGCGAAAAGGAAAGTGTCTTTCAAAGTGTAAACACAAGGACGTGGCAGGAACTAACTTCAGGTGGCCGTTCAACAAGGATGAATCCGATGATTTCCTTAAAACAGACACATCGGATTGTCAGCGCTGCTATGAAGGCAGCAAATCTTACCCTGCCAGTACATATGGGTTTGATTGTTCCGGAAAGCTATGTTGAGTTCGTCAGCTATGAGGGTGCCGCACAGGTTGTCGATAAACGGAACCTTAGCGATTGGCTATCACGCCTCGCAATGCGGCATGCTACCTTCAAGCATGAGCAATTGCGGGCAGCCGCATTCTTATTGGAAAGGACAAGCACAGTGTCACAGCAGCGATTTTAGACGCACTCATCTTTAGCAGGTTTGTTTATGCTGCGAATAAAATCATTTTCTTAATCGGCAAAACGTGCTATGCTAAAAAGTGACTTTTTTCGCACGGTAATTGACTTCAATATTCAAATAGATGATTTTGAAGCTAGATAAGGGCATTTACAAAGGGTGACAGAATGTGACACGTTTTTTTGATGGTGATGATTGGGTTGTCTCTTCAGCGGGGGGATCCACCGGTGAAGCATATATTGCAGAATCTGAATCCGAAAAGATTTTCCTGAAACGGAATTCTTCTCCTTTTCTTGCTGTATTGTCAGCAGAGGGCTTCGTACCTAAACTGCTATGGACAAAGAGACTGGAAAACGGCGATGTGATTACGGCTCAGAAATATTTAAGCGGAAGAGAATTAAAGCCGGCTGAAATGAAGAGCGGGCAGGTGGCAGACCTTCTTAGAAAGTTGCATGCCTCTGAGCCACTTGTCTTTATGCTGTCCAGATTAGGAAAAGAACCCATGACACCGATGAATATTCTGGACAACCTAGAGCGAAAAAAGACAGTGTTTACGTCTGATCCACTTGTAAATGACGTCATGAATTTTTTGGGAAAACATCAGCACAATGTCGATGTTAATGAGAAAAAAGTGTGCCATTCTGATTTGAATCATAATAATTGGCTGCTTGATGATGATGATAAGTTATATCTGGTGGACTGGGATCAGGCAACGATTGCTGACCCTGCACTTGATCTTGCTCTGCTTTTATATTGGTATATTGATGAGTCGGAATGGGAAGAATGGCTCAGCTTATATGGATGGGAGCTTAATGATCTTCTTAGACTCAGGCTTCACTGGTATGCGCTCAGCCAGACGCTGGGTTACGTGATCTGGCATACTGAACGCGGAGAGCATAAAGAACAATCACAATACAGGAACGATCTAGCAGAATTATATGAAATGACAAAAAAACAATTTGCATCATAGCATTAAAGGAGTGAAAAGCCATGCGGGTACGCCATAAACCGTGGGCCAAAGATAAAATTCTGGAAAATCCCGAATGGGTTATTCGTGAACCCGAACACCATAAAGGAAGCTGGCAGAACCTGTTTCCACAAAATCAGCCTCTTCACGTTGAAATTGGCTCCGGGAAGGGTAAATTCATTACTGAAATGGCTAAAGCCCACCCTTCCGTTAACTTTATTGCCATCGAAATGAGTGCTAGTATTATCGTCTCTATTTTGGAGAAGGTTGAAGCGGAGGAGATTCCGAATCTTCGCCTGCTGAACGTTGACGCTTCTGATTTAACAACGTTCTTTGCTGATGGCGAGGTTAGCAGGATTTATCTGAATTTTTCAGATCCCTGGCCAAAGAACAGGCATGAAAAACGCCGGCTGACATATAAAGCTTTCTTAAGCCGGTATTCAAAAGTACTGGTGAATAAAGGAGAACTTCATTTTAAAACGGATAATCAAGGATTATTTGAGTATTCTCTTGGGAGTTTTTCAGAATATGGTCTGATTCTTCGAAACATTAGCCTGGACTTGAAAAACGCGGATATGGATGGCAATATTCAAACAGAATATGAAGAAAAATTTTCGAACATGGGGCATCGTATTTACCGATGTGAAGCCTGTTTTCCTTCTGAAAAGTAATTAACTAGTATCTTGTAACCTAATAGTCACGTTTATCAGATTAAGAGGTTCGGCGCTAAGCCGGACCTTTTTCGCATTCACACAGAACGAAGAAAGTCGCTGTGGCCATATCATAATGCAGTGTTTTTTTTATTTTTTGAATAGTGTGATACACTTTTTGTGAAAGCGATTTAAGGAGGAAGATTGTTGGAAAAACTTCAGATTGGTGATTACACCCTAACATGGCTGAATGGCGGAGTGACCTATATGGACGGAGGAGCAATGTTTGGCGTGGTTCCGAAGCCGCTATGGGAAAAAAAATACCCTGTAAATGATAAAAATCAGATTGAACTGCGTACGGATCCTATATTAATAGAAGGCCATGGAAAGAAGATGGTTCTCGAAGGGGGGATAGGCGCCGGACGTCTTGATGAGAAGAAAAAAAGAAACTACGGTGTCTTGGAAGAAAGCAAGCTGGAAGAAAGTCTATCTGAGCTTGGCCTCTCAACCGGCGATATCGATGCAGTCCTCATGACACATCTTCACTTCGATCATGTGACAGGACTTTCAAAATATGTAGGTGATAGTCTAGTGCCAACTTTTGAAAACGCCGTCATTTACACAACTGAAACCGAGTGGAATGAAATGAGAAATCCTAATATCCGTTCGAAAAATACTTACTGGGAAGAAAATTGGAAACCGATTGAGAAACAGGTCCAAACGTATAAGAAGTCAATGGAGGTGCTTCAAGGACTGACCCTTTATCATACGGGAGGGCACAGTGATGGTCATGCCATCATGGTCATTGAAAGCAATGATGAAAAACTTGTGCATATGGCGGATCTCATGCCGACACATGCCCATAAAAATGTACTATGGGTGCTGGCTTACGATGATTATCCTATGGATTCTATATATCAAAAACAAAAATGGCTTCCTGAATCCATAAAGGAAGGGGTTTGGTTTTCTTTCTATCATGATGCTTATTATCGTGCCATTAAATGGAATGAAGATAAAGAAATTATCGGGGAACTTAAAAGGAATCGTAACAGGTAATTTTTTGTGAGAAAAGCGTAAATTTTCCGACTCATTTAAATTGTTGTGTGGTATGATAAAAATGGGAGGGGAAGCTATGAGAAAGACACTCACGGTGATGTTTGCAGCAGTTTTAATGTTTCTGATGGGAGCGCTTGGACTTGCTCAGGCCAGTGCAGCTGGTAATAGTCAAATGGCAGATGCTTTAAGTAATAATTACAAATCTGCTCATTATGATTATAAAGAAGGCTCATTTAAACTCCAGCATGTGAAAACGTTCCAGTTATCTGACCCGATAAAGGTCAAGAAGGATGGAAAAGATGTTGAAGTGACTAAAGTGACAGCGGCGGTAGCAACCTTTAAAACAGTCCGTGATTATATTTTCTATAAGGATTGGAAGGAATTTGCTTTCTACGCTCCTGATATTGATCAGGTACTCACTTTAGGTGATGTGAGCAAGGTAAAGGCATTACAAGACTATCAGAAAAAATATCAGTCCAGTGTTTCGTTGGAACTTGGCCCTATTCTCCTGTTAATGGCATTCCTGTTTATCATACCTATCATCGTTTTAATCATCTGGTCAAAAACAAGATACAGTGTCATGGGCTATAAAGTCGAAAATAATTTACTGGATGACAATAAGAATTAGCTGAAGAATAAACCCCAATATTGGGGTTTTATTCTTGACAGCTTTAAGATAGAGTGTCGATCTTTTCTCAAAAGAGAATCGATTCGGCACTCTTTTTTTATCATTCTGGCTGAGCTTTATTATAGAACAGCGGGATCGCTGAAAAAGTATCTCAGATTAGACGTGGGTGTTGATTTCCGCTCTAGGCAGCTCGCTTTCCACGGGCACGGCCTCAGCTAACTTTGGCGTGGTTTCTTTTGTGAGCCAAGGTGGAACTTCGGACGCGTGCTATTTCCGTAGGACTTGAAACAGCATCCTTGAATCCGTCCCGCACGAAGAAAATGCGGTTGCCTTACATTGAAAGCTTAAATACCCTCGCTTTCCGTGGGCGATCCGCGAGCCTCCTCGCGCATTGAGGCAATGATTGCGCTGTGGGGTCTCGCTTAGATCGCTGATTCCACAGGACTTGAAACCGCATCCTTGAACCCACACCGCACGAAGAAAATGCAGTAGCCATCCATTGAAAGCGGAAATACCCTCGCTTTCCGCGGGCACGGCCTCAGCTAACTTTGGCGTGATTTCTTTACGCGCCAAAGTGGATCTTCGGACGCGTGCTGATTCCGCAGGAGTCTCGAGTATTTCTAGCTTTCAACTAAGAGGGTGCGCATTTTCGAGGAGTCTCAGGTATTTCTAGCTTTCATCTATGCGCATGCGCATTTTCGAGGAGTCTCGCACCTTCCGCTTCAATCAACTTGTTAGTGACCAGTTGTTGGCCGTGAATAAACATCTTCGGTTCTACATCGCACGAAAAAAATGCAGTAGCCATCCATTGAAAGCGGAAATACCCTCGCTTTTCGCATGGGCAGTTCAAGGCTGCGGGGTCTCGCCTGGATCGCTATTGAAGCGACTTAAAAAGTCTCTCAGTTTAGACGTGGGTGTTGATTTCCGCTCTAGGCAGCTCGCTTTCCACGGGCACGGCCACAGCTAACTTTGGCATGGTTTCTTTGTGCGCCAAAGTGGATCTTCGGACGCGTGCTGGTCCCGTAAGAGTCTCGCACCTTCCGCTTCAATCAACTTGTTAGTGACCAGTTGCAGGCCGTGAATAAACATCTTCGGTTCTACATTGCACGTAGAAAATGCGATACAGTATATTGAAAGCGAGGGTATTTCCGCTTTCGGTGGATTGCATACGCCATTTTCTTCGTGCGGTGTGGTCCCAAAGAGGATATTTCAACTCCAATGGGAAAAGCAACAGCTGGAGACCCCGCAGGACTCAGTGGCCTTCAGCTATTCGCACAGTCGTTCACACTTCCAAGCAGCTTGGCTGAGTCAACCCCATTGTATTGAAGAGAAAGCGAATTAATTTAGCGGCATTACTACGGATGTCCCAGTAAGAAAGTACGTTAACTCAGCGAATGAGTAAGGGGTTATGCGGACAAAAATTAAGCCTGTCGAGATTTTCTCGGCAGGCTCTATTAATGGGAATTCTTTATTGTTCATTTAAATCTATGATTGTACCGGTGGAAGCATCGACAACAAAGTCATAATGCAATGAGGACTGCTCATCTTTGGAAGTGAGACCGCCTTTATAAACCTGATAATTTAATCCATTTTTACTGTAGTCCTGTGGTGTAAGATATATCCAGGCGCCATCAATATGTAAAGCTTGGCGCACCTGCTTCTTTACTATTTTCAATGCTTCTTCAGAGCTCAACGTTTTCTTCCGAAGAACCTTTTGTGTAATCACGGCCCCGGCGAACCCTGCAGCACAGCCAACAGCTAAATCTTTCAGTCTCATGACTATCACCTTCCTTTATTTATCTCGCAAGCTACTCTGTATTCCTAGCATATGAGAAAAGCATGGACTTTGTCAAAAATCACGCCGAAAAAAAACCTAATCCTTTGAAAGGATAAATTTTTCTGAAATATTGGTAACCCACCGTTATTTTCGATAAGATAAACAGGTAAACTATTTTAGAAAGGAAGTGGCAGGTACTTTATCCGATGTGAAGGGTTATTGGATGTACCTTTTTATGGAAAAAGAAACGAAGAAATTATTTCAAACACTTACTGAATTAAATGGAACATCCGGATTTGAGCATGATGTAAGAAGGTTTATGAAAGAGCAGCTCTCTAAATATTCAGAGGAAATTGTTCAGGATAACCTTGGCAGCATTTTTGGACTTATAAATGGAGACAGTGAGGGACCCACTGTTATGGCTGCGGGCCACATGGATGAAGTAGGTTTTATGGTAACCCAGATTACGGAGAGCGGTATGCTCAAGTTCCAAACCATTGGAGGATGGTGGGAGCAGGTTATGCTGGCCCAGAGAGTTAATGTCATAACAGAGAGCGGCACGGTGACAGGTGTTATTGCTTCTATACCACCTCATTTGCTGGAAGATGCCCAGCGTTCTAAACCGATGGCAATCAAGAATATGCTTATTGATGTCGGTGCGGATGACAAGGAAGACGCTGAGAAAATGGGGATCAGACAAGGGCAGCAAATTGTTCCAATCTGTCCGTTTACCCCAATGGCAAATGAGAAAAAAATCCTTGCTAAAGCTTGGGACAACCGTTATGGATGCGGTCTTTCGATTGAATTGCTTAAAACAATTAAAGAAGAAAAAATCAAGCTTCCAAATAAGCTGTATTCCGGAGCTACAGTGCAAGAAGAAGTAGGGCTAAGAGGAGCGCAAACGGCTTCTAATCTCATAAAACCGGATATTTTTTATGCAATGGATGCTTCTCCTGCAAACGATATGTCCGGGGATAAATCAGCATTTGGCCAGCTGGGAAAAGGTGCTCTTCTTAGAATTTTTGATCGATCAATGATCACCCATCGGGGTATGAGAGAATTTGTTTTAGACACAGCTGAATCACATAACATTCCGTATCAATATTTTGTTTCACCTGGCGGAACAGACGCCGGGCGTGTGCATATGAATCTTAATGGTATTCCTTCAGCTGTTGTAGGGATTTGTTCAAGATACATTCATACGTCTTCTTCTATTATACACGTGGATGATTATGAAGCAGCTAAAGCTTTATTGGTCGAGCTGGTAAAAACAACGGATAAGACTACTGTAGATACCATTAAGAAGAATGTATAAGACGGAAAATTGGACGGTATCAATCGGTACAAAAAATCCGGCGAAAATTCATGCCGTTCAAAAATGGCTGAACGCAAAGGATTATCCAATTGAAGTTCAGAGTTTAAGTGTACCGTCCCTTGTGTCCGACCAGCCGAAAGGCGATGAAGAAACAATGGCGGGAGCTGTTAATCGTGCAAAGGCTGTCCGGGAAAAAACAGGAACGGTATATGGTATAGGGTTAGAAGGCGGTCTGATGCAGGTGAAAGATCGGCTATATCTCTGCAATTGGGGCGCACTCTGCGGCATGGACGGTGAACGGTATGTCGCAAGCGGCGCCCGGGTCCCGCTGCCGTTATCCTTGGCAGAAAAGCTAAAAGGCGGCCAGGAATTGGGGCAGGTGATTGACCAGTATGTCAATAAAAAAAATATTAGAGAGAATGAAGGAACAATTGGTATCTTAACAGAGGGTGCTGTTTCCCGTACGGATATGTTTTATCATGTTGTTTCTCTGCTGTTTGGTCAGATGGCCTACCAAAACGAAAAGCGCTGATCCCGCAATGGAACAATTCAGGTCTGTCGAGAACGTTTCGACAGACTGCTTTTGTCTACATAAATTTAATGTTTTACTGCGCTATTAGTCGTAAATGAACTGAAAATTCAGTGGATTTCTAAGGACAATCGGGAGATGAAGAGATGCGGCACCACTACCAGTGCTTCTCAGGGTTAAGCAGGCAACTTTCACTTTTCGTGTCTAGTTACGGTTGCCAGCCGATTGCTTCCTTCACCTTACAAAAGAGGCATTTGGTGCCCGGCAAGCGCCAAAATCCTGGAATAAGGGAGTAGTCGTTCGAGATGTGATGCTGGTGCCTGCAAAATAACGGAAGGCTGTGGCCTCGCAGTGAAGAACGAGTACAGATGGTTTTCTTTTTATAATCAAGTAAAAAGCGTTGATCCCGCAAGGGAACAACGCTTTTCATTTATTATTATTCCGTATCGAAAATGTACTGAATGGCTTGCAGTGCCTGCTCTTCAGTTTCCACAACCACCTGTGCTTTGTTGGCCAGTTCCTTCAAAGCATGATGAAGCTTTTTAGGGCGGATTAAAATAAGTGGTTTTTTCATTGCGATCGCTTCCCCGGCATCCACGGCTGTATTCCATTGTTTATAAGATTCTCCAAACAGTGCAATGACAAGGTCAGATTTATTTAACAGCACTTTTGTTCTTAGATTGTTAATAGAAGAGGCAGCTTCATCTTTTAAAATATCACTGCCTTGATCCCCAAGAATTTCTTCACCAATATTGTCTGAACGCTCATGGTTTTCCATAGGGCCAACAAATTCTGCAGCGAGTTCTTTTTGTTTTGCTTTTTCTTTTAAACGGTCTCGCCACGAGTCATGAATTTGGCCCGCTAAATAAATGGTCAATTTCATCAAAGGTTCCTCCTTGATTAACAAAAATGTTTTTAAACCTTCTTTTCCCTCTTTTATCAATTTGAAACCGGATGCTTATTCAGCATCCGGTTTCAATCAATTATCGTTCTTCTTCTTCAGTGGCTCCATATATGTCTTTATCTTCGACGGCTTCAATCTTTTCATCCTCAGTGTTGTCTTCATGAGCAGAAGCTGCTTCATCGGTTGCTAGTGAGGGGTCGAGCTCATTATTCACCGTTTGATCTTGTCCATCTTCCTGCTCGCTGAAGTGAAATTTCATAACCTCTTGTTCTAGCAGCGAGGAGATATTTTGAAGCTCCATTGCAGCGCCATTAACTTGCCCAATAGCCTCTTTTTGATTTTCTGAAGAGGCAGATACTTCTTCCGTGCTTGCTGCTGTTTCTTCAGAAATGGCACTGATTTCTTCTAATTTAACGGTCAAATCATGATTAGCCACGTTCACTTCTGAAACCTGGTGGCTGATATTTTCCATTTTTTCATTAATTGCAACAACATGCTCATTAATATCTGTGAAAGAGAGCTTCGTATTGGCAACATGCTGGTCCTGCTGTTCAGAATACTGATTTAGGTTTTCAGCAAGATCTGATAAATGGTGTAGCTTCCCAGTGATTTTGTTGATATCCTGCTGAATATGATTTGTTTCTGATTTCGAACGTTCTGCAAGCTTACGGATTTCCTGGGAAACAACGGCGAACCCACGGCCAGCTTCACCGGCCCTTGCCGATTCAATCGCGGCATTCAGTGCAAGCAGATTTGTGTTGTCAGATAGCTCTTTAATTGTCTTAAGAATATTCGTGATTTGTTCGGATGCCAAGGCGGTTTCTTTTATATCCTGAATTAAAACAGCTGCAAGCTCGAGAAATTGCTTTGAACTGTTTTCCAAGTGCCCAACAATTTTAATGCCTTCCTGACTTTTTAACTCTGTTTGTCCGGTCTGTTCCAATACATCTTTTGTATAACGTTCGCTTTGCTGAATGGCGTGTGTCACATTTGAAAGCAGGCTCATCCCGTGATCAAGATGATCAGCCTGTTCCTGAGCACCTGAGGCAACCTGCCCGATCGCATCGTTTACTTCCATTGTTTGCGCCATTGTTTCCTCGGAAATAGCAGCCAGGTTCTCTGAAGATGACAGCAAGGACTGAGCAGAATTGTTAACGTGCTTTATTGTGTTTTCCATATTTTCAGTCATTTTATTAAAGCTTTGGGCAAATTGACCAAGTTCGTCATTTGATTCAATTGGGACACGGTGACTCAGATTCCCGTTACCGATTTCCTGTGCACCTCTGTTTAATGCTGAAAGTGAACGGCTCATCGTACGTGATAACCAGCCTCCAAAGCCAAGAAGAGCAAGGATAAGCAGGATACTTAAAATCAAAACAATAACAAAAATGATGGTTTGGACAGTGTTAATACTGTTATATTGGCTCTTTTTTTGATTTTCAAGCGATGTTACCACATGATCCACATTACTCTGTACTTTCGCTGCATACGTGTTAAACTGGTCCAGCATCGTATTTGAAAAGTCATACGAGCTGTTTAAAGAATCGATAGAGCTTTTATACTTTAAAAAGGCAAGATTGAAATTCGTTTCGTCATTGCTCGAAATTTTATCTTTTGAGAGGGACTGCAAGTTATCCAGAGCCTTGGACAAGCTGGTGTATCCTTCTTTAGTCGGTCTGCTGTTATAAGAGACCTCATCAAAAGTGATTTTTTTAAAGGCATCTGCGAGCGGCTGAGAATTTGCATTCTTAATATATTTGTTTAAAGAGGCTCCGGAGTCAGATATGGTTTTCTGCAGACCGTCTTTATTTGTATAGCCAACTTGCTGCTTAATTGTAATGAGTTGTTTAAAGCCCTCTTCATAAGTCGTGATCGAAGACTTAATGGTTTTGACTTGCGGTCCAATCGCCATGCTGGATGCTTCCAGTGACTTAACTTCTTTTTTCATATCGCTGACGTTATGTAGAACTTTATTGCTGAGTGCATCACTCGGCTGACTTAAAAATGCTTTTTCGTTCTTTCGGGCTTTTTGCATGTTCAGATTGATGCTTTGCGCTGTAAAAACATCATCGCTAAGCTGGTTTATTTTTTGCATGCCCGCTTTCTGCTTAATAAAAGTGAGCGAAAGGCAAAGTGTTAAAATAACCATGCCTGCAATACCCATGATTAACATGGCCCTAATCTTTTTTTTCATCGTCCAGTTCAAGACAATCCCCCCTATTTAGTTAACATCCGCTATAGAAAAAATAAATTTATAATGGTACGGACACTTTACAATCTTATTATCGTATTTTTTAATGTTGTTCTTTAGGGATTTTCCTTATAAATCTTTTGCGATCGTGATAAAATGAGGAAGAACCCGCCATACATTTGGAGGCATACAATGGATACCAAAGAATTAAAGAAAATTTTAGAGAAGAAATTAGAAAGACCTGAACGACAATTTATTTTTGACAGTGAAAAAGATATTTTAAGAATTGAAGATAAGGCTACAAAAAAAGGAATTCGATTAACGCTTCCTGGATTAGTAGCCCGTTATGAACGTGAAAAAGAAAAAGCAGTAAATGATATCGTTTATTATGTGAATGAAGCAATGAAGGTGATGAATCAAAGTCAGCAGCTCTCAGGGCGGGAGCATAAGATTTTCCCTGTGATACGCTCGACCTCTTTCCCGACTGAGACACCTGATGGAAAAAAACTCTTATATAAAGAGCATACTGCTGAAACCAGGATTTTCTATGCAGTGGATCTGGATCAATCGTATCGCTTGATTGACAGCGAGTGGATGGAACAGGAAAAAGTGGAGGAGAAAACGATTCAAGAAATGGCGGCGTTTAACCTTCGCACGCTTTCCTATGATATGAAGGAAGATAAAGTGGCCGATAATTCGTTTTATTTTATCAATACGAATGATGGCTATGATGCGAGCCGTATCCTTAATCAAGCATTTCTTGAGCAAACGGCTAATGAAATGGCAGGCGATTGTGTAATTGCTGTTCCGCATCAGGATGTACTCATTATCGGTGATGTGGTTAATAAACAGGGTTACGATGTTATTGCCCAAATGACCATGCATTTTTTCACAAATGGCAATATCCCGATTACCTCACTGCCGTTTATATTTGAAAATGGCAGGCTTGAACCGATCTTTATTTTAGCGAAAAACAAACCAGAAGAATAAATTGTATAAACACGGAAGGAAGACAGATACTTATGAACATTTTTTACAATAAAGAAGGCATTGGAGATACACTGATCGTTCAGCTTGGTGGTGAAAAGATTGAGCATCCGGAAATTACGGTTCATCAGGATGTGGTACGGATCGCTAATCCATCTTCAAATGAAACGCTTGGCTATAACATTGCTAATGCCTCAACACATTTTGAATTGGCTGATCACGGACTTGTTAAAGCTGATGCTGATTTAATTAACGACCTTAATTCCCTTCTGAATACGAATGGTTTTGAGGAAACGCTTGTTGCTGATGAACGACCATTCTTTATGGTAGGTTTCATTGAAAAAATGGAAAAACATCCTGATGCTGATAAACTGAACATCTGTCAGGTGAGTACGGGAGAAGAGGTGACACAGATTGTGTGTGGTGCTCCAAATGTGGCACAGGGCCAAAAAGTCGTTGTGGCACGTGTTGGTGCCATGATGCCAAGCGGTATGCTCATTAAAGATGCAGAACTGCGCGGGGTACCTTCTTCAGGAATGATCTGCTCAGCTAAAGAACTCGATCTGCCGGACGCTCCTAAAGAAAAGGGGATCCTTGTCCTTGATGATGAGGCCGTGACAGGCGCGGACTTTTTTAAAAAATATCAAAATGCCAGTGCTTGATCAATCCCTAAACGTAAGCTGGTTAAGAAACGGGGTGAAGGGATTTGTCTAATAGTTGGTGGAAAAAACTTTTTAATTTTGAAAATGATGAATGGCTGAATGAAGACGGTGATCGTGAACCTCCCAAAAAGAATACTGCCAGCTCCTATCGCGCGCCGGTAGGCAGGCTGGAAGATGCTGACCGCCATATCGAAGTCAGAATGGTTAAACAGTACCCTGAAAAAGCTTTGCATGAGAGGTATACACCACGTTTTGAAAAGATAAAGAAAACCGGTTCGCAAGTCTCTTCGTTTACTCCAGAGAAAAAGGAAGCTTCTGAGCAAAAGAAGGACAAAGTCTGGGCGGACAAAACTCATGATTCAGATTTCACGCCGGCTTATGAGAAAGCGGGCAGACGCCGGCCTGAACCTGAGGCTACATATAATAATGAGACCCATTCTATTTTGAATGAGGGACGGATGCATGCAGCGGCTGCTCTTGAACAGAAAAAGGAGCCCCTTATAAAAAAGAAAAAAACGCCTTTCAGAAGAACTGAAGTGCCTTCTCCAGTCTATGGATTTCGCCCAAGACCTAATGTCATTCAAAAAGCTTCAGATTCTCTTTCGATTGAAGATGAACTCAGAAACCGTTCGTCGATAAGACAGGAGGAGCCAGCGCAACGGGCAGAAATAAAAGAAGAACGCAGTGATCCTGAAAAACCAGGCGGGTCTGTATCACCTGGGTCTAATCCCAATTCAAATCAGAACTCCTTAGAACATAAGTCTGTTGAGGACCGGCAAACGCTCAACAATTCTGAAGTAACGCCTTTTGAAGGCACTAAGGATCAAAAACCAGCAAAACAGGAAGATCCTTTCGATTCAAACAGCAATTCAGCGGAACCTGAGCATATTCAGAATAATGAAGAGAAAATCACTGAAATAAAGCAAAATCTTGAAGAAATTGATGTATCTACTAATGAGATCACGTTAGCACCTGACTATCTTCCAGAAATGGGAAAAGCAGAATCGGGATCGGAGTTAGCTGATGATGTTGAACCGGAAGAACGTGTTGAAGAATCCAGAAGACGATCAGTTCTCCCGCTATAGAAAAAGCAGTTGAACCAGAAGGAAAGAGAGAAGCAACTGAAGCGGAAATAACACCTGAGGCCAAGCAAAAGTCTTCTGTTGCGAGGAGGACGGGTCCTTCTAAGGTACCTTATAATGTACTGATGTTTCGATCAGATAGAAAATCAGTTCAATCGAATGAGTCACACACTCAAAAGCAAACACCTCCTCAAGCTGTTCAAACTGAAGTTGAAGAAAAGCAAGAAAAGCCTTCTGTATCGTCGGCAGCTCCCCGCCCTTTGACAATGGACTTGTTAAATACACCGCAGGAAGACTTGTTTGAGGATGCGACATGGCTTGATGAACAACAGCATATTCTGCAGCAGACATTGCAGAATTTTCAGGTTAAAGCAGAAATGATGGGATTCGTGGAAGGACCAACCGTTACACGTTTTGATATTAAGCTTCATCCGGGTGTGAAGGTCAATAAAGTCATCAATTTAACTGAAGATATTAAATTGAGCCTTGCCGCTAAACAGATCCGGATCGCTCCAGTTCCCGGCAAAAATACGGTAGGGATTGAAGTGCCAAATGATCATAGAAAAGCTGTTTACTTGAAAAACTTGCTTGAATCACAGGCATTTCAGGAACACCGTTCGCCGTTAACAGCTGTCTTAGGCCAAGATGTATCAGGAGAAAATATTGTCACTGACCTTTCAAAAATGCCGCATGGCTTGATTGCAGGAGCAACTGGATCAGGTAAAAGCGTGTGCATTCACTCTTTGATTTTAAGTCTTATATATAAATCTAATCCGGATCAGTTAAGACTTATTCTGATTGATCCAAAGGTCGTGGAGCTGGCCGCTTATCAGAAACTCCCGCACTTGGCAGCACCAGTCATCACAAAGCCTAAAGAAGCGTCGCTTGCTTTGAAATGGGCAGTTGATGAAATGGAACGGCGTTATCATATGTTTGCTGATCAGGGTGTCAGGGACATTACGCGATATAATGCTTCTCTCGAGAAGCAAGGTTTGAAGGACCAAACAATGCCATACATTGTGATTATCATTGATGAGCTGGCGGACCTTATGATGGTGTCTCCGCAAGACGTTGAAGAAGCGATTTGCCGGATTGCTCAAAAAGCAAGAGCTGCTGGCGTACACTTGATTCTTGCTACCCAAAGGCCGTCTGTTGATGTCATTACTGGGCTGATTAAATCAAATATTCCCACTCGGATCGCTTTCAGCGTTTCCTCGCAGGCTGACTCACGGACCATTTTGGATTCCGGAGGGGCTGAAAGGCTTCTCGGACAGGGTGATATGCTGTTTTCTGAGAATGGCGTCAGAGATGTCAAACGCCTGCAGGGGTGTTTCGTATCTGATGAAGAAATTGACCGGATTACAGATGCTCTTGCTCAAATGGAAGCACCGCCATTTTTATTTGATAAAGAAGAAATTTCAGCCCAGCGTCAGGAAGCGGCTGAAGAGGAAGACGATTTGTTTGAAGAAGCAGGCAGTTTCGTAATTGAACAGGGGCAGGCTTCTGTATCAAGTCTCCAAAGACGATTCAGAATTGGTTATAATCGGGCAGCACGCTTGATCGATCAGCTAGAGGGCTACCAGGTCATTTCTGAATCAAACGGCAGCAAGCCGCGGCAGATTTTAATGTCTGAAGAAGCTTTTAAAGGAACAGTGGTGAGCCAGGAGATTCTTTAGGGTTAACAATACTTTTACAATAGATCTAATAAAGGTTAAAATAGATGTCGGGAAATACAGCCTGTCACAGGCACGTACAAGGAGACTAACCAGTAAATGAAAGAAATCGAATTGAAGCTCCAAGGGAAAATCAAAAGGTTAACGAATAAAACGTTTAAATTTGATTCACGCGTAGGGGAAGGCTGGTTTTCTGCCGTCTATTTTCTTAAATCCTGTCAGATTGCTCAAAAGTATAAATCAGATAATATGATTACCATGCAGTTTTTTCAGAAAGAGCATGCTGTTCTCTGCGGTACGGATGAAGCGATTGCTTTAGTGAAAATGTTTGCCAAAGAGTCAGAACAACTTGAAATTTATTCTCTTAAAGACGGAGATAAAGTCTCTCCCTATGAGACCGTGATGACGATTACAGGACCATACCAGAATTTCGGTTTCCTGGAAGGGATCATTGATGGTATTTTAGCGAGAAGAACGTCGGTTGCAACGCATGTTTATAATGTCGTTAAAACGGCTCAGCAAGGCCCGGTAAAGAAACCGGTCATTTTTATGGGAGACCGTGATGATCATTATACACAGCAGGCTGGAGACGGCTATGCCTCATTTATAGGCGGGTCAACTGCCCAGGCGACGCATGCGATGAACGAGTGGTGGGGCAAAAAAGGGATGGGAACGATGCCTCATGCCCTTATCCAGCTCTTTGAAGGAGACATTGTGGCTGCAGCTCATGCCTATCATGAAACGTATCCTGAGGATGATCTCGTTACCCTCGTTGACTATAATAATGATGTCATCACAGACAGTTTGAAACTGGCGAGGGAATTTGGAGATACTTTAAAAGGCGTTCGGGTGGATACATCCAAAAACATGGTTGACAGCTATTTTTGCAGAAATGCTCATCTTTTAGGTCAGTTTGATCCAAGAGGTGCCAATCCTGAGCTCTTCTTTGCTTTAAGAGAGGCACTTGATAAAGAAGGGTATCAGCATGTGAAGATCGTAGCGAGCGGCGGTTTTACCATAGATAAAATCAGGGCGTTTGAAGAAGCGGCGGTTCCAGTTGATATGTATGGTGTGGGAAGCAGCCTGCTTAAAATTAATATTGGTTTCACAGGAGATAATGTTATTATTAACGGAAAACACGAGGCAAAGGCAGGCCGTTCTTATCATCCCAACGATCGCTTGGAGAAAGTTGAATGATAAGAAGCTTGGCCAGGGGGTAAAATTAAAACAACAAGTTTGTTTTAACAGCATATAGTGAATACAAAGTTAACAGAGGAAGTTTTGGAGGTCATTTTATGACAAACTATCATTTTGTAGGAATTAAAGGCACAGGCATGAGCGCACTTGCACAGATTTTGTATGATTTCAACGAGGACGTTCAAGGGTCTGATATTGATAAACAGTTCTTTACACAAAAAGCACTGGAAGAGAAAAATATTAAGATCATGCCATTTAATAAAGATAATATAGAAGATAATCAGACTGTGATCGCAGGAAGCGCATTTCCGGATGAACACGAAGAAATCACCAGGGCAAGAGAGATGGGTGTAACCGTCCATCGTTATGTGGATTACTTAAGTGATTTCTTAAAGAAATTTACGAGCGTGGCCATTACCGGAACACATGGAAAGACTTCAACAACAGGCCTTCTTGCCCATGTTTTTAACGCGTTTTCACCTACATCGTATTTAATTGGCGACGGGACAGGTTCAGGCGCAAAAGACGGGGAATACTTCATCTTTGAATCTTGTGAATACAAGAGGCATTTTCTTTCCTATGAGCCGGATTATTGTCTCATCACGAATATCGATTTTGATCACTCTGATTATTATCGGGACTTGGACGATGTCGTAGAGGCTTTTCAGGAGATGGCCTTAAAGGTGAAAAAAGCAATTATTGCTTGTGGTGATGATGCTAAACTGCAGTCGCTGCAATCAAATGTGCCAATTATTTATTATGGCTTTGGTGAAGAAAATGATTTCCAGGCAAGAAATGTGGCCAGAACAGATCAAGGTGCCGCATTTGATGTTTTTGTCCGGAATGATTTTTACGGGCATTTTGTTATTCCTGGTTTTGGCGACCACAATATTTTAAATGCATTGGGTGTTATTGCTTTCTGCCACTACCAAAATGTTCCACTGGCGCTTGTTAAGAAACAGCTATTGAGCTTTGAAGGTGTCAAAAGACGTTTCAGTGAAAAGAAAGTGGGTCAGCAAGTATTGATTGATGATTATGCCCACCATCCAACAGAAATTAAAGTAACAATAGAGGCCGCGAAAAGAAAATATCCAGAAAAACAGATTATTAGTATTTTCCAGCCCCACACATTTACAAGAACAATGACATTCCTAGATGATTTTGCTTCTTGTTTAGCAGAATCTGATGTTGTTTATTTATGTGATATCTTTGGATCGGCACGCGAGAATGATGGGGCATTAACTATTAATGATCTTCAGAACAAAATACCTGGTTCACATCTATTGAATGAGCAAAAATTAGCTGAACTCAGCCGCTATACTGATGCCGTTCTCTTATTTATGGGAGCGGGAGATATACAAAAGTATCAGACAGCTTATGAAGAAACCTTGACCAAATAGGCTTCATTTTTTGACTTCTTGAGGCAAAATTCGGAACCGGTTCACAAAATGGACAAGCTAAGATTTTTCAAATACTGTTTATTTATTTTTAATAATGGGTAGTTTATCAAAAAGGAGGGTTCTACGTGGAAATTATTCTTTATATTGCTGTACTAATTCTTGCGCTTGCGTTTGCTGTCTTAGTTTACTTCATTTCCAAGACACTCACGTCTGTTCAGAAAACGCTTGACAGTGTAGGAGATACACTGGAACAGATGGAAACGCAGATACAAGGCATTACACATGAAACAACAGAACTGCTACATAAGACGAATCAACTCGCCGAAGATGTACAGTCTAAATCAAAGCATTTGAATACAGTATTCGAAGCTGTTCAAGGTTTCGGAAACTCCTTAAAAAGCATTAATACATCTGTCCAGCGGGTCACGAACTCCGTGGCGCAAAAAGGCGATGCTTACTCAGGCCAAACTGCAAAAGCCATGCAATGGGGACAGGTTGGGCTTGATTTATGGAAGAAATGGAAAGTTAAAAAAGAAAACTGATTTTGAATTGCAAAGGAGGACACTGACATGAGCAGCGACAAAAAAGGCGGGAACGGCAAAATCTTTTCCAGTTTTATATTTGGAGCGCTGGTTGGTGCTGCCGCAGCGTTATTATTTACTCCGACGTCAGGCAACGAAATCCGCGGGAATTTAAACCGCCAAACGATTTCTCTTAAAAGAAAAAGCAGTGATTTTGCAAGCAAAGCTAAAGAAAAATCAACCAGTTTTGCAAAAACAGTGTCTGATTCAAATGTGGTGAATAAAGTAAAAGGACGCGCCCAAAGGCAACATACGGGTCAGACTCAACTGAAAGCGGCCCAGCCGTCAACTTTTCCTAAGGATTATGACGAGTAAAATCAAAAGCTGAATTTTAAATAAAGTATAGCTGGGTCTTGAACATATGTTCAGGACCCGCTGCTTTTTCAGCTAAGAGATGAGCTGTTTGGCATTCTAAGAAAAGCATGCTATCATTCTAATTGTATATTAATAATTATTCTAAATAGTGGAGGGGTCACCATTGACTCAAAAAAGTATAGAACAGCTGAGAGAGGATATTAATAGGATTGATGATCAGCTTTTAGGGATGATCAATCAACGAGCAGAGATTGTTAAGGAAATTGGGGAAATTAAAAAGAAACACGGCATGCAGAGATTTGACCCTGTCAGGGAAAGATCTATGCTTGATCGGGTAGCAGCCCAAAATAAGGGGCCGTTTGAAACATCAACAATAAAGCACATATTTAAAGAGATTTTTAAAGCGGGTCTGGAACTAATGGAGGAGAATAACAATAAAAATCTTCTCGTATCCAGACGCAATAAAATTGAGGATACATTGGTGCCTGTAAACGGGACAATCATTGGCAACGGGCATCCGAGTCTTATAGCAGGGCCATGTGCCGTGGAAAGTTATGAACAGACGGCAGCTGTTGCTCGGCATGTGAAATCACACGGGGTTCAGCTGTTAAGAGGCGGGGCCTTTAAACCAAGAACATCACCGTATGACTTTCAGGGGCTGGGAATTGAAGGACTAAAAATTCTAAGGCAGGTAGCAGATGAGTATAAATTATCCGTTATAAGTGAAATTGTTGCACCTGAAGATATTGAAATGGCAGAGAATTATGTTGATGTCATCCAGATTGGTGCACGGAACATGGCAAACTTTGCCCTTTTAAAAGAAGCAGGGAAGTCCAAAAAGCCAATTCTTCTTAAAAGAGGACTTGCTGCTACAATAGAAGAATTTATTCATGCCGCAGAGTATATTATGTCTTCCGGTAACGATCAGATTATCTTATGTGAGCGGGGTATTCGTACTTACGAAAAAGCGACACGTAATACACTAGATATTACTGCTGTACCGTTGCTTAAGCAGGAAACACACTTGCCTGTTATGGTCGATGTCACACACTCCACTGGTCGAAGAGACCTGCTGCTGCCTGCAGCAAAAGCCGCACTCGCCATTGGGGCAGATGGTATTATGGCTGAAGTGCACCCGGATCCAACTGTGGCATTGTCGGACTCGAATCAACAGATGGATTTCGAGCAGTTTGATACCTTTGTTACGGAATTAAAAAAGAACGGCTTGAGTTCCCCGATTCTTTCGACTTAAACAGATCTGAAAAGATCTGTTTTTTTCTTCCGTATCCTCTTCTAGGACAAGCGTCACAAGCTCTGCTGTGATATGATATAAGTTAGAGGATTCATTGCGTATGAATGCAATCAGCGTCATCATAAATGCTGAAAATGGTCATAATAAAAATATACCGGGATAAGGGAGGGAATGATTAGGATGAGTGCTACGATTTATGATGTCGCCAGAGAAGCGAGCGTCTCTATGGCTACCGTATCACGGGTTGTGAACGGTAATCCTAATGTCAAACCAACAACAAGAAAAAAAGTACTTGATGCCATTGAGCGTCTTGGATACAGACCGAATGCGGTGGCGCGTGGTCTTGCCAGCAAGAAAACAACTACGGTAGGTGTCATTATCCCTGATATTTCAAGTGTGTTTTTCTCAGAACTGGCGAGAGGAATTGAAGATATCGCGACGATGTACAATTATAACATCATATTATGTAATTCCGATCAGAACAAAAACAAAGAAATTCATCTCATACATACGCTACTTGGTAAACAAGTAGACGGGATTGTTTTTATGGGAGGCAAAATAGACGAGGATCATACAGAAGAGTTTAAAAAGTCTCCTGTACCGGTGGTCCTGGCGGCAACGCTTGATGAACAACAGAAAACCCCTTCAGTTAACATTGATTATGAAGCCGCTGTAAAGGAAGCAATCACTGGTTTTATTAAAGAAGGTCATGAAAGAGTCGGGTTTATATCAGGGCCAATGGAGGATCCGATTAACCGGAATTATAAGGTGAAAGGCTATCAGAAAGCGTTGGAAAATCACGGTTTACCTCAAGATGAAGCACTGACTGCGATTGGGGATTATACGTATGAATCCGGAAAAGAAGCGACCGCTCAATTTTTAAAGCTCGATCAGCCGCCAACGGCAATATTTGCTTGTTCAGATGAAATGTCCATTGGCGTCATTCATGAAATCCAGGATAGAGGAATGAAAGTGCCTGACCAGATTGAGGTCATGAGCAATGACAATACCAGACTGGTTCAAATGGTTCGCCCGACTCTTTCAACGATTGTTCAGCCGATGTATGACATAGGGGCTGTCGCAATGAGGCTCCTGACAAAATATATGAACGATGAAGAAGTTGAAGACCCAACAGTGGTTCTTCCGCATCGTATTGAATATCGGCAATCGACAAAAAGCTCCCATTAATAGGAGCTTTTTGTTTTGTATAAAAAAACTGCATATGAACGCCTCTAATCCAATGAGAGAGTCACAATACCTTATAAATGGGCTGAAGCATGCGCCTGAGTGATCTCAGATTTTTACTGGTGATTTCGCTTCTCCTTGGGATCGGAGGATATAAATCAACAGGATCCAGCCATTCAGCTGGAAATGAGTCTGTACAGGCCTCTTTCCACCGTTCATAATAAACAGGTGGCAGCATCGTTTCCTGGCTGGTTTGATCAGACATTTCCATCCACAGCATTGCCCAGGCTCTTGGCACGACCCGATAGATGTCATAACCCCCTCCGCCTACTGCAATCCATTTTCCGTCCGCATGCTGATGAGCAAGCTTATGAATAATCTGGGGCATCTTTTGATAGCTTTTCATTGACAGGCAGAGATGTGTTAATGGATCAAAAACATGTGCATCAGCGCCGTGCTGCGATACGATAATATCCGGTTTAAAAAAAGCCGCGACCTCATTAACTGATTTCTCAAATACTTCCAGCCATGAATCATCTTCCGTGAAAGCATCAACAGGAAGATTGTACGTATAGCCATAACCTCTCCCGGCTCCGCGTTCATCAACCTCACCGGTCCCGGGGAACAGATAACGTCCGGTTTCATGAATTGAGTAAGTGCAGACATCCGGATCATCATAAAATGTCCATTGCACCCCGTCACCATGATGAGCATCGGTATCAATATATAGCACTCGCTGATTATATTGCTCTTTTAATTGTTTAATGGCAATTGCCGCATCATTATAAATACAAAAGCCTGATCCTCTGCTGCTGAGACCATGATGAAGGCCGCCGCTTAAATTTAGGGCATGTTCCATCCCTTGATTCATAACCAGGTCAACACAAGTAAGCGTTGCACCCGCAACGGTAGCAGCCGCTTCATGCATCGCTTTAAAAATAGGAGTATCCTCTGTGCCGAGACCGTAGGCACTTGCTTTTTTTAGATCTGGATTTGCCTTGCTCAGATTTTTGACAATATTAATATAGCCTGGATCATGAACAAGCCTCAATTCCTGTTCAGTTGCTTCTCGAGGTTTATAAATCATTGACGGATCAAGAACCCCGCAGCACTTTAACAAGTCAAGAGAAAGCTCCAATCGTTTTGGATTAAAAGGGTGAGATTCATTAAATTTATAAGTAAGCAAATCATCTGAATAAACGAATGCGCTTTTTTTCATAGCTAACTTCCTTTGTGAAAATGTAAAAGATTAATACATATATTTATTTTTAAATCTTAATTGGTCAAAGGTTTCAATGGCATGGGTTGGGACATTGGTGCCGATTCTGACCATGAGGCAATTGGCAGGGTGTGAAGAAATTTCAGGGTCATCTGTTGCCATAACCTCAAGACCGCCTGACCTCATCACCTTCTCCATAACTTTTCTATAATCCCATACAGTCAATCCGGTTCCTTTAAGATCCCAATGCCAATAATATTCGGTTGTGATAATAATATAGTCGTCAACTGCTTTATCCATTATAGAAACCTGCAGCAGGCTTTTGCCTACTTTATAATGGCGGAATTCGGGAATGATTTCGATCGCTCCGAGCTCAATTAAGTATGGGTTTTCCCCTTCAGACCATCTTTCGAGAGGATCCGGATATAAAAAGGTGACATAGCCAACAATTGTTTCGTGATCCCGTGCGATAATAATGCGCCCCTCAGGCAATTTAGCAATTTCCACAATAGCTTTCTGCTGTTGGTCTGCTGGACGGAATGCGGTCAGTTCTTCATGGAATCGGTAGCTGGCAAGACGCTTCGCAGATACCGGACCCTCAACCACTATTTTCCCTTTAGGCGTTTTTAATTCCGTTGCATTATATAATTTCTTATGCTGCAAATAAGTCACCACCTGATTTTCAGTCTCTTATATTATAACCGTCAAATGTAAGGGGTTACAACGATAATTACCTATTAATTAAATAAATTTTAATTTTTGAGAAATAACTGACATTATATTATAATGAGATTTGTAATCGCATTCAAGTAAGGAGGAATAATAATGAGCAACGACATTTTACCTGCAAGCTCAGGGAATCATCATTTAGAAGATTATGAGCAGACTCGCAAAGACTTTCAGTGGGAAAATACTGAACAAGCCTTTACTTGGAGCAAGACAGGAAAAGTAAATTTAGCCTATGAGGCGATCGACCGCCATGCAGAAGGCGATCGAAAAAATAAAGTGGCATTATATTTTTCGGATGCCAAACGGGAAGAAAAATACACCTTCAGTGAAATGAAGAAGCTGACCAATAAAGCCGCCAATGTATTAAAGCGTGCGGCTGATGTAGAAAAAGGCGACCGGGTATTCATATTCATGCCGAGATCACCAGAACTGTATACAGCACTACTTGGCGCAGTGAAGCTTGGAGCTATTGTTGGTCCTTTGTTTGAAGCTTTCATGGAACACGCCGTTCGTGATCGGCTTGAGGACAGCGAGGCAAAAGTATTGATTACGACGCCGGAGTTAGTCGAACGTGTGCCTTATCAAGATCTTCCGCATTTGAAGTCTATTATTTTAGTAGGAGACGACGTTAAAGAAGAAGGGCAGTTTATTGATTATAAAAAGTGGATGAAGGACGCAAGTCATCATTTCGATATAGAGTGGGTCGACCGTGAAGATGGCTTGATTCTGCATTATACGTCCGGTTCCACTGGAAAGCCTAAAGGTGTCCTGCATGTTCATAATGCAATGATTCAGCATTATCAGTCAGGAAAATGGGTGCTTGATCTAAAAGAGGATGACGTATATTGGTGCACCGCTGATCCAGGATGGGTGACGGGAACATCATACGGCATTTTTGCTCCATGGCTGAATGGTGCGTCGAATGTGATCAGGGGCGGACGGTTCAGTCCCGATGATTGGTATGCCACCATTGAGAAATACGGGGTGACCATCTGGTACAGTGCTCCAACGGCTTTCAGAATGTTAATGGGAGCAGGGGAAGAACTCGTAGAAAAATATGATCTCTCCAGTTTAAGACATATTCTGAGTGTCGGTGAGCCTTTAAATCCAGAAGTGGTCAAATGGGGTTATAAAGTCTTCCAGAAAAGAATTCATGATAACTGGTGGATGACGGAGACGGGTGCCCAGCTTATTTCCAATTACCCGTCAATGCCTTTAAAACCAGGATCCATGGGTAAGCCACTTCCCGGTATTACCGCTGCAATCATTGATGACCAAGGTAATGAGGTAAAACCAAATACAATGGGTAATCTGGCCATTAAAAAAGGCTGGCCATCAATGATGCGGAAAATATGGAATAATCAGGAAAAGTATGAAACGTATTTTACAAAAAAAGACTGGTACGTTTCAGGGGATTCGGCTTACATGGATGAAGACGGATACTTTTGGTTTCAAGGAAGAGTGGATGATGTTATTATGACGAGCGGCGAGCGTGTCGGACCGTTTGAGGTCGAGAGCAAGCTTGTTGAGCATCCTGCGGTAGCTGAAGCGGGTGTCATCGGTATTCCAGACCCTGTGCGGGGTGAAATTATTAAAGCTTTTATTTCGCTTCGTCAGGGTTATGACGAGACGGATGAGTTAAAAGAAGAGATTCGCAACTATGTGAAGAAAAATCTGGCTGCTCATGCCGCACCACGTCAAATTGATTTCAAGGACAAACTTCCAAAAACACGCAGCGGTAAAATCATGAGGCGGGTATTGAAAGCCTGGGAGCTTGACTTGCCGGCAGGTGACCTGTCAACAATGGAAGATTAATAGATAAGAAAGCTCTTTCGGTAGGAAGGGCGCAGGCTGTCGGATTTCTCGGCAGCCTGTTTTTTTGGCCACAGGATGAGACGTGCTAAGCTAATTTTTCTTAAGAACACTGTGCTAATGAGGCGACTGAAAAAGTCTTTCGATGTAGTCATGGCTGTTGATTTTGCTCTAGGTTGCTCGCTTTCCGCGGGCACGGCCTCAGCTAACTTTGATGTGGTTTCTTTGTGCACCAAAGTGGATCTTCGGACGCGTGCTAGTTCCCGTCGGAGTCTCGCACCTTTCGCTTCAATCAACGTATTTGTTGCCTGATGTAGCCATTTAAGCAGAATAACGGGCCACTGAAATTCTCTTTTGGCCGCTCCGAACTTTCCTGCTTATTATTGCGCTCGTGTGGTCTCGTTCGTATCAGATAGGACTATAAAGAAAGTCCCTAGATAATTCGTTAGCTGATTTTCGCTCTAGGCTGCTAGCGATCACCATTTCGACTGCATTATAAGAAATTCGAACTAAAGTATGGCACAGCATCAGCTATTTTTAGCGTGGTTTCTTTATGAGCTAAAGTGGATTTTCACGAGAACAGCGAAGAATCTGTTTCCGAATCGGTTTTGAACGTGCTTCAAGATGGGGTGGCAACTGATCTCGGTGGAGCTGCATTGTCTAGCTTCTCAAGAGTTTGACTCCACTTTTTGGTAATTTCCTGCAATTTTTTGTAGGTTGCTTCGCAGTTTCATTGTACATCTGCGCATGGAAGATACTAATTATTTATGCTCTGCGAGGCGAGTGAAGTGTCCGCAAAAAATCTAACTCATTTTCAGTTAAAGGAAAGATGACTTAAGACGGCTTAACGTCACAGGTTGACTGATTGGAGTGAAGAGCACGAGTCCTCGAAAATACAAATGCTCATTGAAAGCCAGAAATACCTGAGACTCCTCGGAACTGCGCATGCATAAATGAAAGCTAGAAATACCTGAGACTCCTCGGAACTGCGCATGCATAAATGAAAGCTAGAAATACCTGTGACTCCTCGAAAACGCGCACACTCTTAGCTAAAAGCTAGAAATACCCGAGACTCCTGCGGAAACAGCACGCGTCCGAAGATCCACTTTGGCGCACAAAGAAATCACGCCAAAGTTAGCTGAGGCCGTGCCCGCGGAAAGCGAGGGTATTTCCGCTTTCAATTCCGGCCCGGGAAAGCGACCTGAGACGATATCATTATAAGTAGTCTTGAAAAGTTCGGGCTTCTATAAAATTAAAAGCCCTTCCGAAGGGAAGGGCTTTTTGCTTAGCTCACATTACTGCTTGCTCGATTGGGTCTTTGTTTGCGTGGTGCTGTCTGTTTTTTTCGTAGAACCATCTTTTGAAGTTTTTGGATCAGACGACTTGGTACTTGGCGTACTGGATGACGTTTGGTCTTGCTTTGTAGTAGTTGATTTACTGCTCGTGCTTGATGAATCTGACTTTGTTTTAGTTGATTTACTGCTGTCGGTGCTTGATGAATCTGATTTTGTTTTAGTGGATTTACTACTGTCGGTGCTTGATGAATCTGACTTTGTTTTAGTTGATTTACTGCTGTCAGTGCTTGATGAATCTGACTTTGTTTTAGTTGATTTACTACTGTCGGTGCCGGAAGACTTTGTCCCTGGATCAGTGGAAGTATCTTTTTTCTTCGGTGGTGTCTTCGTGTCAGGAGTCTTATCCGATTTCGACTTTTGACTTGAATCAGAATTGCTTGTACTGTTTGTATCTTTCTTGCTGGCATCCGGTTTCGGTGTGCTGTCTGAAGATCCTTTATTGGCATCCGACTTTGGCGCACTTTTTTGAACAGTATCTTTAGGATTCAAGGTTCCCCATAAACTGTCTGTCATTTCGCTCATATCAATATAAGGGAAATATTTTTGGAGCGCAGCATCTGTAAGCTTAATACCTCCATTTTTCATAACAAACGCATTGCCAGTTGTTGAAGGTAGATATTTTTCATTAAACAGATCGGTTTCAGCAAAGCCTGCTTTTTTGCAAAGCTCCGTTACTTTCTGTGTCGTAATGCCGCAGAACGTCGTCTTGACGATCCCAGCAGGTTGCGTAAACTGCTGTGACGGCGCAACTAGATCTGGATCATCCTTATACGCTGCGTTAGCGAAACGTGCCCATAATTGTAAGGTATGAGTAGAATAGACATTAGGGTTAAGGCTGAACTCTTTGTCATAGCCCGTCCATACACCCATCGTAATATTTGGGTTCGTGCCAATAAACCAGTTGTCTTTATAGTTCTGTGATGTTCCGGTTTTACCAGCAAGATCACTGTGGAAGTTCAAATAGCCGTTCAGGTGTCTTGCGGTACCAATTGGATTGTTGACAACCCCTCGCATCATATCCAGCATCAGATAAGAGGTTTGGGGCGAGAATACTTGCTTTGGTTTTGGCGCTTTATGCTGATAGATGACCTTGCCACTTTTATCGACAATTTTACTGATCATGTATGCATCAATAAATGATCCATCATTTGCAAACGTCGTATAAGCATTTGTCGTCTCTTCGACAGTCATCCCTTTCTGAATTCCGCCCAAAGCTGATGAAAGGTTATGCTCATCAGATCCCACAAGAGATTTGATACCCATTTCCTCTAAATAATGACCAGGGTCTTTATTTTGGGAGAAAAGCTGGCTTAAGAGACGGACAGCAGGCGTATTATGAGAGCCATCCAGTGCCAAACGCGCAGACTCAAAACCATGATAACGTGTCGTGTAGTTAGACGGCGTATAATAACCACTTTTCACTGAAGCATCAGCTTTCTTAAACGGAAAATCGCCTACAATGGTTCCCGGCTGAATAATGCCCGTTTCAAGCCCAGGGGCATAATCCATTAAAGGCTTCATTGATGATCCGATTTGTCTGTGGGTCTTTGTTGCATGGTTTACCTGTGAATGCTGATAATCATGACCAGGAACAAAGCTGATGATTTCACCAGTATCATTTTTAATCATCATCGCACCGACTTCCATCGGCAATATATTCGTAATTGTTTTTCCGGTTTTCGGATCTTTTTTAGTGATTTTTCTATTTGGCTCATAATTCGGATAGTCCTTGGCAGCCTTGTTCATGTCATCATAGATATTTTTATTGATCGTTGAATAGACTTTATATCCATCTTTGCTGATTTGGTTACTGGCGTTTTTTAGAAATTCATTAAATAAGTCATAATGCTTTTTCAGCAGGGGAAGGTCGTACCCTTTAATTTTTGCGACTTGTTCCAAGCTTGAATTATTATAGACCGCTCTGGCTTCATATTCGGCTTTTTTATAAAGTTCATAATCTGAGTCAAGTTTTTCTCCGCTGTAGCCTTGTTTTTTAGCATCAACCTTTGCAAGAATCGTTGTTGCACGGCCGTTTAGTTCTGTCATTAGCGAAGGGTATTTCTGTGATGCGTCTTTCGTTACTTTTGAAAAATGCTTTTTGTAATCATATGAGAGACCATCCTGATACTGTTTTTGAGTAATGTATCCAGCGTCTTTCATTTGCTTTAGTACGAAGTGGGCACGGTTAACTCCGGCTGAGATATCCTCTTTAATTCCCCCTGAATTTTTAAAGGGAGTATATGAAAACGGATTTTTTGGAAGCCCTGAAATAAAGGCGGCCTGCGGGATATTCAAATCGCTAGGTTTAACCCCGAATATTCCATTGGCAGCTGCTGAAATACCTGCAATATTTTGACCGGCTGCATTTCGTCCGTATGGCACGACGTTAAGGTAGTCCTGCAGGATTTCGTCCTTTGTAAAAAACTGCTCAACACGTAGCGATAGCAAGATTTCTTTTGCTTTTCTTTCGAATGACACTTCATTTGTTAAAATTTGATTTTTAACAAGCTGCTGTGTCAGTGTGCTGCCTCCCGTAACAACAGGCTGATGGGTCAGTTCCTGATATCCTGCACGGAAAACTGCTCGGGGAACCACGCCTTTATGCTGATAAAACAGCGCATCCTCTGTGGAAATAACAGCATGCTTCACATTAGGTGACACTTGTTTTAGAGAAACGTTGCTCCGAATGAGGTCTGTCCTTAGTTTCCCAAGAGGAACATCCTTTGAGAAATAAAAGGCAGTGGTCTCACTGTATTGATTAATTTCCTGGTTGAGCTCATTATAGGTCGGGATTTTCTCATCATGAACGAGCGAGGCAAAATAGCCTGCGGCAAGTCCGCCAGCAAAAAACAACCCCACAACACCAAGGCAAATCAGAATGAGAAAGGTATTCCAAACCCATCTGTAGGTTATGTAAATGTTTCTGAAAAGCTTTTTCTTGTGGACCTTATGGACCCACTGTTCAAGTTTCTTTGTTATTCGTTCCGAATCAAATGCCATCTTTTCTCTCCTTACCTTTTAATACATTAAAATAAAATTTGTAAAAGTCCTTTTTTAATTCTAGAGCTATTTTCATCTTATACTAAAATAAATATCTTTCAACAGAAGTGATCAAACTTGGTCTTTTCGGAGGAAAAAGAATGAAAAAACCACCCAGACAATGTGACTGTCTGAGTGGTTTTGTGCTGTGTCTATCAAATTAACGAGAATAGAATTCGACGATCAGCGCTTCAGTAATTTCAGCCGGTAATTCAGAACGTTCCGGATATCTGTTGTAAGTACCCTCTAGCTTGTCTTCCATGAACGTTACATAGTCCGGTACGAAGCTGTTAACTTCAATCGCTTCTTTAACAATATCCAAGTTGCGTGATTTTTCTCTTACACCGATTACGTCTCCAAGAGAAACACGGTATGAAGGAATATCTACACGATGGTTGTTAACGACGATATGGCCATGATTTACAAGCTGACGAGCTTGACGGCGCGTACGTGCAAGACCAAGGCGATAAACAAGGTTATCAAGACGTGATTCCAGAAGAACCATGAAGTTCTCACCATGAACACCTTTCATTTTGCCAGCATCATCGAATGTGCGGCGGAATTGTCTTTCATTTAAGCCGTACATGAAACGAAGCTTTTGTTTTTCCTGCATTTGCAAACCAAATTCAGAAAGTTTCTTACGTTGATTAGGACCGTGTTGTCCAGGTGCGTAAGGACGTTTTTCGAGTTCTTTACCTGTACCGCTTAGTGAAATACCGTAGCGGCGTGATTTTTTCCATGATGGACCAGTATAGCGAGCCATTGAGACTCCTCCTTTGTCATTTTAGAATTGCATAAAATGACAGATCCAATAGCGTTAAGCCAAAAAGACTTGAGATGAAGTTATTATGTTTTCATGCATCCTCGCTCGACAGTGAAAGTTACGCGATGCACCTCTAAAAGAGGAACATAATATAGAGGGTATCTTCATCATACTATTGGGCACTGCCTCATTTTACACAGCTTCCATTATAGCGTGATTAATTGATAGCTGTCAACATCTTTTACAGATAAGCGGTTAATGTTTCAGCAAAGCGCTCAAGATAGTGCTGATCAATTTCATTAAATCGGTTTTTAACGGGGCTGTCGATGTCAAGAACAGCGACCAACTCATTGTCTTTCACAATAGGGACGACGATTTCGGATTGGGAAGCCGCATCACAAGCAATATGTCCAGGGAAAGCGTTGACGTCTTCCACACGAAGGGATTGTTTTTTAGCTGCAGCAGTTCCGCAGACCCCTTTGCCCATCGGAATTCTGACACATGCCGGCAGTCCTTGAAATGGGCCAAGAACGAGCTCGCTGTCATCTTTTAAATAAAAGCCGACCCAATTAATATTTTCCAAAAACTGCGCAAGGAGCGCGGAAGCATTGGAAAGATTGGCGATCCGGTTTGGTTCGTCCTCAATGAGAGCTTTAAGCTGACGAGTAACCATTTGATATTTTTCTTCAGGTGTTCCATTATATTTTGCGACATTAAACATCATAAATCACTCGCTTTCGGTATGAAATGATTTCATTTTATCAAATTCTGCTGAAACATTCATCAGATTTGTCGAGCGATTCATGCAGGAAACACCTGTTTTTCAAAGAAATTTATTACTAAGGGAAAATAAATTGGACTCTGAAGCAGCATGAGAATCATTTGTGGAATGATTTTTACAGGATAAATAGGGAGTGAAGGCAATGAAAGAGCCGGCAAAAATGAACGATAAGAAAATGCATGTGTTTAACTCGGCGGTGAAGCTGTTTAACATGTATGGCTACCATGGTACGTCTGTCCGCGCGATTTCTGAAGATGCTGGGGTTAATGTCGCTCTTATTTCATATTATTATGGTGGAAAAAAAGGATTGCTTGAATCTTTAATTACGGATTTTTATGAAGATTATATAAAAATGATGGAAGAAACAGTTGAGCCGGCTCTTATTAATGGGTCCTCGCCGCTTCAGCTTATCAGAGAGCTTGCAAGAAAAATGCTTGCCTACCAGCAGGAACGTTTTTATTTGTCACGGCTTGTCCACAGGGAACTGACGATTGATTCAGTTCTGATAAGGGAAGTTATGAGCACTTATTTAATGAAAGAGAAGTACATGCTTGAATATGTATTTAAGAAGGGTATGTCAGCGGGGGAGATCAGACAGATGCCTCTGTTCATGCTTGTCATGCATTTCCGTGAGCTGATGCTGCTACCATTTCTTCAGCCGCAGTATATTCGGTATGTGTATTATATTCAGCCAAGCCAGAAGACGTTTAGAGAAACATACCTTCACTATGTTGATGAATGGCTCGTACAAATAAAATCCAACACACCTGAGCATGCTGAAATCCCTCTCTCCCATAAGAAAGGGCAGTTAAGTGCGGCAGGCCAATAAGCGCTTGAAAGCTTAACTATTTTGTGAATATGAGTCAGGCATGATGAGTAAAACGAAATATACACATGTCTGGCAGCTTTTGCACGACCAGAGTGTCTGTATGTCCGGCTTCCGAATTAGGGATGCCGGATTTTCATTATGGCACAATGCTCTTAGATTTATAGGACTGTTTATGTAAATAGCCGTTCTGAATTGGAAAGAGTTTTTAAGTAAACACTGATTTTCTGAAATTCTCTAAAAAATTTTAGTAAAGAAACGGAATACATGGTATGATTATGAGTATCATTATATGTCATTTTTTATTGTTTTTTGCTATCATTTGTATTATTTTAAAAAAACCTTAATAAATCATGCTTGGCCATACATAATGACTATAGATAAATTAAACGTTGAGTAGCAGGCAGAATGGGGGAAAGTCTGGATGTTTTATGTTATTTTGATTCTCATTTTGGTCCTTATTGCAGGGATCACATATGGCACCTGGATGCGAAAGAAAACATATGCTCATATTGACCGGATTGAGTCATGGAAGATTGATATTATGAATCGTCCGGTTACTGAAGAGATCGCAAGAGTGAAGGAATTAAAGATGGTCGGAGAGACGGAGAAAAAATTTGAATCCTGGCGAACCGATTGGGATGAGATTGTTACATCAGAACTTCCCCGTGTTGAAGAACAGCTGTTTGATGCTGAAGAAGCAGCCGATAAATACCGTTTCGGCAAAGCAAAGCGACTTCTTAATGACTTGGAAATGCAGCTGCAGGCGATTGAGGAAAACATAAAAAAAATGCTGGCAGATCTGAATGAAGTGGTGGACAGCGAGCAGGAAAACAGAAAAGATATTGTCTCTATTAAAGAATCGTATCATTCTGTCAAAAAAGAGATGATTACAAAGCGCAGTCAGTTTAAAAGTTCCGTCGTCTCACTTGAAGAATCACTTCGTCACGTTGATGAACTATTTAAAGCTTATGAGGATGAGACAGAATCAGGGAATTATATTAAAGCAAGAGAAACACTTATTGTAATAAAAGAAGACCTCGATCAGCTGGAAGCGGATATGGCAGTTATTCCAAAGCTTTATAAGGAAATCGATTATACTCTGCCGGATCAGCTTAAGGAACTGTATGAGGCCTATGAGGAAATGACTGAACAAGGCTATGTATTGCGTCATCTTCAGCTCACTGAGCAGATGAAAGAAATGGACAAGCAGCTCCTCACACTGTCTGACGCGATGGAACAGAAAGCTTATCTGGATTCCGCCGAGAGCATTAAAACCATGCATCAGCAAATTGACTGGCTCTTTCAGCAAATGGAGAAAGAGGTTATGGCAAGAAAACAGCTGAGAGAAACGGAGCCTGTTGTCAATCAGGATTTAGCAATCGTGACCAGAAAGGTTAACGGTCTGACTAAAGAAGTGGTGACAGTTCAGGACAGCTACCGGATTGATGAAGAGGACCTGAAGACGCAGGATGATATCAGAGCTGCTTTTGAAAAAATAGAGAAAGAATTCTTTGAGGTTCAATCCGTGCTTGCTGATAAGCAGGAAGCCTTCAGTATAATTTTAGAAAAAATCGAGCACATGAAGCACGAAATTGATGTTTTAAGGGATTCATCTGATGAATTTGAAGAAAAAATTCATGCGCTTCGAAAAGATGAATTACTGGCTAAAGACACACTGGATAAACTTAAAAAGCATATTTTTGAAGCAGGCAGGCTCGTACAAAAAAGCAATATGCCGGGTGTTCCTCATTCTTTTGCGAGCGTTTTTGAAGAAGCAGATGAGTTGTTGAGTGAGGTTGAGGCAAAGCTGGAGGAAAAGCCCCTGGAAATGTCGGCCGTTCAGCAAGTGCTTGATGAAACAGAAGCTAAAGTGAATGTGCTGCATGAGAAAGCCATAAGTGTCGTGGATTCTGCAGAGTTGTCTGAGCAATTGATCCAGTATGGAAACCGCTATAAAAGCCGATATCCTGAAATCAATGAAGAGCTTAAACGTGCAGAAGATTACTTTAGAAGTTATAATTATCAGGAATCTGTAGAGATTGCAGCCGCTGCTATTCAGCGCGTTGAGCCTGATGTCTTGAAAAAAATTGACCTATACGAAGTCAAATAGTCAGAAAGGCTCCTGGTTTTCTCAGGGGCTTTTCTTTCATTTTATAGTTGAATCAATTTCAAAAGTAAACAAATAATCTTAAATCTGAATGATTTTTATTTTCTCTTCAGGCGGACTCTTCCCGCAGGCTTGGCTTCAGACGCCTCATGACCAAAGGACGAGACCTTTGAAAAAGCCGGCTTAGATCACAATTTGGCTGATTGCGTGGAGGCAATTAAAAAAGTCCCCCGGTATCGGTGTCGTCGTGATTGTTGATTTCCGCTCTAGGCTGCTCGCTTTCCACGGGCACGGCCTCAGCTAACTTTGGCATGGTCAACTTGTGCACCAGGGTGGATCTTCGGAGGCGTGCTGTTTCCGCTAGGACTTGAAACAGCATCTTCGAGTCCACTTCGCACGAAGAAAATGCGATGCCATAAATTGAAAGCAGAAATACCCTCGCTTTCCGCAGGCGTTCCGCGAGCCTCCTCATGCCCACAGGATGTGGGTAGGTTCGGCGTTGTCACAGGAGGTGACGCATTTAGCCGAACTTCCTTGAAGTTGTGTGGCTGTGGGGTCTCGCTTGGAACGCTGATTCTGCAGGACTTGAATTTACATCTTTGATTCCACCTCGCACGATGAAAATGCAAAGCATTTTCGAGGAGTCTCGGGTATTTCTAGCTTTCAGCTATAAAGATGCGCATTTTCGAGGAGTCTCGTGCTCTCCACTCCAATCAGTCAAACTGTGACGTTGAGCCGTCTTAAGTCATCTTTCCCTTAACTGAAAATTAGTTAGGTTCTCAGTTGCCTTTGAAAAACGAAAACAGAAAGTTGGACGTTCGTATTCATGAAGCGATGGATTCCTTATTTTCAAATTGAGGACTTTTTTAGTGGCCACGGATGGTCCCGCGAGTCTCGCACCTTCCGCGTCAATCAACGTGTTTGTTGCATGCAGGTGCCTTTTAGAAGTCATTCTAGGCTTTGGATGTCTAAAATGCTTTGTATGCCATAATAAAAATGGAAATACTTAAAACTTTAGAGGGTAGCAACTGAAAAAGTTTTTTGATTGGGAGAGGAACCTGCGACCTTTTGCTTCTGCTTCTGTCTGCTAGTAATGCTTCGAAGCGGGATTCCTCGTCGCAACTCGTAGTCATTCGAGATGAGATGCTCGTTCCTGCGGGATTAGCTTGGGGGTACTGAAAATCTAACTCATTTTCAGCCGCAAGGAAAACTAGGACAGCTCACAATCACATTTTGGCTGATTTGAGATGAGGGCACGAGACTCCAGTGGGAAAAGCAACAGCTGAAGACCCCGCAGGAAGTTTTTTTCTTCCAAGGAGGCTGAAGCGTTGCCCACGGAAAGCGAGTGCTTGAAACGCGCAAATCCACAACCGCGAAGGCAAAGGTCTTTTTATGTAGAATTAGAAATATGAAATTGATTCAGTTAGGAGAGCGAAGCATGATTTATTTAGATTACAGTGCTACGGCGCCGCCGCTTGATGAGGTGATGGAAACATATATGAAGGTAGCGAAACGTTTTTTTGCTAATCCTTCTTCTTTGCACAAACTGGGCGGTGAAGCCGAGCAACTGATTGCCCAATCGAGGAAACAGGCTGCAGAGCTGCTTGGCGTGCAATCAAAGGAAATTATTTTCACCTCCGGAGGCAGCGAAGGCAATAACTTGGCATTAAAAGGCGTTGCGGAAAAATTCCGATCGAGGGGGAAACATATTATTACCACAGCTGTTGAACACCCCTCTGTTCACAATACCTGTCAGCAGCTTGAGGAAAACGGCTTTGAGGTCACTTATCTGCCTGTGAATCAGGATGGGCGAGTTTCGCTTGATAGCTTAAAACAAGCCATACGTCCAGATACTATCCTTGTCTCCGTGATCCATGTGAATAATGAGACGGGAACCATTCAGCCTATTTCAAAAATCGGCAACTATCTAAAGGACTATCCTAAGATAGTGTTTCACACGGATCATGTACAAGGAGCTTGTAAAGTTGCTCTCGACATCAAGGAATGCGGCATTGATTTATGCACCCTCTCCGGGCATAAATTCCATGGTCCGCGGGGAACAGGAATTCTTTATTGCCGGGAGGGTCTCCAGCTTGCTCCCCTTATTAATGGAGGTGGGCAGGAAAGCACAAGAAGATCTGGTACAGAGAATACAGCAGGCATCGCAGGAATGGTAAAAGCACTTAGAATAATTAGCGGGAAACACGAAGAAAAAATGAAGGAGCTTCAAAGCTGCTATGATAAACTGCGGGATTTTTGTGAAAGCATCCCTAACGTGACAATGAACACACCGGCAAACGGCGCGGCTCCACATATATTAAATATGACCGTACATGATATTAAGGCAGAGGTTCTTATTCACGCATTAGAGGAAAAAGACATTTATATTTCCACTAAATCAGCATGTTCTTCAAAGGAACAGGAGCCAAGCCGAGTTTTATTGGCAATGGGTCTTTCGGAAAAATCAGCATTGGAAGCGGTAAGAGTCAGCTTTTCATATGAGATTGATGAAAAAGATATAGAAAAATTTTGTGTGTTATTTAAAGAAACGGTAGAGCAATTATTGAAAGTGATGGGGTGACAGAGTGGGTTATCAAACTTTAATTATCAGATTTGGCGAGGCTTCTCTTAAAGGGAAGAACAAGAGAATGTTCACGGTTCGTTTAGAGGAAATTGTAAGGTATAAGCTGAAAAAATATCCTGCCTTAATGATCCGCCGTCACTTCGATCATATTGAGATCGAATTAAATGGAGAAAATGCAGAGGCGGTAACGAGCGTTCTTAGCCGCATTTTCGGTATTCATGCAATCTGGCCGGTCAAAAAAACGGAAAACGATTTGAATGCTATGAAAACAGCGGCGCTCGATATTCTGCAGCAAGCTGAAAATACAAAAACCTTTAAGGTGTATGCACGGCGAAAAAGCAAGGTATTTCCTGTAGATTCCAACCGGCTCAATAATGAACTTGGCGGGTACATTTTAAAGAATACCTCTCACTTAACTGTAAATGTACATGAACCTGACTTTATCCTGCGGGTTGATGTTAAAAGCAAAGAAACGTGGCTTTATGGAAAAAGCACTCCAGGATTGGGCGGACTCCCTGTTGGTACAGCCGGTAAGATTATGCTGATGCTATCTGGAGGGATTGACAGTCCTGTAGCAGGATACTTGCTGCAAAAACGCGGAGCAACGATCGAAGCCGTTCATTTTCAAAGCCCTCCCTATACAAGTGAACGAGCTAAACAAAAAGTTTATGATCTTGTTGAAAAACTGGAGGAGTATGGATATAAACTGAAGCTGCATCTTGTCCCGTTTACCGAAACGCAATTATCTATCAAAGATAATATGCCCGATAATTATAGGATGACCATTATGAGACGGATGATGTTGAGGATTACTGAGCAGCTTGCTGTCAGACAAAATGCGCTGGCCATCGCAACCGGTGAAAGCCTTGGACAGGTGGCAAGTCAAACGCTGTATAGTATGAACACGATAAATGAAGTGACAAATTTGCCTGTTTTAAGGCCGTTGCTCGCAATGGATAAACTGGAAATCATGAAAATCTCTAAAGAAATCGATGCTTATGATATTTCCATTAGGCCGTACGAGGACTGCTGCACAATATTTCTACCCACTGCTCCGAAGACAAGGCCGACGAGGGACGGAGCAGCTAAATTCGAGAAGTATCTGCCAGTGGAAGAACTTATGGAAAATGCGCTTACAGGTATTGAAACCATTGAAGTCGATTCGATTAAGCAAATGGATTCATTTAGTGATCTTCTATGAGATTGATTTTATGAAAAGATTACCAGGACTTTTTGAAAAATTTATTGTATGTTCCACACTTCTTTTGCTCAATCTATAAGCAAGGAGGTGAGACAATTGGCTAACAATTCAAATCAAATCCTTGTTCCTGGCGTAGAACAAGCTTTATCACAAATGAAGATGGAAATTGCTCAAGAATTCGGTGTTCAGCTTGGCCCTGACACAACTTCACGCGCTAACGGTTCTGTTGGTGGAGAAATCACTAAACGTTTAGTTGCTACTGCACAACAACAGCTTAGTGGTCGTCAAGCTTAAGTAAGTGAAATAATATATGGCTAAGAAGAGCGGTCAATCCGCTCTTCTTTTTATTTTTGGAGAAATTATTGCTTAAATATACAAAATATTAATTTTATTTGTATAATGGTAGTATACACATAGGGGGGATCATGAATGGAAAATCTTATCGCACCGGAACAGTACAATTTAATAAGTGAAATTGAAAAATATGCAGAAAACCCAGATAAACTGGCTTTAATTTACGATAGTGAGGATGGAGACTCATCATCCATTACATATAGAAATTTAATGAAAAAAGCCAATCAGATTGCCAACGGTCTATTGGGGAATGGGCTTGCCCAAGGGGATCGAATTTTAATTATGATGCCTCGTCATATTGATACATACGCTGTTTATATCGGTGCTTTAAAAGCCGGGCTTGTCATTATTCCATGCTCAGAAATGCTTCGCGCCAAGGATATTAACTACAGGCTGCATCATGCTGAAGCGAAAGGGGCTTTTTTACATCATTCACTGATTGACCGGATGGACGAGCAGGATTCCGGAGAACTGGCACTTCTTGCTACAACGAAAAGAGTAAAGGATGAGAGATGGCTTTCATTAGAGGACTGGTACCAGCATCAGCCAGAACACTATGAGATTGCTGCTACGGGAAAAGATGACATTGCTTTTATTCCTTACACCTCAGGCACAACGGGAAATCCAAAAGGGGTTGTCCACACACATGGGTGGGCATATGCACACTTAAGAACAGCTTCGGCGAGCTGGATGGGTATTGAAGAGAATGATACCGTATGGGCAACAGCAGGTCCAGGATGGCAGAAGTGGCTTTGGAGTCCGTTTATCTCAACCCTAGGTTCAGGCGCCACTGGTTTTTTATATAAGGGAGCGTTCGATCCTGAAGTATATCTTGATTTGTTAGAGAAGCATAAAGTCAATGTATTATGCTGTACGCCAACAGAATATCGGATAATGGCAAAGGTTGATAACCTCGAGACCTACCGGCTCAGCCACTTGAAAAGTGCCGTATCGGCAGGAGAGCCCTTGAATCGTGAAGTAATTAATACTTTTTTAAGAATATTTAATGTCGAAGTACGTGACGGCTATGGTCAAACAGAAAATACGCTTCTAGTCGGAACAACAAAAGACATGGTGTCGCGACCTGGCTCGATGGGGAAACCAACTCCGGGTAACAAAGTAGAAGTGATTGATCTTAATGGACAGCCTGTTGCGGCCGGCGAAGTAGGAGATATTGCAGTTCATCGGTCAACACCCGCTCTTTTTAAATCATATTTCAAGGATCCTGAAAGAACGCAAAGGGCTTTCAGAGGCGATTATTATGTGACAGGTGATCGTGCTAAAAAAGACGAAGACGGTTACCTCTGGTTTGAAGGAAGAGCAGACGACATTATTATCAGCAGCGGCTATACAATCGGGCCATTTGAAGTAGAGGATGCGCTTGTTAAACATCCTAAAGTAAAAGAATGTGCTGTCATTGCATCGCCTGATGAAATCAGAGGGAATATTGTTAAAGCCTATGTGGTTCTGAAAAACAGCGCGGAAAGCCAAAATGCTGACCTGATAAAAGAACTGCAGGATTTTGTGAAAAAGAACACGGCACCATATAAGTATCCAAGAAAAATCGAGTTTGTTGACGATTTGCCAAAAACAACCTCTGGAAAAATACGCCGGATTGAACTGCGGCAGAGAGAAACACAAATTTAAGTAAATGGAAACAAGAAAGCTGTCGGCGCTTAGTCCGGCAGCTTTATCTATTATTAATAAGAAAGCAGGTGGCGTAATGGGTACATTATGGATAGGGAATGTCAGAACCATGCAATCGGACAACGATGCACAGGAAGCAATTTATTCATCCAATGGAATGATCAAGGAAACCGGCAGCAAAGATGATCTGCAAGGCAAGTTTAAAGATGAGATTGACCGAGTGATTGATGTCCGACCATATACAATATATCCAGGGTTTGAAGACAGCCATCTGCATGTGATGGCACATGGCCTGAAATTAAGAAGGCTAAGTTTAACGGAAGTTAGCACATCGGAAGAAATGGGCGAGATTTTAAAAAATTATTCCAAGGATAAACAGCAAGGAGAATGGATTTTTGGAGAAGGATGGAATGAAAATAATTGGCCAGACCGTAAAATTTTTCATAAAAATGAGCTTGATCAATTAACAGAAGGCCATCCTGCAGTATTAACCAGAGTCTGCCGCCATGCTGTGATCGCTAACTCTGAAGCGCTTGCTTATGCGGGGATAACGAAAGATACCCCAGATCCTGAAGGAGGCATTATCGTTCGGGATAATGACGGAGATCCAACGGGATTCTTACTGGATAATGCACAGGATCTTTTACTGGATGTGCTTCCAGCTTTGCCTCAGTCCGAATTGGAAGCTGCTGCAGCTAACGGGGTGGATGACTTGCTTAAAAAAGGGCTGATTGGCGGGCATACGGAAGATCTGGCGGGCTATGGAAGCTTTAAAAATGTCTTGAACGCCTATCAAAGTATTATCAAAGGGATGCGGCGCTTCAAATTGCATTTGCTCGTTCATCATCATGTTGTTGAGGATTGGGCTGAAGCTGGTTACACGCTTCAATCAAAGTTAGGGAGCGACATTTCATTTGGAGGTATGAAGATATTTTCTGATGGCGCAATTGGGAGTCGAACAGCATGGCTTCGGGAACCCTATAATGATGCACCGGAGACGTGCGGTGTGAACATCCATCAGCAAGATGCACTTAATACTTTGGTAGAGCAGGCGAGAAAACATCAGCTTCCAGCTGCCATTCACGCAATCGGTGACCAAGCTTTGGAAGCGGCTGTTTCAGCAGTCGAAAAAGTGCCGCCAGTTGAAAATTATCCCGACCGCTTTATTCATGGGCAAATGGTGCCGCCTGATCTTCAGGAGCGGATCAGCCATCTGAATGCTGTTCTCGATATTCAACCTTCATTTGTTGCTTCTGACTTTCCATGGGTTATCGAGCGAATTGGCAATAAAAGATTAGCCTACTGTTACGCGTGGAAAACATTATTGGAAAAAGGGCTCCACCTTGCTGGCGGATCAGATGCACCAATCGAAGATCCTGACCCTCTGCAGGCCATATACACAGCCATTACAAGAGAGAACCACGCTCACTCTTCAGAATACAGAGAAAAGGACGAGCGGCTGACTCCCTTCGAAGCTATTGAATTATATACAACAGGCAGTGCATTTGCTGCAGGGGCTGAAAACAGAAGGGGCAAAATTGCTCCGGGCTATGAAGCAAATTTCACCATTTGCACAGAAGATCTTTTAACCATTCCAATCAGCCGATTTTTGACGAATGAGGTTCAGATGACAGTTGTTGGCGGGCAAATTGTTTACGAAAAAATTTAACGGTCGTGAAACGAAGCTTACTTAAAAGTTAAAAGGCACATAGTGTGAAAAACACCCTATAAGCAGACCAGGTAAGGTCTGTTTTATAGGGTGTTTTTCTATTTCAATTAATGAGCCTATGGAATTCGATGACAAACCCATTTAACCTTCTACAGAAAGCTGCGCTGAACTTTATGCCAAAAAGAGTTGTTCTTTAACTTTACGGTTTTAATTCTCTTTTCAGGCAGTGTAATTTTTATTTCCTTGTTTGATCGTATCGAAAAAGCCTCATTATCAAGACCAATGATCGGATAATTATTCTCGTTTTCTTTAATATTCAAAACAAGGGTACGCTCATTGCTTAACACAAAGGAAGAACCAAGCGTCCTGTAATGATTATTGTTTAGAGAAGCGAGCTCGCTTACCTCTAAGCAAGACAGCTTAGGGTCTAGTACAGCCCCGTTCACAGATTTGGTATACCCAGAACTTCCTGTTGGGGTAGAAATAATCATGCCATCCCCTTTAAAGGTTTCGAAATGAAGGTCGTCAATAAATACATCAACGGAAAAGACCTTGATGGTTGAGGTTCTGATTGAACATTCATTTAAGCAGTAAAATCGGGTCTTATGATCAATATCTACTTGAATGATAGGGTACTTTCTTACTTCGATTTCGTCATGTTGGATGGCCTCGAGCATCTTTTCGTGATCTTCAATATGGAAATCACAATAGAATCCAAGTTCACCGGTAGAAATGCCGAGGTATAAACAGTCATCACGGAATCCCGTCTTTCGAACCGCTTGTAGAAAAGCACCATCGCCGCCTATACTAGCTATTAAATTTGCTTCTGCAGCGTCTTCAACAAGAGTAAATCCGTGTGACTCCGCAAAATTCTGAAGCATTTCGATTTGGTGTTTGTTTTGCAAAGTTTCTTTATAAAATAAAAAAAGCTTATTTCTTCTTTCCATCTTTAACCCACCTTTGAAAAAACTGAATGTATAATCAGACAAATTTGTTGCTTATTCATCTTTGAACAAGATGAATTCCTTATATTATAGCGCAGTGTGTGTTTATTTTTAAATAATAGGGCGATAATGACGAAAGGACGCTTAATAGGATGTGAAAGCTATGGATGGCGTTTTTATTTACGTACTGATTGCCGTTTTCATTATATTCATTATGGTTATTCTAGTCCGGCGGATGAAATTTAAAATTCATGTGGATATTCTTATTAAGAATGGAAGCTGTCATATTGATGGGAAAATGAAGTGGTGGCGATTGACGTTTTTTAAAAAAAGCGGAAAGCTTGATCTGAGCTTGCATGATAAAGAACTGAGGTTTTTTTCACAAGACCAGCAGTCTGGAACCTCTGAAAATGACGATACTGAATTTTCCTGGGAGACGCTTAAAATGGCTAGCAAGAGCATGGTCTCTATGCTTAACAATGTTGAAAAAATTGCGTTTCATACAAAAATACGCGCCGGGTGCTACGAACCTGAGCATACCGCCATGACAGCAGCATTGTTTTATTTAATTCAGCATACAGTCATTCCATACATCAAGCATCGCCATCAAGCATTGGATGTATCCCTGCAAATCGAGCCGGAATTTCAGCATCCAGAATTCAGCCTGCAAATTCAAAGTATGATCCTGCTTCTTCCGGGACAGGCTATACGTATCATACGCGGTATGAATCAAGCAAGGAGGGATGGACTGAAATGATGGGTGAACATCCTATTCAGAGTTTAATGAAAACGGCTTTAATCAGCCTGCAGGAAATGACAAAAGTAAATACGATAATTGGTGATCCGATAGAAACATCGGATGGCCATATGATTTTAACTGTTTCACGCCTTGGATTTGGTTTTGCTGCAGGTGGAAGCGAATTTCAGCCGCGCCACCAAGGGCATGCTGAGCAGGATAGCGAAGATGATCAGTCAGACGACCAGCAAGAAGGCCAGGAAGACACCAACGGTTCTTTACCTTTTGGAGGGGGAAGCGGCGGTGGGGTATCAATTACCCCCATTGCATTTTTAATTGTTGGTCCGAATGGTATTCAGACGCTTCATCTGGATAATAAGACACACTTTTATGAAAAACTCATTGATCTTGCTCCTCAAACCCTGGAAAAAATAGAGCAGTGGCTGTCCAAGGAAGGGTATCAGAATCATAATGAAGATGGCAAAGAAGAGCAAGGCGCAAAACGCGGGATTATCAGGCATTCTGTCAGACATCCTCGGAAAAGCAAAGAGTAATCATCTGCCATTATTATACAGGAAGATCAGAAGCCCCGGTTAAATTGACACCGGGGCTTCTGTATGTTTTGATTGTTTAGTTATATTTTTGTATGATAGACCAGTAAAGAACAGTAAACAAAGGGAATTCAGGAGGCTAAAGATGAGTGAGCCATCTAAAGTGGAACAGCTATTTTATATTATTGATCAGTCAACAAAATTAATAGAAGAAGAGGAAAAGATCTCCTATCTGGATGCGTTAATATTAACAGGTGAGAATATATATAACGACTATATTGCACAGAGAAAGCTGATCGGAAAACTTAGCCCGCTCTATGACAATTTTTTGCAAGAAGGAACCACCAGAGAAGATATACGCAGAGCCTTTCAGCTCGCAATATTAAAAGGAATGAAGTCGGGGACTCAGCCGATTCACCAAATGACGCCGGATAGTGTCGCTTTATTTATCGGTTATTTAACGACGAAGCTTATTCCTTCTCAAGAAGAAATCCAGCTTCTTGATATTGCAAGCGGAACAGGGAATTTGCTGACAGGTGTGATGAATCAGTTAAATACACCTGCTCAAGCTGCAGCGGTGGAAATTGATGAAACATTAATTAAACTTGCTAATACAACGGCGAATCTGCAGCAGCTTGAACTGAACTTTTATCATCAGGACAGTCTCAGACCACTATTCATTGATCCAAGTGATGTGACCTTGTGTGATTTGCCGGTAGGTATATACCCAGATACAGAAAATGCGTCAAAATACGAACTGGCAGAGGCAAGCGAGGATCCTTACAGTCATTTTCTAATGGTTGAACAAGGTCTTCGCTATACGAAAGCAGGCGGCTACCTTATTTATATTATCCCCAATGACTTTTTTGCGCAGGATGAAGAAAAAGTTTTTCAGCGCTTTATTCATCAAAATGCGTTTATACTAGGGCTTTTACAATTACCGGAATCTTTGTTCAAAGATACGGACCAGGCAAAAAGTATCCTGATTCTCAGGAAAAAAGGTGGCGAAGCAAAAGCGCCTGAACAGGCTCTTCTGGCACAGCTGCCATCATTCTCAAATGCACAGGCTATGCTGACGATGACAGACCGTATTAACCAATGGTTTGAAGAATATCATCTGAAAACACATGAGGAAGGATGACAGAAATGTCAAATATTATGGCAATCAATGCGGGCAGCTCCTCACTTAAATTCCAATTGCTTAAAATGCCCGAAGAAGCCGTTATTACGAAAGGGTTGTTTGAACGCATCGGTCTTCCAAATGCCATTTTCACGATCGAAGTAAATGGAATTAAACATGAAGAGACGCTAGAAATAAGTGACCACGGCGAAGCAGTGCAAATTTTGCTGGAGCGCCTTATTTCGTTAAATATTATTGATTCCCTCAATAGCATTCAGGGAATTGGCCACCGTGTCGTCCATGGTGGAGAAGTTTTCAGCGATTCGGTAAGAATCACAGATGAAGTAATGGAAACAATTATGGATGTTTCTGATCTTGCACCGCTCCATAATCCAGCAAATGTCACTGGTATTCTCGCTTTCAAAGCTGTACTGCCAGAAGTGCCGGCCGTTGCTGTTTTTGATACCGCATTTCATCAGACTATGCCGGAAAAATCCTTTCTTTACAGCTTGCCTTATGAATACTATGAGAAATATGGGATCCGGAAATACGGGTTTCATGGGACGTCCCATAAGTATGTAACGGAGAGGGCCTCAGAACTGCTTGGCCGGCCTTTGGAGGAACTACGCCTCATTTCCTGCCATTTGGGTAACGGAGCAAGCATAGCGGCAGTAGAAGGTGGTAAATCAATTGATACGTCAATGGGCTTTACGCCGCTTGCAGGCGTCATGATGGGAACACGTTCAGGAAATATCGATCCTGCATTGATCCCATATATTATGCAGAGTACTGGGCAATCAGCTGAGGAAGTTATCGATACATTAAATAAAAAAAGCGGATTGCTAGGGGTTTCAGGATTTTCAAGCGATCTTCGTGATATTGAATTGGAAACAGAAAATGGAAACCACCGGGCAGAACTGGCTCTTGAAGTCTTTGCGTCTCGCATTCATAAATACCTGGGTTCTTACGCGGCGAAAATGCATGGTCTGGATGCGGTTATATTTACCGCAGGGATCGGGGAGAATAGCACGGTCATAAGAGACCGGGTGCTGAGAGGTCTTGAATTTATGGGTGTTTACTGGGATCCGGCATTGAATAAAGTCAGAGGTAAGGAAGCTTTTCTTAACTACCCTCATTCACCCGTAAAGGTTCTTGTTATCCCGACAAACGAAGAAGTGATGATCGCGAGAGACACTGTCAGACTGTCTGAGGAAATATAGCTGGATGGAACACCTTGTTCTTAAAAATTTTTTTAACCAAGGTGTTCAGCTTTCTTTAAAAAGTGAGGGGAGTGTGGGGGTATTGCCGGATCTGGGGAAAGAGCAGCGATTAATGTTGCAAATTGAGCAATGGGAAAAGAGAGAATTTACATATGAACCAAATGATTTTTCTGTGCTCTACCAATATTGGATTGAACAAATGACAAAAGGCCTGTCAACAGAGTGGCTTGAGGGGATGAACCGGTCACTCGACAGGCTGGTCTTTCATTTGCATGCACTTATTCAGAATGCGGAATGGCAGACACGTGCCCGGGAGCAGCTATTATTGGAAGCCCAAACGCTTTCTCCCGATATTGAAACCATTGAGGATTTACGCAGACTTCCGATTCAGCAGCTTATGTATATGGCAGAAAAACATATAGCTAAGAACCGGCTGCTCTCCACACTGCAAGGAGGAGTGACAGGGACCGGAGGCTTTTTATTTCTGTCTTTGGACCTCCCGTTTAGCGTAGCCATTCAGATGCACGCTATCCAGCTTATTTCATTAAGCTATGGTGAAGACGTCAGGGTACCAGGTGCATTAATGACGTCTTTGAATCTCTTTCAATTGCCGCTTTTACCAAAAGGCTTGCAATATGCTGCCTGGCGAAAAATTGAAGAAGAAGCAGCCAATCATTCACTAAATCCTCATTTTTTTGATGATGAAGAAGGAATTCAGCCTTCATGGCTGTCAGGAAGCATGCGTCAGCTTGGTAAAACCCTGTTTCTTCAGCAATTAAAAAAGAAGTGGGTACAGGGTGTCCCGCTTATTGGGATGGCTGCCGGGGCGATGATCAATTACAAATCAACAAAGCGCGCAACGGAGATAGCTCATAAATTTTACCAAAAACAACATCTTCTCAAAAAGCTGGGAGAGAAACCGGATGAACCATCCTCATACGAACCATGGTAAAGAAACCGTGAAGGTAGCTGTCCTCACGGTAAGTGATACACGAAATCGTGAAACAGATAAAAGTGGCAAAGTGATCTTGTCTCATCTTGAAGAAAAGCATTACATAGTCGTTGATTACCGCATCGTTAAAGATGACCAGTTTACGATTACTGCAGCTGTGGAAGGGTTTCTCAGCCTTGAGGCAGATATAATAATTATAAATGGAGGTACGGGTATTGCTCAGCGGGATGTAACTTTAGAGGCCGTACAAAGCATGATTGAAAAAGAAATCCCCGGGTTTGGCGAGCTGTTCCGGATGCTAAGCTATCAGGAAGATATCGGCACGCGTGCTATTTTAAGCAGAGCAGTAGCAGGAACAATCGGCAGAACGGCGGTTTTTTCCATCCCCGGCTCGTCAGGAGCTGTTCAACTGGCCATGACACGATTAATCATGCCGGAAATCGATCATTTCGTATTTGAACTAAATAAGTAGCCTTATTGAGGGGGAAACGGATATGAGGCACGTGCTTATTACAGGCGGCACACAAGGGATAGGTAAAAAGGTTTCGGAACACTTTTTAAAACAAAATTATTCCGCTACGATAAATTACAGGGCAAATGACAAAGAAGCGAATAGAACAATGGGGGCGTTTGCTCCATACAGAGATAATATTCAACTCTGTAAAGCCGACATAACAGACCCTCAAGCAGGCGCTGGATCTGGTTGCAAAGACGATTGAAAAATGGGGAAGGATCGATTGTTTCATTCATTGTGCCGGTCCTTTTATTTTTGAGAGAAAACCGATCATTGCTCATGAACCAGAGGAATGGAACCGGATGGTTATGGGTAACTTAAGCAGTGTCTTTTACCTGTTAAAAAGTATCATACCTCTCATGCGTGAACAGCAATACGGGAGGGTTGTTGCGTTTGGTTTTCAAAATGCTTCAGATGCCCCTGCCTGGCAGGATCACGGGCCTTTTGCAGCAGCAAAAGTTGGACTGGTTTCTCTGATCAAAACGCTGGCACTTGAAGAAGCAAGGCACGGTATTACAGCTAACGTTATCTGCCCTGGAATTATTCTTCCGGATATGAAAACAGCAACGATCAAAGAGGCAAGCCTGCAGACAAAGCACAGGACGCCTTTTGGCCGATCAGTCACAGGAGAAGACATTGCAAGAGCCGTAGCCTATTTATGCGATGAATATTCCCAGATGGTTACTGGATCAGTGTTAGATTTAACCGGTGCGGTGGACGTCATAAATCGCTTTCGCCCTTCCTTTGATAACATTTAAATAATTTTCTGGTGAATTTTAAAAATTTAAACTTTGGCTAATCGACATCTTTTGCAGAATTGGGTCTTGATAATCTCAAAAATAAAGGGTAAATTCGAAGAGGCGGGTGAATGTTGCCCAAATAGAATCGGTCACAGCATCTCAGGATGTCGAATGGCAGGATGAACAGGGAGGAAATAACATGCGTATTGGAGTACCAAGAGAAATTAAAAATAACGAAAACCGCGTTGCCATTACTCCGGCAGGCGTCGTTCATTTAATTGAAGCGGGTCACGAAGTCTACATTGAAGCAGGAGCAGGTATTGGTTCGGGATTTATTGACAGCGATTACACATCGGCTGGAGCAATCATCGCTTCTTCAGCTGCAGAGGCGTGGTCAATGGATATGGTCATGAAAGTGAAGGAACCGATTGCGGAGGAATACAGCCAATTCCATGAAGGCATGATCTTGTTTACATACCTTCATCTTGCACCTGAACCTGAGCTGACAAAGGCCTTAATTGACAAAAAAGTAGTGGCGATTGCCTATGAGACGGTTCAGCTTCCAAACCGCTCACTTCCGCTTCTTACACCGATGAGTGAGGTAGCGGGGCGCATGGCTTCCCAAATTGGCGCACAGTTCCTTGAAAAGCCGCATGGCGGACAAGGTATTCTTTTAAGCGGTATTCCTGGCGTTAAGCGTGGGAAAGTTGCCATTATCGGCGGCGGAATTGTCGGAACCAATGCGGCTAAAATTGCTATAGGTCTTGGAGCAGATGTCACAATGCTTGATTTGAGTCCGGAAAGGCTCCGTCAGCTTGATGATATTTTTGGAAATGAAGTCACCACTTTAATGTCCAACCCATTAAATATCGCAGAAACGGTCAAGGAGTCTGATCTCGTGATCGGTGCGGTATTAATACCGGGCGCTAAAGCACCGCGCCTTGTAACTGAAGAAATGATTAAGTCCATGCCTGAAGGTTCAGTGATTGTAGATGTGGCAATTGACCAAGGCGGGATTTTTGAAACAACGGACCGTATTACAACGCATGATGACCCAACTTATGTTAAACATGGTGTGGTGCATTATGCCGTTGCGAATATGCCTGGTGCTGTTCCGCGTACTTCCACACTTGGCTTAACGAACGTAACTGTGCCATATGCTGTTAAAATTGCAAGCAAGGGATATGTTCGTGCCTGTCTTGAAGATGAAGCTCTTCTCAAAGGTATTAATACTCTGGACGGATTTGTCACTTATAAAGCGGTTGCAGATGCGCATGGCGTCGAATATAAAGCTGCAAAAGATATTTTGGAATCAAAGGTTGTTTAATTTAATAACCTACAAAAGAAGCCAATCCCAATGGGGTGGCTTCTTTTTTTTATCTACTCACTAGGTTACATAACTTAATTATTGTATACAGAAAGCCGGACCCTTAGGACCGGCTTTCTATCTCATCTGTATTACGTTATAATCTGCAGCTCTTTCGGGAATTGAGTTAGTGAGATGGGTCCATCTTCACTAAGGTAGATGTCGTCTTCAATTCTGACGCCGCCAACTTCAGGGACATAAATACCAGGCTCAATTGTGAAAACCATTCCCTTTTTCAAAAGGCTGTCATTATCTGAACTCATGGAAGGTGCTTCATGAGCTTCAAGGCCGAGACCATGCCCAAGCCTGTGAGGGAAGAATGAACCATAGCCTTTATCAGCAATGATTCCCCTTGCGATCCCGTCCAGATCTCCAAGACGGAGGCCATCTTTACACGCTTCTATAGCGGCTTGTTCAGCCTTCAGTACGGTTTCGTATATATCCCGCTGTTTGTCATTCACATGCTTGAAATCCGACTGTACGTGAAATATCCGAGCAGTACCCGTCCACAACCACGCCAAGATCAAATAAAACAAAATCGCCTTCTTTAATCTGCTTATTTCCGGGATGGCCATGTGGTGCTGCACTGTTTTCACCTGTCAGAACCATTGTTGTGAAGGCCATTTGAGAATAACCGCGTTTGGTTAGTTCATATTCGATTTCTGCAATAATAGCCTGTTCAGTCCGGCCCTTTTTAATGGCATTTACGCCGACGTTCACAGCAAAATCAGCCATTTCAGCGGCCTTTTTCATAGCAGCAAGCTCCTGCTCGTCTTTAATCATACGCATGCCTTCAAGTGCAGGCTCAATGGCAGTCAACGTAAGCTCTGGGAAAAGGCTCTGAAGCGCCAGGACTTTTTTGTAAGGCAATGTGGTGGACTCAATTACCAGATTGCCGTTTGAAAATGTTCCGTTATTCGGAAGCTCTTTTTTTATCAGTTCCCAAGGATTTTCATGATCCTCATAGCCTAATACGGGATGTTCCCAGCCTGAATCTTTGGCTTGATCAACTTCCATTTTCGGGCAGACAATAAAAGGTTCCTTTTCGGGGAAGATAAATAGTCCGAGCAGTCTTTCATGCGGCTGGCACATAAATCCTGTCAGATAATAAACATTCTTGGGCTCAGAAAGAAAGGCGATGCCTCCAGAATGCTCTTGAAGATGTTTTTGAATGGTTTGTATACGCTTGTTCAATCTTTTCACCTCGGATCATAGTTTTCCATTACTAATGTAACATATTTAGTGATGGTTCCAAAAAGGATATCTTTTTCAATTTGTGAAACCTTTTGCTAAAATTAAACGTATATAGAGAAGGAAAGCGCATAAGTGAGGTGAAGCTAATGGGTTTTTTTTCACGCCTGTTTCAAAAAAAAGAAACAAAGCCCCAGATTAAGGACCGGACGCTTATGTCAATAAAGGTCGGCGATATGGTCTCTTATAATCTTGCTGATTATGAAGTGGTGGGGAAATTGATTTACAATGATCATGGGTATCAGTGGTTTGAATATCAGCTTGAAAGCATGGAGAAAACGATATGGCTGAATGTGGAAATGGATGACGATCTTGAATGCAGTGTTTATGAAAAGACGAAAGAAAAAGTGGCAGAACCTGTACCTGAGTCAATTGATCTTGATGGGGTCCGCTACACATTGGATGAACATGGTGCGGCAAATGTCAGGGGAGAAGGCAGGAGCTCAAATGTGAACGGCATGCAGGTGCAATATTATGATTACAGTGATAACACGGAAGAAAAGTATCTTTCTGTGGAATACTGGGGAACAGATGTAGAAGTGAGCAAGGGACAAGCTGCCGATGCCTTTGATTTTAATATCATAGCAGGAACGAAATAAGGAGGAGATAACATGTTTAACTTATTTAAAAGAGTCGGAACGATTATGTCTTCGGAATTAAATTCGATGCTGGATAAAGCAGAAGACCCGGTTAAAATGCTTGATCAGTTTATGAGAGATATGTCTGAGGATATCCGGGAAGCTGAAACCGCCGTTGCAAAACAGATGGCGAACGAAAAAATGCTTTATAAGAAGTATCAAGATGCCGCTCAGTTATCAGAAAAACGCCAGGTTCAGGCAGAAAAGGCACTTGAGGCAGATAATGAGGATCTGGCGAGACGTGCGCTTCAAGATAAAAAACATCATGACAGCCAGGCTGAAACGTTGAAGGAAGCATACGACAGAGCGAAAAAAGATTCAGAAGATCTTCGCCAGAAGCTTCAGGAAATGAAATCGGAATATCAGGAAATGGATCTTAAAAGGGATTCATTAAAAGCCCGTGCTGAAACCGCCAAAACAAAAACTAAAATTAACCGGACCATGTCTTCCATTGGATCTGATGATTCCCGTCATGGCTTTAATCGCATGGAAGAGAAAGTGCTTCGTTTTGAAGCCGAGGCTGAAACGAGCGAGGACATGAGATCATCGAGCAGAAGCCTTGATAAAGAGCTAGAAGCGCTTGACAAGAATAATGTTGATGATGATTTGGCTGCCCTTAAGAAAAAAATGGGCAAAGAGTGACCGGTAATCCTGCCATATAAATAGAATTGCGGGCCGACATCTGTGTTAATTGCAGGTGTTGGCCAACTTTTCTTTAAAGCGGAAGAACATGTTTTTTTGGGGGGATCAAACGTGAGAGTTTACATATTTATAGCGGTTCTACTCTCTGCAGCGCTGCTGAGCGCATGTGCCAATCCTTTTAGTAATCAAACCATACTGGATGTGGTCAAAAAACATTACGAAATCGATGATACCGTAAAAAGCAGTGTGGACAGCAGTGATAAAGCGCAAATTTTTATTGCCAAAAATAAAACGGTCAGCCAGGTTGCAAGTGCTTTGAAAAAAGATATGAAACCCAATAAAATTTCTGAAAAAGCAAATGAAAAACAGGCGCTTGTTTATGACAAGTATATTGTTACGTTAACGAAAAATGAAAAAAATCCCCGAAATACAAATATTGAAGTGGCCACTTATGGTTTCGTGAGAGATAATTATAGACCTAGTTTTTTCCAAGGGCTTTTAACGTATTATTTTTTGAGCCACCTTTTTAACGTAAATGATTGGGCAGGAAGGCAGAATTCAAGATGTATTCAGACAAACGGGTGTTACCAGGGTTACAACAACTCCGGTGGGCATTATAAAGGGCCGGGTTCAAAACCGTTATTCAGAAGTTCGCTGTTTAGAGGCGGGGGTCCTAACGCAGGAAAATAATATGAGAATGGGGTGATCAAGCATGAACGGATTTCTGTTAACCTTTTTGTACTTTATCGTGGCCATTGCAATCGTGTTTATCGGCTTGTGGATTTTCGAACTCATCACAACAAAGTATAAAGACTGGGATGAAATTGCTAATGGAAATAATGCTGTCGCGCTTAGTGTCGGCGGAAAGATTGTTGGGTTATGTATCATTCTTTTATTTGCCATTTTGGAAAACGATCAGATCTGGCATGTTGTTATTTGGGGAGGATTCGGGATTCTTCTGCAAATGATTGTTTACTATCTGTTCGATCTGTTAACGGTTAAGTTCTCTGTACAGGAAAAATTAAAAGAAGGCAACACGGCTGTCGGCATTATTTCTTTTTGTGTATCAGCTGGGCTTGCATTTGTTATCGGAGCCTCCATCACATAAACAGCAAGGGTAGATGATCTATGACAGAAATGACATTGAAAATGAGCAAACGCATCTACTGGGCGAGCGGAATTGTCTCAATCTGCGGGATTATTTTCGAAGTGCTTTTCGGAGCGTTAGGTTCCTATATTCTTGGCGATGGTGTAAAGCAGTATACGCTCACCATTGCTCTTTTTTTGACCGGGATGGGCATTGGCGCCTTTCTTAGCGAAAAGATTATGAAACAGCTGATGGCCGCGTTTGTCCTGGTAGAATTTTTGGTCGCTTTTATCGGCGGCTTTTCTTCTTTTGTTTTATTTGGTATCACCGCTTATTTACCTTCAGGAACCGATGCGTTGTTTCTGTACAGCGTTATTTTGATTATCGGACTTCTAACTGGATTAGAGCTGCCATTATTAATAAGAAAAGCGAATGAAATCGGCATCTCAGTCAATAAAAGTACAGCCAGGGTTCTTTTTTCGGATTATGCCGGTGGATTAATCGGTGGACTGCTTTTTGCGTTCTGGCTCCGACCTGAATTCGGTATGGTTAAAACCGCTTTTCTTGTTGCGCTTGTAAACCTTGCCGTGGCCTTTTGGATGCTCTTCACGTTTAAAGCGGCGATAAGGGGCTACAAAGTTTATGCGGTAATTGGAATCGCTATTGGTGCAGCGCTGTTGTGGGGCGCTTTTTATGGGGATGAAACGGCTTTTGGATTTGAACAAAAACTATATGCAGATCCTATTATTTATGAACAACAGACGAAGTATCAAAAGATCATTATTACTAAGGAACAAGGCGATACAAGGCTTTATTTAGATGGGAATCTTCAGTTCAGTTCTACGGATGAGGACCGATATCATGAGACGCTTGTTCACCCAACGGCTGCTCTTGCCGGCCATCCCAGCAATGCTCTTATTTTAGGGGGCGGTGACGGTCTTGCAGCGCGCGAATTGCTGAAGTATAAATCAATTAGCAATATTACACTTGTAGATTTGGATCCCGCAATGACACATTTGGCGAAAACCAACAAGGATCTAGTCAGGCTGAATAAACATTCGATGACGAATCACAGGATGCATATTGTTAACGGCGATGCCTTTCAATTCTTGAAAAAAAATCATAAAACATATGATGTCATTTTGGTTGACCTGCCGGATCCGAATAATGAAAGTTTAAATAAAGTGTATACAGAAGAATTTTATCATCTGGTAAAGTCCCATCTAACGCCAAACGGTGCTGTTAATATTCAGTCCACCAGTCCGTATTTTGCAACGGAGGTATACTGGACCATAAACAAAACGGTTCAACAAGCCGGCCTGTATACGGATAACATACATAATGACGTCCCAAGCTTTGGTGATTGGGGATTTGTATTAGGGGCAAGACACCCGATTGATGTTAATAAAATTACATTAAAAAATGTGCCTATGCGCTATTTAACGACACCGCTGCTTCATGGTATGACTCAATTTGGCAAGGATGAAGACTCTAAAATCTACAAAGATGGAAAAAGGGTGGTTTTAGGTACGAACACATTGATCCACCCCACTTTAATTGAAATGTACCAGAAGGCTTGGTTATATTATTAAGGTAGGCGCTAATTAAATGGGAGGGAATTTCTAATGAAAGTAACATTTCACGGACATTCAGTCGTATTGATTGAATCTGAAAAAGGTAACATTCTTATTGACCCGTTTATTACAGGTAACGGTGAAACGACAATTACAACGAATGATTTGCCTAAAATTGATGCAATTGTCTTAACACATGGCCACAATGATCATGTGGGGGATACGCTCGATATTGCTAAACAGCACAATGCTAAAGTAATCGGAACAGCTGAGATCGCTACCTACTTCGGCTGGAAAGGTTTGGACACTCATGGCATGTCCATTGGCGGCGGATTTGATTTTGATTTTGGACGCGTTGAATTAACCATTGCCTTTCATGGCTCAAGCTATACAGAAGAAGAAAATCAGAATATTGTTTACATGGGCATGCCTGCAGGAGTCGTGCTGACGGTTGAAGGCAAAAAGATCTATCACGCAGGAGATACTGCCCTATATTCAGACATGAAGCTTATTGGGGAGAAGCATGACCTGGATCTTGCCTTCCTTCCAATTGGAGATAACTTTACAATGGGACCGGATGACGCTAAAAAGGCCGCTGGTTTACTAAATGCAAAAAAAGTCGTGCCTATGCACTACAATACTTTTCCTGTCATCAAGCAGGATCCTGAAGCCTTTGCCTCTTCACTGAATGGATCAGGAAAAGTGCTCCATCCAGGGGAAAGTATTGAGCTTTAAAAAGTGAATGACTTAAGAACCTCCTACTCGGAGGTTCTTTTTAGTTTGCAGCTTTCATCTTAGCTAAAAGCGCAGCACATCTTTCTGGGAAGCACAAGGCTCTTTCAAGGTTAACCAGTTTTTTAGCATGTAAACGACCCGTGTGCTCGTTCGGATTTCCTCTCTAGGCTGCTCGCTTTCCACGGGCACGGCCTCAGCTAACTTTGGCGTGGTCTCTTTGTGCGCCAAAGTGGATCTTCGGACGCGTGCTGTTTCCGTTGGAGTCTCGGGTATTTCTAGCTTTCAACACTGGGCATGCGCATTTTCGAGGAGTCTCGCACCTTTCACTTCACTCAACGTGTTTGTGGGCAGAGGATGCCCATTGAAATCGTGGCTATAGAAATTCAGTTGCCATGAACATGAGGCATCTCAAATTTTCCAGCAGCACGGCAAAGGGAACGTTGGAAACCTTTAAGTGTACTTTTTCCGTGGCCATTCGCTGATTCAGCAGGAACAAGCATCCCTTCTCGAGAAATTGCGTGTTGCGACGAGGAACCCCGCTTCGAAGCATTCCTAGCAGACGCAGGAGCACATAGTTGCAGATTCCTTTCTTATCAAAAGCTTTTCCGTGGCCACTGACCCCTGTGGAGTGGTGGTCGTTGATTTCCGCTCTTAGGCTGCTCGCTTTCCACGGGCACGGCCTCAGCTAACTTTGGCATGGGCTCTTTGTGCACAAAAGTGGATCTTCGGACGCGTGCTGATTCCGTAGGGCTTGAAACGGCATCCTTGAAGTCACACCGCACGAAGAAAATGCGATGCCTTACATTGAAAGCGGAAATACCATCGCTTTCCACGGGCACGGCCTCAGCTAACTTTGGCGTGGTCTCTTTGGGCGCCAAAGTGGATCTTCGGACGCGTGCTGTTTCCGTTGGAGTCTCGGGTATTTCTAGCTTTCAACACTGGGCATGCGCATTTTCGAGGAGTCTCGCACCTTTCACTTCACTCAACGTGTTTGTGGGCAGAGGATGCCCATTGAAATCGTGGCATGAAATTCAGTTGCCATGAACATGAGGCATCTCAAATTTTCCAGCAGCACGGCAAAGGGAACGTGGGAAACCGAATTGATGGCATCAAAAGCAGCGGTTAGGAGTCCTCCGAGAGCCGCTTTCAACATAAAGACCGAGTTGGTGGGAAAGTTTGAGACGCCTGCGGAATAACGGGCGGCCGAGATCCCCGCAAATGTAGAACCAGAGCGGAGGCTTGGACGTTCGTCCGCTGCAAGCGAGAACTTTCCAAAGCTCGGCTCAAAGGGCAAAAAGAGGCTCCTTCATGGCTATTCAGGCAAGCTCCACTTTTCGTTTGTCTAGTTTCGCTTGCCAGCCCTTCGGATCCTTCGCTTTCCCTTCAGAGGAAAAGAGCTCCTCTTTCTGGAAACCTCCAGGCTCCTTCATGGCTATTCAGGCAAGCTCCACTTTTCGTTTGTCTAGTTTCGCCGCACAGCTCCTCGGGGTCACTTCGATATTCCATTAAAAGTGAAAGAGCCACTTTTCTTGGAATATCTCCAGTGCCTGGGAAAGAAATCTGTGACCATGTGCTCCTGCGTCTGCTAGTAATGCTTCAAAGCGGGATTCCTCGTCGCAACTCGTAGTCGTTCGAGATGTGATGCTCGTGCCTGTCGGAGCTGAGACGTGCGGCTCCACTTTTCGTGGTATACTTCTAGTAAGAAAATTGGTTAAGGCATGGACGGAGGCTAGATCGGATATGGCTACAAAGCATGAACAGATATTAGATTACATACGTAATTTAGAGGTTGGACATAAGATTTCTGTTAGACAAATCGCTAAAAATTTGCAGGTGAGCGAAGGGACCGCTTATCGAGCAATAAAAGAAGCTGAAAATCAAGGTTTCGTCAGTGCAATTGAACGGGTCGGGACCATTCGAATAGAGAAAAAGGATAAAGGAAATATTGAAAAACTGACGTATGCGGAAGTGGTTAATATTGTAGACGGCCAGCTTTTAGGCGGAAGAGAGGGTCTGCACAAATCACTTAACCGTTTTGTGATCGGTGCGATGAAGCTTGAAGCTATGAAGCGTTATATTGATGCTGGCGGTCTGTTAATTGTGGGAAACAGAGATAAGGCTCATGAGTACAGTCTGAGAGCTGGGGCGGCGGTGCTGATTACCGGCGGCTTTGATACAAGTGATGAGGTCAAGAAGCTTGCTGATGAATTGAAATTGCCGGTGATCTCTACGTCGTATGATACATTTACGGTAGCTGCGATGATTAACCGCGCTATTTACGATCAGCTGATAAAAAAAGAAATTGTACATGTATCAGATATTTTGATACCCGTTGAAGCTACAAATTATCTGGTACTTAAAGATCGGGTAGAGGACTGGCATAAGCTGAATAAGCAGACAGCACATAGCCGCTATCCAGTGGTTAATAAAGAGAATGTTGTGCAGGGAATGGTAACAACGAAAGACATTATCGGACACCAAGATGATGTTCTCATTGATAAGCTGATGACAAAACAGGTGATTACAGTTAATCCTTCAACTTCTGTTGCTTCAGCTGCACATTTGATGATTTGGGAAGGGATTGAATGTCTGCCTGTTATTGATCAGGGCCACCACCTTTTAGGGATCATTACACGTCAGGATGTGCTGAAGGCGATGCAAATGATTCAGCGTCAGCCGCAGGTGGGCGAAACGATTGATGACATCATTTCCTCTCAGATCAGCGATTTGACAACAGATCATGAAACTCTGTTTAGGTTTGATATCACGCCGCAAATGACAAATTATTTAGGCACATTGTCTTATGGTGTATTTACATCCATTCTTACGACGGTTGCAAGATTATCATTGAACAAACAAAAGAAGGGAGATCTCGTTATTGAGAACCTCACCCTCTACTTTTTAAAACCCGTTCAACTCGATGCAAGTATTGATATCAGACCGCGTCTGCTGGAATTAACACGCCGTAATGGTAAGCTTGATATTGAAGTCTATCACCGGTCAGTGTTGGTGGGCAAAGCATTGCTTGTTGCACAGTTTATTGACCGCTATTGAGAGAGTCTCTGTAAGATTCTTCGGCTTCTTTTGCAGCAAGAGGCAAATAATAGCGGTAAGCTCTTAAGGATGCAAAAATCACAAATCCCCCATATATGATGAACACGGAGCAAACGATATAAACAAGAAGATCAGGACGGACAAAGAGACGGTTCAGTCCGAACAGGAAAAGAAATGCGCCCAGAGCGATGTTGGCTTTGGAAAGCGTCCATTGTTTTTTAAAGGGCGCTTTGATTCGGAAGGTTCTTATGCGGTAAAAAAGGAAACCGGCTAAGGCAAAGATCAGCAGAATAATTAAAGTGGGCATATCCACCCTCCTCTTACAAGAGATGTTTTCTATTAGTTTAACGAATTTTTCAAATAATGGCTATGTTTTATGAAAAGGAGAAAAAAGATGCTTAAAGAAATTTTAGAAAAAATTCAGATATATAATACGATCATCATTCACCGCCACGTCCGTCCGGATCCGGATGCGCTAGGTTCTCAGGGTGGACTTGGTTGTCTGATCCGGGATAACTTTCCTGAAAAAAAGGTTTATTTAGCAGGAGAAGAAGCACCATCTCTGGATTTTATTAATACGATGGATGAAATCGATGACAAGCTCTATGAAGGGGCATTGGTTATAGTTTGTGATACAGCAAATACAGCCCGTATCAGTGATGAACGGTTTAGCAAAGGTGATTTTTTGATTAAAATTGATCATCATCCAAACGAAGAACCGTATGGTGACTTAATATGGGTGAATACTAGTGCGAGCTCTGTCAGTGAAATGATTGTTGGTTTTTATGAAGAAAACAGTTGGCTTACACTTTCAAAAGAGGCGGCAAAACTGCTGTATACTGGAATTATCGGGGATACAGGAAGGTTTTTGTTTAATAATACAACAGAAGAGACCTTCAAAAAAACCAGCTTTCTGTTGAAGGCTCCTTTTGACAGACAGGAGATTCATAACAAACTCTATGAAACGTCCTTGCCGTTAATGCGGTTAAATGGCTACGTGCTTGAGCATTTTGAAATAGATGAGGATGGTGCCGGGGTCATGAAGCTGCCGCTTGAAGTGACTCGTTCATATAATGTTGAACCGGGGGAAGCCTCTCTGCTTGTTAATGCTTTTTCAGGTGCTGCAGGAATTAAAGCCTGGGTCTTCTTTATCGAAGAAGAGCACCAGATCAGAGTAAGGATCCGTTCAAAGGGACCCGCTATTAATGATATTGCAGCGGAATTTAATGGTGGCGGACATCCAATGGCGTCAGGTGCCACCGTTTATTCGTGGGAAGAAAGCTGCGATCTTCTTACTGCTCTCAAACAACGCTGTTCAGATTTCACTTTTTAAGCTTGAGAAGTGACAGTAATATCAATGATGCAATCTGTATAGATAATTAAGTTCTTAATGGTACAGCGATACGTAAGCTCATTGACAGTGTAAGTATGATCTTCAATTGTCTTATAAATAAGATCCCGGTTCTCGGCAACAGATGAAAGATTGTTGTTCATTAACGACGATAACTGATCAGTCACTTGTCTTTCTAGTTCAATTTTTACAAGCCGTTCAAGCATGAGCGGTTTTTGGGGTTCGACGTTAACGGTAATGCCTTGTATCGTCATTTTCTTCTCCAAAGCCTTATTCTTTTTTGACTGATCCTTTAGTAAAATGTCTTTATCTCTTACCAAAGATTGAATTTGGACTTCCTGCTCACGGATTTTATGAAGATGGTGTTCTTCAGATTGGCCGAGCATAAACAGGCATAATAAAAAACCAATTGTCCCCCCTATAATAAGAGAAGCTAGAAACCTGCGCCACGCCGGGGTATGATAATTTGGTGGTATTCTCATCTTAAGGATCCTGAGTCAGCCAGTGTATGATAATGCTGGCACAGTGGGCGCCCATCATTGCGCAGAAAATAAGCAGGATGTGTTTGATCACATCCGCTGGAGCACCGCCAAGGAACCCTTGTTCAAGTTTTCCAATTGTATCGAACGTGCCGCCAATCGCTGTAACAATCGCCCAAATCTTCATGTGCTCAACAAGGTGGTTCATTTCAATCATAGGGGGACGATTGATGGTCCAGGCTCCGATTCCACCAATCAAGCATCCGCCAAATAGCACACCAAAAGCGATGAAAAAATTCATAATGGCTGATCCGGTAAATGTTTTAATATCCATAAGCATCCCTCAACAATCTTTTAATGAGGCTCTTTCTTTAGTAATGTATGGTTCGTCTTATTTTATTATGCCGGGTTAAACAAGGAGGTGTGAACGATGCCATTTGTTCATTTGCATGTCCATAGTGAATATAGTTTATTAGACAGTGTTTGCAGGCTTCCTGAACTTGTATCAGAGGCGAAAGCAATGGGCTGTCATGCACTTGCGATCACAGATCAGCATGTTCTTTACGGCGCTATACCCTTTTACAGACTATGTATGAAGGCAGGCATTAAGCCGGTTATTGGGATGGAAGTTGTCCTTTCTGATTCTGAGTCAATGGATAAAATGGTCCTTTTGGCTAAAAATGAAACCGGTTATCGTCAGCTGATCGCGCTGAGCACAAGGATTCAGCAGGAAGGTACTTCTTCAATGACAATGAGGGATATCTGCGGTTATCAGGATGGTCTGATTCTTTTGATATCAGCGACAGAGGGCAGACTTGCACGCCTAATTTTAAATGGAGAAAAAGGTCAGGCAGTTGATTATTTAAAATCGGTAAAGCACTATTTTAATCAAGATGTTTATTTGGAAATCCAGGATCATTTCACCCGATCTGAAAAAGAATGCCTTAGAAGAATCCGTGTCATTTCTGAAGAAACGGATATTTTATGTGCAGCGTCCAATAATGTTTATTACATAAACCAAAAGCAGGCAACTGGCCGTCAGATTCTGAACGGGATCAGGGACGGTGTTAAAATTGAAACCAGCCGCATTGGAGCGGTTAACAGTGAATTTTATTTGAAGACACCTGAACAAATGAAGGAGCTGTTCGCCTCTAATTCTGAGGCTGTTGAAAGGACAGGTAGTATTGCGGATCAATGCAACCTCACTTTATCATTTGATACATACAGACTTCCAAGATTTGCTGTTCCGAATCAAGAAAATGCAGGACGTTATCTGGCTTCACTTACTTACGCCGGGATGGAAAAGAGGTATTCCCAGCCGGACGAAAAGGTGAGAGGACGGGTGCAACACGAATTAAGCATTATCAGTCAAATGGGGTTTAATGATTACTTCTTAATTGTTTGGGACCTGATTCGGCACGCAAAAGAAAATGGAATCCGTCCTGGCCCTGGCAGGGGGTCTGCCGCTGGATCAATCGTGAGCTATTGTTTAGGAATCACGGATGTAGATCCTATAAGGCACAATCTGTTGTTCGAGAGATTTCTTAATCCGGAACGGGTCTCTATGCCAGATATTGATATTGATTTTCCTGATAAAGACAGGGAATACATGATTCAGTATGTGTGTGAAAAATACGGAAAAACCCATGCCGCTCAGATCATTACATTTGGTACGCTAGCGGCTAAAGCAGCGATTCGGGATGTCGGCAGAGTGCTGGATTTACCAGCCCGAACGGTTGATAAGGTAGCGAAGGGGTTGTCGGGAAAGCCTGGGACACGGTTACCGGAGCTTATAAAAAGCAGCGCTCAACTGCAGAGGATGATCAGCGATCCTGCTGTTGAACAGCTGACTGAATTAGCCATGATGGTAGAAGGCCTCCCGAGACACTCATCCATTCATGCAGCCGGAATAGTCATTAGTGAATCGCCTTTAACTGATTGGGTGCCTCTGCAGGAAGGCCGGGATGGTATATCGTTGACGCAGTACCCAATGGAAGACCTGGAAGCTCTTGGCCTTTTGAAAATGGATTTTCTCGGTCTAAGGAACCTGACCTTGCTCGAAAGTATGGTACGGTTAATCAATGAAACTGAGAATATTGAATTGGTGCTTGAGGAATTACCTGAAAATGATGAAGCTGCCTTCCGTGTTCTCCGTGATGGAGACACGACAGGAATTTTTCAACTGGAATCCCCGGGAATGCGTGAGGTACTAAAACAATTGAAGCCGACGTCTTTTGAAGATATCGTAGCAGTTAATGCGCTTTACAGGCCGGGGCCGATGCAGTTTATAAAAGATTTTATCAAAGGTAAGCATCAGCCAGATAAAGTTGACTACCCTCATCCTGATTTGAAAAAGGTGCTTGCAGCGACTTACGGTATTATTGTTTATCAGGAGCAAATTATGGAAATTGCTTCTATAATGGCAGGTTTTTCGCTTGGGGAAGCGGACATTCTGAGAAGGGCTGTTTCTAAGAAAAAGCGTGATGTGCTTGAGCAGCAGCGTGCCGGATTTATTAAAGGGTGTTTACAGAAAGGGTATGACGAAAGTACGGCTGATCATATTTATAAATTAATTGTCCGTTTCGCAGATTATGGTTTTAACCGTTCTCATGCTGTTGCCTACAGTCTGATCTCGTATCGCTTTGCATATCTGAAAGCGCATTTCCCCCAAGTTTTCACGGCTTCACTATTATCAAGCGTGATCCATCATTCAGATAAAATTGCAGAAATCATAAGTGAAAGCAAACGGAAAGGGTTTAAGGTCTTACCGCCAACCGTCAACGAGAGCGGTACCTCATTTGTGATTGGGAAAAATTCGATCCTTTTCGGTCTTGGTGCGGTTAAGAATGTTAGCACCCAGGCAGCAAAAACGATTATAGAAGAGCGAAACAAAGGACCTTTTAAAGATTTGCGTGATTTTTGCCAAAGAGTTCCGTTAAAAAAGGTAAACAGAAAAGCCGTTGAATCGCTCATTTTTGCTGGAGCAATGGATGGATTTAATGATAATCGTGCAGTGCTCATTGGGTCTCTGGACCGGTTGTATGAAGACCTTGAGACAATGAGCCGGTCATCAAACTTTGAGCAGACAAGACTTTTAGACGAGGACTCTTCAGATATATATGTTGATACACCGCCGTTTACGTTGAAAGAACAGATGCATTTTGAAAAAGAAGCTCTCGGAATGTATCTCTCTACACACCCTTTAGATACTCATCAAAAGAAGCTAAGCGGATACGATGCTAAAACGATCGCGCGTGTTGGCAGCGAAGGGCTTAGAAAAGCACGTGTGGCGCTATTGATAGAGGAATGCCGTCAAATCAAAACAAAAAAAGGACAGTGGATGGCTTTTCTGAACGTTTCGGACTCAACGGGACAGAAGGAAGTCATCGTGTTCCCGGCGGTTTATGAAAAACAGAGAGCCCTATTCCAGGAAAATTCACTGATCTTTGCTGAAATAACGGAACCTCCGGGAAAAAAAGAAGATAAATGGGTTATTCAGAAAGCAATTGCAATTAATGATCTTCAAGATAAACAACAACCTCCACAGACTCCGGATCGGGCGCCGGCTGTTTATATGCAAATTGATGAAGCTCATGAAGACAACATCTTGCTGAACCAACTCAGAGAAATTTTGGGGGAATTTAAAGGGAATACGCCGGTATTTCTGCACTATCGGAGAGAAAAGAAGACCATTAAATTGTCCAGCGATTATCATGTCGCCCCCTCAGACAGTTTTTTAATAGCTATAGAGAGACTGATTGGACAAGGGAATGTTATGATAAGAAATAGATAAATCGTTCAAATTCAATAGCTGATTTGATATAATATGATGGTTGCAAATCGAACGAGATTTGAAAAGGAGATGAATATTGGTGACAACTACCCGTGAGGAAGCCCTCCATATGCACCGTTTAAATCAGGGGAAGCTTGAAGTGAAATCAAAAGTTCCCGTCAGAAATGCTAAAGATCTGAGTTTAGCATACTCACCAGGTGTCGCTGAACCCTGCAAAGAGATTTATAATAATAAAGAGAATGTGTTTGAATACACCATGAAAGGCAATATGGTTGGTGTGGTTTCGAATGGAACAGCTGTACTGGGATTGGGAAATATAGGTCCTGAAGCAGCGCTGCCCGTTATGGAAGGAAAAGCGGTTCTTTTTAAGAGCTTTGCCGGAGTGGATGCTTTTCCAATCTGTGTAAATACAACGGATATAGATAAAATCGTAGAAACCGTTAAGCTATTAGAACCAAATTTTGGCGGGATCAACCTTGAAGATATCGCTGCTCCCAACTGTTTTATTATAGAAGAACGGTTAAAGAAGGAAACGAATATTCCTATTTTTCATGATGATCAGCATGGGACGGCGATCGTGACGCTTGCCGGACTCGTAAATGCTCTGAAAATCGTGAAGAAAAAAATGTCTGAAATAAAAGTGGTTGTTAATGGAGCCGGCTCAGCGGGTGTAGCCATTATTAAATTACTAGACCGTTTTGGTGTCCGCGACATTATCATGTGTGATTCCAGAGGGGCTGTATATGAAGGACGCGGTCACGGGATGAATGATGTGAAGTATGAAGTGGCCAAGTTCACAAATCGTCATAACAAAACGGGTGAGCTGAAAGATGTCATAAAAGATACAGATATTTTTATCGGGGTTTCCGTAGAAGGCGCCTTGACGAAAGAAATGGTCAGTTCAATGAATGAAGACCCTGTGATCTTTGCCATGGCAAACCCAGTTCCTGAGATCATGCCAGACGACGCTAAAGAATCTGGGGCAAAAGTTATCGGCACAGGCCGTTCTGATTTCCCGAATCAGGTTAATAATGTTTTAGCTTTCCCTGGTATCTTCAGAGGGGCGCTGGATGTTCAGGCAACGCATATTAATGAAGAAATGAAAGAAGCTGCTGTCTATGCGATTGCTGATTTGGTTGATGAGAAAGACTTGAAAGATGACTATGTGATTCCAGCTCCGTTTGATCCAAGAGTTGCTCCTGCAGTTGCATCAGCAGTGGCGAAAACAGCGATGGAAACGGGAGTTGCAAGAAAAAATGTTGATCCGCAGCAAATTGCAGAAAAAACAAGACGTTTATCGCAGATCGAGGAGAAATAATAAATTCTATCTCAGTGATAGAGGTTGAATGTATAAAGTTTAAGGTTAGAGGGTGAATACACGTTGATTAAAGACTTTTTTGTCAAAAAGAAAAAGTACGCTACAGTTCCCTCCTCAAAGTTAAAGCAGGATGTTCCGGAAGGCATCATGAAAAAATGTCCGAAGTGCAAAAAAATTATGTATGCAAAAGAACTAAAAAAACATTTGTTTGTTTGCCAATCCTGCGGCTTTCATAATCCAGTTACAGCTTATGAAAGAATTGAAATGATCTTTGATGATGAAACGTTCAGGGAAATTGACCAGAATATCGTATCTTTAAACCCGCTTGGATTCCCTTCTTATTTAGAGAAGCTGGAAAGTGACAGGCAGAAGACTGATCTGAATGAAGCTGTTGTTACAGGACGCGGGCTTATTAACGGGAACCCTGCTGTGACAGCGATCATGGATTCACGATTCCGGATGGGAAGCATGGGTTCAGCTGTTGGGGAGAAAATTACCAGAGCTATTGAGCAAGCCATGGCAGCCCAAGAACCAATGATCATTTTTACTGCTTCAGGCGGCGCCCGGATGCAGGAAGGTGTATTAAGCCTGATGCAGATGGCTAAGACAAGTGCTGTATTAAAGCAATTCAGTCAGAAAGGCGGTCTCTTTATTACGGTCATGACACATCCAACCACAGGTGGTGTGTCAGCTAGCTTTGCATCTCTTGGTGATTATAATTTTGCTGAGCCGGGAGCATTGATTGGATTTGCGGGCCGCCGCATCATTGAACAAACGATTCGGGAAGATTTGCCGGACGATTTTCAAACAGCAGAATTTCTGATGAAGCATGGCCAGCTGGACGATGTGATCCACCGGTCGGATTTAACAGAAAGGCTGGGCTTAATTCTTTCAATTCACGCAGAAGGAGGTGGGACAGAATGGCTCAAGGACTAGAATTTGAAAAGCCGATTACAGAGCTTAAGAATAAGATCAGTGAACTCAACAGCTTTATGGATGAGAAGGACATTGACCTGACAGATGAGCTTTCAAGACTGGAAAAAAAGCTTAAAGATCTTGAAAGTGACATCTATGGGAACATATCACCGTGGGACCGGGTACAAATTGCAAGACATATGGACCGGCCAACGACCCTAGATTATATTCCTTATCTATTTACTGATTTTATCGAACTTCACGGTGATCGTTTATATGGCGAGGATGAAGCGATTGTTGCTGGCATTGCTCGTTTTCAGGGTCTTCCCGTCACGATTATAGGGGAACAACGTGGACGAGACACAAAAGAGAATTTAAGAAGAAACTTTGGAATGCCTCATCCTGAAGGCTACAGAAAAGCGCTTCGATTAATGAAACAGGCTGAGAAATTTGGAAGACCTGTCATCACATTTATCGATACAAAAGGTGCTTTTCCAGGTAAAGCAGCAGAAGAAAGAGGGCAGAGTGAAGCCATTGCAAGAAATCTTTTTGAAATGGCAGGTCTTCAAGTGCCGATTATTTGTGTTGTGATCGGAGAGGGAGCAAGCGGAGGAGCTCTTGCAATAGGAGTCGGTGATCAAATCCTGATGCTGGAGAATTCATGGTATTCTGTTATCTCCCCTGAAGGTGCAGCTGCTTTGCTTTGGAAGGATGCTGGACAGGCTGAACGAGCAGCGCAGACAATGAAAATCACAGCCCCTGATCTCAAGGAGCTTGGGATTATTGATCATATGATTCCTGAAGTGCATGGCGGTGCTCACCAGGATCCGAAAAAACAGGCAGCTTGCATTGAAGCTCAATTAAAAGAGAGTTTAAAAGAGCTGCTGAAGATTGGTGATCCGGAAGAGAGAATCCAAAAAAGAATTGATAAATATCGTCATATTGGTGAATATGGCTTTGCAAACGATTACACTACGCAAACTTAGTGCTTTCTTTTACAGAAGGCACTTTTTACACGTTATTAAGAGATTTATCTGTTAATACAATCGTATTTCGTAATTGCAGTTTTTTATAGCCTTATACATTTGAAGAGGTGGCTAAATATGAAAAAAATTGGTGTGCTGACAAGCGGTGGCGATTCTCCTGGAATGAATACGGCCATTCGTGCAGTCGTCAGAAAAGCAATTTATCATGGTTTTGAGGTTTACGGCATTTACCAGGGATACACCGGGTTGATAAGCGGTAATATCAAAAAGCTGGAAGTCGGGTCTGTAGCAGACATTATTCATCGTGGTGGTACGATGCTTTACAGCGCCAGGTGTGAGGCTTTCAAAACTGAGGAAGGGCGTCTTCAGGCGGTCAATCAGCTAGAAAAATTTGGGATTGAAGGGCTTGTGGTCATTGGAGGAGACGGTTCTTTTAGAGGTGCGGCAAAACTCACCGAACTTGGTTTTCCTACAATTGGCATCCCTGGAACGATTGATAATGATATTCCGGGAACAGATTTCACCGTTGGGTTCGACACAGCGCTAAACACAGTTATTGATGCGATAGACCGGATCAGGGACACAGCGACCTCTCATGAACGCCCGTTTATTATTGAGGTAATGGGAAGAGATGCGGGTGATCTTGGCCTGTGGTCCGGCCTTGCCGGTGGAGCTGAATCCATTCTGGTGCCTGAGCAAACGGAAGATATAGAAAATGTAATCAAGCGTCTTGAACAGGGTGTTAAGCGCGGGAAAAAGCATAGTATCATCGTGGTTGCTGAAGGCGTAGGCAGTGCTAAGGAGATTGCAGACAAGATTAAGGAGCAAGCTGATATGGAGACCAGAGTAACGGTGCTTGGACATATTCAGAGAGGCGGCTCTCCATCTGGCTTTGATAGGGTGCTTGCAAGCAGACTTGGAGCGAAAGCAGTGGATTTATTGATTGAAGGAAAAGCGGGCAGAATGGTAGGCATACAGAACAACCAAATTGTCCATCATGATATTTTATCTATCTTAAATGAAAAACATGTCATCCAGAAAGACTTAGTAAAACTGGCATTAGAATTGTCAATATAATAAAGCGGAGGAATGCGTCTATGAGAAAAACAAAAATAGTCTGTACGATTGGACCGGCAAGCGAAAGCGTTGAAAAATTGAAGCAGCTAATTGAAGAAGGAATGAATGTTGCAAGACTGAATTTCTCCCATGGGGATTTTGATGAACACGGTGCAAGAATCAAAAATATTCGTGAAGCCTCCCGTCTTACAGGGAAAAGTGTTGCCATTCTTTTAGATACAAAAGGTCCAGAAATCCGAACAGGAAAAATGGCAACAGAAACTGTCGAGTTGGAAAGAGGACAAAAACTTGCGGTTTCTATGGATGAAATTGCAGGTAATGCCGAAAAAATTTCAGTTACTTACTCTGACCTGATTAATGACGTAGAAAAAGGATCAACCATTTTGCTTGATGATGGGCTGATTGAGCTTGAAGTTATTGAAAAAATGGATAATGAAATAATTACGCTAGTTAAAAACAGCGGCGTATTGAAAAGTAAAAAAGGAGTTAACGTTCCCAATGTCAGCGTAAATCTACCTGGCATTACTGACAAGGATGCAAGCGATATTAAATTCGGCATTGAACAGGGCGTCGACTTCATTGCGGCATCCTTTGTGAGAAGAGCATCTGATGTTCTTGATATCCGCAAGCTTCTGGAAACAAACGGCGGCGAAGATATTCATATCATTCCTAAGATTGAAAACCGCGAAGGCGTGGATAATATTGATGAAATTTTAAATCTTTCAGACGGCCTGATGGTTGCCCGCGGCGATTTAGGCGTGGAAATACCAGCAGAAGAAGTGCCTCTTGTACAAAAAGAACTAATTAAAAAATGTAACTATCTTGGTAAACCGGTTATTACTGCTACTCAGATGCTTGATTCTATGCAGCGGAATCCAAGACCAACAAGAGCTGAAGCGAGCGATGTCGCCAATGCGATCTTCGATGGTACAGATGCCATTATGCTTTCAGGTGAAACAGCTGCCGGGGATTATCCTGTGGAAGCCGTCAGAACTATGAACTCAATTGCACAGAAAACGGAGACAGCCCTTGACTATAAAGAAATCCTGACATACCGCAGCCGTGCTAACGGAAGCACCATTACAGATGCAATTGGGCAAGCTGTAGCTCATACCGCGTTAAATCTGGATGTTTCATCTATTATTACAGCTACCGTGAGCGGGCATACAGCTCGGATTGTTTCGAAATACCGTCCAAAAGCATCGATCGTAGCCGTTACTAGTACTGAAAAAGCTTTGCGTAAACTTGCTCTTGTTTGGGGCGTATTCCCGACACTTGGGAAAATTGCAGCTTCAACCGATGAAATGCTTGAGGTTGCTGTTGATGAAGCAGTTGCTTCTGGTGTTGTAAAACACGGAGATCTGGTCGTGATCACTGCTGGCGTTCCAGTTGGAGAGGTTGGAACGACCAACTTACTGAAAGTGCACGTTGTCGGCGAAATCGTGGCTAGAGGACAAGGGATCGGCAGAACATCTTCAACAGCAAAAGTATTTGTTACAAATGATGCAGAAGATGCCATTCAAAATATGCCAGATCATGCTATTTTAGTTACAAGAGGCACGGATAAAGAAATGATGCCAGCCTTGCACCGCGCTTCGGGTATAATAACTGAAGAAGGTGGCTTAACTTCACATGCTGCCGTTGTAGGTCTTAATCTGGAATTGCCGACAATCGTAGGCGTAAAAAATGCAACAGAAATTATGAAAACGGGCCAGGAAGTTACAATTGACGCAGAACGCGGCGATATCTACAACGGTCATGCCAAGGTGATATAAACGGCATCTCCAAAGGAGGCAGCCATGAGTATTTCAAGAATTGTTGCAAGGTATTCTGAGACGGACCAAATGGGGATCATTCATCACAGCACATATGTCAACTGGTTCGAAGTAGGCAGGACGGACTTGATCAAAAAAGCAGGGAAATCTTATAAGCAGCTGGAAAGTGAAGGTCTGTGGCTTCCGGTTATAAAAGTGGAAGTTAATTATAAAGAACCTGCAAGATATGAGGATGCCGTTCTCGTGCATACGTCAATTGACGCATACAATGGGATCAGAATCCGTTTTAAGTATAAGATAGTAAAAGAAGATACTGAAAAAACATCTGTCATCGGCTATACGGAACACTGCTGGACTGACAGCCTGATGAAACCTTTATCTCTGAGAAAAAAAGACCGGGAGCTTCACGGTACATTGGAAAAAATATTTAAGGAGAATGACCATGTTTCGTAAGCTCCTGTTCATTTTTATACTGATACCTGTTATTGAAATTGCTTTATTCATACTAGTGGGCCAATGGATCGGCGTACCTATGACCTTGCTGTTCATATTTCTTACCGGCCTGCTAGGTGCTTATTTGATGAAGCGTCAGGGAACCCTGGTGTTGAGAGAAATCCAGTTTGATCTGCAGCAGCGACGGGTTCCTGCGAAAAGCGGGGTGCAGGGATTATGTATATTAATAGGCGGCATTTTATTGCTGACACCAGGTTTTTTCTCGGATTTATGTGGTTTTCTTTTGCTGTTCCCACCTACCAGGGAAAAGGCCGGGAATCTTATCATGACATTCTTAATGCGAAAGATTCGTCGTGGAGATGTGACGTTCTTTTACAAAAAATGACGGAACAACAGCATGAATGCCGTTTGATTAGTGGACAATATGGCTTATATGTTCACAAATTCACTAACTTTGTTTATAATTAAGCTTGAGAGAAAATTCTTCATTCAATCACAATCCCATTTAACACACTATATGGATGGCACGATTTAGTGAAGCAAGTTTTAAGGAGGAGATTTCATTGGCACAAACAAAGGGCCTTGAGGGTGTTGTAGCAACAACCTCTTCGATCAGCTCCATCATTAACAGCGAGCTGAGATACCAAGGGTATAACATTGACGATCTGGCAGTTCATTCGTCGTTTGAAGAAGTGATTTATTTACTATGGAATGGCAGCCTTCCTGCAAAGTCAGAACTGGATGCTTTCAAAAAGGATCTTGCCAAAAAATCAGCAGTTCCTGAAGAAGTTTTCCAGCAAATTAAAACATATCCTCTAAAGGATATTCATCCAATGGCTGTGTTAAGAACAGCTGTCTCTGCCCTCGGGATTTTTGATCCTAAAGCAGATGATATGAATGAAGAAGCTAATAAAGAGAAAGCCCTTAGCATTCAAGCTAAGCTTCCAACGCTTGTTGCTGGTTTTTCACGTCTTCGCAATGGTCATGAACCAGTTGCGCCACGTGAAGATCTTGGGTTTGCGGCAAATTTCTTATATATGATGAATGACCGGGTTCCAAGTGATATCGAAGAAGAAGCTTTTAATAAAGCACTTGTTCTTCATGCTGACCATGAGCTGAATGCCTCAACGTTTACTGCTCGTGTCTGTGTGGCTACACTTTCTGATATTTACTCAGGTGTGGTTGCAGCAATTGGAGCCTTAAAAGGACCGCTTCATGGCGGCGCCAATGAACAGGTTATGAAAATGCTTTCTGAAATCAATTCTGTTGAGAATATTGACGGCTATTTGAAAAAAGCATTTGATAATAAACAAAAAATCATGGGCTTCGGTCATCGCGTTTATAAAACAGGCGATCCACGTGCGAAGCATCTAAAAGAAATGTCACGCCAGCTTACTGAAGGCACAGATAATGAAAAGTGGTATGACATGTCGGTTAAAATTGATGAAGTGATCACAAATGAAAAAGGCCTTCTGCCAAACGTGGATTTTTATTCCGCGAGTGTTTATCACAGCTTAGGCATTGAGCACGATCTCTTCACACCAATTTTCGCTGTAAGCCGTGTTTCAGGCTGGCTTGCCCATATCCTTGAACAATACGCTAACAACCGCCTGATTCGTCCTAGAGCGGAATATGTTGGTCCTGAAGCAAGGGATTATACGCCAGTAAACGAGCGGTAATTACTAATTTTTGATACAGCAGAAAGCTGGTAACAGGTGGGGGAGTCCCCGACCTGTTATCATAATGTTATAACATTACTATACATTCAGGAGGTTATTATTTTGTCAAACGGAGAACGCATTTCAGTTAAAAACGGTGAATTAAATGTACCGAATCATCCAGTCATTCCTTATATTGAAGGGGACGGAATCGGTCCGGATATCTGGGCAGCCGCTTCCAATGTTATTGAAGCAGCTGTAAATAAAGCTTATAACGGTGAAAAAACAATTGTTTGGAAAGAGATCCTTGCTGGACAAAAAGCTTACGACAAGACGGGAGAATGGTTACCTGCTGAAACATTAGATGTCATTCGTGAGTACATAATCGCGATTAAAGGACCGCTTACAACACCAGTCGGCGGCGGCATCCGTTCATTGAATGTTGCTTTAAGACAGGAACTTGACCTATTTACCTGCCTTCGCCCAGTCCGCTATTTTACTGGTGTCCCATCACCACTTAAGAATCCAGAAAAAACGGATATGGTTATTTTCCGTGAAAATACAGAAGATATCTATGCTGGTATTGAGTTCGCTAAAGGTTCAGATGAAGTTAAAAAATTAATTAATTTCCTAAAAGAAGAAATGGATGTCAAAAATATCCGTTTCCCAGAAACTTCAGGAATCGGCATCAAGCCTATTTCTGAAGAAGGAACAAAGCGTCTTGTACGTGCAGCAATTGAGTATACACTCTCTGAAGGCCGCCGTAACCTGACTCTTGTTCATAAAGGAAATATTATGAAATTTACTGAAGGCGCATTTAAGAACTGGGGCTATGACCTGGTCGAAGAAGAATACGGTGATAAAGTTTTCACTTGGAGACAATACGATAAAATCGTTGAAGAGAGCGGTAAAGAAGCAGCAAACAAAGCTCAAAGCGATGCTGAAGCTGCAGGTAAAATCATTGTAAAAGACGCTATTGCTGATAACTTCCTTCAGCAGATCCTTAGCCGTCCTGATGAATACGATGTCGTTGCAACAATGAACCTTAACGGTGACTATGTATCTGATGCTCTCGCTGCACAAGTTGGCGGTATCGGCATTGCACCTGGTGCGAACATCAACTACGAAACAGGTCATGCAATTTTTGAAGCAACACATGGTACTGCTCCTAAATATGCAGGTATGGATAAAGTAAACCCATCATCTGTTATTCTTTCAGGCGTACTAATGCTTGAGCACCTTAACTGGAATGAAGCAGCAGAGCTTGTAATGAAGGCTATGGAGAAAACAATTGCAAATAAAGTCGTAACTTATGATTTCGCTCGTCTTATGGATGGAGCTAAAGAAGTTAAATGCTCTGAGTTTGGTGAAGAATTAATTAAAAATATGTAATTCTGCTTTTCACTGAGGAAAACGGACGGATTGAAGCGCCTGCTGAAATTTGGGTATTGCAGTTCCAAGTAAGCAACACCATTATTAATAAGGCTGGCGTCTTCATCAGTTTGAAATAATTGGAGGGTTTACAATGGGATTAAATCGTAAAAAAGTATCCGTCATTGGCGGTGGTTTTACTGGAGCAACCACAGCTTTTCTAATCGGCCAGAAAGAATTGGCAGATGTGGTATTAGTAGATACTCCTCATAATGAGAATGCTACAAAAGGAAAGGCATTAGACATGCTGGAAGCAAGTCCTGTCCAAGGCTTTGATTCAAACATTATCGGTACGTCCGATTATGCAGAAACAAAGGACTCTGATGTGGTTGTGATAACCGCAGGGATAGCCAGAAAACCAGGCATGAGCCGAGATGACCTTGTGGCAACGAATTCAAAGATTATGAAGGATGTCGCTCGTCAGGTTGCTGATCATTCTCCTGATTGTACGATCATTGTTTTAACCAATCCCGTAGATGCAATGACGTATTCTGTTTTTAAAGAAGCCGGTTTCCCTAAAAATCGGGTGATTGGTCAATCAGGTGTGCTTGATACCGCCCGTTTCAGAACGTTTGTTGCTCAAGAATTGAATCTGTCTGTTGAAGACGTGACGGGTTTTGTACTTGGCGGCCATGGTGACGATATGGTTCCATTGATCAGATACTCTTATGCAGGCGGTATTCCGCTTGAATCTCTTATTTCGAAAGAACGTCTTGATGCTATAGTTGAACGTACACGCAAAGGCGGCGGTGAAATCGTCAGTCTGCTTGGAAATGGAAGTGCCTATTACGCACCTGCGGCCTCTCTTGTCCAAATGGTGGAGGCGATTTTAAAAGACAAGCGTCGTATACTTCCAGCTATTGCTTATCTTGAGGGTGAATACGGCTATAATGATTTGTACCTTGGCGTACCTGTTGTGCTAGGTGGGAACGGCCTTGAGAAAATCATTGAGCTTGATTTGACTGAAGAAGAAAAAGCAGGATTGCAGCAATCTGTAGATTCTGTCAAAAAAGTCATGGAAGTTTTATAAGCCTGCCTTAACAACAAAGATCTCGTATGAGGAACATTCTAAATAAACATCTTCACCTCCAAGGATTCGGATTTTTATCCGGATCCTTTTATTCCATAAAGGGGGAATTAAAATGTTATTAGGAAAAAAGAGAAAACTTGGAAGACTGATTGAGGAAATTCAGGTGGGTGAGAAATTAAGGTTCTCTGAAAAAATAGAAGATAAAGATTTGCTGTTATATCTCGGCTTAACAGATGATAATAATCCTTTATATATTCAGCATGATTACGCTTCCTTAACACCTTATGAGAAGCCAATTGTACCGCCGGTTATGCTAATGGGCATGATTACGGGGGCTGTCTCCAAGATTATGCCGGGGCCGGGGAGCAGTATAATAAGCCAAACGTTAGCGTTTCCTGAACCGGTCTATCATTATTCCGACGTTCATTTCCTAATGACTGTGGAGGGTGTAGACCGTACGAAGCAAATCATTACGATAAAGGTTGAAGCAGAGGATGGACAAGGCATAAAGGTCATTGAAGGCCATGTGGAAGTAAAGCCGCCTTTTCCGCCTAAAGCTGTTCATTCGGCTACCTTTGATAACTTTTGATTACGATAAAATTAACAAAAGCACCCGATGCACTCATCTGGTGTTTTTGTTATTCTTTTACCGGCTATCAAAACAGTGTATGATAAAATATAGTAAGATTTAAAGCTGAAATTGGAGGGTACCCTTTGGCAACGAATATATTAGTTGTGGATGATGAACCATCAATCGTCACACTTCTTTCATTTAATTTAGAAAAAGCTGGATTTAGTGTTTTTACAGCTGATAATGGCAGCACTGCTTTAGAACTTGCAAAGTCTGAAAAAATTGAGCTTGTGGTGCTGGATCTGATGCTGCCGGAGATGGACGGAATGGATGTTTGCCGTGCCCTTAGAGAGTCGGGGATTCAGGTTCCTATTCTCATGCTGACAGCAAAGGATGAAGAACTCGATAAAATTTTGGGACTGGAGCTTGGCGCAGATGATTATATGACGAAGCCATTCAGTCCAAGAGAGGTTGTAGCAAGAGTAAAAGCGATTCTCAGGCGATCAAGCTTCTCTCAGAATAATGCTTTGAAAAAAATAAAAATAGCGGATTTGTTAGTTCTTCCTGAAAATTATGAAGCACATTTCAAAGGCGAAAAAATGACGCTCACTCCTAAGGAATTTGAACTTTTACTGTACTTGGTTCAGCATAAAGGAAAGGTGATGACCCGGGAGCACCTTCTGAATGCCGTATGGAACTATGATTTTGCAGGGGATACAAGAATTGTTGATGTCCATGTCAGCCACCTTCGGGAAAAAATCGAAAATGATACCCGTAAACCTCTTTATATCAAAACTGTTAGAGGGATGGGGTATAAATTAGAGGATCCAACAAATGAATCCGAGCCTCTATAAAGCTGCCAGATGGTCACTGGTTATTATTGTCCTCCTGCTTATTATTTTGACTATCCATGAAACCATTCAGGCTGCAAATAAAAAACAGTTTAATCAACGAGTCGATGAACGTGTTGTTAACCTTGAAGCATTGGCTGTCAAAAACGGCAGCCTTTTTGCTGATAATGACACAAAAAGCCAAATTAACCATTACATGAAGCTTATTAATGGTAAAACAGCTCTCTACGGTCCATCTGGGAAAGTCGTCTATTCAACCCTTTCTGATCCAAAACATTATAATTTGGACATCCAGCAAGCCGTCTATAAAAAAAACGGACCCATCTTACACCACGGTCCAGAGAATTAAAGAAAATGGTAAAACAATGGGGTATATTGTTCTCCAGATCCCATATCCAAAAATTGAAGGGTTAATCATTTTTTATGCTCTTTTATTCATGACGGGTATCCTAATCATTGCGTTTTATGACAGAACGGTCAGGAAATTCTCCAGGACAATTTCAAACGCAGGTGATATTGCTGAAAGACTTTCAGAAGGAAAGTACGATGCCCGTGCTTCAGAAATATATAGAGACCCCGAAACATCCAGATTGACGTATGCCTTAAATATTTTAGGACGTCATCTTGAACAAATGTCAAAATCATATTTATCCCAGCAAGGGAGACTGGAAACGCTGATAGAAAACATTGGAAGCGGTCTGATTTTCATAGACGGAAACGGCCATATAAGTCTGGTTAATAAAACGTTTCGTCAGACGTTTCAGACGAATACTGACAGCTGGATAGATAAACGATATCAAAATTCCAGCATGGATGAAGAAGTAAAAGAGATGATCGGCGCTGTTTTTTTAAATGGTGTGGCTTTGACACGCCAGATCAAGCTTCCTGTCCATATAGAGAGGAAGCATTTTGATGTTTCATGTGTGCCAATCCTAGACAACAAGGATCGAATACGTGGTATTGTCCTCGTTTTTCACGATATAACCGAATTAAAAAAACTGGAGAAGATGCGAAAAGATTTTGTTGCAAATGTTTCTCATGAATTAAAAACACCGGTAACGTCGGTAATCGGTTTTACAGAAACATTATTGGATGGGGCCATGGAAGACGAAGAGCTGACGACAAAATTTCTTAGTATTATGCTAAGTGAAAGTAAAAGGCTTCAGACATTGATCAGTGAATTGCTTGAGCTTTCAAAGATAGAAAATGAACACTTCACCCTCGATTTTCAAACGGTTAAAATGGCTGAGCTCTTAAAGGACACAGTCATGGTGCTTGAGGATAAAGCAAAGGCGAAAGATATTAAATTGATTAATGAGACGGAGAACGGTGCTGAGGCGTTAGGTGAAACAGGAAGAATTAGACAGATTATGATGAATCTCGTTACGAACGCCATCTCTTATACGCCATCTGGAGGGGTTGTCAGGGTCTCGGTTTCAAACGACGAAGACGGCGTCCTTCTTTCAGTAAAAGATACAGGAATAGGAATGGATACTGAACAGATTCCACGGATTTTTGAACGGTTCTACAGAGTGGATAAAGCAAGGAGCAGAAACCAGGGCGGAACAGGACTTGGACTTGCTATTGTAAAGCACCTAGTGGAAGCGCATGAAGGTCATATTAATGTAGAAAGTAAGCCTGGACAAGGAACCACATTTCAAATCATGTTTAAAAAAGCTTAAAAGGGGACGGTGAACGCCTTGAATAAACTCGTTTTAATTGATGGGAACAGTATTGCTTACAGAGCTTTTTTCGCCCTTCCGTTATTAAGTACGGACAAAGGTATTTATACAAATGCTATTTACGGCTTTACAACCATGCTAATGAAAATTGTTGAAGAAGAAAAACCGACTCATATGCTGGTGGCTTTCGATAAAGGAAAAACGACGTTCCGCCATAAGACTTTTAAAGAATATAAGGGCGGCCGTCAAAAAACACCGCCAGAGCTCTCAGAGCAGTTCCCTTTCATACATGATATGCTGAAAAAAATGGACATTCCCATTTATCAGCAGGATCAATATGAAGCAGATGATATTATCGGAACGTTAAGTAAGCAAGCTGAAGCCAAGGATTTTAAAGTGAAGGTTGTTACAGGGGACAAGGACCTTTTGCAGCTTGTTGATGATCATGTTGAAGTTTCTTTGACGCGTAAAGGAATTTCGGAAACAGAAGATTATAATCCCGAAAAGGTCATGGAACGTTATGAAATGGTTCCTTCAAAGATTATCGATCTAAAAGGCCTTATGGGAGATTCTTCGGATAATATCCCCGGTGTGCCAGGTGTTGGTGAAAAGACGGCGATAAAATTGTTAAAGCAATTTGATACCATTGAAGGTGTTTATGAGCACCTTGATGACGTTTCTGGGAAAAAACTAAAAGAAAAACTTGCAGCAAACCATGATCAGGCACTAATGAGTAAAGAACTGGCGACGATTTATTGTGAAGCGCCAATCGACATTTCCATAAAAGATCTAAGTTACACATTCAATCTGTCAAACGACCTTGTAGCTCTTTTTAAAGAACTGGAATTTAATACAATTTTAGACCGGTTAGGGTTTGAAGAAACGATGGATGAGGCAATTGAGGAGACATCTTTTGATTACAACATAATTACCAGCTGGTCTGAAGATTATCTTGCTCCAGGCTCTGCCCTCATGGTGGAAGTGCTTGAGGATAATTATCACTATGCGGATATTATTGGTTTTGCTGTGGTGAATGAAACAGGTCGCTATTATTTAACAACAGAAGATGCTCTTGCCTGCCCCCATTTCAAAAAGTGGCTTGAAGACCCAACTTATAAGAAAATCGTGTTTGATGGCAAAAGAGCAGCGGTTGCTCTTAAATGGAGAGACATTGAAGCAAAAGGATTGACCTTTGACGTTTCACTTGCCTCGTATATTATTGATCCTTCTGAATCAGGACATGAATTGTCTGCAATTGCAAAGCGAAAAAAAATGGCATATGTATACGGCGATGAAGCATTTTATGGAAAGGGTGCGAAGCGGAGTATTCCGGAGGCGGAAAAATTATCCGATCATCTCGTCAGAAAGGCCGAAGCCTTATTGGCTCTTGAGCCATTGTTAAAGGAAGATCTGAAAGCGAATGAACAAATCGATCTTTATTACAATTTGGAAATGCCGCTTGCCTTGGTGCTTGCTGAGATGGAAGTCCAGGGGGTAACAACGAGTAAAGAAACACTTAATGAGATGGGCGAGGTTATTAAAGAAAAGTTGACCGTGCTTGAGAAAGCGATTTTTGAATTGGCGGGCACGACTTTCAACGTTAACTCCCCAAAACAGCTTGGCGAAATTTTATTTGATAGACTTCAGCTTCCCGTTATTAAGAAAACAAAGACGGGGTACTCCACGTCAGCGGATGTGCTGGAAAAACTGAAAAGCAAGCATGATATTATTCCAAAGATACTGGATTACCGCCAATTAGGCAAGTTAAGCTCTACTTACATTGAGGGGCTTATGAAGGTAATTAACCCTGAAACCGGGAAAATTCACACGCGGTTTAACCAGGCATTGACCCAAACCGGACGTCTAAGCTCAACAGATCCGAACCTGCAGAACATTCCGATCCGTCTTGAAGAAGGAAAGAAGATCAGGAAAGCCTTTTTGCCTTCGCATAAAGATTGGGTGATCTTTGCAGCTGACTATTCGCAAATTGAATTGCGGGTACTTGCGCACATTGCTGAGGATGAACAGCTGATGGAAGCTTTCAGAGAAGAAATGGATGTTCATACGAAAACAGCGATGGATGTTTTTGGTGTAGAGAAAGAAAATGTGACCTCTCTGATGAGACGTCAGGCTAAAGCGGTTAATTTCGGGATTGTTTATGGAATCAGCGATTATGGACTGTCTCAAAGCATCGGGACGACACGGAAAGAAGCCGCTGAATTTATTGAACGGTATTTAAACAGCTACCCAAATGTTAAGCAATACATGGATGACATTGTGCAAAAGGCTAAGAAAGAAGGCTTTGTTTCCACCCTGCTTAACCGCCGCCGGTATTTACCTGAGATCACGAGCCGGAACTTTAATTTAAGGGGATTCGCTGAACGGACGGCTATGAATACACCGATTCAGGGCAGTGCAGCAGATATAATAAAAAAAGCGATGGTGGACATGGCTGAAAGGTTAAAAGAAGAGAACTTGGAAACGAAGATGCTTCTGCAAGTGCATGATGAGCTGATCTTTGAAGCACCGGAACATGAAATAGAGAGACTGAAGGAAATTGTCCCAGATGTTATGGAGCATGCTATAGAACTTAACGTGCCTTTAAAGGTTGACTATGCATATGGGTCATCTTGGTACGATGCCAAATAGAAAGGACGTTTAAAGTGCCTGAATTACCAGAGGTTGAAACAGTAAGACAGACATTGGATCATTTATTAAAAGGAAAAAAGATTTCTGAAGTCAACGTACGCTACCCCAATATTGTGAAGCAGCCCGAAAGTTCCGAAGAATTCAGGATACGCTTAAGCGGGCAGACCTTTCAGGAGGTTAATCGGCGAGGAAAATTCCTCGTCTTTTCTTTGACGAAGGATGTTCTTGTTTCTCATTTAAGAATGGAAGGAAAATACCGTGTTCTTTCAGCAGACGAACCGCTGGATAAGCATACCCATGTCATCTTTTCGTTAGAAGGCGGGGAAGAACTTAGATACAATGACGTACGGAAATTTGGTACCATGCATCTTTTTTCTAAAGGAGAAGCGGAGCGCAGCGCTCCATTAAATAATTTAGGTCCAGAGCCTTTCGATGAAGCATTTACGGTGGAATATTTAATCGCCAACTGTCATAAAACATCCCGTACGATAAAGCAGGTGCTGCTCGACCAGAGGGTTATTGCTGGTCTAGGCAACATATATGCGGATGAAGTTCTTTACTCAGCCAAAATTCATCCCCTGGTAAAAGCAGATGACTTGGCCGCTTACCAAATTGAGAAGCTGCGTACCAGCATAATTGAGATTTTGACAAAAGCGATCGAGCTCGGAGGCAGCACAATTCGCACGTATATAAACAGTCAAGGTAACATCGGTCAATTTCAAAACCTTCTCAAGGTTTATGGACATAAAGAGACTCCCTGTGAAGACTGTGGAACCGAAATTATCAAAATCCAAAGCCACGGAAGAGGCACACATTATTGTCCAACATGCCAAATAAGAAAGGCTGATCAACCGTGATCATTGGATTAACAGGTGGAATTGCAAGCGGAAAAAGCACCGTATCTGACATGATAAGGAAACTTGATATTCCTATAGTCGATGCGGATGTTGAAGCCCGGATGGCTGTAGAGCCTGGGGAACCTGCTTTTGAAGAAATTGTGAAAGCGTTTGGAAAACAAGTCCTGGATGAAACAGGTCATCTTAACCGTCCGACGCTTGGAGATATTGTCTTTCAAAATGAGGAAAAGAGGCAGCAGCTTAATAAAATTGTACACCCTCAAGTCCGCCATCGAATGAAACAGCAGTTACATCAACTCCAACAGACCCATCCACATGTCGTACTGGACATTCCGCTTTTGTTTGAGAGCAAACTTACAGACTGGGCAGACAGGGTTCTGGTAGTTTATGTGGATGAAGGTATTCAGCTTAATCGGTTGATGGAACGGAATAATTATTCAGAGTCGGAAGCTAAGAGCCGTATTCAATCTCAGCTTCCCCTCACTGAAAAAAAAGCATTAGCTGATGCTGTCATTGACAATAATGGTTCTTTGGAAGATAGCCGGAAACAGTTGATAACGATCTTTCGCAAATGGGAGGTTTTATAAAAAATCATTGCTGCCATTCATAAAATGGGTTTTAGAATCTCATAAAAACGCTTTCATTACGTGTAAATTATGTTATACTATTTTTAGTTTGACACATAATCTGTATAACATAATGTGGGGGTTGATGATCCATGTCAGTGAATGTGGCTATAAATGGTTTTGGGCGCATCGGAAGAATGGTTTTCAGAAAAGCGGTAACCGACAGCACTTTAAATATTGTGGCTGTTAATGCCAGCTACCCAGCTGAAACCTTGGCTCATTTAATAAAGTATGACAGTATTCACGGACGTTTTACTGAAGAAGTGAGTGTTGTTGATTCCCGTACGCTAAAAATTAACGATCAGATCGTTCAAATAATAAGCGAGCGCGATCCAAAACTTTGTCCTTGGAAAGAGTTGGATATCGATATTGTTATTGAAGCAACAGGGAAATTTAAATCTAAAGAAACAGCCGGCTATCATCTTGAAGCGGGAGCTAAAAAAGTCATTATAACCGCTCCGGGAAAAGATGAGGATCTGACGGTCGTGATGGGCGTTAATGATACCGACTATAAGCCCGATCAACATCATATTCTTTCCAATGCATCTTGTACAACCAATTGTCTGGCTCCAGTCGCGAAAGTCCTGCATGAAACATTCGGGATTGTAACAGGAATGATGACCACCATACATTCCTATACCAATGATCAAAAAAACATCGATAATCCTCATAAAGATTTACGCCGGGCGAGAGCCTGTGGGGAATCAATTATACCGACTACAACGGGAGCGGCAAAAGCAATAGCAAAAGTTCTTCCGGAGCTGACAGGCAAATTAAACGGGATGGCTCTTAGGGTACCGACTCCAAACGTTTCCTTGGTTGATCTCGTGGTTGAGTTAAACGTTAATGTGACTGAAGAACAAATAAATTCAGCTTTTCAAAAAGCTGCTGAGAGCGATGAACTTAAGGGGATTCTGGATTACACCAATGAGCCGCTTGTATCAATCGATTTTAAAACGGATGCTCATTCTGCAATCATTGACGGGCTTTCTACCATGGTGATGGATGGAAATAAGGTGAAGGTTCTTGCCTGGTATGATAACGAATGGGGCTATTCATGCCGAGTCGTGGACCTTGCGATTCTTGTGGCAAAAGAAATTGAGCATCGAAATAATATTAAAGTTTCATAAGTGGCATTAACACTCTCTAGGAAAAGTGATTCAAAAAAGATTGCAATTAGCTAGTAAAACAAGTATACTATTCTTCGTCAATACTATGCATCAATCTTATGATTGCAAAGGATCATGTTCGGCACTTAAAGGGTTAGGACCTCATCGGACTAACTATCCCCCGTGGTGCTGCGGCAATCCTGCATGCTGAATGGCATGACATTTTTTCCTAGAGGGGGAATCATTATGGATACTATGGGACGACACGTCATTTCTGAATTATGGGAATGCGATATTAACAAATTAAATGATATAGATTACATCGAGAAGGTTTTCGTTGATGCGGCACTGGTTGCGGGAGCTGAAGTGAGAGAGGTTGCCTTTCATAAATTTGCTCCTCAAGGAGTCAGCGGCGTTGTGATTATTTCAGAATCACATTTGACGATTCACAGTTTTCCGGAACACGGCTATGCGAGCATTGATGTCTATACCTGCGGCGATCGCATTGATCCGAATGTGGCAGCAGAATATATTGCGAAAGAGCTTAATGCAGGTGTTTCAGAAAAGATGGAACTACCGCGGGGCATGGGTCCTGTCAGCGTCGCACAACGTGAAATTTCAGGAGTAAAATAGAGTTGATAATCGGCTGTCTGGTGCGTAATGCTCAGACAGCCTTTTTGATTAGAGCATGTTAGAATAAACGGTAGGCCGTTTTAGGACATAAAATCGGCTATTATAGATAAATTGTTCAGGAGGATATGAATGGGCATTTTCAGCAAGCTTTCAAAAGCATTCGATCAACGCATAGAGACTTCCGACAACCATAGCGAGTCCTTGCTTAGAACACATTACTATAAAACATCGAAAAATCCGCTTTTTAAAGTATGTTTTGAACTGGCAGAAGGTCATCCTGCTTTAAAAGTGATGAACCATTCTGAAGAACGCGGGGAAATCACTGCAGAATTGACTGATAAAAAGGGTGGTCTGATTGTAATAACGGTCATTCCTGTTCAGCCTTTTCATACAGCTGTTGATCTTACGATTTCTTTTGATAAAGGCTTTCAGCTTGCGTACGGAAAAAAACTTGTGTCTGAAATCTATGAGCAGCTGGACAGCAGAATACCGGTTTCCCAAAAGATATAGGACTAGCTGAAAACGTCAAATTCCATTAGTATATAAGAACGAGTATGTCGCAAAATTGAGGTGGACTAATGAGGTGTCCTAACTGCAAACACTTAGGAACGAAGGTTTTGGATTCACGTCCTGTTAATGACGGAGCTTCCATCAGGAGAAGAAGAGAATGCGAGGCCTGTCAATTCCGCTTTACAACGTTTGAAACGGTAGAAGAGATCCCTTTAATTGTTGTAAAAAAAGGAAATGAGCGTGAGCCATTCAGCCGCGAGAAAATCCTCAGAGGGTTGATCAAAGCGTGCGAAAAAAGACAGGTTCCTTTGGAAAGATTAGAAAAAATCGCAAATGATGTCGAAAAAACCTTGAGAGATCAAGGTATTTCGGAAGTGAAGAGCCATGATATCGGAGAACTGATTATGGATGAACTGGCTAAAGTCGACGAAGTGGCTTATGTCCGGTTTGCATCTGTTTATAGACAATTTAAAGATATAAATGTTTTTATTCATGAGCTTAAGGATTTATTAAAGAAAGCCCATGAGGAATAAATTTTGCAGGTCTTAACGGATCTCTGTACAGGGATCGAGAGGTGAAGAAATTTGGAACAACACTGGCAAGAAATGCTGCCGAGAGACTGTTATAAGGTAAGACTAGCAGGCATGCTTCATTTTTACGATCTCCAGGTTCTTAATCAGCTTTATCAGCCGCTGATCGGACCAGCCGCTGCTAGTCTTTATATGACATTATGGCAGGACCATGAGACGGGAAAGTCCCATTATATGCACACACACCACCACCTGATGGTCTGTATGCATACTCAGCTTCCGGTGCTGCTTTCGGAAAGAAAAAAGCTCGAAGCTGTCGGTTTATTAAAGGTTTTCAAAGTGACTGACGACGAGGAAAAGCAATTTATATATGAACTGCTGCCCCCGCTCAGCCCCCATTCATTTTTTTCGGACGGATTATTAAATATATATCTGTTTAACCGATTAGGTCCTACTGATTATAAAAGACTTAAACAGCACTACCTTTCCGTTGAATCAGAGGATATAGATGAGACACGTCTTAATGAAGTGACGGCTAATTTCAATGACGTTTTCAGCTCTGTTCATCCTTCGGAGTTGATGGCAAATGAGACAGAGCCTGAAGGACTGAAATGGGCTGACAGAATTGAGGGACCTGGCCCGCAGCTAGGCAGTGGATTTGATTTCACCGTTTTTTATCAGAAACTGTCAGATGCAATTATTCCTCACAGCCTGATAACTAAGGATGTCGAAAAAGCGATCGAAACCCTTGCTTTCGTTTATAAACTGACGCCTGACGAGATGTGCGATATTATTCAGAAGACGTTTCTCCATGCAGAAGAAGTAACCGTTGAAGAGTTACGGAAACAGGCAAGGACGTATTACCGGTTTGAATTCGGAGAACAATACCCTGCTCTAAGTGAGCGTCCTATGCCAATGCAGCTAAGAACGTTTGAAAATAAAGAGCCGGAAGGCAGCCATGAAAAACAGATTAGGTTCTTTGAACAGGTTTCTCCTTTTGAAGTGCTTCAGTCGCATTCCCATGGTTCGAAGCCCTCCGCGCCTGATTTGAAACTTGTGGAACAAATTATGTTTGATCAAAAGCTTAATGCAGGCGTTATGAACGTTTTGATCTCTTATATAATGTATACGCAGGATCAAAAGCTGAACAAATCTTATGTGGAAAAAATTGCTTCTCACTGGGCAAGGAAAAAAATCACATCCGTTGCTGATGCGATGGTTTTGGCAAAAACAGAGCATCAAAAATATCAAAAATGGTCCCAGCCACAAAAAAGCTCAAAACAGACTGGCTACAGAAAATCGAATGAAAAAAAAGATACACTTCCAAAGTGGATGCAGCAGGAATCGCAGAAAAACGAAGACTCCGAAACGACAGAAGAGCAGCCTGATAATAAGCAGGATGCAAAATGGCTGGAGGAGTATTTGAAGAACCTGTGAATGAATGGTTGTGGTAAAATAAACCATTATTTAAAAACATTGACATTCTGTGCCGCAGCTCATACTTGCATATCCAGTCGGGTCGAAGCTTCGGCAGTTATTTTTTTTTGAAAGATTTGAACATCCTATAGAGGAGGTGTCGCAATGGAAAGTATTAAACATCTATTAAACCAGGTCAGAAAAGAACGGCCAGGGCTCGTAGAACCGCCTTCGCTTACGTCTCTTTTGCAAGATAAACGAATTAAGGAATGGCTTACAAAGCACCCTGAATACAATGAAAAATCCATTCAGCGTCATTATCCCACTTTTTATCAGTATAAAGAGGAAAGGGCGCATTGTGATCATTGCCCAGGGCTTGATCGTTGCCCTAATTTAATGGCGGGTTATCAACCGGTTCTCACTGAAGCTTACCATTCAGTGACTTTGCAGTTCACCCCTTGTGAGCTGAAAAAAGCAGAGGATGAAAGAAAACGGCAATCTGAACTCATTCATTCTTTTTATGTGCCCAAGGATGTGCTTAAGTCAACATTTCAATCGGTTGATAAAGCAGCACCGGGGCGGCATGACGCATTAAAAGCAGCCGGCGATTTTGTTCGTGCATATATAGAAAATCCAGGTAAAGCTAAAGGGCTTTACTTTTATGGGAAATTTGGCGTCGGTAAGACGTATATAATGGGTGCGATTATGAATGCGATCGCTGAAAAAAAGGGCATTTCTTCTTTAATGGTTTACACGCCGGACTTTTTCAGAGAAATGAAAAGTGCGATTCAGGATCAGACTCTGGATGGGAAACTTGCCATGATAAAAAGTTCTCCATTGTTGATTCTGGATGACATTGGTGCGGAAACCATGACACCATGGGTAAGAGATGAATTGCTTGGAACGATTCTTCAATACCGGATGATGGAGAATTTGCCGACTCTGTTTACATCTAATTATGATTACGATGAACTGGAAGCGCATCTTGCTTACTCTCAAAAGAGCGGGACAGAGCTGCTGAAAGCACGCAGAATCATGGAAAGGATCCGGCATTATACAACCATGGTGACTTTGGACGGAGAAAACCGGCGGACTTTTTGAGGCTGCTGAAATCTTGCGTTTAGGTTATATTGAATCGATCTGATCTAGTCAACAAAGCTGGTCCTGTTTCCATATTTATATGGAATTTTGGATCGGCTTTTCTTTTTTTCGATCCCTGATTTATTCAGGCACTGTTTAAAAAGTGCTCCGGTGTCCTCTCATGTCTGTTGATTTCGCTCTAGGATGCTCGCTTTCCACGGGCACGGCCTCAGCTAACTTTGGCGTGGTTTCTTTGAGGCCAAAGTGGATCTTCGGACGCGTGCTGATTCCGCTGGAGTCTCGCATCTTTCGCTTCAATCAACGTATGTGTGACCAGGGGGTGCCCATTGAAATCGTGGCTAAAGAAATTCAGTTGCCTCCACGTTGATTCTCAGACGAGAATCATTTTCCAACGCTACGATTGCAACGAGTAAACCTCGCTTCAAGTAGACTAGGACGCTGATTCCATTGGAACAGATCTCGAGAGACTGCGAGTTGCGACGAGGAACCCCGCTTCGAAGCATTACTAGCAGACGCAGGAGCACATAGGCACAGATTCCTTTCTCATCAAAAGCTTTTCAGTGGCAACTGACCTCGGTGAGTGGTGGTTATTGATATTCGCTCTAGGCTGCTCGCTTTCCGCGGGCACGGCCTCAGCTAACTTTGGCGTGGTTTCTTTGAACGCCAAAGTGGATCTTCGGACGCGTGCTGATTCCGCAGGAGTCTCGCGCCTTCGCTTCAATCAACGTGATGTGTGGCCAGAGGTGCCCATTGAAATCGTGGCTGTAGAAATTCAGTATGCCATAAGCTGAACTCGAGGCATCTCGAATTTTCCACAGCCAATCCGCAGCTAGTGGTTAGTGCCATCCGGAAAGATCCAATTGCCAACTAGAGATATCAGTTGCCAGAATAAGTTTGAGACACTTCGAAAATGTCTTTGCATTTTCAAGTCATGCGAAGTAGTTTCAAAGATGTTATGTTAAGTCCTGCTCAATCTCCGAAAAGCCGAAAGCAATCTAACTGTATTTTCAGTGTAAAGGAAAATCGAAGACGGCTCAAAATTCGGCTAATTATGAGCTGAAAGGTACGAGATTCCAAGGAAAGCACATGACTGCAAATCGAAAATCGAAATACCTCGAGACTGAGAATGCGCATCTATGAAAGCTAGAAATACTCGAGACTCCTGCGGAATCAGCACGCGTCCGAAGATCCACTTTGGCGCGTAAAGAAATCACGCCAAAGTTAGCTGAGGCCGTGCCCGCGGAAAGCGAGGGTATTTCCGCTTTCAATGGATGGCTACTGCATTTTCTTCGTGCGGTGTGGGTTCAAGGATGCGGTTACAAGTCCTGCGGAATCAGCACGCGTCCGAAAATCCACTTTGGCAAACATGAAACCACGCCAAAGTTAGAGTTAGCTGAGGCCGTGCCCGCGGAAAGCGAGGGTATTTCCGCTTTCAATGGATGACTACCGCATTTCCTTCGTGCGATGTGGATTCAAGGATGTTGTTTCAAGTCCTGCGGAAACAGCACGCGTCCGAAGATTTACTTTGGCTCACAAAGAAACCACGCCAAAGTTAGCTGAGGCCTTGCCCGTAGAAAGCGAGCAGCCTGGAGCGAAAATTAACAATTGATTGAATAAGAAGCAAGGAAGGCTTCTTTGCTTAGAGTTGCCTAAAAACAGAGTTAAAGTGATGGGCCTTGACAGTTTCGTTTATATCAGGAGACTGAAGCGTTGCCCACGGAAAGCGAGTGCCTGAAACGGAAATCCATAACTACCTTTACAACGGGCAGACTTTACGAGAGTAACGATTCTAAAAATTAATACGCATGTTTTGCTGGCCAGTCCCATATAGTTTATCGATAAGATAAGGAGGGACTGGCTTGTTTACGATTCAATTTGATACCATTTCAGATGCGAATGAGGCCTTTTTATACTTTTCTTCCCATTTTAAAGAGAATATATTAATCAACCAAGATCAGTCATCCATCTTTTTTTCTGTTAATCCTTTAAGACTGCCAGATACTGGTGGTGAAAAAGTTATAATTGGGCAGATGTTCCGTTCATTTATCCTTGACTGTTATGAAAAGAAGTGGCTGATTAATCTTCTTTCATCGAAGTATTATTTTACGGAAAGCCATCAACAGGAACCCATATTAGAGATTTTGGAATCAATTTTTCTTGGAGAAATGACCTGTTTGCCAAAAGTGAAGAAGCTTATGGACAGAGAGGAAGTCCTTACCCATTGTCTGAGTGACGTCTTTCATACGAATCATGAGCTTGCCTTTCATGGCCTTAAGACGTTCAGGCTGCTTCCGTACCATGAATTACTGCAAAAGTATATTGAAATTGCAATCGATGAGTATAAGCTTCAAGAGGAGTATCAAGCTTTTATTGAAAAGCTTACTTCCATGATCAGGGCCTTTCGCCCACTGTATTCAGTTGTCTATGTGGCGGATTTTGACTCAACGATTAAGCTTTATAACGACGATTTCGAAGCCATTGATTCATCTCAGACATTGCGTTCTTTTTACCCGCTGCTTAAGCAATGGGGGATCGATGCAGAGCCAAGTCCATTGCTCGCTTTAATTGCACTGGCGCCAGAAAAAGTCGTTGTCTGTTCAGATCGTCCTGCTATGCCACTGCTCGTAACGATGTCAAGAGTTTTTGGCAGCCGGCTTTTTTTAAATAAAGCCTCTTGCTTTAAAACGCTATCCGATCACCACATCTCCAAATTAAGGGAGTAAATATTTTTTTAAAAGAAAAAACAAAGCAAAACTTGTTTTTAAAAAGACCGTGGGCTATAATACCAGTACATAAATGTTCATATGATGTGAAGACGAGGACATGGGTATTTTCACGGTCGTTCTAAGAGAAGGAAGGAATGGTGCAATCTTCCTAGCGATAGAAATTACTTACCACCTCTGAGCTTGTCGGTGAATGTAGTAGCCGTCAACGGGTAATGCCGTTATCGAACTTGAGCTGCAGGGCATCCTGCGGGAACAAGGGTGGAACCGCGATATACACTCGCCCCTTTTACAGGGACGGGTGTTTTTTGTTTTTCTGAATTCTGAAAACTGTAGTCGAAAAAGAAATGGAGTGAGCGTATATGTCTGAACAAATTAAATTAACTTTCCCAGACGGTCACAGCCGTGATTTTGATCGTGGTGTGACAACAGAAGACGTTGCAGCATCGATCAGCAGCAGCTTAAAAAAAGCGGCGGTAGCTGGAAAAATTGACGGTGTTTTGATTGACCTGAAAAGACCGGTGACCGAAGACGGAGCGATAGAAATTATAAAGCTGGATGATGCAGAGGGCATTGAAGTGATGCGCCATACGGCCACACACGTCCTCGCTCAGGCTGTTAAGCGTCTTTATGATAACGTACAGTTGGGGGTTGGTCCCGTCATTGAAGAAGGATTCTATTATGATATAGATGTTCCTGTCTCTCTATCGGTTGAAGACCTCCCGAAAATTGAAAAAGAAATGCAAAAGATTATTGATCAAAACTTCGAGATCGTGCGAAAAGAAGTCACACGCAACGAGGCATTAACCATTTATAAAGAGCACGGCGATGCGCTGAAAGTTGAACTCATTGAAGCAATTCCTGAAGAAGAAACATTGACGATTTATGAGCAGGGCGAATTTTTTGATCTATGCCGCGGCCCTCATCTTCCTTCAACAGGAAAGATAAAGGCGTTTAAATTGCTGAGTATCGCAGGCGCATACTGGAGAGGCAATAGTGATAATCAGATGCTTCAGAGAATATATGGAACCGCTTTTCCTAAGAAGAAACAATTAGATGATCATATTATTGAACTTGCAGACAGAAAAGAACGGGATCACCGAAAGCTCGGTAAGCAGCTGGATCTATTTACAATATCTCAGGAAATTGGACAAGGCCTCCCCATCTGGCTTCCAAAAGGTGCGACAGTCCGCCGGATCATTGAACGCTACATTGTTGACAAGGAAATTGAGCACGGGTATGAACATGTCTACACCGCGAATTTAGCAAAAGTGGACCTTTATAAAACAAGCGGGCACTGGGATCACTATCAAGATGACATGTATCCTCCGATGCAGATTGATGCTGAGGAACAGTTGGTCCTGCGGCCAATGAACTGCCCGCATCATATGATGGTTTACAAGCATAAGCTGCACAGCTACAGGGATCTTCCTGTTCGGATCGCTGAGCTTGCTACGATGTACAGGTATGAGATGTCAGGTGCGCTTGCAGGTCTTCAGAGGGTAAGGGCTATGACATTGAACGACGCGCATTTGTTTGTACGCCCTGATCAGTTAAAAGAAGAATTTATTAATGTTGTTAAACTGGTCCAAGAGGTTTATGAGAATTTCGGAATCGACGACTACTATTTCAGACTTTCTTATCGTGATCCTGAGAATAAGGAAAAATACGTCGATAACGATGAGATGTGGGAAAAAGCGCAAGCTCTCCTAAAAGAGACAATGGAAGAGATGCAGCTGGATTACGTCGAAGCTGAGGGTGAAGCGGCTTTTTATGGTCCGAAACTGGATGTACAGGTTAAGACAGCCCTTGGAAAAGACGAAACTCTTTCTACCGTACAGCTCGACTTCCATCTCCCTGAACGCTTTGAGCTTTCCTATATCGGAGAAGATGGCAAAGAACATCGCCCGGTTGTCATTCATAGAGGTGTCGTTTCAACAATGGAACGCTTTGTCGCCTTCCTGATTGAAAAAAACAAAGGCGCATTCCCAGCATGGCTTGCGCCAGTGCAGGTTAAAATCATTCCCGTTTCTTCCGTTCACGACGACTATGCGAAAAAAGTCGAATCAGCACTGAGAAAAGCGCATATTCGCGTAGAAATTGATGGCCGCGAGGAGAAGATCGGGTACAAGATTCGTGAAGCGCAGACGATGAAAATTCCTTATATGTTGGTTGTCGGCGACCAAGAAATTGAAAAGAATGCTGTCAATGTCAGACGGTACGGAGAAAAAGACTCTGCTTCAGTCGATTTCGACCGTTTTCTTGAACAGTTGCAAACGGATATATCAGAGCACAAATAAAAAAGGCAAAATACTTCTTGCTTTTAACGACAGCCTTTGCTAAAGTAAAGAGGTTGTTGTATTGAACCTCATCCGCACCGCTCTTGATTAATGATTCAAGACGTGTTATGATGAAAAAAGTGTATAAGAATATGAGCAAAAGAAGAAGCGCCCAGCTTCTCACCTGATTGACTCCGATTGGATGTTGGCAGGTATGAGGATATTGCATGAGATTTTGCACGGGCGTCTAATAAGATGCTCGTGCTTTTTTATGGATGCAGCGGGAACACTGGATGCGTTTGCTCCTTAATTTTATACAAAAATGTATTTGACACTGTTGGAGGTGGCTCAATATTAGCAAAGATATGATTGTTAACGAAGGAATCCGTGCCTCTCAAGTCCGTTTGATTGATCAGAATGGCGAACAACTGGGAATTAAAACAAAAAATGAAGCATTAGATCTTTCCAGAACTGCCAACCTGGACCTGGTGATGGTGGCTCCTACAGCAAAACCGCCAGTATGCCGGATCATGGACTACGGAAAATTTCGTTATGAACAGCAAAAGAAAGAAAAAGAAGCCCGTAAGAATCAAAAGATTATTAACCTGAAAGAAATTCGCCTAAGCCCAAGTATTGAAGAGCATGATTTTAATACGAAGCTTCGAAATGCCAAGAAGTTTTTGGAAAAAGGCGATAAAGTAAAGGCCTCAATCCGTTTCAGAGGACGGGCAATCACTCACTCCGATCTTGGCCGTAAGGTTCTTGAGCGTTTAGCTAAAGAATGTGAAGATGTGGGTACGATTGAAGCCAGACCTAAAATGGAAGGACGCAGCATGTTCCTGGTCCTTGCGCCAATTAACGAGAAACAATAAGCTGACAGGAGGATATCATTATGCCAAAAATGAAAACACATAAAGGTGCTTCTAAGCGCTTTAAAAAAACAGGTTCTGGTAAACTGAAACGCGGACATGCGTTCACAAGCCATATGTTCAAAAACAAATCTCAGAAGCAAAAGCGCAAATTGCGTAAAGGCGCTCTTGTTTCCAGCGCAGACGCTAAGAGAATCAGCAAGCTTATTTAATTTAAACGATTATGTTGTATGAGAGATAAATAGGAGGTTTTTAATATGCCAAGAGTAAAAGGCGGCTACGTTACACGTCGCAGACGCAAAAAGGTACTAAAATTAGCAAGAGGTTATTATGGCGCAAAGCACAAACTATTTAAGGTTGCGCAACAACAGGTATTTAAATCTTTACAATACGCTTACAGAGACCGTCGTCAGCGCAAGAGAGATTTCCGCAAGCTGTGGATCGCTCGTATTAACGCGGCTGCACGTTTGAATGGTTTATCTTACAGCCGTCTGATGCATGGCCTGAAGGTTGCCGGTATTGATGTAAACCGTAAAATGCTTGCTGACTTGGCTGTTCATGATGACAAAGCGTTTTCTGAACTTGCAAGCAAAGCAAAAGAAGCGGTAAAATAAATAGTTTTTATAAAAAAGCTGATCTGTAAAGATCAGCTTTTTGTATTTTTGTTTTAATAAGGTTTGTATGGTTTGTCTTCAGATGGTCATGAGTTCTCTCATAGGCGGATCCCAGTTTATTTCTGCCAAAGGATATTTCTCATACAGTTTTTTCTCAATTTCGTAAAAGTCATTTCTGCTCCATTCGCGATAGTCCAGCGTGCTATTGTCTAGGCGAAGCTGAATGGCCTCGACGACATAACGGCCTTCCTCACCTCTCCAAAGGCATTCACCGGTAAAAGAAGCTCCGTGAGACGTAACAAAGATCATCTGGCCTTTTTCATAAATATACAAATCCTGATGGGAAAGGGCATATCTGTATTGGAAAAACGGCGTCTTGCGATAACGTAAAATACTGTATCCTACACATCCAAGTGCAGCAAGAATAAACAGGATCAATAAGGCGTTCATATTGTGTGCACCTTCTTCCTTTTGAAAAATCAAAATTTGCACATGTTATAATTATTAATATCACCAAAAGCAGGAGGCCAAACATGGATTTACAACAATTACAGAAATTATTTGAATCACAACGAGAGCTGGATCAAGAAATTGCAACAAAACATAACATTACTTATGAAAGTGTATGGAATGAACTGTTAATGGCCTTTCTAGTTGAAATAGGGGAATGTGCCAATGAAACCCGCTGTTTTAAATTTTGGAGCCTTAAAGGCCCTTCAGAAAATGATGTTATATTGGAAGAGTATGTCGATGGTGTTCATTTTTTACTGTCCATTGGTCTTCATTATGGTTTTGATCAAATGGATGAACTTGCCTCTCGTACTAAATCGTTGATGAAAATCGACTTGACGGAAATTTTTCATAATATTTATAGAATAGCCACATTGCTCCAAATTGAAAGAAAGCCAGTGCATTACTATAGTCTCTTTGAGTATTATTTTGCACTTGGCCATGCCTTATCCTTTTCTGATGAAGAAATTATTGGGGCGTATTATGCGAAACACGAAGAAAATTACCGCAGACAGGAAAATGGGTATTAAGGACTCAAAAGAGCAAAAGATTGTGACTAAATAATAAATTCAGTATAATACTAACTATATAAAAGGAGGACTATCTGATGGCAAAACTAGACGAACAGCTGCAAATGCTTAAAGAACTCACCGATGCAAAAGGAATTTCAGGAAATGAGCGGGAACCCCGTGAAGTTATGAAGAAATACATAGAGCCCTTTGCTGATGAATTGATGTATGACAATCTTGGCAGCTTAGTTGCGGTGAAAAAAGGAAAGGCTGATGGACCGAAAATTATGGTTGCCGGCCACCTTGATGAAATCGGATTTATGGTGACACAGATTGATGATAATGGATTCGTAAAATTTCAAACGGTAGGTGGATGGTGGGGGCAGGTCATGCTTGCACAACGCGTCACCATTCAGACAAAGAAGGGTGATATACCAGGCGTGATTGGTTCAAAACCCCCACATATTTTATCACCTGAAGACCGTAAGAAACCGGTAAATGTGAAAGAAATGTTTATTGATATTGGTGTTGCTGATAAAGAAGAAGCCCTTTCCTCAGGGATCAGGCCCGGAGATTCTGTCGTTCCTCTGTGTGAATTTACGTTGATGCATAATCCGAAGTATATGCTTGCTAAAGCATGGGATAATCGGATTGGGTGTGCTATTGCCATCGACGTATTGAAACAACTGAAGGGTGTGGATCATCCGAATGTTGTTTATGGGGTTGGCACAGTTCAGGAAGAGGTTGGTCTCCGTGGTGCAACAACATCTGCCAATCTGATTCAGCCCGATATTGGAATCGCTGTTGATACAGGAATCCCTGGCGATACTCCAGGGCTTTCAGATAAAGATGCGATGTCAAAGCTCGGGAAAGGCCCGCAAATTATTATGTATGATGCTTCTATTGTCACTCATAAAGGACTGCGTGATTTTATAACAGACACAGCGGATGAACATAATATTCCTTATCAATTTGAAACATCCCCTGGCGGAGGAACAGATGCAGGGAAGATTCATTTGACTGCTAATGGTGTACCGGCGCTGTCTATTACAGTAGCGACACGTTATATCCATTCCCATGCCTCCATGATTCACCGTGATGATTATGAGAACGCGGTTAAAATACTTGTTGAAGCAATTAAACAGCTTGATGATAAAAAAGTTAAAGAAATAACATTTGGGTAATACTTGAATCTTCACCGCAGAAGAAAATGCGGTTTCTATCCATTGAAAGCAGAAATACCCTCGCTTTCCGCGGGCACGGCCTCAGCTAACTTTGGCGTGATTTCTTTGTACGCCAAAGTGGATCTTCGGACGCGTGCTGTTTCCGCAGGACATGAAACAGCATCTTTGAATCTCGCCGCACGAAGAAAATGCAGTTGCCATACATTGAAAGCAGAAATACCCTCGCTTTCCGCGGGCACGGCCTCAGCTAACTTTGACGTGATTTCTTTGTGCGCCAAAGTGGATCTTCGGACGCGTGCTGTTTCCGCAGGAGTCTCGGGTATTTCTTGCTTTCAATGAGCATGTGTATTTTCGAGGAGTCTCACACCTTCCGCATCAATCAACGTGTTTATTAAGTGGTGATGTTCTTTTAGAAGTCATTTACGGCTATAAATTTTCCTGTCTCAGCTTAATTGATCCGGCCGAGATCCCTCGAGTTTGCGAGCATAGGTTGTGATACCACTTTTTCAATTCCAGTGACTCGCCTACCAAAAGGTCTTTGTGCTTTTATTATTGAGTGCCTGAGTTAATATTTAGAAAAAATATCTTCATTTCAAATCATTGCCTTCAGAAATCTTTCTTTCAGTGTAAAGTAAAATGAAGTCGGCTTTCATTCCATTTTGACTTATTGAAGTGGAGTGCACGAGACTCCTCGAAAATGCATCCGCATTTTCATCGTGCGGTGTGAATTCGAGAACGTTGTTTCAAGTCCTGCAGAATCAGCTTGAGGGCACTGAAAAAGGCCACCGGAATATTCATTTGCCAATTTGGCCGAGCTGCCGGGAAAGTTTGAGACGCCTGCGGAATCAGCGTGACCAGGCGAGACCCCACAGCGCAACATTTGCTTAAATAGCGAGGAGGCTCGCGGTCCGCCCGCGGCAAGCGAGAACTTTTCAAAGCTCGGCCCGAAGGGCAAAAAGAGACTTTTTCAGTGGCCACATCAGCGTTCCAAGCGAGAACTTTCCAAAGCTCGGCACGAGACGCAAATTAGTTTATTTATGAAAGTGATTCCAATAAAATTATTTAATAGGTTTTCTGGCTGTCGGTTAAGGTCCGGCAGCCTTTTTCATTTTTAAACAAAAAAGAAAAGCATGATTCGGAGGGCGTCACCCTGAATCATGCAATACGATTGCCTTCTCTTTATTTTAGTTAGACGCCTTTTTCAAGCAAATTCACCATGTTGGATTTATCATTTTCAGAGGATTGCTGCCAAATAATTTCGAATAAAACGCCAAGTCCAGGAAGCATTTTTTCTCTGCCATCCTCTATAGCCTCGACAATCGTATCTCTAAGATTGCCGGTGTCTGAATTATCCAGATTTTGCTTAATTGCGTTACGAATATTAAGATCCATAGTCGCACTCCTTCCGTTTTTATATTAGTATGGTTATATATCTTTTTACTATACGCATGAAACAAAGGAGTTTAATGTGTGAAAATTATCCAATCAGCACAAAATAAACGGTACAAGGACTGGAAAAAACTTTTAACAAAAAAAGGAAGAGAACAGCAGGAATTATATTTATTAGAAGGGCCGCACCTGATTCAGGAGGCTCTTAATGAAAAGGAAATGCTGGAATGCCTGATTGTAGAGGAAGGAACGGAAGGCTGGGAGAATTGTCAAGAAGCTGAAATCTTTTCGCTTCCTCATGAGCTGTTCAGCGAACTGGCACAAACCGAAACCCCTCAAGGTATTCTTGCGGTTTGCAAGCTGAAGAGACAGGTGTTTTCTCCACAAAAAGGACAGTATGTTTTGGTGGATGCGCTGCAGGATCCGGGTAATCTTGGTACAATTATTAGAACGGCCGATGCATTCGGTATGGACGGGGTGTTTCTTGGGCGTGGTACAACAGATCTATATAACCAAAAAGTATTGAGAGCGGCTCAAGGTTCACATTTTCATATTCCTGTCTATCATGCAGATCTTGTGAAGCTCCTTCCCTCATTAAAAAGTTCCGGGGTCACCGTATACGGGACCTCACTATCTGGCACGCCGATAACAGCTGATTATCAATCGGATGAGCATTTCGCTTTAATGATCGGAAATGAAGGAGCCGGTGTGAACCCTTTATTAAACGAATCAGCTGATCAACAGCTGAAAATTCAGATGTGGGGAAAAGCAGAATCGATGAATGTTGCTGTTGCTGCGGGTATTTTAATGCATACGCTTAAGAAAAATCCGCTTGCATAATGCAGGACTTTTTTCTATACTTAATGCAGAAGAATGATAATTATACGAACACACAATGATCGAGAGTAGTACCTCTAGGCAGAACAATTAGGGAGAAGACGTCTTGGACTGAAAGCGTCTTTATGGGAAACTATTGGGAATTCACTCGTGAGTGGTTATCTGAACACAGCCAGGCTGTTAAGGATCGACCGGCAATTAGCCGTTATCTAATTATAAGTGAGCTGTTCATTGATTGAGCGGTTAACAAGGGTGGTACCGCGAGCCTCGTCCCTTTTATTGGGAGAGGCTCTTTTTGTTTTCAAAACAGCAGCACAGCACACAAGGAGGGCAAAACCGATGCGTGAAAAATTAGAGGCTTTAAAAAATGAGGCGATTCAACTGGCTGATCAGGCTGATTCGCTGCAAGACCTACAAGGCGTGAAAGTAAAATATTTAGGAAAGAAGGGGCCGATTACTGAGGTTCTTAGAGGAATGGGGAAGCTCTCAGCAGAAGAACGTCCGGTAATCGGACAGCTTGCCAATGAGGTAAGAGCTGAAATTCAGGAGCATCTTGAAAAAAAGCAAGCAAACCTTGAACAGCAGGCTCTTGAACAGCGGCTCGCTTCGGAAACAGTAGATATTACACTTCCTGGACATTCACCGAAAACAGGGAATCATCATCCCCTCACCGCTACGATTGAAGAAATTGAGGACTTATTTATTGGGTTGGGCTTCTCGGTAGCTGAAGGACCAGAAGTGGAGAAGGATTATTATAACTTTGAAGCCCTGAATTTGCCAAAGAATCATCCTGCACGGGATATGCAAGATTCGTTTTATATTAACCCTGAAACGCTCCTCCGGACACATACGTCGCCAATGCAGGTTCGGACGATGGAGAAGCATGAAGGAAAAGGTCCTGTAAAGATCATTTGCCCTGGCAAAGTATACAGACGAGATACAGATGATGCGACACATTCACATCAATTTATGCAAATAGAAGGTCTTTATGTGGATAAGAATGTTCGACTTAGTGATCTGAAGGGTACTTTAACCCTGTTTGCTAAGCAAATGTTTGGTGAAGACCGCCAAATTCGATTGAGACCAAGCTTTTTCCCGTTCACAGAACCGTCAGTAGAAATGGATATCACCTGTTTCCGTTGCGGAGGGGAAGGCTGTTCAGTTTGTAAGAAGACAGGCTGGATTGAAATTCTTGGGGCAGGGATGGTTCATCCCAATGTGTTAAGAATGTCTGGATTTGATCCTGAAGTGTATACCGGATTTGCTTTCGGTATGGGACCAGAGCGGATTGCCATGCTGAAATACGGTGTTGATGATATTAGACATTTTTACACGAATGATCAGCGGTTTCTATCTCAATTCAAAAGGGCTTAAGGAGGAATAGTATGCGTGTCTCATATAACTGGTTAAAAGATTATGTAAACCTTGATCAGGTGACGCCTGAACAACTTGCCGATAAAATTACTAAAGCAGGCATTGAAGTTGAACATATTATTTATATGAACGAGGGAATTAAAAATATCGCAGTCGGCCATGTGCTGTCCTGCACGCCGCATCCCGATGCGGATAAATTGAATCTTTGTCAAGTTAATATCGGTGAAGAAACAGTACAGATCGTTTGTGGGGCTCCTAATGTTAGAGAAGGACAAAAGGTAGCCGTTGCAAAAGTAGGCGCAAGGCTTCCTGGCGGCATGAAGATAAAACGCTCCAAGCTAAGAGGCGAAGTATCCAATGGTATGATTTGTTCACTTTCGGAACTTGGCGTGGATCAAAAGCTGGTCCCAAAAGAATATGCGGACGGAATTTATGTGATGGATGACGCCGCCGTGCCTGGTGAAGATGCGCTTCCTTATATGAATTTAGATGATGCGGTTCTTGACCTCGATATCCTACCGAACAGCGCTCATTGTTTAAACATGGTCGGTGTGGCATATGAAGTCGCTGCTATTCTTGGTCAGAAGCCAAGTTTTTCAAAGCCTGAAGTCCAGGATAACGGGAAATCGGCCAGCTCAAAAATTTCTGTATCTGTGGCAGCCAAAGAAGCAGTGCCGTATTACGGTGCAAAGCTTATTGAAGGTGTAACCATCGAAGCCTCGCCGCACTGGCTGCAGAACAGATTGATTGCAGGTGGCATCAGACCCATTAATAACATCGTGGATATTTCAAATTATGTCATGCTAGAATATGGTCAGCCTCTACATGCTTTTGATTTTGACAGTTTTGGAAGCAGTGAAGTGAAGGTACGCTATGCTGATGACAATGAAAAGATGAAGACGCTCGATGACGCGGAACGCATACTGAAATCAACCGATGTTCTCATTACTAACGGACATGAACCTGTTGCCATTGCCGGTGTCATGGGCGGGGCAAATTCTGAAGTTACCGAGTCAACCCAAACAATTTTACTTGAATCTGCAGTATTTGATGGCTTGACTGTCAGGAAAACCTCTGCACGGCTTCAATTAAGAACGGACGCGAGTCAGAGGTACGAAAAGGGAATTGATAGAAATCGTGTTGTACCGGCAGCTGAAAGAGCAAGTGAGCTGATTCAGCAAATTGCTGGCGGAACCGTTTATCAAGGGATTTCAGAATCTGGAGATAGAGAGGTGCCTCCAGTTGTGATTTCAATTAGCCAGGATAAAGTAAACGGTGTGCTTGGTACGGATCTTTCAACAGAAGATATGACAGCCATTTTCGAGCGTCTTCAGTTTGAGGTGACTTCCGATAAAGAAGGGACGATGGATGTCCACGTTCCTGCAAGACGGCCTGATGTTACCATTGCTGAAGATCTTGTTGAAGAAATAGGCAGGATTTATGGTTACGACCATGTCCCTGCTACTTTGCCCGAGGGCGTTTCACAGCAAGGCGGCCTGACCCGCTATCAATCGCAAATGCGGAATGTTAAACGCTACATGGAAGGCGCTGGACTACATGAAGCTGTGACGTACTCTTTAACAACACCGGAAAAAGCGGGCGCTTTGACGATTGCAGAAAATCTAGGAACACCGGTCCAACTGGCGATGCCAATGTCAGAGGATAAAAAAACCTTACGAATGAGCCTTGTTCCATCTTTGCTGGAAGTGGTGCAATATCACTTGAACAGACAGATGTCCGATACGGCCCTATTTGAAATAGGTCGTGTCTTTTATCCATCGGAAGACCCTAATGAACTGCCTCATGAAGAGGAACATTTAAGTGCTGTCATAACCGGGCGTTTAGCCGCAGCTGATTGGTCAAACAAAGCCCATGAATCTGATTTCTTCACAATAAAAGGGCTGGCTGAGGGCGTACTCGGGACAATAATCCTCCCTGAGAAAATAACATATAAAAAATGCAGCCGTCCTGATGTACATCCGGGCAGAGGGGCTGACGTATATTATGAAGACCGGCTGATCGGCTATGCCGGACAACTTCACCCTTCGGCAGAAAAAGCGTATGATTTACAGGAAACGTACATTATGGAACTGAATCTTTCTTATCTTCTAAGAGCAGATGAGGTTCCTGTAAAATATGATGAACTTCCTCGTTTTCCAGCTATTACAAGAGATATTGCTCTTGTTGTAGACCGGGGGGTTCCAGCAGGAGATCTTAAAGAAGTGATCCTTGAAGCAGGAGGAACGCTTCTGAAGGAAGCCATTTTGTTTGATGTGTATGAAGGGGAGCATCTGGATAATGATAAGAAATCCCTTGCTTTTTCATTGAAATATCTTGATTCTGAAAAAACACTCTCGGATGAGGATGTGAGCAGTGTCCATCAGTCTATTCTGGCTGCTGCCGAAGAAAAGTTCGGAGCCAACCTGAGAGGCTGAGTCAAGAGTTGATTTTAAAAAGAGCCGGCATTCTTATGAACGCCGGCTTTTTTCATCTCTAATATTTAATTCAGATATTATTTGCGGTTGGCAATAGCCTCCGCTTTCTTTGTGTTTGCAAAATGTGTTTTTGCAATGTGATTCAAATAGGCACTGCCTTTCTTTTTAATAATTAAGGCAGCAGTCTGATCGACTTTGGCACCAGCACCTTTTGGCAGGGTGAGGCCCGCTCGGTCTGAAAGCAGATCCATTTCTTTAAGGAAAGCAGCCCTGGCAAGAATTGAGGCTGCAGCTACAGACAGGTGAAGTCCTTCTGCTTTTGTGTGAAAAGAAACCTTTTCCCTGATCACTTCGTCTGTTTTTTGTAAATGACGATAATAAACGGCCGGTTCAGCAAACTGATCGATGACAATTCGGTCATATTCCCGCTTTTGAGTGCCAAGCTTCCCAATCACATGACGTATGGCCTGATTGTGGAGCAATGCTTTCATTTTGCCTTGCGTATAGCCTTTTTTCTGAAGATCATTGTATTTTTCATTAGGAAGAACGAGAAGACTATGGGTCAGCTCGGATTTCAGTTGTTCTGCAATGACAATCATTTTCTCATCTGTCATTAATTTCGAATCTTTCACTCCAAGAGCTTTAAGCTTTGGAAGATCTTCGGGTCCACAGAAGAGACTGCACACCGTGATGGGACCGAAATAATCGCCCGTTCCAACTTCGTCCGATCCAATAATGCGTTCGCGAGCCATTTCTTTTACCAGATCGGTGATTTGAGGTGTTTTAGAAGACGTTTTGATTGTCTGTTTCTTCTTGGCTGCCGGGATAGAGCCATCCCATAGTGAGGCTTCTTCATCAGCCTGTTTTCCCTGAAATAAAACTTTTCCTGATTTATACGCAGTAATCGTGTAATGGGGAGATTTAGCAGCAAAGAGACTCCCTTGAGGCGGTGCATCAATTAGCGCGTGCTGATAATGTTCCTGCAATTGCTTTATTTGTGACGGTGTCATTTTTTTAACAACATGAGCCATAAGATCATTCCTTTATATAGAAGTTTCACCTAAACGGACATATTAAATGGAAAGTTAAGCATATCACGTCTTTTCGGTAAAAAATAGAACAAAAAGTCTCTGTTGTCGATGTTTGTCAAAAAATGACTTTCGCAAAGGCAGTCTTATCTGTTAATATAGGAATGATTATGTCAGAACAAAAGACTAATGACTTCCTGTATAGAAAGTAGAGGCACTTAATCATGCTTAGTATCATTTTAATTATTTTATTAATTATTGGATTTTTTGTTGGATTGCGACGAGGGCTGATTCTTCAGCTTGTCCATCTGGCAGGCTTTATTTTAGCTTATGCGGCAGCTTATTTTTATTATGATAAATTAGCTCCAAAACTAAAATTGTGGATTCCATATCCATCCGGACTTGATCACAATCAATTTCTCGGAATGATGACGAAAGGCGGGCTGGAAGCAGCTTACTATAATGCCATTGCGTTTATCATCATATTTATTGCCGTGAAAATTGTTGTGCAAATCATTGGCTCCATGCTTGATTTCATTGCCAACCTGCCGATTCTTGGCTCAATTAACCGTTTTCTTGGTGCGATCTTCGGTTTTATAGAAATGTACCTTGTCCTGTTTCTGCTTCTTTATGTTGGCAGCTTGACACCAATGATCGGTATTAAACATGCGATTGATCATTCCTTACTAGCTCAGGGCATGATTCAGCATACACCTGTTTTTTCTGAAAAAATAAAAGAGTTATGGACGACATATGTCAACAAGTAATTCAATCATTTTCTTTAAAGACTTCTCCGTCATGGAGAGGTCTTTTTTGTACTTTAAGAAAGTTTAACTTCGCTAAGGCGAGAAAGGAATAAAGTGTAAGCGCAGCTAAGGCTTTCGCCATTAAAGGCTTGGCGAAAAGCCAAGTTTTCTAACCGCTTTTAGTTTTTCTTAGCCAGTTTAAGAGGGGATACCTTGTATTTGTTAAAAGAGGTAGGATAGAATTATATCAGAGGTGAATAAAATGACCGACATGAATAAAAAGGACATAATAAAATCATTGGAACAAATAGGGACTTATCTTGAAATTAAAGGAGAGAATCCTTTTAAAATATCAGCATACCGAAAAGCGGCCCTTGCACTTGAACAAGATGCCCGTTCTTTAAGTGAAATCGAAGATCCGGGTTCTATTAAAGGAATAGGAAAAGGAACAGCACAAGTCATACAGGAACTTAAAATGAATGGCGAATCAAGTGTCCTCACGGATCTTCAAAACGAGTTGCCGGGATCACTGATTCAACTGTTGACGGTGCCCGGACTAGGCGGGAAGAAAATAGCAAAGGTCTATCAGGAACTCGACGTTATCGATATCGAGACTCTCAAGCAAGCCTGTTTAGAAGGAAAAGTCCAGAAATTATCTGGTTTTGGGCAGAAAACAGAAGAGAAAATACTAAAAGCCATAGAAAGCATGAACGAGCGTCCGGAACGGCTGCCGCTATCTTATATGTTGCCGCTCGCTGAGATGATCGAAACGGCACTTGAACAAATTTCTGAAATCACTTCATTCTCTAGGGCTGGCAGTATCCGGAGACTTGAGCCTCTTGTTAAAGATCTGGATTTTGTCATTTCAACAGATAAGATTGATGACGTTATTTCTCAAATTAAAGACAAGCTGAATATCCTGGAAATCACCAATGACGGGAAAACAAAAGTCTCTGTCATTTTGGGGGATGGGCAGCAGGTATCGGTAGATTTCCGTTTTGTTCAGGAGGAAGCTTTTGCGACCACACTTCATCACTTTACAGGTTCAAAAGAACACAATGTGCTGATGAGGCAACGAGCAAAAGCCAGAGGTGAAAAAATTAGTGAATATGGAGCAGCCCAAAATGATGCGGGGGAAGTTATCACTTTCACATCAGAAAAAGAATTTTACAAGCACTTTGATCTGCCATTCTTTCCTCCTGAAATCAGAGGAGGAGAATCGGAATGGAATGCATTTCTTGCAGATCCGGAAGGCGTATTGAATCTATCTGATATTAAAGGGGATTTACATGCTCACTCAACGTGGAGTGATGGCGCTAACTCCCTTCAGGAAATGGCGGAGGCGGCCAGAGCAAAGGGCTATGAGTATATGGTCATCACGGATCATTCACAGTTCTTAAAAGTGGCAAATGGTCTAACGCCTGAAAGGTTAAAGGCTCAACGTGAAGAAATAGAACGTCTGAATGACAATTTCACTGATTTTAAAATTTTCGCTGGAGTTGAAATGGATATATTACCTGATGCACAGCTTGACTTTGAGGATGATGTTCTGGATTCTCTTGATTTTGTCATAGGTGCCATTCATAGTGCTTTCTCTCAATCTGAAGAGAAAATTATGCGTCGACTGAAAGCGGCTGCCGAACATCCAGCGGTAAGACTGATCGCACATCCAACAGGAAGAATTATTGGCAGAAGAGACGGTTACGCCGCCAATGTTGATGCCTTAATAGAGATTGCTAAAACTACCGGGACGGCGCTTGAACTGAATGCCAACCCGCACAGACTCGATTTAGCCCCTCAGTGGCTTGGCAAAGCACAGTCAAAGGGTGTTAAGCTGGCTATTAATACCGACGCCCATTCTATTGCAATGCTTGATCATATGAATATAGGCGTCGGGACGGCCAGAAAAGGATTTATAAAGAAAAAAACGCTTTTAAATACTTTAGGCCGTAAAGAATTCGAAGACTTTATCAAAAACAAATAATAAATCAAATGTAACAAGTGTATAGAAGGAGAGATTTAGTTGCAGAAACGAGTGCTGAATATACTGGAATACCCAAAAATCATCGAACAGCTTGAAAAACATGCTGCCACGTCGCTCGGGCAGAAGCTGATTAACTTACTGGTGCCATCCCCCAGCCTTACCGATGTTACTCACTGGCAAAAAGAAACAGACGAGGGTGGTCATGTTTTAAGACGGCACGGCGATTTACCGTTCGGCGGTCTTTCGGATATAAAAGAGAGCTTAAAGAGGTCAGAAATCGGAGGGATTCTAAACGCCAAAGAGCTTCTGGATATCGCAGAATCTATCCGCAGCGTCCGGCTTGTTAAACAGTTTTTACTGGACGCAGGTGAGGACGAAGAAATACAGCTACCCTTGCTTCTCGAAATTATCGAACATGTTGAACCTCAGGGGGAACTGGAACGTACGATTAAACAATGCATCGACGATTCCGCATATGTTATGGATTCTGCGAGCGAAGCTCTTCGTACAGTGAGATTGCAGATAAGAACCCTCGATGCCCGAATTAAAGAGAAGCTTGAAAATATCATAAGATCTTCAAGCACTCAAAAAATGTTATCAGAATCGATTGTGACCATAAGAAATGAACGCCAGGTGGTACCGGTTAAACAGGAATACCGTGGGTCTTTCGGCGGCATCGTTCACGATCAGTCAGCATCTGGAGCGACGTTGTTTATTGAACCACAGGCAATTGTAGATCTTAATAACAAACTGAGTGAAGCACGATCAAAAGAGCGTTATGAAGTCGAACGGATTTTAAAGTCTTTATCAGCTGAAACTTCTCTTGTAGCTCCGCTTCTTATGGATCATATCGAAAGAATGGCTCATCTGGACCTTATTTTTGCTAAAGCAAAATATGCTAAGCATATAAAAGGTACGCGGCCATCTTTTAATGAAGTGGGCCGGTTAAAGTTTAACAAAGCCAGGCATCCTCTGATTCCAAAAGAATCGATTGTTCCGATAGATGTAACGATGAACGAAGAGACTCAGGCGATGATCATTACAGGACCGAACACAGGCGGAAAAACCGTGACGCTAAAAACAGTCGGTTTGCTCTCCTTAATGGCTCAGTCGGGTCTTCAGATTCCTGTTGAAGAAGGTTCGGAAGCCACATTATTTACAGACGTTTTTGCAGATATCGGTGATGAACAGTCAATCGAACAAAGCTTAAGTACCTTCTCCTCCCATATGACCAACATTGTGCAGATTTTGAAAAAGGTGAATGCCAAAAGTCTTGTGCTTTTTGATGAACTCGGTGCTGGAACAGATCCCCAAGAAGGGGCTGCACTGTCTATGGCAATTCTTGATCATGTCATTCAACGCAGAGCTAAAATGATTGCAACAACTCACTATAGCGAGCTAAAGGCGTTTGCTTATGAAAGACAGGGGGTCATGAATGCATCCGTTGAGTTTGATGTGGCAACCCTTAGCCCCACTTATCGATTATTAATTGGTATTCCTGGGCGCAGCAATGCTTTTGAGATTTCCAAGAAATTAGGCTTAGACGCTGATATCATTAATGAAGCCCGTAGCCATATCAGCCATGAGGAAAATAAAGTTGATGCGATGATTGCCTCTCTTGAACTAAATCAGAAAGAGGCAGAACGTGCCAACCGCCTTGCCTTGGAGAATAAAAAGGAAACGGAAGATCTCAGAAAAAGTCTCCAATCTGAATTGGAAAGCCTTGAAAAAGAAAAGGCATCGGTATATTCTCAAGCAAAAGTAGAGGCTGATAAAATTATCAAAGGTGCAAAGAAAGAAGCAGAAGACATTATAAAACAGTTAAGAGCTTTTCAAGAGTCAGGCGGGGCAGTTAAAGAACATGAAATTATTGATGCCAAGAGCCGTCTTGACCACGCTCTGGAAAGATTGACGCCTGGGGAAACCCGTACACCATCAAAATCGTATAAAGAGAAAAGTGAAAAAAGAATTCTGGAGCCTGGACAAGAAGTTAAAGTCATTAGTTTTGGACAAAAAGGCCATATCGTCGAAAAACTCAACGCGAAGGAATACTTGGTGCAGGTCGGTGTTATGAAAATGAACCTTCGCTCGGAGGATCTGAAGCCAGTAAAAGCTGAAAAAGAAGCGCAGCCGGTTGTTAACGTCAGAACACAGACAGGTCTAACGAAAACTGAGCTCGATTTAAGAGGCCAGCGTTATGAAGAAGCTTTGAACAAACTCGAGCAATATATTGATTCAGCCCTTCTGGCTAATTATCATCAAGTGTCGATCATTCATGGTAAAGGAACGGGTGCATTGCGTTCAGCGGTTGCAAATTTCATTAAGACGCATCCCCGTATTAAAAATTCCAGGATCGGCGGTGCAGGTGAGGGCGGCAGCGGTGTGACTATCGTTGAATTGCAATAATAATAATTCATTGAATAATGAGCAACTAAAGGACTGAGGGATATGGACGCTTGGATGAATAATATGTATCTGCATACCCTTGCGTATTATAGTGTGGTTATGCTTTGTACCATTTTCTTTTTAGCTATATTTGAAATCGTCACCTCATACCGCAACTGGCAGGAAATCAAAAAAGGTAATATGGCAGTGGCTATGGCAACGGGGGGGAAAATATTTGGTATTACGAATATTTTTAGATTTTCAATTGACCATCATGAAAATCTATTAAATACTATTTACCAGGGGGCATTTGGGTTTGTGCTCCTGCTGATCGGTTATTTTATTTTTGAATTTCTGACGCCGTCCTTTCGGATTGATGAAGAAATAGGAAACGGCAATCATGCCGTTGGTTTTATCGCGATGATTATTTCAGCAGGCCTTTCTTTTGTGATTGGAACAAGTTTGGTCTGAAAAGGGGGCGGCATATGGAGACATTAGCAAAAGTATTGGCAGTCCTTTGCGGCGTCTTTGTACTCGCAGGTGTGATTTATCTTATTTTTACTTGAGTTAATTTCATAAATAAACACGTAATCTTTTGATTTCCTCTTCAGCGCACTCGCTTCTGGGTGGTCTCGTTTGGAATACTGAAGAGGAAACTGAAAAAATCTCCCCGGTGTCGTTGTTGTTGATTTCCGCTCTAGGCTCGCTTTCCACGGGCACGGCCTCAGCTAACTTTGGCGAGGTCTCTTTCTTTATGCGCCAAAGTGGATCTTCGGACGCGTGCTGATCCCGTTGGAGTCTCGCCATTCGCTTTAATCAACTAAAATGAGGGAGATTTTCATCTGTCTCGTGCTATTCGCTTAGGCGTTGCAAGAATCTTAAAATCCACATCGTACGAAGAATATTGGCTTACGCATAGATGAAAACCAGAAATGCCCGAGACTCTTGTGGAAACTGCGAGAGGGCACTAAAAACGTCCCCCGGTGTCGTTGTTGTTGTTGATTTCCGCTCTAGGCTCGCTTTCCACGGGCACGGCCTCAGCTAACTTTGGCGAGGTCTCTTTCTTTATGCGCCAAAGTGGATCTTCGGACGCGTGCTGGTCCCGTTGGAGTCTCGCGCCCTCCGCTTCAATCAACTTATTTGTTGCCCTTGCGAGGCACTTTAGGCGTCATTTATTGCTATAGATTTCCTTTCTTCACTTCACTCCAATCAGCCAAAATGTGAAGTTGAACCATCTGCATGGAAAATCGAGCCCCTGAAAGTCATCGGTATTGATGATCCTGCTTAAGATATAAGCAAAGATTAACTCAGTCTGGTGACTTGAAAGTCCACTGGAATGATAAAGATTGAGATGCCTTTGCGACTATAGCCGAGCTGCTGGGAAGTGAGATACTCCTCGAAAATACTCATGCTTATTGAAAGTAAGAAATACCTGAGACTCCTCGAAAATCCGTGCGCATTTTCATCTTGCGGTGTGAATTCGAGGAGGTGTTTCAAGTCCTGCAGAATCAGCGTTCCAAGCGAGACCCCGCAGACGCAATGTATTGAAGGAAGTTCGGCTAAAATCGGCACGTCCTGTGCCAACGCCGAACCTACCCACGTCCTGTGGCCATGAGGAGGCTGAAGCGGTGCCCAAGGAAAGCGAGTGCCTGAAACGGAGATCAACAACCATATTTACATCAAAAGACTTTTTGGAGTGCCTCATCAGCGATATAAGATAATTATTTTTTAGAAAACACTTCAAAAATTAAGATGAAAGATAAGTTTGAATATAACGAATAAAGTGATATGATTTAATAGAAATACGTTTTAAAATGCGCTCATATGAGGAGGGCGCATACAGGAAGGAGCGGGTCGAAGGAGGCCTATTTATGGCTGAGGAAAATCGCATTTGGCTGAAAAATTATCCTAAAGAAATCCAGCCGGACTATGAGTATGATAAAAAGCCGCTTTACAGTTATCTGATTGAAGCAAATAAAGCCTTTCCGGAGAAAACGGCAATTCATTATTTGGGAAAAGAAATGTCGTATTCAGAAATATATACGGAAGCTGTTAAACTGGCAGACAGACTGGCAGCATCAGGGATCAACAAGGGAGACAGGGTAGCGATCATGCTGCCGAATAGTCCGCAGGGAGTCATTTCCTATTATGGTGCACTTATGGCTGGGGCAATTGTCGTACAGACGAACCCGCTTTACACTGAACGGGAGCTTGAGCATCAGCTGGCGGATTCAGGTGCATCCTGTATTATCTGTCTTGATCTTGTTTACCCAAAAGTTGCCCGTGTCCAAGGCAAGACTTCAATCAAAACGGTGATCGTAACGGCGATTAGTGATTATTTGCCTTTTCCAAAAAACCTTTTGTATCCGTTCATTCAAAAAAAGAAAAAAGAAGCTGTCCCACAAATAATGTGGACCAAATCGGTCTTATCCTTTAAAGAAGTTATAAAAAAAGGAAAGACAGATTTTCAGCCTGTACATGTGGACGCTGAGAAGGATTTGGCGCTGCTGCAGTATACCGGCGGCACAACAGGTCCCGCTAAAGGAGTCATGTTAACCCATTACAATTTGATTGCCAATACCGTGCAATCCAGCCATTGGATGTATAAGAATACGTATGGCGAGGAATCGATTTTGGGCGTGCTCCCATTCTTTCACGTGTATGGGATGACCATTGTTATGAATTTATCTATTATGTTTGCATCAAAGATGATTATTCTGCCGAAGTTCGATGTTAAAGAAACGTTAAAAACGATCCAAAAACAAAAGCCAACGTTATTTCCTGGGGCACCAACTATGTATATCGCTCTCGTCAACCACCCAGATATTCATAAGTATGACTTATCTTCCATTGAGACCTGTATCAGCGGATCTTCTTCATTGCCTGCCGAGATTCAAGAACGGTTTGAAAAGGTGACAGGTGGAAAACTCGTAGAAGGCTATGGTCTCAGCGAAGCGTCCCCGGTGACACACTGTAATCTGATCTGGGAAAAACGCACGCCTGGAAGCATCGGCTTGCCTTACCCAAATACAGAAGCTAAGATTATGGCTTCAGATATGAAAGCTGAAGCAGGTATTAGAGAAGCCGGCGAACTCATGGTCAAAGGTCCCCAAGTCATGAAAGGCTATTGGAACCGCCCTCAAGAAACAGAAAATGTTCTAAAGGATGGTTGGCTTTTTACGGGAGATATTGCTTATATGGACGAAGATGGGAACTTTTATATCGTTGACCGGAAAAAAGACATGATTATTGCGTCAGGACTAAATGTATACCCGCGTGAGGTGGAAGAAGTTTTATTTGAGCATGAAGATGTACTGGAAGCTGCTGTCATCGGTGTCCCGGATGCATACAGAGGAGAGACGGTAAAAGCATTTGTTGTTCCGAAAAAAGGAAAAACACTCTCGAAGGAAGCTCTGGACGCCCATTGCCGGGAGAATTTAGCGCCATACAAAATTCCGAGAATTTATGAATTCCGGGATGAACTTCCTAAAACCATGGTCGGAAAGGTTTTAAAACGTTCCTTGGCGGAAGAAAAAACCGGAGGACAGCAGGCACAGTAGGGCAGAGGGATCTGCCCAGACTTTTTACATTATCAGTGGATGCATGTTATAATTTGTTTGACAGACAATTTTGCCATTCTATATAATAGAAAGTGAATGAACGATCATTCATTTTTTCTGAAAAGGAGTTTGTGCCTATGCCGCGCAGCCGGCCTAAATATAAATTGATTATTGAAGCGGCCGTGGAAGTGATGGCGCAAAACGGCTTTCATCGAGCACGGGTTTCAGAAATTGCCAGGAAAGCTGGAGTGGCTGATGGAACCATCTATTTATACTTCAAAAACAAGGAAGACCTCCTTATCTCTCTTTTTCAAGAGAAGATGGGTCAGTTCATCGAAAAAACGGAAGAAAAGATTTCTGGAAACGATGATGTTAGACAAAAATTAAAAAAACTAGTCCAGATGCATTTTACACAGCTTGCCGCGGATCACAATCTGGCAATCGTTACACAGCTTGAGCTGCGACAGTCCGATGCTTCCATCAGGCTCAGAATAAATGATATTCTTAAAAGGTATCTCAATCTGATCGATCTGATTTTGACAAAGGGCGTTGAGGAAAACGTTTTCAGGGAAAATATGGATCTGCGTCTCGCCAGACAAATGATCTTTGGCACGCTTGACGAGACAGTGACAAACTGGGTTATGAATGATCATAAATATGATTTAGAAGCCTTGTCCGAGCCGGTAGCGGAGCTCTTGATTAATGGTCTGACCAGCTAATTTACTAAATTATGAAAGCGCTTAACGGAAGGGGTTTTATAATTGAGTTTGCTTGAAATGAAAGTTGAAAACAGAGTAGCAATTATTACAATTAATCATGCGCCTGCTAATGCCCTGTCTTCGGTTGTCATACAGGAACTGGACCAGCTCATGAACAGGATTGAAGAAGACAGTGAAATAAAAGCCGTGATTCTTCACGGGCACGGACGGTTTTTTTCTGCCGGGGCAGATATAAAAGAATTTACGTCTGTTCAAGGTGCCAAAGAATTTGAAGTTCTTTCAGGAAAAGGGCAGGATCTTTTTAACAGAATGGAAGCCTTTGATAAACCGATTATCGCGGCGATTCACGGTGCGGCACTTGGCGGAGGTCTTGAACTTGCAATGAGCTGCCACATTAGAATAGCTTCTAAAGGTGCAAAATTCGGACTTCCTGAACTTACTCTCGGCTTGATTCCCGGCTTTGCTGGAACCCAAAGGCTGCCTCAGCTTATTGGAGCGCCAAGAGCAGCCGAGATGATTCTAAGCAGTTCTCCAATTGAAGCCGATCAGGCATGTCAATATGGCTTGGTCAACAGAGTGGTGGAAGAAGGCGAGCACTTGAATGAAGCAAAGGTACTTGCTGAAAACATTGCCTCTAAAAGCCGTATTGCCGTTAGTCTAGCTCTGGAGAGCATACACTACGCAAGACAAGGTCAGCACGAGAAAGGCCAGAAACAGGAATCCGTTAACTTTGGTAAAGCATTTGTCTCTGAGGATGCCAAAGAAGGCATTCAGGCATTTATTGAAAAACGTAAACCAGTATTTAAAGATAAATAATTTAAGGAGGATGACACATGAATATTTATGTTATGATGAAACGCACGTTTGATACAGAGGAAAGAATTTCTGTGGAGAACGGAAAAATATCAGAAGACGGCGCTAACTTCATAATTAATCCATATGATGAGTACGCCATTGAAGAAGCGATCAAGCTTCGGGACGAAAATGACGGCGAAGTTACAGTGGTTACTGTCGGGGAAGAGGAAGCTGAAAAGGAACTTCGCACGGCGCTTGCAATGGGCTGTGATAAGGCAGTTTTGATTAATAGTGAAGATGTTGAAGATTATGATCAGTATTCTACAGCAAGTATTCTTGCCAAGTTCTTTGAGGATAAAGACGTGGATATTATTCTCGGGGGCAATGTGACAATGGATAATGCATCCGGTCAAATCGGACCACGCCTCGCAGAAAAGCTTGATATGGCCCATATTTCTACTATTGTCAGTTTGAAGGTGGATGGTGACACCGTGACTGCGGAGCGAGATGTGGAAGGTGACGCCGAAATTATTGAAGCGAAACTTCCGGTCATTGTAACAGCACAGCAAGGTCTTAATGAACCTCGCTATCCTTCATTGCCTGGTATCATGAAAGCCAAGAAAAAGCCGTTGGAAATTCTTGATCTGGATGATTTGGATCTAGAAGAAGACGATGTTCAAGGTTTAACTGAATCTGTTGAAATTTACATGCCGCCTGCAAAAGAAGCGGGAAGAATACTTGATGGTGAAATTGATGCACAAGCCAGAGAATTGGTGAAATTACTTAGAACTGAAGCAAAAGTTATATAAACGGAGGGATCTCGAAATGGGACGAAAAACACTTGTATTAGCAGAAGTGCGTGACGGCAATCTTCGTCAGGTATCTTATGAGGCGATTGCTGCCGGTAAGAAAATTTCAGAGGGCGGAGAAGTTGTTTCTGTCCTTCTTGGGGAAGGTGTCGCGGATCAGGCGGAGAAGCTGGGTCACTATGGAGCAGACCGTGTGCTTGTAGCAGAAAGTGAATCATTAAAAAATTATACACCGGATGCTTATAAGCAAGTACTAAAGCAGATTATTGACCAAGAGTCGCCTGAAGCGATTGTGATCGGTCACACAGGTAACGGAAAAGATATTTCAGCCGTTCTGGCTGCTCGACTGAACAGTGCGTTGATTTCTGATGTTACAGAAATCAGTGATGATTTGACATTTACAAGACCTATTTATGCAGGGAAAGCATTTGAAAAGAAACGGATCAAACAAGGACCTGTATTTGTCACAATCCGCCCAAATAATATTGCGCCTCTTGAGAAAAATGAAGCAAACACTGTGTCTCCAGAAACAGTTGAGGTGAACATTCAAAACCTTCGAACCATTATTAAAGATATTGTGAAGAAAACCGCTGCGGGCGGCGACCTTTCTGAAGCTAAAATTGTTATCTCAGGCGGACGCGGAGTCAAAAGCAAAGACGGATTTGAACCGCTTAAAGAGCTGGCTGATGTTCTTGGTGGTGTGGTTGGCGCTTCACGGGGAGCGTGTGATGCAGACTATTGCGATTACTCCTTGCAAATTGGTCAGACAGGAAAAGTGGTAACACCAGATTTATACATCGCTTGCGGTATATCCGGTGCTATTCAGCATCTTGCAGGAATGTCCAATTCTAAAGTGATCGTTGCGATTAATAAAGACGCCGAAGCTAATATCTTCAATGTGGCAGATTACGGCATTGTCGGAGACCTTTTCGAGGTTGTGCCACTTCTAACAAAGTATTTCAAAGAAGCGCTTCAAGAAGCTTAATTGGAGCAACGGTTACGTGTGGAAACGTAATATTGGCAGCCTAATTTAAGTATAAGTTTAATCAATAGCATAACGAGCTGTCTGGTGGTATACTCTATTTCATAAGCATAGCTTAATTATTGTATTGATTTAAAGGAGGCAGCTATATAATGGCTATATCACATGTAACAGATCAAAATTTCACTGACGAGATTTCAAGCGGCTTAGTTCTTGCCGACTTTTGGGCACCTTGGTGTGGACCTTGCAAAATGATTGCACCAGTTCTTGAGGATGTTGATTCTGAAATGAACGATACCTTGAAAATCGTTAAGCTGAATGTTGATGAAAATCAAGAAACTGCCAGCAAATACGGTGTCATGAGCATCCCGACACTGATCGTTTTTAAAGACGGTGAAGTGGCAGATAAGATTATCGGTTTTCAGCCAAAAGAAGCTTTGGTTGACCGTCTTGAACAATTGAAATAATAATGAAATGAAAAGAGCCTTCTTGATGAAGGCTCTTTTTTGAGTTTATTTGTAATGACACCGTTTTCGTTGTTTTTTTGACGAAAACCTTTTAAACTAGATGAAAATACGAATTGTTAAAAGGAATGAAGGGCTGCTATGTCAACTATAAAAGAAAAACTTGCATTGCTGCCTGACCAGCCGGGCTGTTATTTGATGAAAAACGCCCACGATCAAATTATTTATGTTGGGAAAGCGAAAAATTTACGCAACAGGGTCAGGTCTTACTTCAGCGGTTCACACGACGCTAAAACACAGCGTTTAGTTAGTGATATAACTGATTTTGAATATATTATGGTGTCTTCAGAGATTGAATCATTAATTCTTGAAATGAATCTGATTAAAAAGCATGATCCGAAATACAATATCATGCTGAAGGATGATAAAAGCTATCCCTATATTAAAATCACTTCTGAACGTCATCCAAAGCTTGTCATTACGAGAAAAGTTAAAAAGAACAGTGGGAAATACTTTGGACCTTATCCGAATGCGACAGCCGCTGCCGAAACAAAACGTCTATTAGACAGGCTGTACCCCTTAAGAAAGTGCAGAACAATGCCTGACAGAGTCTGTCTCTACTATCATATAGGTCAGTGTCTGGCACCCTGTGTTTATGAAGTGACGAAGGCGCAGTATAAGGAGATGACCGAAGGAATCTCACGTTTTTTAAACGGCGGTTATCAAGAAATTAAAAAAGATTTGAATACGAAGATGCAGGCAGCTTCTGAACAGCTTAATTTTGAACATGCTAAAGAACTTCGGGATCAAATCCATCATATTGAAACCGTTATGGAAAAGCAGACCGTTATGTTCCAAGACTTAAATGATCGTGATGTGTTCGGTTTTTCCTATGATAAAGGCTGGATGTGCGTCCAGGTCTTTTTTATGAGACAAGGCAAGCTGATTGAAAGGGATGTCTCCGTTTTTCCTTTTTATCAGGAACCTGAAGAGGACTTCCTCTCCTTTGTGGGACAATTTTATTTGCATCATAATCATTTAAAGCCGAGGGAAGTTCTGATTCCTCATAAAATTGATGAAAAATTGCTTACGGAAGTTCTGGAAGTGGATGTTCACCAGCCTCAAAGAGGAAAAAAACGTGAACTTGTTCAAATGGCAAGCAAAAACGCTGGGCTGGCTTTAAAAGAGAAATTCGCCTTGATCGAACGGGATGAAAACAGAACGGTTAAGGCCATTGAAAAATTGGGGGATCATCTACAAATCCCACCTCCAAGGATTATAGAAACGTTTGATAATTCAAATATTCAGGGTGTGCATCCTGTTTCGGCAATGGTTGTCTTTGAGGACGGAAAACCATTTAAAAAGGGCTACCGCAAATTTCATATTAAAACGGTGAAGGGGCCGGACGATTACGCCACTATGAAAGAAGTCATTCGACGCAGATATTCAAGGTTATTAAAGGAAAACAGCCAGCTGCCTGATTTAATCCTGATAGACGGCGGCAAGGGGCAAATGTCGGCAGCGATCGATGTACTGGAAAATGAATTGGGGCTTGAAATTCCTGTATGCGGCCTGGTCAAGGATGAAAAGCACAAAACATCGCAGCTGGTAAAAGGAGAACCTCCTTTGCTGATTCCAATGGAGCGGAACAGCCAGGAATTCTATCTGCTGCAAAGAATTCAAGATGAAGTTCACCGGTTTGCGATCAGTTTTCACCGCAACATCCGTGATAAATCCATGATCCGGTCTGAGCTAGATGATATTCCCGGTGTGGGTGCCAAACGAAGGAAAATGCTTTTAAAGCATTTCGGATCTGTAAAAAAAATTAAGGAAGCAACGGTTGAAACGATTAAAGAGTCAGGGGTTCCCTATAGTCTCGCAGAAACAATATTTTCGCATTTTAATGAAAAAAAAGAAGCGGACAAAGAAAGTTAACTTTCTTTGTCCGTCTTCTTTATGTAATAATTATTTGCTTTCATCAGGCTGTGAAACCGAGGGATCCTTTGCATCCCATCTCGCGGTAAAAACCGCTTTTTTTTCTTTGGTGCTGTCGTTTTCTGTGTAGACTTCAGTCACACAGCCAAGCTGCTGTTGAAGCGACTCCGCTATAAATCCTGCTTCCAGTGTAAATACTGTTTCAGGGTTTCCCTTTAAGCGGGCTGTAATGAGCTCGGAATGAAGCTCGAGCTTCATCTGTTTTTTATCTTTCTCAACCATTTCAAGGGTGCCCCATCCTGCATCAGAAAAAAATGCTGTGATCTCATCCAGGGACTCCAAAGGGAAGCGTCTTGCTATTTTTCTTCCTGACCAATATAAAATTGACAAAGCTTCGTCACCAAGAAGGTCTGGAATCAAAACATTTTTCAATAATTCATAGCCAAATGCAGGCACACTGATATCATTGTATAATTCTGGTCTAAGCTGTGTGTGTGTATGTTTCATAGCCATCTCCCCTCTATTTTGAGTATAACATTTTATTGGATAGAAGAGTGACGATATCTGTCGAATGCAAGCACTTACATTCCTTGACGGGTTTAAATCATGAGAGTACAATAAATATGTCATGAATTGTTTATGCTAAGTCTTATCCGAGACCCCGCCATTTTACACCAAAGTAATCACATGCAACACATCCAACAAACTATATTTGCAAAGGGGGAAAATAAATGGCAGGAAGAGATTTTGTTAACAGAAGGATCCATTCTTTTCTAGGAGTTGTGCCTATTGGCTTGTTCCTGATTGTCCATTTTACAGTTAACTGGTTTGCTACACGAGGTCCAGCATCATTTAATAAGGCTGCTGGCTTTATGGAGCATTTACCTTATTTGTTGTTTTTTGAAATTGTTCTCATCTACTTGCCTATTTTATTTCATGCGATTTATGGCGTTTATATTGCTTTCCAGGCAAAAAACAATGTGAAACGCTATGGTTATTTCCGCAACTGGATGTTTTTCCTCCAGCGTTGGTCGGGAATTTTTCTTGTGATTTTTATTGCATGGCATGTATGGGAAACACGGATACAGATGGCTCTCGGTCACGCATTAAACTTTCAAATGATGTCAGCTATCCTCGATAACCCGGGAATGTTTGTGTTTTATGTTGTCGGTGTGTTAGCAACCGTTTTCCATTTTTCAAACGGACTATGGTCATTCTGTGTTACTTGGGGAATTTCAGTCTCTCCACGTGCTCAAAAGTTGACTACATATTTGACAGTCGTCGTTTTTATCTTTTTAGCAATCGTAGGAATCGGCGCATTATTCGCATTTACTAATATCAGCAGCGCAGCAATGTAAGGGAGTGGGGCTAAATGAGCAAAGGTAAAATTATAGTCGTAGGCGGCGGTTTGGCAGGCCTTATGGCCACCATTAAAGCAGCCGAAGCCGGCGTAGAAGTAGATCTCATCTCGGTTGTTCCAGTCAAGCGCTCACACTCCGTATGTGCACAAGGCGGCATTAATGGCGCCGTTAATACGAAAGGTGAGGGTGACTCGCCTTGGGAGCACTTTGACGACACGGTTTACGGTGGAGACTTTCTTGCCAATCAGCCACCAGTAAAAGCTATGTGTGAAGCAGCGCCTGGAATTATCCACTTGATGGACAGAATGGGCGTTATGTTTAACAGAACTCCTGAAGGACTTCTTGATTTCAGACGGTTCGGTGGAACTCAGCATCACCGTACAGCTTACGCGGGTGCTACGACAGGTCAGCAGCTTTTATACGCGCTTGATGAACAGGTTCGTAGACATGAAAGCAACGGGCTTGTGAACAAATATGAATACTGGGAATTTTTATCAGCTGTTCTTGACGAAGAAGAAACCTGCCGGGGGATTGTGGCACAGGATCTTAAGTCAATGGAAATTAAGACGTTCTCAGCTGATGCTGTTATTCTTGCGACAGGCGGACCTGGGATCATTTTTGGTAAATCAACCAACTCAATGATTAACACGGGTACAGCAGCTTCAGCAGTTTATCAGCAAGGTGTTTATTACGCAAATGGCGAATTTATTCAAATTCACCCGACGGCGATTCCAGGAGACGACAAACTTCGTCTGATGAGTGAATCTGCCCGTGGTGAAGGTGGACGGATTTGGACATATAAAGACGGAAAACCTTGGTACTTCCTTGAAGAAAAATATCCTGCATACGGAAATCTTGTAACCAGAGATGTCGCTACACGTGAAATTTTTGATGTTTGTGTCAACCAAAAGCTTGGCATTAACGGAGAAAACATGGTGTATCTTGACCTTTCTCATAAAGATCCGCATGAGCTTGATGTTAAGCTTGGTGGTATTATTGAAATTTACGAAAAATTTGTCGGTGATGATCCACATAAAGTGCCGATGAAAATTTTCCCAGCCGTTCACTATTCTATGGGTGGCATGTGGGTTGATTTTAACCAGATGACAAACATAAATGGTCTCTTTGCTTGTGGAGAATGCGAATATCAATATCACGGCGGAAACCGTTTAGGCGCGAATTCGTTATTGTCTTCAATCTTTGGCGGCATGGTCGCAGGACCGAACGCAGTGGAATACATCAATAATCTTGAAAAACATGTGGAAGACATTTCAACCTCTGTTTTTGAACAGAATCAAAAACGCGAGCAAGAGAAATTTGACCACATTATGAGCATGGATGGCACCGAGAATGCTTATGTTATCCATAAAGAACTTGGCGAATGGATGACTGATAATGTCACCGTTGTCCGCGATAACAAAAAACTGCTTGAAACAGATGAAAAAATCCAGGAACTGATGGAGCGTTATCAAAATATCAATATCAACGATACATCAAAATGGAATAATGGCGGTGCGTCATTTACCCGTCAATTATGGAATATGCTTCAGCTGGCAAGGGTTATTACACTAGGTGCGTACAACCGGAATGAAAGCCGCGGCGGTCACTATAAGCCAGAATTCCCGGATCGCAACGATGATGAATGGCTCAAAACCACTAAAGCGAAGTTTAATCCAGAGAAAAACGGTCCTGATATTAGTTACGAAGAAGTCGACGTTTCGCTAATTAAACCTCGTAAACGTGACTATTCCAAGAAAAAATAAGGGGGTATATAACAATGAGTGATGATAAAAAAGTTCGTGTTATTATTTCACGGCAAGACGGTCCAGATGCCGCCCCTTACGAAGAGACGTTTGAAGTTACCTACAGACAGAATATGAACGTAATTTCGGCATTGATGGAAATTCGCCGTAATCCAGTAAACGTTAAAGGTGGCGCTACAGCACCTCCTCAATGGGAGATGAATTGCCTTGAAGAAGTGTGCGGGGCATGTTCAATGATTATTAATGGCAAACCGCGTCAAGCCTGTACGGCATTGATTGATCAGCTTGAACAGCCGATTCGTCTTGAGCCGATGAGGACATTCCCTGTTATCCGTGACCTCTCAGTGGATCGCAGCAGAATGTTCGACGCTCTTAAAAAAGTAAAAGCTTGGATTCCGATTGATGGAACCTATGATTTAGGCCCTGGACCACGCATGCCTGAATCAAAAAGACAGTGGGCATATGAATTGTCCAAGTGCATGACTTGCGGGGTTTGCCTGGAAGCTTGTCCAAATGTAAACAGTAAATCCGACTTCATGGGTCCAGCACCGCTTTCACAGGTGCGCCTGTTTAACTCTCATCCAACAGGACAAATGGACAAGGCGGAACGTTTACACAGCATTATGGGCGATGGCGGACTTGGGCATTGCGGCAACAGCCAAAATTGTGTTCAGTCATGTCCGAAAGGCATTCCGCTTACAACGTCAATTGCAGCATTAAACAGAGATACAAACCTGCAGTCCTTCCGCGATTTCTTTGGAAGCGACCATCAATAAGAATATCAGCAGCCTCCGGTTATGACTGGAGGCTGTTTTTTATTTGCAGTACATGCTTCCATACCCTTAATTAGAAATTGAATGTGCGAATAATTATCAAAGTGATTAAGGAAGAGTGTTTCCGTATTTAGCGGAATGGTGCTCGGTTTCCGTCGAGATGGGGAATAAACACGTTAATTGAACTGGCGGGTGCGAGACGCCTCGAAAATGCGCATGTTCTCGTGCGTTGAAAGTCAAGAAATACCTCGAGACTCCTGCGGAATCAGCACGCGTCCGAAGATCCACTTTGGCGCACAAAGAGACCACGCCAACGTTAGCTGAGGCCGTGCCCGCGGAAAGCGAGGGTATTTCCGCTTTCAATGGATGAAACTGCATTTTCTTCGTGCGGTGAGGATTCAGGGATGCCGTTTCAAGTCCTGCGGAAAGCGAGCAGCCTGGAGCGAATATCAACAACCACCACTCCACCGAGGTCAGTTGCCACTGAAAAGCTTTTGATAAGAAAGGAATCTGTGACTATGTGCTCCTGCGTCTGCTAGGAATGCTTCGAAGCGAGGTTCCTCGTCGCAACTCGCAGTCTCTCGAGAAGGGATGCTCGTTCCTACGGAATCAGCACGCGCTCGAAGATCCACTTTGGCGCACAAATAAATCACGCCAACGTTAGCTGAGGCCGTGCCCGTGGAAAGCGAGGGTATTTCAGCTTTCAATGGATTGCATCCGCATTTTCTTCGTACGGGGAGGGTTCAAGGAGGCATTTTCAAGTCTTGTGGAATCTGCGAGACCCCTGCGGAATAAGGGCGGCCAAGACCCCCCCGCAATGAAGTGCAAAAGTGGTGGCTTGGACATTCGTCCCGAGGCAAGCGAGCGGAGTTCATTTGAAATAACTTAAAGGAATGAGAAGAAACAAGGTTGTGTGAAGACTCAGTCACTCGGCAGTCATTCCGTGCATATAATAACTTGACTAATAACCTTCCTCACTTGTTCACGATTCGAGCTAGGAGGAGGAGCGAGTGAAGGATCATGAATTTCGCCATAAGCCGCTGTTAACGAAACGGGAGCGAGAAGTATTTGAATTACTGGTACAGGACAAAACAACAAAAGAGATTGCCGGCTTACTGTTTATAAGTGAAAAGACAGTAAGGAATCATATTTCAAACACAATGCAAAAGCTTGGAGTCAAAGGGCGTTCGCAAGCTGTCGTGGAGTTATTAAGGCTAGGTGAACTAAAGCTTTAAAAAAACCGGCTTTCATTGAAAGCCGGCTTTCAATACATAGTCTATTCCTCAATTATGATATGATATAGTCGTGTAAAAATTGTCGTTAAAGCGAAAGATATAAAAAGGGGAAATGGCATGAATGGCGAACAAATATTGAGCTCTCATGTGATTGAAACAATAGAAAAACAGTTGAGATACTTTGCATCCGCAATAAGAGAGCATGGGCGTGAAGTATTAAAAGATGAGGATTTAACACCGCCGCAATTTGTTGCTCTCCAATGGCTTTCAGATAAAGAGGGTATGACTATCGGAGAGTTATCATCAAAAATGTATTTAGCTTTCAGTACCACCACTGATTTGGTAGACAGAATGGAGACAAAAAACCTTATTAAAAGGGTTCGAGATTTACAAGACAAAAGAGTGGTTAGAATCCATCTTTTAGATAAAGGTGAGAAGATCATTCACCAAGTAATTAAAAAACGGCAGGAATACATGCATGAAAGATTGCTCGGTTTATCAGGTGAGGAAATCGACGGTCTACAAAATGGGTTATCGCATTTATTTGAGATGATAAAAGAAGAAATATAGTGTAAATGGGGTTTTATGTTGAAGGGTCCAATAGGTGTTATAGACTCAGGTGTCGGCGGATTAACAGTAGCTAAAGAAATTATACGTCAGCTTCCTAATGAGGAGATCGTCTATTTAGGCGATAATGCCCGGTGTCCATACGGTCCGCGTCCTATGTCACAAGTCCGGCTGTTCACGTGGGAAATGACAAGGTATCTTTTAGAAAATAAAAAAATCAAAATGCTTGTTATCGCATGCAATACGGCTACAGCAGCCGTATACGAGGAAATAAAAAGAACGCTCTCTATCCCAGTAATTGGTGTCATTCATCCTGGCGCGCGCTCTGCAATTAAAATGTCCCAAACGAGTCATATCGGTGTAATAGGCACAGCGGGTACGATTGACAGCGGCGCTTATAGCCGTGCGCTTCATCTTATTGATCCACATATTCGGGTTACGGACCTTGCCTGCCCGCCTTTTGTACCTCTTGTTGAAGCGGGGAATATCGATTCTCGGGAGACAGAGGAAATTGTACGAGAAACTCTAAGTCCAATATTGAATGATCCACGCATGGATGCGCTTATTCTCGGATGTACCCATTACCCCATTCTACGGGAGATTATTCAAAAAGTTACAGGTCCCTCTCTCCAGTTGATTGATTCAGCTGAAGAAACGGCAAGGGAAGTCAGCACGATATTATTTCATAAAGAGATGCTAAGAACCGATTTAGAAGATCCACAGCATCAATTTTTTACTACCGGATCCCACAAAATGATGGAACGGGTTGTAGAAAATTGGTTAGGTCTTGATTCAATGGTGCAGTATTTGGATCTATCCGTATTTTCTTCTTCCATATTATAAAATTGTCTTGGCGGTTCTATCCTTGTCCTTCTTTTAGTATATATTTCTAAAAAGGACAAGGAGGGGCCAGGATGATGAAAAGGAAGACTAGCCTTCTGATAGGGTTAATTGGTTTTTCCTGGTTGCTATGCTCGTGCACATCGGCTGTTCCTGCGGCCGTTATACCAAAACAGGTTGCTTTTCAGGCCGTATTAACACCTTTCGTGTTTCATTCATCTGTTGCCCAAAAAGGTGCTGATCAACGGCTAATATACCTCATCGATCGGGACCAGCACGTGGTGCCTTGGGCCGTGAATTTTCCTAAAACGGACACTCCCGTAGAGCAAACGGTTAACGCTTTAGTGAAGGATGATGTGCTGTCAAACAGTGTGCCTAATGGATTTTCGCTGCCGCTGCCACCTGAAACAAGTGTTAACCACGTTGAATACGGTGCAAACGGTGAAGTGACGGTAGATTTGACTTCGACTTTTTTAGATTATCCGAAGGAGCAGGAAACGGCTGTATTTGAAGCTCTTACTCAATCTCTCCTTCAGTTGGAAGAAGTTAAACGTGTTAAACTAAAAATTGATGGCAAGCCTTTACAGGAAACGAAAGATTTCCACGCATTTATTGGAGAAGGACTGGATAAGAATAATGGTACAAACCTAGCGAAAGGTCCGGCTGTGGACATGACGAACACAGTCAATCAGACTGTTTTTTTACTATCTTCTCAGCAAAATCAACCTTACTTTCTTCCAGTTACGCTTTCAAGAAAAACAGGAGAAGGAACTCCCCGTGATGTTATTCGGCTGCTGATGATGAACGACTGGAGTGAACAGGATATCTATTCACCTTTTAATGAAGGAAGCAAACTCACCTCTTCACCTGTTATCCACGATAATCAGCTTTCCTTGAGCTTTAATAGCCGAACATTGACAGATCTGCGCGGGCAAAGGCTGAGTCCGGAACTCTTAACCTGTCTGGCATTAACGTTCATTGATGAAAAGAACATTCACTCAGTAATGATTCATATTAAAGGTATTGATAAAGAGTGGGAAATTCATAGGGAAAACAGTTATGAGTTTATTTATACGGTTACGAGTGGTGATGCTTCCGCCAAGCAGCAAGAGGTCGCTGGTTAAAAGTATGTTATAGTAATAAAGCGGATTTACCTTGATTCGCTGATATTGAATAAATGGATCGGAAGTGACGAATAAAGATCCATGTGAAAAAGCAGGAGGAATATAGATGAGAATTGATGGAAGAGAGAAGGATGAACTTAGACCTGTCCAAATTGAAACGGAGTTTATCTCGCATCCGGAAGGATCGGTTTTAATCACTATAGGAAACACAAAGGTCATTTGCAACGCCACAGTTGAGGAGAGAGTTCCTCATTTTATGCGTGGACAAGGAAAAGGCTGGATTACAGCCGAATACGCAATGCTTCCAAGAGCGACTGCTCAACGAAATATCCGTGAATCAAGCAAAGGCAAAGTAAGTGGAAGGACGATGGAGATTCAGCGCCTGATTGGACGGGCCTTAAGATCAGTTGTTGATCTCAAAAAAATGGGTGAGAGGACACTTTGGATTGATTGTGACGTCATTCAGGCAGATGGTGGAACAAGAACAGCTTCTATAACAGGCGCATTTGTCGCCATGGTTTTGGCCTTCGAAAAAGCAAAGAATAAAGGTCTCATCACGACAATTCCAGTGCGTACTTATTTAGCGGCCACATCAGTAGGGATCCATCCCGAGCACGATGTGATCCTTGATTTATGCTATGAAGAAGACTCAACGGCAGATGTTGACATGAATATCGTTATGACAGGAAAAAATCAGTATGTTGAAATTCAGGGCACCGGAGAAGAAGCAACATTTGATGAGGAAGAACTTACAGCGCTTCTTTCTGCAGGAAAAAAAGGAATCAAAGAATTGATTGCTTTACAAAAAACCATTCTTGGCGAGCATCTAGTCGAAACAATTGAAACTTACTGAGGTGATAAGGACATGTCTAAGCTGATCATTGCAACGAATAATCCAGGAAAAGCTGAAGAATTCGAACTGCTTTTTGTAGACTTTGATGAGACAGTCCTTTCATTAAAGGATTTGCCACAATCTATTGAGGTCGAAGAAACCGGGAGCACGTTTTACGAAAATGCCAGACTAAAGGCTGAAGCGGTCTCAGCTATGACAGGTGAAACAGTGATAAGTGATGACTCCGGTTTGGTTATTGATGCTTTGGAAGGCAGGCCAGGGGTTTATTCTGCTCGCTTTGCAGGACCTGAAAAAAATGATCAGGCTAATATTGATAAAGTTTTAAAGCTTATGAAAAATGTTCCCCGTGATGAAAGAAGCGCGCGTTTTGTTACCGTTCTGGCTATTTCTAAACCAGGTTTACCAACTCGTTATATTGAAGGGGAGTGCCATGGCGTCATTACTGAAACGAACAGTGGCGCAGGCGGGTTTGGTTATGATCCTATTTTTTATGTCCCTGAAAAAAAGAAAACATTTGCTGAAATGAGCAGAGAAGAAAAAAATGAAATCAGTCACCGGGGAAAAGCTATGAAGCAGCTCAAGGCTATTTGGCCGGAAATACGAGGTGAAGATCAATGAAGGTTCTGATTGTGAGTGACACCCACGGCCAGTCCGAAAAACTGCGGAACGTATATTCTTTTTATGAGAAAAAGATGGATCTTTTTATTCATTGCGGAGATTCTGAGCAACATGCAGAAGAAGCTGAAATGAAGCCTTTTTATTCAGTTAAGGGAAATTGCGATGGAGCAGATGCGGGATATAAAGATAATGAATTAATTAATCAATCTGGTTTAACGTGGCTGATCACCCATGGACATCTTTATAATGTTAAATCCACACCTCTTCCCTTAAAGTTTAAAGCGGAAGAAACAGATGCTGATATTGTCTGTTTTGGGCATACCCATCATGCGGCAGCCTTTAAAGAAGGGAAGACTGTATACATAAATCCTGGAAGCATCGGTGTGCCAAAAAGCCCTGCCGTTCCAACCTATAGCATTGCTGAATGGATTCCATCAGCACGCAGATTGACAATTCGGCTGATGACGCTTGAGCATCAAGAACTGGAAGATTATCGGGTGGTTTATATTTTGGAGAATAAATCTTAATAAATCTATTGACAGTTTCCGCTATATGATTTATATTAATTAATGTCGCAGTTAGCGGTGCGGGTGTAGTTTAGTGGTAAAACAAGAGCCTTCCAAGCTCTGGTCGTGGGTTCGATTCCCATCACCCGCTCCATATGTCCCAGTAGCTCAGCTGGATAGAGCATACGCCTTCTAAGCGTACGGTCGGGAGTTCGAATCTCTCCTGGGACGCCATGAAATTTTCTACATAATATAGTAATGAAATTAACCTCTGCCAAGCAGGGGGTTTTTTTATATCTTTTTAAAAAGAATTTTACTTACCTATGGGTAAAAGGCATAATGGGGATAAAGTACAATTCATATGGAATTCTAAAGGTGATAGCCTTTTTTCTGCCTGCATCATTAAGGAAAGCATTGATATGCTCACTATTAGTAAAAAAACGGGGAAATTGCTCACTGTGCATCCCGGAGTTATTATACTGTATCAGTGTAAAAAAGCACGATGGAGATAGGATGACGAAATTATGGCACATCGGAACAAAAATAAAAAAAATAACAGTAATCTATTTCATCTTCCGGATCTGCCAAAACGGATCATGGAAAAAGCGGTTCAGGCTCTTAAAGACAATCAATATGAAGAAGCAAAACGGCTCTTCGCTCAATTATTAGAAATAGATGAAGAGCATAGCCAGGCTGCTTATGGAATGGCGATTTGTTTATTAGAGCTCGCAGAGTATGAGCCTGCAGAAAAACTGACGCGGGAAATGCTGCAAAAAGACATGGGCGATTATTTCGAAGTTTTTCGCCTTCACATTACGGTGTTAATTCAGACTAATCAATACGATAAAGGCGCGGAAATGCTTCAGAGCATCTTAGAAGAAATTGAAATGCCTCCTGAAACCCGGGAATCTTATATTCAGCTTCTCGATTTTTGCCAAGCACGTCAAAAAGATCAGCAGGACTTCCCAAAGATCCCAGATTCTTCTCCCGACTCAACATCGGTTTCACCGGAAGAGGTAAAAGTAATGATGGACAGCTTGGGTTCAGACTTGCCCCCAGAAAAGAAATGGTCCGCCATCCATGCCTTATACGATCTTGAAGGCGAGCAGACGTTTGAGATTGTTCAGCCGCTTTTGATAAAAGACAGCATTGATCCCTTCACGAAAACACTTATGTTAAAAGCACTCGGAGAAAATGGCTATAGCGGCGACGCAGAAGTAAGGAAATTTAACACATCTTATACTATTAAAATTCATCCCGATCAAAAATTGTTGAATCCCATAACCAGGGAGATTAAAGAAAGTATACATAATATCCTGCTCTCTGAAAATCCAACGTTGTGTGATCAGGTTGTAGATGTTTGGGAGCATTTCAGCTATGCAAGCTACCCGATGGATCTGACAATAGGCAGTACGCAACGCTGGGCTGCCGCCTGTACTGCGTATGTTTATCAGCTGAACGGGATGACTGACGATTTAAACAGAATATATGAGCTTTTTGAGGTGGATCAAACGGAATGTGACGCACAATATGAAGAGATTAAAAAGGTTGAAGAAGACCCATCTACCTTAGATTTTATTTAAATTTGCGTCTATAAGGGATTACTTTTGAAATGAAAAGCAAGTGTGCTATAATGAAGTGGTTGCATTTTCGTATGAAAAAAATATAAGTATGAAGATACATGTTGGAGGTAAGAATAAATGAATGTAAATGCAAAATGGGAGAAACAAGAAGGTAATCAAGGAAAGTTAACAATGGAAGTTGATGCGGCAAGCTTTAAAGGCGCTCTAGACCAAGCTTTTAAAAAAGTGGTAAAAGATATTAATGTGCCTGGCTTCCGTAAAGGGAAAGTACCACGTATGATTTTTGAACAGCGTTTTGGCGTTGAATCACTTTATCAGGATGCTCTAGATATCATCCTTCCTCAAGTTTATTCAAAAGCTATTGAAGAAACTGGTATTGAACCAGTGGATCAGCCTGAGGTTGATGTTGAACAGGTAGAAAAAGGCAAAGAGTTAATTCTTACAGCTAAAGTGACGGTTAAGCCGGAAGTGAAGCTTGGGGAATATAAAGGCCTTGAAGTTGAAGAACTTGAAACAGAAGTTACTGAAGAAGATGTGAACCAGGAGCTTAAACAGCTTCAAGAGCGTTTCGCAGAACTTGCTGTAAAAGAAGACGGCGCCATTGAAGAAGGCGATACCGCTGTGATGGATTTTGAAGGCTTTGTAGACGGCGAAGCTTTTGAAGGCGGAAAAGCTGAGAACTATTCACTGGACATTGGTTCAAACACCTTTATTCCTGGCTTTGAAGAACAGCTTATCGGAATGAAAACAGGTGAAGAAAAAGAAGTCACTGTGACATTCCCTGAGGATTATCACGCTGAAGAACTTAAAGGTAAAGATGCGACATTTAAAGTCAACGTCCATGAAATTAAAGTGAAGGAACTTCCTGCACTTGATGACGAGTTCGCGAAAGATGCCGACGAAGAAGTGGAATCTTTTGAGGAATTAAAGACTAAAATTGAAAATAGGCTAAAAGATCAAAAAGCATCTACAGCAGAAAACAGCAAACGCGATGCAGTCGTTGAACAAGCAACACAAAATGCTGAAATTGATCTTCCAGAAGTCATGGTTGAAAGCGAGCAGGCAAATATGCTTCGTGAATTTGAACAGCAAATTCAGTCTCAAGGCCTGACTCTGGATATGTACTATCAATTTGCAGGCGTCGATCAAGACGGCCTTAAAGAACAAATGAAGGACGATGCTGAAAAACGTGTCCGAGCAAACTTGACGTTAGAAGCAATTGCAAAGGCAGAGAACCTTGAAGTGGCTGAAGCAGATATTGATAAAGAATATGAAAACATGGCTTCAACTTACAACCTTGAAGTTGATCAGGTTAAACAGATGCTTGCAATGCAAGGCGGCGATGATGTTGTTAAGGCTGACATTCGTTTGAAAAAAGCTGTTGACTTGTTGCTCGAAGAAAGCAAAATTAAAGAAGCAAAATAATGAATCAGGATAAGGCGCGAGTAATCGTGCCTTATTCTTTAAAAAATGTTTTTTCTTTATTCAAAAATTTTCTGATTTTTGAGCTGTTTCGTTTAAAGACATCTACACTTTGCAATACATACGCTTTCTAATGCAAATGTTTTATTTGTCTCAGTCTTTTATGTTACAATGCGTACATAAACGAATTAAGAGACGAATAAGGCGAGAAACCAGCGTGTTTTGATGTGTTATACAAGCTAAAATCGCTTCGCTCTTGTCTTTAATAAATATGGACAGAACTTTATAGGGGTGAAATCATGTTTAAGTTTAATGATGAAAAAGGACAATTGAAGTGTTCTTTTTGTGGCAAAACTCAAGATCAAGTCCGAAAGCTCGTTGCCGGACCAGGCGTCTACATTTGTGATGAATGTATTGAACTCTGCACTGAAATTGTTGAAGAGGAATTAGGCGCAGAAGAAGAAGTTGAGTTTAAAGATATTCCAAAACCGCAAGATATTCGCGCAATTCTTGAGGATTACGTGATTGGTCAGGTAGAGGCAAAGAAAAACTTGTCTGTAGCTGTTTATAATCACTATAAAAGAGTTAATGCAAAACAAAAAAATGATGATGTTGAGCTGTCAAAAAGTAATATCGTTATGATCGGTCCGACAGGCAGCGGGAAAACACTTCTCGCTCAAACAATGGCTCGTATCCTCAATGTTCCTTTTGCAATTGCTGATGCAACATCATTGACGGAAGCCGGCTATGTTGGGGAAGATGTTGAAAACATTCTTCTGAAGCTGATTCAATCTGCTGATTACGATGTGGAAAAAGCAGAAAAAGGGATTATCTATATCGATGAAATTGATAAAATTGCACGCAAATCCGAAAACCCATCTATTACGAGGGATGTATCTGGTGAAGGCGTTCAACAGGCCCTTCTGAAGATTCTCGAAGGTACTGTAGCAAGCGTCCCTCCACAAGGCGGACGGAAACATCCGCATCAAGAATTTATCCAGATCGACACAACCAATATACTGTTTATATGCGGCGGAGCATTTGATGGCATTGATCAGATTATTAAACGTCGTCTGGGTAAAAAAGTTATCGGATTTGGGTCAGAAACAACAACTAAAGACCTGACTAAAGATGACTTCTTGAAAAATGTCCTGCCGGAAGATTTGTTGAAATTCGGTCTGATTCCTGAATTTATTGGCCGTCTTCCTGTGGTTACAAGCTTGGAACAGCTTGATGAGGCAGCCCTTATCGAAATTCTCACGAAGCCGAAGAATGCACTTGTTAAACAGTATTCAAAGCTGCTAGAGCTTGATGATGTAGAGCTTGAATTTACTGAAGGAGCGCTTCGTGAAATTTCTAAGCTTGCGATTGAAAGAAAAACGGGTGCGCGGGGACTTCGTTCTATTATTGAAGGCATTATGCTGGATGTAATGTATGAACTGCCTTCAAGAGAAGACATTGTTAAGTGCACCATAACGGAAGAAACAGTTTCCGAAAAAGTGGCGCCACGATTAGAATCAGCAGATGGTACTGTAGTAAAAACACAGGAAACCCCAAAGGAAAGCGCCTAAATAGGATGACTCAAAATAAATAGTAAATATGTTCTTAACTGGACCATCGCATCTTTCAGTGTGCGGTGGTCTTTTACACTTTCTTAAAAACCATCAGAGGATGCGTGGTTTTTAAGTAAATCAGTCATTAATGGTGCGTAAATAGCTTACAATTAGACAATGCTAAAGCATATAAGATAGAATTGTACAGAGGTAATGACATGGAGGTGAATTTCAGTGAGCAATAAAACAATTAACATCCCCCTCCTTCCATTAAGAGGTCTTTTAATATATCCGTCGGTCGTTCTTCATCTTGATGTCGGCCGTGAAAAATCTGTGGAAGCATTAGAAAAGGTTATGATAGATGATCATCGGATTTTGCTTGCTACACAGAAAGAAGTAGCAGTAGAAAATCCGGAAGCAGAGGATATTTACGAAGTCGGCACCATTTGTTTGGTTAAACAAATGCTGAAACTGCCGAATGGAACGATTCGAATACTGGTTGAGGGTGAGCAGCGGGCAAAAATAATATCGTATCTGGATACAGAGGATATTTTCGAAGTGTCAGCTGAAATTCTAGAAGAAGAAGACATTAAAGATACTGAAATTCAAGCTTTGATGAGGAAAGCACTTGATCACTTCGGTGAATACATTAAACTTTCTTCAAAGCTAACGCCTGAAACGATGGCGACGGTCGCTGACATTGAAAAGCCCGGCCATTTAGCTGATGCAATCAGTTCACATTTAAGCCTGAAATTTAAAGAAAAACAGGAATTGCTTGAAATCGTAGATGTAAAAGCAAGACTTGAGAGGCTTATTGGAATCCTTTCCAATGAACAGGAAGTTCTGTGGATTGAGCAAAAAATCGGGCAGCGTGTTAAAAAGTCGATGGAGCGTACACAAAAGGAATATTATTTAAGGGAACAAATGAAAGCCATTCAGAAGGAACTTGGCGATCGTGAGGGAAAAGATGGTGAAGTCCTTGATCTGAAGGAGGATATCGAGTCTTCAGCCATGCCTGACTCAGTGAAAGAAACAGCAATAAAAGAACTAGACAGATATGAAAAAATTCCTTCCAGTGCAGCAGAGAGCGGTGTTATAAGAAATTACATTGACTGGCTGCTGAAATTGCCGTGGGCAGAAGCAACTGAGGATCATTTGAATCTCAATCACGCTGAAACGGTGTTGAATGAGGATCACCACGGTCTGGAAAAAGTAAAGGAACGGGTGCTTGAGTATCTGGCTGTTCAAAAAATGAGCAATAAATTAAAAGGCCCGATTCTTTGTCTCGCTGGTCCCCCAGGTGTCGGAAAGACTTCCTTGGCTAAATCTGTTGCACGGGCTTTAAACCGCCACTTTGTCAGAATTTCTTTGGGCGGCGTGCGTGATGAAGCAGAAATCCGAGGACACCGGCGTACATATGTTGGTGCTATGCCGGGACGCATTCTTCAAGGGATGAAAAAAGCAGAGACAATTAATCCTGTATTTCTTTTGGATGAAATAGATAAAATGAGCAATGATTTCAGAGGAGATCCTTCCTCGGCAATGCTCGAAGTTCTTGATCCTGAACAAAATAATACGTTTAGCGACCATTATATTGAAGAGCCTTATGATTTAAGCAATGTCATGTTCATCACGACAGCTAATAACATTCAAACAATACCGCAGCCGCTGCTTGACCGGATGGAAATTTTGCAAATTGCCGGCTATACAGAAGTTGAGAAGCTTCATATTGCAACGGATCATTTAATTCCTAAGCAACTAAAGGAGCACGGTCTGAAGAAACGGCAGCTTAAATTTAAAGAAGAGGCTGTTCAATACTTAATTCGTCATTATACACGTGAAGCAGGCGTTAGAAATCTGGAACGCCGTGTCGCTTCTGTTTGCAGGAAAGTAACAAAAAAGATTGTATCCGGTGAAAAGAAAAGCATGACGATCACTGAAAAATCCATTGTTGACTTGCTTGGAAAACCGCTTTTCAGGCATGGCTTAGCAGAAACAGAAGATCAAATCGGTGTTGCCACTGGACTGGCATACACAGCTTTTGGAGGAGATACACTTTCAATTGAGGTGTCGCTATCTCCTGGGAAAGGCAAATTAACTCTGACTGGAAAGCTCGGAGAAGTTATGCGTGAATCTGCCCAAGCAGCTGTCAGCTATATCCGCTCAAAAACAGAGATTTTAAACATTGATCCTGAATTTCATGAAAAATATGACATTCACATTCATGTTCCAGAAGGAGCAACGCCTAAAGATGGTCCTTCAGCGGGTATCACAATGGCTACGGCTGTCGTCTCAGCTTTAACTCAACAGCCGGTAAGAAAAGAAGTGGGGATGACAGGGGAAATGACACTCAGGGGCAGAGTGCTTCCTATAGGAGGTCTTAAAGAGAAAACGTTAAGTGCGCACAGAGCTGGCCTTACTACAATTATTATTCCAAAGGATAATGAAAGAGACCTTGAAGATATTCCTAAAAGCATAAGGGAAGATCTCACCTTTATTCCGGTGTCTCATTTGGATGAGGTTCTGAAGCATGCACTAAAGGACGTGAGGTCATGATAAAGATAAAAACTGCTGATTATATCATCAGTGCCGTCAGCCCTGCTCAATACCCAGGTGGAGGCTATCCGGAAATTGCCCTCGCCGGCCGTTCGAATGTAGGGAAATCCTCCTTAATTAATACGCTGTGTAATCGGAAAAACCTTGCTAGAACATCACAGCGTCCAGGAAAAACACAAACGCTCAATTATTATAATATTAATGATGCTTTTTATATGGTGGATGTGCCAGGATACGGCTATGCGAAGGTTTCTAAAAGTGAAAAAGAGGCATGGGGAAAAATGCTGGAAACGTATTTTACAGAAAATAAATTTGTAAAAGCGGTTGTTCAGATTGTGGACCTTCGCCACGCACCTTCGAAGGAAGATGTTCAAATGTATGAGTTTTTGAAGTTTTATGAACGGCCTGTCATTGTGGTCGCGACAAAAGCAGATAAAATTTCAAAAGGCAAATACGAAAAACATAAGAAAGTGGTTAAGCAAACGTTAAATATGGATCCTAATGATCCCTTGCTTGCATTTTCATCCTTCTCAGGTTATGGGAAGGATAACGTATGGAAAACAATTGAAGCCTATTTGAAGGCATAAAAAACTGAAAGCCTTATAACTAAGCGGCCTTTCCTCTATATCTTATAGGGGAAAGGCCGTTTCGTCGTTTTTGATTCTAATGTATCTTTAAAATCCGCTGTTATTGGCTTAGCCAATCTTCCTTAAGGAGGCCTACCGGTGCTTGGACCCTCGATGTAAAATATGGTTGTTAAAATGTGTTTCGGGCACGCGCTTTCCGTGGGCAACGCTTCAGTCTCCTCGAAAGAAGACCACTTCCTGCGGGGTCTTCAGCTGTTGCTTTTCCCACTGGGCTTGACTTAACATCTTTGAACCCACTTCGCACGATGAAAATGCAACACAATACATTAAAAGCGAGCACCTGGAGCGGAAATCAACAACACGTAAAATCAAAAATTGATTGAATAAGAAGCAAGAAATGCTTTTTTGCTTATCGCCAAATTTAATAGTGCTTTTTGGTACAGGTATATGAGCATAAGAGCGTGATTAATTGAGGAAAGCCTTGTTAAAAAGACTATAAAAGGGGATATATGGCTCTAAAAGAGATATAAGGGTTTAAAGAGCAAATATAGAGGGAAATATCATCATACGTCTGAGGGATTGGTTTGATCTAAAATTTCAGATTTGTTAGAATTATGACAGGTGTATGAAGCACTTAACAAAAAAGGGGATGATGTTACAAGATGAAGAAAAAAATGATGGTAATGATTTCAGCGTGTATGATGCTCGTATTTGTTTTAGCAGGATGCGGCTCTGATTCAGGAAGTTCCTCAAAGGCTTCTAAAAAGTATGACCTCGTAAACCCTGGAGAATTTACATTTGCCTCCTCCGGTGAATTCAAACCCTTCAGCTATCCCGATCCGAAAGATCCGACAAAAATGACCGGATTTGATATTGCTGTTGGTAAAGCGATCGCAAAAAAACTTGGATTAAAACCGCATCCTGTTAAATACAAATTTGCAAGTATTGTCGCCGGTATTGAAAGCGGCAGGTTCGATGCAGCAGTGGCGAGCCATACAATTACTGCAGATCGTAAAAAGCACGTAAACTTCAGTATTCCTTACTACTACTCAGGCCCTCAAATCTATACAAGAAAAGACAGCTCCATTAAAACGAAAGAAGATTTAAAAGGAAAAGAAATTGCTGTTTCCAAAGGATCAACTTATGCAGATGCCGCTAAGGAGTATACGTCAAATATCAGAACATATGATAGCGACGTTACAGCTCTTGAAGCACTCTCTAAAGGGAAGCATGATGCTGTACTGACTGATGCTGTAACCGGTCAGCTTGCAATCAAAGAAGGCTTTAACATTGTTGGGCAGGCAAAACTGGGAACAAGTGAACAGGCAGTGGCTGTGTCCAAGAAAAAAGATAAGTTGCGGAAAGATATTGATAAAGCGATTAAAGATCTGAGGAAATCAGGAAAATTAGCTGAAATAAGCAAAAAATATATTGGGTCAGACATCACCCAGCCGCCAGCAAATTCTAAATAATAACGACCACGATTCTATTAAATTATAAAAGGGGCGGTTGTCATTGCATTTTCTCCAAGCGTTTTTTCAATCTTATCCAATATTCCTAAAAGCAATGGTTGTGACACTTGAACTGACCGTCGTATCCATATTAATAGCAATTTTTATTGGATTGTTTTTCGCTTTAATGAAGCTTTCCGGCATTAAACCGCTGGAATGGATTTCTAATCTTTATATCTATCTAGTCAGAGGGACCCCATTAATCGTTCAGATTTTCATTCTGTTTTTCGGTATAACAAAACTGATACAAGTTGACGCGTTTTGGGCAGCAAGCCTTGCGCTTGCGTTTCATAATGGCGCTTATATTGCTGAGATATTCAGAGGGACGATTCAGTCTATTGACAAGGGTCAAATGGAAGCTGGCCGTTCACTTGGCATGAGCAGCTCACTGACAATGAGACGGATTATATTGCCGCAGGCTCTTCGCCGGGCTCTTCCGCCTCTCGGGAATCAGTTTATTATCGGGCTTAAGGACTCTTCTCTCGCAGCGTTTATCAGTATGAATGAATTATTTAATATTGCAACCACATTGGGATCTGCGCATTTCGATACACTCACATACCTTATGATTGTTGCTGTTTATTACTTAATACTTGTTCTCCTTTTAACATTCATTGTTAATTTAATTGAGAAAAAACTGAGTGTGAGTGATTGAAGAGGGGGATGAACATGGAAAAAAAAGAAATGATTAAAGTCGAGATGCTGAATAAATCGTTTGGCGATCTCCATGTCCTTAAAGATGTTAATATGACTGTAAGAGAGAGTGACGTTGTTGTTTTAATCGGGGCAAGCGGTTCTGGTAAAAGCACCTTTCTAAGGTGCCTGAATTTCCTTGAATTAAAGAACAGCGGCTCCATTATTGTCGAGGGTGAAAAAATTGAAAAGAAAACACACGATTTAAATGAAATCCGTCAAAGAGTGGGAATGGTTTTTCAGCATTTTAACCTTTTCCCTCATAAAACGGTTCTAGAAAATGTCATGGAAGCACCTTTAAAGGTGAAAAAAACGAATAAAGAAACAGCTAGAAAAGATGCTGTTCAACTTCTTGAAAAGGTCGGTCTTGGTGACAAATTGGATGTTTACCCATCCAAATTATCAGGCGGTCAAAAACAACGGGTTGCTATCGCAAGATCATTGGCAATGAAACCGGATATTATGCTGTTTGATGAACCGACCTCTGCGCTTGACCCTGAGCTTGTTGGTGAAGTTTTGGCTACTATGAAGGAACTGGCCAAAGAGGGCATGACGATGGTCGTGGTGACCCATGAAATGGGGTTTGCCAAAGAAGTAGCAGACTGGGCTGTATATATGCATGAAGGAAGAATTGTTGAAAGCGGCAGTCCGGAAGAATTATTCACCTCACCGAAAGAAGAAAGAACAAAAGATTTTCTGAATTCAATTCTGTAAAGATAAATGATTTACAGGTTTGGTCATTTATTGTGAAAACTGAACATAATTAATAGAAAAACATTCTTTTAAGCGAAACTGAGCCTCTCAGTCGCAAAAGGATGTTTTTCTGTTGTAGAATAAAAAAGTGAGTTTCAGCATAGCGTCATTGAGTTTTCACATATTACACAAGTGCGCTGAAACAGGTATGTTATAATAATGTTGGATATTGAGAACGGATCTTGGACAGCAAGTGCTGCTCCGCTGAATGATAAGTCCGTTATGATGACGGGGGGAACAAAACATGCATATATTAGCCGTTGGATTAAATCATCATACGGCCCCTGTAAATATTAGAGAAAAATTTGCTTTTGAAAATGAAGCGTTGCCGGAAGCTTTAAGAATGCTCCGCGAATCTAAAAGCATTTTTGAATGTGCAATTATTTCCACCTGTAACCGGATTGAACTTTATGTAGCGACGGATCAGCTTCACACCGGACGCCATTACACGAAAGACTTTTTGTCCAAATGGTTTGATCTGGCTCCGGAGGCATTTGCACCTTACTTATTTATAAAGGAAAATAATGAAGCGATAAAGCACCTGTTTAAAGTGACATGCGGTTTAGACTCGATGGTGCTAGGGGAAACACAAATTCTCGGCCAGGTGCGAGACAGTTTTAAACTTGCACAGCAGGCAGGAACCACAGGAACACTGTTTAATGAACTTTTTAAAGAAGCTGTAACATTAGGAAAACGTGCCCATGCAGAAACAGAAATTAATGATAATCCTGTGTCGACAAGCTATGCTGCTGTCGAGTTAGCCAAACAGATTTTTGGGAGCTTTCATGATAAACATATCTTAATCATGGGAGCCGGGAAGATGAGTGAGCTGACGGCCAGACATTTAACATCTCATGGTGCGGCAAAAATATCAGTGATGAACCGGACAATAGAGAAAGCGGCTCAGCTTGCTTCACAATTTCACGGTGAAGGCGTTACTTTCGACGAGAAAGAAGCAAGTCTTGAACAAGCGGATATTATCATCAGTTCAACGGGTTCAAAGGATTATATTCTCCAGTATAATGACGTTTTAAAATCTTCTAGAAAGAGAAAAGGACGTCCTCTATTTATCGTTGATATTGCTGTACCAAGGGACATTGATCCTGAGGTTCATGACATAGATGGCGTCTTTCTTTATGATATTGACGACCTTGAGGGTATTGTTCACGCGAATCTTGAAGAAAGAAAAGGCGCTGCACAGGTAATTGAAGGAATGATTACAACACAGCTTGCAGCTTTTCAGCAATGGCTCGATATGCTAGGAGTTGTTCCTGTGATGAATGCATTACGCCAAAAATCCTTAAGAATTCAGGCAGAAACGATGCAGAGCTTAGAAAGAAAGCTTCCGCAACTTTCGGATCGAGAAAAGAAGGTGCTTAGTAAGCATACAAAAAGTATCGTTAATCAGATGCTAAGAGAGCCGATTCAAAAAATGAAAGAGATGGCAGGCAACCCTGATCGTGATCAGATGCTCGAGCTATTTACCGACATTTTTGGAATAGAGGAAGAGCTTGCGATTGAAACATCAAAAGCCCGTCAAAAAATAGCGAATGATAATCCTTCAGAGGTGCAAAACCATTCACCTTTAAACGTTTTTTCCTGAAGATAAGCAGCCGAAAGCTGGCGGTAATTAACACATTTATACAATTTTAATCTGACAGGGCCTCTCTAATAAGAAGGGCAGGCGGAATGATGACTCTGCATATTCTGAACGATGTAACGATCAGCCTTTACGCTTTATGTATTTGCGGCTATTTTATAGATTTTCTTGAAAACAACCGGAAGGTCAAGCGTATGGCCTTCTGGTTGCTTTCTATTGTCTGGATTCTACAGCTGGCTCTTTTCTTTTTTAAAGGGCTAAGAACAGATGAATTCCCGGTGGTAACGACGACAGAAGGCTTGTTTTTGCTTTCGTGGCTGATCGTCACACTATCATTGTTGATGAACAGGCTGCTAAAGCTGGATCTCATCGTTTTTTTCAGTAATTTAATCGGTTTTATGCTAATGACCATCAGCTTGTTCAGTCCGGCGTCTTCTGCGGAAACACTCCAGTTGAAAGGCAGTATGACTTCTGATCTTTTAATTATTCATATTTCGATGGCTCTGATCGCTTATGCGTTATTTACGCTCTCCTTTATTTTGAGCATGATGTATTCATTGGAATATCGTATGTTGAAACAAAAAAAATGGAGCACCCGGCTTGTTCGGATGGGGAGTTTATCCAAGATTGAACGTTATGCTGGAATCAGTGTTCTTGTTGGCGTACCGCTGCTGTTGACCAGCCTACTGCTGGGTGTATACAGAGCATATGTGGCCCTCCCTGATTTTCATTTTTTTGATCCGAAAGTTATGCTGTCCTTTGTCGTACTTATTATTTACAGCTGCTATATATACATGAGGTTTGTCAAGCATGTCTACGGCAGAGCATTATCTTTTTATAATGTTATTGGCTTTTTACTCCTTATCATAAATGTGTTTTTATCCAAAGAGGTGACTAATTTTCATTTATGGTAGCTCTGCTGTTAATATTGTAGGTGAAAACCGCTGACCTGATATTGAGAATGGAAGTAGGGATATGAATGAAGAAATTAACTGTAGGATCCAGAAAAAGTAATCTGGCAATAACCCAGACAAATTGGGTGATAGACAAACTGAAGGAAGCTCATCCAGAACTTGAGTTCCAACTGAAACATATTGTGACAAAAGGCGATAAAATATTAGATGTCACACTTTCTAAAGTAGGCGGAAAAGGTCTTTTTGTTAAAGAAATAGAACAGGCGCTGCTGGACGGAGACATTGATTTTGCTGTACACAGCATGAAGGATATGCCTTCAGAGCTCCCACCGGGTTTAATGATCGCCTGTGTTCCGGTCAGAGAAGATTTACGGGACGCTTATATTGCCAAAGATCATATTCCTTTCAGTGAATTAAAGGAAGGCGCTACGATTGGAACGAGTAGTTTGAGGCGTGCTGCGCAACTCCTTAAAGCAAGACCTGATATTCATATAGAGCCGATACGAGGAAATATAGAAACCCGTTTGAAAAAGCTTGAAGAGGGTCCTTTTGATGCAATCATTCTCGCTGCTGCAGGATTAAAAAGAATGGGCTGGTCGGATGATATCGTTACAGCTTACCTACCTACGGATGTGTCCCTGCCAGCGGTTGGACAGGGAGCATTAGCCATTGAATGCAGAGAAGATAACGAGAAGCTTCGTGACTGTTTGCAAGCCATTCATGATGAAACAACATCGCAAACCGTCCTCGCAGAACGCGTTTTTTTGAAAGAGCTGAATGGAAGCTGTCAGGTACCCATTGCCGGTTTGTCGGAGAAGCTAGAAGATGGCTACCGTTTAACTGGACTGGTTGGAGCTGTGGACGGCAGTCTCCTGCTACAGGAAACAGGAGAGGGACACGATCCGGTGCTGTTAGGTCAGGACGTCGCAAATAAGCTCTTAAAGAGAGGTGCGAAAGAGATTCTGGATCAAGCTCGAGATCTTTCTTAAGAGGGAGATAAAGCAATGTCTGCACTCAGCGGTAAAATAATTGGGATTACTCGACCAGAGAAGCAATCACGCCGATTTGCGGAAATGATCAAGGAGCAGGATGGAAATTCTCTATCCTGCCCGTTATTAAAAATCCAGCCTCTTACTTTTTCTCCGGAAAAAGCGGCAAGGCTAGTTAAGGATGCAGAGCAAGCAGACTGGGTTGTATTTACAAGTAAAAATGCAGCAAAATATCTTCTTGAACGCCTTGAGGATATAGAGATGCTCGGTGAAAAAAAAGTAGCGGCAGTTGGAAAGAAAACGGCACAATACCTTGAGACCCATAATGTTGCTGTTCATATGCATCCGGAAATATATACGGCTGACGATTTGGCAGAAATGCTGATCGCACGCTCCTTTAGCGGAATGCGTGTTTTTTTGCCTGAAGGAAACCTTGCTAGACCAAAGCTTAAGCAACGTTTGCGTCAAGCAGGAGCACGCGTTATGGATTGGACGATTTATGAAACAGTTGCGGATCAAGCCGGTCAAAAAATGCTTACCAATATCCTTTTAAGAGGAGACATGGACGTCATTACGTTTTTCAGTCCTTCTTCAGTCGTATTTTTTGATCAATGCGTCAAGCAAAGGGGTGCTTCATTCAGCAACCTCCTGCCTATTATAGCTTGTATCGGAAAGGTGACTGCTGAAAAAGCCGAATCTCTTGGGTATCAGGTTAAAATAATGCCTGAAGAATTCACCAGTGAAGCATTGCTTTTGGCAATCAAAGATTATTTCGAGGAGGAAGAGTCACATGAATAAAGATTTCGCACGGCATCGTCGTCTCCGCCGTTCTGAGACAATGAGGAAAATGGTGAGAGAAACACATTTGCATGAGACAGATTTTATCTATCCGATCTTTGTTGTAGAAGGATCTGATAAAAAAGAAGAAATCCCTTCCATGCCTGGAATTTATCAATTATCCATGGATCGTTTAGGGGACGAATTGAAAGACGTTTCAGATCTCGGTATACCTGGTGTCATGTTTTTTGGGGTTCCTGAAAATAAAGATCCTGTTGGAACAGGTGCCTACCATGATCACGGTATCGTTCAGGAAGCCACCCGACTTAGCAAAGAACATTTTCCAGATCTGATGGTCATTGCGGATACCTGTTTATGTGAATATACGGATCATGGTCATTGCGGAGTGATTCTAGACGGCGATGTGGATAATGATGAAAGTTTGCTTTTGTTAGCAAAAACGGCTGTTTCGCAAGCAAAAGCTGGCGCTGATATAATTGCTCCTTCTAATATGATGGATGGATTTGTGGCGGTGATCAGGGGTGCTCTAGATGAAGCTGGTTATTCTCATATCCCTGTTATGTCATATGCAGTGAAATATGCTTCCGCCTTTTATGGCCCATTTAGAGATGCTGCAGGGAGCACGCCTCAGTTCGGTGATCGCAAAACCTATCAGATGGATCCGGCTAACCGTCTTGAAGCATTGAGAGAAGCGGCCAGTGATTTTGAAGAAGGCGCAGATTTTCTTATTGTCAAACCAGCGCTCTCCTATTTGGATATCATTCGTGATGTTAAGGATCGTTTTGATTTACCGGTCGTTGCCTATAATGTCAGCGGTGAGTATGCAATGATAAAGGCCGCTGCACAAAATGGCTGGCTGGATGAACAAAGAGTTATTATGGAAAAGCTTACGAGCATGAAACGTGCAGGTGCAGATATAATTATTACTTACCATGCAAAAGAGGCAGCACGGTGGCTCCAAAATAAATAAGACGGAGGGATCACGAATGCGTTCGATCAATGAATCTGTTAAAGCATTTGAGAAAGCTAAACCGCTTATGCCGGGCGGCGTAAACAGTCCTGTAAGAGCTTTTCGTTCAGTTAACATGGACCCTGTTTACATGGATCACGGTAAAGGAGCGAAAATTACTGACATTGATGGAAATCAATATATTGATTATGTCCTCTCATGGGGTCCACTAATCCTGGGTCATGCAGATGATAAAGTTGTTGAAGCAATTAAAACTGCTGCAGAAAAAGGGACAAGCTTCGGGGCGCCTCATCGTTCAGAAACCGAGCTTGCTGAACTGGTAATTAACAGAGTTCCTTCAATTGACGTGGTGCGAATGGTGAACTCAGGCACAGAGGCAACCATGAGTGCATTGAGACTTGCTCGAGGTTTTACTGGGCGTGATAAAATTTTGAAGTTTGAAGGTTGTTATCACGGTCATGGAGATTCACTTCTTATAAAGGCTGGTTCCGGAGTTGCAACACTGGGTTTACCTGACAGTCCTGGTGTGCCAAAAGGTGTTGCGGAGAATACTATTACGGTCCCTTATAATGATGTTGAAAGTGTAAAAGTAGCTTTTGAGCACTTTGGTCAGGAAATTGCAGCCGTTATTGTAGAACCTGTCGCAGGAAATATGGGGGTCGTTCCGCCAGCTGACGGTTTCCTTCAGTCACTTCGATCCATTACTGAAGATAATGGAACCCTGTTGATTTTTGATGAGGTTATGACAGGATTTAGAGTGGGCTATCATTGTGCCCAAGGCTACTTTGGAGTGACACCCGATCTGACATGTCTCGGAAAAGTGATTGGCGGAGGTTTGCCTGTAGGGGCTTATGGAGGCCGCAGAGACATTATGAAGCAGATTGCTCCTGAAGGTACAATTTATCAAGCTGGAACGTTATCAGGTAATCCTCTGGCGATGGCAGCAGGATATGCCACACTTTCTCAATTAACAGAAGATGATTACGAGTTTTTTAAAGAAAAAGCAGACTATTTAGCTGCCGGCTTGAAAAAAGCCGCCCGGGATTATGGCGTACCGTTAACTGTTAATCAAGCTGGTTCAATGATTGGACTCTTTTTTAATGAAGGACCGGTTGCAAATTATGACCAGGCAAAAGCTTCAAATCTTGAACATTTTAATACTTATTTTAAACACATGCTTGAACAGGGCATTTCATTGCCGCCTTCACAATTTGAAGGATTATTTTTGTCCACTGCTCATACTTATGAGGATCTGGATCAAACCATTCAAACAGCTCGTCATGCATTTGAAAAAATCGGGATCTAAAATACTGAAGACAATCCGTCAGCAAGCGGGTTGTCTTTTTTTAAATCATAAATGTTTTTTACTTGCATACAATGACTAGAGATTAAGGATGCAAAGGGGTGATGAAGGGTGACTGATAAGGAAAAAGAGCCCGTCACTTTTTCTATTAATGAACGGTTGGTATTAGACGGACAATACGGCGCAGCAGAATTTCTGTCGATGGCTTTGGAACCGGATATGACCATTGAAGAAGATCCTCATTTTGTAAAAGTAACAGGGAAACTGAAATTAACAGGTGAGTTCAGGCCGGCGTCTCCTTCAGGGAATGGCGAACATTTTAATGAGATCTACAAACCGGCACATCCGATTCGTAAAGTATTTGCCACAGATGTCGGTACTTATTGTATTGAACATGAATTTCCGGTGGATATTACCATACCATCTTATAGAATTACTAACATGGAAGAACTGTATGTAACCATCGACGCTTTTGACTATTTTTTGGAGGCATCACGAGCTATTGATTTAAGTGCAGACATTCTTTTATCTGGATTAACCTCAACACAAGACCAAGTTAAGACAGGGAGAACATATGACCAGCGGCCTCAGAAAGACCAGTATCTGGGTGTCCCCTCCCATGAGACCTTTGCGGAAAGGGACGACTTCCCGTTTTTGCTTGGAGATGAAGCTGATTTAACCCAGAATAACAATGAAAACTATCATTCTTTTACGACGGGAGATCAGCCAGCTTCGGATGAAGTCTATGAATTTGAAGCGATAAGGAACCCAGAGGATCATCCATTTTTAAAAGATGATGAAGCGCTCCCTCATTTAGAAATTAAGGAGAGGCCTGAATACGAAGAGGAAGAGGACGATGAGCAAGACGATTATGAAAACTCGGAAGAACCCATTTTTCACCAAGAAGCTGAAGGGAGAAGCGAGGTTGAGTCAGAGTCAGAGGATGCAGTTGAAACAGATGAACAGGAAGAATACCTGCCTGCTTTCGAATACAAGGAAAGAAAAGAATCATCACTAGATTATGATGATTCCGAAGAAGATTATTATAATGAGGATGATCCACAAGCGTATCAATCCGTTGATGAGACAGAAAGGCTCTCTGAGAACACAAATGCAGGGGAATCTGATCTCGAACCGGAAGCTGTTGAAAAACCGAAAGAAAATGCTCTCTATCTGACAAAAATGCTATCTGAAGACACAAAACAATTTTCTAAAGTCAGAATGTACTTTATTCAGCCTGGTGATTCTTTAACCTCCGTAGCTGAGAAATATAAGTTAGCTGCCACAAGCCTTATCAGGATGAATCGGCTTGAAAGTGATCAGCTTAAACCTGGGGAAATCTTGTATATCCCAGTCAAATAATTGCTTTAAATCCAGCGTTTTAAAAAACAGATGTAGGCGAGCCAAACGAGCGCAAGAACAATAACGTCAAACGGTGTGGGGAAGATGATGCACCGGATTAACTGAAAGATACCGATCGGAAGAATGATGATTTCAATGCCATCCCTGCATTTTCTAAGCCAAGGAGGGAGGCGGTAGCGGTTAAACATAATAGTCACCTCTATCTTTATTATTACTTAATGTACTTTATGTAATAAAACAGATAGGGGTGTTTTAATTTTTGCTTGTGAATGCTTGCGAATCATAAATTGATTAGGTTACTTTAATTCGCTTTACTGGATTGGCTGTGAAAATGTGTCCACGAGAAAAATCCCTCGGTGTTGCTTGCTCTAGGCTGCTCGCTTTCCACGGGCAACGGCCACAGCTACATTGAAAGCGGAAATACCCTCGCTTCCAAGGCACGGCCACAGCTACATTGTAAGACAGAAATACCCTCGCTTTCCGCGGGCACGGCCTCAGCTAACTTTGGCGTGATTTCTTTGTGCGCCAAAGTGGATCTTCGGACGCGTGCTGTTTCCGCAGGAGTCTCGGGTATTTCTAAGCTTTCAATGGTATGGCAACCGCATTTTCTTCGTGCGGGGCGGATTCAAGGATGCTGTTTCAAGTCCGAAATTTTTTTGTCATCTGTTCCTGCGTTGACTGGAGAGAAATTGTTTAATATAATAAATGAAACATTGATCATAGTGACAAATAAAAGCAAAGACAGGGAATAGTATAAGCAATGGCCTTACAGAGAGAGGGATGATCCGCTGAAACATCTCTTAGTGTCCGGTGTTTAGAAGTCGCCCTCGAGCTGTCTAATCTGAAAAGCATTGAGCCTCAAAGGGTAAAGCTAAGTAGGAGAGACCGGTTGATCCGTTATCTATTTGAGTGTATAAAGCTGATTCAGCTTTGTAAATTAAGGTGGTACCGCGAAGTCTTCTTCGTCCTTTTAGGCGAGAGAGGGCTTTTTTTAATGCAAAAAAAAATAGCTTTTTTATTTTAAGGAGGAGCGAGCGTGGCAGAAAACAGAGAAGAATTATCGTCAAAGTATAATCCGCATGAGACAGAAGAAAGCTGGTACAAAACTTGGAAAGAAAACGGATATTTTGAGGCTTCAGGAGATGAAGCAAAAGAAGCTTACACGATCGTTATTCCGCCGCCAAACGTTACTGGAAAGCTTCACCTTGGCCATGCCTGGGATGCAACCATGCAGGACCTTCTGATTCGTTTTAAACGAATGCAGGGCTACGATGCGCTATATCTGCCTGGAATGGATCATGCTGGAATAGCGACTCAGGCAAAAGTTGAAGGGAAGCTCAAGGAACAAGGGCAGTCCAGGTATGATCTCGGGCGGGAGAAATTTCTTGAAAAATCTTGGGAATGGAAAGATGAGTATGCAAAGTTTATCCGGAGCCAATGGTCCAAGCTCGGTCTTTCGTTAGACTATTCCCGGGAGCGTTTTACTCTCGACGAAGGCCTGAGCACAGCAGTGCGAAAAGTCTTTGTTTCCCTGTATGAAAAAGGAATGATCTATCGTGGAGAATATATCATTAACTGGGATCCTGCTGCCAAAACAGCACTTTCGGACATTGAAGTTATTCATAAAGAAGTTGCTGGGAAGCTTTATCATCTTCAATACCCTCTGACAGATAAGAGCGGCTATATAAAAATAGCCACCACACGGCCGGAAACGCTATTAGGTGATACAGGCATTGCCGTTCATCCTGATGATGACCGTTATAAAGACCTTATTGGAAAAACGGCCCTTGTGCCTTTTGTGAACCGTGAAATACCAATCGTAGCCGATGATTATGTTGACATGAGTTTTGGGTCAGGGGCAGTAAAAATCACCCCTGCTCATGACCCGAATGATTTTGATATGGGGAACCGCCATAATCTTGCAAGAATCCTTGTCATGGATGAGTCCGGGACAATGAATGAACGAGCCGGGAAATATCACAAGCTTGATCGTTTTGATTGCCGCAAACAGATTATTGAAGACTTGGAAAAAGAAAATTTTCTTGTTTCTATTGAAGAACACAATCATTCTGTTGGTCATTCAGAACGAAGTGGAGCGGTGGTTGAACCTTATTTATCCACCCAATGGTTCGTTAAAATGGAAGAGCTTGCAAAGACCTCCGTTGATCTTCAAAATTCTGAGGATAAAGTGAATTTTGTTCCTAAACGCTTTGAGAACACGTATCTTCAGTGGATGGAGAACATCCGGGACTGGTGTATTTCAAGACAGCTCTGGTGGGGTCACCGAATTCCGGCCTGGTATCACAAAGAAACAGGGGAGATGCATATCGGAATGGAAGCCCCTGCTGACGCAGAAAATTGGAAACAGGATGAAGATGTATTGGATACATGGTTCAGCTCCGCGTTATGGCCATTTTCAACAATGGGGTGGCCGGATGAAGAAAATCCTGATTTCAAGCATTTCTTCCCGGGAAGTGTCCTAGTGACAGGGTACGACATTATCTTTTTCTGGGTGGCAAGAATGGTTTTCCAATCTCTTGAATTTACTGGTCAAAAACCATTTAAAGATGTCTTGCTGCACGGCTTGGTTAGAGATCCTGAAAACCGGAAGATGAGCAAATCGCTTGGAAACGGTATTGATCCGATGGATGTAATCGAAAAATATGGCGCTGACTCGCTTAGATACACCCTTGCAACAGGAACAACGCCAGGTCAGGATCTACGTTTCCAGTGGGAGAAAGTTGAAGCAAACTGGAATTTCGCGAATAAGATCTGGAATGCTTCGCGATTTGCTTTGATGAATCTTGAAGGGCTTACTTATGAAAATATTGATTTAAGCGGCGATAAGTCCCTAGCAGATAAGTGGATATTAACTCGATTAAACGAAACAGCTGAAAAAGTTACCACCTTTTATGACCTTTATGATTTCGGCGAAGCTGGCCGACATCTTTATACGTTTATTTGGGATGACTTCTGTGACTGGTATATCGAAATGGCTAAGCTTTCTTTATATGGTGATGACGAAAAAGCGAAACATACGGTACAGTCTGTTTTAGCCCATGTACTCGATCAGACGTTGCGTCTTCTTCATCCGCTGATGCCATTTATTACAGAAGAAATTTGGCAGCATCTACCTCATAAGGGAGAAACGATTATGATGGCTGCATGGCCGGAAGCCACACCAGCACCTGAGGACGATCAGCACAAAAAAGATATGAATCTTATACAAAATATTATTAAGTCCATCAGAAATATTCGGGCTGAAATGAATGTTGCACCAAGCAAACCGATCGATTTAAGAATTAAACCAGCATCAAAAGATGTGCATGATATTTTGGAAAAGAATCAGCAATATCTCAAAAAATTCTGCAGTGCAGACCAGCTGATTTTGGATGTGAATCTGACGCCGCCTGAGAAGGTCGTTACAGCCGTTGTAACTGGAGCGGATCTTTATCTGCCCCTTGAAGGCTTAATTAATATTCAAGAGGAAGTTATACGTTTGAAAAAAGAGCATGAGAAACTGAATTTTGAAGTTGAGCGTGTTCAAAAGAAATTAAACAATCCTGGATTCGTTAATAAAGCGCCTCAAGCTGTCGTGGATGAAGAGAAAACAAAAGAAAAAGATTACATGGACAGACTTCACAAAGTTGAAGTAAGAATTAAAGAACTGAACAGCTGACAATATAGTGTTTTTGTGCTTGGGAGGGTTAATGTAATGATGACAACAATTGAAGAGGTGCGCATCTGGATTCATGAACTGCTTCCTCACGGTATTAAACCGGGCATCGAACGAATGGAATGGATGCTCGGGGAACTTGGAAGACCAGATCGGAGACTCCGTGTGATCCATGTCGGTGGAACAAACGGAAAGGGCTCGACCGTTTCCTACTTGAGAGAAATCTATCAGCAGGCAGGTTATACAATAGGAACATTCACTTCGCCCTATATAGAATCCTTTAATGAGCGGATCAGTATAAATGGCGAGTGGATAAGCGATGAAGATCTTATTGATGCAGCAAACCGTGTTTATCCACTGGTCAAAGAACTGGAAAAAATGGAGCAAGGGACACCTACAGAATTCGAAGTTATCACCATGATCAGCATCGTGTATTTCTCTGAAATCCAACGCTGTGACCTCGTGATTTATGAAGTAGGGCTAGGCGGTCGTCTTGATTCAACGAATGTCCTGACCCCGCTCGCCACGGTCATTACAAATATTGGCATGGACCACATGCAGCAGCTTGGTGATACCATCGAAGATATTGCTTTTGAAAAAGCGGGAATTATCAAATCAGGTGTCGGAGTGATCACTGCCTGTGAGCAGCCGGCAGCATTAGAAATAATTAAACAGACAGCAGAGCAAAAAAATGCCCGGTTTTATCCGCTGGGCCATGCTTTTCATTATGATGTTATTGAAAACAGCAAGGAAAACACACTTTTTAATTACGCATCTGTTTTTAAACGGTACAATGAACTGTCCATTTCTTTGAAGGGCGAACATCAGATTAAAAATGCAGTGGCCGCTTTAATGGTTATTGATTACATGAGCGTATATTATGCCTTATCCATTGACGAAGAGGTTATTCGTCAGGCATTAAAAAATACCTTTTGGCCAGGTCGTTTTGAAATCGTTTCTTCAGATCCTGACATCATACTGGACGGGGCCCATAATCCTGAAGGCGCTTATGCCCTAAAGAACGCTATGCAAAATTATTACCCTGACCAGGCGGTTCATATCATTTATGCCGGTCTGACAGGCAAGCGTCATGATCTTATGCTTGAAGATCTATTTTCAGCAGCCAGATCGGTGACGTTTACCTGGTTTGATTTTCCTAGAGCGTTGGATCCCGCAGATTTACAAGCCGAAAATCCAAGCCATAATGCAGCCATAGAGCACGACTTTAGGAAAGCCATATCAGAAAAACGCAAAACCCTTGGTGAAGGCGATGTGTTGTTAATAACTGGTTCACTATATTTTATTTCAGAGGCAAGAAAGTATTTAATAAACCAGCCTTAGAATATCTGCCCTCCGGTCGTATTATGCCGGAGGGTTAATTCTAGTTATAAGACCTTAATCACTAAAAATAAAAAAAGTTGTATATTTTCAAAAAACTGTTTAAATTTTGTGTTGAAATTTGGTAATATAATAAAAGTAGGTGTTAAGTCATGTCTTGCTTTTTTATTTATAGGACTAAAGGAGGATAATTGGTGAGCAAACGGACCAAAAATACGATATGGATTATTTGGGTTTTAGCTTTATTGGTTACAACAGTGCTTGTCTATTTATTTGATCCGCCTCACATTGGGGGTTCCGTTTATCCTATTATCGGGCTTGCAGTCCTTATGATCGTGGTGTCTCTATTCTACTTTCAGGTTAAAGGAACGGACATCATAGCGCTGCAGGGGGTCTCAGTAGCGGTCTTTTTAATTTACGGTCTCTTTTTTGAGATGGTTTTGACTCAGCTGTCGATATTGACGTATTTGCTCTACAAACAGTTGGGACGCGAAGATTTATACAGAATTCCTTTGAATTCTCTCATGTTTTTGCTTGTGTCTTTAACTTCCGCCTTCACTTATTTTTTGATGGGCGGCAGAACTGGACTAATGCTCAATCAACATTCTCCGGATTTATTACCAATATTAGGTTACTCTTTTATGGTCTTTTTCACGAATCACATCGAAATTTACTTTATTCAGAGGCATCTAAAGAAAATGCATCCTCCTTTTTTCGGTAAGGACATGCTATGGGAAGGCGTGACAGTCGCTCTCATTATGCCGGTGGGGATCATCCTCTTCATCCTATATTCATTAATTGGACCTGTTGCTATTTTATTTATTTCGGTCCCTACGATTACGATTTCTGTCATATTTAAACTTGTGAATAAAAGCAATGAAGTTAACGTCCTGCTTCAGAAATCAAGTGCAATCGGCCAGCAGCTGACGGGAAAACTTGATAAGGAAAATATCATGTCGCTATTCCTTGAGAAAGTCCCTCAGATGCTATCTATTGATTTTTTGTATATTATCAGCTTCCAAAATCCTGATGAACCAGCAATTTCGTATTTCCACACCACAGATTCTTCGTATGTCAGACCTCAGGAAAGCCTCCAACCAGGCATCAGTCATCATGTTTATCAGACGCGTAAAAGTTTTTGCGCAAATCATACAAAAAAATGGAAACATCTATCCACAGGGCTGCTGCCTTCTGATATTGAGTCCGTCCTTTCTGTTCCGATGATTAAAGAAAATAAAATTGACGCCGTTATTACGGCTGCTTCCTACCAAAAAAAAGTTTATAGCAAAAATGAAACAAAAATATTAGAAATCCTGGCCAACTTTTTAAATGTTTCTATGGAAAACGCGGATAATTATCAGGCAACAAAAATGGAAAGTGAACGCTGCCCGCTTACTAACTTGTATAATTACCGTTACTTTATGCGTCTATTAAATCAAACTTTTGAACAAAATAATACAAGAGCATTTTTCTATTATTATGATCGATATTGATCACTTCAAGATAATAAATGATACTTACGGGCATGAAAACGGTAATGTAGTTTTAAAAGGGATTGCCGCACGCTTAAAAAGTATTACTCATGAGTTTGGGACCGTTGCTCGCTATGGCGGGGAAGAGTTCGTTGTACTCTTGCCTGAAACAGACAGCAGTCAATGTATCGAGTGGGCAGAAAATCTTCGCCTGGCAATTTCGGAAGAACCATTTTTTATAAAAGCTGCTCAGGATAAACAGCATCTTCCTGTTAATGTGACAGCAAGCATTGGCGTTGCAACGGCTCCCGTCCATGCAATGGATGCACTTGGCTTGATCAGGAATGCTGACCGTGCAATGTATTCAGGGGCGAAGCAGAAAGGCAGAAATCGTGTCGCGGCTTATGTAGGATAACGTAACCAATTTAATCTGCATTTAAAGGAGGTGGTTTGGAGTAAAAAACGATGATGACCAAGCAAGTTTCAAGCTTCATTTCCTGTCGATAAATGATGAAAAAATTTGTCCTTCTCTCGACAGCAGTCCGGTAATTTCGGACAACCGATGTGCTACCCTTCCTTTATGACCCATTAATAAGGATGAAGGGAGAGATTGGTATGTTCGTAGAAAAAAAGACAAATTCAAAAAAACGTCATCCTTCTGATGGAGTGCTCCGTGTGCTGCCTTCTAAAAAAAACACCAAGACCGAAACAGAAAAAAACCCTCCAATTATTGACTGGAGAGAACACTTTCCTGAACAAAAAGAGACAGATCAGCAAGCGGCATCTCGTGAGACTTCGCTTTTTCACCCCAATAGAGGCTTTAAAAAAGGAGACCTTTTATTCTGGCTAAAAAAACTCTGGCTACCAATTCTAGCAGCAGTAATTGTCGGTCTCGCAATCGGTTTTACGCTGATGATACTAATCTCAAAAGATAACACTGTGAAAAAACCACTGACGGCTTCAACAACACAGACAACCGGTACCACTGTCAAAACGCTAGAGTCTAGAGCACTGCCCGCTGACCTGCAGATTAAGTTCTATGGGGTACAGGCCAATGTCTTTAGCAATCAAGTCGGTGCAGCAGACTTTCAGAAGCAGCTTCTTCAGAAAGGGATAGCTTCTTTAATTTTGCCTGAAAAAAACTACCCGGTTATTATCGGACTCGCCTCCAATGAATCAACGGGAAAAACGTTAGCGGCAGCGTTTAAAAGCCAAGGCATTGCTGTCTATGTTAAATCATTTAGTCTTCCAGTCAGCAATAAATCCAAATTCAACGATGCAGAGATTAAAGTCCTTCAGAATTCTAAATCCCTTATTTCCCAGGTGATAAATGCTGGAATCGGGACGGGTAATTTTAATCCAGAAAATTTGAATACCCAAAACTTGCAAGCCATTCAGAATCAGGCCACTGCAATAGGGGGAAATAAAAATTTCTCCTCATCCGTACAAAAAAAAGTTAGTGCGGTTTACGATAGTACCATCAGCCTGTTGGCAGCTCTTAGGCAAACAGACAGCAGCGGAACAGCCGCTAAATTCATGACCGCTTTAAAAGCCTACTTTCAGATCATCGAATAGCCTCACCATTTATTCCCCAATATCAAAACAAATCAATTTTCGTCCGGTTGTCATAAACGGATGCCTTCTGTCGAATCACTTATATGTGAGAAAAAGACTGACATCTGTCAACTGGACGAAGAACCCATCATAAAAGTACAGCCCCCAGGGTATCTTCTTTGTCTGTCTGACATTTCAATGTAATGAAAAATCTTACAGTAAAAACAGTTGAAGCATACATCAAGATCTTTCTGCTCTTTTGCAAATGCCTGATCGACCTCTGGTGGGTAAGTTTTATACCCATAGCAATCAGGAGGTTTGTGTATGACCAATCAAATAATGATTCGGGATGTTCCGCTTGAGGAGCGTCCAAGAGAGCGTGTTCTGAGGGAAGGGGTTCAGGCTCTTTCCAATCAGGAGCTGTTGGCTGTTATTCTTAGAAACGGTACACGTACAGAGTCTGTGCTGCAGTTATCCGCCCGGCTTCTTCATGATTTTCAAGGTCTTTATCATTTGAAGGACGCCACGGTTGAAGAATTACGAAATGTTAAAGGTATTGGGCAGGTTAAAGCCATTGAGCTGCTGGCAACGATCGAGTTTGGAAGAAGACTGTCCAGACTGCCTCAGCAGGAACGCTATGTTATTCGTTCTCCGGAAGATGGTGCAGGCTATCTGATGGAAGAGATGAGGTTTCTTACTCAGGAGCACTTTATATGCCTTTACCTGAATACTAAAAACCAGGTTATTCATCAAAGAACGGTGTTTATTGGAAGCTTGAACGCTTCAATTGTTCATCCTCGCGAGGTCTTTAAAGAAGCTCTGAAACGTTCGGCTGCTTCGCTGATCTGTTTTCATAATCATCCAAGCGGAGATCCGACGCCAAGCAGGGAAGATATTGAAGTAACGAAACGGCTTGTAGAGTGCGGGAAAATGATTGGCATTGAGGTACTTGATCATATTATTATTGGCGATCAAAAGTTTACAAGTTTAAAAGAAAAAGGTTTGGTTTAACACTATATTTTTTAAGATGTATAAGCTATAATGAAATTTATGAGTTTTGCATCATGAAGGGAGATTACATAGATGTTTGGTGGACTTTCTAAAGATTTAGGGATCGACCTTGGAACAGCTAATACGCTGGTCTATGTCAAAGGAAAAGGCGTGGTCGTTAGAGAACCCTCCGTCGTCGCTAAACGAACGGATACTGATACAATTGAAGCCGTTGGCAATTCAGCCAAAAATATGATCGGAAGAACACCGGGCAATATCGTTGCCGTGCGTCCGATGAAGGATGGAGTCATTGCTGATTTTGAAACAACCGCTACAATGATGAAATACTTTATACAACAGGCGCAAAAAACCAGATCTTCTTTTTCACGAAAAGCGAATGTAATGGTCTGTGTCCCGTCTGGGATTACTGCTGTTGAAAAAAGAGCGGTTGAAGATGCGACAAAACTTGCAGGAGCAAAGGAAGCTTATACAATTGAAGAGCCTTTTGCGGCGGCCATTGGAGCTGACCTGCCTGTTTGGGAACCAACTGGAAGCATGGTTGTTGATATTGGCGGCGGAACAACTGAGGTCGCTATCATTTCGCTTGGTGGTATTGTGACAAGTGAATCCATTCGCATCGCAGGTGATGATATGGATGAAGCGATCATTCAATACGTGAAGAAAACGTATAATTTGATGATTGGAGAACGGACTGCCGAATCATTAAAGCTTGAAATCGGAACAGCCGGAAAACCAGATCAGATGGACAGCCTTGAAATTCGTGGGCGTGATTTATTAACTGGACTTCCAAAAACCATTGATGTGAGCGCTGAGGAAATTGCAGAAGCGCTGAATGATACGGTTAATCAAATTATTGAAGCTGTAAAAGTCACACTTGAAAAGACACCGCCAGAACTTGCTGCGGATATCATGGACAGAGGAATCGTTCTAACTGGTGGCGGCGCTCTGCTGCGTCATTTAGATCGTGTGATAAGTGAAGAAACAAAAATGCCCGTTATCGTTGCTGAGAATCCGCTTGACTGTGTGGCCGTCGGTACTGGCCGCGCTCTTGAAAATTTACATTTATTTAAATCAAAAGCAGGTATTACATCAAGATCTCGTTAAAGTAAAGTCTTATAAGTAGGTGTCCTTATGCCGCCGTTTTTTTCAAATAAAAAACTGATTTTATTGTTGGCAAGTCTTATATTGCTCGTTGCCCTCATCGGCTTTTCTCTCAAAGACAGGAAGCAGATGGGATGGCCGGAGCAATTTGTACATGATACAGCAGGATGGTTTCAAATTGTTTTTAATAGACCCGCTCAATTAGCAGCGGGTTTATTTGAGACAGTTGGTCATCTTGAAAATACTTACCGTGAAAACAGAGCACTTAAAGTGAATCTTGAAGGTTACGCAAAAGCTAAGCAGGACAATCTTAGTCTAAAGCATGAAAATGACCAGCTTAGAAAAGAACTGGGTGTGATGAAAGACCCGGCTCTTGGTGATTATAAAAAACATCCTGCCTTGATCATCAGTCGTTCCTATGACCAATGGAATCAGCTTCTCACTGTAGATAAAGGAGCTAAGGATGGCATTAAACCGAATATGGCGGTTATTACCGGTGAAGGGTTTATCGGGAAAATAAAACAGGTTGGTCAATTTACGAGTGTCGTGTCTCTGATGACCGACTCAGAAAATGCCAATCAGATTGCCGCTATGGTACATGGGAAAAAAGATGATATATTCGGAATGATTGAAAGCTATAATACTGAAAAAGGTGTTTTATTATTCAGTAAAATTCCGGTAAAATCAGACATAAAAAAAGGACAGATTGTCACCACATCCGGTCTTGGCCATGTCTTTGTAAAGGGACTTCCAATTGGCAAAGTGAAAAGCGTCACCACAGATCAATATGGCTTAACAAAAATTGCGGAAGTCGAGCCGGCAGCAAATTTAAATGATCTTTCTCATGTCATTATTGTGGAGCGTCAGGCGGCTTCGGGTGTTAACAGCCAGGACAATCAGAAAGGGACATCATCATGAAGCAGGTTAAACTCTTTCTGATCCTCTTTCTCTTATTCATTCTTCAGGGGACAATTTTTACCGTTTTCTCACCTCAGTGGTTTGGGGTGGATCTGGCGATTGTCCCTCACTTTGTTATGGTAACGATTTTATTTATTGCCCTTTACATCAACAAAAGTTATGCGCTGAGATATGGCATTATTTTCGGTTTTTTAATTGATTTAATTTATACTAATGTGCTTGGAGTTTATGCGTTTTGCATCGCTGTTACTGTATATTTTTTAAGTTACCTCTCTAAATTATTCCATTTGAATATTTTTGTGGTTTTTCTTTTGACCATTTTCGGGACGGGTCTTCTTGAACTTGAAATCTACAGCATCTATTCACTGATTGGCTTGGCGAATGAACCGATCATGCACTTTCTGAAAAACCGTCTCTGGATGACCGCACTGTTAAATGGTATTTTCGCAGTGATTTTCTTCTTTCCGCTTCGCCGGTTTATGCTATCGGTTAATACGGGTTATTCTGAAGAATCTTAAGAATATAAAGGGGATTTCAGCGGTTATATAGAATATATTTTATGTTGAGGTGAACCAGGTCATGAATAAATCTAAATCACTGCCGCTAGTTACGATAAAGGGAACAAAGGATGGACTTATTCTCGTTTTAAACGATCAATGCGGGTATGCCCATCTTCTTAAAGAATTAAAAGAAAAATTAGCTGGTCATTCTAAACATTATCAGCAAGGTCCGATGATTTCTGTTAAAGTTCAAAGCGGCTTGCGGTATTTGACGGACGAGCAAAAACAAGAAATTACGGCATTAATTCGGTCCCATAAGAAATTAATTGTCGAGAATTTTGACTCAGAAGTAATCAGCCATGAAGAATGTGAAGAACAACAGAAAAAGAATCAGTTGACAACGCTCATTCAGATCGTCCGTTCCGGTCAGGTTTTAGAATTGGAAGGGGATCTGCTTTTAATTGGGGATGTCAACCCAGGAGCCACAGTCCGTGTTTCAGGTAATCTATACATAATGGGTGCATTGAAAGGCATGGCACATGCAGGTGGTGTGCATAACGATAACGCTGTAATAGCCGCTTCATTTCTGGCTCCGACACAGATCCAGATTGGACAGGTTTCGAGTGGTATTATCAGTGATCTTTTTGATGAACAGCAGGCAAGTCAAACGATGGCGTGTGCTTATGTCGACAGCTCTTCAAAGCAGATATTAATAGAAAGTATTCACTCTTATTTCAAGAAAAACAAACAGTTAATTAAGCTTTAACATTGAAAGAGGTGGAAGTCATGGGGGAAGCAATCGTCATAACGTCCGGTAAGGGCGGTGTTGGGAAGACAACAACTTCAGCCAATATTGGTACAGTGCTTGCTTTGCAAGGGAAAAAAGTTTGTCTCGTAGATACAGATATTGGGCTGCGGAATCTCGATGTCGTGATGGGGCTTGAAAACCGTATCATTTATGATCTTGTTGATGTAGCGGAAGGCCGTTGCAAACTTCAGCAGGCCTTGATTAAGGATAAGCGGTTTGATGCACTGTCATTGCTGCCAGCAGCACAAACGAAAGATAAATCTGCAGTGACACCTGAGCAGATGAAAGAACTCATTGATGATTTGAAACGGGACTTTGATTACGTCATTATTGATTGCCCTGCAGGCATTGAACAGGGGTTTAAAAATGCCGTTGCAGGTGCGGACCAGGCAGTCGTTGTGACGACGCCGGAATTGTCTTCTGTTAGAGATGCAGACCGGATCATAGGCTTGCTTGAGCAGGATGAAAGATTGATGTCACCAAGACTTATCATTAATCGTATTCGCAATCATATGGTTAAGAATGGTGATATGCTTGAAGTGGATGAAATTATGAATGTTCTTGCCATTGATCTTCTTGGGGTGGTTGTTGATGATGAAGCGGTCATTTCAGCGGCTAACAAAGGGGAGCCTATCTCGCTTAAACCTCATTCCAAGCCGTCGATCGCCTATCGTAATATTGGCCGTCGTATTTTAGGTGAAGCCGTGCCGCTTATGGCTTTAGACGAAAGGCCGAATTTTTTTCAAAAAATCAAGAAAATGCTTGGTATGCGGTAAACACGCTCAATTGGGCGTGTTTTTTTGTGCAATTCTTTAAAAGTGTCCTTTAATAGGATATAACAGGTTTTTGGGGAGCTCCATGGTGTATATGCAGCCTGGAAATTTTGGTGGATGTGTTTGGTGATATGAGGCTGTCAGTTGCTTTATAAATCATAATGCAGAACGTTGCTCATAAGATAGAAAGGAAGGACAACCTTTTCAAACGAAAGGGAGGGGAACGAGATCGAACGTAAAGAAGATGTGCTCCATCGGCATGAGCTTCGTAAAAAGGCTAATAAAAAAGTTTCGGTTCAAAATCCATCAGTCTCAGTACCTTTTTCTTATAAAAGTCAGGAAGAAATAAATTCTTCAAAGCACAAAAAGAATGGTTCTTATTTAGTGAAAATGACAATTGCCTGCGCCATTCTTTTGGCCTCAATAGCTTTTCAGAGAGGGATCGTTCCAGTAAAGCCGAGCTTGAAGAATACTGTTTCACAAATGCTTTGGACAGATTTCCAGTTTACAAAGGTTCAGAAATGGTATGAGAAAAAAACAGACGGAAATCCTCTAGCATTATTATCGATGCCTTTTCTTCATTTAAATGCTGATTCTAAAAGCGGTGTAAAAAGCAATTCTTTTTCTGCCCCTGCTAATGGCCAGATAACGAAATCCTATACAAAAGCAACAAATGGGATAACGATAAGGGCCCAGAGCGACACCGCTATAACTGCTGTGGAAGATGGCGTAATTACCTTCAGCGGAAAAAAACAAGATACGGGAAATACGATTATTATTCAACATGCAAATGGAACGGAATCTCTATACGGCAGGGTTTCCTCGATCACGGTTAAACCTTATCAGCAGGTTACAAAAGGTGAAAAAATTGCTGAGATTCACCCTGCAAGTCATGAACCCTATGGCGTTTTTTACTTTGCTATTAAAAAAAATAAACATTTTATTGATCCTTTGCAGGTGATCCCATTTGATTAAACCGTGGGGTATTCCGATCAGGATTCATCCGCTTTTCTGGCTGCTGCTTGCCCTTTGCTTTATGACAGGATATATATGGAATGTATTAATTGTTTTTCTTATTGTTTTTTTCCATGAGCTTGGACATACGCTTGCTGCCAAGTGGATAGGATGGGAAATTGAAGAAGTTTTGCTGTTTCCTTTTGGTGGAGTATTGAAAGTGTATAATCAAGGAGCGGAGTCCCTGAAGGAAATTTTTATTGTCACCATAGCCGGACCGCTCCAGCATCTTTTTATTCCATTCATTTCAACGATGCTTTTGGCAACGCCATTTTGGTCAGAGTCCCTGCACCAAATGACGCTAATGTATAACTTAACTATTCTTATTTTTAATTTGTTCCCGATATGGCCTCTGGATGGGGCGAAACTTCTTTCGCTGGGATTGATGATGGTATTGCCGTTAAAGAAAGCAGCGTCAGCCACTCATATTTTGTCAGCATTTTTTTTAATGGTGCTCTTCTTATTGCTTAATATTAGAGGGTTTAATCCTGAATCGGTATTTCTTGTTATGTTTCTCGGTCTAATGGGGTGGTCTGATTGGAGAAACAGCGAAGTTTTGTTTGTGAAGTTTTTATTATTCAGATGGCGGAACACACTATTAAGTTCGAAAACCCGGCTAATAAAAGTCTCCCTTCACGATTCGCTTGCCCAAGTAACGAAAAGATTTTACAGGCATTGTTATCATTCTATACAAATCGAGGAAACAGGAAGAAGGCTGAGTGAAGCGCAGGTACTAGAATATTATTTTATAGGAGGCTTTATTCACAAACCTCTTTCTGCTATTCTGGATAAGCAGTAGCCTTATGAAAAAGTCCGATTGTGAATTTTTTTAGCATTGACATAGGAAAAGCTGATATGATATGATTCTTCTGTTAGTCTTTTGGAGCGCAATACGACTTTGTATTGCATGTTGCTTGAGTTTAGTTGAACTTTTGCACACTCGCTCCAACCGCACAACCATGGGCTTTTAAATGCATGAGAATTCATGATGCCTATGATGGCGAGTCTGAGAATCTGAGGAGGTGCAGGAATGTACGCAATTATTGAAACAGGTGGTAAACAGCTTAAAGTTGAAGAAGGACAAGTGCTTTTCGTTGAAAAGCTTCATGCTGAAGAAGGCGATACAGTAACTTTTGACAAAGTTCTTTTTGTCGGTGGAGATAACGTGAAAGTCGGTGTCCCAACGGTAGAAGGCGCAACAGTCACCGCGAAAGTTGAAACACACGGCCGCGCTAAAAAAATTACTGTGTTTAAGTTCAAACGCAGAAAGCATTATCGTCGTAAGCAGGGACATCGTCAACCGTTTACGAAAATCACCATTGATAAAATCAATTCCTAGGTTTTATAATAAATGATAAGAATGACTGTTCATCGTGAACATGGAAAGATCAGATCCTTTGAGCTTCAAGGCCATGCTGACAGCGGTCCTTATGGCTATGATCTTGTCTGTGCAGCTGTTTCAGCTGTTACATTTGGTTCAGTTAATGCTGTTGAGGCGCTAACTGATTCGTGTCTTGAGATTGAGCAGGGAGCGGAAGGTGGTTTTCTTAAAGCGGTTGTTTCTGCTGAGGGAAAAACATTAGACGATGCCCAGCTGCTGCTCGAAGGCATGATGGTCGCCTTGAAAACCATTGAAACGTCTTATGGTGAACACATAAAAATCATTGATTAAGGAGGTGCACAGCATGTTAAAATTAGACTTGCAGTTCTTTTCTTCCAAAAAAGGTGTAGGTAGTACAAAAAACGGTCGTGATTCCAATTCAAAACGGCTTGGTGCAAAGCGTGCAGATGGTCAGCACGTATCAGGCGGTTCAATCCTTTTCCGTCAACGCGGAACTAAAATTTACCCTGGTGTAAATGTTGGACGCGGCGGTGATGACACACTTTATGCTAAGATCGATGGCGTTGTAAAATTTGAACGTCTTGGACGCGATCGCAAACAAGTAAGTGTCTATCCAGTAGTTAAAGAAGCTTAAGAGGCTTCAGCGTGTAAACGTTCAGAACGGATGGTATCCCGTCAGCGGGGTATCATCCTTTTTTGTTATACTATAGGAAAAGCAGAACTTTTAAAATGGCAGCAATAGTGCAAACTTATATCTATATAGCGAATCGAGGTGACAGTCATGTTTGTCGATCAGGTAGACATTTATGTAAAAGGCGGAGACGGTGGAAACGGAATGGTAGCATTCCGCAGAGAAAAATACGAACCGAATGGCGGTCCCGCAGGCGGAGACGGCGGGGATGGCTCTAGTGTTATTTTTGAAGTTGAGGAAGGCCTTAGGACATTGATGGATTTCAGGTATCAAAGGCATTTTAAAGGCAAAAGAGGAGAAAATGGCCGTCCTAAAAGCCAGCATGGAAAGAACGCAAAAGATATGATTGTTAAGGTACCCCCTGGTACAATTATTTTTGATAAAGAGACAGATGAAGTCATTGCTGACTTGACTGAGCATGGTCAGCAAGCGGTGATAGCTAAAGGCGGCAGAGGCGGCAGAGGAAATTCACGATTTGCCACGCCAAAAAATCCTGCTCCGCATTTGGCAGAAAACGGAGAGCCCGGGATTGAAAAAGAAATCAGAATGGAATTGAAATTGCTTGCCGATGCAGGGTTGGTTGGGTTTCCAAGTGTGGGGAAATCGACGTTGTTGTCTGTTGTCAGCGCGGCGAAGCCAAAGGTTGCAAGCTATCATTTTACAACAATCAAACCAAATCTTGGTGTTGTTTCGGTTGATGATTCACGTAGTTTTGTTCTAGCTGATTTACCGGGTCTGATTGAAGGAGCAAGCGAGGGAGCAGGACTTGGCCATCAGTTTCTAAGACATATCGAGAGAACTCGGGTTATCATACATGTGATTGATATGGCTGGTTCTGAAGGCAGAGATCCCTATGAAGATTTCCAGAAAATTAATCATGAGCTTGAAGCATATGAGTACCGCCTAATGGAACGTCCGCAGGTGATTGCTGCAAATAAAATGGATATGCCTGGTGCAGAAGAATCTTTGCAGGCATTTAAAGAAAAAGTGGATGATGATTCCATCCCCATCTTTCCTATTTCAGCCGTAACACAGGAAGGGATTTCTGAGCTTCTTCATAAGGTTTACAACTTAATTGAAGAGACACCTTTGTTTCCGATTTTTGAAGAAGTTGAAGAAGAAGATCAGCCAAAACATAAAGTATTTAGAATGGAAGCCGAAGAAAAGCCATTTTATATTACAAGAGATCCAAATGGAACTTATGTGATAAATGGGAAGAAAGTTGAAAAGCTCTTTAAGATGACGGATTTTAATTTTGATGAATCTGCCCGCAGGTTTGCCCGTCAATTAAGAAGTATGGGGATTGATGAAGAACTTCGTGAAAAAGGTATTGAAGAAGGGGACATTGTAAGAATTCTGGATTATGAATTTGAATTTCTGGATTAACTGTTAACTTCTTTTTTTAAGATATAACTTAAAAGAAAAGGATCTTTGATATGAAAAAAAATCAATCCTTCTATTTAGTTCGGGAAGATGTTTTGTCTGAATCCATGCTCAAAGTTCTAGAGGCAAAACAACTGCTTGAGCGTGGAAAAGTACAAAGCGTTACTGAAGCGGTTAGAAGCGTTGATCTTAGCCGCAGTGCTTTTTATAAATATCGGGAAGGCATTTTTCCATTCAGACAAGTGATTCAGGAAAACATCATAACGCTGCTCGTTCATTTAGAAGATCAAAAAGGAACGCTGCTGATGCTCCTGGATCTGGTTGCCAAAGCAGGATGTAATGTATTAACCATACATCAAACCATTCCACTCGAAGGCCGGGCAAATGTGACGCTTACTTTAGAAGGTGGAGGGATGTCTGCCGGCTTTGATGATGTTATTAAACAGCTTAATCATTTAGAAGCCGTTGAACAGGTCGATATTATCGGCTCGGGAGGCTATAATAAATAGCCAGCTTTCTGCAAAGCCTGAGTGACATCATCTAGAATGGCTTTACGGTCTGCTGCGATTGTATGGAGATGGGTGCCCGCTGTTAGTTCAGATAACAGTGAGGCATTCGTCTCTTTTAATTTATTCATAAACTGTCCGACATCTCTTCGACTAGACAGCATAAGCGATGCTGTAATTTCACCGTAAACCGGGTGTTCGACAATCACATTTTTCACAAGAGCCCCTTGATCCACCATGATATTTAATTCATGTTCAGTGCTATCGGCCGAATGATTGCAGGCGATAATTTTTTCGAATTGTTCCGGCGATGATTCAGCTAGGTAGAGATACCCTTGAGAAGTCGCAATGATGGGCTCTTTTTCCGCTTTTAATAATGAAACGTCTTGAACAATGACTTGGCGGCTGACGTTTGCAAAATCAGCCAGGTCTGATCCGGTAATTGGAAGTAAGGCGTTCCGGAGTTTATCTAAAATTTTTTCCCTTCGTTCTTTTCCTAATAATTTCTGCTGATCTGCCATAAATTTAACCCCTCCTGTTATTTCTCCAATTATAGCGAATAATAAATGATTGCACCAAGGCATATGATAAAAGAACTGTAGCTTGAGGCAGCCTTTCGCAAATACCTGTGGCAAATAACCTTATATAACCATATACTATAATGATTTTGCCTAGGAGGGATGAAGGTCATGATGATTTACACCGTTCAAAAAGGTGACACGATGTATAAAATTGCTAAAAAACATCACGTGTCTTTAAACCAGATGATAGAGATGAATCCGGAAATTGCAAATCCTAATCAAATCATGCCTGGCATGAAATTGAAGGTACCTGCGCAAAAACAAATGGTTACAAAAAAAACCGGGAACCACGAACCTCATACAAAGCCGAACACTGCAGCTAAGCCAAACACAGCGGCAAAGCCGAACACGGCAGCAAAGCCAAACACAGCGGCAAAGCCGAATACGGCAGCAAAGCCAAACACGGCAGCTAAACCGAACACAGCGGCAAAGCCGAATACGGCGGCCAAACCAATTGAAAAAGCCCAACCAGTTAAAAAAGCAAAACCGATTGAAAAAGTCAAACCAATTGAAAAAGCTAAACCGATTGAAAAAGCCAAACCAATTGAAAAAGCTAAGCCAGCGGAGAAAGAAAAAAGTGCGGAGCCTTATTTTCCAATGATGGAAGAACATAAAACAAACATTGAATATAAGCCGACAGCACATCTTGCGCCGCTCCTGCCCTTAAAAGATGAAGAGTGGATGATAGAGGAATATAAAAAAGAAGGCGCAGGCGAGAAGGGCTCACACATGATGCTTCAGGACTCATTTCCAAATATGATGCTTCCTAAAGCTAAACAGTCTAGTCCAATGCCGAATGCTTATTCTCCAATGCAACAGCAAATGCCGGTCTATTCTCAGCCTCAATTCCAGCAAGCGTATCAGCCGCAGTATCAACAACCTATCCAGCAAGCGTACCAGCCGCAGTATCAACAGCCTGCTCAGCAAGCTGTATCACCTGCAACGTATAATCCCTATCAGGACTGTTATGGGATGGACTCTCCAGCATACGGACAGCAGAACCCGCAGCAATTTTATCCACAGCAGCCATATCCGCAAAATGTTCAAGGGATGAGTTATAATTTACAGCCATACTCTCCATGTGGATGCAGGGAACCTTCGAGCAGAAACTGGGATTATCTTCCTTCTAATGTTTATGAGCTGAGACATGCGATAAATAATTCTTCTTCAAACATATATCCATCCTATGGGGTGGCAGATCCTTATACCTATAATTATCAGCAGTATCCCGAGCAATCTTCTGTTCGCAATAACAACTATAATGAGATTCAGCAACAGGAAGATGTTTGGAATGGCTATACCAATTATTACAATTTAAACAGCCAGCCTGATTTTCCAAAAGGCTTTCCTTCAAAATAGAAACGCTTCGTAAATGATAAAATATAACAGATTATAAATCCCTTTTTTCACACAAGCTAATGCGTGAAAGGAGGGATTGTTTTGAAAAAAGTATTTAGCGGAACAGTCACAGCGCTTGTCGTTACAGGTTTGCTTAGCGGATGCGGGTATAGCAATAATCAAGGTGCATCCAACAGACCGGGGACAGGGATGAATAATGTCGGGTATTATAACAACCAGCCAGGGAAACCAAATCAATACAATATGAATCAGCCGGTTGCCCCTAAAAGCAATAAAGGCTACACAAGCCAGTCCCAGCAAGCCATGCTCATTCGCCAGCGTGTTAATCAGATAAATGGGATTAATAACGCTCAAGTGCTCACCAACAAAAATAATGTTGTTGTTGGTGTGAATGTCAGCAGCACGAAATTAACCTCAAAAGATGTTGAAAAGAAAGTAAAAGCTGCTGTGAAGAATGTTGTCAAAAATAAGCATATTTATGTTACAACTGATCCAGCAATGGTAACGCGTATTACAAATGTGAATAATCGTTTGACAAATGGTTCGGCTGGAAATGAAGTAAGATCTGACGTCAAGGGCATTGTTAATGACCTAAGCGATGCGGTCAAACGACCATTTGAAAATAACAGTAAGTAATAAAAGAAAAAAAGGTGGTCCTGATAGCCATTAAGGCATCAGGACCACTTTTTCTTTGGTTAGAATCATTAAAGCTTACAGAGGTGCAAGGTTTCCAGCAGTCTGCTTCATGTTTCTGGTTTTTCTTTGTAAGGCCATTTCATGGTATAATATCCATAGAGCTTTTCATGAGGAAATCAAAATATAATTGATTTTAAAGGAGAGATTTTAATGGCAGGCCATTCGAAATGGAAAAACATTCAGCATAGAAAAAACAGACAGGATGCAAAGCGCGGAAAAATTTTTATGAAGCTTGCAAAAGATATTTTTCTGGCTGCAAAAAGCGGCGGCGGTGATCCTGAAATGAATGCAGCGCTTCGCCAGGCAATTGATAAAGCGAAGGCAAACAACGTGCCCAACGATAATATTTCACGTGCAGTTAAAAAAGCAACCGGCGATCTTGACGGTGTGACTTATACAGAAATTATTTATGAAGGGTATGGTCCGGCAGGTGTGGCTGTGATGGTTGAAGTTTTAACGGATAATAAGAATCGTTCAGCTTCGGAAATCCGCCATGCTTTTTCAAAAAACGGGGGGAATCTCGGGGAATCCGGCAGTGTATCATTTATGTTCAATAAGCAAGCCGTTATGACGATTCTAAAAACAGACGATATTGATGAAGAAGCATTAATGCTTGCTGCAATTGAAGCGGGAGCAGAGGAAATGGAAACGGAAGAAGACTTGTTTATTATTACAGCTTCTCCGGAAGATTTTGCAGCTGTCCGGGACACGCTTCAGGAGCAGCATTACACGCTTTGAAGACGCAGAAGTGACAATGATCCCTCAGACAACCACAGCTTTATCAGAAGAGGACACAAAGAAAATGGAACGGCTGATCGAAATGCTTGAGGAGAATGATGATGTCCAGGATATCCATCATAACGCAGAGGAAATAGAGTAAGCGGCAACTGTGCGGATGCGCTGTTTTGTGATAAGATTAATGACAATATGCCGAAATTAGGCGTGAAGGAGCACAAGGTTTTGTTTGATTATATTAAAGGCACCATCCAATACATAGACAGTAAGCAGGTCGTTATAGATAATCAAGGGATTGGTTATCAGGTCATCTGTCCAAATCCATTTAAATACCAAGTTGACTTTAATAATACGGCGACTATTTATATTTATCACTATGTCCGTGAAGATTTGATTGCACTGTACGGGTTTCAAACGAGAGAAGCCAGAGAGGTGTTCATTCATCTCCTGAGTGTATCAGGAATTGGTCCCAAAGGGGCTTTAGCGATTATGGCTTCAGGTGAGCCCTCAGAAATTATTCAGGCAATAGAGGATGAAAATGAAAAGTATCTGACCAAATTCCCGGGTATTGGAAAAAAGACTGCGAGACAGATTATTCTCGATCTTAAAGGAAAATGGAAGGGTTTTGGTGGATTATTTGCGCCAGGTACAGAAGCTGCTCAGCAGGATGAGCAGGGCGGAGCTCTAGAGGAAGCCTTGCTTGCTTTAACAGCGCTTGGCTATTCTGAGAGGGAAATTAAAAAAATCACGCCAAAATTAAAGGATAAATCTCTGACTGCAGAGGCTTACGTGAAAGAAGCACTGAGGCTATTGCTGAAAGATTAAGGGGGCGATAAAGATATGTCTGATCATCAACGAATGATGTCAGCTGAATCCACACAGGACGATAACTGGCTTGAAGGCTCCATCCGCCCCCAGGCTCTGAAAGACTACATTGGCCAGGAACAGGTCAAAGATAATCTCATGGTTTTTATTGAAGCTGCGAAACAAAGGCAGGAACCGCTTGATCATGTTTTATTATACGGCCCGCCTGGACTCGGCAAGACGACGCTGGCGATGATTATAGCCAAGGAAATGGGCGTGAATTTACGTACCACCTCAGGACCGGCTATCGAGCGCCCTGGAGATCTTGCAGCGCTTCTAAGTGCTCTCGAACCGGGAGATGTTCTTTTTATAGATGAAATTCATCGTCTCAATCGGCATGTGGAAGAAGTATTGTATCCAGCAATGGAGGATTTCTGTCTCGATATTGTTCTCGGGAAAGGTGACACGGCTCACTCGGTCAGACTTGATCTGCCGCCGTTCACCTTGATTGGGGCGACAACAAGGGCAGGTTATTTAAGCGCGCCGCTTCGGGATCGATTCGGAGTGGTTAACCGGCTGCAATTTTATGAAACAGAAGAGCTTACAGAGATCGTCACACGCTCCTCCAAAGTTCTGTCAGTGGAAATGGAACCGCAGGCAGCCGTCGAAGTGGCCAAGCGATCCAGAGGGACGCCGAGAATTGCAAATCGGTTATTAAGAAGGATTCGCGATTTTGCCCAGGTTACAAATGATGGGCATATCAGCCTATCGTTAACCCAGCGTGCCCTGACAAAGCTCCAGGTTGATCCACTGGGATTGGATCATGTGGATTACCAGCTTTTACGAGGAATCATTGATAAATTTAATGGTGGCCCTGTAGGTTTGGATACGATTGCTGCTACGATCGGAGAAGAACGGCATACGATTGAAGATGTTTATGAACCTTATTTGCTTCAAATCGGTTTTCTTCAAAGGACACCAAGAGGAAGAATGGTGACAGGCCTTGTATATGACCATTTTAAAATGGCGGACCCCAGAAAGTGATGACTGATTTTGGGAAATGGCTGATGGGGATCGGTGTTATTATCTTCTTAGCAGGGATATCATGGCGATTCATTGGAAAGCTTCCAGGAGATATTTTCATGAAAAAGGGGAACGTATCTTTTTATTTTCCAATTGTCACCTGTGTCATAATCAGTGTGGTGGTATCGATAATTTTATCGATACTTAACAGATGGCGATAATTAGCATAAAGTGAGGAACGAAAGTATGGATGTATCAAATTTTGATTTTGAATTACCAGAAGAGCTCATTGCACAAACACCGCTTGAAGACAGAGAAACATCGAGAATGATGGTGCTTGATCCTGAATCTAAGCGCATCTCTCATATGCATTTCTCAGATATTAAAGATTACTTAAATCCTGGGGACTGTCTTGTCTTAAATGATACAAGAGTACTGCCGGCCCGTCTGTTTGGGGTGAAGAAGGAGACGGGTGCTCAAATCGAACTTCTTTTGTTGAAACAAACGGAAGGCGACACTTGGGAATGTCTTGTTAAGCCCTCTAAAAGAGTCAAAAAAGGCACTATTCTTGAATTTGGCGGCGGAGAGTTAACCGCTGTATGCGAGGAAACAATGGAGGAAGGACGTCAGCTTCTAACGTTTCACTACTCTGGGGTTTTCTATGAAGTTCTTGACAGGCTCGGCAAAATGCCGCTGCCGCCATATATTAAAGAGTCTCTTGAGGATCAGGAAAGGTATCAAACGGTATTTTCGAAGCATCGCGGTTCAGCGGCTGCGCCGACAGCGGGCCTGCATTTTACAGAAGGCCTGTTAAGGCGGCTTAAAGAAAAGGGAATTAAAACAACGTTTATCACGTTACATGTTGGTCTTGGCACGTTTCGTCCAGTGAAAGTCGATAAGCTTGAAGAACATACCATGCACGCTGAGTATTATCAAATGTCTGAGGACAGTGCAGAGACTATTAACCAGACTAAAAAAACGGGTGGGCGAGTGGTGGCAGTAGGAACAACCGTCATCAGAACACTTGAAACCATTGCTGGTAAGTATAATGGCACAATGAAAGCCTCTTCAGGATGGACGGATATTTTTATTTATCCCGGCTTTCACTATAAAGCGGTGGATGCAATGATTACCAATTTTCATTTACCGAAATCCACCCTCATTATGCTGGTCAGTGCATTTGCAGGGAATGAATTTACGTTAAGCGCTTATAAAGAGGCCGTGAAAGAACGGTATCGTTTCTTCAGTTTTGGAGATGCAATGTTTATAACAAAAGGAGCAGCAGGTAATGGCAGCAGTAACATATGAATTTATCAAAGAGTGCCGGCAATCGGGAGCAAGGCTTGGAAAGCTTCATACACCGCATGGAACATTTGATACACCCATGTTTATGCCGGTGGGGACACTAGCCACCGTTAAAACAATGAGTCCGGAAGAGTTAAAGGAAATTGGCTCACAGGTTATTCTGAGCAACACGTATCACCTCTGGCTTAGACCAGGGGAAGAAATTGTTGAAGAAGCAGGTGGCCTGCATCAGTTCATGAACTGGGATCAGGCGATATTAACCGATTCTGGAGGTTTTCAGGTTTTCAGCTTGAGTGACCTTCGTAAAATTACAGAAGAAGGCGTTCATTTTCGCAATCATTTAAGTGGGGAAAAACTCTTTTTAAGTCCGGAGAAATCCGTCCATATTCAGAATTCCCTTGGTTCAGATATCATGATGGCTTTTGATGAATGTCCGCCTTATCCAGCGGAGCATTCTTATATGAAAGCTTCAGTTGAAAGAACAAGCAGGTGGGCAGAGCGCTGTCTTAATGCTAACCTTCACCCGGACAGGCAGGCACTGTTTGGAATTGTACAAGGCGGAGAATATGAGGAATTGCGCAAACAATCAGCAAGGGATTTGACCTCTCTAGGCTTTCCGGGGTATGCTATTGGAGGACTTTCTGTCGGCGAGCCGAAAGATGTCATGAATCGCGTGCTTGATTTTACGACACCTTGGCTTCCAAGTGATAAGCCTAGATATCTTATGGGCGTTGGCTCTCCAGATTCCCTGATCGACGGTTCAATTAGGGGAATTGACATGTTTGACTGCGTGCTCCCAACCAGAATTGCAAGAAATGGGACATGCATGACCAGCAATGGTCGTCTGGTTGTCCGTAACAGTAAATACTCTCGTGATTTCGGACCGCTTGACGAAAACTGTGACTGTCATGTGTGTAAAACCTACTCAAGAGCTTATATTAGACATTTGGTGAAAGCTAACGAAACGTTCGGCTTTCGGTTGACAACTTATCATAATCTATATTTTTTGTTAAACTTGATGAAGCAGGTTCGCGAAGCCATAAAAGAAGACCGGCTGCTCGATTTTAGGGAAGCTTTCTTTGAACAATATGGATTTAATAAGCCTAATGCTAAAAACTTTTGATTCTAAGAAGGAGGGTTGATTTATGGGTGGAAACTGGTTAACAACAATAGGTCCTTTAATTATCTTTTTTGTTATCTTTTACTTCCTGCTGATTCGTCCGCAGCAAAAGAGACAGAAAAAAACGCGTGAAATGCAAATGAATGTTAAACGCGGCGACTTAATCGTAACGATTGGCGGTTTGCATGGCACGGTTGATGCTGTGGATGATCAGGAAATTACGATCAAGTGTAATGGTACAACAAAGTTGACGTTTGACAAGCAAGCTTTGCGCACCGTTACCCCGCGTGAACAAAATGAAGTTCAATAAATGAGAAGCATGAAAAAGACTGGCATCCAAAAAGGGTGCCAGTCTTATTTTATGCGTTGCCTTTTCTGCTGGAAAGATTCACCCCGAACATTCCTCCAAGACACATGAGTCCCACCGCCATAAGGTAAAACACTGTCTGATTAAAAGTAGGAAGCTGATGGGCAAACATTATGCGGAAGATCATGACAAGCAAGGAAAAGAACACCCCTGTAAGTCCTCCAGCAAGCCAGCCCTTAGACCTTGCCTTGCGTCCTGTAAAGACCCCTCCTGTAATTAGTGCACAGGCCGATAGCAGCGTTGGGAAGACGCCTAAATCTTTTTCTGTCAGCGGAGTAAACCTTAACAATGTAGCAAGAATAATTGTGAATAATAGCAGTAGCGCCGTGGTGCTCAACAAGCCTGATGATATTCCTTTCATCCACTGAAACATGGAACCCATCTCCTTTTTTTAGTTGTTTTTTAAAGTGTTGCAAAATAATTAAGTGCCATAAATAACGTAATGAAATACTTAACAGCAACAAGCATCCTTATTTAAATGAAACCATCATACTTAAGCAATCCATTTTTTGATAACTGGTATGTGACGCATTTCTTCCTTGTTTAACATCTTAAACAGGAACAGAAGGCCCGTGTAAACAACGATAATACTGATGATCAGAACGCACGTCTGGGGAAGAAGTGACCATTGCTGAAGAAAATGATGACTGATATAAACGCCGTAACCAAACGTGCCAGCAATGATCAAAGTCGATTTGATCAGAGGTCGGATATTAAAAGAATAGCCAACAGCTTTCACTACCGTTCCAAAATGAAGGGCGGTTGTTAACACAATACTGACTGAGTAGCCGAGGGCGGCGCCCATAATCCCGAAAGATGGCTGAGAAGCCAGGACAAAGATAACAAGCGTTTTGATAATTGTGCCGAACAAACTGTTCATCATTCCGGCTTTTGCCAGATCAAGGGCCTGCAGAACTGCCTGAAGCGGGCCTTGAAAGTAATAAAACATAAAAAAAGGGGCCATAACATATATAAACCTTGCTGATTGGGGGGCGTGATACATTAATGTCATCAGCGGCTCAGCAAAAATATATGCAACAATCATCGTTAGGCCGCCCGAAAGCCCTGCAATTTTTAAAGCCTGGTTGAGCCTGTAGTGTATAACGCTTTGCTGATTGTTTGCACTTGCCTCACTGATCGCAGGTACAAGAGAGATATGCAAGGCATGTGTGATAAAGCTTGGCAAGGTCAGCAAGGGGATAGCGAATCCGGCAAGTTCTCCATATTGACGGGTGGCAAGTGCGCCGGCGCCAGCAATCGCAAGACTTTGCAGAACAATAATCGGTTCAAGGAAATAAGAAACGGACCCGATCAAACGGCTACCTGTAGTTGGCAATGCAATCGACATCAACTGGACAGCAGTCTCCCTATGCCAAATTCTTTTTATCAAACGCTGTGGGCTGCCGGAAAAGGGCTGCTCTCTTCTGAATAAGACCCACATATAAATTAATGACACGGTTTCACCGACAACCCCTGCAATCATTGCACCGCTTGCTGCATATTCAATACCGAGCGGCAGAAGCCATTTAACAAATAAAAAAACAAGCATCAACCTTACACTTTGCTCCAGGCACTGGGACCAGGCATAGGGTTTCATTTTACTAAGTCCCTGAAAATACCCTCTGATTACAGACGCCATGGCAACAACAGGGACGATGGGAATAATAGCAAGCAGGGGATACATGACCCTTGGATCAGTAAAAAGATATTTGCTGATGATAGGAATGACGAGCAAGCTAAGGGCTGTAAAAATAACGCTTAATATACCGACGATTAAAAAAGAGACGGACAGCACCTGTCTGACTTTCTTTTTATTACCTAGAGCATCTGCTTCAGCGACCATTTTTGAAATAGCGATCGGAAGGCCGAGCTGAGTTAAGGTAACAATCAAAAGCAGTGTTGGATAGGCCATCATATAAAGGCCGACGCCTTCTTCACCGATATAATAAGCGACAACCATTTTATTAATTACCCCAAGTATTTTGGTAATGACGCCAGCTATGGTAAGCACCATAATGCCTTGTAGAAAAGACTCCTTTTTCATTTTCTATCCGCCTCAGCTCATGACTTTGATTCCAGAAACAGCCTTGTATGATTCAGGACAAGGCTTTCCTGTCCATTTACTATATGAGTACAAGGGGTGATAAAATGACTGAGAGTTTTATTGAAAGGAAAATTCTATATTTTTATCTAACTTTAATTATGCTATGATAAAAATTATGGGGGTGAATAACATGGCGCAATCTGAGCAGTATGAGGAATGGCGGGAAACAATTCAGCCATTTTTACAAAGCAAGCTTGAAGAATTTCATTTGCTCGGTGTTACCAGAATAACTCATGATGAATTGTGGCCGTTTTTATTGCAGACAATCGCAAAAAAACATAAAAAAGAAAACCTTTCTTTTAACCAGTTTGTCAATAGTGTGATGAAAGTTTCAGTTAATGATTATATGAATAAAATAAGAATGGAAATGTTCACCACAGCAGATCTGTTTAAAAATTAACCGCATTTTCTGGGAGAGATTGACACAGTCTGGTGCGGCTGATTATAATGAAGCAATGCTTATACATAACGCGGTGAGGGTTAAAGAGAAGGGAGCAAGAGAAATATGGTGAAAAAAGGACGTATTATTTCCTTTTTCGCAATACTTGTAATACTGGGTCTGATCATAGGCTTCACAGTAAAGCCTTTATTACAAAACGTGAAGCTCGGACTGGACTTAAAAGGCGGATTCGAAGTCCTTTATCAGGTTGAACCATTACATAAAGGTGATAAAATTACCAAAGATACAATGAAGAATGCGGTCGCTTCAATTAATAAACGAATTAATGTCCTTGGCGTAAGCGAGCCGGAGATCTCCATTGAAAATGGCGGAGGCAAGCATAATATTCGTGTTCAGCTGCCTGGGGTCAAAAATCAAAAGAAAGCTCGTAAATTGCTTTCGACAACAGCTAATTTGAGCTTTAGAGATGTGAATGATAACTTAATGCTGGACGGGTCTGACCTTGTTCCCGGGAAAGCTAAGGTCGGCTACGATGATTTAAATAATCCGCTTGTTACATTAAAGTTAAAAAGCGCAAGCAAGTTTGCCAGTGTTACCAAGAAAATTTCCCAAATGCCGCCTCCGGATAATAAACTGGTTATCTGGCTTGACTATCAGAAAGGCGATTCTTATAAAAAAGAAGTTAATCAAAAGAAACCGAAATTCATTTCTGATCCGGCAGTATCCAGTGTACTTAATACAAATAATGTTGAGATTACCGGCAACTTTACAGTTGATCGTGCCACGACTTTAAAAGATTTGTTAAATGCTGGTTCACTGCCTGTAAAACTTAAAGAAATCTACTCGACTTCTGTCGGCGCACAATTTGGACAGGACTCGATGCAGAAAACAATTTTTGCAGGGATTATTGGTATTGCTGCTATCTTCCTTTTCATGCTGCTGTTCTATCGGTTTGGGGGATTTATAGCAGTTATCACACTTATAGCCTATATTTTCCTTGTTTTAGCTGTGTTTGTTGGGTTAAAGGCGGTTTTAACACTGCCAGGAATTGCAGCCCTGATATTAGGTGTTGGTATGGCGGTTGATGCAAACGTCATCACCCTAGAGAGAATTAAAGAAGAAATCCGATCAGGTAAATCGATTCTTTCTGCATTCAAAGCCGGAAACAGAAGGTCGCTCGGAACCATTTTTGATGCTAACCTGACGACGATTATCGCAGCAGTCGTTATGTTCATTTATGGTACAAGTGCTGTACAAGGTTTTGCTGTTATGCTGATTGTAAGTATCGTTGTCAGCTTTATAACAGCGGTATTCGGTGCCAGGCTTTTACTTGGGCTTTGGGTAGGCAGCAAGGCATTGAATAAAAAGCCGGGAGTTTTTGGTGTGAAAAAGGGTGATATTGATGAACTTTAAAAAGTTTGATTTTGTAGGAAACCGCCGCAAATTTTTTGTTTTTTCGTCACTGCTTACAATAATCGGCATCATCGTCCTCTTCGTGTTCGGCATGAATCTGGGCATTGATTTTACGAGCGGCACACGTGTAGATATAGAAGGGCAGCATACGCTTAAAATAAATGAGGTAAAGAAAACGTTTAATGAACTTGGCTATCAGCCTGATCAGGCACTGCTAAACGGCAACAGTCACAATGTGGCAACTGTAAGATTAAATAAGGTATTAAACCAGGATCAAATTGCTGACGTGAAGTCAGCGGTTAAGCAGAAGTTTGGTATTGCGCCTAATGTAAGTACGGTCTCCCCTCAGGTTGGACGTGATCTTGCGAAAAATGCCATTTGGGCGATCGTCATATCTTCTGTATTTATTATCATTTACGTTTGGATCCGATTTGAATTTTTGCAAGGGCTGGCGGCGATTCTTGCTCTTTTGCATGATGCTTTCTTTATCGTCACGATTTTTAGCATTTTTCATATCGAAGTAAACATTGTGTTTATCGCAGCGGTCTTAACAATCGTAGGCTATTCAATTAACGATACGATCGTGACCTTTGACCGCCTAAGAGAAAACATGCGGCTGTCCAAAAAAACACCGCGAACATTTGAAGAACTTTCTTATATTGCAAATCTTGGTATACAGCAAACATTAACAAGGTCAGTAAATACCGTTATGACGGTGCTACTGCCGGTTATTGCGCTGCTGATCTTTGGAAGCACGTCCATCAGGGAATTTACCATTGCATTATTTATAGGATTAATTGTCGGCGTCTACTCGTCTATTTTTATCGCGTCCCCATTATGGGTAGTTATGAAGGCGAGCGCTAACAAACGGAAAAAGAAAAAACCTGTTCAAGCCTAAACTGAATGGATGTCATCTTATGCCCCTTTGCACATGATCGCTGCAAGGGGGTATTCTTTATGTACGGCTTAAAATGGGCAGGAACAGGGTATAGTTTTAGAGAGTAATAATGATAAAAAGGGGTGAGCTTATGAAAGGACAATGGGGAATTTTATTGGCTTTGGTGGTTGTTTTGATTATTGCTATTTTTTCTGTCATTAATGTAGATCCAGTAACGGTCCATTACCTATTCGGTACGTCACAATGGCCGTTAATATTAGTTATTATCGTTTCGGCACTGCTTGGTGCATTAATGGTTGGATTCATCGGGATATTCAGAGTGTACCGTCTGCAGCGTGAGCTGAAAAATAAGAAAGCTGAATTAAAACAGTACAGCACGCCAGATGGGATGCCTTCCAGAGCGGAAAGAAAACATTCACATGGCAATAAAGACGTGGCCGGTAGCCGAACAGAGGAGAAAATGAAGGATAAAAACGATCTTTCAAAATAGGCGAGTGTTGCCGCCGCATGATCGCCTCATGTATAATGGTGAAAGCTTATATGGGGTGATCACATGTTAAATTCAAAAAATGAATGGCTTTATAAAGAAAAAAACAATGAACAGGCAAATAAACTTGCCGAGGCACTTCAGGTGCCATACATAATTGGAGAATTGCTTCTGCAAAGAGGTTTATCTTCTGTGGAGCAGGCTTCTGAATTCTTACATAATCAAAAAGGCAAGGTTCATGATCCGTTTCTGTTAGATGGCATGGCTGTCGTTAAAGCAAGAATTCAAAAGGCTATAGAGAAGCAGGAAAAAATTCTGATCTTTGGAGATTACGATGCAGATGGGGTGAGTTCTACTGCCCTGATGGTTAGAGCACTAAAAGAGCATGGGGCGAATGTGTCTTTTTATATTCCTGACCGATTTAAAGAAGGGTATGGTCCAAATATCCCCGCTTTAAAGGAAGCAATAAAAAAAGGATTTCAGCTTGTCATAACAGTGGATACTGGCATTTCTGCAGTGGATGAAGCAGCATTCGCCAAAGAGTCCGGTCTTGATTATATTGTGACTGATCACCATGAACCGCCTCCTGAACTTCCTGATGCATTTACGATTATTAATCCCAAAAAACCAGGGTGTCCGTATCCATTTAAATCGTTAGCAGGGGTTGGCGTTGCGCTGAAAGTGATCCAGGCTCTCTTTGGTGAAGATGCTGATGATTATTTGGCGCTCGCAGCAATCGGCACCATTGCAGATCTTGTTCCGCTTGAGGGAGAGAACCGATGGATCGCTTCGAGCGGACTTAGTAAAATGGCAACCCGAACATTTCCTGGCTTAACCGCTTTAATAGATGTGGCTGGGTTGGAGATGGAATCGATTAATGAAGAGCATATTGGATTTGCAATGGGGCCAAGAATAAATGCTGCAGGAAGAATGACGCACGCCAGCTCAGCGGCTCAGCTATTTATTACTGATGATGATGAGGAAGCCAAGCAGCTTGCTTCTGATCTAGATCGCTTAAATAAAGAACGTAAAAGCGTGGTGGAAGATATTACTGCCGCGGCAATGATTCAGGCGGAAACTCAGCGTAAAAATAAACAGGATGTTCTTGTGATATCGGGAGAAAACTGGCACGAAGGCGTCGTCGGTATTGTTGCTTCACGTGTCGTTGAGAAATTTTACCGTCCCGCAATTATCCTTTCGATAGATTCTGAGACTGGTAAGGCAAAAGGGTCAGCTCGCTCCGTCGAAGGATTTGATGTTTTTCAAGCTCTATCTTCTTGCAGAGCACTTTTGCCTCATTTTGGCGGCCACCCTATGGCTGCAGGTATGAGCCTGTCAGTAGAAGACATTCCTCTTTTGGAGACGCGGCTGAATGAGTGGGCCGCTGCCAATGCAGCTGCACACGTGTTTATTCCAAAAGTTTCAGTAGACAGTGTGTGCAGAATTGAAGATGTTTCACTTGAGCTGATAGAAACCTTGCAGATGATGGCGCCATTTGGTGTTGGAAATCCAAAGCCTGTTTTTGCTATAAAGGATGCAAAGCTTTCTCAGCTTAGGCAGATTGGGAAGAATAAAGATCATTTAAAACTCGTCTTTTCTGAAGGGGAGCAGATGCTTGATGCCATTGCTTTCCAAAAAGGCCATCTTAGCCAAGAGATTGCAAAGGAAGTCTCTGTTTCTGTACTCGGCGAACTTTCCATCAATGAATGGAACGGCTACCGCAAGCCACAGATGCTTGTAAAAGATTTAGCTGTGGAGGAGTGGCAGTTATTTGACTGGAGAAGCGAAAGGGATCTTCCCAGACTAGCGGCGCTGCTCCCGGTAAATAAGGTAAAAATCATTGCCTTTCATGAAGAAACTGTCCTGTCCGCAACTGGCGCTTTCGGAGACATGATTGTTGAAATGGCCATGAATCTATCTGCTCCCGAGTTACAGGGCCATTATGTTCTTTTTCTTGATATACCCGATGATCTGGAAGACCTTTCGAGACTATTAGATACAGAAAATTTTCCTGAAAGGATTTATGCGGCTTTTAAAACGGAGTCCTCCCAATATTTTTCAGGTGTCCCTTCAAGAGAACAGTTCAAAAAAGTGTATGCTTTCCTTAATAAATACCAGCCCGTTAACCAGTCAGCAATTGATCGACGTCTATCAAGTCTTACAGGAATAAGCGTGCCTAATATTAAATTCATTATTCAAGTGTTTTTTGATCTTAATTTTGTTAAAATAGACAATGGTCTTCTTTCTGTAGCAGATCATGCGGAAAAAAAGGATTTAACTGCATCTGAAAGCTATAAAATGAGGGTAAAACAAATAGAAACCGAAGAAACGTTATGTTACTCCTCTTATTCTTCACTGAAACAATGGATGAAGGAAACGAGTAAAGAGCGAACCGAAGCCAAGGAGGCAACAAGCAAATGAATTATAAAGAGTATATTGAAATAGTGGAAGATTTCCCGAAAAAAGGAATTGTATTCAAGGATATTACCCCGCTTATGCAAGATGGCGAAGCGTATAAAAAGGCAATCGACGAAATTGTTCAGTATACAAAAGAAAAAAATGCAGATGTCATTGTTGGACCAGAAGCACGGGGATTCGTCGTCGGCTGCCCTGCATCTTATGCGCTGAATATCGGGTTTGTCCCTGTCAGAAAAGAAGGAAAGCTTCCTAGAGAGGTTGTTTCCACAACTTATGGCAAAGAATACGGTAAAGATATCCTAACTATTCATAAAGACGCAATCAAGCCTGGACAAAAAGTCGTTATTACGGATGACCTTCTTGCCACTGGGGGAACGATTCGAGCCACCATTAATCTGGTTGAAAAACTAGGCGGTGAAGTCGTTGGACTCGCCTTTATGATTGAACTTAAAAACCTGAATGGTAGAGAAAAACTTGACCGGTATGATATATTTACTTTAATGCAATATTAATATTTAAGAGTGCTCTGACGGAGCGCTCTTTGTTTATAAAATAAAATAAATGAATTTTAGTGTTTTCGACATTATTTGCAGAAAAAACAGCCCTTTTCTCTGTTTTTTTGTTACGATAAGAAATTATAACGATGATTCGGTCATTGAGTTTTTTTATAAGGTGATGGGTATATGACGATAGAAGAGCTATTGGAGAAAGCAGGCACCTACTTAAATCAGGAGCAGGTTGCACAAATTAAAGAAGCATACGACTTCGCGAGAAAAGCACATGATGGCCAATTCCGAAAATCGGGGGATCCATATATCATGCACCCAGTTGAGGTAGCGGGCATTCTTGTGGAACTTGACATGGATCCAACCACTGTGATTAGTGGTCTGCTTCATGATGTTGTGGAGGATACTTCTGTAACTTTGGAGGATATACAGGAAAAGTTTGGTGAAGAAGTCGTTCGGCTAGTCGATGGAGTAACTAAGCTCCGCCGTTTCGAATTTAAGTCAAAAGAAGACCAGCAGGCGGAGAATCATCGAAAAATGTTTGTGGCAATGGCTCAGGATCTGCGCTGCGTACTAATTAAGCTTGCTGACCGGCTTCATAACATGAGGACACTGAAATACATGACGCCGGAAAAACAGATGCAAAAGGCCAACGAAACGCTTGAAATTTTTGCTCCGCTGGCAAACCGCCTAGGAATATCCGCCATTAAATGGGAGCTTGAAGACAGCTCTCTCAGGTATTTAAATCCTCAGCAATATTATAAGATTGTCAATCTAATGAAACGCAAGCGGAATGAGCGAGAAGCCTATATACATGAAGTAATGACAGGCATTACCGATCACCTGAAAGAAGTGAACATTGAAGCTGATATTTCAGGACGCCCAAAACATATATACAGCATCTACAAAAAAATGGAACATCAGCATAAACAGTTTAATGAAATTTACGATTTGCTTGCAGTAAGAATTATCGTGAACAGCATTAAAGATTGTTACGCTGTCCTAGGAATTATCCATACGCATTGGAAGCCGATGCCTGGACGGTTTAAAGATTATATTGCGATGCCTAAGGCAAATATGTATCAGTCTCTCCATACGACAGTGATTGGTCCTAAGGGAGACCCCCTTGAGGTTCAAATCCGGACTGAAGATATGCATAAGGTTGCTGAATACGGGATTGCAGCCCATTGGGCATACAAAGAAGGAAAAAAGCAAAATCTGAATAACCGATTTGAGGACAAGCTTTCCTGGTTTAGGGAAATTCTTGAATGGCAAAATGATACAGCTGATGCCAAAGAGTTTATGGAATCACTTAAAGTGGACTTGTTTTCCGATATGGTATTCGTATTTACACCAAAAGGGGATGTTTTTGAACTTCCTGCTGGCTCAGTTCCGATTGATTTTGCCTATCGTATTCACACTGAGATCGGCAATCAGACAGTCGGTGCCAAAATTAATGGCAAGATTGTCCCTCTAGATTATAAGCTGAAAACAGGGGATATTGTCGAAGTTCTCACGTCAAAACATTCCTACGGACCGAGTCAGGACTGGCTTAAAATGGCGCAGAGCTCTGCTGCGAAAAATAAAATAAGACAATGGTACAAAAAGCAGCGCAGGGATGAAAATATTCTTAAAGGCCGAGAAATGATCGAAAAGGAATTAAAGAACCAGGGATTTGATCCTAAAACCACTTTAACCTTGGAAAACATCGAGAATGTTGCGAAGAAGTATAATTTTTCAACAGAAGATGAGATCTATGCGGCAGTAGGTTATAACGGCATTACCTCCCGCCAAGTTGTCACAAGACTGACTGAAAAAGTAAGAAAAGAGCTTCAAGCAGATTCAGCAGCAGACCTGCTTAAGTCTTTCCCTGATGTGAAATCCTATATTCCTCAACGGAAAACGGAATCCGGTGTTAGGGTAAAAGGCGTTGATAATCTGTTAATCAGGTTATCGAAGTGCTGTAATCCGGTTCCCGGGGATGAAATCGTCGGCTATATTACTAAGGGTCGCGGAGTATCGATCCATCGGAAAGATTGCCCAAATATCAACCAAGAGGATGCCTCACAGCGTTTATTGGATGTTGAATGGGAAACAGGCACCGAAAAAACAAAGTATTATAATGTTGATATTGAAATAACGGGGTATGACCGAAATGGACTTCTGAATGAAGTGCTTCATTCAGTCTCTGAAACGCATACAACGATTCAGGCGGTATCAGGTAAAGGGGATAAGAATAAAGTAGCCCTCATTCATATTACTATTGCCATAAATAATATCAGCCATCTTAAAAGAGTCGTTGAAAAAATCAAGAAAATTCCTGATGTGTACGCTGTAAAAAGGCTGATGCAGTAATAACCGGGGTGAATAAATATGAAAGTTGTTGTACAGAGAGCAAAAAATGCTTCGGTAGCCGTGAATGGAAAAACGGTGGGGCAAATTGACAGCGGTCTAATGCTGCTGGTTGGTGTGACACATCTTGACCAAAAAAAAGATGCAGAATATGCAGCTGGAAAAATTGCTTCTCTTCGCATTTTTGAAGACGCGGAAGGTAAAATGAATCATTCTGTCTCTGAGGCAAATGGAGCGATTTTGTCGATTTCTCAATTTACGCTGTACGGCGATACGAGAAAAGGCAGGAGGCCAAGCTTCTTTGAAGCGGCAAAACCTGATATAGCAGAACCGCTTTATGATTACTTTAATGAATTGCTGCGTGAAAAAGGACTTAAAGTGGAAACCGGTGTCTTTGGCGCAATGATGGATGTCTCATTTACGAACGATGGGCCAGTGACTTTAATTGTAGAAAGCTGATCAGTTTATTTAATTAAAGCTTGACAATTTTTAAAAAGATCATTACGATATAAAAATATCCTAAAGTGCGGGTTCAAAGCGAAACTCTACTAAGAAGAGAATGATTGTCGCCAACCGCCTAATAATAAAATCCTTTGATCCGAGAAAAGTACTCAAATTGCTTGCCTTCAGAGAGGAATTGCCACGGCTGCAATCAATTCCGGCTAAGCATTGACGAAAGACACTCAGGGAGGTATTTTCCCGAACCGAATCATCCAGTAGGGAAAATCGTCTGCAGACGTTATCTGCCTTTATGAGAAAGCAGCGATGCTTTAAATAAAGGGTGGCACCACGGTAGATCCGTCCCTTGTTCATCTAAGTATGAACAGGGGTTTTTTTGTGTTTAAAATTTGTTTAATTATGTTTATCAGGGAGTGAGACGATGTCAATCCAAAAACCCCGCGGCACTGAAGATATTCTTCCAGCTGACGTTAGCAGTATGGCAGGCTATTGAGAATGAGGCGCGATCTTTATGTGAACGATTTAACTATGAAGAAATCCGGACGCCTTTATTTGAGTCAACCGACCTCTTCACAAGAGGTGTAGGCGATACTACAGATATCGTTACAAAAGAAATGTATACCTTTGAAGACAGGGGCGGGCGAAGCTTAACCTTGCGTCCCAGAAGGCACTGCGCCTGTCGTTCGATCTTTTGTAACTAACAAACTGCATGGGGGGCCAAATCAGCCAGTCAAGCTTTACTACATTGGACCCATGTTTCGTTATGAAAGACCGCAGGCGGGAAGAACAAGGCAATTTACTCAGTTTGGCGTAGAAGCAATTGGGGCAGCGGACCCAGCTATTGATGCTGAAATTATTGCTTTAGGCATGCAATTTTATGAGAATCTGGGTCTTAAAAATCTAAAGCTTGTTATAAACAGCCTTGGTGATCCAGAAAGCCGTCTTAAGCATAGGGATGTTCTCATTGCGCACTTTAAGCCTTCCATTGACGAATTCTGCAAGGACTGTCAATCTCGTCTTGAAAAAAATCCAATGAGAATTCTTGACTGTAAAGTCGATCGGGATCACCCGCTTATGGCGACCGCTCCAAGCATTCTAGATTATTTGAATGAGGAATCAGCGGCATATTTCGACAAACTTCAAGAGTACCTTACAAGCATGGGAATGGCATTTACTGTTGATCCAACAATGGTAAGGGGATTGGATTATTATAATCACACAGCTTTTGAAATTATGGGTGAAGGATTTGGTGCGATCACAACGCTCGCAGGCGGCGGACGCTATAATGGGCTTGTTCAGCAGCTTGGAGGACCTGAATCACCAGGAATCGGCTTTGCATTAAGTATTGAGCGCCTTCTTCTTGCTCTCAAGGCTGAGGATGTCACCATAAATAGTGAAAAACAATTGGATTGCTTTTTAGCAATTATTGGTGAAAAAACGAAAGACCAGGCGCCAGCATTGCTGAACCGGTTAAGGAAAAATGGTGTCTCTGCAGACATGGACTACCTGTCTAGAAAAGTAAAAGGCCAGTTCAAACAGGCTGACCGATCTGGGGCAAAGTTTGTGGCAGTATTAGGTGAGGAAGAGCTTGAAAAACAAGTCATTAACGTAAAAAGGTTAAGTGACGGAAGTCAGACAGAAGTTCCAATCGAAGAACTGGAAGCTTTCATAAAAAACAACTAAGGGAGGGCTTTAGCATGTATCGTACAGCATATTGCGGAGAACTAACAGAAGCACAAGCAGGGAACAAAAGTAGAGCTTTCGGGATGGGTTCAAAAGAGAAGAGATTTAGGCGGTCTTATTTTTATCGATTTAAGAGACCGTTCAGGTATCGTTCAGGTTGTCTTCAACCCTGAAGTTTCGAAGGAAGCATTGGAAATTGCCGAATCCATTCGAAGTGAATATGTGATTCATGTAACCGGAACGGTATCAAAGAGGGAAGAACAGTCGGTCAATCTTAAAATGGCGACAGGACGCATTGAGATCAGCGTTCTGGAAGTGGAAATTCTAAATGGTTCTAAGACGCCGCCGTTTGAGATTAAAGATGAATCGGAAGTCTCAGAAGAGATTCGACTTAAATATCGTTATCTTGATTTGAGGCGACCTGAAATGCAGCAAACGTTTAAATTACGTCATCAGGTAACAAAGCACATTCGTAACTTTCTTGACGAAGAGGCATACCTTGAAATTGAAACCCCAATGCTAACGAAAAGTACACCTGAAGGGGCAAGGGATTATCTTGTTCCAAGCCGTGTTCATCCTGGTGATTTCTATGCGTTACCTCAATCCCCGCAATTATTTAAGCAGCTTTTAATGGTCAGTGGGATGGAGAAATATTATCAGGTGGTCCGCTGTTTCCGTGATGAAGATTTAAGGGCTGACAGACAGCCGGAATTCACCCAGGTAGATATTGAGATGTCTTTTTTTGAACAGGAACCTTTTATGGGAATGATCGAAAAAATGATGACTGAGCTTGTCAGCAAAGTGAAAAACAAAACCGTTTCTGCTCCTTTCCAGCGTATGACTTATAAAGAGGCTATGGCGCGCTACGGGAGCGACAAACCGGATACCCGTTTTGATATGGAGTTAATCGATATAACTGAGACAGTGGCCGAATCACCCTTCAAGGTCTTTAAAGACACCGCAGCAAACGGCGGAATGATCAATGCCTTAACGTTGAAGGCCAAGCTGCAAACTATTCCCGCAAGAATATTGATGAACTTGGGAGAATTTACGGCTCGATACGGTGCAAAAGGACTGGCGTGGCTGAAGGTTGAAGGAGAAGCTTTGAAAGGACCAATTGCAAAGTTTTTTGATGAAGCAGCCTGCCGCTCACTTTTAGAACCTGTCACGCAAAAGACGGGGATTTACTGCTCTTTGTTGCAGACAAGGCATCTGTTGTGAAGGACAGCCTTGGAGCACTCCGGGTTAAGCTTGGAAAAGATCTGAATTTAATTAACAAGCAAGCACTGAACTTTTTATGGGTGACTGAATTTCCGTTACTTGGTTATGATGAAGATCAAGATCGCTATGTTGCAGAGCACCATCCTTTCACAATGCCTCTGCAGGAAGACCTAGAAAAACTTGAAAGTTCTCCTGGAGAAGTCCGGGCTCAGGCTTATGACCTTGTGCTGAATGGCTATGAACTCGGCGGCGGATCCTTGAGGATTCACCAGCGCGATATACAAGAAAAAATGTTTAAGACGTTAGGTTTTTCTCAGGAAGAAGCAAAAGAACAATTCGGGTTCCTTCTTGAGGCGTTTGAATATGGAACCCCTCCTCATGGCGGGATTGCTCTCGGTCTTGACCGGCTCGTGATGATATTAGCTGGCCGTTCCAACCTTAGAGACACGATTGCCTTTCCAAAAACAGCAAGCGCCGCATGTCTGCTTACACAAGCGCCAAACAGCGTAAGTGAGAAACAGCTGGAAGAATTGCATCTTGCAGTTAAGCGCTGATCCATTCCCAAAAAATGAAGAGCCGGACGGATAACGCGTCGGCTCTTCAAATTCAGAGAAACAGGGGCTTATTAATGGGGAAAATAGCCGCTTGATTTATTCTGAATACTTATGCTATGATACTTATACAAAGTTAAAGAGTCCTGAAGTGTACGTAATAAACCAAATGTTTTGACCGAACATTTTTTGATAGGGAGTCCGATGTTTCCAGCCGGCGTGCAAGCCTTTTTTAAGGACGCATAATGGCTGGGGCAGGACACCCACCTGCTGAGTGCGGGATCAAAACTCGGGTTTTTATACGGCACAGTTGGGACTCTTGTTTATATTAAAGAATTTAAATGACACACTGCCTTGGCGGTGTTTTTATTTTGCCATTTTTTCTAAATTTCCGTTTTTGTCCATTTTAAAGCTTGGTGAGCTGCTGTTCGCCGCTGAATCATTTTCCTGAAAAAGCACCATTTTTCTCGCCCTATCCATAATCTGAATGAGAGACTGGTAATCTTCTTCAACGGTCTGCTGCTTAGCATAAAGTGACGCTTTTTCGTTCTGAAGCGATTTGTTCTCTTCTCTCAGCTGTTTAATTTCTTTTTGCAGGCTTTCATTTTCTGCTGCTAACCTAGAATGGTTAAGGCTCTCTGAATTTAAAGATCTCAGATACTCAATGACCTGCGTTAAATTCATAGATTCGGCTGAGGATGAGAAACGCGTAGGAGCCTCATTAAACACGGCTGTTTTTTGGAGGAACATCAGCTGGACCCGTATGCGTTTCTACCAAACTGAAAGCGACTGGCTCTTTTGGCGCACTCTCTGGATTGTATCTAGGTTTATTAATAATAGCCCTTTTCATATGCTTTCTTTGACGTTTTGCGATACTTACGGCCTGTTCATACTTCTTTCTGACAATAGCGTTCCAGCGAAAACCGCATGCAGCGCCAGTCCGGTCGAGGCGGTCTCCTACTTCTTCAAAAGCATTAAGCTGTGTGCCGCCTTCACGGATATGACGAAGCACGGTTTCTGCCAATAACAGGTCGTCTTCGTGGCTCCATGCGTCTTGTCTAACCTTATTCATCATCCTGTTCTCCTTTTTATATAAGTTTACTAAGAGATGATAGACAACAGATTCATAATTTATACATGGCCGGCTTAAATCTTAGTGTTTCTTTGTTTTTCTGTCCTCAAAGTAATCTAAACGTTTCTTTATTGTTTTTTCATATCCTCGCTCTGCCGGGGTGTAAAAGCTTTTATTCTTCAGATGGTCAGGGAGGTATTGCTGCGGAACATAGCCGCTTTCAAAATTATGCGGGTATTGATAGCCTTTGCCATGATCGAGCTGTTGAGCCCCTTTGTAATGGGCATCTCTTAAATGGATGGGAACCTGACCGGTGTGTTCTTTTTTTACGGCAGCCATGGCTTGGTCGATCCCGGTGATTACTGCATTGCTTTTCGGGGCAGTTGCCACATAAAGCGCTGCCTCCGCAAGTGGAATTCTCGCTTCGGGAAGCCCTATGAATTCAACAGAATAAGAGGCGGCCTGAGCGATAAGCAAGGCATTAGGATCTGCCAAGTCCGACATCTTCAGCTGCATGTACAAAAATTCTTCTCGCAATAAAACGTGGATCCTCACCAGCAGTAATCATTTTTGCCAGCCAGTATAGCGTGGCATCAGGGTCGGAGCCCCGCATACTTTTAATGAAAGCAGACACGGTATCATAGTGGTTATCACCGGCTTTATCGTATTGAAGAACGCGTTCCTGTATGGACTCTTCTGCCACAGATACGGTGATGTGAATGTTTCCTTCTCTATCAGGATCGGTAGTAAGGACGGCAAGCTCAAGGGCATGAAGCGCTGTCCTGCCGTCACCGTTTGCTACATGAATAAGGTGTTCAATTGCTTCATCATCCACCGATACCGGAAAGTTACCATAGCCTCGTTCTTTATCTTCGAGTGCCTGATCAATCATCGCTTTAATATCTTCGTGTGTTAACGGTGAGAATCGGAACAGTCTCGATCTCGATAAAAGGGCGGGGTTTATTTCAAACATTGGGCTCTCTGTGGTGGCGCCAATTAATATAATTGTTCCATCTTCTACTGAAGGAAGAAGGGCATCCTGCTGGCTTTTATTAAAACGGTGAATTTCATCAATAAAAAGAACGGTTCGCTGTTCTTCGAATTTGGCCCTATCTTTTGCTTCTGAAATAACTTTTCTTAAATCAGCTACACCGCTTGTGACAGCATTCAGCTGCTGAAAGTATGCGGAGGTTGAATTAGCGATAATCTGAGCTAATGTTGTTTTTCCGGTTCCAGGGGGTCCGAAAAAAATCATTGGCGTTAATTTATCAGCCTTAATGGCTCTTCTTAGGAGACGGCCTTCTCCAATAATGCTGTCTTGACCAATAAATTCTTCAAGAGTTCGGGGGCGCATCCGGTTAGCAAGCGGTTTACCCATTGCTTTTTTTTCGCCATGGGATGAAAAATCGAATAAATCCAAAACATCACGTCCTTTTTCCTGCATCACTCTTAAGCAACCAATCATGCAAATGAGGTTTGTTTCGTGCTATAATAGCATTTGTTTATATTACACTTAAAATGAAAAGACTTTTGAATACACTTGCTAAGTATGAAGAATGTGAGGCGGGAGCCTTTGAAACCCATCGTATTATCCCGACGTAATAGTTATGAACAGCTTATTTATTGGTCGGTTTTTATAACAGGCCTGATCGTTATGGCCTTTGGAATTGCGCTAATGATCACCGCACATCTTGGGAGCGCACCCTGGGATGTGTTTCATATTGGGCTATTTAATAAATTAGGATTAACAATAGGCACCTGGTCAATCATCGTTGGTTTTATAATTGTCGCCACAACATCTATTTTAACAAAAAAATGGCCGCAGCCGGGTGTGTATTTGAACATGATATTAGTCGGTATATTCATTGATCTTTTTCTTGCCATGCCGGCAATGACAACACCGGTTCATTTGTATAGTAGAGTATCTATGCTTATGGCGGGCATTCTTGTAAACGGAGCAGGCATCAGCGTCTATATTGCTGCACGAAGGGGTGCAGGACCACGTGATACCCTGATGCTCTACCTCACTGAGAAGACCGGCTGGCGTCTTGCACCGGTCAGACGGCTAATGGAGCTGGCAGTCCTTATTATAGGGTGGCTGATGGGAGGTCCTGTTTCGTTCGGGACGTTTATTTTCGGTTTGACGATCGGCTCCATTGTTGGGCTGCTTCTACCACTATGCGAAAAAAGTGTTTCAATGATTATAGAAAGAGGGGTTTGTTTTGAAAATCTCGACAAAAGGCCGTTACGGGCTAACGATTATGATGGCTCTCGGAAAAAATGTTAATGAACGGCCGTTATCTCTAAAGGCTATTGCTTCAGAACATAAGCTGTCAGAGCACTATCTCGAACAATTGATCGCACCTCTTAGAAACGCGGATCTTGTTAAGAGTGTTCGCGGTGCATACGGCGGCTACGTGCTGGTCAAACCGGCTAAAGAAATTACCGCAGCGGATATCATCCGCTTATTAGAAGGTCCTATTCGTCCAGTTGAAGTGATGGACGATGATGATCCTGCTAAGAGAGAGCTGTGGAGGAAGATAAGAGACGCAGTAAAAGATGTCCTGGAAAGCACCACCCTTGATGATCTTATTCATTATGAACAAGGACCTCATCAGCAGGATCCTTATATGTTTTATATTTAGAGCGATAAATTTAAAGGAAGTGTCTGAATGGCTTTCATATATTTAGATCATGCAGCAACAACACCCGTACATCCGAAAGTGATTGACGAAATGATGGAAGTGTATAGAAATGATTTTGGGAATCCTTCAAGCATTCATCAGGCAGGCAGAAAAGCAAAGAAAGTAATTGATGAAGCAAGAGAAATTCTTGCGAGGGCGATTGGAGCGAGACCAAAGGAGATCATTTTCACCGGTGGCGGCACAGAATCCGATAATATGGCAATCACAGGCACTGCCCGGGCTAATCAATCAAAAGGAAGGCATATTATTACGACCAAAATTGAGCATCATGCCGTCCTTAACACGTGTCATTCCCTGGAAAAGGAAGGGTTTGATGTGACCTATCTGGATGTCGATGAGAAAGGGAGCGTTTCAGTCGACACACTGACAGGCTGCGCTTCGGGAAGACACAATTTTAGTGACAATCATTTATGGGAACAATGAGGTTGGAACCATTCAGCCCATCCGTGAACTCGCTTTTGCAGTAAAGGACCATCAGGCGTATTTTCATACGGATGCGGTGCAGGCATTCGGGACAGCGGATTTGGATGTACAGGATACACCCATTGACCTTCTTTCAGTTTCAGGTCATAAAATAAATGGGCCAAAAGGGGTCGGAGCACTTTACGTAAAGGACAAAATCCCTTTTGACTCTGTCATTCACGGTGGCGAACAGGAAAGAAAGCGTCGGGCTGGCACCCAGAATGTCCCGGGAATAGCAGGTTTCAGCAGGGCAGTTGAACTTTCTCAGGAAACTTTGTCTTCAAGGATTGAGACGTATCTTGGTTATAGGCATAAGCTGCTTGAAACATTGGACAACAATAACGTTCATTATGCAGTTAACGGTGACCCTGAACATTTTCTTCCGCATATTCTCAATCTGTACTTCCCTGGTGTGTCGATCGAGTCGCTGTTAATGAATCTAGATCTTGCTGGTGTCGCGGTTTCCAGCGGTTCGGCGTGCACTGCCGGATCCGTTGAACCCTCTCATGTCCTTATTGCAATGTTCGGACCTGAAAAAGAGCGGGCGAAATGCTCTCTTCGCATCAGTTTTGGGCTCGGTTTAACTGAGGAAGACGTGACAGAAGCAGCTCAAATTATTGCAGAGACAGTCAACAGACTGAATAAATAAAAACGCATTGTAAGCGTTTCTTAATCGTTTGAAGGAAGGTGTTATTATGTCAGCGAAAGCACCCGCTGATACACGAGTAGTCGTAGGAATGAGCGGCGGCGTTGACTCATCAGTAACGGCGCTGCTTTTGAAGCAGCAAGGCTATGATGTGGTCGGTATTTTTATGAAAAACTGGGATGACACGGATGAGTCCGGTTTTTGCACAGCAACAGAAGATTATGAAGACGTGGCGCGTGTGGCCTCGCAAATCGGGATTCCCTATTATGCGGTGAATTTTGAAAAAGAGTACTGGGATAAGGTCTTTTCCTATTTCCTTGAAGAATATAAGGCAGGCCGTACACCAAATCCCGATGTAATGTGTAATAAAGAAATAAAATTCAAAGCCTTTCTTGATCATGCGATGACACTGGGTGCAGATTATGTTGCAACCGGGCACTATGCCCAGGTGGATCATGATGAAAAGGGTGCAAGGCTGCTAAGAGCGGTTGATCAGAATAAAGATCAAACCTATTTTCTAAATCAGCTGAGTGAAGATCAGCTTTCCAAAACACTGTTTCCTCTAGGCGCTTTGCAAAAACCCGAAGTCAGAGAAATTGCACATGAGCACAACCTGGCAACCGCAGCAAAAAAAGACAGTACAGGAATTTGCTTTATTGGCGAACGGAATTTCAAAGAATTTCTCAGTCAGTATTTGCCGGCAAAACCTGGAGAAATCCGGACCGTGGATGGTGAATTAAAAGGCAGTCATGATGGGCTGATGTATTATACGAACGGTCAGCGCCAAGGACTGGGCATTGGCGGTCCAGGCGGACCATGGTTTGTGTGCGGAAAAGACCTTTCAAAAAATATTCTATATGTCGCGCCAGGCTATCATCACCCCTCTCTTTATTCCAAAGGACTGCGAGCAGAAAAAGCAAGCTGGGTAAACGGCGTCCCTAAACAAAAAGAGTTCAGTTGTACGGCCAAGTTCAGATATCGTCAAAAAGATCGTCCCGTAACAGTTAAAATTACTGACGAGGATAAAGTTCTGGTAATATTTGATGAACCGGAGCGCGCAATTACCCCCGGTCAATCTGTTGTCTTCTATAAAGATAATGTGTGCCTTGGCGGGGCGACGATTGATACAATATTAAATCAGGAAACAAATGCCCGAATTGATTTTGTTGACTCAGCCCTGACATAGGGCTGAGCTTTTTTGCTATAATAAAAGAAGATTATCACGCGTGGTGCTCCTGATACAGATGGAGCCGTATAACATCAGTCATTCCAGCAAGGAATAGAAGGATAGATGGCCGGAATTGATGCATTAAAGAAAGGGATTTTTGAATATGAATCACCAACTAGAAAAGGGAATGGCGGCCCTTTCTCAGAAACATTTTGAGGAAGCAGGGAGGCTGTTTAATGACTTTATTGAGGAGCATCCCGATTCAGCGGAAGGATACACGTATTTCGGCCATTTATTAATGGCTATGAATGATAATGAACGTGCCGTTAATTTCTATAATAAAGCTTTAACACTTGATCCTGATTGTACTGAAGCGCTCTATGGGTGCGGAAATGTTCTGTATGAATCTGAGCAGTTTAAGCAAGCTGAATGGTATTACGAGAAAACGCTTGAACGGACAAAAAACAGTTCGGATCTTTATTACATGTATGGTCTTACCCTGAAAAAAAATAATCGAAAAGGTATGGCGCTTGCCTCCTTCCAACGGGCTATGGAGCTTAATCCGAATGATGCAGAAGCTGCTTTCCAGTACGGCTTATGTCTTGCTGAGATGGGACAGACAGACCTTGCTTCAGACGCTTTTCATAAGGTTTTGGCTAAGCACTCTGAGCATGCAGATGGCAATTATAATATGGGGATTATAGCTCTTTCCAAGAATGACAGAAAAGCGGCTGAAAGCTTTTTTCTTAAGACGCTTGAGAGTCAGGAAAACCATATGCTTGCCTCATACGCATTAAAAAAAATGCGTGAAAACGAAGTCTAACAAGCAAGAAAGGGTTTTAGTTATGGAAAACCAGTCCAATCTTGATCTTTTTTCAGAAGATCAAAAGTTTATTAAAGGGATGCCGGTCCGGCTTATCTACCATAATGAAGACTCGGCTTATACCGTATGCCAAATAAAAATTACTGAAACCAATGAGCCGATTGATGATAAAGAAATCATAATCATCGGTTTTTTTCCAACCATCCATTTAAATGACCCTTATTATTTCCAGGGGAAAATTAAACAGCATCCCAAATACGGCACACAATATGAAGTAACCCAATATAAAAAATTTCTTCCTCAGTCAAAGGATGGGATGGTCCAATATTTATCAGGCGATCTTTTTCCAGGAATCGGGGGGAAAACGGCTGAAAGCATCGTGGACACAATCGGAGAGCAAACAATAACTAAAATTCTTGAGAATCCTTCTTTGCTTGAATCGGTTCCTAAGCTCACAGAAGAAAAAGCAAAAACATTATATAGCATTCTTCTTGAGCATCAAGGACTTGAAAAAATCATGATTTCACTGGCTGATTATGGTTTTGGTCCACAGCTCTCCATGAAAATTTATCAAGCTTATGGAACGATGACATTGGATGTTATTGGGGAAAATCCTTATCGGTTAATTCAAGACATCGAAGGAATTGGTTTTCACAGAGCAGATGAAGTTGGAAAGTTAATGGGCTTGACAGGATCCCATCCGGACCGCATCCGTGCCGGCTGCTTTTATGTTTTAAATGAAGAAGCGCTAAATAACGGTCATGTCTATTTTCCTCTTACACAAACAGCGGAGGCCGTGGAAAAATTGCTTAGCGATCCGGAGTTGCCTGTTTCAGTGGAAGAGATCTCTGATGAAATGATCAGGATGTCTGAAGAAGATCAGCTTATTATCGAAGGCGAACAAGCCTATCTGCCTTCCCTCTTTTTTGCAGAAAAGGGGATCGTAACCAAAATCAAAAAACTGCTGGAAGATCATTCATACCAAGAAACGTTCTCTGAGACCGAATTTCTTCAAGCTCTTGGACGTTTGGAAGAAGCACAATCAATCCAGTACGCTCCCTCCCAAAAAGAGGCGATCCATACGGCAATAAAATCATCCATTATGCTTTTAACGGGCGGACCGGGAACCGGTAAAACCACTGTAATAAACGGGATTGCCGAAGTTTTTGCAGAACTGCATGGGCTTTCAATGAACGTCAAAGATTATGATGAAGAATCACCTTTTCCATTTCTGCTTGTCGCTCCGACAGGAAGAGCAGCAAAAAGAATGAGTGAATCAACGGGTCTGCCTGCAGTGACTATTCATCGCCTGCTCGGCTGGAAGGGTGGAGCCGGTTACGGACACGATGAAGAAAATCCACTTGAAGGCCGGTTAATAATCATTGATGAAATGTCGATGGTTGATATCTGGCTTGCCAACCAGCTTTTTAAATCTCTGCCTGATTCAATCCAGGTCGTTATCGTAGGTGATGAGGATCAGCTTCCATCTGTCGGACCTGGTCAGGTCCTTAAAGACTTGTTGAACTGTGGAGAGATTCCTACGGTCAGACTGGTTGATATCTACCGGCAGTCAGAGGGTTCGTCCATTATTGATCTTGCCCACGCCATTAAAAGCCGGCATCTTCCGGAGGATTTGATGACCCCTCGTGAGGACCGCCGCTTTTTCAGCTGCCGTCAGGCTCAAATCGTCGAAGCTGTTGGACAGGTTTGTAATAGTGCTTTAAGAAAAGGGTTCACAGCAAAGGATATACAGGTGCTTGCCCCCATTTACAAAGGGAATGCTGGAATTGACGCATTAAATGAGTCATTGCAAGCACTATTTAATCCACCATCTGAAGATAAAAAGGAAATTCTGTTTGGACATAAGAAATTCAGAGTTGGAGACAAGGTGCTCCAATTGGCAAATAATCCTGAAGAACAGGTCTTTAACGGCGATATAGGGAAAATTGTGGCGATGTTCCGTGCGAAAGAAACCACGGAAAAAGAGGAAATGCTGATTGTTGATTTTGAAGGAATTGAAGTCACCTATTTAAAACGAGATCTTAATCAGCTGACGCTTGCCTATTGCTGCTCCATTCATAAATCTCAGGGGAGTGAATTTCCTATTGTTGTACTGCCCGTGGTAAAAGGCTATCATCGCATGCTCAGACGGAATCTGATTTATACCGGAATCACACGGACGACCTCATATCTCATTATTTGCGGGGATAAGGAAGCATTTGATCAGGCTGTTCATAAGAGTGATCTCGATGACAGGTATTCTTCTTTAAAGCAAAAGCTTATTGAAAGGTTGGCGTCCGAGGGGGAGGAAGCAGAAAATAGTGATCTAGACGATGAAATGCCTTTTTCGCCAGAAGATGAGGTAGAAATCCCCTTTCCAGAGCCTGAACCTATTGAAGAATCTGGTTCATAAGGCAATCTGCGTTTAAGCGATTCGTTTACTGGAAAACGTATCAGAAAATTTTGGTCAAACGTATACTTTCATTAAAACAGGGCAATCCTTTTGGTATTTCATTAATCCAGGAGGAAGATTATGCGCTGTCCTAATTGTAAAAGTTCACGCCTTGGTCATATTGCTCCACAGCAATATTACTGCTGGGACTGTTTTCTGGAACTCTCTCTCGAGAATGATTCGCTCATTATTAACCAGATAGAAGAAGACGGATCTGTAACAGATATCAGTCCTATCTTTTCAGAAGTTCCCATTAAAGCAAGTGAATTTGGATTCTGAGGTCAAAATTCATGTATTCCTTGTAATAACCCTCCATCAATTAGGCACACTAATTATAGATGGGGGGCTGATTTATGAAGAATTTAATCCAGCGAATGTCATTGTACCGGCTGATCTGGGTATTAGCTCTGCTTGCCATTATACTGCTGGCAGTAAAGATTCTTCCGGTTTTTGCAATTGTTTTTCAAGGGCTCATTGCCCTCTGCTTTCCTTTCTTTATCGCACTGATCCTGACGTACGTTTTTCATCCTATCATTGAAATGCTGGTCAGGATAAAAATTCCAAGAGGACTTTCAATATTCATTCTGTTTATCGTTTTAATTGCTCTTGCGGGCTTTTTGATTTTCCGGTTCGCGCCGCTGCTTTCGCATCAATGGCAAGACCTAAACAAGCAGCTGCCGCATTATCAGGAAATGGTTAAAGACGGAAAACAGCACGTATATGATACAACCCCTGAACTGACGCACGATCACATTAGCAGACTGGAAGCAGAGCTACATACACTAATGAACCAGATTCTCAGTAAAATCATTGAGTCAGTGAAGTGGCTTCTGGAATCACTCATCAGTTTGTTGATCATTCCATTTCTTTGTTTTTATTTTCTAAAGGATTATCCAAAAATGGAAAAGCGGCTGCTCGGTAAACTCTCGGATAAAAAAAGAGAGGTTGGAGAGGCATTTATTCAAGAGCTTGATCGGACATTAGGTCATTTTTTGAGAGGGCAGTTTTATGTCAGTTTATTTCTTGCTATCCTGTCGTTTTTCGGCTTAACACTTATTCATTGCCCGAGTCCGGCATTTTTAAGTGTATTAATTGGCGTAACGGACTTTATTCCTTATTTTGGTCCATTTCTCGCAGCGATACCGGTGTTTATGCTGGCAGGGACACAATCTATGCAAACGGCGATCTTCGCCTTGCTAATCATGATCATTCTCCAATTAATTGAAGGAAATGTTCTCAGTCCTTTAATTATGGGGAAAAGCTTATCGATTCATCCGCTCTGGATTATAACGGTTCTATTTATAAGCGGAGAAATAGCTGGTGTGATCGGCATGCTGTTTGCGGTACCTTTGTTTATTATCTTCCGTTCAATATTTAAGTACTATAAACCCTTTATTCATTCAGAAGGGAATTGACAAAAGAAAGAGTCACTGGCTATAATAGCTTCATAAATAGTTATGACTAAAATGATAATACTTTGACAGAGATGGATGGCATGGACCGGTTATTTAGAGAGGGATCTTCTTGGCTGAAAAAGATTCTTAACAGGATTGGCATCTGCTCCTCTGGAGTGCGAGCAAAAACTTGCCGGTGTGAACCGTTATGATCTTTTTTAAGGTGATTGCCGATCGAGGCAATAACTAGGGTGGTACCGCGAGATCAGCTCTCGTCCCTTTATTGGGATGAGGGCTTTTTTGTATTCAAAATAAGAAGCTGCAAAGGGAGGATTAAGATGAAAACATTATCATCGAAAGAAGTCAGACAGATGTTTTTAGACTTTTTTAAAGAAAAAAATCATAAGGTTGAACCCAGCGCGTCTCTGGTCCCTGTAGAGGATCCTTCGTTACTGTGGATAAACAGCGGAGTCGCCACGTTAAAAAAATATTTTGACGGCAGAGTGGTACCGGAGAATCCAAGAATTGTTAATGCCCAAAAAGCGATTCGTACCAATGATATCGAGAATGTAGGCTATACACATCGCCATCACACGTTTTTTGAAATGCTTGGGAACTTCTCGATCGGGGATTATTTCAAAAAAGAAGCGATCTTATGGGCATGGGAATTTCTTACAAGCCCGGACTGGATCGGATTTGATCCTGAAAAACTTGCTGTGACCATTCATCCTGAGGATGACGAAGCTTATGATATTTGGCACAATCAAGTGGGTTTGCCCGACAAACGGATCATCCGTCTTGAAGAAAATTTTTGGGATATTGGTGAAGGACCAAGCGGCCCGAACACGGAAATTTTTTATGACCAGGGAGAAAGCTACGGAAATGATCTCGATGACCCTGAAATGTATCCTGGCGGGGAAAACGAACGTCATCTGGAAATTTGGAATCTCGTGTTTTCTCAATTTAACCATAATCCTGATGGGAGCTATACACCGCTTCCAAGCAAAAATATTGATACAGGCATGGGACTTGAACGGATGGTTAAAATCATCCAAAATGGCAGAACGAATTTTGATACAGATCTCTTTCTGCCAGTTATCAAGAGAATTGAAGAGCTATCAGGTGAAAGCTATGGCAAAACAGCAGAAAAGGATACGGCTTTTAAGGTTATAGCTGACCATGTCCGTTCCGTAACCTTTGCCATTTCAGACGGCGCAATGCCATCAAATGAAGGCAGGGGTTATGTGCTGCGCAGACTGATCCGACGTGCTGTCAGATTCGCAATGGAACTGGGTCTTGAACGGCCATTCATTTATGAGCTTGTTCCTCTGGTGGAAAGTAATATGAAAGAATTCTACACTGAACTTTCAAAGAATGTGCCTTTTGTCCAGAAAGTCATAAAAAATGAAGAAGAACGTTTTCATGAAACAATACACGAAGGATTAGCAATCCTTAAAGAGATTATTAAAAAAGCTAAAGCTTCAGATAAAACGGTGATAAGCGGCGAAGATGCTTTCAAATTATATGATACATTCGGCTTTCCTGTTGAGTTGACAGAAGAATATGCAGCAAAAGAAGGGCTCGCAGTGGATCAGTCAGCCTTTGAACAGGCTCTTGAAGCACAAAGAAGCCGTGCAAGAGCAGCCCGTCAAACAACAGGGTCTATGCAGGTTCAAAATGACACCTTAAGCCGTATCAATGCAGAAAGTGAATTTGTTGGCTACACTGAAAAAACCATTGAATCTAAGATTACTGCCATTGTTGCAGGTGAAGAAATTGTAGATATGGCGAAAGAAGGAGACGAGATTCATCTTTTCCTTGATCAGACACCTTTCTATGCAGAAAGCGGCGGACAAGTATCCGATAAAGGTGTCCTGGTAAATGAAAATGCCAGAGTGGTGGTAAAGGATGTTAAGAAAGCACCAAAAGGTCAAAATATGCATCTTGCGATTGTAGAAAGCGGTCACGTAAGAAAAGGCGATATATTTAAAGCAGAAATCTTTGGAGAACGTCGGTCATCAACAGAAAAAAATCATACCGCCACTCATTTGCTTCATCAGGCTTTAAAAGATACGCTCGGGACACATGTGAACCAAGCAGGATCATTGGTTTCTCCTGACCGTCTTCGTTTTGACTTTACTCACTTCGGTCAAGTAACCGAAGAAGAATTAAAAACCATTGAGAATACGGTAAATGAAAAGATATGGGAGAATATTCAGGTGCTTATCATGGAAAAACCGATCGCTGAAGCGAAACAGATGGGCGCAATGGCTCTTTTCGGCGAGAAGTATGGCGATATTGTGAGAGTCGTCGAGATAGGTGACTACAGTCTTGAGTTGTGCGGCGGCTGTCATGTGAAGCGAACCTCCGAGATTGGCTTGTTTAAAATCGTCTCAGAATCCGGAATTGGGGCTGGCACACGACGGATAGAGGCCGTGACAGGCAAAGCTGCATTTGAGCGGCTTAACCAATTTATGAGCCAGCTTGAAGAGATGGCTGGTCAGCTGAAAAGTTCAGTCGGCATGTTACCTGAAAAGTTAGATTCGCTGCTTCAACAGCTCAAAACCCTTGAAAAAGAAAATGAATCACTTCAAACGAAGCTTGGGCAGGCAGAAGCTGATGATATTAAAAGCTCTGCAGACTCGGTCAATAACGTAACAGTTCTTGCCAAGAAAGTGGAAGCCGGGGACATGAATCAGCTCAGAACAATGATTGACCAATTAAAACAAAGCTTCTCATCAGCGGTGATAGTCCTTGCAAGTGTTAATGATGGAAAAGTAAATTTAGCAGCAGCGGTCACAAAAGATTTAAATCAGCGTGGCTTTCACGCAGGGAAACTTATAAAAGAAGTAGCTACCCGCTGCGGCGGCGGTGGCGGAGGACGTCCGGACATGGCACAAGCTGGCGGTAAGAACCCTGGCCAGGTCCCTGAAGCTTTATCCTATGTTAAGGAATATGTTGCGCAAAATAGTTAAATAATTTTTGGTGTTTTGCATTTAAGACGAGCCAAATCGAAGCATTGCGGTTATACTGGAAAAGAGAGGGGCTTGATCAAATGGATAAAACAATGAAGTTCAGTTTTAATGATGAGCCTGAAAAGAGCGGGGCAAGGGATGTCTTGTTTAAAGTTTACAATGCTTTACAAGATAAAGGCTACAATCCAATCAACCAGATTGTCGGTTACTTACTTTCCGGCGATCCGGCTTATATTCCCAGACATCAAGATGCGCGGAATATTATCCGCCGCATTGAAAGAGACGAAATCATTGAAGAACTGGTCACTTCATATTTAAAAGAGAGTGATGAAGAGCATTCATGAGATTGATGGGACTAGATTACGGAACACGGACTGTGGGGGTTGCTATCAGTGACCTGCTCGGCATGACAGCTCAGGGAATTGAAACAATTGAATACAAAGAGCATACCCAGCACAGGATATATGAGAGACTGAATGTGTTGATTCAGGAATACGAAATTGATAAAATTGTCGTCGGTATGCCTAAGCATATGAATGGGGATATCGGTGAAAGAGGCAAAGCCAGTCAGAAATTCGGCGGAAGGCTGGAACGTAAATTTAAACTGCCTGTCGTATATTATGATGAGAGACTCACCACTGTTTCAGCAGAAAGAGTTCTTTTGCAAGCCGATGTCAGCCGAAAAAAAAGAAAAAAAGTGATTGATAAGATAGCTGCGGTTTTTATTCTGCAAGGCTATCTCGATCAAAATGGAGGAATTTAAATGAGCCAAGAAGAACAAGAACGCATTATCATTCCAGATGAGAATGGTGAAGAACATTTATTTGATATTTTATTTACTTTTGACGTTGAAGAAAGCGATCGTTCTTATATGGTTGTATCGCCTGTTGAAGGCTCCGAGGATCAAGAAGATGACGAGGAGGCCCAGGAAGTATTCGGTTTTCGTTATGAAGATAAAGAAGGTGAATTCAACCTTTTTGAAATCGATACTGAAGAAGAATGGGATCTTGTTGAAGAAATGTTCAACACTTTCGTTGAAGACAACAGCCTGTAACACTGTTCATGAAAGCCTGCTCATTCATTGAGCAGGCTTTTTTGTGCTTTTCAAAAGGGGACTTCTATAGGTTTGCAGTGGCTGATAATGGTACTTCGCTGCTCGCAAATTGCAGCGACAAATGCTGACAATTTTATTTGTTAGTGTATAATGGACTAGGAACTTTGAAAGGGGAAAAGAACGTGTCACAAAACGATGCCTTTGGTCAATCAAAACCTAAACGAAAAAGGACAGGTTTGCGGGTGCTCACGGTCATTCTACTGCTGATCGTTATTATCGGGATCGCTGGTTATTTTTATCTTAAGCACGCTGTTGAACCCGTGAATCCAGGCAGCACTAAAAAAATAACGGTTGTCATTCCATCCGGTGCCTCTGTCACGAAAATTGGACAAATACTTGAAAAAAAAGACTTGATTCGTCAAGCAATATTTTTTAAAGTTTATGCTAAATGGAAAAATGAGTCAGGATTTAAGGCAGGAACGTACCTCATGTCACCTTCTATGACAATGCAGAAGATGATGAAGGATATGGAGGCAGGAAAGCAAAGTCCGGCCATCACTTTAAGCATTCCGGAAGGGTATTGGGTTAAAGACATTGCGCATCGTCTTTCTCAAAAGACCTCTCTTAAAGAAGCGGATATACTTAAGAAAATGAAAGACAGACAGTATATAAAGACCCACTTCATGTCACACTATGATTTTTTGAAACCGGAAATTCTAAACAGCAATATTAAATATCCTTTAGAAGGTTATTTATTTCCTGCGACCTATCAATTCTATAAAAAAAATCCTGGTCTTAGATGATATTATTAATAAAATGCTCTCAAAGACGCAGACCGTACTTAATCAGCATAAAAAGGAATTAAGCGGGAGTCCTTTGCCTTCTTTGCATCAAAAAATAACGATGGCATCCCTGCTTGAGGATGAGGCCCCGTCTGCAGAGGCAAGAAAAAAAATTGCAGGGGTTTTTTACAATCGTCTTAAAAAGGGGATGCGTCTCCAAACCGATCCAACGGTTGCTTACGCGAAGCAGGAACACCTTTACAAAACGTATTATAAAGATTTGAAAATAGACTCTCCATATAATACTTACATGATTAAAGGCCTCCCTGTCGGACCCATTGATAATCCAGGAGAAAGTGCAATTGCCGCTGCTTTAAATCCGGCAAAAACAGATGCCCTCTACTTTTATGCCCGTCCGAATGGAGAAATTATTTACTCAAAAACTTATGCTGAGCACAAGGCAGTTGTCAACAAGTATAAAGGTGAATGGGATAAGAAAACAAAAAAATAAATTATTCAAGCGTAAAAAGAGGGATGAAATGAATTATGATATAATCTCGCAATACACAGCTTCTTTTGACAAAGAAACGCATCCGCTGTTCATGAAGATAGAGGAAGACGCAAGGGCGCGGCAGATTCCAATCATTCAAAAAAACGGTCTTCAATTTATAGAATTTCTCATGCGTTCGCACAAACCAGCTTCGGTACTTGAAATTGGTACAGCTGTCGGGTATTCAGCGTCAAAGATGGCTGCCGCAGAACCCTCGTCGACTATTGTGACGATTGAGAGGGATGCTGATCTTGCAGAAGAGGCAAGGTCGAATATTCGTTCCTTAGGATTTTCTGATCGGATAAGCGTTGTCCAAAAAGACGCTTTGGAACTGAAGGGCGATGAATGGGAAAATACGGACGGATTTGATATGATATTTATTGATGCAGCAAAAGGTCAATATCGCCGTTTTTTTGAAAATTTCAGTCCTTATTTAAAGGATAATGGGATCATTCTCTCAGATAATATTTTATTTAGAGGATTTGCCGCTGAATGGCGGGATATGGACAACAAAAGACTCGCCAACATCGCGCGAAAAGTAGATGGTTATAACGAATGGCTTAAGCAGCAGGAAGCGTATGACACGATTTTCTTAACAATTGGCGACGGACTCGCCCTAAGCAGAAAAAAGTAACATGTTTCACTGCCAAGAAGATCTCGAGTGTGAGCGAAAATTTTCAAAGGAAAGAAAACATAGGTAAGAAAGGGTTAGGATCATGAGCAAAAAACCAATTATTATCGGTGTGGCAGGCGGATCAGGCTCAGGGAAAACAACGGTCGCTAAGGAAATATACCGAAGCTTCCCGAATCAGTCCATTGCAGTGATTGAACAGGATGCCTACTACAAATCGCAGGAAGAAAAAACAATGGAAGAGCGGCTTTCAACAAATTACGATCATCCTTTCGCATTCGATAATGATCTTTTAATTAAACATTTAAAAAAATTGATGCAATTTGAGGAAATTGAGAAGCCCGTCTATGACTATACAGTTCATACGAGATCTGATAAAATTGTTCCTGTTGAACCAAAAGATGTCATCATCCTTGAAGGGTTTATGATATTAGAGGATGAACGTCTTCGGAACATGATGGATATTAAAGTTTTTGTGGATACGGACTCAGACTTAAGGATTATAAGAAGATTGCTGCGTGATACAAATGAACGGGGCAGGACGGTTGAATCTGTAATAAATCAGTACATTACCGTCGTGAGACCCATGCATCTCCAATTTGTTGAGCCCACTAAAAGGTATGCTGATCTCATTATTCCTGAAGGCGGTCAAAACGCAGTGGCGATCGATCTGATGGTTACCAAGATCCAGTCTGTTCTTAATGCTTCAAAAAGTTTCGCGTAATAATTTACTTTCAAGGGTCATATTGACCTTGTTTAGTCATACTATTAGATAAGTAAAAGGGAGTGGGCAACATGTCTGAAGAAAAAAAACATTATATGACGGAAGAAGGCAAACAAAAGCTCGAGCATGAATTGGAGCATTTGAAAATAGAGAAGCGCAAAGAAGTTGTCGAGCGGATAAAAATTGCACGAAGCTTCGGTGATCTCTCTGAGAACTCTGAGTATGATGCAGCGAAGGACGAGCAGGCCTTTGTTGAAGCCCGTATTTCTCAGCTAGAAGTTATGGTAAGAAATGCAGTTATTATTGAAGATGACGAGTCCACTGACGTCGTGAAGATCGGTAAATCCGTTACTTTTCAAGAGCTTCCTGATGGTGATGAAGAGACATACATGATCGTGGGTAGCGCTGAATCAGACCCCTTCGACGGTAAAATTTCAAATGACTCACCTATGGCAAGGAGCTTGATCGGGCTTTCTGTGGGGGAAGAAGTTTCTGTTTCCACCCCGGGCGGAGATATTCGTGTGAAAATCACAAAAGTTAAATAATAATTCTGAATTCTGGATAGCGATAACTCCCTTGTTCCTGCAGCATGGGAGTTTTATCGATTAATTAGTCTGTCTTACTAAATTGTTATTTTAAATTTAATGGGACATAAAAAATCAAACAAAACGAAAACTTAAATGTTATAATATAAAAAAATTTCATAGTTTGAAGGAGGACAATCATTTTGGCACCTTCACGATATTCACGAAACAAAAAAAAGGGTGACAAAGTCCTTAATTGGGCAATCGGTGTTGTCTCTGTTCTTATATTGGTTATTGGAGGGATTATTTTAGTTTCTTTGTTGAAATCTCCAGACCATCAGAGCGCAGATCAGTCACAACAAGAACAGCAATCATCTAAACAGGCAAGTGCAAATCAAAAGTCATCTTCCAAGCAGGACAAGTCATCTGATAAAAACAAGAGTGATTCAAACAGCAGTAATGAAGCATCCAATTCAGATTCAGCATCATCAGATGGTTCACAGAGCAATAATGATTCACAAAGTAATAATGATTCCCAGCAAAAGTCCGATTCTAAGAAGAGCAAGGATTCACAAGATAAGACGGATGCAAATAGCGGACAGTCAGATGGAGCAACGAAAGAAGACGTTCCTGACAGTGATCATCATGCCTCTTATGATAAAGGATCAGCAGACTGGAATGCTCAGGTAGCGGCGCTTTCAGCTGCTACAGGTATCAAAAAAAATAACATGATTATTTACTGGCTCGGGAATGGCGGAGACCCAAACAGTTCTATTGGCAGAGTCAGTTCGAAAGATAAACCAAACGGTAAATACGTGGTTAAGCTTGTCTATCAGGATCAAGAGTGGCAGGCATCAAATGTTCAAAAACCTTAATAAAAAATGGCGTGAGAACCTATAAGAGTTCTCACGCCATTTTTCTGTTAACACGGAAAAAGATTGAGCAATGAACAAAACTTGAAGTTGCATAGTGCATATGATAACGTAAGAATCAATCCAACTAAACAAAGTTATTTACTCGGAATTAAATGATAATGGAGTGGAATCGAATGGGCAGAGAATTTATTGATTTATTTGATGGGTGGGCAAATCATTATGATGAAACAGTCACCGGAAGTGATGAAGAGTATCAGGCTGTTTTTGAAAAATATGAATCGATTCTCCATGAGGTTGCCAAACGATCAGGTGATCATGTTCTTGAATTTGGAGTAGGAACAGGCAATCTTACTAAAAAATTATTAAACCTTGGTTTAAATGTTACTGGCATTGAGCCTTCTGAACAAATGCGTTTAAAGGCGAAAGAGAAATTTCCCGAGCTTGCTATTTCAGATGGTGATTTCCTTCATTTTACAGTCCAGGACCCGTCTATAAATACAATTGTGAGCACATATGCCTTCCATCACTTAACGGATGATGAAAAGCATGAGGCAATCCGCTCCTATAGCCAATTGCTCCCTGCGAGTGGTAAAATAATATTTGCAGATACCTTATATGAAAATGAAGATTCAAAACAGGCCATCATCAGAGAAGCTCGAGAGAAGGGCTACAATAATCTGGTTCATGACCTTGAGACAGAATACTATTCTTTAAAAGAGACAATGGAGAAAATTTTTGACGCCCATCAATTTACAACATCTTTTACGCAGCTAAACAAGTTTGTTTGGCTGATTGAGGCGGTAAAAAAAGAATAATCTTTAAAGGAGTTCAACATGAAAATTGGTTTAATTGGAGCAATGGAAGAAGAAGTGGAAATCCTCAAAAACAAATTGGAAAACCGACAGGATAAAAAGATTGCTGAGAGCGTTTTTTATTTAGGTGACCTGGATGGTCATGAAATTATTCTGCTCCAGTCAGGAATCGGTAAAGTAAATGCAGCAGTCGGAACGACCCTAATGATTCATGTGTTTCAACCGGATTATATTATTAATACGGGATCTGCCGGGGGATTTGACCCACGTTTAAGCGTGGGCGATGTCGTTATTGGTTCAGAAGTTCGCCACCATGATGTTGATGTAACCGTATTTGGTTATGAATATGGCCAAGTGCCGCAAATGCCAGCATGTTACCTTTCTGATTCTTAACTGATGGATGCAGCTGAAAAAGCAGCTGTGGCAAACGGCCGTGTTAACGCAGTTAAAGGGCTCATCGCTACGGGTGATTCATTTATGTCTGATCCTGTAAGGGTGGCTTCTGTTAAGGAACAGTTTCCGGATATTATGGCTGGTGAAATGGAAGCTGCGGCCATTGCCCAGGTGTGCCATCAATTCAACGTACCGTTTGTCATCATACGTGCGCTGTCAGATATTGCAGGTAAAGATGCTGATGTTTCATTCGAAAAATTTCTTGAAACGGCAGCAAAACATTCTGCTGAACATATTTTAACTATGATAAAGGAGATGTCCTAATATGAGTAAAAAAATGAATGTAGAAAGTTTTAATCTTGATCACACAAAAGTGAAGGCACCATATGTAAGACTTGTAGGGGTAACGGAAGGTTCCCATGGAGATAAAATTTATAAGTATGATATCCGTTTCTGCCAGCCGAATAAAGATCATATGGACATGCCAGGACTTCATTCAATTGAACATTTGATGGCAGAAAACATTCGAAATCATATGGATAACGTGGTGGATATCGGTCCAATGGGCTGCCAGACAGGCTTTTACCTTTCTGTACTTAACCATGACAATTACGATGAAATTCTAGCAGTTATTGAAAAGACATTAAACGATGTTCTTGAGGCAACTGAGGTGCCTGCCTGTAATGAAGTTCAGTGCGGATGGGCTGCAAATCACAGCCTTGAAGGTGCTCAGCATATCGCAAAAGACATGCTGTCCAAAAAAGATGAGTGGAAAGAAGTGTTTGGTGAGTAATCATGAACGTATACAAAAATGTTCATGAATTGATCGGCCGTACACCGGTTGTAGAATTAACGGCTTTTTCACTGCCGAACGAAGTTAGACTGTTTGCCAAGCTTGAATTCATGAACCCGGGCGGTTCTGTGAAAGATCGGCTCGGTGAGTATCTGCTTATGGATGCTTTAAGCACTGGTAAAGTGAAAAAAGGCGGAACGATAATTGAACCGACAGCGGGTAATACAGGAATTGGCCTTGCCTTGGCAGCGGTTGGCCGTGACGTGAACGTGATTTTTTGTGTGCCTGAAAAATTCAGTATGGAAAAACAGACACTTATGCGTGCGCTTGGCGCGAGAGTCGTCAATACACCGACCTCTGCAGGAATGAAGGGCGCCATTCAAAAGGCTCAGGAACTTCTGAAAAGCATTCCTGGCGCCTACTGTCCACAGCAGTTTGGTAATCCTGCCAACCCCAGGACATATTATGAAACCCTCGCCCCCGAAGTATATCAGCAGATGAACGGTAAGATTGATATCTTTATAGCTGGGGCTGGGACTGGCGGAACGTTTATGGGAACAGCCGAGTATTTGAAAGAGCAAAACCCGTCAATTAAAACGGTGATTGTGGAACCAGAGGGTTCAGTAATAAACGGGGGGAAATCTGGCCCTCATAAGACAGAGGGCATCGGAATGGAATTTTTGCCGGATTATATGAAAAGAGAATTTTTTGATGCCATTCATACTATTTCCGACCGTGATGCGTTTGAGGCAGTCAAACAGCTAACAAAAAAAGAGGGTCTTTTGGTGGCCAGTTCATCAGGCGCAGCCTTTAAGGCAGCACAGCTTGAAGCAGAAGTTGCACCAAAAGGCGCTCACATATTAACAATTTTCCCGGATTCAAGTGAACGTTATTTGAGTCAAAACATCTATGAAGGAGTGGAATAACGCAATGAAGCCAAGAACTAAAATGATTCATGCGGGTATGACAACCGATAAGCAGACAGGCGCTGTATCCGTTCCTATCTATCAAACCAGCACTTACAAACAAGAGGCTGTTGGCAAGCATAAAGGCTACGAGTATTCCAGAACAGGAAACCCGACTCGGTATGCTCTAGAGACGTTAATTAAAGATCTTGAAAACGGAAAGGCTGGTTTCGCATTTGGATCCGGCATGGCCGCTATTACAGCGGTTATGATGACCTTTAACAGCGGAGATCATGTTGTTATGACGGATGATGTATATGGAGGTACTTTCCGGGCTATGACGAAAGTTCTTGACCGGTTTGATCTGACTACATCCTTTGTTGATACGAGTAATCTTTCGACGGTGAAAAATGCCATTCAGGAGAACACAAAAGCGATTTACATTGAAACCCCAACAAATCCTTTGTTGAAAATCACTGATATAAAAGCAATGGCAGAGCTAGCTCATGAAAACGGCTTATTGTTAATTGTTGATAATACGTTCAGCACACCTTATTGGCAGCAGCCCCTGGATCTTGGCGCTGATATTGTACTTCATAGTGCAACGAAGTATATTGGCGGCCATAGTGACGTCGTGGCAGGGCTTGTGGTCGTGAACAGCGATCAATTGGCAGAGTCGCTTCACTTCGTTCTCAATTCTACAGGCGGTGTCCTAGGTCCTCAGGACTCCTGGCTGCTTGTTCGAGGGATTAAAACTCTCGGTTTAAGGATGGAAGCGACAGAGTCTAATGCAAAAGCCATCGTTGAATTTTTATCGTCTCACCCTGCGGTTAAAAAAGTATATTATCCTGGTCTTGAAAGCCATCCTGGTCATGCTGTCGCAAAACAACAGGCCGGAGGATTTGGCGGTATGATATCATTTGATGTCGGAAGCCAGGAAAAAGCGGATCAAATTTTGTCTCAAGTTAATTACTTTACGCTTGCAGAAAGTTTAGGAGCTGTTGAAAGTTTGATCTCGGTGCCAGCAAGAATGACTCATGCTTCTATTCCTAAAGAACGACGGGATGAACTGGGTATTACAGAGGGTCTTGTCAGAATCTCAGTCGGTATTGAAGATGCAGATGACTTGATTGCCGATTTAAAACGTGGTCTTGAATAACTAAGAGTAGTTAGAAACCAGTCTGTTGAGACTTTTCCTGACTTCTTGAAAAGCTTCCCTCTAAGGGAAGCTTTTTTGTTTCTCTAGGAGCTTATACCTCTAGTTTTTCGCGGATCCTCCTTTCATGATTCGTTGGTGGCTGCGGGGTCTCGCTTGGATCGCTGATGAAGCACTGAAAAACTCCCCTCAATGTAAACAGGGTTGTTGATTTCCATTTCAGGCACTCGCTTTCCGTGGGCAACGCTTGAGCCTCCTCATGCCCCAGGAGGTGGGTAGGATCGGCGTTGTCACACGACGTGACGCGCTTAGCCGATCTTCCTTAAAGAGTCCTGCGGGGTCTTCAGCTGTTGCTTTTCCCACCGGAGTCTCGTACCCTCCGCTTCAATCAGCGTGGATACCCTGTAGAATTCCTTTGTCGATATAGTCGTCCTATCTCGTTGCATCAGTGGGATTACAGATAGCCGAGCAAAATGAGCGGTGCGCCTTGACGCACCGTTTCAACTGCATTATAAAAATTCAAATAAGGTATGAAAAATCATCAGTTTTTTAGGGTTTTCATGAGTTTAAGCTGATTTTCACAAGACCAGCGAAAAATCAGCTTCCGAATCGGCCTTGAACGTGCTTCAAGTTGAGGTGGGACCGTTCCTATTCGAATGCTTTTGTCCACTTCTCATGATTTGCCCGCCACTTTTGGTGATTTGCCTGCCACTTCCCTAATTTTCCCTTCTTTCCTTAATTAATTTCATCAGTTCACATTGGAGGTTTTGATTGGTGGCCATTGATAAGTCCCTGATCTAGTCGTGCTTGTTGATTTTTACTCCAGAGGCTGCTCGCTTTCCACAGATAAGAAGGTTCTAAGCCCTAAGTCTTAGAAAGGAATGACCTCTCGCAGGTATGAGGATGAAATTAACATTAGTATAATAATGACAGAAGGATTAGAAAACACGAGTATTGTATTTCGGATGAGGGGGAAGGACAAGGTGAATCAGTTTAAAGTTTTTAAGAAGAAAAATTTTTTGTTCATGTTTGTAGCGGCATTCACATCCCAAATGGGAAGTGTGATCGGGTTGACCGCTTTTATGTTTTATTTACTGAAGAGGTTCTCGCACCAACCGTTTCTAGCAAGTTTAACAGAACTGATGTATTCACTACCTATGCTTTTCGTGTTTTTTATTATTGGTGTCCTGAGCGACAGAATGGATCGTCAAAAAATTGCTTATCATAGTGAGTGGCTTTGCGGATTGTTATCTTTGTTCCTGTTTTTTTCTTTAAAGCTTGAAAGTTTACCAGTGATCTTTCTTGTGCTCTTTGTCCGTTCAGCGATTTCGAAGTTTTTCTCTCCAGCAGAACAATCACTGATACAGGGAATATTGACGGATGATGAATACACGACAGCATCCGGGCTAAACCAAATGACAGGCAGTTTATTTATGATTTTCGGCAGCGCCTTAGGTATATTCATTTTTTGGACGGTTGGTGTGGAGGGAGCAATCATTGTAGACATGGCTTCGTTTTTGGTTTCGAGCTTTCTGATTAGACAGTGCAAAATAGAACGCGAGGTACGTCTTCCGAATGGGGCTCATCAATTTAAAGATTTAAATCTAGCAATGATTCTAAAAGATTTCAGTTCAGGATTTCTGTATATTCTTAAACACCGGTTATTGCTTACCCTTATCTCAGGTTTTTTTATCTTTGGAGTGGTTAACGGGGTGCTCAGCGTTCTCCCTTTGTTTATGCTGAAATATACTTTAGCTCCAGGCTCTTATGAAGGGTGGGCTGTCTGGCTTGGTATCGTGATGGGATCAGGAATTCTGCTCGGCAGTTTCTTTGCTTCAGTAATGGGAAGCAAGATGAGACTTCGGCACATGATTGTATGCGGACTTGTCGCAAGCGGCGGCTTTATAGTAGCTTCAGGCTTTGCTGTAACCGTTATCGGCTTCCTCATCATTAGCTTTGTTGGAATGTTTTTTTTACCGCTTATTAACATCGCAATTGGCGGCTGGCTGCCTCGCATCGTTCATCCATCTATGATGGGTAGGGTTCAAGGGTGTATCACGCCGTTAATGATGGTTTCGCAATCAGCAACACTTGGTATTATTTCGCTCAGTTTCCCAGCTCATATTACGACGACAGGGATGTTTGTTCTTGTTGGGAGTTTGCTTATAATAGTGGGGGCATTCTACTTCTTTATGCTTTCACGGTTTGATGAAAATAAACAACTGATTCCTGAAGGGGAGAAAATTGCAGTTGCTTCGGAAACCTGATAATAAAAGAATGCATGAAACAGCATTTTCTTCGTGTGATGTAGAACCGAAGATATTTATTCAAGGCCTGCGGAATCAGCGTGGTGGCCACTGAAAAAGTCTATTATTTGCTCGGCTGACTGTTATTCCGCGGGTGTAAAGAGACAGGATGACCATAGCTATAAATGACTTCTAAAGGGCATCAAATATGTTGATTTAAACGAAAGGTGCGAGACTCCTCGAAAATGCAAATGCTCTTTGAAAGCAAGAAATACCCGAGACTCCTCGAAAATGCAATATTTGCATTTTCATCGTGCGGTGTGAATTCGAGGAGGTTGTTTCAAGTCCTGCAGAATCAGCGTTCCAAGCGAGACCCCACAGCCACAACGTATTGAAGGAAGTTCGGCTAAAATCGGCACGTCCTGTGCCAACACCGAACCTACCAACGTCCTGTGGCCAGAGGAGGCTCGCGGAACGCCTGCGGAAAGCGAGGGTATTTCCGCTTTCAATGTATGGCATCTGCATTTTCTTCGTGCGGTGCGGAATCGAAGATGCTGTTTCAAGTCCTACGGGAATAGCACGCGTCCGAAGATCCACTTTGACGCACAAAGAATGAGAACTCGCCAAAGTTAGCTGAGGCCGTGCCCGTGGAAAGCGAGCAGCCTAGAGCGGAATCAACAACCAAATCCACCGGGTGATTTTTTTCAGTAGCCTCATCAACGTGACCAGGCGAGAACTTTCCAAAGCTCGGCCTGGAGAGCAAAACATGTGGAAATGACCTAAGTCAACAGTATTGAAACTATTTATTGTGAAGAATTGGTCTTCAATGACTGTTCAAGCAACTCATCCTGAGGACCAAAGAATTCAAAGTGAATAGACTGCTCGTCAATATTCCAATTTCTAAGAATCGAATAAATAGCTTTCATAAAAGGTTTTGGTCCGCAGAAATAATAATCTGCTTGTTTATTAGGAATAATATCCTCAAGCCAGTTTTCATCAATATAGCCAGTTTTCATAAATAATGGGTGTTCCATATCAGATACAGATGGTTTTTCATAGCAGAAATAAGTTTGAACAGCCTCATTTCTGTCTTCCACTGCAAGTGCCTCCTCAACAAGTGCATGGGTCTCTCCATTAACAGCAGCGTGGACCCAGATCACAGGGCGTTCAGGTGTGTGTTCTGCACTCCACTTTAGCATACTCATCAAAGGAGTCTGGCCAATGCCTCCGCTGATTAACACTAACGGTTTTGTCTGCTCATCCTTATCGAGAATAAATTCGCCTGCAGGAGCACTGATTTCGACAACGTCTCCTTGATTGACAGTCTCATGGAGATAATTTGAAACAACGCCATCAGGATGTTCAGCAAGCGCAGACTCCTTTTTGACACTGATCCGGAAGTGGTCTTTCCCCGGAGCATCAGAAAGGCTGTACTGGCGGATATGTGTGTAGGTCTCACCAGGAATGGCAGACAATTTTACGCTAATATATTGACCGGGTTTAAAGTCAGGAAGAGGCATTCCGTCTTCTGGCTTAAGATAAAAAGAAGTAATAACCTGGCTTTCTTCGGTTTTTTTCTCAATAATGAATCGTTTATAGCCTTCCCAGCCTTGTTGGCTTTGAACTTCCTCGCGAAGATGTTCTTCTATTGCTATAAACACTTTGGCTATTTCCCCATAAGCGATTGCCCATGCATCAATAATTTCATCACTGGCTTGTTCGCCAAGCACATCCTTGATGGCCCAGAGCAGATTTTCTCCAACAATCGGATAATGTTCAGGGGCAATACCAATACTGCGGTGCTTGTGAGCAATGACATGAACTGAGCCTAAAATTGCTTCCAGTTGATCAATATGTTTGGCTGCAGAGAGGACGGCTTGTGCAAGAGCACGCTGCTGGCGTTTTTCCTTTTGATGCGCCTGGTTAAATACATTATTTAATTCAGGATGGGTCTCAAATAAGATGTAAATAAAAACGTTCAGTGATTAAGTCGCCATACTCCTCAAGGACTGGCACTGTAGCCTTAATAATATTCAATCGTTTTTTGGTTCATCGTTACTTGCCTCCTTTTAATTTTACCTCTACAGTTGTATTATATAACCTTAAAGATGTATTTAATATACATCTTTTGTGTCGGTTATTTGAACATTTAATCGGCAAATTGGCGGTCATTTTATTTATCGTCTATAATTACCTTTGATGATTGTAAAGAAAGGATAAAAAGATGAGATTAACGAGTTATACGGATTATTCTATACGTGTCTTGATAACCTTAGCTGCTTTAAATAATCATGAAAAAATAAGCATACAGGAAATTGCTGATGCTTTTCATATTTCAAAGAATCACCTAATGAAAGTCGTTCACCGTTTGGGTACTCTAGGAGTGATTGAAACGATCAGAGGAAGAGGCGGGGGGATTCGTCTCAAAATGGCTCCGGATGAGATAAACATCGGCTGGCTTGTCAAAAGAACAGAAGATGATTTTCAGATTGTCGAATGCTTTGATGAAACAAGAAATGCTTGTATAATCAGCCCGGTATGCCAAGCAAAACAAATGTTTAATGAAGCTCTGAAGGCCTATCTGAATGTTTTGGAACAGTTTACTTTACAGGATATAACGTCCAATGATACGGAACTCAGGCAAACGATCTTAAATATTCCAATTAAATGATCAGTGAGACAGACACAGTGCGCCCATTGCTTACATAAGAATAAGGCATAACTTCTGCTAAGGGGTGAGGCGCATGCTGTCTATATTAAGCGGATTTGTCTATCTGATTAAGGAATCCTGGCTGTTTGTCTCTTATGTAAAAAATAATGCTTTTCCCAAACCGTTATCTGAAGCCGATGAAAAGAAATACCTTAATTTAATGGCGGAAGGAAATGAGGAAGCTCGAAATAAGCTCATTGAGCATAACCTAAGACTCGTTGCTCATATTGTCAAAAAATTTGAAAACACAAAAGAAGACAGTGAGGATTTAATTTCAATTGGAACGATAGGTTTAATTAAGGCGATAGAAAGCTATTCCACTGGAAAAGGAACGAAACTTGCCACTTATGCAGCAAGGTGTGTAGAAAATGAAATTCTAATGCATTTGAGAAGCCTAAAAAAGACACGCAAGGACGTGTCTTTGAATGATCCGATCGGTCATGATAAAGAAGGCAATGTTATTTCCCTCATTGATATATTGAAATCTAAAGACAAAGACGTGGTCGATGAGATGGCACTAAATATGGAAAAGACTAAGCTATATGATTACCTCCATATCCTTGATGAGCGTGAAAAAGCTGTCATTATGGCTCGATTTGGCCTTCATTTGCAGAAAGAAGCAACTCAGCGTGAAATTGCAAAAGAATTAAATATCTCCCGCAGTTATGTTTCACGCATTGAAAAAAGAGCGCTTATGAAGCTTTATCATGCCTTCTACAGAGATCCCGATTCCCACTAAAAGATAAAGGAAGCCCCTGCGAATAATATTGCGGTGATTACAGCGGCAATAATCGAAGGAATCAGTTTGGACCGTGCATATGTCATAACTTTTAAATCGAGAATTGTACATAACGTCACGGTGTTGTCGCTTAATGGTGAGGCAAAGGCACCAAATGTACCGCTTGCAAAAACAGCTCCAATTACAAGGAGAATATTTGTGCCAGAATGGTGGGCAAGCATGACACCGAGCGGCATAAGAAGTCCCCACGTCCCCCATGAAGAGCCGATAAAATAAGAAATGACTGCCCCCAGCAGGAATAGGATCGGTGCCACAAGAGAAGAAGGAATCCAGCCTTTCACATGATCCGTGATATACGTTGAAAAGCCCAGGTCTTCACTGACCGCAGAAACACCCCAGATTAATGCAAGCAATATAATGACAGACATTAACTGATTTCCGCCTTCCACGAAGCTCGTCACTATTTTCGCAAGAGGAAGATGCTGGAATAACAACATTATAATTGTCAAAATCAACGTGATCGTTAACGCTTCAAGCATCACACCAAGAGCGTCACTTTTAATAAAAGCACCAAAGAAAGTGGAGGACTTGGCGTGTCCGTCCCAATAGCTCAAAAATAACGTTAGCAGAAGCACACAGCCAATGGGTAGAATCAGATTAAAAGGGCGTGCCTTCACATTGTCTTCTTCCCCTGGGTCATGATGCACGGGTGTATCCTTTGTGTCGCGATGGGCTGCTTCCAAATGGCGGCTGTATTCTTCACTATATGCTGATCCGCCATCTGCTGCTTTCTCCTGAGGCTGTTCTGCGTCTTCTTTTCTATGCATAAAGAAGGTATAATACAACCCGATAATCAGAATGACAAAAGAAAAGAAATTGAAGGGGATACTCTCAACATATGTTTTATAAGCGGCACGGTGTATGCCGGAATGCTTTAATGAAGAATCGATGATACTTACCATGTAACCTACGAAACCGGTGGCTACCGGAATTAAGGCGACAACCGGATTGGATGTGACTTCAATGACAAAGCCGATTCTCTGTGTGGACATATGCAGCCGCTTTTGCAGAGCTTTCATGATTGGTGCAATGGTAACAATCCGGAAATCGGGGTCGCTGAAGGTTGCCATCGTGGAAATCCAAGTTAAGAGCATCGCGCTTTTTTTAGATTTAACTTTTTCACCGACAAGAACGACAAATCCTTTTATTCCTCCGGATACTTTGATGAGGTGAATCAATCCTGCAAAGATATAAAGAAATAATACAATTCGGATATTATTGGTTTTAATAAGATTGCCAACAAGATAGTGCAGCATCTGCTTGATACCGCCAAGAAGCGAATGATCGATAAGGTAGCTCCCTAAGATAAGGGCAACAAACAAACCAGGCTGAACTTGTTTTGTCCAGATTGAAATAGGTATAACGATTAAAAAAGGTAACAATGAGATCCATGATGCATGCATATTAAAACACCTGCTTATTCGTTGGGATAATCCTCATTATTTCCTTAGGGGTTTTTAACTATACAGAAATTCAGACGTTGATTAATAAAAAATAGCTCATTAGCCCGGTCATATAGGTGTACGGCGACATATAGTATCATTGTAAAGCATCTTCTTTCTAGGAGGAAGGAGTGAGACATATGAGTTACGGAGCAGGTTACGGTGCAGGTTTTGCACTAATCGTAGTATTGTTTATTCTCCTCATTATCGTAGGAGCAGCTTACGTATATTAATATAAAAATGCCGGCCAGATGCAGTGGCCGCTGACAAAAATTAGTTAGCGTGTCGACATGTTCTCAAATGAGATTCGTGTCGATACGTTTTTTTATTTATGCCCAGGGCAAGGAAAAAAGAAGAACCTGATATCCAAAATATGGAATCAGGTTCTCCTTTTCTTTGATTAGATCGTATAATCGCACAAAGGTTTATTTATTTTTACCCTTTCTTTCTTACGATAAAGGCAAAAGATAACGCAGGTAGATGTAAACGGTTGAAATGATCAAGGCAACCGCTGTGAGCGGAGCACCGATTTTAAGGAAATCCATATAGGAAAACTTGTGACCCTCACGTTCAGCGAGGCCGGAGACGATGACATTGGCAGAAGCACCAATTAAAGTCATGTTTCCTCCTAGACACGCTCCGAGCGATAAAGACCACCACAATGCGTTAATATGCGAAGAGTGCGGTGAGTATCCAAGCCCGTCAGCCATATTCTGAATTAGAGGGATCATGGTGGCTACATAAGGAATATTGTCAATTGTTCCTGAAGCAATACCTGAAACCCACAAAATAAGGAGTGATGCAATCGTTATATTTCCACCGGTAAGGTTAAGGGCTTGTGAGGCTAAATCTTTGATAATGCCTGTTTCAACGAGGCCGCCTACAAGAGTGAACAGTCCGGCGAAAAAGAAGATTGTTACCCACTCGACAGAAGCTAATATTTCATCAATTTGATTTTCTTTTACGCCAATCAGCAGCAATAAAGTGGCGCCGGAAATGGCGACAGCGGCTGCGTCAAGACTCGGAATAAAGGAGTGAAGAGCAAAGAAAATAATGGTGAGGACCAGAACACCTAATGATTTGTACATGAGCTTCCGATCTTTAATATACTCGCTCTCATCAATTTCAAGCAGGGATTCTTTGCGCTCTGGTGTAACGTGCAGATGCTTTCTGTAAATAAAGTACAGCAAAACGATTGTTGCTGCCCCGATTACAACAATAATTGGCGCTAAGTTAAGGAAAAAAGTGTTAAACGTTAAATGCGGATTCGCAGAACCAATCATAATATTTGGGGGATCGCCGATAAGCGTGGCTGTCCCGCCAATGTTCGAAAACAGAACCTCTGATATTAGAAAAGGGAACGGTTTAACATCAAGAATACGAGTAATTGAAAAGGTGACAGGAACGATAAGCAGCACGGTTGTGACGTTATCTAAGAATGCTGATCCAATACCGGTTAGAACGGCAAGAATGATTAGGATTCTGACAGGCTCACCCTTAACAAGTTTGGCAGCCTTTACGGCAGCAAATTGAAAAACTCCTGTTTTATTAGTGATATTAACTAATATCATCATTCCAATTAATAATGTAATCGTGTTCCATTCAATATGTTCTGTAAACGCCTTATGAAGATCAACGATACCGAAAAGCACCATGAGGGCCGCGCCTGCTAAAGCAATAACAGCACGGTTGATTTTTTCTGTAATTATAACTGCATATGTCACAAGAAAGATAATGACAGCAATGATGGCTTGCATAAGGTGTTCAGCTCCCTATTAACATGATTTAGTTTACCCTTAGCTGTCTTCGGGCTTTGCGTTTACTGAATTGATTTGCTGATGATTAATCTCAACTGGAGAACCGTCAACCGGACATTTCAGAGTAGATAAATCATGGGACAGATCGTTGACATAGAAAACAAACTGGCAGGATGGACAACACAGCTGAACCATACGGTCAATATAAATGGCATTAGAATTATCCCGCTTTTGATCCGTATCAATCAATTCAATGTGCATTGAAGGATCGTTATCATCGTCATCAAGAAAACGGCCAGTGATATCGTTCTTTGTACGCCAAGCTGAATTTGCGGAGAATTCTTCGAGTTCAGAGTGAGAGGCATTAATCAGTAGCTGTTTTGCCAGATACATCAGCTGCTCATTTGTCAGTTCTTGAAATTCCTTTCCTTTGTTGAGTCGCTTCCAGGCTCCTTTAAGCTGTGCCTCTGTGAATACGTATTTTTCAATCTTATCAATGATTACGTTTTTCAAGTTATTCACCCCCCATAGGAAATTGTATTATTTATTTTACATGAAGAACGGCTGGATTTAAAATAATATAGAAAAAAGAGGCGCATTGCGCCTCTTTCTGTCAAAATGATGCTCATTTATATATCTGATTTTAAGGAAAGAGATCGCCGTGAAAGTTCCTTTTTAATAATCTGAATAAAGTCGGGATGCAAATGGAATTGGCAGGCTTTAAAATACGATTCAAGCAGCAGTTCGTCAGATAATAGTTCCATAACATGCCGTAACCGGCACTCACCTCCGTTAACACCTTCTATATCAAAAATCCTACCACGTTTTATTAAGGTGAACAACGGAGGGAATTGTCCACACTGCAAGTGGATAACTTGTGGAAATCCTGTTCATTAAGTTAATAGAAGGAAACATTATATACCTTTAATCTGTGCATAAACTTATCCACACCCAAAATTGGTGTCGGTATTTGTCGAACGATTTATGATAAATATCTTATAATTCTATGCGGATCGGAACTTTATTATGACTCATAACCTTTGGGTATTACAGCAAAGGATAAGATGGTATGCTATATAGAATGAGATAATGGTATAATAATAAGCTGATCTAAGGTTTTGGATTTATAATGCTGTGAATTTGAGGTGTGGAATTTGTTAAAACATTTTTTGCCGAATCAGCATGCTGACAGCGTGCTAGAGATTCAGCCAAGTCTATTAAAAAGCAAAGGAATAAAAGGGATAATTACTGATCTGGATAATACGCTTGTTGCATGGGACAACCCTGACGCTACACCAGAACTGGAAGTGTGGTTAAAGGCTGTAAAAGATGCTGGGCTAAAGGTGACGATCGTTTCAAATAACGGTGAGGCGAGGGTAAAAGCTTTTTCAGATCCTATTCAGACCCCATTTATATATAAGGCGAGAAAGCCAATGACACGTGCATTTAAACGGGCGATTAAGGATATGGGATTAAAAAGGGAAGAAGTCGTTGTCATAGGAGATCAGATTATGACCGATGTGTTAGGGGGCAACAGACTGGGTGTGCATACCATTCTGGTAGTGCCTGTTGCCAAAAGTGACGGTTTGGCGACTAAATTTAACAGGAGAATGGAAAGAATTCTATTATCAATGATGAAGCGAAAAGGTTGGATAGACTGGGAGGATGGCATTTAATATGGAAGAAGAACTTTACTGTGCCGGGTGTGGAATCTTAATTCAAACAGAAGATAAGGACAAAATTGGATACGCACCGCCGGCGGCTTTAAAAAGAGATGTTGTCATTTGTCAGCGCTGTTTCAGGCTTGCGAATTACAATGAGATTCACCCTGTTAATATGACAGATGAAGATTATCGTTCTCTTGTTTCAACAATAGCGAAAACGCGGTCTCTTGTTGTGTTAATTGTAGACTTGTTTGATTTTAATGGCAGCTGGATTAAGGATATTAAACAGCTGGTGGGAAAAAATGATATATTGCTGGTGGGCAATAAAATGGATTTGCTGCCTAAGTCAACGAATTTTAATAAAGTAAGCAATTGGCTTAGACAGTCTCTAAAAAGAAAAGGTCTGAAACCGCTTGATGTGCTGGTAATGAGTGCAGAAAAAAAGATAGGGATTGAAAATGTCGCCGAAGCGATTGATTATTATCGAAATGGAAAAGATGTTCATGTTGTCGGCTGCACCAATGTTGGCAAATCAACATTTATTAATCAGCTGATCAAGATATTTGGCGGACAGGCTGACGAAGCCATTACAACCTCCCATTTTCCAGGCACTACGCTTAATTTTATCGGTATTCCATTAAACGAAACACAAATGCTTTATGACACACCGGGAATCGTCAACAGAGAACAGGCTGCACATTATGTTTCTCCGGAAGATTATAAGCAAATGATGCCTAAAAAGGAAATCAAGCCAAAGGTTTTTCAGCTGAATGAACAGCAGACACTTTTCCTGGGAGGGCTTGGCCGAATGGACTATGAATCAGGGGGGAGACGTTCATTTGTATGTTACGTGTCTAACCGGGTGACGATCCACCGGACAAAACTTGAACAGGCAGACCACCTTTACCAGACTCAACTAGGCGGTGTGCTTAACCCGCCTCAGGAAACGCCTGACACGCCTCCGGAAATGGTCAGGCATGAATTTGTGTTAGAAGAACCAGACACAGACATTGTGTTTTCTGGATTAGGATGGATTACAGTGAAAGGTAAAGGAGCGGTAGTGGCTGTATATGCTCAGAAAGGAATGGGCGTCACACTGCGTTCATCCATCATCAATGGTTAAACGCAAATTATATGGCGTTATAGGCAGCCCGGTTGCCCACAGTCTTTCTCCATTAATGCACTCTCGGTGGTTTAATGATGAAGGTTTTCCCCATCTTTATAAAAGTTTCGATGTGGATCAGTCTCAATTGGCATCATTTATTGATGCGGCTAAAGAGCTGGATATAAATGGATTTAACGTAACTTTCCCGCATAAAACAATGATTATGGATTACATGGATGAAGTCGAGGAGACGGCTATGCGTTTAAACGCAGTAAATACTGTTCTTCGTGATGATGGCCGCTGGATTGGAAGAAATACAGACGGGAATGGATTTATTTCAAGCCTGCAGTCTTCTTTCCCGGGGTTATTAACTCAACACGAACTGCGCGTCCTTGTAATAGGGGCAGGAGGGGCAGGCAGAGCAATCAGTCTTGCACTGCAAGCGGAGCCTGGGGTGGTTCTGACAGTAGCGAATCGTACAGAAGCTCGCACCAGACACCTGGTGGATACGCTTTCTGTTAAAAATACAATCAATGGACTCGATCTGTCTGAAGCAGAGCTTGGACTTTCTCAGTACGATCTGATTATTAACACCACGTCGGCAGGCTTTTCTTCACAGGCTGGTGAGCTTCCTTTAAGTCTTAAAAGCTTAAGCCCGCATACTGTGGCTGTCGATATTATTTATAATCCACTTGAGACGCTGTTTTTAAAAACAGCTAAAGAAAATGGGAACCAAACGTTAAATGGACTGCCTATGCTAATTCATCAAGGGGCACTGTCATTTCAACATTGGCACGGTATTAAGCCGGATACAAAGAAAATGGAATATTTTTTAACTCATAAACTGGAGGAACACAATGCTGACAAATAAACAAAAGCGCTTTTTACAAAAAAAAGCTCATCATTTAAAACCAATTTTTCAAATCGGAAAATCAGGTCTTCATGAACAAATGATTTTAGAAATATCAGATGCACTTGAAGCAAGAGAATTGATTAAAATTAATCTTCTGCAAAATACAATGGAAGAAACAGACGATGCAGCCAAGGTCATTGCTTCTGAAATTAATGCTGAAATTGTGCAGACAATCGGCGGGACCATGATCCTTTACAAACCTTCTGTTAACAAACCTGTTATTGAACTTCCAAAAAGATAGAGAGTGATTGCTTTGAAAAAAATCGGTTTGCTGGGAGGAACGTTTGATCCGCCACATCTTGGCCATCTGGTGATTGCTGAGGAAGCTTTTGATGCCTGCGGATTGGACGAGGTCTGGTTTGTACCTGTTCATACACCACCACACAAAGAAAGACAAGTGACGGCTGCCTTGCATCGTTATAACATGGTGAAGAAAGCCATCGAAACGAATCCGCATTTTCAGATTTGTGACATTGAATTAAAAAGAGCTGGCCGGTCCTATACATTAGATACAATCCGGGATCTAAATGAAAGGCATCCGGAATATGAATTTTACTTTATTCTTGGAGGGGACATGGCGGCTGACCTTCCTAACTGGCATGGAATTGAAGAGCTTATGAAGCGGGTCACTTTTATTGCCTTCGAAAGAGAAGGGTCGGCAGCAGTTCCTGAATTCATTGAGAGCGGCCTTCTTAAAATTAAAAGTCCGCGTCTGGACCTTTCATCTAGTGATATGAGAAGACGGATCAAGGATCATCAAACAACGGCTTATTATATTGAGCGATCTGTGAGAGACTACATTAAGGAGCATCGTTTATATGAAACTTGATGAAGCGAAAGAATTGGTTAAACAACTTCTGCCCGATCTCCGTTATCAGCACACGCTTCGGGTGGTTGAATGTGCTTCGAGACTTGCTGAGCGTTACAATGAAGACATATCAAGAATTGAGCTTGCTGCAATGCTCCATGATTTGGCGAAATATTTTTCAAAAGAACAAATGAAAAATTTAATTGAATCAAAAGCAGAATATAATCAGGAAGTCCTTCAATATCACATTTCACTTTGGCATGCTCCAGCAGGAGCGGCATATGCAGAAGATGAACTTGGCATTAAAGACAAGGATATTCTTAATGGCATTCTATACCACACCACAGGAAGAAAGGCCATGAGCAATTTCGAGAAAATTATTTTTCTTGCTGACTACATTGAGCCAGCAAGAGATTTTCCAGGTGTGGAAGAAACGCGAAAACTGTCTGAGAAAAATCTGGATGCGGCTGCAGCCATGGCACTCCAAAACACGGTTCAATATCTAACAGGGAGACAGCAGCCAGTGTATCCTGATACAATTGAAGCATATAATGAATTAATTAAAATTTCTAGGAGGCATGTTAATGACTTTGAATAAAGAACAAATGTTTGAACTTGCAGAAATAGCTGATGACAAAAAGGCGCATGATCTAATAATTCTTGACTTGCAAGGAATTTCGGTCATGTCAGATTACTTCATCATTTGTCACGGGAATTCAGAAAAACAGGTTCAAGCGATTGCCCGCGGTATTAAAGAGGGCGCACATGAAAAAAATATTGATGTGAAACGAATGGAAGGCTTTGAGCAGGCAAGGTGGATTCTTGTCGATCTTGGAGATGTCATTGTTCACATTTTCCATAAAGATGAACGGGATTACTATAAATTAGAAAAACTTTGGGGGGACGCTCCAGTGTTTACCCTTGAAAATAAAACAGTCTAAACACAGATGGCATATGAAAAGCTTGCGTTAATTTATGACCGTCTTATGGCTGAAGCCCCTTATGATGAGTGGGTTGATTTTCTTGAAAAGTACCTGGAACATAATGGACGAAACGCCCATAAAATACTTGATGTGGCATGTGGAACCGGTGCTGCAACAATAAAACTGCTGCAAAAAGGCTACGATGTGACAGGGATTGACCTCTCACAATCGATGCTTGCAGTGGCAGGGCAACGGGCCCAAGAAAAAGGTTTTTCTGTGGCGCTTTATGAACAGGATATGCGATTTTTGGAGCTTGATCAAACCTATGATGCGATTACTGTCTTTTGTGATTCACTTAATTATTTGCCTGACCTGGAGGCAGCAAAACAAACGTTCACTGCTTCTGCCAAGCATTTGAAAACGGGCGGTATTCTTGCCTTTGATGTGCATTCAATTAAGAAAATTGATGAAGGTTTTGCAAATCAGTCATTCAGTTATCAAGATGAGGAAATCGCTTATATTTGGGATTCGTTTCCTGGTGAAAAGCCTCACAGTGCTGAGCACGAAATAACTTTTTTTAAAGAACTTGAAACAGGGTTGTATGAACGCTTTGAAGAGGTTCATTTTCAGAGGACCTATCCAATCACTGATTATTTCAACGCCTTACAAGAAGCAGGGTTTGGTATTGTTAATGTTTATCATGATTTTATTTTTGAAGAACCTGATGAAAATGCAGAACGAATTTTCTTTTTTGCAGTAAAGGCGTAGATGCTTACACTATATACAAAAAAACTTTCTGAATTAAAAAGGAAATAGATTTAAAACGGCGAATTTATTTTAATACTCGCCGTTTTGTCATTTCCTCTTCCTCTGCTTGATCGATTTCCTTCCTTCCTTAAATTCTTTATACCCTTCACAGTTCGATAATTGAAAAGAGGTCATGCAATGATCATTCGCAATAAATGGGTTCTCATTGGCGCATTCGGTCTGATTATGATGATTTCGCTGGTATGTCTTTATGAGAAAATTCATCAACCGCCTGATCCAATTCTCGATAATCTAAACACAAAAGAGCTCCCCAAAGCTAAAACTTCAGGTACAAAAAGTCCTTCTCCTATAGCAGTGGACAACCAAAAAAGAGATGCTGTCGAGCCAGTCATAATGGTCGACATAAAAGGTCAGGTGCAACACCCGGGGGTGTACCAGCTGCCGAAGGATAAACGCGTGCTTGATGCAATTGAAAAGGCGGGTGGCTTTAAAGACCAAGCTGAACAAAATTCGATCAATCTTGCCCAAAAGCTTGCGGATGAAATGGTCATTTACGTACCCAAAAAAGGTGAAAAATCAGTACCAGAAGCCGCTAGCTCTATTTCCTCATCAACTAATTCTTCAAGTTCAGCTTCTCCTCCAACGGTTCATATTAATTCTGCCACACTTGACCAGCTTCAAGAGCTGACAGGGGTTGGCCCTTCAAAAGCCGAGGCCATTCTAAAATACCGTGAAGAGCATGGTCCTTTTAAAAATACAGAGGATCTAAAAAATGTGACAGGAATTGGAGATAAATCATTGGAAAAAATGAAAGATCAAATCGATTTAAATTGATAGCTTGACGCTTTAAAAAATTGATGAAAGAATATGAAGGAATGTGAGGGAATTCCGGTCAGCATTTACTATGAATGAAATGAGGAATAAATGATGAAGAGACTTTCCTGGGACCAGTATTTTATGGCTCAAAGCCACTTGCTTGCAAATCGGAGCACGTGTACAAGGTTGACTGTTGGTGCGAGCATTGTGCGCGATAAACGGATCATTGCCGGCGGATATAATGGTTCTATTTCGGGCGGAGTGCACTGCATTGACGAAGGCTGCTATGTGATTGACGGGCATTGTGTGCGAACGATCCATGCAGAAATGAATGCATTGCTGCAATGTGCAAAATTCGGCGTACCAACTCAGGATGCTGAAATTTATGTGACGCATTTTCCTTGTCTTCAATGCTGCAAAGCAATTATTCAAAGTGGGATAAAGACGGTTTATTATGCAGCTGATTATAAAAATCATCCCTATGCCGTTGAAATCTTTAAAGAGGCAGATGTCGAAGTGAAAAAAATTCCATTCGAGAATTTTTTTGATAAAGAAACAGAACACAATCAAAACCAATTAGGCTTTGTCGCTGAGGTTATGGCGAAGCTTGAAGAAGCAGGGGTGAACCAAGACGAAATTTCCAGCCTCTATCAGGAAGCTCAGCAGGTGTTTTTTTCAGGGAAATAAGCTGATAACAATTAGGGTATTAAAAGATGTTTAAAGCTGGTCTTCCCTATTTTTTTATGTTTTTCATGCTCGGACTGACCCTCATTTTTTCTCATTTTAATGCAGTGGCAGTTGGTTTGGTGATTGTAGCAGGTGCTTATTTATTTTTTTTAAATAAAAAAATTGCGATTACTGGGCTGCTTTTTATGGTGGCTGCTGTGGGATATGTGCTTGTTGCGGTTTCACAGCACTCTCTAATTCCTGAGGGTGCCAAAACATTTAACGGGAAAATCGATTCCATTCCTCTTTTTGATGGGGATACGGTTTCTTTTACTTTCAGCACACAGTGGCGAGAGAAAGTCCTTGTTAAGCGTCAATTTCAAACGGAAATAGAGAAGAAGAGAGCCCTTCAGCAATTAAAAGTCAGCAACAGCTGTCACATTGAGGGAGTCATGACCGTTCCACCCCCGCCAGCAAACCTTCATGCGTTTTCTTATCCACAATGGCTGCACAGCCAAAACATCTACAAAATTATTGATTCTCCTACGTTTATCTCCTGTAGCGCACAATCGCTTTCTTTCTATGATCGCATCCGGCAGTTTCGGGAAAGTCAAAGCAATCGAATCCTTCAATTATTTTCGGGATCAGGTGGGAGCATGATGAATGCCCTAATCCTCGGGAATAGGGAAGGGATGAGCCCTGAGACCCTCCAAACTTACCAAATGCTCGGTCTTACTCATCTGCTAGCTGTCTCTGGTCTTCACATAAATTTTATTTTCGGTATACTTTACATTTTTCTTGTCCGTTCAGGTATAACGAAAGAACGAACTGCACTGATGATCTGTGCACTTTTACCAGCCTATATTATTTTGGCGGGTGAAGCTCCCTCGGTTCTTAGGTCAGGAATAATGATGATTATTTTTTTAGGAAGCAGGATTATCCCCAAATTTCACCTGTCAGGTTATGAAGCTTTGTCGCTTAGTGGTTTAATTATTTTAGTTTTTCATCCGCTGGATATTCTTCAGATTGGTTTTCAGCTTTCTTACCTCGTTACCTTTTCTCTACTCATCTCCGCTCATTATTTAAATAAATTCCAATTTCCAAAACCAATAGAAATCCTCATGATTAGCCTTGTCGCCCAGGTGGTCACGTTACCTGTGTTAATTCAAAATTTTTATGGCGTTTCTGTTCTCACACCAATAGTAAACCTCCTGTTTATACCATTTATCACTTTCATCATCCTGCCGATGTCTTTTATCATTTATTTTATTTCTTTTTTATTTCTACCTATAAGCAACGGGTTGTTTTTAGTTTACCAGCAGCTTTTGAGTGGTTCGGAACTCTTTTTAACCAGTTTATCAAATTGGTCCTTTGCAAATTTTCAATATGGAAATGAGAATGAAATTTTTCTTCTGCTTCTCGCTTCAATCAGTCTTTTATTGTTGCCAGTTTGGGAGAAATTAAAGCCCGCAAAAGCGATGCTGCTGCTTTCAGGTCTATTTATTTTGCCCTATATGGTATCGGTCGGGGTCAAAATTTCCGATCCTTACGGGTATATTGATATTTTGAATGTCGGACAGGGTGACAGCGCCTTGATTCAAATGCCACATCACCAAATGAACATGCTGATTGATACGGGAGGGACGCTCCCCATTAAATTAGAGAGCTTGGCAAAAAAAACGAAGTCCTTATGATGTCGGCATCAAGGTTGTCTACCAGGAGCTTAAGGCATCGGGAATAAAAAGAATAAATTATCTCGTTCTGACACATCGTGACTACGACCATATTGGTGGTGCATACGGACTGCTGCAGCATATTAAGGTGGATTATATTCTCATAAATGACCATTTTGTTATTTCTGATCGTGAGAAGCGTCTGTTTAAGCTTGCTAGAAAAGAAGGAACAAAAATTATTGTTATCGGCCATCATCAGACTTTGACGCTTAGCGGTCATGCATTTCATTTCATGTCAGTTGATGAAACGACTCCTTCATCAAATAACGGCTCAATGGTTTTATCCGTTCGACTTGGCGGGGAATCTTGGCTTTTTACTGGTGATTTGGAAAAAGAAGGGGAACAGGCACTGCTACGGCAAGAACCTGGTTTGAAAGCAGATATATTAAAGATCGGGCATCATGGAAGTAAAACGTCAACAACTGCGACATGGCTGAAGGCTCTTAACCCAAAGCTTGCTCTTATATCAGTCGGCAAGAACAACCGTTATGGTCATCCTAGTCCAGAAGTGGTAAACCGGTTAAACAAAAACCATATACCTATTTTGGAGACGGACAAACGCGGGGGCATTGAAATTAAATTTAAGGATGGCTCATTGTATGGATTAAAGACAGCGAAGTAATACTATGTGAGAAAAAGTAACGACATGGTTTCTGTGGAAAGGAGCGAGGCATTTAAGCGACAAAAAAACTCACCAGGCGGCGAGCTTTTGGCGGAGAGTATTCAGGACATAATTTGTTTTACCACGATGCCGATAATGAAGATGATTGTAAAAAAGCCGAATGACCAGTTAAATCCGCGCAGTGCATCAATAAAATCATTGCTTTTACTCTGAACATCCTTCTCAAATTCATTCATAGCGGTCAACCCTCCTATGCGAATAGTATAAATGAATAAAGCTGAAAAATCTATATTAACAGAATTTTTAAAGATAATTTCATTCTCACCGATAGAAACGGCTAGCATAGGATATCCTATGGCATAATTGTGTATCGCTCAATCAAAAGTGTCCTAGGCCTTTTGATTAAGTGTTTATATAAAAGAGGAAAGGGAGCTAAGCCCCTTTCCTCTAATTATGATAAAATAAAAGGAGCAACTTTGGAAAGAGTGATGGATGTGGCGATGACGGAGAAAGATTTAATCATCAACCCGCCGCTTGCTCCGATTTACCTTTTATATGGCAAGCAGGACTATCTTATTCAATTGGTGAAACAGAGAATTATTCATGCGGCAATCAGTGATGACGAAAAAGATTTTAATTTATCAGTATATGATTTATTGGACAAGTCTGTTGAAGAAGCATGCGAGGATGCTGAAACGCTCCCATTTATAGGTGAAAAAAGAGTGATTGTGATGGAAAACCCCTACTTTTTAACATCTGCAAAGCCTAAAACGAAGATTGAACAAAATCTTAAGCGGCTGGAAGAATATGTGGGAAGGCCATCACCGGATGCCGTGATGATTTTTGTGGTAGAGGCTGAAAAGCTTGACCAGCGTAAAAAACTTGTCAAAACGATCAAACAAAAAGGAAAAGTTCTAGAATTATCACAGCTGGGTGATAGCCTGGCGTATTCGCTGCTAAAAGAAGTATCCTCAAAATATGGCGCATGTCTATACAAAAAATGCGCATCAGTTACTTCTGCAGCGTGTTGGATTTGATTTGCAGCTTCTCGTGAAGGAAGTTGAAAAGCTTGCTTTATACACTGGGGAAAATGAGGAAATTACTGAAGAAGCAGTAGAAAAGCTCAGCTCACGTTCGATGGAGAGCAACATTTTTGCTCTAACGGATGACATATTGAAGCAGCAGCCGGGAAAAGCTCTGAAGCTGCTGGGAGACCTGATTAAACAGAAGCAGGAGCCAATTAAGCTACTGGCGCTGATTTCAAGGCAGTTCAGAATTATGATGCAAGTAAAAAAATATATTCAGGCTGGTTATACTCAAAAAAATGCGGCAGAAAAACTGAAGCTGCATCCTTACAGTGTTAAACTTGCTGCTGAACAATCCAGGAAATTTCAAGATAAGGAGCTTGAAACAGCTCTTATCCATTGCACAGAAATGGATTTTCAAATGAAAACCGGCCAAATTGAGAAACAGACGGGTCTAGAACTCCTTATTCACAGACTTGGTACAAAAAAATAAAATAAAAAGAGGTCTACCATACAGCATGGGGACCTCTTTTTACATTATGCGCTTACTTCGTTAAGCATTTTAGTTAGACGTGATTTTTCACGAGCGGCTTTGTTCTTATGAATCAAACCTTTACCCGCAGCTTTGTCAACTTTTTTAGTGGCGACTAAGAAAGCTTCTTTTGCACCTTCTTTATCGTTTTCAGCAACTTTTGCGTTAAATGTTTTAATCGCTGTACGCATTGATGATTTAAACATAACGTTATGTTGACGATTAGCATCGCTTTTCTTCACACGCTTAATCGCAGATTTAATATTAGGCATTCCTTTCACCTCCTTGAGGCAGTACATTAACAAAGTGTATTGTACCAAAGCAGGAGGTGTTTTGCAATATGAATGAAAAAAGTTAAGTTTGGCAAAGCTGTTTTTATTCATATTTATGCAGGAGGGCTCGCTTTTGAAAAATTCATTAGACGTAAGTAAATATGGTGTTCGGACGGATTTGGTTATTGAAGCCCATGAAATGGCCGAGGAAACACGTCAGTCTACAAAGGACGCTACGATTAATGGCATTACTCAAAAGAAAACCGAAATCAAAGGGATTCATGTTACTCATATGACGATTAATGAAGAAGCAGCTGAACTCCTTCATAAAAAACCCGGGAAATATTTAACGCTCGAAGCACATGCCATTCGGAACCAGGACACAGCGATGCAGGAGACACTTGAAGAAGTTTTGGCAGCTGAACTTGCAGCATTTATAAAGGGAAAAGGGATCAAGCCAAAAGATCATTGTCTCGTCGTCGGATTAGGAAACTGGTCTGTAACCCCCGATGCCCTAGGACCTAAAACGGTGAATGGCATTTTAGTGACTGAGCATCTATTTAAGCTTCAGCCCGAGCAGGTTGAGGAAGGCTTTCGGCCGGTTGCTGCTGTTGCGCCAGGTGTGATGGGCATGACTGGTATTGAGACAAGCGATATTATTTACGGTGTAATAAAGGAAACAAAGCCGGATTTCATTATAGTAGTGGACGCATTGGCATCAAGGTCAATTGAGCGAGTCAACACAACGATCCAAATTGCAGATACCGGCATTCATCCAGGATCAGGAATTGGAAATAACCGTAAAGAATTAAGTGAGAAGATCTTAGGCATTCCAGTTATAGCTATTGGCGTGCCAACGGTAGTAGATGCCGTGACAATAACCCATAATACACTTGATATTGTCTTAAAGCACCTTGGAAGAGAGTGGAAAGATACGGATAAAGCCTCACATGCACTAACTCCATCATGGATGTCATTTGGAGAAAGAAAAAACTTAACGGATCAAGATTTGCCCTCGAAGGAGCATCGGGCTTCATTTATGGGTATGATTGGAACGCTTGGCGACCAGGAAAGGCTGACATTGATAAAGGAAGCTTTGGGTTCCACAGGACATAATATGATGGTCACTCCAAAGGAAGTCGATGTATTCATTGAACAAATGGGACATGTTATGTCTGGGGCATTGAATCGGGCGCTGCATGGTAAAGTTGACAGCAAAAATGCCGGCCATTATACACATTAAAATAAAAATAAATATATAAGGTATAAAACCGAATTAAAGCGCATAGCTTTTAAAAAGCAATGATTGGCATAAAAAGATTCCAAAAAAGGACAAGCCGGGAGGGGCAAACCTTGAAAAACTGGTTAATGAAAGCCTTATTAATGAGTCTAGCTTTATTTTTTACATATACCTATTTTTATCAGCATGCAATGAAAGAAATGCCGGCGCAGGCTGCGTCGGCGCCCGTTAGCCAACAAGTGGCTGATCATCAGGATCAGCCTGCAGTGAGTCAAAGCAGTTCAAGCGTTACTAAGCCTGCTGCCGAACAATTGTGGAAAACAGATCAGCAGGTGAATCCTGGCGTGATCCCACGTTTAACGCATGGTGTGGAAAGTGGACTGAGTATGCTTATACAGCAAGGTGTGGTCATAGTCGCGTCTTTGGTGAATGTCTTTATGAATCTTTTTTTATAAGCTTGTTTTCGAATGTGGATATTATTTCACTGATGTATAGCGGAAACTGACATGCTGTGCTCAGGGTGTTTCTTTGACCGCAGATGGGGCCACTGAAAAAAGGCATCCAGTTTAATCGTGGTTGTTGAGTTCCGCTCTAGGACGCTCGCTTTCAATGGGTGGCAACCGGATTTTCTTCGTAAGGTGGGGAATCGATGTGGTGGATCCAATAGATTGAAAGCACATTTTCGAGCGGCTGTTTTTCGCTTGGTCCTCTTTATGACCTTAAGCCGTTGTTAAAGGCAATTAATCATATTCTTAAAGGAAGCAATCTTTTAGAAAACAGCTTATTATAATAAAAGAAGTCTATAATTAAGTGAGTCGGGGGATGGAAACCGGCTCTTTTCCGATGCAATAATGGACACAATTACGTGATGAATCGATAATGCAGATTGAAACCGCTCTGCTGCCTTGCTATAATCTTTCTAGTAGATGAAGTTTAAAAACGTCCTAATAAATAAATGGTCACATAAAACATGTATTTGTAAGGTTTCGTAACTTGTAGGAGTGATAGACATGACAATAAATAAAAAGGATCGGCAATCGAGAATTCGAAATTTCTCCATTATTGCACATATAGACCACGGTAAATCAACGCTTGCAGACAGAATTCTGGAATCCACTGGGGCACTTACCCAACGGGAAATGAAAGCGCAGATGCTTGATGCCATGGACCTTGAAAGAGAGCGGGGCATTACAATAAAGCTAAATGCCGTTCAGCTGTCCTATAAAGCGAGAGACGGGGAGACCTATATCTTTCATTTAATTGACACGCCGGGGCATGTCGACTTCACATATGAGGTTTCCAGGAGTCTGGCTGCTTGTGAAGGTGCCTTGCTGATTGTTGATGCGGCGCAAGGGATTGAAGCTCAGACGCTTGCGAATGTCTATTTAGCACTTGAAAATGATCTGGAAATCATTCCGGTTATTAATAAAATTGATTTACCTAGTGCTGAACCTGAACGTGTTCGGCAGGAAGTGGAAGATGTCATCGGTCTGGATGCAAGTGATGCCGTATTAGCATCAGCGAAAGCCGGCATTGGGATCGAGGATATTCTCGAACAGATTGTTGAAAAAATCCCCGCACCGGCAGGAGATCCTGATGCCCCACTAAAAGCATTGATTTTTGATTCGCTTTATGATCCATACAGAGGGGTTGTCACTTATATAAGGATTGTGGAAGGCTCTGTAAAGGTCGGCGACAAAATCAGAATGATGGCAACGGATAAGACGTTTGAAGTTCTTGATCTAGGCGTTTTCTCACCAAAGCCTGTGTCCAAACAGGAATTGACGGTAGGTGATGTCGGATTTTTAAGCGCCTCAATCAAAAATGTCAGTGATACACGAGTCGGAGACACGATTACAAATGCCGAAAACGGTGCCACAGCTCCGCTTCCTGGCTATAGAAAAATGAACCCCATGGTATATTGCGGTCTCTATCCGATTGATGCTGCACAATATAATGATTTAAGAGAAGCTCTTGAACGTCTTGAACTGAATGACTCAGCTCTTCAATATGAGCCAGAAACATCAGATGCACTTGGTTTTGGTTTCCGTTGCGGTTTTCTTGGCTTGCTTCACATGGAAATTATTCAGGAGAGAATTGAAAGAGAGTTTAGTATAGATCTTATTACAACAGCCCCAAGTGTAATATATGATGTGACCCGTGTCAGCGGCGAAAAGGAACGGGTGGACAATCCATCAAAAATGCCTGAGAAAAAAGATATTGAAAAAATTGAAGAGCCTTATGTTAAAGCGACCGTCATGACACCGAACGACTACGTCGGACAAGTCATGGAGTTGTGCCAGGGGAAACGCGGCGACTTTATTGATATGGTGTACCTAAGTGAAAACAGAGTTAATATCGTATACCATCTGCCTCTTTCGGAGATTGTTTATGATTTCTTCGACCAGCTTAAATCCAGTACAAAAGGTTATGCTTCACTGGATTACGAATTATTGGGCTATCAGGCTTCTAAGCTTGTCAAAATGGACATTCTCCTTAATGGGGAGAAGGTAGACGCATTATCTGTCATTGTTCATAATGATTTTGCATATGAAAGAGGAAAAGCAATCGTTGAAAAGCTGAAGGAGCTTATTCCACGTCAACAATTCGAGGTGCCGGTGCAAGCGATCCTGGGCCAGAAAGTCATTGCACGCTCCACAATAAAAGCACTAAGGAAAAACGTGCTGGCTAAATGTTATGGCGGAGATATTTCCAGAAAGAGAAAGCTGTTGGAAAAGCAAAAAGAAGGGAAAAAGCGGATGAAAACGGTTGGGAAGGTAGATGTCCCGCAAGAAGCGTTCATGGCCGTCCTTCGCATGGATCAAGATAACTAAAGGATGTGAGAAACATGATTAGAGCTGCATATATCCACATCCCATTTTGTGAGCATATTTGCCATTACTGCGATTTTAATAAGGTATTTATAAAAAACCAGCCTGTCAGGGGTTACCTCGAGGCGTTGGAAGAAGAAATTCGCTTGACTGAAGGAACCAGCGCGCTGGAAACTATTTTTATTGGTGGCGGAACACCGACCGCTCTAAATGAATCAGATTTTGAGTGGCTGCTAAAGATGGTCAGGGACAGATTGTGGACTCCGGATATTAAGGAGTTCACAATTGAAGCCAACCCGGAAAATCTAACAGCCGCTAAACTCTCTATTATGAAGAAATATGGCGTTGACCGGCTCAGCATTGGTGTTCAGGCATTTCAGGATGACCTATTAAATGAAATCGGCAGGCCGCATAGTAAAGAAGATGTTGCATTGGCGATGATGGAGGCGAGGAGTCAGGGATTCAGCAATATTTCGATTGATTTAATGTTTGGTCTGCCTCATCAAACAAAAGACATGCTTTACCAGTCAATTGCTGATACTCTTGAGCTTGCTCCAGAGCATATTTCAATCTACTCTTTGCAGGTGGAACCGAAAACTATTTTTTTCAACCGGCTGAAAAAGGGAACACTGCCACTTCCCAGCCAAGATCTTGAGGCGGAGATGTATGAATTAATCATTAACTCTTTAAAACAGGCGGGATACACCCAGTATGAGATCAGTAATTTTGCAAAACCTAATAAAGAAAGCCGCCATAATCTTATGTACTGGAATAATGATGAGTATTTTGGGTTTGGGGCAGGTTCTCATGGATATGTTTCAGGGAACAGGGTTGTGAATGCCGGTCCGGTAAATCAATACATTGACAAAGTATCTCATGACCAAACGGCTCAAACGGCTAGCCATCCTGTTTCACGAACTGAACAAATCGAAGAAGAGATGTTCCTGGGGTTAAGGAAACTTTCCGGAGTAAATAAAAACGTGTTTAAGGATAAATTTGGGCAAAGTGTCTATGATATTTACGGTGAGGAAATAGAGCGGCTTGTCCAGAAAGGGCTGCTCGAAGATCATGAAAATGTGCTGCACCTGACTCAAGAGGGTGTCTTTCTTGGCAACGAAGTTTTCGAAGCATTTATACATTTAACTTAATAATTGACAAACAGGATGATCATTGATAAATTTTTAATTGAGAATTAGCACTCGCTTTAATTGAGTGCTAACAGAGGTGATTGGGGATGTTAACGGAACGCCAATTGTTTTTGCTGCATGTCCTCGTAGATGATTATGTTCGTTCAGCAGAGCCAGTCGGGTCTCGAACCATTGCCAAGCGGGGAGATGTCTCTTACAGTCCGGCAACGATAAGAAATGAACTGGCGGATCTTGAAGAGATGGGCTTTCTTGAAAAGACACACTCGTCTTCAGGACGGATTCCTTCAGAAAAGGGCTACCGGTTTTACGTTGATCACATATTATCACCCGAGCTTCTCAGTGCTTATGAGCTCAGCAACATTCAACATGTTTTCACGAGCAAATTTCAGGATCTGGAGAACTTGATTCAGACAACAGCCAAAGTACTGTCGGATTTCTCTCAGTATACGGCGATTGTCCTTGGTCCTGAACAGATTGATTCCCGGTTAAAGCATTTGCAGTTACTGCATCTGGGTAAAGGGAAGGCCGTTATGATTATCGTCACAGATACCGGTCATGTTGAACACCGGGTTATTCATTTGCCAAGAGACATTAACAATGTTGAAATTGAGAGACTCGTTAATATTTTGAACGAGAAGCTAAAGGCTGTCCCGCTTTATCAATTACACACCCGCTTACAGTCGGAAGTTCAAAGTGTTCTGAAGGAGCACGTTCATAATTATGAACAGGTGATTCGCGTCCTTCAAGATACGATGAAAGTGGATGTTCCTGATCAGATTTTTTATGGCGGCAAAAATAATATTTTGTCTCAGCCTGAATTCAGAAACATTGATAAAGTACTGCCATTATTGGATGTACTGGAGCAAAAAGAACTGGTTCATCAATGGCTTAGATCGCCTGCATCAGGTCTGCAGATTAAAATCGGTGGGGAGAATGATCTTCTTGCTGTTAAAGATTGCAGCCTCATCACGACTACGTATTCAATTGGGGGAGAGCATTTAGGAACAGTCGCTTTATTAGGACCGACCCGGATGGCCTACCCGAGAGTGGTTTCTTTGATGGAGACCGTTTCAAAAAGCTTGTCAGATATATTAAAAAAACGCTATTTGTAACAGGAAGAAAGCGTTGGAATTCTTAACAGTTCTTTCCTGTTTTAATTTGTTTAGGAGGTGAGCTCATGGTTAACACAAAAAATCAGCAGAATGAGAATGAAACTGTTCAAGAAAACGCAGAAGACATTCTTGCGACGGAAGCTCCGGAAACGGCTGGAGCTCCTGAACATGAGGGCCATGAGGAAGATTCTCAGAATCAGCTTGAAAAAGAACTCGAAGCGGTCAAGCTTGAGAAAAATGATTATCAGCAGCGGATGCAGCGTGCGCAAGCGGATTTTGAAAACTTCAAAAGACGCAGTAATGAAGAACGAGCTAGGGATAGAAAATTTCGCGCTCAAGATATCGTTACTGAATTGCTTCCTGCGCTTGATAATTTTGAAAGAGCGCTTAAGATTGATACGTCATCTGAAGACGGTCAGGCCTTAAAGCAAGGAATGGAAATGGTCTTCCGCCAAATGAAGGATGCCATGGAGAAAGAAGGCGTCACGGTCATCGAAGCACTTGGACAGCCATTTGATCCAAACCTTCATCAAGCGGTTATGCAAGATGATTCCGGAGATCAGGAGTCAAACGTAGTTTTAGAAGTGCTTCAAAATGGTTATATATTAAATGGTCGTGTTCTGCGGCCGGCTATGGTAAAAGTGAGTTCATAAACTTTCCAAGCTAATAATGTTAAACTTAAACTTAAAGATTTGATTCCAGGAGGGACTTTTAATCATGGGAAAAATTATTGGTATTGACTTAGGTACAACAAATTCATGTGTAGCAGTTATGGAAGGCGGCGAAGCCACCGTTATTCCGAATCCGGAAGGAAACCGTACAACCCCATCGGTTGTTTCATTCAAAAATGGCGAACGTCAAGTCGGTGAAGTTGCTAAGCGCCAAGCGGTAACAAATCCAGACACAATCATGTCCATTAAAAGACATATGGGAACAGACTATAAAGTTGAGATTGATGGAAAAGCATATACTCCACAAGAAGTATCAGCAATCATCTTACAAAAACTTAAATCAGATGCTGAAAGTTATCTTGGCGAAACGGTTGACCAAGCAGTTATCACCGTTCCAGCTTACTTTAATGATGCTGAACGCCAGGCAACAAAGGATGCAGGTAAGATTGCAGGGCTTGAAGTTCTTCGTATTATTAACGAACCAACTTCTGCTTCTCTTGCTTATGGTATTGATAAAGGTGAAGATCATACGATTCTTGTTTATGACCTAGGCGGAGGAACCTTTGATGTTTCAGTTCTTGAATTATCTGAAGGTGTCTTTGAAGTTCGTTCAACAGCCGGCGATAATCGTTTAGGCGGCGATGACTTTGACCAAACAATCATCGACTATCTTGTACAGGAATTTAAAAAAGAAAATGGCGTTGACCTTTCAAAAGATAAAATGGCGATGCAGCGTCTGAAAGATGCTGCTGAGAAAGCGAAGAAAGACCTTTCCGGTGTTAGCCAGACACAAATTTCCCTGCCGTTCATTACAGCTGACGAGTCAGGTCCAAAACACTTAGAGGTAAATCTGACACGTGCGAAATTTGAAGAGCTGTCTTCAAATCTTGTGGAAAAAACAATGGGTCCAACCCGTCAAGCTTTAAAAGATGCTGGTCTTTCAGCTTCCGAAATTGACAAAGTCATTCTTGTCGGCGGATCAACCCGTATTCCAGCTGTACAAGAAGCAATTAAAAAAGTAGTTGGTAAGGACGCTCATAAAGGTGTGAACCCTGATGAAGTTGTTGCACTAGGTGCCGCTATCCAAGCAGGCGTTCTTGCAGGAGATGTTAAAGACGTTGTGCTTCTTGATGTGACCCCGCTATCTCTTGGTATCGAAACAATGGGCGGCGTTACCACAAAATTGATTGAAAGAAATACAACAATCCCAACAAGCCAGTCTCAAATCTTCTCTACTGCAGCAGACAGCCAGACAGCCGTAGATATTCATGTGCTGCAAGGGGAGCGTGAAATGGCTGCTGACAACAAAACGCTCGGCCGTTTTCAACTAACTGACATTCCGCCAGCACCTAGAGGCATTCCTCAAATTGAAGTATCATTTGAGATCGATGCGAATGGTATTGTTAACGTAAAAGCCTTGGATAAAGGCACAAACAAAGAACAATCCATTACCATTAAGTCATCATCAGGACTAAACGATGAAGAAATTGAAAAAATGGTCAAAGATGCTGAAGAAAATGCTGAATCAGACAAAAAACGCCGCGAAGAGGTTGACCTTAGAAACGAAAGCGATCAAATGATCTTTACGACTGAGAAAACCTTGAAGGACCTAGGCGATAAAGTTGAAGAAGCTGAGAAAGAAAAAGCTGAAGCAGCAAAAGATAAATTGAAGACTGAACTTGAAGGCACAGATCTTGAAGCTATCAAAACAGCTAAAGAAGAGCTTAGTGAAATCGTTCAGCAGCTATCTGTTAAACTTTATGAGCAAGCTCAAAAAGAAGCAGAGCAACAAGCTTCAGAAAATGAAGGCGGCGAAAAAACGGAAGATGACGTGGTCGACGCTGAATATGAAGAAGTTAAAGACGAAGAGAAAAAGTAATAAGCAAGCAGCATAAGAAATAAAGAAAAAGTCAAAGTCAGGCAACGTCTTGGCTTTGGCTTTTTTCTTTTGATTTTTTAACTGGTACGGTCAGACTTTAGCGAATTGGGGCATGACTTGCGCCCGCTTTGTTATTGGTGATATGATTTAAGTTATGTGAACCGATTTATGGGAGTGATTTTATAAATGAGCAAGCGAGATTATTATGAAGTATTGGGTGTGGAAAAAGGTGCATCCAAAGAAGAAGTGAAAAAAGCATACCGTAAATTAGCCCGGAAATATCACCCGGATGTTAATAAAGAAGCAGATGCAGAAGATAAATTTAAAGAAGCAAAAGAAGCATATGAAACATTATCTAATCCGCAGAAAAAAGCCCAATACGATCAATTCGGACACACCGATCCAAACCAAGGATTTGGTGGAGGAGCCCAAGACTTTGGCGGCTTTGGAGATATCTTTGATATGTTCTTCGGCGGCGGTGGGTCAAGACGCCGTGATCCAAATGCACCACGCCAAGGGGCAGATCTTCAATATACAATGTCGATTGCATTTGAAGAGGCGGCCTTCGGAAAAGAAACGGATATCGAAATTCCTAAAGAAGAAACGTGTTCGACATGCCACGGTGACGGGGCTAAACCAGGCACTACTCCTGAGACATGTCCGCATTGCCATGGGGCAGGTCAGCTGAATGAAGAACAAAATACTCCATTCGGCAGAGTGGTTAACAGACGTGTCTGCCACTACTGTGAAGGCCGCGGCAAAATCATTAAAGAAAAGTGTGCGACTTGTCATGGGGCAGGCAAAGTAAAAAAACGCAAAAAAATTCATATCCGCATCCCGGCAGGCGTAGACGAAGGACAACAAATTCGCGTTTCAGGCCAGGGTGAACCTGGAGAGAATGGCGGACCATCTGGCGACTTATACGTTGTATTCCATGTTAAATCCCATAAGTTTTTTGAGCGGGATGGAGACGACGTGTATATTGAGGTCCCTATGAATTTTGCCCAGGTTGCTTTAGGAGCAGAAATTGAAGTTCCGACCTTACACGGAAAAGTTATGCTGAAGGTTCCTGCAGGCACTCAATCAGGGACTAAGTTCCGTTTGAAAGGCAAAGGGATTCAGAACGTAAGAGGTTATGGACAAGGTGATCAGCATGTCACGGTTAAAGTTCTGACACCAAAGAATCTCTCAGACAAAGAGAAAGAACTCTTGAAAGAATTAGCTGAAATTAGCGGCAATCCTGTTAATGATATGAATAACGATAATTTTTTTTCAAAAGTAAAGCGGGCATTTAAAGCGGATTAATGATGGAGGCGGAAGTGGTATGAAATGGTCAGAAATATGTATTCATACAACACAGGAAGCTGTCGAGCCAATGACCAATATTCTTCATGAAGCAGGATCCAGCGGGGTAGTAATTGAAGACCCGCAGGATTTAGCGAGAATTTGGCCAACTGAGTTCGGCGAGATCTATGATCTTAACCCATCAGATTATCCTGATGAAGGCGTTATGCTTAAAGCTTATCTTCCAGTTAACAGCTTTCTCGGCGATACAGTCGAGGAAATCAAACAGGCAATAAATAATTTATTGCTTTATGATATTGATCTTGGTCATAACACGATAACAATCAGTGAAGTAAATGAAGAAGAATGGGCATCTGCTTGGAAGAAATATTATAAGCCTGTAAAAATTACTGACAGAATTACAATTACACCTACCTGGGAAGAATACGAGCCGGAAGCGAAAGACGAACTCATTATTGAACTCGATCCTGGTATGGCTTTTGGGACAGGAACTCATCCGACCACTGTTCTCTGTATAAAGGCTTTAGAGAAGTATCAAGTAGAAGGTGCGAGTGTACTTGATGTAGGAACCGGCACCGGCGTTCTTAGTATTGCGAGCGCTAAGCTTGGAGCAGAGGATGTTCTTGCCGTCGACCTTGATGAAGTGGCTGTCCATTCTGCCCGCTTAAATAGCAAGCTGAATAAAGTTCAGAAGACAGTCCAGATTAAGCAGAACAATCTGGCAGATCAAATAGAGGGACCGTTTCAAATTATTGTAGCCAACCTTCTAGCTGAAATCGTGATGAGGCTTGCTGATAGCGCATTCTCTATCCTAGCAGAAGACGGATACTTCATTACCTCAGGTATTATCAAAAATAAGCAGGGTGACGTTGAAGAGAAACTAAAATCAGCAGGCTTCGATGTGCTGGAAGTTCTAGAACGGGAAGATTGGGTAGCGATTGTTGCCTCTAAAGGAAAGCAGTAATGCAGCGCTATTTTATCAGTAAAGATGCGGTTGAGTTTCCTAAAGTCTGCATAACAGGTGATGATGCGCATCATATTCAAAAAGTTATGAGAATGAATCCAGGTGATGAGTGCCTCTGTGCTGTGAGTGATGAAACGGTTTATCAATGTGCTGTTAAAGCATTTGCACAAAAGGAAGTGCAGCTTGAAATTCTCGAAACTCATCATGAAAATCATGAATTGCCCGTCCACATTGCTATTGCCCAGGGGCTTCCTAAAGGGGATAAGTTCGATCTGATTCTCCAAAAAGGAACAGAATGCGGCGCCAGCCAATTTATTCCTTACGAAGCCACGCGCTCAGTTGTAAAATGGGCGGGTAACAAGTGGGATAAAAAAGCTGACAGGTTCCGGAAAATCATCAAAGAAGCAGCAGAGCAGTCTCATCGGAGCCGTTTACCTGAATTACATTCAATTCATAACCGGGCTCAATTGATGCAACTTAGCCGTGAGTTTGACCATGTAATTGTTGCCTATGAAGAGTCGGCAAAATCGGGAGAGCAGAATATGCTGGCGAATGTTTTCAAATCGATGCCAAAAGACTCCAGTCTGTTGGTTATCATCGGACCTGAAGGCGGCTTCTCCCAGGAAGAAATTGCTGACTTTATTGAAATGGGCTATAAATGCTGCGGGCTCGGCAGAAGAATCTTAAGAACCGAAACAGCTGGTATGTATATTTTAGCCGCAGCAAGTTACCATTTTGAATTATTGAATGGAGTGAATTAAATGCCAACAGTTGCTTTTCATACTTTAGGATGTAAAGTAAACCATTATGAAACGGAAGCGATTTGGCAGCTTTTTGAAACAGCCGGGTATTCCCGCAAGGAATTTGAAACAGCTGCAGACGTGTATGTCATTAACACGTGTACAGTGACCAATACAGGCGACAAAAAAAGCCGTCAGGTAATCCGCCGGGCAATCAGACAAAATCCAAATGCAGTCATTTGTGTCACAGGCTGCTACGCACAAACATCTCCTGCCGAAGTCATGGCGATCCCAGGTGTGGATATTGTGGTCGGTACACAGGACCGGGAGAAAATGCTCGGCTACATTGAAGAATATAAAACTGAACGTGAACCGATTAACGGTGTGTCGAACATTATGAAGGCCAGGGTTTATGAAGAACTGGATGTTCCTGCTTTTACTGACAGGACACGTGCGTCTCTTAAGATCCAAGAAGGCTGTAACAATTTTTGCACCTTTTGTATTATTCCATGGGCGAGAGGTCTGCTAAGATCGAGAGAGCCGGCTTCTGTATTAAAGCAGGCTCAACAGCTGGTTGATGCAGGTTATAAAGAGATTGTGCTGACAGGAATCCATACAGCAGGCTATGGGGAAGACATGAAGGACTATAATTTCGCACAGCTGCTCAGAGACCTCGAGAACAAGGTTCAGGGAATTAAACGCTTAAGAATTTCTTCGATTGAAGCAAGTCAGGTTACAGAAGAGGTGATCGATGTTATCGATCAATCAAATATTATTGCGAGACATCTTCATATTCCACTTCAGTCAGGCTCGGATACAGTTCTTAAACGAATGAGAAGAAAATATACAACGGCTTTCTTTGCTGAGAAAATTGAGAAACTGAGAAAGGCATTGCCTGATTTCGCTTTGACTTCTGATGTCATTGTCGGTTTTCCAGGAGAAACTGAGGAAGAGTATATGGAGACATTTAATTTTATCAGAGATTTGCACTTCTCTGAATTGCATGTCTTTCCTTACTCTCAGCGAACTGGCACGCCGGCAGCAAAAATGGACAATCAGATACCGGATGATCTTAAGCATGACCGAGTGAAACGGCTTATTTCTTTATCCAGCCAGCTGGCAAAAGAATATGCTGCTCGGTATGAGAATGAACTGCTTGAAGTTATTCCAGAGGAACCTTTTAAAAAGGATACCTCCAGTGGTTATTACGTTGGATATACTGACAATTATTTAAAAGTTAAATTTCCGGGGACACCTGAGATGGAAGGCAAGCTTGTGAAGGTAAAGATTACAAAAGCGGGCTATCCGTTCAATGAAGGCCAGTTTGTCAGGATTATAGAAGACGAGCACCTGCCATTAAAAGAAGCAGTGCAATAGAAAGGGAGACATGACATGACCGATTTAGCCAAACTGATTGATCATACTGCACTTAAACCTGAAACAACAGAAACAGATATTATGACACTTTGTTCGGAGGCAAAAGAGCATCATTTTGCTTCTGTTTGTGTGAATCCTTACTGGGTTGAAAAGGCTTATGCTGAGTTAAAAGATTCAGAAGTCGCTGTTTGTACGGTAATCGGATTTCCTCTTGGAGCATCTGCTACTGAAGTTAAAGTATTTGAAACAAAACAAGCGATTAATAACGGAGCATCTGAAATTGATATGGTAATCAATATTGGCGCCATTAAAAGCGGTGACTTTAAGACTGTCCAAAATGATATTGAACAGGTTGTAAAGGCGGCGAAAGGCAAAGCTCTTGTCAAAGTGATTTTTGAAACGTGCCTGCTTAACCGTGATGAAATAATTAAAGCCTGTCAATGCTCTGTGGCAGCAGGTGCCGACTTTGTGAAAACGTCTACTGGTTTTTCATCTGCAGGTGCAACAGAAGAAGATGTAAGGTTAATGCGGGAAACAGTCGGTCCTGACCTTGGTGTAAAGGCTTCCGGAGGCATCCGCGACAAAGAGGCTGTTGAGAAAATGGTTGCTGCAGGAGCCACAAGAATCGGTGCCAGTGCAGGGGTTTCTATTGTCAATGGCGAGACATCAACAAGCGATTATTGATAATTGATAGACTAAAACGCTTCCTGGCGGCAGGAAGCGGCTTTTTTATCTTTTGAATAATACGGTTCCAAAAGGGGCGAAGAAAGATGGTTTATGACACGCATATCAATGTCAGGTTCGGTGAAACCGATGCGATGGGACACGTTAATAATGTCAGCTATTATATATACTTTGAACAGGCGAGAACTGAATTTTTGAAAAATCTCGGTTTTACAATCGGCCAGGCTCAGGGTGACTTGAATTTTGTGGTCGTACATACGGCGTGTGATTACATGGAACAGGCTTTTTTTGATCAGCATTTAATTGTTCAAACCTATGTCGCGAAGGTGGGGACAAAAAGTTTTGCCCTAACACATGATGTAAAGGATGCAAAAAGCAAGGTTCACATTGCCAGAGGGACGTCTGTCGCTGTTATTATTGATAAGGAAAAGCAAGGGGCAATGGTGCTGCCTGATTTCTTAAAAGAAGCACTGAATGCGGAATTATCAGATCATAAAGGGGCGGCCTCATCGAACTAAGGCTTATTATTTGTGTGAAATAAATTCAGTACTCTTTATATCTTGAGTTGATAAATTCATATCTTTCGTTTATAATTGCAAAAGACATAAGTTTTATGTCCTCTTGATCTGCAGCGTTTCGGAGGGAGGGAAACACGAGATGGTTGAAACTAAAGTACGCAAAAATGAAACAATTGAAGACGCACTCCGCCGGTTTAAACGTTCCGTTTCAAAATCCGGAACTATGGCTGAAGTGAAAAAACGTAAACACTATGAAAAGCCAAGTGTTAAGCGTAAGAAAAAGTCTGAGGCGGCACGTAAGAATCGCAAGTTCTAAGAAAGGGTGTTCCTATGAGCTTAATTGATCGTCTTAATGATGATATGAAGCTTGCCATGAAAAATAGGGATAAAGGCAGTTTGTCTACGATCCGTATGGTCAAGGCATCGCTTCAAAATGAATCGATCAAGCTCGGTAAGGACCTGTCTGAGGACGAAGCGTTAACCGTCGTTTCCCGAGAACTCAAACAGAGGAAAGACTCCCTCCAAGAGTTTGAGAACGCAGGGCGCGAGGATCTCGCAGATGGGATTAAACTTGAAATTGCCGTGATTGATAAGTATTTGCCTGAACCGCTTACGGAAGATGAGCTTGATGGCATTTTAGATGATACAATTGCTGAAGTAGGCGCTTCTTCAAAAGGGGATATGGGCAAAGTCATGAACGCGGTGATGCCTAAAGTTCGCGGAAGAGCTGACGGAAGCGTGATTAGCCGAAAAGTACAAATGAAATTATCATAACGATAAAGCCGGTTTCTGGTTACAGAAGCCGGCTTTTTTATATTGTAGAAATTTATCAGCTTCTATTTTAAAAAAATATTAAGATCACACGTTATAGATGAAACTTTTCTATGTTTCTAAGCGTAAATAAATGGCAGGATGTATAATATAGAAAATGATATTCAAACAAGGGGGATATGAAATGGATCAAGGTTCAATAACGGTTTTATTAATAGCGGCTGCAATCATCATTGTTTTGGCCATTCTCTTTTCATTTGTACCGATCATGCTGTGGATTTCTGCGCTGGCTGCAGGAGTAAAAATCGGCATTTTCACTCTAATTGGTATGAGGCTCAGACGCGTCGTGCCACGCAGGGTGATCAATCCGCTCATAAAGGCCGTTAAAGCGGGATTGACCTTAAATACGAATCAGCTGGAAAGTCACTATCTGGCAGGAGGAAATGTTGACAGGGTAGTAAATGCCCTCGTTGCGGCGCACAGAGCAAATATTGAACTAAGTTTTGAGAGATGTGCAGCGATCGATCTTGCCGGACGAGATGTTTTGGAAGCGGTTCAGATGAGTGTTAACCCAAAAGTAATTGAATCACCTTTTATTGCTGGTGTGGCAATGAACGGGATTGAAGTCAAAGCCAAAGCAAGGATAACGGTCAGAGCAAATATTGACCGGCTGGTAGGCGGAGCAGGAGAAGAAACTATCGTTGCGAGAGTAGGCGAAGGTGTCGTTTCTACGATTGGATCCTCCGAAAATCATAAAAAAGTTCTTGAAAATCCCGATTTAATTTCACGGACGGTTTTGTCTAAAGGGCTGGATGCGGGAACAGCTTTTGAAATTCTGTCGATCGATATTATGGACGTGGATATCGGAAAAAATATCGGGGCGCATTTGCAAACAGAACAGGCTGAAGCAGATAAGAATATCGCACAGGCGAAGGCAGAAGAACGCCGCGCAATGGCTGTAGCAAGAGAACAGGAAATGTCTGCCAAAGTTCAGGAAATGCGGGCAAAAGTTGTGGAAGCAGAAGCTGAGGTTCCACTCGCCATGTCTAAAGCTCTTAAAGACGGCCATATGGGTGTCATGGATTATATGAATTATAATAATATAAAAGCAGATACAGGTATGCGCCAATCCATGGGAGATATGACAAACGATAGCAACACGAATAATGAATAAGGCGGTGGCTGATGCTATTAATAATAATTATTGTGATTGGTTTTTTAACAATGCTTGTCAATCAGGGTGTAAAAGCTGCTCGTCAGGAGAGCGGAAAAGCCATCCAGGGTCACATGAACAAAGCAAAGGAAACGGTTACTGAGAACAAGAAATGGTTTGAGGAGCCATCTCCTTTGGAATCAGATAAGGCTGCGCCATCAGCGAGAAATGAATTAAGATCTGATCGATTATACTCAGAAAGAACGAAGATGACACCACATACGTCAAATGAATATCTGCCTGAGCATAAGCAGGAAACGTTCATGAAGTTTAAGAATAAGCGCAGGCTGGCAGAATCATTCATGGTTTCTGAGGTATTTAACAAACCGCGTGCCTTAAACCCTCATCCAAGAGTTGAAAGCTATAAACATGGATCTAAGCATAAGTAATATCTAAAACGCCTGCAATCAGGCGTTTTTTTTATGCTTATTTTAATAAGGGAGGCATAACCCCCCTGATTTCTCATAACATGAGAATAAGGCGGGTGAGACCGATTGGCTAAACAATGGCGGAAACTCAAAACACTGTTATCAGAATTTGCAGATATACCAGCCGACATTCTGTGGGATTTGCCCAGAATGACTTTAATTGGACAGCTCCACGTCTATATAGAAAACCATAAGGGGATCTTCTCATTCACAGATCATGAATTGCAGCTTAACTTAACAAAAGGCAGGCTGAAAATTTCAGGAGAAAATCTGGTGCTGAAAATATTATACTCTGATGAGATTCTTTTAGAAGGATGGATCAGGGAGCTGGCATTCATAGATCTCAATGAGAGCTGAGGAGGCGATAAATTGAGACGGTTATCTGGGATGGCGTGGAAAGGCTATCTTATCGTGCGTATAACGTCAGAGGATATTGAAAACTGGCTGAATAAAAGCGTAGAAAGAGGAATTGAGCTATGGGATATAAGACGATTAAATGATACCAGTCTGCTTGCCTCCATTTCGATTAAAGATTACCGGCACATCCGTCCTTTTTTAAAAGAGACAGGCGCAAGGGCATCGATTTTAAAGAAAAACGGCCTTTTTTTTAAAGGGAAACGCTTTCTCCTTAGAAAGGGTCTTATTGCTGGTGTTTTGTTGGCTTTGCTTCTTTTATTTCTTTTGTCCAATATTCTCTTTACAATTAAAATTAATGGAGCCGATCCGGTGCTTGAACTTAAAATAAACGAAGCTCTGAAAAAACAGCATATACACATTGGAATGTTTACACCGCTTATGACAGATAAAATTAAGCTTGAAAAAATATTATCTCAACAGCTTAAAGATGTTACATGGATTGGTATTGCAAAAAAAGGGACAAGTTTGGAAATAGATGTGGTACAAAAAAGTCTACCCAAAAAAGAAAAAGTCATTATACCAAGCAATTTAGTTGCTTCAAAAACTGGCATGGTGAAATCAATATTCACAAAAAGGGGACAGGCTATGGTAAAGAGATACCAATGGGTTAATAAAGGAGATCTTCTTATATCCGGTAAAATAGGCACAGAGAAAAAACCAGAATGGATTGCTGCGGAAGGTAAAGTTATGGCTGAGACCTGGTATTATTCAAGCATTATCATTCCTAATAAAAGAACGGTCACGGCTGCTAAGGGCTTACCTAAAACTGAGCATAGCATTGTTTTATTTGGTCATCCCATCCATTTGTGGGGTAAGACCCCTGATAAAAAAAATTCTAATGTATCGTGCCATGAGAAGACATCTTCCTATTATTTATTAAATTTACAGCTTCCTGTTAAGACACGCATTAATCAATGTGATGAAGTCAAAAAGGTAACCTTCCCGGTTAACGATCAGGATGCATTAAAGATGGCAGAAAAGGTCTCCGATCAAAGACTTCTGGAACAAACGCCGGAAAAGACCGTCATTTCATTGAGAAAACTTGAAAGTGTAAAAAAAACAAGCAGCGGCAGAACCTTTTCCTTTAGATATGTGGTTGAAGAGAATATTGCCGTACGTGATGTGCCTGGCGCTGCATTTTCAAATGATCCAAAGGATAAGTAACAAAAGAATGGTGACAAAATGGTCATCATTTTTTTCTTTAAAGAGCTAAATACAGCTATTTTATCAACGATCATAATAATCTTTCTGCTCAATTTGAAGAACCTCCAAAAGGCATTGGAATTTGGTAAGAGTACTATGGTAAACTAAGGGAAACATGTTCATTCAAGGAGACTGAGAAGATTGGCAGAACACCCACTTACAACGATTGACATTCAATTGGAGCAAGCAAATGATATGATGAGCCTTTTTGGGCCAGGAGATACAAATCTTAAAATTATTGAAAATTCACTTAATGTAACCATTGTAACCAGAGGGGAAACCATTCAGGTTTCAGGCAGTTCCGAAACGATTCAGCAGGCAGAAGATCTGTTGAAAGCCCTCGTCTCTCTTATAAAGAGAGGCATTCAGATTTCCGGGAGAGATGTTGTCTACGCGGTAAAACTCTCTGAAAAAGGGATGCTGGATGAACTGAGTGAGCTTTACGAAACGGAGATTACCGTTAATGCAAAAGGCAAACCGATCAGGGTTAAAACACTTGGTCAGCAAACCTATGTTAAAGAAATGAATAAAAATGATATGGTGTTTGCTATCGGCCCAGCCGGAACTGGGAAAACCTATCTTGCAGTCGTCAAAGCCGTCTCGGCATTGAAGGCTGGTCAGATCAAGCGCATTGTGTTGACAAGACCTGCAGTAGAAGCTGGAGAAAGTCTTGGTTTCCTGCCAGGGGACCTGAAGGAAAAAGTCGACCCTTACTTAAGGCCGCTTTATGATGCCCTGAATGATGTGCTCGGACAGGAACATACTCAAAGACTTATTGAACGTGGGACCATCGAAATCGCTCCCCTGGCTTACATGAGGGGACGAACGCTTGAGGATGCTTATGTTATTTTAGATGAGGCACAAAATACGACACATGAACAAATGAAAATGTTTCTGACAAGACTTGGGTTTGGATCCAAGATGATCATTACAGGTGATATTACTCAAGTGGACCTTCCTAAAGGGAAGTCGTCCGGATTGAGAGAAGTAAGCCGTAAATTGGCTAAAGTAAAAGGTGTCTCGTTCGTGGAGCTCGATCGTCTTGATGTCGTCCGTCATCCTCTTGTTCAGCGGATTATTGAAGCCTATGAGGACGAAGCTCAATAAAGGGATGTAGGGGGATATACCATGAAGAGATTGCCATCTGCAACTTTTTTCGAAAAAGCAGGAAAAAGCCCTGTCATTTATTGGTCAATTTTTATTTTTCTTGGAATCATGATGTATGCAGTCATGCTGAATGTCGTGACACCCAAAAAAATAGATGTCTCCCTTCATCAAATTGCCAAAAGCGATATTCAGTCCCCGGTTGAGATTGTTGATCAGCAGGCAACTGAGGCGAAAAAAAGAGAGGCGCTGGCAAGCGCCCCATCCTCGTACGTATATAATAAAAATGCTGCATTAATACAGGTAGAAAAAGCCGGGGATATTTTCGATGTTATTCAGTCGGTTCAGGAAGATTCAAAGACCAAGGAAAATAAGAAAGACGAAAAGAACGTGGTTAAATGGACGGCTGATGCGAAAGGGAAACTCGCAGATTCGGCCAAGGATGAATTAAGTGACACAACCATTCAAACACTTTTTCAAGCTAATGAAAGAGAACTTAAGTGTCGCTCAGGATATTGCCAGTACAGCTATTTATGAAGCGATGAGCAGCAAAATAAAGTGGGGCGATCTTGAAAGAATTCAGAATAAAGAGTCTGCTTCTTTGCCGTCTTCCGTGTTAACCGACCAAATGAAAGATGCCATTGTAGACATTCTGCATTATGCTATTGTGCCTAACTATGTGTTCGATGCACAGGCAACAAAAAGAAATAAGGAAGAAGCGGCAAAAGCAGTGGATGATGTCGTGATACATCAAGGCGAGGTCATCGTTAAAAAGGGAGAACTCATTACAAGGGATGTTGTACATAAGCTTAAACTAGCGGGATTAATGGACAACCATATCAATATTCTTCCAATTTTTGGACTGTTTTTGATCGTCGTTTGTATCGTGTTACTTTTATTAAATGAATTCAGGTACTTAAAACAGAAATTAAAGACCTTCCGTCCAATGAACCTGATAGTATTTGCGGCTATTTTTGTGATCATGCTGCTGTTGATCAAACTGGATACATATTTGAATGCCACACATATAACCGGGATTACTTATATTCTTCCGATTGCTTCGGGAACCTTGCTGATTCGGGTGTTCTTTACTGAACGTCTTGCCATTGTATCCGGGCTCATTTTATCGCTAATCGGAAGTCTGGTTTTTGGGGGAGACTCTTCAGCGGTTGTCTTTGATGCTCCTATGGGCTTTTATATATTGTTCAGCTCTCTCGCAGGTGCACTTGTCCTATGGGGGAAGCAATCCCGACCTAAAATATTACAAGCCGGCGTCATAACCGCCGGTATAAATGCTGTTTCTGTTTTAGTGTTAATGATGATGCAATCTGGCGTTATTCATTGGACCCAAGCAAGTTTAAACGTTGGATTCGCCATCTTGGGCGCGTTTTTATCGTCAATTTTTGCAATCGGCCTTGTTTCGGTTTTTGAAGCAACGTTCGGGATCCTTTCGACTATGAAGCTTATTGAATTGTCGAATCCCAATCATCCGCTGTTAAGAAAAATCTTGATGGAGGCCCCGGGAACATATCATCACAGTGTGATGGTAGCGAATCTTGCAGAAAGAGCTTGTGAGGAAATTGGGGCAAACGGTTTGCTTGCCAGAGTCGCGGCTTATTATCATGATCTGGGAAAAACAAAGCGGCCGAGATTTTTTATAGAAAATCAGATGAACGAGGAAAATCCTCATGATAAAATATCGCCTCAGCTCAGCCGGACGATTATTTTATCTCATCCTTATGATGGTGCAGATATGCTGAGAGAATACCGGCTTCCAAAAGAAATTATTGATATTGCCGAACAGCATCACGGAACAACCTTGTTGAAGTATTTCTATGTAAAAGCTCAGGAAGTGACAAAACAAACCATTGATGAAAGTGAGTTTCGCTATCCTGGACCGAAAGTGCAAACGAAAGAAGCAGCGGTCGTTGAGCTTGCTGACAGCGTTGAAGCGGCTGTTCGCTCTATGAAAAAACCGACACCGAATAAAATTCACGCTCTCGTGCAGAAAATATTCAATGATAAACTTGGTGACGGTCAGTTTGATGAGTGTGACTTGACTATGAATGAGCTGAAACTTGTAAAAGAATCCATTAATGAAACATTGAATGGTATTTTTCATTCAAGAATCGAGTACCCGGAAGAAACAATGAATAAGAAGGTGACACACGGATGAAATTTGAAATTGATCTTTTTGATGAGACTGAATCCATTGCTGAAAAGACTGTAGAGCTCGTGGAGAATACATTGCAGCATGCTTTTAAAAAACTTGAAATCAAGGATGCATGCGAATGTGCCGTGACGTTTGTGGATAATCTCAGAATTCAGGAAATAAACCGGGATTATCGGGATAAAGACCAGCCAACAGATGTTATTTCATTTGCTATGGAAGAGAATGAAGAAACAATTGTTATTGAGGATGAGGATTTTCCACGGATGCTTGGTGATATTGTTATTTCTGTTCCAAAAGCGAAGGAGCAGGCTGAAGAATATGGCCACTCCTTTGAACGGGAGCTCGGTTTTTTAGCGATACATGGCTTCCTCCATTTGTTAGGCTACGATCATCTGAATGCTGAAGATGAAAAAGAAATGTTCGGGCTTCAGGATACGATTCTCGAATCTTTCGGTTTAAAGAGGTTTGAATAAGCAATGATTTATCATGAATTGGGGAAGTTTGCAAAGCGTTTTCGAAATGCTCTCTTTGGATTAAGTTCAGCCTTCAGGAGTGAGAGAAACCTGCAAATTCAGCTGGTTATCGCTATTTTGACTTTTGCTGTTTTTCTGATTCTGCGGGTCAGCCTCATGGAAATGCTCATTATGTTATTATTAATCGGCGGGGTTATAAGCTTTGAACTAATGAATACTGCATTGGAGAATGCTGTTGATCTTATCACCAAAGAGCATCATCCTCTGGCCAAAACAGCAAAGGATATTGCCGCTGGCAGTGTCCTGTTTTTTTCCTTCATTGCGTTAATATCTGGAATATTAATTGTAATAAGACACCTATAAGATCAGAAAGGTATGAATACTATGGAAGCTAAACAACTGATTAAAGCCGCTGCAGAAGCACGCGAAAATGCCTATGTACCGTATTCGCATTATGGCGTCGGAGCAGCATTGCTGACAAAAGACGGAAAAGTATTTACTGGAATGAATATTGAAAACGCAGCTTATTCTTTGTGTAACTGTGCTGAAAGAACAGCTTTGTTTAAAGCTTTTTCAGAAGGAGAAAAAGAATATGCTGCTATGGCAGTCATTGCCGATGCAAAACGCCCGGTTCCTCCGTGCGGAGCATGCCGACAAGTCATGGCGGAACTTTGTCCCCAGGATATGACGGTTATTTTGACGAACCTGCAAGGTGATATTGAAGAAACAACGGTGGGAAAACTTCTGCCGGGAGCTTTTTTAGCGGAGGACTTGATATGACGGTTCCATTTAAATCGGGCTTTGTTGCGCTCATAGGCCGTCCGAATGTTGGGAAATCCACGCTTCTAAATCAGGTGCTTGGGCAAAAAATTGCGATCATGAGTGATAAGGCTCAAACAACTCGCAATAAAATTCACGGGGTTTACACCTCGGATGATTCCCAAATTGTGTTTATAGATACACCTGGGATCCACAAGCCGCAGCATAAGCTTGGACAATATATGACCAGGATAGCTCAGCGCACATTGAATGAAGTTGATCTTATTATTTTCATGATAGATGCAGAGGTCGGATATGGCCGTGGGGATCAATATATTATGGACCTTCTTGAAAAGTCGAAAACGCCCGTGTTTTTAATAATTAATAAAATTGATACCATCCATCCTGAAGAAATCCTGCCAATTATAGATCAGTACCGCAAAAAAAGAACATTTGACGAAGTGATACCAATCTCGGCACTGCAAGGAAACAATGTGAATACACTATTAGAACAAATTACAGGTTATCTTGAGGAAGGGCCAAAGTATTATCCGGATGACCAGATCACCGATCACCCGGAACGTTTTATTACGGCTGAACTTATAAGAGAAAAAATCCTGAACCTGACCCATGATGAAGTTCCTCATTCAATCGCCATCAGCATAGATGAAATGACCTTCAGAGAGGACAGCGATGTGGTTTATATTCAGGCGGCTGTCGTAGTAGAACGTGATTCCCAGAAAGGTATTATCATTGGTAAAAGAGGCGCAATGCTAAAAAAAATCGGTTCTCAGGCAAGGGGAGATATCGAAAGGCTTCTTGGTTCAAAAGTGTTTTTGGAATTGTGGGTAAAGGTGCAGAAAAATTGGCGGGATAAAGACTCGCAGTTAAAAGATTTTGGTTTTCATGATGAGGATTACTAAAATTGTATATAATATGTTAATTAATTAACAATAATTCCTTCTCATGATTTGACTCGATTCGTTCATCCTAATTAAGAAGCTTTTTTATTTTGAAAGGTGGTTAAACCATGTTAGACTTTACTTGGAAAGTATTTAGTATGACAGGTGCCATTGATACCTACCTATTACTCAAAGAGCTCGAAAAAGATGAAATAGAGTCCGCACTGGAAGATGGGGCAGAAAATATCGAAGACCATCCGATTCAATAACTGAAGGTGAACCCGATTGATAGAAAAAACTGAAGGGATTGTCATTCGAACCCTTAATTATGGTGAAACAAATAAAATTATCACGATTTTCACACGCAGATATGGTAAAATCGGCCTTATGGCAAGAGGGGCAAAAAAAACAAAAAGTAAATTATCTTCGTCTAGCCAGCTTTTTTTCTACGGGCACTTTTTATATCAGCAAGGCAAAGGTCTAGGTGTTCTCCATCAGGGAGAAGCAATCGATTCATTCCGCAGTATGAAAGCCGACATTATCAGCATGGCTTATGCAGCATATCTTGTGGAGTTTACAGACAAAATAACCGATGACCGGTCACCTAGTCCATTATTATACGACACATTGCTTCAAACTATGAAAGGGATTAATGATGGTATATCACCGGAAATCCTTGCTTTGATTTTTAATGTTAAAATGCTTCCGCTTGCAGGGATCGCTGCAAACCTGGACAGCTGTATTCATTGCGGCACAAGGGAAGGGCCCTTCTCTTTTTCAATGACTGGCGGAGGGTATCTATGCCGTCAGTGCAAATCGGTTGATCCATACAGTGTGCCGCTTTCCAAACAGGTTTCAAAACTTTTAACACTGTTTAAGCATGTTCCGTTGGAAAGAGTCGGTACAGTCTCTATCAAAAGGGAAAATATTAAACATATGAAAAATGTTATAGATAGTTATTATCAGCAAAATGCCGGCTTACAATTAAAGTCCAAACGCTTTCTTGATCAAATGGCAAGGGCAGAAATGATCGATTAGAAAAAAACTCCTTTCTTAATGCACACTTAAATGTGAGAGAGGGGTTTTTCGCTATGCAAAATAATATTTATAGCACGGTTGAAAAAAACAGTGTACACTTACAGAAGGTATGTCCGTATGAATAGCTTAAAAGCTGGAATGGGGCAAAAGGCGGTGAAAAGATGGAATTAAATGAACGCCAGAAAAAAATTATTGAAATTACAAAAGAGAGCGGACCGATCACAGGGGAGCATATTGCTGATAAGCTGAACCTGACAAGAGCCACACTTAGACCGGATTTGGCGATATTGACGATGTCGGGCTTTCTGGATGCCAGACCAAGAGTCGGTTATTATTATACGGGTAAAACCCAATCACAGCTGCTGACTGACAAAGTAAAGAAAATGCCGGTTAAAGATTATCAGTCGATTCCGGTTGTCGTGGAGGAGTCCTCATCGGCATATGATGCGATTTGCACCATGTTTTTAGAAGATGTCGGGACCCTTTTTGTTATTAACAAAGAAGGCAGCCTTTCCGGAGCACTATCACGGAAGGATCTCTTGCGTGCAAGTCTGGGAAAACAAGACCTGACAAGTGTGCCGATCAGTGTGATCATGTCGAGAATGCCGAATATCACTCTGTGCTCGCCGGACGATTTAATTATCGACGTAGCTAAACTGCTTATTGAAAAGCAGATTGACGGCCTTCCCGTCGTTAAAAAGAGCGGAAAGGGTTTGGAAGTCGTTGGCAGAATAACAAAAACGAATATTACACAAGCCTTTGTTGAACTTGCGGAAGGACAATTTGATTAGGTGAGGAGAGTTGGGTTTATGGTGAACAAAGAACATCGTTTGATATACATTGTGTCAGATTCAGTCGGCGAAACCGCGGAATTTGTTGTCAGAGCGGCATCAAGCCAATTTCAGACAATAGAAATGGATGTCGAGAAATTCCCTTTCGTTGATGACATCGCCACACTTAATGAGATTTTACGATCAGCGGTCGAAAATAAAGCACTTATTACATTTACGCTGGTTATTCCTGAAATGAAAGAGCATTTATTAAAACAGGCAAAAGCATTTTCTGTAGATGTGGTTGATATTATGGGACCTACTATTAATAAGATGGAGTCTGTCTTTCAAAAGAAACCGACATATAAACCTGGTCTGACACATAAACTCGATGAGGATTATTTTAAGAGAGTGGAAGCCATTGAATTTGCAGTCAAATATGATGATGGACGTGATCCGCGTGGTCTTCATAAAGCTGATATTGTACTAATTGGTGTTTCAAGAACATCTAAAACGCCGCTCTCCCAGTATCTTGCACTGAAGCGATTAAAAGTTGCAAATGTGCCGGTTGTGCCGGAAGTGGATCCGCCAGAAGAACTTTTTTCAGTAGATCCAGAAAAATGCTTTGGCTTAAGAATTCAGCCTGAACAGTTAAATAATATCAGAAAAGAACGGCTGGTTACGCTCGGTCTGGATGCTGATGCCAATTACGCTAAAATAAACAGAATAAAAGATGAATTAATTCATTTTGAAAATATCATCGGAAAAATAGGCTGTGAAGTGATCGATGTCTCAAACCGTGCGGTGGAAGAAACGGCCAATAAAATACTAGCGTTATATGGCAGTTATTAAATTATTTAATACTGAGGGAAACTGACTTTTTCAGCAGAATATAAACAAGAATAATTCCATTAGGATTGATTTATTCTTTAAGTATGTATTATAATAATTATTTGTGATTAAAATAACTATCATATATAATTTTGGGTTCGACAAATTTCGAAAAATTTAAACATAATTTTTCATGAAGGAATTTTAAAACTCTCTATAGAAATTAAACTATATGAGAAAACAAATGAAAATTATAGTAGATGCAGATGCCTGTCCTGTTAAAGAAGAAATCACGCTTCTTGGTAAAGAATTTGAGGTCGATGTGGTGTTTGTCGCCTCTTATGCCCACTACAGTGCTGAACGCCGCTCCAACTGGATATATGTTGATTCTGAGAAAGAGGCTGCGGACATCTATATTGCAAACCATGTCAGCAAAGGTGACGTTGTTGTGACTCAGGATATGGGTCTAGCAAGCCTTTTGACCCATAAAGGTGTTTATGTAATGACTGAGCGAGGGAAGATATTAATGGAGAAAGATATGCCAACGATCCTTCATCAGCGTTACCTTTCTTATAAACAGCTGTCTGCAAAAAAGAAGGTTAAAGGTCCAAAAGCTTTCACAGATCAGGACCGATCAAAATTTTATAACGTATTAAGAAACCATCTGCTCGGCCTTTAAAGCTGTTTTATATTTATTCTTTTGATAGGTGGAGATCACGATGCGTGTACAGGAAGAGACGATCGAAAAAATACGAACATCTCTGGACATCGTCGAGATTATAGGTGAATATGTTCAACTGAAGAAACAAGGGCGTAATTACTTTGCAGTCTGCCCATTTCATAATGAGCATACACCATCCTTTTCTGTTTCTCCTGATAAACAAATTTTTCATTGTTTTGGCTGCGGAGTTGGCGGGAATGTTTATACTTTCATCATGGAAATTGAGGGCATGTCCTTTATTGAAACGGTACAATTCCTGGCAGACAAGGCAAACATAACCGTTGAAGGTCTTGGCTCGACGCAGGTTGATGGAGGGAAAAAACAGAAAGGGCAGGAATTAACGCTTGACGGGCTTAGGATTGCTCACGAAATTTTATCATTTTCTGCTGACAGACAACCGCTACGGGAGAGAAAGTGCACAATATTTACAAAAAAGAGGATTTAGTACAGAGAGTATCGAAAAATTCCAATTAGGGTATTCCGTTAATAGTTGGGATGCTGCCTTAAAATTTCTCCAGAAACGAAATATTCCATTAGAGTACATGGAAAGTGTCGGGATGGTAGCAAAGCGCCACTTCGATCAGAAATATTTTGATCGTTTCAGGGAAAGAATCATGTTTCCCATATGGAATCATCGAGGTCAGACTGTTGCTTTTGCCGGTAGGGTTCTTACGGATGAGAAACCGAAATACCTGAATACCCCGGAATCAACTATTTTTCACAAAGGTAAAATCCTTTATGGCTATCATCTTGCACGGGCAGCAATAAAACAGCATAATACCGTGGTGCTGTTTGAGGGGTATATGGATGTCATAAAAGCACACCAAGCAGGCGTTGTCTATTCCGTCGCTTCTATGGGGACTTCGCTTACGGATGAACAGGCAGGACTTTTAACACGCAATGCCGAAACTATTATAATATGCTATGATTCTGACCGCGCTGGAATTGATGCTGCCTTCCGTGCAGCCAACCTTCTGACAGACAGCGGAAGAACGGTCAAAATTGCAAAGGTGCCTCATGGCATGGACCCCGATGATTACATTACTAAGTATGGCGGAGATTCATTTCAAAAGGATGTATTAGGGGCCAGCCAAACGTTCATGGCTTTCAAAATTCAATATTTGAAAAACGGGAAGAACCTTCATGATGAAGGTGACCGCCTTCGATATATTGAGGAAGTCCTGAAAGAAATTGCCGGCTTAAAAAAAGCTGTGGAAAGGGATCATTACCTGAGACAGCTGGCGGATGATTTTTCACTTTCGCTGGAAGCCCTAAAACAGCAACAATATCAGCTGTACCGTCAGCTTGCAAAAAAAAATGAGAACACTTTTCAACGGAGACTTACGAAAATCCCTAATAAAGCGGGTCTTTTCCCTGCTTATGTAACAGCCGAGCGCCATCTCCTTGCTCATATGTTCAGAGATGCTGATCTTTCATTTCAAGTTCAGTCGACTTTAGGAGGCGCCTTTAATTCTGAAATTCATCAGGCACTGGCTGCTTACTTATATGGTTATTACTCAGAAGGAAAAGACTCCAGCATCAGCGCATTTATCCAGCAGCTCAGGGATCCTGAACTGCAAAAAACTGCAACAGAAATTGCGATGATTGAAGTGGATGAGCAAGTCAGTCCGAAGGTTATTGAGGATTATATACAACAAGTTATGAGACATTCTCATTCAAGAGCAATAGAAGAAAAAGAAGCGGAGAAAAAGCAAGCTGAGCAAAATCATGATGATGTTCTAGCTGCCCAGTTATTGGCAGAAATCATTTCAATGAAAAAAGAAATGAGCGGACATTAGATAAGAAATTTAAGGAATGGAAGGAGGGGATCAAATGGCAGAGAAACCAGTAAAAGCAGACCAGGACCTTACCATTGATCAAGTCAAGGAACAACTTGTAGAGGTGGGCAAAAAACGTGGCACGCTTTCATACCGTGAAATAGCGGAAAAATTAGCGCCATTTGATCAAGACTCAGAACAAATTGACGAATTCTATGAGTTCCTGGGAGACCAGGGCATTGACGTTATGGAGGAAGTAGCGGAAGGGGCTGCTCCAGCAAGACCTGACGAAAAAGAAGAAGAATTCGACTTAAATGATCTGAGTGTACCGCCAGGGGTGAAAATTAACGACCCTGTGAGAATGTATTTGAAAGAAATTGGCCGGGTGGATCTGTTATCGGCAGAAGAAGAAATAGCTTTGGCGAAGCGTATTGAAGAAGGCGACGAGGAAGCGAAAAGAAGATTGGCTGAAGCGAACTTGAGACTTGTTGTCAGTATTGCTAAGCGTTATGTAGGCAGAGGCATGCTGTTTCTTGATTTAATTCAGGAAGGGAATATGGGTCTCATTAAAGCTGTAGAAAAATTTGATTACCAAAAAGGTTATAAGTTCAGCACCTACGCCACCTGGTGGATACGTCAGGCAATTACCCGTGCTATTGCCGACCAGGCTAGAACAATCCGTATTCCGGTTCATATGGTTGAAACAATTAACAAGCTGATCCGGGTTCAGCGGCAGCAGCTTCAGGATCTGGGACGGGAACCTACACCAGAAGAAATCGGTAAAGAAATGGAACTTAGCACCTGATAAAGTTCGGGAAATTCTTAAGATCGCACAAGAACCTGTTTCACTTGAAACACCAATCGGTGAAGAAGATGACTCACACCTTGGGGATTTCATTGAAGATCAGGATGCTCAGGCACCTTCTGATGCAGCAGCTTATGAGCTTTTAAAAGAACAGCTTGAAGATGTTCTGGACACACTGACGGACAGGGAAGAGAACGTTCTTCGTCTGCGTTTTGGCCTTGATGATGGGCGAACAAGAACACTTGAAGAGGTCGGAAAAGTGTTTGGCGTAACAAGAGAACGAATTCGCCAGATAGAGGCAAAAGCGCTGCGGAAGCTTCGTCACCCGAGCCGCAGTAAACAATTAAAAGATTTTCTTGAATAAATGACTGGGACGGCTGCCTTTTTGAAAGGCAGTTTTTCTTTTACACTTTTTATTTTACTGACTTTTTAAACGATTTGCAAATACAAGTTTTTTCTATTTATAGGAACTATCTATTTAGAGTGACACAATCACGCTTCAGGATGGGATTTCTCCTCATAACAGCCAAATAAAAATAAAAAATTGTTCTAATCTTTGCAAAAGATTGAAACATGGTCAACAATCCCTTTATAATATATGTAAGCGTATACAAAAATGCGCTGTTTTTGGAGGGAGAGAGAAGAGATGAATTTTAATTTAACAGATGAACAAACCATGATTTATAAAATGATGAAGGAATTCGCTGATGAAGTGGTGGCGCCTGGTGCAGTTGAACGCGACAGAAGTCATGTGTTCCCGAAAGAAATTTTTGATCAGCTGGGCAAGCTCGGGATCATGGGATTGCCTTTTCCTGAAGCTTATGGAGGGAGCGGGGCAGACACAATCAGCTTTGCGATTGCAGTCGAAGAATTAAGCCGTGCCTGCGGATCAACCGGCATTACCTATTCTGCACATGTTTCTTTAGGTGGAGCACCTCTAAATATGTTTGGGACAGAGGAACAAAAGCAAAAATATTTGGCGCCTATCTGTTCAGGAGAAACACTTGGCGCCTTTGGACTGACTGAACCTAATGCCGGAAGCGATGCCGGTGGAACAGAAACAGAAGCCATCCTGAAAGATGGAGAATGGATTGTGAATGGTTCCAAATGCTACATAACAAATGCTAGTTATGCTAAAACGGTCCCTGTGACTGCGGTAACAAATAAAGAAGATGGCAAAAAAGAAATTACAGCTATTATTCTTGAAACGGATGATAAAGGATTCACCGTAAATGAACCATATGAGAAAATGGGGTTAAACGCCTCTAATACGACCGAAATTTACATCAGTGATGTGCATGTGCCTGAAGATGCGTTGTTAGGCAAACGCGGAGAAGGCTTTAAACAGTTTTTAAAAACACTTGATGGCGGGCGAATTGGAATAGGCGCAATGGCAGTTGGCATTGCACAGGCAGCGTATGACCGTGCTTTGTCTTATGCAAAAGAAAGACGACAGTTCGGCCGGTCTCTTTCCCAGTTTCAGGTCACACAATTTAAACTTGCTGACATGGCGATGAAAATTGAACTAGCTAGAACCATGGTTCATAAAGCTGCCTGGTTAAAAGATCAGGGGAAATCATTTTCAAAAGAAGCTTCAATGTGCAAGCTATATGCCTCTGAAATTGGTATGGAGGTTACAAGGGAAGCGATCCAGATCCATGGGGGGAACGGTTATATGCGTGAGTATGAGGTGGAACGTTATATGAGAGATATGAAGCTGCTCGAAATAGGCGAAGGAACCTCAGAAGTTCAACGTATGGTTATTTCTAGAGAAATCGGCTGCTGAGTTAGCCGGAATAGAGAAGTGGAGAGAGACTTTTTCGTCCATTATCAACGAAAAGGTTGTGGTGTGTGTGACAAAGCTGATTAATCAAACGATCGGAGAAATGCTGGAAGAGCGTGTAAAGAAAAGCGGCGGTCAGGAAGCAGTCGTTTACAAAGAACGGGAAATTAGATGGACCTACCGAGATTTTTTTGATAAAATCACTGATTTAGCAAAGGGACTCATGAAAATTGGCATCACCAAGGGTGAAAATGTTGCTGTCTGGGCAACGAATGTCCCTGAGTGGGTACTGCTACAGTTTGCAACGGCACGAATCGGAGCTGTTCTCGTTACTGTTAATACCAGTTACCAAGAAAAAGAGCTGGAGTATCTATTAAAGCAATCTGACAGTACACACCTGTTTCTAATTGAAGGAGTCAAAACGACCTCATATGTTGACATTGCTTCACGCATTTATAAATCGGGTGTCTGCAGTCAGTTAAAGCAGCTAGTGTATATGGATAACGGAGAGGCGCCTGAAGGCATGATCACGCTTCAGAAAATCATTGATGAGGGAATGGGCATCTCAGATGATGAACTGTTGAAGAGGGAGCAGACCCTCTGTCCTGATGATGTTATTAATATGCAGTACACCTCTGGCACCACCGGTTTTCCAAAAGGCGTGATGCTGACGCACCTAAATATTATAAACAACGCTTTTCAAGTTGCTACAGCGATGGACCTTCTGAATGGCGACCGTCTTTGCATTCCGGTTCCATTTTTTCATTGTTTTGGCTGCGTGATGAGCACAATGGCCTGTGTTACAAAAGGTGCCGTTATGGTTCCTGTAATCAGTTTTAGTCCAGAACTTGTTTTGCAAATTATTGAAGATGAAAAGTGTACAGCTCTTCACGGCGTGCCAACCATGTTTATTGCTGAAGTTAATCATCCTGAAATAGATCTCTTCAACCTTAAATCACTTGAAAAGGGTATAATGGCGGGTTCAACATGTCCAATTGAAGTGATGAAGCAGGTTATGAATAAGTTAGGGATGACTAAAATAACGATCGCCTACGGTCAAACAGAATCATCACCGGTTATTACGCAGACAAGAACCGATGACCCAATTGAACGGCGAGTAAATACGGTAGGAAAGGTGCTTCCGCTTGTTGAAGCGAAAGTCATTGACCCTGCAACAGGCATGGAAGCTGGCCCGAATACACAGGGTGAACTGTGTACAAGAGGTTATCATGTGATGAAAGGTTATTATAATAACGAGAAGGCTACTAAACAGGTGCTGGATGCTGAAGGCTGGCTTCATACAGGGGATTTGGCAGAAGTGGATGAAGAAGGCTATTTCAAAATTACAGGACGCTTAAAAGACATGATCATCAGAGGTGGAGAAAACATCTATCCCCGTGAAATTGAAGAATTTATTTATTCTCATCCCGAGGTTCTTGATATTCAAGTCATTGGGGTGCCAGATCAAAAATATGGTGAAATTGTTGTTGCGTATGTTCAGAAAAAGTCAGACAGCCTATTGGTAGAAGAGGATATAAAAACCTACTGCAAGGGGAAAATAGCTCACTATAAAATTCCGGCCAATGTTTTATTTACAGAAGACTTTCCTATGACCGCTTCAGGAAAAATACAGAAGTATAAATTAAGAGGTATGGCCCTTGAACACTTGGCAGCACAAGAGAACCGTCTTTAATGGGACGGTTTTCTTGTGAATTTTTCTGAATGGGTTGTCATTTCCTCTTTTCTATTAATTAAATTTAAAGTAAAATAAGGAAGAAATCATTTTGGAACATTTATGATCTGACAGCAGGATGCATTCATACACGTAATTATGGTAAAGGAGGCTGCTTAATTTGAAAAGAAAACCCCTTATCCCTTTTGGAATCATTGCTGTTGTTGGCATAGTACTGGTGATTGTTCTTTCTGTATGGGGAGGACACACGGTTCAAGATCGCCAGGCGGCTAAGAAGGGCGGGCAAAAGCAAACGACTCAGACAGCTCAAAAACCCGAAAAGATTTTTGCTGAAAATTGTACCGCTTGTCACGGGCAGAACTTAGAAGGCGGCGCGGGTCCTAACCTGCAGCATATTGGCGCAAAACTATCAAAAGGTCAGATATTGAATCAAATTAAGAATGGTGGCGGCGGAATGCCGGGAAATATCATTTCCGGAGATGCTGCGCAAAAAGTAGCGGATTGGCTTTCCAAAAAGAAATAATCAAAAAATCACCTGGAATTCGGGTGATTTTTATATTTTTAAAAGCATTGAATGCCTCTGAAAGACCCTTCATCTTTTTCTGATTTGCATGTGTGTTTTTAAGCGGGTATGATAAAAAAAGATTATAGAAAGGGATTGGCGAGAAAATGGAACAGATCAACCTGTCAGAGAGATTAAAGCGCGTAGCGGACTTCCTGCCCCAAAATAGCAGGATGGCAGATATCGGGTCAGATCATGCGTATCTACCGGTCTACGCAGTATTAGGGAAAAAGGCTGATTTTGCGATCGCAGGCGAGCTGAACGAGGGCCCGTTTATATCAGCAAATCAAACCGTTCATACATATGGTTTAGAAAACCAAATTAAAGTCCGGCAAGGAAACGGTTTAAATGTCATTGCCAAAGGCGAAGTGAATACGATTGTCATTGCAGGCATGGGAGGCAGTTTGATTCAATCAATTCTTGAAGCGGGACAAGATAAATTGACCCCTGACATGAGGCTGATTCTTCAACCGAACATTGGAGCTTTCGGTTTAAGAAAATGGCTGACTTCACGGCAATGGCAGATAACTGCAGAGGATATTCTGGAAGAAGACGGTCATATCTACGAAATAATGACCGCTCACTATACCAAGGAACCGATTGCTATGAAGGAGAATGAAATGCTGCTAGGACCATGGTTATTGCAAAATAATACAAGTCCAGTGTTTCAAAAAAAGTGGAAAGCTGAAGCCGAGAAAACGAAACAAATATTAAAGGATTTAGATAAATCGGTTCAAACGGAAGCGATTCAGGAGAAAAAACATGCCTTTACCAGTCAGCTTCACTGGATTGAAAGGAGCTTAACATGAGTAAAATGATTCACGCGCAAACCCTCATTCAGAAATTTGAAGCATTTGCTCCAAGACATCTTGCATTTGAAGGAGATCGAATCGGCTGTCAAATTGGGACATTAAATAAAAAAGTTAAAAAAGTTATGATCACGCTTGATGTCCTTGAAAATGTGGTAGACGAAGCGATTGAAAAAGGTGTGGACCTCATTATCAGCCACCATGCGGTGATTTACCGACCGATGAAAAAAATGTTGTCAGACGAAGGACAGGGTAAAATTATCAGCAAATGTGTAAAGCATGATATCGCTGTTTATGTGGCACACACGAATTTTGATATCGCTAAAGGCGGCATGAGTGATTTGCTGAGCAGTACTTTCGGTCTGGAGAGTACAGATGTATTGCAGATAACTTATCGGGAACCTTTAAAAAAGCTTGCGGTGTATGTCCCGGATTCTCACGCTGAAAACGTTCGAAATGCGCTAAGCAGTGCAGGGGCCGGGGCAATAGGCGATTACAGCAGCTGTTCATACAGCTCGACTGGAGAAGGCGTCTTTAGGCCAGGTGAAGGAACGGCACCTTTTATAGGGAAAGAAAACCAGCTCGAAAGAGTTCATGAGACTAAAATAGAAACGATTGTTCCTGAGCAAATCATAAATAAGGTCGTCAATAAAATGCTTAAAGCTCATCCGTACGAAGAACCCGCTTACGATATATATCCAATTGAGAACAGCGGATCAGCATATGGGATCGGAAGAATCGGAAAACTGCCTGCCCCGTTAACCTTGAAAACACTTGCTGAAAAGGCAAAGCAGCTGCTTAATCTAGATGGTGTCAGAGTAACCGGATCTTTGGATAAGGAACTGAAAACGGCAGCTATTTCAGGAGGGGACGGAACAAGCCTCGTCCCATTTTCCAAATATAAAGGAGCAGATGTCCTCATTACTGGAGATATCGATTACCACACGGCTCATGATGCGCTCCTGCATGATTTATGTCTTATTGACATTGGTCATCATGCTGAAAAAATAATGATGCCTGCCGTACACAGCATGCTGGAAGAGTATATAACTGCTGAAGGTTATCACACAGAAGTGATAAAGGCACAAGTGAATACAAATCCTTTTAAATTTATGTGAGGCTATGAAAACGTCGGAAACCGATCATTAAAGTGCGGAGAATTTATCTTCGCACTTTTTTCATGTGGATAGAGCTTGAGTAAAAATTATATTGATCTGCTGCTTCAAAAGCATTCAGTCCTCAGATGAACGTAAAAAAAGACTGCCGAGATACTCTCGGCAGTCTGACAACCGTATAAAGTTCAGTTATTTTTTAACTTTAATTTTTGGAAGGATCGATTGACTGTCTTTTGCTTTAATGTGTTTTTCCCACGTTTCCGGATTGTCTGGGTCAAATTGATCAAGAAATAAAATAACCTCTTTAGTCAATTGGGTAGGGGTTGACGCACCGGCTGTAACTGCGACTTTTTGAATGCCGCTTAACCAATCTGTATCAAGCTCTGACAAATCAGCAATTCGGTGTGCCGGTGTACCGGCGATTTCGATGGAAACCTGTGCGAGTCGATTTGAATTATTGCTTCGTGGATCGCCAACGACGATCAGCAAATCAGCTTCTTTTGCCTGCTCGGCTACCGCTTCCTGGCGCGTTTGTGTAGCTAGACAAATTTCATTGTGGATTTGGGCATGTGGCCATTTTTCTTTTACATGATTCATAATTTCTCTGACATCCCACTGGCTCATTGTAGTCTGGTTCGTAATAATAATTTTTGATGCGTCGAGTTCCAGTGCTTGAACGTCTTCATGTGTTTCGACCAAATGAACAATATCCGGTGCCACGCCAATTGCACCTTCAGGCTCCGGGTGGCCTTTTTTGCCGATATAAACGATTTGATAGCCTTCTTTATTCTTTTCTCTGATTAAATCATGTGTTTTCGTTACATCAGGACATGTTGCGTCAATCGTTGTCAAACCTCTTTTTTCAGCCGTTTCACGCACTTCTGGAGAAATGCCATGAGCAGTGAAAATAACGGTTCCCTTATCGATATCCTTTAAAAGATCCAGACGCTTCCTGCCATCCAGGGTAATGATGCCTTCTTCTTCAAAAGCATTCGTGACATGGTTATTATGCACGATCATACCTAATATATAAATAGGTCGGGGCAGGTCTTCATTCATTGATGCACGCCTTGCCATAACCATTGCATCGACCACACCGTAGCAATAGCCCCTTGGTGATACTTTAATTACATCCATAAAAAATAAGCCTCCTTATGAAGCAAGCCAATTCAACTCAGAATGACTCTGTTTTCATTATAAAGGAGGAAGAATAATTATACAACGCATGTCATTAAACATACATTTTTGGCTTGGAAGGCTTTAATTCCCCATCGGTGATTTTTTCTTTTTTTATATTTTCATCTGGTTTTGCTTTTTTATTTTCAGGTTCTTTTATTGAGACATTTTTATTTTTTGATTGAGACTCCGGCTGCGATGAACTTTCTTTCTGTTTATTGTTTTCTTCGCTATCAGAAGGGCTTTCTTTTTCGAATTTTCTAAATTCACGCATCATTTTAAAAATGGAAGGCACATTTCTAACCATAGGGCCGTATTGTTGAACCATAGGAACGACTCTATTTGCGGTCTGGATGACGTTTTGGATTTTGCCGATCATCCCCATTATTTGCGACCCGCCACCGGTTGCCTGGCCCGCGCCCGCTAGTCCGGAAAGCTGCTGGAGAGGCATCATTCCTTGTGCCGCATTTGCAAAAGGCTGCACCGCGCCGAAGGTAGAAGGGGCTGAGAAGGGAACTGAACCACCAGTAAAAGGCATACCCCAGGAAGATGGCATTGCGGACATTGGCTGGGCTAGTGAAGAAGCGGCGGAAGCGGCGGCATTTGATTTAAAAGGAAACATTCGCTCACATCCTTCCTGTACTAATATAATTGCAGTTTATTCATCCATCTTTAAAGACGTGCCTTTATGGGTAACGGCAATTAAGTCTGAACGTAAGAAATTTTTATGCCGCTATGGTAAAATACGAAAGAGAATGAGAGGAGAGAGATGAATGCTTAAAATTGGTTCGCACGTCTCAATGAGCGGGGATAAAATGCTTTTGAAATCCAGCGAAGAAGCAGCTTCCTATAACGCCACCGCTATGATGATCTACACCGGTGCACCGCAAAACACGAGACGAAAAGCAATTGAGAAACTTAATATTGAAAAAGGGCGGGAGCATATGCTTGCTCATGATATTCAGGATCTGGTTGTTCATGCTCCTTATATAATTAACATCGCTAACACAATAAAACCTCAAACCTTTGAAATCGGGGTGCAATTTCTGCGCAGCGAAATTGACAGAACACAAGCGCTTGGAGCAAAACAAATCGTTCTGCACCCGGGGGCCCATGTTGGTGAAGGAGAAGAAAAAGGGATCCAAAAAATTATTGAAGGGTTAAATGAAGTGCTGACTGCTGAAGATCAAGTTCAAATTGCTCTGGAGACAATGGCTGGAAAGGGGACAGAATGCGGGTATAAGTTCGAGCATATTGCCGCTATTATGGATGGTGTTCATTATAATGATAAACTTTCTGTTTGCTTTGATACCTGTCATACCCACGATGCAGGCTATGATATCGTCAACGATTTTGATGGTGTCCTTGAGCATTTCGATAAAGTGATTGGACTTGAAAGAATTAAAGTGGTTCATGTTAATGATAGCAAAAACAGCTGCGGGGCAAAAAAAGACCGGCATGAAAATATTGGCTTTGGACACATAGGTTTTGATGCTCTTAATAAAGTTGTGCACCATAAGGCTTTTGAAAATGTGCCCAAGATTCTTGAAACGCCTTATGTTGGAACAGACAAAAAAGATAAAAAACCGCCTTATCGCTTTGAAATTGACATGTTGAAGGCTCAGACTTTTAATACTGATCTAAAAGAAGAAATCATGGCACAACAGTAGAAAACTTGGCATTACGCCAAGTTTTCTTTATAAGTATCCACTCTGCTATAAGAAATTTTTTAAGTTCGAAACTCTGGACGTTACATACTAAAACCATTCTGAAATCGTTTTATTAATAAAGTCTAATGCGGCAGGAGAAAGTTGTGCTGATAACTTTCCTAACAGTATATTTTGGTCGCCAGGATCAAAAATATCATACTTTCTTTGTGTAAGTGCCTTTTGTATTAATTCAGCTTCTGATAAGGTAAGCTTAACGTTAGATTGTTTCGCATGCAGAGTAATGTCCTGAGTCGTTAGGTGCTGCAATTTTTTTTGTATAATGGATTTCATGAATGAATTCATGTCAGTTCCCCCTTTTATGTTAGACTATGACTGAGTTTATGAAGTGTTCTGCGGCAAATTATGAGTTGAATCGCCGGCATGTGACACGCTTAACAGAACATTGTCAATCAATAAATGTCAGAATTATCTATGTTATTTTTGCGTCTTCTTGTATAATAAAGGGACAAATGAAATCGCTAACTGTCTTTAATCGAGAGGAGGGCTATATATCCTTTATTCCGAATCGCTGGTTTCTAACTATATAGATATGCCGATAGACCCGAAAATGTCCTTTGAAATAAGGTTTGTATTAAGCTCAAACGGTCTGATTCTTGAATATAACAACAATGGAGAACCCTTTGTCGAAAACAATGGGACTGTTTTCTTTGATCACTTTTCCAAAGAAATGAAGGATCAGGCTTATCTTTTTATAAAAGACATTTTGCACCAGACGGATCTCGTAGAAAAAACATTATGGCAGAAAATTGGCGACACCGTAAAAATTATTAAATATCGAGGCAAAGTAAAAAATCATCGCATTTATTTGAACGGGATTGAACTGAATACATTCGGAAAACGAATTGACCGCTCCATGCCTCCTGCGGTGGAGAGCATATTCAAAGCCATTAATATTGCTGTTGTTATTTATGACTTTGATAAAAATCGTCTTTACTCAAATGATGAACGGCTGATTTATAAAAAAACGGATGATGCTGAGGCATCAACAGAGTCCCTCATTTCTGTGATTGATAAGATGCATGAGGATGTTCTCCAAAAAAAAACATCGCTGCAGAGGTTTCACGTTAAAGAAGAAAATCTCTATCATATCCAAGGTCTTTTCCTGCCCGATTTTGATCAGATTATTTTTTTAGTGGATAACCGAACGCGATCGGCAGAATTTGACAGCTTAATAAAGCATAAACAGCAAATGGAATCCGTATCCCATTTAGCAGCTGGATTTGCCCACGAATTGCGAAACCCTTTATCTGTTATAAGAGGTTTTATTCAGCTTTCAGGCTTAACGAATAATATTGGAAAGTATTATAATACAATCCTCTCCGAAATTGACAGAATGAACCATATAGTTGAAGATTTCCTTTCACTTTCTAGAAAAACATCTCGAAAAGAAAAACATTTGCCGTTTGATCTTCTCCAATCGTTGATTCCATTAATCCGGTCAGAATGTTTACTAAGGGAAATTGAATTTATTTATGATTTCCAAAAAACAGATCAGGCGCTGTATATTGATGGAGCTATGATTAAACAAATTGTCCTGAACCTTCTCAGAAACAGTGTGGAAGCATTTAACCCGGATCAGGAAAAGAAAAAGTTCCACATAATGACAAAGGTGTGCAGTAAAGGCTACCTCGTTTCTGTGAGTGATAATGGTCCTGGAATGGAAAAATCAGTGCTGGAACAGCTGGGTAAACCATTTTTTACGACCAAAGAAAACGGCACAGGGATTGGGCTGCCGTTGTGCAAGAAAATTATTGAGGATCATCATGGGGATTTTAAAATAGAAAGCATTTTGGGTAAGGGAACAACCATCACTTTTTCTATCCCTTTTTCCGAATCAGACTCTGACAAGTAAACAAATTCATAAAATAACAGCGATTAAACCATACTAAGCAGGATCCTAAAAAAAGTGAGGGATCAGTATGGATGATAAGGATCGTTCATCTTATGATGACAAAGTAACACCGCTGTTCAGGGATGCGGACTATTCACCTGACAGCAGGGAGAAGACTCAAGAAGATCTGATGGCAGCACAGGAATCTGATACAGAATATGCATCTGAGCCTGTGGTAACCGAAGACTCCCGCGTTAACGTTGCGAGAGGGGAAGAAGACCATACAGTTGATAGGGGAATAGGCTGGCTGGCTTTTGTCCTTTCAGTTATCGGACTGTTCTTTTTACCTGTAGTAATGGGAACAGCGGGCGTTATTATTGGCTTTGTTGCCCTGCGCCAAGGGGCAAAGACAATTGGAGGATGGGCCATTGCCATTGGAATCGTTAGTCTGATTCTGAGATTATTTGCAGGTCCTTTTGTTTAATGAAAGCGGAACATTCCATTCGGGATGTTCCGTTTTTGTCTTGCATAGGTTATGATCGAGAAAGAAATAAAATCAAGATGTTATTGGAGGAATTTAATATGGATATACAGGAAGCAATTAAAACACGCCGAAGCATTGGGAAATTTACAGAGGTTGTCCCTGAAAAAAGTACAATCGAGTCAATTCTGGATGCAGCGATATGGGCACCCAATCACTATAAAACAGAGCCATGGCGTTTCCAGGTAATGACTGGAAAGGGCAGAGAAAAATTGGGTCAGGTTTATGGCGCAATTGATGCTGAAACACTTGAAGCAGATTCTGAAGAAGGCCGGGCAGCATTTGAGAAGGGTTTTAAAAAAGCATTCCGTGCTCCTGTCATTATTGCGATCTCTGCTGAAATCACTGAGGATGATCGTGTTGTACCTGTTGAGGAAATCATGTCTGCTGCTTGTGCCGCTCAAAATATGCAACTCATGGCACATTCGCTTGGCCTTGCTAGTATTTGGCGAACTGGCGCCGCGACATATCATGAATTTATGAAAGAGGCGTTTGCGCATTCAGAATCAACACAGATTTTGGGATTCCTTTACCTCGGCTTTCCTGCAAAAACAAAAGAAGCTCCTGCAAAGCGTCCACTTAGTGATGTCGTGACGTGGGTGGAAGCTTAAAAAGCTTCTCAATAACAAGGTAACTGAAAAACGCGTGTTTATTATGTGCTTAAATGAATCTTATCAAAGAAGGTGGTCTTGATGCCATATTATGGCTATCAAGCCGCCTTTTTCTATATATTAATTGAATCAAGTTCATTATTGCTTTTCCTTCATATGCTCATAGAAACAGAATTTTATGTGGGCTTAAAAAAATATGTTGGCTATCTCGGAAAAAGCTCGCTTTCCTAGGAGCGATCCGCGAGCCTCCTCATGCCCACATGACGTAGGTAGGATCGGCGTTGTCACAGGAAGTGACGTCCTCCTTAGCCAACAAATTCACTAAGGGGCTCTGCGGGATCTCGTTTGGCTCGCTGATGTGGCCACTGAACACTCGGTGGAGTGGTGGTTGTTGATTTCGCTTTAGGCTGCTCGCTTTCCACGGGCACGGCCTCAGCTAACTTTGGCGTGGTTTCTTTGTGCACCAAAGTGGATCTTCGGACGCGTGCTGGTCCCGTCGGAGTCTCGCGCCTTTCGCTTCAATCAACGTGCTAGTTGCCATGTGTGCCCTTTAAAAGTCATGATTAACATGTGGCCGAGACCTTCGCACTGAAGCACAAAAAGGGAGGCTCGAAGGTTGCGCAGCAAGTGAACGTGATTCTACCTCGGAACGTGGACATTTTCATCGGCCTCTCGCTGATTCCACAGGACTTGAAACAGCATCCTTGAACCCGCATCGCAAGAAGAAAATAGGGATGCCATACTTTGAAAGCGGAAATACCCGAGACTACAATCGACCAAAATGGAGGTCACTGAAAAACCTCCGAATTTATGATCTTGCTTAAGATTTAATTAAAGAATAACGCAAAGTCCCCTGAAATTTATATTTGAATAAAAGATTAACGCACGTTCCGAGTGAGTGGTCCGCCCGCGGCAAGCGAGAACTTCCCAGTACCTCGGCCGAAAGGGCGTATGAATCATCCTTGCATAACAAAAAAGCGTGTTAACACAATTCTCATTTGAGAATATGTCAACACGCTATCTTAAAAAAGGCTATTTCAGATGTCCCGCGATAAGAGGGAAGCTTCGTTATGCTTGCTTAGCTGCATGCTCTTCAGCAAGTTTGTCAACTTCTTTTTTCAATTCATCTACGAGTGTGTCTTCAGGTACTTTCCGGATAATTTCACCGTGCCTGAACAGCAGACCTTCGCCATTTCCGCCTGCAATGCCAATATCGGCTTCTCTAGCTTCACCAGGACCGTTTACTGCACAGCCCAGAACGGCAACTTTAATTGGTGCTTTAATTGTTGAAATATATTCTTCGACTTCATTAGCAATCTTAATCAAATCAATTTGAATTCTACCACAAGTTGGGCAAGAAATTAAGGTTGCGGCATTTGCTGCAAGACCAAATGTTTTCAGAACTTCACGGCATACTTTAACTTCATCAACTGGGTCGGTGGAAAGTGAAATTCTGAGTGTATTGCCGATGCCTTTATGAAGCAGAATACCGAGCCCTGCTGCACTTTTGATAGACCCGGAAAATTTTGTGCCGGATTCAGTGATTCCAAGATGCAGCGGATAATCGAAAGCCCTGGATGCTTTTTCGTAAGCTTCAACAGCCAAATTAACATCCGATGCTTTAAGAGAAACGATAATATCATGAAAATCGAGATCTTCTAATATCTTAATATGATAAAGGGCACTTTCAACCATTCCGTCAGCGGTTGGGTAGCCGTATTTATCAAGAATCCGTTTTTCGAGAGATCCTGCATTTACACCGATACGAATCGGAATGCCTTTAGCTTTTGCTGCTTCCACTACAGCCTGGACATTTTCTTTTTTGCCAATGTTTCCTGGATTAATACGTATTTTATCTGCTCCGCCTTCAATGGCTTTCAGAGCAAGCTTGTAATTAAAGTGAATATCAACGACAAGAGGGATATCAATCTGTTTTTTGATTTCAGGAATGGCTTCGGCTGCTCTCATGTCCGGGCAAGCCACACGGACGATCTGGCATCCTGCTTCTTCCAGACGTTTTATTTCAGCAACAGTTGCTTCAACATCATGCGTTTTTGTTGTTGTCATACTCTGTATAATGAGCTCATTCGATCCGCCTATCGTAAGCGGTCCGACTTTTACCTGCCGGGTTTTTGTTCGATGGGTGATTTCTGGCATACCCTATCGCTCCTTTATTTGTAAGAATATCTTAACCTCCATCATTGTAACACACTCCTTTTCTGAACACATGTTTTTTGAACGCTGATAACTAATGATATAAAGGAAATTCATAGAATTGCCCGATTTGCAGAGACTGGCTGAATGCATCAGGATTAAGTGTATTGAAATCCTTCCTTAGTTGATCAATATTAATAGGTTTGCTGCCGTTTAGTTTCTCAGTAAGAGAAAGGATGGTATCGCCAGCTTCAATCTGCATGCGAACGGCTGTATAGGAGCCGGCTGATGTCACCGTGGCTGCCGAAGAAAGAGGCTCTGAAGCTTGCCCCGAAAGGAGAGGGGATTTTGATAGATCCTGATAAATAAGCCAGAATAACAGACATATGATAAGAAAGATAAATCCTCTCATGGTTTGTTCGCCTCTTTTATAGTTGATAGTAGAGTCTATGCTTGGAATCTATTATTTATGAAAAAGAAACTTTCATGAGGGTTATAACGTATAATTAATAATAGAAAGAATTTCGGTGTTATTTATAAGAAAGGGGTATGAAAATGGACATCCTGGCGCTTCCATGGGTAGGGTTTATCGTTGTTTTTCTTGCAGCCCTGCTAGTTTTCGGGGAAATGCTTGTCAAATCTAAAGGCATTTTCTCTCTGATCGGGGGAATCTTGTTTATTCTTTACTTCGTTTATCATCTAAATGGGAATTCGCCTACCCTAATGATTGTATTGCTGGCTGCGGGACTGGGGTTAATCATTATTGACGGCAAACTGATTGCAAACGGTTCGGTTGCTGTTATTGGAATTATTATGATGATGCTCGCCTGCGCATTGCCAACACCATCTCTTATATATGGAATTATTGTTTCTATCGCTTTCATATTAGGGCTTGCAGCTTCATTTGTGTTTCTTAAAGTTTTCCCTTCAAGAAACTATTGGAATAAGCTTACGCTCGTCGATCAACTGACTTCGGATAAAGGGTACAATTCTATTAATAACCATTACAAGGAACTGGTCGGTCAAACAGGGGAGACAGCAACGCCATTTAGACCGGTCGGGACGGTCACCATTGATAATAAATCGTACAGTGCTATTACAAATGGAATGTGGCTGAATGCAGGAGAAAGAGTCAAGGTCACGACCATTGATGGCACAAAGATTGTGATTGAAAAAGTGCATGAGGCGTAAAAATTGTTTTAACTCGTAGAAGTGGCGCGGAATTTGCTCTTACTAAACCAGTGGTGAGGTGTAGGTTATGTAAATAAAAACAGGGTGCCGAGACTTTCTCGACACCCTGTTTTTTAATTCACTTTTTAATGAACGCTGCAGGAGATTTATTCTGACGGTTCTTTGGTTTGGGAACGGCATGAATCTGGAGGAATTGAAAAGCAGCCGTCGTGACCACGAATAAACTTATAAACGCAGCAGGTAAAGAAATGAGCGTTTGTGCTAATGCGAGAAAAACAACTGGATAGGTAATAGCGTTAGCAGTAATTGACCAGAGCTGAGGATATGTAAGACGTCTGTGCAGCAGGATCTTCATACTCCAGGCTACTAATGAGAGCAGGAAAATCATGATGAACAGAAGGCAGCTATAAACAAAATCATAAAAAATAAACAGTAATGGAATGAAAATTTTTGAAAGACCCGGGTTTTCCACAAAAAAAGATTTAATAGAGAGCGGCGCCAAGAAACAGGTCATAATGAAAGCAAGCAAAAATTCATAGGCTATGGTCCGATTGATTCTCTGCAGGCGATACATTGCCGTTTTACGCGGATGCAATAAATTATGCAGGAGCTGTTTTATAATGTTCACGACATCACCTAACTGAAAAATTTAATGTAGTCAAAAATGATTTTCTTTATTATACTATAAAAGCAGTATTCAAAACATAGTCTACCGATTATCCACTTTTGAAAAAAAGATTTAAAAAAGGGTTGTAATTATATTTTGTAGGTGATATTATATTACTTGTCGCTCGGGACAACAACGGCTTGAACGTTTTGAACAGCTTGAAAAAACATTGTTGACAAGCGAAAGTACATATGGTAAATTAAATCTTGTCGCTAATTGATTTTAGCAGATGTGCTTCAAAAGAAATTTCATAGTATTCCACAGTAGCTCAGCGGTAGAGCAATCGGCTGTTAACCGATCGGTCGTAGGTTCGAGTCCTACCTGTGGAGCCAACTATTCATAATGGCGGTGTAGCTCAGCTGGCTAGAGCGTACGGTTCATACCCGTGAGGTCGGGGGTTCGATCCCCTCCGCCGCTACCATTATGGCGATTGTGGCGAAGTGGTTAACGCACCGGATTGTGATTCCGGCATTCGTGGGTTCAATTCCCATCAGTCGCCCCACTTGGACCCTTAGCTCAGTTGGTCAGAGCAGACGGCTCATAACCGTCCGGTCGTAGGTTCGAGTCCTACAGGGTCCACCATGACCTAATTACTTATTTTAATACGGAGGAATACCCAAGTTTGGCTGAAGGGATCGGTCTTGAAAACCGACAGGGGCTTAACGGCTCGCGGGGGTTCGAATCCCTCTTCCTCCTCCATATAATGAATTGCTCAGCGGATGTCAGGTTAGCCTGTCATCCGCTTTTATATTTGAATCATAGATAATTTTAAACTTTCGATGTTTAATCGTTGCTGTAAAAAGGTAACTTTGATAATGTTAAGTCGAAGGATATTTTTGTGAAGACATTTAATATCCAATAGTTGTATATTCTATTTAGGAGGAGATTTTAAGATGGCAAATTACCAAGTTCCAGAATTACCTTATGGTTATAATGCACTTGAACCACACATTGATGAAGAAACAATGAAAATTCACCATGACAAACATCATGGCGCTTATGTCAGCAAGTTAAATGCTGCACTAGAGGGACATGAGGAGCTTGCTAATCAATCAGTGGATGATTTAATGAAGAATCTTAACACTGTACCTGAAGAAATTCGTACGGCAGTAAGAAACAATGGCGGCGGTCACTCGAACCATACTTTCTTCTGGCAAATCCTTTCTAATAACGGCGGCGGTGAGCCGAATGGCGCAATTGCTGATGCGATCAGCAGTAAATTTGGCAGCTACGATAAGTTTAAAGAAGAATTTTCAGCTGCAGCAGCCGGCCGTTTTGGTTCAGGCTGGGCTTGGCTTGTTGTGAACAACGGTGAGCTTGAAGTAACAAGCACGCCAAACCAGGATACGCCGTTAATGGATGGTAAGACACCTGTACTAGGTCTTGATGTATGGGAGCATGCCTACTACTTAAAGTATCAAAATAAACGTCCTGAATATATTGGAGCGTTTTTTAATCTTATTAACTGGGCAGAAGTGAATAAGCGTTACGAAGCTGCCAAGTAATTCTTGATAATAAAGACGGCCTGTGAGTGTTTCTCACAGGCCGTCTTTTTGTATATTTTTTTAAATTGCAGATTTAATCATGAACCCTCGTCCGTTTTTTGCTACAATGGATAAGAAATGAAAATGGATCAGATTTATATCAGGTATATAATTTTTTTGGTCAGAAAGCTTTTCTTACACTTTAAGAATGTTAATTTCGTTAAAACAAACAAGCGGATTAACATGCAAGTGCTGCTAGGGCTTTCGCCATTATAGGCTTGGCGATCATTAGGAGTGTGTTAAATGGAAAAAGAAGAAAAGAAAAAAAAGAAGCGAAGTCATCTTCCGCTTCGATTGAATTTAGTGTTTTTAACGGTTTTTCTCGCCTTTTCAATATTGATTTTACGGCTTGGCGTTGTTCAGATCGTGAATGGCCAGGATTATAAAGATAAACTGAAGGCAACAAAGAATACCACGACAAAGCTTGATTCTGCTCGAGGAAAAATCTATGGCACAAACCTGAAGGTCATGGCAGATAATCAAGCGGAGCTTGCGGTAGTCTTTATAAGAAAGCCGGACAGTGACACCTTGAAAATCGCCAAAAAACTTGCAGGATATATTGATATGGACACGTCAAAGGTGACAGACAGAGATAAGAAGGATTATTACATTCTAACGCATTATGATAAGCTTGCGGATGCGTATAAAGATAAACTGACTGCTGCTGAGCTGAAGAAATATCAAAAGTCTGCTGATAAAAAAGATCAGCTGCTGCGAGATCGGATCACGAGCAAAGATCTTGCATCATTATCTAAACAAGACATGAAAATCATTGCGATCAAACGTGAGCTCGACCAATCATCGAACCTCACACCGCATTTCATTAAGAAGGGCTTGAGTGAGAAAGAACTTGCTTTGATCGGCGAGCATCTGAACGAATTTAATGGTTCAATTGACACGGCGGTAGCGTCCAAAAGAAAATATCCGAATGGCGATTATTTCTTTCTCGGCCATGTAAAGGATATCCCAGCTCAGCAAGTCAATGAATATTTGGCAAAGGGCTATAACCGGAATGATAAAGTCGGAGTCAGCAACCTTGAGAAACAATATGAGGATGTTCTAAGAGGCATTCCGACGGAACTCAGCTTTACGACCAAAAACGGTCAGCCGGTCAATATTCCGACGAAAAAAGAAGGGCAGCGCGGCGATGATCTGGAGTTAACGATTAACACAAAGCTTCAAAGCGAAGTCGGCAAAATTCTTGAAAAAAACATCAAACAGACGCTTGCTACGACGAGTGATAACAGCAAGTTCAACAGTGCGTATGCGATTGTCATGGATCCGCATACGGGCGGTGTTTTGTCCATTTCCGGAAGAACACTGAATAAAAGCACGGGTAAATTTGAAAATAGTTCATCCGATACCATCTATAGTCAGTTTGAGATGGGTTCTGCTGTAAAAGGCGCGACCGAAGCTGCTGGTTATCAGACAAATAACATGCCTGCTTTATTTAATGATAAGCCAATTCATCTAGATAATAAAGGCCATACATTCAGATCTTATACTCAAGTATCGGAACGGTCACACCTGAACAAGCGCTTGAGCATTCCTCCAACGTTTTCATGGGTAAGGTTGCTTCAAATATGGCAGGGTTGACTCTACAAGACAAGGGAGGCTACTATGAGTTTCATGGCAGTATCACGGCAAAATACCGGAAATGCATTTAAAACCTTGCGTGATGTATATGGTCAATTTGGCCTCGGTGTAGCTACTGGAGTGGATCTTCCAAATGAAAGCACCGGATATGAAGGGCCATTACCGACAGTGAGCCAGGTAAAATTATGCAGTTTGCGATCGGGCAGTATGATACATATACACCACTTGAGCTGGCCCAGTATGGATCAACCATTGCGAACGGTGGCTACCGTCTGGCACCGCACTTCCTTGATTCCGTTCATGCACCAACCAATGACGTGAGCAAGCTGGGGCCGACCATTTACAAATACGAACCGAAAGTTTTAAACCATATCAAAATCAACCAGCATGACCTTGACAGAATTCATAAAGGTTTTTATCTTGTTACTCACGCAGCTGAGGGAACGGCAGCACCTCTTGGGCATGGAGATAATGTAAAGTATAAAATCGCTGCAAAAACAGGTACAGCACAGATCGATGATAAAGATCTGAGCTTGTATAATAAAACGCTTGTCTCCTATGCACCCTATGACAACCCGCAAGTGGTTGTTGCAGTCGTGGTACCGAGTATAAAGAGCGGGGAACCGAACCTTAGTATCGCTTCAGATATCTACAAAGCGTATTACAATCTGAACAAACCTGACAAAAAGTCCAAATAAAAAAAGGCTCCGTTCAAACGGGGCCTTTTTTACGTTATTTATGAATGACCTTTGGTAATGGTTTTGGCAATTTCAGGAATGGACATCTTGCTTGTTATTTTATATTTGCCAAGCTGTACATATTTTTCAAGTTTATTCGTATCCATATAGTGATAGAATGGGGTTTTATCTTTAATGATATGATCAGCTAATAATTTGTCAGCAATATTCTTCGTCGTCATCCCTGACTGGATATTCAGGACGGTGGAATACACCTTCGCTTGATCGGTCTTGGACTTGTCTTTACTTGAAGTATTTTTGCTGTTGGCATCAGCAGCTTTTTGAGCGTCTTTGTGCCATTCATCAAATTTTGACTGGCTGATGGCGACCATTTTATGATTATCTAGGTACGCTGTAACGTTTTCTTCAGTAAGCGGTGCCGCTTTAGCTGTCTTCTCCTTCTGCTGTGGCGCCACTTGAAAATAATAATAAGCAATGACTGCACAGGCAATTAGTATGCCAAATGCAAACCCTCTTAATCCGCTTCTCGTCATAAACCTCATTCACCTTCTTATTTATTGCGGTTTTCGATTAATACTTCTTCTTCTAAGACACGCAGCTTCTTTTTTACCTGGTAAAGTTCCTGCATCATGGTAATTGACGTTCCTTCGATCTGATCTTCAACCTGTTTGATTTTATCCTGTTTAAAGTAGGAAATAATCAAGGAAAGCAGACCTACAATAACAAGAATTAAGATGATGTAACCCATACAGATCCTCCTAAACTCAATTTCATTCTCCTATATACTTATAACATAACCGCATCGCTTGCGGAAGGCTTTCTGCACAAACGAAAGAAATTTGTAATGTTATGTCGGATAAATAATTCCTGGTGAACATGGCGATTAACAGTTGAAACGAGTTCATTTATTTGTTAAACTCATAAAGTATGATAATATAACGTACGAATGAACATGGTGGATATGGAGGGATAACAATGCGCGTAGGAATTACTTTAGAATGCACTGAATGCGGCGAACGCAATTACATCACAACTAAAAATAAACGTACGAACCCTGAGCGGATCGAAAAGAAGAAATATTGTCCGCGTTCTAAAACACACACTTTACATCGTGAGACGAAATAAGCAGTAGGTGAAAACCTACTGTTTTTTCTATGTCTGGAGGTTTTATGGATGAAAACGGAAATTCGCAAAACCCTTATAAAAAAATTAGCTGAGCTTTCATCAGAAACATTGCAGGATTATTCAGAACGAATCGAAGCGGCTTTATATAATCATCCGAAGTGGGTTAAGGCAAAAACCATCGGGGTGACCGTTTCGAGAGGAAATGAAGTTTCGACTCACCAGATTATAAAAAAAGCTTGGGCTGAAGACAAGAGAGTGACGGTTCCGAAGTGTGTCCCTTTAACAAAGGCCCTGGACTTTAGGGAACTCCGACATTTTGACCAGCTTGAATCCGTTTATTACGGTTTGATGGAACCTGATCCTGAAAAAACGGCATCCATTGATAAATCTCACATTGATCTGATCATCGTGCCTGGAATTGCTTATGATCCTCTTGGATTTCGGATCGGTTATGGTGGGGGATACTATGATCGGTTTCTTGCAGATTACCGGGGTGATGTGCTGGCTGTTGCATATAGTGAACAGATGATTCAGCGTGTTCCAGAAGAGATCCATGATAAACCGGTGCAGACTATAATTACACCTGATACTACTTTTGAATGCAGCGCGGCCCGGGAACTGGATAAGGATCGGAATAAATGACAGAGACGATCGCAGGCATTCTGCTTGCAGGAGGACAGTCCAGAAGATTCGGCGCAAATAAGGCTTTTGCAACGTATAATGGGACTCCTTTATACCGATACAGTTATGATGTGTTAAAAAACGTTTCTTCCCAGGTTATTGTTATCGGAGACCAGGAGATGACGGCTAAGATGGCGCTTGATCCGGAGACCCTGTACAAGGAAGACAACGAAACGTTTAAAGGCCTTGGACCACTAGCAGGTATTTATAGCGCAATGGAGGGCCTTTCGTCAGAATGGTATGCCGTGCTGCCGTGTGATGTCCCCCTGATAAAGAAGGAGATTTTTGAAAAGCTGCTTACTTATGTTGATCGAAAAACCGTTAATGGATCGATGCCCGCTGGGATCATTCCGGTGGTCAATGGAAAGCAGCAGCCTTTAACGGGACTTTATCACCATAGCACCTCGGTTATTATTAAAGGATTGCTTGAAACGAATAACTTAAGAATGTCGGACCTTCTTAACAGCATTGAAACGTATTATGTGGAAGAGCAGTTATTTGATGAACGATTATTCACAAACGTTAATACACGCAAAGCTTTGCAGGATATTGAATAAGATCTGCATTAAAGTTCAAGCATAGATGTGACCTCTTTTAGCCATATTATTAGGCAAGGAGGTTTTTTGCATGAGAAATATTCTTTCGCTGATTTGTGCTTATTTTTTATTAGATTACCTTAAACGTCTTCCTAAATACCGGACCCTTCTTATTCTTGCCAGTCTTATATTATGTCAGCGCTACATAGCCGCATCTGATGACAGCCGCATCCATTCCCTATATAGGGGGATAAAGCGCAGATTCAGCTCTTGCTAACGTTCAGGCAAATAGATAGACAAAAGCAAGGCTGATTTGTCAGAATAAGCGGTAGTCAGGTAACAATGGGAGGGAACAACTTGAACGAAACCATTCAAACGATATTAGATCATCGTTCAATCAGAAAATTTAAGAATAAGCCATTGTCGGATGAACAGATTCGCCTATTGGTTGAATCCGCTCAATCTGCTGCTACCAGCAGTTTTTTACAGACGTATTCAATAATCGGTGTGACTGATACTGCTAAACGTCAGGCATTGTCCGAGGTTGGCCGCAACCAGCAATGCATTGTGGAGTGCGGTCATTTTTTTGTGTTTTGTGCTGACCTGCACCGCCATGAAGCAGCAGCTGAAATGAATGAAATGGATGTTAGTCAGTCGCTTAACAGTACGGAAACATTTATGGTTTCTTTAATCGATGCTGCTCTTGCTGCACAAAACATGGTGATTGCAGCTGAATCAATGGGTATGGGGATTTGCTACATCGGAGGATTGAGAAATGATGCCGGAAGAGTCAGCGATCTGCTCAATCTCCCAGATCGGGTCGTGCCTGTTTTTGGACTCTGCGTGGGCTATCCGGATGCAAACCCAGCACAAAAGCCGCGTCTGCCTTTTGACCATGTTTACCATTTGAATGGGTATGAAGCAGATAATGAAAAAATAAAACAGCAGTTAACAGAGTACGATAACCTGATAAAAGCGTACTATAAGGACCGGACAGATGGTGCAAGGGAGGAAGGCTGGACTGAACAAATTTCCAACATGCTTTCGCACCCGGTAAGATTGTATATGAAACGTTTTCTTGAAGAAAAAAATTTTCCTTTAGACTAAATTCATAATTGATGTGCGCCTCCTCATAGACTGTATAAAGTGGACTTGAGGAGGTTTTACTATGTTCGTTGAAGGAAGAAACGGGGATTCCTTATGGTACTACAGCCAGCTGTTTGATATTCCTCTGCAGCTGCTGCTGGACAGCAACCGCAAGCTAGAGAGGGACCGGTCTTTAGAAGGAAGAGAAGTGACGATTCCTGGGTATATAAAAAAACAGTATGTTTTAGATAAAGAAGAAACGGTATGGAGTATCATTACAGAACGGCAGCTTTCAATGGACAGCATTGATCTTTTAAATCAAGGTTTATCGCATGATGATTATTCAGGTATCGAACATTTTTATTTGCCGGTAAGAGTGGAAAGGCGATTTGTGCACCCACATGAACCCTACACCTCCCAGCAGCTTCAGTCAGATGCCGTAAAGATTAAGCGGCTCTATCCTTTTGTTGAACAGAATGTAATCGGCCATACGCATATGGGACAACCTATTATTGAATTTCAAATAGGAAAAGGGAATAAAAGGGTTCATTATAATGGCGCATTTCATGCAAATGAATGGATTACATCAAATGTTTTGATGACTTTCATGAATGATTATCTTCTTTCCTTGACGAACAGGCGTCATATGCGAGGGCTCCACCCGGCAGCTTTTTATGAGCAGGTCACGCTTAGTATTGTTCCGATGGTAAACCCAGATGGGGTGGACCTTGTTCTTCAGGGGCTCCCTGAAAAGAAAAGCTTTAGGGAGTCTTTATTAAGCTTAAACAATAATAAACGGGATTTTAGTCAATGGAAGGCAAATATTAAAGGGGTAGATCTTAATGATCAATTTCCCGCATCATGGGATCTTGAAAAAGCTCAGCGTGAATCAGAGGCTGGAGCGAGAGATTATCCAGGGGACGCGCCGCTTAGTGAACCTGAAGCCATCGCCATGCATAAATTAGCTGAAGAAAAGCAATTTGACCGGGTATTTGCATTTCATACTCAAGGAAAAGAAATTTACTGGGGATACGAAGGATTCGAACCACCTCTTTCAGGGACGATGGCGAAGGAATTAGAAAGGGTCAGCGGCTATAAAAGTGTTCAGTACGTACCGAGTCATGCGGGGTTTAAAGATTGGTTTATTCAGGCTTACAGGCGTCCGGGTTTCACCGTTGAGCTTGGCGAAGGCGTTAACCCGCTGCCTCTTGAAGCTTTTGATGAAATTTATCAGGAAGCACTGGGCATTTTACTTGCAGGATTGTACGCATGAAAACAGCCTATAAAAAAAGCGGAGCCGAGGCTCCATTTTTTTATGGATGAGAAAAATCCGGAAGACTGCCCTCCGGATTTTTCTCATTTTTAGTCATGCTTCCCTTATGCTTCTCCAGAAGGTGAGCATGGCTTAGGCTCCCACTTGGACGCCGCCGCCATGGAGGATGTCCAGTATCGTCATAACAGAAAACCAGCCAAAGACCGCGAGTGTGACCACGGCATACAAGGCACCGAGAAAATTACGCTTACTAATCTCCCGGATGGCACCGGCTAGACACAAAAGAGAGACGAGAAGAAATAAAATACCAATTACCATTGGATCAACCCCTCACATAAGCCTCATTAATCATTGAATAATGGAAATTATCTATCATTTCATATTTTAACCGTTTTTCTAATATTTGTCGAGGGGAGATTCAGACTAATATGAAGGAAGGATATATGCTAAAATAGCCTCGTACTGTGTTTTTCCGAAAGGCACGGTGGAGGAGGAAATGATTATGGAATGGATTTGCTGCCCTTTAGGGGCGATACAGACGAATGCTTATCTCCTATTCAATCACAATAAGAATGCTTTAATCATTGATCCAGGTGGAGATTTTGAGCAGCTTGAAGCTATTATCGAAGAAAAAAAATTAAATCCACAGGCTGTTTTACTGACGCATGCACACTTCGATCACATTGGAGCGGTAGAACAGGCGAGAGAAAAATGGGAGATTCCAGTTTTCCTTCATGAAAAAGAATCGGAATGGCTTGGTGATCCTGAGAAAAATGGTTCTGCCAGCTTCCCGATCGTCAGTAATATCAGTACTAAACCTGCCGATAAACTGTTAGAAGGGGAGCAGGAACTTTCAATTGGAGATTTTGTGTGTACGGTCTTTCAAACCCCGGGCCATTCACCTGGAAGTGTCTCCTATTACTTTAAACAGGATGAAATCGTTTTTTCCGGTGACGCTCTTTTTGATGGAAGTATTGGCAGAACGGATCTATACGGAGGAGATCAGGAGCTGCTGATTCAGTCAATTGAAGAGAAGCTTTTTTCCCTTCCTGAAAACACAACGGTTGCTCCGGGTCATGGAGGGACGACCACAATAATTAAAGAAAAACAAACCAACCCTTTTTTGAGCTAATTAACAAAAGAATCTTTCATTCATTTAAAGCTTGCCGCTTTCGGCAAGCTTTTTTAAGTCCCGCTCCTGGAACTTTTTCATATGATGGAAAGAGAGCGGAGGGAAGAAAATGGGGACACCAAAATATATTGATTTTCTTGCTAAATTAAAGCTGAGTCATGCCCATCCGGGGGGAATGGCACTAACAGATCATTTGTTAAAAAACTTAAAACTTAAAAAAGATGATCATGTTCTTGATATTGGCTGTGGGACAGGTGCCACAGCTGCTTTAATCAGATCGCAGTATGGATCTGAAGTAACTGCTGCCGACTTTCACGCCAAAATGGTTCAAGCAGCTTCTGAAAGGGCAGCCCTTATGAAAAATCCTTTTACAGTGATTAAAGCGGATGCTGAAAATCTCCCTTTTAATGATGCGATGTTCGATGTGATTCTTTCTGAATCTGTCAGTGCCTTTACACAATTATCGCATTCTCTGCCAGAATATTATAGAGTGTTAAAAAATAATGGTTACTGGGTCGGCATTGAAATGACGAGCAACACAAAATTGTCTCCAAATGAAATTCAGCGTATTAAAGATTTTTATGGCGTCCGTGAAGTCTTGACAGAGCAAGAGTGGCTCATTTATTTACGGGTCACAGGCTTTACAGATATCAGAGTGGAGACAGGACCTTTGTTGGTTCCTGCTCAGAGTCAGGAAGGTTATATGATGCCGCTCGAATACATGACATCTGAGGACATGGCTATATGGTGGACACATCTTTCATTTATGGAGAAAATGAAGGATATTCTTAGTTACAGGGTATATATAGCTAAAAAACCCATATGAAAAGAACGCCTTTCATGGGAAAGGCGTTCTTTTCAAAAATCCAGAGTTCGAGAGCGGTAGGAATGAGGCTATTTTGTGCAGCGAGGTGTTATTCGCCGCCTGGCACCATCATAAAGGCGGACCAGTAAGTAAAGCCAACAAAAAATAAAGTTAAGTAGGCACCGAAAATATAAATATAAACACGTTCAGATAAGTTCAAGAAGCTGCAGGCAACAAAGAAGACGGTTTGACCAAAAAACAGCAGTGCCATTGGCCACATACCGCCAACCATTGCCATAATACCGGTAACTGCGGTCCAGAATCCCAGGACCAAATACATTTTTGGCATTCGGTTTCCCCCTTTCCTAGCATTCCTATATTTCCTTTAATTATAATATCTGCCTTCCGGATTGTAAATATATTGTCTGAAGCAAATAAATCTTCAGTCTTTTGTGAAAATGTCGAAACTGATGGTTTATATCCTCTTCGCAATGGGAATTGTTGCAATATAAAAGGAGGATGGCGGAATGGGAAAGCTAACATTTTATACGTATCCAAGCTGTACATCTTGTCGCAAAACGAAATCGTGGCTAAACGATCACCACATAAATTATGAAGAGAGACACCTTTTTAGAGAGACGCCAAATGTGGAGGAATTAATGGATATTATCAGTTTAACCACAGACGGTCTTTCTGAAATTCTGGCTACTCGAAGTGAATCATTCAAAAAGTTAAATGTCGATCTTGAAGAGCTCAGGTTAAGTGAAGTCCTTAAAATTCTGTGTGACGAACCAAGGCTGTTAAGGAGGCCGATAATTACAGACGGAGACAGGTTAGTCGTCGGCTATAATCAGCCGGGATTGATCAGGTTGGCAGACAATTCGGATTGCGAAAAAGAAGCCCACCAAGTGTCATCATTTTAAAGTAAGTGTAAATTAATACGTCTAAAAACGGCATTCTGAAATGCTGTTTTTTGTTTTCAAAAAAATATTATAAATTATTTAAAACATAAGAGGAATTTAGCGAATGCTGTTGAATTATATTATTATCGAAAAAAGAAAGCAGGTGTTGTATTGGATGAAATAGAAAAAAAAAGCTTTCAGATCTTAAAAGATGCTTATGAAACAAACGCATCGGATATTCACTTCATTCCCCGTCGGGAGGATATGCTCGTTGAACTCCGAATTCATAATCATCTATATGAACTGGCGATTCTTTCCCTTCCCTTAGCCGACAGACTGATTGCTCATTTTAAGTTTCGCGCTGGGATGGATCTTGGAGAAAAACGAAGACCTCAGAACGGCGCCATGGAAGTTCAGTTTCAGAAAGATACTGTCCACCTCAGATTATCCTCTATTCCGACACCCTACAGAGAAAGTCTTGTCATCCGTTTATTGCCCCAAAATCACCATTTACTCGTTACCGACCTCTCCATATTCCCAGAAAGCACCGATTTACTTCTCTCATTATTAAATTATGACAGCGGTTTGATCGTGATTGCAGGTCCAACAGGATCAGGAAAAACCACCACATTATATACGCTGTTAACTGCTGCAAAGCGCCGTTTCAACGCACGGATTATTACGCTTGAGGATCCAATCGAAAAGCGGCAGGACGGGTTTGTTCAAATGGAAATTAATGAAAAGATGAATGTTGGTTATGCTGACAGCTTTAAGGCCGTTTTAAGACACGACCCGGATATCGTAATGATTGGAGAAATCCGAGATCTCGAAACAGCTAAAATAGCCATTCGAGCCTCGTTAACCGGCCATCTGGTTCTTTCAACCATCCATGCCTATGATACACTTGGAACAATTCAGAGACTGATTGAACTTGGCATTCCAAGGTTTGACTTAAAAGAATGTTTGGTCGGTGTAATCGCACAGCGGCTTGTGCTGAAACAATGTCCTGATTGCGGGGGGAACTGCCGTGCTTCTTGCTCAAACCGTTCAAAAACAGGGCGGACAGGTCTCTTTGAGATTCTGGCAGGAATGTCGCTGCATGAACACTTAATGGAAGGAAAGAAAACGCATCGTCTGCACTATAAAACGTTAGATGATTTTCAACGCCTAGGCATCTCCCAAGGCTTACTACCACGTACCGCAACGAGGTTTTCCCAGAACGGTCCTCATCATGCCCTTTCGTAAATGGCCGCTTAAGAAAAAAGGTGAGTTCTTAAAGAACACAGGTCAGTGCTTACGCGATGGCTATCCTCTTCATTTAGCTCTTGAAATGCAAACCTACCAAACAAACGCTTGGATCAAAAATCAAATAAAACAACTCATTCATTATATTAAAGGAGGTGACCAATTGGACATCGCTTTAGCGAAAAGCGGATTTCCCGGCGATGTCTGTCAATTTATATTTTACGCGGGTGAGTCTGGGAAGCTTGGCGAAGGATTTGTTGACGGGGGAGACATGCTGTTAAAACAAGCTCAGTATAAGGAAGCCCTCCAGAAAGTATTACGGTATCCATTGTTCCTATTATGGATTTTTGCTTTGCTTTTCTCTTTTTTAAGCCGGTATCTGTTTCCGAATTTTATTCAGCTTTATCAAGGGTTGTCACTCAAGTTGCCGGCCATTACACTTCTTCTGCTTCATCTTTCTTCACATTTTATTCGATACGTTTTGCTCCTCGTTGTTTTACTGCTTCTTCTCGCGTTTTTGTGCTACCTCTTTTTTTACAAGCTTAATCCTTTGTTAAGGTATAGGCTTCTTCTGCGGATACCGCTTTTAAAAACCTCCATTCAGGTTTATCTCACTCAATATTTAGCTTTTCATTTAGGTAGCTTAGTTCGTTCAGGAATTACTGTTAATCAAGCGCTTTCCATATTAAAAGGAAGGCCAAAGCCTGTTTTTTTTCGGCTGGAAGCTGAGACACTGTACAGTCAATTGAAAGAAGGGAAAAGCCTTGTCCATTTGTTCAATAATAGCCCGTTTTACTTAAAAGAATTTAGCCAGGTTGTTTATCAGGCTGAAATGAACGGGATGCTCGGACCCGCTCTCTTTGACTATGCTTCACGGCTGTTGTTACGAATGGAGAGCCAGGTTGAAACCGCCCTTAACAGCGTGCAGCCGTTCATACTTATAGTGGTCGGCGGGCTCACTCTCGTATTATTTCTCTCAATTATGCTGCCGGTGTTTAATATTATTAATGGACTATAGGGGGATCGGAAATATGTCATTTTTTAAAAAGATCTTGCTTGAAAAAGATGGTTTTACACTGATTGAAATGCTTATTGTCCTAATGATCATTTCAATTCTGTTATTAATTGCTGTACCGAATATGCTGAAATCTCACGACTTGGTAGAGTCAAAAAGCTGCACGGCAACAGTAAAGCTTGTCCAAAGCCAGGTGGCTTCATATGAAATGGAGAATGACGGTGCCGTCCCTACTTTAGATCAGCTTAAAACAGAAGGTTATATAGACCGGGTAACCTGTCCGGGAGGAGAGAGTTTGACTCTGGTTGGGGATAAAGTTCAGGGTCCTGCTGAGAATGGTTCATAATTCTTATAAGAAACGTGCGGGCTTATCTAAAGGCTTTACATTAATTGAGACACTGATAACTGCAGGGATTGTGCTCATCATATTGCCATCGGTTTATTATGGCTATGAAAAAATATTAAAGGAAAAGCGCCTTGATTATTTCACAACTGAATTAACTGGAATTATTGAAGAAACACAATTTAAGGCAATGACTCATGGTGCCGTGATGACCATACTAATTGATAATACGAAACACCAAATCCTTGTCAGCCAAGGCATCTCAATTGTTAAAGTGGTTCCAGTTAACCCGGAAATAAAGGTGGAGAAAATTACCCAAGAGCTTAAGTTAACCATTTATTCCAACGGTCACTTTTTAGGAGCTGGGAAGTGGCGGATTCGGCTTGATGACAAAAGCAGAGTGATGGTTTTTAATGTGGGGGAAGGACGATTCTATGTTCAGGGATAATAGGGGCTACCTGTTAATTGATTCTGTCTACGGGTTTTTAATTATTTTGCTCTTGTGTGTTTCCCTTGTCCCCCTTGCTATGCATATCTTTAAAGAAAGACAAGCCATTAACAATGAAAATCATGCAATTGAATTGTTAAAACAGCAAAGCATTTTATACAGAGAGACGGGCATGGCAGCTGCACATGAGGATAAGAAAAGCGGAATGCGAAGTTACCTGTCGGTTGAGAATCAAATAAAATCATTATGTGTTGAATGGCCGGACATCCACGGAAGGGCACGGGAAAAATGTCTAGAAGTGTTCTGATAAACAATAAAGGTTTTACGCTTTTGTCAAGCCTTATGGCGGTCAGTATCACGAGTTTAACTATTTTACTTATTCTCTCACTATCAGGCATCATCCTTAGAAGCGACCAATTTGAGCGAGCTCATCAACGTTCTGTTTATATTTTTTTGAATCAGATTGGGAGGGAAATCCATGGCGGCAGCAATTTTTATTGTGAAGGTGATGGTTTGATGTTTTCTAGCGGAAATGACAGTATTTATTATCATAAAGAAGGAGACAGGATAATCAGAGAAGTAAATTTCCTGGGATATGATATTGCTCTCCAAAATGTTTCAGCTGTGCAGTTTAAGTGTCCAGGAAGTAGCGAAGTAGACATTGCAGTGAATCCGGGATGGCCGAGCGCAATAAGCTGGTCTGAGGAAAGTGAGATTGGCATTTCTGATGCTCCGTGATCAAAGGGGATTCGTTGTCCCGTTATCCATGGTGTTCTCTATATTTATGGTAATGTATATTTTGCATATGGTCATCCTTTATGAAGCTGAACAGTCTACCCTAAAAGAAAGGTGGGAAGAACTGTCGGGTGATATACTAATTCAAAATGGTGTTAGTGAGGTGTTAAAAGAATCTTTTCAAATAGGAAAACTAAAATCAGGTGTATACCGTTATAATGAAGGAATCGTTACGTATCACCTGAATCCGGTAAGTAAAAACGATATCCAAGTGACGCTGAATATCGTTCTGGAAACAGCAGGTGTGAGAAATGTAACGTTTCAATATAATTCAGAGCAAGGGGTCCTTACATCATGGATGGAATAATAGAACGTCCGATTTTTTTAACTGGATTCATGGGGGCTGGCAAAACGACTATCGGACAGATGCTGGCTCATCGTCTCCAGCTCCCGTTTATGGATCAGGACAAGCTAATCATTGAAAAGGAAAAAATGCCCATCAGTATGATATTTGAAAGAAGCGGGGAAGAGGGTTTTCGCAAACTTGAAAATGAAATGCTGAAAACGATTTCCGTTTCCCCTGCGGTCATTTCTACAGGGGGAGGTGTTGTGCTAAAAAAAGAAAATCGAGAATTAATGAATAAAAAAGGGGTGACCATTTACTTGTATTGCGGTCCGTCGCAAACTGAAAAAAGACTTGAAAATGACAGCAGCCGGCCATTGCTTGCAAAAAATAAGAAGGCTTCCATTACTGAATTGATGGAGAGGAGATTACCTTTTTATCTTGAAGCGGATTATACGATAAACACCAGCTTGAAAAGCGAGTCTTCCATTCTGAAGGAAATGCTCAGTTTATTGAATAAATAAGAAGGCTCTTGGACAAACTTTATGTTAGGTGATCATATGAAATCGGATGATTATGTTAAATACTTAACAGAACAGTTTGTAAAGTACATGGCTCAACCCAGCAGCGAAAAGAAATCTGCAAAAGAACAACGCCGTATGGAAAGGCCATCCCTTTCTTACCGACTTTTTGGACTATTACCATTCTCATTAAATTATTATAAGAAAAGAATGGTACATTTATCACGTCAGATGTTAAATCATCAAAAAAATAATGACCATAAATAAGAGACCTTTCAGGAGACCGGTTAACGGTCTTTTTTTTTGTGAATTTCAAGCTTTTAATGAGGTATTGGTTAAGTTTTATATATATACTGAATGGGTATCAGTATAGGAATCATTCATCAACAGCAGGATCATGGGATAATAAACAGAGGCATGTTATGATAGAAAAAAGAGGTGACAAGGCTTGGAAATGACAGATATAACAGATACATTGAAACGACCACTTAAAGATTTACGGATATCAGTGACTGATCGATGTAATTTTCGATGCAGTTATTGTATGCCAAAAGAAGAATTCGGGGCAGACTACCCTTTTTTGACCCGTTCCCAGCTTCTTTCTAATGATGAAATCGTACGGCTGGCCAGGTTATTTGTTAAGGCTGGGGTCACAAAAATCAGGCTGACAGGCGGAGAGCCGCTGCTAAGGCCTAATTTGACTGAGTTGGTCAGAGATCTAAAGGCTATTCAAGGTGTTGAAGATATTGCGCTGACAACAAATGCCTCTCTGCTTCAAAAGAAAGCAATGGCATTAAAAGAAGCAGGACTTGATCGTTTGACAGTAAGCCTTGATTCTTTAAATAATGAGAGGTTTGGCGAAATCAACGGGCAAGGTGTAAGCTGTGATAAGGTGCTCAAGGGTATTGAAGCAGCGGAAAAAGCTGGACTAAAAATTAAAATCAATATGATGGTACGAAAGAATATTAACGATGATGAAATTATTGATATGCTTGATTACTTTAAAGGAACAGGTCATATTTTACGTTTTATTGAATTCATGGATGTCGGCAACACAAACGGTTGGACTCTGGATCAGGTTACTACCAAACAGGATATTATCAATAAGATTAAAGAGGTATATGAAGTTGAGCCCATTGACAGAAGGTATTTTGGCGAAGTTGCCTCCCGCTTTCGTCTGATCGGCTCAGGCGATGAATTTGGTGTCATTTCCTCGATTTCAGATGCTTTTTGTTCCACATGCACGAGAGCAAGACTTTCGGCTGATGGTTCTGTGTATACATGTCTGTTCGCCAATAAAGGAAAAAGCCTGCGGAATCCACTGAGGAACGGTGAGACGGATGACGAGCTCTTTAATCGGATTTCTTCTATCTGGTCAAACCGGACGGACCGGTACTCAGAAGAAAGACAGACACAATCCAGCAAAAGAAAGAAAATTGAAATGTCATACATTGGCGGTTAGCCTTAATTTTGAGATGAATCGATCATAAAATCAGCTAACAGATTGAATAAAATCAGATTTTAAATATATAAAGCCTGCCTGGACTGTTTGAACCAAAATCTTTGGTTCGTACAATTCCTTAAGGGCTTTTTTTTCATGCTCAAGTGCTTCATCATCAGGGTGGTCCTTGTATAATTGTTCAAGTATGGACAGATCCTTCCCCCATTTGATCTTTGCCTCTTCTGCCCACTGAAACGATTCTTTTTCCACCGAGCTTCTTATAAAATTTTCGATTCTTGCTATGGCGCTTGGGGGAGAGATCAATGGTCGCATTGTATAACAAAAATCCGGAATTTTAACCTGCAGGTCTCTTGATAGAATCAGATCCTGGAAATTAGTCAGGAGTGTACCGTTCAGCATTTGCAGTCCTGCAGATACTAACCGGTCACAACGAAGATCGCATTGATTAATAATTTTCACGGTCATCATCAGCCAGGGGTATAACGGCTCATGTCCCGTTTGACGTTCTCCAGGGTGATCATAAAACTTTGCAAAGCGGCCATTTTCAGCTGCAAGATTAAATAACTGATGCAAGCGGGGGGCCCCAAAGTAGAGATGCTCAGCTTCATCATTTTCAGGGTCCGTGTCAAATGTCACGGTCATCGGTTCAGCCTCACCGCCTATTTTATTCATGTAGTACCAATAAAACACACGATTCATTAGCTTTTCATCAAGCTCCGGTGTTAGCGTTACTTTTAAGCCGCTTGTGTGATCCTTATGAATCAGGCAATCTTTTGCTGTGAAAAACCGTTCTGCGTATTTATAAATTTCACTCTGCTGCATGTTCAGACTCCTTTAAAGGATATTCTTTTTCCGATAGAATCACCGATGTCAAATTGTTCATTTGAACAGCAATTTCTCCCTCAGTTTCTGATTTAAGAAAAATATCTTTAATGGTCCCTTCGATATCATGAAGCTGAAGGTTATTTAGAATCGTATCCAGTTCGCCAATCACATTTTCAAATAATGCTATTTTGTTGTAAAGCATCGTGAGCATGTGGTCTTCAATTGTTGCACGGGTGGATAAGTTATAGATTGTGACATCTTGTTCCTGTCCAAACCGGTGGATACGTCCAATTCGCTGCTCAATTTTCATTGGATTCCAAGGTAAATCATAATTAATTAAGTGATGGCAAAACTGAAGGTTTACGCCTTCTCCTCCAGCCTCGGTCGCAATCAATACTTGAACTTGGTTTCTAAACAAGTTCGTCATCCATTCTTTTTTTGAACGTTTAAACCCTCCTCTGAAGGGGACAGAGGAGATATTGTGCTGTCTTAAAAACCAGCCTAGATAAAGTTGGGTTGCCCTGTATTCCGTAAAGATAATCACTTTATCCTGTACCTGTTCTATAAGAGACAGGACTTGTTCTGCCTTTGCCCGCCTATTGACTTCTTTTATAGAATCTAGAATCCCTTGGTAGGCAGTTAGCAGATCATTATCACTGCACTGGCTTATCATTTTTTTTAATGTCAGGTACAAGGCTTCTCGGCTGCTGCATGCTTCCCGCTGCATAGTCAGTACAGAAAAGCGGTTCATTCCTGGGAATGCTTTTAAGTTTGTAATTTGGTCATATACCTTTTGTTCTTCACATGTAAAGCTGACGGGCATTGCCTTTACGCACCGTTTCGTCCAATTATGGCCAGTGTTTTCCCGGCGGTTTCTAATCATCACCTGATGCACAAGCTGCTGCAGATGGGGGTAAGAAGCAACCGAGTTGGATTTTGAACCATATTGTTTGAAAAAGGCTTCAGGGGTGCCGAGATAGCCTGGCTTTAATAGAGAGATAAGATAATACAGTTCTGATAGGCGGTTTTGAATAGGGGTAGCCGTCAGCAGCAAACAATATTTTTTGTGTATCGTTTTAACGAATTCGTAAGCCTTTGTTCGATGGTTTTTCAGTTTATGTGCTTCATCGATAAGGAGTAGATCGTATTTTTGTTCCTGAATGATTTCTTTATAAGGGGAGCGTTTTGCCTTATCAAGAGATGCAATTAAGATTTGCGCAGATTTAAATTCGTAGCCTTTTCTCTCAGTAACAGCGGGGATATTAAATTTTTGATTCAGCTCTGTCGCCCACTGCAGCACAAGAGAAGATGGGACTAGAATCAGGATTTTCTCTGCTAGCCCTCGGATCATATACTCTTTTATAATTAGACCAGCTTCAATCGTTTTACCCAATCCTACCTCATCTGCGAGAATGGCTCTCCCGTGGCAGGCTTCAATCACTTTTTGAGCTGTTTCGATTTGATAGGGGAGAAAATCTATTTGAGGTAAATACTGCAGGGCCTGTAATCCGGTGAAGGAAGGTATTGTTTGCTGCTCAGCTGCTTCTTTAGCAAGATTAAATAATTCATAGGAACACCATGGGCCATCTTCCTGAAAGATTTTCATAAAGGATTCTTTCCACGTTTCATCAAATATTATAGGCGGTTTCATCTTAGCGGCTCCCTTCTTAACGATTAAAGATTTTATATAAAAATTAACATTGCCAATATTAATAAAAAAATGATAGGATAATATTTGTTAGTATTGTCGTTTAAGCCTCATTCTATAACAAAAAGAAACTGAATCAGCAGCGGATGAGAATTAGGGGAGAGACTGCAGAACTGCGGCGCCGAAGGAGCAAACAAACGTGAATCTCTCAGGCAAAAAGACCCTTGTTTGACGCACCTCTGGAGAGCGTTCATTTTGAACCGCCAACGGGGATTCCCCTAGAGAAAAACGAGGGGTTGAAACTTTCAGGTCCAAGGACAGAGGACGCACATTTTTGTGTGTTTTTTGTCCTTTTTGTTTTGTGTAGGCAGAGTATTCTGAATAAAACAAACAGAGTTAAAATGATGGTAGGAGCAAAGGAGGAAATGAAATGACAGAAGGAAAAAGAACCCCAATGTATCACTTATATAAAGAAATGGGTGCTAAGTGCATTGACTTTGGAGGCTGGGATCTTCCTGTGCAGTTTTCCAGTATTAAAGAAGAGCATGAGGCAGTCAGAACAAAAGCAGGTCTATTTGATGTCTCTCATATGGGAGAAGTAACGGTTAAAGGGGATGAAGCGGAGGCGTTTCTGCAATACCTTTTAACAAATGATGTTAGCAAGCTTGAAAAGAATCAGGCTCTTTACACAGCAATGTGTTATGAAAACGGAGGCACGGTAGATGATCTGATCGTTTATAAAAAAGATATGAATGATTATCTGCTTGTTGTTAATGCTTCTAATACAGAAAAAGACTTTGAATGGATCGTTTCACACGCTCCTGAAGGTGCAACTTGCGAAAATATCTCAAGCGAGGTTGCTCAACTTGCTATTCAAGGCCCGAAGGCTGAAAGCATTCTTCAAAAGATGACAGAAACGGATTTGACAGAGATCGGATTTTTTAAGTTCAAGGATCATGTAGAACTTGGGAATGTGAGCGCTTTAGTTTCAAGAACAGGTTACACAGGCGAAGATGGATTTGAAATTTACTGCAGCTGGAATGACGCCTCTGTTTTATGGGAAGCGATCCTCGAAGCGGGTAAAGAAGAGGGCATCGTTCCATGTGGCTTAGGCGCAAGGGATACACTGCGTTTCGAAGCTAAACTTCCTCTTTATGGGCAGGAGTTAACAAAAGATATTTCACCAATTGAAGCTGGAATTGGCTTTGCTGTAAAAGTGAAAAAAGAAAGTGATTTCATCGGAAAAGAGGTTTTGGCAAAGCAACGTGAAGAAGGGGCGCCGCGTAAGTTATCGGGGCTGGAAATGATTGATAAAGGGATACCAAGATCTCATTACCCTGTCTATAGTGGAGATCAGCTGATCGGTGAAGTGACGACCGGAACCCAATCACCAACGCTTAAGAAGAACCTTGGACTTGCCCTGCTGAATAAGGATTATTCAGCACTCGATACAGAAGTAGAAGTTGAAATTCGAGGTAAGAGACGGTCTGCCAAAATCATAAAAGCTCCCTTTTATAAAAGAGGCTAAGGAGGATACACATGAGTAAATTTCGTTATTTGCCGATGACTGAGCAGGATAAAAAAGAAATGCTTGATGTGATCGGTGTTCAATCAGTGGACGATTTGTTTTCAGATGTGCCTGAAAAGGTACGTTTTAAGGGCGATTTAAATGTTGAACGCTCCCTTTCTGAAACAGAATTACTTAGATTAATGTCAGAGCTTGCAAATAAAAATGTAAACATGAGAGAAACCCCTTCTTTCCTTGGAGCGGGCGTCTACGATCACTTTATTCCTTCAATTGTCGATCATGTTATTTCACGGTCTGAATTTTATACGGCATATACACCGTATCAGCCTGAAATTTCTCAAGGCGAGCTGCAGGCAATTTTTGAATTTCAGACACTGATCAGCGAAATTACTGGCATGGATGTTGCAAACTCTTCAATGTATGATGGGCCAACCTCTTTGGCAGAAGCTGCATTGTTAAGCGTTGCTCATACAAGACAAACAAAAATAATCCTGTCTGAAACGGTTCATCCGGAAGCGAGAATGGTAATCAAAACTTACGCAGAAGGGCAAAGACTTGAAGTTGTTGAGGTTCCCGCAAAGGACGGTCTCACAGATCTTGAGGCATTAAAAAGCATGGTAGATGATGAGACAGCTTCGGTGATTGTTCAATATCCGAATTTCTACGGGCAGGTTGAACCTTTAAAAGAAATCGAGGCAATTACAAGACAAGGAAAGAAGGCAATGTTTGTTGTATCAAGTAACCCGCTTTCATTGGGTCTCTTAACACCTCCTGGGCATTTTGGTGCAGATATTGTTGTCGGAGACTGTCAGGTTCTTGGTATTCCTGCCGCATTTGGAGGGCCTCACTGTGGTTACTTTGCCACATCAGCGAAACTGATGCGTAAAATTCCTGGACGCCTGGTTGGTGAAACGGTTGACGAAGATGGTGTCCGCGGCTATGTTTTAACACTTCAGGCACGCGAACAGCATATTCGCCGTGATAAAGCAACATCCAATATTTGTTCGAACCAAGCGTTAAATGCTTTGGCTTCATCAGTTGCAATGACAGCTCTTGGCAAACAGGGCATCTACGATATTGCCTATCAGAATATCCAAAAAGCGCATTACGCAGCTGATAAAATGAAGGAAAAAGGATTGGATGTACAGTTTGAAGGACCTTACTTCAATGAATTCGTTGTGAATTGTGGAAAAGATATTAAAGCCTTAAACGGTGCTTTGCTTGGGGAAGGATTCATTGGGGGCTACGATCTAGGGCTTTCAGATGAGAAAATGAAAAATCACATGCTGGTTGCAGTGACCGAGCAGCGGACGAAAGAAGAAATCGACCGTTTCGTCGATGTATTAGGAGGGCTTGTCCATGAATAATCAAGATCAACCGCTTATTTTTGAATATACAACACCTGGCAGAGTCGGTTACAGTCTTCCTGATTTGGACGTTCCGGATGTTAATGTAAGTGAGTATCTGCCATCTGATTATGTAAGAGAAACAGCACCGGAATGGCCAGAGGTATCCGAGCTTCAGATCATGCGTCACTATACGGCTTTATCCAAAAGAAATCATGGGGTGGATTCCGGCTTCTATCCGCTTGGATCATGCACAATGAAATATAACCCGAAAGTAAATGAAGTGATCGCCAGAATGCCAGGTCTCAGTCATATTCACCCTTATCAACCGGAAGAGACCGTTCAGGGTGCTATGGAAATGCTCTACAGGCTTCAGACGAATCTTGCTGAAATCACAGGTATGGATGAAGTTACGCTTCAGCCAGCCGCAGGTGCGCATGGCGAATGGACCGGTCTGATGATTATCCGGGCTTATCATGAGGCACGCGGTGATTTTAACAGAACCAAAGTTATTGTGCCTGACTCGGCGCATGGAACAAACCCTGCCTCTGCAACGGTTGCTGGATTTGAAGCCGTCACTGTTAAATCAAATGAAAAAGGAATCGTAGACTTAGAGGATTTGAAAAGGGTTGTTGATGAAAATACAGCAGCACTCATGCTCACAAATCCGAATACCTTAGGTCTTTTTGAAGAAGAAATTCTTGAGATGGCCGCTATTGTTCATAAGGCAGGCGGAAAGCTTTATTATGATGGAGCGAACATGAATGCCATCATGGGCGTTGTCGCGTCCTGGAGACATGGGCTTTGATGTGATCCATTTAAACCTTCATAAAACCTTTACGGGACCTCACGGCGGTGGCGGGCCAGGTTCGGGGCCAGTCGGTGTGAATGCAGAGCTAGCTAAGTATTTGCCAAAACCGGTACTTGTTAAAGAAAATGATTTCTATACGTTTGATTATGAACGTCCAGATGCAATTGGCCGTGTGAAGCCTTATTATGGAAATTTCGGCATTAATGTGAGGGCTTACGCGTATATACGTACGATGGGACCTGATGGCCTGAAGCAGGTATCACGAGATGCGGTACTGAATGCTAATTATCTTCTTAGACGATTGGCACCGTATTATGATGTGCCGTTTAATCAGCATTGTAAGCATGAATTTGTGCTTTCAGGAAAGAGGCAGAAAAAGCTTGGTGTCCGCACCCTGGATATCGCAAAACGTCTTCTCGACTTTGGCTATCATCCGCCAACGATTTACTTCCCGATTATCATTGAAGAATGCATGATGATCGAACCGACGGAAACCGAGGCAAAAGAGACTTTGGATGAATTTGCTGATGCTCTGATCCAGATAGCTAAGGAAACGGAAGAGAATCCTGAGGTTGTCCAACAAGCGCCTCATACGACGATTATAAAACGTTTGGATGAAACGAGAGCAGCAAGAAAACCAGTTCTCAGATATAAAAAATCCGCAGAGTAGATAGAAGCTCTTCGAAAACCGAGCCCATTGAAAAACCTGTGTTTTTATGTGCTTATACAAATCTCATCAAAGAAAAGGGTTCTGATGCCAAATGGCGATCAGAACCCTTTTTTCTTTTCAAGTTAGTTCGATTGGCAGCTGGTTTTCGCTCTAGGCAAATCGCTTATCCTACGGGCACGGCACTCCGCTAACTTTGGCGTAGTCACTTTGTGCCAAAGTGGACCTCTTCGGGGCGCGTGTCTGCTTTCGTCGAACTGGAAATCTCATCCTTGATCTCATTCCGCAGCGATCCGTGAGCCTCCTGATGCTCTCCATCGCAAATGCTGTGCTGAGGAGTACTCGGCTTTCCGCGGATTCTGGCCTGAGCTACTCTGGCTTTCACTCTGTGCCATTGTCGACTTCGAGCGCATGCTGCTTTCCGAGGAGTCTCGGGTATTTCTGGCTTTCATTTATGCATGCGCATTTTCGAGGAGTCTCGGGTCTTCCGCTTTCAAGTCTCGCGTCTTCCGCTACAATCAACGGCTTGTTCAGAAGTCCCTTAGACATATCTGGTTATAGTGTGCGCTCCCATTAGCAAGCAATAACATGGCTTAGTCGACTTTTCAGTGGCCTTTCACGCCGATTCCGCATGCATTTAATTTGTATTTCCCATTATTTTACTATGGCGCATAAATCCTAAATTCGGCACATAAACCACTGATTTTGGCACATAAATCTTAAATTCGGCACATAAACGAGTGATTTTGGCACATAAAACTAAAATTATGACGCGTAAACTAAAATGACACCAAACTCTGTATGAAAGGTGGAAGACTCTCTTTTTTATCTAAACGTGCACCTTAAATGGCTTTTCACATGAATAGTGATGTTATTTCATGATATGAAGTTGGCGGAAGGTCTTTCGCTTTCAGTGAATTAACATCGTTGATTCCACATCGCACGAGGAAAGGAAGAAGCAACCTATGATAAATTGAAAATACCCTCGATTTCCGCGTGCGGACCGTGAGTCGCCTCATGGTCACAGGACGTGGGTAGGTTCGGCGTTGGCACAGGACGTGCCGATTTTATCCGATCTTCCATAAATTTTGTAGCTGTGGGGACTCGCCTGGATCGCGGATTCCGCAGGACTGAAACAGCATCCTTGAATCCTCGCCACACGAAGAAAATGCGGATGCAATCTATTGAAAGCGGAAATACCTTCGCTTTCCACGGGCACGGCCACAGCTAGCTTTGGCGTGGGCTGTTTGTGCACCAAAGTGGATCTTCGAGCGCGTGCTGTTTCCGTATGAGCCTTGGGTATTTCTAGCTTTCAATTCTGGGCATGCTCATTTTCAAGAAGTCTCAGGAGTCTCGGGTATTTTCATTTTTATCATGGGGCACAAAGCATTTTCTAAGCGTCTCGTATATCCTGTCATCGCGATCTTTAGTGCAAAGAGATCTCAACCTTTAGCAATCCAGTGGACTTTCGAGAGATAAGACTTAGCTATTATTTAAAAATTAAAAGCAAGTTCATAAATGCGGAGGTTTTTCAGCGGCCTCGCCCCAGGATGTGGGTAGGTTCGGTGTTGCCACAGGTCGTGAGGTGTTTAGCCGATTACATTAATGGGTGCTGTGGATCATCAAAGAGAGACGGAAATGTTCCTTCTATAGAGGTGATGATAGACCGAAGCTCAGCCCGAGCGGAAAAAAAGCGTGTCGGCACGACTCTTTTATGAGAGTGCCGACACGCTACCTTGAAAAAAGCTGGCTTATTTTGTACTCTTAACTTTTCCTGACCATTGTTTGAAGCCACCCTTAAGAATGTTCAAGTCTTGACAGCCATGTTTCTTAAGCATCGCCGCTGCCCGTGTGCTTCTAAAACCGTTGGCACAGTACAGATAAACAGGCTTGTCCTTACGAATTTCCGATTGCCTCATCTTAATCTGGGTCAGAGGAATATTTCTTGCGCCGAGTATGTGACCATTATCAAATTCGTTCGGCTCCCTCACATCGATCAGCTGTGCTTTTCGGTAGCCTTCGCGAAATTCTGATTCCAAAAGCGTTGTAGTGTATCGTTTTTGCATCCATGCTCGAATGAATACATATGCTAAGAGGGCAATAACGATAACAAGCAGAATTATCCATTGCAACATTTCAATCTTCTCCTTTATTCAAGTCTTTAATAATTATAACTGTCCCAATGTTATTTTCATAGGGAGACATTCAAGCGTGAATGATCTGATTTTTTCAACGAAAAAATTATTTTACAGATATATTTTTATTCTTCTTAAAAACCCGTACCAACAGCATGTTGATATTTGCAAATGACATATTATCCTGTTATTCTACAAATTCTTTGTTATATGGGTTGTTTGCTCTTAATATCTCTGCTTTCCACCCATTATTATAATTGACATATTGCAATCTGTTTGTTCCTGAACACAATATATTGTATTTTTTTATAAATGTTAATACTATATGTTGTGATTTTTGATAAAAGAGGGTAATATGTCTATAGAGATTTAAAAAGAGGAGACGATGAGTATGGATACAGGGGTAAAAACAGATATCAAAACAGAGATGGAGATTAATGCGGATCAGTTGAACGAAGATATAAAAGAGTTTCCTCAGGTTTTTCCAATTACGAATGATATGAAATTAACCCATCATGGGGTGTCCCGTCTAGTTATGTTAGACAGGTATGCGTTTAAAGATACGGAAAAAAAGACCTTAAAAGAAGGGGACTTTGTTGTTTTGACGGTGAAAGCTGATCCAAAGTTCCCGGCAAGAGGCTACGGTTTTATTCAGTCAATTGACTGGGAAAATAATAATGCAAAGATAGCTGTTGCGGATGAATTCCGGGCAGTCCTTGAAGCGGAAGAAGAGCAGACCACCGGTATTATTGTCCGGTCGCTTGACATTATGGACAAGCCTCTTGAAGTATACTATGAGCAGATCGCATTAAGAAATGCAAAAGGTTTGGCAGCAGTTGAAACAACGGAAGAGAAGAAAAAAGAGGCGTTTGATTCGTTCTATCATGAACTGGTTAACATGAACTTCGTACCGGCAGGACGGGTTTTATATGGCGCGGGCGCTGACACAAACGTTACGTATTTTAACTGTTATGTAATGCCTTTTATCCAGGACTCTCGTGAGGGAATTGCTGAACACCGCAAAAAGGTCATGGAAATTATGAGCCGTGGCGGCGGTGTCGGAACAAACGGGACAACCCTGCGTCCTAGGAATACATTGGCGAGAGGCGTAAACGGAAAATCGAGCGGTTCTGTCTCCTGGCTTGATGACATTGCAAAATTAACACATCTTGTTGAACAGGGTGGCAGCCGTCGCGGTGCTCAGATGATTATGCTTGCTGACTCGCATCCCGACATTCTTGAATTTATAATTTCTAAGATGCAAAACCCAAGAATTTTGCGCTATCTAATTGAAACATCAAGTGATACGGAAATTAAAGAACTTGCCAAAAATAAACTTAAATTCACGCCCTTTAATGAATCTGAAAAAGCAATGTATGAGAATATCCTGAATTACCGGGAGATGCCTGGGCATGGGGGATTCAACAATAAAATTTTCAAAGATGCTCAAGAGAAACTGAATACAGGCGGCACGTATTCTGTAAATAATTCTGAATTCCTGACAGGCGCCAATATTTCCATTACCTTAACGAAAGATTTCATGGAAGCTGTTGAAAACAATCAGGAATTCGCTCTAAGATTCCCTGATGTTGAACATTACAGTCCGGATGAAATGGTTCAGTACAATAATGAATGGCATCAATGCGGAGATGTCAGAGAATGGGAAGCGCGCGGCTTCGCAATCAGAACTTACCGTACGATTAAAGCGAAAGAGCTATGGGATTTAATTAACATTTGCGCGACTTACTCGGCTGAACCGGGGATCTTCTTTATTGATAATGCGAACGATATGACGAACGCTAAAGCTTATGGGCAAAAAGTTGTCGCTACGAATCCGTGCGGAGAGCAGCCGCTTGCGCCGTATTCAGTTTGTAATCTTGCTGCCGTTAATCTTGCGCAAATGGCAGATAAAGAGACTAAAGAAGTGAACTTTGACAAGCTTAAGAAAACAGTCGCAACCGGTGTGAGAATGCAGGACAACGTGATTGATGCTACCCCTTATTTTCTAGAGGAGAACCGTCATCAGGCTCTTGGAGAGCGCCGTGTAGGGCTTGGAGTAATGGGATTACATGATCTTTTGATTTATTGTGAAACAGAATACGGCTCGGAAAAAGGTAATGCCCTTGTTGATGAAATCTTTGAAACCATTGCAACAACGGCTTATAAAACATCCGTTGATCTTGCCAAAGAAAAAGGAAGTTTTCCATTCTTGCAGGGAGCTACGGCAGAGGAAACCAAAGCATTACGTCAAAAGTTTACCGAAACCGGCTATATGAGAAAGCTTCCGCAGAATTTGCGTGATGATATTCAAGCATATGGCATCAGAAATTCTCACTTGCTCACTGTTGCACCGACAGGATCAACAGGAACCATGGTTGGCGTCTCTACCGGCCTGGAACCTTATTTTTCCTTCTCATATTATCGCAGCGGTCGTCTTGGTAAATTTATTGAGGTAAAAGCTGATATTGTTCAGGAATACCTTGAATCTCATCCAGAAGCAAGTGCTGATAACCTGCCTCACTGGTTTGTTACGGCTATGGAGCTTAAACCCGAAGCACATGCGGATACCCAGTGTGTGATCCAGAAGTGGATTGACAGTTCAATCAGTAAAACAGTGAACGCACCAAAAGGTTATTCTGTTGAACAGGTTAAAGGTGTATATGAACGGTTATATAAAGGGGGAGCAAAGGGCGGTACCGTATATGTAGACGGTTCCCGTGATGCCCAGGTGCTTTCATTAAAGGCAGAAGACAATACTTTTTCTGAAGAAAAGACTGAGGACCAGCCTGCATCTGAAGAAAAACAGAAAATTGTCCTTGTTGACACCATTACACAGCTTGATAAAACGCATGTAAATTACGGCTCTGAGGCTGGAGACACTTGCCCGATCTGCCGAAAAGGCCATGTAGAAGAAATTGGCGGCTGCAATACATGCACAAATTGCAACGCCCAATTAAAGTGTGGTTTATAATTTATCCAGCACTAAGGAGGTCCCCCTCAGCTTGTTTTAATATTTGGAGTATAGTACAATTTTAAAAGATGTATGTTTATGAATGAATTAACGGCAAGTTCTGTTAGGGGGGACACCATGCCACCAACTCCGAGCATGGAAGATTATATTGAACGCATTTATTTGCTGATTGAAGATAAAGGGTACGCACGGGTTTCCGATATTGCAGAAGCTCTCGCTGTCCATCCTTCCTCCGTAACCAAAATGGTTCAAAAGCTTGATAAAGACAAATATTTAATATACGAAAAATACAGAGGTCTGGTTCTCACTTCAAAAGGGGAGAAGCTTGGAAAACGTCTGGTCTACAGACACGAGCTTCTGGAAGACTTTTTAAAAGTTATCGGAGTAAGCAAGGAGAATATTTATAACGACGTGGAAGGGATTGAGCATCACCTAAGCTGGGATGCCATCGACCGCATTGGAGATCTTGTTCAGTATATCGGAGAAAATAAACAGGTTGCGGATGCCCTGGAAAAATTCCGCATTCGTGGGGAATAAGTAAAGCACGGTCAGTTCATTAACTGACCGTGCTTTTTTTTGCGTGATAACCGTTGTTTAAAAGGCGTTCTTCTTTTCCTTGCTGGTCATAATCCTGAATATAGCCTAATAGATAATTAATAAGGAGGGCTTAGTATGTGGGTTGATGGCGTTTTTTCCGGCGGGGGAATGAAGGCAATTGCATATGCCGGTGCAATAAAGGCTTTGGAAGAAAAAAACCTAGTATTTAAAAGACTCGCAGGGACGAGCGCCGGTTCAATTGTAGCTGCATTATTAGCCGTTAATTATACACCGGATGAGATTCTTGTCGAGTTAAAGCAGTTGAATCCAGAAGCTTTTTTAAAGGAAAAAAGCTGGTATAAAAGCATGCCATTAATCCGTTGGCTGACACTCTATTATCGAATGGGTATATACAGCGGTGACGCCTTTGAACAATGGATAGACGGCTTGCTTAGAAAAAAGGGGGTCAGTACCTTCAATGATCTTGCTTTTCAAAGGCTGAGAATCATTGTTTCAGATATTTCGTCAGGCACCATGGTGGTTTTGCCGGATGATTTACCGAAATACGGCATAACTCCCGGTTCATTTCGTATATCCCGAGCGATCAGAATGAGCTGCAGTCTGCCTTTCTTTTTTGAACCCGTTGCTTTAACAAACAGCTCTGGTGACCGTTGTTTAATGATTGATGGAGGGGTATTAAGTAATTTCCCTTTGTGGCTTTTTGATGACGAGAAAACATTGCCGGTTCGACCGTTTATTGGTCTTCAGCTCAGTAGCAGGACGACAATCCTAGTTCCTAAAAAAATCAAAAATGTCCTTGATTTTTTTCATCGTATCTTTTTTACAATGAAGGAGGCCCATGATGCCGTCTATATTTCAAAATATGCCACAACCAATATTATTTTTATTCCGGTGCATGATGTGGAGACCACGGATTTTTCAATCCCTGATGCCCAAAAAGAAGCATTAATTAACCTTGGTTATAAAAAAACGGAGGCTTTTCTGAAAAAGTGGCATTTTTAGAAGGGCGCTTGTTTAGCAATCTAACTTAGGAAAAGCTGAAGATCTTCATTAAAGAGTGCAGTGGGATCACACTTGGGGCGCTGATGTAGCCACTGAAAAAGTTTCTTTTTCCCTTCGGATCAAGCTTTGGAAAGTTCTCGCTGGCCGCAGGCGTCTCAAACTTTCCCAATATTTCCGCTTTCAATGTATGACTTCGCATTTTCTTCGCACGATGAAAAAGCAAAGCACCCTTGAGTAAGTGGAATACTTTTGAGGTCAAGAGAAAATTAAAATTGAGTATTTCCATTTTGTAATGATACATAAAGCAATTTCGGGGAGTGTCGAACGTTCTTGTCAGCACAGTCCTCCAGTCGTTGCAAGCGGCTTCCCGCTGATCCCGCAGACGTCTCAGGTGTTTCCAAAGAATTTTAGAGGTATTGTGAGAAGACAAGAAATACGTCATTGGGGCGAAGAAGGCATAACAAAAGGCTTTCGCCAATGTGAGAGGCGAAAGCCGGGGTGTTAAAACAAAACACGTTTTTTCTTTTTCGTTTTTTTTCCTTCAATAACGGTCAAATGAGCATGATCACGGAGTTTTATAGGTGAAGGTCCACGTCTCTTGCTGGATTTGGATGGAACGGCTTTTAAATGAGTATGGCGGGCTGGCCGCATTTTATATGCACTTGCCGGGCTCTTGCGGATTTTTTTTGACTGTTTAACTGCCTTGCGGTAATGAGAAGAATCATTGGGCCGATGATTGACAAAGCGGCGGAAAACATAGATTCCTATTCCGACGATTAGCCCGATAGCAATAAGTCGTATAAACAGATTCAATGGATTTGTCGCAAGCATAGAGTAGATCCCAATCAAACCTAACCCCAGGACAATCACTAAAATTAGGGTGTTAAGCCATGACCTCATCACCATTCACCTCCTTAATTAATAGACGACCCCACCTGAGACTCTGCGGACTCGACTTCAACAGCCAATTCCTGTTCACGTCTTAACATATGCTGAAACGCTTCAATGGAAACTTCAATCTGAGAATCATCAGGCTCCTTGGTCGTTAAAAGCTGCAGCCATAATCCGGGGTAGCCAAGCCACTTCAGATAAGGATTATGTCTTGACTTGTTGGTCAGCTGGAGAACTTCATAAGCAATTCCCAAGTCAACAGGAATTAGAACAATACGTGATACGAGCCTTAACCATAAAGGGTCGGTAGGAACAAAGAAATAGAGAACAACACTGACAATCGCGGTAAAGAGAATAAAGCTGCTTCCGCATCTGTAATGAAGGCGTGAATGCTGTCTCACGTTTTCAACGGTAATAGCCTTCCCGTTTTCATAAGTATTAATAACCTTATGTTCTGCACCATGATATTGAAAAACACGTTTCATGATTGGCGTGAGACTTACAAAATATATATATCCAAACAGCAGCAGGATCTTGAAAAAGCCTTCCAAAAGAATTTGGGCAACATCACCAGGTACAAGAGGCTTTAGAAGATTAGCAGCAATGGCTGGGACAATTGTGAAGATAAATTTAGCGAAAAGAAATGATAAGATTCCCAAAACGGCCACACCAATAATCATGCCCATTTTCGAGCCTTCTTTTTCATTTGTCTCTTCATCAGAATCTGTCCAAACCTTTGAGGGTGTCTGGTCGGCCTCATTTTCGGCATCTTGTTCCTCATATTTCGATGAGGAAAAATTTAAATGCTTCGTACCAACGGCAGACGCTTCGAGAATACCGATAATCCCTCGAATAAAAGGGATTTTTTTCAGCTTTTGCATTGCAGGCTGAGGTTTCTTTATATATTCAAAGTAATGAATGGAGCCATCCTTCATTCTTACGGCCGTAACCGTTGTGAATTTACCACCCATCATAACGCCTTCTATGACGGCCTGACCGCCATAAGCAGGTCTGTTTTTAGACATGAGATCACCAACCTAAATGTTCAATATGGATATACTACTATATCTTACTATTAATCCTTATAAACCTCTAGGTTCATCGGTCTCTTATTTTAATTGTTACCCGAAACTTCACAATTATACACGCAAAAAGCTTGAATTATTATAATAATAACAGAAAATTAAAACAATTTAACGATTATTCATTTATTATTTTTTAAATAAATGTACATAATAAATGAAATGTATCTTCCAATAGGAAAGGAGTTTATTATGAAAAAGAAAAATAATAAAAATAAGAAAAATAATAGATCGGGTTCTAAAAAGAAAATAACCCAAGATTACATCAAACGGAAGGGTTTTATTTATTGGTTTCTTTGGTGGGGCTTTCTGGAGCACGATATGGCTTATGTGCTATTCTCTTCATTTCACAAAGGTTGGTCCTACAGTCTTCCTGTTTTTCCTTAAAGAACAAAAGTGGTTTGATAAGTGGCAAGGATACCTGCTAAGTCTGGGATTGTTAATTGGTGTTTCGATAATTGCCGCTTTTATATATAAATATGTCCTTGGCAAAATTAAAAGTATATGGATAAGTCTCGCTTACGGATTATTCTTATATATTTTTGTTTTTTTTCTTATTGAACCTTGGATCAAAGAAGTCCCCTCTGTTTTAACACTCGACACAGATACAAATACAACCATGATTTGTCTCTCATTATTATATGGTTTATTTGTTGGATATTCGATTTCATTTGATCTCCAAACGGGTTCACAGCAGCAGAACTATTCAAATAAATGATGCTATGGTAAACTATTTGAGGAAGTATAGAAACCATTTGGCTTTAAATACAGTTATACCAAGCCTTTTGTATATGAGGTGACAATACTTATGAAACAACTGCTTGTCATTAATGGCCCGAACCTACATGCCCTTGGAAAAAGGGAGCCTGGTATTTACGGGACGATGAGCTATGATGATCTTGTCAGGCGTATGACGGTATTAGGCGAGAACAATAATTCTCATATTGAATGCGTTCAGTCGAATCATGAAGGCCAAATTATCGATTGGCTTCATGAGGCAGACAACCGATATCGACGGCATAATCCTCAATGCAGGTGCTTTTACGCATTATAGTTACGCAATACGGGATGCGATCGCATCAATCAATACCGAGGTTATTGAAGTGCATTTGTCAAATATTCATGCCCGTGAGCCGTTCAGGAGTCAGACAGTCATCGGAGCTGTGGCTGCAGGACAGATATCTGGCCTGGGTATAGCAAGCTATGAACTGGCATGCCAATATTTTTGGTTAGAAAAAATATAAAAAGATGCATTTTTATGGGACTTAAGGAGGAAAAAAATGATTTCAGTTAATGATTTTAAAACAGGGTTAACCATCCAGGTAGACAACGGGATTTGGACAGTACTTGAATTTCAGCATGTAAAGCCAGGCAAGGGTGCGGCATTTGTCCGTTCAAAGCTTCGTAATTTAAGAACTGGAGCGATCCAGGAAAAAACATTCCGCGGCGGCGAGAAAGTTGAAAAAGCACATATTGAAACCCGGAAAATGCAATATTTGTATGCGAACGGAAGCACTCATGCATTTATGGATCTTGAAAGCTACGATCAAATTGAGCTTGATGAAAATCAGATTAAAGAACAGTTGAATTTTTTGAAAGAAAACATGGAAGTTAGCATTCAGACTTACGAAGGTGAAACGCTTGGCGTTGAACTGCCTAATACCGTGACACTGGAAGTTACAGAGACTGAACCAGGTATTAAAGGGGATACGGCTTCTGGAGGAAGCAAGCCTGCGATTCTTGAAACCGGGTACTCAGTAAATGTTCCTTTCTTCGTTAATATTGGTGATAAACTGGTTGTTGATACAAGAACCGGCTCATATATTTCGAGAGGTTAATCCAGTTGATGCACTTATCGAAGAACACGTCTAAGAGAGCAATGAAAAATTTGCGTGTCTTAAGAGATTAGCCGAAAGTAATCTAAGAAAAGGGTGTCCTGAAGCCGTAATGGCGACCAGGACACCCTTTTTTTAGATCAGGTGAGTTTTGATAGGCTTCTGCTCGAATGAAGAACGTATGTAAAGAAAACAGCATACAATTTTAAGTTGCATTTCTCACATGACCGCCATTTGGTGGCGTTTTTTTTTTGCCAAAAATAATCACTTTCTTATAAAAGTCATCCTTCAGCATAATGTTTTTGTGGCAGCATACATTTAAACATAAGTCTATGGACAAAGGGTGAGAGACATGGAAGATATCCTGCAGCTATTGCCAAAAAAATTGACGGACAGCTTGCGTAATCAGTTCTCTCCGCCGGAAATCCAAAAAGTTGAAGAAATTCGGCTCCGTATTCATAAGCCAGTAGAGCTTGTTTTTCAAAACAGGACGATGAGGCTTACACAGGCAGGCCAGGGCTACATGTTTAGTGAAAAAGAGGCAGAACAGGTGATGGGTAAATTATCAAGCCATTCTTTGTATTCCTTGGAAGAAGAACTGAAAAGGGGCTATATCACAATTAAAGGCGGCCATAGAGTTGGGATATGCGGACAAACCGTCACTGCCTCTGGGATTGTTCAGCACATCCATCATATAAGTTCTTTTAATATACGTATTGCCCGACAGCATGTTCAATGTGCTGAACATGTTATTAATTATCTTATTGAAGATGGCAGATGCGTCAATACGCTTATTATTGGAAAGCCGCAATCAGGAAAAACAACCTTGCTTAGAGAACTGGCAAGGCAGTTCAGTGATGGGGATCCAACCTCTGGCAGACCTGCCTTCAAGGTTGGAATTGTGGATGAACGTTCTGAAATTGCGGGTTGTTACCATGGCATTCCTCAAAACGATATAGGCAAGCGGACAGACGTCCTTGACGCTTGTCCAAAAGCAGAAGGCATGATGATGATGATCCGGTCAATGAGCCCGGAAATTCTAATTGTCGATGAATTAGGAAGAAAAGAAGACATGGAAGCTATTTTTGAGGCCATTAATGCGGGTGTGCATATTATCGCAACGATTCATGGATCGTTTTTAGAACAGATCATCAAGAGACCCTGGATTCAGCCGCTTTTGAAAGCGCATGTTTTTGACCGGTTTGTGGAACTGGACAGGACAGGGAGCAGGGGGGAGAGTCCTTCTGCATTTATACATGCCATCAGGGAAACGCATGGCAAACTATTAAAGAGATTCGGGGTGGAGTAAGTGTTAAAGCTGGTAGGCGGCCTGTTGGTTGTCCTGGCTTGTACTGGGATGGGCTTTTACTTGGCGAAGCAATACAGTGAACGTCCAAAACAAATTCGCCAATGGGCTTCTGCTCTTAAGGCTATCGAAGCAGAAATCATGTACAATGCAACCCCAATGAATCAGCTAGCAAAGCAGCTTGGCGAGCAAATGCCAGCCCCTTGTTCTTATTTTTTCACTGCACTCTATGAAGAACTGGAGCAAACGTCTCAAAATCTTTCAGAAGCGTGGGATAAAACAATGACGCTCTATATTCCGCATACGGCATTAAAAAGAAAAGAACAAGAAAGCTTGAGACAATTTGGCCATACACTGGGTAAGTATAACAGGGTCGAACAGGAAAAACAGATTCATTTAACACTCAATCATCTTGAACGAGAAGAAGCGGAAGCAAGAGCAGAACAAGCTAAATATGAAAAGATGTGGCGGAATTTAGGGTTTTTATCAGGTGTATTTATCGTACTTCTATTTTTTTGAGGTGGTCAAACATGCCAATCGACGTTCAAACAATTTTTCAAATTGCAGGTATCGGAATTATTGTTGCTATGATTCAGACTGTGCTGAAGCAAATGGGAAAAGAAGATTGGGCGCAATGGGTCACAATAATAGGTTTTGTGGTTATTTTATATATCGTCGCAACCCTGATTCATGACCTATTTGAAAAAATAAAATCCATCTTTCTGTTTTAGGTGCTCGGTCATTATGAATATCTTACAAATTGTCGGTCTCGCTTTGATCACAACTTTAATTTTACTGATGATCAAAGAATCACAACCCGTTTATGCGCTGCTCCTTTCCCTATTTGCAGGCGGATTTATATTTTACTCAGTCGTTGGAGAAGTTGATCGGATCTTATCGATGATTAAGTCGCTTTCTGCACAGATCCATCTCCAGGACGTCTATGTAGAAACGATCCTGAAGGTGATCGGTATTGCATATATTGCAGAATTTGGCATCCAGATAATCAAGGATGCCGGGGAAAATGGTTTAGCAAGCAAAGTCGAGATGGCAGGGAAAATGGCTATTTTAATTTTAGCAGTGCCAATCATGGGCGCAATTATTCAAGCTGTGATTAATTTTTTGCCATAGAGGAGGAGAAAGGCTGTGGACAAGCTATCTGAATGCAGACGGCTTTATCTTTTTCCGATTTTCGCTGCCCTCTTTATATTTTTTATCCCTCATCCTGTTTCAGCTCAAGATAACCCCACCACGGACGTTCTGTCAGAAGCTTTCGCCAACCAGAAAGGCACAATAGATGTACAGGCTTTAAATAAATATCTGAATCATCTACAGGATAAATATCAAGGCTACTTTCCGAAAACCAAAGAAATTAACGACCAGATGAAGCTTAGGCCAGAACTTCCTTCTACTGACAAATGGATGAGCGGCGTCTTGCGTTATTTTTTGTATGAGTGCTATATCAATCTTCACACGCTCGGAATGATTTTAATCCTAACCGTTTTTTCGATGATCCTCCAGTCCATCCAAAGTACTTTTGAAAAACAAACGGTGGCAAAAGTGGCTTACGCACTGGTTTATATGATGCTGCTCACGGTTGCTTTGGAAAGCTTTCATACAATGACTGTATACATTCTGAGTGCTATAGAAGAAATGAGTCAATTTTTACTGGCTTTGACACCGATGATTCTTGCCCTGACTGCAGTGTCGGGCAGTCTTAGTACGGCGATGCTGTTTAACCCGATGATTTTGCTGTTAATTAACACTGTAGAATGGGCAATCGCTAAAGGTGTCGTACCCTTGCTGATCCTTTCGACACTGCTTGGTGTGATCAGTACGCTAACGGTTCATTATAAAGCTTCAAGACTATCCGATTTGATGAGACAGCTTTCTACGTGGTCATTAATCGTATTTTTTGCAATATTTTTAGGTGTGATGAGCATCAGAGGTGCGGTGGCATCTATTTCAGACGGCGTGTTAAGCAAGACAGTGAAATTTATGACAGGGAACTTTGTGCCGGTGATCGGCAGGATGTTCAGTGATGCAACGGAAACAGTTCTTAGTGCATCAGCTCTGCTGAAAAATACGGTCGGTATGGTCGGTTTAATGATTCTTGCCGGATTAATTATTTTCCCAGCACTTAAAGTACTGGTGGTTACACTGATCTACAGGGTATCGGCTGCTGTACTCCAGCCTCTTGGAGACGGACCGGTTATCGACTCATTGAACATTATTTCCAAAAGCATGCTTGCTATTTTTGCGGCTTACCTTATCGTTTCACTGATGTTTTTTTTGTCAATCTGCATCATTATTGCCTCGGGAAATTTAACACTGATGGTCCGGTGAGGTGACAAAATGGACTTTATTACAAATTGGACAGAACGGCTAATCATTATCATTCTAATAGCAACATTACTTGAGCTTTTTCTGCCAGATAATCGGTTCCAGCCTTATATAAAAATTGTAATGGGATTATTGATTATATTAATCATGCTGGATCCATTGGGGAAACTTTTTCATCTGCATATTCAACCTTTAAATACACAAAAATTTACCGGTCAGGAAAGGCCAGCTGAAAAAAATAAAATAAAAAAGCTCAAAAGTGAAATAGATCAGCAAAACGCTGCATATATTCATAAACAAATGGCTGTCCAACTCGAGGACATGGTGAACAAGGAGGTGCAGGACGCATACGGATATCGCATAACCAATATCGACATGAAAACGGCAGCATCAAATAGCGGAAAGATGGAGCATTTGACGGTTTACCTATCAAAAGATAAAGCTGCCGCCAGCGGAAAGAATTCTGAAATCAGTGTTGATCCTGTCAAAGCAGTAAGTATTACCGGAGGTGGCACCAGTCAGGACAAGTCAGAAGAAATGACTCTAAACAATAAACAAAAATTAGAGTTAATCCAGCTGCTGGCCGGAAAATGGGATGTTGATCCAAAAATTATTGAGATCAAATCAGTGAAGGGAAAAAGCGCCTCATGAACAAACTTCTCGCTTGGCTGAATAATCAGCTGAAACCTAAAAAGCCGCTTGAGCGCCAACCCAAAAACCGTCCTTTAAAGCCATTATTTCTATTATGCGCCGTCGGCATCATCCTTTTATTAATCAGTCAGTGGACAGGCAGAACACAAGAAAAATCCCCTGCTGCTAAGCCGGCTGTTACACAGAAACTGAGTGAGACAGTCAAACAGACAGGAGAGGATCCTGAAGAAACCCTCTATTCAAAACAGCTTGAAAAAATTCTGAATCAGATCACCGGTGTTAGAAATGTTTCGGTTCTAGTAACTTTTTCAACATCCGAACAAACCATTTATCAAGAAAATGTAAAAACGACTCAGAACAAAACTCAGGAAATTGATCAAAATGGTGGCAAACGCCAGGTCAGTAATACGCAAAAAGATGAAGAAGTCGTCACAATCGATAACGGTACGGAAAAACAGCCCGTCGTTTCTGGTAAGAAAAAACCTGATATTAGAGGGGTTCTGATTGTTGCTGAAGGAGCAAATACACCAACAATTAAAGCGTGGATCATGGACGCGGTAAGTACGGTACTCGATATTCCGACATATAAAGTAACTGTTTTACCTAAATAAGGGAGGTTGAAGTATGTTAATGAGAAAACAAACAATTTGGTTGCTGACAATGCTGAGTCTAATGGCTGTGTTATCTGTCTATTACTTGATGAACCCTGATTCGGCAGACCGCAAAGCTGCTCAGACACTTACCGATGGAAAAGGACAAGCCCTGATGACGGATGCGAACGGGAAGCTGCAGACAACAATAAAATCCGGAGATCAACTAGCTGAATACAGACTGCAAAAAGCAGAAAACCAAAAGAAACTAGCCGATTCATATGTAAGCACCATTACAGCGAAAGCGAGTTCTACAAAAGAGATCAGCGCAGCAAATAATAAATTGAACGCATTAAATACATTGGCAAGCAATGAAAAGCAGCTTGAAGATGTGATCCGGTCGAAAGGATTTAATGATGCGGTTGTTATGAGCGACAAAAATGATGTGAATGTCTATGTCCAAGCTAAGACTCTTACACCAAAGCAGGCAACTGACATTATGAAAATGACGCATGAATACTTAGGGGATGAGAAACTGGTTAGTGTAAACTATACGGCTTCTAAAAGCTGATTATAAATCGAAAATATTGGTCAAAAAAAGCGCCGGCAAGGCGCTTTTTTGATGGGTTGAACAGCAGGGGTGCAGACCATTTAGAAGTTATGATATAATGGACGTAAAAATACATTGAGTATTAAGGGGAGTGCAAGACGTTGCTAAAAGTGCAAGAAATACGCGAACTAATTAAACTAATTGATGAATCAAGCATTAATGAATTTGAATATGAACTGGATGGCTCAAAAATTGTTATGAAAAAAGGAAAAGACGAAAGTGCTCAGCCGGTATTTCAGCAAATGCCAGTACAGCAGGCGCCAGTTCAGCAGGTTCCTGAAAGATCATCGGAACCGGCAGCTGCACCGGAACCTAAAACAGCTCCAGAAGCTGATCCGTCACCGGCAGACAGTAATTTACATAAAATAGAATCTCCGATGGTTGGGACTTTTTACGCTTCCCCTTCACCGGATGCCGACTCATTTGTACAGCCAGGCTCAAAAGTCAAAAACGATTCTGTTGTATGTATTGTAGAAGCCATGAAGCTGTTTAATGAGATTGAAGCGGATATCAAAGGAGAGATTGTTGAAACGCTGGTTGAAGATGGTCAACTGGTAGAATATGGACAGCCACTCTTCCTTGTAAAAGCGGAGTGAGAAGAATGATTAAGCGATTATTGATTGCAAACCGTGGAGAAATTGCTGTCAGAATCATTCGGGCTGCTAAAGAAATGGGAATCGAAACAGTGGCTGTTTATTCCCAAGCAGATAAGGAAGCCCTGCATGTTCAACTGGCAGATGAAGCCTATTGTATTGGTCCAACTGCTTCTAAAGACAGTTATTTAAACTTTACTAATATTATGAGCGTCGCTACCTTAACTGGAGCAGATGCCATCCATCCGGGTTACGGTTTTTTAGCAGAAAATGCTGACTTCGCCGAAATCTGTGCAGAGTGCAACATAACGTTTGTGGGTCCATCCGCAGCTGCCATTAATAAAATGGGTATTAAAGATGTTGCAAGAACAACAATGATTGAAGCAGGCGTGCCATGTGTTCCTGGCTCGGACGGTATTGTACCTTCTATCGAGGCCGCGATCGACGTGGCTGAAGAGATTGGTTATCCTGTGATTATTAAAGCAACAGCCGGGGGCGGCGGTAAGGGAATTCGGATTGCCCGCGATGAAGAATCACTGAAAAAAGGAATAGCGATCACACAACAGGAAGCCGAAACAGCCTTTGGCAACCCTGGCGTTTATATTGAGAAATACATTGAAGATTTTCGTCATGTGGAAATACAGGTTCTTGCAGATTCACATGGTCATACTGTCCATTTGGGTGAACGCGATTGTTCCATTCAAAGAAGACTTCAAAAACTCGTTGAAGAAACGCCTTCTCCTGCTTTAACTCCAGAGAAGCGTGCAGAGATGGGCGAAGCGGCTGTAAAAGCTGCTGAAGCTGTAAACTACACTGGAGCAGGGACTGTAGAATTTATTTATGCAGCGGACGGACAGTTTTATTTCATGGAAATGAACACGCGTATTCAGGTTGAGCACCCGGTAACAGAGTACGTAACAGGGATTGATCTGATCAAAGAACAGATTAAAGTAGCTGGAGGCGAAGCTCTTTCTTTCACTCAGGAAGAGATTACCTTTAACGGCTTTGCTATCGAATGCCGAATTAATGCTGAAAATCCTGCGAAAAATTTTATGCCTTCAGCTGGAAGGGTCAATATGTACCTTCCGCCAGGAGGACCTGGCGTGCGAATTGATTCCGCAGTTTACCCGGGTTACATGATCCCGCCTTATTATGATTCTATGGTGGCTAAAGTCATCACCCATGGGGCGACACGAGATGAGGCGTTAAGCAAGATGAAAAGGGCATTAAGTGAGTTTGTCGTTGAGGGGATTCATACGACGATTCCTTTTCATTTAAAACTTTTAGATAATGAAGTCTTTAAAAGCGGCGATTTCAATACAAAGTTTCTTGAACTTTATCCAATCAATGCAAGCGAGTAATGTTGGAGGTGGAATAAGTGGAAGAGAATCAAACATTTGAAATGGAAGAAAGTATGACGGATCTGGGGAAAGTTGAGATTTCACCTGAAGTCATTGAAATTATTGCAAGCATGGCAGCTTCTGAGGTTGAGGGAGTAGCAAGTATGCACAGCGGTTTTGCCACAGGCGTTGTAGGCAAAATAAGCAGAAAGCAATATGGAAAAGGAGTCAAAGTTGAACTGACAGAGGAAGGGATTCTTGTGGATGTTCAACTGCAAATGAAGTTCGGTGTTTCAATTCCGGTTATTGCGCAGCAGGTTCAGGACAATATTCTGCAAACCCTTAAAACAATGACCGCGCTTGAGGTAAGTTCAATTAATATCCATGTGGCAGGTATTGTTTTCGACCAGCCTGAGAAACATAAAACAGAGGAATAATATAAGAAAATCAAAGGGTCTGCCCCTTTGATTTTCTGTTTTCATTAGGGTGCAGAATAAGCGGACTTGTAAAAGAACCCAGAAGAACCTGTGAAAAGCCATTGTCCTTTGATTTAATATTTAATGAAATAATAACACTTTTTACAAAAATAGCCTTTTTATTTTAAAAGACCATTGCTCCCGGTATCATTTTATTGAAAAGGAGACGTTGTACCTTATCAGTAAACCATGCGGGGGCTGTTTTTTTATGCTATTATGAGTGTGAAAGAAGTAGGAAAGGAAGTCATGAATGAACCGTAAAGAAGCGCGTGAAAAAACGGTACAGGTTTTATTTCAGGTTACCGTCAGTCAAACGGATCGCGAGGAGGCCATCGAGCATATTCTCGGCGAGCAGGAAATCGATTCTTTTATGAAAGAACTTATTGCTAAAACTCTGGATAATATAGAAGAAATTGATGCAGCTATTAAGCCTTACCTTGTTAAGTGGCATTTTGACCGGGTAGGAAATATTGAAAAGACAATCCTTCGTTTAGCAGTTGCTGAACTCTTTTATATTAAGGACACCCCTCAGAAAGTTGTTCTGAATGAGGCTGTCGAACTGGCAAAGACTTACGGTGATGAGAAGACGAGAGTATTTGTTAACGGCGTCTTAGGAAAAATGATTGTGCAGCAGGAGCAATAAAAAGAGAACGAACAGAGGAATACCGTTTAATGAAACCACTAAATCGGAGGCGTTTTTTAATGACAGCAGAACTCATAAATGGAAAAGAGATTGCCGGAAAAAAACGGATGGAATTAAAAACGAAAGTGGATGAACTGAAGAAAAATGGCATAACACCAGGACTGGCTGTCTTGCTGATTGGTGAAAATCCGGCTTCGATGTCGTATGTTAAAGGGAAAATCAAAGATTGCGAAGAAGTCGGCATTCATTCTGAGCTTAAACGATTCAAAGAAGATATGACGGAAGAAGCGCTGCTGCGTGAAATTGACGCTTATAATAATGATGAGAATATCCATGGTATTCTTGTCCAGCTGCCTCTGCCAATACATATTTCTGATCAGAAAATTATTGAAGCAATTCGTCCAGATAAAGATGTTGATGGCTTCCATCCCATTAGCCTTGGGAAAATGCTTACCGGACAGGATACATTTTTACCGTGTACGCCTTATGGCATTATTGAAATGATTCATACACTTGGGGTTCCAATAAAAGGGAAACATGTCGTGATTGTCGGCAGAAGCAATATTGTCGGTAAGCCGGCTGGTCAGCTATTTTTAAATGAAGATGCAACGGTTACTTACTGTCATTCTAAAACAAAAGATCTTAAAGCAATTACGACACAAGCAGATATTCTGGTTGTGGCAGTAGGAAAAGCGGATCTTATCGGTGCGGATTCTGTTAAGGAAGGCGCTGTCGTTATTGATGTAGGCATGAACAGGAATGATAAAGGAAAGCTTGTTGGGGATGTTTCCTTTGAAGAAGTAAAAGAAACCGCCGGCTATATTACACCTGTGCCAGGCGGGGTTGGTCCGATGACGCGTCTAATGCTTCTGGTGAATACGGTGCAATCTGCTGAAAAGCACGCTTTATCAGGTGAATAATGGCTGAAAATCGTCATGTAAGCGTCACAGCACTTACAAGGTACTTGAAGAAAAAATTAGAATCCGACCGTCATTTGCAGAGTGTACTGGTCAGAGGCGAAATTTCGAACTTTAAGCATCATTCAAGAGGGCATTTCTATTTAACGCTTAAGGATCAAGGATCCAGAATACAGGCAGTTATGTTTGCTTCAAATAATCAGAAATTGCTTTTTCAACCCGAAAATGGAATGAAGGTCCTAATTGAAGCTGATTTATCAGTTTATGAGCCATATGGACAATACCAGCTTTATATTAAAAATATGCAGCCCGATGGAATCGGTAATTTATATCTGGCTTATGAGCAGCTCAAAAAGAAACTTGAAGCAGCAGGTTACTTTGATCCTGCTCATAAAAAAGCTCTTCCTGCGATGCCTCTGGAAATAGGGGTGATCACCTCACCGACCGGGGCAGCAATAAGAGATATACTCACAACTGTTAAAAGAAGATTTCCTGCCGCGCGGGTGACGCTTTTTCCTGTTTTAGTTCAGGGAGAGCACGCAGCATCTTCTATCGCAAAGGCCATAATGCAAGCAAATCAGACTGAGTTTCTGGAAGTTCTGATTGTTGGACGTGGCGGCGGATCGATTGAAGAACTTTGGGCTTTCAATGAAGAAACGGTCGCCAATGCCATATATGGCTCTTCACTGCCTGTTATTTCAGCAGTCGGACATGAAACGGATTTCACCATTTCTGATTTTGTGTCCGATTTAAGGGCGGCGACACCAACTGCGGCTGCGGAACTTGTGGTTCCAAGCGTCAGTCAACTCTTAGAGAGACTCAGTGACAAAAGAAACCGTCTTCATTATTTTATGACGCACAGGCTGCAGAACCAGAAAGAGAAATTACGGGTAATGGAAAATGCGTATGCCTTTAAATATCCCGCCCAATTGATGAGACAAAAAGAGCAGGACTTAGACGGTATTCTCGAAAGAATGACGCGAGCAGCACAACAGCAAATGAAAGAGACCGCATACAGCTATAATGATTTAAAAAATCGTCTGCACTTGCAGCACCCCGCCAGAACCATTCAAAATCTCTACCGCTCAGAGAAAGATTCTAGAGGACCGGCTGAAGCGTTCAATGAATCATGCTGTCAGAGATAAGCGCGGTAAATTTGAGGCGATGATGAGTCAACTCAACGTTTTAAGCCCGCTGAATATTATGGCTCGGGGGTACAGTTTGACCTATACTGAAGATCATCAGCTGATTAAAAGTGTCAAACAGGTCGACCCTGGTCAGGCCGTGAGAGTAAAGGTTAATGATGGTGAATTGGAATGCCACGTATGGGGGATAGAGGAGGATGAAGATGTCGGATCAGGTATCGGAAGATAAAACTGAAAAGAGTGAAGAGCCGGTCTCTGTTACATTTGAAGGGGCCATGGAACAACTTGAAAAAATCGTTCAACGGCTAGAAGAAGGTGACGTTCCTCTTGAACAGGCCATTAATCTTTATCAGGAGGGCATCCAGCTCTCAAAGCTTTGTCATGATAAGCTTCAAAATGTGGAGAAGAAAATGGACCAGGTTATGGATCAGGACGGTCAGGCAGAACCTTTGAATATCCAGGAGGATAAGCCGCAGTGAATACGAATGTCGAGCAGTATATTAATACAGGAAAGAAAATTATCGATCAACAATTACTAATGCATATTGATAATCTATCTGCTTCTTCCAAATTGAAAGAAGCGATGCGATACTCCATAGAAGCAGGCGGGAAGCGGCTTAGGCCCATTTTGTTAATGGCGACAATGGAAGCGCTTGGCGTTTCTGCAGAAAAGGGCTACGCTATGGCTTCTGCACTTGAGATGATCCATACGTACTCATTGATCCATGATGACCTTCCGGCTATGGACAATGATGATTTAAGACGCGGTAAAGCGACAAATCATATCGTGTTCGGTGAAGCAAGCGCGATTTTAGCAGGTGACGCTTTGTTAACCTATGCATTTGAAGTCGCTGCTGAAGGCAGTGATACAGCGGGGGCTCCTGAAACTGTCCAGCTGATTTCAATGCTTGCAAAAGCAGCCGGACCAGAAGGAATGGTAGGCGGACAGCAGGAGGATCTGCTGGCTGAAGGAGCGACGTTATCTCTCGATGAAATGCAGTCCATTCACTATGGAAAGACAGGAAAGCTGCTAAGTTTCGCCGTAGAAGCAGGGGCTATACTTGGTGGGGCAGATGCTCTGCAAAAAGAGTACTTGAGGCAATTTGGATTTCATTTAGGCATTGCTTTTCAAATAAGGGATGACATCCTAGACATTGAAGGCATCGAAGAATTGATCGGTAAACCTGTCGGAAGTGATGTTTCGAACAGCAAAAATACGTATCCAAGCATATTAACAATGAAAACAGCTAAAGAAAAACTCGCTGTTCATATTGAAAATGCACATGATATGCTTAACCGTTCAAATTGCAAATCAGAGATGCTTATTGAGCTGACTGACTTTATTTGTCAGCGGCAGGCGTAGTATTAAACCCCTGATTTATTGCGGTTTAAAGGGAAATATGGTATAATTGCTGTATTATTAGGTGGTGCAGTATTCTAGTCGATCCATCCTTATCTGAGGGCGGGGCTAAAAATCCGCCAAAGGGCACATCGATGAAGTTCCTGGTACCGGCTTGGGGCGCCCAGCTTTGGGTCGTTGCTGGGAGTAAAGAGTGTAGGGCGATCCACAAGGGCATGTGGGCGATGACCCTGCACTCGCGGAGACTCATACTTAGACATTTTGTCAAGGGTATGTGGAAAACCTGCGGAATGGCTGTGCTTTCACAGTAAAAGATGCAGCGTAGCCTGCCTTGAGTGGAGGTTGAGGGGATTATGGCATTTTGGGCCAGGTGGCTAGTTAGGCCGACAGTCATCGCTCACGCCATATGAAATTGACTCTGCAAAAGAGGCTAGGATCTGGATGAGATTGCTGAGGAAAACTCCTAGACTGTTCGTTTGACATTTGAAGGGGATTATAGTGTGGTCTGAGTGGCGATCCAGTTCAGCGTCTGGCAACAACGCTGGTAAGGCTTTAAATGGAAACGCCTGAGCGGCAACGCTCTGGCAGCCTTACGGGAAAACCTACTGGACCTAAGCCGCAACGTTTACTCTTCAGATGACCACCTTTTTACATATGTCCTGAAGGAATGCATTTTAAATAAATAGAAATAATAAACTGCCGTTATCACGTCTGTGCTAGCGGCTCTTTTTACATTTATTCAGCCTAAACAGCAATAAGCAGCCGCCAAAAAGAGTTAAGAATTGTACGAACAGGGGTAATGTTTGATATTATAATTGTAACGTTTGGCGGAAAACTAAACGATGGAGCACAAAGACATGTTAATTAAGGTGAGTGATCACTAATGGAGATCAACAATATTAAAGATCCGAAGTTTCTTAAAAAGATGAATACAGATGAATTGACAGATCTGGCTTATGAAATCAGGAAATTTCTAATAGAAAGCCTTTCTGTAACAGGCGGGCACCTTGCACCAAATCTTGGTGTTGTGGAATTGACGCTTGTTTTGCACAAAATATTTAACAGTCCAGATGACAAGTTGATCTGGGATGTCGGGCACCAATCCTATGTTCATAAGATCTTAACCGGTCGAAGCGGTGCATTTAATAAACTAAGACAGTATAAGGGATTATGCGGCTTTCCTAAACGCAGCGAAAGCGAGCATGATGTTTGGGAAACAGGACATAGTTCAACCTCTTTATCCGCGGCAATGGGTATGGCAGCTGCCCGGGATATTAAAGGTGAAAAAAATGAAGTCGTGGCAGTCATTGGTGATGGGGCTTTGACGGGCGGAATGGCCTTAGAGGCACTCAACCATATTGGTCACGAAAAGAAAAACTTGGTTATTATCCTGAATGATAATGAAATGTCAATCGCACCAAATGTCGGTGCGATGCATAATATGCTTGGCCGACTTCGTACAGCCGGAAAGTATCAAAAAGCAAAAGATGATATGGAATATTTGATGAAAAAAATTCCTGCTTTTGGCGGCAAGATTGCTGCGGCAGCAGAACGGGTTAAAGACTCATTTAAATATCTGCTTGTTTCCGGTGTGTTTTTTGAAGAGCTGGGCATTAAATATTTAGGTCCTGTAGACGGACATAATATTCCTGCTTTAATGGAGCAGATTCAATACGCTAAAAAAACAAAAGGCCCTGTTCTCGTTCATGTTATGACACAAAAAGGTAAAGGGTTTAAGCCTGCCGAAGCAGACAGTGTAGGGACTTGGCATGGACCGGGACCATATAAACTAGAATCTGGAGACTTTATTAAACCCGTTGGAGCCCCTCCTGCGTACAGCAAAGTTGTTGCGGATACGTTAAGGAGATTGGCAAGAAAAGATAAAAGGGTGGCCGTCGTGAGCCCTGCTATGGTTGTCGGCTCTAAACTGGAAGGGTTCGCAAAAGAATTTCCTGGAAGACTGTTTGATGTTGGAATAGCTGAACAGCACGCTGCCACAATGTCTGCCGGTCTTGCTACTCAGGGAATGAAGCCGGTGCTTTCAATTTATTCAACGTTTATGCAGCGGGCATATGACCAAATCATACATGACATTGCCAGAATGAACTTAAATGTAACCATTGCTGTTGACCGTGCAGGATTGGTTGGTGCTGATGGAGAGACTCATCAAGGTGTTTTTGATGTTGCTTTCTTGAGGGGATTGCCGAACTTTTCTATTATGATGGCGAAGGATGAGAATGAACTTCAGCATATGGTATACACCGCATTAAAATATGACGACGGACCTATCGCATTCAGATATCCAAGGGGAAACGGGCTAGGTGTTAAAATGGATGAGGAGCTTGAAGAAATTCCATTTGGCACATGGACGGTTGAAAAAGAAGGGCATGATGTTGCGATCTTGGCATTTGGGCCGCTGCTGCAAACAGCCATTGAAGCAGCCGGACTCCTCCAAGCAGAAGGTGTGTCTGCAAAAGTAATTAATGCCCGCTTTATAAAACCTCTCGACACGTTAATGCTTTCAGAAATTGCAAAAGCACAAATGCCCGTTTTAACAATAGAAGAAGGAGCATTAGAAGGCGGTTTTGGAAGCAGCGTAGCTGAATTCTTCCATGATAATGGTTATCATGATATGGCGGTCGACCGCATGGGGATTCCTGACCGTTTTATTGAACAGGGCAGTGTGAGCGAGCTTTTAAATGAAATCGGTTTAACAGCTGAAAATATGGCAAAGCACGCAATGAAAATTATTCCAAAACATATACGAAGGGCTTAATGCGCAATGAAGGAACGAATAGATACCCTGCTTGTTAAACAGGGCTTCTTTGACTCAAGAGAAAAAGCTCAGCGGGCTATTATGGCAGGCCTAGTTCTCGTAAAAAAAGAGCGCATCGATAAACCAGGAACGAAAGTTAACAATGAAGACACCATTGAAGTTAAAGGAAATCCTCTTCCTTATGTGGGAAGAGGAGGTCTCAAGCTTGAAAAGGCTCTTCAAGTTTTTGATTTTGATGTAAAAGATAAGATAATGATTGATATTGGGTCGTCTACCGGAGGTTTTACAGACTGCGCACTTCAAAATGGCGCATCAAAGGTTTATGCTGTTGATGTCGGTTATAATCAGCTTGCCTGGAAACTTCGGCAGGATAGCCGAGTTGAAGTTATGGAGCGGACCAATTTTCGTTATGCTGTGTTAGATGATTTTAATCAAGGGCAGCCAGAAAGAGCGACAATTGACGTATCGTTTATTTCTCTTACAAAAATACTTCCTGCTCTCAAGGATATTCTTGCATTAGATGGTGAAGCAATTGCGTTAATAAAACCGCAATTTGAGGCTGGCAGAGGTGAAGTTGGCAAACGCGGGATTGTAAAAGATCCTAAAATTCATCAATCAGTGCTGTCTGAAATCCTTATTTTTGCGCAAGCGCTTGGCTTTGAGCTGAAAGGCTTGGATTATTCACCGATTACCGGCGGGGATGGCAATATTGAGTTCATCGCCCACTTCCATTTACCTTCTGATAAGAATAACGAGCAAGACAGTGATAAAAATCGTGACTGGATAAGAGAAGTTGTTAAAAAAGCGCATGACGAATTTAAGAAGAAAGACCTGGAAGAAGCGTAACATATTGCGTTTCTTCTTTTTTTTAGCTGTTTTCTAAAGGGTTATTGCGGATAACTTATTTTTTAATGCTATTATAGTCTGTACAATGAGCTTCCTCCACAGGTTGGCGCTGTGAGGTCTCGCCTGGTCACGCTAATTGGGCACTGAAAAAGTCCCACGATGTCGTCATGTCTGTTGATTTTCCGTTTCAGGCACTCGCTTTCCGTGGGCAACGCTTCAGCCTCCTCAGAAGAAAATCACTTCCTGCGGGGTCTTCAGCTGTTGCTTTTCCCACTGGAGTCTCGTGCCCTCCACTCCAATCCGCATTAATAGGAAGGTGAGCTGTCTTAATTTTCCCTAACACTTGAAATGAGTTAGTTTTTCAGTGGCCACACGCTAATTCCGCTGGCCATGAAATAACTTCTTCGATTCTACACCACACGATGAAAATGCAAAGCAACTCATCATAAAATGGAAATACCGTACATTCCAAGAGAATCTCTGGTCACTCCATTTTTAAAATTATACACTGTGCATTTTCGAGGAGTCTCAAACTTTCCCGGCAGCTTGTCCAAAAAGTTCTTCGATTTTTGGACAACCTTAGTGACTTCCTGGCGTCTTGCGCCAAACTGCTTCTGCCCGCTTTCCCACAGCATAAAAGAGAAACGGTGTGGTGCCCTTATTTTTAAATCATGGACATTTCAATGACAACGTGCTGTTCATACTCCTGAATAATACATTTTACAAGGCTAAATTGAAATCGTCATTTGGTAAAAAAATGAGTAAGAAAAGATCATTAAGAATAGGGCTCAAAGGCAAAGAGTAAACCCGGAAAGGAAAATTTCACGTGCTTCCTCATGTACGGCGACCGATTTTCATCGAGTTAGTGAAAGTTCAAGGATGACGTTTCAAGTCCGTGGAATCAGCGATCTAAGCGAGACCCCACAGCTCAAATGTCAGGATGATAGTCTCGGCTAAATATGGCACGTCCTGTGCCAGCGCCGAACCTACCACATTCTGAAGTCATGCGAGGAGGACTCGTTGATCGCTCACGAAAGCGAGAATATTTAAGCCTTTCAAGTGCCTCACAGGGCAACAAATACGTCTGATTGAAGCGGACAAGGTGCGATAATCCAACGGGAATAGCGCGCGTCCGAAGATCCACTTTGACTCACAAAGAAACCACGCCAAAGTTAGCTGAGGCCGTGCCCGTGGAAAGCGAGCAGCCTGGAGCGAAAATTAACAATTGATTAAATAAGAAGCAAGGAAGGTTTCTTTGCTTAGAGTTGCCTAAAACACCTGTTTACATCATGGGATTTTTCAAGCGACCCCATGCTGATCCTACCCAAGTCCTGTGGGGATGAATAGGTATGCGAAGAGCTGGCGTCATTCCGCTAAATTAACAGTTACAAAAACAACTTTGAGTAGAAATAAATACAGCCGGTCATTTCTCCCGTTAGATTAAGACTTGACTAATATACATGAAAAGGTAACAATAATGGGGAACATTAATTCGTTTATTTATGAAGTAAAGGAGTTATTTTTCAATGCTTAGAGAATTGCGCGTGGAAAATTTTGCGATCATCGAAAAACTAACCATTTCTTTTGATCAAGGGCTCACGGTGTTTACAGGTGAAACGGGCGCTGGTAAATCCATAATTATAGATGCGATTGGACTTCTGGTCGGAGGTAGAGGCTCAGCTGAATACGTGAGGCATGGTGAGAAAAAAGCAGAAATTGAAGCGCTTTTTGACATTCATTCCAGCCACCCTGTTCTCTCAATACTTGAAGATCTTGGCCTTGAAATGTCCGACGAAATGATTGTTCTGCGGCGTCAAATTTCCGATCAAGGTAAAAGTGTCTGCCGGATTAACGGTAAATTGGTAACACTGACGCATTTAAGGGAAGTTGGTCAAAAACTGATTGACATACATGGACAGCATGAGCATCAGGAATTGATGCATCCGGAGAATCACAGACCTCTTTTAGACCGGTTTGGCGGGGAAAAGATGGAAAAGCTGCGTCATGATTATATAAAAGTATATGAAAAAACACAATCTATATATAAAACCTTAAACAAGTTAAATCAGAATGAACAGCAGATCGCACAGCGGCTGGATTTGCTGTCTTATCAGATAGATGAAATAAATTCAGCTGCCCTCCTTGAGAATGAGGAAGAGCAGTTAAATGAAGAACGTTCAAAATTAGGGAACTTCGAAAAGGTTTATCAAGCCTTACAGCTTGGATATGAAGCATTAAATGGGGAAAACCAAGGGCTGGATTTTGTAAGACATTCTGCAAATCAACTGTCCTCAGTGGAAGATATTGACCAGGATCTGAAGAAATTATCGGAAGGAATTTCAAACAGCTTTTATTTACTGGAAGAAACCTCATTTGCGCTTAGAGATTATTTAGATCAGATGGAATATCAGCCGGACCGCCTAAACGAAATTGAAGCCAGGCTAAATGAACTGAACATGCTGAAAAGAAAGTATGGGCCATCCATTGAAGATGTTGTGACCTACAAACAATCAATCGAAGAAGAGTATGCTGAACTGTCAGACCGTGATCACAAAGTGACACATCTGGAAGACGAACTTAGCCAGCACTTGGAAATATTAAGAGAAAAGGCAACTCATCTTTCTGTATATAGAAAAAATGTTTCAAAAGACCTTGCAAAAGCAATTAATCGTGAATTAAAGGATTTATATATGGATAAAGCCGTTATTAAAGTTAAGCAGGAGACAGAAACTGACTTAGGGACTTTCAAAAGCTACCGACGCGAGGGAATCGACAGTATCGAGTTTTTGATTTCCACAAACCCTGGCGAACCTTTGAAACCATTGGCAAGAATCGCTTCAGGAGGGGAAATGTCTCGTATAATGCTCGCCATTAAATCAAATTTCAAATCACTGATCGGGCTGACTTCCATAATCTTTGATGAAGTAGATACCGGAGTGAGTGGAAGAGTGGCACAGGCAATGGCAGAAAAAATTTATCAGCTTGCGGCAGCATCTCAGGTTTTTTGTATTACTCACCTACCTCAAGTCGCTGCCATGTCTGATCATCATTTATATATTTCCAAAAAAGTTAAAAAAAACAGGACTCAGACACATGTGGAATCATTAAATGACGAGCAGAAAATACATGAGGTTGGAAGAATGATCGCAGGTGTGGAAGTCACAGACTTGACACGTCAACACGCTGAAGAACTTCTCTATACAGCAAAGGAAATAAAAGCATAACTGTGAATCGCTATCCAGCAATGGGTAGCATTTTTCATAAGGGCCGCTCATAATTATATCGCCCAAAGGTCACCTTAAGAGTGTAAAGAAAAACAAAAAGGGTGTGGGTGTAATGAGGGGCGTGAGGAAAGAGAAAGGGAGCTTAAGACATACTAATTTTTATGGTCTTTGCATTATTATCATGATTTGCTTTTGTTGCTTGCTTAATTATAGCGGGGGATTAACCAGACATATTGCAGCAGCAGAAGATATTCACTCATTAAATGATGCTTCTACGCAAAAAAGCAGGTCACTATCAAGTATACGCATTATACCTGGTGGGGAATCCGTTGGTTTGAAACTCCGGACAAAAGGTGTGCTTGTAATTGGTTTTCATTCGTTTACAACGAAGTCTGGTTCAGCTTCACCAGGGGAAAAAGCGGGTCTTAAAGTCGGTGATGTCATCACACAGTTAAATCAAAAGACCGTTTCTGATTTAGCTGAATTAAAGGATGCGGTAAATAAAGCAGGAAAAAATGGGCAGCCAATCACACTTGGTCTCGAAAGGCATCACTCCAAGTTAACGAAGACCATTATTCCAAAGGAAGACCGGGCAAATCATACCTATCAGTTAGGTATATTTATCCGTAATCAGGCATCAGGAATTGGCACTCTTACCTTTTACGATCCAATAACCGGTAACTATGGTGCCTTGGGGCATGTGATCAGCAATCAGGAATCACAGTCACCAATGGCAGTAAAAGATGGTTTGCTTTTAAAATCTTCTGTATCTGCAATCGAACGGGGAAGCGAGGGAAAGCCTGGCGAGAAAATTGCTTCTTTTGCATCTGAAAGACATCCGATTGGAACAATCATAAAAAATACGCCATTCGGTGTTTTCGGGAGATTAAATACTGATCTAAGCAATGGGGTCTGGAATAAAGCACTGCCGATTGCGGTTGGCAATCAGGTGAAGGAGGGCCCAGCGAAAATTCTTACCGTTCTCAATGGTCAAAAGGTTGAAGCTTTTGATATCCAGGTGCTAAGCTCAATGCCGCAATCTTACCCTGCGACTAAAGGGCTTGTTATAAAGGTTACTGATCCCAGATTGCTGCGAGCCACGGGGGGAATTGTGCAGGGAATGAGTGGCAGTCCGATTATTCAGAATGGTAAATTAATCGGAGCGGTTACCCATGTATTTGTCAATGACCCAACTTCAGGCTACGGGGTTCATATTGAATGGATGCTTCAGGAAGCCGGCGTGCATATCTCGAAAATATCCAGTGATCAAAAAAGAGCAGGATAGGGAAAATTTTTCCCTGTCTCTACATAATTTCGACAATGTTCAACAAATAACTTACGTGATATGTGGTATGTTTATCGAAAAATAAGGAATGTCTATGAATTTCTAAAAAATTCGGCGAACGTTTTAAGAAGGGATGAGAATGAGACTGTCGAATTTCATTAAAAGAGAAACAACATAACAAGGAGGAATCGTGTTGGAACAAATTAAAGTGTGTTTGACCGATGACAATCAGGAACTTATTTCATTAATCGAAGAATATTTGTCCCACCAGGAAGATATGGAAGTGGTTGGGACCGCATATAACGGTGAAGACTGCCTCGAAATGATCAGTGATGCGAAACCGGATGTTTTGGTTCTCGATATTATTATGCCTCATCTAGACGGTTTGGGTGTACTTGAACGGCTCAGGGAAAATGAAGATGGGAAAATGCCTAATGTGATCATGCTTACTGCGTTCGGCCAGGAAGACGTAACAAAAAAAGCTGTGGAATTAGGGGCATCCTATTTTATTTTAAAGCCGTTTGACATGGAGAATTTAGTGAGCAATATTAGGCAGGTTGCAGGACGCAAAAAACAAGGACTGTCATCAGCAAAAAGAACGCCTTCCTATAATTCAAATAAAAAAGTTCTTAATTTAGATCAAAATATTACAAGCATTATTCATGAAATCGGAGTACCGGCACATATTAAAGGTTATATGTATTTACGTGAAGCCATTTCAATGGTCTATAATGATATCGAACTGCTTGGCTGCATCACAAAAGTGTTGTATCCGGATATTGCAAAAAAATATAAAACCACTTCCAGCAGGGTAGAGAGAGCGATACGCCATGCAATTGAGGTTGCGTGGAGCCGTGGCAATATTGATTCTATTTCCAGTTTGTTTGGCTATACTGTCTCAATGTCAAAAGCAAAGCCCACTAACAGCGAATTCATTGCCATGGTTGCGGATAAACTTAGGATTGAACATAAAGCTGGATGAATCCATGGGGCTATAAATAAATTGATGCTGAGCTCTGTCTAACCAGACAGAGTCTTTTTTTTTGGAAACGAACGGGTTGCAAAATAGATAAGAAAAGACAATAATTATAGTATATAGAAAAGGAGTTGGTATTAATGGCAGAAAAAAATTACACAGTGGTTGATGAAACAGGGATACACGCACGGCCAGCAACTGTGCTTGTTAGTGAAGCAAGCAAATTCTCATCTGATATACAGCTTGAGTATCAAGGACAAAAAGCAAATTTAAAGTCAATAATGGGCGTCATGGCAATGGGAATTCGTCAGGGAGCTGAAATAAGAATTTTAACAGACGGTCCTGATGCTGAACAAGCACTTCAAGCCATTGACGAAAAATTGAAATCAACCGGATTAGCAGAATAGACTAAGTAATTTTAGACTCTCATTAAAGAGAGTCTTTTTACTTTTAGCGAAGGTGTGATCGTTATCGGTAAATTAAAACATAAACCATGGCTCTTAATTACTGCTGTAGCGTTAGGGATTTTATTAAATCCGTTAAATTCATCTATGATTGCCGTGGCATTAAGCCGTTTTCAATCAGAATTTAATTTGAGTTTTTCAAGTTTAACCTGGCTCATTTCTACATATTATTTAGGGAGTGCCGTTGCCCAGCCGGTAATGGGGAAGCTTGGAGATATGTTTGGTCACAAAAAACTTTTTTTGACCGGCCTCCTGTTCATTGCTGCGTCATCGATTCTCGCACCTTTCTCAAGCAGTTTCCTGTGGCTGATTGTTTTCCGCCTGATACAGGCTGTAGGGAGTTCTGCGCTGTTTCCAAGCGGCATGTCAATGATTCGGCACGCCATTAAAACGAAACAGGCAAAAGCTTTAGCAATGCTGGCTGTTTTTTCTTCAACCTCTGCAGCCTTTGGTCCGACAATCGGAGGGTTTCTCATTCATTATTGGGATTGGCAGGCGATCTTTTTAATTAATTTTCCCTTTATTATATTTTCATTTTTCTTAACCTGGTTTAGTTCTTCCCTCTGAAGGCTCTTCAAAATGGCAATGGAGCAGAATAGACTGGGGAGGGATTGTTTTTTTTACAACGGGGATTATCTTTGCTATTTTATTTTTGCTTTCTTTGGAAAGCCGCATAGAGTGGGTGGACCTCATTATTTCAGCAACATCATTCCTCTTGTTATACAAGCTGGAAACAAAGCACAAAGAACCGTTGATCGATATCAAGATGTTAAAAAAGAATAAAAATATCAGCTTGGTTTACCTGCAATTTATAAGCATTAATGTGATTTTTTACAGCGTGTTTTTTGGAATGCCGACATTTCTTCAACAGGCACAGCATTATAATGAAGAAGAAACAGGTCTGATTATGCTAACTATAGCGGGATTCGGCGTTATCATCGCTCCACTGGCCGGACGGTGGATAGACAGGAGCGGTTCGAAACCAGCGCTTTTGACGGGTTCTCTTACCTTAGTGACAGGAACGTTTCTATTATTAACGCTTTCTGAAAATACATCACTTTGGTGGTTGCTGCCTGTTCTTTGTGTGCTCGGTATAAGCAACGGATTTAATAATATTGCGATGCAGACAACCCTTTATGACTTTGTGAAACCTGAGGAAACAGGTTCCGCATCAGGATTATTTATGACTAGCCGTTATCTTGGAACAATTTTATCCTCAAGCTTGCTCGGGATCATGTTTAATCAACACGTTAACAGCGTCCATTTACATGATGTCACATTTGTGATAATCATTTTCAGCCTGATTACTTTGGGCTTGACTCTACGTCTGCCGGGAGGATCAAAAATACGACAGCACTAAATTATAAAGTTTTGTGAAATTAAAGACAAGCTTAAGGAAAGAGAGTATCATGAAGGTGAGGAAGGTGCCTTATGTTTGAATTCAGTATTAGAAACACTCTTTCAACTGCCTAATGATCCGACAATTTACATGACAACATTCTCCATGCTGTTCACATTGACAGTAACGCTTACAGTAGCTATTTTCATGATGGAAATCAGACAGCGAACTGAGCATCGTTCAGCTTCTTCTTATAGGCTTACTCCAAGCGCTTCATAGCTAACCCTTTAATTGAGAATCAAAAGCGTTTTATCAGCTGGGCTGCGATTACAATACGGCGAAAAGATTCTCCGGATGATGGGAAAGATGATCATCACTTCTTATTTTAAAACAATTTCGTTTTAAAATAAGGAGGATTATCATTGAAAAAAAATATTTCGATTATTATTATTGTCGGTTTACTGCTTATGTCAGGATGCCAAGCTCAGCATACGGTTATCGATCCATTCAGATCCTTAATTGATGCGACAGCTAATTTATTTGACGGGAGCTACGGCTTTGCGATTATTTTAATCACCATTATTATTCGGTTGATTTTATCACCTTTTATGTTGAAACAAATAAAACAGCAGCAGGTTATGAAGACCAAAATGGATGCAATAAAACCCGAATTGGATAACATCAAAGCAAGAATGCAACAGACAAAAGATTCTGCGGAAAAGAGTAAAATTCAGCAAGAAATGATGGGGCTGTACAAAGAGCATAATATGAACCCTTTATCGATGGGGTGCTTACCGGTACTGATCCAAATGCCGATTCTGATGGTTTTTTATTATGCAATAAGAGGATCTCATGAAATTGCCTCTCATAATTTTCTTTGGTTCAGTCTCGGTCATCCCAATATTCCGCTTGCTTTTGTTGCAGGATTTATTTACCTGCTTCAGTTCCGTGTTGCTCAGTTGAATATGCCTTCAACAACTCAGGCTTCAATGAAATATATTGGGTTGATTTCCCCGATTATGATTCTTTTTATTTCATGGCATGCGCCAGCGGTTCTTCCGTTGTATTGGTCCGTGGGTGGGCTGTTCCTCATTGCGCAGACACTCTATGCACATCGTTTTATTATAAGCCCATATCAGGCTGAAACAGCGATAACAAAAGAAGAAAAATAAAAGTGCAGGACCTTAAAAAGGTCCTGCACTTTTTGATTTATAGATATTTAAACAACAGTTTCTTCAGTAAGGGTTGTAATCGTGCGGGTATTTCAGAAATGGATGGGATAATCAGACTTTGCTGTCCATAAATGGCATGCATCGTTTCAATTTCCCTCTCCTGAGACGCCTCGTCATCAGCAAGGAAAATACCTATGACATCAACGCCTTGACGCCTCATTTCAATAACCGCTTCCTGCGTATCTACAATCCCTTCATCGTTATACTGATGGGCAGAAGGTTCACCATCTGTGAAAACAAGTAAGAGCTTATGTTTTTCAGGGGCTCGCTTTAATTTTTCACCAGTCGTTCTTATGGCGAAGCCGTCGCGATTATCTTCTTCAGCAGATAATTGCATGATCGAAGCACCTGTACCAGGAAGAAGAGATTTTTCGAAAGGCAGCACTTCATGAAAGTAATTAGGCTGAGAAGATGCATCACTGCTTAAGGCATCCTCATAAAAACCGGTTATGGCATGCGAGATTTTCAGGTCATAAAGTGTTTCATGAAACAGAACGAGTCCCGTTTTTAATTGCTCAATCTTATCGTACATTGAGGCGGAACAGTCCACTAAGAGCGAAAAGGCGGCATCCCACTCATTAGATTCTAGATTCTTCTTGTAGAAAAGCCTTGGATGGTCCTCTGTAAGAACGCCTAAGAGTTTTTTTCCAAGTCTTCCGGCATGCAAAGATTCTCTTGGGGCTATCATTTTCTGTTCAAGTGTTTTTTGAATCGAACGCTTCAACGGTTTTTCAATGGCTTCTATCGATGACCGGTAAGCGATGTAGTTTTGTTTATCTTCCGATGTAATTGGACGGGAGGGAGGGTATATGGCTTTTGCAAATCTGTTCGCTCTGCCTGAATGGGTTGTTAATAAAGATGAATCTTCTTTTGGAGAGGTAGAATTTTTGGTTTCTTTTTCATCATAATCCTCCGAATCTGAGGACTGGGCAGAGCCCTCAACACTTGCAAGAGCCTGATCACCAGAGTCAGCTTCACGCTCTCCCTCTCCCATCAAATCCATTTTTTGTCCCTCGTTTAAATCAAATGACAGAAACCCCTCTTCATCTTCATCATCCTCGGCATGCCATGAAGGCAATTCTTCCTCTTCAGGATCCTCCGCATCTTCGTCTGAAGTTACTTTTTCATCTCCATCAACAGGATCTTTTCTTTCCTCCAATGTCTCTGAGTAATCATGAGCAGCTTCATCTATTTCAATAGTGAAATAAGAGCCACTCATGTCTGACAGATCCTTAGGAAGAGAAGAGATGAAACGTTCGCACAGGCTTGCTACTGCCTGAGTTGAATCCGCATCTGCTGCTTCTTTAAGCAAATTCCTTACCTTTGGTTTCAAGTGAGCTATGATGCTTGGAAAGATGACCGGCTTGTGGACCCATTGAAGATAAATTCCTGAAAATAACATGTCCAGAACATTACCTTGATTTTTCGCTGAACGAAAAGCATCCCGGAAACGTCTTGTCAGAAGAATTCGCCTGTCTTCAAATCCATATATCATGCCAGCTCTTTTTTGGAGCAATAGCTCTTCCAAACGAAAGTCTTCAAGAAGTGTAAACAATTGTATGGAAAAAGATGGAGATCCTGAAGGTGGAGATCTTTCTCAAATAGGATTCTGCCGCGTTGAAATCAGTAAAATGCGTTTGTCCTGCTGCCCTTAAATAGACGTCGCTTTTCATTGCCCCAAGCTTTTCTTCATCGTTCAGCCTTGTCCAATAGTGGCTGATGGTCACTATTGATGCATGGGGTTTGTAAACGGAGTGAAAGGCAAACGTGACGTCAGTGAGAGGTTTACTAGATAAAGTCTGGGCAAGATCAGCAAGCATTAATAGAAGAAATGGATCGTTTCTTTTTTCCATGAAATTAAGGAACTTCATAATCAAATCACCTGTTTCTGTTCAGCTTAAATCCTTATCTGGCAAAAAGTGTTTCAGCTACATTTTCAACGGCTTTTTTTTCACGCTCATCGTCCAATTTATCAATAATGGCACGTTTAATTGCTCTTTTTGGAGGAAGATAGACACTCAGATCACAAGCATCTAAAAGAGAACGTGTCGATGCACCTTCTTCAGAAATCTGACCATCAGTTACCTTAGAAATCAGATCATTGCTTAACTGAACAAATTGTTCTAGCAGATCATCATCTGATTGGCTAGACTGATTTTTAAGCATCTCTTTAAGAGCATGTCCTTGGAGGTAGGGCACATCAATAACAACAAACCGATTTTTTAGAGCCTCATTTAACGGAGTGGTACCAATATAGCCTTCATTTATGGCAGCAACAACCTGAAAGTTTGGGTCTGCCCATACCGTTTCTCCTGTGAAAGGGTTTAAGACCATTCTACGGTAATCGAGAACGCCGTTTAAGATGGGCAAAGTATCTGCTTTGGCCGTGTTGATTTCATCAATATAGAGAAGATGCCCTTGTTTCATCGCTTTTTGAACAGGTCCTGGAACAAAAACAATCTGTGCTTTTTGATCTTTATCGTAGTCAAGTGTTTTATAGCCAAGCAAGGCTTCAGCATCTAAATCGACTGAGCAGTTAATAGCATACATCGGCTGATTAAATAATGAAGACAGTGTTTCAGCAAGTTTTGTTTTCCCTGACCCGGTTGGCCCTTTAAGCAAAACATTTTTGCCTAATGCCAATGCGATAATAGCGTCAGAAATAATAGCCTGATGGGGTGCTGAGTAACCCTCCTTGCCAACGAGACGGATCGTTTCATCATTGACGCGCTGCTGATTTGCAGCTTGAATCGATTCGAGTCTGGAACGAATCGCTGGTGGAAGATCATTAAAAGAAAATGACATAAGTAAGATGTTCCTTTCTATCGTGCTGTTTTTCTTCAAGGTATAATCACAGTGTACTACATGGCACGAGCGGAATCATGTCAGACGCAATTATAACAGCGAAACGGATATTCAGCTGTTTGTCAGCAAGCGGAGGAGTGAAAATTGCGAATAGTGGGTAAATATGATACGTTGAATAATAATGACAATTTTTAACCGATTATTTTTACATAGATGTCATGCAGGACAATATCAGGGGAACTTGCAGTAAAGAAGGCGGATTTATGGACTCGATTATAATAAGAAAAATAACATCATTTGAAGAACTTTTGCTTGTTAGCCGACTTGAAAAAAAGATATGGGGGATGGAGCCGGTTCCTGCGCATCAAACCCTTGCAATCGTTAAGAATGGCGGTTTAATGCTCGGTGCTTTTCTTGAAGAAGAACTAATCGGTTTTAATTACAGCTTTCCTGGCTTTGACGGCGTAAAGTATTATTTATATTCACATATGACAGGGATCCATCCCGGATACCGCCGCCTTGGGATTGGTTTTCAATTAAAAAAACAGCAGCAGATGGAAGCGAGATTGCTCGGGTTTTCCTTAATAAAATGGACATATGATCCCCTGGAGGGAGCAAATGCATTTTTTAACCTTGCAAAATTGCGAGGTGTTGCTTCAGCTTATATGGATAATTACTATGGAGATCTAAATGATTCGATAAATAGCGGGCTTCCGACAGATCGATTTGAGTTAAACTGGTGGGCGGAACGTCAGGATAGGATTGAACTGCAGCTGTCTGATGCTTGTGAAATGTGTTCGATCCGTTATACTGAGCACACAAAATATCCGGTGATTTCACAGATAAACACTTTATCAGAGTGGTGCGGGCGTTCGACCATACTTGTGCCGATTCCAGCAGATTTTCAGAAATTGAAAGAGAATGATATGCAGCTCGCTTATGATTGGCGAATAAAAACACGAGCGCTTTTTCATTCGCTTTTTAAGGAACATTATGCCGGTGTACATATTTTTAAAAAACAAGAAACACAGCTATTGAATTATTACGTGTTTGTTCCGGCAAGCACACTTTCTTAATGAGGGCAAAAGGAGCTGAAGCAATGACCTTAGATTTGAACACACTAGTCTTGAGAAAATGCCGCATGAAATTGAAATCTCCTTTTACAACTAGCTTTGGAACATTCTCAGAAAAAGAATTTTTCATATTAGAAGTCCATGATTCAGAAGGGAGATCAGGCTGGGGGGAATCGGTTGCTTTTGGTGCGCCATGGTATACCGAAGAAACGGTCAAAACAACGGAGCATCTTTTAAAGGATTTTCTGATCCCGCTTCTCCAGTCAGCTCCTCTTGAGCATCCTGATGAGCTGTTAACACGATGGTCGCCTATCCGCGGCAATCCTATGGCGAAAGCCTCACTGGAAGGTGCGATATGGGACCTGTATGCGAAGCAGCAGAGCCAGCCGCTATCTCAAGCTTTAGGAGGGGAAAAAACCTCAATAGATGTCGGCATCAGCATCGGTTTGCAGGAAAGCATGGAACACCTTTATCATCAGATAGCAAAAGCGATACATGACGGGTATACAAGAGTAAAGCTTAAAATAAAGCCGAATCAGGACGTAGAGCTAGTAAAAGCGGTCAGGAACCGTTTTCCCGGTCTTCCATTAATGGTTGATGCAAACTCAGCCTATTCGTTAAAAGATTCAGATCTGTTGAAAAAACTGGACGATTATGACTTGATGATGATTGAACAGCCGCTCGGAGCTGAGGATCTTTTGGAGCATGCCATCCTGCAAGAGCAGCTTCAAACACCTATCTGTTTAGATGAAAGCATCCGTTCCTTAAAGAACGTCCGTGATGCCATTACCTTAAAAAGCGCTAGAATCATCAATATAAAAATTGGACGGGTCGGTGGACTTAGTGTCAGCCGGCAGATCCATGATTTATGCCAGCGTCATGATATCCCGGTCTGGTGCGGCGGAATGCTTGAAGCAGGAGTTGGTCGTGCACATAATATAGCGATCACAACCTTGCCGCAATTCACGCTCCCTGGCGACACGTCGGGCTCCGACAGGTATTGGGAGAAAGACTTGATCAAACCGGAAGTAAAGATGATCAACGGCAAAATTCAAGTTCCCGATACCCCGGGAATTGGCTATGAAATAGACCATGAGGCCCTTGATTTTTTTACTGTTAAAAAAGAAGTATTCTCATTAAGTACTTGACCCAGCTGAATAAAAAGTTCTGCTAAATGAAAGGGGAAGCTGAAATGACGCTAATTGAGACACTGTATCAAACCTTGGGAAAAGCCAGGGTTACAATTAATGCAACCATTTTACAGAATCATGGTCAGGATCTTACATATCATTCTTCGCACGACCCAGACGTTGTTGTATTTCCCTCGACGAAAGAAGACGTATCAGAAGTTATGAAAATCGCTGCAAAATATCAATCCCCGGTAACTGCTTATGGTGCTGGATCGAGTATTGAGGGGCATACGATCCCGGTTACTGGAGGCGTGGTCATCGATTTTTCCGAAATGAATCATATTATTGAGATCCGCCCGGATGATTTCATCGTAAAGGTGGAACCGGGTGTAACACGGAAACAGCTAAACAAAGCTTTAAAAGCACATGGCTTATTTTTCCCTGTAGACCCTGGTGCCGATGCATCTATTGGGGGAATGACTGCTACAAATGCAAGTGGCACAAATACCGTGAAGTACGGTGGTATGAAAGCAAATGTGCTTGGAATAGAAGCTGTCTTAGCAACGGGTGAAATCATGACGACTGGCGGAACATCGTTTAAAACGTCTGCTGGATATGATTTAAAAAATTTACTTATTGGCTCTGAGGGAACGCTTGGCCTGATTACTGAAATCACACTAAAACTGACTGGAATTCCGGAAGTTATACATGCGGCAAAAGCAACGTTTCCAACTTTGAGAAAAGCGGGTGAAGGTGCCGCAGCCATGCTAAAGAGCGGCATACCTATTGCAAGAATGGAACTAGTGGATGAAGAGACAATATTGGCGGTAAATCAGTATAATGAAACCAATTATAAGATTGCACCTTCTCTATTTTTAGAGTTTGACGGAAGCGAAGCGAGTGTCCTTGCTGATCGAACATTCGCGGAGGACGTATTAAAAGGAGCTGGCGCACTAACTTATAAGGTCGAAAAAGATGAAAAAGAACGTCAAAAGCTATGGCATGCACGTCATGAAGCAGCATTATCAGTTACGAATCTGCTGCCGGGAAAACGGTTAACCTCGACGGATGTCTGTGTGCCTATCTCAGAATTGGCCAATGCCTTAACAGCGACAAGAGAAATGATTAACAGCTATACTTTTAAGGTAGCGGCAGTGCTCGGCCACGTTGGCGATGGGAACTTCCATGTGGTAATCGGTGTGGATCCCGAGAACAGGGAAGAAGTTAACGATTTCAAAGCCTTAAATAAACAAATTGTTGAGCTCGCTCTTAGCAAAGGTGGTACATGTTCTGGAGAGCACGGGATAGGGATAGGTAAAAAGGATTATTTATTAAAAGAGCACCCGTCGTCTGTTCCGGTTATGAAACAGATTAAATCAGCTCTTGATCCGATGAACCTATTAAATCCCGGCAAAATTTTTGATTGATAAGGAGCGGTTATAAATTGAAACATGATTTTGATGCAGTCGTTGACAGGATGAATACATCCTCAGTTAAATGGGATGAAGTTGAAAATTTATTTGGTGATAAAGACATCTTACCAATGTGGGTGGCAGATATGGATTTTAAAGCACCAGAAGCTGTCTCACAAGCGATTAAGGAAAAGGCTGAGCACGGTGTTTTCGGCTATACGACCCGTTCGGAAAGTTATTTTGAGAGCATTATTTCATGGTTTAATAACCGGCACCAATGGAAAATTGAAAAAGAATGGATCTGCCACAGTCCTGGTGTTGTGACTGCATTAAGCCTTCTGGTTCACGCTCTGACAAGCGTGGGAGATTCGGTTGTTATTCAACCGCCGGTTTATTATCCATTTACTTCAACAATTAAGAAACAAGACAGAAAACCGGTGTACAATCCTTTGAAATTTGATGGGAACACCTATTCAATGAACTTTGACGAATTGGAAAAGATCTTTCAGAGTCAGACCATCAAATTGTTTATTTTATGCAGTCCACACAACCCTGTGGGACGCGTGTGGAAAGAGGATGAACTCAAAAAGCTTGGTGAACTGTGTGTGAAGCACAAGGTGATTCTGGTCGCTGACGAAATACACGGTGATCTTATTCTGGAAGGACACAAGCATATACCTTTTGCCTCCCTTTCTGAAGAATTCCGAGAAATATCAGTGACGTGCACAGCGCCAAGCAAAACGTTTAATCTTGCAAGTCTTCAGACAAGCAATATAATTATTCCGAATCAAGAGTTAAGGGAAAAGTACTTAAAAAGTCAGGAAATGTTTGCGCTTGGCTTGCCAAATGTTTTCGGAATGGTCGCTGCCGAAAGTGCTTACCGCTATGGCGAAGATTGGTTGGATGATATGCTCGACTATTTACAGGGGAATTTAAATTTTATGAAAAAGTATTTAAAGGAAAATATCCCTGAAATTAAAGTTAATTGAGCCAGAAGGCACATATTTATGCTGGCTTGACCTGCATCATCTAAACTTGGACGAAAAGACTCAGGAAGAAACCATGCTTAAAATGGCTAAGGTCGCCTTTGACGAAGGCTATATCTTCGGCCAAGGTGGAGAAGGATTTACAAGAATTAATTTAGCTTGTCCTCGGTCAACATTAGCAGAGGGCTTAAAACGGTTAGAGAGGGCTGTGTCTGGCCTGCGAAAAACAGAATGAAAAAGAGAATATTTAATTCCGGAGGTTAATGAGCGGATTTTCAGGCTGTCGAGAAATTTTCGGCAGCTTTTTTTAACTTTATATATTTATCGTGTTCATTGAAAAGGACATGATCTACAAATCTGATATTTGTTGGTATACAAAGGTCGAAAAACTATTTATTGGATAAAATGTAAACGATTAAATCGAAACATTTAGGGGAAAAATATTGTTAAAGAAGGACAATCTGTGAAAAAAATAAAATTTCTAAACATTACCAAAACCTTAAAATTCTTTTGAGACTAGGTACGAGAGATTTGTTCCGCAAGTCGCACACTTCAAAATATAAAAACATTTTGTTTTAGTGTCTACACTGTGACAATCTTCCCTTATAATAAGAAAAGCCCGAAAACTTGCATAATCGACAATCATAGGAGGGGACGTTGTGGAAACAACAGTGGGTCCTAAACAGCAGAAGTTTGACAAGAACGGGAAAGCAAAACATCCTAAAGGTCTTTATCTGCTGTTTATAACAGAAATGTGGGAAAGATATAGTTATTATGGAATGCGGTCAGTACTCGTTCTTTATTTAACTGCTCAGCTGATCAGCGGCGGTTTGGGAATGGACAACCAGCATGCGGTACTTCTTTACGGTTACTACACCGGAGCCGTGTACTTTACACCTTTAATCGGAGGGTATCTAACAGACAAATGGATTACACTTCGAACCGCAATCACAATCGGCGGTGTCATTATGGCACTTGGTGATTTTTCATTGTTTGCTATTCACGCACAATGGGGCGTTTATTTCGGACTTATTTGCTTGATAATTGGAAACGGTTTCTTCAAGCCGAATATTTCCACTTTGGTTGGTGAACTTTACGAAAAAAACGATGTGCGAAAAGATTCAGCTTTCACAATATTCTACATGGGTATTAATTTAGGAGCTTTATTTTCTCCTCTTATTGCTGGATTGATTTATCAAGAATGGTTCCATGGTTTTTCACATGGGGTTGAACACTTCGGATTCCGTTACGCATTCCTTGCTTCTTCAATCGGTATGATCTTAGGTCAGGTTTCATTTAATGTTCTGGGGCCAAAATTACTTGGCAATGCAGGTTTGAAACCAGCAGTTGATCAGGCAAGGGAAAAAGACGAGAAAAATGTAAGCTTAGAAAAAAAGTCGGTGCCTCTGACACCGAAAGAAAAGCGGCATACAATTGGTATTCTTGTTTTAGCAGTCTTTGTCATTTTCTTTTGGGCGGGCTACGAACAAGCAGGAAGTTCATTTACACTTTACACAAAGAGCTTTCTTGACAGAGATTTAGGCGGCTTTACCGTTCCTGTTTCTTGGTTCCAATCATTAAATCCGCTATTTATTCTTATTTTGGCACCTGTTATCTCAATGATTTGGATTAAACTTTCAAAATCAAAACGTGGTGACTTCAGTGTACCGACAAAAATGTCATTTGGGCTTATTTTACTTGGTATTGGATTCTTAGTTCTACTTCCTGCTGTCATGCAAACAGGAAGCGACGAGCATCATATTGTGATGAAGGCAAATATGGCTTTCATGGTCATCACATACCTGTTCCATACGGTTGGTGAGCTTTGTTTATCACCAGTTGGACTATCACTTGTAAGTAAATTCTCTCCAATCAAAATCGCTTCATTATTAATGGGAACTTGGTTCCTCAGTAATGCAGCTGCAAATATGATTGCGGGTAAAATTGCTGCAATGACACAGTCATTAGGATATTTTGAACTTTATTTATACATTGGAATTGGGGCGGTAGTGCTAGGATTTGTTCTTCTTGCCGTAACAAAACCAATTCAGAAATTATTAGATTAAGTAACATTAAAAAGGCTTTCTCCTACACGGGAGAAAGCCTTTTTAGCTCATTTTTAGTTTCTTAACTTTTGCAGTTCATCCTCTATTTTCTTGAGTCTGTTTTCCAAGTTTTCCGTCCTGCCACCGACAGATTCCATCTTCTCCAGATCCCCCTGAATTCGTATATATTCCTGCTTTAATTCAAGAATTTGCTGTTCTTTTTCATCATTCATTTTTTTCAGCTCCCAAGCGTATTTTACTTCAGTTTAACGCGTAAATGATTTCCTGAAAACACCTTAATATTAAAAAATGGAAGCTTAGTATGTTTAAGACATGGTAAGACCCGGGAACAGTTGTACATACATCAAAAGGAGGAAGAACGTTGAAAACACATAAATTATATATTAATGGTGAATATGTTAACTCTACTGGAAAAGATTCAATTGATGTTCTAAATCCAGCAACTGAAGAAGTCATTTCAAGAATTGCTGATGGAACCGAAGAAGATGTCAACAAAGCTGTTGAAGCAGCGGATCGTGCACAGGATGCGTGGGAGAAAACAACGGCGGTGGAACGAGGTAAAATCGTCAGGGAACTAGGCGACAAACTTAAAGAAAACCGTGATAAAATGACCAAGCTTCTGGTGGAAGAGCAAGGGAAGCCAAAAGATCAGGCATCAGGAGAAGTGGATTTAGCGATTGATTACTTTTACTATATGTCAGAATGGGCCCGGCGTATTGAAGGAGAAATTATTCCTAGCGACAGACCGAACGAAAACATTTTAATGTACAGAAGACCAATTGGTGTGGTAGCGGGCATTGTCCCATGGAATTTCCCGGTATTTATTCTGGCACGAAAAGTGGCGACTGCCTTGATCACAGGGTGTACCATTGTATTGAAGCCAAGCCAGCAGACGCCGAATACGGCAGCATTTTTCACAGAATTGGTTGATCAGACAGACTTAAAACCCGGGGTTTATAATTTTATAACCGGTAAAGGCTCGACGATAGGCAATGCCTTGGCTAGCCACCATAAAGTAGGAATGGTTACAATGACAGGAAGTATCCAAGCAGGAACTAAGGTTATGGAAGCTGCTGCAAAGAATATTATAAAAGTAAATCTTGAGCTTGGGGGCAAGGCTCCAGCCATTGTTTCCGAACATGCGGATCTCGATTTGGCAGTAGAAAACATAAAGAAATCCCGCCTTACAAATTCAGGGCAAGCTTGTACGAACGCAGAGCGGGTCTATGTCCATGAAAAGGTAGCAGATACCTTTATTGCGAAAATGGAGGAAGCCTTTAAACAGGCAGACTATGGCGTGCCTCAGGAAGAGAATAATCTTGATATTGGTCCGTTGATTAGTCAAGACCGATTAGATACGGTTCACACAATGGTTAAAGAAGCAGTAAACCAAGGAGCAGAAGTACGTGTAGGTGGCAACCCTGCAAATGTCAAGAATGGGTACTTTTATGAACCGACCCTCATTGTTAATGCAACACAGAAAATGGACATTATCCAAGATGAAATTTTTGGTCCGGTTCTCCCGGTCGTAACGTATAAAAATTTTGATGAAGCGATTGAAATGGCCAACGATTCGGTTTACGGGCTTTCGTCATCTGTTTATACAGAAAATGTGCATGAGGCAATGCGGGCAGCAAATGAGTTAAAATATGGTGAAACATTTATTAACAGAGAAAACTTTGAGGCGCTTCAAGGTTATCATGCTGGCCTTCGTAAATCAGGGCTTGGCGGAACTGACGGAAAACATGGCGTGGAAGATTTTCTTGTGACACATGCAGTATATATGCAATATAAAAATGGCATGTCGTAATTAATTAATAGACGCTGTTTCCCCAAAATAGGATTACTTTAAAGACCTGGATAATCCAGGTCTTTTTTATATTTCAATAAAAAAGGGACGCCGCTGCGGCGCCCTAACCGTTTTGAAAAAAAGGAGTGTTCACCTTTCATTAATACATCCAAGTTGCTCCAATAATAATTAGCAGAATAAATAGAACCACAATTAACGCAAAGCTGTTGCCAGCGTAGCCAACAGGACGACAGCATCCACTGCCATAACCTCCATAGCCGCCTCCATAACCAGCACCCCAAACCATGAGCAATCACCACCTTATTTATCAAGTCTTTATAATTTATGAGGAAAGGATGACTTTCGCATGGGAAGATTTAAAATTCAAGCGGATGCCTAGTTACTTATAATAAGAAGTTTGAAGAATTCAAAATACGGGAATGTTAAAATTGGATTACATTATTACAAAGAGGTGATCAGATGCCCTGGGATATGAATGATTATCCTGACTCATTCAAAAATTTAAATGGCGCGGTTAAGAAAAAAGCTATTGAGATTTCCAATGCGATGATCGATGACGGGTACAGCGAGGACCGCGCCATTCCGATTGCCACAGAACAAGCAAAAAAGTGGTTTGATAATGCTGGAGAGGAGGAAATTGAGCATTTTAAAAAGCATGGAAAGCCATCTGTCAGAAAACAGGAGGATAAAAATACTTCCTCAAATCCAGAGCTGCTGGATAGCGGAGAGCACGTTCTGAAACACGAGGACGGATGGGCGGTAAAAGCAAAAGGAGCGAAGCAGCCAAGCGACGTTTTCAGCAATAAAGATGAGGCTGTAAAACGGGCAAAGGAAATTGCTGAAAATAAGGGAACAGAAGCGGTTATTTATAAAGAAGATGGAACAATTCAGCATCGTTTTACTTATGCCGAAAGAAATTAGCGAGCTATTTTTTTACAGTAACATCAATGTTACTAAATTTTCAAAATAAAAGAACATTATTTTTAAGAAGTCAGGCTCCTCGCCTTTATAGCTGCTTTTTTTTGAGGGTTGTTTTGATATCATTTGCAATTTACCAGAATCTTTGTTAACTTTTTGTGTCGTTAGGCCAATTAAATTTTTTGAAAGGAGAGATTGTTTGCATACTGGAATAATTATTTCACTCGCGATTTATTTTATTGGAATGCTGGCAATCGGATACTGGTCATTTAAAAAGACGACCGATGTATCAGATTACATGCTGGGAGGGAGAGGTTTAGGTCCTGCAGTGACTGCCCTTTCAGCAGGTGCTTCAGATATGAGTAGCTGGCTGATTATGGGATTACCTGGTGCACTTTTCGCCACCGGATTATCACAAGCCTGGATAGCGATTGGCTTGATTATTGGAGCGTATCTCAACTACCTGCTTGTCGCACCACGACTCAGAGTATATACTGAGATCGCTAATAATTCGATTACGATCCCCGATTATTTTGAGAACCGCTTTATGGATAATACAAAGTTATTGCGGTTAATCTCCGGTATTTTCATCTTGGTTTTCTTTACACTTTATGCAACAGTCGGACTTGTATCCGGCGGAGAGCTGTTTAAAAGCTCCTTCGGAATGAACTACACATTTGGTATATTCCTAACGGCAGCTGTCGTCGTTGCATACACACTGTTTGGCGGATTTTTAGCAGTGAGCACGACCGACTTTGTTCAAGGGTGTATTATGTTTTTAGCTCTTATTATTGTGCCGATCGTTGTGGTCGTTGGAAGCGGCGGAACAACAGATGTGATGGATGCCATTCAGAATGCGGATCCAGGTCATTTTAATTTTCTCGAAAATCTTTCTTTTATTGCTATTTTGTCTTCTCTTGCGTGGGGGCTTGGTTACTTCGGGCAGCCGCATATAATTGTCCGATTTATGGCCATTACATCAAAGAAAGAAATCAAAGCGGCTCGGAGAATTGGAATGAGCTGGATGATCGTTTCAGTCATTGGTGCAGTACTAACCGGATTCTTCGGTTATGCTTATTATCAAGAACACGGAATGCATATTAGCAATCCCGAAACAATTTTCATAGAACTCGCAGATCTGTTATTTAATCCTTACATTACAGGATTCCTTCTCGCTGCTGTTCTTGCTGCCATTATGAGCACCATTTCTTCTCAGCTGCTTGTTACAGCAAGTGCGGTTACTGAAGATTTCTACAAGACTTTCTTTAGAAGACATGCAAAAGATAAAGAACTTGTTCTTGTCGGAAGACTAGCCGTTTTAGCTGTTGCTATTGTAGCCGTTATCATGGCATATAATCCGAATGATACAATTCTTGGTCTAGTCAGCCATGCATGGGCAGGCTTTGGAGCTGCATTTGGTCCTGTTGTCCTGATTAGCTTGTTCTGGCGCAGAATGACGAAGTGGGGCGCTTTCGCCGGGATATTAGGCGGCGGTCTTACCGTTATTTTCTGGTTGAATATCGGCAATTTAGGACTTCCAGCTGGTTTTACTAACTGGTCTTCAAATGTTTATGAAATGATTCCAGGCTTTATCATCAGTATGATTGCCCTATTTATTGTAAGTCTGGCAACACAGCCGCCACATAAAGATGTGACCGCTAAATTTGACGAGCTTGTTGCAGAAATGCAGAAGGAGTAAGTTTGAAAGCCCGTAATTTTTGGCGCTGAAAAACGCGTGGTTTTGTGAAAAAAAGAATTTAATCAAAGAAAAGGTGATTCTGACGCCATATTATGGCTAGCAGAATCACCTTTTTTCTTCGGTCGTTCCTATTGGCAAAGGGAGTTAAAGAAATCGTTAATAATTAAAACGGCTTAATCATTTTTATTATTAAGAGCATCCTTTAAAGCATCTGCTAAACTGTTGCCGACGCTTTCCTGTTTGCCATACGTTTTTAATAGCTGACGTTCTTCTCGTTTATTGACCGTTTTTTTACGGTCTTTTGCTTTTTCAACAACATTGCATTTTTTACATTGGAAGTAAGTCCCGGCGTTCCCATTATGAATTTCCATTTTTTGATGACATTGCGGACAGCGTTTATTTGATTTTTTTGCTTCTTTATATTTGCGATGTTTGCAGTCCCGATTAGAGCAGATTAACATTTTACCCTGTTTGCCTTTTACTTCTTTCATAAGGCTGCCGCATTCTGGGCATTTTGATCCTGTCAAATTATGCGCGCGGTATGATTTTTCACTGGTCTTAATATTTTTTACAAACTGTTCCGTTTGCCTGACAATATCCGACATGAATTTCTGACTTTCCTCTGTCCCGTGTGCGATCGCTTCCAGACGTTTTTCCCAGCTTGAAGTCAACTCGGGAGATGTAAGTTCTGGAATGACCAATTGAATCAACTGCTTGCCTTTTGGTGTGCTGTACAGCTTGCCTTGCCTACGTTCGATGGATTCGGCATGAATTAATTTTTCGATGATTTCTGCACGGGTTGCTGGGGTGCCCAGATTGTATTTTTCCATCTTTGTTAGAAGATCTGCTTCATTATAAGGTGCAGGCGGCTCCGTCATTTGTTGCTTAAAGTCTGTCCGGTTCACTTTCAGCTGTTCACCTTCAATCGGATAATCTTTTTTCTGTATGCTGGATGCTGTTTGTCCAGTAACCGCTTTAAACCCTCCATGAATGACTACAGTATCTTTAGCTTTGAATTGATGATTGTTGATCGTGGCCTCGATTGTTAAACTTTCATATTTATAGGCTCCGTAAAAGAGCGAAAGGAAACGGATCGCTATCAGGTCATAGAGCTTCTGCTCATCAGAAGACAAATCATTAAGAAACAGCGGCTGTTCAGTTGGAATAATAGCATGGTGGTCAGACACTTTAGAATCGTTAAAGATCTGCCGGTTTACGGACGAGCTCCCTTGTTTTAGAGCGTACTGGACTTCTTTTGCATACCCTGACCGCATTCCCTTAAGGCGGTCATTGAGCGTTTCTTTCATGTCCTGTGTCAAATATCGTGAATCCGTTCTAGGATAAGTGACCAGCTTATGGTGTTCGTAAAGTCCTTGGAGGACTTGCAGTGTCTTTCTTGCAGAGAAGCCGAAGCGACGATTCGCGTCTCGCTGAAGCTCGGTTAAATCATAAGGGAGAGGGGACTGTTCGGATTTTACTTTTGAACGTATCTCCCTAATTTTTAGCGGCTGATTTTTGATTTCATCCAGAATTTTCTCAGCTTTTTCTTTTTCCTGCAGACGATGCGAGGTGCCGTTATACCATTTGAAATCCCATTCTTTACTGTGAGCACTGAGTGTCCAATAGGGGGCGGGCACAAAGGCATTGATTGTTTTTTCATGTTCTATAATCAGACCAAGAGTAGGGGTCTGCACCCGTCCAGCCGATAAAGAGTCATTATATTTAATCGTTAGGGCGCGGCTTACGTTCAGACCAATCAGCCAGTCTGCTTCAGCCCGGCTTTTCGCTGAATAATATAGATTTTCATAATCTTTTCCTGGTTTTAGTTGATTAAAGCCAGTACGAATGGCTTTGTCGGTTTGAGAAGAAATCCATAATCGTTTAATAGTTTTTTTCCAGCGAAGCCTCTCAAGAATCCAGCGTGCAACCAATTCTCCTTCTCGTCCAGCATCTGTGGCGATGATAATTTCATTAATATCCTGCCGTTTTGACAGTTGTTCAATTGCACGAAGCTGAGGGCGTGTTTTGCCGATCGGTTTAACACCCATCGTTTTCGGCACAATAGGTAAATCATCAAATGTCCATGTTTTATATTTATTGTCATAGTCCTCAGGCATTTTCAATTCAATGAGGTGACCGAGAGCCCAGGTTACCACAAACTGTTTTCCTTCAATATATTGGCGATGGGTTTCAGTGCATCCCATTACCCGGGCTATTTCTCGAGCCGCACTTGGTTTTTCAGCAAGAATTAATGATTTCATAAAATCTCCTTCATATTAAAAGACGTCCAATCAATTATAAACGAACAAATAGGTTTTTCAAAAAGTTTAACAAAATTAATTGACAATAAAATTATTATGTTAATTAAAAATATTTCTGAACTTTCTTAAAAAAACCTTTACCTTTTTTGAAAATGTCGCTATAATAATGGAGGATTAAAATATGAGCGAAAGGGGTGTGTGTCATGAAAAAAGTATTGAAATGGCTTCGGAAACAAGGAATGAATTTAAACGGCACTGCCCAGGATAAGCTGGCCTAGCAACTTGTCTGTTTTTGAATTTAACAGACGGCAAGCCATGGGGATGTCCCCATGGCTTTTTTATGTGTTCAAACGGGTAATACAGCTTTTCCTGGACAATCAGGCAAGGAAAGGGTGACGCAAGTGAAAATATTTATTGATCTATGGTGGTATTTTAAACAGGAAAAATGGAGGTATTTAACAGGAGTAGCTATTCTTGTTGCCTCCAGCTTTCTTAATCTGTTCCCACCCTATGTTGTTGGGATCATCGTGGATGATATCCGTCTTCATAGACTTACAACAGCAATTCTATTGAAATGGTTGGGACTGATTGCTGTGTCTGGCATCATCATTTATGTTACGGGCTTCATTTGGAGACAAATGATTTTCGGTTCATCAATTAAATTAGCAAAACAGCTCAGAAACACGCTTTATGAACATTTTACTCAGATGTCACCTTCTTTTTTCCATAAAAGGAGAATTGGTGATCTTATGGCGCATTCGACAAATGACGTTCTTGCTGTTGAAGATGCGGCAGGGGACGGCATATTAACTTTAGTCGACTCTATTACCATGGGAGCTATGGTTATCTTTACTATGGCATTCCTAATCAGCTGGAAGCTGACATTGATTGCATTAATTCCGATGCCTTTTATGGCATGGGCGGTTAGTCACTTTGGGAATCTTTTACATGAAAGGTTCCACAAAGCACAAGAAGCTTTTTCACAGCTTAATGATAAAGTTCAAGAGAATATCTCCGGCGTCCGGGTGATCAAGGCATTTGGACAGGAAGAAGCTCAGAAGGAAATGTTTCGGAAGGAATCAGCGGATGTGGTCGAAAAAAACGTGTCAGTTGCAAAAATTGATGCCCTGTTTGATCCTACCATAACATTTATCGTTGGGATCTCTTATCTCTTATCTCTCGGTTTTGGAGCTCTATTTGTTGTACAAAACGCGATGACTTTGGGTGAGTTAACAAGCTTCACATTATATCTTGGTCAACTTGTATGGCCAATGCTCGCCTTCGGTTTTTTATTTAACATAGTCGAAAGAGGGCGCGCTTCTTATGACCGTATTAAAAAGCTTCTTGATATCGAACCAGATATTAAAGATAAAGCGGGAGCAATAAGCACAGTCCCCTCAGGAGAGCTGCATTACACAATTTCTTCTTTTGTTTATGATGAAAAGACACTGCCAGCATTAAAGGATATCGACTTTACAGTTGGAAAAGGACAGACGCTTGGAATTGCTGGAAAAACCGGAAGTGGGAAAACCACCCTTCTAAAAGTTTTACTCAGAGAATTTGACTGTCCTGACGCGAAGGTGACGATTGGGGAACAATCTATTTACGACGTTACGATGAGCGCTTTAAGGAAAGCGGTTGGATATGTTCCTCAGGATCACTTCTTATTCTCTGCTACAATTGCACAGAATATTGCATTCGCGCTTCCTGATGTAAGTCTCGAGGAGATTAAGAACGCTGCAAAGTTAGCCAATATTCATGATGATATTGAACAGTTTGAGAAAGGGTACCAAACCCTTGTGGGCGAACGTGGTGTGACATTGTCAGGCGGACAGAAGCAGCGGATTTCAATCGCAAGAGCGTTACTCATGAATCCTGAAATTTTGATTTTAGATGATTCCCTTTCCGCCGTAGATGCACATACAGAAGAAGCGATTTTAGAGGCGCTTCGTGTAAACCGGTCAGGAAAAACAACGTTGATATCAGCTCACAGACTGAGTGCGATTGAACACGCTGACTTAATTTTAGTTTTAGATGAAGGACGAATTATTGAGCGGGGCAGCCACAAGACTTTATTGGCAAATAAGGGTTGGTACGCTGACATGTATCAGCGGCAGCAGCTTGAATCTCTCGTTGAACAAGGAGGGGTTTCGATATGAGCAACGAATTCAGCAATGAAAATTTATCAAAACGCGGGGTACTGAGACGCCTTCTTACGTATACTTCATCCCATAAAAAGGCCCTAACGGTTGCCTTTATTATGTTGGTTGTTGCAACAGGAGCAGACGTGTTAGGGCCGATTGTGGCAAAAATATTCATTGACAGCTATTTGACACCAAGACATTTTAATTGGCAGCCTCTAACCCTTCTAACAGCTGGCTTTCTTGCTCTTTATATTATTTCTGCTGTTTTACATTATTTACAGCTTATTTCATTTCAAACGATTGCACTTAAGATCATTCAGCAGCTTAGAGTGCAGGTTTTTAGTAAGGTCCAGCATTTGGGGCTTCGTTTTTTTGATCAGACACCGGGCGGGAGTCTGGTTTCAAGAATTACGAATGATACGGAGGCCATTAAAGACCTCTATGTAAGCGTACTGTCTACTTTTGTTCAATCGATTGTTTTTTTAATCGGGATATTTATCGGGATGTTTTATTTGAATGCGCGGCTGGCAGCGTTATGTTTAATCATCATCCCGGTCTTAATCGCTCTGATGCTTGTTTATCGGCATTTCAGCTCTAAAATTTATCGATATAGCCGTGAAAAATTGAGCCAGTTAAATGCCAAATTGAATGAGTCTTTGCAAGGGATGAATATGATCCAGGCAATGAGACAGGAGAACCGGATGCGTAAAGAGTTCGGTGAAATAAATCAGAAGCATAATACGTCACTGATGAGGAATATTCGCCTGAACAGTCTGATGCTTCGGCCAGCAGTTTTTAGCCTTTACCTGCTTGTATTAATTATTATGCTATCTTTTTTCGGGATCAAATCCTTTAATAATACAGTGGAAATAGGTGTTATTTATGCATTTGTGAATTATCTTGACCGCTTTTTCGAACCGATCAATTCAATGATGGTACAATTGACCCGCTTTCAACAAGCGATTGTGTCGGCTGAGCGTGTTTTCGGTCTTCTTGATGATGAACGTATGGCTCCTGTTAAGGAAGGTGAGGCACAGCATTTTATCCGTGAAGGATCTATTGAATTTAAGAATGTGACTTTTTCCTATGATGGACGGACTGATGTATTGAAAAATATTTCTTTTGAAGCGAAACCCGGTGAAACGATCGCGCTGGTTGGTCATACGGGGAGTGGGAAGAGTTCAATAATAAATTTGTTAATGCGCTTTTACTCCATTGAAAAAGGAGAAATACAAATTGATGGTGTTCCGCTGAATAAATATGATGATAAGATATTAAGAGAAAAAATGGGGCTTGTCCTTCAGGATCCTTTTCTATTTGTAGGGGACATAGAAAGTAATATTCGCTTAAGCAATGAAAAAATAAGTGATCAGGATGTTAGGAAAGCGGCACAGTTTGTTCAAGCAGAGGATTTTATTGAAAAGCTTCCCGCTAAATATAAGGAACCGATCGGTGAACGAGGTTCAACAATGTCAAGCGGTCAGCGTCAGCTTATGTCTTTTGCACGAACAATGGCTCTGAACCCCAAAATTCTCGTTCTTGATGAAGCGACAGCAAGTGTGGATACAGAAACAGAAGAAGCGATCCAAGCGGTATTGGGGAAAATGAGAAAAGGGAGAACCACCATTGCCATTGCACACAGACTATCCACTATTCAGGATGCTGATCAGATTCTTGTTATGCATCAGGGGGAAATTGTGGAGCGCGGAAATCATCAGGAACTTCTAGGACAGCGAGGGCTGTATCATAAAATGTTTATCCTTCAGCAGGGTGAAGGAGCATCTTAAGACAAAAGATTGCCTGCATTTTATATTTCAGTCTTCTAAAAAGCAAAGAAGCCGGTTCCTATAGAAAAGGGACCGGCTTCTTATATTAGAATGGTTTATGGCTGTTGTGTAGGTCTGACAAGAACTTCGTTAATTGCCACATGCTCTGGCTGTTCTAAAGCGTATACAACCGCTTTTGCAATGTCTTCACCTTGCAGCCGTTCCATTTCGGCAAAGCGGCTGCTGAAAGCATCAATTATATCTTTATCTGTAATCGTGTTAGTAAGTTCTGTGGCGACAGCGCCAGGTGAGATAATCGTCGTGCGAATATTGTCTGCTGAAACTTCTTTTCTTAAGCCTTCTGTAATCGCACGTACTGCAAATTTTGTACCTGAGTATACCGCGCTGCCTTTCATCACTTCATGGCCAGCGACGGAAGAAACGTTGACAATATGACCGCTTTTTTGTTCTTTCATGTGCGGAAGAACGGCGGCGATACCATACAGAACGCCTTTGATATTTACATCAACCATGCGGTCCCACTCATCGACTTTTAATTTATCCATTAATGAAAGGGGCATTAACCCTGCATTGTTTACGATCGCATCAATTTTCCCGTACGTTTCTAACGCTTCATCAGCAAGGGCTTGCACTTGTTCGCGTGAAGTGACATCTGTGACTTTATAAATAGCCTGGCCGCCTTCATCTTCAATGGCTTTTTTTAATGTTTCAAGGCGTTCTTCCCGGCGCGCTGCCAAAACAAGCTTGGCACCATTTTTTGATAGATGTTTCGCTGCTGCTTCTCCAATTCCGCTGCTTGCACCCGTAACGATTACAACTTTTCCATCTAATTGACTCACAAAATCACATCCGATCCGTTAAATTAATAAACTACATTTTTTACTATACAGCCATGATTCTCCATTTTCAAAGAATCTGTTTTAAAGGACTATTCAGCAGATCTGATTTTGTTATTTTCATTGTTGAGAAGCTCTTCAAGGCGTACCCTTTCTCTGTCTGATGGCTCATAATATATTTTCTGGCTCGGAACGCCTAATCTTACTTCCTCATCTTCAAGGATAGCGAGGATGCGTGTATTAATATCTTCTCTTACATTCAGCCACTCTTCATAGGTCGTTGTCTTAGTAAAGAAATAAAGCAGCAGGTCAAGAGAGGAGGGAGCAAATTCGTAAAAATGTACGAGAGCTGTTTCAGGATCAATTTCTTTATGATGATTTAGCAGAGTCTCTTATGGATGACGCAACAGCAATTAGCTTTTCCTTTGGTGTACGGATATCCAGACTTAATTTGAAGGTGATTCGCCGTTTTCCCATTCTTGACCAGTTGGTAATTGGTTCATTTGCGAGCGTTGAATTTGGTACGGTCACCACGGCCTGCTCAAAGGTTCTGATTTGTGTGGAACGAAAATTTATATCCTCGACGGTCCCTTCTACACTTGGTGTTTTGATCCAGTCATCAATCGTAAAGGGTGTCTCTGTTATAATAACCAGCCCGCCAAACAGGTTGCTTAAGGTATCTTTTGCAGCCAAGGCGATTGCCAATCCGCCCAACCCAAGTCCCGCTACAAAACCATTGATGTTATATCCCCATTCATAAGCAACGATTGAAATGATTAAAGCAATGATTATAAATTTTAAGACCTTAGAAATAAACGGAATGACAATTTCATCAAATCTTAGATTAAAGCGTGTGGTCATGTGATTAAAAAACAGTCTCGTGGCATCTGTAAATAAGAAAAGACCCCATCCAGCGCAAATAATAAAGAAGGTATGGAAAAGTGTCGCAATAAAATGATTGAATCCGCTGGGGAGTCCTAGTGCTTTCAAGCCAAGATAAAATCCTGTAATGATTAATAGAACTGAAAAAGGTTTATGAAAAGCGCTAATAATAGCGTTATCCATCTGACCTTTCGTTCTGGATGTTACTTTGATTAGAAGCTTTAAAATAAGTCTGGAAAAGACCTGTCCAATTACCAAGAATAGAATAATTATACCTGCTGCCATGCCTATATCAGAAAAACTGATGCTGTTAATCCACTGGAAGTTATTCCACATCTGAGACACCCCGATATTATGGTTTGTTTATTTTTCGTGTTATTATTTCTTTATTCTAATGTGTCCTGATCTATTGGGCAAATAAAGACTCAATTATAGAAAGAAGGTTATTATATGGAGCGGGCAAAACTGTTGCCAACATTAAGTTTTTCTAGAGTGATTCAAGGATTTTGGAGATTAGAAGAGTGGAATATGACAAAAGCAGAACGCTTGGCTTTTATAGAATCCTGCTTTGATTTAGGCATCACCACTTTTGATCACGCCGATATATATGGAAACTATACCTGTGAAAGACTGTTTGGAGAAGCACTGGCAATTAAGCCGTCACTGCGTGATAACATGGAAATTGTTACGAAGTGCGGAATCCAGCCTAAATCCTCCAAAGATCCGGATAACAAGGTAAATCATTATAATACAAGTAAGGAAAGAATTATCGGACAAGCAGAGCAGTCACTTCGGAATTTTGGCATTGAAAGTATTGATGTTCTGTTGATTCACAGACCGGATCCATTTATGGACCCGGGTGAAGTAGCAGAAGCTTTTGAGCAGCTCAACCGGGATGGAAAAGTGAAGCATTTCGGCGTTTCTAATTTTATGCCTTCTCAATACAGCATGCTGCAGTCTTATTTAAAAGATCCTCTTGTAACAAACCAGATTGAAGTATCGCCGCTCCAGCTGGAGCATTTTCAAAAAGGAACCATTGACCTTCTTCAGGAGAAACGAATTAAGCCAATGATCTGGTCGCCATTGTCTGGCGGTAGAATATTTAATGATCAATCAGCAAGCGTTCAAAGAATCAGATCTGTCTTATTTGAAATTGCAGAAGAATGCGAAGCAAAAGACATTGATCAGGTAATGTATGCTTGGCTTTTGGCTCATCCGGCTAATATGATGCCAATTAGTGGATCGGGCAAAATTGACCGTGTTAAAAAAGCCGCTGATGCACTTGAAATCAACCTTACAAGACAGCAATGGTTTAGGATTTATGAGAGCGCTCAGGGACATCCTGTACCATAACTGTTCAAAAAGTAATGTTTAAACCGTGCTCACTTTTTAAAGATACTCGGATTTATTAAGTGAACGAACAAGTGCAGTGAAGAATTAAATATTATGTAATAACATAGGCTGTCGAGATTTTTTCTCGGCAGCCTAAGTTGTGTAGATTTATGCATTTAATACGATGATGATTAGTGAAGCAAATAGAATAGACATTCGATTCTTACTCTTTTTTTCGGTATTTCTGAGCCACATAATGACGCTTTCGGTCTCTGTAAAAGATCCAGCCGCCAATAAACGCAATGCCTGACACGGCTAATACGATGCCGGTAAAGAATTGCAGCCAAAGCGAAGGGAAGGACCCATCAATAGAATTAAACAAGGTATCTCTTAGTAATTTTACGCCAGCAACTGCGGCGAAACCGGGAAGGATTAAAATAAGTAAAGCGATATATTTGCCCAAATTTCTCACCCTTTTAACTTTTCTGATAATTTTAGTTTAACGAAAATTTCCTTTAATGTCTATTTGCTTATTTTTTCACGTTCGTGTAGAATAATCTATGAAAAACTTTGCAGAGGCAGTTGGTATTTATGAAAAAGGTGCTGGTTTTAGGAGGGGGAATTACCTCTTTGAATATCCTGCAAACCTTTTTGAAGACACATTCATTTAAAATTGAAGGGATTTATGATAGCGATTACAATGCTCCAGGGGCTGTATTTGCCAGACAAAACAACTTGCCTGTCAATGAACATTGGGAACCCATGGTCAATGACACATTGGATATTATTATAGATGGTTTAAATGATAAAATAATTTTTGATGAGGTCAGGCAGGCTAAGGCTCCTGGGACTGTAATGGTGCCATTTGATATCTCGCAGCTCATTTCAGTAATGAGTGAAGAAATTGAAGATCTAATCGAAAAAATTGAAGGTCAGAATTATCAGCATGAACTTATGCTCGATCTCACCCATGATGGAATGATTGCAATTAATTGCAGAGAAGAAATCATTCTCTTTAACCCGAGTGCTGAAAAAATGACCGGTCTCAAAAAAGAGCAAGTAATGGGAAAAGATATTAATGTGTGTATGCCTTCCACCGCTCTGCCCAGAGTTCTTCGCTTGCTGCAGCCTGAAGTGAATCAGGAACAGGTTCTGGAGAACGGAATGAAAATCATAACCAACCGGATACCGATGCTTGATCACCAGGGGAAAAAACATGGAGCCTTTGCTGTATTTCGTGATATTACGGATATCGAACAACTTGCTGAGGAAGTAACAAATTTAAAAAGCATTCAAACCATGCTTAACGCCATCATTCAGTCATCCGAAGAAGCGATATCTGTTGTTGATGAAGAAGGCAAGGGACTGATCATAAATCCAGCTTACACAAGGATTACGGGGCTTTCTGAAAAAGAAGTGATCGGCAAGCCAGCAACAGCGGACATCTATGAAGGTGAATCCATGCACATGAAGGTTCTCAAAACCCGTAAGCCTGTAAGGGGAGCCTGGATGAAAGTGGGGCCATCGAAACGGGATGTCATTGTTAATGTTGCTCCAGTCATCGTTGATGGCAAAATAAAAGGCAGCGTTGGTGTTATTCATGACATGTCGGAAATCACTTCATTAACCCGTGAACTAAATCGGGCAAGGCAAATTATCCGTACACTTGAAGCGAAGTATACGTTTGAAGACATCATTGGAGATTCAGAGGAAGCAAGTCTGGTTAAAGATCAGGCCAGGCTCGCAGCATCAACACCAGTTTCCATTTTGCTTAGGGGTGAGTCCGGTACCGGAAAAGAACTTTTTGCTCATGCAATACATAATGAGAGCAGCCGCAAATATAACAAATTTGTTCGGGTAAACTGTGCAGCAATTTCTGAACATTTACTGGAAAGTGAAATGTTTGGGTATGCAGAAGGCGCATTTCCTGGGGCTGCTTCAGGAGGAAAAAGAGGCTATTTTGAAGAAGCGGATGGCGGCAGTATTTTCCTAGATGAAATCGGAGAACTTTCAATTCATGTTCAGGCCAAGCTGCTAAGAGTTCTTCAGGAGAAAGAAATTGTCAGAGTGGGTGCAGCTAAACCGGTTCATGTGGACGTCAGAATTATTACTGCAACAAATGTAAATCTGGAAAAACGAATTGCAGAAGGCTCTTTTAGGGAAGATTTATATTATCGATTAAATCGCCTGCCAATCTTTATTCCTCCTCTTCGTCAAAGACTTGAGGATATACCCGAACTGAGCCGCCATCTTGTCACTAAAATTAATGCTGATTATGGACGGAGCATTGAAGAAATTACAGATGAAGCGATTGAAAAACTGCAGCAATACGACTGGCCAGGTAATGTAAGGGAGCTTGAAAATGTTCTTGGCAGAGCAATGATCCACATGGCTGTTCAGGACACTGTAATTGAAAGTCGCCACATTCCTGAGCTCCAGAAAAAAAGCCCTGCTGGCCAATTAGGAGAGTCCGATTCAGAAAGTTTTGGCCATCAGCACTCTATGCAAAATTATCCTGGCTTAAATGAACAAATGGATTATCACGAGAAACAAATTATTAAAGAAACGCTCGAAGCCTTCCATCTCAATAAAACCAAAGCCGCAGAAGCGCTTGGGATCTCTGTGCGGAATTTATATTATAAAATGGAAAAGCATCATTTTAATAAAAATGATTTGAACTGACTTTATGTGAATCACGCAGTCTGATTTTGCCTGGGAGGGGATCAATCTGAATTTTGAGCACTTGAGAAGAAGCCTCAACAGTGAGGACGAAAAAACCATTGCGGTCGCACAGGCTGATGATGTAGCCGTGCTGGAAGCGGTCAAAAAAGCACTGGATAGTAAAATTGGCCGGTTTATCCTTTTCGGCTCAGAAACCGGTATTCATGATAAAATGAATAAGATGGGTCTTGGTAAGTCACAGAATGCGCTCACTGTTGTTCATGCAGATACTGAAGAGGCGGCTGCTGTTGAAGCTGTCAAAGCAGTATCAGAGGGACGGGCTGATGTCCTGATGAAAGGACTTCTTCCCACCGCAACACTGCTTAAAGCTGTGCTTCATCCCGAATATGGCATCAGATCTGGAAAGACGCTTTCACATGTTGCAGCATTTGAGGTGCCCGGGTATGAGAGGCTTTTGATCGTTACAGATTCAGGAATGAATATTCAGCCCGGCATCTCAGAAAAGGCTGACATTATTAGGAATGCCGTCCTAGTGTCCCGAAAATTGGGGACGGACAAGCCAAAGGTTGCATTGCTAGCAGCCGTGGAAACCGTAAACCCTAAGATGCAAGCAACAATGGATGCGGCGGTACTAACAAAAATGAACCACCGCGGTCAGATTAAAAACTGCATTGTTGATGGTCCTCTTGCTCTGGATAACGCTATTTCACTTGAAGCTGCAATGCATAAAGGCATTTCAGGCGAGGTAGCAGGTCAAGCCGATATTTTGATGGTCCCTAACATTGAAACAGGGAACACATTGTATAAATCTTTAATTTATTTTGCTAAAGCCAAAGTAGGTGCCTTTGTAACCGGTGCTCAAGCTCCAATAGTATTGACCTCACGTTCTGATTCACCGGAAAATAAATGGCTCTCAATACTGCTTGCTGTTTTAGCTGTGCAACAACCCACACATACTCAAGGAGGAAAATAAACATGGAAATTTTAACTTACATGGAAAAATACGATTATGAGCAACTGGTGATTTGCCAGGACAAGGAATCAGGTTTAAAAGCATTTATCTGCATTCATGACACAACGCTTGGCCCTGCTTTAGGAGGCACAAGAATGTGGACATATGAATCAGAAGAAGCAGCAATGGAAGACGCTTTAAGGCTTGCTCGTGGAATGACGTACAAAAATGCAGCAGCAGGTTTAAACCTTGGCGGAGGCAAGACGGTTATAATGGGAGATCCGCGTAAGGATAAAAGCGAAGAGCTTTTCAGAGCGTTTGGCCGCTATATTCAGGGATTGAATGGCCGTTATATTACTGCTGAAGATGTTGGAACAACAGTTGAAGATATGGATCTTATTCATCAGGAAACAAATTATGTTACAGGAATTTCACCAGCTTTTGGTTCATCAGGCAACCCTTCTCCTGTGACAGCTTATGGTGTTTATAAAGGTATGAAGGCTTCAGCTAAGGTAGCATTTGGAACAGATTCTCTGGAAGGCAGAACGATTGCAGTGCAAGGCGTTGGAAACGTGGCTTACAGCTTGTGTGAATTTCTTCATGAAGAAGGCGCTCAGTTAATCGTTACTGATATTAATAAAGAAGCGGTTCAAAGAGCAGTCGATAATTTTGGTGCTAGAGCGGTCGACCCTGATGATATTTATGGCGTTGAATGTGATATTTTTGCTCCGTGTGCTTTAGGTGCGATAATAAATGATAACACCTTGCCGCAACTGAGAGCCAAAGTTATTGCAGGTTCTGCCAACAATCAGCTTCGTGAAGAAATGCACGGTGATATTCTTCATGAAAAAGGAATCATTTATGCACCAGACTATGTGATTAACGCAGGCGGCGTCATTAATGTTGCTGACGAACTGAATGGCTATAATCATGATCGTGCGATGAAGAAGGTTGAAGGTCTTTATGATAGCCTAATGAGTATTTATGATATTTCAAGCAAGCATAATATCCCAACATATAAAGCTGCTGATCATCTCGCAGAGCAGCGCATTGCAAGACTTAAAAATGCTCGCAGTACTTTCCTGCAAAATGGTAAAAGCATTATTAGTGAGCGATAATATTCTTTTGCTAATTTAATAATAGTGAATGCTCTCTTTATCCAGGCTATAACAATACAAATTGTGAAAAGCTGAATTTAGGGAGTATTCAGTATTAGTTTTCAAGGAATGTTTATGGAGGTATGGCCTTTGTTGCAAACGGAAAGACGCGTGTTGGCAATTAACCCTGGATCAACTTCAACCAAAATTGCCGTTTATAATGATGATCAGCCGATTTTTGAGAAAACACTTCGTTACGAATCAGGCGAGCTTCGCAGGTATAAGACTGTTATCGATCAATATGAAATGAGGAAATTGACAATACTGGAAGCATTGGATGCGGAAGGGCTTAACCTGTCATATCTCTCGGCAGTCGTTGGAAGAGGCGGGCTTTTAAGGCCGATTGAAGGAGGCACTTACGCTGTTAATCATCAAATGCTAAAGGATTTGAAGGAAGGCTATTCAGGTCAGCATGCCTCGAATTTAGGTGGTATTTTGGCTTACGAAATTGGGGAACAGCTTAATATACCTTCATTTATTGTTGATCCGGTTGTTGTTGATGAAATGGCAGATATTGCGAGGATATCGGGTTTTGCTGATATTGAGCGCAAAAGCATTTTTCATGCGCTTAATCAAAAAGCGGTAGCACGACGTGTAGCTGAGCAATTAGGCAAGCCCTATCAATCCTTGAACTTGATTATTACCCATATGGGGGGCGGCGTGACCGTCGGTGCCCACTGTAAGGGAAAAGTTATCGATGTTAACAACGGGCTGCATGGTGAAGGACCATTTTCTCCTGAGCGCGCAGGCACTATTCCTGCTGGTGATCTCATTGCAATGTGTTATTCAGGTGAGTATTACGTTGAGGAAATGATGAAAAAAGTAGTCGGCCAGGGAGGTCTGGTGGGCTACCTTCAAACAAATAATGCTGTCGATGTAGAAAAAAGGATTGCTGGCGGTGATCAGCACGCAGCTTTAATTTATAAAGCCATGGCTTACCAAATCGCCAAAGAAATTGGAGCCAGCAGCACCATTTTTAACGGACAGGTTGACGCGATCGTTCTAACTGGGGGTCTTGCTTACGGCAAGGATTTTGTCAGTCAAATCACAAAACGAATTGACTGGATTGCAGATGTTATTATTTTGCCGGGAGAAGATGAACTTCAGGCTCTTGCTGAGGGAGCGCTGCGCGTATTAAAAGGTGAGGAAGAACCGAAAATTTACCCAAACCCACCGAGAAAAGGCTAAATTACTTGTGATTGAGCAAGCCCATTTAAAGAAAGGCGGACACAGCATGTCAGAAAATTATGATGTTGTTATACTTGGAGGCGGAACAGGCGGTTATGTCGCAGCTATCCGCGCCAGCCAGCTTGGCCTTAAAACGGCCGTCGTTGAAGCCAGAAATTTAGGTGGAACGTGTCTTCATAGAGGATGTATTCCAAGTAAAGCACTGCTTCGAAGCGCGGAAGTGTTTGCTACCGCAAAAAACGGCGAAGAATTCGGTGTTCAGGCTACTGAAGTAACGCTTGATTATCTGAAAGTGCACGAACGCAAAAATAATATCGTTACCCAGCTCCATAATGGTGTCAAAGGCTTGATGAAAAAAGGTAAGATAGATGTCTTTGAGGGATTTGGAAGAATTCTTGGACCGTCAATTTTTTCTCCAATGCCAGGTGCCATTTCTGTTGAGTACAAAGATGGTAAGGAAAATGATATTTTAATCCCTCAAAACGTTGTTATTGCAACCGGATCACACCCTCGGTCATTGCCAGGTCTGGATTTTGATGGCGAAAAAGTTCTGTCATCGGATGACGCTGTAAATCTAACAGAGCTTCCTGAATCAATAATCATTGTGGGAGGCGGAGTCATAGGTGTAGAATGGGCATCTATGTTTAGTGATTTTGGTGTAGAGGTAACCGTTCTTGAATACGCAGATCGACTTGTTCCAACTGAAGACAGAGATATTTCTAAAGAAATGTTGAAACAGCTTAAGAAAAAGGGTGTTAATGTCCTTACCGAAGCCAAAGTTATGGCTGATACCCTTGAAAAAGGTGATCAAGTAACGATTAAAGCCGACTATAAAGGTGAACAGAAAGCGTTTTCAGCTGAAAAAATGCTTGTCTCTGTCGGGAGAGGCCCGAACACGGATGATATTGGGCTTCAAAATACAACGATCAAGACTGATCGAGGTTTTATTCTTACCAATGAAGCCTTCCAGACTGAAGAGTCACACATTTATGCTATTGGCGATGTAATTGGCGGTTTGCAGCTTGCACATGTTGCTTCGCATGAAGGAATTAAAGCTATTGAGCACATTTCAGGAAAAAAAGTGGAAGCGATTGATTATTCATTAATTCCTCGCTGCATTTACACGCGACCAGAAGCTTCTGCAGTGGGGCTCACGGAAGCAGAAGCAAAAGACAAAGGATTCGATATAAAAATTGGCAAGTTCTCATTTAAAGCAATTGGTAAAGCATTAGTATATGGTGAATCTGATGGTTTTGTTAAAGTCATTGCTGATAAAGAAACAGATGATATTCTTGGTGTTCATATGTTCGGGCCGCACGTCACGGATTTGATTTCTGAAGCGGCACTTGCGCGTGTACTTGATGCAACACCATGGGAAGTGGCAGAAACCATCCACCCTCACCCGACATTGTCAGAGATTATGGGTGAAGCAACATTAGCCGTTGATGGCAAAGCAATCCATTCATAAGGAGGATATTCAGGTGGCAAAACATCGTCATGAAAAATTAGGATTAAATGATGAAACCGTACTTGAAATGTATGAAACAATGCTGCTCGCTCGTAAAATTGACGAGCGGATGTGGCTTCTAAACCGGGCAGGTAAAATCCCGTTCGTTATTTCCTGTCAAGGGCAGGAAGCCGCCCAGATCGGTGCAGCTTATGCACTAGACCGTGAAAAAGACTTTATTGGTCCATATTACAGAGATCTTGGCATGGTCCTGGCTTTTGGAATGACAGCAACGGATATTATGCTCTCCGGTTTTGCGAAAGCTGAGGATCCAAATTCAGGGGGAAGACAAATGCCTGGCCACTTCGGTCAGAAGAAAAATAGAATTTTGACTCAATCCTCTCCAGTTACAACTCAGGTTGCTCATGCAGTTGGTGTTGCACTTGGAGGACGGATGAAGGGTGAAAACCTTGTTGCGCTTTCAACATTTGGGGAAGGCTCTTCTAATCAGGGTGATTTCCACGAATCCGCAAACTTTGCCGGTGTACATAAATTACCGGTCATCTTCATGTGTGAAAATAACAAATATGCGATTTCTGTGCCTGTCAGCAAACAATTAGCTTGTGAAAATGTTTCAGACAGAGCGATAGGATATGGCATGTTCGGCAAAACAGTTGATGGCAATAATCCGCTTGATGTTTATGAAGCAGTGAAGGAAGCAGCTGAACGAGGCAGACGCGGTGAAGGTCCATCTTTAATTGAAACCGTTTCCTATCGTTTAACGCCCCACTCAAGTGATGATGATGACCGTGTTTACAGAACGAGAGAAGAAGTAGAAGAAGCCAAAAAGAAAGACGGCGTTTTTACATTTGCGGTTTATTTAAGAGATACGGGTCTGCTTAATGACGAAACTGAAAAGGCTCTGGAAGAAAGAGTTGCAAAATTAGTAGATGAAGCCACAGATTATGCGGAAAATGCACCTTATGCTGAGCCTGAATCTGCACTTAAGTACGTCTATGAGGAATAGGAGGGGACAGCTATGCCGGTAATTTCATATATAGATGCCGTTACATTAGCAATGAAAGAAGAAATGACAAGAGATGAGAACGTCTTTGTGCTTGGTGAAGATGTTGGTGTTCGGGGCGGAGTATTCCGTGCGACGTCCGGCCTTATTGAAGAGTTTGGCGAACAGCGTGTTATTGATACCCCGTTAACGGAGTCTGCCATTGCAGGAGTGGGGATTGGAGCAGCAATGTATGGTATGAGGCCGATCGCAGAAATGCAATTTGCTGACTTTATTTTGCCAGCAGTTAACCAGATTATATCTGAAGCTGCAAAAATCAGATACCGCTCAAACAATGACTGGTCAGTGCCAATGACCATTCGGGCACCTTATGGCGGCGGTGTGCACGGTGCACTTTATCACTCACAGTCGATTGAAGCCATTTTCTCAAATGTGCCTGGACTGAAGGTTGTTATGCCTTCAACGCCTTATGACGTTAAGGGTCTTCTAAAGGCAGCAATCAGAGACAATGATCCAGTCCTTTTCCTTGAGCATAAACGTGCTTACCGTTTAATTAAAGGCGAAGTGCCTGATGAAGATTACACGCTTCCAATTGGTAAAGCAGATGTGAAACGTGAAGGCGATGATATTACAGTCATCACTTATGGACTTGCTGTTCACTTTGCTCTGCAGGCAGCTGAGAAGCTTGAAAAAGAAGGGATTTCGGTGCACCTGCTTGATCTGCGCACGGTTTATCCGCTCGATCAGGAGGCAATTATTGAAGCAGCTAAGAAAACAGGTAAAGTTTTGCTGATTACGGAAGATAATAAAGAAGGAAGCATTATTGGAGAGGTTTCAGCAATCATCGCTGAAAATTGTCTTTTTGATCTTGATGCACCTATTAAACGTCTTGCGGGTCCAGACATTCCTTCGATGCCTTATGCACCGCCAATGGAAAAATTCTTTATGATCAATCCTGAAAAAGTTGAAAATGCAATGAGAGAGCTTGCAGAATTTTAAGTAAGGAGGCTATGAATGATGGGTACAGAAAAAATAAATATGCCACAGCTCGGTGAGAGTGTAACAGAAGGCACGATCAGTAAATGGCTTGTGGAAGCAGGGGACGACGTTAAGAAATACGATCCAATTGCAGAAGTGACAACAGATAAAGTTAATGCAGAAGTCCCATCTTCTTTTACAGGTAAAATAAAAGAGTTGGTTGCTTCCGAAGGTGACACGAAGGAAGTCGGTGAGTTGATCTGTTACATCGAAACCGAAGGCGGAACGTCTGCAACTGCTGAAAATAACCCTGCAAAAGGATCCGTTGACGAAGCGCTGGAAGAAACAGCGAATGGCGAACCAACAGAAGCAACTGCTGATACGGATGCACCTATGAAAAAACGCTATTCACCAGCTGTATTAAGACTTGCCCAGGAAAATGATATTAACCTTGACCAGGTAAGCGGCAGCGGCAGCGGCGGAAGAATTACTCGTAAAGACATTTTAAAGGTGATGGAATCCGGACAAGCGCCGAATACTAGTGGAGACACTGCAAAACCAACACAACCAGTATCAGAACCTTCTCAGCCAGCCGAAAAGCCGGCAGCAGAGAAAAAACAGGCTCAAACAGGATCTTCTTCTATTCAGTCAGCACCGGGAGATACGGAAATTCCGCTTACCGGAGTGCGCCGGGCTATCGCGTCCAATATGGTGCGCAGTAAACATGAAGCGCCGCACGCGTGGACGATGATCGAGGTTGATGTGACAGATCTTGTCAACTACCGCAATACAATGAAAAATGATTTTAAAGCAAAAGAAGGCTATAGCCTTACATTCCTGCCGTTCTTTATTAAAGCAACGGTGGAAGCTCTTAAAGAGTATCCGCGCATTAATTCAATGTGGGCAGGAGATAAAATTATCGAGAAGAAGGATATTAATATTTCGATCGCAGTTGCAGCGAATGAAGCGCTCTATGTTCCTGTAATTAAGAATGCGGATGAAAAAAGCATAAAAGGCCTTGCTAAAGGTGTAACCGACCTAGCGAAAAAAGTTCGTGATAATAAATTAGCAGGCGATGATATGCAAGGCGGTACATTTACCGTAAATAACACGGGCTCATTTGGATCAATTCAGTCGCAGCCGATTATTAATTTCCCTCAAGCTGCCATTCTTTCCGTTGAATCCATCGTCAAGCGCCCAGTGGTGATGAATAACGGGATGATCGCTGTCCGGGACATGGTCAACCTGTGCATGTCATTAGATCACCGTGTTTTAGACGGACTAATTGCTGGTCAATTCCTGCAAAGCATTAAAAACAAGCTTGAACATATCACACCCGAAAACACTTCAATTTATTAAAGTCAGATAAATTCTCCCGTACAGGCTGCTCACTCGTGCGGGAGATAACATTGATCCGTTTATTTGGCATATATGAAAAGAAACGTTAAAATGTAACTAATGAATGGATAGGAGTGATGATATGAGCATGGATTACGATATCTTTTTGAACGATGTGATACAGGGAGCGCGCAGAGAAATTACTCAGGCGGGCTATAAAGAGCTCCAGACAGCGGAAGAAGTCGATGAAATCCTTAATCAAAGCGGTACTTCTTTTGTTATGGTAAATTCCACTTGCGGCTGTGCCGGAGGTGTTGCAAGACCTGCGGCTGCGTATGCTGCGAATACGTTTAACCGTCCGGATCGTTTTGTGACGGTATTTGCAGGACAGGATAAAGAGGCGACTGCGAGAGCAAGAGAATATTTCACAGACTATCCGCCGTCCTCACCTTCTTTTGCTTTATTAAAAGACGGTAAAATCGTAAAAATGATTGAACGTTTTGAAATAGAAGGCTCTGAACCGATGGCTGTGGCATCAAAGATTGAAAAGTTATTTGATGAACACTGTTCTTAATGGAAAAAGGCTATCTCTTCGGTTGAAAGAGATAGCCTTTTTATACTGTTCATGTCAAATGAGTTTATAATACAGCTGCAAACGTGGAAAGCAGGGTAGTTGCAACGAGCGCAAGCAGCATGACCACCACCACAACCTTGATTGTTTTTTTAGGCAAGGGCAGCTCCTCCTTTAATAATCTTCTTCTCACATTGTAATGAAACCTTAGTAGCTTGGCAAGTCAGGTACGACGTAAAAATGAATGGCAGGATTATTGCGGTAATGAAACGAATTATAGTAAAGTAGCTAAAAACTAAAATGAAAACGCTTTTATAAAGGAGGAACCACAACTTGGCCGCACAAACAACCTTTGATAAAGAATATGAAGCTTGGCTTTCTAAAACAGAAGAATTAATGAAGCGTTTTCCAGAACGCAAAGAAGCCTTTCAGACTAGCTCAGATATCACGATTGAAAGATTATATACACCAAAGGACCCGGATGATCAATACATAGAAACACTAGGGTTTCCAGGAAGCTTTCCATACACAAGAGGCATTCAGCCTACAATGTACCGAGCCCGGCACTGGACGATGAGGCAATACGCAGGATTTGGCTCAGCAGAAGAAACGAACCGTCGTTTCCGTTATTTGCTGGAACAGGGGCAAACAGGGCTTTCAGTAGCCTTTGATCTTCCAACTCAAATTGGGTATGATTCTGATGATAAAATGTCAAAAGGAGAGGTCGGCAAGGTTGGTGTGGCGATTGATTCCTTAAAGGATATGGAAATTCTTTTTAAAGATATTCCTTTAGACAAAGTTAGTACATCAATGACAATTAACGCCCCTGCTTCTGTGCTTTTGGCGATGTACATTGTTGCTGCAGAAAAACAGGGTGTAAATGCCGATCAGATATCCGGCACGATTCAAAATGATATTTTAAAAGAATATATTGCTCGTGGGACGTATATTTTTCCGCCAAAACCATCTATGAGGCTGATAACTGATATATTTTCTTATTGTGCTGAACAGGTGCCAAAATGGAATACAATCAGTATTTCCGGCTATCACATTAGGGAAGCGGGATCAACAGCCGCTCAGGAACTCGCTTTTACGTTGGCAAACGGAAGAGCTTATGTTGAAGCGGCATTAGAGGCGGGTATGGATATAGACAAATTTGCTCCCAGACTGGCATTTTTCTTTAATGCTCATAACCAGTTTTTTGAGGAAATTGCTAAATTCCGTGCCGCAAGACGAATTTGGGCTCATTTGATGAAAGATGTTTATCATGCGAAAAATCCGAAGAGCTGGCAGCTAAGGTTTCATACCCAAACAGGAGGTTCTACTTTAACTGCTCAGCAGCCGGATAATAATATTGTCAGGGTGACACTTCAGGCGTTATCAGCGGTTCTCGGAGGGACTCAAAGTCTTCATACAAACAGCCGTGATGAGGCGCTCGCTCTTCCTACCGAAGAATCGGCGCGAATCGCTCTTCGGACCCAGCAGATTATTGCTCATGAAAGTGGAACCACTGATACGGCGGACCCAATTGGTGGCTCGTATTATGTTGAACAGCTGACAGATGAAATGGAGCAGGAAGTCTTTAAGTACTTTAAGAAGATTGAGGATTTAGGCGGTGCAGTGCGTGCGGTTGAAGAGGGCTACATGCAGGAGGAGATTCACCGGGCTTCTTATGAAACGCAAAAAGCGATTGAAAAACAGGAAGAAATCGTTGTAGGGATGAATGCCTTTAAAATAGACGACGAACCTCAACAGGCGTTGCATCGTGTTGACCAAGCGCTCGCTCAGAAGCAAGTTGAAAGAATGAACATACTTCGCCGAGACCGTGACACACAAGCTGTCGACCAGGCACTGGACGCTCTTCAGACGGCGTCGCAAGGCAATGATAATCTGATGCCGTACATTATTAAATGTGTCAGAGCCTATGCCACGATTGGTGAAATCTGTGGGATTCTTAGAGTGACGTTTGGCGAATATGACGGCTTATAAAATCACGGGTCTTTAACAGACAGAATTTAAGGGGGAGAACGCATGAAAAAACATATAAGAGTTGTCGTAGCCAAACCTGGCCTGGATGGTCATGATCGCGGGGCGTTGATTATTTCCCAAGCACTGCGTGATTATGGAATGGAAGTTATTTATACAGGATTGCGGCAATCCCCAGAACAAATCGTTTCAGCAGCTATTCAGGAGGACGCAGATGCCATCGGTCTTTCTTGTTTATCAGGTGCGCATAATGAGCTATTCCCTGAAATTATACAGCTGCTTAAGGAAAAGGATGCAGCCGATATTATCGTAATTGGCGGCGGGGTCATACCGGCAGAAGATATTCCATATTTGGAGTCGAAAGGGATTCAAAAAATATTCACACCAGGGACGCCCACCATCGAAACGGCAAAATTCATTGAAAAAGCTGTCTATGAACGAGATGGTTTAACCTTATCAGCCGATTTTAAAGTAGAGAAGGTGGATCACTTTGGGATCGCCGTCCGTTCAATCGACGAGGTTGTTCCATTTTACAAGGATACTCTGCACCTTGAACTTATTGCAGTTGAAGAGGTCCCTGCTCAGCAGGTTAAAGTAGCTTTTTTCGATGCAGGAAACTGTAGGATTGAACTTCTTGAGTCGATGAACGAATCCTCTGCAGTTGCACGCTTTATTGAAAAGCGTGGAGAGGGGCTGCATCATATTGCCCTTGGTGTAAAAGATATAAAAGCGAGAATCAAACACTTAACAGAGCATGGAATGAGCATGATTGATTCATGAACCCCGTTTAGGAGCAGAGAATGCTGACGTTGCGTTTATGCATCCAAAGTCTGCTCATGGTGTACTTTTTGAACTGTGTGAGAAACGATCTGAGGAGGAATGATGTTGGACATCTATGAAAAAATTAATGAACTCTATGACCGCAGGCGTCAAGTTGAACTCGGCGGCGGTGATGATCGAATTGAACGTCAGCATGAAAAAGGGAAGCTGACAGCAAGAGAGCGAATCGAGATTCTTCTCGATGAAGGTTCGTTTGTGGAACTAAATCCGTTTATCGAGCACCGGGCCCATAGCCTTGGTTTTGAGGGAGAGGCCCCAGGTGAAGGCGTTGTCACTGGATACGGAAAAGTTAACGGGAGACCGCTCTACCTGTTTGCACAGGATTTCACCGTATATGGTGGAGCTCTTGGGGAAATGCATGGTAAAAAAATAGCTCATGTGATGGATCTGGCAGCAAAAAACGGCGTGCCTTTTATTGGGCTCAATGATTCAGGAGGGGCGCGTATCCAGGAAGGCGTTGTTTCACTTGATGGGTACGGTCATGTGTTCTACCGAAATGCGATCTACTCAGGTGTTATTCCACAAATTTCTGTCATAATGGGACCATGTGCCGGCGGAGCCGTGTATTCACCTGCTATTACAGATTTCGTCATAATGGTGGAGAAGACGAGCCAAATGTTTATCACAGGACCAAAAGTAATTGAAACTGTGACTGGAGAAAAAATCAGCTCTAATGATCTTGGCGGGGCAGCTGTACATAATCGGCTGAGTGGAAACGCTCATTTTTCTTCTCCAGATGAAGAGCATGCCTTAACCCTTGTACGGCAGTTGTTAAGCTATCTTCCGGCAAATAACCGTGAAAAGGCACCTGTCCTCGACGCTGAAGCATCTTCCGATTTCCTTGAAGACATCATAGATGCAGTACCTTTTGATCCTATGCGCTCCTATGATGTTCGAAAAGTTGTCGAACAGGTTGTCGACCAAGGCTCATTTCTAGAGATACAAGAACACTTTGCAAAGAATGCCGTCATCGGTTTTGCCAGGATAAAAGGCGAGCCTGCTGGTCTTATTTGCAATCAACCAAAAACGATGGCCGGAGGGCTTGATATTAATGCATCTGATAAAATCAGCAGATTTATCCGTCTCTGCGATGCTTTTAATCTTCCAATTATAACATTTGAAGATGTTACAGGCTTTTTCCCTGGTGTTAAGCAGGAGCATGGCGGTATTATTCGTCATGGCGCGAAAATTTTATATGCTTATTCTGAAGCTACAGTGCCTAAAATAACGGTTATTTTAAGAAAGGCTTACGGAGGCGCCTATGTTGCGCTTAACAGTAAATCAATCGGAGCGGATCTGGTTTATGCATGGCCAAATGCTGAAATTGCCGTGATGGGCCCTGAAGGAGCGGCAAATGTTATTTTTGCAAAAGAAATCGCTCAAAGTGAAAATCCTGATAAAACAAGACAAGAAAAAATTGAAGAATATCGAGAGCAGCTGGCAAATCCTTACGTGGCTGCTTCACATGGCATGGTTGATGATGTCATTGATCCGCGAGAGACAAGAATAAAATTAATTCAAGCTCTTGAAATGCTCAAGAATAAACAAGAGTCGCGTCCTGCTAAAAAGCATGGTAACATTCCACTGTAGAGGAAGTTATCATAGCCAGCCTCTTCACAATACTCGTCAGGCATTTTGAAAGGATGAATAAACTTGGTAAATGATGAAAGACTAATCACAGAATTTATGGAGCTTGTACAGATTGATTCAGAAACAGGAAATGAAGCAGTGATCCAAAATGTACTTAAAGAAAAATTCAAAGCGCTTGGCTTAAAAGTGGAAGAAGACCAGGCTAAGGAAAAAACCGGTCATGGCGCAAATAATTTGATTTGCACTCTTGAAGGCAATACAGATGGCGATGCTATTTACTTCACTTCACATATGGATACGGTTGTTCCCGGTAAAAATATTAAGCCTTCTATTAAAGAGGATTATATTATTTCAGATGGTTCAACAATACTTGGTTCTGATGATAAAACGGGTCTGGCTGCTATTCTTGAAGCACTCAAAGTGATCAAAGAAAAGAATCTTTCTCACGGCACCCTGCAGTTTATCATAACGGTAGGTGAAGAATCAGGTCTGGTCGGAGCAAAGGCTCTGGATGAATCACTTATTAAAGCGGATTATGGCTTTGCCCTCGATAGTGATGGGCCAGTGGGCAATATCATTACAGCAGCTCCCACCCAAGCAAAAATCGCAGCTCGTATTTATGGAAAAACCGCTCATGCCGGTGTTGCACCGGAAAAAGGTATTTCTGCTATTACTATGGCAGCTAAATCGATTTCCAAAATGCCTCTTGGCAGAATTGATGAAGAAACAACGGCTAATATTGGTCGATTTGAAGGCGGGAAGCAGACCAATATCGTTTGTGATTACGTAGAAATCATTTCTGAAGCACGTTCATTAGTTAAAGAAAAGATGGAACAGCAAGTTGAAAAAATGAAGAAGGCTTTCGAAGAGACCGCAGCAGAAATGGGCGGAAGAGCGGAAGTTGATGTAAAAATCATGTATCCAGGATTTAAATTTGGGAATGGCGATCATGTCGTGGAAGTTGCTAAAAAAGCGGCTAAAGCAATCGGGCGTGAACCTGAGCTGCATCAAAGCGGCGGAGGGAGCGATGCTAACGTGATTGCCGGGTTTGACATTCCAACAGTTAACCTGGCAGTCGGTTATGAAGAAATTCATACGACAAACGAAAGGCAATCCATCCCTGAACTCGTAAAAACTGCAGAATTGGTTCTAGCTATTATTGATGAAGCCAAAAAGAAATAATAATTCATAAAGCAAGAAGCCCGGTCTCTAAGGACTGGGCTTCTTGTCATTTTTTGCAGCCAAGCCGCATAATCTCCTATTAGTGCATGTTCAAAAAGGAGAGAAATGATGCAATCAATAAGCCGCTATCTTTTTATTTCCTTGGTGTGTTTAGGCTGTCTGGGAAGTGTATTCTTGTTTACTGATAAATCACCCTCTCACTCTTACCAGCAAGAGAAGCAGGAAAGCCCCAGTCGACCCCGGTTGGCTGAAGAGACGACGGGCCCAGTGAATGTGTCATTGCCTGAGATCAGTTTGACAGATCTGTCAGGGAAAACAATTTCCTTAAATGCTTATGCAGGAAAACCCACTCTCATTGTTTTCTGGACAACGTGGTGTCAGCCTTGCAAACAGGAAATGGCTTTTCTTAAGACACATGCGTCTTCTCTGAAAAAGGACGACCACATTACGGTGGTTGGTGTGAATATGTTGACGTCAGAATTGAGTAAATCAGATGTTAGTCATTTTATACAAGGAAAAAAAATTAAATTTCCAATACTGCTTGACCGCGATGATCAGCTGACAACGGCACTTGATGTTCACACGATCCCAACCTCTTATTTATTCAATAAAAAGGGTAAACTAGTGGCTAAAAATGAAGGACCTCTTGAAACAGCAACATTGGATAAATTGATTAATAAGCTAAAAACCTTCTGATTTTTTGATTACTAAGCTTAATGAAGTTAATCTATTCATCATTATCTGATATTGGTATAGTGGTATTATCATGTCAGATCAAGTGAATGGGCGGAATGTTTATGCATGACATTAATTTTTTGATTGCTTTTGGAGCGGGTTTTCTATCATTTATTTCACCCTGTTCTCTGCCGCTTTATCCAAGCTTCTTATCCTATATTACGGGTGTTTCTGTTGACGACCTTAAAGAAAAGAACGGTCTTCTGCAAAAAAGAACCTGGCTGCATACGTTCTTTTTTCTTTTGGGATTTTCCTGTATTTTTTTGGCTCTCGGGTTATCGACAAGTTTGGTAGGACAATTAATGCTTACTTATAGCGACTTAATTAGGCGTCTCGGCGCTATTCTTGTCCTGTTTTTCGGATTTGTTATAGTCGGCTGGCTGCGGCCGTCGTTTTTAATGAAAGATAAGACGTTCGCTTTCCGTGAGCGGCCGAGCGGCTATGCGGGGTCAATCCTAATTGGAATGGGCTTTGCTGCAGGATGGACGCCTTGCACCGGTCCTATTCTGGCTGCAGTAATTGCACTCGGAGTAACTCATCCTGGAGCAGGTTTGTTTTACATGATCATGTATATTGCTGGATTTGCTGTGCCTTTCATTGTGTTTTCTTTCTTTATCGGAAGAATGCGGTGGATTAAAAAATATAGCAGCACAGTAACAAAAACAGGCGGGTATATCATGATTGTTATGGGTGTTTTTCTTTACTTTGACTGGATGACTAAAATGACCTCTTTTCTTGTTAACCGGGTTTTTGGGGGGTTTACGGGATTCTAGGCGTCGAAACAGTCACGAGCCTATTTTCCCTGAAGGCAGCGCTGCGGGAAACTAATGTTTAAATCGCTGATGAGGCCACTGAAAAGGCCCGACTTCGGTGTAATTGCGAGATGTGGAATTTCGAGCCCCATGAGGGCTGCTTGCTTTCCACGTGAGGACCGCAACTAACTTTGGCGTGGGATCTCGCTGGTCGCTGATGAGGCCACTAAAGAAGTCCCCGGTTAGATGTGGTGTTGAGTCCCGTTGGGTCTCGCTTCCAGGGCACGCCTCACCTAATTGGCGAGGAATTTGAGCTTTCCATATTTTCCAGGCACAGCGAGGTAAAGAGAATACAGACAATTAAGATTTTGCTCCTGAACATTAGACAGAGCCTTCTTGACACCAATGAAATAGTCGATCTCTTGCAGTCCCTCGAGATTGCTTAGAATCGCACGAAGAAAATGCAAACCATTTTCGAGGACGTCTTCGCGCCAACACATCAATCACCCAAAATGAATTTAACGCTTTCTTAATTTTCACTTTACACTAAATCAATGAGTTAGATTTTCAACGACCTTTAGCTGATTCCGCATGATTGAATCAGCCTCTTTGAATTCCCATCGCATGAAGAAAATGCGGATGCAATACATGCCAAGCGAGGGTATTTCCGCTATTACATGGTTTTTCCATAAGCACAGCCGAGTGAACGTATGAACCCTCCTTGCATTGAAGGAAACACAATAAAGCTGATTGATGATGCTGCTCCCGAAAAGTTTTGACAGAGTACATTAAGCTGAAATTTAATTTGCGAAAATATAAAATGACACAATATATTCACAAAACCTCGTTTATAAATGACGAGGTTTTTTTAATCCTTGCTTGTTAATCTTTCATCCTCTAAAGGATTGAGCGCTATCTTTCTAGAATACAAACAAAAGATAAAATATTATGTTTTTATTCAATAAATTCAGCTGGTTAGTTTGAACAAGGAATGAGTTATTGTGAAAAAATATTACTAATTAATGAACAAAAATTATAAATATTTTTCTGTATCTAAAATTGAGATAGATAAGGGAGTTAGGAAAATATGAAACCATTACAAGGGAAGATTGCTGTTGTTACAGGTGCATCCCGTGGAGCGGGCAGGGGGATTGCCTTCGAACTAGGCAGTGCAGGAGCGACGGTGTATGTGACTGGTCGGAGTGTAAAAGGAGCTACAACCGATAATCGACCCGAAACCATTGAGGAAACTGCCGATGGTGTCACTTCACGAGGAGGTAAAGGCATCGCCATACGATGTGACCATACAAGCGACAATGACGTAAGAAACCTGTTTGAGCAAATTGAAAAGGAACACGGTCGGATTGATATTTTAGTCAATAGTGTATTTGGTGGTTCCGAAAGTTCTCTACCATCAGGAGATGGACGGCATTTTTGGGAACGACCACTGGAGCATTGGGATGCTATGATGGTTGCTGGACCGCAAGCTTATTTGCTGACTACTCGATACGCTGTACCTCTGATGAAGCAGCAACACCAAAAAGGGTTAATTGTAAATATCACATTTTTTATCAAGGACAAGATTTCAGGTAATTTATATTATGATTTAGCTATGAATGCGATCAATCGAATGACACTAGGAATGGCAAAGGAATTAAAGGACTTCAACATTTCAGCCGTTGCTGTTTGCCCAGGTTGGATGAGGACAGAAAGAGTTGTAGATTCAGGTTTTGGACAAGAGGATGGAACAACGGAAACAACTGCGTATGTAGGTCGTGCGGTGGTGGCATTGACAACAGACGCCACGGTATCTAAGTTTTCTGGCGATGCAATAATGGTGGCTGAACTAGCGAGAAAATATGGCTTTACCGATGTCGATGGAACTCAACCTCTGCCGTTTCCAGGATAATCAGCTTCCTGTACAATAAGGGCAAGAGTTGAAAATAATTGTACTTAAGCTAACGGAGGCTTTAATTGAACAAGGAAACTCTAAAATTTTAGAAACCTGAGACTCCCCCAGGATCAGCTTGTGGCAACTGAACATTTATGCACAAAATGACTTCCAAAGGGCCAAAGCACGCAAATAACACGATGATTTCCGCTCTAAGCTGCTCGCTTTCCACGGGCAGTGGCCACAGGTAACTTTGAGCATAAGTAGAGACTTCAAGGAAACAGGTCTTTCGCCAACCATCTATCCTAGGTAGGTTAGGTGGTTGGCGAATCATTTGATCACATAATTTTAGATTTTGGCTCCACTATCTGAAAAAGGTGCGCAGAACACCCCTGATAAATAGACTGCCAATAAACGTAATAAGGGTATATAACACGACCCAAACAAATAAGGATTTCCCAAACCCGATTAAAACGACTAAAAGTGATAAAATAAAGACGATAGCTGTTGGCAGATAGAGTTTCTTAGCGATTAAATAACCTACAACTCCGATAATAAAGCATAAAATGGGTATGCCAATCCCGATGAACTGAAACATATGCTGACTGGACATTGCTTAACTCCTTTATCGTATGGAAAATATATTGCATTATTTAAAGAATAGCAGGTAATACCAAGATGAACAACGAAAAAGATAAACCGGCAGGGGAATTGGATGAAGTAAAAAGTGTGGTGAACAAAGTGAGAAACAATCAGTCCAAGATTATCTTTCATGTTGATATGAATAGTTTCTATGCCTCGGTTGAAATCGCCAAAGATCCTTCTTTAAAAGGTAAACCTCTTGCGGTCGCAGGTCGAGTTGAAGATCGCCGGGGCATTGTAGTGACCAGCAGTTATGAAGCAAGAGCTATGGGCGTAAAAACGACCATGACTGTCGGTGAAGCAAGAAGACATTGTCCCGAATTAATTGTTAAACCACCTGACTTCCCTTTATACAGAGAAACATCAGCCGCATTATTCGATTTTTTAAGAACGTTTACTTCCCAGGTTGAGAAGGTATCAATTGATGAAGGCTATATGGACGTTACGGATGTTGCGGATGGAACACATCCGCTTAAAATAGCAAGAGAAATTCAGCAGGGCCTGTATGAAAAACTGAGGCTTCCTTCAAGTATCGGTATTGCTCCAAATAAATTCCTTGCTAAGATGGCTTCTGATATGAAAAAACCGATGGGTATGACTGTATTGAGAAAAAGGGACATTCCAAAGCTTCTGTGGCCGCTGCCTATCGGAGAAATGCATGGGGTCGGCCCTAAAACTGAAGCAAAGCTTAAGCAGAAGGGGCTTCAGACAATTGGAGATCTCGCTAATCAGAATCAGGCAGTGCTGACGGATTGGCTCGGTATTCAAGGCGAGAAGCTTTATAATAAAGCTCATGGGAAAGATCATCGGCCAGTTGACCCAGAGGCGTGGCACCATTTTAAAAGCATCAGTCAGTCAACCACGCTTTCTCAGGATACAACAGATGATTTTACAGTAAAAAAAACGCTTGGTGCTTTGAGTGAAAAACTTGCTGCAAAGGTTAAAGCTCAGCATGTGTTCGGCTACCAGATCTCAGTTATGATTAAATATTATAATTTCCAGACCGTTACTCGTAATTATTCAAGCAGGCAGCCCATTTATTCTAAGGAAGATATTTTGAATCTCGCCTATTCGCTTTATGAACAACACTGGGATGGCAGAGCTGTCCGGCTGTTGGGAATTACGCTTAGTGGATTTAAGAGCATTGAGACATCGAGCAAGCAGCTTGATCTTTTTTCATATGAGGATGACGCAAAAAAGGAACCCCTCATTAAACTTATGGAGAACTTGAATTCACAATATGGCAAGGAAATTGTCCATCTTGCAAACAAAAAGAGAGAAATGAATCCTAGAGATCCAAAAAAGTGATAGGCAGGGCCTATCACTTTTTTTTATGAAAAAATAAGGGGCAGGATTACACTTAGGAGAATAATAACGATCAACGTAATGTAGCTTAAAGGATGGGCAAAATTAAGCGTCCAGCCGACTCCGAATCTTTTCTCAACAAATAGTGAAGGGTCCTCTCGGTTTATATAAATTTGACCCATTTTCCAGAAGCGATCATCATCACGTCTCATTACGTTCTTTTGACTCGTACCGGATGATTTAATCCGGCTTCCTCCTTGACCGGTCGTAATACTGAGAAAAATCGCTCCAAGCAGAAGCAGTCCTGCACCAGTCATGGCACTAGCAAGTATGACTTCTGAAGACCAGCTTAAAATCAGCGCCATCTGGTCAATGCCAAAAGTGAGAACCATTACAATAGCGGCAAGAATCATATACAGGGACCAGCGTTTTCTAAAGAGGCGATTCTTTATCATAGAATTCTCAGGATCTTCCGGAGAAATCTGCTGTTTTGCACGCCCAATCATTCCATGCAAAAAAGCAAACAAGGCAGTTATATAGACTTGAAACGCAATATTTAAATAAAGAAAGCGGGATGATTTTTCAGTATAAGCTGTGATGTGGCCTTTTCCATCAAAATGAACAGGGATCGATGCAGGGATGCGGTCGTACATGAAAAGTGTCAGCCCAAGTGTCATCAGAGACAATACGAGGGGGATCAGATACCACCATAAGGAATAGACTGTTTTAACGTTTCTGAAGGCTGTATCAATCACAATCTGCTGTGTGTTTATTTTCTCCCATTGATGGTCAATTTTCATTTTTTTCATCTGAATATGAAACAGGCCGTAGATGGCAAACGATCCGGTCATGAAGATCAGAAGTAAAACGACAGGAAACAATGGCGTTGAACCAGACCGTATGAACAAGTAAATAAGAAACAGCAATATGAGCAGACTCAGACTTGACGCTGCGTATTTGCGTTTTTTTGACATGATATCCAGGCTGGAAGCTGCTTCGAGCGGAACAGTAACCCCAAATACATCTGTTCTTCTTGTCAAATAAGGCATAAATACAAGAAGGATCCCAGCTGGAAGGTAAATGATAATAAAGGTTAAATCATTTAGTGTAAATCCCATTCATTCTCTTCCTTTCCTTTGATTTTATTGTAAATTCTTTCAGTTAATTCAATGGCTGTATTCTTGTCGATTTCATGAATCATCGCATCTGCTATCAGCCGGGTCAGGTTCTCCTCAAGAAGACCGAAGTACGCTTCATCAGCTGGAGGCATGTTTAAACTCACCATCACTCCTTTTTGTCTGTGAATAATAAGCAGTCCTTCTTCCTTTAATCGTTGATAAGCTTTATTGACGGTATGCATGTTAATCCCGAGATCTCCAGCCATTGCTCTTACAGAAGGCAGTGATTCACCAGGAAGCAGGTCTTTTTTTGCAATGCCTAATTTAATTTCATCAATTAATTGTGTATAGAGAGGAACATTGGATTCCGGGAAAAGTTTAATTAACATCTTATTTACCTCCTTGATTGCCTGTTATATATATTATATAACAGTTGTTATGATGTGCAACCCTTTTTTATGTAAATAAGTTAGCAATTTTCTAAATTTTTCTGCTACAATAGTTCATAGAAACTGAGAAGGGGAGAATTTGATGGAGGCTCTATCTAGGTTGCAGAATTCTATAGGAAGCGTTTTGGTTGGAAAAGAAAAAGTTATTGAAAAAATGATGATTGCTATGCTTTGTGATGGGCATGTCCTTCTTGAAGACGTGCCAGGGACAGGCAAAACGGTGCTTGCAAAGGCTTTGGCAAAGTCAATATCTGGAGAGTTCAGGCGGATTCAGCTTACACCAGACGTTCTTCCTTCAGATATTACTGGACTTCAATATTTCAACCCGGTTAAACAGACCTTTGAAGTCAAAGCTGGCCCTGTAATGACTAATATTTTACTAACAGATGAAATTAATAGAGCAACACCTCGCACACAGTCAAGTCTGCTTGAGGTGATGGAGGAAAAACAGGTCACAATCGAAGGGGAAACGATACCGCTTCCCGCGCCTTTTATGGTGATTGCTACCCAAAATCCGATTGAATCTCAAGGAACGTTCCCGCTTCCTGAAGCACAAATGGATCGTTTTTTAATGAAAATCGCAACCGGTTATCCTTCTTTTGAGGAAGAGAGACAAATGATGAAGATGCATCGAGAGGAGCGTCCCCTCGATCAACTTGAAGCAGTCATGGATAATCAAGAATTGATCAGTCTGCGAGAGAAGGTCAGAAAAGTACGGATAGATGAAGCGGTGGAAACATATTTGCTTGAAATTATTAAAGAAACAAGAGAAGCAGCATTTATTGAGACAGGTGTGAGTCCTCGTGGGAGTCTAGCCTTTATGAGAGCATCCCAGGCGCAGGCTTTAATCAACGGAAGGGATTATGTAACGCCTGAAGATATCAGAGAAATGGCACCTTTTGTTCTTAGCCACCGTATGGTGCTGTCCATGGAGGGTGAGATGAGAGTAACGAAAGATTCTATCATTCAAGATATTCTGGATCAGGTTGCGGTGCCAGTGGAAGCGGGATCACTCAAAATATGAGGTGGCAAATCTCAAAAAATCAGCCGCTTCTGCTTTCTTATATGACTGTTGCAGGGGTTATCGTAATGGTGGTTTCGCTTCTTCTGCAAGGGCCCGTTCTTTTTTTCGCTGGAACCTCTTTTGTAATCTTAGGTACTGCGCCCTTTCTGTATCTGAATTACCTTTCTAAACGCATCATCTATCAGAATGCATTATTGAGAAAAAGAGTGATGGTGAGGGAAGCAGGTGGGCTTGGGTTTTCGCTTCATAATGACTCTTTCTTACCGCTGGTTTACGGGGAATCGAGAATAGAGTTTGATGATCACCTGGAAATTCCCGAGTTTTCTGAGGGAAAGCGGACAGTCTTTATCGCCCCGTTTAATATTTCCCGCCGGGGAGGTGTAACATTAAAGGTGCCGTTTATCGCTAAAAAGAGAGGGTGGGTAAGAGCAAAATCTCTTAAGGTTGTCATTCAGGATCCGCTAAGACTTTGCTCCTTTACACTGACCTACCCCGGCCTTCTCCACACAGAAGTCATTATATATCCTGAACTGTATCCGCTGCCGCTGCTTAAGGATATGGTGATGTTTAGAGAAGGAGCTTCGCCTCAGCAGACTTCCCTCTTTGCCGATCGTACGCTTGTCACTGGAACGAGAGAGTACGAAATGACCGACCCGCTGAAATATGTGCACTGGAAGGCGAGTGCCAGGATTGGGCAGATGCAGACGAAGGTCTTTGAAAAGGTGTCTGGTATATACTGGACGCTTATTCTGATTCTGGACAGCGGGCAGTCAAATTTTATTTCAACAGAACGGCTAGAAAAAATGCTTTCTATGGCGACCTATATGACGCAGTTCGCGGAAAAGCACCAGATTGCCTTTGACCTTTATATTAATATTAAATCGAAGGGGTCTTCCGGCGGTACATATCTAGGAATGGAACAAGGACTAAAGCACTTAATGAAGGCATGGGAAATGCTTGCGGTTATTGAGCTTAGCTACATTCGCATCCATCCTGACAATGCCTGGGGTTTTATCGACAGGCAAATGTTCAGCCCTAGAATAATTTTTATCTGCTTAGCGGACAGTCAATCGGGCTATAGACCTTATTTAAAGACGTGGGCGAAACGTGGTCATCAGCTTTACCAGGTCAAAGATAACGGGGCAATTCTTGGCTTGAGCTCTCTTTCATCGAAAGATAAAGGAAAGGGTGAGGCGCTTGCGTAGATATCAGCACCTGCAAGACGTCCTGTGGATCGCTTATGGGACTGTCATGCTGCTTGCCCTTGAAATTCTTATCAGCAGCAGCCATTGGCATGCAGCTGTCCCGCTGCTTCTTTTAACAGTGGTTTTTATGGGTTTGTTCTTAGGACTTAAACGGACACTCAAGCATTTTTCTTTTGTGTGGATTTTTGCTATTTACCTGGTACTTGCTGTCCTCTTTTTCTTTATTTTCCATCTTTCTATTTTTGTATTGGCAATTGCAGGTCTTGCGTTTTATTTCATACTGAGCTGGTGGGATGAGGATAAGGGACCCGAGTTAATGTGGGAAACCTTTTTCGGCTTTTTATTATTTTGCGTCGGAGCTATTGTCTTGCAGTTGAGTTATTTGCCAGCAGTTCCTCTCCCTTATGCGTATTTAATTTTTGCGGCAGTTGAATTTATATTAATGAACGGTATATTGGCTCTACAAAGTCAAGAGCGTGGTCAAGCCCAAGTCAAACCGACTTCTCTTTTTATAGGGATTTTCTTTGGAGGGATTATGGTAGCGGGTGGGATTCTATGGCTCCTCAGACCCATTATCCAGTGGATCTTATTGAAAATCGTTGATGGCTTAGCCTATGCTGTTTTTTATACGGTTTCCAAGGTCATGTCCTGGGTTCTCCCTTCTCACCCGAGTATGAGCAAGCAGAAGCGACTTCAATCTGTTTTTCACTTTAGTAAACAAAAAAATGCAAAGGACATCATTCATAAGTCTTATGAGACGCCTTCATATTTTCTATGGTTCGGCCTCATTTTGGGAGCAGTTATAATCGTGTGGCTTGCCGTTTTTTTCTGGAAGCGGAGGGTCAAGCAACATGAAACGATCATCCCTGGGAGTCAGGCATTTACAAGTCAAAAGCATTCTAATCTTTATAGCCAACGCCGCAGAAATTTTCTGCAAGCGCCATCTCATCCGGTGAGAAAGGAAATTTTTCAGCTGCAAAAATGGGCTAATAAGCATAAATCAGGCAGGAAATTTAATGAAACGCTCAGAGACTGGCTCGGTTCGAAGCAGCTTTCATTCAAAGCCATTCAAGTGATTCATTCAAGCTATGAAAAAGTACGATATGGCAGGCAGGATTTAAGTCCTGAAGAATTTTCTATGTTTCACGAGGCTGTTTCTGAAGTGAAAAAAGAATTGAAACAACAATCCAAAAAGGTGAAGTCAGTTAAAAGAGGTAAGGGGGATAATAAATCATCCGATTAATCCGGTAATAAGAATTGATCAATCAAAAACCAGCAGTTGCTCATTAGAACAGAAAAGAAAAAGCGTGCCGGCAAGTCTCTCTTTTGAGAACATGCCGACACGTTTTTTTAAATTTTTCTATGGAACACGAATTGGACGCCGTTTTTCGAGAATTTTATTTAAAATACCCAGCCTCGGTCGTACTGGCGGGGCGGATCAATTTCTGTCCCCAACTCGACGGCGGCTGTTCTTGGCCAATAGGGATCTCTTAAGAGCTCTCTGGCTAGCAGAATGAGGTCTGCCCGTTCGTTCTGCAGAATTTCTTCTGCTTGGACAGCATTAATGATTAAGCCGACCGCACCCGTTGCAAGCTCTGCCTCATTTCTGATCTGATCCGCATAAGGGACCTGGTAGCCAGGAAAAACATTCATTTTAGCCGGTACCACTGCGCCTGAGCTGACATCAATTAGATCGACACCTTGCTCCTTCATTTTTCTGCTATAGTGCACATACGTTTCTGGTGTGTTACCACCTTCCGTATAATCGTTCGCAGATATTCTCACGAAGAGTGGACCTTGCCATGTTTCTTTGACGGCTTCGATGACTTCTGAAAGAAAACGGTACCGGTTTTCCGGTGAACCGCCATACTCATCCGTCCTGTGATTGGAGAGCGGCGATAGAAACTGGTTAATGAGATAGCCGTGGGCGCCATGCAGCTCAATCATGTCAAAGCCGGCTTCTTTTGCCCGGCCGGCGGCATCTTTAAATGCCTGCACGGTTTCTTTGATCTGCTCAATTGTCATTTCTTTTGGCTGTTTATACTTATCATTAAAGGCAAGCGGTGAAGGAGAAATGATGTCTTCCTTAAGCTCTGCTTTACGTCCGGCATGCCCTAATTGAATGCCTATTTTACTGTCGTGCTGATGATTAAGATCAACGAGTTTCTTTAGCCCTTCAATATGTTCATCGCTCCAGATGCCTAAGTCTTGGGGGGAAATTCGTCCCTGCTTAGTTACGGCTGAAGATTCTAAAATCACGAGACCTACCTGACCGACTGCGCGGCTCGTATAGTGGGTAATATGCCAGTCATTGACGAGACCGTCTTCATTCATGCACGAATACATGCACATCGGCGACATGACAATGCGGTTTTTTAGAGTGAGATCTTTGATGGTATACGGTGAAAATAATTTTTTTGACAAGTGTTTCACATCCCTTATTAAGAATCAAAACCACCTTTATTTTCCCACGAGCGAAATTCTTTAGCAAAATTATTGCCTAACGAAGAAAAAAGCGACGCCCCATGTATGGGCAATCGCCAAAGATATTCATGGAGTGAAGCCTTTTTCTTGGAAAAATTGCATCAACATTTTTTCATAGGCTTTTGGAAAAAGAACATAAGATTCTGTGTGGCCTGCTTTTGGAAACGTCTTATAGGTAATGTCTTTCGATTGACTGTAACGGTCGTAAATTTTCTTAGAGTTTGCGGCTGGAATCGCTTGGTCTGCTGTGGAATGCACAAGAAGAATAGGGCCATTAAAATCTTTTACCGCTTTAAGCGGCGCAACTTTATAGGTGTCCAGACCTGACAGTACAGGAATCCAAAAATTCAGAATGACTGGTGTGAATGGGTACTGCGGGAGATGTGACCAATGTGGAAGATTGGTTTTCAGATATGTTCTCAGATTGGAAAAAGATGAGTCTGCCACAGCAAGCTTAACAGCAGGGGATTGTGATGCCGCTAAAAGGGTTGTGGCTGCACCCTGTGACCAGCCGACAAGACCCACCTGAGCCTGGGGGTCCTCGCTGACAACGTGATCAACTGCGCCGTCCAGATCCAGCTGTTCATAATAACCGACAGTGGTTTGATGCCCTCCGGAAGCCCCGCTATTTCGATAATCGAATGCCACCACATTATACCCGTTCTTCACAAGCATTTTCATAAACGCCAGACCGTCTTTTCCCTTGTCAACGGTTGGCCAGATTAATCGGTTTCCCGTATATCCGTGTGAAAGGATGACCCATTTATGCGTGGGCTTGGTAGGCTTCATGATCCATCCCTTCAGCTTAACATGGTCAGTGCGGCTTTCGAATGTAACGGGTTCATAGGCTAGATTGACGGTTTGCGGCGTCAATGTAACAGCCTTTCTTTCCGGATGAATTAGAGAATCCGTAACGTACCAGCTGATTCCCATGATTAGCACAATGAGGAAAACAATGAGGGCAAGTAAGGTAATCCATGGCCATCTCCGTCTTTTCGGACGGCTGGAGGGTTGGACCGGTTGATGGACGACTTCAGCCATATAATTGGCCTCCTTTTATTTCATCTTTTTAGACATTTCAGACCTAACACGGGGTCGTCTGTCATAATGCCATCGATGCCCCATTGGCTGAGTTTTTTAATAGCAGCTGGCTGATTGACTGTGTAAGCGCGTACGCTGAGATCCCTTTCGTGCATATCACTTATTAAATCCGCTGTTACGCCCCTGTAATTGGGGTGGATACCCTTTGCCCCAAGGGCTTTTGCATATTTCCACGGCTCTGGTATCGGCCGCTTATAAAGAGGAGCTGTTTCAGCATTGTTATTTAACTGTTTGACCTTGAGCAATGAATCATGCTCAAAAGAAGAGTAAATGGTACGGTCATCCATTTTATAGGACTTGATCATTTTTAAAACGGTCTCCTCCATCCCGGGGTAAGGAAAACGTTGGTTTTTTAATTCAATATTCAGGATGAGATTGGTTGCCTGCATTAACTGCAAGACTTCAGCAAGGGTGGGGATGTATGTGTGGCGATGCATGATACCGTTCTTGTATAGTATTTTCATAGTTTGCAATTCCTCGGCGCTATGATCTTTTACAAACCCTCTGCCTGTCGTGGTTCTAGGGAGCGTTTCATCATGAATAACAACGGGTACACCGTCTTTAGACAGCTGAACATCCAATTCAATCCCGTCGGCACGTGCGGCGATCGCTGCTTTAAAGGCAGGAAGCGTATTTTCGGGATACTTGGCACTGTAGCCTCGATGAGCAAAAATTAAGGTTGGCACGTATGAACACTCCAATCGTTAGCTTTATCATATATCTGAAATTATGAATATTAAAGGGTTTCGATGAAAAAATATCGAAATCATATAAATATATGCAACGAGAGGAGAGTGATTCATAATGGGTGCCTGGGAAACAAGAGAGCAGTTAGCCGAATTACTGATGAAATTGATTGAGATTCCAAGTGTGACGGGAACCTTGCCTGAGATAGCAATGAGTGAGTACATACAGATGCGTCTGTCAGAGCTTCCTTATTTCGCAGAAAATCCTGGCCAGCTTGTGCTTCATCCGACAGAGGATGGGCGTAAATTAGTCAGTGCTCTGGTGAAGAACGGGAAGTCCAATAAAACGGTCATTTTAATCAGTCACTTTGATGTCGTCAATACGGAAGATTATGGAGAATGGAAAAATGTTGCCTTCAGACCTCAGGAGCTTACGATGAATTTTAATAGGGATGATGACTATGTACCTGAGGCAGTGAAAAAAGATATTAAAACTGGAGATTGGCTGTTTGGCAGAGGCAGCATGGACATGAAGGCGGGGCTCGCCTGTGAAATGGCCATGATTGAAAAAGCTTCAGAAGAAGGTTTTGATGGGAACCTGCTGTTGATTTCTGTACCGGATGAAGAGGCAAATTCGCTTGGGATGAGGACGGCAGCCCAGGTCCTTGTGGATTTGCGAGATCAATACGGCTTGGAATACGTGACCATGTTGAATGCAGAACCATCTTTTGCAAGTTATCCTGGGGATGATCACAAGTATGTCTATACCGGGTCTGTCGGAAAAATCCTTCCGGGTTTCTTTTGCTACGGGCAGGAAACGCATGTTGGAGAGCCTTTTTCAGGTCTTAATGCTAATTACATGGTAGCCGAGATCAACAGAAGGCTGGAGCTAAATACCGATTTTTGTGAAAAAGTTGGTAACGATGTAACACCGCCTCCAACCAATTTAATGCAAAAGGATCTGAAGGACGATTACTCTGTCCAAATTCCTCATGCCGCTGTGACCCTGTTTAATTTAATGATGCTGAAAAAACCATTGAAAGATATTAATGAGCAGCTTCGAAAACTGGCGGAAGATGCTGCCGAAGCAATCGGGAGTCGGTACAATGAGCGGTCGCAGCAATTTTCGGAGCTGCAAGCGTACGAGCCGCACAGCATTTCCGTAAAGGTTCTCACGATGGAAGAGCTGGTGGAAGAAGCGGAGCGGCTTCACGGCCCGGAGGAGGTTGAACGCCGTAAGGCTTACATTCTCGCTAACTATCAGGAGCTTGGCGACCGTGATTTAACGACCCGTATTGTTTTTGATCTTGCCAGTCTCTGCAAACATCTGGCACCAATGATCGTTCTGTTTTACAGCCCGCCATTTTATCCAGCTGTTTCTTCGGCAGAAAATGAGCAGGTGATGAATGTGAAAGAACAAGTCATAGATTTTGCGGCCGAACAGGGCATTGAGCTTGCCTACCAGAACTATTTTTTCGGGCTGTCTGACCTGAGCTATGCAGGACTGCCGCAAAGCATGGATTCTTTAAAAGCGCTGTTCGGTAATATGCCGCTGTACGAAAGAGGGTATTCATTACCGATCGAGGCACTTAAAGCCTTAAATATTCCGGTGATGAACCTTGGACCTTATGGAAAAGATGCGCATAAATGGACTGAAAGGCTGAACCTGGATTATTCATTTGGTCCCTATGTTGAATTGCTCGAGTTTACAATCAAGGCTTTATTGAAATGAGGATGGTAAAATGACGTCAGCTATTGAAACAGCGGAAGGTGTGTATCAAATAACCCTTCCGACGCCTTTTGCGATTGGACCTGTAAATGTATATGTAATTCTTAATAACGAAACTGTCACGCTGGTTGATGCTGGAGCTAAAACAGAAGAAGCCTGGGAGACGCTTGTCGAAGCTCTCACATCGATTTCTCTCACGCCTTCTTCTATTGACCAGATTTTTTTGACCCACCATCATCCGGATCACATTGGTCTTATTAATCACTTTACCCATCAGCCATTAATAATTGGCCATCCGCGCTGTGAGCCCTGGTTAAGCAGAGATTCCCAGTTCATGGATCGCTACAATAGATATTTCAGTGAGCTTGCGGAAAAAATGGGTGTTCCAGCAGGTGTTCGTAAACGAATGACGACGATAGAGGAACATTTAATGTATGCTGCTGAAGAGCACGTTGATCAATTCGTTGAAGAAGGGGCGGCAATCAAAGGGCTTGAAGGGTGGGAAGTTCTTTATACACCTGGACACGCCTTCAGCCATCTTTCCCTTTATAGACCGAAAGACCGCTTGCTGATTGCCGGGGATATGCTGTTGGAACGGATCTCTTCCAATGCGATTCTGGAGCCCCCTTACAATGTTAGCGAAAAAGCGCCGCGAACGCTTCTAGACTATAGACAGACAATGAGGAAATGTCTGGATATCGATATTGATAAAGTTTTGCCTGGTCATGGAGCGCCTTTTTTTAATGCTCACCGGCTGCTGAAAGAAAGACTTGCCAAGCAGGAGGAGCGCCGAGAGAAGGTTCTTCATACGTTGGGAGATGAACAGAAGACGGCATTTATGATTGGAAAAGAAATGTTTCCCAAAGTCTACTTGAATCAGCTGGACCTTGTCTTATCCGAAGTCCAGGGGTATTTGGATTGGCTGGTGCTGCGCGGAGATCTGTTCTATTATGAAAAGGAAGGTGAACACCTCTATCGGAGGCTGAAGAAAACGGAGGAGGAAGAATGGCCAATCAACGTTTAAAAGACCAAGTAATCATAATAACAGGGGCCTCCAGCGGTATTGGGGAGGAGATGGCAAAGCGCTCAGCTAGAGAGGGAGCAAGACCTGTTCTGCTCGCCAGGTCTTTTGATAAACTAGCTCGTGTGAAGGCGGAGATTCTCGCTGATTACGGGGTGGAGGCATCGATTTATGTGTTGGATGTCAGCCGGACGGAGCAGGTGGTTGATGTTTTTGAGCAGATTCTTAAAACGCATCCTGTGGTTGACGTTTTAATTAATAACGCAGGGTTTGGTGTCTTCGATTATTTCCATGAAGCATCACTTAACGATATAGCCGGAATGTTTGAAGTAAACGTTCTCGGTATGATGGCGTGCAGCCGGATGATTGTTCCTGGAATGATTGAAAGAAGGCAGGGGCACATTATCAATATTGCTTCTATTGCCGGCAAGCTTTCAACCCCTAAATCAACCGTTTATTCTGCAAGCAAACATGCTGTACTTGGCTTCACAAATGGTTTGCGGATGGAACTCTCTGAGCACGATGTTCAGGTGACTGCTGTCAATCCTGGACCCATACAGACAGAATTCTTTACCAAGGCGGATCCTGATGGCTCGTATATTCAAAATGTCGCTTCGTTTATGGTTCAGCCTGGTTTTGTCGCCGAAAGGGTAATTCGGACAATCGGCACGAAAAAGCGCGAGATTAATCTGCCATGGACCATGAGCACCGGGGCTAAGCTTTATCAAATCTTTCCCTCACTTATCGAAGCAGTTGCAGGTTCGATGCTCAGAAAAAAATAAAAAATTGATCATCCGATTTTTCATATATTTGTGAAAATCCCGGATGATTTTCATTTTCTCCCGGATTTTTATTTTGCCCGCTCATTTATAATGGCCTCCAATTTTTCGTGACCGTTCGACTGCTTGCCCAGCGTCCGTAAGTGAGGCGGCCCGTATGATCGCGTCTGAGCCATAGCGTTTTTTAATGTGATCCATTGTGTATCCAATTTTTCTCTTAAATTCGTTTCCGCTGAATAAATTGAGCTGATAAATTTTATCACTGGATAAATTGGATAAATTGACGCTCAGGCGTCTGACTGGTTTCTTGTCCCAGAATTTTAAAAACAGTTTGCTTACCTCGTGATAAACTTCAAGGGTATTATTGGTCGGATTCAAAAGGGCTGTCTGCCTATAGAAGCCGGAGGGCGTGTCATAATCAGCCCCTTTAGCACCAGCTGAGACGGTATAACCAAGCACTCCCGAAGAACGGGCACGGGAGCAGACTTCTTCGCTCAGTTCCAACAGGATGACCTTAATTTCCGTTTCGAAGTCTTCATAATCTTTTGGTAACGTCATCGCATGCCCGATTGCTTTTTGGCTGCTATGTGAATGAAGGGACACAGGTGATGAATCGAGACCGTTAGCGGTTTCCCATATGACCTGTCCGTTAATCCCCCACCTTTTCTTTAAAAGTTCCAAAGGATAGCAGGCAAGGCGCCCGATGGTCGAAATTCCTAATCGCCGAAGATGGTTTTCCATGCGGCTTCCAATGCCGAACATCGCCCCAATTGGCAAGGGCCACATCTCCTGCTGCATATTCGCTTCAGAAAGCTCGAATATACCCTCATGATTTTTTTTGGAAAAATTATCACAGGCAATCTTTGCTAAAACTTTATTAGGGCCGATTCCGCATCTTGCACGGACACCCGTTTCTTCCATGATGTCTTTTTGGATTTTTTTTGCGATATCATAAGGTTTTCCAAACAGAAGCTGGCTGCCGGTAAGATCCATGAACTGTTCATCAATGGAATAAGGCTCCACCATATCGGTATAGCGTTCCAGTATTTCAGTGATTTTGACTGACACTTCGAGGTAACGCTGCATCCTGGGCCGAACGACAATGGCCTCAGGGCAAAGCATTTGCGCTTCCCAAAGCCGGAAAGCATTTTTTACACCATGTTTTTTGGCGAGTGGGCACGCAGCCAGTACCACCCCGGAGCGCCGTTCGGGATCTCCAGAAACGATTAAGGGGTAATCCTTTAAGTCAGGGCGGTCAGCTTTTTCAACGCTTGCATAAAAGGCTTGCATATCAACAAGAAAAATAACCCTTTCCACATCCGTACACCTCAGATCAAAGAAGAATGTTTGTTCTTATTAATATTATATGCGAACAAACGTTCTTTATTCAATGGAAGTTATACCCAAAAGAAAAGTGGAGGTTACCTGGTTAGTCCTGAAAGAGCCTGGAGGTTTTCCGAAGAGGAGTATTTTTCCTCTGAAGGGAAAGCGAAGGATCCAAAGGACTGGCAACCGCAGCTGGACAAAGAAAAGTGACCCCGAGGGGTTGTGAGGCGCAGCTAGACAAAGAAAAGCGGAGCCGGCTCGAAAATGCGCATGTTCAATGAAAGCCAGAAATACCCGAGAGTCTTGCAGGATCAGCGTGAGGCAACTGGATTGCTAAAGGCTGAGATCCCTTTGCCACGAATAAAAAAACTAAATTAGAGCTACATTACGGAAGGAGCAAGTTATAGTGACTGATTATAAGCTGAAGGAAATCTATAGCCATAAATGACGCCTAAAGTGCCTCGCAAGGGCAACAAATACGTTGATTGAAGCGGAAGGTGTGAGACTCCTCGAAAATGCGCATGCCCAGAGTTGAAAGCTAGAAATACCCGCGACTCCTACGGAGGCAGCACGCGTCCGAAGATCCACTTTGGCGCACAAAGAGACCACGCCAAAGTTAGCTGAGGCCGTGCCCGTGGAAAGCAAGGGTATTTCCGCTTTCAATGTATGGCATCACATTTTCTTCGTGTGGTGCGGAATCGAAGATGCTGTTTCAAGTCCTACGGAAATAGCACGCGTCCGAAATACTTGGCGACAAAGAAACCACGCCAAAGTTAGCTGAGGCCGTGCCTGTGGAAAGCAACCTAGAGGGAAAATCAACAATTTATAGCAAGGTGACCTGGGAAGAGAAAAAGACGCCGAATGATCCGGCGTCTTGAAATTCAATATTTTTTTACCCATAAAGCTGAAAGCTCATGACTTCTCTTTTTTTCCAGGACAATGTCAGCGAAAGCACGACTCGGCTTGATATTTTCAGATAGATTGGGACTGTTTACCTCGTTCCACACATTTGTTGCATAAGCAAGCATATCTTCATTTGAAAAATGATTAAATTGATGAAAATAAGACTGTGGATTGTTGCGGTTATTATCAAAAATACGCATGACCCGCTCTAAATACCATTGAATGGCGCTCGCCTCATCTGCTTCAACATAAAAGCTGATATCAAGAAAATCATTCATAATAAAGTTTTGTTTTTTTCCGTTTGAAAGACTTGGGCGCTGCAGAACATTAATGCCTTCCAGTATCACAATGTCGGGTGCGTGAATGGTTTGTTCTTCATCGGCAGAGACATCATAGGCATCGTGAGTATAAACAGGAATCTTGAGCAGTGCCTGCCCGGCTTTAAGCTGCTTGAGAAACCGGAACAGTTTTTCATAATCATAGCTTTCAGGGAAACCTTTTCGGTCTAAATTGTTTTTTTCTTTCAGGGTCGCATTGGGATAAAGAAAATGGTCCGTTGAAACAATATCAATGGAGGCTGTCTTCATCCGGGATTGGAGAGAAGCTTTTAACAGCTTTGACAGTGTTGTCTTTCCTGATGCAACACCGCCGGCAAGACCGATAATAAAAGGCGCAGGCTGTGATGCAAGCGGTTTCACTTTAGACCACGTTTTCATAAGGTGATGCTTAGCCTGGAGGGCGTTATATAAATATTCTCCTATGTATTGATAAAGCATTTGCTCTTCATCTCCAAGCATTGGAATACCATCGCCCGGAGAAAGGGAAGGGGCAGGAGAATTTAATTCTCCTGCTTGAATGTAGTCAGCAATTCCTGACGGGTCATATGAAAATAATCTGCTGGAGAAAGCGGGTTGCTATGAACAGGCATGGACAAAAGACACTCCTCTATAATAAATAAATGAAATGCGTTTTTCCTTTTATCATAGCACAAATAGCTGCTTCGTTGGGTTACCTTTATTCGGCAGTGTTGTCTTTATGGAATGTATAAAAGAATCGTGAAGCAATCAAGCCGGCAACGCCTATTATGATAAAGAGAACGGCCCGTCACCCATAGGGATACGATTGGCAGATCCACGAGCACGACTTTTATCAGGACAGCAAACAACATGACGACCCCAAAAATCCGGATGGAGCGGAAATTAAATAGTTTTCCATAAAAAACAGAGAGCAGTGCAAACGCTGCCCACACAATCGAGAGAATCATCTGCTGAGTTGTTTCCGTTTCATACCTGGTTAACGCAAGCGTCCATTGGGTGATTAAAGCAAAAAGTGCTGCGATTAAGAACAAGGCGAGTAAAAAATGACGGGTTAAGAAATAAAAAATCGCAAGGCTTGCCACGAGCACACACCAGTACACGGTCTCGATCGAGAAAAAGGCGGTGATATGCCAGCTTTCCGACATTAAGGCACCCATTCCATAGACGATCAGGCCAGCGTATTTTTGAAGTTTCTGATGGTAATAATACCCTATAATATACGCGAGTGTACCTTCAATAAGCGTCAGTATGCCTAAGTAATCCGTGGTTGATCCCCGGAGGATAAGAAAAAAGAAACCGTAAGTAGCGATTGAAGCAAACAGACTCCGATAAGGGCTTTTCCAAGCTAATCCGCTATATAAAAGAATCGCAATAATGATAAAGATAATGAAGGAAGACTTGGAAAAAGCCACAGCCCACCAGCCAGACAGCAATGTAAAGCTAACATAGAGAATGACTGGGGCCGAAAATACCTTTTTGTTCCGAAATAAGCAATGAAAGCAGCAAAGCCACGTGCTGTACAAGAACGCCGGTTGCAAAATACCGGGTTTGCGATTCTAGACTTATCTCGGACAAGGAAAAGATGGATGCTGCAAAAAAAGTAAGATTTAATAAGAAAATGGAGGAGTAGTAAAGAATGCGATAATCGCGACTCGCAGCAAATAGAAACAGAACAAGGTAGAGCAAGGATTCATAGACCGCAAAAACCAAAACATTCGGATTGGTGTTGTCCAACAAAAAAGGTAATAGATAGCCGCCGATGCCAACAAAAACAGCTAAATACTGAGATTTGTAAAAATAAGAAAGGCCGAGCCCGATGCAGATAGAGAGCACGTTAATAAGAAAGGCTGCTGAAGGCGGAATAAAGTGATAGAGGTAATGGCAGGCAAAAGTGGTCAGCATCAGAAGAACAACCGTCCCTCCAAACAAAATCATTCCGAGTCTTGACCGGTCTTTGCGAACCTGCCAAAAGCCCGCGAGAAAAAGCAGCGCGGCACCGGCATAACCTAACAAAATACGAATAGACGGACTAAGCAGATGATTGTCACTTGCTACTTTAAACCCAAAAATACAACCAAGAAGCAGGACAATGATAAAGATTCTTGGCAGCCAAACCTGGCCGATTAATGTTTCTAAATCCGTTGTTTGTTTTTTGGGCGGATCCATCACATGTTCACGTTCATCAGGTAAGGGTTCAGAAATGACTGGCCGGCTGTCTGCTGCCGGTGATAAAGGATCACCCAGGGCTTTACTCAGTCTTTCAACTTCTTTTTCCAGCGCATTGACCTTTTGCTTAAGTTTTTCAAAATCATGAGTGTTCATACAGATTTCCCCCTTTCTTATCTCTTTTCAATAAAGCGAACACGATTTGCGCTCGACAGCAGCAGGTTCATCTGCTATTGATACATATTCTCAATTTTATTGGATATCCCTGCTTAAATTAGAAAACAGATGGTTATAATGCGTCTGCCGCCTTAACATTCGCATTGGAGCGGGGTCTTCGCTATAATAACGAAGGATGCAACGATGAAACGGCGAAAGGAGATGACTGATATGTATTGTAAAAGCTCCACGGAACTCGGAGAATTAATTAACCGTGCTAAACCCTTTGCTTCAGAAGGAAAGGTGGCGGATTACATCCCGGCATTAGGAAAAGCTCATGGAGGGGACTTGGCCATTGCCATTCATTATATAGATGGATCATGTTATTCGGCAGGAGACATTGACCAGACGTTTACGCTTCAGAGTATTTCAAAGATTCTTTCGCTGGCCCTTGTGATTATGGATAAAGGAGAAGAAGAGGTGTTTTCAAAAGTAGGAATGGAACCAACAGGCGATCCGTTTAACTCTATAGCGAAACTAGAATCCTCTGTCCCGTCCAAACCGCTTAATCCGATGATTAATGCTGGAGCATTGGCTGTTACAAATATGATTAACGGAAGCACAGTAGATGAACAGATCGGGCGCTTTTTATCCCTTCTGCATGAAATGACCGGAAATTCCTCGATCCGTTATTCTGAAGAAGTGGCTAAGTCAGAATTTGAGACGGCCAGTTTAAACCGTTCATTAGCCTATTTTATGCAGGAGCATGGATTGATTAAAGGGGATGTAGAGGATCTGATTGATCTTTATACGAAGCAATGTGCCATTGAAATAAACTGTCATGATCTCGCTCATATTGGCATGGTTATTGCAAATGACGGCCGCATTCCAGAAACAGGACGAGAAGTGATCCCAGGAAGAATTGCCAAGCTGGTTAAAACGTTTATGGCGACCTGTGGCATGTATAATGCGTCAGGAGAATTTGCCATTAAAGTAGGGATCCCCTCGAAGAGTGCTGTCTCAGGAGGCATATTAAGTTCTTATCCAGGACTGCTCGGTATAGGGATTTATGGTCCATCGCTTGATAAAAAAGGCAACAGCATTGCTGGAATCAAACTCCTCGAGATGCTCTCAGCCCGCTATGAATTGAGTATTTTCTAATACATGACACAGGAAAAAAGCCACCTTTATAAAGGTGGATAAGCATAAAAAAGAGTGTGGAAAACCCCCGGCAGGTTCTTCCACACTCTTTTTTGTAATCATGAATCTGTCTTGCGAATCACCACAATCAGGAATTATTTATATTTCTCCGCGAAGCCTTTTCTCACCGGGAAGGAACAAGGTAAGGAACGTGGCTGCAAGCGGAAGGAAGACAAAAAAATCAAAGACGACGTTCAGACCGTAGTGATCCGAAACCCATCCCATAAAAGCAGCCCCGATTCCGCCGGCCCCGATCCCAAGTCCAATCATCAGACCCGAAACTAGCCCCACATTATCTGGCAGCATCCGCTGGCCGTATACCACAGTCACTGCAAAAGAGGATAAAACAAAAAAACCAAAAATGAACAGAACTATGATTGCAGCCCAGCCATGCACATGGGGGAGAAGCCATGCAAAGGGAATGGTAATCAGCATCGAACCAAACAAGAGCCATTTATGGCTGAGGCGGTCAGAAAATCTGCCTCCTAGAAATGTTCCAAGAGCTCCGGCACTAAGAAAAAGGAACGTATAGAGGTCCCCGGTCTTAAGTGAAAGGTGCTGATGAAGGTAAAAAAACGGTAAAAAACCGGCTACACCAATCTGTGTCCAGGAACGCAGAATAACCACGAGTGTTAAAACAAGCAAACCAGGAAGGTGGCGTGTCCCACTGACCGTTTTTTTCTTTTGGTGATGATTAGAAAGGCTTTCCCGGTACCAGGGCAGCATTCTGTAGATCAAATAAGCTCCGGCCAGACCAGCCAGAAAAAACCACCCCACGCCTTTAAGTCCCGTTGATAAAAGGAAAAGCGGCAGCATCAGAGGACCGGCAGCCTGGCCAAAGTTACCACCGACCTGGAAGATTGCCTGAGCAGCCCCCTTGGCTTTTCCAGCAGCCAAATGAGCCCCTCGAGAAGCTTCCGGATGAAAAATACCGGAGCCTAAACCTGACAGAGCAATAACAAGCAAAAGAAGGAAAAACGTCGGGACAAAGCCTGAAAGGGAAAGGCCGGCAGCCGTCAGCAAAAGTCCAGTCGGCAAGAACCAGGACCGAGGTTTCCGGTCTGTCAATAAGCCGAATACAGGCTGAGATATAGAAGACGTTAACGCAGAGACAAGCAAGATAGACCCCGCTTGAGTGTATGACAGATGAAAAGCCTCTTTATAAAGAGGCAATAAAGCAGGGACGATGCCGGTTGTCATTAAATCATTAATAAAATGAGCAGTACCCAGTCTGTAAAGGGCCTGCTGTGCCAGTAAAGGTTTCTTAGCCGTTTGATATGTTTCCATTGTATGCTCCTATATCTAATAGTCTTTTATTATTATAGCCTAAATTTATTAAAATACTAAAGATAAGATGAAGTGTTACAAAGATTAATATTACGAAAAAAAAGAAAATTTGATAAACTGGAAAATGAAGGAGGCAGAGCAGTCATGACTATGTTGTCACGTGTGCTGTTGACCGCACTTATTTCTCTTTTTGCAATATCCTGCTCTGTAACCGCTTACTTTTTCACGAAAACGCTGACTTCTCCTGTCACACTGGCAAAAACGGCGAACTCAGAAAGCGGGCATTATCATATTATTCTTATTCCTGAGGAAATGGACAATCCTTATTGGCAGGCAATAAAAAAAGGGGCGTTAAAAGCAGGTAAAAATGTCCACGTTCAGGTTGAGTTTCTTGGACCTGATCAGACAAACGAAACCGATCAGATTCAAATTATTGAAAAAGCTATCGCAGCCAAAGCAGATGGCATCATTACACAGGGGATCGATACCCCGGGCTTTAAATCGGTCGCCGAGAAGGCAGCCAAAAAAGGAATCCCCATTATTACGATTGATACCGATGCTCCAGCCAGCAGGAGGCTGGCTTATGTTGGAAGTAATAATTACCAAGCGGGTTATTCGGCAGGGGAAGCCTTGAACCGGCTTGCGGATGCTGAGATGAACGTCGGTATCATAACTGGGAATGATCACCCGAATGAGAAGGAAAGAGTGAAAGGCTTTAAAGATGCGGTTAGCCACCATTCGAATGTTCATATTAAAGCCATTGAATCCTCTAATATTTCAAGGGTGCAGGCAGCAGAAAAGACATATGATCTGATGCAGAAATATCCTGACATAAATGCCTTCTATGGAACAAGCGCACTTGATGCCTTGGGAATTGCAGCCATGACCTCCCAATTCAGCCAGATATCCAATATGAATATCATCGGATTTGACACGCTTCCCGAGACACTGAATCTTATCAAAAAAGGGCAGATCAATGCAGTGGTTACTCAGGAGCCTTATCAGATGGGTTATGAGAGCATCACATTAATGAACCGTATCATCCATCATAAGTCCTTTTCAGAAATAAATTACACACCATCAGAGATTCTTACCAAAAAAGATTTGATTAATGAAAGCAGAATGAAATATGCCAAACCATAGGAAAGCGTTGAGCTTAATGAGAATCCGGACAAAACTGTTTATTACCATTATGTGTCTCGTCTTGCTGTTAAACGCCTTAGGCTTTTACTTATATGAAAGCAGCCAGCGTTCCATGGCTCAATATAATCAGCTGCTGCAGCGGTTTTTTCTTCTCAATGAATTATCTCAAGAAGCAAACACAACCTTTCAAACACTTGAATCTTATTTTAATGATCATTCTTCAAAGTTTTATAAAGAGTATACAACCGCATTTCAGGCATTGAATCATAAAAAGATCCAGCTAAAACCGCTTGCAGAAGAGAGCGCTTATGAGATGTCTATCACCAATGAGCGGCACATGATCGATAGTTTGTTAGATGAATGCACGATGGCTATGCATGCTTTCCAAGAAGGAAATATCAATCTCTATTCCGAGCACTTGTCAGAGGCAAAAAAAATCCTTGGTTTTGTTCATGAGGAGACGTTAACGCTGATCAATGGCGAACTAAGCAATTACCAGACTTTTTATCACGAGATGAATGTGAAGAATGACCGGTTAAAATACTTAGGCATGTCCTTATTTATTACCACGATGCTTTTTTCGATCCTGTTTACGTGGCTGTTTTCCCGTGGTATTACCCGCCCGATCCGCTTATTGGAACAAGCGGCAACTGGCATTGCAGCAGGAGATTTTTCACTGGAGGATGTTCCGGTTACGACAAAAGACGAGTTGAAGCTGTTAACGCAAACGTTTAACCATATGAAAAATAATACGAGACGTCTCGTCAGTGAAATAAAAGAACAGTCCGAACAGGACAGACTGATCACCGAGATGGAACTGAAGAGTCTCCAGAATCAAATGAATCCTCATTTTCTATTCAACACGTTAAATACGATTTCAAAAACAGCATATATTGAAGATGCAGAACAAACTCAGCAGCTGATTAATGCAACCGCAAAACTATTAAGGCAAAACCTGAGAGATATGAACGGCCTTACGACACTTGGAGAAGAAATAAAGGGAATTACCGCTTATTTCACAATTATTGCATACCGGTTTCAGGATCGCTTGACATACCGGCTCCAAATTGACCCAGAGGTGCTGACAGCACAGATGCCAGTCATGATTTTGCAGCCGCTTGTGGAAAATGCCTTTATTCATGGACTCGAGCCGTATAATCATAAAGGACACATTGATGTTTCCGCAGAAAAAATCGGGGAAAATGTGAAAATTACGATTGCAGATAACGGAATTGGCATGCCTTCTGAAAAAGTTTCTCAGCTTCAGGGAGGAATGGCAGTTACTGAGCAAAGCAAAAAGGGCCATTCTACAGGACTGGGTCTCAAAAATATTCAACGCAGACTCGAGCTCTTCAGCAGAAAAAATGACTTATTAACCATCTATTCAGAGAAAAATAAAGGGACCCAAATGATTATTAATATCCCTTTGAATGCAAAGGAGGCAACCCGTGTATAAGTTGCTTATCGTTGATGATGAACCAATCGAAAGGCTTGCGTTAAGAAAGCTGATCAAACAGCATTTCACAACTATTGAGATTGTGGGAGAAGCTGCCAATGGGATGCAGGCAGTTGAAATGGCAGAAAGAAACAGGCCGGATATTATTACAATGGATATAAAAATGCCGGAACTTGATGGTGTTGAGGCAATTAAAGCCATCAGAAGCATGAACCTTTTCCCGAAATTTATTGTTGTCTCTGCTTTTGATACGTTTGATTATGCAAGAGAGGTTATGAAAGAAGGCGTGAAAGAATATTTGTTAAAGCCCGCGGATACCGAAGAAGTTGTGGAAACACTGACCAGAACAATGAGTGAGCTCTATACAGATAAACAGCAGCATCGCAAGGAAACAGAGCTTGCTTCAAAGCTGAAGCAGTCGATCAATCTCATAAAAATGGAATGGGTGACCTCCTTGTTTCTTGACACTGTCCAGAGCTTTGAGCTCGAAGACTGGCAGAAGGATGTCATTCCGTTTACCGAAGGCTTTGCAGCTATTATTCGGTTCCAAGGAAAAGAATCAGATATAAAAGAAGGGTACAGATTCTTGAAAACGTGGGTAGAAGAACATTTAAAAGGGATGGCAGGACCGGTAACAGGTCAGCACATGCCGCTGCTGTTGCCAAAATCATCATCTATTGAAAGGTCTCGAGAGACCCTGTATCAAAAACTGCTCGAGCTGACTCAGCTTCATGCTTTAAATTCAGGACCCTTCACCCTCCAGATTGGTCTCGGGAAATCCGCTCGCAATGCGGGTGACTATACACACTCTTTTCGGCAAGCTGCATTGGCTCTTGAAAAAACGAATCTTCAGCACGCGGTTAAACTCTATGAACCATCAATGGAAAAAAATGATGAAAACAACAATGACCCTTTATTTTCAATAGAAGAAAAGCTGATTTCTGCTATAAAAAACAAGGACAAAGACAATGGGTTATCGATTCTGGAGCTTTATTTGCACAAGCTTAAACAATTAACGCATCACGACGTTAAAGCAATAAGAAGGTACTTAAATGATTTTTTCCATCTTATTCATACTGTTATGACAGAACTGGGCATAAAGCAGGAACAGGTCTACCTGCTCCCGCCAGGTTGTTCGCTTATTCAGCTTGAAGAGTTGACGCGTAAAGAAATCAATGATCTGGCGGATGAAATAAATAACTGGCAGAACAGCGGTACACAGGGCATGATTGAAGAAGCAAAAGAATATATCCGAAGGAACTTTACAAAGGCGCTTAGTCTTGAAGAGATGGCCGAACGAACGGGCATGAGCCCGTATTATTTCAGCAAGCAGTTCAAGGCGCAAACCGGTGTAACATTCATCGACTATGTCACATCGGCAAGAATTGCTGAATCAAAAAATTCATTGCAATACACAAGGCTTTCATTAAAGGAAATTGCTTATCAAATAGGCTATAATGACCCGAATTATTATAGTCGTGTCTTCAAAAAAATTGAAGGCGTCTCGCCAAAGGAATTTAGAAAGCAGCATCTTGCCCGCTCATTATGAATAAATGAAGATATCTCATGTGCTAGGAGAGGAAAGAATATAGAAGGACTTGGCAGCGAGCTGAGTCTTTTTATATTGGGAAAAGAAAACCTCGTAACAGCTTTAGCCTTTCAGCAAATCACTCTTCCCGGTAACGTTACTATTATGACTAGTTGAGCAGCCTAACCTTTCACTTCAAATGCATGGATTTATCCTTTTTGTAAGCGCTTAACAAAATAATGCGGGAATTCGCAAAAAAGTGAAGGTTTTATTAATTTTAAAACCCCGCTTCTTTGATACATTAACAATGATAGCGATTACATAAAGGGAGGAAACAGAATGAAGAAGAAATGGCTGGTGCTCACAGCAATTGTTTTAGTCTTGTCAATGGTGCTCTCTGCCTGCGGTTCAAAAAGCAGCAGTGGCTCCGGAGGAAAAGATGCTTCAGGTAAACTGGAGATCTTCAGCTGGTGGACAGCTGGTGGTGAAGCAGACGGCTTAAAGGCATTGTTAGGCGTTTTTCATGATAAATATCCTGATATTAAAGTGAATAATGCCGCTGTTGCTGGCGGAGCCGGAACAAATGCGAAGGCTGTACTTGCTACACGGATGCAGGGAGGAGACCCTCCTTCAACTTTTCAGGTTCACGGTGGGGCAGAACTGATGACCTGGGTGGATGCTGGCAAAATGCAGCCGCTTGATGACTTATATAAAAAGAATGGCTGGAATGATAAATTTCCAAAGGATCTCATTGATATGGTAAGCAAAAATGGAAAGATTTACGCCGTTCCGGTTGATATTCACCGCGGAAATGTCCTTTGGTATAACAAAAAAGTTTTTGAAGACAACAACCTTCAGCCGCCTGCAACCTTCGATGATTTCTTTAAAGTGGCTGATAAACTGAAAGCAAAAGGGATTACCCCGCTCGCTTTAGGGGATAAAGAAATTTGGCCATCGATCATGATATTTGAAGATATTCTATTGGCAGAGCTTGGTCCCGATGATTATAAAAAACTTTGGACCGGGGATGTTGCGTTTGATTCTCCAAAAGTGAAAAAATCCGTCGATCTCTTTAAGAAAATGCTCGGCTATATCAATGATGATCATAGTTCCCGCGCATGGCAGGACGCTTCCCAGCTTGTTGCTGACGGAAAAGCCGGAATGAACATCATGGGCGATTGGGCAAAAGGTTACTACCAAAGCTTAAAACTTGAGCCAAACAAGGACTATGGATATATCACAACACCGGGAACCGATGGGGATTTTATGGTCATCACAGACACATTCGGACTTCCAAAAGGGGTTAAGAAAGAACAGGATGTTAACAAGTTCCTAACTGTGCTTGGTTCAGTCAAAGGTCAGGATGCCTTTAATACATTAAAAGGCTCTATACCTGCCCGAACAGATGCTGATACTTCTAAATATGACGTTTATGGGCAGAAGACAATAAAAGATTTCAAAAAAGACGCATTAACGCCAAGTCTTGCGCACGGTTCTGCAGCACCAGAAGCATTTCTCACCAAAGTCACCCAAGCTGTTAATATCTTTGTTACTCAAAAGGATGAAAAACAGTTTATTCAATCGTTACAGGATGCGACCAGTGCATTAAATAAATAGGATTATTAAAATTGGAATAGGAGGAGATTTCTCCTCTTTTTCCACAGTACATATTGCTGAATAGAGGAGGAAGGGACTTGGCGCAAGTTGACATACAGGAAACCTCAACAGAGAAATCCTATGAGCAGCCTAAACGTATAAAAAGCAGAAAAAAGAGAAAAAAGCAGTTATCAAATGATCAATGGCTGGCGATTGGTTTCATCACCCCATCCATCATCGCCATATTAATCTTTGTTTATGGCTTTATTGCATGGACAGGGTATGTATCTTTTTCACAATGGAATTCCATTATCCCAAACTTCGCCTGGGCAGGCTTAGATAATTATAAAGCCTTATTCACGGATTTTCGCTTCCAATCAGATATCCGGAACACGATTGTATTTACGATATTATTCATTGTAATTGTCGTTCTCCTTGGCCAATTTTTGGCGGTAATGATCGATAAAAAAATTAAAGCAGAAGGGCTTTTCCGGAATATTTTTCTGTTTCCAATGGCCTTATCATTTATCGTTACAGGAGTCGTGTGGCGCTGGGTTCTGAATCCATCGTCAGGCGTGAATCTTTTTTTTGATAAATTAGGCTGGGATTTGAAGTGGTATACAGATACCACTGTGTGGCCCGGAATTGAAATCGGAAAAATAACGGGGGGCATTCCTGTTGCTGTCATCGCTGTTGTCATAGCGGCTGTCTGGCAGATGACAGGCTTTTCATTAGCTATGTATTTGGCAGGACTGAGAGCCATTCCGGAAGAAATGAAAGAGGCTGCGCGGATGGACGGAGCTACGGAATTTCAGATTTACCGTAAAATTATCCTGCCGATGCTTAAGCCGATCACGCTTAGTGTCATTATTATTATGGCGCATATTTCACTGAAAATATTTGATCTGATTTACGCCATGACTGGCTCTGGTGCAAACTTTGTTACAGATATGCCAGGTGTTTATATGTTTGAGGCAACATTTAGAAGTCATTTCTATGCTCAAGGGGCTGCCATTGCCATTATTATGCTCGTGTCAGTGGCGATATTTATTGTGCCATACTTGATAAACAGTCGGAAGGGGGACCAGTAAATGAGCCGTGCCGTTTCACGAAGTGCGATGTATGCTGTTCTCATTATTCTAGCTCTTCTCTTTCTGATCCCTTTATACGTTATGGTGGTCACAAGCTTAAAACCCTTTGATCAGGTATCTCTTGAACATATGTGGCAGCTGCCAAAGAGTTTAAATTTCAGCAGCTACAGTGAAGCTTTAAATCAGCTTCTGCCCAACCTGCTGAATACAATATATCTTGTTATTCCAGCGACGCTTTTATCAGCCTTGCTTGGTTCATTAAACGGTTATGTATTAAGTAAGTGGAAGTTTAAAGGTGCCGACTGGATATTTACAATGATATTATTCGGTATGTTTATTCCATATCAAAGTATATTAATTCCTTTAATTCAATTTTTAAGAAGTATTCAATTGTATAATACAATTCCAGGGCTCATTTTTGTCCATGTGATTTATGGCATTCCGATAACGACCTTGATGTTCCGCAATTTTTATGCGAATATTCCTGACTCGTTATTAGAATCTGCCCAGATTGACGGTGCTGGCTTTTTAAAAGCCTATCGGCATATTATTATGCCATTGTCTGTTACGGGTTTTGTGGTTGTCGCCATTTGGCAATTCACAAATATATGGAACGAATTTTTATTTGCGGTGACGATAACCACGACCGATCAGCAGCCCATTATGGTTGCGCTGCAAAATCTGGCAGGGAGCCAGGTTGTTCACTGGAATGTTCAAATGGCAGGGGCGATATTAGCGGCACTTCCAACGTTGCTTGTTTATATATTATTAGGCAAATATTTTATTAGGGGTCTGCTAGCTGGATCTGTAAAAGGATAACGGGTGAGAAGCGTAATTAATCATTGCGCTTCTTTTGTTTATTAAGAGAAAAACCTGGAAGAAATCCACCTAAAAGCGTCTAAATAAGCTATAATCAATGATATATATCTATAGACAGCAGTAAAAGGTTGGGGGAACGCATATGCCGCGATCAAAATATTTCCGTTTTGGAATATGGGTTTTATTATTGTTTACCATCATCATGATTGGCTCTAAAATTTCTTTTGTGTTTCAGCCGATCGGTATCTTAATTACAACACTGGCTGCTCCGATTCTGATTTCAGGCGTGCTTTTCTACATATTGCGGCCGGTGGTGAATGTGTTTTGCATGTTAAAAATCCCCAGGGTCATTGCCATTCTTTTGATTTATATCATCCTAATAGGTGTTATCACATTGCTTGCTGTCCTAGTGGGTCCAATGCTGAATGATCAGCTGGTTTCACTTGCTGATTCAATGCCCGCGCTTATCAAGGAGTCGGGACATCAAATTGATCAGCTGCAGCACAGTCATTTTGTAGACCGTTTTCATCTGAATGATATTTCCTATCAGGATATTGCTAAAAAGTTTTCACAATCTGTCGGAAATATCACGACATCGATCAGCAATAATCTGGTTAAAATTATTCAGTCCATAACAAGTATCGTTATTGTAATGGTAACCGTCCCATTTATCCTTTTCTATATGCTGAAAGATGGCGAAAAGCTTCCTAAAGGTATTCTTAAACTTATTCCCCAGGAGCATCTTGAACAAGGCAAACAGATATTGAGTGATATGGACGAGGCGCTCAGCGGCTACATTCAGGGACAAATGATTGTTAGTCTATTTGACGGGGTTTTTATCTACATTTGGTACCGAATTATTGGTCTTGACTATCCGCTTATTTTAGCGCTTTGCCTGCTTTTTACCAATGTCATTCCGTTTATTGGACCTTTTATTGGCACGGCTCCAGCAGTCGTGGTTGGATTTATTCACTCGCCGTTGATGGCTTTATACGTAATCATCGGGGTACTGATTGTCCAGCAGATTGAAGGAAATATCGTTTCCCCGCAGGTTATGGGGAAAAAACTTGATATTCACCCGATCACCATTATTTTTATTTTACTCGTGGCGGGCAACCTTGCCGGGATTGTCGGCATGCTCCTGGCGATACCGACTTATGCTGTCGCCAAAGTTGTCATTACACGCTCTTACCAGCTGCTGAAATTAAGGCATTCCAAAAGTATTATCCGCTGACAGCCATCAGTCAGTAAAAAAGCATCCTCTCACTGGATAAAGAAGGCCACTGAAAAAGTCCCTTGGTTCGAATGTGGTTGTTGATTTCCGCTCTTGCTTTCCACGGGCACGGCCACAGCTAACTTTGGCGTGAGTCTCTTTGGCGCCAAAGTGGATCTTCGGACGCGTGCTGCTCCCGTAGGACTTGAAACAGCATCCTTGACTCCTCACCGCACGAAGAAAATGCGGTTGCCATCCATTGAAAGCGGAAATACCCTTGCTTTCCACGGGCACGGCCTCAGCTAACTTTGGCGTGGTCTCTTTGTGTGCCAAAGTGGATCTTCGGACGCGTGCTGCTCCCGTAGGACTTGAAACAGCATCCTTGAATCCTCACCGCACGAAGAAAATGCGGTTGCCATCCATTGAAAGCGGAAATACCCTTGCTTTCCACGGGCACGGCCTCAGCTAACTTTGGCGTGGTCTCCTTGTTTGCCAAAGTGGATCTTCGGACGCGTGCTGTTTCCGTAGGACTTGAAACAGCATCCTTGAAGTCACAACGCACGAAGAAAATGCGATGCCATACATTGAAAGCGGAAATACCCTCGCTTTCCACGGGCACGGCCTCAGCTAACTTTGGCGTGGTCTCCTTGTTTGCCAAAGTGGATCTTCGGACGCGTGCTGTTTCCGTAGGAGTCTCGGGTATTTCTAGCTTTCAACTTAGGGCATGCGCATTTTCAAGGAGTCTCGCGCCTTTCACTTCAATCAACGTGTTAGTTGTCAGATGTTGCCCTTTAGAAGTTATGAATAACGGGCGGCCGATAGCTTCACTATGAAGCACGAAAACAGAAGATTAGACGGTCTCTGCGGCAAGCGAGCGGAGTCTACATTCTCAGATCATAGGCTTTTTCAGCGGCCACCCGCTGATCCTGCAGAACTTGAAATGGCACCCTTGATTCTCCACATCGCACGATGAAAATGCAAAAGCAAACTATTAGAAAATGGAAATACCTTACAGGCGAGAAACCCTGGGGTATTTCCATTTTTAAAATACACAGAGCATTTTCGAGGAGTCTCAAACTTTCCCGGCAGCTCTGCCTGGTGAACGTGTGAACCCCCAGTGAATTGAAGTGAACACAAATAAACAGGTTATGGCTATGATTCGGTTTCAGTAGGAAGGCGCATTCTTGGTACCCATAAAGCTGCTCTTATTTGTACCAAAATCCCTCGATAGTTTTTCAATGAATCGAAGCTGAATAGATGTGGCGCCGCTTTTTGCGACGCCAGTGCCTGCAGAGGCTAACAAGGGGAGCTTGCAAAAAAGGTGTTGAAGGAAAAGGAATCTGCGAGACGCCTGCGGAATAACGGGCGGCCAAGATCCCCGCCATGAAGAACGAAAGCGGAGGCTTGGACGTTCGTCCTCGGCAAGCGAGCGGATTCCTTATTTTCAAATCGTGGAATTTCGCATTGGACTCAATTAAAGGCGAGGGGTGTTTTGTCCTGTTGTTTAAATACTTGCTTCGAGAGCCATCGTGATCATATCGTTAAACGTTGTTTGACGCTCTTCTGCGGTTGTTTCTTCTCCGGTAAAAATATGATCGCTTACGGTTAAGATTGTAAGTGCATTAACACCATGCTTTAAAGCAAGTGAATACAGTGCAGTCGTTTCCATTTCAACGGCAAGAACGCCATATCCAGCAAGTTTTTTTACAATGTCCATGCTGTCGCGATAAAAAATATCCGATGTGAGAACATTGCCCACCTGGATTTTTAAACCTTTTTCTGTACCGATGTCATAGGCTTTCTTCAGCAGGTTGAAGTTTGCATTTGGGCTGAAATCAAAACCTGGGAACGCTTGACGGTTTAAACTTGAATCTGTCGTTGCCGTCATGGCAAGAATCACGTCACGAACCTTTACATTATCTTGAATACCGCCGCATGTACCGACACGAATTAGATTTTTGACACCATATTCTCTGATTAGTTCATTAACATATATTGAGATCGAAGGGACGCCCATTCCTGTCCCTTGAACGGAAATACGCTGGCCTTTATAAGTACCCGTGTAGCCGAGCATACCTCTTACTTCGTTATAGCACACCACATCTTCAAGATACGTCTCAGCTATATATTTTGCCCGTAAAGGATCTCCAGGCAGCAGAATCGTTTCTGCGATCTCACCTTTTTTTGCTCCAATATGTACGCTCATTGGTTTCCTGTCACAAGCCTGAATCTGCTTGCACAGGTGTCACCTCCCTGATTTTATAAAAGTATAGTAAGCAGCAAATCGCTTTTATTAGCATACCATAACCGGGATTTATTATCAGGATGAGAATGAAAAAGTGTAAGGTTCTGAAAATCCGCACATTGGAAAATAATTGTGAATTTTCATCATGAGTAAATCACTATAATTCGGGTATACAAGGTTAAGAGTACTTAAGAAGGTGAGTGGAATGAAAATGGCAATAAAATTAATTGCATTTGATGCTTATGGCACGCTATTTGATGTGCATTCAGTAAATGATACGATCGAGAAGCTTTACGGTGAAAAAGGAAAGGACTTCAGTGAAACGTGGCGTACAAAACAGCTGGACTATGCTTTCTTAAGGCAAGTGATGGGGCGGTATGATCAATTTTGGAATATCACCAAGGAAGCACTTCATTATGCTGCGGAAGCAATAGCGGTGGAAGTCTCTGATGAGGAAGAAACACAACTGCTTGAAGCTTATTTAAATCTCCGTCCTTACGAGGAAGTTCAAGACGTTTTAAACAGTCTTGGCGCATATCAGCGGGTGATCTTTTCAAACGGAGACGACCAGATGCTCCAGCCTTTGGTAAAAAATACAGGAATAATAGATTCGCTTGATGGAGCAGAGAGTGTGGATCCTATTAAACAATTTAAACCCGCGCCAGCAGCGTACCAATACTTGATGGAAAAGTATGCTGTGAAAAGAGAAGAGGTGCTGTTCCTATCCTCTAATCCATGGGATATTGCCGGGGCTAAAAGCTTTGGCTTTCAAACGATGTGGGTGAACAGAGATGGCAAAGCATTTGATCATTTAGGTGTTGTGCCTGATAAGATGGTTACAGATCTCCATGGACTGTCCAAATTCTTAAAAAATAATGAATAACGTTAAATGAAAAGCCGGGCTTTCCGATTACGGAAGCCCGGCTTAATAATGTTTTGTCTGTTAAACAGAAAGGTTATCGAGATAATCGCGTACCTCTTGCGGTGTTTTTGCATTTGCACTGTGAAGATGGGCTTTCTTTTCGCCATTTTGGAAAACGAGAAGGCTTGGGATTCCCATTACTTCATATTTCTCAGCTAATTCAGGAAAGTTATCCCGATTAACTTCATACCATTCGTATTTATAGTCCTTTATAATATCATCAATGAACATATCCATTCGTTTGCAATCCGGACACCAGCCTGCTTCGAATTTCACAACAACTGGGACTTCGGATTCAATGGTTTGTTTAAAGGCATCATTTGTTTCAATTGCTTTCATTACTATACTCCCTTTCATACGTTACTTAGCACTATTTTATCAGAAAGTATCGAAATGCCAAACTATCTTGTTTTGATAAGGTGACACATCAAGAAAGCTAATGTTACAAGAAGCATGGCTTGAGGTGAGCCTTGGGTTATTTTATGATTAGAAGTATAAAAACAAAAGCATTATGATAGTAGATAAGAGGGCAGTGTAGCAGAACTGAAAAGGAGTGAAGCAGCATGGAATTAATCTGGACCGATCAGGCTATTCAAGAAAGGGAGAAGCGGGTTGGAGAAAATAGTCTAGGACGCGCTTCCTATAAATTAGTGTATGACACTGAAGGGTGCGGCTGTGTTAATAACGGGGTATTCTTTCTGAGTGTGGTGAGTGGGCTGGAAAATGGCGATATCGAAATCAGAACAAATGATGAACCTGTCTACGCAGAATCGAGATTTGCGGTTTATTTAAATGAAAAGATGTCGATCGACTATTCTGAGACGGCAGGGTCATTTCAACTAAAAAGTCCTGAACAGATGCTCAATCCCAGGATGGCTTTCAAGAAATAATACACGCAAATTCAAGTTGGATGGAAGGGGAGCGGCTGTTGGTTTTCGCTATAGGCTGCTCGCTTTCCACCGGCGGACCTCGAGCCTCTTCGCATCGCATGCCCACAGTAAGTGCCGAAATTAGCCGAACTTCCTCAGAGGTTTGCGCTGTGGGGTCTCGCCTGGTCACGCTGATTCCGCAGCCCTTGAATTAGATTTTCCCATTAATTTACTTTGGCACGTAAATCATTGATTTTGGCACATAAAACTCAAATTCGGCACATAAATCATTGATTTTGGCACATAAAACTCAAATTCGGCACATAAATCATTGATTTCGGCACATAAAATAAAAATTATGAAGTGCAAACTAAGGATTTTGACGAGGCAAACCCTGTAAGGAAGGTTGAACACTCTATTTTTCATCTAAACTCTCAACTTAAATGGCTTTTTTCATGAATACTGATATTATTTCATGATATAAAGTTGGCGGAAGTGCACTCGCTTTCAGTGAATTAACATCTTTGATTCCCCATCCCATTTAATTTTTCAAAAATTAGCCATACTTAACCTTTAAAGGACATCACATGACGTTGATCACAGCGGAGGGCGCGAGACTCCTCGAAAATGCTCTGCATTTTCATCGTGCGAGGTGGAATCAAAGGTGTTAATTCAAGTCCTGCTTGAAAGAGTTTTTTTCAGCAGCCACGCATTTGAGTCTTCGCTTTTCAACACTATTTACTTTTGTTCTTTAAATGCATTACCTTGTTAAAGATTCAATTCAATGGTGATTAACGTCCACCTATATTCATAGATCCTTTTTATTATTTCCCCCGAAGTCACATCTTTCTTATTTTATCTTGTACGAGATTATGTATTAAACCTTCCTTTATTTATCCAAATCGTTAGCTTAAGCGTGAATTTTGACTTTGAAATCTAGAAAAATTTAGAGAATAAAAAAGCAAGCGAATGTTCGTACTGATTCGCTTGCTGGCTCTATATTAAATCGTTTTTAACTGATCCTTTAAATAAAGATTGTAAATTTTACTGTCAAAAGGCTTTGTCATATAAGGCGCAACATGCTTAACAGATTCCAGTACGCCTTCAAGTGAAATCCCTGTTGAAACCCCCATTTCATCAAGCATAAACAGGACGTCCTCTGTAGCGACATTGCCGGTAGCCCCTTTTGCGAAAGGACATCCGCCGAGTCCGCCGGCAGAAGAATCGAAGCGGGTGATGCCAGCTTCTAGCGCAGCATAGATGTTAGCGAGAGCCATCCCGCGAGTATTATGAAAATGGCCTGTCAATAACATTTCCTGAGGGAGTGTTTCTTTTAAACGGGAAAACAGATTTTTTACGTCTTTAGGATTGGCCATGCCGACCGTGTCGGCGATGCTGAATTCGTCAACACCGAAACGGGTGAAGGTTTCACATAGTTCCAAGGTTTTCTCAGGGTCAATCTTTCCTTCATAAGGACAATAAAAGGCTGTTGAAATGCAGGTTCTGACAAACTTCCCGTCTTTTTTAAGGCGGGCAATCAGCGGTGCAAGCTCCTCCGCGCTCTCAGCCGTTGTTTTATTAATGTTTTTTTTGTTAAACGTATCCGATACGCCAACAAAAACAGCAATATCATTTCCACCAGATTGATAGAATCGCTCAATGCCTTTTTGATTTGGAGCCAAAATAAAATTTCGGTTTTCATCAAGCGTTGCTTCAATAACTTCTTCGGCGTCTTTCATTTGCGGCACCCATTTGGGTGAAACAAAGGAGGTCAGCTCCATTTCTTTTATCCCTGCCTGTTTAAGAGACTTAATATAAGCAATCTTTGCTTCGGCTGGTATCAAGCTTTTCTCGTTCTGCAGCCCGTCTCTTGGCCCAACCTCAATTAATGTAGCTTTCAGTTCATCTAACATTTGCGGCACCTCATTTACAGATGTTTTTAGAAAGTGTAAAAATAAAATGAAAAATACGACATTTTCTAGTATCATTATAATTGTAAGCGTTTCAATTAGCAAAAGGAGGAACCATTTATGTCAGAAAGAGATGTCGTGATCGTGAGCGCAGTCAGAACAGCAGTGGGGCAATTCAACGGTTCATTAAGCAATGTATCGGCACCGGAATTAGGAGCCATTGTGATTAAAGAAGCTCTTAAGCGTGCAAAAACAGACGGTGAATCAGTGGATGAAGTTATCATGGGAAACGTTCTTCAGGCCGGGCTCGGCCAAAACCCTGCAAGACAAGCCGCATTAAAGGCAGGGCTACCAGAGCAGGTGCCGGCTATGACTATAAATAAGGTATGCGGCTCGGGATTAAAAGCCGTTCATTTAGGTTCGCAGGCTATTCTCTTGGGCGATGCGGATATCGTGGTGGCAGGCGGGATGGAAAATATGACGCAAGCACCATATTTACTCGAGAAAGCAAGAACAGGTTACCGGATGGGTGATGGCAAAGTTGTCGATAGCATGATTAAAGACGGCTTGTGGTGTGCATTTAATGATTATCATATGGGTGTCACAGCAGAGAATCTTTGCGACCGATATGAACTCACCCGGGAAGAACAGGATGCTTTCGCAGCTGCCAGCCAACAAAAAGCGGTTAAAGCGATTGAAAATGGGACTTTTGAAGATGAAATTGTTCCGGTTGAGATTCCTCAAAGGAAAGGCGAACCGGTTATATTTAAAGTAGATGAGCATCCGAGACAGGGAACAACAGCAGAAAAGCTTGGCAAGTTAAAACCAGCTTTCAAAAAAGAAGGCAGTGTCACAGCAGGAAATGCGTCGGGTATTAATGACGGGGCTGCTTGTGTTGTATTGATGAGCCGTGAAAAGGCAGAAGAATTGGGACTAGAGCCAATGGCTGTCATTACTGCTAATGCAAGCGGTGCGGTAGACCCAAGTGTAATGGGAATCGGCCCGGTTCCTGCTGTGAAAAAAGCTTTGAAAAAATCATCTCTTGAAATGAAAGATATGGAATTGATTGAAGCAAATGAAGCGTTTGCAGCACAATCGCTTGCTGTTGGAAAAGAGCTTGCTTTTGACCAGGCAATTTTAAATGTCAACGGGGGCGCTATCGCTATCGGACACCCAATTGGTGCAAGCGGCGCAAGAATTTTTGTAACCTTGCTTCATGAAATGAAGCGCAGAGACGTGAAGTACGGCCTAGCCACGTTATGCATAGGCGGCGGGCAAGGTGTTGCTACGATCGTGGAAAAGCCATAAGAAAAACGGCGCCTAATTTTTCATCTAAACAGGCATAACTAGGCAAAAAAGGTTACTTAGTAAAACAAAGGAGGGTCTTTTGATGAAAGCAGTGATTAACAGTTTTGAAGAGGCAATTCAAGATATTAAGGACGGCTCAACATTAATGGTTGGCGGCTTCGGTCTCGTCGGTATACCGGAGAACCTGATCCAGGCGCTCGCCGATTCAGGTGTGAAAGATTTAACAGTCATATCGAATAACTGCGGTGTTGATGATTGGGGTCTTGGGCTATTGCTGAAAAATAACCAAATTAAAAAAATGATCGGGTCCTATGTCGGCGAAAATAAAGAATTTGAGCGTCAAGTTCTTTCAGGAGAGCTTGAGGTGGAACTCATCCCACAAGGAACGCTTGCAGAAAGAATCCGCGCAGGCGGAGCTGGTATACCGGCATTTTACACGCCCGCAGGTGTCGGCACACCACTCGCTGAAGGCCGTGAAGTAAGGAATTTCAATGGCAAAGATTATTTGCTTGAAATGGGTATGACTGCGGATTTCAGTTTGGTAAGAGCCGCAAAAGGCGATAAAATGGGAAATCTTATTTATAACAAAACAGCTAGAAACTTCAGCCCTATGATCGCTACAGCCGGAAAAGTGACTATTGCTGAAGTGGAAGAGCTTTATGAAACAGGGGAACTGGATGCTGATCAGATCCATACACCAAGCATTTATGTACAAAAGCTGATTGTAGGCAAACAGGAAAAACGCATAGAACGATTAACAGTCAGAGATTAGAGGAGGGGTACTTGTGGCAGTAAAAAGTGAAAAAGCTTTAGTTCGAGAAAAAATTGCGAGACGTGCCGAAAAAGAAATAAAAGATGGGTATTACGTTAACCTCGGGATAGGGATGCCAACTATGGTAGCAAACTATATTTCAGATAATAAAGAAATCGTCCTTCAGTCTGAAAATGGTCTGCTGGGCATTGGCCCATATCCAGGTAAGGACGAGGTTGACCCTGATTTAATTAATGCAGGCAAAGAAACCGTCACGGCCTCAAAAGGTGCCGCCTATTTCAGCAGCGCAGAATCGTTTGCCATGATCCGCGGCGGTCATATTGATCTGGCTATTCTAGGAGGCATGGAGGTTTCTGCAAACGGAGACCTGGCAAACTGGATGATTCCAGGCAAAATGATAAAAGGCATGGGTGGCGCGATGGATTTAGTGCATGGTGCCCGCCGTATCATCGTTATCATGGATCACGTTAATAAACACGGGGAATCAAAAATATTGAATCACTGTTCTCTTCCATTGACAGGCAAAGGGGTGGTCGACCGCATCATCACGGATCGTGCCGTTATCGATGTTACCGATTCTGGACTTGTTTTAAAAGAGGTTGCAAAAGGGTTCACTCCGGAGGACATCATTCAGTCAACAGAACCGTCACTTGACGTTTCAGATCACGTAATTCTTGATGCCTTTTAACTTAAATTAAGTGAGAGATTAAGAGATTTGAGAAGGTGGGAAAAGAATGACAGGTGTTTATATTATCGAAGGAGCTAGAACACCATTCGGCAGCTTCCTAGGTGGGTTAAAACAGATTAATAGCACAAAACTTGGCGTGGCAGCCTCTAGGGATGCCATTCAAAAGGCTGGGGTGCCTGCTGAATCAATTGAACAGGTCGTATTTGGCAATGTCATTCACTCCAGTGCTGAGGCAGCGTATTTGGCAAGACACATTGGTCTTTACTCAGGTGTTCCTCTCGAAGTGCCTGCACTTACCGTTAACCGTTTATGCGGTTCGGGAATGCAAGCGGTAGTTTCAGCTGCGCAAAGCTTGATGCTGAAAGAGGCGGACAGCGCTTTGGCTGGAGGAGCCGATAATATGTCAATGAGCCCGCATGCCGATTTCAAAACCAGAGCCAATGGTGCCAAGATGGGAAGTATTAACTTGGAGGACATGCTCTTGAATACATTAACAGATGCCTATACCGGAAAAGGTATGGGTATCACCGCAGAAAACCTTTCGAAAAAATATGAAATCACGAGAGAAGAACAGGATGAATATGCGGCATTAAGTCATACAAGAGCAGCTGAAGCAAGAGAAACCGGGCGCTTTCAGTCTGAAATAACAGCCATTGAGACAAAAAAAGGCCATATTAAAGATGATGAGCATATCAGACCAGGCACAACGGCAGAGTCCTTAAGTGCGCTTCGGCCAAGCTTCCTTCAGCAGGGGACTGTTACGGCAGGAAATGCCAGCGGAATTAATGATGGGGCTGCCGCACTTGTCATTGGTAATGAGTCTTATATAACAAAACATCAAACAAAACCTCTAGCAGAGATTATCTCCTGGTCGGTATGCGGTGTGGATCCATCGATAATGGGGATTGGACCAGCGCCTGCCATCCGTCAAGCTCTAAAGCGTGCGAATCTAACTTTGGGAGAAATGGATTTAATTGAAGTTAATGAAGCCTTTTCGGCGCAGTATCTTGCCGTGGAAAAAGAATTAGGACTAGACCGCAGCAAAACAAATGTAAATGGGGGAGCCATTGCACTTGGACACCCTGTAGGGGCAAGCGGTGCCAGACTGTTGTTAACATTGGGTTACGAACTTAAAAAAAGAAATTTGAAATATGGCATTGCCAGCCTCTGTATTGGCGGAGGACAGGGTATTGCAATGGTCATAAAAAGTGTATAGAACATAAGAAAGGGTGCCAGCTCCATAAAGGACTGGCACCCCTATTAAGTTAAATTGAACGAATGTTAAATCCTGTGCTGCTCGTAACGGCTTGCTTTTGTTGCTTTCTGAAGCTGGCTGTATTCCTCTTCTGTCATCATTTTGGAAGAGCCGAGTGCACAATTTTCTTTTAATTGAGACAGCCTGCTTGCTCCAGGAATAATCGACTTGACTGCAGGATGCTGCAAGACATACTGCATTGCGGTATGGGCTCTGCTTCGATTATTTCCGGAACTTTCATCCATGGCTCTGAGCACATTCATTACCTCGTCTTTACTGTAATCGAGATAGCCTTTATCGGTTAGCTTTTTCTCCCCGCTTTCAGTCAGCAGCCCTTTAGCAACAGGTCCTCTCACAATAGCGCCGACATCATGGGATTCGAGCATGTCGAGGACATTCTCTTCAGGTCTTCGGTCCAACAGGCTGTACTGTGTCAGCACGCTGACGATTGAGGATCTTTCCAAGTATTCGCTAATCACGTTTGGCCGGATTGAACTGATGCCGTAATAGCGGATCAACCCTTCTTTCTTCAGCTCATCTAAAGCCTCTATCGTTTCATCAATTGGATCATCGATCGTCCCGCCATGCAGCTGATACAAGTCAACGTAATCTGTTCCAAGGCGCTTCAGACTGTTTTTTAAAGCTTGTTTTATGTATTTCTTTGAAGGGTCCCAATACCAGCCTTCCTTGCCGGGTTCCCAATGGTTTCCGCCTTTTGTTGTAATAATCGCCTCATTTCTGCGACCTTTCAGTGCTTTTCCTAGAACTTCTTCAATTCTGCCAAAATCATACACGTCAGCCGTGTCAAAGAAGTTAATGCCTTGTTCTAAAGCTTCATGGATGAGATGAACCGCTTCAGTCTCATCTTTTGGAAGAGACATCGTACCAAACCCCGTCTCGCTGATCAGAAGATCTGATTGACCCAATTTATTTTTCTTCATTATTTACCGCCTCCATTTCCTGTCTCTATTCCTTATACCCGACTTACAACTTGATTAAGCTAAAGGTACTCTGTAATTCAAAAAAATTAGGATTAGTGCTAGACTAATTTTATCAGAAAAGGATGGGGAGGTTGCAGCGTGTCAAATTTATATGAAAAAACTATAAAAGAAGAGCAAATATATAAAGGGAAAGTGATAGACCTTTCGATTGAAGATGTGGAGCTTCCTAATGGAAAGGTCAGCAAAAGGGAGATCGTGCGTCACCCAGGAGCCGTGGCTGTGATTGGATTAACCGAGGAAGACAAGCTTGTTCTTGTTAAACAGTTCAGAAAAGCTCTTGAAAAAACCATTTATGAAATACCAGCAGGGAAACTGGAGCAAGGGGAGGAGCCTCTTGAAAGCGCAAAACGGGAGCTAAAAGAGGAAACAGGCTATTCAGTTGAAAAGCTGACGCATCTGGTCTCATTTTACACTTCTCCAGGATTTGCGGATGAACTCGTTCATATTTATTTTGCAGACAACCTCATCAAAGGAGACCGTCAGCTGGATGATGATGAGTTTCTTGATAATGCAGAAGTAACAATAGAAGAAGCGCTTGAAATGATCGGTGATCAGCGGATTTATGATGCGAAAACGGTCTATGCCGTACAGTATCTGCAACTGCTGTATCATGCAGATAACAGGCTATGAAAATGCCAGAGTACTTCGTTGATCTTCATATTCATATAGGGCGAAGTCCCGAGAACCGGCCGATAAAAATTACAGGGTCAAAAACGTTAACAATTGATAATATCCTTACAGAAGCTTCAGAAAGAAAGGGCATCGACATGATCGGCGTCATCGATGCGCACGTTCCGGAAGTGCTTGATCATTTGGAGAGCCGCATTGAAAAAGGTGAAATGACCGAAGATCCTGAAGGTGGCATCCATTTTAAGAATACGACGCTTATTCTAGGAACAGAGATTGAAGTGAAAGATGACTCCATGCAGGGGCCGGCACATGTTCTGGCCTATATGCCCGATATCCGTTCAATGAGGCACTTCAGCAGATGGCTTTCCATGCATATGACCAATATTCATTTAAGCACCCAGCGTTTCTTTGGATCGGCTGCACTTTTGCAGAAAAAGGTAAAAGAATTTAACGGGTTATTTATTGTTGCTCACATCTTCACTCCTTTTAAAGGGATTTATGGGACAGGTGTCAAAAAATCAATAACGGAGGCCCTCGATCCGAGCTTAATAGACGCTGTAGAGCTTGGGTTAAGCGCAGATACCGAGATGGCGGTGCAACTCTCAGATCTGAAGAATTACACATTCACCACAAATTCAGACGCACATTCCTTAGCTAAAATCGGTAGGGAATATCAGGTGATTAAGATGGGTGGTCCGACTTTTAGTGAATTAGGTAAAGCGTTGAAAAAAGAACATGGCCGGCACATAAAATCAAATTATGGGTTGAATCCAAAACTGGGTAAATACCATCACACCTGTTGTGCCAAGTGTCTATCCCCCCTTATGGATACCAATCACAGGATGGTATGTCCTGTTTGTGGAAATAAGCGAGTGATCAAAGGCGTTTTCAACAGACTGCAGGAATTAAAAGATCAGTTAGGTGAGCAGGCTTTGAAAACAAGACCGATATATGTTCACCAAGTTCCATTAGAATTTATTCCGAAGCTTGGACCCAAAACATTGAACCGATTGCTTGACCATTTTGGTACTGAAATGAATATTTTGCATGATGTGCCTCTCGCAGCACTAAAAGAGGCTGCATCTGAATCTATTGCACAGTATATCTACCAGGCAAGAAGGGGCGAGCTATCTTTAACAGCCGGAGGTGCGGGAAAATACGGCCGGGTTGATGCTGACGATCCGAATCCATCGTCATAGATTCTGTCCTCTCTCATAGACTTAAATAGGTCTATTATGAGGAGAGGTAAACATGATAAATAGTATCTATCAGCCGCTAAACCGCCATTTTCAAGATAACCGTTCGATCTATTTTTTTATGATCGGTTTATTTGGAATGGGGCTTCTTTTTGGAGCGATTGTTGTCAATGCTTTGCCCTTAGGCATTAAGCATGATCTGCAAACCTATCTTAACCGTTTTTTTGAGGACATGGCTTCAGGAAAGGATCTTGACTCACGCCTTATGTTTTCAGAACGGGCTGGCTATTATATTAAATATGTTTTGTTTATATGGGTTTTGGGTTTTACAATTATTGGTCTGCCAATCATTTTTATTTTGATGTTTTTAAAAGGGTTCGTCATGGGTTTTACGATTGGATTCCTAGTAAGTGAAATCCATCTAAAAGGGTTTGGACTTGCCTTAGCGGCTTTATTTCCATCGAATTTGTTTATTGTTCCGCTCTATATAATCATGGCAACCGTTTCATCGGCGTTTTCTTTGCGGCTCTTTAAACAGTTGAATACGTCTCAAAAAACCAAGTTGTTTCCATACGTACAAAAATATTTTTTGCTATTAATAGTCGCTATTGCTTTGTGTTGTCTTATTGGACTGTTTGAAGCGCATGTAACCCCTGTTTTTATTCATGCTTTCGCAAAATAAATTTTGGCCATTATTATTTCTTTGTAATTATTATAAATTACTAATTATAATTAGTGTAATTTGACACCGCTTCTTGCAAGGATTATAATATTTTTGTGATGCTTGCAAGGGGGGAACGGGTATGGAAGACCGGATTGACCGGATTAAGAAAAACTTGCACTCTCAAAAATATAAACTGACTCCCCAAAGGGAAGCAACGGTTAGAGTCCTGCTCGAAAATGAGGAGGATCATTTAAGCGCTGAAGATGTCTATCTTCTCGTTAAAGACAAAGCCCCTGAAATAGGACTTGCAACGGTTTATCGGACATTAGAGCTTTTAAATGAATTAAAAGTGGTCGATAAGATTAATTTTGGTGATGGGGTCTCCCGCTATGATTTAAGGCAGGAAGGTGCCGTGCATTTTCATCATCATCTCGTCTGTATAGAGTGCGGAGCGGTTGATGAAATTCAGGAGGACCTGCTTGGCGATGTGGAAAAAGTCGTCGAACGTGATTGGAAGTTTAAGATTAAGGATCACCGCTTAACCTTTCATGGCATTTGCTATCGCTGCCAGGCAAAAAGAGAGATCGATTCTGACTTATAAATGTGCAGGCCTTTTCCACTAAAGGAGAAGGTTTTTTAATACGTTTAGCGAAAATCTCCCATTAGGACTTTTCATCTATGAGGATGTTGGATAATTAAAAAATTTCTTTTAATAGAAAGAAATGGGGAATAGCGATGATGAAAGATCAAATTGATGATTTTATTCATTATCTAAATGTGGAAAGAGGCTTATCCAAAAACACTGTGGAATCTTACAAAAGAGACTTGGCTCAATATATGGCTTTTTTAATAGACAAGGAGGCAATAACGGGCTGGGATGAGGTGCAGAGGGCTGCTATCTCTAAATTTCTTTATTATTTAAAAGACAGCGGCAAAGCTTCTTCAACACTTGCTAGACAGACGGCTAGCCTTCGCAGTTTTCATCAGTTTCTTTTGAGAGAGCAGATTGTTTCGACGGACCCGTCCCATCATATTGGTATTCCTAAGCTGGAACGTCGCTTGCCGAAGGTGCTGACGATTCAAGATGTGGAATCTTTGCTCGATGCAAGGGAAACCCGGACAGCATATGGCAAAAGAGATTATGCCATGCTGGAAGTTCTTTACGCTACAGGCATCCGAGTCACTGAGCTTGTATCTTTAAATCTTGACGATGTACATATAACAATGGGCTTTTTGAGATGTCTTGGTAAGGGTAATAAAGAAAGGATCATTCCTTTAGGGGAACTAGCGATTAAAGCTGTTGAAGATTATATAAGCAATGGTCGAGCTGGACTTGAAAGAAAAGGGAATAAAGAGCCGGCATTATTTTTAAATCATCATGGCAAAAGACTGTCACGGCAGGGATTTTGGAAAATATTGAAAAAACTCGGTTTAAAAGCAGGTATCAATAAACCGATGTCCCCACATACTTTGAGACATTCCTTTGCTACGCACTTACTTGAAAACGGGGCTGATCTGCGAGCCGTTCAGGAAATGCTAGGTCATTCGGATATCTCGACGACCCAAATTTACACACATGTAACCAATACCCGATTAAAGGATGTATATAAAACCTATCATCCAAGAGCTTAATCCAAAAATTAATGGAGGCGTTTAATATGAGTCATCAATCGTTTAAAAGATTGTTTTTAATTGTGCTCGATTCTGTTGGAATCGGTGAGGCACCGGATGCAGAAAAATTCGGCGATTTAAATGCAGATACACTTGGGCATATCGCAGAACAAATGGGAGGGCTCAATCTCCCCAATTTGGAATCCTTCGGTCTGGGAAACATACGTAGTGATATTAAAGGAGTTAGTTCTGTTGCCTCACCAAAAGCATACTATGGCAGGATGCAGGAAGCTTCAAATGGAAAAGATACAATGACAGGACATTGGGAAATAATGGGTTTGAATATTGACACACCATTCATCACCTTTCCTGACGGTTTCCCGGATGAACTTATTCAGGAGCTGGAGGCTAAGACCGGCCGTAAAATAGTAGGTAATAAACCGGCTTCAGGCACTGAAATTCTAGATGAACTTGGTGAACATCAGATGCAGACTGGAGACTTGATTGTATACACCTCAGCTGACTCCGTCCTTCAAATTGCAGCGCATGAGGAGATTATCCCTTTGAAAGAGCTGTACGATATTTGTGAAACGGCAAGAAAACTAACAATGGATGATAAATTCAGAGTTGGCCGTGTAATTGCCAGACCCTATATCGGAGAGCCCGGTCATTTTGAAAGAACGCCGAATCGTCACGATTATGCTTTAAAACCTTCTGGACACACCGTCATGAATGAATTGAAGGATCATAAATTCGATGTTATTGCACTCGGCAAAATCAATGATATATATGATGGAGAAGGCGTAACCGAAGCGGTTCGTACGCAGGATAACATGGACGGTGTCGATCAGATGCTGAAAATTATGGACAAGCCATTTAACGGACTGTCTTTTCTTAATCTGGTGGATTTTGATGCGAAATATGGTCACCGAAGAGATCCAAAGGGATATGGCGAGGCTTTGGAAGCCTTCGACAAAAGACTTCCTGAGATTCTTGAAAAGATGGAAGCTGAGGACTGTTTGATAATCACTGCCGATCATGGAAATGATCCAACATACTCCGGTACAGACCATACGCGTGAATTTGTCCCGCTATTTGTTTATTTTAAAGATATTGAAGAAGGCAAAGCTCTGCCGCTTAGAAAAACATTTGCAGATCTGGGTGCAACCGTCAGTGACAACTTTAATGTAGGACTTCCGGAATATGGGGAAAGCTTTCTTGACCAATTAAAATAGAAATGAGGCTCAAATTCTATGATAAATAAAATAAACGACGCAGTTAAAATAATCGAACAAAGAATGCAGCATAAACCGAAGCTTGGTCTTATACTGGGTTCAGGGCTTGGCATTCTTGCTGATGAATTAGAGGATGCCGTTTCAATTCCATATGAAGATATACCGAATTTTCCCAAGCCGACCGTCGAAGGCCATAAAGGTCAATTTGTTTCGGGCTTGTTAAATGGCGTTCCTGTGATGGTTATGCAAGGAAGGTATCATTTCTATGAAGGATATTCTCTTCAGCAGATAACCTTTCCAGTTAGAGTCATGAAGGCATTAGGCATAGAGTCAATTATCGTGACAAACGCTGCTGGAGGAGTAAATATGGACTATCAAGCAGGAGACCTGATGATCATTAAGGATCACATTAATTTCATTGGGAGCAGTCCATTGATTGGTCCAAATCTTAATGACTTTGGAACACGTTTTCCAGATATGAGCGAGGCTTACGATAAAGACTATATCGTTCTTGCACGCGATATTGCGAAAAAACTTGATGTAACCCTTCAGGAAGGCGTGTATTTGGCAACAAGCGGTCCTGCGTATGAAACCCCCTCCGAAGTGAAAATGATCCGCACGCTTGGTGGTGATGCGGTCGGAATGTCTACCGTTCCGGAGGTTATCGTGGCGAGGCATGCAGAGATGCGTGTATTAGGTATTTCCTGTATTTCTAATGCAGCAAGCGGTATCCTAGAACAGCCCCTTTCGCATCAAGAGGTTATGGAGACTACCGAAAAAGTGAAAGCAACATTTATTAATCTGGTTAAAGGGATTGTAGAAGCCTTATAAAATAAACGACTATCACTATTCATGATTATCGAACAAGACACATGCGTTTCATAAGTTTATTTGAAAAGGAATAGAGGGGTAAGAAATATGAGAATGATTGATATTATTCATAAAAAAAGAGAAGGCCTTCATTTAATGCCTGAAGAAATTGACTACATTATAAAAGAATATACTGAAGGAAGGATTCCAGATTATCAGGTTTCCGCTTTTCTGATGGCGGTCTATTTTAATGGAATGGTCGAAGATGAATTGTCCCAGCTCGTTCTCTCCATGGTTAATTCTGGTGACACCATCGACTTATCTCCTATTGAAGGCGTTAAAGTGGATAAACACTCGACAGGAGGAGTTGGCGACAAAACAAGTCTGATCGTGACACCTCTTGTTGCATCAGTCGGCGTTCCTGTTGCCAAAATGAGCGGACGAGGGCTTGGACATACTGGAGGAACGATCGATAAGCTTGAGGCGATCGAAGGCTTCAAAGTAGAGCTGACTCAGGAAGAATTTATTGAGCATGTCAATAAGCACAAACTCGCGTTAGCCGGGCAATCCGGAAACCTTGTGCCAGCAGACAAACTTCTCTACGCCTTAAGAGATGTCACAGCGACTGTAGATTCGATTCCACTAATAGCAAGCTCAATAATGAGTAAAAAAATCGCTTCAGGTGCTGATGCCATTGTTCTCGATGTAAAAACAGGCTCTGGCGCATTTATGAAATCAGTTGAAGAAGCAAAAGCACTTGCTGAAACGATGGTTAGGATCGGCGATCGGCTAAATCGGAAAACCGTAGCAATCATCAGTGATATGAGTCAGCCTTTGGGGCATGAAATTGGAAATGCTAATGAGATTCGTGAAGTCATGGACACTCTCCAAGGTAAAGGACCAAAAGATCTTATTGACTTGTCTCTTGCTCTTGCATCACACATGGCGGTGCTAGGCGGTGTCTTTGATAATTTTGATGAGGCGAATGCTGCTCTTCAAAAGAAAATTGAAGATGGTTCGGCTTTTGATAAATTCAAGGAATTTGTTGAAGCGCAGGGTGGAAATCTGGACAGCCTGGAAACAATCAAATGTGCGTACGACATTGAAGTGAAGGCAAAGAAAACCGGCTACTTAAATAAAGTTAACTCCGAAATGATTGGTACTTGTGCCATGCTTTTAGGAGCAGGAAGACAGAAAAAAGGGGACTCGATTGATCATTCGGTGGGGATCACGATGCATAAAAAGATAGGGGAATCTATGACAGAGGACGATGTTCTCTTTACACTCCATGCGAACCAGAAAGACGTTCAGCAAGTTATTGATCTGCTTTATCAGTCCTATGAAATAAGTGAATCAGACGCTTCCTCGCCTGTTTTGATCTATGAGGTTGTAGAATAATACACTTTATGTCTGTTTATTATAAAACTCCGTTAAGCATACGCTTCCGGAGTTTTTTATTGCATGAAAGTTTATGGTGCCAAGCAAAATACCATGGCATTATTTTTATGAATGGGGTATGATCACATCTGATTTGGAGAGACTATAGACAAAAAGATTGTGGAGGTCTCACCATGAAGAAATGGATTGCCGTGCTCATCGGCTTCTTTATGTTTTTTGCAATGGCAGCACCCATGCAATTAAGCTATGCCAAAGAAAAGGAAAACAATGCATCGGCTCTTGCTGATCAGACAAAATCTGCTATTTTAATTGAACAATCGACCGGTAAGGTACTTTACAGCAAAAATGATAATAAAAAGCTTCCTCCTGCAAGCATGACGAAGATGATGACACTGTTGCTCATTTTTAAGGCGCTTGATACAGGAGACCTTCATCTTACAGATAAAGTGCCAGTTTCGGAGCATGCGGCATCAATGGGAGGTTCACAAGTCTTCTTAGAGCCTGGAGAAATAATGTCAGTGGATGATATGCTGAAGGCCATCGTCATCGGTTCAGGAAATGATGCTTCCATGGCGATGGCAGAATACATTTCAGGGTCCGAGCAAGGGTTCGTTAAACAAATGAACAAGGAAGCAGCACTTCTTCATCTTACCCATACCCATTTCATGAATCCGACGGGATTACCTGAGAAAAACCATTATTCCAGCGCACATGATATGGCTGTTATTGCAAAGAATCTGTTAAATCACAAAAATATCCTTAACTACTCTTCTAAATATGAAGCTTACTTGCGTCAGAATACGGATCATAAATTTTGGCTCGTTAATACCAATAAAATGATTCGGACATACCAGGGCGTTGATGGCTTGAAAACCGGTTTTACACAAGAAGCAAAGTATTGTTTGACTGCAACAGCTAAAAAGAACGGGATGCGTGTCATTGCTGTTGTCATGGGATCTCCTTCGTCAAAAGTAAGAAATGAACAGGTGGCTTCACTTCTGAATTATGCTTATGCAAATTATTCAGTAAAAACACTAGTAAAACCACACACGCCTATTGGAACCATAACATTACTTAAAAGCGGGCTGAAGAAGGTTCAAGTGGAGACAAATGCCCCCGCTGCTGTTGTGTTGAAAAAAGGGGAAAAGATGGGGCGCTACAGTTCGGCGTTGCAGCTTGATAAAGATAAAAGGGCTCCGTTGAAAAAAGGGTCAAAAGTCGGAAATTATGTTATCAAGAAAGATAACAAAGTAATTACGAAGATCCCAGTTGTTCTGAGTAAAACCGCACCATCTGCTACGTGGTGGGATTATATTCGACACACAACCGACCGTTTATTAAGCATGACTTAATTTAGCAAGTTTTCACTAGTTTTGTCATGTTGAAGGAAAATGCTTTTTAGAGAGAGAATTCTTGAAAATGAGCATAAAGAGGAGGGATAACATGGCATTAAACATTCAAATGGAACGAAAGCAGCATGTCCTGTGTATTCGGTTAATTGGAGAGCTCGACCACCACACCGCTGAGGATCTTCGTACACAGGTTCATATTGTCCTTAACCAATACCCTGTTGACAGCTTGCTGCTAAACCTTGAAGAATTGGAATTTATGGACAGTTCAGGTCTTGGGGTTATTCTGGGCAGATATAAGCATATGACTCAACTTGGCGGAGAAATGGTTGTTTGTGGAATTTCCCCATCGGTTCACCGATTATTTCAAATGTCAGGGATGTATAAAATTATACGATTGGTTGATAACGAAGAAGAGGCTTTGCGCTCACTGGGGGTGGCATCGTGAATAATAAAATGACGCTTGAATTCCTTGCGATTAGCGAAAATGAATCTTTTGCAAGAGTGGGTGTTGCCTCTTTTATTGCACCGCTTGATCCTACTCTGGACGAGCTAACGGAAATAAAAACAGTTGTCAGTGAAGCAGTAACAAATGCGGTTATTCACGGATATGAAAATGAGGGCGCAGGTATGGTGAAAATCATAGCTGAGATTACCGGAAGAATGCTGAAGCTGGTTATTTCTGACCAAGGAGTCGGTATTGAGAACCTTGAAGAAGCCAAGCAACCGCTATTTACCACCAAGCCGGAGCTAGAGCGGTCAGGAATGGGCTTTACCATCATGGAGAATTTCATGGACCACGTTCGGGTTGAATCCTCTATGGGTAAAGGAACATCGATTTATCTGGAAAAAGAATTGATAAAAAATAAAGCATTGTGTCATTAAGGGGATCGTTTCATGACTTCTAACAGAACGAATGAACCTAAAGGCCAATTATTAGATGACCCAACGATAAAAAGACTAATAAAAGAAAGCCAGGCCGGCAGCTCTGAAGCGAGAGACGAGATCATTCAAAAAAACATGAGGCTTGTCTGGTCGGTTGTTCAGCGATTTATGAACAGAGGTTACGAAGCTGAAGACTTGTTTCAAATCGGCTGTATTGGGCTCTTAAAATCAGTGGATAAGTTTGACCTCTCGTATGAAGTGAAATTTTCCACTTATGCTGTTCCGATGATAATAGGGGAAATTCAGCGCTTTATTCGGGATGACGGCACTGTTAAAGTCAGCCGATCTTTAAAGGAAACAGGAAATAAAGTTCGGCGAATGCGTGATGAACTGACAAAAAAGCTGAGCCGTCAGCCGACTCTAAGCGAACTTTCTGAAGCGCTTCAGCTTTCACCAGAAGAAATAATTATGGCTCAGGAAGCAACAAGGGCACCAGCCTCCATACACGAGACAGTCTATGAAAAAGACGGTGACCCTATAACGCTTCTTGATCAAATGCAAGATAAAGAGGCAAACGGTTGGTTCGATGAACTGGTCGTCAGAGAAGCTGTCCAGCACTTAGGTTCCAGAGAGCGTCTAATCGTCTACTTAAGGTATTTCAAAGACCAGACTCAGTCGGAGGTTGCAAAGAGACTAGGTATTTCTCAAGTACAGGTATCCAGGCTTGAGAAGAAAATTTTAAAGGAAATGCGTGGACAACTCGTTGATTGAGACATTTTCTTTGAAGAATAGAAAAATCAAAACGGGCAGCCGGCTCAGCACCGGCTGCCCGTTTTGATTTTTTCATGTGCCCATCAAATCGATTATTTCAGTTCGATATTTGCTGTGAACAGATGCATAAGCAGCCATGACGGTGACATACTAACCTGAAGAAGGAGGATGTTATATGACGCAGACCCTCTACCTTCGGATGAAGCAAAAATTTAAAGCCCAGATTGGCGAGACCCTGTTCATTGGTGATATTGCTCAATTAGTCGGTTCTGAAGAGATGCTTAATGAAGCTTCCAAAGTGCCGATTTATCATATTACTAAAAAAGATGATGTCTATGTTTTGATCGATGTTGTTGATGTCATCCAACATATCTATGATCTGTATCCTCATGTCGAATTGCAAATTGTCGGTCCTGTTCAAACGTTAATAGAGGTGGATATGAAGCATAAAGCTTGGCCGAAAATATTATTTGCCGGAGTCTGGCTGCTGTTATTCATAGGGGCAGCCTTGGCAATAATGAACTTTCATGAGGATGTCGCAATGAGAGCGGTCCATGAAAAAATTTATTATTTTATAACAGGAAGACATAATAAATTCCCGCTTATGCTGCAAATCCCCTATTCCTTTGGTATTGGTATCGGGATGATCTTGTTTTTTAATCATTTATTTAAAAAGAAATTTAATGAAGAGCCAAGTCCTCTGGAAATTGAAATGTTCAATTATCAGCAATCGATTGATCAGTTTGTCATTTTAAATGAAAAAAAGAAAAGGGAAGGAACCTTTAAGAATGATTGATAACGGGTTATTGATCATGATAGGGATCTCAGGCGGGCTTGCTGTCGGAACAGGGTTTGTCGCCTTTTTGACAGTACTTGGCATCATACCTAGACTGATGCAGCTAACAAGAACAATAAAGTTTATCCGTCATTACGAATGGTGCGTCATATTTGGCGCATTAACAGGAACCTTTATCAGTTTGAGACCCTATCATGTTCATCTGCCATTCGTCTTTCTTATCCTGATCGGCTTATTTGCAGGTGTTTTTGTCGGCATGCTGGCGGCCGCTTTAACAGAAGTTCTCAATGTTTTCCCTATTCTTTCCAAACGTCTTGGCATTCATGAAAGTCTGTTGATTCTATTAATGGCGATTGTATTTGGAAAAGTCGCAGGTTCACTTTTTCACTGGACGATTTTTGTTAAATAATCGTTCAAAGCAAATTAACCTTTGAAATTATTAAGCATCACACGATTAGTTCAAGCTAAATGTTAGCATGAGATAAGGAGTCGTAAAATGAACCGTTCACATCAAAACAAAACACCGATAAGTTCAAATATCAAAAATAACAGCACCTATCTAACGACACGACTGGATCTGGGGCCGAAAAATTTCGATGTCGGTGTCAGATATCTTAAAATTCTAGACACAGAAATTCAGCTCTATTATTCAAACTCTCTTTGTGATTCCTCATTTATTATTGAACTGCTAAGAGAGCTGATGCGGCTGGTGCATAAACATGAACAAGATGTCCAGGTTAAGGATGTTATTAAAGAACATCTGATTCATGAACAGGTCGTGGAAATCAAGTCCCTTGATGAACTGGTAGATAATGTACTGAGCGGTTTAATCGTCATCCTGATTGATGGGGAAACAGTCGGACTTGTTATTGATGTTCGACATTATCCGGGAAGGCAGCCACAAGAACCGGATGTAGAAAAAGTCGTCAGAGGGTCAAAAGACGGCTTTACAGAAAACATTATTGAAAATGCCGGATTGATCCGTAGAAGAATCAGAGATGAGCGATACCGTGATGAAATGGTGAAGGTAGGGGAACGGTCAAAAACGGATGTCTGTCTTTGTTATATCAAAGATATCGCTAATCCTGGACTGCTGAAGGCGCTTAAAAAAGAGTTGAAATCAATTGAAGTCGACGGCATTCCGATGGCTGATAAAACCATTGAAGAGTTTATCGTTAAACAAGGGTGGAATCCTTACCCACTCGTAAGATACACTGGGAGACCTGATGTTGCTGCCGCGCATATTTTGGAAGGGCACATCCTCATTATTACGGATACCTCGCCAAGTATTATGATTTTTCCGACGACACTCTTTCACCACGTACAGCATGCTGAAGAATACCGCCAGACGCCTTCTGCTGGAGCTTTTTTGAGATGGGTTCGCTTCATTGCAATGCTTGCCTCCATATTCTTAGTTCCTTTATGGCTTCTCCTGGTAACAGACCCGCACCATCTTTTGCCGGCAGGTCTGGATTTCATCGGTCCGAATAAGTCCAATTACCACATCCCGCTCCTAGTTCAGGTGCTCATTGCGGAGATAGGGGTAGAAACCCTCAGAATGGCTGCCATTCATACACCTACGTCTCTCTCAACAGCCTTAGGACTTATCGCTGCCGTTCTCATTGGACAGATTGCTGTACAGGTTGGCGTGTTTGTTTCGGAAGTCATTCTATATACGTCGGTTGCAGCGATTGGAGCTTTTGCTACGCCAAGCTACGAGCTCGGGCTAGCGAATAAAATGGTACGGATTTTACTGATCCTGGCAGTCGGTTTTTTTCATATTCCAGGATTTATGATAACGACAACTTTTATGATTATCTATCTCGCCCGTTTTAAAAATTTAAATACTCCTTATTTGTGGCCGTTTATCCCGTTTGATCCAATGGCCATGTTTAATATTCTTGTGCGTACCGCCATGCCTCTATCCAAATATCGGCCAAGCATTGTCAAGCCAGGAAATAAAATTAAACAGCCGAGCAAATAAAAATAATCTAATATGTCCTTGCACATTTTTAAAAATTGATTTATAATCAATTTTAATTAAATAGACCTCATCATTTGAGGAGTCAGAGGCGCAAAAAGAATGAGTACGGAATCAGAGCATGGGAGCGATGAAGATCCGGAAAGGTCAATTTGCCGAAGTGGACCATACCCCAATATGGTCTTGCTGGGTTAATGCTGAACAAGCATTAGACTGTCACTACAGCTGTAGTGGAGTACTATTCCGACTAATGAGGTATACGGCTCAAGCCTATGTACTTCGTTTTCGCGATGCATAGGCTTTTTTGTATTCTCATAAAAGTCCAAACCTTGTTGGAGTAGTGCCCGCTTAATTAAAAAGGAGAGAGATCTTATGCGGGGCACACAAAAAATAACAGAAAATGGTCACTTGGAAATTGGAGGGGTTGATACAACTTTATTGGCTGATGAATATACGACCCCTTTATTTGTTTACGATGTTGAACTAATCAGACAAAACATTCATGCATTTCAAGAGGCTTTTCAAGCAAACAAATCAGTCAAATCAAGAATTATTTATGCAAGCAAAGCCTTTTCGGCGCTTGCTATGCTTCAGCTTGTGAAAGAAGAAGGGCTATCTGTTGACGTTGTCTCAGGCGGTGAAATGTATGCTGCTTTAAAAGCAGGCATCAGACCAGAAGATATTGTATTTCACGGAAGCAATAAGGGGATCGAGGAACTAGACTTTGCATTGAAGTCCAGAATTGGAACCATTGTCATTGATAATTTGCACGATATTTACCAGTTGAAAAAACTGACTGAAGAACGTCACACTCGTGTTCATGTTTTACTTCGTCTGACGCCGGGTGTCGAAGCGCACACCCATACTTATATTATGACAGGACAGGAAGACTCTAAATTTGGTTTTAATTTAAAGTCTCAGGATCTTAAAAAAGCGGTTCACTTAATCAATGAATCTGAAAACCTTCTTTATCGCGGCGTCCACTGTCATATAGGTTCGCAAATCTTCGAAACAGAGGGCTTTGAATTAGCTGTTGCTAAACTTTTTGATTTCATTGAGCTGCTTGCTATCCAATTTAATTGGGTGACTTCTGTCGTTAACACAGGTGGTGGCTTTGGGATAAAGTATGTGAATGGGGATGAGCCGCTTCCAATAAAGGCCTATATTGATGCAATTATTAGTAAAGTCATTCAGGAAACTGAAAAACGCGGACTTGCAATGCCAGAGATGTGGGTGGAGCCGGGCAGAAGCATCGTTGGAGAGGCAGGTACCACGCTTTATTCGGTTGGAGCCTTAAAAAATATTCCGGATACGCGGCATTATTTATCTGTTGACGGAGGAATGGCCGATAACATCAGACCCGCTTTGTATCAAGCTAAATACGAGGCGGTCCTTGCCAATCGGATGAATGAAACGGCAGAAGATACATTCACTGTAGCCGGCAAGTGCTGTGAGTCCGGTGATATTCTGATTGATGAAGTGAAGCTTCCTTGCCCACGCCTAGGTGATACATTGGCTGTTTTTTCTACAGGCGCATATGGCTATTCGATGGCAAGCCATTATAATCGTTTGCCTAAGCCTGCTGTAGTCTTTGCAGAAAATGGAGAAGCTCAGTTGGTCATAAAAAAAGAGAGCTACGAAGACCTGGTGAAAAATGAATGTTTGTTAAAACAAACGGTTTCGGCTGCAGTTTAATTAGACAGCTATTTAGAGAATAGGTTATAATAATGTTGAACTGAATATTCTTTTTACCTTCGGGGTCGGGTGAAAGTCCCAACCGGCGGTGATAAAGCTTCGGCTTTTAGTCCGTGACCCGTGAATATAATGTTTACGGTGGATCTGGTGAGAAACCAGAACCGACAGTACAGTCTGGATGGGAGAAGGTTAAAAGGAACATGTTAGAGAATGGCTTTCAGACGCTTCTTTCGTATGCGGTGGAAAAGTCTGTTCTTATTCCTTTTGATATGCTCTAATTTACTTAAAACCCCAACAATGTTGGGGTTTTTTATATTAATTGGGCGAGTGAAGATCCCACTTATCCAATAAACAGCAATTCAATCTTTCAAAGGAGTTTGACTAATGAATGATGAAAAATTCATGACGCTGGCGCTTGATTTGGCGAAATCGGCTCAAGGTCAAACCAGCCCAAATCCAATGGTCGGTGCTGTGGTGGTCAAAAATGGTTCCATTGCCGGTTTTGGAGCCCATCTGAAAGCCGGAACAGATCATGCGGAAGTCCACGCTTTGAGAATGGCGGGGAAAGAGGCGGAGGGGGCGGACATCTACGTTACTCTTGAGCCATGCAGCCATTATGGAAAAACGCCGCCTTGTGCGGATCTGATCATTGAAAAAGGTATAAAACGGGTAATTATTGCCTCCAAAGATGTGAATCCAGTTGTCTCAGGACGAAGGCATCCAAAGACTCAGAGATGCAGGAATCGAAGTCAAAACGGGTGTTCTTGAGGAAGAAGCAGTGAATCTTAATAAACCTTTTTTTTATTTTATACGGAGCAAGAAACCGTATGTAACCTCTAAAATGGCGATGAGCTTGGACGGAAAGGTCCGAACCTCAGGTGGAGAAAGCCAATGGATTACGGGACCTGAAGCAAGAAAAGACGGACACCTTCTGAGGCACATCAATGACGCTATTCTAGTCGGAATCGAGACAGTCCTTGCGGATGATCCTCTTTTAACTGTCAGACATACAGACAGCATGAATCATCCAGTAAGAATTGTTCTTGATCATCACTTACGTATGCCATTGAATGCAAGGCTGATTACGAATAAAGAAGCTTTAACCTGGATTTTTACACTAGAGAAAAACAGAGGATCAGAAAAAGCTCATGAGTTGGCAGAAAATGGAATCAAACTTACTTTTCTTGACGATGCGCCCTTATCAATCCCAAAAGTACTGGAGTTACTTGCTGCTGAAGGTTTAATGACCTTATTAATCGAGGGTGGGCCAACGATTCAGGATGCTTTTTTCAGAAGCGGGTTTGTAAATCAAACCATTAATTATATCGCTCCCAAAATCATTGGAGGAAAAAATGCTCTTACTGCAGTTGAAGGTCAAGGGGAGTCTGTATTGAGTGAAATCCGGCCATGCCGTTTTACTGAAACAGTCAAACTTGGAGATGATCTTAAAATAACGGCTTATTATGAGGTGACTTAAATGTTTACAGGAATAGTAGAAGAAATAGGGAAAGTGACCGGATTGACAACTGGAGAAGAATCGATTCGAATGACGATCCTGGCCCCGCATATTTTGAAAGATGTCTCTCTCGGAGACAGCATATCAGTGAATGGTGTCTGCTTGACTGTCAACGCACTTGGAAGCGATTATTTTACAGTGGACCTAATGCCAGAAACCGTTCGAGCGACTTCATTACGTCAGTGTCACGAGGGATCAAGCGTGAATCTTGAACGGGCAATGCTTGCAACTGACCGTTTTGGAGGACATATGGTTTCAGGGCATGTGGATGGCGTTGCTGAGATCGTCTCAATCCGACAGGTTGACAACGCCGTCTATTTTGACCTTAATATTGATGCCTCACTTTCTCATTATATGGTTTATAAAGGCTCCGTAACGATTGACGGAACAAGTCTCACCATTTTTGGTCTTGAAGAGAATAAGCTGACGCTCTCACTTATACCCGCATACAATGACTCACACAATTTTAGGAGAAAAAAAAGAAGGCGATTCAGTAAATATTGAAATTGATATGATGGCAAAATATATTGATAAATATGTATCGGCTTATCGTTTAAAATAGCTGACCGCTCTTAGAAAGGGGCCATCAAGACTATGCCGGATAATAATGAAATGCATTTTGACAGGATTGAAGAGGCTATTTACGACTTAATCCAGGGAAAACCTGTGATTGTTTGTGATGATGAAGACAGAGAAAATGAAGGCGATTTTATCGCATTGGCAGAGAAAGCAACACCTGAAATTATTAATTTTATGATCAAAGAGGGCAGAGGGCTTGTCTGTACACCAGTTAGTGAAGCGCTTGCCCGCAAGCTGGATTTTGACCCTATGGTTGAGCACAGTACGGATCCCCAGGGCACCGCTTTTACGATCAGTATTGATTATAAAGAAACAACCACAGGCATCTCGGCAGCTGAAAGAGCAATGACTGTTCAGGCGCTTGTTGAACCTGCTGTAAAACCTCAGACTTTAAGCGCCCTGGCCACATATTTCCCTCTCATTGCAAAAGAAGGCGGGGTACTGAGAAGAGCCGGTCATACTGAAGCCGCTGTTGATCTTGCAAGACTTTGCGGAAGTCCTGAAGCCGGAGTCATTTGTGAGATCATTAAGGAAGACGGGGAAATGGCGCGAGTCCCAGATTTAATGGAAATAGCAAAGGCGTTCAGCCTTAAAATTATTACAATAAAAGATCTGATTCAGTATCGGCGTAAAAAAGAAAAGCTTGTTAAAAAAGAGATCAGCATACAGCTGCCCACCGATTACGGTCATTTCGAAGCGGTCGGCTATTCAAACATTCTGGATAATAAAGAGCACCTTGCCCTGGTTAAAGGTCATATTACAGAGGATGAGCCGGTTCTGGTTCGTGTACATTCAGAATGCCTGACGGGCGACGTATTTGGCTCGGGACGCTGTGACTGCGGTCCCCAGCTTCACGCAGCCTTATCTCAGATCGAAAAAGAAGGTCAGGGAGTGCTTCTCTACATGAGACAGGAAGGGAGAGGCATTGGGCTCATGAATAAGCTTAGAGCTTATAAGCTTCAAGAAGAAGGCTATGATACGGTAGAAGCCAACCACAAGCTTGGTTTTGCTGCAGATCTTCGAGATTATGGAATTGGAGCCCAAATACTAAGAGATCTTGGGGTTTCAAAAATAAGGCTTCTTACGAATAATCCGCGTAAAATAGCCGGCCTCGAAGGGTATGGATTAGAAGTGACGGAAAGAGTGCCGATCCAAATGTCACCAACGCAGCACAATCAGGAATATTTAAAGACAAAGCATGATAAACTGGGGCATTTGTTTCAGTTTTAATAATAAAAATGGAGGTCATTTCATGACAACATATATATGAAGGCAACTTAACAGGTTCTTCCTTGAAAATCGCAATTGTCGTCGCTAGATTTAATGAACTAATTACTGAAAAGCTATTAAATGGTGCTGAGAGCGGCTTAAAACGCCATGGTGTAGAGGAAGAAAATATCGATGTCATCTGGGTGCCAGGCGCTTACGAAATTCCTCTGGCAGCAAAAAAATGTGCAGACAGAAATAAATATGATGCCATAATCACGCTTGGGGCTGTGATTAAAGGTGCAACACCGCATTTTGATTATGTCTGTTCTTCTGTGGCAAGCGGTGTTTCTCAGGTAACGCTCACTTCAGGTGTTCCAGTTATTTTTGGCGTTTTGACAACCAATACGATTGAAGAAGCAATCGAAAGAGCCGGGACTAAAGCCGGAAACAAAGGGTTTGACGCAGCAGCTGGGGCCATTGAAATGGCAAACCTGTGCAGTGCACTTAATGGCAGCCAAACTTAAAAGTAGTCCACGATTGGTTATAATTTAAGACATGGTGTATAATAATCGTCATAGTAACACAGACAGTCATTGTCTGTTGTTTATGAGGAGCGCGTTATGTTAATACGTTATAAAAAATCTTATGAAAAAATTGCAATGGGCCTGTTGTCCTTTGTACCTTCAGAAAAAGATATAAAAAAACTTCTTCAGACTATTAAAACGTATGAAGAAGAAGAGGACTGGCAGCTTTTTCTGTGGAGAGACGAAGATATTATTGGAATTATCGGGGTCCGCCTGAACGAGGATGTTGCTGAACTTCATCATGTGAGTGTGAGCCCATCTCATCGTGACCAGGGAATAGGGCGTAAAATGGTAAATGCATTAAAGCAGATTTATGAAGAAAAGTATGAGATTAAACCGACAAAATTAACAGCAGCTTTTTTGGACAAGTGCCGGGAAGATGTTCTGAATACTGACGAAGAACCTTCTGAGGAACCGAACGACTAATTACTTGCTGTACCGGTCAATGGCAGCTCTGATCACATTATATTTAACAGGCAGATTTACAGGGGTATACGCTTTTTGACTGGACAGTCTTTTTAAAAGCTTTTCTAATAACATTTCCAGCCGGATTTCATCGATCCCAAGCCGTTTCAGATCATCACGGCAGACGGGTAGGTGATTTCTGGCCTTTTTTGTTAGTTTTACGGCCCCGATCATATTATGCCTCCGGTAATGATACAAAGCGACCGCAATTTGAATAAGGACTTGCCACACTCTTTTTCTTGGAAATGTCTTTTTCCAATGTTCTTCAAGAATTTCGTGACATTCAAAATAATCTCTTTCGATATGAAATAAATAAATGTACTCAAAATATGCTTCAGGAAGCAATTGGGACATCCCCCTTTCAGGAATATTAGAAATTTTGCAGACGCGGGACTTTATGCTATAGCAGAGGAAATTGCTGTGTAAAGTCAAGCTATGCTATAATACCGACAGCCAAATAGTCAGGATGATGAAGTATGGTCTACAATGTGAAAACAGATGCATTTGAGGGTCCGCTCGATTTACTGTTGCATCTTATTAAAGAGCTTGAAATTGATATCTATGATATTCCAGTTGCTGATATTACAGAACAATACCTAGAGTATATCCACCTTATGCAGCGGGTTGAACTGGATGTTGCAAGTGAATATCTTGTGATGGCTGCAACGCTAATTGAAATGAAAAGTCACATGCTTATTCCCAAGCAGGAGAATGACATAGAATTAGAAGAAGCATGGGAAGATGATGAAGAAGACCCAAGAGAAGAATTAATCCGGCAGTTAATAGATTATCGACAGTATAAACAATTAGCTGAAATCCTGCAAGAGAGAGCAAATAACCAAAGCTTATACTATTATAACGCTCCGGGTGATTACAGCCGGTACAGAAGTGAGCAGCAATCAGATTTTCAGGAAGGTCTTTATTCAAAAGAGGACCTCATACAAGCCATTCAGAAAATGGATCGAAAAAAAGAGATCAAAAAGGCGCTGCATACAAGAATAGAAAGACAAACATTGCCGATCGGTCCGAGAATGACAGAAATTATTGAGACGCTTAAACAAACCAAGAAACCATTGTCATTTCAGCATTTATTTAATTATCCGGACCGCACGCATGTCGTGGTCACCTTTATTGCCATTCTTGAGTTAATGAAAAAACAGCATATATTGTGCGAACAGGACAATAACTTTAATGATATAACAATTACTATTCAAAATGGAGGTGAGCAGCTTGACGCAAATGAACTGGACACCGATTATTGAATCACTTCTGTTTGTTGCCGGTGAAGACGGGTTAACATTGGAGCAGATGAAATCAGTTATTGAAATAGAAGATACTGAGATTGAAAATGCTTTAGCTGCTTTGAAAGCAAATCTAGAAGATCAAAACCGCGGGATTGTTTTATTAAAGACTAAAAATCGATATAACCTTGCAACCGCATTATTTGCGGCACCTTATTTAGAAAAGTTTGTGCAGGAACCTGTTAATCATCAATTGTCACAAGCAGCGCTTGAGACAGTGGCCATTATCGCCTATAAACAACCCGTTTCGCGGGGAGATATAGAAGATATACGCGGCGTAAAGTCAGAAAAGGCTCTTCACACTTTGATTGGGAGAGGACTGGTAGAGGAAGTTGGTCGTCATGAAGGGACGGGAAGAGCCATTTTGTATGGTATTACTCCAATGTTTTATCACTTTTTTGGCCTTGAGTCCTTAGATGAGCTCCCCGAAGTCACACTTTCTCAATCAGACGAGCTTGATGAAGAAGCATCCGATCTTTTTTATGAAAAATTTCAAGAGACTCTTTCGGATTTGCCATAATAACAAAATCCTTTCTCATAATCCGCCGGTACAGGCATAGACTTGTACTATCCATTAAAAAGGCGGGATTTTATGCGGGTTATGAAAGCTGGAAAAAGAGCGGGATGTTTGCTGATAATACTATTTGTCTTAAGCGCATATTACCCTGCCATGTCTGCACGTGCAGCTTCAAAAGATTCAGCCCAATCTGCAATCTTAATCGATCTTTCCACTGGCAGACCGCTTTATGAAAAGAATGACCATCAAAAACTGAAAATCGCAAGCATAACTAAGGTGATGACAGCTGTCATTGCCATTGAATCAGGGAAAATGAATAAAACGGTCAAAGTCAGCCATCTTGCTTCCCACACGGAAGGTTCCTCCTTGTATTTAAAAGAAGGTGAGACCGTTCCATTAAAAGAACTGGTTATCGGACTGATGCTGAGATCTGGAAATGATGCGGCGGTTTCGATTGCTGAGGGAGTAGGCGGCAGTGTCCAGGGTTTCGTTGAAATGATGAATGAAAAGTGCAAAGAACTGGGAATGACAGATACACATTTTTCTAATCCTCATGGACTGGATGATCCTGAGCATTACTCAACGGCATATGACATGGCATTATTAACAAAATATGCGATGGGATTGCCCGAGTTTAAAAAAATCGCAGGCACAACCTTCTATCATTCAAAAAAAGACAAAGACAGCTTAGACCGGTATTGGAAAAATAAAAACAAGTTACTTTTTTCTTATAAGTATATAACCGGTGGAAAAACCGGCTATACAACGGGGGCGAGACGGACCCTGATAACAACAGCCTCTAAGGATGGAAAGCGGCTCGCAGTGGTGACCTTGAATGATGGTAACGATTGGGCAGATCATCGAAATCTTTATGAATGGGCTTTTCGTAATTTTAAGATGACCACTCTAGTAACTAAAGGCGAGATCGCACAAAATACGATTCCCGAGCTGAATAATCCTGTCTATGTGCATCGGACGGTTCGCATTCTTTTATCCAAAAAAGAACAGGGAAAAGTGAAGGCACAATTATTTATATCAGCACCAAAACGGATTGCCATTCGATCTCAAAAAACGGCAGGTCATCTCACATTTAAGCTGGGAAAGAAAACGTTAGACAAAGTACCTGTCTATAGTAAAGCATACGGACAGCAACGCTCAGGATTCTGGCAAGAATTTAGAAACCTGATTGACCGTTTGACGTCAGCAGGTGAAGTCAATGATTAATTATATATGGGCCGCAATGATTATTTTTGGAATGATTGTCGCTGTGATAAAGGGACGAATGGAGCAGGTAAGCCATGCGCTGCTTCAATCGGGACAGGAAGCGGTGACGCTTTGCCTGGGCCTGGTTGCTATTCTTGTGTTCTGGCTTGGGATGATGAAAGTTGCTGAACAGGCTGGGTTATTAAATGCGTTGCAAAAACTGCTTGGACCCTTTTTAAGAAGACTATTTCCCGAGGTCCCAAAAGATCATCCCGCTTTAGGGTACATTATAAGCAATACGGTGATGAATTTTTTTGGACTGGGGAATGCCGCAACGCCTATGGGAATCAAAGCGATGTCAGAACTGAAGAAGCTGAACGGCAATTCAGATAATCCAAGCCGGTCCATGATTACCCTCTTGGCACTGAACACGGCGGGATTGACACTAATCCCGACTACCGTCATTGCGATCAGGATGAAATACGGCTCAACTTCACCAGAAGCCATTCTCCTTCCAACATTTCTCGCTACCTGCTGCGCCACGCTTGCGGCGATTATTATTGATCGGTACTTTTATTATCGCCGAGTCAGGCAGGGAAGAAAAAAATGACAGTCCTCAATCAGGTCTCAATGTGGATTCTGCCGGTGCTGATTCTTATGATTGTGGTAATTGCAATCTTAAAAAAAGTTCCCGTCTATGAAAGTTTTGTCGAAGGGGGAAAAGATGGTTTTCAAATTGCTGTTGACTTAATCCCCTACTTGCTTGGCATGTTGATGGCTATTCATATTTTTAGAGCATCAGGGGCAATGGACGTGGTGACACAGCTATTTGTTCCGATCGTCATGCTGATCCATATTCCAAAAGAAGTGATCCCGCTTGCGTTAATGAGGCCCATTTCAGGGACTGGCTCATTGGCTCTTATGACAGACTTAATCAAAACATACGGTCCCGACTCTTTTATAGGAAGGCTTGCTTCCACCATGCAGGGGGCTACAGACACAACCTTTTATATTATCACTGTTTACTTTGGTGCTATTGGACTGAAAAAAACAGGCGATGCCTTAAAAGTTGGCCTCTTGGCAGATCTAATCGGTATTGCAGCAGCGGTGGCTATCATAACTTTTTTCTTTTAGACAGGGGAGAGCAATCGCATAACCCTTTCATATTTGTAAAAAATTACATTTAAATTTGAGAAACGTTTGACTTTTATAGTCAGACGTTTTTATTTTTATAACTATAAAATCCCGTATAAAAGCGTTTTCGGGGTTCAATCACCACTCATTTTTTATTCTTAATCTTGAAAGAAAAGATTTTGCATGATATAAAACTTTCTTATCTTATAAAGATCTTATAAAGAGCATCTTGAGAAAATGGTGCTGGAAGGTTATAGTTAATTCTGAGGTGAGCAAATGGAAAGACTACAGAAAGTTATCGCTCAGGCTGGCCTGGCATCGCGCCGTAAGGCTGAAGAGATGATTCTTGAAAAGCGTGTAAAAGTAAACGGAAAGCTTGTAACCGAGCTTGGAACAAAGGTATCACCCAAGGATTCTATTGAAGTTGACGGGGTTCAGCTTGAAAGTGAAGCACCTGTTTACTATCTTCTCTATAAACCAACTGGTGTTATTTCGACTGTGAAGGACGATAAAGGAAGAAAGGTTGTTCTCGATTTTCTTCCTTATGTTGAAGAACGGATCTTTCCGGTAGGAAGGTTAGATTATGATACATCTGGCGCTTTACTGTTAACCAATGATGGGGAACTTGCCAATCAGCTGATGCATCCTAAATTTCACTTTGATAAAGAGTACATTGTGAAAATTAAAGGGATCCCCGAAAAAAGGCATATTAATGCTTTTAAGAAAGGAATTCGCCTGGAAGAATTCACTACTTCTCCTGCGGAGGTGAGAATTGTTTCCTTGGACAGGCAAAAGAAACAAGCCGTTCTGCAATTGATCATCCATGAAGGGCATAATAGACAAATTCGCAGAATGTGTGAAGCGCTTGGGTTTGAAGTTCTCAAGCTAAAAAGGGAACGGTACGGATTTCTGGATTTAACCGGACTTAATCCCGGCGACAGCCGTGAATTAAAGCCTCACGAAGTCAAAAAACTTTATTCAGAAAGCCAAAGAGAAAAATAAAAAATCTCTTAGCCAAAAAAAGAAAATAGCAAGCAGAGTCTTCGCCTGCTATTATTCTTTTTTTGAATAAATATGTCGCAATATTCAGATCAATAATGATGAGGTGAAGGGTTTGGCAAGCAGAAAAAGAAGACTAATCTTCCGAACGGCTATCCTGCTTTTATTAGTGCTGGCTGTCAGTTTTACTATTTATCAGCTTCTCCACAAAAATCATGTCGTGAAAGCTGGCGACCAAGCTCCCGATTTTGTGCTGACAAATTTAGATGGGAAGAAAGTTCATCTTAAAGATTACCGTGGTAAAAAAGTTGTGCTTAACTTTTGGGCGACGTGGTGTGATCCCTGCAAGAGAGAGATGCCTTACATAAATAAAGTCTACCAGACTATGAATAAAAAAGATGTTGTCATTTTAGCAGTCAATATTAAAGAATCGTCCTTCGCTGTCAGCAGCTTTAAAGACCGCTATCATGTTTCGTTCCCGCTGTTATTGGATCCAGGCGGCGACGTCACCGATGCTTATAATATTCAACCGATCCCGACCACTTTCTTTATCAATGAAAAAGGCAAAGTTGTTGATAAGGTCATAGAATCAATGCCAAGTGCAAAATATATAGAGAATAAGATCTCTCAAATAAAGTCATAAAGCGAGGTGGTTAGTGTGGGGGGTGCTGTCTGCGAATGCGGCCACAAAAATCCGGCAGGCACAGAGTTTTGTGAAGCCTGCGGCAAGCCGCTGCAAGGTGATGATAAACAGAAAAATGAACTTTTGAACATGCGTTATGAGGGAAGTGCAAGACGATCGCAAATTTATAAGCGAACGCTAGTAGATAAAATATGGAATTTCTTTTCATCCGTTAAAATTGGTATTTTCCTAATTATTCTCGTCCTTATTGCGATTTCTATTGGTACTATATTCCCGCAGGATATTTATATACCTCCAAGTGCTGATCCTAAAACATTTTATAAAGAGCAATATGGTTTTCTTGGGACGGCTTATAAAACATTGGGCTTTGACCATCTCTATGGTTCATGGTGGTTTATTATTCTGCTTGGACTGCTTGGCCTTTCAATTATTGTAGCAAGTGTGGACCGCTATTTCCCTTTGAGAAGAGCTTTAAAGAAACAGCTTGTTACCCGGCATGACCGGTTTATGAAAAAACAAAGAATTTTCGGTGTAACAACGGTTCAGGATGGCTCAACACTGGTAGATAAAATTAAACAGCTATTAGAGTCGAGGCGTTATCGCGTAAAAGAAGAAAACGGAAATCTCTTGGCTGAAAAAAGCCGCTTTGCCCGCTGGGGACCATATGTCAATCATATTGGATTGATTATAGTACTGACTGCAGGAATGCTCCGCTTTTTCCCGGGAATGTACGTAAACGAAGTCCTTTGGCTTAGGGAAGGACAATCTGCAAAAGTACCTGGAACACATGGAGAGTTCTATCTTACAAATCATAAGTTCATTTTACAGACCTATGATAAAAAGAACAGTCGATTTCAGGACTCGCTTAGTACGGTTCAGGGGAATGTAGCAAAGAATTATCAGTCGAATGTTACGCTGTTTAAAGCAAAAGAACCATATGTACTAGGTGATAAACCGCAGTTGAAAAAAGTTGACGACGCTCAAATCAAGGTGAATCATCCCTTGAAATTCAATCACTTTGAAGTTTTTCAGGCAGATTATCGATTAAATGAATTTAGCAAAATGAACTTTAAATTGGAAAATAAGAAAACGCATAAAACATATGGGCCATTTCAAGTCGACCTTAATGATCCAAAGAAAACGTATCACCTGGCTGATAAAGTTGATGTTTCTCTCATGAGTTATTTTCCGGATTTTTATTTTAATGATAAGGGCCAGCCTGATTCAAAAACAGACACGCCGAACAATCCGGCCTTTATATTTAAAATGTTTACCCCCGGTCATCCAAAAGGCGAGTTAAGTTTTATTGCCATTAAAACCAATCTCGAGCCAATGGGTAAAAACGATTATAAAATAGATTTTGACGGGATTGAAACAAATAATGTTTCTGGTTTTGTTGTTAAAAAGGATTTAACGTTATGGATTGCTTTTATCGGTGCAATTATTTTTCTGATCGGTGTCGGTCAGGGCATGTATTTTAATCACCGCAGGATCTGGGTGAAGCGCAAAGGGCATGAACTATGGATCAGCGCTCACACCAATAAAAACTGGTTTGGAATAAAAAGAGATATTAGTCTATTGACTGAAAATCTTCCCATTGACGAGCCAGCAGATCAGCTTGAGGAAAAAGTCCTGCTAAAAGAAAAGGAGAAACGCGCATGACAACAGTTGAAATCAGCAGTTTACTGTTACTTATTGCCTTTATTCTTTATACGCTTGGAACGATCATTTTTACTGTCAGTGTGACAGGTAAAAAGTTCAAACAAAAAAATAATCAAGGTGGGGAGACGGGGCAGCGCTTTGGCAGGGCAGCCTTTCTGATTACAATTATTGGTTTTCTCTCTCAGCTTGGCTATTTCTTTTTTAGATGGCATGCAGATGGGCACGTTCCTGTGAGCAACCTGTTTGAATACACGACCTTTTTCAGTATGATGATGATTTTAGCTTTTATTATCATTTATTTAATCTATCGAAATAATGGGGTTGGTGTTGTCGCACTTCCAGTCGCTGTCGTGGTTATTGCTTATGCAAGTGTTTTTCCGAGGGATGTTGAACCATTGATTCCTGCACTGCAAAGCAATTGGCTTAAAATTCATGTAACCACTGTCGCTCTAGGAGAGGGCATTCTATCGATTAGTTTTGCGGCCGGTCTCGTCTACCTATTGAGAGTTATTGATCAGACCAGGGCGAGTAAGAAAACATTTTGGCTTGAGTTCGTGATGTACACGATGGTGTCGACGCTTGCATTTGTTATCATTTCTTTTTCATTCAGTGCGGCTCATTACAATGAGTCCTTTAAATGGGTAAATGAAAAAGGGCAGCACGCTCAGTTGGATTACCAAATGCCTGCAATTGCAGGTCCGTATCACGGAACAAAAGTAGGGGATGGGTTTGGACCAGTGTTTCAGGCTCCTTCATGGATGAATGGTGTGGAGGCGCCGCGGAAATTCAACACTGTTGTTTGGTCATTTGCTGGCGGACTAATTCTTTACGGGTTAATAAGACTATTGATTAGAAGACGAATCAGTGCTGTTTTTCAAAAAATGCTGATGAATGTTAATCCTCCGTTAATGGATGAAATAAGTTATCGAGCCGTCGCGATCGGTTTCCCGATCTTTACTCTCGGTGGTATCGTGTTTGCGGCTATATGGGCGCAACAAGCTTGGACACGTTTCTGGGGATGGGATCCTAAAGAGGTCTGGGCACTGATTACTTTCTTTTTCTATGCAGCTTATTTGCACTTTAGATTGTCTCGCAGCTGGCAGGGCGAGAAAGCAGCTTGGCTGAGTGTGCTTGGATTCGTGATTATTATGTTCAATCTGATTTTCGTCAATCTTGTCATTGCCGGTCTCCATTCATACGCATAAAAAGAAACATTAGAATCAGGAGGGTCAGTCCAAAAAGGTCTGGCCCTTTTTGGATAGTATAATTAAATTTTTTTGATGGAAATTTGACTGCAATTAATGAATGCGTTATTACTTAAATGTATAATGACTGTTATGTTCAATTAAAATAAGGGAATAAAGCAATTAGAATAAGCCGTTTTGTACGTCTAAGGAGGAGAATACACTATGTCACAAGAAAATGCAGTTGTTTTAGTAGTAGATGACGAAGAACGCATCAGACGCTTGCTTAAAATGTATTTAGAACGTGAAGGCTACCAGGTAGAACAGGCAGAGAACGGGGAATCCGCCCTTGAAAAAGCGGTTTCTTATGATTATGATTTGATTCTTTTAGATTTGATGATGCCTGGAATGGACGGGTTGCAGGTTTGCGAACAGTTAAGAGAAAGCAAAGCAACGCCGGTCATAATGCTCACAGCCAAGGGAGAAGAGACGAACCGTGTGCAGGGCTTTGAAGCAGGCACAGATGATTATATCGTTAAGCCGTTCAGTCCCCGTGAAGTTGTTTTAAGGGTCAAGGCATTGCTGAGACGATCCTCAAAGACAAAATTTTTGGAAACAGACACCTCATCGAAGAATGTCCTGGTTTTCCCTTACTTAACAATTGACCACGATGCACACCGAGTTACTGTGGAGCAGCATGAAGTCAGCCTAACTCCAAAAGAATATGAATTGCTCTACTATCTCGCCCAGTCGCCTGACAAAGTCTTTACCCGCGAAGATCTATTGAAAGATGTGTGGAATTATGAGTTTTTTGGCGACTTAAGGACAGTAGATACGCATGTTAAGAGACTTCGTGAAAAGTTGAATAGGGTAGATAAACATGCAGCGAGCATGATTGTTACGGTCTGGGGTGTCGGCTATAAATTTGAGGTGGTTCCGGAAGAATGATCTGGAAAAGTGTCGTCGGGAAGCTTTGGCTGACTATTTTGCTTTTGGTTTCTGTCGTTCTCCTTTTCCTTACGATTTTACTTTTACAATTTTTTGAAAATTTTAATGTAAAACAAGTTGAAAACCAGATGACACACATTGCTGGGAAAGTCTCAAATCTGCTTGTTGACAGTCACGGTGATCAGAATGTATACCTGACTTCTTCTGAAATTGTAGATGCTTATTCGGCAAGGGCTGTTGTCGTCGCAGGAGATAAGTATTGGGTGTCTCCTGAACAAAATAACCTTCCAAAGTTAAAGGAAAGCTTCTTCAAAAATGATTCGACCCTCTCTCAGGCCTTAAAAGGAACGGATACTGTTGTTAAGCAGGGGGACTTTACGATACATACTGGGAATAATACAGTTCATCGCCGGATGATGGTGGTTGGTGTGCCGGTAAAATTAAAAAATGGTAAAAAAGGCGCTGTCTACGTTTTTCAGTCACTGAATGTGATTCAGCAAACAACGAATGCAGCAAAAAAGTTAATTTATTTTAGTGCAATCATCGCGTTTATCCTGACTACCTTTTTTGCGTTTTTTCTCTCCACACGTATCGCGGCTCCATTACGAAGCATGAGACGTGCTGCTCAAGAGCTTGCGAAGGGTGAATTTGATACCCGCGTTCCTGTTCTGACAAAGGACGAAATCGGTGAGCTTGGATTAACCTTTAATCGCATGGCCAAGCAGTTGAAGGTTAACTTAACAGCGCTTAATCAGGAAAAAGAACAGCTCTCTGGTATTCTTGACAGTATGGCTGACGGGGTTCTGACCTTGAATAAGGAAGGCAGCGTTCTGATAACGAATCCACCGGCAGTCCGATTTTTAAAAGCATGGGCCTTCGAAAATAATAAAAATCAGGTAATGGGGACAAGTGTCCCAGAAGAGGTCCGGTCGCTCTTCCATACAATTGTTACGGATGAAAGAAGGGATACAGCCGAGGTGACCTATCAGGGACGGACTTGGGTGATCCTGATGACCCCCCTTTATGATCAGAAAGAAATCAGAGGGGCTGTCGCCATCCTTAGAGATATGACAGAAGAAAGAAAGCTGGATGAGCTCAGACAAGGATTTATTGCAAATGTGAGTCATGAGCTGAGAACCCCGATTTCCTTACTTCAAGGCTACAGCGAAGCTATTGTTGATGATGTTGCTGCCTCTGAAGAAGACAAAAAGGAAATTGCTAAAATTATTTATGACGAATCGTTAAGAATGGGACGGCTGGTTAATGAACTTCTGGATTTGGCGCGGCTAGAAGCGGGTCATTTTCAAATGAATAAAACAGAAGTGAATATTGATGCTTTTTTTGACAGAGTGGTTTTTAAATTCAGCAATCTGGCGAAAGAAACAAGCATTGACTTAAAATTCAACGGGTTGAATAGTGAGAATAAAACGGCTGTTTTTGATCCCGATCGCATTGAGCAGGTCATTACGAATCTGGTTGATAATGCGATTCGTCATACAGAAGCAGGCGGCAAAGTCACCGTTGATATTCATGAGAAGACAAATGGCTTTAGAGTGGCGGTTACGGATACCGGCAGCGGCATTTCAAAAGAAGACCTTCCCTTTGTTTTTGAACGATTTTATAAGGCGGATAAAGCAAGAACAAGAGGAAAAGCGGGAACAGGTCTTGGTCTGGCAATAGCTCAGAACATCGTTGAAGCGCATCACGGTAAAATATCGGTCAACAGCAGACTTGGCGAAGGAACGACCTTTGAATTTTATCTCCCATATTTCTCTAAAATATAAATAAGCAGAATGTACAGCATGAATCACTGTTTTATTTCAGTTTGCGCCTTCGAGGTGAATGCGCTATCATAGTGAGGACAACCAAATACTGAGGAAAGGTGCCAAAGCGCTTAAAAGGGAATTTGGTAAAGCGTGTGTTCAAAAGCTTGTGATGGAACACATTTTTAGCCAAAGCTGTCCCCGCAACTGTAATGCTGACGAGACGGGAGACCCACTGTGAATCACACGGGAAGGGCCGTTAAGAATGAAGCATGAGCCAGTAGACCTGCCTATCATCAGAAAAACGTTTTATGTCTCCGGGGGTTGAGATTCAAAACGGCGTTTTAGTATGCGAGCAGCATTCTTCCCTCTAAATATGAGCAAACGTCGTTCGCCCTTCTCCTGACAGGATAAGGGCTTTTTCTATTTACTTTTTTAATATTATCTGACAGGGGAGAAACGCATGAGAAAATTAAGAGCACTATTCAGCATTCTTTTACTGGCTGCTTTATTAAGTACGACAGCTTGCAGCCAATCTGGATCATCAGATCAAGACATGAAAAAACCGTCATCCAAACAGTCAGCAGCACAAAAATTTCCGGTTAAGCTGAAGGATGCAACGAATAAGGAAATCACCATTAAGGAACAGCCAAAGCGTATTGTATCTCTTGTGCCGAGCAATACAGAAGATGTTTTTGCACTTGGTAAAGGGAAGAATATTATCGGTGTGACTAAAAACGATGATTATCCCGCGCAAACCAAAAACATTGATAAAGTTGGAGATATGCAATTAAACACCGAAAAAATCATTTCATTAAAGCCTGATTTGGTTTTGGCTCAGGAAATTAATGATCCAAAAGCAATTAATCAGCTTCGTCAGGCTGGCTTAACTGTTTTCGTAGTGAAAAATCCGGATTCTATTCAAGGCGTTTATCAATCAATCTTAACACTGGGTAAACTAACAGGGGCTGAAAAGCAAGGACAAAAAATTAATCAAAAGATGAAGGATACTTTTGATAAGCTTAGAAAAACAGTCGCTGGCCGTCCAAATCCGTCCCAGGAAAAATCAGTCTGGGTAGAAATTTCTGGTCCCCCAGAAATATATACAGCGGGAAAAGGCACCTTTATAAATCAGCTGCTGCAAATGATTCATGCAAAAAACGTGGCTGGAAATCAAGAGGGGTATCCAAAGGTCTCTGAAGAACAGGCTGTTTCCTATCAGCCGGATGCTATGGTTCTAGCCTATGGAGATAAAAACACTATTAAATCGGTTGAAGAAAGAGCAGCGTGGAAAAAGGTCCCAGCCGTAAAGAATCATAAGATATATACGATCAATACGAACCTAATTTCAAGACCTGGTCCACGGTTAGCTGAGGGGGCAACACAACTTGCAAAGGATATCTACCCGGAAGCCTTCAAGTAATTTTAAGCAATATGCCATATCACTCTGTTTAGCATTGGTTGTTATCATAACGGGGACAGCAATAGGAAGTGTAAAGCTTCCTGTCATGAATGTATTAGAAGTAATTACTAGTCACTTAACAGGAGAGACATTCTCATCTGTTCCAAGAACTGATGGGACAATTATCTGGCTGATACGCCTTCCAAGAGTTCTATTAGCATTTTTAGTCGGGGCAAGCTTATCGATGTCAGGCTATGCGCTGCAATCATTATTGAAAAATCCTCTTGCCGATCCCTACACGCTAGGCATCTCATCGGGTGCTTCTCTTGGTGCGGTGCTCGTGCTTTTTACAGGCTTTTCGATACCTTTCTTAGGATTATATACATTACCTATAACAAGCATTGTCTTTGGGGGAGCGACGCTTCTCGTTATTTTATTAATAGCAAGAGCCATACATCAAAGGCTGTCTGTCGAAACTGTGATTTTATCAGGAATTATTCTGAGTTCTTTTTTCTCCTCTCTTGTATCACTGATGATTGCGTTGGCCGATCAAAACCTTAAAAATATTGTAAGCTGGCTGCTCGGCAGTGTGTCTATGAGAGGGTGGCCATACGTTGGAATGATGATCCCTTTTATTATTGTTGGTTCGGTGATCTTATTAGCAAACCGCACGGAATTAAGCATTATGGCTATGGGGGAGGAGCAGGCGCATACAATGGGTGTTTCTATTAAAACACGACGAACCCTTATCTTGTTTGCTACAACCTGCCTGACCGGCATCAGTGTTGCTGTTTCAGGTGCAATTGGTTTTGTGGGGCTTGTCATCCCTCATATGCTTCGCTATCTAACGGGGAATAATCACAAGCAGCTGCTTATCCTTTCGTTTATAAACGGCGGATCCTTTCTAGTGCTGGCTGACTTGCTTTCACGTCTGGTTATCGCCCCATCAGAACTGCCTGTTGGTGTCGTCACTGCCATTATCGGAGGGCCGGTTTTTGCATTTATATTAATTTTTCAGCGCAGAAAAGGTGGTTGGTAAAATGAATTTGACCATCGAGAATTTAACTGTGGCCTATGAAGGGACTAAAGCCGTATCAAATGTATCCTTCAATGTGAATAGTGGTGAGTTCTTCGGAATCGTAGGGCCAAACGGGAGCGGAAAGTCGTCAATATTAAAGGCCATGACAGGTTTGGCCACTTATGAGGGATCAATTAAGGTTAACAATCAGGAAATATCAACTCTTTCTTCTAAGGACCGGGCAAAATACATTTCATTACTGCCTCAGCGCGTGGATTTATCTTTTTCTTTCACAGTTAAAGAAGTGGTAGAAATGGGACGCTATGCTCACCAGACAGGGTGGTTCAAAAATTACACCGCCGATGATCACCGGCTTGTAATGCAAGCGATGGAAAAGACAGGGGTATCAAATCTCGCACATCGTCCGCTTCACCATTTAAGCGGAGGAGAGCTTCAGCGTGTTTTTCTGGCAAGAGCCATTGTTCAGGAGCCTAAAATTCTTTTACTTGATGAACCGACAAATCATCTTGATTTGAAACATCAGATCAGTTTGCTTAAGCAGATGACAGAGCTTGCTCATGAACAAGACATCATGATTCTTGCGATTTTTCATGATTTAAACATTGCTTCGCTCTGCTGCGATCGTTTGATGGTATTGCATTACGGGCAAGCCGAAGCTATAGAGGTTCCTGATAAGGCGTTAACTCAAGAGAGGCTTGCTGAGATCTATTCAGAGAGGTTACGAATTGGCCATCATCCCTTTCATGCGGCACCAGCTGTTTTTATTACAAGGTCGGGGAAAACACAAACAAAACCTTTAAAATATATAAAGACAGAACTGAAGGCAGGTTTTAAAGTTGAGTTCAATCAAAAGATGAAGTGCCTGTCTCCACGATTATATGCCAAAGCGTTTGACTGGAGATCCTCGCTAACGCTCGTGCCGAAGACGACAAAGCGCGTAACATACCGTTGTACGAGTCTTAGTGGGCATATAGGTGAACTGATCATCATCATGGAGGATAGCGGGATTTCCCATGCACTGTTAATCCTAGAAGGGGTTCTGGATGAACGAAGCCTGCTGCTCCTTTACGAAGTCATGGTCGCTGAAACAGTTAAAGCTGGGTGGTACATGGAAAGCACCACGACTTTAAGTATTGCCTCATGTTGAAAAAGGAATTAGCTTAAATGACCAGCATATTCTTAGCAAGCTTACTAATGAACTAAAAAGCTGTATGAAATAGTGAATTGTATTCAAATCATGAGATTGATTTTCAGGCTGTCAGGAGCATAACGAAGCTTCTACAGCCTGATTTTTTTGTCTGAATATCAAAACAATAGGAACTTAGTGGACAGTAAACCTGAATTTTTATCAATTGGAAATTGATAGTTAAATAGTCCTCAAATCAACAAATATTGTAAGACTTTAGATGTGTTTTACTAAAAATACAACTATTTTTCATAGTTTTGTGATAATTTTAAATAAATATTTACACAATTCAATTAAATATTTGGACATGTGTAAGGAGGGAGAATCAACGGTCCATAATTAATCTACTTTTTAGGGGGATAAATCTTTGAAACATTGGAAAGCAAAACTTGGTGTGCCACTCCTGTCAGCTGGATTATTATTGAGCGCGGTAGCACCGGCATCAGCAGCTGGAACGAATGCTGCTAATACGCCGAAAAACTTGCCTGCAAATGTTCTATCTACAAAGAGCTTTGAAGGCGGACCTTTTGATCCAGGTCTCGTTAATGAGGATCTCCTAACCAAAAGCTTGGTGAAACAGGGGATTGTCAACAAAAAAGCTTCAAAGGAAACACAGCAAAAACAAGTATCTACATACTTGAAAAATCGCCAGGAAAAAACGGCGAAAGCTGTCGATGATAAAGAGGAGTCAAAAGCTAACAGTAAAATTGGCATTAAACCAGGGGAAAAAGGTCATAAAAAGGGAAAAAATGATAAAGACAAACATAAAAAAGGAAATGATCATGGCAAAGGCAAGGGCGATGATCATGGTAAAGGCAAGGGCGATGATCATGGTAATAAATACGGGCACCGCAATAAATTAGATCCTATCCAAAAGGAAGGCTATAATGGTGCTCAGCGGAATGATAAAGTCCTTGTCCTGCTAATTGAATATCCAGATGCTCCGCATAGCACGATAAAACCAGATGAATCGGATATGTACTATAAAGATTATACAACAAGTCATTATCAGCAGATGATTTTTGGGAAAAACGGTTATACCGGACCAAACGGGAAAAACTTGATCAGTATGAAGCAATTCTATGATGAGCAGTCCGGAGGCAGCTATACTATTAACGGAAAGGTTGCCGGATGGTATCAAGCGAAGCATCCAGCAGCTTATTATGGAGGAAATGATCCACAATCTGGAAGTGATAAAGATGCGCGCTCCTTGATCAAAGAAGCTCTTACGGATGCGGCGCAAGGATCCAAATATCAATATGAGCGACTATGATCAATATGACCGTAATGATATCGATGGGGATGGCAATTACAATGAGCCTGATGGAATCATTGATCATTTGATGGTCATTCATTCAGGAGTGGGTGAAGAAGCAGGTGGAGGTTCATTAGGACCCGATGCGATCTGGTCTCACCGTTGGAATCTAGGCAGCTACTTCCAGATTCCGAATACGAAAGCAGATTTCCCTTACACAGATAAATTGTTAGCTTACGATTACACAGTTGAACCTGAAGATGGTGCCGCTGGCGTATTCTCTCATGAATTCGGACACGATTTAGGTCTTCCAGATGAGTACGATACAATTTATTCTCACGACTCTGTAGGAGAACCCGTTGGCTACTGGTCACTGATGAGCAGCGGAAGCTGGACAGGAGCAATTCCAGGAACTGAACCTTCCGGATTTGGGACGTACGATAAAGAATACCTACAGTCAACAATGCCAAACAGCAATTGGCTAAAGGATACGAACCTTAACCTTAGTGATCTGACTCGTAAAGGTGAAGACATTACGCTAGATGAGTCGGCTGTTAAAGGAACAAATACAGATGCTGTAAGAGTCAGCTTGCCTGACAAACTAACAACAGTCACAACCCCTCCAAGCGGAACATACGCTTACTTCAGCGGATCGGGTAATGATATCGATAATGTCATGACCACAAGCGTCGACCTATCAGGAAAAACGAGCGCTGAACTTTCATTTAAAACTTGGTATAACATTGAAAGTGATTATGATTATGCTTATGTAGAAGTGAAAGATGGAGACAAATGGGTGCCGGCGGCAGGAAATATCACAACGTCGAATAATCCTTATCAATCAAATCTCGGCAACGGCATCACCGGCTCTTCAAATGGCTGGGTTAATGCCACGTTTGACCTTTCAGCATACGCAGGTAAAAAAGTGGATCTTCGCTTCAGATATGTTGGTGACCCTGGAGTGGCCTTAGACGGTTTCTATGCAGATGATATTAAAGTGACTGCTGACGGACAAACTGTTTTATCCGATAATGCTGATGGCAGTAACAGTGCCTTTACATTTGACGGCTTTTCTAAGAGTGATGGCAAGAAACGCACAGAACAATACTACCTTCTTGAGTGGAGAAACAACCAAGGGTCTGATTCAGGGCTTGCTCATATAAGACGCGGAGCTTCTCTTATGAGCTACAACAGTGGCCTTGTGGTATGGTATGTGGACAATAGCTTTGACAATAACTGGGTTGGTGATCATCCAGGAGATGGTTTCCTTGGCGTAGTGGATGCCCATCAGCAAATTGCCAAGTGGAGTGACGGTTCAGTTGCTTCGTCCAAATATCAAATTGAGGATTCAGCGTTCTCGATGGATCGGACAGATAAAGAATTTATTGATTATCGTGACAGTCTTGGCATTTATTTAGCCAAAAAATCCGAAAAACCGGTTGCTGTCTTTGATGACTCAAAAGATTATTCGGATCCAGGGCAGATTTATGCTGGACGTAATGTGCCGAAGCTTGGATTTAAAGTCAATGTCGTGGCTGAAAGCAGAGATAAATCCACAGCAAAAATTCATCTTTCCAAGAACTAAATAGAAGATAAAAAAAGGAGCGCCGTAAGGCACTCCCTTTTTATTATTCAAATTTATCCGGATCTCCATCAAAAGGCTGATCAGAAACACGGACAGAATCTGTCGGACAGCCTTCATAAGCATCAATCAAATCTTCCAACAGCTCTTCAGGGACGTCTGATGTCCCCTTATTATTATCTAAAGTGACATAAGCAATGCCGCTGTCGTCATAATCATAGATTTCAGGGGCAGAAGCACCGCAGGCTCCGCACGCAATGCAGGTATCTATATCAATAATTGTAAATTTACTCAAAGAGGACTCCTCCTTCAAAAACTTCCACTAATATATTGTAAAGCGCTTATGCTTTATTTTCAACGCTTAGATATTTAAAGACAGCACCATGCTCTCTATCGAATTATTTGTCTGCTTGTTTTACAATAGAAAAGAACACGTAATTGCGACTAATAAAATTCTATGAAAGCAGGTCGTGGGACTGATGCTGTCATTTAATCGATTATTATATTTGTTTTTAATCCAACAATTCAAAGGTGAGCGTTCCATTTCGGGTCTTCTTCATTTGTTAAAAGGCAAAAAATCTGCACAGACGATTCAAGACCGGCTTTTTTATAAGGTTGAACCGTTCTTTGGCGCGATGCCTTGGATTACTTTGGAGCATATCAACAGTCAAGTCAGGCCCATGATCGATGAAGGGCTGGTATATGAAAACGAGAAGGAGCACTTTCTTTTGACACTCAAGGGAGAAGAAAAGCTGTCTCGTGGAAATATTGAAGAATCTCTTGGTAATTCATTTTTTCTTGTTCCGTTTGTGTTGGATGATCGTGCCTATTGGATTCGCCTAAGATTGCTTGTCCAGGTCGTATCAGAATTCTCCCACAAGCAGCATTATATACCGGTTGTATCAGATCTTTCCGTACAGCAGGATATAAAAAAAGTCATAAGCGCTGCTGGCTTAAATAAAGCGCAGCTCTCAAGGGAGCTGTGGGAAGAACTGAATCTATGCCTAGGGGGGATTCCTTCCCTTCATGCTGAAATGATTGTTATGCAATTCAGCGGCAAAGGAATATGGGGGAGAACGCTTCAACAGAGCGCAGAATATTTGGGGTTATCACTTGAACAGGGCTCTCTGATTCAAAAAAGCGCCATTAGAGGGGTTCTTTCTCTACTCGTTAATGATCCAGAAAGCGTTTCCCATTCTATATAAATTATATAGCCTTGCTAAGCAGGGAGTCCTTACCCAATCGGCAGCCCGCACATACCATTTAGTAAAAAAGGGCTACCAGATTGATAAAATTTCCAAAGTGAGACACCTGAAATATAATACCATTGAAGATCATATTGTTGAAATTGCTTTATACGATCGAACGTTTGACATTCAAACATATGTAGATGAAAATATTCAACATCAGATTATGTCGGCATTAAATGAGGCAAAAACCAATAAACTTAAAGAAATCAAAGGACGAATAAGCGGCACGGCAACATATTTTCAGATCCGTTTAGTCTTAGCGAGAGTGAGTGAAACAAGGCAATGACCGATATCAGCCGCTTATTAAAGTTGACATTTGGGTATGAATCGTTTCGTGAAGGCCAGAAAGAAGTCATAGGTGATCTTTTAGCAGGTCACAATGTTTTTGCCAGAATGCCAACAGGCAGCGGTAAATCGCTATGCTATATTCTCACTGGGTACGCATTAAAAGGGTCTGTACTAATTATTTCACCGCTCCTCTCTTTGATGGAAGATCAGGTTCATCAATTGAAGCTGATCGGTGAGAAAAGGGTTATTGCGCTAAATAGTTTTATGAATTTTCAAGAAAGATCGGACAGAATCAAGGAGTTGGAGTGCTATAAATTTATTTTCCTTTCTCCCGAGATGCTGCAGAATCCGTTTCTCCAAAGAAAGTTGAAAGACATGATTGTCTCTTTATTTGTTGTAGATGAAGCCCATTGTATTTCTCAATGGGGACATGACTTCAGACCAGATTATCTAAAGCTTCCACAGCTTTATGAATGGCTGAACAACCCCTTATGTCTTGCGTTAACGGCCACGGCAACAGATCAGGTAATGAGAGATATTGACCGTTGTCTTCCTTTGGAAAATGCGAAAAAACACCTTTACAGTGTGGACAGAAGAAATCTTTTTCTAAAGGTTGACATCCTTCCCACACTTGCCGAAAAGCTGGAAGCCGTCGTAAAGTGGACGTTATTTTCACCCGGAGCCGTTGTTATTTATTGCGGAACGCGTGAGTGGGCTGAAAGCCTGGCACTGCATATAGCTGAAAACACTGGAAGGGCATCGGCATATTATCATGGGGGTATGGCGAATGAAGACCGGCTTTTGATCCAGCAGCAGTTTATAAATGACCAGCTGGAAGTGATTTGTGCAACCACCGCTTTTGGAATGGGGATTAACAAAAAAAATATTCGGATGGTGATTCATTTTCACACCTCCCGACATATGAATGAGTATGTCCAGGAAATTGGCAGGGCAGGCAGGGACGGCGAGCAAGCTTATGCTGTGACGCTTTATACAGAAGGCGATGAAGCGCTCGGGTATCATTTAATTGAAGCAACACTTCCGGAAGCTTCAGTTTTAAAAGAAATCATTCAATTCGTATATACCAATTATGATAAGACAATGCACAGAACAATTGCTGATTTTTTGATTGCTTCGAATGTTAATGAAACGGTTTCCCGTTATTTAGACTATTACTTAACGGAATACACGAAAGACGCGGAAGGTGCATATAAATCTCAAATCATCATTGATAAAATTGAGCGAATAAAACATGATAAAATGAAGGAAATGAATAACATGATGTCGTATTTATTAACACAAAGCTGCAGGAGAAATTATTTATTAACTTATTATAATGAAGATACTGTCCCGCCGGTTTGTGATTCATGTGATCACTGTGTTGAGGTTCCTACAGCTATTCCGCTCGATGAAACTAGAAAAAAATAAGGAAAAGCCTTACTGGAGAGAAACGCTTAAGCTTCTTTTCCAATAAGGAGCAAATAAGGTAGAGGAGACACTAATCACATGCAGCAAGAAAACATACATAATGTTACTGAACAAGAGCAGCCATTTCCTTCTCGAGTGGAGAAATACGGGAGGAAAAGGAAGGTTGCAAAAAAAGAAAAGAAACATGTTAAAAAGAAAAAAAGACAAACAGAATTTATCGCAACCAATATTATTCTATGGACTTTTCTATTAATGGTCATTGTTATTTTTGCTTATGTGCTAACTTCTTATTAAACAAAAGAAAGATATTAGAGTGAGTACAGAAAAAATAGGGGAGCGGTATTAGGGTCAGTGAAAAAGTCCCCTCGATGTAGACGTGGTTGTTGATTTCTGCTCTAGGCTGCTCGCTTTCCACGGGCACGGCCTCAGCTAACTTTGGCGTGGTTTCTTTGTGCGCCAAAGTGGATCTTCGGACGCGTGCTGGTCCCGCCGGAGTCTCGCACCCTCCGCTTCAATCAACGAGTTTATTATCAGATGGTGCTTCTTTTGTAGTCAATTTGGTTATAGTAGCTTCGCGGCCATAGTCTATTACATGGTGTCTAAAATTTTCATGCAGCACAGCCAATGGTGACAAAGATCTCAATCTTTAGTAATCCGTGGTCCATCGAGACATCAGACCGAGCTAATCTTGATAAATCTTAAGCAAGTTAATAAATATAGAAGTTTTTCAATGATGCCTCACTTTCCCGGGGCGTCGGGTATTTCTTACGTTCATCTATAGCGTGCGCGTTATCGAGTATTCCAGTTCTCCAATGTCAATCCCCCAAAATTTGAATGTGAGCCGCCTGCGTTTTCCTATCCATTGAAGAGGAGTTTGGATTTCCGTGCACTCGTGGTCGTATGGCAATTTTTCAGCACATCTAAAAAAACTTTTTTCTGTCTCTGTCTTCTTTAACAAGGATGACCGCTTCACGAAACCGCTGTGAATGAACAATTTCCCGCTCCCGCAAAAATTTCAATGAGTCATTGAGATCTGGGTCATCGCTTAAATTGATAATCCATTGATAGGTAGCGCGAGCCTTTTCTTCAGCAGCAATATCTTCGTAAAGATCTGCTATGGGATCGTCTTTAGCTTGGATGTAAGTGGCCGTAAAGGGGGACCCGCCTGCATTTTCATAAAAGAGAGCTTTTCCATGATTGACATAATGAGGTCCAACCCCCGCGGCCTTAAGCTGAGCGGGTGTTGCGTCTTTTGTTAATTTATAAACCATTGCAGCGATCATTTCTAAATGTGCGAATTCCTCGGTTCCTATATCTGTAAGAAGACCAATCACTTTCTTAGGGATCGTATAACGTTGGTTTAGATACCTTAATGCTGCAGCAAGTTCTCCGTCTGCCCCGCCATACTGCTCAATTAATAGCTTCGCTAAAGCAGGATTTGTGTTTTGCACTTTAACGGGATACTGCAATTTTTTCTCGTAATACCACATGCTTAATCACCTCTTTTATTTATTCCCAGGGCCAGTCGCTCGTAGCGTAATCAAACGGATGACGGGAGAAGTTCACTCCGAACGAGGAGAAAGCGCCTACCTTCTCTACATATTCCTTTTTTAATTCCTGGGATTTTTTCGCCAATGTGTTATACTGACGTATTGCCTCGAGGTCGTCAGGATGAGTGTTTAGATAGAGTGATAATTCAACCAGCGCAAAATCGACAGTTTGTATTTCAAGCATCAGATCATTTTGGGGTCGTTCATTATGATCAGACATGTTTACCTCGATTCTCCTTTGTGATAAGGGCTGAATAAGGCTGGCCAAAGGGTACCTTTACGCATCGCCTGCTCAAGGGGGAATTGGGCAAGACCTTTCGGCTGAAAGCCCATTGTAAGCTGAGGGAGTGATTGAATGATTTGATAGCGTTGTTCATTTAAATCCACCAATGGATTTTCCTCCTTATAGTATGAAATAAGTAATCGATTAATTATATGTAACAACAGGTTGTCAGCTTCCCATAAATAATTTAGTAGGTGTAGAAACTGAAAGACTTGGGTATTTAGTTAAACAGAAGCCTTTGTTAGTTAAATGTCTTTCTATAAAAGGAATAGACATGGTGTTTGTGGAATATAATTTATAGGTCAACCGTAGAGGGGGTTTTTTATGTTTGTAAAGCAGGTCATGATTAAAAAAGAAAAGGTTATCTCTGTTAAAGAGAATGATAAACTGACAGATGCACTCGCCAAGTTTTCCAGCAATAAAATTGATGGGATGCCTGTGGTGAATGAGCATGATCAATTCGTTGGTTTGTTAACAAAGAATATGATTTATGAAGCAGCTTTTAAAAGTGAGTTAAACCGGAATACGTTTCTGGCAGAAACAACTGCCGGGGAGGTAGCAGAAGCTGAAGGTGTTACCCTCGATGTTGATGAGGAATTTGAAAGAGCCCTTCTGGTCGTAAGAGATCTGCCCATTGTTGTTGTCACAGACAGCAATAACACTTGGCTGGGTATCGTAACGAGGTATGATGTGCTCGAACAATTTCAAAGCGCATTCGGAATGAAGCGAAAAGGAACGCGAATTGCCTTTACGTCCATCGATTCTGAAGGAAGAATTGCCCGACTCGCAGATATTGCGAAACATTATCATAAGAATATCATTTCTCTTACGACGTTTGATGAAACGGATAAACTGATCAGGCGTATCGTATTGAAAATCGATCATGTTGGTGATATTGAGCCGTTTACGAAAAAACTTGAAAAGAATGGCTTTCGAATTCTAAGTATTAAAGATGAACGTTAAATGATAAGTTTTGGTTATCACCTCTTACGTAATCTTATGTAAGGGGTGACTTTTTTACATTGGATAATGTTTGATTGATAAAATAGAGAAGTTGTTAAAAGATTATTGCGAAGTGGATAGTCAATAGAAAAGAACAGAAATGAAGGCGAGTCATATGGGGTGGGTTTTATTTAGCGGGATTTTCCTCCTGATAATATTCATTGGCGTGCTGTTTATTCTGGCAATGAACAAGCAGGCATATGAAAATAATGTTATTCATCATAGCTTTCGCATTGCCAATTTGCCAGATGCTTTTAATAACTATAAAATATTTTTCATCTCAGATATTCATCGTCGGTTGATTGAACAAGCTTTGCTTGATCAGCTAGCTGAGAAGCCTGATATTATTATTATTGGAGGTGACCTTGCTGAGGAAGGTGTGCCATTTACACGTATAGAAAAGAATCTTCAGCAATTAAGCGGAATTGCTCCATTGTATTTTGTTTGGGGGAATCATGATTTATTTATTAATGAAATGATTTTTCGGGAGCTTTTAAAAAAATACCGGGTGAAAATATTGGAAAATATAACAGTTGCCGCTTGAAAAAAAAGGCTCTAAGATAAACTTGAGCGGTGTTCATGATGTGACGAATGAACTTGAAGATCTAGAAAAAACATTTGAGAACCGAATACCAGGACCTACAATTCTCATTAGCCATAACCCTGACATTAAATATCTACTGTCGTCAGCATCTGAAAGCATAGACCTGACAATCAGCGGTCATACACACGGTGGACAGGTTAGATTGGGCAGGTTTGGTATTCGTGAAAACGGCGGTATTAAGTATCATGAATTCGGTACGCTCCTGATCAGCAACGGCTATGGGACCACTCGCTGGCCAATTAGATGGGGCGCAAAGCCCGACGCTCTTCAAATAACACTTAAACCGACGGTCTGAGACCTCTTTATTTGCATTCATAAAAGTATCTTTAGCTTGTATATAAAGGGATTTGCGTTGTATACTACATTAAAACGATAAACACACATGTAAGAACACCCTTATTAAAAGTGCATACACTAACATAAAGATCGTTGAGGGTAAGGAGGATGGTTAGATGCGGTTAGAGCGATTGAACAGTGATAAGATCAAAATCTTTTTGACATTTGATGATCTTAACGAACGCGGCATCACAAAAGAAGATATGTGGCATGATTTGCCAAAAGTACAGCAGCTCTTTCGGGATATGATCATGGAGGCTGATGATGAACTCGGTTTTCAGGCAAAAGGTCCGATAGATGTTGAGGTCTTTTCCTTACCTGCACAAGGCATGGTTGTTATCGTTTCAAAATCATTAGATCATGATATTTTTGAAGATGATCACGATGAATATATTGAAATGCAAGTCACTTTGGATGAAACGGATGATATTTTATATACTTTTCATGACTTCGAACATATTATTTCTTTGATGGCCCCGCTGCACAGATTGGGTATTAACGGCGGTCAGCTTTACCATTATAACGGCTTATATTATTTAGGTTTTGAAGATGAGGAAGGGGATCATTTAGACACTCTGATAGCTTATCTTGCAGAATACGGTCAGCCTTCAACCATGTCAAGTCATTGTCTAATTGAATACGGCAAGGTCATTTTGTCTGATGGTGCCGTTGATCAGCTCCATAAAGCATTCTATGAACGAAAAACCTCACAATGATTCAGTGAGGTTTTTTATCTTTATTAATAAATGTATGCGTTATAGGAAAGGGTATGATTACAAGTACAGCAGCACAATTGAAATGATAAGATTTATTATAAATAAGTAAATGATGATTAATAACCAAACCTTATGTATAAATTACGATCATTGAAATTTTCAGCAATCAGAAAAAGTTAAATGCATTTTTTTTACCAGATGTATTGAAAAAGTGAATCAAATTCACTATAGTTAATGAGTGAAAAAGGTCCTGCTTTTTAGGATCCAATACGTAAATACTACATTCAATGATAAACTGCATGAGCAGATGAACGTAGATGTTACAGGAGGTAAGGAAATGGTAGCCAATAATGACTCCGCCAAAACACCCGTAGAAAAAGAAAAGATTGATGTACTCGGATCAACACAAACTGTGATTCATGAGGCGCTGGATAAACTAGGATATCCAGATGAAGTTTATGAACTTTTAAAAGAACCGCTTCGTATGTTTACAGTCCGGATTCCGGTTCGGCTGGATGATGGTTCAATTAAAATCTTCACAGGCTACCGCGCACAGCATAATGATGCTGTTGGCCCAACTAAAGGCGGCGTACGCTTTCACCCTGATGTTACAGAAACCGAAGTGAAAGCGCTGTCAATTTGGATGAGCTTAAAAGCTGGTATTGTTGATTTGCCATACGGCGGAGGTAAAGGCGGCATTATTTGTGACCCGCGCGAAATGTCTTTTTATGAACTTGAAAAGCTGAGCCGCGGTTATGTTAGAGCAATTAGTCAAATTGTCGGTCCAACTAAGGACATTCCTGCACCGGACGTGTTTACGAATTCTCAGATTATGGCATGGATGCTTGATGAATACAGCCGGATCAGAGAATTTGATTCGCCTGGATTTATTACAGGAAAGCCTGTTGTACTTGGAGGTTCACACGGACGTGAATCGGCGACTGCCAAAGGCGTAACGATTTGTATTCGCGAGGCAGCAAAAAAACGCGGCATTGAAATGAACGGTGCACGTGTCGTCGTTCAGGGATTTGGTAATGCAGGAAGCTTCCTTGCCAAGTTTATGCATGATGCTGGAGCAAAAGTTGTCGCAATTTCAGATGCTTATGGTGCTTTGCAGGATCCTGAAGGTCTCGATGTTGATTATCTGCTTGATCGCCGGGACAGCTTTGGTACGGTTACAAAACTGTTTAAAAACACGATCAGTAACAAAGAACTTCTTGAGCTTGATTGTGATATTTTAGTTCCTGCAGCCATTGAAAATCAGATTACACGCGAAAATGCTCATAAAATTAAAGCATCTATCGTTGTGGAAGCTGCAAATGGTCCGACGACTCTTGAAGCGACAAAGATCCTGACTGACAGAGGCATTCTTCTTGTACCGGATGTTCTTGCAAGTTCAGGCGGGGTTACGGTATCTTATTTCGAATGGGTACAAAATAATCAAGGTTACTACTGGACGGAAGAAGAAGTGGAGGAACGTCTTGAAAAAGTGCTCGTCAAGGCTTTCAACAATGTTTATAACACTTCTGAAAACCGCAAAGTTAACATGAGGCTCGCAGCTTATATGGTTGGTGTACGGAAAATGGCTGAAGCTTCACGTTTCCGCGGATGGATCTAATCGTATATGTTGCAATTCAAAAAAACTTCTCCTATTATCATTAGGAGAAGTTTTTTTGTGTGGTTTAATTAAAATATAATGAATGTCCGAGTTATTTGTGGGGAGTGACAGAATGGAAAATAGAGATATAATCATAATTGGCGGGGGTCCGTGTGGTTTGGCGGCAGCCATTGCATGTCAGGAAGAGGGGTTTGAACCTCTGATTATTGAAAAGGGAAATGTTGTTGAAGCGATCTATCGTTATCCGACACATCAGCAGTTTTTCAGTTCGAGTGAAAAGCTAGAGATCGGACAGATGCCATTTGTAATTGAGGAAAGAAAGCCGAAGCGAAATCAAGCACTTGCATACTATCGTGAAGTGGCAAAACGAAAGAATTTAGACATTCATTCTTTCGAGAAAGTTAATCTCATACAGCACAATGGTCATTCAGAATCGAATTCAAATGCTTACCAGATAAATACAGAAAACGTCTTAACTAAGGAACAAAGATCATACACAGCGAAATATGTCATTTTTGCTACAGGCTATTACGATCATCCAAACATGATGGGAGTAAAAGGTGAAGAGCTGCCTAAAGTCTTTCATTATTTTAAAGAAGCTCACCCTTACTATGATTGTGATGCTCTAGTTATCGGCGGTAAGAATTCTGCGGTTGATACCGCTATGGAACTTCATAATGCTGGCGCTAGGGTAACCGTTATTTATCGTGGTGATGATTATTCGCCAAGTGTTAAGCCATGGATATTACCAGAATTTCAATCGCTGGTTAATAATAATTATATTAAAATGGTTTTTGCCGGGGAAATTGTGGAGATCCGCCCTCATTCAGTATTGTATAAAGATCAAAATGAACAATATGAAGTGCCGAATGATGTTGTGTTTGCTATGACTGGCTATCATCCGGATCATCAATTATTACGAAGTGCAGGTGTGGATATTGAACCGGAAACCGGGAAACCTGTGCATAATGAAGAATCGATGGAGACGTCCAAAAAAAATGCGTTTATTGCTGGTGTGATTGCAGCGGGAAATAATGCAAATAAAATATTTATAGAGAATGGCCGCTTTCATGGAGAGAAAATTGCAAAAACAATTGCTGATCGAGAAGAAAAAGAGAGATCCATATAACGGGTTCCTCACTCTCGTTCATTTCAGATTAAAAATGCGCTATAAACGTCACCAATAGCGATCAAAAGGATAACCAACGATCTATCCCAGTAGAGGGGTAGGTGGTTGGTTATTTTTTTGTTGATATTTAATTTGAAAATAATGGCCTCCATTGTCTATATTCCATTATTTGTATATGAGGGGCTCGCTTGGAACGCTGATCAGGCCACTGAAAAAGTCACCACGGCGTAGACTGGGTTGTTGATTTCCGCTCTAGGCTGCTCGCTTCAATCAACGTATTTCTTGCCTAGTGATGCACTTTAGAAGTCATTTTTCAGTGTGATGGAAAATGAAGACGACTCACATTTTGATTGATGGGAGAGAAGGGCACGAGACTCCTGTGGGAAAAGCAACAGCTGAAGACCCCCGCAGGAAGTGGTCTTCTTTAAAGGAGGCTGAAGCGTTGCCCACGGAAAGCGAGTGCCCGAAACGCTCCTTAGGGAAGACGGCTTTATCCACAAAAATGGGCTGCCGAGATTTTCTCGACAGCCCTAAAAACAACTAATGGTTCTTTCTTTTTACTTTTAATGCGAAAAGATTGAATCCAGTTCCTTCTTTTCATTTGTAAGCTCAAGTGCAATTAACAGCTTCAGCCTGGCTTTTTGTCCATTCAGTCCATTGCTGAAAATGACGCCGATATCTTTTAATTGCTTGCCTCCGCCTTCGTAACCGTAAGTATCCTGAACAATTCCATTAAAACATCTTGAGACGATGACGACAGGGACCCCTTTATTAATTAATTTCTTAAGCTCAGGAACAACCGCTGGAGGTAAATTTCCTTGACCTAAGGCTTCAATCACAAGGCCGTCATATCCTGATTCCATCGTACAGCGGATAATATCAGGCTCCATGCCGGCATAGGCTTTAAGCAGGGTTGTCCGTTTTGTTAATTTAGAAACATGATAATAATCACGGTACTTCAAATGGTGATGGAAAGAAACACCGCGCTTCGTTACAATTCCAATTGGCCCGAATTGAGGGCTCTGAAAGGTTGCGATATTGGAGGTATGCGTCTTTGTAACATTTTCTGCTGTGTGAATCTCATCATTAAAAACAACCAGAACGCCTTTTTCACGTGCTTCGGCATCAATGGCCGTTTTCACAGAGCTTATTAGATTATGTGGTCCATCATAGCCTGGCTCGTTACTGGAACGCATTGAGCCAGTGATGATTACCGGCTGTGAAACCCCTAATACCATATCAAGAAAATAGGCGGTTTCTTCCAAAGTATCTGTCCCATGTGTCAGAACAACACCATCAAAAGATTCGGTATCGAGTGTTTTCTTGATATAGTTGGCGAGCTCAAGCATGTTCTCAGGCTTCATGTGCGGAGAAGGAACATTCAAATATGTTTTCTCGGTGATGTTAACCTGATTTTTTAATTCCCCTATAGACTCTTGTAGAGGATGCTCAGAGGCTGTCGTTACAGCGCCTGTTTTTTTATCCTCTGCCATGGCAATCGTTCCACCAGTATGAATAATTAAAAGGTTTTTTTTCACAATATTTCAACTCCAGGTCCTGTTATTTCCCCCATTATGATAACATGGGGAGGTAGAAAATATATAGCGAAACGAGGAACTGCTATGTTTGCTGTTATATCAGCTGGTTTCGCCCCGGGGATCGCTTTATTATCTTATTTTTATCTAAGAGATAAATATGAGACAGAACCGATTGGAATGGTATTAAAGACATTTATCTCCGGCATGCTGATTGTCTTTCCAGTTATGGTCATTCAATATGCTTTTCAATCTGAACATGTTTTGCAGAACCCGACAGCTCAATCTTTTTTATTTTCCGGCGGACTCGAAGAATTTGTTAAATGGTTTATAATTATATATACTGCCTATCACCATACGGCTTTTAACGAACGATACGATGGCATTGTTTATTCGGTTAGTGTTTCGCTCGGATTTGCTACAGTAGAAAATATTCTTTACCTCTATGCTTATGGTATTCATTACGCGGTCATTAGAGCGCTCCTGCCAGTTTCTAGCCATGCCTTGTTCGGCGTCATAATGGGATACTATATCGGTCTTGCTAAATTCTCTTCTAAAAAGAAACGTTTATTGCTTTCCGCACTGTTATTGCCTGTTATTTTGCACGGTCTTTATGATTTTCTTCTGAAATTCAACTCTAGCTGGATGTACAGCATCATTCCGTTTATGCTGTTTTTGTGGTGGTATGCCTTAAGAAAGGTCAGGCAATCTCATACCCGCCAGGAAAGCTGGCTTTAAAAAAATCACGTGTTCGGTTGATTGAAAGTCCATTTGGGCTTTTTTTTTATGGTTAATTTAAGAATAAACCTAAATTCTTTGAGAGAACCTAATCTCAATGAAAATGTTAAAGTGAGGAGATTCATTTTGAGAACTTATCACAACCGCTTTATTAAAATACTTGTCGTTTCATTAATGTGCTTAACTTTTAGTGTGTTTTTTTCTAATGAAAAAGGTGAGGCTTTTAGCTCTCAAGTTATTGAACACGGCGCCATGGGTGATGATGTGGTCGAGCTGCAAGCAAGACTGCAATATATAGGAATTTACAAAGGTCATATTGATGGGGTTTTCGGGTGGCAGACCTATTGGGCGCTTAGAAATTTCCAAAATCGATATGGGTTGAAAGTTGATGGACTGGCCGGTAAAACGACTAAAAATAAGCTGGTCAGTGTCTCAAACTATAATAAAAGCTACGTCAAAAAAAATCTAAACCAAGGAAATGAATTTACTTATTACGGAGGAACGCCATTGAAACAGCAAGTCAAAAAGAAGGCAGCGCCAGCCCCAGCCTCAAAAGGCAAAAGTAAACCGCCTGCGTCAAAAAGCATTCACCATCTTCCTGATGGATTTTCACAAAGCGATATTAATCTGATGGCTAATGCCGTCTATGGTGAATCAAGAGGGGAACCCTTTGTTGGCCAGGTGGCTGTTGCTGCTGTCATTTTAAACAGAGTGGATAGTTCAAAGTTTCCTAACAATGTCTCAGGAGTTATCTTTCAGCCAGGTGCTTTTACCGCTGTCGCTGATGGCCAAATCTGGTTAACGCCTAATAAAGAAGCTAAGGAAGCTGTTATGGATGCGATTAATGGCTGGGATCCATCATACAGTGCGCTGTATTATTTTAATCCTGATACTGCAACTTCCAGTTGGATATGGGGCAGGCCGCAAATAGAAAAAATCGGAAATCACATATTTACACATTGAGGAGGTGACATAATGATAAAGGGTGTATTAATTAGTGTATTGCTTTTTGCTGCGCTTGGGTTGGGAATATGGGGTTATCACGAGCACCAGGATAAAAATGCCGTTCTGATCCACGCTGAAAATAATTATCAACAATCTTATCATGATCTGACGTTTTATGTTGATCAGCTTCATAACAAACTCGGCAGTACGTTGGCAATGAACTCAAGAGAAGCCATGAGACCTCAGCTTGTTGATGTTTGGAGATTAGCGACTCTCGCCCACAGCTCCGTCGGACAGCTGCCATTGACTTTAATGCCATTTAACAAGACAAATGATTATTTAAGCAACGTCGGTCAGTTCAGTTATGAAACCGCTGTAAAAAATAATAAAAACACACCGCTATCCAACAAGGACTATCAAAATCTTCAACAGCTCTACCAACAGTCAGGAGAAGTTGAAAAAGGATTAAAAAATGTTCAAAAAAGTGTCCTTGATAATCATTTGAAGTGGATGGATGTGGAAATGGCTCTCGCTTCACAAAATGAAAACAGAGATAATCAAATCGTTGATGGGTTAAAAACTGTGGACGGGAAGGCAGGCGCTTTTTCTAACCAATGGTCCCCGGAAATGAAACAAATGAATCAGACTGAAAACCTCAACTTCAATAAAATCAAAGGTAAAAAATTAACCAAAAAGCAAGCCGTTCAAAAAGCAACGAAGGCACTTCGATTAAAGAATGTTAAAGTGTCTGATGTGCAGCTTTTGAGAAAAGGAACGGGGCGCAGCGCTTATCAAATGACATTGAAGGATGCGACTCATCCTAATATTGTCGTTTCCGTTTCGAGGCACGGAGGGAATTTGTTATGGTTTATCCAAAATCGGCCACTCAAAAAAAATCGTCTCGGGTTATATCAGGCTGAAAAAAGGGCCATTAAGTATTTAGGTGATCACGGTTTGAAAAATATGACGCTTGTCAAAAGCGATCAATATGATCACGTGGCAGTTTTTAATTATGTACCGCTTAAAAATAATATCAGAATTTATCCAGCGATGGTCCGAATTAAAGTGTCTCTTGATAAAGGAGACATTATGGCATTTGATGAGTCAGAATATCTCATGAACCAATCTGTTGATACAACTATCATGAAACCTGCTGTTTCTGCAGAGCAAGCAAGAGGACAGATTCATAAAGATGTAAAAATTGAAGAAACCCATTTGGCTGTTATAAAAGATGAGCATGGAAAAAATACACTTTGTTATGAATTTATAGGTGTTAAAGCCAATGACACTTACGAATTATATATCAATGCACAAAATGGAAATCAGGAAAAAGTCGCTCTTCTTCAGGATCATTGATTATATATAAAAACTGCCGATTTAGGCAGTTTTTATTTTTTAAATAATTGAATGAATTTCATAATTTACAGCCATTGCAGGACAAGGTATTCAGAACGTAAAAAAGGAGCTACCTTCCCAAATCTCGAAATAGTTAAGTGACTACCCAAACCAATGAGATTGGAGGAATGCTCCCTATGTCTATTATACGACAAGGAAGTCTGTTTGACCTGCAAGAATTATATGATTTAGAACCTACCCAACGATTTGAAGCGATCTTTTCAGCGATTGATATTGATCCGATTTATGCCCTCGTTAAGAAAAAGTCACGGTTATGAAAAGAATATTTTCAACTCAATAATGTCCGTTATCGTACAGGAAGGGCAACGTGCGAAAGTTCATTTTGATCTTGTGACCCGTTTATCATGTATCAAGACACGCAACAGATCGTCTCAAAGCCATGGTGGGGCAACGAGTGGCGTAAGGAAGGAAAAAAACGAGACTCCTGAGGGATCGGCGAGATGCCACTGAAAAAGTTCCATTATAGAAGGCAAAACATAGAAGGCAAAACAAACGTGATTGCTGATCTCCGTTCCATGCACTCGCTTTCCGCGGGCACGGCCTCAGCTAACTTTGACGTGGTCTCTTTTTGCGCCAAAGTGGATCTTCGGACGCGTGCTTTTCCCACTGGAGTCTCGTGCTCTCCACTCCAATCTCTCAAACTCTGACGTTGAGCCGTCTTAAGCCATCTTCCCTTTAGATTTACAGCTGCCTCACGCTGATTCTGAAGGACTTGAATATTCTTCGTTGATTGCACCTCGCATGATGAAAATGCAAAGCATTTTCGAGGAGGCTCGAGTTTTTTTAGCTTTCATCAATAGAGATGCGCATTTGCCCTGACGAACGTCTTTCTCACCCTCATTAAGGACATTTCACTCTCTTTTTGACTGCCCTTTGTCCTTCATCGTCCTTAACGCGTTCTGTCGGTGTGGTTCAAAAGGAGTTATTTCAACTTCAGCGCGATCAGACTGAGGCCACTGAAAAAGTTCCATTGGATTGATCTTTCTTAAGATTTAATCAAAGAATAACGCAAAGTCCAATGGAATTCTAAAGGCAGCGCAAAATTATGAAGGAAGTTCGGCTAAATTTGTGGCGCCCTGTGCCACCGCCATACCTATTCACATCCTTCAGGCATGCTTAGCAATAATTGACTTTTAAAGGACATCACGTGACGTTGATTGAAGCGAAAGGTGCGAAACTCCAACGGGACCAGCACGACGCCAATGATAAACTGTTGAATTTATGATTTTGCTTAAGATTTAGTCGAATAATAGTTATGTCTGATGCCTCGAAAGTCCACTAGACTTCTGAAGGTTGAAATCCATTTGCAACGAAAGGCCGAGCTGCGGGGAACGTTCGAGACGCCTGCGGGAACAGCGAACCAGGCGAGACACCGCAGCGCAAATTTTGTCTTAAAGCGCGAGGAGGCTTGCGGGTCGCCCGCGGCAAGCGAGAACTTTCCAAAGCTCGGCCCGAAGGGCAAAAAGGGACTTTTTCAGTGGCCACACCAGCACGCGTCCGAAGATCCACTTTGGTGCACAAAGCCCACGCCAATGTTAAATGTGGCCGTGCTCGCGGAAAGCGTCTACCTGAAGAGAAAATCAAAAATTGTTTGGGTTTAAAGGCTACTTGTTTAATTAGGAAATTAATTTAATTAGTTTAAATAGACCACGTTTTCTTTATTACAAAAATCAATTAAAATGAAAAGAAGGAAAGCCGGTTTTTAAAGCGAATTTTAACAAAAGTACCTTTTCAAAAGAAAGCATGCTGGAGAATACACCAAAGGAGTGTCGAAAAATGCTGAAAATTGGACACTATTTAAACCTGAAAAAGAGAAATGTTCAACAAAATGAAGATGTTTACAGATGCAGGATTATAGATGTTTCACCTGAGGAAATTTTTATTGATGCACCAATCAATGAAAAAACAAATAAAACAGAGTATTTTAAGCCAGGAACAATGCTTAAGGCCATGTACCTGGACGGGAAAAAAGTATTCAGTTTTGCAACAAACGTAACAGAACGGCGGAATGGACAGATACCAATGCTTCTTTTAAAATACCCGGAAGAAGAAGCATTTGCCCAAATACAGAGACGGAATTTTCTGCGGATTGAAGCAAATATAGATATTGCCGTCCATTCGCTAGATGACGTCTTTAAGCCGTTCACAACATTAACATCTGATATTGGAGGCGGCGGTGTGCAGGTGGTTCTTCCTGATGATCATCTTCTATCAGTGGGAGACAGACTGATGCTGTGGATTGTACTGCCTATGCAATCTGACCGTCGTCATTACTTAAAGGTGGATGCTGAAACAGTTCGGATCTTCACTGACAAATACACTAATAAACCAAAAGCTTCATTTTCTTTTGGGAAATTAGATGATAAGACAAGGGAACCGTTGATCAGATATTGTTTTGAACAAGAACGACGCCTAAGAAACAAGTCGCTCCATCCTGAGAGACTATAGCTGTTCTCTTTACTTGTTTTGATGGCTTTTCCTGATATGGTATAGTAATAAGAAGCTAAAAAGAAGAAATAGATTGGAGTCATAAAGCCTCATGAATAAGAAGTTTCAAATTGCTATTGATGGACCTGCAGCTGCAGGCAAAAGTACGGTTGCAAAGCGCCTGGCGGAACGTTTATCTTATATTTATATCGACACAGGTGCCATGTATAGAGCAGTTACATACAAAGCGCTGCAGAATAACATTGAATTAAACGATGAAGACGCATTAGATGCGATGCTTCAAGATACTGTTATTGAACTTTTCCCTGGAGAAAAAGGGCAAATTGTTTTGCTTGACGGTAACGATGTGTCAGAAGCAATTCGGTATGGTAAGGTAACCGGAAATGTCTCCATAGTTGCCCAGCATCTGAAAGTGCGTGAAAAAATGGTGAACGCTCAAAGGCAGATGGCATCCCAGGGGGGTGTCGTAATGGACGGAAGGGATATTGGTACGCACGTTCTTCCAAAAGCGCAAGTAAAAATATTCATGAAAGCGTCCGTTGATGAGCGGGCCGAGCGTCGCTATATTGAACAGACTGCTAAAGGGATTGAAACGCCTTTGGACGTCTTGAAACAGGAAATCAGCCAACGGGACAAGCTGGATAGCGAAAGGGCTGTTTCACCTCTTATCAAAGCAGATGACGCAATTGAAATTGATACGACATCTCTATCAATAGAAGATGTCACAGCGCGGATCTTATCAATTGTGGAAGAGAGGAAATAAACCTTGAAATTATATGGTTTGGGGAAAGTGGTTTCGAAATTATATTTTAATTTGTTTTATAAAATAGAAATTTTGGGTAAAGAGAATATACCGGAGCATGGCGGTGTGCTGTTATGCAGTAATCACCACTCCAATCTTGATCCGCCATTAATCGGAAGCTCCTCGTCACGTGAGCTTAGCTTTATGGCAAAAAAAGAGCTTTTTGATGTGCCGGTCTTCGGTCCAATCATAAAAAGATGCAATGCCTTTCCTATAAAAAGAGGCGGCAGCGACAGGCAGGCAATTAAACTTGCATTAAGTCTGCTGAAAGATAACCGCACACTTCTAATGTTTCCGGAAGGATCAAGAAATAAGTCGGGTGAACTAGCTGCAGGATTATCCGGGGCAGGTTTTTTTTCATTAAAAACGGATGCGGCAGTGATCCCTTGCGCTATTATCGGATCCTACAAGCTTTTTCACAAAATGCGGATCGTATTTGGACCGCCGATCGATTTTACTGAATTGAAAGACAGGAAAGCAAAACCGCTCGAAGCTTCGCAATTAATCATGAAACATATAAGAAAAGTGATTGAAGAAAATAAATTTTAACTTTCAGTCATCTTTAGTGTTTCAGGAGTCCATCTGCTTGACAAATAAGCCTTAATGTAAGAAGTTAAATGTAAGAGAATTCTATTGAAGGATGTTTTTATACTTTAATAAATTTAACTTCGCTAATGCGAAAAAAGGACTAAAGTATAAGTACAGTTTAGGTTTTCGTCACTTAAAGCTTGGCGAAGAGCCAGGTTTTCTAATTAAAGGAGGTCACTGTTCATGGTTGAAGAAATGAATAATGAGATGACATCTTTTGAAGCTTTATCCGTCGGAGATGTTGTCGAAGGAAAAGTAATTAAAATTGAAGAAAAACGTGCACTTGTTGACGTTGGATATAAACTGGAGGGAATCCTGCCAATTAGTGAATTATCCAGTCTTCATGTTGAAAAAGTCAGCGATATTTTATCTGAGAATGATGAAATTAAGGTTAAAGTTACTAAATTTTCAGAAGAAGAGCTTGTTTTATCAAAAAAAGACGTGGATGCAGATAAAGCTTGGGACGATCTAGAGCAGCGTTTCGAAAACAGCACAACGTTTAATGTGGTCATCGCTGATGTTGTAAAAGGCGGTCTGGTTGTAGATCTTGGAGTGAGAGGGTTTATTCCTGCTTCGCTTGTTGAACGCCATTTCGTTGAGGACTTCAGTGATTATAAGGGTAAAGAGCTTGACGTAAAAATTGTTGAGCTGGACAAAGAAAAACGCAAACTGATTCTTTCCCATCGCGCTGTTCTTGATGAACAGGCAGATCAAGAAAAAGAACAAACGCTTCACAAAGTAACAGCTGGAGATGTTCTTGAAGGAACAGTTCAGCGGCTGACAAGCTTCGGTGCCTTTGTGGACATTGGTGGAGTGGATGGTCTTGTTCATATTTCTCAACTGGCCCACCATCACGTTGAAAAGCCTGAAGATGTTGTAAAAGAAGGCGATAAAGTTAATGTGAAGGTTCTATCAGTGGATTATGATAACGAAAGAATTTCACTTTCAATTAAAGACACACAGCCTGGACCTTGGGAAGAGGCAGCAAGTAAGCTGCATGCGGGAGATAGGCTTGAAGGAACGGTCAAGCGTCTTGTGCCGTTTGGTGCGTTCGTAGAGTTATATCCAGGAGTCGAAGGTCTTGTGCACATTTCTGAGATTTCACACGATCATATCGGCACTCCGGATGAGGTCCTTTCAGAAGGCGAACAAGTGGAAGTGAAAATTCTGGATGTCAACACAACGGATAAACGAGTTTCATTAAGCATCCGTGAACTTCTTGAGCCAAAATCAACTTCCGCAGCTGATCATCATGCTTATCAATCGTCAGAGGAGTCTAATAATGGTTTTTCATTAGGCGACATGATTGGCGATCAGCTTAAAAAGTATAAATAAACTAAACAACTTTTAAATGCATCATTTTCTAAACAACCCGTATCTCCATAGATATGGGTTGTTTTTTTATTTTGCCGGGGTTTTAAAATAAATTAAAAATATATCTCAGCTTATTTAATGAGGTATTAAATAAGTTTTCTGGCACAAAATGCTGTAAGACGGATTTAATGGGTTATAATAAGTGATTGAGTCGGACCGTAATGTTTGGTACGATAAATAAGCTTAATGGATTTACGGTTTTCGCCAGGGTTTTAACTACAACTGGCAGATCCCGGCACTATACAGCCCCTTACTATGAATGAAAAGCAAGGGATGGCTGTAATAAAGAAAGGACGTGCGCGTCTATGGCAAAACCGATTATAGCGATTGTAGGTCGTCCCAATGTTGGGAAATCGACGATATTTAATCGTATTATAGGAGATCGTGTTGCAATTGTTGAAGATACACCAGGAGTCACCCGTGACCGGATTTATGGGAGGGGCGAATGGCTTTCTACTGCTTTTAACATTATTGATACTGGAGGTATAGATTTAGGAGATGAACCGCTTCTTTATCAAATGAGAGCTCAGGCAAACCTTGCGATTGATGAAGCCGATGTCATTCTTTTCATTGTGGATGCAAAAGACGGATTGACGAGTGCTGATCAAGAAGTGGCTGACATCCTATACCGTTCAAAAAAACCAGTGGTTTTAGGTGTTAATAAGGTTGATAATTCAAAACAAGAAATGAATCTTTACGAATTCTATTCTCTGGGAATGGGTGAGCCATTTGGCATTTCCGGTTCTCATGGATTAGGTCTTGGTGATTTACTGGAAGAGGTTGTAAAGCATTTTCCTGAAGAATCAGGTGATGATTATGATGAAGCGACGATTAAATTCTCAATCATTGGAAGGCCAAATGTCGGAAAATCATCAATGGTTAATGCGATATTGGGAAAAGATAGAGTTATTGTAAGTGACATAGCTGGAACGACAAGAGATGCGGTTGACACTCCCTTTACAAGAGATGAGCAGGATTATGTCATTATTGATACTGCTGGCATTCGAAAGCGGGGTAAAGTGTACGAAAAGACAGAAAAGTACAGTGTTATGCGGGCGCAAAAAGCGATTGAAGAATCTGATGTTGTTCTAGTAGTTATTGATGGGGAAGAAGGCATTATTGAACAGGACAAAAAAATTGCAGGGTATGCACATCAAGCCGGCCGGGCAATCGTTATTGTCGTGAATAAGTGGGATGTTGTCAGTAAAGACGACAAAACCATGGAAGCCTTCAAAAAAAATATTCGGGACAACTTTCAATTTTTAAGCTACGCACCCATTGTTTTTCTTTCTGCCAAAACAAAGCAAAGAATGCAGCACTTACTACCCATGATTCAAACGGTTGCAGATAACCATAGTATGCGTGTGCAGACAAGTATTCTTAATGATGTTATTGCTGATGCCATTGCGATCACGCCACCGCCTTCTGATAAGGGTAAGCGCCTGAAAGTCTATTATGTGACACAAGTAAGCGTTAAGCCGCCTACTTTTGTACTCTTTGTAAATGATCCTGAAATTCTGCATTTCTCATATGTCAGATATATTGAGAATAGAATAAGGGATACATTTGGTTTTATTGGGACGCCAATTCGGATTCTGTCCCGAAAAAAACATGATCAATAGGAGGTAACAATGATAATCATCGCATTTATTCTTGCTTATTTGATTGGTTCCGTCAGTTTTAGTTATCTGATAACGAAGAAAATAAAAAAAGTGGATATCCGGCAGCATGGAAGCGGCAATGCCGGAGCGACAAATACGATGAGAGTTCTGGGAACCGGTCCTGCGATCGGCGTGCTTTTACTGGATGTAATGAAGGGAGTCGCGGCTGTTCTGATTGCTTATTTGTTTCACTTGCCTCATTGGGCAGCAGCTGTGACTGGCCTTTGTGCAATTTTAGGTCATAATTTCCCGTTGTTTTTTAATTTCCGAGGTGGCAAAGGTGTCGCGACAACAATCGGTGCATTTATGATGCTTATGTTTATTCCTTCGTTATATGCCGGCCTTATTGCTATTATAGTTATTGCTGCAACGAGATTTGTTTCATTAGGTTCTCTTTTATTTATTATATTAACGCCGGTTTTTGCACTTTACATAAATCACTATCCAGAGAGTTATTCTTATATAGGGTTTATAATTGCACTTTTAGCTATTTACCAGCACAGGACTAATATCTCGAGGCTGGTAAAGGGTGAAGAAAATAAAATAGGCAGGAAAAAATCAGCCGGCTAAAGCGACAACTGACGGCTTTTTTAAGGGGGATATGATCGTTGGCAACTATTACAGTTATAGGTGCAGGAAGCTGGGGAACAGCTTTGGCTATGGTCCTTGCAGAAAACAAACATGATGTTCGTCTTTGGGGTAGAAGATCTGATCAAATTGAGGAAATTAATACCTATCATACGAATGAAAAATATCTTCCGGGAATTTCCCTTCCCCATAATATTAAAGGGTTTACCAACATTGCTGATGCAGTGAAAGGCATTGACTTAATATTACTCGTAACACCTACAAAAGGGATGCGGGAAGTTCTTCAATCCATGCTTCCTTACTTAGAAAAAGAAGTTATTTTTATTCATGGAAGCAAAGGGATTGAACCGCATACTTCCTTGCGTATTTCTGAAATAATTGAAGATGAAATTCCTGAACAAAATCGACGTGCGGTTGTTGTTTTGTCAGGTCCAAGTCATGCTGAAGAAGTTTGCAAACAACAGCCGACCACAGTGGCAGTTGCTTCCACAAATGAAGACGCTCTTCATAAAGTTCAAGATCTGTTTATCAACTCTTATTTCAGAGTGTACACCAATAAGGATGTGACAGGTGTTGAAATCGGCGGCGCTCTTAAAAATATTATTGCTTTGGGCGCGGGTATCTCTGACGGGCTCGGCTATGGTGATAATGCCAAAGCTGCCTTAATAACCAGAGGTCTCGCTGAAATCAGCCGTTTGGGTATAAAGCTAGGTGCTCATCCTTTGACTTTTACAGGTCTTGCTGGGATGGGAGATTTAATCGTTACGTGCACAAGCGTACACAGTCGTAACTGGCGTGCAGGCAATTTGCTTGGAAAAGGGCATGATCTCGATGAAACCCTGGAAAAAATGGGTATGGTTGTAGAAGGGGTCAGAACTACAGAAGCAGCACATTTTCTTGCTGAAAAAGAACAGGTTGAAATGCCAATTACTGAAGCGATTTATGATGTGCTGTTCAACGGCAAGGATGCCAAGCAAGCTGTCGATGATTTAATGGGCCGCGGAAGAACGGGAGAACTTAGCCAACTGACTGATTTATTAGAAAATCAACGTGACGACGGTCTTTCTTGATTTAGAGCAAATAAAAATTTCATTTCTTTAGCATGGGTTTGTTGCAACACTTACACACCCTTTGCCTCCTTGCATATACTAACTTGAACGTTGTGTAAAGGAGGCTATTTTTTGGATCCGAATCATCCGTTATTTGACTTTATCGAGAAGAAAACCCAAGTCAAAAAAAATGATATTTTTTCACTAGCAGAATCACTTTCACAGGCTAATTTTAAAGACGAACAAACTGTAAGAAGTATTGTGAATCGCGTTGCCCGAATGGCCAATGTGAGCGTCCCAAAGGCAAAAGAAGATGCATTGGTCAAAGCGATTGTCCAAAATCAAATTCCGCTGAATTTAGGCTCCCTCACCAAAATGTTTGATCAAGACCATAAATAGGCCATTATCTTCGACCAACTCTAATTTTACAACATACTGTATCAATGAAGGGTCAAAATGAATCTGAGCTGAATCAGGAAGGTTTTAGTCAATGACTTGGGAGAGTCCACTTTTCCAAGTCTTATTTTTTTGTGATTCGTTTTTTGAATTTTTGTGATATTTATGCAAATCAAGCTGGCCGTTATGATATACTATTACTGAAATATATAGGGGGTGGGGGAAATGACGCCCGGATTAATAAAAATGTGGCTTTCATTTATATCCATGGGTTTAATGATCTTTGCAGGACTGATTATTTTATTTGGCCGCTATAAGTTAAAGGGTTTTGCTCAAAAGATTTTTTCCTTATTCTCTTATGTTATTTTCATATTTGCAGCATTATTAATGGTATTGGTTGTTTTGTAGAAATAACTATTGAAAATGGTCTTATTATAAAAATTAATTTGCTCAGGTAAGGGTGTCAATACATATGAAAACAAGAATGACGTATTCAGGGCTATTCATCCTCTTAATGTTTATGCTTTGCGGCTGCATGAACCCTGGCAATGCGGCCTCGCTGGGACATACTGCTTACTCAGCGGATGTTCAGTCTGTTCAGAGTGCTGTTATGTCCTATAAGAAAGATAATGGTGTGCTTCCTATAAAGAATAGCAAGGAGGATACTCCGGTTTACACGAAGTATCAAATTGATTTCAACAGACTTAAAGGGCAATATATGGCACAGCCCCCGTCAAATGCTTATTCAGAAGGCGGTTATTTTGATTATGTTATTATAAATGCTGAAACGTCACCATCAGTAAAGGTGGTTGATCTTACCCTGGTAAATACTGTTCAGGAGATACAGCAGAAAGTTGATGAGTACAGGCAACGCAAAGGGTACGCCCCGCTTGGCGGAGTGATTTCTCCAAAGCGCTACAAGATTAACTTTAAAGATCTGGGTTATGAAAATCCGCCAGCTGTTATCAGCCCATACAGCGGCAAGGAACTTGGATTCATTATGGATGATAATGCGAAAATTTATATTAACTATTTACCTGATCTGTATGATGCGGCAAAGAAACAACATAGCAAAGATTTACATGGTGACATCAGACATTTGCTAACTGATCATTCTCTCTATGCTCCAGTGGAATCTCTTCCATACACTATTAAAAATAATCAAATTGTATTTTTAGTGAAATAAAATGCAAGCCTATCTCATATCCATTTAATGGACGGGGTAGGTTTTTGTTTTTTAGTTTCAAAATGGGGTTAGCTTCAACGCGAGGAAAAGTATCTGTCATATTTTTTGGACAACATCATAGATTTAAATTATCTTATAATGCCTGCGTTGATAAACGGAGATTGGGAGGGTGTATCATTTGGAAAAGGTAGATATTTTTAAAGATATTGCGGAACGCACAGGGGGAGACATTTATTTAGGTGTAGTCGGTGCAGTACGAACAGGCAAGTCGACCTTTATTAAGAAATTTATGGAGTTGCTCGTCCTTCCTAATATAACAAATGAAGCAGAAAGAAATCGAGCTCAGGATGAATTGCCTCAAAGCGGTGCCGGGAAGCAAATTATGACGACAGAGCCAAAATTTGTTCCTAATCATGCCGTTGCAATAAATATTGAAGAAAATCTGGAAGTAAACGTAAGAGTGGTGGATTGTGTCGGCTATGCTGTAAAAGGTGCAAAAGGTTTCGAAGACGAGAATGGCCCAAGGATGGTCCATACGCCATGGTATGATGAGCCAATCCCATTCCAAGAAGCAGCAGAAATTGGAACCAGAAAGGTCATTCAGGAGCATTCGACAATTGGTGTGGTGGTCACAACTGATGGATCAATTGGAGAAATAACAAGGGAAGATTATGCTGAGGCTGAAGCTAGGGTAGTTGAAGAATTAAAAGAAGTGGGAAAGCCATTTATTATGATCATTAATTCTGCTCACCCTCAGCATGCGTCCACACAGGCATTAAGAGATGAGCTTGCAGAAACCTACGATATACCTGTTCTAACACAAAACGTTGAAAGCATGACTGAACTGGACATTCATAATATCCTTCGGGAAACGTTATTTGAATTTCCTGTACTGGAAGTAAATGTTAACCTTCCTAGCTGGGTAATGGTGCTGAGAGATGAGCACTGGCTGCGCTCTAATTATGAAGAAGCAGTGAGACAGACTGTAAAAGACATTCGCCGGTTAAGGGATGTTAATCGCGTGGTCGGCTCTTTCGATACCTTTGACTTTATTGATAAGGCGGAGCTTGCAGGCATTGATATGGGGCAGGGGGTAGCCGATATTGACCTTTATGCTCCCGATGTGCTCTATGATCAGGTGTTGAAGGAAGTCGTTGGAGTAGAAATACGCGGCAAAGACCATCTGCTCCAGCTGATGCAGGAGCTGAGCTATGCTAAAAGAGAGTATGACCAAGTATCAGAAGCTTTAACGATGGTAAAACAAACAGGGTATGGGATTGCGGCGCCAACCATTTCAGATATGAGCCTTGATGAACCTGAAATTATCAGGCAAGGACCGAGATTTGGTGTTCGACTGAAAGCTGTAGCACCTTCAATTCACATGATAAAAGTCGATGTTGAATCAGAATTTGCGCCAATTATTGGTACGGAAAAACAAAGTGAAGAACTCGTCAGATATTTGATGCAGGATTTTGAAGATGACCCGCTTTCAATATGGAATTCTGATATTTTCGGTAGATCGTTGAACTCAATTGTCCGAGAAGGCATTTCTGCAAAATTGGCTTTAATGCCCGAAAATGCAAGGTACAAACTGAAGGAAACACTTGAGCGGATTATTAACGAAGGCTCTGGCGGATTGATTGCTATCATTCTATAATAATTCCATAATGCGAGCCTCCTAAGGATTTTCGAAGGAGGCTTTTTTGTTATGATCAACCAGATAATTGTAGTAAAATAAGCGCTGACGCCGATTTTTTATAAATATTTGTTGAATTCTTGGTATAATTCATATAAGATAAGCGTTGATAATGTTTATGTGATAGTAAATGTTGTTTATAACACGATACTTCGAGAGGAGGTGAATGTGTTGAATAAGACTGAACTTATTAATGCTGTAGCTGAATCTACACAGTTATCTAAAAAGGACGCTACAAAAGCGGTTGATTCTGTATTTTCAACGATTGCAGACTCTCTTAAAGACGGCGATAAAGTCCAGCTGATCGGATTTGGTAACTTTGAAGTCCGTGAACGTTCTGCTCGTAAAGGTCGTAACCCTCAAACGGGTGAAGAGATCGAAATCTCTGCAAGCAAAGTACCTGCATTTAAACCAGGTAAAGCCCTTAAGGATACTGTAAAGTAATTTCATACATAGGGCGTAAAAGAGGCTGCCATTTGAGCGGTCTCTTTTACAATTTATAGAGAAAAAAGCTGTTTCTGCTTAAAAGGAAGCAGCTTTTCTTGTGTCTAGTTTCTCCGCACAGCCCTTCAGGGTCACTTCGCCATAGCTTGAAAATGAGAGAGCCATTTTCTCGCAATGCCTCCAGTGCCTTTCAGGGCTGACACGTGCAGGTCAACTTTTCTTTTTGTCTAGTTTCTCCGCACAGCGATGACGCTGGCAAAGTCCCCTGTTATAGCCGTGGGTGTTGATTTTCGCTCTAGGCTGCTCGCTTTCCGCGGGCACGGCCACAGCTAACTTTGGCGTGGTTTCTTTGTGCGCCAAAGTGGATCTTCGGACGCGTGCTGGTCCCGCTGGACTTGAAACAGCATCTTCGATTCCGCCTCGTACGAAGAAAATGCAAAGCATTTTCGAGGAGTCTCGCGCCTTCCGCATCAATCACCGTGTTTTTTTCCGGGTGAAGTCCTTTTGCAGTCATTTGTGGCTATAGATGCCAATTGGAAGTCAACTGATCACGTTGCGTCTCAAATTTTCTATCAGCACAGCCTAGTGAACGTGGTAAACCTCTAAGTGGACTTTCTCAATGGCCTTCACGCTAATTCTGCAGACTCTGAAATTAGAATTTCCAGCATTTTACTTCGGCGCATAAACGATTGATTTTGGCACATAAAACTTAAATTCGGCACATAAACGATTGAGTTTGGCACATAAAACTTAAATTCGGCACATTAAATTAAAATAATGAAGCGTGGACTAAGAATTTTGACGCGCTAAACCCTTGATTAAAGGCAGAATACTCTATTTTTTATCTAAAGGTATACCTTAAATGGTATTTTTCATGAATATTGATGATATTCAGTTGGAGGATGGCCACTCGCTTTCACTTCGCTATCCCTTTAAAAGTGAAAGAGCCACTTTTGCGGGATACCTCCAGTGCCTTTCAGGGCTGACATGTGTGGCTCAACTTTTCTTTTTGTCTAGTTTCGCCCCACAGCGATGGCGCTGGGAAAGTCCCCTGCTATAGCCGTGGGTGTTGATTTTCGCTCTCGGCTGCTCGCTATCCACGGGCACGGCCTCAGCTAACTTTGGCGTGGTTTCTTTGTACGCCAAAGTGGATCTTCGGACGCGTGCTGGTCCCGCTGGAGTCTCGCGCCCCCCGCTACAATCAACGGTTCGTTGCCTGATGTTGTCTTTTAAAAGGCATGAATAACGGGCGGCTGAGACCTTCGCATTTTCGCAATGAAGCATGAAAACGGAGGCTTAGGCGGTGTAGCGGTAAGCGAACGGATTCCACATTTTCGGATCATGAACTTTTTCAGCGGCCACAACGCTGATTCCGCTGGCGCCTCAAACGTTCCTGGCAGCTCGGCATTAGTAGAAATGAGATTGCTAACCGCAGTAGTGATTTTGCCTTCGGTCCGTGTCCATAATTTTTGTGTTAAAGGAAATTCATAGCCACAAATGACTTCTAAAGTGCATCCACTAAGCAATAAACCCTTTGATTGAAGTGGAAGGCGCGAAACCTCTAGAAAAATACAGATACTCATTGAAAGCCAGAAATACCAGAAATTTCTCGAAAATACGTATGGGTTTTCTTCGTGCGGGGTGAATTCAAGGAAGTTGTGTCAAGTCACTCGGGAGCAGAGTGGGGCCACTGAAAATCTAGCTCATTTTAAGAGGTAAGGAAAATTAGGACGCTCACATTCCCATTTGCCTAATAGAAGTTGAAAACACGAGACTCCAGTGGGAAAAGCATCAGCTGAAGAACTCCGCAGGAAGTGATTTTCTTCCAAAGAGGATGTGTCTCAATCTCAGAATGTCCCGTCAAGGAAAGCACTAGCCCGCCAATTCTAAGATGGAGGAGTATCTGATTATGCTGCGAAAGGAAAAACTTTAGCCATAAATGAACCCTAAAGTGCCTCGCAAGGGCAACAAATACGTTGATTGAAGCGAAAGGTGCGAGACTCCTACGGGATCAGCACGCGTCCGAAGATCCACTTTGGCGCAAGAGAGACCACGCCAAAGTTAGCTGAGGCCGTGCCCGTGGAAAGCGAGCAACCTAGAGCGAAAATCAAAAATTGATTAAATAAAAAGCAATGAAGGCTTCTTTGCTTAGAGTTGGAAAACAGAGTTAAAGTGGCACCTTCACTTTTTGTGACTCCATTCCTGGAAAAGAAATCTGCTACCATGTACTCCTGCGTCTGCTAGCAATGCTTCGAAGCGGGTTCCTCTTCGTAACTCGTAGTCGTTCGAGATGTGATGCTCGTGCTCATGCTCCTGCGTCTGCTAGTCATGCTTCGAAGCAGGATTCCTCGTCGCAACTCGTAGTCGTTCGAGATGTGATGCTCGTGCCTGTCGGAGCTACATGTGTGGCTCAACTTTTCTTTTTGTCTAGTTTCGCCCCACAGCTCCTCGGGGTCACTTCGCTATCCCTTTAAAAGTGAAAGAGCCACTTTTGCGGGATACCTCCAGTGCCTGTCAGAGCTACATGTGTGGCTCAACTTTTCTTTCATCATTTCTTTTTTTGTGCTAAAATTTCAATATTGTTATTTGATAGAGATGAACGGAGGAAAAGGTATGGGCGTTGATCATCAAAAAATTCAGGAAGCTGTAAAAATGATAATAGAGGCGATAGGGGAAGATCCTGGCCGTGAGGGTCTAGCTGACACTCCTAAAAGAGTAGCAAGAATGTATGAAGAGGTCTTTCAGGGAATCCATCAGGACCCAGAAGAATATTTTGCTACAATATTTGGCGAAGATCATGAAGAGCTGGTGCTAGTTAAAGATATCCCATTCTATTCGATGTGCGAGCATCATCTCGTTCCGTTTTACGGGAAAGCGCATGTAGGATATATCCCTCGAGGCGGCAGAGTGACCGGGCTGAGCAAACTGGCAAGAGCTGTAGAAGCTGTTTCAAGACGGCCCCAGCTTCAGGAAAGAATCACTTCTACGGTGGCGGATTCATTAGTGAAAACGCTGGATCCGCATGGCGTTATAGTTGTCGTGGAGGCAGAGCATATGTGCATGACAATGCGCGGAGTAAACAAACCGGGGAGCAAAACAATTACTTCTGCAGTAAGAGGTATATTTCAAAACGATTCATCTGCGCGGTCAGAAGCAATGATGCTGATTCAAAGACAATAGCAATAAAGGGGGGCTTTTTATGAGTGAATCTAAAGAATATAATGATTTTTTCGTTATTAAAGCTGAAGAAAATGGTGTGAACGTTATTGGATTGACTAGGGGCTCAGATACACGGTTTCACCATTCTGAAAAGCTTGATAAAGGCGAAGTCATGATTGCTCAATTTACAGAGCATACTTCGGCAGTAAAGGTTCGCGGCAAGGCAACAATTCAAACGAAACATGGAGAAATGAAGTCTGAATAAAGCAGGATTCCCTGCTTTATTTTTATATTTTTCCACAGGGTCAGCCGCCTGGTTTATTAATGGATGAGTGCTTGAACCGCTCCGGCTTTAATGTCATCTATGGAGTGTGCTATAATAAGCTAAGATCGTTAACGGAATAAATAACTTTAAATTTTACGAATGACTACATAGACTATGAATGATTTTTGGGGGCTCATTATGACTACCTATGAGGAGATCGAAACACTCCATTCTAAAGTAAAAAAAGTGGTGCATCACCCTTACCTTGAACGTTTTCTCACCAGCCCCGAAATAGACAGGGATTTAGTTAGTGTTTACCATGCCGTTTTTCGTACGAAGACTCCGGAAAACTGGCTTGGCAATGCTGCGAGCGCGATCTTGGTACATGTTGCTCTGGATACGCATGAAACAGTTACGACTGGAAATCTTGATACTACTGAAGCTCGGCAGCAAAGACAGCTGACAGTACTTTCAGGAGATTATTACAGCAGCTTGTATTACTATCTACTCTCCCAAATAGGAAATATAAAGCTGATCAAAGCTCTCGCTAAAGGCATTCAGTCCTTCAATAATGCAAAAATGTACCTGTTTGGAAAAAGAGTTCATAATTGGCGTGATACATTCACCTACTTATATCAAATTGAAACAGCTCTGTTTTCCCACATGGCAGAAGGATTAGGATTGAAAAAATGGGAAAAGTCTGTTGGCAATTTACTATATTTAAAACGATTGTTATTGGAACAGTCTGCTTTTTTAAATAAAAAAGCAGAAAAGAGTTATTTTAACGTGCTGTTTGACAGCAAAGAGGATTTAATAAACGGAGCAGCAGCGGCGATTGAGGGAGAGATCAGAAGAGTGGAGAATGAACTGCGGGGATTGATTCCAGTTCTTACATCTAAATCTACGCTTCTGGAACAGTTCTTGAATCAGTCTTTCCATCATCACTTTCAGCCGATCGACCACGCAGAGGAAGGTTAACCATGGATCAAACGAAGCATGAAAAAGTTCACGATGTATTTCAGAAAATTTACAAAAAATATGATTTCATGAATTCTTTGATCAGCTTTAACAGGCATAAAGCATGGAGAAAAGACACCATGAAAATGATGAATGTAAAAAAAGGATCGAATGCACTGGATGTCTGTTGCGGTACGGGAGACTGGACGATTACAATGGCAGAGGCTGTTGGCAGCAACGGGAAAGCAATTGGTCTTGACTTCAGCGAAAACATGTTGAAAGTTGCGGATCATAAAAAAGAAGAGACCACCTGTTCAAATATTCGATTTGATCATGGAGATGCAATGGCTCTGCCATACGACGACGCTTCATTTGATTATGTGACGATTGGTTTTGGTTTAAGAAATGTACCGGACTATTTGGCAGTGCTGAAAGAAATGTACAGGGTGCTTAAGCCTGGAGGAATGGTTGTGTGTCTGGAAACGTCACAACCGACATTGCCTGTCTATACACAGCTGTATTTCTTTTATTTTAAACGTATTATGCCTGTATTAGGGAAAATGTTTGCCGGAAGCTATGATGAGTATGTGTGGCTTAATGAATCCACTCAAAACTTCCCTGATAAGCAGACACTAGCTGGACTTTTTAAAGAAGCCGGCTTCGATAAAATCAAAATAAAATCATTTATGGGCGGCATTGCCTGTGTACATCAGGGTAAAAAGCCTGGATATGAGTTTTAGATAAAGGTGAATCGGATGAGTTTAGTTAGAATTTATAAAGAACTAAAAAAAGACCTCAATGATATTGAACGGCAGCTCGAAAAGACGATTGAGGCTGATCATCCTGTTCTTTTTAAAGCAGCTGATGATCTTTTGAAAGCAGGAGGGAAGCGGATTCGCCCTGTTCTTGTCCTGCTTGCCTCCCAATACGGAGATGAAGCACCTTTAGCAAACAGGCATGTGGCCGTATCACTTGAGTTGATCCACATGGCTTCTCTCGTTCATGATGACGTTATTGACAACGCAGAACTTAGAAGAGGCAAAAAAACGGTTAAGGCCAAGTATGATAACCGAGTGGCAATGTTCACTGGTGATTATATTTTTGCACGTTCAATTGATCTTATGACAGAGCTCGAGAATCCTGAGATACATAAACAGCTGTCATGGGGGATTATGGAGATGAGTCTCGGTGAGATTGAGCAAATTAAAGATTTGTTTGACCTGGACCAGAATCTCAGAACATATCTCCGCAGAATTAAAAGAAAAACGGCATTACTAATGGCCCTTAGCTGTGAACTTGGTGCGCTTGCCTCTGGTGCTTCACGCAGTGTTTCTAGAAAACTTTTTTATTTTGGCTATTTTTTAGGAATGTCATATCAGATTACCGATGATATTCTTGACTTTGTTGGAACTGAGAAACAGCTCGGTAAGCCGGCTGGAAGTGATCTCAAGCAGGGGAATGTGACGCTTCCTACGCTGATTGCTATTCACAAAGATCATGATTTAAAGCGAACGATTGCAAAAAAAATTGCCCAAAGTGACAATTCTGGAGATTGGGAACGTGTTATTAACAAAATCCGTGTATCTTCTGCGATCCAGTCTTCTCAAAAGCTTAGTGATATCTATTTAAAAAAGGCGTACAAGGTCCTTGATAAGCTGCCTCAAAATAAGCCTACAGAATCGTTTCGTGTTATTGCGGATTACATCGGGGCACGGAAATATTAGATTGTCATAAATCATAATTTTTGGTAAACTAAAATCTGTGTGTTAGTTAATGTACATACAATGTATGCGCATACATGTTTTGAGTAAGATTAACAAAATCAAATAGAGAAGAAGGAAGTGGAGAGTACATGGAAAAGACATTTCTAATGGTTAAGCCAGATGGTGTGCAGCGCAATTTAATTGGTGAGGTTGTCAATCGGTTTGAATCAAAAGGTTTTAAGTTGGCTGGGGCTAAATTAATGAACATTTCTCAAGAACTTGCCGAAACGCATTACAGTGAGCATAAAGAAAGACCTTTCTTTCGCGACTTAGTGAGTTTCATCACTTCTGGCCCTGTTTTTGCAATGGTTTGGGAAGGTGAAAATGTGATCAGTCAGGCGCGTGGAATGATGGGCGCAACAAACCCTGTCGATGCCGCTCCTGGAACAATACGTGGTGATTTTGCTGTACAGGTCAGCCAGAATATTATCCATGGCTCTGATTCACCAGATAGTGCAGAACGTGAAGTGTCTCTGTTTTTTGACGAGTCTGAGCTCGTTTCCTACAATAAAGAAATCAGCAAATGGATCTGATTTAAATTACATTATAAGACTTGCAGAAGGCCAGCTTTTTAAAAAGCTGGTCTTTTTATGTGGAATTTTGTACACTTTTCCCGAAAAATCATGTAAGCTAAAGAAATTAAACGATGGCTGGGGGAGCTAGAATGTCTCAGGATTATGAATTATTTAAAAAAAAGTGGCACGAACTTACGGGAATAAATCTCTCGTTGTATAAAGAAGAACAAATGAAAAGGCGCCTGAACACACTGCGATTAAAGAGAGAAATGCCCTCTTTTGATGCATATTTCCAGCTCCTTCTTTCTTCGGAAACTTTATTTTCAGAATGTCTTGACCGTATTACTATTAATGTGACAGAATTTTATCGAAACCGGCCTAGATGGAATGTCTTAGAGGAGCAGCTTCTCCCGCAGCTAATAGAGGGACGTAAACGTTCAGGGCGTCCCCTGACAGTCTGGAGTGCAGCGTGTTCCTCCGGCGAGGAACCTTATACATTAGCTTTTTTACTCTCAAAATATTTAGCACCTAAAGATTTTATTATTTACGCAACTGATATTGATCAAAACATTCTCCTGCAGGCTAAACAAGCGGCGTATCATGAAAGGTCGCTGGTAAATCTTTCTGAGGCAGAGCGAAAAACGTATTTTACTAAACAGCAAGCGCTGTACGTATTAAAAGATGAATTTAAGCAGTCGATTCGTTTTAAACATCATAATTTACTTAAGGATCGAAAGCCTGCGGATTGCGATTTGATTGTATGTCGCAACGTACTGATTTATTTTACAGACGAAGCGAAATCGCTTATTTACCGAAATTTCAGTGAGGCGCTCACTCAAGATGGCGTTCTTTTTGTAGGAAGTACAGAACAAATATTTAGGCCGGAGCAATATGAGCTCAGGGCTGTTGAAACATTTTTTTATGGAAAAACCCCTGTTTTAACGGGAAAACATCAAAAGGTCAGGTGATAAGCATGATAAGATTTCTTACAGCAGGAGAATCACACGGGAAACAGTTAACAACAATTTTAGAAGGTATGCCCGCAGGATTAACAATTGATCAGTCTAAAATAAACAGCGAACTGGCTAGAAGACAGAAGGGTTATGGTCGAGGCAGACGGATGAAAATTGAAACGGATAAAGTTCAGATTCTTTCTGGTGTCAGACATGGTGTCACAACTGGCGCACCAATTACTCTTGTCGTCGAAAATAAAGACTGGAAAAACTGGGAAGAAATCATGTCTCCTGAACCGCTTGCTGACGGGGAAACTGTGAAAAAAAGAGTCACACGCGCAAGACCTGGTCATGCTGATCTAAACGGAGCACTTAAGTATGGTCATCGGGACATGAGGGATGTACTGGAAAGATCTTCAGCAAGAGAAACAGCGGTCAGAGTTGTGGTTGGAGCCATAGCGAAGCAATTTCTGGCTTGTTTCGATGTTGAAATTGCAGGAAGAGTGCTGCAAATAGGTTCTGTAAGGGATCAAGAAGAAGTGAACGTTTCTTTAAAAGAAATTCAGGAACGAACAGAAGCTTCACCGGTTAGGTGTTTGTCCCCAAATGCTGAGTCATCAATGATCCAGGCTATTGATGACGCCAAGGAAAATGGTGATTCACTTGGCGGGATTGTTGAGGTAACGGCTGTAGGATTGCCGGCAGGATTGGGAAGTCATGTGCATTATGACCGTAAGCTGGATGCAAAAATTGCTATGGCAGTGACAAGCATTAATGCATTTAAAGGCGTAGAGTTCGGGCTAGGGTTTAAAATGGCTGAACTTCCAGGCAGTCAGGTTCATGATGAAATTTTTCACGATAGCGAAAAAGGCTTTTATCGGGAATCGAATCGTCTGGGTGGCTTTGAGGGCGGCATGTCCACAGGAATGCCAGTGGTTGTTCGAGGGATTATGAAACCCATCCCGACGCTCTATAAACCACTAAGAAGTGTGGATATTGAGACAAAAGAACCTTACAAAGCGAGTATAGAAAGATCCGACAACTGCGCTGTTCCAGCGGCAAGTGTTGTTTGTGAACATGTCGTTGCTTTTGAGCTCGCTAAAGCTATGCTTGAAAAGTTTCCTGGGGATCAGATGAAAGAAACGATTCAGGCATACACATTTTCTAAAAATCAAATGCAGGAATTTTAATGATTATGGGCTCTTTAACTATTAAAACCAGCGGTCAGAATTACCGGGTTTACACAGAAAGCGGCATTCGCCGCAGAGTCCTGGAATATTTCCCTAAAGAATATAGCGCCTATTATGTCATTACGGATGATAATGTAAATGAACGATATGGTCAGGATCTGATTAGGGCTCTCACTGATAAAAAAACATATATTTTTTCAATACAGCCTGGTGAAGGGTCAAAATCCTTTGCGGTTTATCACGCTGTCATGACGGATATGCTCGAAAAGCAGCTGGACAGATCATGCTGTGTGATTGCTTTCGGAGGCGGCGTTGTCGGTGACTTGTCCGGGTTTGTCGCAGCCACTTTTTTAAGAGGTGTTGATTATGTTCAGATTCCGACAACTCTTTTAGCTCATGACAGCAGTGTTGGTGGTAAAGTAGCTATAAATCATGAACTCGGTAAAAATCTTATTGGTGCCTTTTATCAGCCATCAGCCGTATTATATGATACAGAGTGCTTAACGACTCTTTCTGCCCGTGAATGGCGGTCGGGATTTGCTGAGTTGATTAAACATGCGGTCATCAGCTCTGAAGCTTTCCTGTCTGATCTCATGGCGGCAGTCCCAGAGGGTGAAGCTATGAATGCGAAGAATGTGAGCCCATTTTTGCTGCGTGGTATTCAGGTAAAGGCAGAAATCGTCGAGCAGGATGAAAGAGAGAAAGGCTTACGCATGCATCTAAACTTCGGACACACATTAGGGCATGCTTTAGAGAAGTTAACCGGATTTGGGAAGATCACTCATGGTGAAGGGGTAATAATAGGCATGCTTTTTGCGCTGTTTATCAGCCGACAGAAGGGTGCAGACATCGAAACAGATAACTTAACCAAGTGGCTAGAGAATCTCGGCTATACGCTATCTGTTCCTAGTTATTTGACAGCAGATCAGTGTGTAGAAACTATGTTCTATGATAAAAAGAAAAAGAGCGGACATATTCAATTCATTTTATTGACTGGTATTGGGAAACCCTATTATGAGGTGCTTTCAAGACAAGAGCTTAAATCATATTTCACCAAATTTGTGGAACAGTCCAGTAATGTTGACAATTGAGTCAGTGTTCGTTATTATTTTAACCATTAAAGTTGAGCAGAGAGAACAGATTAGATATATTACTTGAATGATTAGAAATTAGAAACATAGATAGAAATAAGAGTTGAGTCGAGTCCAGAATAGCAAGTTGAGCAGAGGTGAGCCAGGGTACAATTTTTAACCCGCAGGCTTTTTCAGCTACGGGTTTTTTGTGCATCCATTTTTTACCCCATACCAACCCTCGAGCCGTTTCTCACTCACTCTTACTAAGGAACTTATTTTATAACCTTAGAGGAGGAAATTTCAGTGAAACAATTTTTAACCCCCATTATGGAAGGTAAGACCCTTACGATTCAGCAATCACGAGATGCAATGGATCTGATAATGAAAGGCGAAGCTTCAGAATCAGAATTGGCAAGTTTGCTAAGTCTTCTCCGGTTTAGAGGAGAAACTGCAGACGAATTAACCGGTTTTGTTCTTTCAATGAGAGAGCATGCTTTAAAAATTGACGGCTTTTCTCATGCGATAGACACTTGCGGAACCGGCGGAGACCAAGCCTCAACCTACAATATCTCAACGGCTTCAGCCATTTTACTTTCTGCTGCAGGTGTTACAGTTGCAAAGCATGGCAACCGAGCTGTCTCTTCAAAAAGCGGAAGTGCAGATGTTCTTGAGGTTTTAGGCATATCAACAGAGTCAACTCCTGATCATGCGGTTAAGTCCTTAAATGACTACAATATGTGCTTTTTATATGCACCTCATTATCATCAGTCAATGAGGCATGCGATGTCAGTTAGAAAATCCCTTGGCTTCCGAACCGCATTCAACTATTTGGGGCCATTAATTAACCCTGTTCAGTGTAAACGCCAGGTAATAGGTGTTTCTGATGAAGGGATAGCCCTAAAAATAGCAAAGTCTTTAAAGGCGTTGGGTATGGAAAGAGCGCTTGTGGTCACTGGGGCTGGCGGGCTTGATGAACTATCCGTTCATGGTCCAAGCAAGGTCATTGAACTTAACGGCGGTCGTCTAACCACCTCGATCATTCGTCCAGAAGACTTTTCTATGGAGGAAGGCAAGCTTGAAAATCTGCAAGTAAAGAATGCCTATGAAAGTGCTGATAAAATACAAGCCATTTTCCAATTGAGTGGAGATGCAGATAGTACAAATACCTTACTCTTAAATGCAGCGGCAGGTTTTTATATATCGGGGAACGCTAAAAGTCTTCAGGAGGGTGTGGAGTGTGCGAAAGAGACATTAAATAATGGCACTGCCATTCAACAACTAGAAAAATTGAGGGAGAAAAAGGAGGTTTGTTATCATGCTTGAAAAAATAGTAAAAACGAAATTTGAAGAAATGAAACACTTTGAAATGCCACCAAAAGTATTACGTGACCAACACTTTTCGTTAAAGAAAGCCTTGCTGAATCCAAATAATAAATTAGGATTGATAGCTGAAATTAAAAAAGCCTCACCGTCAAAAGGAATATTTAAGGCAGATCTTGATCCTAAACAAATGGCAGCAGATTATTTAAAAGGCGGGGCAGATGCTCTTTCAGTACTGACTGACAGGCAGTACTTTCATGGGGATAATGAAAACATCAGAATGATTCGGGAACAGGTGAATGTCCCTATTTTAAGGAAAGATTTTATTATCGACAGACAGCAAATCGAAGAAAGCAGCCGAATTGGTGCAGATGTCATTCTCTTAATAGCTTCTGTCCTTGAACCTTCGCAGCTTCATGAATTTTACATGGAGGCATACGAAAAAAATCTTGAGGTAATTGTCGAAATACATCATGAAGCAGAACTTGATAAATTAAAGTCGTTCACCCCCGAAATATTAGGAGTGAATAATCGAGACTTATCAACGTTTAAGACTGATATTCAGCATACCCTTAATTTAATTCCTAATCTTCCAAAAGGCGCGGTTGTAATTAGTGAATCAGGAATCAGGAATTCGGAGGATATCAATAGATTGCATCGTGAGAAGGTCAATGGGGTTCTTGTAGGGGAAACACTAATGAAGAATGAAGAGCCAGCAGAAGCCATTCAATCTTTATTTAACGGGTCACGGTTGAAATGACAAAACCGCTGCTTAAATATTGTGGTATTCGAACGAAAAAGGATGTTGAAATAGGGGCTCAAAGCCAAGCAGATTATTTAGGATTCAATTTCTTTAAGGGGAGTAAACGATACATCAGCCCTGAAAAAGCATCAATGAACCTATGCGCTCTTTCTGAAGACCCTGTTCAGCAGCTTGCTGGTGTCTTTGTTAACGCGAATCTAGATGAAATCATGCATGCTGTCAATGTTATGCCGCTTGACGTCATCCAGTGCCACGGCGATGAAACACCGGAAATTTTGAATGAAATTAAAAAGAGAACAGGCAAAAAAATTTGGAAAGCGATCAGACTATCCGAAAATTGGCAGCAGGAAATCGATCAATATTCAACATCTGTTGACGGTATCTTGATAGATGCAAAAGTGAAAGGCCATTACGGGGGAACCGGTCAAGTCTTTGACTGGGGGATCATCCCTGACTTTGAAAAATTAATGTCTTATTATGGACTTCAGGGTTGGGTCGCCGGTGGCATTAATCTTAGCAATATTGAAAAACTGTTAGACTATCAGCCTGCAGGGATCGATTTAGCCTCAGGGATAGAAAAAAATGGATACAAATCACTCGAAATAATACGTCAGCTGGAAGGAAAGGTGAATAAATATGAAAAGCTATCCTGATCATCTTGGAAGATATGGGGAGTTTGGTGGTAAATTTGTCCCTGAGACGCTGATGGAGGCTCTAGAAGAGCTTGAAAGAGATTACAGAGAAGCCATGGAAGACAGGGTATTTCTTGATGAATACCATCGTTTATTGGAAACCTATTCAGGAAGACCAACACCGGTTACTTATGCTGAAAGGTTGTCCAAGCACATCGGAGGGGCCAAGATATATCTCAAAAGAGAGGATCTTAACCACACTGGTGCTCATAAAATTAATAATGCACTGGGTCAGGCCCTTCTTGCAAAACGAATGGGTAAGCAATCGATTATTGCTGAAACGGGTGCGGGTCAGCATGGGGTTGCTTCTGCTACTGCAGCGGCTTATTTAGGTCTCTCCTGCAAAGTATTTATGGGAGAAAAGGATATTGAGCGCCAATCGCTTAATGTCTTTAGAATGAAGCTTTTAGGAGCTGAGGTCATTCCTGTTTCTTCAGGCAGCAAAACCTTAAAGGATGCAACAAATGAAGCGTTAAGATATTGGGTAAGCCAGGTTACAGATACGTTTTATTTGATTGGATCTGTTGTTGGTCCGCATCCATATCCTGAAATGGTCCGTAATTTCCAAAGAATTATTGGTGATGAAGCAAGAGAGCAAATGCTGTCAATAAATGATGTGCTCCCAAATAAAGTGGTTGCTTGTGTCGGAGGCGGCAGTAATGCGATTGGCATATTTTATCCTTTTTTGAATGATAAAAATGTACAGCTTCATGGAGCCGAAGCGGGAGGGAAAGGAACAAACTCCCTTCAGCACGCTGCAACACTGACTAAAGGGAAGGTTGGTGTCATCCACGGCTCTTTAACTTACCTTCTGCAAGATGATCAAGGGCAAATAACAGAACCTTATTCCATTTCCGCCGGCCTTGATTATCCTGGCATCGGTCCTGAGCATGCTCATCTGTCTTCTTCAAAACGCGCAGAATATGAATCGATCACTGATGAGGAGGCTATGGAAGCGCTATCCCTTTTATGTAAAAAAGAAGGTATACTCCCTGCTTTAGAAAGTGCTCATGCACTAGCCCTTGCTCACAAACTTGCTAAGAATATGAAGAATAGCGAGTCAATTTTAGTTTGCTTATCAGGACGTGGAGATAAAGATGTTGGCACCATTATGGATGAAATGGGGGATGAGACGAATGAATAGAATCGAACGGTCATTATCGAATCAGAACCGTCAGTTGTTTGTGCCTTTTATCACAGCTGGGGATCCGGATGCGCAAACAACAATAGAGCTTGCTCTTATGCTTCAGGACTGTGGGGCGGATGCAATTGAACTTGGTATTCCTTTTTCCGATCCGCTGGCAGATGGCCCCGTTATTCAGAGGGCTTCCCAACGAGCCCTTCAAAATGGCATGACCCTGCAAAAAGCGCTCAGATTATCCGGTGAAATGCGCCAAAAAGGTGTTAAGATCCCGATCATAATATTTACTTACTATAATCTTTTGCTACAATTAACACTAGATACCTTTTTTGAAGAGGCAAAAAATTATGAAATTGATGGTTTGCTGATTCCAGATCTTCCGTTTGAAGAGAGCGGCCCTATAAGAGAGAGAAGCAAGAAGGAAGGCATTTCTTTAATCTCATTGGTATCGCCGACAACGTCAGAGAAAAGAATGGAACAAATCGGCAAAAATGCTCAAGGTTTTCTATATTGCGTATCATCGCTCGGTGTAACAGGGACACGCCAATCGTTTGATCCTAAGCTGACAGAGTTTCTTGAACGAACACGGCGGTTATCAAAAGTGCCTGTATTGGTTGGGTTTGGCATTTCCACCTATAAACAGATTGAATCTCTTAGAGATGACTGTGACGGCGTTATTGTCGGCAGCGCAATTGTGAAGCTGGTCGAGAAGTACGCAGATGAACTGAAACGAGAAGAGAAGAGGTCTGCTGCAATAGGGGAAATTCGCTGCCAAATCCAAACCGAGCTATTAAATCATGGTGAGGTGCTGAAAGCGTATGAAGGAGCAGCTAAAAACATTAAAAGCTTATGAACCAGGAAAACAGATTGAAGATGTTAAACGGGAGCTTGGCTTGGAAAAAATCGTGAAGCTCGCCTCAAATGAAAATCCTTTTGGGAGCTCCCCGAAGGCTTTGGAAGGCATTCATCAGTCACTAACCGACCTGGCTGTCTATCCAGATGGCTATGCGACGGTTTTAAGAAGCAAGGTATGCAGTCATTTGCATGTTAAGCCTGAACAGCTGATTTTCGGTAACGGAACCGATGAAATTATTCATATGATCAGCCGTGCTTATCTTGAACCTGGCCTTAATACAATCATGGCCAAGCCGACTTTCCCCCAATATAAACGTAATGCAGTGATAGATGGGGCAGAAGCGATTGAAATCGATCTTTTTAGAGGGAAGCATGACCTCGAGAAAATGCTGGATGAAATCAATGAGATGACAAGGGTCATTTGGCTGTGTAATCCGAATAACCCAAGCGGTGAATACATCCGTGAAGATGAATTACTTAAGTTTATGGCGCAGGTCCCTGAACGTGTAATCGTGGTTTCAGACGAAGCTTATTTTGAATATGTTACGGCAGAGGATTTTCCGGACAGTTTGTCATTAATTGATCGTTTTCCTAACTTAATTTTTACTCGGACGTTTTCCAAGGCCTATGGACTTGCGGGGCTCCGAATTGGGTACGCTGTAGCAAGTCCTGATATTATCCGTTCTCTTGAGGCTGTAAGAGAGCCTTTTAACGCATCCAGAATTGCACAGGCGGCAGCAGTCTGTGCAATTGATGATCATGAGTTTATTAAGAAATGCGTTGAAAAAAACCAGTCGGGGAAAAAGCAGTACTATGATTTCTGCCGTGAGTTTTCTTTAAACTATTTTGAAACGCAAGGGAACTTTATTTTAATTGACCTAGGCCACTCGGGTGACCAAGCATTTCAATATTTATTGCATAAAGGCTACATTGTCCGGTCAGGTGCAGCGCTTGGCTACCCGCAAGGGATTCGGATTACAATTGGAGAAGAACACCATAACCAGGAAGTTATCAACCATTTAAAAGATTATTTATTACAAAAATAAAGGAGTCTTTATGACAGTATCCACTTTTCACGCATACCGGCAGCCAATAACTGGCGACGTGGCATTGCCAGGTGACAAATCTATATCACATCGTGCAGCAATTTTTGGGGCTATAGCAGAGGGTCAGACGACCATCTCGAATTTTCTGATGGGTGAGGATTGTCTAAGCACCCTTTCTTGTTTGAAGGCTTTGGGTGCAGACGTGTCTTTTTCGGATAAGAATGTCGTCATTAATGGAAAGGGTTGGGACGGACTCCAGCGTTCAGAGAATACGCTGTTTGTAGGCAATTCAGGTACCACGATCCGTTTATTGTCAGGACTTTTGTCCGGCCAGCCTTTCACATCTGTGTTAGACGGTGATTCATCTATTAGAAAGAGACCGATGGACAGGGTAACGATACCACTTGCACAGATGGGTGCAGCCTTCGATCTGACAGATCAGCTCTATGCTCCTCTTAGCATAGAGGGAGGATCCTTACAGGGCATCACTTATAATAGTCCAGTGGCAAGTGCTCAAGTAAAATCAGCCGTTTTATTAGCTGGTTTACAAGCATCTGGTAAAACCGTATATACTGAACCCCATTTATCAAGGGATCACACAGAGAGAATGATCAGTGCTTTTGGAGGAGAGATTGAACGCGAAGAAGAACGTATCGTTTTAAAAGGAAAGCAGCTCCTGAAAGGACAGGACATCGAGGTCCCAGGTGATTTTTCATCGGCAGCTTTCCTTATTGCAGCTGCCGCAATTACGCCTGGAAGCAAGCTTCATTTGAAAAATGTTGGCATTAATCCAACGAGAACAGGGTTCTTAGATATTCTTCAAAAAATGGGCGCAGATATTACTTTGCATAATCAGAGACAATTAAATGGAGAACCTGTCAGTGATTTAACCATTCATTACGCCCCGTTGTCTTCAGTGACTATCGAAGGGGGAGCTGTTCCAAAAATGATTGATGAATTCCCTATTTTTTCATTGCTTGCCTCCCATGCTTCTGGTCAGACAATTATTAAAGATGCTGGTGAACTGAAAGTGAAAGAAACCAATCGCATAGCAATTGTTGTCAAAGAGTTGAGCGAAATGGGAGCCGACATTACGGAAACGTCTGATGGCATGATCATTCAAGGAGATCCTGAGAGGGTCTTACGAGGTGGAAATGTAAACAGTCATCATGATCACCGGATTGCAATGATGTTGACTGTTGCAAGCCAATTAGCTGAGAATCCTGTGCATGTAAAAGATAGCGAATGTATGAACATTTCATTCCCGGGATTTATTGAATTATTTAAAAGTGTGAGATAAAACAAAATTTTTAGAAAATATGTTGTCTTTTTTAAATTATCGAGCTATAATAGCTACAAATGGTTTCTCTCCACTCCATCCATATATTGATGAAGACCTTATACCTCTGTGTATGAGGTTTTTTTTTGAAGTTTGAACCGGATGCTGCGGGATGAATCCCTCCTTCACCTATGATAAAATAAACCTTTAATTGATGTAATAATATGTGCTTAACAGGACAGGAGAGACATAGAATGAATGAAGAACTCCAATCTGCCATTGCTTTAGTTGAAACGGGACAAACGGAAACGGGATTAAACAATATGAGAGCCTTGGTTAATGCAGTGGATGATGATAATAAATTTCAAATTGCTTCATATTTTCAGGAATGGGGACTTATTGATGAAGCCACGGCCATTTATGAGAAACTATTCGAACGCTATCCGAATGACAGCCATCTGATTCTGCAGTTATCGGAAATAAGTATTGATAATGACGAGGAAGAAAAGGCGATCGAATGGCTGGACCGCATTCATCCACTTGACGAAAATTTCTTAAGTGCACAGGTCCTATTAGCTGATTTATACCAGGCACAAGGACTTGAAGAAGTAGCGGAACAGAAGCTTATAAAGGCAAGTGAAATGGCTCCTGAAGAACCGGTACTCCTTTTTGCTCTCGCAGAATTCTATTTAACAGCAGGACAGGCTTCGAAGGCTCTGCCATTGTATAAAAAAGTTCTGCATGAAGAAACCTTAGCACATGAGAATATTGAGTTGAAGCTAGGTGAAGCCTTAAGTATCAACGGTCAATTTGAAGAGGCACTGATTTATTACGAAAAAGGAATTGAAAAGCAGCCGGAACTTGATGGATTGTTTGGGTATGCCATTACTGCTGTGCAGGCTCAACAGCCTCAGACAGCAATTAAAATGCTTGAAAAATTAAAAGGTATGGATGAACATTACACAACCCTTTATCCTGTTCTTTCAGAAGCTTATGAACAGGAAGGTATGATCAAAGAGGCTATTGAGACGCTTGATCAGGGCATTAATGCTGATGAGCATAACACCAGGCTCTATGCAAAAGCAGCTGAGCTATCACTCAAAAACAGAAAAGATAATGATGCAGCAATATATTATCGGCGATTACTGAACATTGACCCAGAAAATATTGATGCTCTGAAGCAATATATCAGCCTTTTATTAAAGCAGGAGGATTATGAAGCGGTTACTGTTTATCTTCAAAATGGTCATGAAGACCCCACATTAACTTGGAATCTGGCCCAGGCCCATAAAGCTTTGGAACAGGACGCAGAGGCTTTGGAATTATACAGATCTATTTTTTCAGAATTCCAGCAGGAACCTGATTTTCTATATCAATACGGTGAACTTCTCTGGATATTAGGAAACAGGGAAGAGGCAGCCTTGCTTCTGAAAAAGGCGCTTACTCTGGATCCTGATAATTTTGAACTCGCAGCATTTGTCGAAAGAATTGAGCAGGACTTTTAAATCATATCCACGAATAATAATTTAAGTATGATAATGATGTGAGAGGAGACAATGTGATGGAACAAATGATCTCTGTTCATGATAAACGGGATTTTCTAAAGTGGTTTCTTGACAGCTATCATGTAAAACGTCGTGAATGTGTCTGGCTCCTTAATTATGTCATGAGCGATGATCATCTTCTCAGCCTCTTCCATTTTGTAGAAAGTGTGAAGGGGTGCAAACGGTCGATGGTTATTTCAGAGAAGAATGTTCATGCAAAAGCCTTTGAATATAATAAACGTCATGTCTCAACGGATGATCCGGAAAAGGCGTTTCATGATATTCGTCTTAATCGCACGGAAGCTATTTATGTGCAAGTGAATTTTCATTATACTTCTCCCCCTCCACAATACATTAATGTTCTGGAGGAGCACCCTCACACCTATGTTGATATTCATGACCGGTTTGGCAAGGATGTAGAGTCGATGATAAAACATGTTGAGGAAAAATACATTATGGGCAATTTATACGAAGAAATTGACGTGGCATTGGAATCTGGCGACAGAGAAACATTTCAGAGACTGACAGAACAACTTAAACGGCTTAAAAATCCTTGATGCAGCCATCAAGGATTTTCGTTTACTTTTATTTTTATTTACAAGGGGGAACTCGCATGCAATGGACATCAAAAAATCTGGCCAATTACTTGAAAGATTCTACTTATACGGATTCTGTAATTATCCCCGTTGTTCCGGTTGAATTTGGACAAGACATGATTGCTGCAGCTAGAGAATGCGAATTTATTCAAAAGCTGTCAGCTGAGCTTGAAAGGCAGCTAACAGGGCGCTTAATTCAAACACCGGTTTTTACATATCTGAAAACGGAATCTTATGAAGGTTCGATGGAACGCCTTTTGGGATGGAGAGAAATGTTTATAGAAAAAGGTATTGAACACATATTCTTTCTCACATCCGATGTGGTGTGGAAAGGGAAGGAATCTTCACTAGGTTCTTTAATTTGGCATCCTTCTTTACCGATGGAACATTTGGATAATGAACAGCAGAGAGTGATGATCGATGAATCGGCACAGCTGATGATCAAGCTTGTTCAGCAGAAATGGTCTGAAAATAACTAATAAATAAATTAATAGTTTTGAAAATTCATTGACAGTTTTAAAATGTTTACGCTATCATAAAATTGTCCTAGTAATATTTGTGATTCTTATTTATATTCTGAAATCTATAAAGAATAGGGGGGGGATCGATGAGTAATAAAGAACATGATGTCACGAGACGTCAATTTCTCAATTATACTCTGACTGGCGTGGGGGGCTTTATGGCGGCAAGTATACTGATGCCGATGGCAAGGTTTGCTATAGACCCGCTTCTCCAAAACAAAACCACTGGCAAAATGGTGTCCGTGGTATCTGTCAGTGATCTTACCAATGAACCTCAAAGAAAAACGTTTAAAGTAAAAAAAGTCGATGGCTGGCATGAGTTTGAAGAACAAAAAATTGCCTATGTATTTAAAAAAAGCAATGGCGATATCATGGCTATTTCGCCGATATGCACCCATTTGGGCTGTACGGTGGCATGGAATGATCCTGCTTATCCAAATGAGTACCACTGTCCCTGTCATGGTGGCCGCTACACCAAAACAGGCATCAATATTCCAGGAACACCGCCGCCTGCTCCGCTCGGTTTATATGAAACGAAGGTAAAAGACGGCACGTTATACCTTGGGGATGTCAACCCAAGAGGGGGGGCGTAAGGCATGATGAATAAGCTGTATGACTGGGTGGATGAAAGGCTTGATATCACACCAATGTGGCGGGATCTTGCAGACCATGAAGTTCCCGAACATGTTAACCCTGCTTATCATTTTTCCGCCTTTGTATACTGTTTTGGCGGACTAACATTTTTTACAATTGTGATTCAAATTCTGTCAGGCATGTTTTTGACTATGTACTATGTTCCAGATATCAGTAATGCGTGGGATTCCGTTTTTTATCTTCAAAATAAAGTTGCATACGGTCAGATTGTCAGAGGGATGCACCACTGGGGAGCCAGCCTTACAATTGTAATGGTTTTCTTACATACGCTAAGGGTGTTTTTTACCGGCTCATATAAAAAACCGCGTGAATTAAACTGGGTGGTCGGTGTACTGCTTTTCTTTGTAATTCTTGGACTTGGATTTACAGGCTATTTATTGCCTTGGGATATGAAAGCTTTGTTTGCCACAAAGGTTGGTCTGCAGATTGCAGCTTCCGTACCGTTTATCGGTCACTGGATTGAAGTGCTTCTCCAGGGAAGCGATATTGTAGGCGCTCAGACATTAGCGAGGTTCTTTGCTATACATGTCTTTTTCCTGCCGGCAGCACTTCTTGGACTTCTTGCGGCTCACTTTGTGATGATTCGCCGTCAAGGTATTTCAGGCCCGCTTTAATTTAAGCAAACGGAAACATTAGCTGTTCCAATTATTTTTGGCTTGAATGAAACAGACAGGAAATGGGGGGAGACATATGCATCGCGGGAAAGGGATGACATTTGTCGGTGATTCAAGGGTTTCGAAAAGCGGGAAATTTATACCTCCAAAAGACTATTCTGAATATCCGCATAAAACAGAGGCCTTTTTACCGAACTTTTTATTAAAGGAATGGATGGTAGGGGCTGTTTTCCTTGTCGGGTTTCTCGTCCTGACGATGTCAGAGGCGTCACCGCTCGAAGGAGAAGCTGATCCGACTAAAGCCGGTTACATTCCGTTGCCAGACTGGTATTTTTTGTTTTTATATCAATTATTGAAATATCCTTTTGCATCCGGGCATTATAAAGTTATTGGGATCGTTGTTTTGCCAGGACTTGCTATGTTTGCGCTTTTAATCGCACCTTGGCTCGATAGGGGAGTTGATAGGCGTCCAATTAGAAGGCCTGTGGCAACCGGGTTGATGTTGCTTGCCTTAACTTCTATTGTTTACCTTACCTGGGAATCCGGTGTATCTCACGACTGGGCACAGTCAAAAGAACAAGGTAAAATAGTCAAACAGGTCAACATTGATAAATCATCAAAAGGGTATAAAATATATTCCAGTCAGTCATGTATAAACTGTCATGGCGAGAATCTGGAAGGGAAAGTTGGCCCCGCATTAGTTGGAGCGAACGTCCCTGCATCATTAGTTCAAAAGGTAGCTGTGAACGGCATACCGCCAAAAATGCCGTCAAATGCATTTAAAGGGTCTAAGGCGGATCTAAAAACGCTGGCACAGTTTATTGAAAAAGTCAGCAAAAAATAACGATTGAATAAAAAAAAGCTGACTATAAGTCAGCTTTTTTTATTCTGAGCACTAGAAGGAGAAACAGATGACATCATTGTATTATATGCTGAAGCAAAGGTGGGTACTTTTAACCCTCTTAATTGTAAATTTTCTCGGTACGATTTACGGCTACTATTGGTACTTTCAGCAGCTGAAAGAAACCCCTGTCAAGTTCATGGCTTTTGTACCGGACAGCCCGACTGCAAGTCTTTTTTTGTGTATTGTGCTATTAGGCTATTTATTCGGAAAAAATTGGGGATTATTTGAGGCGCTCGCTGGTATGAGTCTTTTCAAATATGGTGTATGGGCAGTTGGTATGAACGCTTTCTCGGGTTATTTCGGTTATCATTTAAACGTGATTAGCTATATGCTGATTTTTTCACATGGCTGTATGGCTATAGAAGGGGTGCTGTTCGCCAGGTTCTACAAGTTTAAATTTTGGCATTTTGGTATTGCAGCCCTTTGGATTGTTCACAACGATATCATTGATTATGTGTTCAATATGGCCCCGTGGTATCCATATTTAGCGGCTAACTTTCAGTTGATTGGCTATGCTACCTTTTGGTTGAGTGTTGTAACGATCGTTCTTATGTACGTTCTTAGATATAAAAAAGAACGTCTAAGTTTGTCCCTTTACTCATAATTTGAGTTAAAGGGGGGCATGTCTATTGAAGAGACCCGCATTTTTGGTACTGTTGCTACTATTGTTGGCAGTAAGGGGACATGCAGCAATAGCCAAGACAAATTCCAATAACGAAATGCTTTACAAGCTGTCAGAGCAGATCCAGCAGGAGGTGACAGCGTCCCATTACCAAACAGCACAATCACTAGTTGCTGATTTCCAAAAAAAGTGGTCCGTGTTTTCCCGTTCCAGCCAGTTAGGTGCACGTGAGGAAGAAACGATGCAGGTGGTCAGCTTCGCTGTTAGCAATGATCTTAAAGATCCCGCACATACACCATTAATTCATGATTCTAAGGCTTTGGGAATGCTTAGCGGCGTTTTATTTAATAATGAACCTCTTGATAAATCATTTGTTGAAAAACAGTTGATGCCGATCTTGACAAAAGGTGAAAAACAGCTATCTAAACATCAGGAGAACGCCTTTATCGCGACATTTAATCAGTGGGAGCTTGACTTTCAATGCATATTACCCCGTGTTTTATTTATCAAAAAACACGCATGCCTTAGCTAAGCTAGAACAAGACATTCACACGGTTAGCAGTGAGACAAAGAAACTTAATAATGAGACAAAGCTTTTAAAAGATGTTAGCACCTTAAAAAAGGACTTGAAGATTTACTTGGCCGACCAGCATAGCATGCCTGTTCCTTTCGGTATGCCCGTTAAACAGCTGGCGGGTGGGGCAGGGGTTCTGCTGCTCTGTCTGTTTTTTGCAAAGAAAATGTCTTCACGGAGGAAAGCTCGTGTTAAGTTGTGACAAGTTGATGGCACCTGCGCATTTTTATTGACACGTCGAACCCTCTTGACTAAAATTGACCTTAATATGATAGATGGGGGTTTAGACCATGTATGGATTTGGACAATATCTGATCTATCTCGTTATTATCATGGCGATTCCGATCTGGGCACAGAGCAGAGTTAAAAAAGCTTACTCAAAATACTCCAAGGTGGCTAACTCCACAGGATTGACGGGTGCTCAAGTAGCAAGACGGATACTTGATCAGAATGGATTATACAATGTAAATGTACAAGAAGTTCAAGGGAAGCTAACCGATCATTATGATCCGCGTGACAAGGTAGTGCGGCTCTCCACAGGTATTTACCAGGGGGACTCCATTGCAGGAACAGCGGTTGCTGCCCATGAAGTAGGGCATGCCATTCAGGATTCAAAAGATTACGCGCCACTTCGTCTTAGACATAAAATGGTTCCGTTGGCCAATCTTGGCTCTCGAACAGCTTATATTTTTATTTTTGCCGGTTTTATTTTGCAATTTACTCAGCTTGCTTTAGTCGGTGTCATCTTCTTTTCTCTTGCTGTTCTTTTTCAACTGGTCACTTTGCCGGTCGAATTTAACGCCTCCAGCCGTGCGCTGGATCAGATCGTTAATTTAGGCATTGTAAGGAATGATGAAGAGAAGCAAGCTAAGAAAGTGTTGAATGCGGCTGCACTCACATATGTTGCTGCAGCACTTGTGGCGGTCTTGGAACTGCTAAGGTTTGTTTTAATGCTCACAGGTATGAATAACCGAAATTAATTAATTGTGGTGTTAATGATCGTTTGAGACCGCAGGAAAAATACAAAAAAGAGAGTCCTGATAGCCATAAAATGGCGTTCAGGCTCTCTTTCTTTGTTTTCAGTGGGTACGTTCTCACAGATGGGGTTAATTTTATATTATTTTATAATCGGGTTTTTATTTTCATCCAACGTAAACCCTTCACCTAGAACCTCATGAACATCATTAACTGCAACAAAAGCATGAGGATCAATCGAGGTAATAATATTTTTTAATCTAAAAATCTCGTTTTGTCCCACAACGCAATAAAGAACATCAACGCCATTTCCTGAATAGCCGCCCCGACCGGGCATAATGGTCGCTCCCCTATCAAGAACCTCAATGATTTTCTTTGCCACTGCAGGGTTGTCTTTAGAAATAATTGTAGCCGCTTTGGCAGCATTTGCGCCTTTTTGAATAAAGTCAATCACTCTCGCAGCGACAAAAACAGCAACGAGGGTATACATGGCACGTTTGTAGTCCAAATAAATCAATGATGTGATAATAACGCCTGCATCGATCATAAACATTGTCCGTCCGATACTCGCCCCAAAAAAACTATGTGCGAGACGGGCAATGATATCTGATCCGCCGGTTGTTCCGCCATATTTAAAGATAATACCCAAGCCTGCACCGACGAAGACCCCTGCAAATAAAGCCGCAAGCGTCAAATCATTTGAAAGGGTAAAATTAAAGGTAATGACATGCTGAAATAGTGCTAAAAAGAGAGATAATGCTCCTGTTCCAATTAACGTATAGATAAATTCGTTTCTCCCCATTAACCGCCATCCAATAATAAACAACGGAATATTTAGGACGAGGTTACTGATCGCAGGATCAATATTAAATAAGTTATATAATATTAAAGTAACCCCAGTAAGTCCGCCTTCTGCAAGTTTGTTTTGGATGTTGAAATTCACCAGCCCAAATGCAAAGATAGCTGAACCAAGCAGTATAAAGAGAATATTTTTCAGTTTTAATTTAAAAATCAATCACAGCACCTCCGGTCAGTCCATTAAAATTGCCTTACTCATTATAAAACATTGAACCCCAGGGATCAATTTGTTTATCAAGGTTCGCTGTTGAGGCCACTGAAAAAATCCCACAAAGGTCGTCGTGATTGTTGATTTCCGCTCTTGCTCGCTTTCCACGGTCACGGCCTCAGCTAACTTTGGCGTAGTTTCTTTGGGCGCCAAAGTGGATCTTCGGACGCTTGCTGGTCCCGTTGGACTTGAAACAGCATTCTTGAATCAACATCGCACGATGAAAATGCAAAGCATTTTCGAGGAGTCTCGAGCCTTCCGCTTCAATCAACGTATTCATTACTTTGTGATGCCTATATAAGTCACTTATTCTTGAATACCCCAGTGCTTATTTTTGTCGGAGCCAACTATTCGGCTCCATTTCTTGGTGGCTCGTTACGCCTCACAACTCTTCGAAATCAATTCGCTATCGGCGCAGAAGTGGAAACCAGTCTTTTCTTGTCTCCTTTGGAATAACTTGTTGAGACTGAAATGTCCTTCATGTTAGTGATATAGACGTTCGTCCGCTGATGAGAGTGGAAGGCACGAGAACCATGCTGAATCAGCGAAAGGATGCTGGAAATCTAACTCATTTTTAGTAGTAAAGAATAGGAAGATTGCTAAAATCACATTTTGGCTAATTGGAATTTCGTACTTCCTGGCAGCTCCGCCATAGTTGCAAGTGCATCTCAACCTTAGCAATCCGTGGCCGCACGCTGATCCTGCAGGACTTTAAACAGCATCTTTAAATCCACACCGCACGAAGAAAATGCGAAGCAACCCACGATAAATTGGAAATACCCTCGCTTGGCACGGCCGCACGTCTTCTATTTTAACCAACGTATTCATAACCTTGTGATGCAACTTTTAAAGTCATTTATGGCTACAAATTTTCCTTTCACTGAAAATAAGTTAGATTTTCAGTGACATTCCGCTGATTGCTTAGACGTCTCAAATTTTCCAGCAGCACATCAGAATGAATGTGTGAACTTTCCATGTTTGTGTTGAAGATAATATATGGAAACAAGTGATGGCAATGCTCTCGAAACTGGATGACAAAGCTTTCTTGACACCGATGATAGATGATTCTCTTATGTACACCACTTTTTGCGATGACAATGCTTGCAGGGCTAAAAAAGGAACTTGCATAAAAAGATGTTGATGCAAAAGGAATCTGAGAGACGCCTGCGGAATAACGTGCGGCCGAGATCCCCGCTAATGTGGAACAAAAGCGGAGGCTCGGACGTTCGTCCGCGGCAAGCGAGCGGATTCCTTATTTCAATTAGTGGATTTTTTCAGTGACTGCTTTTGCAGGCTTCCTCGTCGCAGTTCATTCTTGGTTGTGCGACTGCGGTCCTTTTTGCTTTTACAGGCTTCCTCGTCGCAGTTCATTCTTGGTTGTGCGACTGCGGTCCTTTTTTGCTTTGCAGGCTTCCTCGTCGCAGTTCAATCTTGGTTGTGCGACTGCGGTCCTTTTTTGCTTTGCAGGCTTCCTCGTCGCAGTTCATTCTTGGTTGTGCGACTGCGGTCCTTTTTGCTTTTACAGGCTTCCTCGTCGCAGTTCATTCTTGGTTGTGCTATGATTTGGGGGGAGAATATCTTAATTTTGCACAGCAGGCGGAGGTTATGTCATTTATGGAAGAACGAACAATGGCAGCATTACAAAAAGAAGTAGATGATTACATTAGTCAGTTTAAAGAAGGCTATTTCTCGCCGCTTGCCATGACAGCAAGACTTACAGAAGAGCTTGGGGAGCTGGCACGGGAAATAAATCATCACTATGGAGAAAAACCAAAAAAAGAAACTGAGGCAAATAAACCGATTGAAGAGGAATTAGGTGATCTGTTTTTTGTTCTGATCACACTTGCTAATTCACTGGATATTGATATGGATCGGGCTTTGCAGTACGTTCTTAATAAATTTAACACTCGCGATAAGGATCGCTGGACAAGAATTAATGAAAAGGAGAATGAGTAATGGACAAAATAAAGATTATAGTGGCCGGTCCACGAGGGAAAATGGGATCGGAAACCTTACATATGATAGCTAAGAATGATGCATTTGAATGCGTTGGTGCCATTGATCATAAGAACGACGGTGCGATGATTTCGGATTTTGAGCATCTGCCAAATCTTGAAGTCCCAATTTATACTGATATAGAACAGTGTTTTGCTAATATAGATGTGGATGTGTTAGTTGATTTCACTTATCCTGAAGCAGGAAAAAAACACTTTCAAGCAGCGATTGATCATTCGGTTAGACCGGTTATGGGGACAAGCGGCTTTACCAGCCAAGAGTTTGAAACGTACAAAAGAAGGATGGAGGAAAAGCAGCTAGGCGGTATTATAGCGCCAAACTTTGCGATTGGTGCTGTCCTTTTGATGAAATTCAGCCAAATGGCGGCTAAATATTTGCCCGATGTTGAAATTATTGAAATGCATCATGACCAAAAGAAAGATGCCCCCTCTGGAACAGCTGTAAAAACGGCTGAACTGATCAAGGAGACACGCTCTCAGAAAGAACAAGGAGCTGCTGAAGAAACGGAATCTATTGAGGGGGCAAGAGGAGCCGATGTGGATGGTATGAGAATTCATAGTGTCCGTTTGCCGGGTCTCGTTGCTCATCAGCAGGTTTTATTCGGCGGAGAAGGCGAGCTTCTCACATTAAGACATGACTCGATGAATCGTCTTTCATTTATGACAGGCGTCCAATATGCCGTGAACACAGTTATGCAGCTGAACACTTTAATTTATGGTCTAGAAAACATATTAGATTAGAGGGATGACAATGAATATTGCATTGATTGCACACGACAAAAAGAAAGATGCGCTCGTTCAGTTTTCAATGGCTTATGAACCCGTTCTTGAAAAACATACATTGTTCGCTACTGGAACGACAGGCCAGCGGATAATGGAAGAAACGTCGCTTAAAATCCAACGGTTCCAGTCCGGTCCGCTTGGTGGCGATCAGCAAATTGGTGCTATGGTTGCCACGAATGATATGGATGCTATTATTTTCTTTCGAGATCCATTAACTTCTCAGCCGCATGAACCAGATATCAGTGCTTTAATGAGACTTAGCGATGTTTATCAGATTCCTTTAGCAACCAATATGGCAACAGGGGAATTACTAATGCATGCCTTGCGGCGAGGTGAGCTCGCCTGGAGGGAAATAATTAAAGATAAAAAGGGATGACATACATGTCAAAAACTATAGATTTACTTGCGTTTGGCGCCCATCCTGATGATGTTGAAATCGGGATGGGGGGGACGCTTGCTTTGCATGCCGACGGAGGCTACCGGACAGGGATATGTGACCTGACACTCGCTGAACTGTCTTCTAATGGAGACCCTGTAAAAAGGCAGAAAGAAGCCGACGAAGCAGCAGTAATTCTGAAGCTTGATTATCGGGAAAACCTATACTTTAAAGATCGTGGACTTTCAGTTGATGACGAAAAAATCGCAAAAATTGTAGATATCATCCGATTAAAAAGACCACGTATTATTTTCGCGCCTTACACGAAAGACCGCCATCCAGATCATGGACACTGTGGACGTTTGATTGAAGAGGCCTTTTTTTCTTCAGGTATCCGGAAGTTTAAAGGCAATGAATCTCTCGATGCCTTCCGTCCTGAAGCCCTATATTTTTACTTTATTAATGGCTTTCATCAACCGGATTTCACCGTTGATATTACTTCGGTTCAAAATAAAAAAATGAGGGCACTTGGTGCGTACAAAAGTCAATTTATGATTGATGAAGGTAGTATAGAAACCCCTCTGACAAACGGGTATCTTGAGACTGTAGAAAGCAGAGACAGGCTCTATGGTAAAGAAAGCCTCACGGACTACGCTGAAGGATTTAAGAGCAAAGGAACAGTGCTAAGAAAAAGATTGCTAGGTGATGAATGGTGAAGCGTCGACTAAAAATTGGGATCACATGTTACCCGACCATTGGTGGATCAGGAGTCATAGCGACTGAGCTTGGCAAGCTTCTTGCGAAGAACGGCCACGAAGTTCATTTTATTACGTCCAGCATGCCATTTAGACTGGAAAAAGCAAACAGAAATATTTATTTCCACGAGGTTGAAGTGAATCAATATGCGGTCTTTAGGTATCCCCCGTACGATTTGACTTTGGCAAGCAAAATGGCAGAGGTGGCAGACAGAGAAGGCCTTGATATTCTTCATGTGCATTATGCCATGCCACATGCCGTATGCGCGTATCTTGCAAAACAGATGGCAGGTGATCATCTGAAAATTGTCACAACCCTTCATGGTACTGATATTACGGTTCTCGGGTATGATCCTTCTTTAAGTCAGATGGTCCGATTTGGCATTGAGCAGTCAGATGTAGTAACCGCTGTCTCAAAAGATTTAATTTTGCAGACACAGGAGCTCCTTCATACAGATAAAGAAATCGTTCCTGTTTACAATTTTGTTGATGAAGAAATTTATAAAGAACAAAGTCTCCCTGACTTAAAAAAGGAACTCGGTATTGCTGAAAAAGAAAAAGTACTTATTCATATATCAAATTTCAGGCATGTTAAACGGGTGCAGGATGTGGTGGAAACGTTTTATAAAATCCAGGAAAGCCTATCTGCTAAGCTGCTTTTAATCGGTGAGGGTCCAGAATTTCCTCTCGTTTTTGAACAGGTCAAGAGGCTTGGGATTGAAAACAAGGTCTTATTTCTTGGCAAACAGGAAAATGTAGCGGAATTGCTTGCTATAAGTGATTTAGCATTGTTGCTATCAGCTAAAGAAAGCTTTGGACTGATTTTACTTGAAGCAGCCGCCTGTGGCGTACCAAGTATCGGGACACGAATTGGTGGTATACCGGAAGTTATCGATCATGGAGAGACAGGCTTTCTTGTTAATCTTGGAGATACAGCATCCGCTGCGGCACATGCAGTTGCTATCCTTACCGACTCTGATAACTATTCTAAAATGTCTAGGGCTGCCCTGAAAAAAGCGGCAGACGTTTTTCATTCAGAAATCATATTGAATCAATATGAATCGCTTTACTACGACGTTTTAAGCGATAAAAGCGAAGGTTAGAAAAATGAAGAACTGGGAATTGGCTTTTGAGGTGCTGAAGGTATTTGAAGACAACGGATTTGAAGCCTATATTGTCGGAGGAGCGGTTCGCGATTATCTGCTTAAAAGAAAGATTCATGATATTGATATAGCCACCAGCGCTGAACCTGAAACAGTGAGACATTTGTTTGAAAAGACAATCCCTGTTGGCATTAAGCATGGGACGGTGATTGTCAGATTTAAAGGTGAATCGTTTGAAGTGACCACATTTCGTAAAGAATCGGGTTATCACGATTATCGGCATCCTTCACAGGTTGAATTTACTGACTCCATTGTTGAGGATTTAAAGCGGCGAGATTATACAATGAATGCGATTGCCTTCTCGAGCAAAGGGAGTTATATAGATCCATTTTCTGGTGAAATGGATCTGAACAATAAATGCTTGAGGACAGTAGGTAATCCAAGTGATCGCTTTAATGAGGACCCGCTTAGAATACTAAGAGGGATCCGTTTTATCAGCCTCCTTGGTCTTTCTGCACCTCTATCTGTTATTAAGGCAATGACTAGGAATAGCCCTAAAATGGAATATATTTCCAAAGAAAGAAAATGGGAAGAAATGAACAAGCTGCTGAACGGTAAGCATCTCATTACAGCTTTCGCTTTTCTCTATTTGACAAAATGCACCAACTATTTACCTGGATTTGAAGACTTAAATCAGGAAAAATTAAACGCTTTTCCAATTTCTCACTTGGATTTATCAACAGATGCGGAAAAATGGGCTGGATTGATGCTGATAGGTGAGGTTCAGGATCCGCTATCGTTCTGTGAAGCCTGGGGAATGTCAAAAGCAGTTGAAAAAAACCGTTCTACGTTTGATTCATTCGTTTTATCTTCACCAAAAACATGGGTGGTCGCCATTGTCTGTCTATCAGACAGGCTATGAGATGGCTAAATCCGTGGAAAAACTGACCTCCCTTTTGATGCCTGCTTCAGGGTTAGATGAGTCAATCCTTGAAAGAATTTGGTTCACTCTTCCGATTCATTCTCCACAAGAACTGTCTGTAAAAGGGGATGACTTGCTCCAGTGGACCGGTTTAGAAGCCGGTCCATGGATTGGAGAATGGCTTTCGAAAATAGAATACGAAATCATAACGAACACACTAAAGAATGATAAAACGGCGATCAGAAAGTGGGTGAATCAATGTCTTCAACAAAAACGGAAATCATAAAAATGCTGGAGTCACATCCTGGTGAGTTTATTTCTGGCCAAAAGATCTGTGATGAGCTTGGTGTTTCAAGAACAGCCGTCTGGAAACACATGAAAGATCTTGAAGAAGAGGGCTATAAAATCAGCTCCGTTCCGAGAAAAGGCTACCAGATGCTGGGAAGTGCCTCGACATTAACGAAGGAAAGGATTCTTGCAGGTTTGAAGACCCAACAAATTGGTCAAAAACTGAGTGTGTTTTCCGAGACACCTTCCACCCAGAAAATTGCTCACCATTTGGCTGAGGACGGGACTCAGCATGGTACCGTGGTCATTGCCGACGAGCAGACGAATGGAAGAGGGAGGCTTGGCAGACAGTGGGCATCACCAAAAGGGGAAGGGATCTGGATGACGCTTATTTTGAGACCTGACCTCCAGATTCGTTTTACACCCCAATTAACACTGCTCGCAAGCATTGCTGTCGTAAAAGGTATTCAGCAGGTTACCGGTGTGGAATGCGGTATTAAATGGCCAAATGATATCTTGTTTGAAGGAAAAAAACTAGTCGGTATTCTGACCGAGCTTCAAGCAGAAAGTTCCAATGTGAAAGCAGTTATTATTGGAATGGGCATTAACGTTAATACGGAGCAGGATGCCTTTTCCGAAGATCTTAAGTCCATTGCATGCTCGCTGAAAACCATTACAGGCAAGGAATGGGACAGGGTTATCATCATCCAGGCTATTCTGAAACAGTTTGAAATCCTTTATCAACTTTATCTGGAAGACGGATTTAATATGATTAAGACACTCTGGGAAACCTATGCACTTAGCATAGGTAAAATTATTCACGCCAGAATCAATACTGGAGAAGTCATCAAAGGTTTGGCAAAAGGCATTAATGAAGACGGCGTCCTTCTTCTCGAAGATCAAGCTGGGACATGCCATCATATATATTCAGCAGATATAGATCTGAAGTCTTGAATGTGCGTCTCTGACGGAGTAAAATGACATTAATTAAACCTTCGACTTTGTAGACCGTATCCGATAAAGGAACGGTACTTTCGGAGGCTAATAAATAAAAAAATCTGCCTTGATCCTTATAAGGACTAGGACAGAGGGATGGCCATGCACTTCTATTAATCCTTCTTCTTTCTATTGAGTAGGAGTTTTTTTCATGGTCTGTGCCTCTGAAAGGAGGAACATGATGAAGACAACAATGGACTTTAAAAAAATGAAATCAGTTGAAAAAATCGCAATGGTGACCGCTTACGATTATCCTTCAGCAAAGCTTGCTGAGGAAGCAGAGGTCGATATGCTACTCGTTGGTGATTCAGTCGGTATGGTCGCACTTGGCTATGATTCAACCGTCCCTGTGACGATTGAAGATATGATTCTGCATACGAAGGCTGTCCGGCGCGGTGCGAAAAACACCTTTGTGGTTACGGATATGCCTTTTATGTCTTATCACGTCTCGCTCGAGCAATCGATGAAACATGCCCAACAGCTCATACAAAGCGGCGGTGCACATGCGTTAAAGCTGGAGGGAGCAGGAGAGGTTCTGAAGGTCATACGCCAGTTGACAGATGCCGGGGTACCGGTAATCTCTCATTTAGGATTAACGCCGCAATCTGTCGGCGTTCTTGGGGGCTATAAAGTTCAAGGGAAAAGCGAAGAAGCAGCCATTCAGCTTATTGAAGATGCCATCGCAGCAGAAAAGGCCGGTGCCTTTATGCTGGTACTGGAATGTGTCCCTCAACCGCTGGCTAAAGAAATCACCGCTCAGCTATCCATTCCGACCATTGGAATTGGTGCAGGAGACGAGACTGACGGACAGGTGCTTGTTTACCACGATATGATCGGCTATGGGGTGAATCGTGTTCCGAAATTTGTAAAACAGTACACAGCTGTTTCACCTTTAATTACAGAGGCGATCCACACGTATGTAACAGAAGTGAAGAATCAGGAATTTCCGGAACAGAAACATTCCTTTAAAATGGATGAACATGTTTTAGAGCGGCTATACGGGGGACATCAGAATGAAGATAATAACGGAAACTCATGAACTAAGAAGATTGCTTGATTTAGAAAGAGAAAAGAAGCGGTCAATAGGATTTGTTCCAACCATGGGTTTTTTGCATGAAGGGCATTTATCCTTAATTCAGGAAGCGAAAAACACATCAGATGTTGTTGTCATGAGTGTTTTTGTTAATCCGACGCAGTTTGGACCCAATGAAGATTTTCTTTCCTACCCAAGGGATTTTGAACGCGATGCGGCATTAGCTGAAGAAAATGGGGTCGATTACCTTTTTCACCCTGATAATAAGGCTATGTATCCTCTTGGTACCGGGATCTCCATAAACGTTTCTGAACGTGTTGACCAGCTTTGCGGTGCTAAAAGACCCGGGCATTTTGATGGTGTGGCGACAGTATTAACGAAACTGTTTAATTTGATTGAACCAAATAAAGTTTATTTTGGCCTTAAAGATGCTCAGCAGGTGGCAGTTGTAGACGCTCTGATCAGACATTTTCATTTTCCAATAGAAATTATTCCATGTGACACCGTCCGAGAATCAGACGGACTCGCGAAAAGCTCAAGAAATGTGAAGCTCGGAGAAGATGAACGAATCGAGGCCAGGTTTATTTATAAGGGGTTGCAGGAAGGTTATCTGGCATTAATAAATGGACGAACGAAACCGCAGGACCTGCAGCAAACCATTGAAGACTTTTATAAAAAACATCTGCATGAAGGGAAAGTTGACTATGTTCAAGTGCTCAGCTATCCTGAATTATCATCAGAAACAGTTGGGGACAAGCTGATCTTGGCAAGTGCCGTCCAGTATAAAAAAGCTCGGCTGATTGATAATATTATTGTTGATCTGGAAGAAACACAGATAGGGGCATTATAAAATGATCCGGACCATGTTAAATAGCAAAATACACAGAGCAAGAGTCACTGAAGCAAATTTAAATTACGTAGGGAGCATTACAATTGACAGCGATATTTTGGATGCTGCCGGTATGCTGCCCAATGAAAAAGTTCAGATTGTAAATAATAACAACGGTGCCAGATTGGAAACCTATATTATAGCAGGTGAGCGGGGATCTGGTATTGTATGCCTGAATGGTGCAGCTGCTCGTCTCGTTCAGCCTGGAGATATCATCATTATCTTGACTTATGTTCAGCTGACAGAGGAAGAATTGATCGATCACCAGCCAACTGTCGCAATTATGAATGAAGATAACCAAATTGTCGAACTTCTCAAATCTGAACCGGCGCTTACCATGCTCTAGGCTTTCCCTGCAAAACCTGTTGCAATTGTACTTTAAAATGATTAGGATTATAAAGGTAAGGAAACCTTGAGAGTTTCTTATGATTCAACGGACAATTAAGGAAACAAAAAATAGGAGGGCTAACTATGGAAAATAAAATAGAACAGCTTTCCAGACTCACAATTAATAAATCCGAGGATTTGTATAAAGTTGTTGATAACTTGAACCGGACTTTAAAAAAAGATGATTTGATGTTCGGTTTAGCGCTAGATCAGCAGGATACAAATAAAATGGTTTTTACCATTTATCGAACGTAAAGGTGATATCGATTGAAAAAATGGGCATTCATCATACTTGTTATTTTGTTATTATCCGCAAGCTGGGGAATCTTTCAGATCTACCATCAAAATCATACGTTCCTGACTAAAGCAAACAGTCAGGCGGTTTCTGCTGCAAAAAAGAAGTATTCTATTAAAAAAGTTGATCAGGTGGCTTACTTTCATGGAACACAAGCTTATCATGTGATCCACGCTTTACTGAGTAACAAACAGAACGTCTATATATGGGTGCCTGAAAAAAAAGGACAGTCTCTGCTTGAAAAAAAAGTCTCTGAAGGCTTAACGAAGAAGCAGGCCATTCAATCCTTTAAGAAGCTTGATTATAATAATGTTCAGATGAAAGATGTAAGACTTGGAATGATTGATCAGACGCCAGTATGGCAAATGACTTTTGTTGACCAGAATAAAGAGTACAATTATGTCTATCTTAGCTATACTGATGGTCATGAAGTTGAACATATTTTACATTTATAGTTTAAAAAAAGGAGCGATAATGATGAAGCTTGCAAACAGGGCCACTGCGGTCAATCCTTCAAGCACGCTTGCTATCACCTCATTGGCAAATGAATTAAAATCTGAGGGACATAATGTTATTGGACTTGGGGCAGGAGAACCTGATTTCAATACACCGGCCCATATTATAGAAGCGGCTAAAAAAGCGATGGATGAAGGTAAAACGAAATACACGCCTTCCGGAGGTCTAAAAGAATTAAAAGAAGCAATCGTACATAAAGCAAAAGAAGATCAGAACCTTAACTATTCAACTGATCAGGTTATCGTGACCAATGGTGCCAAGCATGCTCTCTATCTGCTTTTCCAATCTCTCATTGAAGATCAGGAAGAAGTGATTGTTCCGTCTCCTTACTGGGTGAGCTATCCGGAACAGGTCAAGCTCGCTGGCGGTCGCCCGGTAATCCTGGAAACAGAGGCAGATCATCATTTTAAAGTGACACCTCAACTGCTGGAGCGGGCAAGAACATCTAAGACAAGAGCACTCATTATTAATTCGCCGAGCAATCCAACAGGCATGATCTATACAAAAGATGAACTGGCTGAGATTGGCGACTATTGCGTAAAGCATGATATATTGATAATTTCTGATGAAATATATGAAAAACTTATTTACGATGAAAATACGTTTACGTCGATTGCTCAGTGCTCAAATGAAATTCAAAACCAAACCATTGTAATAAATGGCGTATCAAAATCGCATGCCATGACAGGCTGGAGAATCGGCTATGCCATCGGCAATAAAGATTTGATTAAAGCAATGACCACGATGGCAAGTCACAGCACATCGAATCCGACCTCAATCTCTCAGCATGGGGCGATTGCAGCTTTAAATGGACCTAAAGAACCGGTTGAAGAGATGCGGAAAGCATTTGAAGAACGCTTCCATAATGCGGTCACAGCAATTAAATGAAATTCCTGGACTGAAATGTTTGGAACCGCAAGGCGCTTTTTATTTATTTGCTGAGGCGAGCGAAGCAGCAGAGCTTACAGGTCATACAAATGTTGATGACTGGGTTAGTGCCATTTTAAAAGAAGAAAAAGTTGCACTTGTTCCTGGAGCTGGCTTCGGAAAGAAAAACTATGTGAGATTATCCTATGCTACATCGATTGAGCAAATGAACGAAGCAATTAAGCGGATAAAACGTTATATGGCTAATCATAAAAAATAATTGGAGGCTCTTCATAAATGAAAACGACGATCTCTCAAGTAAGTAAATATGTAGGACAAGAGGTTACCATTGGCGCTTGGTTGTCCAACCAGCGTTCAAGCGGAAAAATTAAATTTTTACAGCTTAGGGACGGTACAGGTTACATTCAAGGGGTAGCCGTAAAAAGTGAAGTTTCCGATGAGACATGGGAAAATGCCGGCTTGTTGACTCAAGAAAGCTCATTATATGTTAAAGGTCTGGTCAGGGAGGATCACCGATCACCTTCGGGTTACGAATTAACCGTAACAGGCGTTGAAGTCATTCAAATTGCAAATGACTACCCGATTACACCTAAAGAGCATGGCACTGAATTTTTGATGGATCACCGTCATCTGTGGCTGCGTTCCAGCCGCCAGCATGCGATCTTAAAAATTCGCAACGAAATCATTCGAGCAACCTATGAATTTTTTAACCAAAACGGGTTTGTGAAGATCGACCCTCCGATTCTAACAGGCAGCTCTGCTGAAGGAACGACAGACTTATTCAGCACCAAGTATTTCGACAGGGACGCGTATTTATCCCAAACCGGTCAGCTCTATATGGAAGCAGCTGCTATGGCATTTAACCGTGTCTTTTCATTTGGACCGACATTCAGGGCAGAGAAGTCCAAAACCCGTCGTCATCTGATTGAATTCTGGATGATCGAGCCAGAGATGGCGTTTGTTGAGCATGAGGAAAGCTTGGAAATTCAGGAGCAATATGTAAGCTATCTTGTGCAATCTGTTCTGCAAAACTGTAAGATGGAGCTTAAGGCATTAGACAGAGACATTTCTAAATTAGAAAAAATCAAAGCACCATTTCCGCGAATTACTTATGACGATGCGATTAAGCTTCTTCAGGATAAAGGGTTTGACGATATTAAGTGGGGAGAAGATTTCGGTGCCCCTCACGAAACAGCGATTGCTGAAAGCTTTGATATGCCTGTATTCATTACTCACTATCCGGCCGGGATTAAAGCATTTTACATGAAGCCTCATCCAGAGAGGGAAGATGTTGTTTTATGTGCGGATCTCATTGCACCAGAAGGCTATGGCGAGATTATCGGAGGCAGTCAAAGAATTGATGATCTTGAATTGCTTGAACAACGTTATCAAGAACACAATCTGACTGATCCTGCCTACGCATGGTATCTTGAATTAAGAAAATACGGGTCGGTTCCTCACTCCGGATTCGGTCTTGGTTTGGAAAGAACCGTTGCTTGGCTGAGTGGAATTGAACACATTAGAGAAACCATTCCATTCCCGCGGTTGCTAAATCGTATTTACCCATAATAAATTTCAGCCCTTATCGACAAATGCGATAAGGGCCTTTATAAGCGTTTGAATGAATTTTAGCAAGTCTGGTTCAAGCAGACTGGCAACAATGGGTTAAAAATAAAATTCAGTGCAGGGTGATTCTCACCCTGCATTTTCATAGCGTAATCATGTTATACTATTTTTGAGGTGTCGAATAATGGAGAAAAAACAACTTATACAACTCATGACTGAACAGCAATTGATTGTTCCCTCCCTATTGCTTGAAAGATATAAAGATCTTGGTTTAACTGATACCGAGTGTATGCTGGTTATTCATTTGCACCAGTTTATTTCTAAAGGGAATACGTTTCCGACCCCAGATGATTTATCTGCGAAAATGACACTCAATGCGACAGAGTGCAGCAGCATGCTAAGAGCTCTCGTGCAAAAAGGTGTGATTCAAATGGTCCAAACAAAAACAAATAATCTTTTTACTGAAATATATTCACTAGAGCCATTATGGGAAAAATGTATTGACAGTTTGCAAGAAGCACAGCAGGATGAAGATCGTGATCAGCAGGAAATGGACTTATATACTGTTTTCGAAAAGGAATTCGGACGCCCGCTGTCCCCCATTGAATGTGAAACGCTCGCCATGTGGCTGGATGATGATCATCATGAGGCATTAATGGTCAAAGCCGCCCTAAGAGAAGCTGTTATTTCGGGAAAATTGAATTTCCGCTACATAGACCGTATTTTGTTTGATTGGAAAAAACAGGGGGTAAAAACCCTTGATCAAGCAAAGGTCCACAGCGAAAAAGTAAGGGGACGCTTTCAGACGCCTTCTGCTTCTGCCAGACAGAAAACGGTTCAGTCTGTTCCTCAAATGCCATTATATAACTGGCTCGATCAATCTTAAGGAGTGCAGAATGCTAACAAAAAAACAAACAAATGAAGCGATGGACATCATTGGAGAGATGTTTCCTGAGGCTCACTGTGAACTGCTCCATACCAATCCGTTTGACTTGGCAATTGCGGTCATCTTATCAGCTCAATGTACGGATGCTCTTGTCAACAGAGTGACACCAGGGTTATTTGAAAAATACCACAGCCCAGAAGATTTTCTGTCGGTATCTTTAGAAGAATTACAAATGGATATTCGTTCAATTGGTCTTTATCGAAATAAAGCGAAAAACATTCAAAAACTTTGCAGGATTTTGATCGAAGAATACCATGGGACAATGCCAGAGGACCGTGATGTATTAATGTCATTGCCCGGGATAGGCAGAAAAACAGCTAACGTGATAGCTTCCGTCGCATTTGGTTTACCCGCGATTGCAGTAGATACCCATGTGGAGCGTGTATCAAAGCGTTTGGGAATCTGCAGATGGAAAGACAGTGTACTAGAAGTTGAAAAGAAGCTGATGAAACAAATTCCAGAAGAAAAATGGTCGTTAACGCATCATCGCCTGATTTTTTTTGGACGCTATCATTGTAAGGCTCAAAATCCACAGTGCCCAACCTGCCCTTTATTAGAGATGTGCAGGGAAGGTAAGAAAAGGATGAATAAGCATGTCTGATCATCCCCTGCTTAATGAATTTAATAGGGAACCTTTTTTCCCGGCATTATTTGAAATCAGCCAGATGGCCGTTTCAGAAGATATCATTGGCCCGTGTTATTTCTCTTTCGATAGTGAAGCCAAGCAATATCCCCTGACACCAGCGCCTTGGGACGCGGATAAAGACACTTTTGACAGTTTGTTAAGAGGTTGGCAGACACTTGAGGGATCATTATCTGATCTTTTTCATAATCGGGAACTTCAAGCTGCTCAACCAAAAATGCTGGAAGGGCTGGCTATTTTTATCGAAGCTTTATTCTGGTCCAACGAGAAACCGGTTCCCGCACTCTCACATTCCATTTTAATAACTGAAGCCGCACAGCTACCCCATAAACCGATAAATATTGATGAACGGTTAAGCTATATATTAAAAAAACCCATACATTATCTGTCGTATGTTCAGTTAAAAGAACTTTTTGCTGAATTAAAGAAAAAACATGCCATTGCACAGATTAAGAGAAAAAAATAACATGAGTTAAAGATTAATGAATAAAATGAACCATCATGGCATCCCGGGAGGAGAAAAGCATGATGGTTATTCATGTTGTATCACAAGGCGAGACCCTTAGCGGCATTGCTGCCGGTTACCGAGTGACTTTAGCACGACTTATTGAGATAAATGGTATTTCATCCTCGCATCATATAGTAGTAGGGGAGACGCTTCTTATTCCTCTGGATAATGTTTATTATGTTCAGCAAGGAGACTCGCTGACGATAATTGCGAGGAAGCTGTCTGTTTCTCTGGAGGCTCTTCAGAAAGCGAACCCTGCCCTAAGCGGACAGCCCCTTCAAATTGGTGCCCCTATACAAATCCCTAAAAGCCAGCCGAGAAAAATTTTGACAAATGGTTTTATCGATCCTGCAACACCGCCAAGTACTTTAGACAATAAAGCTTACCCATCCTTAACCTATATTTCTTTGTTCAGTTACCATGTCACTCCTGAGGGGAGTCTTGTCAGTCCAAAAGCTGATCAGTGGCTTGAGAAGCTGAAGCAGGTAAAGACAAAACCATTAATGACAATCACGAATATTAAAGGAGGTACCTTTGATAGAGATCTGGCTGCTCAAATATTAAATTCAGATCGTATTCAAGATCGCTTATTTCAAAATATATTAAAAGAAATTAAAGCGAAAGGGTACCGGGGGGTCGTTGTTGATTTCGAATATTTGGGCAGTGGGACAAAACAAAAATATTCCCGTTTTCTTAGACGGTTAACAAATGTTTTACATAAAGAGGGCTATCTCGTCATGACGGCTGTTGCACCAAAACTTAGCGGTCAGCAGACAGGTGCATGGTATGAGGCCCATGATTACGGAGAGCACGGAAAAATTGTAGACTATGTCATTTTAATGACGTATGAATGGGGTTGGAGCGGGGGACCACCTATGCCGGTCAGTCCTTTGACTCAGGTGGAAAAAGTTATTCAATATGCCAAGTCAGTCATGCCATCTAGAAAAATAATCATGAGCATGCCGCTCTACGGGTATGATTGGCAGCTTCCGTTTGTCCAAGGCGGAGAATTTGCAAAAGCAATTTCTACACCGCAAGCTTACACGCTCGCGTACAGACACCATGAAGAAGTACAGTTTGATAAAAAGGAAGCCGCACCATTTTTTCGGTATAAGGATGAAGCAGGCAAGACCCATATTGTCTATTTTAATGATTTAAGAACAGCGTCCTCACTTAGCAGTCTTGTTAATCGCTATCAGCTGGGTGGCATCAGCTTCTGGAATTTGGCCTTTTCATATCCAGTTATCTGGCCATTTCTCCGTGACCGGTTTGAAATCAGGCATTAGGAAGGTAATTTAGTATCTAATAGATGAAAGCCAGAAATGCTCGATCCTCTTCGAAAATGCGATGCTATACATTGAAAGCGGAAATACCCTCGCTTTCCGCAGGCGTTCCGCGAGCCTCCTCATGGCCACAGGACGTGGGTAGGTTCGGCGTTGGCACAGGACGTGCCGATATTAGCCGAACTTCCTTCAATACTTTGTGGCTGTGGGGTCTCGCCTGGAACGCTGATTCTGCAGGAGTCTCAGGTATTTCTTGCTTTCAATGAGCATGTGCATTTTCGAGGATTCTCGCACCTTTCGCTTCAATCAACGTCATGTGATGCCCTTTAGAAGTCATTTATGTCTATAGTCGTTCTGTCTCGTTACACCAGAGGCATAACAGACAGCTGAGCAAATAAGTAGACTCTTTCAGTGGCCGCTCGCTGATTCTGCAGGACTTGAAATAACCTCCTCGAATTCACACCGCACGATGAAAATACAAAGCATTTTGAGGAGTCTCGTACTTCCTGGCAGCTCGGCCAAGTGAATGTATAAAACCTCCTTGTATGAAGAGAAACACTAAAGGAAACAGGTTGATGGGGATGCTTCCAAAAGAGTATAAGTGAGCCTTCTTGAGACCGATGAAATGGATCTGGTCGTCTTATAAGACCTTGAGTTTACTTCAAATAATCGGAAACTGACCAAATATTTATATGTTGCGTCACTTTTGCGAAACTAATGCCTGCCGGGGATAACAAGGGCGCAGACACAAAAATTATGTTATATGATTTCACTTAAGATTTAATCAAAGAATAGATAGGTCTGATGTCTCGAAAGGCCACTAGATTTCAAAAGGTTGAGATGCCTTTACCACTATGGCAGAGTTGCCGGAAAGTTCGAGACGCCAGCGGAATAAGTGTGGAAGCCACTGAAAAACTAACGCCTGAAATCAATGTGGAAGCCACGAAAAATTAAGACTGCTCAACTTCATATTTATTCTGAGATTGGAGTGGAGAGCACGAGACTCCAATGGGAAAAGCAACAGCTGAAGACCCCGCAGGAAGTGGTTTTCTTCCGCGGAGGCTGAAGCGTTGCCCACGGAAAGCGAGTGCCTGGAACGGAAAATCAACAACCACATCTACATCGGACAGACATTTTCAGTGGCTTTATCAGCGTGCCAAGTGAGACCCGTAGCTCCGCCGATAACTTATAGAGCAGGGAATTTTCGATGCTCAAACAGCAGAACAAAAAAAGCGTGCCGAGACGATTCTCTTTTGAGAATGTGTCGGCACGCTGCTGTACAAAGAATGATTTTTCATTTAATTCGCAGGTTTTTTGTCAGGAGTTTTGTTTTTATTCTTATCCGGCGAATTGTTACCAGGGTTACTATTATCTGTGCTTGAGTTCGAGTTACTGTTGCTGCTGTTATCTGAATTGTTGTTACCAGAATTATTGTTACCTGAATTGTTATTTGAATTCGTTCCATTTGCCGGTGGCTGCTGTTGTTTATCTTTAGGAATCTTCACTGTTGTTGTCGTTGGGTCACTTGGCTGCCCCTTTGAAGGATCTTGAGGCTTCGCTACAATAGTCACCTTATAGTCTTTACCAGCTTCAATATTGTTCACTGTCAAAGTAGGAGTAGTGGTTGACTGTGTGCTGCCATTTACTGAAACGTCGAACGTTGCTGGTTGGTCTCCGCTGTAAGACCAGGTAAGACTTAAGGTCCTATTATCAGGGTTATACTGGCCGGCGACACCTGAAGGAGCCGGAAGCTTCGCTTTGGATTGCTGATTCTTATCCTTGCCCTGATTGGTGTTGTCAGCCGGCACCTTAACTTTTACAGTTGCCGGATCGCTTGGGTCATATTTTGGATCTGATGATTTTGCTGTAACAGTAAGGGTGTAATCTTTACCCGGTTTAACATTGTTTAATGTGGCTTTCGTATCGGAAGCTGTTTGTGAGATACCGTCACCGGAAATATCAAATTTAACATCTTTTTTACTGCCGTAATCCCATGTTAACGAAATGGATTTACTGGCTGCATCATAATTTGCTTGTAGATTTGTTGGTGAAGGCAACTTTTCTGACTTATATTTAGTAGACACTTTGTCAGGTGCCTGTCCTTTCACAAACAGTTCATGGATAATTTTATCACTCGGTGTTGATTTACTTGGCAAGAGACCGGTGTCCTTTTCAATAGCCTTGCTGACGACACTGTCCGGCTTCTTCCAGTCTGAAGTATTAGAAGAGACCAAGTCACTCATCACTGCTTTAAAGGCTGATTGACCCATATGTGATTCCTCAGAGTTCAAAAAGGTACCATTACCTTTTTTATCATAAGGGCTAACATACCCAGTCCAGATCGACATGGTCAGCTTTGGTGTGTAGCCGATAAACCAGGAATCTGAGGCACCATGCTTCACCTCATCTTTAGTAAGGTGATACTTCTTTGCAAACTTACTATCGATGTTCTGCGTACCTGTTTTTCCTGCTAATGGCACACCTGAAATATTAGCCCGCCAGCCTGTTCCTCCAGCTGAACGATCCATGACACTTTTCAGCATGTCGGTGACCATATAGGCTGTGTAATCATGCATCGCTGCATGCTGTTCATGATCAAATGTTTTTGTGTTTCCTTCAGGGTAAACAATTTTTTCAACAGCAAACGGTTGGTTATAGACACCTTGGTTGCCAAAAGCGGCATATGCACCTGCCATTTGCAATGGAGATGAAGAGTAAGAACCGATTGCATATGAAGGATAAATATTTTTGAAATTGAAACCGAGTTTGTTAGTAAAGGCTTTTTCTTTGTCATTTCCTGCTTGATCCTGCACATCCAATAGCGTTTTTATAGCTGGAATATTTCTTGATTCAGCCAAGGCTTTTCGAATGGTCATCTTGCCTTCATATCGCCCATCCCAGTCGCCAACTTCCTGTCCGCCGCTATAGGAGAATTTACTGTCATCAACAATATGTCCAGTAGACCATTTCAGATAATCGATGGCAGGGCCGTAATCCAAGATCGGTTTAGCTGTTGAACCGACCTGATTCGCTTTTGGAGACGTTCCCCAGTTTAAATCACCATATTGATAATTTCTTCCTCCGCCGATCGCCCGAATGGCACCGGTTTGTGTGTCAACAATTGTTGCGCCTGCTTCGAAATTATCTTTTACACCAGGAAAATTGGCATCGTTATTCAGCACATCTTCAAGCCGGCTTTGGGCTTTTGGATCTAGAGCCGTGTATATTTTTAATCCACCGCTGTAAAACTCATCTTTTGAAATGACTTTTTTCACTTGAACCAGTTCATGATAAACGTAATTCACGTAGGCGTCATATTTCGATTTGCTTTTCGCTAGTTTTTGGTGACCTTTTAGCATTTTGTCCATTGGGACAGCCTTTGCTTTATCAGCTTGAGCCTGTGTAATTGCTTTATGCTTCACCATGAGATCAAGCACCAGATTTCTGCGGTTTTTAGCATCTGTTGGGTTATCTAAAGGATCGTAATGACTTGGTGCTTTTGGAAGAGCAGCAAGCATCGCTGATTGTGCAAGTGAAAGGTTTTCAACCTTTTTGCCAAAGTAAACCTTCGATGCTGTTCCGACGCCATAAGCGCTTTCTCCAAGGTAAATTTTGTTTAAATACATTTCTAGAATCTGTTTTTTTGTGTATTTCTGTTCCAGTTTAATAGCCAGGTATGCTTCCTGAATTTTACGGGTTAACGTTTTCTTAGGTGATAGATATGAATTCTTTATAACCTGTTGGGTAATCGTACTTCCGCCTTCAGATCCAAACCCGTGTGTTAAGTTCGCAACCACAGCGCCGCCAATACGGTAGGGATCAATCCCAAAGTGTTTATAGAAGCGGGCATCTTCGGTCGAGATAAAGGCTTGTTGAACCTGATCAGGTATTTCATTGATGTTTGCGTAAATCCGTTTTTCATTTTGAAAAACAGTCGTGAAAGCTTTATTGTTTTTATCTAATATTTGAGTGGAAACAGGGTCTTTTAACGCTGCCGGATTAAGCGCAGGTGAATCTTTTATGATTGCAAAAACGGTGATTGTCCCTGCTAAAATAAAGAATAAAAACAGCAAGGTCAATATTAAAAGAACTCGTTTAAAAATGCTTTTTTTCTTATTTCCGCCTCCGCCACCAGCTGGGACGTTTCCATTTTTGCCGGTGTTGTTTTTCTTTCCTTTATTTTGCATTGCCTGACGTTTTTCAGTCCTTGAATGGTAATCTGCCATGTGTCTTTCCTACCTTTCTGCTTGATACACCCATTATATTCTTCGATGCATCAATGAAACTGTGTCCTCAATTGAAATAGACGGTTTCTACCATTTTAAGATAATCAATTCTTGGTAAGTAGCCATAAGGAATGGCGTAACCGTTCGATTCTATCACAGAACGGGGGATGCTTTTTCTTTTGCCATTCTTCTGCTCCATCCAAAATGAGGAGAGTAAATCTGAATCAACCAGGTACACATCCTGAGTTGAGGAGAACTTAATTAAGGATAAAAGCGATCCCTCCATGCTTTTTCACTTGTTCCATGTGGAGTACTTGATGCTCGTGAACATTCTTTAGCGGGAAAAGAGTTTTATTCCTTGTTTCCTTAGCCTCAAAATCAATATAACGGCCTTTAAACAAGCCATTGTAATCCGTTGTGCTTGCTTTTTTGAAATAGGCCTCAGTAATTTTTGCAGCACTTCGCTTGGGATAGTCCACGTTAACAATCTGAACCGGGGTCGGTTTCTTATGAATGACGGCAATATTCTGATCCAGATAAAAGGTATTAGTTCTATTGATATCTTCCTCCAAACTCATTCCTCGGTTGCCGTATGAAATGGAAGAAGGCTTTCCGGCAATTGCTTGCTGCTTCTTTTTTGGGTCTGTATATCTTTTACCATTAGGATAAAAGATAGCCATTCGAGCACTCTCCTTTGCACACATTTCATTCATTATAACTTATACCATCAATTTAGCCTATCAACAACAAACATGTTGAATTTTTCATTAATTTGTCTATTTTATGAATGGCTGAAATGCTCTTAAAGCTCATGAATTTGACTTGTTTTGTCGGTCTTATTCTAGTTTTGTCAGGCATAAAGGGAAAAGAAGAAGAGGGGAGAATACGTATAAATATGATAAGCAGGAAAAAGGAGTGGTTTAAATGACGGCTTTACATGAATCGGCGGCGGTAACGGAAGGTTTAAGCAGAGATAAGATGCTGTTTAAACTGGATTTTCTGGAATTAAAAGTGGAGCAATTGGAAAGAAAAGTGTCCCGCAAGGCAGATGAAGTGGTGTCAGTCCAAGTCCTGCAGCATCGGAATGAGCTGGAATCGATTTATGAAACCATTCATGGAATAAATATTCAGATGAAGAAGATTGATGAAGCGTTGACCGAGATCCTTCAGACAGAAGACCCTGTGCCTTTTAGTGACTTTGGAGAAGGAAAGGTGAGAAGCCGCTCGAACTCAGGCGCTATTCTCCCTTCATTATAGGCAGGTGTGTGTGATCTCTCTTCATGTTTGATACACTGTTATTGGAGGGAGTTTATTATGAAACAGGAGTCACTGAAAGTATTGAATGATTTAACAAAGGAATTATTAAATTTAAATGAAGAAGCATCGCAATATTACCATAATGTCGTCAAAAAAGAGGGGGAATCGGCTGATTTTGATTCAGTAGTGAAGCCGTTTGCTGATAAAATGCTGGAGACGGTGGATCGCTGGAACCCGCTTGTTCTGGAGTGGGTTAAAGAATATCAGCCGAAATATGTTTACCCAATACAGATTCATGATACGTATGAGAATCTGACGATTATTTCTGTAACTGCTTTTCAAAAAGATACCAGGCGAAAACGTTTTATTAATACGATCAGCGCCATTGAACATGTCCTGGAAGGCATACTAAAGCAGCTTCCAGACCTGTAAAGCTTGTCCGTTATTGAACAAAATAAAGAAACATCATAATTCCGGTATATGGAAGAATAATTAGAAAAAGTGCCAATAGGAATTTAAGGAACAGCTGATCAACTGAAACATCCACCGCCATCATTTTTTTAAACGTGACGTTCCGTTTTTTAATTTGATGAAAGATGGATGTTTTTTTTATCTGCAATTTTTCAAGAAAAACTAACATGATTCTCCGCATCAGCATCCCCCTTAATCCTGTTTTAAACTATTTTATGCTTCTATTTACAGAGTATGATAGTTTATTCATTTGGAACAGGAGGTAATTTGATAACTTTGACGTGGCCGCCGCCGCTTAAATACGGAGCGGGTCCTTTGTAGTCACCGGTATTATAAGCATTTGAAACAGGAAGAATGGATCCGGCAGCACCAATCTGAAGAACTGAAGAATTCGTCATATTCTGCACAGATAACCGGTAAATCGCAATAGACTGGGTTATATGATAGTGCATACATGCCACCTCTCTACTGATTCAGGTTATTGCTGGTGTCGACTAAATCTGGATCAAGGGTATTCGTACTGCTAGCTGCATTATAGGTTTGAAGCCAGTCGCCTGTATTTAGCGACCCTGATCCTGCAAATGTTTTCGATGCGCTTTTAGGTGAAATATTTAGAGCGTCACCAACATTAAAAACGCCTCCGCTTGAAATGTTGGTGATTTTTATAGGTCCTGCAATGGAAGGCATCCCTCATCATCCTTGCTAAAGAAAGTTTCGAATATGTTTAAGCTCTGCCTCTAGTTTAGCTTCGTGCGTGGAACCAATATGAACAACTGCAGAGCTGGAACAGCTCGTTATTTTTAGATTGTTCACCATGATTGGGGCAAGAGAAGTTGAGCTCGTCACAACTTCCTCTGCAGGGGATGGCACCACGGGAAGACGTGCCCATGTATTTTTGAAAAATGAAGCTTCGTTGTTCCGAAAGATGGGTAATTCCCTTTGCAATGAAAAGGCTCTGCATTTTGGACAACATAAATCAGAATCACCGATATGAATAACTGAAGCAAAAAATAACGCATTAAGATTCAAGTTATTAACAATCGATAAGCGATCGCCAAGCATCAGCCAGCACCTGAGCTTCCGCCTGCTAAAGGAACATAAGGCAATCCAGTAATCACCGATTCAGGCGGTGTATCAAACGTACAAACTGCTGTAATGGTTTCAGCATCTCCAATAAGAACAAGCGAAGCTGTCGAAACGCCAAGAATCTTTATCTCATCTACCTCAAGATGTTTGTTTATAACTTCAAACTTCATTCATATCAGCTCCTTTATTCATTTGATTTGCAAGGAAAAGCTGCAGCGCTTTATCGATATCTTTTTTACATGCCGTCAGAGCTGAGGCGTATGCCTCCTCGGGTGACATGGCCCCTTTATTTGCACGCTTCATATAATACGTGATCCGGTCAGGAAGCTGCTGCCTGATATCTTTTAATATCAATGCTTCCATATCCTGAGGCATCATTACCCATTCCTCGCTTTGCTTTCGTGAGGCTAAAATTTGTTCCGTGTAGTGCATCAGCTCATTTTCTAAGGCTTGCTCATACTGGTCAGTAGGTTGTTTAGGTCCTGCAACGGATGGTCTCTGAATGATTTGATCTTCAATTGTGAAGTCTTCTGGAGACGATGCGCCAGGCTGTGATGGCATACCGATGTTCATGGTTCCTTCAAGCTTCTCAATTTTGAGCTGATCAAAACTGTAATGGTAATGAACTTCTGGTGTTTTTAAGGCGTTGTCATCCAATTTTTTTTGCAGAGAAGAAACCTGTTCCTCCAGATCCTTAAGTTTTTGGTTAATAATCATTAAATTATTTGGTTCCTGCTGATAGGGTGTAGGATTATAATAGACATCTTCCATAAAAAACACCTCCGTGCGTCGCATTTTTAGTATAAATCCGGATTTTGAAACGCCTGATAATATTGAGAATTGTTATGGTCATTGATCACAGCGTTGTTTGCCCGATATCGGAATGACAGCGGTCCCGCGTAAACCTCTACATATGAATAAGGACACAGACGAATCGTGTCACCTAGCTGGAAAATGGATGCGGTGGATAAAAGGTTAATACGAACGTCACCAACAATTGCAGGCATAACCGGATCGCTCCTATTCCTGTATTAATTTATCTTATGTAATAAAAGAAAATAGGTTCATGACCTATAAAAAAGAAGAAAATGCTCCGAATAGAAGTCATCCAAAAAGATAAAAAGAGGAAAAGAAAGGAGGAAAGAGAATGTATTATAAAGGATGTTAGAAAATGCTTTTTTTAATAAATGAAGGGAGAGCTGCCATTGAAACTGGTCAAAGCCCATAAATGGATCTCATTAATCATGATATTACTGTTAATATGCGGAGCGGCAGGAGGAGTGTATTTTTTTAAAGCAGGAACAGCTGCACACGCAGAAATCCCAATTAAGATGAACGGCTCAAAAGTAGTGGTTAAACAAAAGGACGGCACGGCAAAAGAACTTGTCAATCCGTTTGGCGATTCAAAAAAACCAAATGAGGAAACCGTACAGAAATACATACATGGTATGTCGCATGAAAAAGTAAAGGCAAATGAGAAATGGACGCTTTATAAAATAACAGATAAGAGAATTGATTATCTTCTTCAAGTTGTGAAAGCTTACCCGTATGTTCATAAGCAATTATATCTTGATATTTTAAGCCGATGGAAAAAAGGTGATTTCAGCCATGCTGTTGAAGATCATAACGCGATCTGGAGACTTGAGGGCGGCAATATCGGAAAAGCTGTGAAACTGCTGACCCCTTCAGAAGAGAAAGCAGACCTTGCAAGTAAAAATTATAAATGATTAGAGAAAAGTGAATTTTTGCCGCGGGTGCAAACGAACCTGCGGCTTTTTCATTTTTTCTTCATGCCGTTCATATTTAATTCATAAACATTGTGTATTTTATTAATATGGAGTCAGGCAAACGCTTGAAAGAAATGAAGCAAAAAGCAAAATGCCAGATAAATTTAATTTGGAGGAACGATGGAATGAAAAAATCAAATAAAGGAGACTGGCGTTCATTTTATCGATTAATTATGGATACCAGGCCATCAAAACTAATGCTTATCATGGCGCTTGGGACAAGCGTTATTACCACACTCGTCGGTCTGATTATCCCTCTTTTCACGAAACGTCTCGTCGATGGTTTTTCAATTACGACACTGAGCTGGGTGCAAATCGTCGGCATTGTGCTGGCATTTATCGGTCAGGCAGTCGCCAGCGGCATTTCGATCTATTTGTTGAACCACACCGGTCAAAAGGTCGTAGCCAGTTTGAGAGAAAGATTATGGAAAAAACTGCTTGTGCTGCGTGTTCCATATTATGATGCCCACCAGACAGGTGATACGATCAGCAGAATGACGAATGACACTGGGGTTGTCAAAGCACTGATAACAGAACATTTGCCGCAATTTATGAATGGCATTATTTCAATCATCGGCTCTATCACTATTTTGCTGATTATGGATTGGAAAATGACGCTCTTAATGCTTGTTGCTGTCCCTCTTACATTGCTTATCCTTGTCCCACTGGGTAGAAAAATGTACAGAATCTCAAAAGGTCTGCAGGATGAAACCGCAAAATTCACCGCGCATATCAGTCGGGTCCTGTCAGAGATTAGACTTGTAAAAGCATCCAATGCGGAAAAAGTTGAAGCAGACAGCGGTAATAAAGGCATTCAAACTCTTTTTCAATTCGGAATGAAGGAAGCGAAAGTCCAGGCATTTATATCACCATTAATGTTTTTTGTAATTATGGCGGTTTTGGTATTAATTATTGGTTACGGAGGCGTCAGAGTGTCTTCAGGCGCGCTTTCTGCAGGAGACCTGGTTGCCTTCATTCTGTATCTATTTCAGATCGTCATCCCTTTAACAGCATTTACAACATTCTTTACACAGCTGCAAAAAGCAAAAGGGGCAACAGAAAGAATTATTGATACCTTAAGGCAGGAAGAAGAAACCATTATGGCAGGCACTGCGGTGGATGTTAAAAATCAGAATATCTATGTGGAAAATATCAGTTTTTCCTATAATAAAAATGAAAAAATTCTTCAAGAGGTAAATTTTACTGGTAAGGCTGGTGAAATCACCGCGCTTGTTGGACCGAGCGGCGGAGGGAAGACAACCTTGTTCTCTTTGCTGGAAAGGTTTTATCGTCCGACAGAAGGAACCATTCGGCTTGGTACAATGCCAATTGATAGCCTCTCCTTAAAATCATGGCGCACTCAGATTGGTTATGTTTCGCAGGAAAGTCCGATTATTGCTGGTTCGATTCGTGAAAATCTTTGTTATGGAATGGAAAGAGAAGTAAATGAAGCCGAGCTTGATCGAGCTGCAGAAATGGCGTATGCAGACGAATTCATCAATGATCTTCCTGATAAATATGAGACAGAGGTCGGTGAACGGGGAATTAAGCTGTCAGGCGGACAAAGACAAAGAATTGGGATTGCCAGAGCCTTGCTTAGAGATCCCAAAATTTTAATGCTAGACGAAGCGACCTCCAATCTTGACAGCCAGTCAGAAATTGTTGTTCAAAAAGCCTTGAGAAATTTAATGGAAGGCAGGACAACGTTTGTGATCGCTCATCGACTCTCCACTGTCGTTGACGCTGATCAAATCCTGTTTATGGAGAAGGGAAGAATAACAGGGAGCGGTACACATGATGAGCTGTTCCAAAAGCATGATATGTATAGGGAATTTGCGATGCAGCAATTTCGGTACAATGAACCGGCACACTAATAGCAAATAAATTGCAATGGAGAGGATGGGGAGGGTGAATAAAATTTTAATCGTTGATGACGATGATCATATTCGAGAGCTGGTCAGTCTTTTTCTTCGTAATGAAGGGATGGCTGTAATTGAAGCTTCAAATGGTGAGGAAGCGCTCCTGCGGCTAGCGGAGGGCAGAACGGACCTTGCTGTCATAGACATCATGATGCCCAAAATGGATGGCTGGGAGCTGTGCCGAGAAATAAAGAGATTCTATGACATGCCTGTTCTGATGCTAACTGCAAAAGGCGAGACCTCTCAAAAAATAAAGGGATTCAATCTTGGAACGGATGATTATCTTGTTAAACCATTTGATCCTCTTGAACTTGCTGCGAGGGTGAAAGTGTTGCTAAAACGCTATCAAATTGCAGAGTCTCAAGTTATTAAGGCTGGCAGCCTGACGCTTGATCAGAAAAATCATGATGTCAACGACGGCATTAACAGAATGAATATGCCATTAAAAGAGTTTGAGTTACTCTCTAAGCTTGCGAGTTATCCAGGAAAAACGTTCTCTCGCGATCAGCTCATCGAAGATCTCTGGGGATTTGATTATGAAGGAGACGAGCGGACGGTTGATGTGCATATTAAACGTCTTAGGGAGCGATTCTCGGAATCAAGCTATGGTTTTAAGATTACGACAGTCAGAGGACTTGGGTACCGACTGGAGGAAAAATCGTGAATTTTTTTAAAAAAATGCTGTTTATTCTGGCACTACTATGTTTTTTCATAGCAGCTTGGACCATCGCTTACTTTATCATTGACTTTATATATCGAGGGGTTCATATCCATACAAGCGAATTCATTAAGCTGTCAGCAGCAGAATTTCTTGATGGAATCCTTGTGATTTTGACAATGTTTACAGTCGGCAAGCTGGCTGGACCGAAGCGAATGCAATTCTTTCATTCTATAAAAGATGCTCTTGAACAGATTGCAAAGGGAAATTTTAATGTCCAACTAAATCTTAATTCACAGGAAGCAAAAGACCCCAAGCATCCATTTGGTCAGCTTATCAGGAGTGTTAATAAAATGGCAGCAGACCTTGGGGAGCTAGAATCGATGAGACAGGAGTTCATTTCAAATATCTCACACGAAATACAGTCCCCTTTAACCTCTATTGGGGGATTTGCTCGTGCTCTTCGAAGTGATAAACTTAAGGAAAGTGAGCGTCTCCATTACTTAGATATTATCGAGACTGAAACTCGAAGGCTCTCAAAGTTAAGCGAAAATCTCATGAAGCTCACTTCTCTGGAATCTGAAAATCACCGCTTTGAACCCGAATTTTACCGTCTTGATAAACAGCTTCGCAGAATCGTGCTTTCTTTTGAACCTCAGTGGAGAGAAAAGGATATTGAAATGGATGTTTCTCTTGAAGAGGTAACGATTGAGGGTGATGAAGATTTACTAAGCCAGCTTTGGGTCAACCTCCTTCATAACAGCATCAAATTCACCCCAAATGGCGGAACAATAAATGTTATGCTAAAGCAAGCCAATCAGCATGCTGTGGTGCAAATTAGTGATAACGGCATTGGGATAACTCCAGAGGAACAATCTAGGATTTTTGAAAGGTTTTATAAGGCAGATCCTTCTAGGCATCGAACGGATGGCGGAAGCGGTCTTGGCCTCTCGATTGTAAAAAAAATAACCGATATTCACGGAGGTTTGATCGAAATTGAAAGTGAACCAGGCGAAGGATCACTATTTACGGTTCAGCTTCAGAAAAAAGTATCAAAAGAAGGAGGGAGTTCCCAATGACCGATTTATATATAGCAAATCTGAAAGCTTTGCTTATCCAGAATGCGGATCAAGATAATGCTCATAAAATGAAAAAGTATATGAAAAATCATTTTGAATTTCTCGGTATTCGGTCTCCGGAATTGAAAGCTCTCACAAAACAGTTTATTCAAGAATATGGTCTTCCTGAAAAAGAGATTTTTAAGCAAACAATCGATGAGCTGTGGCGTCTCCCTGAACGCGAATTTCAGTATGCTGCGCTCACACTGTTGAATAAAAAGAAAAAAGAGCTAAGCAAAGAGGACATCCCATTCCTCGAAAAACTTGTCACAATGAAGTCCTGGTGGGACACCATAGATTCGATTTCTCCGAACCTTTTTGGCAGTGTTTTCAATGAGAATCCAGAGTTAATTAAGAAATATACAAAGAAATGGGTTTCGTCAGACAATATTTGGCTACAACGAAGTGCCATTCTATTTCAGTTAAAATATAAAGAAAAAACAGACACTGCTGTCCTTTTTGATTGCATCACAGCCTTAGCAGACTCGAAAGAATTTTTTGTCCGTAAAGCCATTGGGTGGGCGCTTCGCGAGTACTCCAAAACTGATGCTGAAACCGTTATCCAGTTTGTAAAAGCACATAACCTGTCCCCATTAAGTGAGAGGGAAGCATTAAAGGTGTTAAAACGAAAAGGATTGGAAGTTTAGTACTTGTGTAGGGGATTGAGCATTCCGATGATGTTAGAAATGAAAGCGGAAATACTTTCGCTTACCACGGGCACTGCCTCAGCTAACGTTGGCGTTGTCTCTTTATTTGCCAAAGTGTATCTTCGAGCGCGTGCTGGTCCCGACGGAGTCTCACGTCCTCCGCTTCAAGCAAGGATTTGATGTCCTTGAAGTGGACTTTTTCATCGGCCACCACGCTGATTCCACAGGACTTGAAACATCATCCTTCATGGATTGCTGATATGGCAACTGACCTCGATGGAGTGGTTTCTGCTGATATTCGCTCTAGGCTGCTCGCTTTCCGCGGGCACGACCTCAGCTAACTTTGTCGTGGTTTCTTTGTGCGCCAAAGTGGATCTTCGGACGCGTGCTTTCCCGCTGGAGTCTCGCACCTTCCGCTTCAATCAGCGTGTTTGTAGACGGACGATACCCTGTAGAATTCCTTTGTCCCTATAGACGTCCTATCTCGTTGTATCAGGGGATTACAGACAGCTGAACAAATAGTAGAATTTTTCAGTGGTCACGTGCTGGTTCCGTAGGAGTCTCGGGTATTTTTAGCTTTCAACTCTGGGCATCCGTATTTTCGAGGAGTCTCTCACCTTGTCTTCAATCAACGTATTTGGTGTCCTTTAGAAGTCAATAATGTAGGTAGATTTCCAGCGGCCATTAACTGATCACGTGGCGTCTCAAATTTTCTAGCAGCACAGCCGAGTGAACGTGGGAATCCTCTAAGTGGACTTTTTCAGTGGTCTTTCGCTGTTCCCGCTGGCCATGAATAAATATCTTAGATTCCACATCGCACATGAAAATGCGAAGCAACCCATCATAAAATGGAAATGTCTTGCATTCCAAGAAAATCTCAGGCCATTCCATTTTTTAATTTATATATTGAGTTTTTTCGAGGAGTCTCGAATGTTCTCGGCAGCTCAGCCTAAAGTGGCAAAGGGATCTTCTCAGACTATAGCGTTCCAAGGGACTTTGCGTTATTCTTTAATTAAATCTTAAGCAAGATCATCAATACAGAGATTTTACAGTGGCTTAACGATGCCCGCGGAAAAAGTGCGTTTGAAAGGGAAATCAAGTATTAATAATTACTTATTTAATTATAAAATTGATTCTGCAAATAAAAATTAAATATTTTGTCATTAATAAAGGAATTATATTGATGTATGTAGAATTATGCTATTTATAAAAATGAAAAGAGGGATGTTATTGATTTTAAAAGAACCTGAAATACCAAGAGAAATTTTAGTTATGGAGGCATTACTACGGAGGCTGCCCGAAGATCATGAAATGAAGCAGCAAATAAAAGCTGATTTGGCAGATGCAAAAGACAAATACGAAGGAATGTTAAGGCAGCATGAGTCGTCCATCTTTTGTAACATCGATTATAGCTACACCCCAACGCTTTTCCCAACTCCTTCTCCACATTCAGACAGACACCGCTAGTAAAACCTTGAAATTTCACCCCCATTTACCGTCCTAAACAAGTCCCGCCACAATAAACCATAAAGACACCACCAACTTTAAATGACTCGTCCCTTGCTAATTGATAAAATAGCTTTTAGTCATGCACCTTTTGAACCTGATACTGAAATCCAAGATTCTGATAGTTTTGTTTTTGGTACATTTTTCTCGGGGTATCCTGACCATCAGCAACTAAAATAACGGTTTTATTGAAGTATTTATCCATGACAAATTTCTGCAGCCGTGCCCCGATCCCTTTTTTCTGAAAGCGTTCTTTTACTGATAACCCGTCTATTTCAGCGGTTTTATCCGTCAAAATGACATCAACAGAACCAGCTGGCATGCCTTTATAAATTGCCATGATCTGCTGAATGCTGCGATCCATAAAGTTTCGTTTGTGCATGTCAATTTTTTGTGCGGCAAAGTCTTCTCCAAACTGCAAATCTGCTTCATACTGCAGATTTAAATAGGTCTCAACATTTTCGTTCGTCACCGCCTGAATATCGATATCCGGATGCGGATCTATTCTTGGAAATTGAACCGGCTGAATAGCAAACAACACATTGTAACCGACGTCATAACCAGAATCGCTAAAATAATTCATTAACTCACTATCCGGTTTTTCATTATCTGGAAAATAAAATTTCACATGTTTTTGGCCGCGTTTTAAATGGTAATCCCGCAAATAAACTTCAGCCTCTTTAAATTCTGTTAAAGATGGAAGCACTTTAAATGCAATAAAATTACTATCATACATTAATAGCATTTCAGGATAATGGTAGTGCCTATAAATTTCATTTTCATAGATCGATTGCCCTGCGGTATAAATATTATTAAAAGTTATTTTCTCCATCAAATCCTCCTGCTTCTATAAAAAACTGAATTCATTCAATTTTATCATAAATGAATATTTGTTAAAAAGACAGCTTAATCCTCGACCAAATGAAAGATAAAAGAAGTTAATAATATAAGAAATGAGGGGTATGATTGACTAATTTGCAGAGTAAAATCAAAGCATTGCAAACAATGCTTCAACGACTTCCGATGGGAGATAAGCAAATACCTTTGATCAAGGCGGAGTTGGAGAGGGCGGAAAGAAAATATAAAAGTTTAAAGGAAGTCTGCGTTATTTTGGAAAAAATGCAAGGGCTTCCTGGGGTCCAAATTCTGCACGATCTTCATATTAAAATTGGGAAAAAAGTTTTAAATATTGATGTTCTTTATCTTTCAACACGCTTTGCCCTGCTTATGGATGTCTATCATTTTAATGGTCACATTAAGATTGATCCTGTAAATTCAGACTTTATGCAGAACCTAAATGGTACAGTGGAACGTATTCCCGACCCAGGATCTAAATTGGAAAAGAAAAAAGTTCTTCTCAAAAAGTACCTTCAGAAAACTGGCGCAGGAAGCCTTCCTGTAGAATCCTTTATTATCAACACAAATTCTGCCAGCATTATAGATTACAGCAATGCGGCACCTCGACAGGATGGCAGACGAACAGGTATAGTGAACATCGACGGATTAATAGCCATTCCACGATAAAGCGGAAAATGGATTTGTCTCAAAATTATGTAAACATCTAATAAAGCACCAGAATCCTGGCGCTTTATATATGATATTTGAAATGACGCAAGCATATTTATTATTTACCAATAAACATTTGCGACCAGCAATTTCCGTATTTACCTACTCCAATTTGTGTGAATTTAGGGTCTAACATATTTTTTCTATGACCTGGAGATGCCCACCAAGCATTAACGACTTCTTGCGCTGTTCTTTGCCCTTTTGCTATGTTTTCCCCTGCAGTCCTGTATGAAATACCGTAATTACGAATCATAGTAAACGGACTCCCATAAGTAGGGGAAGTATGGCTGAAATATCCGTTAGTAGCCATGTCCCTTGCTTTTTGTCGGGCGACTCGAGATAACTGCCAGTTCGCTGTAAGTGGAGCGACGCCGCTTTGTTGACGTTTAATATTAGTTAACTTTATAACACGTTGTTCTATAGACTTAGTGGTGTCGATGTTAGGGATCTTTATCTTTTCGTTAGGATAGATTAAATCAGGATTATTGATCTGATTATTCGCATTAATAATTTCCCTCAAACCGATTTTATACTTTACGGCGATTTTCCAAAGTGAATCACCAGGACGAACCGTGTAGGAGTCCATAGCATGGGAAATAGATGGGAAGAAAAATAATATACTAGCCAAACTTAACATGATTAATTGTATTTTTTTCAAAACTTATTTCCTCCTTTTTTGTATAGCGTTTCCCCGGATAGATGGATTATTCAAAAGGAAAATAAGCAGCGATTTCCTGAAGGAATCTAATAACAAAATGATAAATAAATGAAAACGTTGGGATACTCGGCATTAAATGAAAAATGACTCGAAATAACTTTTCGAGTCATTTTTGATTTTATTTAAATTGCAGATATGATCAACCCGATAAGAGAACTCTATAAGCCCTTTATAGGAAAGTAAAAAACCTTTGTTTAAAGACGCTTAATAATTAGTGTTATCTTTGTTCTTTAAGGGTAGATTAATGTAGTGATATTCATAAAGAAGGAATGTAATACAATGCAAGCCAACAAATAATCGCTGCTGTTTCTTTTAGCTTCCTTCAACATACATACACTAATCGTGGAAAGGGCATCACTGGGATAGAGGGGTTGGATTTTTCTTGTAGGAGTTTTACCAATATGGTCACTTGAAGTATATAAAAGAAATAGGGGGGAAATAACCATATGAAATATAATTCCTTCTATCGAATTATCACGATTGTCGCTATGGCGTTTAAGTTTTTATTTCAAATCGTTTGGTTTAATTGGTCTCACCGTGTTTGGGACGCGCAGACAAATCAAAAGTGGGAAGAATTACTGACTTCTCAAGCCATCCTATATCGAAAGAAAGCCGTTAAGCTGGAAGGGCTATTAATTAAATTCGGCCAATTTCTGAGTACGAGAGCTGATCTTCTGCCAGAAGTATTTCTTAAAGAACTAGAAGGTTTAGTGGATCGAGTAGACCCTGTACCCATGGAATATTCAAAAAGAATTTTAGAAGAAGAATGGGGGGGATCTACCGAAGATTCTTTAGTCTACATGTCGGATCATCCGATAGCCTCAGCCTCAATAGGTGAAGTTTATAAAGCAAAGCTGCATGACGGAACAGACGTGGCGATTAAAATTCAGCGCTACCGAGTCAAGGAAATTTTCCATACGGATTTTAAAGCGTTAAAAATTGTTTTCTGGATGGTTAACCGCTTTACGCGACTGGGGAAAAAAGCAGATCTTCCTTCCTTATATAAAGAACTTGTATCAAAAACAAATCGAGAACTCGATTTTCAGCAGGAATTAGAGCATGGACTTTACTTTAAAGAGCGTTATAAAGAGAGAAAAGATATTTATGTCCCAAATTTTTATGGGGACTTTTCCACCAACAAAGTATTGGTTATGGAATGGATCGAAGGCGCCAAGCTAACCGATTTATCTTTTATAAAAAATCACAATATCAATCGTGAAGACCTTGCTAAGCAGCTATTTAACCTGTTTGTGGATCAGTTTCTTAATGATGGGTATTTTCATGCGGATCCACATCCGGGCAATTTATTATTAAAGGCTGACGGGACACTTGTGATGATTGATTTTGGCATGGTTGGAGAGGTAAAAAAGCAAGATACAATATATATCAAAGACATGATAAAAGGTTTTGTTTTTGATGATTATGATACAATTGTAGCAGCTCTAAAAGAAATGCATTTTTTGCTGCCTCATGCAAATGAACAAAAAGTAAAAAACGTCATGAAAGAGCTTGCAGCTATTTATTTATCAAATGGTGTAAATAAATTTGATGCGGGAACATTGAACAGTCTTTTTAAGGATTTACAGGTATTTGTTAAAGAACAACCCATTCAGCTTCCAGCGGATTATGCATTCCTTGGTAGAGCAGGGAATATTGTGATGGGGGTACTCACGGTCCTCCATCCATCGATTGATTTGAAAGAGTGGGGAAAACCACTGGTGAAAGAATGGATGACAGGAAAAGATCAATCAGACCTTTCATTTTATACTGAAATCATAAGAGATTCCGTCAAACCGCTATTATCTTTCCCCCAAGCTCTCATAAATAAATTAAATGAAGGTGAAGGGGAACGACATCTTAGAAAAGAATTGTTTTATCAACAGTCCCTTCAAAAGCTTTATATGTTTGCGTCCATAATAACTTTTATAATATTTATTATAGGTCTGGGGATGACCGTGTTTGGTGACCTTATTTCAAGTAACCATATTCTATATGGCGGGATAGCGATAACTGTGATCTCCTGTATATTATTAATCAGTTTATTTATTAAGCTTCGAAATACAATAAAACAAGGAGGTTTTTGAAAATGAGTGATCTATTTAAAAAAGGTATCTTTCTGGGTTTAGGAGCTGCGTTAAGCGGTAAAGAAAAAGCAGAGAAAATGCTAGATGAACTTGTGAAAAAAGGGGATATATCCAATTCTCAGGCAAATGAAATGCTTCAATCGTTTATTGATAAAGGGGAAGCTAAAAATAACGAGTGGAATAATCAGACAAAAACATTCTTAAAGAAAAACTTAGAAGAGCTTGGATTCGTAACAAAAGAAGAATTCGAAAAACTGGAGAACAGGCTAAAAAATCTGGAAGCTAAGCATTCTGATGAATAAGATCAAAACGGTGAGGGGATAGCAATCCTTTCACCGTTTTTGTTTTCAATGCGAGCTGACCAAGAAGGACATGATCGACACAATGTTCCCCGATATACTAACATGGAGGTTACAGTTAAGTCTTTTCAATTCTGAAAATAAATTTTTATTTCATTTTTTACAAACCATTAATATTCGAAATACAAACGTAATACTTTATAATCTAATTCTTGGAGAACCCGGTGTTATAATTTCAGTTAGTAAGTGGTGTTGTCGAATACAGTGATTAAATAAACCAATATCTTGTCAGGATGTGATAATGACTATGGAAAAAATGGGAAATCGGCTGGAGTTTTTTAAAGCCGGTATGTTAGGCAGCGGTCTTAACAATAAAGCGACGTGTAATCTTGCATACATAATGAATTCAAATGGCTTGGGTGAATTGAGAATTTCGGGGCTCGTGAATCAGCGAATATGAAAATGAAACGATCGATGACCGTAAGTGCAGCCGTTATTACAATGATTTTACTATCAAAAACACCAATTGCCTTAGCCGATACTGGAAGTCAACTGAAAAGCCAAATTAATCAAACTGAAAAAAAACGTCAAACCACTCTTGATCATTTACAAAAAAAACAAAATTCGATAAAAGCTAACGATCAACAACAATCCGGTGTAGTGAGCAAGGTTCAGCAACTTGAATCCCGAATTCAAGCATCGAATGATAAAATTCATGTTAAACAAAATTCGATTAATGAAAACCAGCAAAACACCAAATCATTAAAGAATAATATTAAGACACTACAAGACCAGATTAAACAACGGAATAAGTTGATTGCTAAAAGAGCGCGTGCTGTTTATATGAATGGCGGGTCTGCTAACTATCTCCAATTGCTGCTTAATTCCAAAAATTTCAATAATTTAGTAAGTCGTGTTGTCCTAGTATGTAACATCGCTCAACAGGACCATGCGATTTTAAATCATCAAGTGTCTGACAAACAGAAGCTTGAAAAAGAAAAACAGGCACTACGAGTGATATTGGATCAACTGAAAAATGATTTACATAATCTCAGTAAAATGAAAGCGACGCTCAAAAGTGAAAAAGCGCAGGAGCAAACATTACTAAAACAGCTTCAGAACAAAGCGGTTAAAATGAAACTTGAAGCAACGAGTCAACAAGAGCAGGCAGCTCAATATAAGCAACAAGAAGAGACCAATAAACAACAACTTTCTAAATGGGAAGCCGAACAAAAGCGGTTGGCACAACAGGCTAAAGCTAAAGCGAAGCTAAAGCTAAAGCCAAGGCTAAAGCCAAAGCTAAGGCTGAAGCCAATGCTAAAGCTGAAGCCAATGCTAAAGCTGAAGCCAAAGCTAAAACCAAAGCCAAAACCGAAGCTAAAGCCCAAGTGAAAAGTTCTAGTAACTCCAGCAGCCAATATGGCGTTCCTTCAGAGGTTCAAAGGTTTATAAAGCCTGCACAGAAGCTTGAAAACACAACAGGTATTCCAGCAGCAATTACTTTAGCCCAGCTTACATTAGAAAGTGATACGGGAGGACAGCTGTCAGAACTTGCTACGGCCGGAAAAAATTTGTTCGGCATTAAAGGGCAAGGACCGGCTGGAACGATTCAATTACAAACACATGAATTTATTGGTGGTGTGGAGTTAACCATTAATGCCGGATTTAAAAAATATCAAACTTATTATCAATGTATGGTCGATCATGCGAATTTTTTACAACAGTCAAGGTATCAATACTTTTTAAAAAAAGCACATAGTCTTAAGGATTATGCATACGGGATACAGGATGGCGGTTATGCAACCGATCCGAACTATGCAGCAAAATTGTTATACATTATTCAAGAGTATGGGTACAATCACTTTGATACCGGTAGCTTATAAAGAAAATGAACTCAAAGAGAAATGCACCAATTATCGGCGCATTTCTCTTTTTTTATTCGCTAAAAATAACCACGCTGGAGCAGAAAAGACCCACTAAATGTAGAGGGTCTTTTTAGCTATTTCATTTATTTATACAACGCTTATCGCTTACACATCTGCGGCTTTAAGCTTTACATCAGATTCGTCATCTTCATCAATTTCCGGCACTGACATGGCGCTTCTAACTCCCCAGAAGTAGAAAACGAGTGCACCGATTATTATTACCACACTATCCCAAGGAGCAGTGATAACCGGCTTTGCCCCATCAGGTAACTGGTAATTGCCGAGTCGGGAAACCACTAGCATGAAAATGAAGTAAACAATCAGCCAAGCACCTGATTGAAAATCTGTTTTAATTCGCTCACGGACGCCATCCCTATCCATAAATGCAAAGTACAGAACAATGGAGACAAGCGTTATGCCTAAAATCTCCAGGTTTGTGGTCCAGCCGCTCCAAAATATAATTAAGGAGGCTGCAATAAAGGCTAATGGTGCAAAAATGCTGCTTGCTTTCAAGCGGAATGGACGGGCCATGCCAGGTGACGTTTTTCGTAAAGCGGATAACGAAATCGGTCCAAACATATAGGTCAGAACAGTGGCTGATGTGACGTTACCTACCAGTCCTTGCCAAAAGTTCAGGTGAGCTGGAAGAATCCAGATAATTGATAAGACTAAAGATAACCAAAGGGCGCCGCGAGGGATTCCTGTACGTGCATCAACTTTACTGAACCATGTATAGAAGAGGCCAGATTTTGCCCAGGCGAATAGAACGCGCGTGGTGCCTGAAAGGTAGATATTTCCGGTTCCAGAAGGGGAGATGACGGCGTCAACAAAAATTAGATTCATCAGCCACAAAATCCCTAAAGCTTTTGCTAAGTCTGCATAGGGTGCCTGAACAAAAGAAAGGCTCGCCCAGCCCTTTGCAAGTTGTTCTGCCGGGACTGCACCCAGGAATGCAAATTGCAGCAACAGATACATAACGGTTCCGAGTGAAATGGAGAGAATGATAGCAAGCGGTATATCTCTTTGCGGCCGCCGTGCTTCCGATCCAAAATCAACGGCCTGTCGAAAGCCTAAGAAGGCAAAGGCAATCCCGGATAGTGAGACAGCTTCAAAAATCCCGGATACTCCGCCAGGTTTAGCCCCGCCGACCGACAAGTTTGCCGGATGGAAATGAGTGAACAAAACGATGACAGCAATTAAAGGTACCAGAAATTTAATCGTTGTAACGACTGTGTTAATTTTACCGAAAACATTGACGCTCCAGTAATTCAATAATAGAAAAAGAATAAGAAGAGCGATTTCAAAGCCATATCCAAGCGCTGTTGGTCCTGCTGTGCTTGTTCCTAGTGCGGTCCACCATGTCGCTGCATAACCTCGAACAGCCTCCACTTCGATCCCTGCAACACTCGAATACGCAAGCATGGAAATAAAACCGATAAGGTACCCGACTAATGTCCCATGTGTGTATCTCGGGTAACGAACAAAGCCGCCTGTGCGAGGCATCATGGATCCCAGTTCCGCATAAACAAGACCAATCAGAATGAATGCAACCGCCCCAATAAGCCATGCAACCCATGCATTCGAACCAGCAAAAGATGCTGCTCCTGCAGCTGCAAACAACCAACCTGACCCAATGATTGAACCAAGTCCCAGGAACGTAAGATCGAGTAAATTCAGGGACTTCTTAAATCCTGCTCCGTTTCCCATAAAATCCCACCAACTTTCGTTTACAAGATATGTCTAAATCATATTGCTGGAATTATAAAAAAATAATACTTTTCCAAGTGAGTTTGAAAAAAAATTTGGACAGAGGGAAGGGGAGGGGCATTTTTTCATTTATTTAATAATCGTCGAATCACAATGGCTGCCATTGTAGATTTCTCCATGTGCGTGAGACTATGAAACTCGGATGGCGTTCTGAAAAGATAAAAATCCCAAAATAGTGGAATCCAAAGAGGTGTTGGAGGACATAAAAGCGTCAAAAAGCCGAAGTGAGGTAATCAAAATGGGTGTTTGATGCCCGGTAAGCACCAAAAGGCCGAAGTGAGGGAATCAAAATGGGCATTTGATGCCCGGCAAGCACCAAAAAGCTGAAGTGAGGGAATCAAATGGGCGTTTGAGAGCCAAAAATCCTCAAACAATGGCCCTGAAAGAGGGGAAGTGTTTACGGGCCATTTGCGCCAAATAAGCTCAAAATACCAAACAATGGCCCTAAAGGGTGCGTTTACGGCCATTTGTGAGCTCAAAATACCAAACAATGGGCCCTAAAGGGTGCGTTTACGGCCATTTGTGAGCTTCAAAATACTCAAACAATGGCCCTAAAGGGTGCGTTTAACGGCTCATTTGCGTTATTTTTTTTTTTTTTTTTTTTTTTTTTTTTTTTTTTTTTTTTTTTTTTTTTTTTTTTTTTTTTTTTTTTTTTTTTTTTTTTTTTTTTTTTTTTTTTTTAAAAAAAAAAAAAAAAAAAAAAAAAAAAAAAAAAAAAAAAAAAAAAAAAAAAAAAAAAAAAAAAAAAAAAAAAAAAAAAAAAAAAAAAAAAAAAAAAAAAAAAAAAAAAAAAAAAAAAAAAAAAAAAAAAAAAAAAAAAAAAAAAAAAAAAAAAAAAAAAAAAAAAAAAAAAAAAAAAAAAAAAAAAAAAAAAAAAAAAAAAAAAAAAAAAAAAAAAAAAAAAAAAAAAAAAAAAAAAAAAAAAAAAAAAAAAAAAAAGCGCCAAAACCTCGAACAATGGCCCTAAACAACAATCGTGTCACTCAGAGAATGATTATTCATAATAAGTGTTTCTACCAATACCAGATGCTATTAAATTATTTGAAAGAATTCGTCTTATTGCTTTTTTGTCATGAGTGCTATCACACCATTCATAAATGTTGTTCGTAGTGAGTTTTATAGTTGGGAATAGTTCCTCTAAATTCGTCCACACTGCGTAAAACAGCCTTTTCATAGGTTTCTCGTGAACCACAGCTTTTACATACCAAAAACTTTTTGTGTCCCTGGTTTAATAATTGACAACGAGGACAGGTAATACCTTTTTTAAGCTGGTCAATATTATACGATGGCAGACGGCTGTATGGTGATTCGTTTAAATGGAAAGATAGTAATCTATCGGCCAGTCCGAATGGGTCTCTGTAATTTTTGAAGGTTTCTTTTTTTCATTATTAATAAAGCGATTGAGTTGACCAGGAAAAATGATAGGGAGATGAAGAGGTGCTTGATATAAATGAAAATCGGGGTTTACAAATACTAGAAAGGATTCTATGGACGCTTTACAGCCAATATCCTGGCACAATCGTCGAATTAAGGATTCAGTTCTTTTTAACTGCAAGAGAGGATCATTAATCTCAGATTTGGGTAACGAATACCATCGGTCGTCCTCTATAAAGTAGTCACCTTCATAGTTTTTAACTTCAAAAAGGTATATTGACTTGGTTTTAATGACTATCGAATCAATTTGACATATTGTGTTATTCAATTCGAATAATAAATCATTAAGAACAAGTCTTTCATTTGAAATGGCTGTTAACCATTCGTCAAAAATCAACTCCCCTTTGTACCCCTTTTCAAGATTGTGATAGTGATGTTTATCCTTAGCTGATAGATCCATTCGGCTATTTAATGACCTTAAAATTTTTAATTCTAATGGCTCTTCACGAGATTTTATGATCAATAATCATCTTTCCTTTCTTTTTTTCTCTTATCATATAAATTAAACAAACTCACTAACAATAGAACAGGGACGGCACTTTGGTTGATCTTGAAGATTTTTTTGGGATTCCAAAAATTGAATAGATCCGGTAGTGTAAGGGACATTTTCTCAAAAACATCTTTTCGATTAATAAATTTTTTTGGATTTATTTTTACGAGTGAATATTGTGAACCATACTTTGGGGTGGAATAGATAGATGGCGCTCTAGTTACGAGATTCATTACTTTTGCTAAACGAATGTAAATTTCAGGTTCAAAAGCTGAGATTTGATATATTCTTTTGGTATACCACAGTTTGAAAAGACAATATTGAAGATTTTTTTCCTTTAATACTGGGATGGCGGAGTGCTTCTGTGGTCGCCATGTCCCATGGAGTTTTAATGATTCTGGATATTTTTCTATGAAAATTTTGAGAGAAGCCCTTCGTATAGTGTTCTTTATTTAGGAGGCATTTTTGTAATTCAACAGCTTCCATGGCAGCAACTGAAATTCCTTGACCAAAAAGTGGATCAAAACGCAGTGGGAATCTCCAACCAACAATAAACCTTCAGGGAGGTTCTTTGCTTTGCCAAAACGTCTCCATATTTGAAAAGGGATTTTATGTATTTTGATTTCAGTCAGTGGTTCTGCATGTTGAAGAAAACTAACAACATCGTTAACAGGAAGTTTATGAGCGTATGCTGAAAATTCATCATTGGATTTTGGTGCAAGTTCATTGTTATACCCACTAAAAGTGACTGAAAATATGTTCTCCTCAATACTTTGAATGAATGCACCATAAGGGTTTTCCGGGAAACTAGGTGAGATAAGGAGATTGCGCCAGTGAATTTTTTCTTGTTTTTCTAAACGAAATAATCTTGTGGAATAAAAGAGTTGAATCCAAACCTTTTCTTCTATGACAGCAATATTATTTTTTTTCAACCATTTAATAGCCTGTGAAGAATAGCCACTTGCATCAACAACCATAGAAGCGTTAAGTTCTTCTTTTTCTCCGGTTTTAAGAGAACGTATTTTCACACCAGTAATTTTATTATTTTGTCGGTCAAACAGCAGCTCTTCAACCTTTGTATTATATCTGGTTGTAATATTAATGACTTGTTCTATGCGTTTTTGTAAATGAAACTCTAGCAGAGGGCGGCTTTGCTGTATTAAGGTGATGTCTCCTGAAAATTGATTTTTCCAATTACCAAAATGATGCCATTTTAAATCATTCGTAAAATTACTTTTTATACTGCCATTTTCCATAAGTTCGCTAAAAAAATCAGGAAACAGTCTCTCGATAGAATTTTCTCCGCTTTTCAATAAGACATGGGGATGATCACTTTGTGGTACTTTTTTTCTTGGCGTTTTATCTTTATACTCCTGGTCAGCCTCCAATATAATAACTTCTTGAAAGCTTTCAGATAATACTTTTGCCGCCAGTTTTCCTGCTATACCACCTCCAATGACAACGGCTTTCTTCATCATGGGTTTCCTTTCAGCCTCATGGGCATTTATATATTATGTTTTGGAGGTTTTTTTAATTTGATTATAAAAGAGCAATTCATAATTATATGAAAATTATACCATGTTGCAGCATGTCAGGTAATGGAAAATAAGAAGTTTTGGTACGAAAATTCAAGTAGGAAATCTGCAACTGCATTACGGAACGTCTTTTTTGTTAAAATAATAATGAAAGGAAGTGGATGTATGACGAATCACCTAATTCATTCAAAGTCGCCTTATCTTCTGCAGCACGCGCACAACCCTGTAAACTGGTATGAGTGGTCGACAGAAGCTTTCGAAAAAGCAAAGCTCGAAAACAAGCCGGTTTTTGTCAGCATCGGTTATTCAACGTGTCATTGGTGTCACGTCATGGCTCATGAATCTTTTGAAGATCCTGAAACAGCTGAAATCTTAAATAAACATTACATAGCGATAAAAGTGGATCGGGAAGAGCGGCCGGATATCGATGCTATTTATATGCGGGTATGTCAGGCGCTGACAGGGCATGGTGGATGGCCATTGAGTGTATTCCTGACACCGGATCAGAAACCTTTTTATGCTGGCATGTATTTTCCGAAGACCCGTCAATACAATCTGCCAAGCTTTCAAGATGTTCTGCTTTCATTAAATGAACAGTATCAAAAGAATCCTGAGAAAATTCTCAGCATTGGCAAAAAAATCGTCGATAGTCTTTCTGCAGAATCCGTTAATAGTCTGCCGGTTCAGCCTTCAATTCATGAGCAAACAGCGGATCAATTTGCGCAATCGTTTGATCGGATATATGGCGGTTTTGGGAGCGAGCCGAAATTTCCGTCCCCTCATCAGATGCTTTATTTGCTGAATTATCATCATTTTTATGAAAACGACGAAGCTTTGGAGATGGTGATGACGACGCTTGACGGCATTATTGCAGGCGGTATTCATGATCATATTGGCGGAGGTTTTTGCCGGTATTCGGTTGATAGGAAATGGTTAATTCCTCATTTCGAAAAAATGCTTTACGATCAGGCGATGCTGATGCGCATCTTTACTGAAGCTTATAAAATCACGAAAAGAACAAGCTATAAAGATGCGGTTTATGGTATTCATCGTTACCTGGAGCGTTCAATGGTATCAGAAGAGGGAATGTACTTTGCAGCAGAAGATGCGGATTCGGAAGGTGAGGAAGGGAAGTATTACCTTTTTAACCGGGATGAGATTGATTCCGTGCTAGGAGAGGAGGAAGCGCATTTATTTTGTGTGGCTTATAACATTAAAGGTGAAACGGTTTTAAACGGGAAATATTTGCCGAATCAAATCGGTCAATTCAATTCAGGAAACGGCGCAGCAGTGCGGGACATCGGTTGAAGAGCTGAAAGCAAGCCTCGAGACGTCTAAAGAGAAGCTGAGACAATACAGGGAAAAGCGATTCAGCCTGCATACGGATGATAAGCTGCTGACTGGATGGAATATGCTCATGGTCCATGCGTTAGCGGAAGCATCAATCGTTTTTGATGAACAGGAGTTCTTGAACTCATCGAGACGAACAATGCATGCGGTGGAGACTTTGATGATCAAGGGCGAGAAACTTTATGCACGGCACCGGGACGGTGAAACAAAGTATCTGGGTTATTTGGACGACTATGCTTCCATGTTGACAGCATATGAATCCTTGTATAAAGCAACTTTTGAATTTGATTATCTTGAAAAAATGAAAAAGTGGACGGACCTGATGATTGAAGGGTTTTGGGATGATAAAAATGGTGGGTTTAATCTTTCTCACAACGAAGGAGAGCGTTTAATTTTTAATCCAAAGGATGCATACGACGGGGCGGTTCCGTCCGGTAACAGTCTAGGTCTTAGCGTGCTGATCAGAATGACGCATTACACAGGTGATCTTTCTTATAAAGAAAAAGCAAATAACCTGATTGATTATTTCAGCGAAGATATAAATCGTGACCCGCTGGCTTTTACTGCGTTGCTGACATCTTTGATCCAGGATCAGGACGGCATCAAGGAATTGGCTGTAATTTTAAAATCAGGAGAAGCTTTTGACCAAGAGCTCCGTTCAATTCAGCAGGGTTTTCAGCCCAACCTGATTACGGTGCTTATTAGCGAAGACCAAACGCATGATTCACTGAACCCACTTTGGAATGATTTTCAACCAATAAATGGCGAGACAGCGTATTATCTTTGTGAAAATAGTGCCTGCCAGCAGCCTGTGACGGATCTTGATATTGTAAAAGAAATGCTGGATCAATAGAGTTAAACCTGACCTTAAACACGAGAGGTCAGGTTTTTCTTTTATTGATGTCAGTGTGTAGGGCTGGGTGGACAAGGGCTCTTTCACTAAAAAAGTTTTAATGGAAAAGGAATCTGCGAGACCATGTGCTCCTGCGTCTCCTAGTCATGCTTTGAAGCGGGATTCCTCGTCGCAACTCGTCGTTGTTCGAGAGGTGAGGCTATGTGCTCCTGCGTCTGCTAGTGATGCTTCGAAGCGGGATTCCTCGTCGCAACTCGTCGTCGTTCGAGAGGTGAGGCTATGTGCTCCTGCGTCTCCTAGTCATGCTTTGAAGGGGATTCCTCGTCGCAACTCGTCGTTGTTCGAGAGGTGAGGCTATGTGCTCCTGCGTCTCCTAGTCATGCTTTGAAGCGGGATTCCTCGTCGCAACTCGTCGTTGTTCGAGAAGTGATGCTCGTGCCTGTCAGGGCTGACATGTGCGGCTGCAGCTTTTCTTTGTTCAGCTTCAGCACCCAGCCCCTCGGATCCTTCGCTTTCTCTTCAGAGGGAAAAGCTCCTCTTTGGAAACCTCCAGGCTCTTTCGGGGTTAATCTGGTAACCTTCGTTCATTCTTATTGTCCAGCTATGCCGCACATCCCTTCGGGGTCACTTCGCCTTTGCTTGAAAATGAAAAAGCCATTTTCGCACAAAGCCTCCAGTGCCTGTCAGGGCTGAATGTGCGGCTACGCTTTTCTATGTCCAGCTTCAGCACCCTGCCCCTCGGATCCTTCGCTTTCCCTTCAGAGGAAAAAAGCTCCTCTTTGGGAAACCTCCAGGCTCTTCCGGGGCAGAAATGGGTGCTTCAGCTTTTCTTTATGGTTTTCATCAGAACACATATTCTGTATGATAGACTTAACAGTCATACGAATAATTAAAAAGAGGCGATCTTATGAAAGTCAGACAGACAATGGCTGACCTTTTATCTAGTCTAAGACAAAATGAAAATGTTGCCCATTGGCATACCATACCGGAAAAGCAGGCGGATTATGCGGCATTTCCCGATTATCTTGACCCGCGTCTAGCTACAGCACTTGAAAAGAGGGGCGTTAAATCCCTTTATTCTCATCAGGCAGAGGCTTTGAATGCCTCTAAATCTGGCAGCGACATTGTGGCTGTGACACCGACAGCTTCGGGCAAAACGTTATGTTATAACCTTCCCGTTTTACAGGGATTAATCGAAAATGAACAAAATAGGGCGTTGTATTTGTTCCCTACGAAGGCACTTGCGCAGGATCAAAAAAGTGAAATGACAGAGCTGATAGAAGAAATGGGACTGCATTTTAACAGCTACACGTATGACGGGGACACGCCGGGACAAATACGTCAAAAAATCAGGCAGGCCGGCCATGTTGTTATGACAAATCCTGATATGCTTCATTCCGCCATCCTTCCGCATCACACCAAATGGGTGTCGCTGTTTGAGCATTTAAAATATATTGTTATTGATGAATTGCATACGTACCGTGGTGTTTTTGGAAGCCATGTGGCAAATGTATTGAGAAGACTGAAACGCATTTGCAATTATTACGGCAGTGATCCGCAATTTATTTGTACATCTGCAACAATTGCTAATCCTAAAGAGCATGCCGAACGCCTGACAGGAAGAAGCATGCATCTGATCGATAAAAATGGCGCACCCGCAGTTAAAAAACACTTTATTTTTTATAATCCCCCTGTTGTAAATAAAGTGATGAATGTAAGAAGAAGCGCGACGCTTGAAGTAGAGCAGCTTGCTAAATCTTTCTTGTCGAATGGTATCCAGACGATCGTTTTTGCAAGAAGTCGTGTCCGGGTGGAGCTTTTGCTCAGCTATCTCCAGACTTTAAATAACAAGCGGCAGGAGCGTGCATCGATCAGGGCTTATCGCGGCGGTTATCTGCCGTCCGAACGCCGAGAAATCGAAAGAGGTTTAAGGAAAGGCGAAATCATGGGAGTTGTGAGTACCAACGCGCTTGAATTAGGCGTTGATATTGGACAGCTTCAGGTGTGTATTATGACGGGGTACCCTGGGAGTATCGCGAGCACGTGGCAGCAGGCCGGGCGTGCCGGGCGCCGCCAGGATGAGGCGGTTATCATTTTAGTGGCTTCAAGCAATCCGATGGATCAGTATGTGACGCAAAATCCTGATTATTTTTTTGAGCGAAATCCTGAAGAAGCTAGAATTAATCCTGATAATCTGATTATTCTTGTTGATCATATTAAGTGCGCGGCCTATGAGCTGCCTTTTTCTGAAGAGGAAAGCTTTGACGGCGTCGAAGTACAGGATATCTGCATGTACCTGTCTGACGAAGACGTGCTCCATTTTCAAGGGGGGAAATGGTTCTGGATGAATGATGCCTTTCCGGCAACCAATATAAGCCTTCGTTCGGCTTCCCAGGAGAATGTGGTTATTATTGATCAGACCCATCAGAACCGTGTTTCGGTGCTGGGAGAGATGGACCGGTTCAGTGCCATGACGATGCTCCATGAAGAAGCGATTTACCTGCATCAGGGTCAGCAATTCCAAGTAGAAAAGCTGGATCTAGAAGAAAAGAAAGCATTTGTAAGACAAGTCGATGTCAATTATTATACGGATGCGAATCTTGCCGTTCAGCTTGATGTGCTAGAAGAGGACAGGAAATCAGTCGTCACTGCAGAAGGTGTCGAAAGAGCGTATGGTGAAGTTATGGTTCGAGCTTTACCGACATTGTTTAAAAAAATCCGTTTTGAAACGCACGATAACATCGGCTGGGGACCCATCAGACTACCTGAAGAAGAAATGCATACAAATGCTGCGTGGATGAGTTTTTCCCCTGACTGGACTGAACGGGTTGGTAAAGAACGCTTTGAAAAAGTGCTGCTTGGATTAAGTCATGTGATCCAGCATGCTGCCCCGTTATTTGTCATGTGTGATCCTGTTGATCTATCTGTGGTCCCGCAGATCAAGGCATCCCACAATGAGCAGGCGACAATATTCATTTATGACAAATACCCAGGCGGCATTGGTCTCAGTCAGAAGTTGTATGAGCAGATGCCGGTCTGGATGAACGATGTTGAAAGAATTGTTGCTCAATGCCCCTGTGAGAACGGTTGTCCCGCATGTATAGGTCTGATGGAACCACCGGACGCTTCTATCAAACGTCTGGTTCTAGATCTATTGAAAAAATGGCATGAGGGTGATGCGCGTTGTCATTAAAAAAGCAATTAGATCGATATAAAAAGCATCTGAAATCAGCGCAGACATCAGAATCAAAGCCTGCCGCCAAAGAGAAAAACGATCGCTATGAACAGGAATTGATGCTTGCTGCAGAAGAACTTGAGGCAGAAGTTTGTCATTTTGATGAGCAATTTGTACTGATTCGGACAGAACAATACAGTGCCGATCAGTTTCAAGGTGACACGGCTTTTTCAGAACTGTTTGATGTGATGAAGGGATGGGATAACCGTGAAGAGGATCATCCCCTCTCGTCAAAAGGTCTTTCAGAGGAGGATCTGCTTTTTTTTGATACGGAGACAACGGGTCTCGGAGCGGGAAGCGGGCACATGATCTTTTTGATCGGCTGGGCTAGGGTCAGCGAAACCAGCGTGACATTGAAACAGTATTTCCTGCCAGGCCCTGGCCATGAAGCGGCCTTTTATCATTATTTTCTTAAGGACTGTCAAGATCTGAAAAATTTAGTAACTTACAATGGCAAAGCGTTTGACTGGCCTCGTGTCAAAACGCGTCATCAGTTTGTTAAGAAACAGGTTCCGGCTCTTCCGCTTTTTGGCCACTTTGATCTTCTGCATGCCTCACGCCGTTTATGGAAGCACTCATTGATTAATACGCGTCTAGAGACCATTGAAAAAGAAATATTAAACATGCCAAGAGAAATGGATATTCCAGGACATATGGCGCCGTTTCTCTATTTTCAGTTTTTAAAACGCCCTAATGCTGCTCTTGTCAGAGGGGTAATGGAGCATAATAAAGAAGATGTTAAGTCGCTGATTTCGCTATACGTTCAGTTATCCAAAAGGGTTCTTGGGCAGAAGCCAGTGAGTGCTGCTGAGCAGTTTGAGCTCGCCCGCTGGAATCATGCGCTCGGACAGACGGAGCTCGCGGTTCGGCAGCTAGAAGAATTATCTGAGGTCGAGAATTGGTCTTATAAGACAATGATTGAACTTGCTCCTATTTACAAAAAACAAAAAAATAAAAATAAGGCGTTGAAAGCCTACCATCAATTGGTTGAAACTGTGCCTGTTCCGAAACCAGAGCATTTAATTGAGCTGGCAAAATTTTATGAGCATGAGTATCAGAATTATGAGAAAGCTCTTTCATATACGGAGGAAGCGCTTCTGATAACCGACAAAAAGCCGGGATTATTTAAAAATAGACAGCAAATGAATCAGGAAAACTTACAGAAGCGGAAAGTTCGTCTCCTTCGGAAATTATCACGAAATAAATAATTGAAAATTTCCCGGGCAACCGCAGAATATGACAGGTTACGCCAACCTTCACAATTTTGTCACAATTAAACCGTCATACCACTCGTTAATCACCGGGTAAACAATGTAAAATAATACATTAGAGAGAAGATTTATTGAGGTGGGGTAAAATTGGCAAAAGTTTTAATCTGTTTATTTTTTCTTATGATTGGGTTTGTTTTTGTCTTTATGAACACTATTTAACTTTAGTCTGAGGAGGGATATGACTTGGCAGTTAATAATGCCTGTGCTGTTACAGGATACAAGCCTTTTGAATTAGGCATATTCAGTCTCTCGCATCCCTCAGTCAAAATAATTAAGTATAGTGTACGCTCGAAAATCATACAAATGATGGACGAGGGGATTGAATGGTTTGTAATTAGCGGCCAAACGGGTATAGAACTATGGACGGCAGAAGTCATCCAGGAGTTGAAACAGGAAGGGTTTCTGGTAAAGCTTGCGGTGCTGCTTCCCTTTCTGGAGCAAGAAGAACGCTGGCCCGATCCCGTCAAAAATTTATATCAGCAAGTATTGGAACAGGCAGACTTTGTCGATGTGATTTCCAAAAGAAAGTATGAAAGTCCGCAGCAGTTTCGACAAAAAAATGTTTTTATTGTTTTAAATACTGTTTGCTGTATTTTAGTTTATGATGAGGAAGCACCGGGTTCTCCACAGTATTTTTTAACCGTTGCGCGACAAAAGGCAGAACGGGAAGCGTATACTATTAACATGATTACTCGCTTTGAGCTTGAAGACGCAGAGCAGGAGATCAAGATGCAGGATCCATCATTCTGGGCAGAATGAGAGTTGACATTCTGCAAAGGATTTGAAAAAATAACCGTATCGAGGCATGCAGAGGTGATAGTATGGAAAATAAAATAAGTCAGCTGACCAGTCAGGATATTCTTGACAAGGAATTTAAAACCGGTTTACGCGGCTATCAGCCGGATGAAGTCGATAAGTTTTTAGATGAAATCATTAAAGATTATCAGACATTCACTAAAGAAATCGAGCGTCTTTCTTTAGAAAATCAGCGTTTGAAACAAGAAGCTTCTTCTCAGAAAACTGAGCCAAGGCGTCCATTAGCAAGCCAAGGACAAACCAATTATGATATTTTAAAAAGAATATCAAATTTGGAGAAGCATGTTTTCGGCAGCCGTTTAAGTGATTGAGCAAGGCTTGCTTTTTTCTTATAAGCGTGTATAATTACTGTTTGTGATGTGTCGAATTGTGATCGGGTAATCGCTGTATCATTTAATGATATAGAGGAAAGTCCATGCTCGCACAGTCTGAGATGACTGTAGTGTTCGTGCCTGGTGAAAAAATAAGCCAGGGTAGTCTGGGAGCAGATTAACGGCAGGAAAAAAACCTTCTTCTTTATGAAATGGTTGAGTATCCTTGAAAGTGCCACAGTGACGAAGTTCTTATGGAAACGTAAGAAGTGGAACGGGTAAACCCCACGAGCGAGAAACTCAAACTTTGGTAGAGGAACTCTCTTAACGGAAATGAACGTAAAGAGGGACAGAGCAATCTGTAGATAGATGATTACCGCCCATCGTACGAGGACAGCTGTCCGCTTGCAGTACACGGGAACAGAACATGGCTTACAGAGAACAGTGACACTCTAACATATTTCTAAAAGGCCCCTATTAAGGGCTTTTTTTATTTTTAAGGAAAATTTACGCTCTTTGTACATATAACCAAAATGATGTTTATAATAAAATTAATATGGGCCGCAAACGATGCATCAATAATTCAGTTTGTTTGCCCCGACCATGGAGGATTACTGATGTCTAAACCTTACACAATTATAGCAACAACCGCGATGGGACTTGAAGCCATTGCAGCTGACGAATGCAGAAAGCTCGGGTATAAAGACCTACAAGTTGAGAACGGCAAAGTCACAATGGCTGCGGATCCGATTGATATTTGCAGAACAAACCTATGGCTGAGAACCGCAGACCGTATTAAATTAAAGATTGGCGAATTTAAAGCTCTGACGTTTGACAGTTTATTTGAACAAACGAAGGCACTGCCATGGGCTGACTTTTTGCCGTTAGATGCAGAATTTCCTGTTGTAGGAAAATCAATCAAATCAACATTATTCAGTGTTTCAGATTGTCAGGCCATTGTTAAGAAAGCTGTCGTTGAAAGTATGAAAAAACATCATAATGTAGAATGGTTTAATGAAGAAGGTGCCATGCATAAAATTGAAATTGCGATCCACAAAGATGTGGCGACCTTGACACTTGATACCAGCGGTACTGGGCTGCATAAAAGGGGATACCGTTATTTACATGGACAAGCCCCTTTAAAAGAAACCTTGGCTGCCGCAATGATTTATTTAACCAAATGGACACCTGACAGGCCTTTTGCGGATCCTTTCTGCGGGTCCGGAACGCTTCCTATTGAAGCCGCAATGATTGGCCAGAACATAGCGCCTGGTTTTAACAGAGAGTTCGTTTCAGAAGACTGGCCGATGATCATCCCGACTGAAGATTGGGAGAAGGCGCGGCAGGAAGTTGAGGATTTGGCGAACTATGATCAGCCTCTTGATATCATGGGGAGTGACATTGACCATAAACTTGTGGAGTTATCTCAGAATAATGCCATGGAAGCAGGCTTCGGCGATTTGATTAAATTCAAGCAGATGCAAGCGTCCGATTTCACAACAAAAGCTCTCAATGGCTGTATGGTCGGAAACCCTCCATACGGTGAAAGGATGGGCGAAGAAGACAGCATTCAAAAGCTCGCTTCTCAGCTTGGAGAATTAGCTGATAAGTATCCAAGCTGGTCCTTTTATTTTATCACGTCATTTGAAGCTTTCGAGTCTTACTTCGGCAAGAAGGCAACCAAAAAGAGAAAATTATATAATGGACGGATCCGTACGGACTATTATCAATATTTCGGCAAGAAAAACTTTTCATAAGCTCAATGAAGGAAAGCAGCCCCTGCACAGCGAATCGTATAAATTAGCTGGATTTAGTATGACAGGATGTTCTTGGGGAAGAGGAAAGGGTTGTTAACGGCAGGATTGCACTAACATTGATTTGCAGGCTCTCTTTCTTCCAGCTGGATTTGTTTGAGTCTGTTTTCCTTATTCTTTTTTCCAAGACACCCCAACCTAAAAAGGATGTGTGGATCATGTCAATTAAGGATGTTGAAAAAGATTATTTCAGTTATGTCAAAAAAATGATGAATTTTCAGGAAGCGCTAAGTCTCTCTGCTTGGGACATGCGGACCGGGGCGCCTAAAAAAGGGATGGAACAGCGTGCCGAAGTATTAGGAACCCTCTCAGGCGAAATTTTTAAAATGTCAGTCTCAGAGGAAATGAAGCATTTTATTGATGTCTTATCAGATCCCGGCGTGCAAAATGATCTGGACGAAAAGACCAGGCGGTCAATCGAAGAGTCAAAAAAAGATTATAATGAGAACGTTAAGATCCCTCAGGAAGAATACGAGGCTTACGTGGTTCTGCAGTCAAAAGCAGAGACGGTGTGGGAAGAAGCAAAAGAAAAAGAGGATTTCAGTCTTCTGCAGCCATATTTGGAAAAAATCGTTGACTATAAGCGCAGGTTTATTGATTATTGGGGTCATTCGGGAAATAAATATAATGTCCTTTTAAACCAGTATGAGCCAGGTATGACAACAGAGATTTTAGATACGGTTTTCAGTGAGCTAAGAGAGGCAATTATTCCGCTCCTCAAAAATGTGACAGATTCGAATTACAAACCATCTACAGAGATGCTGTTTCAGCCGTTTTCAAAAGAAAATCAACGGCATTTCAGCTTAGAGGTATTAAATGTACTTGGCTATGATTTCTCTGCCGGCCGTTTGGATGAAACGGCTCATCCTTTCCAGATTTCATTGAATCCTGGCGATGTGCGTGTGACCACAAAGTATGATGAAAATGACTTTAGAACGGCTGTGTTCGGAACGATTCATGAATGCGGACATGCGCTCTATGAACAGAATATATCCAAGGATCTTGTCGGCACGCCATTATGCAGTGGAGCTTCAATGGGTATTCACGAGTCTCAATCCTTGTTTTTTGAGAATTTTATCGGACGGAATGAAGCTTTTTGGAAGAAATATTATAATACATTCAAAGAGAATGCCAGCGGACAATTCGATAACGTTAGTCTCGAACAATTCTATAGCGCAATTAATGTAGCAGGGCCGTCCTACATAAGGATAGAAGCCGATGAATTGACGTACCCGCTGCATATTATTCTGCGTTATGAGATTGAAAAAGAATTATTTAATGGTGATCTAGAGGTAAAAGACCTTCCAAAAGTCTGGAATGCTAAAATGGAAGAGTATCTGGGAATTACGCCTCGAAATGATCAGGAAGGCGTGCTGCAGGATATTCACTGGTCGGGGGGAGACTTCGGCTATTTCCCATCTTATGCTCTTGGTTATCTTTATGCGGCTCAGCTGAAGCATGCGATGCTGAAAGATATTCCTGATTTTGATCAGCATTTAGAAAACGGTGACATAACACCGGTGCGTCAATGGTTAACTGAAAATATTCATCAATATGGAAAATTGAAAAAACCGGTAGAAATCCTTAAAGAAGCAACAGGTGAAACTTTAGATGCGAGCTATCTGATTGATTATCTTACTGATAAATACACGAAGGTTTATCAACTGTCTTAAAGGGAAATTATTAGTAATTCTTTATAAGGCTGAGGTGAATTTAACGTGAGTAATCAACCAGATTCGAAATTAAAAGAACTGCTGCGTGATTCCAAACGTATTGCAGTTGTTGGACTGTCTGATAATCCTGTAAGGACTTCCTACCAGGTGTCCTCTTATATGCAGCAGGCAGGCTTTGAAATCATTCCGGTTAATCCAACGGTTAAAGAAGTGCTCGGACAAAAAGCTTATGGCTCCCTTGCTGAAGTCGAGGGACCGATTGATATTGTAAATGTTTTCAGGAGAAGTGAATTTTTACCTGAGATCGCAGAACAAGCTGCGGCTGCCGGTGCTAAATCGTTTTGGGCTCAATTGGGGCTGTACAATGCGGCTGCAGAAAAATTTCTTCAAGAGCAAAAGATCTTCACTGTAATGGATCGCTGTATTATGGTTGAGCATTCCCGTTTGTAGACTGCGCATGAAAATTTCATAAAAATATAGTGATTAAAAAGGGCAGCTTCTTCAAAGTTGAAGGGCTGCTTCTTTTTATTTGAAAAAGAAAAGGCTTGCCCATTGGCTCAGTTACTGCTTTAATACAATATGAATAGCTGTGGGCGATCAGATTAGGTCTTTTACAGAAACGTGTGTTCTGGTATGCTTAAAACAGCAGTGTATTGTACGGAGTTGAAAGGAGTTTTCTTTTTGATCGATCAGACAACGTCATATAATGATGACACAATTCAGGTATTAGAAGGACTGGAAGCTGTTAGAAAGCGTCCAGGTATGTATATAGGTTCAACTGATGGCCGCGGCCTGCATCATTTGGTTTACGAAATAGTCGACAATGCCGTCGATGAAGCCTTGGCAGGTTGTGGCAACGAAATCAATGTCACAATACATAAAGATAACAGTATAAGTGTCAAAGACCAGGGAAGGGGCATGCCGACGGGGATGCACCGAACCGGTAAACCGACACCCGAAGTCATTTTGACCGTGCTCCATGCCGGCGGGAAATTCGGTCAGGGCGGCGGTTATAAAACGAGCGGCGGGCTGCATGGCGTTGGTGCTTCAGTAGTGAATGCCTTATCCGAATGGCTAGAGGTCACGATCAAGCGGGACGGCAATGTATACAAGCAACGCTTTGAAAAAGGCGGCCATCCGGTCACCACTCTTGAGAAAACTGGCCAGACAAGAGCAACCGGGACCCTGATTCATTTTAAACCAGATACCACAATTTTCAGCGTAACATCATTTAATTTTGATACGTTAAGCGAGCGGTTAAGAGAATCGGCATTTCTTTTAAAAGGCATCAAAATTACACTAACCGATGAGCGTCATGATGAGGAAGAAACGTATCAATATGATACAGGTATTAAAGCCTTTATAGAATATTTGAATGAAGAGAAAGACCCTCTTCACACCGTCGTTGCATTTGAAGGAGCAGGCGGCGGAATTGAAGTCGATGTTGCCTTTCAGTTCAACGATGGTTACTCCGAAAATATACTTTCCTTTGTTAACCATGTAAGGACCAAAGACGGTGGGACTCATGAATCTGGATTTAAAACGGCGATTACACGTGCTTTTAACGAATATGCGAGAAAAACCGGCATCCTTAAAGAAAAAGACAAGAACCTTGACGGAAGTGATATCCGCGAAGGTTTTACAGGCATTGTATCCGTTCGTGTGCCTGAACAAATGCTTCAGTTTGAAGGGCAGACCAAGGGAAAGCTTGGAACGTCAGAGGCGCGCTCAGCTGTAGATACATATGTATCAGAGCATCTCAGTTATTTCTTGGAAGAAAACCCACAGACGGGCGAAATGCTGATTAAAAAAGCAGTTAAGGCTGCTCAGGCACGTGAAGCTGCGCGTAAAGCTAGAGAAGAAGCGAGAAATGGCAAAAAAGGCAAACGTAAAGATACGATCTTAAGTGGAAAGCTTACTCCGGCTGCGTCAAAAAACCGTGATAGGAATGAGTTGTATCTTGTGGAGGGGGACTCTGCAGGAGGCTCGGCCAAACAGGGGAGAGACCGGAAATTCCAGGCTATTCTTCCATTGCGAGGGAAAGTCATTAATACGGAAAAAGCAAAGCTCGCTGATATTTTTAAAAATGAAGAAATTAACACGATTATTCATGCCATAGGTTCTGGCGTCGGAGCGGATTTTAATATTGAAGACGCTAACTATAATAAAATTGTTATTATGACGGATGCGGATAATGACGGAGCGCACATACAGGTTCTGCTGCTGACTTTTTTCTACCGCTATATGAAACCTCTTTTTGAAGCAGGAAAAGTATATATTGCCTTGCCGCCTTTGTTTAAAGTAAGCAAAGGAACAGGAAAGAAAGAAGTCATCGAGTATGCATGGGATGATAAGGGCCTGAAGGAGGCCATTAAAGAAGGTCGGGAAAGGCTATATTATTCAACGCTATAAAGGACTTGGGGAAATGAACGCCGACCAGCTATGGGAAACGACGATGAATCCTGAAACCAGGACCTTGATCAGAGTGAGGATCGATGACGTTGCCAGAGCGGAACGCAGAGTGGCTACTCTCATGGGAGATAAAGTGGAGCCAAGAAGAAAGTGGATCGAATCTCATGTTGCATTTGGGCTTGATGAAGAGACAAACATAATGGAAAATGAAAATTTAATGCAAACAGAGGAGGCCGAGTAATATGGTACAGCAAGAAAGACTATTGGACCTCCCGCTGGAAGAGGTCATTGGTGACCGATTTGGCATTTACAGCAAGTATATTATTCAGGAACGGGCGCTTCCGGATGTCAGGGATGGTTTAAAACCGGTTCAGCGGCGGATTTTATATGCGATGCTTCAGGACGGTAATACCAGTGACAAACCTTTTAGGAAATCTGCAAAAACAGTCGGTAACGTGATCGGTAATTACCACCCTCATGGGGACTCATCTGTCTACGAGGCAATGGTCAGAATGAGCCAGGACTGGAAAGTGAGAAATGTCCTGATTGAAATGCATGGTAACAACGGCAGTCTCGACGGCGATCCGGCAGCAGCAATGCGTTATACAGAAGCTAGACTCTCCTCGATTGCCTCTGAATTGCTGAGAGATATTGACAAAGAGACAGTAGATTTTGTGTTAAACTTTGATGAAACAACTGAAGAACCACTGGTACTTCCTTCACGTTTCCCGAACCTCCTTGTTAATGGCTCAACTGGAATATCTGCCGGTTATGCAACGGATATTCCCCCTCATCATTTAGGTGAAATCATAGATGCTGCAATTATGGTTATGGAAGACCCGGATTGTACGCTTGAAGATTTAATGACAAAAGTTAAAGGGCCAGATTTCCCTACAGGGGGAATAATTCAAGGCATTGAAGGAATTAAAAAAGCTTACCAGACAGGCAAAGGTAAAATTGTTGTCCGGGCTAGAACAGCTATTGAAGATTTAAGAGGAAGTAAACAGCAGATTGTCATTAATGAACTTCCTTATGAAGTGAACAAAGCGAATTTAGTTAAAAAAATGGAAGAATTACGTCTTGATAAAAAAGTAGAAGGTGTTGCCGAGGTCAGAGATGAAACAGACCGGACAGGCACACGGGTCATCATTGAACTTAAAAAAGACGGCGATGCCCAGGGTATTTTGAATTATTTCTTCAAAAACACCGATTTGCAAATTATGTATAATTTTAATATGGTTGCGATTAACAATAAAACACCGGAATTAATGGGGCTGAAAAGCATTCTTTCTGCTTATATTGCTCATCAAAAAGATGTAATAAATAAAAGGTCAACATTTGAACTGAATAAGGCAAAGGACCGGGCTCACATTGTTGAGGGCCTTATTAAGGCAATTTCTGTGCTTGATGAGGTGATTGCTGCAATTCGTGCTTCGAAAGATAAGCGGAATGCTAAAGAAAATATCTCGCAAAAATTCGGTTTTACAGAACGCCAGGCAGAAGCGATCGTTAATTTACAGTTATATCGTTTAACAAATACAGATATTGAAACCTTGCAAAAAGAGCAGGATGAACTTAATAAGACCATTTCATATTTGGAAGGGATTCTCTCTTCTGAAAAACTATTAAGAAATGTCATTAAAAAAGAGTTGAATTCTGTTAAAACACGGTTTGCGGACTCAAGAAGAAGTACCATCCAAAATGAAATTGAAGAGATCAAGGTTGGTCTGGAAGTTATGGTGGCTGCAGAAGATGTAATGACGGTCGTTACGAAGCAAGGGTACGTTAAACGCTCGAGCCTCCGCTCTTTTTCTGCCAGCAGCGGCGAAGAGCCTGCTATGAAGGATGCTGACCGCGTTATTTTCCAAGAACAGCTGAATACAACGGAGACACTCCTCGTCTTCACTGACAAAGGAAGGTATCTCTATATTCCGGTTCATTTGATTCCGGACAAAAGATGGAAAGAAATGGGTCAGCATGTCGCGAATCTGGTTCCGATTGATCCTGAGGAAAATGTGATAAAAGCCATTTCTGTTAAAGACTTTTCCCTGCCTCTCTACCTCACCTTTATTAGCAAGGAAGGCATGGTAAAACGGACACCATTGGCCGATTATAAAGCACAACGCTATTCCAAGCCTTTGATGGGAATGAAGCTGAAAGGAAATGATCGTCTGCCTTGATATTTTTCTGACAGACGGTCAAGCAAACCTTCTGCTCGTAACACGATTGGGCTACGCCTTGTGGTTTGATGAAGAAGAAGCCAGTCTCGTAGGGCAAAGGGCTGCTGGTGTGAAAGGGATTAACCTTAAAGAAGGAGACTATACAGTAGGTGCAGTTTCGTTTAAAGGTGATCAAACCCCTGAAATCATGATTGCCACACAGCGCGGTGCGGTGAAAAAAATGTCTGTTTATAAAGAATTTGAAAAATCATCCAGAGCACGAAGAGGACTTATTTTACTGAGAGAGCTAAAGTCGCATCCCCATCGTATTGCCGGGGCCGTCCTTGTGCAGAAAAACGAAACGGTCTGGCTGGAAACAGCAAAAGGAAACCGGATCCCGATTAGTACCAGTCAATATAAAAATAGTGACAGGTACAGCAATGGCTCCTATGCAGTGGACCAGGACGAAGCTGGATATGTTCTTGAAGTATGGAAATCACTCGCAGAAGCCGACAAATAAAGGACAGTTGACAGCCTCCTTATGTTAACCTATTATTTATTTAGGTTAACAATACTTACTTGGAGGCTTATCATGCAAACGAAAACATTAGTATTTATGGCTTTATTTATTGCTATTATCGCAGTTACAGGAATCATCCCAGCTATTCCCATTCCTGTTATCGCTGTACCGATTACGCTGCAGACACTTGGAATAATGCTGACTGGCAGTCTGCTTGGTGCAAAAAAAGGATTTGTGGCAACCTTAGCCTTTGTTTTAATCGTGGCTGCTGGTGCCCCTTTTCTTGCTGGTGGTACAGGAGGGCTTGGTGTTTTACTTGGGCCTACAGGCGGATATGTAATGAGCTGGCCGATCGGGGCTTTGGTTATTGGTCTATTCACGGATCGTATCAGAGCAGGAGAGAAAGGGTATTTAAAGTTAATTATTGGCCATATTCTTGGAGGAATAGTGGTGATTTATGCGGGCGGTATCCTTTTTTACAGCTACGTCACTCACACTCCGATATTAGCAGATGCACTAGGAAATATTGCCTTTCTGCCTGGAGACAGCATTAAAATCATTCTGAGCATTGTCATTACACTGCGGTTAAAAGATCAGGTTGCCGCCTTCTCAAAGTCAAAACAAAGAGCGGCATAGTAATCTGCATATATGCAAAATGAACCTCTGTTTTTCTGAGGTCAGTGAATAACTTGCGAATTTAATGAGCTTATAGCACTCTAATTAAAGAAGAGGTGATTCTGATACGATATTATGGGTATCAGAATCACCTTTTTCCTTTTTACAAGCGGTATGCCACCTATTATTGATCCAATATAGAGTTCTGTTGTCTTTCCCTGATTTCAAGTGTTTTTAGGAATGCTTTCTATTCGACTCTTTGTTGTATTTTCAATGCAAGGCGCACTTGTTCACTTGGTCGATCAGCCAAAACGTTGGAGACGTCTGTGGAATCAGCGAGAAGCCACTGAAAAGTTCAATTAGAGATTCTCCCCGCCAACTCGGCTATACTTGTGGAAAATTATGGGTTACGGATGATCAGCTTAAGGCAGCGGAACATCTATAAACAAAATGGCTTCAAAATGGTCACAGCAGAGAAAAACATCTTTATTGAAGCGAAAGGTGCGAGACTCCTCGAAAATGCGCATGCATAAATGAAAGCCAGAAATACCTGAGACTCCTCGAAAATGCTTTGCATTTTCTTCGTGCGAGGTGGTTCCAAAGATGGTATGTCAAGTCCTGCGGAATTAGCGATCCAAGCGAGACTCCGCAGCCACCAACGAACTATGCGAGGAGGCTCGCGGATCGCCCGCGGAAAGCGAGGGAATTTGGCTTTCAAAGTATTGAATCCGCATTTTCATCGTGCGGTGTGGATTCTAAGATGTTATTGCAAGTCCAACGGGACCAGCACGCGTCCAAAGATCCACTTTGGTTCACAAAGAAATCACACCAAAGTTAGCTGAGGCCGTGCCCGTGGAAAGCGAGCAACCTAGAGCAGAAATCAACAATCCCGAATCACGATACAGCAGCGGACTTTTTCAGTGGCTTCATTAGCGAGCTAATTTCATTTATTTAATAAGCAGTAAGAGTAACAATATTTATGAAAACAGTCTTTTTGTAAAAACAGAGTTTGTAAAAGCATCTGCATATAATATAATTTAGTATTAACGATATCAACTGAAGATCTATTGAGCAGACTGATCGATTGCAGCTTATTAACACAGGGGGATAACATTTCATGAAGCACATAGTCTTAACTGGCGGAGGTTCCGCAGGGCACGTGACGCCCCACCTTGCCATTATTGACCAGTTGAATGAAGAGGCAATTAAATTAAGTTTTATCGGCTCTAAAAACGGTATTGAAAAGGAACTGATTGAAACAACTTCAATTCCTTATTTCAGTGTGTCCACCGGGAAGCTGAGGCGTTATCTTAGTGTAAGGAATTTCACTGATCTCTTTAGAATTGCAAAAGGTGTTTCGGATTCTTACAGCCTGCTTGGCAGATTAAAACCCGACCTGGTATTTTCAAAAGGCGGATTTGTTTCGGTTCCAGTCGTTGCAGCCGCAAAGCTACGAGGCATAAAAGTATACCTTCATGAATCTGATCTTACACCGGGGCTTGCGAATAAAATATCAAGCCGGTTTGCTGATAAAATTTTCACCACTTTTAGAGAAACCATGGATTTACTGCCTAAGGAAAAAAGCGTCCTAACCGGTTCGCCTGTCAGACCGACTGTCCTCCAAGGAAACAAGCAGAAAGCATTAGACTTTCTCTCCTTCACTTCTGAAAAACCAATAATACTTATTATGGGAGGGAGTCTTGGCTCATTAACTATTAATAAGCTCATACGGACTCATTTGGATGCTTTAATAAGGGACTTTCAAATTGTTCACTTGTGCGGCAAGGGGAATTTAGATCATTCACTGAATGATCGAGCTGGCTACAAGCAATTTGAATATTTAAGCGGCGAATTGCCAGATGTTCTTCAGGCCACAAGTATCGTTATCACAAGAGCGGGTTCCAATGTAATTTTCGAGTGTCTGGCACTCCGTAAGCCAATGTTGCTTATCCCCTTAACTAAGAAACAAAGCCGTGGAGATCAAATATTAAATGCAAAAGCTTTTGAAAAAGAGGGGTTTGCAGTGGTACTGGAAGAGGAAGCTATGAATCAATCAAACTTTATTGGGATGGTTCGTTCACTTTATGAAAATCGGGAGAAGTTTCATAAAAAAATGGCTCAAGCCCCATTTCAAAATGGACTTGAGCAAATAATAGAATGGCTAAAAAATTAAATATCAGCTTTCACAGATAGCTCTTTTTTTGTTCGTTGAATGTACCATAACCGATACGAGAGACCAACAGCTCCGACAGCAAGCCCTAATATTAAACCGATCCAATAGCCAAAAGGGCCGAGCGAGGTATTGTTTGCCAGTAAATATCCTGAAGGAAGGCCAATAACCCAGTATGAAATCAGTGCCAAGATGAAAGCGACATTCACATCTTTAAAACCTCTTAAGGCACCCTGAATCGGGGCTGCAATAGCGTCTGAAAGTTGGAAAAAAATAGCGTAGATCAAAAACTGACTGATTAAGCTTGCAAGTTCATGATCTGTTGTATACAGGTAAGCAACGTCCTTTTTAAAAATAAATAGACCAACGGCAAAGATAAATGCCATACCAACTGCCATTGACGATTCCTGCATAACTGTATTGGACAGCATCCTTGATACGTTTTGCTCCTGCTTCAAATCCGACAGCAATGGTTAACGCCATAGAAATACTGAGCGGAATCATATACAGGAAGGAAGCGAAGTTAAGTGCGGCCTGATGAGCCGCGATGACTTCAGTACTGTATCTGCTCATGAGTAATGTGACCGCCGCAAATATGCTTGTTTCAAAGAAAATGGCTAAACCAATCGGCATACCAATTTTAAGCTGTTCCTGCCAGGCTTTTAGAGCAATAGGGTAAAATTTTTGAAAGAGTCCGTATTCTGAAAATGGCCGTATGCGCAGAAGGACAACAAAACTTATCAGCGTGATGATCCAATAAGTAATTGCACTTGCCACACCTGCTCCCGCACCGCCGAGGTCAGGGAAACCCCATTTCCCAAAGATAAATAAATAATTAAAGAAAACATTTATAGGTAAAGCAGATAGCGTAATAATCATAGTAATTCTTGTGAAGCCGTGAGCTTCAATAAAAGATCGGTTTACTGTATAAATAAATAGAGGAATAATCCCAAGTCCAAGTGCTGCTAAATAATCATATGCCACTTGATGTACGTGTGGGTTCAAGCCCATTTGATTTAACACGGGTTCAAGCACAGCAGCCCCTGCTGCAGCGATCAACACGCCAATAATTATGGCGAGATAAACGGCCTGAAGAAAAGGAAAAGCGAGTTTGTTTCGTTCACCAGCACCAATTAGGTGAGAGACTATAGGTGTGATACCGAGTAGAATGCCGCTTAACCCTGTAAAGACGGGAACCCACAGGCTTGAACCGATCGCGACACCGGCAAGGTCATCTGGACTTGCATGCCCTGACATCACAGTATCGAAAAAATTCATAGCGTACATGCCAAGCTGGGTCATTAGGATAGGGAGAAGTATAGATAATAGCAATTTTATTTTTTCAGTTAGTGAATGAGTCTTGTACATATCTATCAGCCTTTCAAGCAATCTATAGGTCTTTAGGATATCATACTTTTATATATGGGCAGGAGCTGAAAATCATGAACATGTCTTCATCACTTTCTTTTTCTAAGGATGCCTGTAGCTGGCTTAACGAACAGTTGGGGATCATGACGGAAATTATAAGCATCATTCCCTTAAAAGGGGGAATTTCAACCTCTCTCTTCGAAGTTCGTTACATGCATGAAACTCAGTTGAAAAAAGCTGTTTTGCGATTTTATGATAACAACGACTGGCTGCTTGAAGAACCAGATCTGCTAAATCATGAGAAGTGTTCCTTGCAGACTCTAATGAACCAACATGATCTGCCATCTCCGCGTTTTATCGCTGCAGAAGAAACAGGTGCTGTTTTTGGACATCCGGCTCTGCTAATGTCCCATCTGGAAGGGGAAATGAAGCTCCTTTCTTTTGAAGCGTTTCACTTCAGAGAAATGGTAAAACCAATGATAAAGCTTCACCGTCATCCCGCTCCTGATTTGCCATGGCGTTATAAACCGTATGTCGATATTAAGACGGTGAGGGTTCCAAAATGGACCAAGGTACCAGAGCTGTGGGCCAGAAATGATTCAGTTGCTTAATGAGGAACCACCTGAATATGATAGGGTAAGAATTCATCGGGATTATCACCCCTCGAACCTCCTTTGGCAGGCTGATAAAGTGACGGGTGTTGTCGACTGGATTAACAGCTGTCTTGGTCCTGCGGGGGTTGATCTCAGCCATTGCAGGGTAAATTTAGCTTTCTTACATGGAATTGAGGCCGCAGATGCTTTACTGAATGCCTATAAAGTTGAAGTTGGTGCCAACTCATATTATGATAGGTATTGGGATTTAAGAGCATTTGCTGATTTTGTCTATCCAGGTCCTCCTGATGTCTATAGAGGATGGACGGATATGGGAATCAGTTGGCTTGATGAAAGAATAATGGTCGAGCGGGCCGATCGTTATCTTATACATCTTTTGAAAGAATAACAATGCTTGAATTACTATAACGTTTTTTTACCGGTATTAAATATTCTGTTATATTATAATTGAAAGTATGTTAAAATTAACTTAGATGGTTACTGAAAAAATTTTATTGAATCTAAATGGATGATCTGATGGAGGGCTAATTATGACGGAACAAAATGAACTTTATGATATTACAATTATAGGTGGAGGGCCATCAGGCTTATTTGCGGCTTTCTATGCAGGACTAAGACAAATGAAAGTTAAAGTTATTGAGAGCATGCCTCAGCTCGGAGGCCAGCTTGGTGCACTTTATCCTGAAAAATTCATTTATGATGTCGCAGGATTTCCAAAGGTTTCTGCTAGAGAACTGGTAGAGCGTTTGAAGGAGCAGGCTGAACAGTTTGATCCGACTTTTGTGCTTGACCAAACAGTGGAAACGTTGGTTCGCACAGAAGATCAAAATATCGTCCTGACTTCCACAACTGGTGAGCAGCATTTCACTAAAACCGTTGTCATAACTGGGGGCGTTGGTGCTTTCCAGCCGAGAAGACTTGAGGCTGAATCAGCAGGTTTATATGAAGGGAAGAACCTTCACTATTTTGTTGATAATATGAATGTATTTTCAGGTCAAAAAGTGTTAATATGCGGCGGAGGAGACTCAGCGGTAGATTGGGCGAACATGCTCGATTCCATCGCGGAAGAAGTAACCTTGATTCACAGACGGGATAATTTCCGTGCGCATGAGCACAGTGTTGCGCAGCTTAAAAACTCCAATGTTAAAATACAGACCCCTTACCAGGTAAAGGAATTAAAAGGGGACGGCGTGAAAATTTCAAAAGTTGTTCTTGAAAAAATAAAGAGTGATGAATGCATTGAACATGACGTTGATGCCGTGATTGTTAACTATGGTTTTGTATCATCTCTTGGACCAATCAAAGACTGGGGCATTGATATTCAAAAGAACTCCATTCTCGTTAATACTAAAATGGAAACGAATATTCCCGGCGTTTATGCTGCGGGCGATATCTGTACGTATGAAGGCAAAGTTAAACTGATTGCGACCGGATTCGGTGAGGCACCAACAGCTGTTAATAATGCGAAGCACTACTTAGATCCAAAATCCCGAACACAGCCGATGCACAGCACAAGCATGTTCGGTTAATCATCAGAAAAGAGGACCTGACCTGAGAGGGTTTGGTTCTTTTTTTTGTCTTAAGCGAGTAATAACAGTACCATACTACTGCTTTGCAGGGACCTTGCAGGCGTATACTGAACAGAATAATGTATAATGAGAAAAAATGTTTAATAACACAAGGAGTTTTGCACCATGCCTGATATTAATTTGGAAGAAACGATAAAGAAAGTCGTTCCTGTTTTAGAGGAAAAAGGAATTGATTACCTCATTGAGGAGGAAGCTGCTCTTTACCTGCAGAATGTGGACCTGAACGTAAACAAGCTGGATGTTACTGTTCAGTGGGACAGATTTCATGAGCTGGCAAACCTTTTTAATGATTATGATTATGAAATTGAAGATGATCAGCCGTTGTATTGGTCTTTTAAAATTATAGATTTACAGCTTCCAGTCGTTATTAAGGCTTTCCCCAATGAAGTGATTCAATCAGATTCTTACCGAGTGGAAAATAATTATGCAGAGCTCGAACTTTGGGTTAAACATTATGATTTTTATTACTTTAAAAAAGAAGAACCTTATAAATTAGAAATTCAGCGGATGTTAATGAAGCTCCAGCAAAGTCATTTGTATGTAAATGATGTGGCCTGGAATCAAGAGGCCTATGATGCTTGGGTCAATCGGTTCGGAACACCTGAGGAAGCTGCTAAAAAAATTAAAGAAAATCCGTATTTAAAACTACCTAAAATTCTCCCTCACCTTGGGCAACTTCAAGGCAAAAAAGTCCTTCATCTGATGGGATCCCATGCCACGAAAGCGATCGCCATGGGGATGTTAGGAGCGGACACAACGGTTCTTGATCTTTCCCAGGAAAACGCCAGATATGCACAAGAAGTTGCAGATAAAGCTGAGGTGAATCTTACTTATATTGTTTCGGATGTTCTAGAGGCGCCAAGATATTTATCGGGAAAGACATTTGATCTGCTATTGATGGAGCTTGGGGTAATGCATTATTTTGTAGACCTTTTCGTCCTAGCCAAGACCATTTATGATTTATTGGAAGATGGCGGGGAATTTCTGCTTCATGAATTTCACCCGATTTCTACTAAATTGATCCGTTCAAGCGGGAAAAAGCATAAAGCTGACGGGAATTATTTTGACCGTAGCATCCATCACAAGAAGGTGGCATTTTCGAAGCATTTAAAAACGTCTTCCGCAGAACAATCCGTCATTCAGAGGTATTGGACAATGGGAGAAATAATTACCGTTTTTGCACAAGCGGGCTTGGTTTTAAAACAATTTGAAGAGTATCCAAATATGAAAAAAGCTGATTCGGGGTTACCGAAAACATTTTTGCTTGTTTTTCAGAAATGAAATATTAATTCACAAATGAATTAATATTCGGACAATTATCTTGTCACCTCCTATGAAAACGCTTAGAATGTAACTATAATAATATTTTTACGGCTATTATTCTAATGTTACGAAGAGAATGAGGCGTGCTAAAGGGGGAAGTAAGATGATGAATACACCGCTGACTTTAGTCGGCATGATCGAGAGAGCAGAAAAATATTTTCCGAAAAAAGGGGTTGTTTCCAGAACCTCTACGGGTATTTCAAGGATCAGTTACAAAGAAATTGCGGCCCGAACCCGCTCGCTTTCCAGTGTACTTAAATCCCTTGGTGTTAAGAAAGGCGAAAAGGTAGGGACGCTTGCGTGGAATCATCATCGCCACCTTGAAGCCTATTTTGCAATTCCGTGCATAGGCGCTGTACTGCATACGATTAATATTCGGTTATCAGAAGAGCATTTAATTTACATTATTAATCATGCTGAAGATCAAGTGCTCCTTATTGATGACGACATTGTCCCTTTAATAAATAAAATTAAAGACAAGCTGACAACAGTTAAAGCATTTATAATAATGACCGATCACGCCGAACTGCCTGAAAACAACCTGGATCCTGTGTATTCTTATGAAGAGCTCCTTGCAGGTGGAGATTCATCATTTGAATTCGATCATACAATCGATGAACTGGACCCTGCCGGGATGTGCTACACTTCGGCTACTACAGGCAAGCCTAAAGGCGTCGTATATACGCACAGAGGGATATACCTTCACAGCTTCTCTCTTGGTTTGAATGACACAATGGGATTGTGTGAGCGGGACGTCAGCATGCCGGTTGTTCCCATGTTTCATGTCAATGCTTGGGGAACCCCGTTTGCGTGCACCTGGTTTGGAGCAACTCAGGTACTGCCCGGACCATATTTTACACCGAAGCTTTTGGCAGAATTGATCGAATCAGAGCAGGTTACCCTGACAGCAGGTGTGCCCACTATATGGAATGGTTTGCTGAATGAACTTGAAAAAGGCGACTATGATATGAGCAGTCTTCGGACGATTGTCTGCGGAGGAGCAGCAGCGCCAAAAGGGCTGATCAGAACATTTGAAGAAAAATACGAAATTCCATTTATGCATGCTTACGGAATGACAGAAACCACCCCTCTGGTAACCGTTTCCCGCGTAAAGTCCTATGAGGAAGATTTGCCTTATAATGAGAAGCTCGAAATAAAGAGCAAACAGGGTCTTGTGGTTCCTGGTCTTGATATCCGGGTCATTAATCAGAACGGTGATGTTAAACAAGATGGAAAAGACATGGGTGAACTGTTAATTAAAGGCCCGTGGATAGCTGATGAGTATTATAAAAACGATCGAAGTATGGAATCGTTTAAAGACGGCTGGCTATACACAGGTGATATTGCAACCCTTGATAAAGAAGGCAACCTCAAATTAGTGGACCGTACCAAAGATTTAGTGAAAAGCGGAGGGGAATGGATCTCATCTGTCGATTTGGAAAATGCACTTATGGCGCATCCTGATGTTTTTGAAGCAGCAGTTATTGCTGTTCCTCATCCAAAATGGCAAGAACGTCCGCTTGCCTGTGTTGTTTTAAGAGATGCCGTGAACGCTCCAGCAACAAAAGAAGATCTCATTCAGTTTCTGGCTCCGCAATTTGCAAAATGGTGGTTGCCTGATGAAGTGATTTTCATGGATGAAATCCCCAAAACATCTGTTGGGAAATTTCTCAAGAGGGCACTTCGTGAAAAGCTTAAAGATTACGAAAAACTTTCTTAGAATTTCTATAAACTTAAAAACACCAACTGTCACTAAAGGCGGCTGGTGTTTTTTTTATGGAAAATTTTGCTCTTCATGAAAGAAACCTGTTGAGGTTGGTTAGACTGTTTTAAAAAAAGGATGAACGTAAAATGGATCATGTTGTTATTGCCCGATCGATGTTTGGAACGACAATGGGCTTTCATATAATCTTTGCAACGCTTGGTGTGGGCATTCCATTGATGGTTTTTTGCGCCGAATGCATGTATCAGCGAACAAAGGATGAGGATTACGCAGTCATGGCGCTACGTTGGACGAGAGGATTCGCGGTACTTCTCGGTGTCGGTATCCCCACAGGGACCATTGCCGGTGTCCAGCTTGCCTTGCTTTGGCCGGGATTTATGGAAATTGTGGGGAAGGTTATTTCATTGCCTTTTCAAATTGAACTCTATGCTTTTTTTCTGGAAGCTCTATTTATGTCCATATATATATATGCAAGAGATCGCTTATCGCCTGCTTCAAGGTTAATTTCTGTCTTTTTAGTTACCATTGGTGCTGCTGCTTCCGCTGTTTTAATTTCAAATATTCATGCCTTCGAGGGAACGCCTGCAGGGTTTGATTATCATAATGGTCAAGTAACAAACGTTCATCCCTGGAAAGCCTTTTTTAATCCCAGTTTTTTGGTAACAGCAGAGCATGTTGGGATTTCTGCTTTTATGACAGGTGCCTTTATGATGGCAACGATTGCGTCTTACAAAATGCTGAAAACGAAACACAATATTCGTTTATATACGTTTCACCGCAAAGCGCTTATGCTGTCTCTTGTTATTGGCGGGATTTTTAGTGTCGTGACTGCATTAAACGGCCATGAATCTGCACAGGCCCTTCATCAGTTTCAGCCTGAAAAGCTTGCAGCCGCAGAAGGACTTTTTAACACTGAATCGCATGCGCCATTAACTGTTGGCGGTGTGGTAGATGCGAAATCTGAATCCGTAAAATATGGAATTGAAATACCAGGTGGCTTAAGCTTTCTTTCGGGCAATCGTTTTGATGAAGTCGTCCAGGGATTGAATGACTATCCCAAGAGCGAATGGCCGCCTTTATTTGTACATGTTTTGTTTAATATTATGGTTGCAATCGGCTTTTTTCTGTTGTTTCTATCCATTGCAGGTTTCTTTTGGAGGCACTGGTTTAAACGTGAACGATTTCCTAAATGGCTGATGTGGCTTTTTGTTATGGCCGGACCGCTTGCGATTATTGCGATTGAAGCTGGCTGGATCTTTGCGTGTACGGGGAGGCAGCCGTGGATCATATACAAAGTTATGTTAACTTCAGAAGCTGCAACTGATGGAGGACACTTGGCCATGCTCTTTTCATTATTCATGATTATATATCTGATTCTTGCTATCTCAAGCCTATGTGTCCTTTATTTTATGTTTAAAAGACAGCCTTTATTAAAAGAATTAGGCTATCCAGAGGATGGTGAAAAAGCATGAACGATGTGACCTTGGCAATCACTATTTTGTGGGGATTTATTCTTTTTTATGCTGTCATTGCTTCGATCGATTTTGGCGCTGGATTTTGGTCGATGATCTATATGAATCGAAGGAAAATGGCAGCAACGTCTTTAGCCAACCGCTATTTATCACCAACCTGGGAAGTAACGAATGTTTTTATTGTGCTGATTGTAGTTGGGATGTTCAGTTTTTTCCCAGGAGCGACCCGATTACTTGGAAGTCTGATCCTGCTCCCTGGAAGCTTTATGTTAATTTTACTCGCTCTGAGAAGTGCATTTCTTGTGTTTTCCCACTCAGTACAGAAATTAAAAACCGTTCTGATTTGGGTTTCAGGGTTAACGGGTGTTTTTATTCCTGCGCTTCTGATCCTGATCCTGCCTATCAGTCAAGGATTGTTTATTTCAGATAATGGGAAGAACGTTCCTACACTAGATTTCGGTGCATTGATTAGTACACCAAGCTTTTATGCTTTTGTCGGTTTTGCGATGTTGAATACCTGTTTTATTTCATCGCTTCTGCTTTTGGATTATGCAAGACTGGCAAAGGATGAAAATGCTTTTCGTTCTTATTACAAAAACGTCGTCTGGCTCGCACCCATTACGCTACTCTTTGCATTATTTATCTTATTGAGTATTCAGCATGACAGTCCTTGGCTGTTCAGCAAGCTTTTGGTTCATCGATGGGCGCTTATTTTTGCAGGCATTTTGTTCCTTCTCAGCTATATGTTTATCCTTTTAACCAGCCGTTATCACGATCAGCTCAGCAGTCCTTATCCTCGTCTCGCCATGGCAGGAATCGCTGTACATTATCTGCTTGCAGGGTATGCTTACGGAAGGTCGCATCTCCCATATCTCATTTTCCCTTATGTAACGCTTAAACAGGGATTTACAGATCCAGCAACCTTTCATGCATTGTCATTTTCATATATTATTGGTGCAGCAATCCTAATTCCCGGGTTCATCTATTTTTGGAGATTATTTTTGAAAGACAGAAGGTATATTGAAAAACAGGAACATTCAGAATAAATAAGTGATAGACTTACTTTAAAGTGGATGTTGTCATAAGGAATGTTGCGAATAAATCTGAAGGGATAAAAGGATGAAAGAACAAATTATTGCTCTTGGAGGCGGAGAATTTCATCCGGGCCAGATCACTTACACATTGAAAGATATATACTCAAACAAAGTAAAGCAAGGAATCCTAAAGTCTGCTTTCTCCCAACAGCAAGCGGGGACGCGGAAGGTTATATTAATGAATTTTACAGCGTCTCCCAGCAATTGAACGCGAAACCCTCTCATTTGTCGCTCTCTAACCCATTCTCTAAGGATCTTGAAGATTTTATTATAGATAAAGTTATAATCTTTGCTGGTGGAGGCAACACAGAAACGTCGCTTTTCATATAGTGGGAGCAGGGGGTAGATATAATTTTGAATGGTATTATTTCTGTTGATTCCGCTCTAGGATGCTCGCTTTCCACGGGCACGGCCTCAGCTAACTTTGGTGTGGTTTCTTTGTGTACCAAAGTGGATCTTCGGACGCGTGCTGATTCCGTTGGAGTCTCGCGCCCTCCGCTTCAATCAACGTGTTTGTTTCCTTATGAGGCTTTTTAGAAGTCATTATGGCTATAGATATTAAACGGCTATCATCTGATCACGTGGCGTCTTAAATTTTTCATTTTCCACAGTTGAGTGAAGGTGGTAAACCTCTAAGTGGACTTTTTCAGTGGCCCTGGTATTATTATGTCTGGAGTCAGTGCGGGGGCCATATGCTGGTTTGAACAGGGATTAACAGATTCAAATTCAAATACATTCGAGATCATCGATTCTCTAGGCTTTTTAAAAGGAAGTTTTTGCCGACACTATTCGAATAGCGATTGGATAGAAGCATGTCATCAAGAAATTGAAGCTGGAAGACTGCTTCATACGACGGCTGTGGAAGACGATGCTGCCGTTCATTACATCGATGGCGAGCCGTTTCGGAATGTCATTGCCCACAGTGGAGCAAAAGTGTTTAATCTTCTAAAAACAAATCACGGAGTTAAACGAGAGAGCCTAATCAAAGCATAAGTCTATAAAACATTCATTTTTTAGAATATAATAATAAAGATACATAGATTGAAAGGGGAAAAAGAATGGCAAACTATCCTAATGGAAAAAACACAATGGAATTGATCAAAGAATTAACCGAAATCCCAAGTCCGACTGGCAATACGGACGAAATTATCTCTTTTGTGAAGGAGAGGGCAAGCGAAGCAGGGTTTGAATCGGAACTTACCCGAAAAGGCGGCCTTCTCATAACTGTAAATGGTGCCGATCCCTCAAATCATCGTTTTGTAACGGCTCATGTGGATACACTCGGGGCGATGGTAAAAGAAATAAAAGAAGATGGAAGACTTAAGCTCTCCATGATCGGTGGTTTTCGCTGGAATTCGGTTGAAGGAGAATATTGTGAGATTCAAACATCAGGCGGAAAAACATATACGGGAACCATTTTGATCCACCAAACCTCAGTACATGTTTATAAAGATGCCGGTGAAGCTAAGAGAGATGATTCAAATATTGAAGTGAGAATTGATGAAAAAGTACATTCTGCAGACGATGTGAGAGAACTGGGCATTGAAGTGGGGGACTTTGTTGCATTTGATGCAAGAGCAGTCATAACGGAAAGCGGATATATAAAGTCACGGCATCTTGATGATAAAGCAAGCGTGGGTATTTTGTTGCAGCTGTTGTCCCAAATCAAGAAAGAAAAGATAACCCTGCCATATACAACGCATTTTTATATTTCCAACAATGAAGAGATTGGATACGGCGGCAATTCAAATATTTCTCCAGAAACTGTAGAATATCTGGCGGTGGACATGGGAGCTCTCGGCGACGGCCAGACTTCAGATGAATATACAGTCTCAATTTGCGCGAAAGATTCATCCGGACCCTATCATTATGGATTAAGAAAGCATCTTGTGCAGTTAGCGAAGGATAACGATATTGAATATAAAGTGGATATCTATCCTTTTTACGGGTCTGATGCTTCTGCTGCTCTAACTGCCGGCCACGATATTGTTCATGGCCTTGTAGGAGCAGGGATTGATGCTTCGCACGCCTTTGAACGGACTCATATCAGCTCAATCATCAACACAGAGAAGCTGTTATACCGATATATCCAGTCTCCAATGGTTAACAAAAAATAGTAGTGAAAAGTGTGCAGCAGAGCTTGCACACTTTTTTTGTACATAAACAGATCTTTTATTTTATAACAGAAAAATCACCAAGAATATTAAAAAAATGAATAAAAACTTCTGCACAAGGACAGTTTAAGTTTGTTAAGTTTTAAAGCTCTTAACAAAAATTTTGTATAGGAGGCTATTTTCAATGACTCAAAATAATCAAAACCAACAGCTTCAACAGGCAATTAATGCTGCACAGCAAGCTCAACAAGCATGTCAGCAGGCACAAAATAATGCTGATCCACAAGCTATTCAGCAAGCACAGCAGCAATTGCAGCAAGCCCAACAGCAGCTTCAACAATGCCAAAGCCAGGCTCAAGGAACAACTGCGCAAGAAAATCAGCAGCTTCAACAGGCACAACAACAGCTTCAGCAGGCTCAAGCGTCTATGCAGCAGCAACAACAAAACCAAAACCAGAATCAGCAAGGTCAACAAAACCGTTACCAATAACTAATAAGCCAAATTTTTAAGCTCAATGCATTAGAAGAAGGGACAGGATCTCTATGTAACAAAGATCCTGTCCCTTTTTTTATTCTATTTAAATAGATCTCTAGAGATTTATTGCCTTAATGAACCTCACAGTACCCACATATAGACGAAAAAAACAGCAGCAAGTATAAAGCGGTAAATCGCAAATGGTATCAGTTTTACGCGAGATAGCAGCTTTAAGAAATAGACAATAGCAAGCATGGCCACAATGAAAGCAGTAATGAAGCCAACAATAAATAGTGGCAGGTCGCTTGAAGATAAGGAATTCATACTTTCAAACAGGTCAAGTCCGCTTGCAGCAAACATCATTGGCACAGCAACAATAAAAGAAAATTCAGCGGCCGTACGGTGGTTAGTACCTGAAAGAATACCACCCGAAATTGTCGCACCTGAGCGGGAAAAACCTGGCCACAGTGCCAGACATTGAAACAGTCCGATGTAAAAGGCCTGACGATAAGTCAGCTGATCCAAAGATTGGCTTTCCTCCGAATCATGTTTAACATCGGCGAAGATCATTAAGATACCTCCAGCAACTAGCCCGATTACCACAGTACCGGCAGAGAAAAGATAGCTTTTAATAAAATCATGAAGAATAAGGCCAACAATTACAGCAGGCAGCATCGCAATGATCACATGAATCAAGTTCAGATGTCTGTTAGCGTATGTATCCTTATAAAAACCGAATAAACTCCAAAGTCTTTTCCAAAACACAACAACTACAGCTAAAATCGAACCGAGCTGAATAACAATTTCAAATGTTTTTGCTGTCTCTCCTTGGAAATTCAAAAGATTTCCTGCGAGAATCAAATGACCTGTAGATGAAACAGGGGCAAACTCTGTTAACCCTTCAACGATCCCCATTATTATTGCGATGATAATATGAGACACTTCCCCACACACCTTTTCAATTAAATATGATTCTTTCTCTATAAAAGATAGAGCGAATCTCTGATTTGTTCAATGCTTTTTTAATTATTAACAAAACTTTAATAATCCTTAACGATTTTATTTGCTGAACCATCCTTTTTTTCTAAACCAGATAAACAGACTGGCTGCAACAATCACCATCAATGCTAAGGCATAAAAATAACCGTATCGCCAAGTTAGCTCAGGCATATGATTGAAATTCATACCGTACAAGCCAGCGATGAATGTTAAAGGGTTAAAGATCACCGTAATGACTGTCAAAACCATCATTGTGCGGTTTTGCTGGTAGCTGTTAACCGACAGATGGCTGTCCCTAATATCTGCTGTCATTTCCCTGTTAGACTGAATCATATCGGAAAGCTTCATAAGATGGTCATGTATATCAGCAAAATATTCACGTCTTTCATTTACACCGTCCAGATGAGTCGAATTCAACATCCTGTACAAAAGGTCGCGCATCGGGAGAACCGTCTGCCTGATATGCAGAAGTTCCTGTCGGGTGTCAAAAAGCTCATCCATCAGCACTTGCATGTTTTCATTCTCCGGGTTTTCATCAATAATGTTTAAGTGATCTTCAATAGCGAAAATTAAAGGAAAATAGTTGTCGACAATCTTATCCAGCAATTCGTATAAGACCCCAGTTTCATCCCACTTTGTATAGCCCACCTGCGAAAGGTTAAAGCGTCTCCAAGTATTCTCAAGTTCCTTAAGCGGTTTTTTATGAAAGGTGACGATAAAATTATCACCAATGAAAACATCGAGTTCGACCTTTTCAAGTGTGCTTGCTTCAATAATATGCGTGGCAATAAATTTAAATCCTTCATAATAATCCAGTTTTGGACGCTGAAGATTATTCACACAGTCCTCAACTGCCAGAGGGTGAAAGTGAAAATAGCTTTCAAGCTGGTTAATTTCCTGCTCTGTCGGTTCATTAAAATCTACCCAATATTTTTTAATATCATAGTCATCAAAATCCGATACCGGTATATCTTCAAGGAATTGATTGTCAGCAGTAATGACTTTGGTCCGAATCATTTAATTCACCTCTTTTTTTAACAATACACAAAAGACCTATACCCATTCTACACAAACTTTTAAAATAAGCCTATAAAAATCGGTAGCTTTTGCTATGAAGATTAGGTTATGATCATTTTTAGAGTGTTTTTATTTGTTCAAATTCTATTAAAAATTGAGGAAGAAGCTTATGACGATTTTTTCAAGATTACACCCGGTAGTCACAAGCCTACTGATTGGGACAATTATGGTCAGAGCAGCCAACTTCATGGCAATGCCTTTTTTAGCCATTTATATGGCGAAAACCGGTCATTTGAGCCCTATACTTATTGGTCTTGCCATTGGTGTTGGACCTCTTACATCCACATTGGGAGGCTTTGTGGGAGGCACTTTATCGGATATGTATGGCCGTAAGGTGATGATGCTGACGGCTATAGCATTATATATTTTTGTTTTTACAGGCTTTGCGGTTGCTGCTAGTCCTATTGTTTTTATCCTATTAAACAGTCTGAACGGCTTGTGCCGATCCTTTTTTGAACCTGCGAGTCAGGCATTGATGGCAGATCTGACAGAAAAAGAACTTAGGGTCCGAGTCTTCTCCTATCGTTATACAGCGATTAATATTGGCGCTGCAGTGGGTCCGTTGCTTGGTTCTTATTTGGGGCTTTTTTCGGCAAATCTGGCTTTCATTATTACGGCATTTGTTTATTTGGTTTACTTTATTTTATTAGTAATGCTTTTCAGGAAATATCCTGTTGCTGCTCCGGCAAGCAAAAATAGGGAAGAGAAGATGACCATATATGCAGCCCTTCACATCCTGAGAAAGGATATAGCTCTTAGGTACTTTATTGTGGCGGGAATCCTTGTAAACATTGGCTATTCACAAGTTGAGTCAACCTTGCCGCAATATTTGCAGATATCTATAACAAATGGAGTCATTCTATATTCTGTTCTATTATCAATGAATGCCGTGGTTGTGGTGATGCTGCAGCTTGCTCTGACTAAATTTATGGAAAAGCTGTCTCTGCTAAAAGGTCTTGTTATTGGGGCCACTCTTTTTTCCACTGGTTATCTAGGGTTTGCGCTTGCTCACTCATGGTGGATGTTTATTGCAGCGATGCTAATCGTCACACTTGGAGAAATTTTTATTTTTCCGATGGGCGGCGTAATTATTGACCAATTAGCCTCTGAACATAATCGCGGCACTTATTTTGGAGCAAACAGCTTCAGATCCGTTGGCTTTTTTATTGGACCATGGTTCGGCGGAATCATTTTGTCTCAATATACGGGGTCTCTGCTTTTCTTTATAATGGTAATTGTCGTCGCTTCCAGCACACTGTTTTACCGTTTAGGCTACAGACGTATTCCTGTAAGGACACGTTCTGAAGAAACAACAAACATACCCTCAGTCGGTTCTCAATAAAGTTTCATCACTACTGTTCTATCAGTCCTTGAGTTAACATCTTCGAATCCGGTCCCGCACAAAGAAAATGCAATGCCATACATTGAAAGCGGAAAAAAGATGGCGATATAGTTGAGGTATTTATCTCTTAAACAAAAACTTTATTTGTTTAACGGGTATTAATGCAATAAACAAAAGGGAACTTCTAAAAATGGAAGTTCCCTTAATTTTGTTTAAAATCAACACTATTATTTAACATATCCTAATATAGAAAAGGTTGAGTTGGATTGCTAAGCATGTACCCTTTACATAATTTTAATAATAATATCTTTTATTTGTTTTTATTTACAAAAAAAGGTTATTTTAATTAGTAGATACTTGTATAAGTGAAAAAATCAAGTGCTTAAAGTTTTCTTTATGCTGAATTTTATCTCTTCTTAATCAATCTGACCCCTGACTATCCTCATATTTTTCTTTTTAAAATCTTATTTTGGGATTAATACTGACTTTATCCAGGTTCTTTATACTTTTTTCTGTAAGCAAATTCAGGAGAAGGAGCTGTTCAAATGAAAAAAGGAAAAGTATTCCTGGCAGCAATGGCCGCCATAATGGCAACATCAACAACTGGTTATGCGGCTTATCACGACACAGCAGGACCTAAAAGCAGTGATAAAGGGATCACGTCACAAAATTGGACGTTAACACCGGCTGGAAAGCAGGTAAAGCTTGGTGATTTCCCGATGGGCGGCGCTTTAAGTCCTGATGGTAAGTACCTTGTGGTATCGAATGATGGGCAGGGAAAACAGTCCCTCCAAGTCATAAAAACAGCAACTAACAAAGTTGTACAAACTATCCCTTATTCATCACCAGAAGCCTTATATCTGGGAGTGGCATTCAGCCCTGATGGTAAAAAGATGTATGCGTCAGCAGGCGGCAATAATAAAATCAGGGTATTTTCTTTTAAAAATGGACGTCTTAATGAAAAAAGCGCCATTTCTCTAAAAGATGACAAGAACACAGATTATTATCCTGCGGGTTTATCCGTCTCTTCTGATGGTTCCTATCTTTATGCTGCAAATAACCTCAATCATTCTGTTTCTAAGATTGATATTCACCAGCGGAAGATTGTTAAAACCACATCTGTTGGAAAGAACCCTTATGCTTCGTATTTAAGCCATGATGGCCGATCCCTTTATATAAGCAATTGGGGTGAAAGCTCTGTCACGGTTCTCAATCCGGAAACAATGGAAGTTAAGCGTACGATCCAGACTGGACTTCACCCGAATGCAATTACCGAAAACCCTAAGTCTGGAATGATATATATCGCTAATTCTGATGAGGATACCGTATCAGTTATTAGTCCGAGGTCACAGCAGGTCATACAAACTCTCTCTGTTAAACCTGATCGTAAAGCTCCAACAGGTTCACAGCCAGACGGATTAACAGTAAGCAACGATGGCAAGACGCTTTATGTTGCGAATGCTGGTAATAATGATGTGGTACAGGTCGATGTGAGCGGTCAATCAGCTAAGGTCAAAGGCTTGATCCCAACTGCGTGGTACCCAACAGGCGTTTATTTGAATGAACAGCATCAGCAGCTTATGGTAACCAATGCTAAAGGACTTGGAGCAGGTCCTAACACTGATGGTCAATATATAGGCAATATGATGGAAGGAACCCTTTCTGTTTTGGACATTCCCAATCGTCATGATTTAAAAAAATATACGCACCAAGTGGAAAAGAATAATCCAATTGACTCCCATGGAGAAGAAAACGAAAAGGGCAATGGGCATTCACCTGTGCCGCGCAACACGGCTCAGAAAAGTCCAATAAAACATGTTATTTATGTCATTAAAGAAAACAGAACCTATGATCAGGTATTCGGAGACTTGAGTAAAGGAAACGGAGACCCAGGGCTTGCTTCTTTCGGCAAAAAAATAACACCGAACATCCATAAGCTTGCTAAACAATTTGTTACCTTTGATAATTTTTATGCGGACGCCGAAATTAGCGCACAAGGCCATAACTGGGCCACTGCCGCTAAATCGAATGATTACGTCGAAAAGAACTGGATGGCGAATTATTCAGGTAGAAACCGCGGATATGATTTCGAAGGCGGAAATGATGCAGCTTACCCGAATGCAGGTTTCTTGTGGGATAACGCAAAGCGCTCTGATGTCAGTTTTAGAGATTACGGAGAGTTTGTTAATTACGATTCAAGCAAAGGTCAGTGGGTAGCAACAGACCCAAGCATCGGCTCACGAATGGATCCTGAATATGCAGGTTGGAACCTGAACATTTCTGACTTAACAAGAGAACAGGAATGGGAAAAGGAATACAAACAATTTGAACAAAACGGAAACCTTCCGCAAATGGAAATTGTACGGCTTCCAAATGACCATACAAAAGGTACAACGCCAGGAGCACTAACCCCTGAAGCAATGGTCGCCCAGAATGATCAAGCATTAGGTAAATTAGTGGATACGGTAAGTCATTCGAAGGATTGGAAAAACACGGCGATCTTTGTGACTGAGGATGACGCCCAAAATGGCTGGGATCACGTTGATGCACATCGCACAGAATCGCTCGTCATCAGCCCTTATACGCAGACTGGAAAGGTCGACAGTACTTTCTACGACACATCATCAATGATTCACACGATGGAAAACATCTTAGGAATGAAACCAATGACGCAGTTTGACGCATCAAGTATTCCAATGGTAAGGGCTTTTACTAATCGGCCGGATTATACGACTTTTCAGGCTGAAGGTCCTGAGTATCCATTAGACAAAAAGAATGGCGAAGATTCCCCCGGTGCACAAGAATCAAAAGCCATAAACTTCTCTAAAGCAGATCATGCAAATAATGAAAAACTCAATCATATTTTGTGGAAGGCAACAATGAAAGGCAAGAAGCAGAAACATTATCCTTCAGAATCTAAATCCAAATAAAAGAAAATGGAGCCTCCTAAATGGGGGGCTCACTCTTATGAACAAGGGGGTCATTATGAAAAAAACAGTAAGCTATTTAATGCAGCGGATAGCCTTGATCTTCATGATCCTTAGCTTATTGGTTATCTGGGGCGCGTATTCTGTCTATCAGATGAAAAAGGAATACATGCCCGATATTAACAACCCCATCCTTATGGTTACACTGCCAACGGGTACAACGTCAATTAGCTCTTCAGAGGCGTCACGCCTGAATGATAAGCTTACAACGTCATTAAAGAACGTGGATCATCTTCAATCGATTGAATCCACAATATATAGCAATGGTTTATTTTTTAAATTGACATTCCCGCAGAATGGAGATGGGAAAACAGAAGAAGCTGACGTTAAAAGAACATTGGAAGGGCTGTCACTGCCGCCAACTATTGGAAGCCCAATAACTCAGCAAATTAGGTCGGATGCTTTTCCAGTTATGAAAATTAGTTTATCGTCCAAAAAAATTTCTGAGCATGTTTTACGTACTTCGAAATCAAAGCAAATCATTAATCAACTGAATAACATTCCGGGAGTTAAAGAAATTCAGACAACGGGTGATGGCGACCAAGGGTTCTCCATTTCGCTTGATAATGAAAAACTTAAGAAGATGGGGGTCCATTATAACCAGGTTGTCAGCGCTTTAAAAAAACAGCATGTAACACTTTCAAATGGCATCATTCAATTAAATAACGTCCATTTACCATTACATATTACCGAGTCATCGATGACAAAAAAAACACTTGGAAGCCTTGTAGTAGGCACTAGTAATCATAAATCTGTTTTACTTAAAGATGTGGCTGATATTGAGAGTAGCCTTGTCCATGTTCATACGACTGCTAGAACGAATGGACATGCAAGCGTGGTACTGAGTGTAATCAAAACACCTTCAGCAGACGTCACAAAAGTCAGCGAAGCCGTTTCAAAAAAGCTGAGTGGGTTATCAGATATAAAAAATGGAACGGTTAATGAAAATGTACTGATTAATCGAGGCTCTTCCGTTTCGAAAGCCATCGACGGATTGTGGAAAGAGGGTTTGCTCGGCTGTGTGTTTTCGATTCTTTGTGTATTTGTATTTTTCAGGCAGTGGCGCTCATCTTTAGCCGTGATTCTATCATTACCAATTTGCTTTTTTGGCGCACTCGGGATTCTAACAGCGATGGGACAGACGCTTAATCTTCTAACTATGTCTGGTTTAATCGTTTCAATGGGAAGAGTCGTGGATGATTCCATTGTTATTTTGGATAACATGTATCGTAAGTTGGAAAAACAAAGAACATTTTCCATTGCGGGGCTTGCAGGCGGGGTAAAAGAAATGATTCCAGCAGTCATCTCGTCTACATTAACAACAATTGCGGTATATTTACCTCTCGCACTAACGGGGACAATGGTTGGGCATGCTTTTTCTGGTTTTGCCTGGGCAGTAACCTTCTCTTTACTATTTTCGCTGATCGTATCTCTTGTGATTCTTCCACCTTTAGCAGCACTAAGCTGGCGCCGGCAGTTAGATTTCAATGCACCGAATACTGAGAAACGGGCAAGACCAGTGATTTCTCTCCTATTAAAGAAACGTCACGTCTTATTTGCTGGGATGACTGCGGCTCTTATAATAACGACATGGGCAGCATTTTATTTGCCGCTCAGTGTGCTTCCCCGGTCTCACGCAAGTGACCTTAACATTCAAATAGAAACGCCTGAAGGATCGACCCTTAAACAGGTAAATGAAGAGGTCATGTCATTTGAATCCTTGTTGAATAAGCATTCAGATATTAAATCATATGCCTCTTCAACAGGCGCCACATTCTCTCCAGTGTTTGATGATGTGTTTGATCAAGGAGGAGGGTGGATTCAGCAGGGGAATATAGCGAATATCTTTGTCACCCCAAAAAATAGAGAAAATGCTGATCAGCTTCGCAAGGAACTGAAACAGGATATTCAGAATATCTCTACCAATGCAGTATATACCGTTTCAAACCAAAAAATTTCGGGTGATGACTCCAGAGTCAGCATTACTCTGACTGGAAAAAGCCATAAAGAATTATCAAAAATGGCAAGCTTACTTAGAAATAAACTGCAGATGATTAAGGGACTTCAAATGTCCGGTGAAGCAAACGGAAGCGATCAGCTTATGTTTAATATTGTTCTCAGTAGAGACAAAATACAAGAAGAGGGTCTTGATAACCAAGCTATAGTAAACAAACTTGAAAACTTTATGGCTTTTCATGAGTCCGTTAATCTATCTTTAGACGGCAAGGCAATTCCAGTGGATATTAATAAGTCCTCCGACGTTGCCATTGATTTTCAGCAGGGAGCTGATCCGGCAAAAAAAGTATTATTAATGCTTGGGAATTTATCATTTAAAGGAAAAAACGGCAAGCAGGTCCGGTTAAGTCAATTCTCTAAATTAAATGTTAACCCCGCTCTTGCTAAAAGCTTCAAAGATGGCAATCCAGCTGCTATTGTGACGGGCAATATTGTGGATCCTGATATAAGTAATGTAACGAAACAGGTGAAAAATACGATAAACGAACTAAATATCCCTAAAGGTATTAAGGTAGAATATGGCGGGATTTCACAACAGATGAAGCAAATGGTTGTCTCGATTTCAATTGCTGCAATCATTTCTCTCGTATTGGTGCTATGTATTGTATCAGCCGTTTTTAAAGGGATACGCGGTCCTTTAGCGGTTCTGGCTTCCTTGCCATTTTCCTTCATCGGTTCATTTTTATTTCTGTGGGCGTTTGGTAAATCGTGGAATCTTGGTGCACTTGTCGGATTAATTATGCTGATAGGAATCGTAGCAACAAACGGCATCGTACTAGTTGACCGGATGGAGCGTTTAAGACAAAAGAACTTGCCAATGGGTGAGGTGTTATTAGACGGAACAGCAAGCAGGGTCAGGCCAGTCCTAATGACTGCCGCCACTACCGTCCTGACATTATTGCCGCTATCATTTTCCCACCGTTCAGATACGCTGATCAGCCAGTCACTAGGGTTGGTTGTGACAGGAGGGATGATCACAGGAACGTTAACCAGTTTTATAATCATTCCCACTATTTATGCATGGTTGAATAAGCGAAAAAACCATTTAGTGAATGATAAATAAGCACATTTTGATAAAGATTGCAGGCGAAGCAAACGTGATTGCTGATCTCCGTTCAAGGCACTCGCTTTCCGCGGGCACGGCCTCAGCTAACTTTGGCGTGGTCATCTTGTGCACCAAAGTGGATCTTCGGACACTTGCTTTTCCCGCTGGAGTCTCGTGCTCTCCACTCCAATCAGCCAAACTGTAACGTTGAGCCGTCTTAAGTCATCTTTCCTTTAACTGAAAATGAGTTAGGTATTCAGTTGCCTTTAAAAAACGAAAACAAAGGCTTGGACGTTCGTATTTAAGAAGCGATGGCTTCCAAGTTGTGGATTTTTTCAGTGGCCACATTAGCGTGACCAGGCGAGACCACAGCGCAACAATTGCTCAAGGCGTAAGGAGGATCGCGGATCACCCGCGGAATGAGAGGGTATTTCCGCTTTAAATGTACTGAAACCGAATGTTCTTCGTGCGGTATGAAGCGCCTTTCGGTGAAGGGAGCCACTGAAAAACCTCTGTATTTATTTTATTGCGTAAAATTTAATCAAAGAATGGCTAGGTCTGATGTCTCAAAAGGCAACTGGATTTCTAAAGTTTGAGATGCCATGTGATCAGCGGTTGGCCGCCGAATGTCATAGCCCCAAATTACTTCTACAGGGTATCATCAGTCCACAAATACGTTGATTGAAGCGGAAGGTGCGAGACTCCCACGGGGGATAGCACGCGGCCACTGAAAAACTTCTATATTTATGATCTTGCTTAAGATTTAATCAAGAATAAGCAAAGTCCCCTGAAATTCTAAAGGCTGAGGAGACTTCTTTGATTCTTATGGCCGGGCTGTCAGGAAAGTTTGAGACGCCTGCGGAATCAGCGGACAAAGTGAGACCCCGCAGTGCATATATGATTAAAGCATGAGGAGGCTCACTGTCCGCCCGCGGCAAGCGAGAACTTTCCAAAGCTTGGCTCAAAGAGCAAAAAGAAACTTTTCAGTGGGCTCTGTCGAGGCTTTCAGGAGGCTTACACTTTTCTTATATAGTGCCAAATAGTTCTTCTAGTTTTTGCTGGCGAAACTGGAAAATCTCCTTTAGCTTCTTTTGGACGCTTAGTTTGTGAACGGATCGTCCTAATATTCCTAAGGGAAGCGCATAGTGGACGATATCCTCCATTTCTACGCCTTCTCTTATTTCCTTAAAATGATGCTGATGATGCCAAAATTGGTAGGGGCCAAACCGCTGTTCATCAATAAAATATTTTTTGTCACTTACCTGTGTTATTTCAGTTACCCATGTTGTAGAGATACCTTTAAACGGTTTTATACGGTATGTGGCAATCATTCCGGGGTACATCGTATCAGGTAGTGCATTCGTGAGCTCAAAATGCATCCAAGGAGGGGTGATCTCCGGAAGTTTTTCAGCATTAGAAAAATATTCCCAAGCTGTTTCAAGTGAAATTGGAAAATTTTGTTTTGAAGTTAAGCTATATATTTTCAATGATCTACTCCTTTCCTCTCTCTTTGTATACCCCTTTTGGATCTTTTTCACATATTAAAATGAAAATGACACACACTATACAAAGAGTTTTAAAAATTATATATGGAAAGAGGTTATCAAAATGTTTGGAGATAAAAAAAAGAAAAAGAATGTTGATGAAACAAAATTGTACCAGCCAGAAGCACAAGCTTATGAAAACAAAGGTGCTCAAGCAACAAATAAAGTTGGGAATATGAATCAAAACAAGGCAGAGGAAGAAGTAAGCGAGGAAATTAGTGAAATGATGAATAAGGCTGAAGAGGAAAAGAAAAAGAATAAGAATAAGGAAAACAAAAGCTGATCAACTGCCAAGAATGGCTGTTGATCAGCTTTTTTACTACTATTAATCCAGAGTCAAATTAAGGTACTCATCAACTGCCGAGTCGATCCGTTAGGGAATGGATGCTTTTGTTTAATGAGTGAATGTCAGGTTGGCTTCTTGTCTGATCAGAAAGCTTATACTTCTGTTTTAATTGCATAATTCGGTAGACGCTGTCATCAATACGCGTTTTAGAAATGCTGCCCTGTTCAACAGCGTGTTTTAAAGCCAGGAAAGCTGCTTCCTGCTGCTTTTGATGAAAGGCAACCATCACGATATCTGCTCCAGCCTGAACGGACTTTACAGCAGCTGTTTCGATCTTGTAATGATTTTCAATGGCTCCCATGGTCATATCATCAGTCATTACAACCCCATGAAAATTGAGTTTGCCTCGCAGCATATCGTTTATGATGATGGGTGACATCGAACCAGGATAGCTGGTTTTTAATTTAGGAACAAGAACATGTGTGACAATTACCGTATCTGCACCTTGAGCAATAGCATTTTTATAAGGTACCCAATCTGTTTGCTCTAATTGATCTAATCCATATGAAAGGCTTGGCAAGTCCTTATGGGCATCGGTTTTGACGCTTCCATACCCAGGAAAGTGCTTGATGACTGAGACCACGTTTTTTGACTGGATGCCTTTCATAGTGGCAACACCTAACTGACTGACCACTTGCGAATTTGAACTGTAGGATCGGCTGCCGATAACGGATAGACCAGGATGCGCATTGACATCAAGGACAGGAGCATAATCCATATTAAATCCGAGACTTTGAAGTTCTTTCCCCAGCATTTGTCCAACCTGGTAAGAAAAAGATTTATTATTTAGTGTACCGATTGCTTTGTTTGAAGGCATTTTAATAATGGGACTTGGCATTCGATCCACGATACCGCCTTCTTCGTCGACGCTGATAAATAACGGGAGAGGGTTATTGGAGTCGCTATTCAGCTTCTTAAGCTGATTTGTAAATTGAACAGTTTGAGAAGGACTTTGAATGTTTTTTCCGTATAAGATAATACCACCGGCATGATAATTTCTGATCATTGCTTTAGCGTCTGAGCCTGGCTTTAGCCCGTCAACACCGACCATTAACATTTGTCCAATTTTTTTATCTAATGACATGCTGTTAATTTTTGCAGAAATGGAATTTTGGCCTATTTGCTGATTGTAGACTGAAATATGGTCAACGCTCGGATTAGGATGCTGCTTGTCCGGTTTTGGCAAAATCCATTTTAATTGGTTTTGGTTACTTATCGAATAAATGAGTATTTGCTGATGAATCGTTTTACTATCGAAACTTGATACGTTATCCGGAGAGCCCATCACTTGTTTGACATCTTTTAGTGTAATCGTGTGCCATTTTTCACTGGATGAGCGTACATCAAAAATAGGGGAATGACGGTAATAACCAAAAGTAGTCGAATGATTCTTATAATCTGCGTAGAGCCCCTCTTTCGTATCTGCTACATTTTTTGAAATGCCCCAGGCTTTATGAATGGCACTAATTTCTGTCTTTCCAGCGGTAAATGGTACACCTGGAACTTTACCGTTTTTTGCAGCGTCAATAATTTTATTAATCAATATTTTTGCAGAGCCAGTTTTTGCCGAGGAATCGTTGCTGTGGTTTTGATTCGTTTTTTGAGTGTTACCAGATTTTGAGGAATCTTTGTGATTAGTTGACCGATGCCATGAACATCCAGATAATAGAAGAAGCATGGTTACAACGGCTGCCATTAAGTATAGATGTTTCAATTTTTTCACTCCATAAAACAAGATTATGTTACATAGTATGCTTCTGATATCTTATCTTAACAATAAACAAATTGACGGCAGTTCGTCCACAAACGAGCATTCATACACTGGCGAGACACTTATAAAAAAGCTATATTGACTTAGTTCATAAACCATGTATAATGAATTATCAAATAAGTAAATATTTTAAATCAATGAGGAAGAGAGTAATTATTTTGCCAGTTAAAGCGATTCCGGATCGGTGAAAGCCGGGACACGGCGGATAATGAAACGCACTTCTTAGATATCTGTCTGAACATGAAGTAGGGCGGGTCGGGCGGCTTTCGTTAAAAGCTTTATAAGCGGGTTCCGTTAGACGGAGCAATCAGAGTGGTACCGCGGAGAGTATAAACTAACAGTCTCCGTCTCTTTTTAAATAAAAGAGGCGGAGGCTTTTTATTTTGCAATTTGGATAAGACGAGTGATGTTCATAAAAAAAGGAGGCGTTTATTATGGAAAAAGAAAAAATTGTTTTGGCTTATTCAGGCGGATTAGATACGTCTGTTTCAATCAAGTGGCTTCAGGAAAAATATGGCTATGATGTTATTGCGTTGGGCTTAGATGTAGGGGAAGGCAAGGATTTGAAGGCAATCAAGCAAAAAGCGATCGACGTTGGGGCTATAAAATCAATTGTTTTCAATGCGAAAGACATGCTTGCCAACGACTATATTATGCCAGCATTAAAAGCGAATACGCTTTATGAAGGAAAGTACCCAATATCTTCTGCTTTGTCCCGGCCATTAATCTCAAGATTGCTTGTCCAGGTTGCTGAACAGGAGGGGGCAGTGGCTGTTGCACATGGCTGCACAGGAAAAGGTAATGATCAGATCAGGTTTGAGGTTTCGATTCAAGCTCTCAATCCTCAGCTGAAAGTTGTCGCCCCTGTCAGAGAATGGGGGATGACCAGAGATGAAGAGATTGCATATGCCGCAGCAAACAATATTCCGATCCCGGTCAATTTAGATAAACCTTTTTCAATCGATGCAAATATCTGGGGCAGAGCCTGTGAAGCAGGTATCCTTGAGGATCCATGGGTAGAAGCGCCTGAAGAAGCTTACGAATGGACCAATCCTGTTGAAAATACGCCTGACGAAGTTGAATATATAGAAATTGGATTTGATAAAGGCATTCCTGTCCAGCTTAATGGCGAAAATTTAGCTCTTGCTCCGCTAATAGAAGCCCTTAATATTATTGGCGGTAAACACGGTATTGGCAGAATAGATCATATCGAAAACAGGCTAGTCGGCATAAAATCAAGAGAAATATATGAAAATCCTGCTGCGCAAATACTCATTCAGGCACACAAAGAATTGGAATTTCTAACATTGACAAGGGAAGAGCTTCAGTTTAAGTCCACAGTGGATCAGCAAATGGCAAAACTCATCTATGATGGCCTTTGGTATTCACCGTTAAAAGCAGCATTGGATGCCTTTATTAACACAACACAGCAAACCGTTTCAGGAAAGATCCGCACAAAGCTGCATAAAGGACAGTCGATGGTTGTCGGAAGAAAATCCGAACAAAGTCTTTATAACGAGAGTCTGGCCACTTATTCAAAAGGAGACGCATTCGACCATATTGCGGCAGAAGGATTTATTAAGCTATGGGGACTTTCCACAAAAGTATATGCGGAGGTCAATCAGGCGAAACAAGAAAAAGTGACTATTCATGAGTAAATTGTGGGGAGGCAGATTTTCCAAAGAGACGGATAAGCTTGTTGAAACGCTTACGGCTTCGATAACGTTTGACCAGAAGTTAGCAGTTGAAGATATTACGGGAAGTAAAGCTCATGTGAAGATGCTTGCTGAGTGCGGCATAATCACTGAAATGGAAAGGCATCAGATCACGAACGGGCTCACAGAGGTTCTAAAGAAAATTAAGAATGGCTCGGTACAATTTCGTGTTGAGGATGAAGATATTCATATGAATATTGAGAGACTATTAACCGAAGAAATTGGGTCTGTGGCTGGGAAGCTACACACTGGAAGAAGCCGTAATGATCAGGTTGCGACAGATATGCATCTTTATCTCAGAAATACCACGAAAGAATTAATCGGCTTGCTGGAAGCTGTTCAACAATCGATTATCACACAAGCTGAAAAACACATTGAGACTATACTGCCTGGCTACACCCATATGCAGCGTGCTCAGCCCGTTTCCTTTGCTCATCATTTTCTCGCCTACTTCTGGATGTTTGAAAGGGATAAGGAACGTTTTAAAGATAGTTTGAAGCGTATTAACGTGCTGCCGCTTGGGGCAGGAGCTCTCGCGGGAACGACCTTCCCCATTGATCGCCGCAGGACCGCACAGCTTCTGGGTTTTGATGATGTTTATCCTAACAGTATGGACGCAGTCAGCGACCGTGATTTTATTCTCGAGTTTCTTTCAGCAGCATCGATCCTGATGATGCACATTTCAAGGCTTTCAGAAGAGCTGGTTATTTGGAGCACACAGGAATTTCAGTTTATAGAATTGGATGATTCTTTTTCTACTGGTTCTAGCATTATGCCGCAAAAGAAAAATCCCGACGTTCCAGAATTGTTAAGAGCGAAGACCGGCCGTGTGAACGGTCATCTTATCAGCCTTCTGACAGTATTAAAGGGTCTTCCTTTAGCCTATAACAAAGATATGCAAGAGGATAAAGAGGGGATGTTTGATACTGCAGAAACACTTGAAGGCGCTCTTAAACTTCTCGCCCCAATGCTTGCGACGATGACGGTGAATAAACAGATAATGAATACCGCCGTGAATGAAGATTATTCTAATGCGACAGACATTGCGGACTACTTGGCTGGTAAAGGACTTCCTTTTAGAGAAGCACATGAAATCATTGGACGGATCGTTCTCTACGCAATAGGCGAAAAACGCTATTTATCAGCGCTCACCATGGAAGAGTACAAGCAATTCAGTACATTATTTGAAGAGGATATTTTCGCCATTCTTGAACCAGATCATGTTGTCGGCGCAAGAAACAGTGAAGGCGGAACAGCTCCTAAGCAAGTGTTAGAACAGATCAAACAAGCGAAATCAAAAGTGCATATATAATAGTCTGAGATGCGAAAACCTCATTTAAATATGAGGTTTTTTGCGTTGAGAAAAATCAGAAAATAATAATTGACAGAATATTATTGTCAAATATAATTAAAATAAACCGTATAGTCGGTTTCTAAAAGTAAAGGAAGTGACCATCATGCGCCAAATCTCCAAAATTGAAGAAAAGGATTTCACTCAATTTACAAGATTGATAAATAATGCTTATCCTGCTAGACCCTTTTTGAGCCAGGATGAAGAAGATCACTTTACGGACAGGCTGATTACGATTCAAAAAGAAGATAAGCATGTGAATTATTATGGATATTATGATGAACAGACATTAAATGGATGCATGCGTCTGCATGATTATCAGATGAATATGCTTGGTTCTGAAATAAGCGTTGGTGGTATCGGTCTTGTAGGAGTGGATCTTCTCCATAAAAAAGAAAAAATCGCTAAAGAAATGGTCACTTATTTTCTTAATCATTACAGGCAAAAGGGTGCTCTAATAGCCCTTCTTTACCCGTTTCGGCCGGACTTTTATAAAAAAATGGGTTTCGGGTACGGACCAAAAATGGACCGCTATCAAATTAAGCCATCATCTTTCCCCTCAACCAGCGGCAAAAACAACTTATGTTATTTAACAGAAAGAGATAAAAGCGAACTCCATTCCTGCTATGAACGTTTTGAAAAAAATCAGCATGGCATGATTAAAAAAACACCTTTTGAACTAGATCGTTTGTTTATGGATAGGCAGGCACGCATTATCGGATTCAAGAAAAACGAAAACCTTGAAGGCTATATGGTTTTCAGATTCGAAAAGGCTCATGAGAATAATATGGTGATGAATAATCTGATTATTGATGAATGGATTTATCTGAACAAGGAGGCGCTAGGAGAATTTCTAACATTTTTACATACTCAGGATGATCAGGTCCATCGCATCGTCTTAAATACTCTGGATCCATCTTTCTACTATTTGCTGCAGGACCCTAGAAATGAAACGAATAATGTCATTCCGCACGTCTATCATGAAATGCATACATCAGGGGTCGGCTTAATGTATAAAGTATTGGATATTTCCGGGCCTTTTTAGAGCCCTGAAAAATTACAATTTTAACGGTGTCACCTGCAAGATGAAATTATCGGTTGCAGACTCATTTGAATTAACGAACCATTCAATAATGGTTCAGTTTGTTAATGGAAAAGCAAGCATTGTTGATGGTGGGGAAAGCGATACAGAACTGAAAATTGATATCTCCGACTTTTCAGCATTAATTATGGGGGCTGTATCATTTGAAACACTTTACCAGTTTGGATTGGCAGAAGTATCAAATCTTGAGAGTATTCCAGTCATACAACGATTATTTCTAACTGCTCAGAAACCGGTCTGTCTGTCAGGTTTTTAATAAAAGGGGGGCGTTTTTTTGCCAAAAGTATCCGTATCCTATAAAGAGAAAAAGCGGCAGGAATTACTATCCAGCGCTATGACCTGTTTTGCAGAGAAAGGATTCGCTGCTGCAACAATAAATGATATTGTTCAGCATTCTGGAATGAGCAAAGGCGCCGTTTACAATTACTTTAACAGCAAAGAGGAAATCTATCTGACACTGTTGGACACAGCTGTTGAAAGCACATTCCACAACTTTAAGCAGTCTTTTCAAACAGAGATGACCGCATTTGAAAAGGTAGAAAAACTGTTCGACGTCTATCAGGCCATTGATTACAAAAACGAGCAAAAGATGAAATGGCGCAGTGTTCAGCTTGAATTTTGGGTGAATGCTTCCAGGCATAAAGAATTAAACGAAAAACTCGTCGGTCATTCCCATAAGGCCATTGCTTTTATTGCCGACATATTGGAAGAAGGAAAAGACTTCGGGGAATTCAGAAGCGACCTTGATACAACGCTTGCCGCAGAGACATTTTGGTCCTTTGCTGACGGATTATTTCTGCACGTCTTGGTTGAAAAAGAAAACTATCCCTACACATCCATGTATGAAAGCTTTAAAAGGATGTTCTTAAATGACATTTGCAGTCCTCACTAATACCAAATGTTCACAGAAAGGTGAGAAAATTTCGCTAAATGACCTTAATAATAAAACAACTAAGGTTACGAAAATTGTAAAATGTGCGGTGTTGCGTTGAAAATCAAAAACTCATGACCTAGAAGAGGAGATTTCAAATGATAGAATTTAGAAGTTTGAGTGACTTATCGTTTAAGGAAGCGACAGACCTTTGGAATGCAGGTTTTGAAGGCTACGTTTACGATATGACAAAAACAATCAATGAGTATATTCAACGGTTTGGTCTTGAAGACCTGAACCCGGAGCTCTCCATTGCTGCTTATGTCGATAAGAAGCCAGCAGGATTCATATTGAACGGCCTTAGAATGATTAATGGGAAAATGGTCAGCTGGAACGGTGGAACGGGAGTGGCAACGGCATTTAGAGGTCAAGGAATCGGCAAGGCGATGATGGAGGAGGTACTGGAGCTTTATAAGAGAAATGACGTAGAGATTGCCACGCTTGAAGCGGCAAAATCGAATGAAAAGGCGATTAATTTATACAAAAAATGCGGATATAAAATCATTGATGAGCTGACCTTTCTGCAACATAAAGGGCCATTAAAGCCTAACACCTTTTCTACTGGTCAAGCTGTTCATTATGATGTGAAAAAGAGAATGCCCCAAGAGGCTGCTCAACTTTCAATTTTACAAGAGGATGTACCATGGCAGACCCATTGGAAAAGTCTGCGAAAAGATGGGGAGCTTTTAGTTGTCATCGATAAAGGCCAGGAAGCTGCTTACTTCTTGTATAAAAAAATCTATAATGCGGAGGGCAAGTTGGTTAACACCATCTTGTTTTCTGCTGGGATTCAGCCAGGACGACATGACACGGAAGAGGTTGTAAAGTACGGTTTAAGAGAAATCTGGTCGCCTGCTGAAGAGAGCTGCACACGTACCACGTTCAACTTCCGGAAATCAAATAAAGAAATTATTCAGATTCTCGAGAATGCAGGATTCACACCTTTTGCAGAACAGGTCTACATGAAAAAGGACTTAAAGTAGAAGAGGGTTATAAAAGTAAAAAAGTATTCAATTGATCACTCCTTATTAGAATAGATTTATTTATTAGCTTGCTCAAAAGAATCTGATCATTTAAAAAAACAGAGGAAATGATCCATAATAAAGGTAGATAGATTAGATAGAAAGAAGGTCTGCCAGTGGATGAAGTATATACCTTAAAAGTTATCGCGGAAACCTTAAACCGTTCTAATGATATGAAGCCGATGCTCCAGCAGGTACTGGAGCAGTTATTGGATATTACAGATTTAACAGCCGGCTGGATATTTTTTGTAGGTGAAGATCAAGACTACTCGTTAATTGCGAGTCATCAGCTCCCTCCTGCCCTTAGGAGAAATGGTTGTGAACCGATGTGCAGCGGTAATTGTTACTGCCTGTCAAAGTACCGGAAAGGGGAACTGAATCAACCTGTTAATATTATTAACTGCAGAAGAATTGAGAAAGCGATTGAAAATAACTGGGGTGACACGCTTGGAATCACACATCATGCGACCATTCCATTAGCCGCTGCGGGAGAAAAGTTCGGTGTTATGAATGTGGCTGCCCCAGCAAAAAAATCGTTTGATGAACATGAGCTGGATCTTCTTCAGTCAGTTGCTTATCAGATTGGAACCGCGATTAAGAGAATCCGTCTATATGAAGCACAGGAAAAACAAGCGGATGATTATGTAAAGCTGGATGAAATAAGCCGGGCAATATGGCCCTCAACGAATCGGGATGAACTATGCCGTAATATAATTAAGAAGGTTAAAGGGATTTTCAGAGTGAAGGATTGCGCCGTTTTATTGCTGGATTTTGAATTAAAGGATAAAATGACTGTTTTTCGAGAAAAAAATCGTGAAATTAAAGGAGTCAGCTGGTCTGCAGAGGAATTGAAAAACATTTCAGATCACATTGGTTATCAAATCTTAAATGATAATGATCCAACCGTGTCTTTCCCTTTTAACAAAGAAGCATTGTTCATCCCTATTAAAACAAGGGATAAACTGACTGGATATTTAGCTCTGAAAATGACAAAGGATTCATTAAGCATGACGCATGATGTGTTAAATGGCTTAGGTGATCATATCGGTCTTACGCTAGGAAATATTAGCCTTCAAGAAAAGCGCCAGGAATTACAGCTGATTGATGAACGAAATCGATTGGCAAGAGACCTGCATGATGCCGTCAGTCAAAAATTATTTTCGCTTTCTTTGACAGCCCAAGGCGCATTAGCTCTTACTAAACCGGAAGAAACCTTAATAAAGGAAGCATTAACAGATATCAAGGGACTTGCAAAAGGTGCAATGGGTGAAATGAAAGCAATGATCTGGCAGTTAAGGCCGCACGGGTTGGAAAATGGTTTGATCTCAGCTGTAAAGGTCTATGCTGAAAGCCTTAATATTCATTTGACCGTTTCCTGCAGTCAGTTAATCGCTTTTCCTCCTAAAGTTAAAGAAACCATATGGCGGATTTTACAAGAAGCATTAAACAATATTCATAAGCATGCTAAAACACAAACAGCAGAATTAATTCTTACGGTTGAAGATAAGCACATTAAGTTAAAGATTAATGACCATGGAGTGGGATTTGAAGTAGACGAGTCCAGGCAGCAGCAGATCTCTCTTGGTCTCACGAGCATGAGAGAAAGGGTCGAAGAATTATCCGGTCAATTTCAAATTTTAAGCGAGTCCGGAAAAGGAACCTCGCTTCTTATCATTATTCCTTTACAAACAGAGACAGCGAAAGAAGGAATCGACAATGACAATTAGAGTACTCCTTGTTGATGACCATTTAATGGTTTTGAAAGGACTCCGATTTTTTTTGAGCACACAGCCAGATATTGATATAACAGGTGAAGCGCATAATGGAGAGGAAGCACTGGAAATGATTTCTCGTTTTCAGACGGATATTGTCCTTATGGATTTAGCGATGCCTGAAATGAACGGAATGGAAGCAACCAAGCAAATCACCGCTCAATTTCCTGAGATAAAAGTAATCATTCTCACCAGTTTCTCCGACCCGGACCATGTTCTGCCTGCTTTAAAGGCTGGCGCAAGCGGCTATCAGCTGAAAGATATTGAGCCGGAAGAATTGGCTGAGACAATCCGGCAGGTACATAAAGGCGAAACAATGCTTCATCAAGAAGCCACGAACCTTCTGTTATCACAGTTTACTTCAGAAAAAAACGATGCCAGTCAGAGCAAGGAAATGTTTCAAAGGCTGACTCAGCGTGAATGTGACGTCTTACAGCAGATAACCTTAGGTAAAGGCAATAAAGAGATTGCTCAAGCTCTTGTTATTACAGAAAAAACCGTAAAATCTCATGTGAGTAATATTTTAGGGAAGCTTGAGCTGCATGATCGCACGCAGGCGGCGATCTTTGCTATGCGCCATTCTTGGTTTGAATAGTTTTAAGACGGGTGAAAAGCGCTCGCATTCTACGTTACGGCGTCCTCTGCGGTACTCATGACCAAGTGCGGTCACTCCGTTCCTCATCGTCCTGGTGCCTCGACTGTCAAGCGCTTTCACACCGTCTTTTTACCTGACTAAAATCCGCTCGCATTCTACGTTACGGCGTCCTCTGCGGTACTCATGACCAAGTGCGGTCACTCCGTTCCTCATCGTCCTGGTGCCTCGACTGTCAAGCGCTTTCACACCGTCTTTTTACCTGACTAAAATCCGCTCGCATTCTACGTTACGGCGTCCTCTGCGGTACTCATGACCAAGTGCGGTCACTCCGTTCCTCATCGTCCTGGTGCCTTGTCAAGCGCTTTCACACCGTCTTTTACCTGATAAATCCGGCATCCTTCGTTTCAGCTTTCTTATTTCCGTACCTTGCCCATCATCTGTTTCTTAATAATCATACATATGGCAAAAACACGTTAATTGAAGCGGAAGGTGCGAGACCCGCCGGGAATAGCACGTGGTCACTGAAAAAGTCCCCCGGTGTCGATTAAGTCGTTCACTTTCGATGGAGCTAAACCTAAAGTGACTAGTAAAATGGCATATCAATTAATTTAATGACTATTTCAACCAATTGAAAGCTTAACTTATAGATTGGGGGTACTGGCAAAGCACCCATGCTGATAAATAGACGGAAAAATTTCCCCTAATCTTTAAATGGCATTAAAACAAGCATAAATAGGGGGAGAAATTTCGCCTATTGGCTGAAAAAAGGCAAAAACAGGGGCATTTTCTTTGAATAACCGGAAAACGTTCCCTTATATTACCCAATACAAGCACCATTCTGTATTTAAGCGAAAATTTCCCGCATAATTCTTCAACCAATTGAGGCTTGGTTAATTAAGACAAAAAGATCCCAAAGAAACAACGCCAAAGTTAGCTGAGGCCAATCCAGTGGAAAGCGATCAGCCTAGAGCGGAAATCAACAGCCTCGATGTCGCCGGGAGACTTTTCCAGCTTCCTCATCAGTGTGCTGAGCGAGCTCTTACGGTTATCCTGTCGGAAGAATGGCTAAGCATGCCACATTCTGTGAGCAGGAAGGGGCTTGGGAATACTTATTTAAAACCCATAGGAATCTGCAATCAAATGATTAATAGTAAGAAAGACTTGGTCAATACGTGTGTCATATCTCTTAAAAGCGTCGCTAGGTCATTCGGTTCAATTTCTCAATTGAAGAAGGATATAAAGGTATTTTATCGAATGTATGTTTTATCTTTAAAGTTTTTCAGGTTTTGAGTTGTGTACAAATCTTGGGCACGGGATTATTTTTTCATTTCTCATTCACAATCTGTTTTTCTAAAATGAGAGGAGAAAGAGTATGGAAAAAAGGTTGATTCCCCACACAGTAGAAAAGATCTACACTGCTGAAGAAATAACCGACATTATCCCTGATGGTATTAGAATGATCCATGCAACGGAGGTCTGGGACCAAGCAGAAAGAGGTAAAGGAGTCATTATTGCTGTAATCGATACCGGCATTGATAAAAATCACCCGGATTTAAAAGACCGGATCATTGACGGGAAAGATTTTACAGGTAAAGGCGATTATAGCGATGATAACGGTCATGGAACGCATGTAAGCGGTACTATTCTTGCTTCGCTTAATTCAAAAGGGGTCGCAGGCACTGCACCTGAAGCCCAGGTTTTGGCACTGAAAGCATTAAACAGTCAAGGTTCTGGAGCAGCAGATTGGGTCAACGCCGCCATACGGTATGCCGTTGATTGGAGAGGATCCAATGGTGAGACCGTAAATATTATTTCAATGTCTCTTGGGGGTCCTCCTGACGAAACAGAGCATCAATTGATTCAAAAAGCCGTTCAAAATAATATCCTGGTCGTTTGTGCTTCTGGGAACTCGGGAGATAATTCGGCGGATACAGATGAGTTTGCCTATCCAGGGGCTTATCCTGAAGTGGTAGAAGTCGGGGCAGTTGATAATGAAAAACATATCGCCTATTTTTCTAATACGAATGCTGAAATTGATATGGTAGCACCGGGGGTGGATGTTATATCGTGTTTCTTGAACGGTACATTTGCCAAGATGTCAGGCACCTCCATGTCGGCTCCCCATGTATCAGGAGCTGCAGCGCTAATTCTTAATTTAACTGGGGCTGGCACTGAACCGGAGCTGTACAGCCAGCTTGTTAAACATACGACTGCTCTTGGATTCAACCGAAATGCTGAAGGAAACGGAATTATTGATCTGACAGCTCAGTCAGCTGATTCTGAAACTCTTTCTGGAAAGGAAAGAGTAAATCATTCCCTTTATCATTCATAAACAGTTTAAATAACATTTATATGTTGTTATTATAATTGATCTAGGCTATAATCTAATAGATTTATCTCAAAGTACGGAATTGGCGAAGAAAGGAGTGAGCGCGGTGAATAGAAAATTTTTACTGATGAAGCGGCATTCCTTTTATTATATTTTTTTAATTAAGAACAAGGGCATTTAGCCTTTGTTCTTTTTTTTTGCCATAAGCAAATATAATTTAAAAGAGAACCATATGAAACCTTATATGATAAGAAAAGGGGAGGACATTACTTTGTCAAAATACAAGAGGATATTAATTAAAATTAGCGGAGGAGCACTCGGGGGAAGCAACGGTACAAATTTCGATTCAAAGAACCTGGAGCATATCGCTAATGAGATCTTATCGGTTCATGAAATCGGGATAGAAGTCGCAGTTGTCGTTGGGGGTGGAAATATATTTAGAGGAAAGCTTGCTGAAGAATGGGGAATTGACAGAGTTGAAGCAGACAGCATCGGTACACTTGGAACCATTATTAATAGCTTGATGCTGAGAGGGGTCCTGAAAAGTAAAATGAATTCGGAAGTTCGTGTGATGACGTCCATACCCGTTTCCTCTGTTGCCGAGCCATATATCAGGCTTCGAGCAATTCATCACCTGGAAAAAGGCTATATTGTCATTTTTGCAGGAGGAAATGGGCAGCCTTTTGTTACAACCGATTATCCGAGTGCGCAGCGCGCCTTGGAAACTGGCTGTGATGGCCTATTTGTCGCAAAGCAAGGTGTGGATGGTGTCTTTACCAGTGATCCGAATCAGAACAAAAATGCAAAGATGTATCATCGTTTAAATTATGATGATGTCGTACAAAATAACATTCAGGTTATGGATCAATCTGCGTTGCTTCTTGCAAGAGATCACCAGCTGCCGGTCCACATCTTTAATTTTAGTGAACCTGGCGTAATGAAGAGAATTTGTCTGGGTGAACAAACAGGTACCCTTATTAATCATGAAGACTCTCTTATAAAAGAATCGTAAAACTGAAAATCTATCATTATTTCTATTTCCGTTCATATACTCTATCTAAATAACGATTTTGAGGTGGGGTTATGAACTGGTATGAATTAACGCAGTCTGAAGTAGAAACGCAAACAAACAGTCATTTAAGCAATGGACTGACGACAAAAGAATGTAAAGAGAGACAAAAGGAAAATGGGTTGAACCAGCTTGAAGAAGCACGAAAAACCTCAGCTCTGATAACATTTTTATCACAATTTAAAGATTTTATGGTGCTTGTTCTGCTTGCGGCTACAGTCATATCCGCGTTACTGGGTGAATACCTGGATGCCGGCGCGATTATACTAATTGTTTTCATTAATGGCATCCTTGGATTTATTCAGGAAAAAAAAGCAGAAAAGTCGCTCTCAGCTTTAAAGGAGCTGTCAGCACCTACGGCAATGGTGCTTAGAGATGGCACATGGACGACGCTTCATGCTAAAGAGATTGTCGTTGGTGATCTAATCAGAGTGACAAGCGGGGACAGAGTCGGTGCCGATCTGAGATTTATTTCTACAAAAGGGTTAAAAATTGAAGAATCAGCGTTAACAGGAGAATCTTTGCCTTCCCTTAAGCATGAAAGAGTGCTCAAAGGTAATAAGCTCACGCTTGGTGACCAGGCAAATATGGGTTTTATGGGGACAATGGTCACTCAGGGCAGCGGAACGGGGATCGTAACAGCTATTGGGATGCAAACCGAAATGGGAAGGATCGCTCATCTCATTCAGAATGCGGATTCGTTAGCTACACCCTTGCAGCTGAAACTGGAACAACTCGGTAAAATATTAATTGCCATTGCTTTAGCATTAACGGCTTTAGTAGTTATTGCGGGGGTTTATCAGGGACATAACCTTTATAAAATGCTTCTTTCAGGGGTCTCTCTCGCTGTCGCGGCCATCCCTGAAGGACTTCCGGCAATTGTAACTGTGGCCTTAGCACTTGGCGTTCAGAAAATGAGTAAAAGACAGGCTATAGTTAGAAAACTCCCTTCTGTCGAGACGCTTGGCTGTGCAACCGTGATCTGCTCAGATAAAACAGGTACATTAACACAGAATAAAATGACGGTCACAAAATTGTGGACAGAGGGCAAGGCTTGGAGCTTAATGGATCAGGCTCGCATAGACCGGTCTAGTACAAAGTATAAACTTCTATCCTATGCCGTCTTATGCAACAATGCAGAATTAGCTTCTGAAAATGAAGAAGACGAGGAAAGAGCTTTCAGTGGAGATCCAACAGAAGGTGCCCTTTTAATTAGTGGGTTAAAAGCCGGACTAACAAAGGAAAAACTTCTTCAAGATGCTGCGGTCTTGGAAGAGTATCCGTTTGATTCGGCACGGAAAATGATGAGTGTTATTGTTCAAAATAACAAACAAGAGAAAATGGTTATTACAAAAGGAGCTCCTGATGTTCTACTTGAAAAGTGTGATTATATTTTATGGGACGGAAGACGCACCGTAAAAAATAAAAAACATGTTTTTGACGTACAGGAAGCGATCGAAACCTTTGGAGGACAAGCCTTAAGGACGATTGCAGTAGCCTATAAAACGGTAAACGATGGCCAAAGTGTCTCAAGTGCACAAGAAGCAGAATCAGGGTTGACGCTAGTTGGACTGCAAGGCATGATTGATCCGCCAAGAGACGAAGTAAAACAAAGTATTCTAGATTGCCATAAGGCCGGTATCAAAACAGTGATGATCACCGGTGATCATGCTCGGACAGCAGGGGCCATTGCCAAACAATTAAATATGCTTCCTTTAAACGGCCGGGTTCTGGATGGACAGGCTCTCTCTAAAATGACGGAACAGGAATTGGAAAATGAAGTGGAGAACGTATATGTTTACGCGAGAGTTTCACCCGAACATAAATTAAAGATCGTGAAAGCACTGCAGAAAAAAGGACATGTAGTGGCAATGACCGGGGACGGGGTCAATGATGCGCCTGCGATAAAATCAGCTAATATAGGAATAGCCATGGGAAAGTCAGGGACGGATGTTGCAAAGGAAGCCTCATCACTGATTTTAAGTGATGATAATTTTTCAACAATCAAAGCCGCGATCGAAGAAGGGCGAAATATTTATGAGAATATCAGGAAATTTATTCGTTATTTACTCGCATCGAATGTAGGTGAAATTTTAGTCATGCTTTTTGCGATGCTGCTAGCCTTGCCGCTTCCTCTTTTGCCCATCCAGATTCTTTGGGTCAACCTTGTAACGGACGGGTTGCCTGCAATGGCACTTGGGATGGATTCTGCAGAAGACAACGTTATGAAACATGGACCTCGAAAACCGCATGAAGGCGTTTTTTCAAGGGGATTAGGCTGGAAAATTATTTCTAGAGGCTTTCTGATCGGTACAGTCACGCTTCTCGCTTTTTGGATCGCATTAAACGATAATCCGGATAATCTCGTGAAAGCTCAGACAATAGCCTTTTCTACTCTGGTTATGGCTCAGCTGATACATGTTTTTGACTGTCGCAGCGAACGGTCAGTGCTGCACCGTAACCCTTTTGAAAACGTGTACCTTGTGTTTGCCGTTCTTTCTTCAGTGTTGCTATTGCTGGTCGTCATTTACATTCCAGGTCTTCATGCCGTTTTTCATACCGTTCCTTTGCTGATTCGCGACTGGCTGCTGGTTTTAGGAATGAGCGCCATACCGACTTTCTCCTTAACAGGATTTCAGGTCTTTAAAGAAAGAAAAGTTGGGGATAAAAAAACATTTAGAACAGACTATTAATTTTCTAAAGCACCTTAGAGGGTGCTTTTTTTATTTTGATTGAGTTAATTCATAATTACTCATTTCAGTAAAATAAGAACATTAATTGTTAATTATTAGGAATCGTTAACTATTTGTCAAGTTGATTGAAGCGTAGGGTAACGACTCCCGCGGAAAGCGTCCATCTGAAGCGAAAATCAACAGAGTTCGTATTTTGATATGAGCATTTAAATTATGAAATTGATTCGATTAAGTAAAAATTTCATACAGCCCGATTAAAATTAATGAGAGTCCTGCTATGAGACTTGAATATTTTCCTGCTCGCGAATGTTTTAGCCGGCTCCCGCAGAATAATCCGCCTTCAAGGAACAAAAAAGAAAAGATACCAATAGAAAAGGTTGTCATTAAAGGATTAAGGCCGCTTACTCCTGCACTGAACGCTGTGCCAATTGCGTTTAACGAAAGCGCTGCACCGAGAATTAATCCTTCTGTAAGTGAGATGATATTATTGTTGTCCTTATCAATGTACTCCGGATCTGCCATAGATTTTTTTATTTTAACAACCGGTTCAGGATGGATGAGGACCCCAAGTGTCCAAACACCGATCAATGCAATCAGAAGACCGCCTGCAATATTTGCCGCTGAAACGGGTACAAATTGTCCGAGCCAATTGCCTAGACTGAGGGAAACGTACGACGCTGCCATAGAAATTAATGAGATGAACGCATTTGAAAAAATCGAGATTCTCTTTCCTTGGATGCCATAGGTAATTCCTGTCCCAAGGTTATCGAGACTTGAGGCAAGACCAAGTGCAATAATGGTCAACCCATGCATCTTTTCACCCCTTTTTTTACCCTTATCTCGATATATGTATGATAAAAGTCAAAAGGGGTTCATTTGCCTATGATAACGACGTGTAAATGGCTTTCACAAAAAATTTAAACGAAATTATTCTCAGGAAAACCTCACCTTAGCATTCAAGGATTATTCTGTAGTTGTAAATCAATTGAGGGAGGTTATGAAAATGAATAAACCACTAAAGATCCGGCTGATAATTTTATCCTTGAGTGTCTTAGTCATAACCGGTGCTGCCAGTGATCCTGATATTCATTCATGGACGCCTCACGATTCTAGCGGCAGAGCCCCTTTGGTACAATCCTATCCGGACAATTGAAAATTTTTATATTAACGCCATTAATAAAAAAATAATTTTTAATTTACTTTGCTGACATCTTGGCTTAGTAAACTTTCTTTAGTATGGATGTCACATCACTTAAGGGAGGATTCAACATGAAAAAAGGTCAACAAAGCAAATTAGTTATTGCCGCATTGAGCGTTACGCTCCTAACCGGTACATTCACCAGCAATCCAAGTTATGCTCATACTAAACAGGTACATCATAAAAGACTTTTACATGATAACCAGCTTTCATTGGGATACTCCCATTTAAAACAATCGGAACAAACCAAATCGCTTTCAAAAGGTGTGACCTACACGCATATCGTCCGCGGAAAACCTTCAAAACATGATTACTACACCGTCAATACAGGTTTTTACCAATCCAAAAAAGAAGCAGAAATCGCCGAAAAAAAGTTAAAGAAGTTAAACTATAATCCCCGATTGCATAAAGTTGATAACAGTTTAGCAAAGGTCTCAGATATTCATGAGAAAGTGACAGGCTACGTCGTCCAGATAGGGGAATTTCAAAATGAACAAACTGCACAAAAACTTGCAGATAAATTAATGGGAGAAGGTTTCACTAAAGCCGGCACTACTTATAGTGCATTCGATGGGACCATAAAAGCAACCGGACCTTGGGATATCAGAGTTTTGGAAATAAACCCAAAAGAATTTAAAGGGAAAATAAGTCCGGCTCTGGCTGACGGAAAAGTAACGGGCAAAGAGACGGTATCAAACATGGTTAAAGATCATCATGCCATTGCAGGCGTGAATGGTGGTTACTTTGTTGTAGGACCAAACGACGGAACGCCAGGTGACTTAGCAGGAATATCAATGATAAACGGTCAATTGCTTAGCGAATCGGTTGGAAACAGAAGCAGTCTTGTTTTAACTGGTCATGGAGCGGAAATTGCAAAAACCTCCACCCAGCTAGCATTAAAAACGTCTGACGGAAAAAAAGCAACCATCGACGGATTAAACAGAAAGCCAGGCTTAATCAGAAGCTGTGGCGGAACAAATGATCAGCCAACTAATCTTCCAGAACAGGATGTTACCTGCACAGACAATTCCGAAATTATTGCGTTTGATCAACAGTTCGGTAAAGAAACCCCATCTGGAAAAGGCTACGAAATTGTTTTGAATAAAGATAATCAAGTTATTGGCACACAGAGCAAAAGAGGGACCGTTATTCCTGAAGGCGGGCATGTATTATCTGCGACAGGTTCAAAAGCCAAATGGCTCAAAGCCAATATTCACAAAAAGGATACGGTGACTCTTAACAAGCAAGTCAAGGTTAACGGCATGAAACAGCAGATCTCTCCAGACATGAGCATTGTCAACGGTGGTCCGCATTTACTTGTGAATGGAAGGATCAACATTGACGCTAAGGAAGAGGGGTTTGATTGGTCAAATGAATTTTATTACCACTTCGGGTTGTATCGTCAGCCACGCACGTTAGTAGGTATTAAGCCGAACGGAAATATTTTACTTGTAACCGTTGATGGCAGAGATCCGAATAACAGTATCGGGGTCAGCTTTTTGGAAAGTGCCAAACTCATGAAGTCTTTGGGCGCAGTGCAAGCAATGAATCTCGATGGCGGAGGATCTTCTACAATGGCGATTGGCGGAAAAGTGGTAAATCATCCTTCAGATGAGACCGGGGAGCGCCCTGTGGGTGATGGCTTATTAATAACAAAAAATGAACAATAATATACGTTCAATAAATAGACACCGATATTTATTAGTCACAAGACATAATTATAATATTGGTAGGTGTTTTTGTGTTTTTACTGTAGAAAGGGGGCATTAAGTGGAACGATTTAGAACTGTCTCTGATCAAAAGCTTTCCTTATGGCAGTCTGCAGTTACGGAAACCATTAACGATTTGATAGCTGGCGGCGAAGCATTTGACCAGAATGAACTGAAGCAACAAGTTATGAACCATCCAAAAGTGAGGGCTGCCGCTGACCATGCAGCCAGAACAGCATCCCAAGGTCCTGAAGGCATTAAAAGGCCGCAAAGAGGAGCCAATTCTGAGGCGATCAATACCTATCTATCAATGTTAATGTTTCAGCTATCACTAGCTAAATTAGAGAATAGAAAAAAAGAAATTATAAACCTTGAGGAAGAAATTCGAAAGTATTCATCGGATGACGTGATCGGTTGGGCAAGCTGTGGAGCGACATTTTTAGAGTACTTGTATAATAAGAGAACACCTTATTATCGTGATTGGCGTGATTTCGGCAGCATTGACAGCTATAGCGTTATTAAGTATAAACTGCCAAACAATGCAAAGGTAGCGATTATTGGCGATTGGGGAACAGGAATGCCTGATGCTAAAGCCATGTTGAAGGCGATCCTTGTAGAACACGCGCCAGATGCCGTCATTCATTTAGGTGATATTTACTACTCAGGCACACTTAAAGAGAGCAAAGAGCATGTAACAGGGATTTTTGAGGAGCTGATGGAGCACTCTCCTAAAGGCAATATTCCTGTTTTTTCAATCCCGGGAAATCATGATTACTATGCTTTTGGGGATGGCTTCTATCATGAGGTTATTGATGTCATGAATAAACAAAATTCAAGCTGGAGTCAATCTGCAAGCTATTTTTGCCTGCAGACAGAGGATCAGCAGTGGCAATTTCTTGGTATGGATACCGGTCGGCATGATTACGATCCGTTCGGTGACTTTTTAACATCTGATACTGGGCCATGGCTAGAAGAATCAGAGATTGCTTGGCATCATGACAAACTGTTGAAATTTCCAGGCAGCACCATACTGCTCTCCCACCATCAGCTGTTTTCACAGCATTCAGTCATTCAAAATGGAAAACAGGCACGTCCATGGCTGAACGAACATCTATTTAATACCTTTCACAGCTATTTTGACCGGATTGCCGCATGGTTTTGGGGACATGAACATAACATGGTTTTTTTCGAAGATAACATTGCTGGACTAAAAAAAGGCAGACTTGTTGGTTGTTCAGCTTTTGAGGAAATGGAAGGGCAGAATCCATATCTTCCGCATAATGAACTTTATAAAGGACAAGTTCCGCTCATAGCGAATATGCCAAAACTGACAAGCAAGAATGGGTATTACTATCATGGGTTTTGCCATACTTGATTTCGCAGGAAGGTCGATATCAAACAGGAACATCAACTGCACTTATTATGAATTTCCCTCTTGGGGATCAGACACTCCAGATGAAATGATGTTGAAATCACATCAACTTTACAAAGAAATAATTGCATATCAACGGCAGCCAAGCCCTCCAAAACCGAAAGAGCCGATAAGAGCAGGAGACGATATTTTTCTTGTTAATCAAGCAGGAAAATATATTTCGACATGTGAGACGGGCGGCTGGCCAACGTATTATAACTATCCAACCTGTAATGCTCGAAAGCTGAAATTAACGGTTGAATTTGTGCAGGAAGGCCGTAATGGCAAACTGAAAAGCGGCGATGATGTCCGAATTCTTTCTCCTGAACTAGGAAATGAATACGCACTTGGTGCATGGAAAGACCGGTCAGCATTATATTTTTATAATAAAAACTATGATGTCAAAAAACAAGGCTGGCGTTTTGTTAAGCTGGATCAGTCTGATGATAGTATAAAATATGGTGATAAAATATATATCTATAATAATTATTGGAATGAACAAAAAATGTGTCAGGATTTAAATTGGCTAACCACACGTGCAGGTTCAGGTGATGTTTGGACTATAATAAAGGCCACCCGCTATAAAATAAACATAAGAAAAAAGAAATAAAAAAAATCGTGTATTATGGTATCTTTTTTTGTGAGTTGTGATATACTAAGGTTAATTATTGTTGTTCGGTATTTGATTTAAAGAGTGATTTCGTCTTGAATAAATATGTAGAGCAAGAATAGTAATACACATGTGGGTCAACCACGCAGGAGGAATTTTCATGGTACAAGGTACAGTTAAATGGTTCAACGCAGAAAAAGGTTTCGGTTTTATTGAAGTAGAAGGACAAGACGATGTATTCGTTCACTTCTCTGCAATTCAAGGCGAAGGTTTCAAATCATTAGAAGAAGGCCAAACAGTTAACTTCGAAATCGAAGAAGGCCAACGCGGACCGCAAGCAACTAACGTTCAAAAATAATAATTGCTGAACTATAAAAAGGGCTCCTTAGGGAGTCCTTTTTTTGTGGAGAATTTTTCAACACATACGTTTTCCTCTAGATTCTAAACTTTAACTTAATTCTGCGGGAATTCGAGCTAAAGTTCTTTTTCTAAGTTAGAATAGAAGGAAGAGAACCTAAAAAAGAGAGGACCTTGTAAATGGACAAGTGGCGAAGCTGGCTAAACCTGCCATTCGGAAAAAAACTTGTTAAATACCACAGATGGAATGCTTGGCTGATTCTTCTTTTAGCGATTACCGGTCTACTTCTTTATTTCCCTGAATTAAGAGGATTGACAGCACGGTTTAGAGTACAGTTAAAGGATTTTCACATTTTTCTTGGCATACTTTCTATTTTTGTTCTGGCGCTTTATCTGCCTCTTTTATCAAAGCATGTCAGACAAATCTGGAAAAGAACCAATCAACGCTACAATTTATGGTTTGTATTACTGCTGCTCATAGGTTGGAGCGTGTCCGGGATCATTCTTTGGCAATATCGAAGCTTGCCGGATGTCTGGAGCTCGGCAGCACTGCTGATCCACGATCTATTTACTTATATTGGTGTACCTTACGCCATTTATCACGCGATTTCCAGAAGCCGACTGCTGAAAAAGCTGGACAGGGAATCCCGCTTGGCAAACCGGACTATCGAAAAAGAGCCGGAAGCCCGCTCTGCGATTTCCGGTAAAAGAGATGCGCTTGTTTCACGCCGGACATTTATTCGTTTAGGTTCAGGCTTGCTTTTAGCGCTCGGTATCGGTCCCTTTTTTTATCGGTGGTTAAAGACGCTCTCAGGACCATCAAATGCTCAAAATACAAAAAGCAGTATTAATCATATGATGCCCGAACCGAAACCGCTCCCGCAATCTTTACATCCTGAAAAAGGTGGAGGAGACGGGACGTATAGGTTATATACAGTAACAGATGTTCCTTCCTTTACCTCTGAGACGTGGGAATTATCAGTAAATGGTCTGGTTAATAAGCCTCTCACTTATAGCTGGAAAGCATTTTTAAAATTGCCTCGAAAAGCCCAGGTGCGTGATTTTCACTGTGTAACCGGCTGGTCGGTATACCATGTCACGTGGGAAGGCGTAATGCTCTCCGATTTGTTAAAAGCCTCCGGAGTAACAAGTAAGGCAAAATATGTCAAGCTTTACTCTGGAGATGGTGTGTATACTGATTCACTGACATTAAAACAAGCGCATCTGGAGGACGTCATGGTAGCGGTTTTAAGGGACGGAAAACCGATCCCTCAAGGCTACGGTGGCCCAGCACGCCTTATTGTGCCGGAAATGTACGCGTATAAGTCAGTGAAATGGCTCACTAAAATTGAGCTGATTGACCATGATTATACCGGATACTGGGAGCAGAGAGGCTATAAAAAAGACGCATGGTACCGCGGTTAATATGACGATTAATTCGGTCTTCTGACTTTTGAAGAGATCCAGTAAATAAGCGTGATCAGAACGGCGATCGAAACAGCAATAACCACACCAACCAGCTCCTTTTTTTGGAAAAGAGCGCCTGTCAGGGCTATGAGAATAATTAGAATAGATAAAAAATTGGATATTGGATATAAAGGCATCTTATAATGATTCCCCTTATAAGACTTCCTGTTCTTGAGCTGTGATAACAAGATGATTACCCAATTTAATAACAGCATCACACCTGCTGATGCCGTTAAATATTCATATACTGATTTTGGCAGGAAATAAGAAACAATAATGGTGATAGCCAGAACAACTGCTGTCAGGCCAAGGGCAGGGAAGGCTACACCTTTTTTGTTTCGTTTACTTAATAAAACCGGCGCGGCATGATCTTCAGCCAATGACACCATAATATTTGTAATAGAGTACAGAGCCCCGATCATTGTGGAAAATGCGGCAGTAATAATAACAATATTGAAAACAGTGCCCAAAGCTGGAATGTGCAGATTGGATAAAGCTGTGACAAATGGACTTTCAGACTCATTTATAGCCGACCATTTCGTTAAGCTTAATACAATGGCAAGAGATAAAATATAGACGGAAAGCAACGTTATTATTAGTGTGTACCCTGCTTTTGGAACTTGATCTTTATTCTTTAACTCCTTAGCCGTTACCCCTACAACAGCTATTCCTCCAAATGAAAATAATACAAATATTAAACCCGTCCACAGACCCATAACCCCATTTGGGAAGAGGCCAGCTGAAAAGGGTGTCGTCATATTAACTGATCCGATGGCAGAAGGTCTGAACCCAAACAGTAATAAACCGCCGAAAATAATAATGATAATTAAAGTGGATAATTTGACCAGTGCAAAAAGCGATTCGATTTTTCCGAAGTCACTGACGCCAAGCATAATAATGCCAAATCCTAAAAATGCAAACACTGCTGAAAACACCCAAAGAGGGATGCTGTGAAACCAGTATTGTGCAAAAGTCGAAAGTGCTGTGATTTCACTCGACATAATTAAAAGACCTGCAAACCAGTACAGCCAGCCGCTTACAAAGCCAAACCCTCTCCCATAAGCTTTTTGGGCATATGTACGAAAAGACCCTTCCTGCGGATCATTTACTGTCATTTCGGCTAACGCAGCAAACGTAAAGAAAGCTGCAATGCCGGCAATTAAATATCCAATAAGAACGGATGGGCCCGCTATTTTAATTGACAATCCCGTCCCCAGGAAAAAGCCGGCACCAATTATTGATCCGATGCCGATTAAGCTTAACTGTGGCCACTTAATATAATCGCCTTTTCCTCTTGCCGAATTTTCTTTCTTTTTGTGATTTGCCATGTGCTGTACCACATGATGAAATTTGGCCATCCTAGATCATCTCCCTGAATCGATTAGTATTCCCTAATTTGATAAATCATTGCACATATTAAAAAGGAGTACATTAATATATTCTCTTTCGAGTTAACTTTTGCCTTTTTAACAAAACATAAACAGGTTAAATGATGCTTCATTGCTCAAACTATGTCTATTGAAAACAAAGAGAGGCAGTGAGAATATGAAGCGATCATATAATAAAATTAAAAAACGTCTTTTGGAAAGAAAAGCTGAAATTGAAAAGGATCTCGACTTAAATAACGAAATGGGGATGGAAATTCCTTTCGCATCTGACCAGGCATCAGGCGAGCTATCGCAATACGATAATCATCCAGCGGATTCAGGAACGGCCTTATATGAACGGGAAAAGGACATGGTCCTTAGAAAATTATCCCATGAAGAATTATCAGATATCAATGCTGCGATTGAAAAAATCGAGAATGGCAAGTATGGGCTGGATGAAAGAACAGGGGAGAGAATCCCTTACGCCAGACTCAAAGCTTTGCCTACAGCAAGAACGAATGTTGAAAATTCCCCTAATCAAGAGTTGAATCATGACCGGCCGATTGAAGAGACGGTGCTGCGGGATATGGAAAGGGATTACGCGACAAACAGTCAGGAAACAGAATATAATGAGCAGAATGCTTATGACAGAGTCGCTTCCTTTAATGAAACATCAATGACTTATGAAGGATCTTCTTTAATGGATAACGAAGATGGAATGGGCTATGTGGAACAGGTTGAAGCTGTTGGCGCCACTGGAATCGAAGGGTATCAAGGTGATGAAAAAGTACAATTTCTCCGCAATATCCAATACGACAAATTAATGAATGAAGAAGAAACTGACTATAAAGAATACACCAACGAAGACGATTAAGTGCTTTCTGAAAACCAGGAAAAATATTAAAGCCATAGAAATGGCTGTATTTAGTTAGCGTGTCCACATGCTGCTCAATAGAGAGTCGTGTCGATACGCTTTTTTTACTTTTCGGGAAGAATTTCTGATAGTCCTTACACGAGACTTCGCAATGCAACAGTTCACACAAAGAGGGTTACGGATCGTCAGAGGAAAGCGAACGGATTGCCGTTTAACAACAGTAATAATATGGAAACATAAAAATCCTATTCTTTGATAAGACTCCTCCAATCTCAAGCTGTGGCCACTGAAAACATGGTTGATGGATTTCGCTATAGGCTGCTCGCTTTCCACGGGCACGGCCTCAGCTAACTTTGGCGTGGTTTCTTTTGTGCGCCAAAGTGGATCTTCGGACGCGTGCTATTTCCGTAGGACTTGAAACAGCATTTTCGAGGAGTCGCGCATCTTTCGCTTCAATCAACGTATTTATTGCATTGTGATGCTCTTTAGAAGTCATTTGTGGCCATAGATATGGCATACATTCAACTGATACGTGGCATCTTAAATTTTCCAACATAGCCGATTGAACGTGATAAACCTCTAAGTGGATTTTTTCAGTGGCCACACGCTAATCCAGCAGGACTTGACATAACATCTTTGGAACCACCTCGCACGATGAAAATCCAAAGCATTTTCTTTAGAAGTCATTACGGCAATAGAATTTCAGTGGTCTTCTCAAGCTATTAGCCAGATTTTCACTTATTTGTGACCAAATTTATCGAAAATTCATGTCTTAAAAGCAAAAAAGTGTTAAATTTAAATAAAGTCCTTTTAAAAGATGTCATTAAGGGATTATTATTAATATAATAGTTATAATAGGGGCTCTATTTTTAAGGTGGGAAGATGTGAAAAAGAGATTTTTTGAAAATAATGTTTTTAAAAAAATTTATCGCATTATCAAATTTAATATGATTAAGCTTTTTCGCTCTTCGGATGGAGCTAGAAAAGTTTCACTGGGCTTTGCGATCGGATTTGGTCTGGAAATGCTTGTCATCCCTACAGCTTATTTGATGTATATCATCTTTTATCCTGCTGTCAGGCTTTCAAGAGCATCTCTTTCATCAGCAATTATTGGTAACATTATCGGTAAGTTTACGTTCTTGCCTTTGCTGCTGCTGCCAGTAGGAAAAAGTCTTGGTGAAGTGATCTATCCAGTCAAAATAAAACATGTGCATGTGCACGCTCATCCGCTTAAAGATTTATTTAATGGTGACCTTTCTGTCTTGTATGGCCTGCTATATGGCAGCTTGCAAACCTTGATCGGTATGGCCGTGATTGGAGCAGTCTTAGGTTTTATTTCTTATCATCTCATTCATTATTTTTACAATCAGGGGAAACAGCGTCGCAGAAAAAAGAAAACAGCTGTTTAAATAGTGAATGCTGCTGAAATATTTACGGCATACTAACATTGAATTTTAAAAAGGATGTGTTGGTATGCTAGAAGAACAAACAGCAGGAAATGTGTCAGAAAGAATACTAATGGACTATAAGGAAGGACTGGGTGTTTTTAGCAAAAAAATGCCTGTCATCGCGGATAAGTATAAAGAATTCACACAGGCCTGTTTTTTTGAGGGAAAGCTTTCTCAGAAAGAAAAACAGTTAATTGCTCTTGGTATCAGTATTTACTCTCAAGATGAGTACTGTATTGTCTATCATACAAAAGGGTGTCTCGATGAAGGCTGTTCAGAAGAGGAAATTCTTGAAACTGTAGGTGTCACTGCAGCATTTGGCGGAGGCGCAGCGATGAGCCAGTCTGTCACGCTGCTTCAGGACACGCTGGAGGATTTGAAAAACGTTAAGCATTAGAAACCGGCCACCATGCCGGTTTTTCAGTTTTTATTTATATATTTGCAAAACTGACCGTAAGTAGATCAGTCTGACGATTCCTAAAAAGACAAACAGCCTTCCACACCTGGAAGGCTGTTTTGTATGAAGCTATTCTTTTTCCCGAAATTTTCGCTTTCCCTCATTATTATGATCGATATGGCCATCAACCGTTCCTTCGTTATAAACATCCGTTGCCTGCTCGTGAGTCACTGCGAGACCTCGAGAGGAATCAACGTCCTTCTGATTATTAAACGATTCCGTTTGCTTTCTTGAAGAGACTTGATTTTTCTCAGCTTTTTTAGCCAATTTCCATCACACTTCCTTCATCAAAAGATAAAGGTAGTATGGATTTAACACAACAGACTATGCAGATCCAAAAAGATCATTCTCTCTTCATACGCAAGTTGTCAATTCTCATAAGAAAACCAATAATCGCTGCCCCGGCTAAAGCTGAGCAAATAAAGCAAGCGATCCAAGCATAAAAAATGAGTTTTCCGAGCTGGTTAATCAGCGATTCTGTTTGTTGAAGCGAACGTCCCGCGACTACAAAGCCATTTTGGGTCTTAATAGCCACTGTAGCAAATCGAAGTCCAGATTTGGGCTGCCATGTGACTTTATCCATACTGTTTTTGTTTGTATAATCCAAAACGCCTTTAGGATAAGAAGGCTTTTTACCATTCATGACTCCTGAAGAAGCGATCAGTTTTTTATTTGAATCATATACCATAACGAACGTAGTAAGGCTTTTAGAGATATTAATGGTGTTTGAAGGGACGGCTTTAGCTGCATCCGTTCCTGATTGAAGCTTAAGTTTTGTATCCACAGCCTTCTGCATGGGGCGTTCATTTGCTCCAAGTCTTAAGTTCTGCTGTGTGACCAAGTAAGTCAGAGAACAAGTGAAGGTAACGAGGAACATGATCATAATCCATGCAATAACAATGATTTTTGGTGACTTCATAACAATCACCTAGCCTTTCTAAAATTTAATTTTCTTTGTATTCCAGAAGATCTTCAGGCTGACAGTCCAGCGCTTTACAAATAATAGCTACAAGTGTCGAAAAGCGAATCTCCTTTGCTTTATTCGTTTTTAAAATAGAAAGATTCGGCAGTTAATACCTACTTTTTCAGCGAGTTCCGATACACTCATTTTCCGATTTGCGAGCATAATATCTACGTTTACAATAATAGGAATCCTTTCACCTCAAATCGTCAGGTCATTTTCATTTTTGATCCCAATTGCTACCCCTACGAGCCACGATAGGATCAAACTCACAAGTCCGATCATAAATGCCGCTACCATTAAGGTTAGTGAAAACAGGCTCTTCAGAATCATGAATGTCCCAAATGCGTAAAGGAAAGCATCAATGAAAGCGCAGAGGCTGATGATATTTAGTGCTTGCTTCGTGCTGCTGCAAAAAGGATTATTCTTAAGGATGTTTTTGCACAACCTTTTTTGACATAAGCAACAGAACGAAAAAGGGAATGGCCGATGCATATAAAAATCCAATCAAGAATAAATCGTGCGGCACCTTTACATCTGCAAAATCTTCATACTTGTGTAAAAGAAACGGAAGACTTAGCATGGCTAAAATCAGCAGTAGAATGAAGATCTGCACCAAAGCGTTTAACACAATTGCAGCATAATTTTTTTTCACTTAATCAACTCCTAATATTACTCTGCCATTTAAATATACCTAATTAGCTTATTGTTTATCAATAAATAATTACTGTTTTTCATAATTTATTACATAAAAAAACAATGAGCTATAAAATGCTTCTCATTGTTTTCTATGAAATATCTGCTGCTAAAATGGAAAGCGGTCCATGATCAGGTGCCAGATCAATCACATCATATACGGAAATTGGAAACATCGGAAAGCCCACATAATAGGGGGTAATATCATACAATGGAAAATAAAGAACGAGTGATTTATCTGCTAAATAGTATGGCTGGTTTGGCGGGATTGTTTTCAAGGGGTTTATGGTCGGGATATCGCGTCGTTTAATTTGTTCATTAACCATTGACGTTAATTTTTCCTGATAAGCCAACTCCTTGCTTAAAGAGATCATTCAACGAGTAGAGGCGGCCAGTGTTCGTGTCAAACGTTAACGATGTGGCAAGCGTCATTCCATGTGCCATTGGATGGGAATACGTATAGTTTGTTAAAATAAGGCTAAGTAATCCTCTTTCATTTGTTTTGATTTCAAAATGACCAGTCGTCTCCGGATTGCTGCCGGATTGAAATTTAAGCTGCTCCTGCTGCAGGTGTTGAACCCCATGAAAAATCATAAGGTTGATATTATTTTGTACGTATTGATTTGATAAATGTACCACCGGGTAATAAAGGACGGAACCAGGGCTTCTTATAACATAGGAATGAATCATAACGGGAAGCTGAAAAGCTGCCAAGTACATTCACCTTTTTCCTTTTGATTTTTTATTATTTTATTCATTTGATTAGATTGATAGGCCATCAAATCTAAAGAGGAGTTTATTAGTCGCTTATCGAAAACTAAATAAAGGACTGAATGAAACGATAAGGAGATTAACATGAATAAAACATATAAAATTGCTGTAATTGCTGGAGATGGTATTGGACCTGAAGTTCTGGCAGAAGGCATAAAGGTCTTAAATAAAGCAGCAGAGATTAATGGCAGCCTTGCATTTGAGTTTACATACTTTCCATGGGGATGCGAATATTATTTGAAGCATGGCCGGATGATGGATGAGAACGGACTTGATCAGCTTCATCCGTTTGATGCGGTTTACCTCGGAGCAGTCGGTTATCCTGGTGTGCCCGATCACATCTCTTTATGGGACCTATTACTTAAAATCCGTAAAGGCTTCAACCAATATGTCAATCTGCGTCCGATCACACTTTTAGAGGGGGCGCCATGCCCGTTGAAAGACGTCAGGCGGGAACAGATCAACATGCTAGTTATTCGGGAGAATAGTGAAGGAGAGTATGCAGGCGCTGGAGATTGGCTCTTTAAGGATCAGCCGCATGAAGTCGCGTTGCAAACAGGGGTTTTCTCAAGAACTGGTACGGAACGAATTATTCGTTATGCTTTTGAAGAAGCACAGCGCCAAGGCCGTTCTTTAACAAGTATCAGCAAAGGAAATGCACTGAATTACTCCATGGTTTTTTGGGATCAGATTTTTAATGAAGTGGCTGAAGAGTATCCGGATGTCCAGACACATTCTTATTTAGTTGATGCAGCTGCCATGTTTTTTGTCACGCAGCCCTGGCGTTTTGAAGTCGTCGTCACCTCAAATCTTTTCGGTGATATTATGACTGACTTAGGTGCGGCTATTGCCGGGGGGCTAGGTCTTGCAGCAGGAGCCAATATCAACCCGGAGCGCCAGTACCCCTCTATGTTTGAGCCGATTCACGGTTCTGCACCGGACATCGCAGGAAAGGGGATCGCCAATCCGCTTGCCTCAATCTGGTCAGCCAGCCAAATGCTTGATTTTTTTGGTCATGAAGACTTAGGAAGGCTTGTTTTAAAATCAATAGAAGAGGTAATGAAAGAAGGGAAGACCTTAACTGCGGATATGAAAGGCACCTCAGGTACGAAAGAGGTCGGGGATGCTGTCGTGGAAAAGATGGAGGAGCAAATCAAACGAAAACATGAATGAATATGGTATGATATTCTTTTAAAATAATACTTAATAATGAGGTGAATCCTATGAAAATAGAAGTATGGTCTGATTTTGTTTGCCCTTTTTGCTATATAGGAAAAAGAAGGCTGGAAGAAGCCGTTGCAGCTTTCCACCAAAAAGATATTGAAGTTGAATACAAAAGCTTCGAGCTTGATCCGAATGCAGCAAAAGAAACAACACTTTCGATTCATGAAGCTTTGGCCAAAAAGTATGGCAAAACCATTGAAGAAGCTAAACAGATGAATGAAGATATGGGAAAACAAGCTGAGACGGTCGGGCTTGATTTTCAATTTGACGAGATGAAGCCAACAAACACATTAGATGCACATAGGCTTGCCAAGTTCGCTCAAACTGCCGGAAAGGAAGCTGTCTTGACTGAACGATTGCTTAAAGCTTATTTTACGGATTCTCTGCATATTGGGGACCATGCAACGTTACTTGATTTAGCAGAAGAATCAGGTCTTGACCGTCATGAAGCGGAAGCTGTTTTAAACGGAACGGACTTTGAAGACGCTGTACGTGCTGATGAAGAAGAAGCCAGAACCATTGGCGTGCAGGGCGTGCCATTTTTCGTATTTAATCGTAAATATGCCATATCTGGTGCTCAGCCTCCAGAAGTCTTTACCGAAGCTCTCCAAAAAGTCTGGGAAGAAGAGGTCGCTGAGAAAGCTCTTCAGCCAATCGGATCAGAAAGTTCTAAAGGAATGGCTTGCAGCGAAGATGGGTGTGACTGACGTTCACTCAGTATAAAAGTAAAGTATAAACACGACTCTGTTTTACAGCATCAAAGACAGGGTAACTTATCACTATTAACCCACATACAGAAGGTGACTTATTAAATGACTTTATCACCAGAACAACGCATTCAATTACACGGATTTAATAATTTAACGAAATCATTAAGCTTTAATATGTACGATATATGCTATACAAAAACAAAAGAAGAGCGTGAAGCTTATTTAGAATATATCGATGAACAGTACAATGCCGACCGGCTGACAAAAATCCTTGAGCATGTGTCGGAGATTATTGGCGCACACGTCCTGAACATCGCGAAACAAGATTACGTTCCACAAGGGGCCAGTGTGACCATTCTCGTCTCTGAAGGACCAATCGTTGAAGTTCCGACAGAATCCTTTGACGAGTCCCCGGGTCCACTGCCAAGCTCGGTAACGATGCACTTGGATAAAAGCCATATAACCGTTCACACTTATCCGGAATACCACCCGCATGAAGGCATCAGCACGTTCCGGGCAGACATTGACGTCTCAACCTGCGGAGAGATCTCTCCGTTGAAAGCGTTGAATTACTTGATCCATTCGTTCGATACGGATATTATGACAATGGATTACCGGGTGAGGGGCTTTACCCGGGACATTAACGGACAAAAGCTGTTTATCGATCACGACATCAATTCGATTCAGAATTACATTCCCGATGAAATTAAAGACGACTACGACATGATTGATGTGAATGTGTACCCGCAGAATATTTTTCATACGAAGTGCCGGCTTAAAGATTTTGACCTCAACAATTACCTTTTCGGGTATACGAAGGATAAACTCGAACAGGATGAAGTAGGGGAAATAACTAAAAAGCTAAAAATAGAGATGGATGAAATCTTTTACGGGAAAAACATTAAATAAGATATTGTAATAGCAAAAGAGCAGCCCTTTAATTAAAAGGCTGCTTTTTTGTATCTCACCACCCAGATGAAAGGTTTGTTATTCGTGTTTTCAATCAATGAATAGCCCCATAATTAGTGTATTATAGTACGTTTCCTTAATATAGGTATCTTTAATTAACGTTCCTTCAATTTCAAATCCGACTTTTTTATAGAGTTCAATAGCTGTCGCATTATCATCTCTGGTTGTGAGCGTTATTTTTTTTGTAACACCATTTGAAGCTGCCCATGAAATTAATTGCTCCATCAGAATCCTGCCTAAACCAAATCCGCAATGTTCTTCAGCAATGACAATTCCAAGTGTTCCAACATGTTTTGTCCGTGCCTTTTGACTTGAAGTAATGGTTGCAATACTAACAAGCACCTTATCAATTTCAGCGATCAGCACAATTGAGTTCTTTTCAGCTTTGGACTTTTCCAAAAAGCTTTCATAGTCAGGCAAAGACTTCGTAAATCCGTCTTTTCCAAAAGATAAATAATCGGTTTGACCGCCAACAATATTATAAAAATGAATCATAGCCTGGGCATCTTCTGTGCAAGCTTCTCTAATAATAACTTCCTTACCATTTTTTAATATATATTTTTTCATTTATTTTTTACTCCTTTGTTATTATTCGAGAAAACGTGGTTCTCTTCTATAATAACTAAACACAGATGATGATGGGAATATCAGAATAAAAGAAAGGGTAAGTGAATGAATTGAAAATAATTAAACAAAATTGAAAAATCACATTGACACCCACTGGACAAGGTGGTATTTTAAATGAAAGATGTTCTTTATATAAAACAAACCAAACGTTATTTCGAATATTATTTCATAAATTTTCTTTCATGTTTCATATAATCGTTTCTTTCGACTCATGAAAATTAGATTTTTTGTATTTATTTATACTTGAGTGTTCGTTATTAAGAACAAACATAAATAAAGTGTTAATAGCCTGCAAAAAAGGAGGAACTCATGAGCGCCATCACCGGAATCTATCATTTTAATAAAGAACCCGTACCTTTTGAACACTGCAAAGGAATAATGGACGTTTTACAAAAGTACCCCTCGGATGACGTTCAGGTATGGCACAAGGATCATGTCTTCCTGGGCTGCCATGCACAATGGATCACTCCTGAGTCGGTGGGTGAGCGCCAGCCATTTTACGATCATGAAAGACAAGTGACCATCACTGCTGACGCAATCATCGATAACCGTCAGGAATTGTTTGAAAGATTACAAGTGTCTCATGATAAGCGAAAAGGAATGCCGGACAGCCAGTTGATCTTGCTCTCTTATTACAAATGGGGAGAAGACGCGCCAAAATATCTGGTCGGAGACTTTGCCTTTATGATTTGGGACAAGAGGGAGCAAAAATTATTTGGAGCAAGTGACTTTTCCGGGAGTAGAACGCTTTATTATTATAGAGATTTGAATAGAATCGCGTTTTGCACAGTGATCATGCCTCTGTTTTCTCTTCCTTATATAAAAAAGGAATTAAATGAAGAGTGGCTTGCAGGTTTTTTAGCAACACCAGGAATTGCTGATGAATTAGATGCTGAATCAACCGTATATAAAAATATTATTCAATTACCTCCTGCTCACACGATATCAGTTAAAGGTGGTCACGTCATCCTTTCAAGATATTGCACATTATTGCCGGCTGAGAAATTGAAATTAAAAACTGATCAAGAATATGAAGAGGCATTTCGTGATGTTTTTCAAACAGCCGTAACTGAACAAACAAGATGCCATAAAAAGGTTGGGGCGCGATTAAGTGGGGGACTGGATTCGGGTTCAGTGGTAAGCTTTGCCGCTCCTGCACTTCGTGAAGAAAACAAACTGCTCCACACTTACAGTTATGTACCGGAAAAGAGTTTTGAAGATTGGACACCAAAAAGTCGGATCGCAGATGAGACCCCTTATATTAAATCAACTGTACAGCACGTTGGTAATATTGAGGATCAATATTTGGATTTTGAAGGTAGAAGCCCTTTGACAGAAATCGATAGCTTGCTTGATACATTAGAAATGCCTTATAAATTTTTTGAAAATTCGTTTTGGTTAAATGGAATTTATGAAAAAGCCAGTGAGGATGGGATTGGTGTCTTACTAAATGGTGGACGTGGCAATTATACAATATCCTGGGGACCGGCTTAGATTATTACGCAACATTATTAAAAAGTTTAGATGGATCCGGCTTTACAATGAGGTGCATAAATTTAGCATTAACAAGGGATCTGGAAGAAAGCTCACATTGCAACTAGTAGGGAAAAAAGCATTTCCATTCATTCAAAAATTCAAGACTTCAATAGATGATTATCATTTTCCAATGCTAATTAATCCTGATTTTGCAACTAAGACTGGCGTCATTGATAAAATTAATAATCAGGGAATTGATCTGTCTGATACAAAAGTACACCCCCTAATTATGAGCAAGGAAAAAACATTTTGAAGATGTCAATTCATGGAGTAATAATGGCACAATCAGAACGAAACAGTCACTCAAATATGGTCTTTGGGATCGCGATCCGACAAATGATCTTCGGGTTGTCAAGTTTTGTTTGTCTGTACCTGAAAACCAGTATGTTCAAAAAGGACTTGATCGAGCACTTATTAGAAGATCAACAAAAAATTATCTTCCAGACAATATTAGACTGAATCAAAAAGTACGTGGAATACAAGGGGCAGACGGTATTCATCGAATGAAAAATTCATGGGACTGATTTATAGAAAACTTGATCAGTTATGTAAAGACTCAGCCATGACCAACATTATAAATTTAGATGTGGTAAAAGCTGCAATTTCAAAACTAAGAGAAAATGTCCGAACAGATTCTGTTTATGATGTGGAATTTAAAGTGTTGATGCGAAGCTTAATCGTTTATCATTTTATTAAAAAAATTGCTTGAAAGGGGGTGAGAAGATGAAAAAAGATTGGTTAAAACCTGATATTAGAAGTACTTGATGTTAATATGACAATGGCTGGTCCAGGAATAAAAACTCCAGATTCGACACAATCTGATCCAGATGAAGACGGTTCATTATAGCTAAGTTCATTAATTATTAATTTTTTCATTTAATTCACCGCCCTTGTACCCTTAAAAAGTATAAGGGCAATTTTTCTAAAATTGAATCGGGACTTTTGGAGTGACGCAAATGATACAGACGGTAAATAAATACGCCTATCAAGCTTTCGGACTTAAAATATTAAGCGATATTAAGTTTCCGGAATTAACATCAATTGAACATATGATGGAGAACTCAGATATTGTCATAGAAATCAATGATTTAAGTGAACAATGGAGTGTGTTAGATGTTCAGCAGAATACGTTTTTTACTAAAGAGAATCTCGTTTTGTTTCGAATAGATGGAACAGCTATATTTTCTGTTCAAGATGGAAACAAAATTATTGTTTCTCCTTTTAAAGGATCAGAGGAAAGCAAAATCAGACTTTATATTTTAGGAACATGTATGGGTGCATTATTATTGCAGAGGAAAATTCTGCCTTTGCACGGCAGTGCCATTGCGATTAACGGCAAAGCCTATGCAATTGTTGGTGAACGAGGTGCAGGAAAATCGACACTTGCTTCGGCTCTTATTAACAAAGGCTTCAAGCTTTTAAGTGACGACGTGATTTCTGTTTCACTAGATCACGAGAATGTTCCATTTGTGACGCCATCTTATCCGCAACAAAAGCTCTGGCAGGAAAGCTTAGAGGCTTTTGGAAAGATGTAGATATTTGATCCATTATTTGAAAGAGAAACAAAATATGCTGTTCCTGTTACTGATCATTTTCCTATTCTACCTTGCAGCTAGCCGGGGTAATTGAACTGAGTAAGACTGAGAATGAAAAAACGACTATTCACCCCGTTCTTGGACTTGAAAGATTCCCAGTATTATATAGGCACACATTCCGCAGTTTTTTAATTCCTAAATTGAATTTATGGAGTGGCATTTTATTAACACCTCACTCTTTGTTAATAAAATTAATATTCTTTCAACTAAAAAGATCATCAACAGGTTTTACTGCCAATGAACTTGCAGATCTAATTATTAATACAATTTAAAGGAGCGAACGATTCCTATGAAAAAACAAGAATATATTAATAACCGATATTGTCAAACAGGGCGAGGGGAATATCGTCAGCGATATGGACGGAGAAAAAGTAATGCTGAGTATAAAGAATGGTAAATATTACAATTTAGGAGTAATGGGAGGGCAAATATGGGAAAGGATCAGTGAACCCATCTCGGTTAATCAATTAGTTGAGAATTTATTATCAGAATACAATGTGAAACAACATGATTGTGAGACACAGGTTATTTCTTTTTTAAATCTATTGTTAAAAGAAGAATTAATTAATCACAAGGAAACAGTCAACCTTTAAGAAAAACATATGTCTGAAAAATAAAGCAGGGAAGAATACATGAATCTTATGAGAAAATTGAAGACTTTTTTGTCCTTTGATACGAAAACAATGATTTTATTGAGTGAGGCTTTTTATTTTTTAGGTATGGCCCGCCTGCAGAAAAAAAGGCCTTTGTCAAAGATAGCCCCCACCTTAGGTAAGTGGTCTGATGAAACATCTCATATTAGTAAAGTATCTAATCGGTTGGTGCTGAAAAGAATTTCTTATGCAATACAAACAATGAGCAGATATACCATTTGGGAAAGCCAATGCCTTGTTCAGGCCATTGCAGCTAAGAAAATGCTGGAAAGGCGAGGTATTGAAAGCACACTTTATTTAGGAACAGCAAAAGATGAGGATGGAAAGCTGATTGCCCATGCATGGCTCCGCAGCGGTTCGTATTATCTTACCGGCGCAGAAGAAATGGACAGGTTTACAGTAGTAAGCTCTTTCGCAAAACATATGACGGTGATAAAAGGAGGCAGTGATGACTCAATCGTTTGAGTTCAATTTAACCGGAATACCTCATGAATTAAATCTGTTGCTTGAATACATGAAAAATAATAATGAAGAAGAAATCAATGAAATTATTAAGAAAGACTATTCCAATATTAATTGGGATTTATTTAATGAGCTTGCTACTCATCACCGCATTTATCCTTTAATTTATAAAAGATCAAAAAATATCACTATCCCCAAAAAAGTGGTTGAGTATTCTTTTTAATAAATATCAAAAAAACATATTTCGTATGATGCATTTAAGTGCAGAAACCGAAAATCTATCTCAATTATTTCAAAGCAACAACATCCCAGCCATATTTTTAAAAGGACCTGTTCTGGCAGAGGATCTCTATGGGGATATTTCTTTAAGAACATCAAGCGATTTGGATATTCTTATTCCGATGAACAAATTAAAAAAGCTGATGAATATCTTACTGAGCTTGGCTATATAAAGGATGATTATATTCATACGGTATTAAACGACTGGAAATGGCGGCACCATCATTTCACATATTTTCATCCCTTCAAGGGGATAAAGGCAGAAATTCATTGGAGACTGAACCCTGGGCCAGCGAAAGAACCGCCTTTTCGGGATCTTTGGAAACGCAAAAGAACCAGTCATTTAACAAACATCCCAATCTATCTCTTAGGAAAAGAAGACATGTTTTTGTTTCTTGTCTCACATGGTGCAAGACATGGCTGGTCAAGATTAAGATGGCTGGCAGACATTGACCGGATTATTAGAAAGGGTATAGACATAAAAAAAACAGTAAAGCTTGTTAAAAAAATACCAATATCTTCAAATTGGAGGACAGGCAATCTTATTAACTTCCCAATTATTGAATACACCAATAACAGATGATTTAAGAAAAATAGCGGACACAAAAAGGTCCAGAAAACTAGCTCAAGATGCCCTTTTTTATTTTCAGCAGCAAATTAATTTGCACTCGGAACCTCTTCCTGCAGAGGTTGCAATATACCATAAACAACATTTATATAAATTAATGTCTTTTCAGCAAAAGGTAATGTTTTCACTAAGTGTTTTGTATCCATATCCAATTGACGCTGAGACATTTCCATTGCCAAAGCCACTACATTTTTTATACTTTCCTTTGCATCCCATGCTTTGGGCATGGAGAAAGATGCGAAAACAGGCATTACCCTAGGAGGATTCATATGTCATACGTATTAGCGATCATGAAAAGGCTCTTTGGTTTTTCTGGGAAGGTACTCTATTTTAATCTTCTAGGGATGGGGCTCATCAGTCTGCTTGAAGGAGCAGCGATTTTTCTATTAGTGCCGTTAATTAATTTGAGCGGAGTAGTCAATATGAGCGGTGGGACCACAAAAATCTCACACGTTTTTGGTTTACTTGAAAAATTTCCGGTAACATTTGGCCTGCCTTTTATCCTCTGCTTTTATGTTCTTTTGGTAATTGGACAAAACGTTTTACAGCGAAATCTGACGATAAGAAATGTCACTATCATACAGGGATTTATTCACAAATTGAGATTGGAGATCTACAGGGGTTTATTACAAGCTAACTGGAGCTTCTTTATCAAAAGCAGAAAAACCGACCTCATAAATCTATTTACCACTGAAATAAACCGGGTAACAGCAGGGATCAACTTGTTTCTACAGCTGATCAGTTCTCTCTTATTCACAGCTATTCAGGTTGGTATTGCCTTTTGGTTATCTCCAAAAATGACCCTATTCGTTATGATCTGTGGGTTAGGTCTCTCTCTGCTTGCACACAGATTTATAAAAAACTCTAAAGCACTTGGAAACAAAACGTCAGCGTTAGCAAAAGAATATTTAGGCGGCATGACCGATCAATTGAACGGGATAAAAGATATAAAAAGCAATACATTGGAAGAATCGAGGCTGAATTGGCTGCAATCCCTAACAAAAAAAATGCTAGTTGAACAGGTGGAATATATTCAACTGAAAACTTCGTCACAGATGTTTTATAAAGCTGGGTCTGCGATTTTTATTGCCATATTTATATTCTTTTCAGTCAAACTGTTCCATGCTCAAACTGGACAATTATTATTGATTATTCTTATCTTTTCCCGGTTGTGGCCAAAAGTGACGGGAATCCAGTCAAACCTGGAGCAGCTCGCTTCCAATATTCCTGCGTTCCAGGCTTTTATTGATCTGCAAACATTATGCAAAGAGCATCTTGAGATTAATGATCCGACTTCGTATAAAAACGTTGTCCCTCTTGTGGTTGAGTCAGAACTTGAATGCCGTAATGTCTCTTTCCGGTATCAGTCAAGCCAGCTTACTTATGCCCTCCAAGATGTCACCTGTTATATTCCTGCCAATCGAATGACAGCAATCGTTGGACGTTCAGGAGCAGGAAAAAGTACCTTTATCGATACGTTAATGGGCCTCTTGCAGCCAGAAACAGGACAAGTATTCATTGATGGCAGACCGTTGGCGGATGATAACCTATTGTCTTTAAGAAAGTCGATAAGCTATGTTCCTCAGGACCCTTTTTTATTTAATGGCACCATCAAAGAAAACTTATTAATGATCGATGCGGAAGCTTCTGAAGAAGATATTTGGAAAGTCCCTAGAGTTTGCGCAATGTACTGAATTTATTAACAGGCTTCCTGAAGGAATAAATACAATACTTGGCGATCGTGGCATAAGGCTTTCTGGAGGGGAACGGCAGCGACTTGTCCTTGCCCGAGCGCTCTTAAAGAAACCTTCTATATTAATTTTAGATGAGGCGACAAGCGCTTTGGATACAGAAAATGAGACAAAAATACAAGAAGCGCTTGATGGACTTAAAGGAACAATGACGATTATCGTGATTGCACACAGACTTTCAACAATACGTAATGCTGATAAGGTCCTTGTTTTTGAAAAAGGGCAGATCATCCAGGAAGGTGAGTTTGGACAACTTGCTAAGGAAAAAAGAGGCATGTTTAGTCATCTGTTAAGTCAACAAATAGAAATGATTCATCAATAGGTAAAAAAATGAAAAAATTGGCGAAACTGCATTGACATGTTCATTATAAAGAACTAAAATATGGTTATACAAAAGTTTGTCTGTAAATATTAAGATGAAAATAATATTTTTTTATCCTTTTGTTCTTTATTTAGAACAATCGCTTCAAATCCAAATATGAAATGATTAGAGGGGAAATGTATGGCAGCAGAAATTAATTTAAGAGAACTCTTTGGGGTACTTAAAAAACGATTATGGACCATTATACTGGTAACCGCACTGACTACTTTAACTGGTTATTTTTATAATGTGTTTTTCACCCCGGTATCTTTATATCAATCTTCGACACGACTTATCGTTGGAGCTGATAATAACAGCATGAGTACACTGAAGGTCATGATCGAAGACCCGGCTCTTCTAACAAAGGTAAGCCAGGAAATTAATGGCCAGAGATCACCTGGTGAACTGGCTAATGAAGTAGCTGCTCAAATTATTGATACCTCACAAGTTGTTTCTATAACAGCTACGGATGAGAACCCTAAACTTGCTGCCGACATTGCCAATAAAACCGCTAGCGTCTTTAAAGAAGAGGCAGCTAATATTTTAGGATTTAATAAAATCAATGCACTCTCAGAAGCAAATATTAACCCATATCCAATTAATCCTCCAAATAACCGTAAAATGATAGCCGGGTTTTTTGGCGGCATCATTCTATCGATAGGTCTCGTATTTTTTCTAAATTCAATTGATGATACCATTCAATCAGAACGGGAGCTCGAGAAAATACTGTTGGTCCCGGCTTTTGGAACCATTTCTAAAATGACGAAGAAGAATATGTATCACAGACGAAAAAATCCATTTCTTAAAAAAGATCTCGTCGAATTACCTAATATCAGGAAAAGTGGCAAAGCCAAAAAGGGGAAGCTGAATTATAAATCAAACCTTTCCCAGCAAAATATTGATTTGGTAATTAAGGAAACCGAACAGGTACATCGCGCTAATCAATAATCATTGGAATATCTTTATACGAACGGGGGCAAATATCATTGTTTAAGCAAAAACAAAAAAAAGATAATGCTGAGAAAAAAAGAAGCCTTGTTTCTTATTATCATAGAGATTCGAAGGTTTCTGAGCAGTACAGAAAAATTTATACGAATATGAAGTTTTCAGCGCCAGATCAGGAAAACCATACAATTATCCTGACATCTCCAGGGTATAAAGAAGGAAAGTCGACAACTGCCATGAATTTAGGGATTTCCATTGCTCAATTTGGCAACAAAGTGCTGCTGATTGATGCGGATTTAAAAAAACCGAGACTTCATGAACTATTACAGATTGAGAATAATAAAGGATTATCAACCGTTCTGCAAGGGAAGAGTTCACTTGAAATGACCATCAATAAAACTGGAATGGGTACATTGGATATTTTAACTAGCGGACCTCCTACGGCAAACCCGGCAAAATTGTTAGATTCAACCGCAATGAAAAAGCTGTTGGAATTTGCAAAGAAACTTTATGATATTGTGCTAATAGACACCCCGCCAGTTTTGGAAGTAACGGATGCGAATATACTGGGAAACGAATGTGATGGTGCCTTGCTTGTCGCAAAAAGCGGTATAACAAAAGTAGACAATATAAAAGAAACTAAGCGTTTGCTTGATTTATCAAGAATAAAACTGATCGGAAGCATTCTTAATGGCCATGGGAAATAGTTTGCATATATCGTTCGTTAAAAAGAACAAATAAATCCGTCTAATTTTTCTGGTCTCGTTCTTTATTAAGAACAATATTTCAGGTGATGTCTCCCAACCTATATTAACGGAGGCACTCGGCTATGCTGTGGGTTTACAAAACCTTAGACGTTGATCGTCAAGGGTGTGGCGCGAGGATGGGTTTAATGCCCTCTTGTTTCAATTAGAGTGTTTAGCTATGAGGTTTTATATAAAAACCATAGCTAAGCACTTTAATTTTAAAAATAGAAGCTTTTTATGAAAGGGGAGGCACAGTTGACTTATCGAAGAAGATTAACACTTTTTATTTTCATAGACTCTTTTATCATTTTAACTGCCATTTTTTTTAGCCGATTTTTGGTCAGTGCAGATATTCATGTATTTGACGTTCCCGATCATTGTGAGCTCATTCACGCTTTTAGTAAGTCATTACTTTTTTTCGATGTTATATAAGCTGTATAAGAAGTCATGGGAATATGCCAGTGTTGGGGAATTATACATCATTTTCAAAGCGGTCACAATTTCGATGATCCCCACAGCAGCTATGCAGGAAATTGTTGACCATGATATCTACTTTAGGATGCTTGTCGTCACCTGGCTGCTGAATTTACTTTTAATTGGGGGATCACGTTTTTTTTGGAGAGTCTATAGAGATTCCTATATAAGAACTTCAGATTCCCGAAAACGAACACTGATCATCGGAGCGGGTGCTGCCGGGACAATGGTAGCGAGACAACTATTAAACAACAGAGAAACGAATTTGGCAGTCGTGGGTTTCATTGATGACGATGCAATGAAACAGCGGCTTGATATTTTAGGGCTGCCTGTCGTCGGCGGGGTCAGTCAAATCAAAGATCTCGTTCAATTGCTTCAGATTGAAAATATCGTCATTGCTATTCCTTCACTTTGTCGGAAAGAGTTAAATAGGATTTTTAATGAATGTTTAAAAACGACAGCGAAAACCCAAACCATTCCAATGCTTGAGGATCTTATAACAGGTAAGGTCTCGGTAAATCAATTTAGGGATGTTGAGGTTGAGGACTTGCTTGGTAGAAAACCAGTAGAATTGGATATTAAATCTATTGCAGAAAATGTGACAGGGAAAGTCGTTTTGGTTACTGGAGCAGGGGGATCCATTGGTTCAGAGATTTGCAGACAGCTGGCGGTATTCAATCCTAAACAGATCGTTTTACTCGGGCATGGCGAAAACAGTATTTACTCTATTGAAATGGAATTAAAAGAACACTTTGGAAAAGAAAAAATTGAATTTATCCCTGTCATAACGGACATTCAGGATTCAAAGAAATTGATGGCCGTTATGGGATCCTATCGTCCTCATGTCGTTTACCATGCTGCTGCACATAAACACGTCCCATTAATGGAAGCGAATCCTGAAGAAGCATTAAAAAATAATGTTATAGGGACGAGAAACGTTGCTGAAGCAGCCAAGGCATTCGATGTGGATACATTTGTCATGATTTCATCAGATAAAGCCGTTAATCCAACAAGCGTTATGGGTGCAACAAAGAGACTTGCTGAAATGCTGATTCAGGATATGAATCAAAAAAGCCGTACAACGTTTGCGGTGGTCCGGTTCGGCAATGTGCTGGGCAGCCGCGGCAGTGTAATACCTCTCTTTAAGAAGCAGATTCAAAGAGGGGGCCCGGTAACTGTTACCCATCCTGATATGGTTCGGTACTTCATGACCATTCCAGAAGCGTCTAGGCTTGTTCTCCAGGCAGGGGCGCTTGCAAGGGGAGGTGAGATCCTTGTCCTGGATATGGGTGAGCCAGTAAAGATTGTTGATCTGGCAAAAAATTTAATCAGCCTATCTGGGAATTCCATAGACGATATCGGGATAGACTTTACAGGAATTAGAGCGGGGGAGAAGCTATTTGAAGAACTGCTTAACTCTGAGGAGGTTCATGAAAAACAAATTTATCCTAAAATTTATATTGGGAAAACATCGGAAATTCATCTTGAGGCGATTGAGGATATCATCTTGACATATTCAGAGCTTGGAAGTGAATTATTAAAGGAAAAGCTATTGAGTTTAGCAAACAGCAAAAACACCTCTCCATCTTTAATGCCAATTTCAAGTTAAGTCAATCCATCTCAAATTGAATCAAAGTTGGGAGGAGAGCAGTGAAAAGCAGAGTATTATTTTGTGCAACCATTGATAATCATTTTATAAAATTTCATTTACCATATTTAAAATGGTTTAAAGAGCAGGGGTGGGAAGTTCATGTTGCAGCATTTGGACATTTTGATATTCCCTATGTGGATCAAAAACATCATATTCGCATTCAAAGATCGCCTTTGAATACAAATAATATTTTTGCTTATCAGAGAATTAAAAAGTCTTCTTTTAAAATATGATTACCGCATCATACATTGCCATACCCCAACTGCCGGAGTCCTGGCCAGACTTGCTTCTATTAAGTTTAGAAAGTCCGGGGCAAAAGTTGTTTATACTGCTCACGGTTTTCACTTTTGCAAAGGTGCACCGCTAAAAAATTGGCTGTTTTATTATCCGATTGAAAAAACACTTTCAAGATTTACAGATTGTCTGATTACCATTAACTCTGAAGACTTTAATATAGCATCTCGTCACCGCTTTAATGCAGCTAGCATCGAACATGTCCACGGTGTCGGCGTTGACACTGAACGGTTTAGTCCTATTAGCTGAAAAGGCTAAATATGAATTGAGATTGGTTAAAGGTTTTCATCGAAACGACTTCCTGATGTTTTATGCAGCCGAGTTTAATGTGAACAAAAATCATTTGTTGCTAATTGAAGCGATCGCTAGTATTAAGGATGAAATGCCAAATGCGAGACTATTACTTGCTGGAGATGGTCCTTTGTTAAAAGAGTGTCAGGATCTTGCAAAATCTAAAGGTGTCAGCGAAATGATTGATTTCCTAGGTTATCAGGATAACATCGATGATTATTTGAGAATGGCAGATTTAGCAGTGGCATCAAGCAAACGGGAGGGTCTTCCCGTCAATGTTATGGAGGCTATGGCTTCCGGTTTGCCAATTTTAGCGACTCTAAACAGAGGGCATTCAGAACTCATTAAACATGATTATAACGGTTACCTTGTGCCACAAGAAGATGTTCAGCAATATGCTTCACGAATGCTTCAGTTTTACAGATCTAGACAACTTTGCAAACAGATGGGCATTGAAAGTCTTAATAGAATAAAAGACTATTCATTAGACCAGGTAGGTTTAGAAATGAAAAAAATCTACGCCAGATTAATGACGGATAAGAGCATTGGAGGAAGGGGAAGTTGCTCAATAATGTAAGAAAGGCGGTCTAATCCTTTGAATTCACCAATCAGAATTTTACATGCTGTTGTTAACATGAACCGCGGCGGTGCGGAGACGTTAATAATGAATATATACCGAAATATCGACCGAACGAAAGTTCAATTTGATTTTCTGACTTGTAAAGAAGGAACATTTGATAAGGAGATAGAAAAATTAGGCGGGAAAGTTCATCGCATTCCTTATCTGACTGATGTTGGGCATTTTCAATTTGTAAAAATGATGGAACGTTTTTTTTCTGACCATCCTGAGTACCAGACAGTTCATTCACATTTGGATAAAATGAGCGGTTTGGTTTTGCGGGCTGCACATAAAGCACAAATAAAAACTAGAATTTGTCATAGTCACAACACTAGCAGTGAAGGCGGGTTTTTAGCCGAGAAGCTATAAATGGTATGCAGGACAATATATTTTGCGAAACGCTTCTCATTGTTTTGCCTGTTCCGAAAGAGCATCAGATTGGCTATATGGAAACAGATCAAAAGAAACCATTATATTAAAAAATGGGATTGATTTTAGCCAATTTAAATATTCTTCAGAGATAGAAAATCTTGTGAGAAAAGAGCTGGAATTTGATAAAGACCAATTTATTGTTGGGCATGTGGGGAGATTTTGTTACCAGAAGAATCATGCATTTATTCTTGATATCTTTTCTGAAGTCCTTAAGCTTAATCCTAAGTGCTATTCTTGTTTTGATAGGTGACGGGCCACTCAGGTCTAAAATTGAAAGAAAAGTTCAAAAAATGGGGTTGTCACATAAGGTTAAGTTTCTTGGTGTCAGAAGTGATATTAACCGTTTGATTCAAGCGTTTGATGTCATGGTATTTCCATCTATTCATGAAGGGCTGCCGGTAACATTGATCGAAGCTCAAGGAGCAGAAATTCCTTGCATAATATCAGATACGATTACAGATGAAGTTGATATGGGGGCAGGGCTTATAACCTATGAAAATATTCATTCATCTCCAGTTAAATGGGCAAAAGAAGCGCTTCAGGAGAGAAAAGGCTTTACCGATGATAAGGATAATATCGAACTGAACGGCTATGATATCAGGAAATCGGCTGTTTGGCTGCAGGATTTTTATTTACAGACAGCTGAAACCAGCTCCAGTTGAAAGGAGATTAACATTGCCGCCTATTTTAACAGTCTTCACACCTACTTATAATCGTGCGTTTACACTGCATCTATGCTATGAAAGTCTCAAAAGGCAGTCCTGTAAAGACTTTGTTTGGCTGATTATTGACGATGGTTCTTCAGACAACACCCGAGAGCTTGTTAACAGCTGGATTGCAGAAAACACCGTTTCAATTCAGTATTACTACCAGGAGAATCAAGGGATGCACGGTGCTCATAATGCAGCATATGAACGAATAGAAACAGAGCTTAACGTTTGTATCGATTCAGACGACTATATGGCAGATCACGCAATCGAGAAAATCATTTCATTCTGGAAAGCGAACGGAAGCAAATATTCGCTGGCATCGTTGGATTAGACGCAAGTCCTGATGGAACGATAATTGGTACGAAAATGCCGGAAAATCTAACAAAATCCACACTTTCGGACTTATACGGATTGCATAAAGTAAGAGGGGACAAAAAACTGGTTTATCGTTCCGAACTGACGCGAAAAACACCGCCATATCCAATTTTTCCAGGAGAAAAATACTGTCCATTAGCCTACAAATACATTCTCATTGATCAGGAAAGCCCTCTGCTGATCATGAATGAAATTTTGTGCCACGTCGAATATTTGGAGAGTGGCTCAAGCATGAATATTATTAAACAATATAAAAAGAACCCTAGAGGATTTTCAATTTATAGAAAAGCAGTGATGACACTGGCACCCACCTTTAAAGAAAGATTCCGGGCATGTATTCACTATGTTTCAAGCAGTATGATGATAAAGAACACTAGATTCATACAAGAGTCTCCCAATAAGTTCACGACCATCCTAGCGATTCCTTTTGGAATGGCTCTTTATTTTTATCTTAATACAACAAAAAAACCGACTGTATTAAAAAGCACCTAAGCACTTATAACCTGCCTATTGAAAGGAATTTATTCCATGGAAATTCTCTGGGTCAATTTTATAGCCGTATACCTCTCATCTTTTTTTTCACGCTATTTTTCAAGTCCATTAAAAGAAGAACCCTATGTAAGACCAAATAAATTATTCGCCATAATAGTCATTGCATCCCTTGTCATCGTTTCTGGATTGAGGAAAAACATAGGGGATACGTATTTTTATATGCACAGCTATTCAATCAGTCAATTTGACTTAAGTGAGATAGATTTTAAAGGTGAGTTCGGTTTCTATTTTTTACAATCTATGCTTCATCATCTTTCAAATGATCCGCAGATTCTTGTTTTCACAACGGCTCTCATCACAAACGTGTTAATCGTCACTGTTTTATATAAATACTCCAGAATGATTGAATTAAGTTTATTCGTTTTTATCGCTTCAGGTCTGTTCACCGTAACCATGAATGGTATACGGCAATCACTTGCTGCCGCGCTGATCTTTGCAGCAACTGCCTATATTCTTAATGGAAGTTGGAAAAAGTTTCTTCTCGTTGTCTTATTAGCTGCCACGATCCATCAATCAGCGCTGATTTTTATTCCCATTTATTTCATTATCAGACGCGAGGCGTGGACAAAGGTTACTTTCATTTTACTGCTCATCGCCGTTGTAATTGCCTTTGAATTCAACACGTTTTCAAATCTCCTTTTTAGTGCATTGAGTGATACGTCATATGGACACTATAGTGACTTTCAGGAAGGTGGAGCGAACCTCCTGCGTGTGACAGTTACAGGAATACCTCTATTGATTGCTTTCCTAGGAAGAGAGAAGCTAAGGAAGCTTTGGCCAAAAAGTGACTACATTGTTAATTTATCGCTTTTAGGATTTATCTTTATGGTGATTGCTTCAAGGAACTGGATTTTTGCCCGCTTTGATATTTACTTTCAGCTGTACAATTTAATCCTTATATCTTGGATCATTCAGCTCTTTATAAAAAAAGAAAGAAAAGTTGTCTATTACGCCTTGATTATCTGTTATTTCATCTATTTTTTCTATGAGCAGGTGATTACTTTAGGGATTGTCTATCACAGTGATTATTTGAACTGGTAAGGAGGTGTAAAAGTGGGAAAAGAGCCGAAAAGAGTGCTGCATTTTGTAAGTGCGATGAATCGTGGCGGAACGGAAACATTGTTAATGAACGTGTACAGAAATATTGACAGATCACAAGTCCAATTTGATTTTGTCTCTCATCGTTATGATAAATGTGATTATGATGATGAGATTGAATCACTTGGGGGCAAGGTATACCGAATTGCAAGCCTCGGGGAATCTGGACCACTGATCTATATCCAGGAGATAAAAAAGATTCTGAAAGGTACCACATATATTGCAGTCCATTCTCATACGGATTTTCAGAGCGGTTTCCCAGCATTATCTGCGAAATTATCTGGGGTTAATAAGCGTATCTGTCATTCACACAGTAATCAATGGAGATTGAAGCGACTAATAAGGAAAATTGCTGTTATGTTTAAAGCTGTTCATAAATTTTTCTGCAACTGATCATTGCGCATGCAGCTTGAAGCCGGACGTTTTTTATATGGCAAGAAAAAAGTTGAAAAGGTCGCGTCCAAATATTAAAAAATGGTATCGATCGTGAAGCAATATTCAACATGACAACTGTTGAATAATTAACCGTCAGGGATGAACTAGGATTGGACTGAGACCATATTAATCGGGCACGTCGGTAACTTTTCAGAGATTAAAAATCAAAGTTTTCTTTTAAGCCTATTAAAAAAATCGATTGAGGAAGGTTTAAACTACACCGTTGTTTTTGTTGGTGATGGCCCATTAAGAACAAAAATTGAAGCAAAAGCAATAGAGATGGGGCTTTCCAAACAAATTAAATTTCTCGGTGTGAGAAAGGATATACCTAGGTTGATGAAAGCCTTCGATGTTTTTGTTTTCCCCTCTTTAAATGAGGGCTTCGGCATGGTGACGATAGAGGCACAGTGTGCAGGAACACCATGTGTTGTCTCAGACAGCCTTCCACGATCAACCGATATGGGTCTAGATCTCATTCATTATTTAAATCTGAAAGAGGATCTACTCAATTGGATTAAAGTAATTAATAGAATGATTGAAGAAGAGAAACCGGATGAAAATACGATCATCGAACAGTTTAAAAGAAACGGCTTTAGCATTCATGAAAATATTAAGGACTGGTTAACTTTATACGGAGTCTCACATGCTTTGCCATGAGACTGATTACAAATGAAATAAGAATGGAAGAAGAGAGGGGGAAGACATTGAAAAAAAAGCTGTTATTTGTGACGTTATACCTTCATACAGGAGGTGTAGAAAAAAGCCTGCTTTCCCTTCTTTCCTCTTTAAATTTTGATAAATTTGAGGTCGATTTACTGCTTTTTGATCATAATGGCTTGTTGTTTAATGAGGTTCCTTCAGAAGTAAATGTACTGCCGCCGTTATTCAAAGGTTTCTCAATCCCTTTAATGCAAGTCGATCCCCGAATTATTGCGAAACGGAGATTTACGATTGCTTACAGGCAAGGTCCTTGCAGCTCTATTGGCTAAAATATCTTCTGGTGTAGGAACCGGTGTAAGATGGTCAGTTTATCGACATTGTCTAGATAATCAAAAAAAGCATTATGATGTAGCGATCAGCTATCTTGATTTCTTTTGTAATTATTATGTGTCCGAGAAAGTAAGGGCTGACAAAAAAATTGTTTATAACCATATGGATTATGAATATGGGCAAATAGGGGGATGGCCTTGCCCTAAACTCGAAAGAAAAAGTTTTTCCAACAGTGACTTTATTGTATCAGTAGCGGAATCATCAAAACAGTCACTCGTTTCTTACTTTCCTGAGTTTGCTCACAAAATAAGGGTCATTCATAATACTGTCTCACCTGAAACAATCAAGGCATTGTCAAAGGAGAACCTAACGGATACTTTCTATATACCCTTTGCGAAGTATCACATTTTAACAGTCGCGAGGCTAGTTGAAGAAAAGGGTGTTTATCTTGCGTTGTATGCGTGCAAGCACCTTATTGATCAAGGGTATGACATCTGCTGGTCAATTATTGGCGGGGGTCCATTGTTGGAAGATCTGAAGAGTCGAGCTGTTGAACTCGGACTTAAGAAACGATTTATATTATTAGGTGAAAAAGCAAACCCTTATCCATTTATGAAAAGCTGTGATGTTTATGTTCAGCCTTCCAGAACAGAAGCTCATAGTGTGGCTGTTGAAGAGGCAATGGCATTAGCCTTGCCAATTGTCGTCACTGATATTCCGTCATTTAAAAACCAGATTGAGCATGGAAAATCAGGAATGATCACGTCAACAAATCCAGAGAGTATTTCAGAAGGAATCAGTCAATGTTTGGATTCTAAGAAATTAAGAGAAAGTTTATCTAATTATTTAAAGTATTCAGAGTGACCGAAATAAGAAAGAATTGAGTAAATTTAACGAGTAATGGAATGTTGAAAGCGAGTTATTCCGCATCATAATTAAGATCGTTCTATTTTTTGTGTATAAGATTATACTATACAATTTATGAAAATAACCAAAAATAAAGAGGGTGATAGCTTGGTGAAGAGACTGTTTGATTTAACAGGTTCAATACTGTTTATATTAATTACTTTACCTTTCTTGGCAGTCATCACTGTCATGGTTAAGGTGAAAATTGGATCTCCTATTATTTTTAAACAGCAGCGGCCAGGTTTACATGGAAACGCTTTTTACTTATATAAGTTTCGCACAATGACAAACGAGAGAAATCAATATGGAGAATTATTGCCTGACAGCCAGAGGCTAACGACATTCGGGCGTTTTTTGAGAAAGTATAGTCTTGATGAACTGCTCCAGCTGATTAATGTCCTAAAGGGAGAGATCAGTCTTGTTGGACCAAGACCATTATTAATGAAGTATCTTCCGCTATATACTGAAGAACAATCTAAAAGACATTCAGTAAAGCCGGGGATTACCGGGTGGGCTCAAGTTAATGGTCGAAATGAAATATCCTGGGAAGAGAAATTTAAATTAGATGTGTGGTATACAGAAAATCATAGTCTTTTACTTGATATTAAGATTATAATGCTAACCCTGCTTAAAGTCATCCGCTCGGAAAACATTAATCAACCTGGAAGCGCGACAGCAGAGAGCTTTAAAGGGTCTGTTTCCAAAGTTAGTGAGGGGCATCAATGAATATTGTTATTGTTGGACATGGCGGACACAGTAAAGTGATTGAGGATTTAATTCTTTCAAATATTAATCACAGAATTATTGGGTACCTAGATGATAGATATAGTGAGGTTCAAGTCAATCATTCATTATTCTTTGGACCTATCCATTCCATTGAAAAGGTCATCGCTTCTTTTGGTGATCTGAAATTTATCATTGGGATCGGTGACAATCACATAAGAAAAAAAATTGTTGAACATATCGGGCTTTCTGATGAAAGCTACCTAACTTTAATTCATCCGACTGCAGTCATTAGTCCAAGCGCAAAAATTGGGGCAGGTTCAGTGATTATGGCCAAATCAGTGATCAATGCTGATGCACAAATTGGAAAACATTCGATCATAAATACTGGAGCCATTGTTGAACATGACAATCGGATCGGCAGTTATGTCCATATCTGTCCAAGCGCGACTTTAACAGGGGGAGTGGAAGTCGAAGAGGGTGCGCAAATTGGTGCTGCTGCAGTCATTATTCCCAACATTAAAATTGGCAGATGGGCAGCTGTAGGGGCAGGTGCCGCAGTGATCCGGAAATTCCTGATCATCTTACGGCAGCCGGAGTGCCAGCGGGGAAATAAAAAGCAAAAAGAAAGGTGGTGTTTAGCATAGCCATTGTCATTGAAAAGAAAAGAATCTATCTTTCTTCTCCTCACATGAGCGGTGCTGAACAAAAATATATCCAGGATGCCTTTGATACCAACTGGATTGCCCCACTTGGACCTAATGTTGACGCCTTTGAAAAAGAAGTAGCAAAGAGCGTAGGTGTAGAAAGCGCAGTTGCTTTAAGTTCAGGTACAGCAGCCATTCATCTAGCTCTGCTGTTATTAAACGTGCAAAAAGGCGACTGTGTTTTTTGTTCAACACTTACATTTATCGCAAGCGCAAACCCGATTTTATATGAGAGGGCAGAACCAGTCTTTATTGATTCGGAACCCGAGACGTGGAATATGTCACCTTCTGCGTTAAGTCGTGCACTTAAAGAGTCTGCTGACAAAGGAAAACTTCCAAAGGCTGTAATAGTTGTAAACTTATACGGGCAGAGCGCCAAAATGGATGAGATTATGAGCTTATGTCAACAATATGATGTTCCGGTTATTGAAGATGCTGCTGAATCACTCGGTTCAACCTATAAAGGTCAAGCCAGCGGTACATTTGGAAAGTTTGGTGTTTATTCTTTTAATGGTAATAAGATCATTACCACGTCAGGCGGTGGTATGCTCATATCTAATGACAGAGCAGCATTAATGAAAGCACGTTTTTTGGCCACACAGGCAAGGGATCCTGCACAGCATTATCAGCATAGCCAAGTAGGATATAATTATCGATTGAGTAATATTTTAGCTGGAATTGGGCTGGGGCAGTTAGAGGTCCTTGAGGAAAGAATCAATTCGAGACGAAGCATATTTAATCGATACAGAGAAGAACTCTCAAAAATACCAGGCATCTCGTTTATGCCGGAGCTTAATAATACTTTTTCGAATCGTTGGCTGACAGCCTTTACAATTGATCAACATCATAATGAAACGAATGTCACGATCCAGAGCATGTTAAAAGCAATGACTGAGGAGAATATTGAAGGGAGGCCAGTATGGAAACCCCTTCATATGCAGCCTCTATTTAAGAAAAACCGTTATTATTCTCACAACGGTGATAATAACGTTTCAGAGTATTTATTCAAAAATGGCATGTGTCTGCCATCAGGCTCTAATTTGACAGAAGTTGAGCTTTTTAGAGTCATTGATTGTATTAAAAACTCGATAAAATTAAACCTGTCATTTTAGTGAAAAGTTAATGAGTACTCAAATAAGTTTTAGAAGAGGTATAAAGGATGATTGGTAAAAACATCTTAAAAATAAGAAAAGAGAAGGGGTTAACATTATCTGAATTGGCTGAGCGTTCATCAATATCAAAGTCTTATTTAAGTAACATCGAAAGAAATATTCATCGTAATCCTTCTATTGAAGTAATGACAAAAATCGCAAACGGCTTAGATACTGATTTAAAAGCTTTGTTAATTGGGACCACGAATGAAGATCAGCCAAAAATTGATAAGGAATGGCTGGAATTTATTACTGAACTAAAAGAATCAGGAATTGATATTAAACAAATTAAAGAATACAGAACACTGATTGATTTTATCAAATGGCAAAATAAACACTACTAATCTTTAAGAAAAGCACCACCACCTAAACGGATGGCAGGCGGTAAAATATGTTACCAAAAGTAAGTGTGATTGTCCCTGTATACAATGTTGAGAAATATCTAGAGCACTGTGTGGAAAGTATCATCAATCAGACATACGTAAACCTGGAAATCATTCTAGTGAATGATGGTTCACCAGATAATTGCGGAAAAATAATTGACGAATATGCTGCTGATGATGAAAGAATATTGCTCTTCATAAAGATAATGGGGGCTTATCGGATGCCCGCAATTATGGCGTACAAGCAATTACAGGGGAATACACGCTGTTTGTTGACAGCGATGATTGGTTAGACAAAACAATGGTAGAAAAAATGGTTAAGAATAGCATGGAAAATAAAGCGGATATTGTTCAGACCGCTTTTTATTATGCTTATGACTCATATCTCCTTTTTGATAAAGGTAGATTTCACCAAGCTGCCACTACCAGTGTACTGAGAATTTTTCTTTGATGAACGAGCTAATCAAAAATGAATCCGTTAAAAATTTTGCATGGGGAAAGTTGTATCGGACAGCGATGATCAAAGATATTCCGTTTGAAAAAGGGGTTTTATTTGAGGATGTATTTTGGGCCCACCAGGTCATGCATAGAGTGAATACTTATGTGATAAATCATGAACCCCTTTACTACTATCGACAGCGAGCAGATAGTATTGTTTCAACATACACACTTAAGAATCTTGATATTTTAAAAGGACTTAAACTTAGGCATGATTTTATCGTGTCGTTTTACAAGGAACTGACAGATGAATCTTATCGTGGAATCCTAAAAATAAGCCTAGCAGCACTATAATCTGCTTCTTGCAAAACAGAAGCAAAGATAAAAAAGGTGAAACCGCAAAGACATACAACTTTATATTAAACAAAATTATTTAAGAATAAAAAAAGCAGTTGAAAAAGATAAAGATCTAAAGAAACAATTGTTTCTATTTAATATAAATCCATATTTCAATGTCTTTTTTCTTTTCTGCGAAGAGTAATAAGAAAAATAAAATTATCTCCGCAAAGCTAAGACATTGGAACGGATCAACTTGAATTAAGGAGGTATTTAATTGTCGCTTATAAAGCGAATTTCTTCCTAACTCTGCTAGTTTTTTTTAATAAGTTTCCAATAAAAAAGAACAAAATCTTTATATTCAGTTACTACGGCAGTCAATATAGCGGAATCCAAGTATATTTCAGAATATATCAAAAAAAATGATCCAAATAACCGTTTTGATGTCGTTTGGGCTTTTAATGACATTAGCAAAATGGCCGGGTAAAAAATATTAGAGCAGTCAGAACCATGTCGCTGAAGTACTTTTATGAACTATGCACCTCTAAGGTCATAATCACAAACTACAGGACAACGGATTTGTTTAAGAAAAGAAAAGGTCAATATTATATTCAAACCTGGCACAGTTCTTTAAGACTGAAACAAATTGAGCAAGACACTGAAAACTCTTTACAGCCGCATTATATTGAAATGGCCAAAAAAGATTCTGAAAAAATGCGACCTCTTACTATCCGGATGCGCTTATAGCACCGAGATATTTAAGAGGGCGTTCTGGTATAAAGGCGCTATTTTTGAACATGGTACACCAAGAAATGACGTCTTAGTTCAAAATCATAATGATCTAAAAGACAAAGTTCTAACTAGTTTAGATATTTCAAAATCAGTAAAAATTGTCCTTTATGCACCAACGTTTAGAAAAGGTACAGCATAGAGTCTTACTCTATGGACTATCAAAAAGTAATTGAAACCCTTGAATTAAAATTCGGTGGCAACTGTTAATGCTCATTAAATTGCATCCGCATTTAATTTCACAATCAAGCCGACTAAATTACGAGGATAATGTCATAAATGTCTCAGCTTATGATGATACGCAAGAACTGTTAAGCATTTCAGATGTCTTAATTACAGACTACTCCTCACTCATGTTTGATTTCTCTATCACTCAGCGGCCATGCTTTCTTTATGTGCCTGATGCTGAAGACTATGTAAGTAATGAGAGAGAATTGTATTTTGACCTTGAAAAACTGCCATTTGTGATTGGAAAGAACAACCAGGATTTGATGAGAAAATCGAATCATTTAATCAACAAATATATAAAGAAAACTTAACGAATTTCTTAGATGATATCGGGTCTTTTGAAAAGGGTCTTGCCTGTGAGCGTTTACTTGAACATCTAGAAAAGGTTTGCTTTGGAGAAAAAATAAGGAGGGCTTTAGATGAAGCCGTATAAGATTGGATATACTGGTGTTTTTGATCTGTTTCATATGGGGCATTTGAATATTTTGAAGAAAGCAAAAGAGCAATGCGATTATCTAATTGTTGGCGTTAGTACAGATGAATTGTCATGGAATATAAAAAAAGACAGCCGATCATTCCGCATAAGGAAAGAGCTGCCATAGTCGAATCTATAAAGCATGTAAACATCGTGTTTCCACAAGCTGATAGAGATAAATTTGCTGCTTGGGAGAATTTGAATTTTGATGTAATGTTTGTAGGTGATGACTGGAAAGGGATCTGCTATTTCAAGAGGTTGAAATGAACTTTGACCAGGTCGGAGTCGAAATTGTTTATTTTCCATATACACCAGGTGTTTCGTTCACGATTGTAAAACAAAACGTAAAATTAAAATATCAGTAAAAATTGTGAATCCGGCTATAAGTATTATTGCTCCGGTTTATAATGTTGTACAGGCTTACGTCGAAGATTGCATTAATAACAATCTCGTGTAATCAAAAATTTTACCTATTTTGAAGTTAATCCGCTGCGAATTATGTATCTATTGATCTAGAGTGGATCTATTTGTGATGATTATGCAAGAAAATATATATATTAGTAAAAGTTGTTCACAAATCAATAGCTCGTGCCAACACTGCCACAGGAACACTGCAGATCAACTGGACCATAGTTCAAGGTAATTACATTGGATTTGTGGACAGTGATGACTGAATTGATAAAAAAGGAAGGACCATCGTTCATCAATTATGTCTCGAAAAAAAGAAAGTGATATTGCTATTTGTCAGTTTCAATGAGAAATTGATGGGAAAGTTATTACCAAAAGTGAAGAGCTTCGTTATAAAGGAACTGGAAAATACACATTGAAGCAATGAAACAATTGTTTGATCGGAAACTTATACCGTTTTACGGACTTGGAAAAAAACTTTTTAAAAAGAAAGTGTTTTAATGAAATTCAGTTTCCCGTAGGAAGGATACATGAAGATTTATCAACAACCTACAGGCTGTTTGCCAATGAAAACAATAGCATTTTATATGAATGCATCGGTTATATCTATGTGAAAGAATAAAACAGTATATTAACTACTACATTCAATGAAAATAGACTCTATGCCCTTAAAGGTTGGGACTCAAATATTATCATATTATGAATAACAGTTATCCGTACTACCAAAAACCAATGTTGTGTTCACTTGTTTGGGTTACTGGGCGTGTTTATAAGATATTCTACATTTTGAAACAGGTTAAAGAAAAAGAGCCAACAAAGTGCTATATGAAAATCATTCAAATTTTCCTTAGAAAGCACAAAGCTAGCATTAAAAAAGTGTTGCGTTACCAATTAAATACAAATCAATTGTTTCACTATGTGACTGTTAATATAGAACTGTTTATTTTCATTGAGAACCTTAAAAATATTAAAAAGATTATCATGAGAGGGGGAATAAAAAAGGCTCTTTAAAAATGAGCATTATTGTCCCAGTTTATAATGTTGAGGTTATATACACAAATGTATATAGTTATGATCTGGCTCAAACATTTAGAATTATTATTAGTTTATTCTTATTAACGATGCAATTTCGGATAACAGTGGGCTATGTTATTAATACTTTAAAGAATAATAGAGTTGTAGTTATTCATAAAAAGAATCAAGGCGTAGCTTCTGCCAGAAAGGACAAAAGGTAACGAAAAGTTGCTAAAGGTAAATATATTGGTTTGTGGTGGATGGTGATGATTTTATAATAATAAAATGTATGGGTTACAGGATAATGCAGCAAAAAAATACACCTCTGAATTAATTGTTTGCGATTTTATTATTGTTAGAATAGATTAAGTTTTTACAGACTTGAAGTACTTACATGGTAAAATACCAAATTAAGCATCATACTAATTTACAAGCATTAAACGAACTTTACAAATTAAAAAATTGCAATGATGAATGATGGGGAGAGCCGGTATAAAAATGTGACTCTTGTCTGGGGTAAATGATATAAAAGAACATTATTTGAAAACAATTTATCCAGAACGGGCAAGATATATGAAGATGAGTTTATCATTCACAGAATACTATACGCTTGTTCAAAAATAACTTATATTCCGGTGCCGCTATACTACTATTTACAAAGAGAAGGCAGTATAGTTCATACACTTCTTCTCCATTAAAAAAAGTCAGAGGGTATATGTTTTAAATGACAGAGTAAGTATCATTAAATAAAATATAATGTAGAAAGTGTCGTATTATAAGGCACTAAAATTATTCTTGGAAGTGTTTTTTGTGAAATTACTATAAAATTAAATTTGAACTACCTAATGCAGTTAATGGTTAAATGAATTAAAAAAAATCATTAATCGAATTATCATTGCTTAAAAATCCATTTATAGAGTGGAAACAAAAAGTTATGTTAATCTTATTGATTTTAGACTCCATATATATTGCAGAAGGTTAAGAAATCTAAAGATAAAAGTTTTTAAAAATAACTAAAGAAGGAGATTTAAAATGAAAAAAATAATTATTATTTGTCATAGACTCCTTAAATGTAGCGTAGCAGAAAAAAGTCTTGTCACACTTCATTCTATGCTTATTATTCAAGATTTGAAGTTGATCTGATGATGTTTGGGCATGGCGGTTTACTTGAAGAACTATTGCCATCAGAAGAATATATTAAAGACCAGTTAGAATACAAAAATTCACAGGACTAAAGATAAAAGATGCTGTGAAACAATCTCTTCAAAGAACTGATTTCGAATATGACTTCTCGTCATGAAATATTCATTTAATATACGAAAAAAAATACAGCAACCCCCAAAAAGCAAGAATTTTTTGGGAAAGTGTATCTAATGTAATTGAAGAAAATACAAAAGATTATGATATAGCAATTAGTTATGCTCAGGGATTCCGACGTTTTATGTGGCGGAAAAAGTAAAGGCAAAGGAAAAGTTCGCCTGGGTGAATGTGAGTTACAGACTAGATGAAAAGAAAGAAATTTTCAAAAAAAATTCTATAATCAATTTAAAAAAATTGTTGCGGTTTCTGATTCAACGAAGGAAGTATTTATTGAAACCTTCCCATATTACTCAAATAAAATTGAAGTCATTTATGATATCAACAACCCGAGTTTCATTACTGAAATGGCTAATTTAGGAGAAAGCTATAATGATAATTTTATGGATTAGGATTCTAACGATTGGTAGATTGGCGAATCAAAAAGGTTACGATCTTGCTCTGAAGGCTTGTCAGAAACTTAAAAATAAGGGATAAAATTCAGGTGGTATGCATTAGGAAAGGGCCACATGAACAGAGAATAAAAGATTATATAAAGAAATATGATCTTAGTGATCACTTTATTCTTTTAGGCGTTAAAGCAAATCCCTATCCATTTATAAAAAATGCTGATATTTATGTTCAGACATCAAGATATGAAGGATTTGGTCTTGCCATTGCAGAAGCCCGAATGCTAAATATTCCGGTTGTCACGACAAAATTTGATGCGGTTTATAATCAAATGATTGATGGAAAGAATGGTCTGGTTGTTGAAATGAATGCTGAGCCAGTGTATAAAGGAATTCTAAGAATGATTAAGAAAATAGGACTTAAAGAAAAAATTATTCATAATTGAAGAATGAGAAGAAAGGGAATGTAGAGGAAATAGAAAAATTTTATCAACTCATAGAAAGCGAAAATTGGTGCGAATATGAAAAAGAAAATCTTTTTATGCTAATAAATATGAATGTAGGTGGAACTGAAAAAGCATTGCTCAATATGATCTCTGAAATGCCAAAAGATCGAGTATGATATCACGATTCTAATGTTAGAAAAGTATGGTGGATTTTTAGATGCAATTCCTAATGAGGTTCATGTTGAATATTTAAAGGGTTATAGAGAAATGAAAGATATACTGAATGAACCACCCAAAAAAGTTCTTAAGAATCTTCTTCAAACAAGGAAAATTTATAAAAGCATTTAATGTCTTATTATTAACTATTTGTCAAAGCTCATAAACAACCGAAGTATTTTATTTAAATATCTTTTGAGAATATTACATAACTTGAAAATGAATATGATATTGCTGTTGCTTATGCTGGTCCAATGGACTTCATAAGCTATTTTGTTATGAATAAAATCAAAGCTAGAAAGAAAATTCAATGATTCACTTTGATATTACAAAAATAGGATTTAACGCGAAATTTGCTGTGAAGCTTTATAGAAAATTCGATAAGATTTTTGTGGTATCGAATGAAGGAAAAGAAAGCTAGATAAGCTCCTTCCTTAATTCTATAGTAAAACTGAAACATTTACGAATATAACTTGTCATCAAATTAAAAGATGGCAGAAGAAGATGTTGGGTTCGAGGATGATTTTGACGGTATAGAATTCTCACGGTTGGCAGGCTGAGTAAAGAAAAAGGGCAGGATTTAACGATCGAAGTATTTGCAAAACTAAAGAAAGAAGGGTATAAGTAAGATGGTATTGCATTGGGGAAGGGGCAGCGAGAAAAGAATATGAGGAACTTATAAAATTAAAGGGTTGGAAAACGACTATATCTTGCTTGGATCTGAATCGAATCCGTACCCATACATGAAACAATGTGATATCTATGTCCAGTCATCACGCCATGAAGGATACTGTATTACATTGGCAGAGGCAAAATGTTTTGCTAGTCCAATAATAAGTACAAGAGTAATAGGCGTCGATGAACATCTAACTCATGAAGAAACTGGTCTCATTACTGATTTGAATGAAGAAGAAATGTTTTATTCCTTAAAACAATTAATAGACGATGAAATACTTATAGCACTATTAAGAGAAATTTGAAACTGAAGCAAATTTCATTCGGCAAAATAAGATCAAGATTATTTGAAAGGACAAACCGACATGAGAACAAAACATACTCTACTGAAAGATGATAACTTATGCTAATCCTTAAGTATAATCGTTCCAATATATAATGTAGCTCCATTTTTAAAACAGTGTATTGATTCAATTTTACTGCAAACAATGAACTATTTTGAGTTAATTTTGAAAACGATGGGTGAACAGACTAAAGTGGTGAAATTTGCAATAACTATTCCAAAATGGACAAACGAATCAAAGTAATTCACCAAATTAACAAGGGGTTTCCGCGGCCAGGAAACAGGAATATTCATTGCCGAAGGGATTATATTGCTTTTGTGAATCCAACCATACTATAGAACCTAATATGTATGAGATATTAACTAAACCTGCAATAAAAGATAAAACAGATTTAGTAGTTGTCATATTAGAACTATTAATACAAACTATAACACTATTCAGTGTCTAAAATATGGGAACAAGTTAACAAATTATTACTAAAAATTCTATAGTAAATGATATAATGCCTGTGTTTTAAATAATCAGACTTATAGTTTAACATCAAGTGTAAATAAGCTCTATAAAAAATCATTATTTGATAAATTAAAATCAAAATTGATGAAAATATAAGTCATAGTGAAGACGCACGGCTTAATTTCAACTTGCTTACTTTAATAAATAATTTAGTATTTGTGGATAAACCTCTAGACAATTATTTTATAAGAAAGAGGAGAGTCACTTACAAGACTATTTAGAGAAGACTTATTCTCATACGCAAGTGATAATAAAAACTTTATGATTGCATTATGCGAAAAACTAGGTATGGAAGTTTATGTACCTAAGGTTTCAAATCATTATACTGGTATTATATTATCCTATATGGAAGAAGTAGTCCGGCTCGAATTAGTTTATAATCAAAAATATAAAATTTTATCACATATTATAAAAAATGAAGAATTTATAAAAGATCTAAAAAATTATAGATGCCCATCCAACTTTTATAAATTAATTAAAGTGATTTGTTTTACAAAAAATGAGATTTTATTGACTAGAATAATAGTTGCTAAAAATAGATTTACAATACTTCCTTCAGAAGGTTGGATAACTATGCGAACATCTAGTTCAATAAAAAACATTACTACTAGTGTAATTAACTAGCTAATAATCGCTCTTTTAGGGTTTGTTTCAAGGAAAATTTTTTTAGACAGCTTGGGGACGGAATATCTTGGTATAAATGGCTTACTTACCAATGTACTTTCGATGCTTGCATTAGTAGAAAGCGGAATTGGAACTAGCATTACATATAATCTTTATAAGCCCCTAGCTGAAAAAGATAAACCAAAAATAATTGCATTAGTTCAATTATATAAAAGAGCATATGCATTACTGGCTTTTATAATTTTGGTTTTAAGTTTTTTATTATATCCCTTCTTGGGGAATTTAATAAAAAACAGCGGGTCAATTTCTTACCTTACAATTGCCTATTTCATATTCGTGGCTAAAAATATGACATATTATTTCAATGCTCATAAAATATCATTAATAACAGCAGATCAAAAAGGTTATATAGTCGCTAAAATTAATTTTATATTTCAAGTTATATCTATGATAATTAAAATTATTATATTAATTAAGACACATAACTATTTACTTTTTTTAGGATTGGAACTTTTACTTATATAATACAAAATATTTATAATGGGAAAATTGTTAAAAGTATTATGCCTTTATTAAAACAAAGACTCGCTATTTTATTGAGGAAAAAGAGAAAAAGGGATTAACGAAAAACGTAAAAGCAATGTTTTTCACAATATTGGCAGCTACGCAGTATTTGGCACTGACAATATACTAATATCTTCTTTTATCGGAATTGCGACTGTTGGACTTTATTCAAATTATACAATGATAATCGGTCAACTTGGTACATTAATCTCACCAATCATCGGAGAGATAGGCTCAAGTGTTGGAAATTTAATCGCAACTGAAGGTAAAGATAAAAATTATTCTATTTTTAAGATTTCATATTTAATTAATTTTTGGGTTTACTCTATATGTATTATTTTCTTATATAACTTATTAAATCCATTCATAAATTGGTGGCTAGGGGATGGCTACTTATTGCCTCAATTTTCCTTTATCTTCATACTTATAAATTTTTATTTAACCGGGTTAAGAAGTTCAATTTCCACTTTTAAGATAAAAGCAGGGATTTTTGTCCAAGATAAATATATACCTTTAATTGAAGCGTCAATAAATTTAGGAACATCATTAATCTTAGTTCAATATCTTGGTTTAGTAGGCATTTTTCTAGGCACTACTATAAGCACTCTTACCACAGTTTTTTGGAACGTCCCTCGATTAACATATAAACACGTATTTAATCTTTCAGTTTGGTCATATTTTTTGAAATATACAATTTATGCAATTATTACAATTGTTGCTTGTTTAATAGCGACAAGTATTTGTGATTTAATGGTACATGGTCATAGTTTTATATCTTTAATTGAGAGAGGAATAATTTGTTTAATTATTCCAAACTTAATTTATATAGCTATTTTTTATAAAAGTAATGAGTTTCAATATATAAAGAGTATAGTGGTTACCATTTTAAAAGGATTTAAACTGAAAATCATTTCAATTAAACAAGCCAAAAGCGTAAGAAAAAAGGAGAAATTAAATGGAGTTCTCAAAACAGGATATGAAATTTCTAAAGGGAGTGGCGATTTTATTTATGCTCTCCCTTCATTTGTTTTGCAGAAAAGAAGTAAACGGGCTATACGAAACTTTTCCAGTTATCAATGGTGTCCCCTTTATTTATTACTTAGCATTATTCTGTGATGCATGTGTACCAATCTATTGCTTTGCCAGTGGATATGGATTATTCGTAAGTCAAAACAAAATCAAAAAACAAGGGTCACAAAAGAACTTCCTCAGGATATTTAAACTATTAATTAACTATTGGATTATACTTTTTATATTTATTTTAGTAGGCTTTTTTGCTGGGAATCCTCACTTTCCTGGGAGACCAACTAAAGTAATTCTTAACTTCTTTGTACTGTCGGATTCCTATAACGCGGCCTGGTGGTTTTTACAAACTTATATTATTCTTGTCTTAATAAGTCCGTTGATGTTTACATTAGTGAAGAAATATAGTTCACTTATGATTTTAACAAGTTCGGGTTTTATATATTTTGTAAGCTATATCCAGCGGATAAAGCATGTTATTGACTTAAGTCATCACCCTCTCTTAAATATGATTGCTACTGCCGTCGTTCTGTTTGGAACATCACAACTTCCATTTATTGCGGGAGCAATTTTTGCAAAGGATAAAATTTATACATTTATTTCCAAAAAAGCTATCGTACTTCAGTATAAGAACTCACTATGCGTTGCAGGAATCATTCTTCTAATCCTTCTACATGCTTATATTCAAACAATATTTATCGCTCCTTTCACCGGAATAGCTTTTATTTGCTTATTCAGTCTAATTGACAAGGGAAAGGTTGCGCAAAAATATTTTAATTTTTTGGTAATCACTCTACAAACATATGGTTAACCCATATGTTTTTTTATATGACCACTTTCCCAGCACTTACCTTTGCGCCTAAGTACCCCAATCTTAATTCTAGGCTGGTTATTAATACTTTGTTTGATGTCATCTTACATAATTAATTATTTCTACAATCCACTCATTCAAACAGTTGAGCAAAAGCTCTTTAATAAAGTAAATGCCAGCGAACTTATTGAACAAGAATTTCAGAAATCAATATAAAAAAAACTATAAAGAGATTGATGTACTTTTTATTTTACCGACCTCTTATTTTTAATTATAGGGATAGATAAATTTAAGATTTCTTCATGAATGAATTATCTTTTGTAACAAGCTTAGTTGTATTATCTCACTTCAACCAATTAAATTATGGGGTGAAAACATTCCTTTATTAAAAGATACTCAGGGGTGCTTACAACCATTAGATAGAGCAACATGTGACATTTTTCAGAGCCACCTTGAAAGCCAGAAGGAAATTACTGTATAATTATAAAATGAATTTTGAGGAGAGATAAAAAAATGAGCGTTTCTCATCTATTTGTTCCGAGTACTGAAATGGATTACGCGTCAATTCTTAATTTTGCATGTAATCAAGTCTTAATATCTGAGCCATTAGAACAAATGGCTTATGGATTAAAGAAAGAAGTTAAGTAACATGTTGAGTAAGGAAATAGGAACATTTTTAATAATTGGCATAATTAACACTATCGTTGGGTTGACTTCAGTTTTTATTTTATACGACCTTTTTATAAATAATTACTGGATCTCTACTTTTATAGGTAACAGCATTGGAATGTTGGTTAGCTATCTTTTGAATAAGAAATTTACGTTTAAAAACGAAGGAAGTGTCTCATCAAGTCTATTTAAATTTTTAATTGTGGTCCTTTTATGTTATTACGGTTCATATTGGATTGGGCTGCATTTGTCAGTTACCTTAGCTAAAATATATCCCTACTTATTGCAATTTAGAAGTGAAATTTCAATCCTTTTCGGTGCAGGATTATATACGGTTAGTAACTATATTGGACAGAAATTTCTGGTGTTTAATAAAACCCAATTCGTAAATGAAAAATCTATATAAAATTTCGAAAGGAAGATTTGATGACTATTAAAAAGAACAAAGCTTTATTAACAATTGTTGTCCCTTGTTATAACGAAGAAGATGTCTTAAGTGAGACTACAAAGCGCTTAACAGAGGTTTTGGATCGTTTAGTTTCAAGTCTTAAAATTTCAAGTGAGAGTAATATTCTATTTGTGGACGATGGAAGTAAAGATCGGACATGGACTTTAATTTCTCAATTTAATCACACCAATTCATTTGTAAAAGGAATTAAGTTGTCTAAAAACGTTGGTCATCAGAACGCATTGCTTGCCGGCTTAAACGCTGCCAGTCAATATGCAGATTGCGTTATCTCAATTGATGCGGACCTTCAGGATGATGTTAATGTTATAGAGGAGTTTATTGATAAATATAATGAAGGTTATGATATTGTCTATGGCGTAAGAAGTCAGAGAAAAAAGGATACTTTCTTTAAAAGAACGACAGCTCAAGGCTTTTACCGGGTTTTAAACTATCTTGGAGTAAATATTGTATATAACCATGCGGATTACAGACTTCTTAGCCGAAGAGTTCTTAAGCACTTAAAAGAATTTCGAGAAACCAATCTTTTTTTAAGAGGAATTATTCCATTGATTGGATTTAATTCAACGACTGTGCACTATGAAAGAAATGAAAGATTTGCAGGGAATTCCAAATACCCTTTGAAGAAAATGCTAGCTTTTGCATTCGATGGTATTACTTCGTTTAGTGTTGCACCCATTCGTCTTATTACCGCAATTGGTGGACTTCTTCTTATAATGAGTCTATTAATGGGGGGATATGCAATTATTCAAAAAGTATTAGGCCATACGATCTCTGGTTGGACATCAATCATATTATCGATCTGGATTGTTGGATGTTTTCAACTGATAGGTATTGGTTTAATCGGAGAGTATATTGGTAAAATATTCAATGAAGTCAAGCGACGTCCAAAATTCATTATAGAGATAGATAATTATACTGAAAATGGTACTAACAAAAAAGAAATTTCAGATAAAGAATTAGTGTCAGTATAAGAAAAAATATAAAATAATTTGTTAATGCTTAAATTTAAATTAATTAAAAAGGATGAGGGAATTTGGAAGTCGTTAACAATAAAAGCCTTATTAATAAGTTAATTTGGATAATCGAAAAATACTATTTTATTTTCTTTGTAGTATTTTTACTTATATCACTATTTAATTTGGTTTACAAACTGGGAGATCAATCAATAATTAATTTTGATGAAGCAAGACATGGAGTAAGCGCCTATGAAATGTTAAAAAGCGGGAATTATGTTGTTAATACTTATAATTTTCATAACGATTTTTGGAATTTAAAGCCACCGTTAAGTTTTTGGGCAGTTGCAGCCGGCTTTAAGTTAGTTGGATTTTCTACATTAGGTTTGAGAATATCATCTGCAATATGTGCTCTAATTACTATTGCTATCACCGGATTATATGTAAAAATTAGACATGGTAATTTGGCATCTATTATATCTATGAGTGTTCTTTTAACTAGCTCTCAATATATTCTGTACCACGGAGCAAGAACAGGGGACCCTGATTCATTATTTGTATTATTTTTTACTATTTCGATGATTAGCATGCTATTAATGGATCGAAATATTAATTATTTATATTTAGCAGGTTTTGCATTTTCTTTAGCATTTCTAACTAAAAGCTGGCATGCGGGATGTATTCCTGTGATTTTAGGTTTATATTTAATTTTTACTGGAAAAATCAAAAAATTAACATTTCTAAATTGGTTTATCGTTTTAATTTCTGCAATAGTCCCGATATTAATATGGGGAATTATCAGATTTCAATATGATGGGTTAGTCTTTTTTAAGAACATGATCGGTTACGATCTATTAAAGCGGAGTTCTTCAACCTTAGAGGGACATAGTGGCGGGCCATTCTATTATTTTAAAGTTCTTTTAGATCTACATAATTATGGTTTATGGTTATGTATGCTCACTTTGATAGTTCTCTTAATTATTTTTAAAGAAAAATTACAATACATTAAGAATAACCGCCAATTTTTTATGGGTATTCTTTTTTGGATTCTCATTCCTTTAATTTTGTTTTCATTTCCAAAAACCAAAATATCTTGGTATATATTGCCTATATTCCCTCCTGTTTCAATTTTAATTGGGTTTTTAGCAAATCGAGTAATAACTAAATATCACTCAATGATTAAGTTATTGGTTGTTTTAGGAATTTTCTTTTGTTTTTTTGGTAATGAATATGAGGTTTTTCATATTATTTCTAATACGACAAATGAGAATGTCCAAAATGTTTTTTTGAATTTGAAAAGTAAGCATGTTAACGTTTCTGAAAAACTAATTTTTAATATCAATACTGTTCAAAAATCAGAAGGTTTGGCGTACCGATTAAATGATTGGCAACAGGGTGAAGTTCTTGCAGCTAAGCTATATGATAATCTGATCCCCAAGGATGGTGGATTAAAAGCGTTTAATGAAAACCCAAATTCTTTATTGTTAATTACAAAAAATAAGTACAATAAACTTTCAAATAAAAATAATTATAAATTACTAGTAAATAAAGGGGATTTTTATATTATTTCAAACTAATAAAGTATTTACTGATTTTTTTTGACCGTTCCCAAAAAGTATTTACTTTTGAGATTCTTTGACTAGCCATAGAATGTAGTCTTCCAACACTTAAACCATCCCATTCTTTATAAAGGTTAAAACATCCCTACATTTATCATTTTGTTCTTTAAAAAATTAAGTGCAGACAATCTAAAGACATGTTTATTAATCACTCTACTTTTCTTTTTCTCAATTGCTCAAATTGTAGAGCGGGCCATGGTCCCGAGTATTGTCGATGCAACAAATGGTGGGAGGGGGTGACTATTTGTAAATGATTCTCTTCGCAAGCTGTTTATTTTTAATTATCCTTAAAAGGAGTAACTTTATGAAAGAGCTATCGTGGTAAGACGATTCAAAAAATCTTGAACTTCTTCGGTGATCACTCTACAAACATATGGTTAACCCATATGTTTTTTTTACATGACCATATTTCCAGCACTTACCTTCGCTCCTAAATACCCAATCCTAATTCTTGGCTGGTTAATATTACTTTGTCTCACAGCTTCTTATGTAGTTAACTTTGTTTACCAGCCAATAATAAAGCAGGTCGATCGGAAAATGAATAGCATTAACGGAAATGAAAAAGGACTTAATGAACCGAGGTTTCAAAAGTCAGTTTAGGCTTTTATTTCTTTTGAGGAGATGCCCTCATGCCAAGAAACTACGCGATTGATTATATGAAATTTATTGCCATATATCTTGTTGTGTGCACGCATACCATAGCGTTCAGCGGGAGCGCAGTAACAAACCAATATATGAATACTTCACTCAATAACTTCCCGAGATTCGTCATTCCGTTTTTCTTTATGGTATCTGGATTTTTATTTGGGATGAAAATGCTGAAAGTGAGATAACCCCAAAGCATATTTCAGTAAGTATCTTCTCAGGATCATTAAGCTGTTTATTGCCTGGTATTGCTTTTATTTTGTTTACGACTGTGTAATGAGGGTGGTCATGGCTGTCTATCTGGGACTCAATATTAAAGTCGAACTGAGTAAATATTTTGGTTCTGTTTTGCATCTTAGTGTTCTTTATTACGGTACAGGAATGACTTCTTATCACTTATGGTATTTAACTGCATTAATCTGGTCCATAGTAATCTTGTTTTTATTTTTAAGTTACAAGAAACTTAACCTGCTTCTTTTTCTCAGCTTGGGGCTTAACTTAATAGGGTTATTCGGTCAATCCTATGCAGGAATCTATCACTTAGGCATTCCAACCAGGGATGCTTTATTTTTTGGATTGTTTTATACCACGTTAGGATGTTTTTTTGCCAATCACTATGAATATATGAAATTAAGAGCAGACAGGCTAAAGACTAGTCTATTAGTCATTCTATTTTTCCTTTTCTCAATTGCTCAAATTATAGAGCGGGCAATTGTTACGAGTATTGCCGATGGAACAAATGGGGGAGAGGATTACTATTTATCAACCATTCCCATGGCTGTTTGTTTATTTTTACTTATTCTTAAACATAGGCACTGGGGACGCCAATCGCTCATTTCTATGATAGGTATGAATGCGGTTGGTGTTTATGTCACACATATGTTTTTCATAAGTATGACCTTCTTAGCAATAGACTTTTTAGGAATTGACCAACTCAAAAAGTCGGCACTCTTTCTTTTAGCCTTTTCCCTCATAGTGGTTTTTGCTTCACATTACTTCTATATACTGATTCAATTATTAAAGTTAAAAATAAAATCAATTCTCTTTGAAAATCAGTCATACAAACAACAAAAATTGAGAAAATCAAGCTAACAAAACCCGTCCTCTATGGGCGGGGTGCTTATTTTTTTGTCCAATTTAAAACATGGCTGGCCTGCACACAATGGCCATTCGCTTTTCAAAAACCTTATCTGGGTAGTATAATAGATAGTTGAAGTTTTAATACGAACGTGAGAGGCCAATAAAAATGACCAACATAAATTCTTCAATTTCTAAATCACTAGTCAGAGAAAGATTTTCAGATATTGTTTACCGACGTGCACAGTCGTATTATCAATACGGCCGTGTTGTTGACCTGGAATACGATGAGGATGAGCAGGAATGGATTGCCGATGTTATTGGGAACAGTGATGATTATGAGGTAACAGTTAAGGAATTTGTTACGCGAATAAGATGTTCATGTACTTGCCCAGCCATGGATAAATACGGAGAGTGTAAACATGTTGCGGCTGTTATGCTTCAGATCTGCGACAGATTGGAAAATCCGACAGCTGGATTAAATGATTCCATTCAGGATCCGAAAGAAAATCCGATGGTGACTCATCTAATTGATCGTTTTACTGAACAATCTCAGCCTGCAATCGGAAAAACCCCCGACACTCAGCCAGTTTTATTAAATGTAGAATTTATTCTAAAAACCCAGCTCATCAGTACGCGATATACAACGGATCATGGAGTTACTATTGAAATGAAGACGGGTGATAAGCGGTTATATGTGGTAAAGAATATCAAAGATTTTCTTGAAGCAATAAAGATAGGGAATTTCTATGAATTCACCAAAAACTTTACTTTTAACCCGGATTTGCACATGTTTTGCAAAAGCGATCGCGAAATAATCGACTTATTGATCGAGATCAGTCAAAACGAAGAGGTCTACCATAATCAATTATCTTCATATTATCCTAATCGATCGACGTCAGGTAGCAGAACATTGTTTATTCCGCCCTATGCAGCTGACCCTCTACTAAAGCAATTAAAAAACAGCTCAATCCAGTACGAACATAAGGGTATTATTTATAAAACACTTGATGTGATAGACGACCTTCCACCATTGTTATTTTCACTTGATAAAAATGAAGATGCTCCTGGCTTCTTTAATTTAAAGTTATCACAGCTCAAGTCGATGACCGGATTTTACACCTATGAAAAGCTATTTCATCAAGGGGTTTTTTATAACCTGTCGCCTGAACAAATGGCGCTATTTAAGGAGTTTTTTGCATTTTCACTGGAGAATGAAAGTGTACTGGAGATCAGCGAAAAGCAGATTGAACCCTTTCTGGCTCATGTAGCCCCTGGTCTAAAGAAAATCGGCAAGCTGGACATTGCTGCATCTGTTTCTGATCATATTGTCAGTCTTCCTTTAAAAATTAAGATGCTGATTGACGGTACCGGAGACCATCTTGATGTCAAACTCGACTATCAGTATGGAGATCTTATGATAAATCCCTTGGCTCAAGAAAAGCGTGATGACGATGAAAAGGATCGTATTTTGATCCGGGATGCTGCTAAAGAACAGAGTTTCATGGGTATTATTGAAAGATCTGAATTAGTTCATAACGCCGGGAAACTGAGCTTGGATGGAGAGGAAGCGATCTTTAACTTTCTTTATCATGTCGTCCCAGACGTGCAGAAGAAAGCAGAGATCTATTTGACGGATTCAGTGAAAGCCATCTTGCTTGATGAAGACAAAGAGCCTGTTGCTTCGGTGGATTTAGAGTCGAGGGGAAATTGGCTTGAAGTGAAATTTGATATGGCAGGGATTGCAGCGGAAGACATCCAGAGTGTTCTAAAAGCAGCTGTGGAAAAAAAACGCTATCACCGGCTGCCGGATGGCACATTTGTGCCACTCGAAACAGAGGCGTTTCAAACCTTTAATCAATTGTTCAGTGAACTAAACGTTAAAAGTTCAGAACTGAATGACGGAACCTTGCAGCTGCCTGTTTATAGAGGCCTTCAGGTAGATGATATTGTGAGCGGCGGGGATCATGTTGTTTCAAAATTCGGAAAATCGTTCCGTAAGCTTCTAAGTCATTTGAAGCACCCAGAGGATCATGATCTTGAACTGCCAGCCGCACTGAGGACAACGCTTCGGGATTATCAAACAACTGGTTTCCAATGGCTTCATTCTTTGGCTGATTACCATCTTGGCGGTATTCTTGCAGATGATATGGGTCTGGGAAAAACCGTTCAGGCCATCACATATATCCTTTCCAGAAAAGAAGAGGGAGCAACCGAACCGATTTTAGTGGTGGCGCCAGCTTCACTTGTTTATAACTGGAAAAACGAGTTTGAAAAGTTTTCGCCAGATCTTGTCTGTGGGCTAGCAGTTGGGAGTCCTGGTGACAGGAAAAAGCTTTTGGAAGAAAAAATTACAGCAGATGTGTTGATCACTTCTTACCCACTGTTAAGGCAAGACGCGAATTTTTATCAAAACCAGCTATTTGATACGCTGATTTTGGATGAAGCTCAGGCGATCAAAAATCATACGACGAAGACTTTTGCAGCTGTTCAAACCATCAAGGCGTCCAGGCGATTTGCTCTCAGCGGCACACCGATTGAAAACTCGCTTGACGAGCTGTGGTCTATTTTTCAGACGATCATGCCAGGGTTTTTTCCCAAGTAAAACAGCCTTCAGTAAACTTTCTCATGAGGAAATCGCGAAAAGAGTACGTCCATTTATTTTGCGTCGCCTGAAAAAAGATGTTCTCAGAGAGCTTCCTGATAAAATTGAAACCGTCTATGAATCGGATTTGACGAGTAATCAGAAAACCCTTTACCTTGCTTATTTGGAAAAAATCCAGCAGGAAACGAAACAGACAATTGCTTCAGAAGGGTTTCAAAAAGGCCGAATGAAAATCCTTGCCGGTTTGACACGCTTACGGCAGATTTGCTGTCATCCTTCACTGTTTCTTGAGAATTACGAAGGTGATTCAGGAAAGCTGGAGCAATTAACTGAGATTGTCGATCAGTCAAAGCAGAACGGTCAGCGGATGCTGATTTTCTCTCAATTTTCCAGCATGCTCCGAATGATTGAGGAAAAATTATCAAATGAAGGTTATCAGACGTTTTATCTGGATGGGCAAACCCCTTCAAAAGAAAGAGTGGAGATGGCTGAGAAGTTTAATCAGGGAGAAAAGGAAATTTTCCTGATATCTCTAAAAGCCGGAGGTACTGGTCTGAACCTGACGGGTGCTGACACGGTGATTTTATACGATTTATGGTGGAATCCAGCAATCGAGGAACAGGCAGCAGGGCGGGCGCATCGAATCGGGCAAAAAAAAGTTGTACAAGTGATGCGTCTTATAACCCGCGGGACTCTCGAAGAAAAAATATACGAAATGCAACAGCAGAAGAAAGAATTGATCGAAAAAGTTATTCAGCCTGGAGAAACAATGCTGTCAAGCTTCTCTGAAGAAGACATCCGGGAAATTCTCAATCTATAAATCAAAAAAGACCCGTCCTTTTTATAGGGATCGGGTCTTTAAATGTATTAATGCTGGTCCGGGTAATCACAGTACTCAATGATCGTGCCTTCCGTATCGGCTGGATTTAAATAAATTAATCGTCTTCCATGCTTGTTTATCCTTAATGTCTCTTCTAACGTACGGATCCCTTTGTCATTAAGCTCTTCTAGGGCTTTATCGAGATCATCCACCTGATAAGCGATGTGATGGACACCCTTGCCTTTTTGTCTAATAAATCGTGCAATTGGAGACGTTTTATTATTCGTTGGGGCAAGAAGCTCTGTTCGGTTTCCGTCAACCTCCATAATAGCAACCTCACTTTCCACGCCTTTTGCCTCACTTACATAACGGTCAATTAAATGGGCACCTAATACGTTTTCATAAAAGAGAATGGTGTCCTCAATATTCCGGACAGCTACGCCAATGTGATCGAGTTTTTTCTTCAATTTTAACACCTCATCATTTTTTGGAATCGGTTTCTAAATATTCAAAATGGACCAATATATTATGCTATAATGTAAGCGTACAATTAAATCCAGGGCAGCGGTTGGACTCTCCCTTTGAAAGGGTGTGGTCCGCCAGATGCTGACAATTTTCCAAGGCATTACCTTAATGATTAGCTTTGCATCGTTAATTGTCGCTGTCATCGCGGTTACAAATGAAAAAAAGTAACCCTACCCTGGCCTTGATTCGGAAATCTTAAGCAGGTAGAGGTTACTTTAAATATCACTGCCAACCGCCGCTCCAAGAGAAGAGGTTGTACATTTCAGCACCGGTGTTGGGGCATCGGTGCTTCTTATTTATATATGTCTTTGTCTATATTATATGCAAGGCACAGCCAAAACACAAGACAAGCACTCTATGATGGGATTTAAACAGACTCCTTGGTTTTTACGATTGAAACAACCGTGCTTTGATACAGTTATTTTACGCACAGTTTTTGGGATGGTGCCTTGAGAAAAGAACCTTTTTTGAGAGGAGCTAGCTGTTTTTTATATTGACAAACATACATTTCCCACGTATAATTTTATAAGTTATTATTAGTTACAATTTGTAATTGACTATTGTTTAGTAAGTTTAATGCTAGGTTGCTGTTTATAAAAAGGTTGTTTTCAAAAAGATTGTTGCTAATCAATTTGATTAAAACCTTATTACGATGTTAGTTGTGGATGTCTGTGGAAAGCGAGGATTTCTGCTTTCAATGGATCATCGCATTTTCTTCGTGCGGTGTGAATTCGAGGATGCTGTTTCAAGTCCTGCGGAATTCGCGAGAGGCCACTGAAAAAACCTCCGTATTTATGATCTTGCTTAAGATCTAATAATGAATAGTTCGGTATGTTCCTTGAAAATCAACTGGATTGCTAAAGGGTTAGAAGCTCGAGCTTCGGGAAGTAGAGATACTCTTCGAAAGTACTCATCCTGTGAAAGTAGAAAAACCGAGACTCCTCGAATCAACTGGCGGCCACTGAATACCTAGCCATAATGACTTCTAAGAGGATCGTCAGGCAATAAAAATCTTGATTGCAAGCGGTGGGTGCGAGACTCCTACGGAACCAGCACGCGTCCGAAGATCCACTTTGGCGCACAAAGAAACCACGACAAAGTTAGCTGAGGCCGTGCCCGTGGAAAGCGAGCAGCCTAGAGCGAAATCAAAGGGCACATGACGATTCTGAGGAATCTTTTCAGTGGCCACATCAGCGTTCCAAGTGTGACTTAGCAGTAACGAGTGACATTTACGCTTAATTATTAGAGAAACAACAATGTTTACGAATACATCAAATAATAAATTTTCAATCCTCTGCTCCGCATCGTCATGCGGTTTTTTATATGTCGATTCAAATAATTCATTACTCCAGTCAACTAATATTATCCTGATTTTTACCGTTTTTTGTCATTGTTTACTTACAACAGGGAGAAGGTTTTACTTTAAATGAAAACGCAAAACACATCTGCTCGTCCGATTCGAACGGGTCCTATTTTTGGTGTCATGCTCGCAGGTGCCTTAATCGCTTTCTTGAATCAAACATTAATTAATATTGCTTTGCCGCAGATTATGAACCGCCTTCATATTACGGCTGCAACAGCTAACTGGCTGACAACAATATTCATGCTCGTTAACGGGATTGTTATTCCAATTACTGCTTTTCTGATGAACCGGTTCACTACAAGACAACTGTATCTGTCTGCCATGGGATTTTTCGCTTTAGGTACCTTGGTTTGCGGAATCGCCCCAAGCTTTTCATTCATTTTGATTGGTCGGGTAATACAGGCTGTGGGAGCAGGAATATTATTTCCATTAATCACAAATGTTATTTTTACTTTATTTCCGCCTAACCGCCGCGGCTTTGCAATGGGAATCTTCGGCATTGCAATGAACTTTGCACCAGCCATCGGACCGACACTTTCTGGATGGATTGTGCAGAATCATTCATGGAGAGTGTTGTTTTTTATCATCTTCCCGATTGCTTTGATCAATTTTATCGTCGCTGTTTTTCTTGTTAAAAATGTATCAGAGACGAGCCGTCCTAAGCTGGATATTTTCGGTGTCTTATTATCGACGATTGGTTTCGGAGGCATCCTATATGCTTTTGCAACAGCTGGTTCAAAAGGCTGGGGCAGCACGGATGTTGTAACGATGTTTATTGTGGGAGGGATCAGCCTAGGCTTATTTGTTTGGCGGCAATTTATGGTCAACAACCCGATTCTGGAGTTTAGGATTTTTCGTTATCCAATTTTCTCATTGACGACTATTATTAACGTTATCGTTACCATGGCAATGTTTTCAGGGATGATTCTCATGCCCATTTATATGCAGAATGTGCGTGGTTTCTCACCGCTGATGTCAGGGCTTGTTTTGTTGCCGGGTGGTATTGTAATGGGAATTATGTCTCCAATTATCGGCAAGCTTTTTGATAAGTTCGGGGCAAAATGGCTTGCTGTCATTGGTTTGGCACTTACCATCTTAACGACATTTGCGCTTACAAGGCTAACGACAGACACGACGTTTACCTATGTTGTCGTTGCGTATACTGCACGAATGTTCGGGATGTCCCTTCTGATGATGCCAATCTTCACAGCCGGACTTAACGAGTTGGCACTTAGCCTCAATCGATATGGAACGGCAATGGTTAATACGTTGCGAAATGTAGCTGGGGCTGTTGGAATGGCTTTTTTCGTTACAATTATGACAAATAAGGGCTCCATGCACGTTAAGGAAATCATTCTAAACAGTCATATCCTCCCAACTGACAAGGCACAAATGGCTGCCGCCGTCCATCAGGGCACAGCTATGGGGATCAATGATGCGTTTATGGTCGCTACCTGGTTAACAGGTGTTGCGTTTGTATTGTCATTCTTCATTAAGAAAACGTCCCCGCAGGAAGATACGATAACAAATCGCGTAAAAAGAGAGAAGAAGACGGTTCGGATTGCACGGGGTATTCAATAAAAAAAACACTCATTCCTTTTAGGGAATGAGTGTTTTTTTAGTTATCCTGCTGCTCTCATCTGCCTTAATTTTTGTTCATTTTTATTCATGTTTTTTACCAAAGTAGGGTGCCGTACCATAAGCATTAAATATTTACCTAATAGAAACCCTGAAACAGAGTAAAAATAGCTGGCGTAGCTTGAAAAACCATGTAAGTGCAGTTGAATATGAAAATAAGCAACAATAATAGACAGCAAAGCCGTTTTTATAGGTACCGAAACAAGCCAGGCAAAGACAGACAGGGGAGATCCTGCAATTCGCCATACGCCTCCTCTATTTACCAATTGATTGTAGCGGCCTTGTATTAACCCGATTCCAAAAGTAAACAAAAAACCAACGAGAAGAATGATCCAATCCCCAATCGAAATGTAAGGTTCAAATGACACAAAGACACTCCCCGAAATCAATAACAAAAATGGCAGCCGGTAAAGCTTTCCCGTCATTGGTTTTTCTCGCAACTGGTTGGCAGCAATGATAATTAAACTCAGTACTCCAATCATTATAGGCATGTGATCCGCTCCTTCATGGCCAGTTTTGACGGTTGTTAAATATATATGCGATGGGTCGTTGTCCTAAATCATTTTCGGGCTTTAATTAATGGCTTGCTGCATGTGAAATTCTATACATATTTTATGATTTAAAGGAATGACCATTAATTTATCGAATAATGGTAATGAATCACTATACGTTTAAGTCTTAAACTCTTTTATCTTGGAGGTAAATGAAATGAAGTGTGTAGCCGTCCATGGATTTGGTGGTCCGGAGGTTTTGAAAATTGAAGAAAGAGAAAAACCTTTAATTGGTGATGATGAAGTTCTAATCAGAGTGGAAAAGACAAGTATTAACTTTGCAGATATAAAAAACAGAACCGGGATAAAAGGGAAGGGGACATTCCCTTTTATCCCTGGGTTAGACTGTGCCGGGACAGTTGTACAGACGGGTAAAAATGTGGGAGATTTAAAATGTGGGCAGCGGGTGATCGCCTTCCCCAATAACGGTTCCTATGCTGAATTCGTTGTTGCAAATGAAAAATTAACATTTGCGATCCCTGATCAGATTGATTTCACGTCAGCAGCAGCCTGTCCCACAGTCGCTATCCTTTCATATAAGCTGCTTCACGATATTGCAAGGATAAACAAGAACGAGTCTGTGTTAGTTCATGCAGCAGCTGGTGGTGTAGGAACAACTGCCATCCAGATTGCTAAGTTACTAGGTGCGGGGACAGTCATTGGAACTGTCAGTAACGAAAAGAAAGCTGATATTGTCCGTGAGGCAGGTGCTGATCACGTTCTCTTATATGAGAATTTTTTTGAACAGGTAAATGAGCTGACAAACGGAACTGGTGCTGATATTATTTTAGATTCTCTTTCAGGCCATATTTCAGAGGAGAGCATGAAGTGCCTCGCTATTTATGGCAGGCTTGTTCACTTCGGCAATTCGAGCGGTGAATCAGGTTGCTTTAAAACAAAAGACCTACATTCAAGCTGCCGGTCTGTGCTTGGATTTAGTCTTGGAACAACACGAAAAAGAAGACCTGAACTTTTGAAAGATGCTGCCGAACAAATCCTGAATTTTATGGTATCAGGCGGCCTTAAAATGAAAGTGAGCCGGTCATTTTCTTTAGAAAACGTGAGTGAGGGGCATCGGCTTCTTGAATCAAGGAAAAGCACTGGGAAGATCCTGTTAGATCTGAGATGAAATAATTTAAAGAAAAAGAAAACAGTAATCGTATAAATAATTCTGATATCATTATCTGTTATTGAAAGATTAGAAGGGGGATTAAGTTGAAGAATTCCAGCTGTTTTATTACTAGTAAAACCATCTTGATAACAGGGGTGACTGGCACTCTAGGTGGCGCAGCAGCTAGGCGTTTTATTCAGGAAGGGGCGAATGTTAAAGGGTTGATTCGCAGTAAACAACATAAACATGAACTTATAAAACAAGGGATTGAACCGGTAGAAGGCATTCTGGAAGATTACGATAGATTAAAAGCGGCCCTAATGGACGTCGACATCGTTATTCATTGTGCAGCTTATCTAGGAGACGATAGACAACTGGCAATAAGATCAAACGTGGAGGGTGTCGACAACCTTGCAAGAGCATCCCTTGAAGCTGGAGTAAATCACTTTATTCACATCTCAACCACGTCCGTATTTGGCGAACCTGCTGAAGGCTATTTCGATGAAGATCACCCTATTGTAGAAGAATCATCCAGAACCTTATGTTCGAACCAAGGCTGAATCAGAGAGAATTCTTAAAACGTACTCAAATAAAGGACTGAACTGGGTTATTTTGAGACCCGGAGCCATTTGCGCTGAAGAGAACTCGCATTGGGGAGATCGCCAGGTTAAACGGATCATTGAAGCTGAAGCCGTTGACTGGATTCAACCAAAAGATCTTGTCCCATGGGTTCACACTGACAATGTTGTAGAAATGCTGGTGCTTATTTTAAAGAAAAACGTCACGCATGAAATTTACCATGCAATTGATGGTAATTTTCCAGAGACAGAGTTTAGGGTAAAGCTATGTGAAGCGGCCGAAAAAACCATGTTAATTCCAGATCGTAAAATTGAACGGCCTGTTTATGCGAATCAAAAAATTAAAGATCTTGGCTACATTCCAAAGAGAAACTTTGAGGAAACGGTGACGAATCTCGAAAAGTTGACCAAGAGTTTAATGCTCAAAAAAACAAAGGGTTAGGGAATGTTAATTTATTAGAAATACTGTTTTCGAAGGGATGGTTATGAAAAGCACGCGCATTTATTATTTTAAACAAGCTTTCGCGTTCATAAAGCGTAGAAAGAGCGATTTCCCACTATAGAAAGGATGATATAAACATGCCGCACGTTAGTCTTAAAAAGATCGATTCAACAAACTGGAGAGACGCTCTTGCGCTCTCCGTTGCCTCAGATCAGCAAGCATTTGTCTCTTCAATCACACCGCCTGTAGCCATGGCACTGTCTAAGGCGTACATAAAACCTGACGGAAGAACCATTGAACCTTTTGGTGTTTATTTTAAAGAAGAATTGGCTGGTTTTCTGAATTTCCACTATACACCAGGCAGTAAGATGGACTATTGGATTTACCATTTCTTTATAGATCAACGCTTCCAAAGAAAAGGACTTGGCGGAGCGGCGATAAATGAATTAATCCGTTACGTTAACGAAGCACACCCTGCATGCGAAAAAATAAGCCTGACGGTCAAGCCCGATAATAGAGGCGGGATTACGTTCTACCAAACACATGGTTTTGTTGAAGAGGATTATTTAACCCATGATGAACCCACCTATTCGATTTCTCTCAACTGACAGTTTACAGTGACAACTCCTGCTTTTGTAATCTTGCGCTTGTATTCCAGGTAACTTACTTATAGATCCATTCCACGGTATACTTATTATGGAGGTGGTTTCATGCAGGAGAGAAAAAAGGTAAATGGGAAAGAAATCATCGCTGATAAGTGGTGGCGGGCAATTGTTTCTAATGATTCGTCATATGATGGAACATTTTATTATGCAGTGAAAACAACCGGGATTTTTTGCCGGCCTTCTTGCAAATCTCGGCTTCCTAAAAAAGAAAATGTTCTATTTTTCAGGACGAGTAAACAAGCACTCTCTGAGGGTTTTCGTTCTTGCAAGCGATGCAAACCTGATGGAATCCTGATGCCGGATAAGGAATGGATTGGACAGATTTCGCATTGGATTGGATGCCACTACACCACCAGAATCACACTTGCGGGTTTAGCCGAACAGTTCCACGGCAGTCCTTATCATTTGCAGCGAACATATAAACGAGTGCTGGGAATGACACCGGCCAAACATATACTAGAGCTCAGACTTGCAAAGGCAGAGCAACTGCTGGTCAGAACTGATCTAACGATTACGGAGATCGCCTCAGCTGCCGGTATGCGTAATGCCGCTCATTTTGCTACGGTCTTTCAAAATAATAAAAGTTTGACACCAACAGCGTTCCGTCAATTACACAACAGTCAGAGGAGCGGACATCGTGAATCAATCAGGTAAACGAATCATTTATTGGACGCATTTTCTGCACGAAAATTGGAAGCTGTATATTGCTGCAACGGCAAGCGGCCTTTGTTATGTCGGTTCAGCAGATGGAGAATATGAAGAACTCTTAGTCTGGGTAAATGCGCATATACCGAATCATCAGCTCGTTAATGATGACCTTAAAATGAAGCCTTATACTGAGCAGTTTAAAAGATATTTTCAGGCAAGGTTAAATCGTTTAACATACCGATAGACTTCTATGGAACAGATTTTCAAGAGAAGGTTTGGAAGACGCTAATAGATATCCCTTTTGGAAAAACCATTTCCTACTCTGACTTTGCAGAGAAACTGGGTAAACCAACCGCTGTCCGGGCGGCGGCGGCTGCAATAGGCAAGAATCCGATTCTGATTGCGGTCCCATGCCACAGAGTCATCAGTAAATCCGGAGCGTTAACCGGGTATAGAGGCGGGCTCCCCATGAAAGCAGCTTTGCTTGCCTTGGAAGAAACGTCTAGATATGATGAACCTTCTCAAGTTTGATTTTTAATTCAAACTGGGGTAAACTTCAACCAAATGAATAATGAACCACGGGAGCTTGTGGAATCAGGCTGAGAGTATGACCAATCCGTCATTAACCGTTGAACCTGTTGGATAATGCCAGCGTAGGAAAAGTTACGAAATAACGAAGACACTTTGCTTACGCAAAGTGTCTTTTTTGCATTTGAAGATCGAACGATTACCAATAGGGGGAAATGAATATGAATCCGGAAAAAGTTTCAATATTGCTTGAAAAGGTAAGGGAAGAAGCACCTTTAGTCCACAATATTACCAATGTCGTCGTTACAAATTTCACAGCTAATGGTTTGCTGTCATTAGGTGCTTCACCAGTCATGTCTTTTGCAAAAGAAGAAGCGGCAGATATGGCAAAGATTGCGAATGCTTTGGTACTCAATATCGGCACATTAACAAAAAATACAGTGGAAAGCATGATCTTGGCAGGAAAATCGGCCAACGAGCACGGGGTACCTGTGGTGTTTGATCCCGTAGGGGCGGGGGCGACCCCATTTAGGACTGATACAGCACAAAAAATAGTTAAAGAAGTAAATGTTTCGATTATCCGAGGGAATGCAGCGGAGATCGCCAATTTAACCGGAGAATCAGGGAACATCAAGGGTGTTGATGCAGGGCATCACAACGGCGATATCATTTCGTTGGCCAAATCGGCAGCCAGGAAGCTTGGGACAATTATTGTGATGACAGGAAAGGACGATATTATAACGGATGGGAACGTGACCTATAGTGTCCACAACGGCCATGAAATGCAAACGAAGGTTACGGGCACAGGCTGTCTCCTCAGCTCTGTAGTCGGCGCTTTCGCCGGTGTTCATCCTGATCTGAGAGAAGCAGCGTTAGCGGCAGTTGTGTCTTATAATGTTGCAGCAGAAGAAGCTTTCCTGATTACTGGTGAAAATGGTCCGGGAAGCTTCCAAACTGAATTTTTAAACCAGCTCAACAGAATTTCAAAGTCTGATTTACAGCAACGTGCGGACTTTGAGCTTTATTAAAAGGGGGAAACCAGAGTTATGAAAAAAGCACTTACGATTGCAGGATCTGATAGCGGAGGCGGAGCCGGAATTCAAGCAGATATAAAAACGTTTCAAGAATTAAATGTTTTCGGAACTTCTGCCATTACTGCTGTCACCGCCCAAAATACGCTTGGTGTTCATGGGATTTATCCGATGACAGTTGAGGCTGTTGAAAAGCAGATCCAATCCATTGCTGATGATATCCCACCAGACGCGGTTAAGACGGGCATGCTTTTCAGCGCTGAAATTATCAGCGCCGTCGCGAAATTGATCAAAAAAAACGGCTGGGATAAAGTTGTTATTGATCCAGTAATGATTGCAAAGGGGGGCGCTTCATTACTTCAGCGGAATGCCATCCAGGCATTAAAGCTGGATCTTTTGCCTCTTTCTTTTGTGATGACCCCAATATTCCAGAAGCCGAGCAGATTGTGGATATGTCCATCAGAACCCTTACGATAAAAGAGAAGCATCAAAACGCTTAAGTGAATTCGGATGCAAGTATGTTCTTTTAAAAGGCGGACACGATACAGAAACGAATCAGGTTGAGGATCTTCTGTACGACGGTAGAGATTTTTATGCATTATCTGATGTCAGAATACAAACGAAAAACACACATGGAACAGGTATTTTTTCAGCAGCTATTGCAGCTGAATTGGCTAAAGGAGAAACAATGATAAAGGCTTTGATACCGCAAAAGTCTTTATACAGAATGCCATTGCACATCAGCAAAACATTGGACATGGGCACGGGCCGCTGAATCATGGCGCATATAGACGAATTCAGAATGGAGGAATGGGATGATGAGAATACATGCAGAGAGGATTCGCGAGCTGTTAAAGGTTTACTTTATTATGGGAAGCCCAAATTGCAAAGTGGACCCATCATCCATATTGAAGGCTGCCATTGAAGGTGGTATAACGTTATTTCAATATCGTGAAAAAGGCTCTCTTGCTCTATCTGGCAAAGACAAATATAAACTAGCAAAATCTTTCCAGGATATTTGTATGTCTTCAAGCATCCCGTTTGTCGTTAATGATGATATAGAGTTAGCCCTTTCATTGAATGCCGATGGCGTCCATCTTGGTCAAGAAGACGAATCAGCTGAAACTGTGCGCAGAAAAATTGGAGATAAAATTCTAGGTGTCTCTGTTCATACGATCGATGAGGCTAAACGCGCTATAAATCATGGGGCGGACTATTTAGGAATCGGTCCGATTTTCCCGACAGATACGAAACCGGATGCGAAAAAACCGCGTGGCTTTATTTTAATCCAGCAGTTAAAGGACTCCGGTATTGATATTCCAATTGTTGGAATCGGGGGTATTAATGAAGTAAATGCCAGTTCTGTAGCCGCCGCTGGTGCTGACGGTGTATCCGTCATATCAGCGATCAGCCAATCGAATACGCCGCAAGCATCTGCTTAGTCTTAAAAAAATCAGTTGAAAATGGGTTAACAATCTATTAAAGCGATTTAAAAGTTAAGCGTCCTCAAATGATGCTTATAGAGTATTTAGGATAAAGACTTGGAGAATGATCCAGGTCTCTTTTTTTGTCAATTTAATTCCTAAAACGAATACGAGCAATCGAGAATGAAAGAACCCATTTACCAATATAAATAACAATGCTACAGGTTTATATTGAGGGCTAGAAACTGGAGGGAATGCCATGGCCATCTTACCACCTATTTTGCAGCCTGGAGATACGATTGGGATTGTAACTTTAGGGAGCCCGTTGTCTGCAGCCATAATAGATGCGCGTATTAATACACTGAAAAGTCTTGGGTTTAATATAGTGATGGGCAACTATGTGTACTCACAAAACGGGTTTCTTGCAGGTACAGCTCAGGAGCGCGCTTCTGATTTAATGAGCATGTTTAAAAACCCAGCCGTTAAAATGATCCTTCCCACTAGAGGGGGTGTCGGAGTAGCTGGAATTCTTGAATATCTTGATTTTGATGTGATCAACAAAAACCCCAAAATCATCAGCGGGTATAGCGATATTACTGTTTTATTAAATTGCCTGTATGAATATGCGAATTTAATGACGTTCCACAGCCTTTTACTTATTGACTTTACGATGGAAACGCCTGCCTACAATTTCGATCAATTTTTTTCCTTGACCTCCACAATAGCAGCAACCCGTCCCATACTTAATCCACCTGGCTTGCCGCTATCAAGTAGAATACCCGGCAATGTTACTGGCAGAATAGTAGGCGGTAATCTTACCTCTTTTATTGGTACACTTGGTACGCCATTTGAGATCGATACAGCCGGAAAAATCCTTTTTTTAGAGGACGTTCACGAACCCATTAATACCATCTATCGGTATATGACTCAATTGAAAATGGCAGGTAAATTTAAGGATTGCGCAGGAATTATTATTGGCGAATGTACTGCGTGTCCGATTGCTTATGGAAAAACGTATAAGGATCTCATTAATGATTTATTCGTACCGCTTGGCAAACCGCTTATGACAGGTCTTGCGACGGGACACGGTACCTACAAAGCGGCCATCCCTATTGAGACAGAACAAATTTAAATACAATCACCAATACTCTAACGATCCTTGAGCCTACAGTATTTATATAGAAGTACCTTCTGCTAATAGGGTGCTCAATTTAGGGGCACCCAACGTTACATTTGAAAAAAATATTAAGAATTATACAATCTTCGAATCTATTTTCCATGTATCATACATAGCTTTTAAAGAAACCTTTTTTATATGGTAAATGATGTGAGGTTTGCGGACAAGGTCCTATACCTTTAGAAGGCATGGCTTTTTATGAACATGCAGACGCGTTTTCGGATATGAGAACCTGGGACAAGTTTTCTACTCGGAGGTATACAAATGAAGAAACCGGTTGTCTCTATTAAAGAAAAAACGCCAGAACAAGCTATTAACATGATTGAAGATGGTGACATGCTTATGGTTGGCGGTTTTGGGATATGCGGTACGCCTTTTACGTTAATTGATGCAATTTCACAGCAATCAAGGGCCAGACATTTAACCGTAATTAGCAATAATTTGGGAGAACCAGGGAAAGGACTGGGGAAACTTCTTCATTCTGGGCACTTAAAAAAAGCGATCGGTTCTTACTTTACCTCGAACCGGGATGCTGTGAAGGCATGGAAGAACGGAAACTTAGAAATTGAGCTGATCCCTCAAGGGACACTTGCTGAAGCAGTGCGGGCAGGGGGAGCAGGCATCGCAGGATTTTATATTAAAACCGGTGTCGGGACTAAACTTGCGATCGGAAAAGAAGAAAAAGTGTTTAACGGTGAAAGGCATATTTTAATTGAAAGCCTATCGGCCAGAGCAGCTCTCATCAAAGCCTGGAAAGCGGATACGCTTGGCAATCTCATTTACTCGAAATCAGCCCGAAACTTTAATCCAATGATGGCAACCGCAGCGGAACTGGTTATTGCAGAGGTTGATGAAATTGTTGCTGCAGGTGAACTTGATCCTGAACGAATTGTAACCCCGCATAATTACGTTGATGTCCTAGTCGAGAGCAGATATGAAAAGTCGGGTGGAAGATATGTCGAAAAATCACAATGACTATAAACCCAGGATAGCTAGGCGGATCGCAAGAGAACTTACCGGCGGGATGGTGGTTAATCTTGGCGTTGGTATTCCTACGCTGATTCCATATTTTCTAACCTCCCAGCAGGACGTTTATTTGCAATCGGAAAACGGGATGCTTGGAATGGGGCTTGAACCAGAACCCGAACAGCTCGATATGGATTGCATCAGTGCCAGTAAACATCCGGTCACTTTGAATCCCGGTGCGTCCATTTTTTCCAGTTCTGATTCCTTTGTAATGATACGAGGAGGGCATATTGATGTGGCGGTTTTAGGAGCCTTACAAGTCAGTGAGAAAGGTGAAATAGCGAATTGGTCTGTGCCTGGACAAGACATTCTTGGTGTGGGGGGAGCGATGGACCTTGTGCCCGGCGCGAAGAAAATTATTCTTGCCATGACACATACCGCTAAAGACGGAACGCCTAAACTGGTGAAATCGCTAACTTACCCAAGCAGCGGCTTACGGACGGCAGAACTCATTGTCACGGAAAAAGGGGTTTTCTCGTTTCATAAAGGGGTCTTGTTGTTAAAGGAAATAGCTGAAGATACGACTTTAGAAGAAATAAGAGCTGAAACACTTGCAGAATTTCATATTTCCGACACCCTAAAACCCATGGCGTTGTAAGGAGGATAAACATGGACTTTCAATTTACGGAAGACATTGATCTCATGCGAAAAGCAGTCAGAGATTTCGTTCAAGATAAGGTAGAAGCCGTTGCTATGGAAATTGAGGACAACGATGAGATCCGAATCGTATCATTCAATTGTCAAAGGCGATCGGTTTATTTGGATTAGGCATTCCTGAACAGTACGGTGGACTTGGTCTTGATATGGTTGGTAAATGCGCCATCTATGAAGAGTTAGGAAAAACACATAACGGCTACACCACGCTAATCGGCGCCCATACTGGAATTGGATCTGTCGGCATTGTTGAACTAGGCACGGAGATTCAAAAAAAGAAATACCTGCCGAAAATGGCAAGCGGGGAATGGATCGGTGCATTTGCATTAACAGAGCCCAGAGCGGGATCGAATGCAGCCAATTTAAAAACCACAGCAAAAAAAGTAGGCGACCGGTTTATAATTAATGGCTCAAAACATTACATTACCAATGCTGTGTGTGGAAATGTCTTTACTGTTATGGCCGTAACCGATTCTTCAAAAGGGGCAAAAGGAATTACTTCTTTTATTGTCGAGAAGGATTTTCCGGGTTTTCAACTGGGCACGGTTGAGCGAAAAATGGGCTTGCGGGGTTCCCATTCAGCAGAATTGTTTTTTGAAGATATGGAGGTTCCTGTAGAAAATGTATTGGGTGAAGTGGGAAAAGGCTATGTCAATGCGTTGAAAATTCTTGCAAATGGACGGGCTGGCCTCGCCGCCAGAAATCTCGGATCCTGTGAAAAATTGCTGGAAATGAGTCTGGATTATGCTATGAAAAGAGAGCAGTTTGGCAAGCCAATATTTGAACAGCAAGCTGTCCAGCACATGCTAGCAGATATGGCTGCAGAAATTGAAGTCCTTCGTTCAATCACGTATCGCGTCGCCTGGATGAGTGATCAAAACATGCGGGTTGTCAAAGAAGCCGCGATTGCTAAACTTTACGGCTCAGAGGTTTACAACCGTATCGCTGATCTTGCAGTCCAAATCCATGGAGGCATTGGCTATATGAAGGATTACCCGATTGAGCGGTTTTACCGCGATGCCCGGATTACAAAAATTTATGAAGGAACCAGCCAAATTCAAAAAAATATCATTTCTAGTGAGTTGAAAAGAGAACACTTTCAATAATAAATCGTGAGGTGCTATACGTGCAGCATGCTGTCATTATAGATGGGGTCAGAACGGCGATTGGCAGAATGGGTGGAACATTAAAAGATGTCGAAGCAGATACGTTGTCAGAACACGTGATAAAAGAAATTGTGAGAAGAACAGGTATTGAAGGTGAGGCAATTGATCAAATTGTGTGGGGACAAGCGAAGCAGAGTGCAGATCAGCCTAATTTGGCGAGGGTAGCGGCGTTAAAAGCCGGTTTGCCAGTTAGTTTGCCAGGTTATACGGTCCACCGGCAATGCGCATCAGGACTGCAGGCAGTTCTTAATGCTGCACAGGAAATCATGTGTGGTCAGTGCAAGGTTGTTGTGGCTGGCGGTGCCGAAAGCATGAGTACAGCACCTTACTATTTGCGTGGAGCTCGCTACGGGTTCAAGGCAGGAAACGCTGAAATTCTAGATCCTAATACTGAAAGTCAACCTCGTGCTCAACCTATAGAGATTTACGGCAACTTAACAATGGGGCTCACTGCAGAAAATTTAGCCGAAAAGTACCAACTCACACGTGACGAGCAGGACGAATATGCACTGTTAAGCCAGGAAAAAGCAGCAGCCGCAATCTCTGGAGGTCTTTTCAAAAAAGAAATTGTGCCCGTTTTGATTCAGGATAGACGCGAGACGATTTTATTTAATAAGGACGAACACCCAAGAGAAACGTCTCTAGAGAAGCTAGGTAAATTAAAGGCTGTGTTTAAAACCGGGGGAACAGTCACGGCTGGAAATGCTAGCGGGAGAAATGACGGGGCTTCTGCGATCCTGGTAATGTCTGAAGAAGAGTCTCGAAAACGAGGGATGAAACCGCATCTTAGAATTCTTTCTCAGGCTTCAGCTGGTGTATCGCCTGAAATTATGGGCATTGGTCCGGTTCCTGCAACGATAAAAGCCTTAAAGAGAGCGAATCTTACACTTAAGGACATTGATCTCATAGAATTAAATGAAGCGTTTTCTGCCCAAGCTCTGGCGGTCATAAGGGAATTAGGTATGAATCCCAAAAAAGTGAATGTGAACGGCGGGGCTATTGCACTTGGCCATCCAATTGGAGCAACAGGTGCCATTTTAATGACAAAGCTGATGCATGAGATGGAGAGAAGCGGCAAAAGGTACGGACTTGTTACGCTATGTATCGGCGGCGGGCAAGGACTGACAACGGTCGTTGAAAATCTAAGAGTTTGATAGGAAGGTGAATCACGATTGGCAAAGCCAAAAATTCTTCAGATTCTATCCATGTATCATGAAGCAGGAGAAAAAATCCTGCAGGAGGGAGCGGATGTGATCCGCACGGACCTCACCGATCCTGCTTCTCTTTGCCAATTGGCAGCTGAAGCTGAAGGCATTGTCCTTCGTGCGCCTGCCAAAATTACAAAGGAAGTCATCGATGCTGCACCCAAGCTTGCTGTTATTTCTGGGGCTGGTGTGGGTTTGGATAATATTGATGTAAGTCATGCTACCCGAAAAGGCATCCCGGTTCTCTACGCCCCTTCAGTGAACAGCGTTTCAACGGCAGAACACGCTATCATGCTGATCATGGCACTAAGTAAGAAACTCGTGTCTTTTCATTCAGCAATGCGGTCCGGGGACTACGATTCAAGAACAAGCCTTAAATCCTATCAGCTACAAGGAAAGCGTGTAGGGATCGTAGGGTTTGGCAATATTGCCAAGGAAGCAGCAAAAAAACTGAAGACTGGACTAGACATGGATGTGCTCGTCTGGGTCAGGCAGTATGATGAGAATAAGCATGCTTTGGTAAAAAAGCTGGGTCTGAAGGTTACAACAGACTTGGATTATTTATTCAAAACATCAGATTTCATTTCCCTGCACATTCCGTTCAATTCGCTTACAAAAGGAATAATTAATAAACATTTTTTTCAGCAGATGAAACCTACCGCCTACCTTATTAACACAGCACGAGGAGGTATTATTAATCAAGACGATCTCTACACTGTGCTTCGAGAAGGAACAATAGCCGGCGCAGCATTAGACGTCTTTGATCCAGAACCGCCACCAAAGGATCTACCCCTATTGTCATTGCCAAATGTGATCGTCACCCCTCATGTAGGCGGAACGACAGTTGAGTGTAATTTAATCATGGCCACGACCGTCGCCAAAAATGTTTTAAAAGTTCTGGCAGGAGAGAAGCCTGAATATATCGGAAACCCTGAAATTTATCATCAGGCATAGAATGAAGATAAAGGTTGTTTTTATTGATATAGATGGCACGTTAATTGACCCAAAATCTGGTGTTGTTTCTGTACCAGTCCAAAGAGCAATCTATACCATTCAGGAAAATGGGATCCTTCCGGTATTGATCTCCGGGAGGCCGAGCCTTTGCTATTAAACCGCTGGCAAAAGCGTTATCCCTCAAAACATATATTGCGTTCAACGGCGGGATGATTATAGATAACGAAAACAAATCTATAAAAACCCCATGGAGAAAAACACACTTGAGCAATTTGTTGCTTTTGCAAATGAACGGCACCATCCATTGATCTTTCCAGGCCATGACCGCTATTATCTGACATTAAATATGCATCCATTCATAAAAAACATGCTTAAGAACATCCCCTCGCTGCCTGTTGCGTTTGAAAAAGAGTATTGGAAAACCAATGATATCTATCAAATAGAAATCCTATCTTCAGATGCGGCCATAAAGGCTTATTATAGAAAATTTGAAAAGCAATTACGCTTTTACCCTTGGCATATTCTAGCTGGCGCTACGAATGTCCTTCCTGTCCATACTGGTAAGGCGGCGGCCATGAAGAAGCTGCTGAACTATCTATCATTAAGCAGAAATGCTTCCGCAGCTATAGGTGACGGACCAAATGATATCGAAATGATTAAAACCGCCAGGCTGGGAATAGCAATGGGAAATGCTTGCAGCGAACTTAAAAAAACAGCTGATTTCGTGGTTTCAGATGTCTCTGAAGACGGATTAGCAGAAGCGCTAACTATTCTGATTAATAGTAGGTGAAAACCATGGTGTTGTGCAGTTCTTATGAGGGTATAGGGGGTTTTATATTGGGCATAGTATGTATATCATCCCAATAAATGGAGGACTTTCTGTGACTCAAAATGAAACCCAAGAAGAAAAAATGCCTGTTTTTCCCGAACCCTTTTGGAGGGAATCTGTTGATTTGCAGTCTTTTGCTCCTTTAAAAGAAGATATTGAAGCGGATGCTATCATTGTCGGAGGTGGCATTACCGGAATCACAGCTGGCTACTTGCTTGCGAAAGAAGGACGCAAGGTCGTCCTCCTTGAGTCAGGTCAACTTTTAAACGGAACGACCGGTCATACCACAGCTAAAGTAACCGCTCAGCATGGATTGATCTATGATGAATTAATCAACCACATGGGGAACGTAAAAGCTAAACAATATTATGACGCCAATACTGAAGCCTTAGCGTTTATTAAAGAAACCGTAGCGGCTGAAAAAATTGACTGTGAATTTACAGAGGACGAAGCGTTGATCTTCACTTTATCCGATAATGAGGCACAAAACCTAGAGAACGAATACCTCGCCTATCAGAAGCTAGGTATTGAAGGTGAGCTTAAAGACAGCATCTCTTTGGATCTTCCTATAAAAAAAGCTCTATCTATGAAAAATCAGGCACATTTTCACCCACTTAAATACTTGATCCATCTGGTGAAGGGAATTCTTGATAATGGCGGACAAATTTTTGAAAATACGACAGCTATTGATGTTAAAAATGAAAAAAAGCCGACTGTAATAACCCGTGATGGCCATAAAGCTACTGGAACGTTCGTCTTTGCCTGCTCGCACTTTCCTTTCTATGATGGAAAAGGATTTTATTTTACCAGAATGCATGCAGAGAGAGCTTACATATTGGCAGTGAAGACAGAAAGAGATTATCCTGGCGGCATGTATATTAGTGCAGAACAGCCTACCCGCTCTCTCAGACCTGTTATGATAAATGGTGAGAAAATGGTCCTGATCAGCGGTGAAAGCCACAAGACAGGTCAGGGTAAAGATACGATGGACCATTATAAAGCACTGGAAGAATACGGGGATGAATTGTTCGGTATAAAAGAAGTGAAATATCGCTGGTCTGCACAGGACCTTTACACATTAGATAAGGTCCCTTATATTGGTGAAATCACTTCAGGAAATCAACACGTTCTCGTTGCCACGGGTTATAAAAAATGGGGGATGACGACCGGTACGGCAGCTGCCTTATTAATGCGTGATATTGTTTTGAATAAAGATAATCCCTATAAAGAACTGTTTTCGCCGTCACGCTTTTATGCGGATCCGAGCTTAAAAAAATTCTTAGTGGCCAACGGTGATGTAGCAAAACATCTAATAAAGGGTAAATTCGACTCGAACTTCAAAGATGCTGAAGACTTATCACTTGATGAAGCGTGCATCATCGTTCACAAAGGGCAACGCGCTGGTGCTTATAAAGATCGAGAGGGCTGCGTTCATATAGTAGATACGACTTGTACGCATTTAGGCTGTGAGATTGAATGGAATCACGGTGACCGCAGTTGGGACTGTCCTTGTCACGGTTCACGATTCTCGTACCTCGGTGAAGTGATTGAAGGACCGGCAAAGAAACCATTGAAGCGAATTGAATAGAAGGCTGAACCATTTGCCACCTTAAGGCAAGTGGTTTTGTTATTCCTAGAGGAGATTAGCTTTTTTTGTCGAATAATGGTATATAAACAATTTTTTAACTCAATTATACTTTCGAAGGAGTTTATCATGATTTTTTCTAAGCTTTTTAAACGATCCGTGCCAAAAACAAAATCTGAGAACTTAAAGGGTCAAACCACTAAAAAAATTAAAGTGAAATCAACACGCATCGGAGAATTAGGAGAATACAAAATTAATATTCAACTTGATCAATTCTCTAAAGATTGGAAGCATGTATCAGATCTTATGATTGTAAACGACAAATCCAAGTCTGGTTATTCACAGATTGATCATGTTGTTATTACGCCATTCGGGCTTTTTGTAATTGAAACAAAAAACTACGCTGGAAAAGTCTCAGGGAGATATGACGATAAATACTGGATCGTAAATGGCAAGTTTAAGATGTATAATCCCTTTCGTCAAAACTACGGCCATATTAAAGCGATTCAAAAATCTCTCCTCTTAGATGAGACCATCAACGTCTACTCAATGGTTTCGTTTACACAAAGGTGTATGTTTAATGTTGAACCAGCCCTCCGTAAAATCACTTCAGATCATTTGATTATTTATGATACAGAACTGACAGAATACATAAACCGTAAGATAAGCATCTTAAAAGTACAGGAAATTGCGCCTTGTTTAAATGAAAATGAAGTAACAACTATTTTTAACAAATTAAAAAATGCTAATATTACCGACCTTGCTATAAGAAAAGAACATATTGATAAGGCTAAACAGGCAAGTGAAAACAACTCAAAAACAACATTAAGCACGCATAAATGCTATGAATGCGGAACAAAGGTATCTGAAAAAGTAGAACAATATTGTCTTTTAAATAGTGTGAAATTCAAAGGAAAGATCTACTGTTTTACCCATCAGAAAAATCTTTAATACTTATAAATCAATACTCACCCCTGCCTCCTTTATTTATTCTGTTAGAAGCTCAATCAGCAAATGATTGGGCTTCTTTTAATTCCATGGCAAAAGGCTAGCCGAAGTTTATATATTGTTTAAAAATTCAAAAATAAATAAAAGGAGTTTTTGGCATCTTTAAAGAATTTACAATGAGTAGCTCGAATTAAGGAGAGATGTCGCTATGAAAAATGCGTTTAAGCAAACAGTCGCAGATATTCTTAACCTTACTTATTTCAGAGATTCAGATGTTTTAGCAGGGAAAAACGGCCTGAATCGAACAATTAAATGGGTCCATATTTTGGAAGTGACAGAAATTGGACAGCTGCTAAATGGGCATGAACTGATTCTAACGACCGGCGTCGGATGGAAAGAAAATCAGGAATTAAGCTTTTCTTTTCTAAAGCAATTAATTGAAAAAAATGCTTCCGGGCTTTGTATTGAGCTGGGCAAGTATACAAATGCCATCCCTGAAGAAATGATGACACTAGCTGAAGAAAATAACTTTCCTCTTATTACTTTTAATAAAGAAGTAAGATTTATAGATATAACTCAAGATATAAACACCCTCCTTATGGATAGTCATTATAGGGTGATCAGTAACCTTGAAAGCTTTTCCAACAAACTGAATCACTTACTGCTCTTCCCAAACGCCTCTACAGCCATTCTAAAATTGCTTCATACTCACCTCAATGCCCAAGTGGTCTATGCTCCTGTTGAAGGAAAAGCACAGTTTGTTCCATTAATAGATCATTCCATTAAATATGAAGTCTTAATCGAGATTGAGAAGCTGAGAATGAATGAAACCCGCCATCACCAATTTCAATCAAGTAAACTTGGTATCATTGTTTGCCAGCCGATTGAGGCACTGGGTCACAAATTTGCAAATCTATATATTATTCTCCAATCCATGCGCATGAATGAATATGAATTTCTCTTATTAGACCGTGCCGCTACAGCACTTGCTCAAAATTTGTCAAAAGAACTCTATGTTGAGGAGAAAAGGAAGCATGAGGAAAATCAATGGGTTCAAAACTGGTTAAGGGGTGACCAAAAAAAGGAAAATATCCATGATCAGCTTAAGGCACTTGATCCTTCCCTTAATGTAAACGGCTGTGTTGTTTGTATCTGTAAAATTAAAGCGAATAGGGAAGCAAGTGACTTTACTTATAATGCTATGGTTCTACGATCTATTTTTGAGCAAAACGGATACTTTTTATTAATAGTGAACGAACTTAACAGATTGGTTTTTTTACTTGTAAATAGTAGAACGAAATCCGACTGGAAAAAAAGAATGCGGCAAGCGATCGAGCAGTTAGAACGGAAAGACTTACTGAAGGGACAAATGACAGGCAAGCATTTTATAGGTGTCGGAAATTTAATCGATGATATCAGCAAGATCAACGAAAGTTACGAAATGGCTTGCGATGTGCTCTATGTTCATGAAAACTCCTGTAAAAACGATACGCTGTTTTTCGAGGATTTATATACACATCGATTGATCTCTCAGTTAAATAAGCAGGGATGCCTGCAAAGCTTTATTAATGACTACTTAGGCGTCATCTTGGATTTTGATGCCTTACATGGTAGTAATATGAGGGAAACATTAGAGATTTACCTCGATGTTAATGGATCAAAAAAAGAAGCTGCGAGAAGACTTTTCATTGTTCGGCAGACATTATATCATCGGATTGAAAAATTAAAGGAGCTGCTCGGTGAAGACTTTATGAAGTCTGAGAAACGGCTGGCACTTGAATTTGCTGTCCATGCTTATCACTTTTTACATAATGTCCAACTAAAATCGAATTTAAGTGACATATAGTAAAATACAGAATATTAGTAATAATGATACAATAGTGTAAATAGCTGCGATTGGCACCATGCTTAACCGAAACGTAATGGTACGACATTCCTTACTTCATGCAAATGATCTGGAAAGTTCCATTGCGTTTTTTTGCATTTTTTGGCATTCAGTCCAAGACGCAGCTTTGTCAATGGGGAGGTGATCCGGAACGCCGGTAGATTTAAAGTCATCGTGCTCAACAAGAATAAGAAGAATCACATAATCTAGCTCACTTATTGGAGGAGAAAACATGTCTGATATAGTCAAAATCGGTCTTATACAAGCATCAAATGATGTGGATGGAAACGAACCCGTTGCTGTTCATAAAGAAAAAGCAATCGAAAAGCATATTAAACTCGTCCGTAAGGCAGCTGAATCAGGAGCACAAATGATTTGCCTCCAAGAAATTTTTTACGGGCCTTATTTTTGTGCGGAGCAAAATATAAAGTGGTATGACGCTGCTGAAGAAGTGCCTAACGGACCTACGACAAACCTTTTCCAAAGTCTGGCTCGTGAATTAGGTGTCGTTATCGTATTACCTGTCTATGAGCGTGAAGGAATTGCCACGTACTATAATACAGCAGCCGTCATTGATGCAGACGGTTCCTACCTTGGGAAATACCGCAAACAGCATATTCCGCAAATCACTGTAAATGAATCGGGGAGCGGATTTCTTGAAAAGTTCTATTTTAAGCCAGGGAATCTTGGGTACCCAGTATTTGATACTGAATTCGGAAAAGTTGGAGTCTATATTTGTTACGATCGGCATTTTCCCGAGGGAGCGAGATTGCTTGCATTAAATGGAGCAGAGATTGTTTTCAACCCATCCGCTACCGTAGCGGGCCTTTCAGAATACCTGTGGAAGCTGGAGCAGCCTGCGCACGCCGTCGCTAATGGCTACTATATTGGGGCGATTAACCGTGTTGGAGTAGAAAAGCCTTGGGAGATGGGTGAATTTTATGGACAGTCTTATCTCGTGGATCCAAGAGGCGGTTTTGTCGCAATGGGAAGTCGAACGGAAGATGACATTGTGATCGGAGAAATGAACAAGAAACTAATCAGGGAAGTAAGGGATACCTGGCAATTTTTTCGCGACCGTCGCCCAGAAACCTATGATGACATGACATCCCTCAAACCATGAAAGGGGGGCTTTAATTTTGGATAAGAACATTTTGAGAAACTTTGAAGAGGTTAAACCCGGGTTTAATGCAGCACAAGCATTGGATGAATCGGTTCGGTGCCTTTATTGCTATGACGCACCATGCATTAAAGCGTGTCCCACGGGCATAAATATTCCTTCTTTTATTAAAAAAATCGCTTCCGGTAATTTAAAAGGATCCGCCGCTGCCATTATGGAAGCAAACCCTGTCGGGGCGAGCTGCTCGCGGGTCTGTCCTACTGAGGAATTATGTGAGGGGGCATGTGTACTTAACCATTCTACGAAGCCAATTATGATTGGGGACTTGCAGCGCTTTGCAACAGACTGGGCAATAAAGAATGATCAAATTTTATTTAAAAAAGGGAAATCGAACAATCACTCAGTCGCCATTATCGGCGGTGGTCCGGCAGGTTTGTCAGCGGCACGTGAATTGGCGCTGCTTGGCTACAAAGTCACTATTTTTGAGGCGAAGGAAGAGGCAGGCGGGTTAAATACATACGGTATTGTTTCCTTCCGTCTCCCCCAAAAGATCTCATATTGGGAGGTCAAACAAGTAGAAAGTCTGGATGTGGAAATAAAAACGAACACTAGAATTGGATCGGATATCACTGCTGACGAGATAATTGGAAATTATGATGCTGTAATATTAGCCGTCGGAATGTCCAAAGTCCCCATGCTTGGAATTGAAGGCGAGAATTTAAACGGGGTTTATGACGCCATTCAATTTGTGGAATCAACAAAAACCTCTGTAATTTCAGAAGATCTTATAGGAAAGAAAGCCGTAGTTATTGGTGCAGGAAACACAGCCATTGATGGTGCAACCTGCTCTGTTCGTCTAGGGGCGGAGAATGTAAAAATCCTCTACCGCCGCACTCAATCGGAAATGACAGCTTATGACTTTGAATACGAGTTTGCTAAACAAGATGGTGTTGAGTTCAGGTGGCTGACTGCTCCTAAACGAATTATTGGAGATGAAAATGGCCGTGTGAAACAGCTGGAATGTGTTCGTATGGAGCTGGGAGAGGAAGATCATGATGGCAGACGCAGGGCGAGGCCAATTCAAGGGTCTGAGTTTATATTAGAAACTGATGTCGTGATCAAGGCGATCGGACAATCACGTCATTTGGAGCTAATTAATGCATTTGGACTTGATCATACTGGCGGAGTCGTAAACGTAATGCCTGAAACCTGCCAAACATCGCATCCAAAAGTCTATTCAGCGGGTGATGTTATTTTTGGAAATGGACAAGGGGAAGCTATGGTCGTTTCTGCTGCCCAACAAGGGAAGAAAACGGCGCATGCGATTCATCAGCAGTTCTTTCACGCTTCTGCAATTGAAAATATATAAGTTCATTTTCCAGGAACAGATGAAGGAGGAGAAACAGGCATGGCTGATTTGAGCACAAATCTTGCAGGAATAAAATCTCCTAATCCATTCTGGCTAGCCTCTGCACCCCCTACAAATACTGGGTATCAGGTTCAGAGAGCATTTGAGGCAGGGTGGGGCGGAGCCGTTTGGAAAACCCTCGGTGAACCAATTATTAACACCACTTCACGATTTGCAGCTATCCATTTTAACGGCCAAAGGGTCGCTGGGTTTAATAACATTGAGTTAATTACAGACAGACCCTTAGAGATAAATTTAAAGGAAATATATGAAACAAAAAAACGGTTTCCAAATCACGCCATTGTTGCATCACTTATGGTTGAACCAGCGCGTGAAAAGTGGCATGAAATTGTGAAAAGAGTTGAGGATGTTGGAGTTGACGGCTTAGAACTCAATTTCGGCTGTCCTCATGGCATGGCTGAAAGAGGCATGGGGGCAGCATCAGGGCAGCAACCAGACCTAGTTGAATCCCAAACGATGTGGGTAAAGGAAGTGGCCCAGACACCGGTGATCGTTAAATTAACACCTAATATTACAGACATAACGGTCACAGCAGAGGCGGCCGTCAGAGGCGGAGCAGATGCAGTGAGTATGATCAATACGATTAACAGTCTTGCTGGCGTTGATTTAGACAGTTGGAATACCATTCCTAATGTAGCTGGAAAAGGAGCCCATGGAGGATATTGCGGACCAGCAGTTAAACCGATTGCCCTTAATATGGTAGCTGAGTGTGCCAGAAATCCGAAAATCAACGTACCGATTTCAGGAATCGGCGGTATTTCGAATTGGAAGGATGCCGTTGAATTTATGCTGATGGGAGCAGGGGCTGTCCAGATCTGCACTGCCGCCATGCATCATGGATTCAGTATTGTTGAAGATATGAACGAAGGGCTTAGTCATTATCTGGATGACAAAGGAATCGTCTCGCTGGATGGTCTGATCGGGAAGTCTGTTGCAAAATACTCGAACTGGGGAGATCTTGACCTCAATTATAAAATCGTTGCCCGGATTAATAATGATGTCTGCATTAATTGTAACAAATGCCACATCGCTTGCGAGGATACTTCTCATCAATGTATCGATATGTTAACAGGAACTGATGGAATCGATTTTCTGAAGGTACGGGAAGAGGATTGTGTTGGCTGCAACCTTTGCTCTATTGTCTGCCCAGTTGATGGAGCTATTGATATGGTTGAATTGCCACATACTGAACCGGCCGTGACATGGAATGAACGACAGGCTGCCATTAGCAGTCTCAGTCTGAAGACAGCAAATTTCCTGGAGGGATCATCTTATGAAAAAGATTATTAAGAATGGCACCGTCATAACAGCTGCAGATACTTATCAAGCAGACATACTTATTGAAAATGAAAAAATAAAAAGTATAGGAAACGATTTACATGATGACGAAGCAGAAGTTATTGACGCTAAAGGAATGTATGTTTTTCCAGGCGGAATAGACCCTCATACACACATGGAAATGCCGTTTGGCGGTACGGTGACTAAAGATGATTTTGAAACCGGAACAATTGCTGCTGCTTACGGCGGTACAACCACGATCATTGATTTTTGTTTGACGGACAAAGGAAAACCCCTAAATAATGCGATTCAAAAATGGCATGATAAATCAAAAAACAAAGCCGTGATCGATTATGGCTTTCATCTTATGATCAGTGAGATCAATGAGGCTGTTTTAGATGAGCTTCCTGAAGTCATTGAAGAAGAAGGCATTACTTCATTCAAAGTGTTTATGGCGTATAAAAACATTTTTCAAGCAGACGATGAAACATTATTCCGTACCCTTATTACTGCAAAAGAGCACGGTGCCTTAGTCATGGTCCATGCTGAAAACGGTGATGTGATTGAATACCTGACAAATAAAGCATTATCGGAAGGCAAGACAGAGCCAATCTATCATGCTTTAACAAGACCGCCTGAAGCTGAAGGTGAAGCAACAGGTCGTGCTGCTAAACTAGCAGGCTTAGCTGACTCTCAGCTTTATGTGGTTCATGTGACGTGTAAAGAAGCCGTCGACCAAATCGCCGAAGCCCGCAGCAAGGGATTTCGTGTGTATGGAGAAACATGTCCACAGTATTTGGTCCTGGACAGAAGCTACATGGAGAAGCCGAATTTTGAAGGTGCAAAATATGTATGGTCTCCGCCGTTAAGAGAAAAATCACATCAAGAAGCTCTGTGGAATGCTCTTAAAAGCGGAGAATTACAATCAATTGGATCCGACCAGTGTTCGTTTGATTTTAATGGCCAGAAGGATCTTGGCAAGGATGATTTTACGAAAATTCCTAACGGCGGCCCGTTTGTTGAGGATCGTTTCAGTGTCCTGTTTTCAGAAGGCGTAAAGAAAGGAAGAATCTCATTAACTCAATTTGTTGATTTGGTTTCAACACAGGCTGCAAAACGTTTTGGCCTGTTTCCTGAAAAAGGCACCATTGCCCCAGGCAGTGACGCCGATCTAGTCATTTTTGATCCCAATACTGAACGCGAGATATCAGTAAAAACACATCACATGAACGTTGACTACAGTGCGCTTGAAGGGATGAAAGTAACCGGTGAGCCAATCACGGTCCTGTCCCGAGGAAACTATGTCATCAAGGATAAGCGTTTTGTCGGGAAACCAGGAAAGGGAAAATACTTGAAAAGAAAAAGGTTTGGGATTGAACAGGAATCAGGAGTGAGGACTGTAAAAATATAATCGGGAAAATCATTCTAACCGGTCTCCATACACCGGCGAGTCCGTTTAAATGAACTTGAACCGCCTCTAGTGACGGGAAATTCGGTTTTAAAAGCCAGCTTCTTAGTCTTTTTGTTGCAGGATAAGCAACTTAATGACCGATATTTTCTGTTCAAAAATGAACAGAGGAGCGTATCGATGTGGAAAAAAAGGCAAACGAGTATTTAAAATCACCGGATTTACTTCCTATTAGTCATGGTAAAAAAACGATTAGTACTCTTGGCTTTTCATCAATGTGGGTCGGCATGGCAATCTTACTGGCAACTTTTACAATTGGTGCGGCTGGTATCCAGACTCTGCCCTTAGGCTGGGTGATTGCAGCTACATTAATAGGCACGGTTGCCATTGGTGTGTTTATTACAGTCATCGGCGATATTGGAATTGAACACGGGCTGTCCTTCCCTGTTTATATGAGAGCTCCATTCGGAACAGTGGGGACACACCTACCTTCCGTGATTCGCGGCATTGCTGCTTCCTTCTGGTTTGGGATCAATACGTATTTTGGAGCAACGGCAATTAATGCCATTCTCAATACGTTAACTGGTTTTGATCATTGGCTGGTTTGTTATTTAATATTTGCGCTTGTTCAATTAATTAACACAGCATCAGGAATCAAGTGGGTTGAGAGATTCGCAGATTTAACCGCACCAATTATTATTATCATTTCCCTGCTCATGTACAATTCGCTCTCTCATCAAGCTATAGAGCAGGGGAAAAGCGTATGGACCTGGGTGGAGAGTCCGGTTACAGGCGGCGCTGCAGTAACGGCGTTCATTGTAGTGCTTTTCAGTAACATGGGATTTTGGGCGACTTTAAGTGCGGATATTCCGACACTTTCACGGTTTATTAAAGCGCCGCAATTTGAAAGAAACTGGTTCAAACGAAATAAAGGGACGCTTGTGGGAAGCACGATTGCCCTGCCGATAACCGAAGCTTTTATGATCATGATCGGCGCTGCCTCCTATGTTGTAGCGAAGAATTCGAATCCTGTGTTTGCTCTTGAAAAGTCTGCATCAGGGTGGATGCTGGTAGTCTTATTGTTAATGATTGTTCTCACACAATGGTCAACAAATATTTCCGCAAATTTAATTCCAGCTGCTGCAATTTTTTCTAATGCTGGGGGGCCAAAAGTCTCTTATGCTATTGCCGTTTTTATTGCCGGAATTGTGGGTACCGTGATCGAGCCTTGGAATGTCTTTGATGTATTAACCCAGGTTTTGTTAATTATAGGCGCGATTCTATCAGCAATCACCGGTATCTTATTTGCCGATTATTACCTCCTTAGAAAGCGAAGGGTCAATGTTCATGATTTATATAGAAGCGAAGGACAGTACAAATATGATGGCGGGATCAATCTAGCAGGCTTTATTGCATGGATAGTTGGCGGGTCTGTCGCTTATCTTTTTATGAATTATTCTTTTATTGTTGGTTTTATAGTGGCCAGTGTCGTTTATTACGTTCTAACAAAATTCTGGTATTTCAAAAAATATCCACAGAATGAAATTGAAGACCCAAGTGACGAACGCTATCTGGGAATTACCGTTGGACGGGATTGGGTAATAACCGATGATCACCCGCTCAATTCTGTTGAAGAAGCTGAAAGTAATTAGGGAGGCTGTTATTAATGTCAACATATAATGAGTTCGCAGCTGAACGGGACAAAATTGATTTTTTGACGGGAAAAGGCTATGTAATCAGAAAAGTAACTGAAACGCTTGATGGTGCCAATGTCGTCTTTGAAAAACGAGATTGTGAAAATGAGATGTTATTCATTAGAACAGCGGATGCCAGAAAATATTTTACTTCTATTATTATCAAACAGCAAAAGGTAGCTCATTAAGGTTTTAGATAGAACAAGGGAGGAAATGTTATGGCCTTAACAAAAACAGATACGACTGATCTGAAGAATTTTATTAATGGAAAATGGGTGGATGCTAAAGCCACAGAATTTCAGGAGGTGCCAAACCCCGCCACTGGAGCAACCATTGCACGCGTGCCTATTTCATCTACTGAAGATGTGGAGCTTGCCGTTGCTTCTGCGAAAAATGCTTTTGAATCCTGGAAAAAAACGCCTGTACCTAAGAGGGCAAGAATCTTATTTAAATTCCATCAGCTCCTAATGGAGAATCATGAGGAACTTGCCAAACTCGTCACTCAGGAAAATGGAAAGAGCTATAAAGAAGCTTATGGAGAGGTACTCAGAGGGATTGAGTGCGTTGAATTTGCTACTGGAGCTCCTAATTTGATGAAGGGGGAGTCTCTTTCAACGATTGCGGCAGATATTGATTCCGAAATGTACAGGTATCCAATCGGGGTTGTAGGAGGCATTACCCCCTTTAACTTCCCGATGATGGTGCCTTGCTGGATGTTTCCTTTGGCGATCGCTTGCGGCAATACCTTTATCATGAAACCATCCGAAAGAACGCCGATCCTTGCCAATCGATTAGCTGAATTGCTATCTGAAGCGGGACTTCCTGAAGGCGTATTTAATATCGTTCACGGGGCACACGACGTCGTAAATGGACTAATTGAACACCAGGATGTGAAGGCAATCTCCTTTGTTGGCTCACAGCCCGTTGCAAAATATGTCTATGAAAAAGCCTCTTCTTTTGGAAAAAGGGTGCAAGCCTTATCAGGGGCTAAAAATCACCATATCGTCATGCCGGACGCTGATATTGAAGAAACCGTCAGAAATGTGATCAGTTCCACTTTCGGCAGTGCCGGGCAGCGCTGTATGGCTTGCAGTGCGGTTGTTGTAGTGGGGAACGGAGAGCGATTTGTGGAAACGTTATTGAAGGTCACTGAAGAAACGAAGATGGGTAACGGGTTAGATGAAGATGTGGTATTAACCCCCGTCATTCGCGAATCGCAGCGGCAAAGAGCCCTTGATTACATTGAAAAGGGAATTGAGGAAGGAGCAGAGCTTATTCGTGACGGCCGCAAAGACATGGCTGACTTCAAAGAGGGGTACTTCCTAGGAGCTACAATTTTTGATAACGTCAAACCCGACATGGCAATTGGAAAGGACGAAATTTTCGGTCCAGTTCTAAGTTTATACAGAACATCGAGCCTTGATGAAGCGTTGGAGATTGTCAATCACTCACGATTCGGCAATTCGGCTGTTCTCTATTCAAATAATGCCAAAGATGTTAGACAATTTCGGGAAGAAGCTGAACCGGGCATGCTTGGTGTAAATGTCGGCGTACCAGCTCCGATGGCATTTTTCCCTTTTTCCGGTACGAAGGATTCATTTTATGGAGATCTTCACGTTAATGGAAAAGATGGGGTAGAATTTTATACCCGTAAGAAAATGATTACGTCACGTTTTTAAGCCTGAGAGGAGTGACTGCTATGTCCGTAGCGAAAAGCGAAAGTCTGCTTAAGAAAGACGAAAAATATATCTGGCACTCCATGCGTCGTTTTGACCCGAAAGCCGCTCCACTAGTGGCTGCTACCGCTGAAGGTGCATGGATTACAGATATAAATGGCAACAAATATCTTGACGGCATGTCAGGGCTGTGGTGCGTTAATGTCGGATATGGAAGAGAAGAACTGGCGTCCGCTGCCTACGAGCAGTTAAAGGTCATGCCATACTATCCGCTTTCTAACAGCCACTTGCCTGCCATCGAACTCGGCGAAAAACTCAATGAGTGGCTGGAAGATGATTATGTTATTTTCTTTTCAAACAGTGGTTCTGAAGCAAACGAAACTGCTTTTAAAATCGCGAGACAATATCATCAGCAAAAAGGTAACCCCGGCAGGTATAAATTTATTTCCCGATATAGAGCTTATCATGGGAATTCGATGGGCGCTCTCGCTGCAACCGGGCAGGCGCAAAGAAAATATCGTTATGAGCCACTAAGTTCAGGGTTTCTCCATGTTAGTCCCCCTGATCCTTATCGAAGTCATTATGCCGGTTCTTCGGAAACCTGCGGGTTGGAATACGCAAAAGAGATTGATCGGATGATGACCTGGGAACTGGATGAAACGATTGCCGGTGTAATAATGGAGCCGATCATTACTGGCGGAGGCGTGTTAATTCCTCCAGACAATTACTTATCTGAGGTAAGAAATATTTGCGACCGTCACGGTGCGCTGTTGATCATCGATGAGGTGATTTCAGGGTTCGGCAGGACTGGGAAAAAGTTTGGTTTTATGAACTATGGCATTAAGCCAGATATTATCACAATGGCAAAAGGGATTACCAGCGCTTACTTACCACTATCAGCAACAGCTGTTCGCAAAGAAATATTTGATTCATTTAAAGGGACAGAAACATATGATCATTTCAGGCATGTTAATACCTTTGGGGGAAGCCCAGCTGCCTGTGCGGTTGCCCTGAAAAATCTTGAAATTCTTGAGAAGGAAAATTTAGTTGCACGTTCTCAACAAATGGGTATCAGGCTTAAAGCTGAAATGGAAGAATTAAAAGCACATCCTCATGTCGGTGATATCCGTATTAAGGGCTTACTGATGGGGATCGAGCTTGTTGAAGATAAGTTAACAAAAGAACCAGCCCATGAGGAGAAATTAAATAAAGTCATTCGAACGTGTAAAGAAAAAGGGCTCATTGTAGGAAAGAACGGCGATACCGTCGCTGGTTATAACAACATCTTGACCCTGTCGCCGCCATTAAGTATTACAGATGAAGATTTTAATTTTATTGTCAAAGTATTAAAAGAATCCATGCTACAAATATAAAGGACAGAAAATCCTCACCGATGACAGGTGAGGATTTTTTTGAATAAATTTAATATCCCTGTTAAAAATAAAGGATGTTTATTAAAGTGTTTGTGCGAATGAATCAGTTTCATAATTAAACCAATAAACTAAAGCGGACGATCCGCGAGCCTCCTTATGCCCACAGGACGTGGGTAGGATCATCGTTATCACAGGACGCGACGTACTTAGCCGATCTTCCTTAGGATGCGCTGTGGGGTCTCACTTGGAGCGTTGATGATGCCACTGAAAAAGTCCCCTGCTGTATCTTGTTTGTTGATTTTCGCTCTAGGCTGCTCGCTTTCCGCGGGCACGGCCTCAGCCAACTTTGGTATGGTCTCTTTGACACCAAAGTGGATCTTCGGACACGTGCAGGTCCCGGTCTGGAGTCTCGCGCCATCCACTTCAATCAACGTAATTGTTTTCTGCTGTAGCCTTTTAGAAGTCAATTTTAGCTATAGATATTCATCTGCCATCAACTGATCACGAAGCGTCTTAAATTTTCCTTCACACTAATATTGAATGAGGTCTCAGTAGCATTCATGTAAGAAGACATTCGCCTAAAACCGACACTCCCTGTGAAAAATCCTAACCTACCCACATCCTGTGGTGAGAAGCAAAACCCTTCGGAAAGCAAGTGTTCCGTTAAATTAATTTGGGACATAACACCTCTGTTTAAGAAATAAGGGCCCTCAATGGCTATATGACATATGTCATATAAGCTACCTGACGTTTATGTCTATATTTGAATACGACCGTCCTCTATTATTGAGGTAGAGCAAGTTCTTTTCAATAAGGAGGAACATATGAGCAATAAAAAACAGCAAGAATTAAAAAACAATGTCGCATCTTTTACAAATTCAAACTTAAAAGCAAGCATAACTCAACTGATAAACACACTTTTACCCTTTATTTTATTATGGTTTCTGGCTTATCAAAGCTTAGCAATCTCCATTTGGCTGGCTTTACCACTGGTGGTTATAGCATCAGGGTTTGTAATCCGGATATTTATTATTTTCCATGACTGCACGCATCTGTCATTTTTTAAAAATAAGAAAGCTAATCGCATTGTAGGTACTATTACAGGGATTATCACATTATTCCCTTATGAGAAATGGAAACGCGAGCATGCGATTCACCACGCAACAAGCGGCAATTTAGATAAACGTGGTTCCGGTGATGTATGGGTGATGACAGTAGATGAATACGTATCAGCCTCTATCTGGATGAGGTTAGCTTACCGCCTTTACCGCAATCCTGTTGTGATGTTTGGACTGGGTCCAATTTTTCTTTATCTAATTGTCAGCCGCTTTAATCGTAAAGGGGCGAAACGTAAGGAACGTTTGAACACATATTTAATCAATGCTTCAATCGTTGCTCTCTATGCAATTCTAATCGGGTTAGTTGGCTGGCAAGCATTTTTAATTATCCAGCTGCCCATTCTCTTAATAGCAGGTTCTCTCGGTATTTGGTTATTTTATGTGCAGCATCAATTTGAGGATTCGTATTTTGAGAATGAAAGTGAGTGGGACTTTGTAAAAGCCGCAGTCGATGGGAGTTCATTTTACAAGCTTCCGAAGATTTTGCAATGGGTTACAGGCAATATCGGGTATCATCATGTGCATCACTTGAGCCCAAGGGTCCCAAATTATAACCTAGAGAAGGCTCATGATTCTACACCGCCACTAAATAAAGTGACGACCATCACACTTTCTACTAGTTTAGAATCAATTCGTTTCCGTCTGTATGATGAAGAAGCCAAAACATTTGTAAGCTTTAAAGAAATAAAGCATCTTTTAGTGAAAGAAAAGCTGCCCATTCAACTAAACAAAAAACCCCAAAAGCTTCAAGAGAGATAAACAGAAGCAAACCCTTCAATATTTCATTGAAGGGTTTGTATTATTGTACAGCAAAATAAAAGCATTTTGCTAAAATAGGTAGTATATTAAAGAGAGTGGTATATTAAACCGCTATTGGAAAAGAACTAGGGAGGTAACCATGCGTAACTGGTTTCATATTTTTCCAAAAAACACAGGGCTTAGCTCTTATGTTTGGATTATTTTTTGCATTTTGCCATTCTATTTTATTTTCAGATCATCCTCAATTATAGAAATTTTATTCGGTATTATTATGATCCTTTTATTTTTTGTTGCTTACCGGTTATCCTTTATTTCGAAAAGCTGGCTCGTGTATATATGGGTCAGTGCTGAAATGGCCATAAGTATTTTTATGACCTTATATTTCGGATACTTTTATTTTTCACTTTTTTTAGCTCTATTTATCGGGAATATTCAGAATAAAATAGGCTTTTTTTTATTGTACGGTCTTCACCTCTTAACAACGATTGTGGCGATCAATATCGGTTTTTTCACGAAAACGGAATTATTTTATTCCCAGCTGCCATTTATCATTATAAGTGTCATTGGTGTTATTTTACTTCCATTTAATATGTACAATCGAACGAACCGAGAAAAGCTTGAAAATCAACTGGAGCATGCTAATCAAAAAATTTCAGAACTCGTCATTATTGAAGAGCGTCAAAGGATTGCACGGGACCTGCATGATACTCTAGGACAAAAACTTTCTCTTATAGGGTTAAAAAGTGATCTCGCCGGTAAATTGCTTTACGTAAATCCAGATTCTGCAAGAAATGAAATTTATGACATTCAACAAACGGCAAGAACAGCTTTAAAAGAAGTTCGTGAGATGGTCTCTGATATGAGAGGCGCAAAGTTAAAAGATGAAATCGTCCGCATCAGACAAATATTAGATGCTGCACAAATGGATTTCATTCTTGAAGGAAATCCAAGGCTTGCGAATACACCCTTATTGGTCGAAAATGTGCTGAGCATGTGCTTAAAGGAAGCTGTAAACAATGTTGTCAAGCATAGTGAAGCAACGCTTTGTAAAGTTACGATTAAGCCTCAAAGTGATGGGATTTTAATAGAAGTATATGATAATGGCGTTGGAATCTCTGAGGATATTGATTCATTAAAAGGGCATGGAATTAGCGGTATGAGAGAACGTCTAGAATTTGTAAATGGCACATTGGACATTGAGTTATCCGACGGTACCACTGTTGTTATAAGGGTTCCGAATGTTATTCAACATACAAAACAGGAGGGATTGGTTTGATTCGCATTGTAATTGCGGAAGATCAACGAATGTTGCTTGGGGCGCTTGGCTCACTTCTTGATTTAGAAGAAGATATGGAAGTGGTGGGAAAAGCAAGAAATGGGGAGGAAGCCATTACATTAACCGAAAAACTCCAACCCGACATTTGCATCATGGATATTGAAATGCCGATAAAAAGCGGACTTGATGCAGCGGAAGAATTGAAAAAGCATCCATGTAAAGTGATTATACTAACAACGTTTGCTCGCGCTGGGTATTTTGAACGTGCACGGGCGGCTGAGGTAAGCGGGTATTTACTAAAAGACAGCCCGAGTGAAGAGCTGGCAAATTCAATCCGCATTATAATGGACGGCCGCCGGATTTATGCTCCGGAGTTGATTGATATGACTTACGGCAATGAAAATCCCCTCACAAAACGTGAGGAAGAGGTCATTAAACTTATCGCCGATGGAAAGAGTACAAAGGAAATTGCTAGCCAGCTCTACATTACCAACGGAACGGTCCGCAATTATATTTCTGTTATTCTTGATAAACTTGAAGTAAGCAACCGTATTGAAGCCGTATCCTATTTTAAAGAAAAAGGCTGGTTCAAATGATTTTCCGCTATAGCTTTCCTAAAGGATAAAAAAGCCGCAAAATAGTTTTGCGGCTTTTTTTGCGTTTATTTATAAAATACTTTGTCGACATTGTACTTTGGCTTCAACGTGTTAATAATATACGTTTCATAAATGTCTCGTTCCATTGAATCTTCAACAATAAATACCGAAACCTTTTGCACTTCATCTCTGTAATTCTTAATAGGGGAAACCGAATCTTCAAAATGCTTTTTGATTCGCTGTCTTAATTTCCGTGCTTTCCCAACAAATAAAAGTTCATCTTTTTCATTGTAAAAGGTAAAAATACCGCCTTTATCTCTTGTAACCTGGTGGAGATCTATAAAACCGTTAATTGGCTTAATCTCCGGTTCATCACCCTCGAAAATCTGCTCACGACGGCTAATGGTTATATCTGCTTTTGGGACCTCAATACGAATCATTCTTCAGCACATCCTTTATTATCTTAAAGGTAAATGCTATCACAGAATGAACAGATAATCCATTGGAGACTGGAGGAAACACCATGTAGCCATAAAAGTCGATAAAATGTTAGACCTGTTGGATAAAATGTTAATTTTCACTAAAGTTTGAATATTTGATATAAACTATTGTATACTACTAAGTGAACATACCAACCGGTTAGTTAAATTATAAAGGAGTTGCCGCCGTGGACTTTTCTTATTCTGAAAAGGTCATTTATCTTCAGAAAAAAGTAACCGCTTTCATGAATGATTATGTTTATCCAAATGAAAAAACATATGAAGATCAGTTAAACAATCAGGAAAGCCGTTGGGGAGAAGTTCCACCTGTTATGGAAGACCTGAAAAAAAAGGCAAAGGCACAAGGACTTTGGAACCTCTTTCTCCCGGAAAGTGAATACGGTGCAGGATTATCGAATCAGGAGTATGCGCCGCTTTGTGAACTTATGGGCCGTTCACTGATTGGTCCTGAGGTTTTCAATTGTAATGCTCCAGATACAGGGAACATGGAAGTGCTTGTTCGCTACGGTACGAAGAGCCAAAAGAAAAAATGGCTTAAACCGCTGTTAAACGGTGAGATTCGCTCCTGCTTTTCGATGACAGAACCTGACGTCGCCTCATCGGACGCCACTAATATTGAGACCAGTATTCTCAAGGACGGTGACGATTATATTATTAATGGCCGTAAATGGTGGTCTTCCGGAGCAGGTGATCCCCGCTGCAAAATTGCCATTGTTATGGGCAAAAGCGACATGACTGCACCAAGGCATGAACAGCAATCTATGATTCTTGTTCCACTGGATACGGAAGGCGTAAAAATTGAGCGGCTTCTGCCTGTTTTCGGTTATGATCATGCTCCGCATGGCCACGGGGAAATTACATATACAAATGTCCGAGTTCCTACAACTAATATGATTTGGGGTGAAGGGAAAGGATTCGCCATTGCACAAGGCAGGCTAGGTCCAGGACGTATTCATCATTGTATGCGGCTGATTGGTGCTGCTGAACGGGCAATAGAAGAAATGTGCCGCCGTGTTCAAACTCGAACAGCTTTTGGCAAATCATTAGCGAGCCAAGGTGTCATTAAAGAATGGATCGCTTATTCCCGCATTGAAATTGAACAAGCACGCCTCTTAACACTGAAAGCTGCTCACATGATGGATACCGTTGGTAATAAAGAAGCAAAAGCAGAAATTGCCATGATCAAAGCCGTGGCCCCTAGAATGGCTCTTAATGTTATTGATCGTGCCATTCAAGCATTTGGAGGGGCAGGGGTCAGCGATGATACGTTTCTTGCGGGGCAATGGGCAAATGCACGTACATTAAGGCTTGCAGATGGACCTGATGAGGTTCATCTAGCGCAAATCGCCAAACTCGAACTGAAAAAATATCTCTTATAATCTATTCATATCAGTATAAAGGAGCGGGTCAGTTTGCATGTTAAAAAATTATTTGATTTAACAGGTAAGACAGCCTTGGTCACGGGAGGGGGCCGAGGACTTGGTGCTCAGATTGCAGAAGCTCTTGCCGAGGCTGGTGCAAATGTTGTTGTTTGCTCAAGAAAACGTGAAGTTTGTCAGGACATTAGTAATCTATTAAAGGAAAAAGGGGTAAAATCACTTGCCTTTAAGTGTGATATTACCAATCCTGATGATGTTAAAACCGTTGTGGAAGAAACGGTTAAGCAGCTCGGGTCTATTGATATTTTGGTGAATAACAGCGGAGCCACTTGGGGTGCTCCAGTTGCCGATATGCCGCTTGAAGCCTGGAAAAAGGTTATTGATGTGAATGTCACTGGAACGTTCCTTATGAGCCAAGAAGCTGGAAAAGTCATGATTAAACAAAACAGCGGAAAAATCATTAACATCGCTTCTGTTGCAGGGCTTGGCGGCACTGATCCAAGGTTTATGGATACGATAGGCTATAACACGTCGAAAGGTGCTATCATAACGTTTACAAAAGATCTAGCCGTCAAATGGGGGCAGTATAATGTCAATGTCAATGCGATCGCACCAGGGTTTTTCCCGACAAAAATGTCAAAAGCAACAATCGAAAAAGGGGGGGACAAAATTTTAGAGCATACTCCGCTTAACAGGCTCGGGTCTGAAGAGGATCTTAAAGGGGTTGCTTTATTTTTGGCATCCAAGGCTTCAGATTACATGACAGGTGAAACGCTGGTTGTGGATGGCGGGGGGCATGCTCTTTAATAATTGATTTATTTCCCAGTTCAAGAGCAAACTAAAAAATGGAGGCGTTCTCATGAGTGAGAAAAAGGTTTGGCATCAGCATTATCCGGATACTGCCGCTGCGGAAATTGACATTCCTGACATCACGCTCTTAGACATTTTACAAGAAACGGCACAGACATTTCCTGACAAGCATGCGCTTAAATTCTACGGGAAAACTGTGACATATCAAAGAACTTACAGGTTTGGTAAAAGCATTTGCATCTGCTTTACAGAAGAGTGGGGTAGAGAAAGGAGACCGGGTGGCAATTATGCTTCCCAACTGCCCACAATATGTAATCGCTTATTACGGTATTCTGACAGCAGGTGCTATTGTCACCCAGCTGAACCCCATGCTTATTGAAAGGGAACTTGAATATATTCTGAATGATTCCGGCGCTGAAACGATTGTCGTCTATGAAGATCTGGTTGAACGTGTTAAATCAGTGAGAGACCGGACACATTTGGATAACGTGATCACGGTGCGTTTTCAGGAGACTGAGCAGAAGGGACAAACAGAGCACACCTTTGAACACTTTCTAAAGTCAGCCAGTGGCAAGGTTAATTCTGTCAGTCTCGACCCAAAAGAAGATCTTGCGATTTTGCAGTACACGGGAGGAACGACTGGCAGAGCAAAAGGAGCGATGCTGACTCACCGGAACGTCACAGCGAATGTGCTGCAATCCTATGAGTTTTTCAAACAGGAATTAAGACCTGGTGAAGATAAGTGCTTGACGGTTATTCCTTTGTTTCATGTGTTCGGCATGACTTCCGCTATGAATCTATCAATCCTTACCGGTTCAACGAGCATCATGCTGCCCAGGTTCAACTTAGAAGAGGTTTTGGAAACGATCAAAAAAGAACAGCCAACGACTTTTCCTGGTGTGCCCACGATGTATGTGGCATTGGCTAATCACCCGAATGCTGAAGCGTATGGCATAAACAGCATCCGGCTCTGCAATAGCGGCAGTGCTCCAATGCCGGTAGAAGTATTAAAGCGATTTGAATTAAAAACAGGGGCGAAAATTCTTGAAGGCTATGGGCTGTCTGAAGCATCGCCTGTTACGCATTGCAATCCCGTGTTCGCGGAAAGAAAAACGGGAAGCATTGGGATTGGCATCCCTTCAACACAGTATAAAATTGTTGATTTGGCAACAGGAGAAGATGAGGTGCCGGCGGGCGAGCTTGGTGAACTTGTCGTTAAAGGACCCCAGGTTATGTCCGGGTATTGGCACATGCCTGAAGAGACAGCCCATGCGCTAAGAAATGGCTGGTTGTATACAGGAGATATCGCAAGAATGGATGAAGAGGGGTACGTCTATATTGTAGACCGGAAAAAAGACTTAATCATCGCAAGCGGTTTTAATATTTACCCTCGTGATGTAGAAGAAGTGCTATATGAGCATCCCGCTGTTCAGGAAGCTGTTGTTATTGGCGTTCCTGACCCTTATCGCGGCGAGACGGTGAAAGCGGTGATTGTCAAAAAGGCCGGGATGACGATGACTGAAGAGGACATTATCGATTTTTGCAAAGACAACATGGCCGCCTACCGGGTGCCTAAGATCGTGGTGTTCAGAGATGAACTCCCAAAAACAAATGTCGGAAAAATCCTCAGACGGGCATTACGGGAAGAAGAAAAACAAAAATGAAAACTCAACTAACCGAACAGAGTATTTTGCTTTTCGAAAAAAAGGGTTTCAGTCAAACGTCCATACAAGATATCGTTGCATCTCTTGGTGTGACAAAAGGAACCTTCTATTATTATTTTTCAAGTAAAGAAGAATTACTAATGGAGATTCACTCACGCTATATTGACGATCTGCTCATGCGCCAAAATGAAATTTTGAATGCCCCAAACTGTTCGTGTAAAGAAAAACTGAGAAAAATTGTTTCCATGCTCATTTCTGATATCAAGCTGCAAGGGGCAAGCGCCAATGTTTTCTTTCGCGAAATGCGGCATTTAAGTGATGAAAACGCCTCAGGACTCAGAGAAAAACGGGAACAATTCCGGCTTAATATAGAGGAGCTCCTCTTAAAAGGAGTCAGAACGGGTGAATTTAAATCAACACTTAATGCTGATATGACAGCATTCGGTATTCTCGGGATGACAAATTGGAGTTATCAGTGGTTCCACCCGATGGGGAAAGTGACGGATCAAGAACTCACCATGATCTACATGGATATGATTCTGCATGGAATTGCCTCTGACTGAATGAAAGGAGACATGATATGCCCGATAGATTAAGAGATACTATTCCTGTTCGATCAGGAGAAGAATTAGAAAACAGCGTTTTAGAAGCTTATTTGCGCAAGAACCTAGCTGAATTGCCTGAAGGCGCATTAAGCATTGCGCAATTCGGCGCTGGAGCTTCCAATTTAACATATGCCCTTTCTATTGGAAACTGGGAAGCGGTTCTAAGGCGACCGCCGCTCGGACCGGTTGCACCCAAGGCCCATGATATGGAACGAGAATACAAAATTCTGTCCGAATTGCATCCTGTCTTTCCTATCGCACCAAAACCTTTCCTGTTTTCTGATGACACATCCATTGTCGGAAGTCCTTTCTTTCTCATGGAACGGAAGCATGGTATCGTTCTGGATACTGGGTTTCCGGAGAAAGTGACGGTTAACGAAAAATTATGCCGCAACCTTTCAGAATTAATGGTGGATGCGCTAGTGGCTTTGCATGATATTGACTACAAAGAGACAGGTCTATCTGAAATGGTGAAGCCCGACGGTTTCATGGAGCGTCAGGTACACGGCTGGATCGGCCGGTATGAGCGGTCAAAGACGGACGACATTCCTGGTATTGATGAGTTAATGCAATGGATGAGTAAGCATTTACCGGAATCACAATCCCCTACTGTGATTCATTATGATTTCAAATTTAATAATGCGATGTTTTCTGAAGACGTCACAGAAATGGTAGGTCTGTTTGACTGGGAAATGACAACCGTTGGAGATCCACTTGCTGATGTTGGCGCTGCGATGAGCTATTGGATCCAAGCTGATGACCCAGAGCTTTTGCAAAAAGGTTTAGGAGCGCCACCGATCACCGTACAAGAAGGCTTTTTGACACGAAAAGCGTTTATTGAGCGGTACGCATCAAAAAGCGGTCGTGATGTCTCACAAATCAACTTTTATATCACGTTTGCCTATTTTAAACTAGCCGTTATCTGTCAGCAGATTTATTATCGCTGGAAAAAGGGCCAGACCTCGGATCCTCGCTTTAGACAGTTTAATCAATCCGTCAAAAGCCTGATCAATTATGCCTTAGTGTGCTCAACGAACAGTGTCTGAAAAAATGCTCAAGGTCTTATGAAAAATCAGTCTGTGCAGGGAGAGGGATATAATGGACGAGATAAAATTGAAACAAACCGGTGCTGCTTTTCTGTATTCTCCAATCAGTGAAAACGACCTCTTTACTCCGGAAGATCTCACAGAGGAACATCGTATGATTTTAGCAACAGCAAAGCAGTTTGCTGAGAAGGATGTGAAGCCGAATAACGAAGCATATCGAAGCACAGGATTTCGACCGTGTGGTAACGTTATTGCACCGGGCCGGTGACCTTGGTCTCTTGGCTCACAGTATCCCCGAAAGCTATGGGGGTCTTGGCCTGGATAAGATCAGTAAAGGCCTGGTCGGTGAGGCACTTGGGGGAACGGGCAGTTACGGAGTGGCTCATTCTAACCATACGTGTATCGCTACGCTTCCGATCACATACTTTGGCACACCTGAACAAAAGAAAACGTATTTGCCGAAGCTCGCTTCTGGTGACTATATTGGGGCTTATTGCCTGACAGAGCCAGGGGCAGGTTCCGATGCACTCGCCGCCAAAACGACAGCAACACTAAATGCCGACAAGACCCATTATGTGTTAAATGGGAGCAAACTCTACATTACAAACGCCGCCTTTTCGGATACGTTTATTGTGTATGCTCAGGTTGATGGCACAAAATTTTCAGCCTTTATTGTAGAAAAGACGTTTCCTGGTCTGTTCCTTGGGTCTGAAGAAAACAAAATGGGGATTAAAGGATCATCAACGAGACCGGTTATTTTTGAGGATTGCATGGTGCCTGTTGAGAACCTGCTTGGTGAAGTCGGAAAAGGGCATATTATCGCCCTCAATGTGCTTAACCTTGGCCGATTCAATCTTGGCTCAGCCTGTATGGGCGCGGCAAAACACGGTATGAAGCTGACCCTCAACTATACAAATGAGCGCAGACAATTTGGCAAATCGATTGCTGAGTTTGGTATAACAAAAGAAAAGATTGCCGACATGGCAGTAAGAATATATGCCGCAGAATCTTTACAGTATCGAACCGCCGGGTTACTCGAAGACGCACTTGGCGATCTCTATGAATCAACGGATCAACGCTTAATCGCTAATAGAATGGCTGAATACGCAACCGAATGTGCCATCTGCAAAGTCTACGGATCCGAAACACTTGATCACATCACTGATGAGTCACTTCAGCTGCATGGAGGAGCGGGATTTATAAAAGAATATAAGATTGAGCAAATGTATCGTGATTCCAGAATTAATCGGATTTTTGAAGGAACAAATGAAATAAACCGTCTGTTAATCCCTACGCATTTATTTCGAAAAGCAATGAAAGGCCATATCCCGTTGGAAGCGATGATTCAGAAAGCGGTCACCGACCTGAAAGGGGCAAAAACAGTTCAGTCTGGCCCACTCGGACGTGAAATTGACGCTGTAGCAGCTCTTCGCCACGTCTTTTTAATCTGTGCCGGCCTGACCCATGAATCCTCAGGAGAAAATCTTTTTGATGAACAGGAGTTATTCTTAAAGCTCGCTGATTTAGCTATTAGTCTTTATGCAGCGGAGTCTGTTGTTAGACGCTCTTCGAAAGCCATTGCGAAAAATGGTACTTGAAAAAGAATCTCTCAAAATGCTCTTAGCAAAATCATTTATCGATGACGTAATTATTGCGGCAGAGACTGATGCTCGCAAACTTGTGCTCGGTTTAACTCCGAGTGAAAAAACAGAAGATGCCCTGACTCTTTTGCCATTAGCCCTATCCCGTTTCCAATCTGGCGGAACGGTTCAAAGAAAAAGAAAAATTGCTGATGCCTTAAATAAGGCCGGCCACTACATAGTTTAAGGGGGAACAGATTTTATGAAACGTTTTGAAGGAAAAACAGCGATTGTTACAGGTGCCAGCCAAGGAATCGGCAAAGGCATTGCATCAAAATTTGCAAGTGAAGGGGCAAAGGTATGTCTGGTAGATATTAATGAAGCGGTATTAAACGAAACAGTCTCTGAATTGAAGAGAACAGGATTTTGAGGTCTTTGGTTACAAAGCGGACGTTGCCGACTCTTCACAAGCAGATGCTGCGGTAGCAGAAACTGTTAAGCAATTCGGAACCGTTGATATCCTTGTAAATAACGCTGGGGTACTGCGCGATAATTTATTATTTAAAATGAGTGACAGTGATTGGGATACCGTTATGAATGTTCATTTAAGAGGATCTTTTAATTTTGCCAGAGCGGCTCAGAAGATCATGGTCGAAAAAAAATATGGAAGAATCATTAACACATCCTCGACCTCCGCACTTGGAAATCGCGGTCAGGCAAACTATGCGACAGCAAAAGCGGGCCTGCAAGGATTCACCAAAACATTGGCGATTGAGCTTGGCAGATATGGTATCACAACGAATGCTGTGGCACCAGGCTTCATTGAAACGGATATGACAAAAGGAACAGCGGAACGGCTCGGTATTTCCTTCGATGATCTTATTCAACACAGCGTCAGCGAAATTCCGGTTGGGCGAAGCGGTAAACCTGATGACATTGCAAATGCCGTTCTATTTTTTGCTATGGAAGAATCATCATTTGTGAACGGGCAGGTTCTGTATGTGGCTGGTGGTCCAAAAGCTTAGGAATATTCCTAGAAGGAAGTGAAAAACATGTTTGAACATTTAATAGGGAAGCGGTCAAACAAGGTTATTAATGTTGTAGAAAGGGGAGCGGTCAAAAAATTTGCTGAGGCGATTGGAGATCCGGATCCCATTTATGTCGATCGAGATTATGCAGCGGAGACGAGATACAAAACGACTATCGCTCCGCCGACCTTTCCCATGGTATTTGATTACGGAGAGATTAAAGGATTGGATACTCATAAAGCTGGGCTGATCCACGGCGAACAGATCTTTGAATATGAGCGCCCTCTTTTGGTTGGAGAAGCACTAACCTGCTTCTCAGAAGTTGAAAATTATTATGAGCGTGCTGGAAGCATGGGATCAATGGGTTTTTTAACCATAAAAAGCACCGGGGAAGATGAAGAAGGCTCTGAAGTGTTCACCTCAAAAATCATCATTATCATAACAGAGGCTGTTCGGAAGGAGATGGCAAAATGTTAGTGCTGTCAAGTCTTGAGAACGGCGAAGCATTGCAATCTCTTGAATTGCCGCCGGTTAATCGGCTGGATCTTATTAAGTATGCGGGAGCTTCAGGAGATTTTAATCCTATTCATACCATCGATGCTGAGGCAGAAAAAGCAGGTTTACCCGGAATTATTGCGCACGGTATGTGGACAATGGGCAATTTGAGCAAGCTTTTTACCCCTTATCTAGAAGAAGGGTTTGTACAGAAATACACCATCCGTTTTTCAGGCATGGTTTTCCTTGGTGATGTGGTAACGCTAAAAGCTGAGCTAAAGGAAAAGAACAATGAAAACCTAGTGTTTAATGTCTCTGCTCAAAACCAGCAGGGGAAAGCCGTGATCAAGGGCAAGGTAATCTTTCGTTTGTATAATTAAGGAGTCCAATATTCCGTACTTAAGGATCCCTGGACTGGAGCCATTCCCATTCCGGGGTATTCTTGAGACAAATACGTATTACATAGGAAAGTGAAGGTGCCGGTATGATACTAGAAGCAATCATGTTACAGGTAAAAGAGGGAATGGAACAGGAATATGAAAAGAACTTTAAAGAGGCTTCTGCAATTATATCTTCAGCAAAAGGCTATATCGATCATGAATTACAAAGATGCATAGAATCCAAAGGAAAATACCTGCTTATGATTAAATGGGAGACTTTAGAAGATCACACGATTGGCTTCCGTGAGTCTCAAGCATTTCAAGAATGGAAGCAGCTGTTGCACCACTTTTATGACCCAGCTCCAACCGTTGAACACTTTAATAAAGTGGAGCTCGCTTAATTAGCTTGGAACATTGCCAAATGAGAGCATTGACCTTCATTTTTTATCGGTCGCAGAAAAGAGTTATTTTCAGAGAAAGTCATGAAATCCCAGGGTAGAGAACGTTTGTTCTCGATAGAATTCGAGGGTTTTATTTGACTTAGATTGCAGCGATACCTGATTAAAATATCATTCATGCAAATAAAGAGATAACAGGTGACATCACCTGTTATCTCTTTTGGTATGTTTTTATAGAAATGAATACCCTATATCGCCCAGTTTCCTCCGCGGAAAAGGGCAATTCGCTCGCCTTCATAGGTTTCAGCATCTATATCAAGAGAAGCTGATCCGATCATAAAATCAGTATGGACAATGCTTTGATTTGCCCCGGAAGATTCCAGCGTCTCTTCAGACAAATTTCCCCCGTCTTTAATATTTGTTGTAATCACATTGCCAAGAGCAATATGGCAGGAAGCGTTTTCATCATATAACGTATTAAAGAAAACAATCCCTGATTGTGAGATGGGGGAGGCGTCAGGAACGAGGGCGACTTCACCTAGGTATTTAGCATTTTCATCCGTTTCAAGCATGGCTTTCAACGTCTCATAACCTTTCTCAGCGGTGAAATCGATGACCTTTCCATCTTTAAATGTAAATGAAAAATTTTCAATAAGATTACCATGCAGAGCAAGAGGTTTTGTGCTTGTGACTTTGCCGTTGACACCTGTTTTCTTTGGAGCAGTAAAAACTTCTTCGGTGGGCATATTCGGTAAAAAGGTCACGCCGCTGGTTGATAGATCACCTGCCCCAAGCCACACATGATCAGGATGGAGTTCAATTGATAAATCAGTCCCTGGTCCTTTATAATGCAAAGTTTTAAAGTGCTGGTCATTTAGATAATTGACTTTGGCATGAAGATTAGCTGCATGTTCCTGCCAAGCGTTGACTGGATTTTCCTGATCAAGGCGCACCGTTTCAAAAATTTTATCCCATAGATTTTCGACGGCTTCTTCACTTGTAGCCTGTGGAAATACCTGCTTAGCCCAGCTTTCTGTTGGAACACCGATAATGCACCAATGGATATCCCCTTTTAATTGAGCAGCCTGGAAAAATTTTAAATCTTTACCTTGTGCTTTCTGTGCAGTTTGTATTCTCGAGGGATCGACCCCGGCAAATGCGCTTGGATCCGTACCGGTAAGCTGTAAAATAGCACCTTTGTTTGTGACTAATTCCTGAAACATTTCTTTGCGCCAAGCCGGTACTTCTTTTAAAGATTCTTCAGGCATCTCTTCAAAGTTTATCCGTTGCGTCGCTGCATCTCCCCAATCAACATGAACCCTTTTAGCTCCCTGCCGGTAAGCTTCCCGAACAACTTCACGGGTAAAGTCAGCGGCCTCCAGATGGGCATTTATTACAAGAATTTGACCCTCCTGTATGTTCAGCCCCGCTCGCACTGTTAATTCTGCATATTTTTTTAACTTCGCTTGTTCAACCATTATGTATCCCCCTTATTAAAAGACTATATATATTTTATCACATAAAATGATCGCCTTTTCTGAAAATATAAAAAATCTACTCTGTAAGATGCATTGCCTATTACATAAATGTCTCTATATTCAAATAAACATAGTATAGCAATTTGCTTTTCTGTTTAAATAACATGAACGGAGGTCTTTGCTTGAAAACAGTGGGGAGAAGCTTAATCAGAAAAGACGCTGTTAATAAAGCGGCTGGGGCGGCAAAATATACTGCTGACTTGAAAACCCCTGGCTCCCTATACGCTGAGCTTGTTATCAGTCCTTATGCCCATGCAGAGATCCTGGGAATTGATCTCCTCGCTGCAAGGCGCATTAAAGGTGTGGTTCGAATATTGACAGGTAGGGATTCCATCTATTATGACCGGTGAAGAAATTCAAGACCGGCCAATCATCGCTATTGACCGTGTCCGCCATCATGGAGAAGTTGTTGCGATGGTGATTGCAGAGACGCTATATATTGCACAAAAAGCAGCAAGTTTAATCCGTGTTGCGTACAAAGAACTACCGGTAGTTAATTCGGTCACTGAAGCAATAAAAAATAATGCCCCTCTTGTCCATGCGCGGCTCGACGATTATAAAAGAGAAAAATTTGTTTATCCGATCCAAGGTACAAACATATGTAATCAGACGAAAATCAGAAAAGGTAATGCGAGAACTCTTTTTAATGCATGCACATTTACAGCAGAGGCACACATCAGTCTGCCAATGGGTGACCATGCTGCAATCGAACTTAGAAGCGCTAGTGCCGAAAGATCTCCTGACGGCAATGTCACGATTACCTCATCTTCTCAAGTTCCTTTTGCAATTAAAAAATGGATTAGTCGATTGTTTCAGATTGGCCAGCACAAGATTACAGTATATACTCCGCTGGTCGGCGGAGCTTACGGAGGGAAATCAGCCATTCAACTGGAATTTCTAGTTATGTTGGCAACTTTGGCAGTGAACGGTCAAAAAGTGAGTCTCACGAATACAAGGGAGCGAGATTTTATTACCTCTCCGTCTCACATCGGTCTGGACGCCTACGTTAAGCTTGGATGTGATGGGAGAGGCTATCTTAAAGCTGCTGAAATTCAATATCTATTTGATGGCGGGGCTTATTCGGATAAAGCAGCGGATATTAGCAGGGCAGCCGCCATCGATTGCACAGGTCCTTATAACATTGAAAACGTAACGTGTGATTCTTTTTGTGTCTATACAAATCATCCTTATGCAACCTCCTTTAGAGGATTTGGGCATGCTGAATTAACCTTTGCAATAGAACGGGCAATGGATATGCTTGCTCTAAGAACAGGCACAGATCCATCTGAACTGCGCAGAATAAACACGATTCAGGCGGGGAATCTGACACCAACTGGCGTAAGATTAACGACAAATAAAATTGGTGACTTAAAAAAGTGTATAGATAAAGCAAAAGCACTTATTGAATGGGGCAACGGGTCACTTATCAGAGTGAATCAGGAGATTGTCCGTGCGAAAGGGTTCAGCTGCTTTTGGAAAACCTCCAATATTGCAACGAATGCAAGTTCTGGCGCTCTGATTTTGTTCAATAACGATGGATCTGTTTTTTTGAGCTGCGGCGTCGTCGAAATCGGGACTGGATCTCGCTCCGTATTAGCACAAATTGCCGCTGAGCGCTTACACATGGATATAAAACAAATTAATATTCTGATGGATGTTGATACGCATCAATCTCCGGAACACTGGAAAACGGTTGCTTCTAGAGGACTGTGGATGGCAGGGAATGCCGTATTGGCTGCCGCGGATGATGCCATCAACCAGTTGCTTGAAGCAGCTTCTCTCGCTTTGAAAGTGGCGAAAGAGGATCTTTACCTTTCCAATGGCTTTGTTAATTCCAAAAGCAAACCAGAAAAGAGAGTGCCTTATCATAAGCTTGCCTATGGCTACACCTATTCCAAATGGGAATGCAATCGGCGGACAGATCATTGGTCGCGGCACATATACCATGCAAGGAATGACACCGCTTGATCCAGAAACCGGAGAGGGAATTCCAGGACCGGACTGGACAGTGGGGGCTCAAGCGGTGGAAGTCGAAATGAATATAAGAACTTATATGTATACAATCCTGAAAGCTGTTTCTGTTATAGATGCCGGAACAATTATCAATCCAGTCCTTGCAGCAGGGCAGGTCAAAGGTGGAATGAATATGGGGCTTAGCTACGCAAGCCGAGAGGAATTTGTCTTTGATGAAGCGGGGCGCGTCCTGACCACTCAATTTAGAACCTATAAAGTGATGCGTTTTGGTGAAAACCCTTTATATGCCGTTGATTTTATTAATACGCCCTCTCGGCAGACGGCTTATGGACTGCGAGGAGTTGGGGAACATGGCATTATCGGCATGCCGGCAGCCCTAGCTGCTGCATTATCGCAAGCTTGCGGGGTTCAGCTTTTTTCCCTTCCTCTAATTCCTGAATCGATTTGGCGCGCATGCAAGAGGCGTGCCGCACCATGATCGGGTTTACGAGTGACTATTTCCTTCCTGAAAATATTGAAGAAGCCTATAATACATTTCTCCGATTGGAACATGATGAAAAAAGCCCCATGTACATAACCGGGGGAACAGAATTTTTGACACTCGCTCGCTTAAATGAAGTGTATGCTGGTGCTATTGTTGATCTGTCAGCTATTCCAGAACTACATGTTTTCCACCTTCAAAATAAATCATTGGTGACTGGTGCTGCATTGCCGCTTACGAACGTTGTCCGCTCTAAAAAATTCCCGTTGCTTGCGGCGACTGCAGGACGCATCGCAGACCATACGGCACGCAATTCGATAACAGTAGGCGGTAATCTTTGCGGTCAAATTCCTTATAGAGAGACCGTCCTTCCGTTCCTTGTAACAAATAGCAGCGTTATTATTGCAAAAAACGGGGAGCTTGAAGAGGTCGCTCTGATGGACATTTTTAAAGAACGCATGCACCTTGCTCACGGGGCATTTGTCGTTCAATTAAAGACACCAGCCTCGGAGATTTCCACACCTTTTTTCAGTGTGAAGAGGCGCAAGCTTGATAAAATTGATTATCCATTACTGACGCTCGCCGCGGTTCGAAAAGGTGGTAACATCCGCCTTGCAATCAGTGGTCTCTGTCCATTTCCTTTCCGCTCTTCAGATGTTGAATCTGTTATAAATAACCAAAGGATGAGCTTAAGGGAGCGGATTATTAACGTTAAAGATGTTTTGCCGGGTGTGGTTGTTAACGACTGGATCGCCTCAGCAGACTATCGAATTTTTGTGCTGGAACACACTTTACTGGAAATGTTTCATGTTCTTTCAGGAGAGGAGAGGGATTAAGTGAATGAATGCGTCTTAGTGGTGAACGGAAAGGAGCATCATATTCATTGCGGGGCAACACACACCTTACTCGCTCTGCTTCGAGGGAATTTAAGTTTAACAAGCGTCAAACCGGGCTGTATGAACGGGGATTGCGGGGCTTGTACCGTGCTTGTCAACGATGTGCCAGTGAAATCCTGCCTCATGCTTGCACTAAAGGCTCACAATAAAAACGTAGAAACTCTTGATGGAGAAAAAATGAATGTTGTTCAAAAGGCTTTTATAAGACAGAATGCCTTTCAATGCGGGTACTGCACACCTGGATTTATTATGAACGTTACTGGATTGAAGAGAGGCGAGCCAAATGCAAGCGAAAAGACAATAAAAGAATGGCTTCAGTCCAATATCTGCAGATGCACTTCTTATGAAGAAATTAAAGCGGCTGTTGAAGAAGCATTGCATTCAGGTGATTTAGAAAAAGAATAAAGCTTTAGCAAACCACACAGTCTAAAAAGGATGACTTATAAAAAAGGGACCGGATGCACAATGGATACAAATCAAAGCTATAAAAAGACCGATCAGCAATCCTTCTCATTTAGCACAAAGTTGGCACAGACTGAAATCATCTGGAAAACTTCTTTTGGAAGTGCATTAGCCTGGGAAGCGGCTAAACTTGCAGGTTCAGCTCATCCTTTTCTTGCACCTTTGACATTGATTTTATGTTTACAGGGTTCTGTGCATCAATCCCTTAACTTTGCTTTTGGCAGAGTCATTGGAACCGTTTTCGGCTTATTTATCATTGAACTCTTCGTTCACTACTTTAATCTTTCGCCTCTAAGTTTGTTGGCGTTAATTCTAATCGGCACTTCAGCAGCGAAGCTTTTCAAAGCCAACAACACGATTATTCACCAGGTTGCCTTGAGTATTTTACTCGTTTTTGCTTTTCAGAATAAAGCTCCGGATTATACGATTGACCGGTTAAGAGACACTGTAATAGGAGCGGCACTGGCCTATGTATTTATCCTTCTTATCTTTCCTCACAATGATTCACAAAAAATCAAGCTTGCATTCCGAAAGCAGGGCGAAGAGCTCGCTACTCTTCTTATGACGATTTCTGACTGGATCGGGACCGGCGTGCAGGAAGCCAAAGGAACCAGTCTTAAGAGAGAAGTGTTGAAAAAGCTGAGAAAAACACAACACGCACGGCATAAGTTTGAACAATCTCTAATCGATTTGAAATGGAATATCTATAATCGCAAAACTTTAATGAAAATGAAGCATTTAACGACTGAATGGGAACGTCTCATTCAGGGTTATATGCATGCGCTGGAAATGATTGATGTATTGGTGGAGTGGAAAAAAGACATGATGCCGGAACCCGAAGAAAAAAAATGGATGAAAATCACAAAAGAATTATCTGGATATATCAAAAACTGGGTTCATACAGTTGGAAATAAATCATTAACCAGTAATCAAAAGACAATTGATTCTGACCTTCCTGCCAACCTTTCTATTTTAAAGCAACAAACGATTCTTCAGCAGGAAACAGAATGGCTGATGCAAAAATTCAGCGTTCCGTCCAAAGATTAAATTATCCTAAACAGCTTCAAAGATAACCAAGAAGACTCGGACAGACAGTATACGGGGGCATGATAGAGCCCTTTTTTTGTGTTTTCCCGATTAAAACTCACTGTTCGTTCGGTACTGAAAAAGCCCCCTTGGGTAGATGAGGTGGTTGATTTTTGCTCTAGGCTGCTCGCTTCAATAATCGTATTAACTGCCTTGTGATAGAAGTAATTTATTCTTGAATACCTCCAGTGCGTGTCGGTGCTAAGTATTCAGCTCCACTTTTCGGCGTCTTGTTACGCCCCACAGGTCCTCAAAGTCACTTCGCCATGGGTGCAGAATTGAAAATCAAACTTTTCTTGTGACCTTCGGAATAACTTGCTAAGACGGAAATGTCCTTCATGTGAGTGATAAAGTCGTACGTCCGCTGATGCGAGGGGAAGGCACGAGACTCCTCGAAAATGCCATGTCCCTAAATGAAAGCGAGAAATACCTGAGACTCCTCGAAAATACATCCGTATTTTCATCGTGCGGTGTGAATTCGAGGAGGTTGTTTCAAGTCCTGCGGAATCAGCGTGAGGACACTGAAAAAGTCTATGAACTGAGATGTGGACTCTGCTCGTTTGCCGCAGAGACCGTCTATGCTTCTGTTTTCGTGCTCTCGGTCGCCCGTTATTCATGACTTCTAAAGGGCAACATCTGACCACTATCACATTGATTAAAGCAGAAGGCGCAAGACTCCTCGAAAATGCAAATGCTCATCGAAAGCCAGAAATACCCGATACTCCTGCAGAATCAGCGTTCCAAGCGAGACCCCACAGCCACAACGTATTGAAGGAAGTTCGACTAAAATCGGCACGTCCTGTGCCAACGCCGAACCTACCCACATCCTGTGGCCATGAGGAGGCTCGCGGATCGCCCGCGGAAAGCGAGTGCTTTTACACTTAATCAAAACCATTATTTCATTAAAAGTTGCGGATAGGAACGTATGTTTGTATACTGGATATAAGACTAAATTTCAATGAGGCGGTGGCGTTAAATGGCGAAAAACATTAAACGCACCTTAGAAATAGCAGAAATTATTAAATTGTATGAAGAGGGAAGAGGAACAACAGAAATCGCTAAACAGGCGAATGTATCCGCACGCACAATTAATTACATATTAAAGGAAAATAATGTGGAAAGAAGACCACGGGGGAGCTGGAAAAGGCAATATCCGCTAAACGAAAATTATTTTAAGACATGGTCGAACAACATGGCTTATATTCTTGGCTTTTTTGTTGCCGATGGATTTGTTGCAAAAGATTTTCAATCAATAAGTTTTGCCCAGAAAGACAAACAGATATTAGAAGAAATTAAAATAGAACTTGAATCAGGACAACCGATCATACAAAACATAAAAACAGGCGTGTATATACTTACGCTTAATAGTAAAATTATGAGAGCAGACATGGTCGATTTGCACGGTATTAAGCCCAAAAAGTCTTTGAATGTGAAATTCCCGTTTGTTCCAGAAGAGTATATGTCGCATTTCATTCGGGGCTATTTTGATGGTGATGGCTGTGTTTATGAAAACAAAAACTTTGTTAATATTGTGGGAGGTTCTCTAGAATTTATGGAATCACTTTTTCATGTTTTTGAGAATCAAAATTTTGAACCTATTTTAAAGATATTTTATAATCATTATCGTGTATATATTAGCGGTAGCAGAAATGTGAAAAAATTTTCTGATTGGATATATAATGATAAACAATTATTCTTGCATAGAAAGTATGAACGCTTTATGAATAAAAATTGACAATGACTTTGATAAGACACAGAGTTTACATCAATAAATAAAAGAGAAGACCTTAAATTAAATGAAATATTATAAACCATAATTGGTTTATTTTTTTAAAAATTATTTTAGTAGACATAATATATATTATAGGAACATAAATAAAATTAACTTTTTCACAGAATTTACGCGCGGGATTATCTTATTTAAGCAATAAATGTTATAATCATTTAGATATTTATATATGGAGGCTTTGATACTATTGATTACAGTTAGCGGTGTTAGTTTACGTTTTGGTGATCGTAAATTATTCGAAGATATTAATGTTCAGTTCAATCCAGGCAATTGCTACGGTTTAATCGGTGCTAACGGCGCCGGCAAAACCACGTTTCTTAAAATTTTATCCGGTGAGCTTGAAGCTCAGTCCGGTCATGTATCCATTCCATCTGATGAGCGTCTTGCTGTACTAAAGCAAGATCATTTCCAATATGAGGATACTGAAGTGTTAACCGTTGTTATTATGGGCCACGCGCGTTTATATGAAGTCATGCAGGAAAAAAATGCTATTTATATGAAGGCAGACTTCTCTGATGAAGATGGCATTAAAGCCGCCGAGCTCGAAGGCGAATTTGCTGAAATGAACGGCTGGGAAGCTGAATCTGAGGCTGCAGTGCTTCTAAATGGTCTTGGAATCCCCGAAAGTCTTCATGGTAAGAAAATGGCTGAAATAACTGGTTCTGAGAAGGTAAAAGTACTTCTTGCGCAAGCGTTATTCGGCAAACCGGATGTTCTTCTTCTAGATGAGCCGACAAACCATTTGGATATGAAAGCTACACAATGGCTTGAAGACTTCCTAATTAATTTTGAGAACACCGTCATTGTTGTATCCCATGACCGTCACTTCTTGAATAAAGTCTGTACGCATATTGCGGATCTTGACTACAGCAAGCTTCAGGTCTATGTCGGGAACTACGATTTCTGGTATGAATCAAGTCAGCTGGCAGTGAAAATGGCACAAGATGCGAATAAGAAAAAAGAAGAAAAAATCCAAGAGCTCCAAAGCTTCGTGGCACGATTCAGCGCGAATGCATCGAAATCTAAACAAGCAACGTCACGTAAAAAAATGCTTGAAAAGATTACTTTGGATGACATTAAACCTTCTTCACGTAAATATCCGTTTGTTGCCTTCTCTCCTGAACGGGAAATCGGCAATGAATTACTAAGGGTGGAAAGCCTGTCAAAAACGGTTGATGGCGTCAAAGTTCTTGATAATATCAGCTTTACGATGAACAAGGATGATAAAATTGCTTTTGTCGGTAAGAACGAGCTTGCTATTACGACCTTATTCAAAATTTTGATGGGCGAAATGGAGCCTGATAGCGGATCTTACAAATGGGGTGTTACAACGTCTCAAGCGTACTTCCCGAAAGACAACTCGGAGTATTTTGAGGAGTCAGACCTGACTCTTGTTGACTGGCTACGCCAATATTCTCCTGAAGATCAAACTGAGAGCTTCTTAAGAGGTTTCTTAGGCAGAATGCTTTTCTCAGGAGAAGAAGCGCTGAAAAAAGCCAAAGTTCTTTCCGGTGGAGAAAAAGTTCGCTGTATGCTGTCTAAAATGATGTTGAGCAAGGCAAACGTTCTTGTTCTAGATGAACCAACAAACCATCTAGATTTAGAGTCGATAACTGCTCTGAATAATGGTTTGATTAATTTTAAAGGTTCATTAATTTTTAGCTCTCATGATATTCAGTTTGTCGATTCAATTGCAAACCGGATCATGGAATTAACACCTAATGGCTTAATGGATAAAGAAATGTCTTTTGATGAGTACCTTAACGATTCAGATATCCAGAAAAAAGTCGACGAAATGTACGCTTAACAAGAAAAGCGAAGCCTCACATTAGAAAAGTGAAGGTTGCTTGTTTAACCTAGAGTGGAAATCAACAAACACAAATATAGTAAAAGCCTTGCCCGTATATACGAGCAAGGCTTTTACTAATCATTCTCTTTGATTGCATCCATCTTATCAATCGCTTTTTTCATTTCTTTATTGGTCATGTGCGTATAAATCATTGTTGTCTGCACGGATTCATGACCGAGATGTTTTTTAAGCTTAGGTATATCATTGTTTTCCAAATGATAACGCGTGGCGAAGGAATGGCGTAATTTATGCACAGAAAGCGCAGGTTTTCCAAAAGCAATGGCATATTTCTCAATGATTTTTTCAACAGCTCGATGAGAAAGACGGCGATTGGTTTTCTTTGGTCCGATCGCAGTGGAAACAAAAAGTGCTTTTTCTTTTTTATCAAGGCTGTAGCGCACGCTGCGTACCGTTAAGTATTCTTTAAGGTCAATCATCGCTTGATCGCTGAAATACACATATTGCTCTTTTCCGCCTTTTCGTGTCACACGAATGCTGTGTTTTTTGAAATCGAGATCGGAGAGACTTAACCCGACAAGTTCTGATAAACGGATGCCTGAACCGAGCAGCAACGATACAAGTGCCGTATCGCGCTCCCTGTTTTTAATAAAGAATTGATATTTACGTTTGTCATTTTTAACTTTTTGGCCATAGCCTTCTGCAATAAACCCTCGAAAAAGCTCAAATTCATCACCGTGTAAAATTTTACCTTCTATACGGTTTGCAACAGTTTCCTGATCGTCTTTGATCGTGTTAAAAGCGACTTTTGCCATAACATTACGATATATGTAGGGCTCAAATGTTTCGGTTTCAGCAATATTTTGCAGATAATGAAACAACGATTTTAAAGCAGAAATTTTACGGTTAACCGTTTGCTTAGCGTTGCCGGTGTAATGACCAAGAAAGCTTAGAAAACCCTCCATATCCTTGACGGAAAGTGATTCCAGAACGCTTAATGGGATATCAGTTCGTTTTCCAGTAGCCAAACTCTCTGCAATGAGCCAATCAAAGAAAATAATATAATCATGACAGTAATTCAAAAGCGTCGAAACTGCCATATGCCTCCGATTATGATCGATAAACTCTTCTGCATACCAGGGAAGGTCCCCCACCTTTTCAGATAATCGCTTGAAGTAGGTTGTATGATCCATAAAATCACCTCTCCAAATTATAACATAAAAGATAATTACGTAAAATTAATTTTTGACGTAATATAAAAACTTATTTTAAAAATTGATACTTTCACTTTCGATTTGAGGAATAAAAGGTTATACTTTTACCTGGATCAATAATTATCGTTAATTATTTTTTTTAGCAGCTGCTGACTGCGATCAAGATCTTGTTTAACTAGTCTCTTGTATGCATCTGCCTTTCCTCTTCCCGATTCTAATAAATGATAAAGAACAATCTCTTGAAATCCACCCTCTTCTTTATTCCGCAATTGCTTACTTCTTTGTAAAATACCTTCTTCTGTTAATTCGTGAAGGGATTTATAAATTTCGGAATGTGAGGGCTGGTAGCCAAATGGTTTCAGCTCTTCCTTTAGCTCTTGGAGATATTGCCAACCATGCAGCTTCTTCTTCTCTATCATATTAAGCAGATACACTTTTAATACAGATCTCTGTTTGGTTAAATAGGCACTTCCCAATCATATCCCCTCTTTTCATCCTTTTCATTATCATAATCCCTTATAAACAGTTTTTGCAATTTTCTGTGTGTACTATTGAATATTTGGAACAATGTTCAAAATATTCAATAGCAAAACAAATACTTAAAAACCTTCTCTAAACTGACTAAAGACCTATTTATTGCTATTTGAACACTTCTCTTATAAATAAAAAAAGACCATTTAAGGTCTCTTTTAGGCTGTTCAAACTTTTATTGTCTCTCCTACTTTCGCATCGTTTGAAACCTCAACATCATCGAGATGTTCTACTCGTTTTATGACACACCCTAGTCCTATATAAACGTTTGACCCCCTCACAACATCAGCTATGGTGTTCTCTAAGTAAATATCATCACCTTCAATGCTGACCGTTTCTAATTGGTGCCCTCTCATTTTAAACAATTTGCTTAAACCGCCTGTCCCTCTTTTGACTGAGATGGACCCACAGCCTATTTCTTTTGCAGAGCAATCACCATTCATTTTTATTTCAATGTTTTCAGCATTAAGCAATCCGCCAATTTTGAAACTCCCTTGAACATTAAGATCATCTGACTCACAATGGCCGCCTACAGTCAATGAACCGTGAATATCAATATTTTTCCCAATCAGGTCGTTTGAAAGCGCTACAGATCCGCTGATATCGATATTTTTAACGGTAACCGTGCCATCAATTTTTGCTGATCCGCTGACATTGAGATCCATGCACTCAATATTCCCAATAATTTTACCTGAACCACTCAGATCGATCGAAACGGCTTTGATATCACCGTTAAAGACGCTTGATCCACTTCCTTGAATGGAATCACAGATAATATCTCCGTTCACTTTACCACTGCCGCTAATATCGATATTTTCATACGTGCCTCCTGCTGCACTGCCAGACCCATGGATAACCAAATCGTTTTTAACTGTGTTTTTCATCATCTAATCCTCCCATTTTCAGTAAGTCTTTTATTGTTTCGATTGTGGTGTTCAGCGAATATCTCGCAACAATGTTCTGCTGTTCATCAAAAAAGATCGGTACTTGTAGAGGAACCATAATAAGCGTGATAACCCCTTGTTTTCTTAAAACAATAATTTCTCCTTGCTTGTCTTGAAAATGGGTTGCATACCTACCAAGCATATCGTGCAGTTCTTTTGCTTCTGGTCGGCTGAGTAGACCTTTCGTTAAGCATTGATCTGTAATGTATAAAAAAACAATCTTTTCAAAAGTTAGCATGTCCTTACTTATGTTTGCTTCTATATCAAATAATGCAAGCGTTGCTTCACTGATTAGCGACATTGCATCACTATAGCTTGTTTTAAATTCTTCAATTGAAGGTGAAAATAAATCTGCCAGAGCATCTAATGAGAGGTCTTCTTTGTAGTATTTAATTTTCTCAATTCGTGGCAATATCTTTTCTTTTGGAAAAAATGTTTCCTGACCTGTAAACGTTGACTTCCGAATAAACCATTCATCAGGGATTAATTTTTTCCTTTTCCAACGATACAGCTGGCCATAACTTATATTTGCTGTTTCGAGAAGGTCTTTTTTTGAAATTAATGTCTCGCTCACCTTATGCCCCCCCTCCTATTTATCCAAATGTAACATAACACTGTTACGTTGTAAAGAACGTTGTTTCATTACCACCTCATTATTTTTTAAAAATATGATTTTATAAAGGCCAAAAAGGTTTGTGATACTTTAGATTGATCACCATTTAAAGGCACGATGTACGATAGGATCCGTTTCATCTCTGCTTCAGGAAATGGCAGCTTAGTAAGCTCTCCACTTTTCAGAGAAGCATTGACGACCAGTTCGGAAAGGACAGATAAGCCTAAGCCCTTACCGACGGCTTCTTTTATTCCCTGATTGCTGCTAATGGTTGTGTGACTCTCCTGACGTATACCATAACTGCTCAGAAACTGGGCCATATACTCCCCGGTGCCTGACCCTTTCTCTCTCCCTACCCATGAAAGGTTCTGCAATAAGTCTGACGTTATTTCCGAATGCTTTACAATATGGTGACTGCTCGAAGCAACGAGGAGCATCCGATCTTCCGTTAACGACGAAATTGCAAGATCACGTTCATTTGTCTGACCCTCGATCAAACCGATATCCGCTTTGAGAACTTTAACTGCATGGCATACCCTCTCTGTATTGTCGATATTTACAGTGATCTGAATTTCAGGGTAAGTCCTGTGAAAAGCAGTTAAAATACCTGGCAGCAAGTATTCACCGATCGTATAGCTTGCAGCAATGGTTAGGGAACCATGCAATTCGTTATGATAGTCGTGCATTTCATCTGTCATTTTTTTATAAAGTGAAAGCATTTGCTGAGCCCGTTCGTATAAGATCTGTCCACTCCCTGTTAGCCTCACATACTTAGGGGAACGGTCCAACAGTTTCGTATGAAATGATTGCTCCAGCTGCTTTATATGTAAACTTACATTGGGCTGGGTCATTAATAATTGTTCTGAAGCACGGGTAAAGTTACCAGCTTCTACGACCTTCACAAAAATATGAAGCGATTGCAAGTCCATTTTAATGATGCACCTCTTATCATAAATATTTCTGATCATTAATATAAAAAATATGTATTTAACTTATGATTATAAACCAACTATAGTTATTTTATAAGTTATTTGACTCCCAGGGAAAGAAGGATTTAATTTGGACCCTCATTCAGTTTCTCACTATACAAACACAAAAAAGCCATTGTTTTTAGGAATGGCCTTTACTTTTGTCATCGCTGTTGCCGGTTATTTACTAGCTTTTATTCCTTTTTTTAATGTGATCGGCCCTTTGGCCTGTTCTTTATTAATTGCTATCGTATATAGACGGTGGCTGGGCTACCCTGTTAAATGGGCAAAAGGCATTCAGTTCACTTCAAAACATTTTCTAAGAACAGCCATCGTATTATTCGGATTAAAGTTAAATATCAATGTCGTGCTGCATAAAGGACTTGGGCTGCTATTAATGGACGCAATCGTCATCGTTTTTAGTTTAGGCCTTTTAATGTTGCTAGCGAAATGGACAAAAGCGGATAGAAATTTATCTTTTCTATTGGCTTCAGGCACTGCTATTTGCGGGGCATCAGCCATTGCTACAGTTGCATCTATTGTTAAGGCTAAAGATGAGGATACCGCAGCAAGCGTAGGCTTAATTTCCATCATTGGAACACTTTTTGCCATCACTTATACTTTAATCCGCCCATTCCTAACCTTCGATCCTGCATCTTATGGAATATGGGCAGGATCCAGTCTTCACGAAGTAGCGAATGTCGCATTAGCAGGTGCACCTGCAGGGTCAAATGGACTTGCCTATGCTCTGCTGGCAAAACTTGGCCGTGTTTTTCTTCTTATTCCATTCAGTTTTGTTCTGATTATCTGGATTAATCGCAAAAACAAAGGGACATCGGCGAAGACAATTGAATTCCCGTGGTTTTTGCTTGGATTTGTTATCACAAGCCTCATTGGAACATATCTCATAAATCATTATTTTCCGGTACCCCCATTCCTATTAAAAAAGGTATCATTTCTGACCAGCTTTTTCTTAACAATGGCCATGGTTGGTCTAGGCCTGAATATTAATTTAAAAAGAATGAAACAAAAAGCGATTAAACCTCTCGTTCTGTTGGTCATCACTTCTATCCTTTTGTCCATCGGAACATATATAGCCGTCTTGTTTTTACATTAAAAGGAATGGCCGCTCTTAAGCGGCCATTCCTTTTTTATAATGAGATTATTTTTCAACTAACTCTGTATAAACAACCAAACGATGGTCATGCGTCTCTTTACTTTTCTGGTATGTTCCAGTACAAGTGATCAGGTTCAGCATTATCTGATCGGTATATCCGAACACTTGCTTTATCGGCGCATTGCCTGTTGGATAACTTTCGAGTTTGACGACCTTGAAGGTCAGTTTTTTGCCGCTTTTCCCGACAATGTAAAGCTTATCATTTTTTTTCAGATCTTCTAAATGAAAAAATACAGCAGGACCTTTATAACTATCGACGTGTCCATCAATAACCGCATTTCCACGTTGACCAGGTTTTACACCTTCCTTATACCAAGCAACATTTTGCGTTCCACTTGGTACCCCGACTTGACCGTTTTTCAGCAAACCAACCTGTTCAACATCCGCTTCCACTTTAATCTTTGGAATGATGAGTGTCTTAGGATCTATACCTTCTTTACTTGACTGCTGCATGGATTGTGGTTGTTCAGTACTGGCATTGGCAACAGCATCATTAAAATTCTGCTGAAGATTAAGCCCTTTACTGTTATCCTTTTTGTTTGGAGACTGAGCTGTCTCTGTTGTTTTTTCCTTTGCAGAGGAGGATTTGCTCGGACTTCCCCCGCCAAATGGCTGCTGATAGAAAATGTACATAACAGCAATCGCCGCAATAACAATAACTGGAATAATAAACTTTTTCATCTTCATCTACCTCCCATTAAGGGAAAGAGGGGCTGTATCAAAACCCCTCTTATATTGAATTTTTATAATTATTGTTCTTTGCTTGAACGCTGTTGTGCATAAAGAGCAGTACCAGCTGCCATTGCGACAAGTGCTAGAAGGAACCATTCAAAATAGTCATTTTGCTGTGAACCGCCTAAACCTGTTTTTGGCATATCGCCAGGCATGTTCTTCATCATGAATTTATCTGGGTATTGATTAACAATAGCGCCTGAAAGGCCTTTAGATGTCATAAACATGTGACCATAAGCATCATCAATCTGCTTGTAAGCTGATGCATAATCTTTATCAGCATAGCTGTTAAATGCGCCTAGCAATTGATCAACGTGAGTCTGCAAGCCTTGTGTCAAATCACTTGCTTTTAACTTGCCATTTGTGGCCCCAGAGATAAAGTCAGCGAAATCTTTGCTGTAAGCATCAAGTTTATCCTTTGCTGCTTTTTTCTTGCTGTCATCGTTAGAAGCTGTTGCTTGAACATAAGCAACAAAGTCACTTACGTGGCCAGACCACATTTTCTTAAATTTGTTTGCTGCATCTTGGCCATATACCGAACCAATGGCTTTTGTAAGGTCATCTGTGTTGTTAGATAATGCCATTGCAGAGGCTTTAAAGTCTTTCGAACCGTCAAGACCATTCTGCATTGCTGTTACAGCAAGACCCGCATGCTCAGATAACAGATAGTTCAGGTTAGAACGAAGATCAGAAGCTGGTGTGACAGCTTTTGTATTATTAAACTTTTTAGGGAATTGAGCAACGATCGCTTTCGAGAAGGCTTCACTTACCATATACATATGATGCATAGCTTCTCTTTCAAGCATATAAGCTTTATTGTAGTCGCCATTGACATAAGCATCAAATGCTCCGATTAATTGATTAACGTGCGTTTGAAGATTCTTTACAATCGCATCTGCAGGAACTCGTCCGCCAGTAGCTGACGACATGAATTTAGAAAAGTCTTGTCGATAGTTTGCTAAGTTATCAAGTGCTTTTTTCTTTCCTGCTTCATCCTTTGCACCGGTTGCTTTTACATAATCTACGAAATAGCTGATGTGGGCTTTCCACATTTTTTTGAATTTCTGTCCAGCAGCATCGCCGTAAACGGATGAGATAGCTTTCGTAAGGTCATCTGTGTTCTTGGAAAGTTCATTAGCTGATGCTTGGAAGTCTTTTGCACCTTCTGCTCCTTTACGCATTGCTGTGATTGCTAAGTATGCGTGCTCACTGAACAAGTGGTCAAGAGTTGAACGAAGTTCTGCTCCTTGTGTTGTGACTGATGGTTGTGAAGTACTTGTTGCCGCGTTAGCAAGCCCTGTGGTTGGTAGTAGCAAAGCCGCGCTCATTGGAATAACAAATAGTGATTTTTTAAATTTCATTAGTGAAACACTCCTTTTTTTTGTTTTACAATAAGCTATCGAATGAATCTTACAATTGGATCACAAAAATTAAAAAGTTTTTTCTTTTTTTTAAAAAAACACTCGAAAAAGCTATTATATAGGGATATATTGATTAAAAAACTCGAATAGTTCGAATCAGTTTGGGTGTAATTGAAAATATCTACTTACTAGGCGTTCAGTTTCACCTACAAGTTATTTAGAGCCTAATTGTTAAATCTACATAAATCTGAAAAACTAACGCCATTTTCACTAAATGACTATAGCGGAAAGGGAAATGTCCTTCAGGAGAGTGAGGAAGAATTGTGCCCATGCCCTTGGAAAGCGAGCAGCATAGAGCGAAAATCAATAACCACGGCGACACCAGAGGACTTTTTCGTTGTGACCAAATTAGTGTTCAAACCGAAACACCGCAAGATCGAGGAGGAGACACGTGGATCGCCCGTGGAAAGCGAAGGTATTTCCGCTTTCATTGATACCATTAAAAGTTAATTTTTAGGCGTCATCTTTGTTTAACATAGAATTGAGACACATACACCTCAGTCATGACAAGAGAATATATCATTAAATATAATTAAGTTGAACATGTTTACCACTCCAAAGTTTTGTTAGCACTGATCTCCTGTCTCTGTTTGATCTGATGCATAACTTATAGGAGAAGAAATTTAGAGGAGCCGCTTCTTTTTTTGCGTTCCCTATTCTATAGCCTGTATCCGTTAGAATTTATGAAAGGATTGATTATGACATTAAAAAAGCCATTAACGGAAAGTTCCGCTAATGGCCGAGTAATCATATTTTGCCTTGCATATAAATGGTGCCTTTAGGTGTTTTGTGATTCGGTGCCGATTCGACACTGATGGCAACGCCATCCCACTGTGATGCATCTGATTTGCTTAATTTATAGGCGATCGCTCCGCTTCCATCAGATCGCGGCTTGAAGCTGCCGGCGGCCTGAGGTTTTCCATCTTTCAATAGCCAGACCTGATAAACTTGATTTCCAGAAATCGGCTTCAAATGATTTCCTTCGATCAACAGTGTTGCTTCACCATCCGTTTTAATCATAGCCGCTGTCGCATTCATTTGTGCAGTGCCTTTAGGGGTTGGGGAAAGAGGCACATTGAACATAACTTTTGCTTCCTGCTGGTTGTTTGTTTGATTGGAAGCGCTTCTCCCGCTCAAATTCATAACGTTTGCTGCAAGGGAGAGGACAAGGCAAGCCGCAAGTCCCATAATCCAGTATTTTAAATTTTGATTTTTCTTTTGAGAAACATCCTTATTCGTAACTTGTTTGTTTTCATCAGCGTTTATTATATCAAGATGGGATTCCATATTCTCTGATGAATTTATTTCGTTATTGCTGTTTTTCAATACATTTTCCAAAATACGATCTTTCATCCCTGAAGGTGGTTCGACAGGGTCAGACAGATACGGAAGATCGGATGTTAGAGCCTCAAGTTCTTTTAATTCTTCTTGACACTCTGGACATGTTTCAAGATGCTTTTCAAATCTTTTGGCCTCTGTCTCTGACAAGCTTCCGCTAAAGTAATCGTAAAGCTTTTCACACATCTCGCTTCTCATAATCTAACCCCCTTTCGCCCTCAAGCTGCGTTCTTAGATGTTTTAATGCCAATCTGATCCGGCCCTTCACCGTTCCAAGAGGAATATTACAGCTCTCGGAAATTTGTTGTTGTGAATACCCTTTAAAATAAAAAAGGTTAACAATTTTTTGCTGGTCGATATTCAATGTTTTTATTATCCGATGAATAAGCGCCCTTTCTTCCTGCCAGGCAACCTCATCTTCAATTAATTTAGCTTCTGATTGAAGAGCATCTCTTTCTTCTATTTCAAGCGTATCTTCCTGTTTGACTTTTCTTAAATGGTCAACTGCAGTGTATCGTGTAACAGTCAGCAACCAGGAGGAAAACTTGCCCTTAGACTCATCGTACTCTCCTTTGCCATTCCACAGCTTCATAAAAACATCTTGCACCACATCTTCAGACAAGGTAACACTACCTGTCATGCGGTAGGCGAAAGAATAAACTAATTTTTCATATCTGCTATATAATTTCTCCAGTGCGGCCTGGTTCTTTCCCCGCATTTCCTTATAAAGATGAACATCATTTTGCGAATCCATATTTAGCTCCTTTACCTCTTGAAAGCCAGTTAAGGATAGCTTAACTCTTTAACTAGCTATCGTTAAATTTCATCTTTTGGATCACTTCTTTTTAAATATGAGAAAGACACCTAAGAATAGTACGATGAAAATAAAGATATAAACAATAAATGGGGTTTCATGCAAAGCATTTGAATATGTGATGGATCCTCCCGACTTACTGAACCATGCCGCTTCTTTTATTGCAGAAGCAATATGACCGAGCATCAGCACTATGGCGAGTGTTAGAATTGATCCGCCAATGAGGAGAAAACTTACGAGACGCTGATTCATTTAAAGACCTCCATCTCCAACCTAAAATCCGAGTAATACGTTGGAATACGTTTTTTCACATAGATAAGCTTGAAAGGTTAACCTTTCAAGCTTTACATTACTATATTATCATTGAGCAGTATAGTCACCGTCAAGCCAGATTATCTCCATTTTCTCTTTTTCGACGTAAGCATTGGCAGTAATTCAGAGTATCACAACCTCACCTTCATTAAAATTTCAATCTTCTATTATGAACTAATTATGAGATTCGGGCTTGATATACTTTTTACATTCCCTCTTTAGAAAGCCTAAAACCTTGATCTATTTGCCGTTCTGCTGGTCTTTAAGATACTGTGTGATGACGGCGGCAATCGCTTTCGCTGTTCTTTGACATTCCTGTAACGTGTTATCAACGCCTCCGATTTCAATCAGCAAAATATGCGGAGAGAGATCCTGATTGTAGACACCGTTATTTCCTGGGCCCTGTTTTTCAAAAATCCCTCTTGAAATGCCAGGGTATTCAGAATTTAACATCGCATATAGTTTTTTTGTGATTTCAAGATTTTTTTCATAATTTGGATTTTCCTTGCCGATGACAAAAGACATTCTAGCATAATTTTGGCCCTTTATATTTTTCGTGGTGACAGATTTTCTTGAAGAATCACGATGCACATCTATGATCAGCTTTAAAGGGTTTCCACTGCTTAAAGCCTTTTTCACGATCGGTCGAGAGGCTTCATATGCCTGTCCTGTTCCCCAATTTTTTGATTTCAGTAGTTCAGTCATATTTGTTTGATCATAGTTTGCAGGAATACCATTTTTCTCTAAATCCTGCACAAGCGCCTGATCCACCAGATGGACATTTTTAACTGTGCTCGTCGCTAGATTTGCATTTTTTGCTCCCGTTTTTCCTAATAAAGGCAAGAAGGACTCGTAACTGTGTGTAGAATAGAAGAATACCTCTGCTTTTTCATTTTCAACGGGTGGCGAAGGGGGTTTAACAGGTTCCGACGGCTTTGTTTTTTCCGAATCTTTAACCAGATTATTAATCGAAGGCGAGTTATCAATTGGTACATTTGAAAAATTGGTCCCTTCTCCTGCTACAAGGATTTTGGTATCGAACAATGAAAACCCAGGAAGTTCATGTCCCAAAAAGCTTCGAGGATCCTGTAGGTCAACATTTGTCAGCCTTGTGAAGGACCATGAAACTGGATTGAAGCGTCTGTAATGATCAGGGAGCTCTCTCTTTAAATAAGGCATTTCATAACTCGCAATATCAAGCATTGACTCTGCTTTTAATACGTTTAAAGAATCTTTAAAGCCATCTATAATAATATAATGCGATAAAGGGAGCAGCGCAACATATGGCTGTTCCGGTAAAAAATAAAAATAAGACGCTCGGCAGCATGAGTGCATAGAGCAATGGTTTGAATTTGTTGGATAGAGCATTGTATGTAGGCATAAGAATCGTCCCCGCAGCTTTTTTAATAGTCTATGAGACGAATAAGAGATTATGAATTTAATGTTTATCATAAAAAAAGAAAAGCGGTCATTGGGCCGCTTTTCCGAGTAATAAAGTATTTTCCTTAATAAAATCCGATATCCATAAGGTCTGAAAGCAAAAATGCTTCCAAGAGCAACCCCGGTTAGAGCGCCCGCAAAACCGCCGGCAAATGCGGCGCCGAATACGAATAAACCAGGCCCTTGTGATTGCGGCCCATTATAGCTATCGATCGATTGAATGTACACGCTATGCTGATCGACAGAGTGAACAATACCGCGGTGAACCTTGCCATCATGACAAGTGATTTCAACACAACGATTAATATGCGCTCTGCATTGATGATAATAACGTTCAGCTGACATACACTTTCCCCCCTTGCACAAATGCAGACGCCCTTAAATATGAGACGCCTTATTACATCTTATGAACAAGAGTGGAATTCGTATAGACAAACAGGCAGGCTATGATCTATTTTTCAATTTAATCAACTGCTGAAATCTTTTTTCCAGCTTTTCTTTTTCATTTTTACCAGGATCCATTGATAACTGGCTTAACACATTGGTCAATTCTAATTCTATCACCAAGTCCTGATCTTGATTCTCATCTAAACCAGGCGAATCAGCCGGTTCCTTCCTCTGTTCGGCGTAGGGGCGATTATAGAAAACAGGCTCTTTACTTTTTGAAAAAACAATCATTCTATCAGCTAATGACTCAATGAAATACCTGTCATGTGAAACGAATATAAGGGTACCTGGATAGGCTTTTAGTATCTCGATCAACTGATTTTGAGTGTAAATGTCCAGATAATTCGTTGGTTCATCAAGCATAAGCACATTAAAATCTCCTAAAAAAATCCTAGCTAAAGCGACTTTGGCTCGTTCACCGCCGCTTAGACTTTCAATTTTTTTATAGACGGCATCCCCTTTAAATAACAGACGTGCACAAATGGTGCGAATAAATGTTTCCGGGTATGGACTCGAGTTCTTAATGGACTCCAGAATTGTTTCATCCAGGGGAAGCGAAGATAGGTCCTGAGTATAATATCCGATTTTCGCTTTTTCAGAAAGAATCAGATTTTCATATGTCCCATCCTTTATCATGTTTAACAGCGTGGTTTTCCCCGTCCCATTCTCTCCAATGATGGCGCATTTTGCTTTTGAAGGTAAAGCGAAAGAGAAATCATTGAATAAAACGCTCTTGTTAATCGTCATTTTAAGATGCTCTGCTTTTATGGCGTGCTTAGCGTGAAGTTTTTTAAAATATTGCACATCAAATTGGACGCTTGGCTGTTCGGCGGGTTTTTCTCTTTCCTCCAGCATTGAAAGGCGTTTTAAAAGTCTTTTGCTCTGTTCACTTACTTTCCCTTTTTTCTGCCTGGTTGAGCCTTTATGCAGCCTTGCCTCTGATGGACCCATTCTGGAAGGTGCTTTTTTTATACGATCTGATTGATCTTTCTTATCCAAAGCAGCAAGCAAAAGCCGCTGTTTCTCCTTTTGAAAGGCCTCATACTCGAACGCTTGCTCTTCCCTTTCTCTTTTTTTGGCAGATTCATAGTTGTCGTAATTCCCTTTATATAACGTTGCTTTTCCGTTTTCGATTTCTAATATTTTATTGCAAACATTATTTAGCAGAGAACGGTCATGTGACACGATAGCAACTGCACCTTTGTAGCGCTGCAAGACTTTTTCCAGCTTCTTTATACCTTCAAGATCAAGATGGCTTGTCGGTTCATCAGCAAGCAGAATTCCCGCGTTTCTTTGAATCGCCTGATCAATTTTGAGACGTGTTTCTTCGCCTCCGCTTAAATATAATTGGTCTTGCTTTTTTTCATCCAAAAATCGGTTCTTTATAAATGGTTCTTCAGAGATTAACGCAGCATCTGTCTCTCACATGATCAAGCTGCGGGATATACGCTATCTCTCCGTAACGCTCAATAACGCCTTCATCAGAATTGAGGACCCCTGATAGCAGCTTTAAAAAAGTTGATTTTCCCTCTCCGTTTAAACCGACAATGCCAACCCGGTCCCCCGTATATAGACTGAATGCATCCAGTGAAAGGATCAAACGTTCCCCATAATATTTTTTAAGGCTCAATGACTTCAATAACAACATAAAAAAACCTCCCTAATTTGCTAGAGAGGATAATCTGCCAACTGGACAATGTCCCATTATGATCGGCATCACTCATAAAACGGCGCTCTGCAGCGACCGCATTTCATGAATCAATATCAACATAAATATCCGCAGGGAGTATTCCTTACAAATAGGCAGTCCTATCCTATCTCTAGTGTAATGATATTAAAATCATTAAAAAAGACAGATAGTAAGCTTCATTGTAAGAAAATCACCCTTTCCATTTATTTATAGTAAATTATATGATCGAATCGTTATATTGTCAATATTCAAACGAATTATCCCCCAATATATTCCCGCTTTATTTTCTGCGCCGTATGCACATCATTCGTCCCATGCACAAGGCAACGACCATCTTTAAAAAGCACCAGGCGGTAATCGCCGATTCGCATATTTGTTAAAAAGTCATTGCTTTCAATTGGCAAGCCAAGCTGGAGCAGTCGACGAGTTACGGCTTCATAGTCAAAACGAAGGTCTGAATTCGGCCTAAGCTGAACCGTGTCTCTTCCGCATAAAACTGCCGTTTTTGCAGGGGAGACCGCATTCAAATAAGGGTGTGTGGCGTTTTCTCCGCAAGATGGACATGAATCTTTTCTTTAAAGCCAGCTAATTTCACGGTTGTTTGTTCGTTATTCCATATATCGGTGTAAAGCAAGGTTCCGCGCAGTTTCTCCCTTATGCTCAGTCAAAAGTTTAAGTGCTTCAGTCGTCTGGTGAGCACTGACCCATTGAATAATAGGAGCAATAATACCCACTGTGTCACATGTGTCTCCTTGAACAGGCAGATGCTTATAAACACAACTGAAGCAAGGCGTCTCACCAGGGAGAAAGGTAAAGGTGAGGCCATAGCTCGATGTGGCTGCTCCATAAACCCATGGAATACCTAGGAATTGAGCTGCATCATTAATCAGTTGCCTTGTTTCAAAATTATCTGTGGCATCAAGAATGACATCCGCATCTTTAAAAAGATCCAGCGCATTTTCCGTATTCAGATCAGTAATATGTGTTTGAATCTCAACATCGGAATTCATTTTAGACAACCTATTTTTTGCAGCGATAACTTTTGGAAGACGATTCAGAGCATCTGCTTCTGTGTATAGCTGCTGCCGCTGTAAATTCGAAGCTTCGACGTAATCACGGTCAATGATGCGTAGTTTGCCAATCCCTGCCCTCGCCAGCATTTCAGCGTGGCTGGAACCAAGAGCACCCATACCAATAATAACAGCATTTTTTTTTCGAAGAAGGTCTTGTCCGCTTGGACCGATCCCAGGGAATCGGATCTGTCTTGAATAACGCTCTTCCATTTAACTCACTGACTCCCATCTCTCTTATTAATCATATTTCTTAATCTAGTTGACTTTTCCGTCACTTTCAATTTTATGTTACCATATAAGAGAACAGAATGATGATTTGGAGGAAATGATGATGCGCGAAGAATCGAAAAAATTTCTTGAAGAGCTTCTGTCTACACCATCCCCATCTAGCCAGGAAGCTGTCATTCAAAAAAAATGGGCGAATTACGTCAAGCCTTACAGTGACAAGATCCAAACTGACGGAGCGGGGAATGTCATTGGCATTGTAAATCCTGAAGCCCCTTTTAAAGTTATGCTTGCAGGACATTGTGACGAAATCGGCTTTGTTATAAACAGAATCGATGAAGACGGTTTTCTTCACGTTGACAAAATGGGAGGAATCAGTCCAAAACCCGCAATTGGCATGAAGGTAACCGTGCTTGGCTACGGAAAAACCATCACAGGCGTTTTTGGCGCCAACGCTGAACATCATGGCGGCGTAAAAGAAGATTTAAAAATCGAAGATATCTATATTGATTGCGGATATAAAAGCAAAGAAGAAGCCCAGAAGGATGTTCAGATTGGAGATCTTGCTGTTTACACTCGTTCTCCGGAATGGCTAGCAAATGACCGATTATCAGGACGAGGACTGGATAACCGAACTGGTGCATTTATTGTTGCAGAAGTTCTGCGACGCTGCTCAGAAGGAAATCCAAAAGTCGGTGTATATGCAGCGAGTACCGTAAATGAAGAAACCAATATGGGCGGCGCCTACTTTGCTGCAGCAGGCATTGCACCTTCAATGGCCATTGCCTGTGATGTTACTTTTTCTACAGATTATCCTGGCGTCAACACGAATAAGTATGGAGACATTAAGTTGGATGGCGGACCGGTGTTAGCGAAAGGCGCTCCGATTAACTATAAAATTAACGCCTTGCTTGAAAAAGCAGCAAAAGCCAAAAATATGGCTGTTCAGTATGAATTGACCCCGCGTATGACGGGTACAGATGCTGACCGCATGCGCTTAACTGGTAGCGGTGTCCCGATCAGTCTTGTGTCGCTCCCGCTTCGCTATATGCATTCTCCGGTTGAGACGGTCAGTATGAAAGACATGGAGGAAGAAATCGATTTACTAGTTGAAATGATTCTCTCTCTAAATGGTGACGAAAATTTAAATCCAGTGGATTTGTAATAAAAAACAATTTAAGCCCCTTTGCCTTCCCAGGTCAAAGGGGCTTTTGGTTCATTCTGGTTCCTGTGCTATAATTATTAGCTGAACCAGATTTAGCAGAGTTCGGAACCCTCCTCTGCTTTATTAAAAAAACTATGGGATACAGGAGGAACAGAACAGAATGACAAACGATAAAATGAAAAACCTATCACACCTTGGCAGCCAAGGAACAAAATATACCTTTGATTACGATCCGGCGCTGCTTGAATCTTTCGAAAACACGAATCAGCACCGTGACTATTTCGTAAAATTTAACTTCCCCGAATTCACCAGTTTATGTCCAATCACAGGGCAGCCTGACTTTGCAACATTGTACATCAGCTATGTCCCGGATATTAAGATGGTGGAGAGCAAATCGCTAAAGCTCTACCTTTTCAGTTACAGAGATCACGGCGATTTCCATGAAGACTGCATGAACAAGATAACAGACGATTTAATTAAATTAATGGATCCTAAGTATATTGAAGTTTGGGGGAAATTCACCCCTCGTGGAGGAATCAGCATCGACCCCTTCGTAAACTATGGAAAAAAAGGGACACCATGGGAACAAATTGCTTTTGACCGCCTTGCTAAACACGATTTATACCCTGAAAAAATTGACAACCGGTAATTGGCTGAACTCACCGCGAACGCCGGGTCAATTGATAAGTCCAAAAATCAGAGGCGAGAGAACAATTGGGAAAAACAGCTTGCGCCTCCTTCAATAATTTTTCACCATCTTCTTTTGAATAACGAGAGCTGATGTGAGTCAGAATTAAAGCGGCAGCGGATGCCGCTTTTGCTGTCTCTGCAGCCTGAACAGTCGTTGAATGATAATAAGCATGCGCTTTTTCTTCCATATCTTTAGAAAACGTCGCTTCTTGAATAAGCAGATCCGCGTCTTTCGCCAATGCAATGGCTGACTTGCAGGGTCTTGTATCCCCTAAGACAGCAACAGCTCTCCCCATTTTTTTCGGACTTGTATAATTCTTAGAATCCAGAACGCGGCCATCAGATAAACTAATATGACCTTTATTTTTGAATTCTTTATAAATCGGACCTGGCTCTATCCCCTCTTTTTTTAGTCTATCAACCAAAAGCCTGCCTGGTTGATCCTTCTCGTTAATTCTGTATCCAAAACTAGGTATGCCATGCTCTAATTTTTTAGTGATCACGTTAAAATAGTCATCTTCATATATGCTTTCTTCATTTACAATTTCTTTTATTCTTAGTGGATAGTTTAAATAGGTTGAAGAAACGTTTAAAGCTGTCTCAATAAATGTTTTTATACCAGGCGGACCAATAACCGTCAGCACCTCTTCTGCACCCTGGAATGATCGGCTGCCAAGAACACCAGGCAGGCCGTATATGTGATCGCCATGAAGGTGAGTGATAAAAATGACCTTAACCTTTGAAAGTTTTATATTCGTTAATAATATCTGATGCTGCGTGGCTTCTCCGCAATCAAACAGCCAGGTATCTCCGTTATATTCCGGTAGAGTAAGAGCAGTAGAGGTGACATTTCGATGCTTGGCAGGCACTCCTGCCCCTGTCCCTAAAAAGATAAATTCCATGGACTCCACCTCCTTCGTTTATTCTATTTTTCGGTTATTCTCCTTATCTTTTCACTGAAATGGTTCTGTAAACATCATTTGCATTTATCTTTTCGGAGAAATAGGGTGAAGGTGGCTCATCTCTGCCTTTTTTCAATCACATCATTACCGGTGAGTGATCGAAGTTGATTGTCAGCCTCACCAACCCATTTTGAAATTAAATCCGAGACACTTTTACTTTCCGATAACCGAACCCCTTGTCCCGCCCATAGCGACATGTATTCTTTATTACGAAGCTCTTTCGCCTTTCTCCGCAAAGGCTGAGTCAACTGATTGGTTATCGGATAAGGCGCAAGCTTCTCAGAAAAAGATGTTAAAGCACGCATCATATCATTTTCGATGCCTCTGGCCCATTTACCTGAAAAAACCTTTGTTAGTTTAACGTCCGTTTCCTCCGACTGAAGGATTGCCGCTTTATGTAAAGCATCTGTTCCGCTTTCTTCTGAAGTTAGAAAGGCAGTGCCCATTTGAACGGCCGACGCACCTAATGCCAATGCAGCAAGGATACCTTTTCCATTCATTATTCCGCCTGCAGCAACAATGGGCACCGTTAATACATCAGCCATCTGAGAGACGAGAGCGTGCAGTCCGATTCCTTCATTAGCCCCTTCTATTTTAAAAGAGCCTGTATGCCCGCCCGCTTCATATCCTTGAGCAACAACAGCATGGACACCTATTTTTTCTAGAGACAGCGCTTCGTTCACTGTCGTTGCGGTTCCCATCACATAGACATCGCGATCTTTACATTCATTCATAATTTCCTGATCGGGTTTCCCGAATGTAAATGAAAAAACGGGGACTTCTTCTTCGATGACAACTTTAAATTGGGCTTTAAAATGTGAAGCCATTTCAGTGATCTCAGGCAGACTGACGCTTAATTTCTTGGCAATTGGCTTAAGAACAGCTGCCGTATCGTTAATCTGAGAAGCAGAAACGTCCCCTTGGGATGGGATAAACAGATTAACGGCAAAAGGTTTGTTTGTTCTGGTTTTAACAGCTCTAATGGCCTCGCGTAAATCAGCAGGCTTCATATAACCACCGCCTATCGTGCCAAGCCCCCCGCTTTCACTGACTGCACTGACAAGTTCTGGGGTCGTATGCCCGCCTGCCATTCCAGCTTGAATAAGAGGATATTGAATAGAAAGCTCTTTAGTTAATGCTGTTTTTGACCACATTTTCTTTATCCCTCCAATTATGTAATGCGTGTCTTTAATTTATCATGAATTTATGCCAATACTCAAAAGACCCCTTTATAAAAAGGGGTCTTGAAATGCCTTACCCGTTAATGCAGCAATCGATAAGGAAAGCACACTTAACGGCAGCCACAACAGCAGAATGAGACTCATACATACGATAAGCGTCGATTTCGTACCATTTACCGGCTTTATCATCAGAAGAATTCCGCCCATTAAAAATCCGATAAGCAGATAAAAGAAAGCCAGCATGACAGTGGCGTGATCCATAGGGAATCAGCTCCTGAAGTTCTGCTTTCTTATTATGATATGCGCGCATTTAAGCCACGGTGCTTTTTTAAAATAAATTATTTATCCTGTTTTCGATCAAACGTTTGAAAACGATGCGGATAAACGTTCTTTTCATCGGTGACACCAACGCGTTCAGATGAAAGCTGCCATTCCTGCTCATTGAAATCTTTGAAATATGCATCACCTTTAAATGTATCTTCAATGTAAGTGATATAAAGACGATCTGCATGAGGAAGAAAAAGATTAAAAACCTCAGAACCTCCGATAATAAACAGCTCCCTAACCTCTTTTTCCATTTCAAGAACTTGTTCAGGGGTATTTAGAACTTCAATGCCTGGCACTCGGTAGTTTTTATCTCTTGTCAGAATGACATTTCTTCTGCCTGGAAGCGGCTTTTTAAAAGATTCAAGCGTTTTTCGCCCCATGACGATCGTTTGCCCCATCGTAAGTCTTTTAAAAAACTTCAGGTCATTTGGTAAATGCCAAGGTAAGTCATTATCTCTCCCTATCAGCATATTCTGATCCATTGCAAGGAGGAATGAAATCATACAGATACTTCCCCTTTAATATGTGGATGAGGATCGTATCCTTCAATAGAGAAGTCATCAATTTGATAGTCAAAAATCGTTTCCACATCCCTCTTTATGGTTAAAACAGGAAGAGGTTTTGGATTCCTTGATAATTGTTTTTTTACTTGCTCAATATGATTTTTATATATATGGGCATCTCCGAGCGTATGAATAAATTCGCCAGGTTCAAGACCTGCAGCATGAGCAACCATATGCGTTAACAAGGCATAGGACGCTATGTTGAAGGGCACACCTAGAAAGACGTCAGCACTTCTTTGATATAGCTGGCAGGAGAGTTTTCCGTTGTTAACGTAAAATTGAAACAGGCAGTGACAAGGCGGCAGTGCCATATCATCAATATCTGCCGGATTCCAAGCTGTTACCATAAGGCGTCTGGAGTCCGGATTTGTTTTAATCATCTCCATAAGCCTTGCAATCTGATCTACCGTTTCTCCATTTTTTCCCGGCCATGATCGCCACTGATGACCATATACGGGACCTAAATCCCCATTTTCGTCTGCCCATTCATTCCAGATGCGCACACCGTTTTCCTGAAGGTATTTAATATTCGTATCACCCTTCAAGAACCACAGCAATTCATGAAAAATGGAGCGGGTATGTAATTTTTTTGTTGTTAATAACGGAAACCCTTCTTTTAAGTCAAAACGCATCTGATGACCAAAAACACTGATGGTGCCGGTACCCGTTCGGTCTGATTTATCATGACCTTCATTTAAAATTCTTTCGCAAAGATCCAAATATTGTTTCATAAGGTGCCTCCTCAAGTCTTCTATGGCAAGTTTATCATACTTCGTCTTACTGTTGGGACCGCGTCTTTTTGCCAAATTCATCAATCGGGACATGACCGTTGCCATACGGCAGTTTGGTTGCTATGATATATAAGGTTTAACAGTCTAATAAAGAGGTGAATGGTTTGTCATACTTAAAAAATAAAATGGCCATCGTCGCTGGTGCTATTTTAATCTTCACACTAATTTTATCCGGTTGTTCTTCCAACAATGGTGATTCACAAAAATCATCATCGGCGTGGGATAAAATTAAAAAAAATAAAGAGCTGGTCGTCGGTACAGCCGGAACACTCTATCCGACATCTTATCATGAAGATAAATCTAATAAATTAACCGGATACGACGTAGAAGTTATGCGTGAAATCGGGAAACGCCTGGGTCTTGATGTAAAATTTAAAGAAATTGGTTTCGATGGCTTATTCTCCAGCTTAAACTCGGGCAGAATTGACGTGGCAGCTAATGATATTGCAATCACAAAGGACCGTCAAAAAACACTCAGTTTTTCTGATCCTTATAAAATTTCTTTTGGATCAATGGTCGTCCGGAAAAAAGACCAGTCCGGCATCCACAGTTTTGATGATTTGAAAGGAAAAATTGCTGGCGGTGCAGCGAATACCACCTACACAAAGCTTGCCAAACAATTCGGAGCAAAAACCAAGATTTACGGGAACGTTGCAAACGACGTGTATTTCCGTGATGTTTCAATCGGCCGGACAGATGTTATATTGAATGATTACTATTTACAAAAAATCGCCCTAAAAGCAATGCCTCAATTTAATCTCATGATTGCCCCTGATTTATATTATATGAAGTCTAAGGGCGGGCTTGCGATGAAAAAAGGAAACGACGCCCTAGTAAAACACGTTAATAAAGCATTGGCCGACATGAAAAAAGACGGCACTCTAACGAAGCTGTCAAAGAAATTTTATGCAGGAATGGATGTTTCAAAGGAACCGGATTTTGATATTAAACCCGTCACACTTGATCAAAAAGCGAAGTGAACGGAATGAATCTGCACCAGCTTTTTGATATGCGTCTTGCATGGGAGAGCCTGCCTTATGTCCTAAAAGGACTAGGGTACACTCTCCTGATTTCTTTTCTTAGTATGATTTTAGGTACCATAACCGGATTTTTCACAGCCCTATTAAGGATCTCTGATGCTCGCTTTTTGCAATACCCTGCCAGGGTCTATATCTCATTCATGCGCGGCATTCCGATGCTGACCTTGCTAATCATCATTTATTTTGGTCTTCCTATTATAGGGATCGAGTTTCAAGCCTTAACAGCAGCGTTGATCGCCTTTACGTTCAATAGTGCAGCGTATATAGCTGAAATCATCAGGGCTTCTCTTATCTCTGTTGAAAAAGGTCAATGGGATGCGGCGTTTGCAATTGGTATGAACCGCCGGCAAACCATGTGGAGAATCGTCATTCCCCAGGCATCAAGAATAGCTGTACCGCCTTTATTGAACGTTTTCCTTGATCTCATTAAATCGTCTTCCCTTGCTTCAGTCATAACTGTTCCTGAACTCCTCAACAGAGCGCAGGTCGTGGCAGGAAGGACTTTTGACTCCATGACGATGTATATCTTAATTGCGATCATTTATTGGTTGATTTGTTCGGTTATATCTGGGTTCTCCAATCTTCTTGAAAAAAAATTGAACGCTTATTAATTAATTCTAAAAAAGAACAAGCCTAGAGCCAGGCTTGTTCTTTTTATGCTTTCTCTGTTTTTTATTCGAAATAATCTTTTTCGAGATCTTCAAGCTGCTTGACTGAGGCAATCGACCAATCATCTGAATTTTCTTTAAGGGTTTCCATCTTTTTGCTCATTGCTTCCCTGAGAGACGCCTTATAATCAGGAACCTTTCCCTCAAAATCAGTCAGCATACGGGTCTGTACCACCGTTTTTTCTCTGAAACTCATCGCTCTTCTTTGGTGAAACAGCGGGACGTCTGATTGCATTGGTTGATGCAGGTCACCTTGTGTGGGATGGGTTAAAACAGCCAGAACCTCAACGACTGCCTTATCCGGCGGCCGAACCTCAACGATTCTCCCGACATATTTACCGGTTTTATTCCTGAATATCGTTAAATCTGCAGTCTGATATTCTGTATCTTTCATAAGAATTCTCCTTTCTTTTGAAAAATGAAATTTATTGACATAGGACATGAACTTAAACGTTAGACTAATAGAAGCATCCTAAATAATTTTTCAATTGGGGGCAAGTGGTATGGGTGTGATTAACGGAAAAATATATAAACAAAGATTGGATGCACAAAACTCTGCTGTCGTATGTGATGGGAAAGAGGTCAAGGGAGCAATATCCAAACATCCTGTCTTTCAAGGACTCATCGACACTCAATCACAATGGTATGACCTGCAATGCAGAAAAGAAAATCTGGACACGTTATCCTATTTTGATACTGAAATTAATGAACGCTGCGGAATTTCATTTCTTTCGCCACGGTCAAAAGAAGATCTGGAGAAAAAAAGAATCGGTTATCAAAAGCTTGCAGCCCTCTCGAATGGTCTGTTAGGGCGAAGTCCCGAATATTTAAACACCGCTCTCATGGTATTTAACGACTCGGCACAGCTATTCCAAGATGGCGAAGATGGCAGAGCGGAAGCCGTTAAACGATATATTGCAGACGTTAAAAAAACCGACAAATGCCTAACCCACACCTTTATTCAGCCGCAGGTTAACAGATCTAGTTTTTATATGGAAAATGACGATGAAATCATCGCCGCAAGAGTCATCAAAGAAACGAAAGACGGACTCATACTGCATGGCGCAAGGCTTCTTGCAACGCAAGGCCCTACCACAAACGATATTATGATTTTCCCATCAGGAGCGGAACTGCATACCATGTTTGCCAAACAAGGGCTGACTTATGCATTTAGCATTCCTAACAACACGAAAGGCGTCACTTATTACTGCAGGCAAAGCTATGCCGGGCAAGGATCGGTGTATGATTCGCCATTAAGCAGCCGACTTGAAGAAATGGATACTCTCGTCGTTTTTGATCATGTCTTGATCCCCTGGGACAACGTTTTTTTTCATAACAACATTGTTATCAATAATCGCATTTATCAGGACAGCGGTTTTTTCCCTCATGTTACCCATCAAATTATGAGTAAAAATGTGATCAAGCTTGAATTTATTTTAGGGCTCGCTCGCTCGCTTGTTAATGAACTAAACATAAGCGAATTTCAGCACATTCAATCAAAAATTGCTGACATCATTATTGCACTTGAAACGGTTAAGAGCTTTGTTTATTCATCTGAATCCCAAGGAGCATTTAACCAATGGGGTGTATTTACACCAGCAGAATCTCCTCTTGTAGCTTCGTCCATTTTCTTCCCTGAAACGTATCCAGAACTAATTGAAATCTTGCAGAAGATTGGGGCAAGCGGCCTCGTTAATTTACCAGTTGAAAATGATTTTCTTTCAGATCACGGAGAAACACTCAGCCATTACCTGCAATCCTCACAATCAAAAGGATATGACCGTGTAAAGCTTTTTCGGCTTGCTTGGGATTTAACGATGAGTGCTTACGGTACACGCCAGACTCAGTATGAACGTTTCTTTTTTGGTGATCCAATCCGGTTAAAAAGTCAGCTTTTCAGACAGTTTGATCAAACTGCCCAAGTAAATCAAGTGACACAATTTATGAAAAGCATTTAGAGCGTAGGCAGCCGTTTACCTAGACCTTGTATCACCGCATCATCACTTGGAGGGTTATAAAGACCAGCCAGAACATCACGATAATACCTTTCGAATGGCCTATCCTTAAATATGCTCGTACCACCGACGATTCTCATTGTAAGATCGACGGCTTTCACTGCTGCATTGGTTGCTGCATATTTTGCTGCTCCAAGATCCGGCCCCATCGCTTCTCTATGGTCGGGCTGCTCATCCCACTGCCTGGCTACACCATACATCAGATAGCGTGCCTGCATTAATTCCATTTCAATTTCGCCAAGTTTCTGCTGAACATGTGGCACTTCTACGATCGGATGAGGTAATGAATTTGGCTGGTAAGTTTCTGCAAAAGCCCGCACATCATTCCTTGCAGCTAGAGCAATCCCTAGATAACAAGCAGGAATGTGAAGCAGCCACCCTGGCGGTGTGTGCTTGGGATCTTTCCAGCCAATCTCTTCAACAAAAGAATGATCGGGAATAACGATATCATTCAAATAGACATCATCACTTCTTGTCGCTCGCATCCCCATCGTATTCCAAGTCTCTTTAAAGGAGACACCTGTTGTTTCTCTCTCTACCAGAAATCCTCCAATTTCATCTTCTGATATGGCGGCATTAATAATTAGATAATCCAAGACTGGTGCAAGTGTGGTAAACGTTTTATGACCATTTATTTTCCAGCCTCTAGCGGTCTTTTCTGCTGTCGTCTGAGGTATCCCCCCCCTTGTTGGGCTTCCTGTTTTAGGTTCGGTTGCCGAACGGTTAATCAGTTTCTTGTGGACGACGACTTCATGGCAAAGCTTTTCAAAGATATCTTCTTTCCATTCTCGCCTCAAATTCAAATCCATAATGATTCCAAGATGCCAGCCGATCCCTAGTGCCGTAGGTCCATCTCCTTGTGCAAGGGTTTCCTGGGCAAGAACAAAATCATATAAAGATAATTCTTTGCCGCCACTTGCTTTTGGAGCAGTAAGCGCAGTATATCCTGATTTTTTAAGCGCCTCAAAGTTTTCAAAAGGGAATGAGCCCTCCTGGTCGTGCTTAGAGCTATTTTCCCTAAAGGCTTCTGCATGACTTTTTGCAAGCTGATAAAGCTCCTCCTGTGCTTCCGTCTCTATAAAAGGGTGATAAAAACGATCATTCATATAAAATCCACCTTTTCCTCTTATGTATTGACCTTATCATATCAATTCTTTGTAAAGAAAATCAAAAACAGAGCTCTCTCTACCATACTGTTTTAATGGTAAGATTAGATTTTAAATAACAAAAACCCCTTTTGCATTAAACAAAAGGGGCCTTCATAGCTGCTCTAAATCTATTTGTTTAGAAGATCTTTGTCCTTTTCTAAATCATACCGGTTTCTTGGGTGTTCACGGCATTCCTGTGAGCATGAACGGCGATGCGCCTCTTCACATGATTCGCAGCATACATGCTGGCGATTGCATTCAGGATTAGCACAGTTTACCAGACGATCTTCCGGTTTTCCGCAATAATAACACTCACTAATGACAACATCTTCATCTGTACGATTAATTGGCACAGCAATTCTTTCATCAAAAACATAGCATTTGCCATCATACAGCTTCCCTTGAACTTCCGGGTCTTTACCATATTCAACAATTCCGCCATGCAGCTGATTTACATCCTCAAAACCTTCTTGAAGTAGAAATCCTGTGAATTTCTCACATCGAATACCACCTGTACAATAGGTCAGGATTTTTTTGTTTTTATGTTCAGCTAGATTATCGCGAATCCATTTTGGAAGGTCACGAAACGCTTCAACGTCAGGCAAAATAGCATTTCGAAAATGCCCTATCTGATGTTCATAATCGTTTCGGGCATCAATGACAACAACATCCTCATTTTGAAGATTTTCATAAAAATCTTTAGGAGATAAATAATTGCCGGTTATTTCGGTTGGCTGGAGGTCTTCTTCCAGCTTTAAAGAAACGATTTCCTCCCGAAGTCTGACATGCATTTTTTTAAAAGCATGTTTTTCAGCTTCGTCAATTTTAAATACGATGTCTTTAAACCTGTCATCATTCCGTAATGATTCCATATATTTATCTGTTTGCTCTACAGTGCCGGAGACAGTTCCATTAATCCCCTCTGAAGCAATCAAAATACGGCCTTTTAACCCAAGTTCTTTGCAAAATTGCAAATGGTCCTTTGTAAACGTTTCAGGGTCTTCTATGGTGACGTATTTATAGTATAGGAGCACGCGATATGGTTTAGTTTCTTCCATCGTTAAACCACCTTCTATCTTTCATTTAAATCAAACCTCATCTATCATAACAAAAAGACTCAAAAAATGCACATAAAAAATTTTGAGCGTAGTGATTGATGAGGAACGATTCATATTGTATAGATAGAATTAGCCTCTCATCAGAGGTTATTTTATTTTCTTAAGCACATCAAGCGCTTCTTCCATTGCATCAGTTTGAATAAGAAGCTGCTTTTTCGCATCTTCAATCGCGTGGTTATATACGAGCGGGGAACATTCATCTAAAAAGAAACGAAGCAAATTTTCCGCGCCAATCATGCCCAACTCTTCAGAACGCTCCTCAAAAAAATAGCCTTGCAGTTTAAGGATGAGGTGTTCTTTTTCTTCTTTTTTCAGCTTTAAGGTCATGGTATTGGTATCCTCTCTATATTAAACAGCAAAAGCTGATCCATTAAAGATCAGCTTTCTGCCTAGTTAGCAATAGTTATTATACGCATTCTGCAAGTTTGAAATGATTTCTTCAATATCAGAATCTTCAATATCTTCTCTTGGGATAAAATGTTTAACTTCTTTACCTTCTAAAAGAGCAATAGAAGGAGACGATGGTTCGAAGCCGTCAAAGTATTCTCTCATGCGGGCTGTAGCTTCTCTGTCCTGACCGGCAAAAACTGTGACCAGATGCTCTGGCTTCTTGTCATTATTCAATGACTCAACGACAGCGGGTCTGGCAAGGCCTGCTGCACAGCCGCAGACTGAGTTGACCACGACCAGTGTCATGCCTGACGCTCCGTTCATGTATGTGTCCACGTCCTCAGCTGATACAAGTTCCTGAAAGTCTGCAGCTGTCAGTTCTGCACGCATAGGTTTTACAATTTGTTTCATGTATTCTTCATATGCCATTGACATAGAATAGACACTCCCTTTGTTTATTCGGTTTCAGATACTTTCTCTGAGCCTATCATATCTTATATTAAAGGTAACATGCCCCATTTAGTCAAATCAAATGAATTGATACGTGACAGCTTTTTAAGAATACCTATATAACAGCAATGGTTTTTAAAATAAGCCGCTTGCCTTTCCGTCATTATCAACGTCCATATTCAGGGCTGCAGGCTTTTTAGGCAGACCTGGCATCGTCATGACATTACCTGTTAATGCAACGATAAAACCAGCTCCAACTGAAGCTTTAAGTTCACGCACATGAACAACAAAATCTTTAGGGCGACCCAACAGCGAAGGATCATCAGATAGTGAATACTGTGTCTTAGCCATACATATCGGCAGACTTCCCCACCCTTGTTCGGTGAACTCTTTTACCTGCCTCTTTGCTTTAGCAGAAAGCTCAATGCCTTTTCCGCCATAAACCTTCTGAACGATTAACGTCATTTTTTCTTCAATGGAAGCATCCAACTCATACGTATGAGAAAAATTATTTTCTCCCGTCTCTACAGCTTTTACGACTGCTTCTGCTAAGGCTTCGCCGCCTTTTCCGCCTTCTGCCCAAACGTTCGCCACTGCAGCAGGATGGCCGTGCTCTTCACACCAGTTCTGAATATAATTAATCTCGTTTTCTGTATCAGCTATGAAGTGATTGATGGCGATAACATAGGGAAGACCGAAATTTTGAATGGACTCAATATGCTTTTCAACATTCGCCATACCTTTTTTTAAAGCCTCAACGTTCTCTTCTTTCAATTGGTCCTTCGGGACACCGCCATGCATTTTAAGGGCTCTGACCGTTGCAACAATAACAACAGCGCTTGGATTAATCTCACCGGCACGTGTTTTAATATCAAGGAATTTTTCAGCGCCCAAGTCTGCACCAAACCCTGCCTCTGTCACAACATAGTCGCCAAGCTTTGTTGCAAGCTTAGTTGCAATAACACTGTTGCAGCCGTGGGCAATATTTGCAAAAGGGCCACCGTGCACGAAAGCAGGCGTATTTTCAAGGGTTTGAACCAGGTTCGGGTGCACCGCGTCTTTTAATAATAGAGACAAAGCCCCTTCCACACCAAGATCCGCAACCGTTACAGGCTGTTTTTCAAAATTATAAGCCACAACCATTTTACTTAGGCGTGATTTTAAATCATCAATACTTTGAGACAAGCATAAGATCGCCATAACCTCTGAAGCTACTGTAATATCGAAGCCATCCTCTCGGGGAACGCCGTTTGCGGGTCCGCCAAGTCCGACAACGACATTTCGCAAAGCACGGTCATTCATATCCAGCACTCGTTTCCAAACAATCCGGCGCGTATCAATATTTAAAGCATTGCCTTGGTGAATATGGTTGTCAATTAATGCAGCAAGCGCATTATTGGCCGATGTGATGGCATGAAGATCTCCAGTGAAATGAAGGTTTATATCTTCCATTGGCACAACTTGTGAATAACCGCCACCTGCTGCTCCACCCTTCATTCCCATGCTTGGTCCAAGCGAAGGCTCTCTTAAAGCAATAATGGCTTTTTTGCCGATCCGGTTTAATGCTTGTCCTAACCCCACTGTTACAGTGGATTTCCCTTCTCCAGCCGGTGTCGGATTAATCGCCGTTACTAAGACGACATGACCATCCTTTTCATTATGTAAGCGCTTTAATGTATGAGCCGAGACTTTCGCTTTGTAGCGGCCATAAGGCTCCCAATCTTGTTCAGACAGACCCAATTGATCTGCTATATCTTGAATTGGTTTCATTTCTGTCTCTTGCGCAATTTCAATATCACTTTTTACTTCACGTTTTGTCATGAATGATCCCTCCACTTTTCAAAAATTTATTTAAGTTCAGAGTTTTGAACAGCCACATTTAATATTATCATATATTTTCATCAATTCAGCATAATCATTTAATTTTCAATTTATTAATCCATATTATTGAGATCATACTGGTTTGGGAATATGATTGATAAAGAAAATAAAATCAGTACTCACATTTTTTCACTGGGAGAGAAAATAATGATAGATGTTTACTTTGACGGAGCAAGCAATGGTCAGCCTGGTTTAGCCGGCTGCGGCATTTATATTCACCATCCCGATAAACAGGATGAGTTTCATTCTATTCAGCTTCCTCCGTGCGACAATCACATTGCAGAATTCGAAGCCTTCGTAAAAGCATTGAAGCTTTGCTTAGCACACGGATATTCGCGAGTATCTTTTCGGACCGATTCACAGCTTGTAGACCAGGCTGTCGAAAAACAGTTCGTTAAGAAACAATTGTATAAGCCCTATTTATCCGAAGCATTGAATCTGATAGACTCGTTTGAATTATTTTTTTTGAAATGGATTTCGGCTAAGGAAAATAAAAATGCTGATAAACTGGCTAAACAAGCCATTCTGGATCAAAAAAAACAGTCAAAAAACGGATCCTGATTCATGAAGAAGTTTTCTGCAGACCTCTTACTCGTTCTGGTAACTTTTTTCTGGGGATCAACATTTGTAATCGTTCAACAGGCGATCCATACCATCACCCCAATGGCTTTTCTTGCCTACAGATTCTTTATCGCTGCGATGCTTATTTTTCTATTTGTTTTATTTAGCCACCGCCTTAAGTTCTTCACACGTAAAGCTTTGCTAAATGGTATTTTGCTTGGTATTTTATTATTTGGAGGCTATGCCGCCCAAACCGTTGGCCTTCTTTATACAACGCCTTCCATCAGTGCCTTTATTACAGGCATGAGCGTTGTGATTGTTCCTGTCCTGATTTTTCTATTTACACGAAACCAGCCAACGAGATCAGTCCTTGCGGGTATTATTGTTTCATCCACCGGGTTATATTTATTAACAGCCCAGGGAACTTCCCCTTTTTCTGCTGGCAGTCTCCTTACCCTTTTATGTGCTGTGTTTTTCAGTTTGCATATTATCTGGACCGGTCAAGTTACAAGAAACTCTGATGGTATGATTCTTACCTTAGTGCAACTACTGACCGTTTCAGTTCTCAGCTTCGTCTTTTCATTAGTATTAGAGGGAAAACGAGCGGTGTCACAGTTATTAATTTTACAGGAGCCAACCGTGTTGTCTGCCGTGTTATTTACTGCTGTTTTTGCAACAGCTTTTGCTTATATTCTCCAAACGTATTGTCAACGCTTTACAACACCCTCTCACGTTGGCCTAATTTTTATATTTGAACCGGTCTTTGCTTTTTTCACTAGCTGGGTCTGGCTTGGTGAATCGCTTTCTCTGACTGGCATTATCGGGTCACTTCTTATATTATTAGGTATGGGTCTTTCAGAATGGCACCCTTCAAAAAAACAGGAATTAATATAAATAAACGAACAGGCAAGGTGAGGCATCATTGCAATCCATTAAAAAGCAACATCCTTATGTTCTTTCACAGTTATCAGAAGTCTATCATGCAATCAGTCAAACTGACGATGAAAACACCAAAAACAAGCTTTTTCAGCTTTATGAAAAAATAAACAATCAGCGTTTAAGCATCAGTTTTTGCGGACACTTCTCAGCAGGCAAATCAAGCCTATTGAATTATATGATCGATGACAAAATTTTGCCCGCAAGTCCGATTCCAACTTCCGGCAATCTCATTAAGCTGCGTGCAGGAGAAGAAAAAGCAATTCTTCATTTAACATCCGGTGAACGTGTCACCGTTCCCGCCCCTTATTCATTGGAAGACTTTCAAGCGTTTTCGAAAAACACGGCACTTGTAGAAACCATTGAGGTCTATTTAGGAGACAAAATACACAGGAATGTGGAGCTAATCGACACGCCTGGCGTTGATTCAACTGATGAAGCACATCAACGCCTCACTGAAGATGCCTTGCATCTTGCTGACAGCGTGATGTACGTGACGGATTACAACCACGTTCAGTCAACGGTTAATTTCCATTTTATGCAGCATTTAGAAGAGTTAAATAAACCTTATTCCCTTGTTATCAACCAAGTCGATAAACATCAGGATAAAGAGCTTTCTTTTCAATCTTTTAAGAACAGAGTCGAGGAGTCTCTTCATGATTGGAATCTCAGGCCTGAAAAAATTTACTTCACTACCTTAATGGAAGGTCATGAAGAAAACAACGATTTGGATGGATGGCTTAATGATATGGGGGCTTGGCTGAACGGGCAGTTTGATCACCTTGTTTCGAATACCGGAGATGCGCTGCATTCAATTGTTCTTGAGCACAACCAAAAAGCTGAACAAGATTTTGAAGCCTTTTTGGAAACAGAAGGCTTCACAGACGAGCCTGACAGCTCAGACTTGAATCGCGCGGATCAGGACTATCAGCAGAAGCAAGAGATCTTAAATACCCTAGTAGAGAAAGAGAACCATTTCACAGTAGAAATGACTAAGCAGGCTGAGAAGGCGATTTCTTCTGCCATTCTTATGCCCTATGAAACAAGAGAGCTAGGCAGACTCTATTTAGAAAGCTTATCACCAGACTTTAAGATGGGCCTGTTTACGACCCGTAAAAAAATTGAAAATGAGCGGTTACTCCGCCTCAATGCCTTTCATGAAGCTTTTCAAAAAAACACTCAAACATTGGAGTGGAATACGAGAGATCAGCTTATGAAAACGGCAAAGTCAGCATTTGGATTTCAGGAAGAAGAGCTTGCGAGTGTTTATGAGTTATCTGTCAAAAGCACGCCGGAGGAGCTGCAGCATTCTGTTCAGAAAGGTGCCCAGTCATCCGGTCAGTATGTTCTGAACTATACAGAGAATATCGCGGATCAATTCAAAAAGAAAATGAGAAGAAAAGCACTTGACTGGATAGAACAATTATCTATTCAATTTACTCAAAAATCGGCTTCAGAAAAACAATCACTGAAAACAGATCTAGCTAAGCGGGAAGAAGAAATCAGCACCCTTTCATCGGTCTTAGCAAGGCGTGATAAGCTAAGAGCACATGAAGAAACGCTGTTGGAACTTCTGGATCATCAGGTGCATTCCGATAAGAAAGCTGCAGAATTAATTCCACAGTTTGAAAAAGCATATCGTAAAGCAGAAGCTTCGGTTCCTCTCTTGACTCTTGAAGAGGCTTTATCACAATTGGAAAAAAATGAGAAAAAAACCGTTTCAAACACATTTTCTGAAGAAAAAGAACAAAAAAAACCTCAAGATATCATACCTGATAATAGTGAGGCACTTTGGGCGAATACACTTAGTAAAGCGGCAGAAACGCTTCTTCCGTTAGTGGAATACTCCGAACAGGCTGAACAGCTGAAGAAGCGGGCTGGCCGCATACGTAATAATGAGATGACGATCGCGTTATTTGGAGCATTCAGCGCAGGAAAAACGTCGTTCGCCAATGCTCTATTAGGCGAACAGGTTCTTCCTGTCTCTCCGAATCCAACCACTGCTGTGATCAGTCAGATTCGATCAGCCACAGAGGATTTCGAGCATAAAAAAGTCGAAATCAAATTAAAATCCAGTGATCAGTTATTATCTGATGTTCAAGAGTCTCTAACCTTATTTAATGAGACGATCAGCCGGTTTGAAGAGCTTCCTGAGCTGCTATCCAAAGTCAGACATAAAGATCAGTCTGCTGAGTTAAAGCTTCACTATGCATTTTTGCAGGCTGTCACTGCCGGTTTGAATGAGCTTCTCCCATCGATTGGGAACACTCTGGTCATGGACCTTGAGGAAGCGCACGATATGATTGCCAACGAGGTTAAATCCTGCTTTATTGAATATGCAACAATCTATTATGACGCACCACTTACAAAGCAAGGCATCGTATTGGTTGATACACCTGGTGCAGATTCGATTAACGCACGTCATACTGATGTAGCATTTAATTATATTAAAAATGCAGACGCCATTCTATTTGTTACGTATTACAATCATGCTTTTTCGAAAGCGGACCGTGAGTTTTTAATTCAGCTCGGGCGTGTTAAAGATACGTTCAGTATGGATAAAATGTTTTTCATAGTAAATGCATCAGATCTTGCTGAAAGTGCAGCCGAAGAACAGCAGGTCATTCAATATATTGCTTCCCAATTGTTAACTTTTGGGATCAGGCAGCCAAGGATATTCGGGGTTTCCAGCAAGCTTGCATTAATGAGAAGTTCGCTTAAAAAAGACGGTTTGACCACTGAAGAAAAAAAGGCCGTCAATACTTTTATTCAGCGCCGCAAGCTGGATGATTCTTTAACAGAAACCATGCTTCATCAACAGTCAGGCCTAAGTAAATTCGAGAATTCCTTAAAATCATTTATTGTCAATGATTTGCTCATGCAGACGGCTCAGACCGGCTTCAAAGAAATTGAACGAATTACGAATCGTCTTCAAGAAACAATCAGGAACCTGTCTTTAAATGAGTCAGAGCGAGCAGAAAAACAGCTTGTCTATGAAAAGACACGTACTAAAATTCAATCATCTTTGAACCAGGATTCCAGCAATGCATTCGAAACGGGCCTTCTGCAAAGCATTGACGAATGGTTTTATTATGTAAAAAAGCGTGTCATGTTAAGATACCTTGATGAATTTTCAGCTTATATCAACCCTTCTCAATTTCAGGAAAAAGGCGTAAGCCATGATGCCCATCTGCTTGATCAAATTGACAGGTTGATTGCCTTTTTGTCTTACGATATCGATCAGGAAATGCGGGCGACTTATTTAAGAATTGAGGCATCAATCAGAAAATCGTTGCAACATCAAAGTGAGCATCTGCAGCAAATTATTAATGCCTATCTTCCAGATTGGTCAGCACCAGCTGAAGATGAACCGAATTTCGACACTGCCGGTATTCCCGTCCATTTAGAAAAGGATCATGTTTCTGATCTGAAATCGTTAACAAAATATTTTAAGAATAGCCGTCAATTCTTCGAAAAAGAAGGTAATAAAAAACTGCGTGATGCATTGGAACAAAAATTAGATCAGCCAATTAGTTCTGTACTTGAAAAAAACAGGGAAAATGCGAGAGATTATTATCACTCGCTTTTCAAAAAAGCTGAAAAATCGCAACGCACACGCATTGAGGAAGACTGCATCAGCCAAATCAATGTTTATCAAAAACAGTTAACATTAGCAGAAAATGAAAAACCAAAATATGAAGAAGTTCTCAGAGATCTTAAAAACCTCTCTGAATCTGTTTCATTTGAATAAAAAAAAGAACCGGATGGTTGTCCGGTTCTTTTTTAGTTATCTGGTCAACTCATTATATTCTTTGGATAAAAGCATAAATGATTCTTTGTTATTTTGCTCCAGGGCAGCATCGATAAGGTCTTTCAACTGGTTAATCCGTTGATTAATAATAAGTTCATCCAACATCATCTGAGCATAAATTTCCGTCAATGAGATTTTGGACTTTTGCTCTTTCATCATGGCTAGTGCTTTGACATTGTCTGGGTAGGACGATTCTTTTCTCATAATAACGGCCCCCTTCTGCCTTTTCACTATTTTACACCCATTGTCTGATTTTTTCAACCATTCTGTAAATAAATGTTTTTTTATTTTAAAATCTTTTGTTATTCCCATAAAAGCCCCCTTCGTTTGCTAACTCCCTTATCAGATTTTATAAGGGGACAAGCTAAATTATACCCAAATTAACACTCGCGTTTCGACAGGCGTTTTCTAACAAGGTAACAACACTTGCATCACACCGTTGCCACCCTGTCTTCCGAGTGTGAGTCCCATACTTACAATTTGCCAACATGATTTTGCGTGCACATGTAGCACAACGAAGAGAGCTTCTCTCGGCAGACTAAAAGCTGCTGTGAATATGGATCGTTCAGAGAGGTTGCCTAATAACAAAAAAACCCGCCTTTCGGCGAGTTTTTGTTAAAGCTATGCGCTTAATTCGAAGATTGCGGACGGCTTGGTTTTGATTGACGGCGTCCTTGGCTTTTAAAGCGGTCTTTGCGGTTGTTATCAAAACGCTGCTGCGGATTGCGTCTTCTTCCACCTCCGCCGCCATGGCTGTGACCACCGCGTGATGACTGATGCCGACGTTCTCTTTTAGAATTAAGTGGTGATTCAAAAGTCAGTTTGATTGGTGTGTTGTCCGGCTCTTTCGTTAAGGACTTAAGAGCGGCTGCAACCACTTCAACAGGATTTGGATGTTTATCAAGCAACGTTTTTGCCGATGATTGATATGCATCAAGGTTACCTGTTTCCAAAGTCTGCTCCATTGTCTGGAATGCTTGATCTTGCTGACCCTTCAATGCATCTTGATAAGAAGGCGCTTCAGCTTCTTTCATGGACTGCTTCGTCATTCTTTCAATAGATTTAAGGTGTGACATTTCAGGAGGCGTAATAAAAGTGAGAGCCAGTCCTTTTTTACCCGCACGGCCTGTTCTACCGATACGGTGAACATAACTTTCCGGATCCTGAGGAAGATCAAAGTTATAGACGTGGGTCACATTGCTGATATCCAGTCCACGTGCTGCAACATCTGTTGCGACAAGCAATTCAACCTGATCGTTTTTAAACTTTCTTAAAACAGAATCTCTTTTTGCCTGAGTCAGGTCGCCATGAATACCTTCAGCCGTATAACCGCGTTTTTGAAGTGCTTCGTAAAGTTCATCGACACGGCGCTTCGTCCGTCCAAATACGATAGCACGTTCTGGTGAATGGATATCAAGAAAACGAGTTAAAACGTCAAATTTTTCCCGCTCCTTAACTTTCACGTAGCTTTGATCGATTTGATCAACTGTTAATGTTTTATTGGCAACCTTTACATGCTTAGGATTCTTCATGAATTTTTCTGCAAGCATCTGTATCGGTCTTGGCATTGTAGCCGAGAATAATAAAGTCTGGCGTTCAGAAGGCGTTTTTTCAAGTACTGCACGAATGTCATCAATAAAACCCATGTTCAGCATTTCATCTGCTTCATCCAATACAACGTGCTTTACATTATCGAGACGAATGGTCCGACGATTAATGTGGTCTAAAAGACGTCCAGGTGTAGCAGAAATGATACTAGGACCTTTTTTCAAAGCACGGATTTGTTTTTGAATGTCCTGCCCACCGTAAATCGGTACAGAGTTGACGTTCTTATAACGTCCTAATGCATTCAGTTCTTCAGACACCTGTATAGCAAGCTCTCTTGTAGGAGCGATAATAATACTTTGTATGGAACGGTTTGCAGGATCAGCATCCTCTACTATCGGAATACCGAATGCGACCGTTTTACCGGTGCCGGTTTGTGCTTGCCCGATCACGTCAACGCCTTCAAGACCAAACGGAATAGCCTGTTCTTGAATCGGAGTCATGCTTTCGAAGCCCATTTTTTCTGTTGCTTTTTGAATGGATTCACTTACTTGTAGTTCTGAAAATTTCATTAATTAATTTCTTCTCCTTTATAAACCAATTTTATCTCAAACAGGAAGGCATCTCCCATTTCACAATGGAAAATGCCTCCTAAACAACCTACTATAATACATGATAGTTCAGTGTTTGCATCATGTGAAACAGTCGTTCATCAAAAGAACACATGATAACTTTATCACGTAAAAGGAGGAAATGCAATGAAACACATTAATTCATATTGAAAATTTATTTCGTCTCAATAATACTATTCCCATTTAGAGTGAATCAATCCCACCGCCACATTTTACAAGTCCTTCTTTTTTAACATCTCGTGATAAGTTTGTTAAAATAAAATATGTTACTAATTCACTTACGAATCGAGGCGCGTACTATTATGTCTATAGAAACAAATGAAGCAACTGCTGTCATTTTATTTGGGGCAACAGGTGATCTTGCTAAAAGGAAACTTTATCCTGCCCTCTATAATCTCTATAAGAAAAACCAGAAATTCGCTGTGATTGGTGTGGCAAGACGTGATATTGACCATTCAGCTTTTCGTGAAATGGTGGAAGAATCCTTAAAAAACCATAAGGAGGAAGATGAAAACCTTCAGGATTTCATTGACCGTTTTTATTACCATTCCTTAAATGTACAGGAGAGTTCAGAATACCGTGAATTGGGAGATCTTGCTGACCAGATTAATGAGGAATACGATCTTCAGGGTAACCGTATTTTTTATATGTCCCTTGCTCCAGAGTTCTTTTCAACCGTCACACTAAATTTGAAAGCAGAAGGTCTTACTGATAATAAAGGCTGGAAGCGCCTGGTGATTGAAAAACCTTTCGGAAGGGATCTCGATTCTGCTACAGAACTTAATAACGACATTCATAAAGTATTCGAAGAAAATGAAATTTATCGGATTGATCATTACTTAGGAAAAGAAATGGTGCAAAATATCCAGGTCATCCGCTTTGCGAACCCTATTTTCGAATCGATTTGGAACAACAGATACATCTCAAACGTTCAAATCACCTCAAGTGAAACACTTGGTGTTGAGGAAAGAGCAAGCTACTATGATCAGACTGGTGCTTTAATGGATATGGTGCAAAACCACATGCTTCAGATGGTCGCTCTGACAGCGATGGATCCACCAAGCCGTTTTGAGACTGAAGACATTCGGGATGAGAAAGTAAAAGTTTTAAAATCCATTCGTCCGATCACAAATAAAAATATTCAAAACCAGGTTATTAAAGGACAATATACACGGGGAACCATGCCAAACGGTCATATCGTGCGAGGCTACCGTGAAGAGGAAAACATTAAAGAAAATTCCGCAACGGAAACATTTGTCGCAGCAAAAATTTATATTGATAATTTCCGCTGGGCAGGAGTGCCTTTCTATATCCGAACCGGCAAAAGATTAAGCGTAAAATCAACTGAAATTGTTATTCAATTTAAAGATGCACCACAAAATCCTTACTTTAATAATTTCAGTGACATACAGCCAAATATTCTGGTCATTCATGTTCAGCCTGATGAAGGTCTTTCCCTAAAATTAAATGCGAAAAAATTCAGCTCAGGCGGCGATACTTTACCAATAACGATGGAATTCTCAAACAGCGATCTTGATGGACCGGACGCTTATCAACGTTTAATTCATGACTGCATGAACGGAGATTCCACTAACTTCACACGCTGGGATGAAGTTGCGTTGTCATGGCAATACGTTGATGCGATCAGGAAAGCATTTGATCAGACAAATATTCCGCTGGACCGGTATGAAGCTGGATCAATGGGTCCTGCTTCTGCTTTTGAGCTCCTCGATAAAGATAATTTTCACTGGTGGCCAGTAACCAAAGCTGAAAATTAATAAAAATAAAAAGGAGAGAACAAAAAATGAATGTCTATGATATATCCCTCCCTATTTATGAGGGAATGCCTGTATATAAAAATAAAGAAGAGAAACAGCCGGAAATAAAAGCATTATCTGACCATCAGACGGGTCATGTGTATGAATCCCGATTAAGTATGGATGCACATACAGGAACGCATATTGATGCCCCTCTCCATATGATAAAAAATGGCGACACAATTGAATCAATTGCGATTGAGGATCTCGTCACCGACGTAAAGGTCTTTGACTTAACGCATCTTAAGACAAACATTACAGAAGAAGACCTTAAGGACTTGAACATCAGCAAAGGTGATTTTGTACTCTTTAAAACGTCCAATTCATTCGATGAAACATTTAATTTTGACTTTATTTACTTAGAAGAAAGTGGAGCAAGACTCCTTGCTGAAAAAGCCATTAAAGGCATTGGTATTGACGGTCTTGGCGTAGAAAGAAGCCAACCCGAGCATCCAACCCACAAACAATTATTTAATGCAAATGTGATTATTATAGAGGGTCTTAAGCTCGATAAAATCGAACCCGGCAGTTACCGCATGGTTGCAGCACCACTTAAACTGCGGGGAATTGATGCCTCCCCTGCCCGTGTCTTATTATTTGATAAATAATACAAAAAGGATCGCCTTTTAAAAGGCGATCCTTTTTTTACTTTTATTCTTATTTTTTCACTGTGGCATGTCCGCCAAACTCATTACGTAAAGCTGAGACGACTTTGCCGGTAAATGTGTCATCTTCCTGTGAGCGGTAGCGCATCATCAGAGACAAAGCAATAACCGGTGTTGGAACTTCAAACTCAAGAGCAGCATCAACGGTCCACTTTCCTTCTCCCGATGAATTCATAACGCCACGGATCCCATCCAGTTTAGGATCTTTAGAAAATGCACTTTCCGTCAGATCCATTAACCAGCTTCGGATAACTGAGCCATTGGACCATACGCTTGCAACTTTTTCATAATCAAATTCAAAATTACTCTTTTCAAGAACTTCAAAGCCTTCAGCAATCGAAGCCATCATTCCATACTCAATGCCGTTGTGGACCATCTTAAGAAAATGTCCGCCAGCCGGTTCGTTAGAGAAATGGTAGCCTTTCTCAACGGCTGTATCTTTAAAGAGAGGTTCAACACGAGAAAATGCTTTTTGGTCCCCGCCGATCATATAGCAGGCGCCTTCCCTTGCTCCGCTTACTCCGCCGGACGTTCCGACATCAATGAATGAAATGCCTTGTTCCTTCAGTTCATTGTATCTCCTAAGAGAATCCTTATAATTTGAGTTTCCAGCATCAATGACGATATCTCCTTCACCAAGTAAAGGTGTGATATCTTTAAGAACACTTTCAAGAATTTCTCCTGCCGGCACCATTAGCCAAATAACTCTTGGCGTCTCAAGGTTATCGACAAGTTCCTGATAAGAAGATGTGCCTTTTGCACCCTCTTTTGCAATTGCTTGTACCGCTTCTTCGTTGACATCGAAAGCTACAACCTCATGCTTGTGGTCCATCAAGTTCAATCCAAGATTGTACCCCATCTTTCCAAGTCCAATTAATCCTAATTTCATTTCATTCTCTCCTTCCAATCAATCCATTACCTTTGCTATTTTATCATATTGGATGCTGTTTTCCTTCACCAATCGACTTTTTATTAGGATAAAAAAAGAAAATAAAAAGTAATGCGCTTACAAGACTTAATATTGCCGCTAGAATGAACATAAAGGTTTTTGAGGAGTTCATCAAAAGTGCAAATATTGGCGGGACCAAGCGCCACACCGAGAAATCTCATCGCACTGTATAAGCTTGAGAGGGTACCGCGTTCTTCTTTTTCGATATTTTCAGTAATCAGCGCATCGAGGCACGGAAGAAGCATCCCCATTCCAAGGCCGCTCACGGAGAAAATAATTAAAAACATTTTTAATGTTGAAACAAAGCTTAGTGTAAATGAAGCGAGACATACAAGAGCAAAGCCAGCCACACTTAGCCACTTCATTAAGCCACTTTTTTGACCAATAATTTTGCCTGAAAAAAGAGATGCAGCTGAAAGAGCGATAAGTGGGAGACTGATCCAAAGTCCCTTTTTCAAGGAAGAAAGATGATACTTCTTCTCCATCCATTCCGATAGGTAAAATAAAGAACCAAATAATATAAACATTACGATGGCGCCAGTAATAAAAATAATGAGCAGCCATTTATAATTTTTTATAAAGGTTTTTTTTGCATGCTCAAAAAACGTTTTTATCGTTGGCGGTTCTTCCTGTTCTGTCGGAGCTTTTACAAATACCCCCACAAGAAGGATAGCAAGTAAACAAAGGATAGGTATGAAGACAAACGGAAGAAACCATATCAGGGTCGCGAGCCCTGCGCCTGCGATCGGACTTAACACCTTTCCGACGGTATTTGATGTTTCAATAACCCCCAAAGCGTGACTTGTTTCTTCTTTTTCCTTAAAAAGATCTCCAATCAAAGGCAAGACAACAGGAAACGCGCCTGAAGCGCCAATTCCCTGCAACAGGCGACCGAACATAATCCATACATAAGAATTCGAAAAAAACCATGCACCGGCTGCGGAAATAACGCCGCCTGCACCTGTAATAATTAAACTGATTATTATTATTTTCTTTCGGCCGAACCGGTCCGATAAATAGCCTGCCACCGGAATGAAGAAAATAGCAACAATTGAATAAATGGTAATGATCATTGATGACTGAAACGGACTCACTTTTAGTTCTTTTTCAATTAATGGGAGGACTGGAATAAGCATCGAATTCCCAAGCGTCATAAGCAAAGGAATAGATGCCAGCGCCATCAGATCTAATTGTTTTTTTTGCTCTGCCATCATGTACCTCCATCGTTATAGTACCTTTATCTTGAGTGAGTGGTATAAAATTTATGCACGAAACTCAAGCTATTAACGAAGCCACTGATCGAGGAAGTGTTGGAATTGAATTCATCCCATCCCCAGCTGCAGGAAGCAAAAAAATATATTAATGAAGCCATGAAAGCTTTGGAATCTGTCACCACACCAAATACCAGCCATGAAATTTTGGCTACTCAAGCCCTTCAAAAAGCCCAGCAAGCGATTACTTCACTAAAAAGCTCGCTTGATCCCTCTGAAAAAAAAGAAGCTGAAAAAACCGAACAGTCTCTGCTTAAAGCTAAACAGGCGCTTCTGGAATCTGAATTAAATAATAACAAATAACCCGAAAAGCTATTTAGCCTTCCGGGTTAATTAATTTCGCTTAATGAATCCATTTCAAAATTGCTCATTTTCCAGCAATCGCTGAAGAGTCTACTAAAGAAGTCTTTTTCACTGCGGGCCGAGCTTTGGAAAGTTCTCGCTTGCCGTTTATGCGGGCACTGAAGGTCTCGTCTGGTTTAGAAGTTGTTGTTGATTTCCGCTCTGGGCTGCTCGCTTTCCACGGGCACGGCCTCAGCTAACTTTGGCATAGTTTCTTTGGACACCAAAGTGGATCTTCGGACGCGTGCTATTTCCGTAGGAGTCTCGCGCCCGCCGCTTCAATCAACGTCATGTGATGGACTTGAGAAGTCAATTTTGGCTATTGTCGTCCTGTCTTCTATACACCTGTGGCAGAACTGTCGACCGAGCAAATAATAGACTTTTTGAGTGGCTCCTCGCTGATTCCGTAGGACTTGTAATAACATCTTCGCTTTTACATTGCACGAAGAAAATGCGTAGAAACCATTGGAAATTCCATGCTGCTAAAAGAATCTCGGGAGGGTTACATTTTTTAATGAAACATTGAGTATAGAGAAGTTTCAAACTTTCCCGGCAACAAACACGTTGATTGAAGCGAGCAGCTTAGAGCGAAATCAACAACCACGATACAGCAGTCGACTTTTTCAGTAGCCTCATTAGCGTTCCAAGAGAGACCCCGCAGCGGCACTTTGATTAAATCATGAGGAGGCTCGCGGAACGCCTTCAGAAAACGCCCCTCTAAAGAACAAATCAAAATTGTTCGGATAGAAATTAACTTATTTATTTATAAAATTGATTCAATGAATGAGCGAATCAACAATAATAAAACTAACTTGAAATTTTATAAGATAGAATCAAACACTCTGTAAGCGAATGGTCTCCTCAAATGCGTTCTGAAGCTTGCCGGTTACATCCCTCTTTTTTTACTGTTTACCGGCGTTCCGTCAATTTGAACCACAGGCACAATTTCCATGGTTGTACTTGAAACAAAAACTTCCTCTGCGTTCATAAGTGTGTCGATCGTAAATGGCTGTTCCAATACTGGTATATCCAGTTTTGTTGCCAATTCAATGATTTTTTGACGTGTCATGCCGTTCAAAATCAAGTGTGTGGCAGGGTGTGTAATAAGCTTGCCATCCGAGACTATGAACACATTCGTTGAACTGCCTTCTGTAATCGTCCCATCTCGATGAAGGACCGCCTCGCCGTGCCCCTCCTCAGCTGCTTCTTGTTTTAATAGAACATTGCCTAATAAATTCAGGCTCTTAATATCGCATCTGAGCCAGCGGATATCATCCGAAAGCTTGACTGTTATACCGTTTTCCATCTTTTCAACCGGTCTTGTAACTTCTTTCGTATAACCCGTCAAAACACTGGATGGGTTTTCAGGGAATAAATGGTTTCTTGGAGCGCTTCCACGGGTGATTTGCAAATAAACAATACCTTCATTTAATCCGCATTGATCGATTAAATCTTTAATATTTTTTGTCATTATCTCGCGGCTGCATGGCCAGCTGAGCCTTATTTCATCGGCGCTCCTTTGTAAACGGTCTAAATGCTCTTCAAGCATAAAACTTTTGCCATTATAAAAACGTATCACTTCATAAATACCATCTCCGAATTGGTATCCTCGGTCTTCTATACTTATAGAGATCTCTTCTTCTTTACTGATAAGCTTTTCATTATAAATAAACATTTAACAGCCTCCTGTATGTATACACTAGAGTTATGCAGATATTAATCAGTATAAAGGATTGTTCTTTAAGGTTCCAATGTATTTAATATATTTTTTATATTCATAATTGTCTTATTTTTATCAATATGGAAAAAATAGTTTACTTTTAAAATATTACTTATTAAAATAGAAATGGGCATTCTATAAACATACATAGGGGGTTAATTAATTGAAATTTAAAGGATTTTTATTGATCATTGCAAGCCTTGTTATGGTAATCGGGCTAAGCGCATGTGGATCAAGCCAAAGCTCATCTAAAGACAGCGGTTCAAAACAAACATCTTCTAAAGAAGATAAACAAGCAAAACAGGCACTTTTAACACAATATGAAGCGAACCTTCAAACGGCAATTAGATTAGCATACACACCATTTAACAACTTAACAGCTATGCTTAACCAGCCGACTTTCGATGCATCTGCAGCTAAACAAACGGCTCAGCAAGCTGAAAAAGCAAATCAAGATCTCAAAGATCAATTGTCTAAACTTAGCATGCCTAAAGGATTTTCAAAGGATACAAAATCAAAATTAAATTCAGCTTTAGCTGATCTTCAAACATCTTTTGACAAGAGAAGTGAAGCTGTAAAGTCTGTTGAAAATGTCAAAACTGCGGATGATCTTAAAACGCAGCTGGCAGCTGTGGATAAAGCAGGAACAGACTCTTACAAATCGTTTATGGATAAAGCAAACGCTGTCAATAAATCAATGGGTCTGATCGAAACAGATTACACTCAAGAGCTTCAATAATAACCGCATCACTTAAAGCCCTTAGGGAAGCCCTCCCTAAGGGCTTTTCTACACGAATTTTCATTATATCCCCTGGGAAAAACAGCAAATCGACCGCAGTTTGCACTGCGGTCGATTTGTTTATAATAATATCGTATTTAAATTAAAGATAATATAATATTAAAAACCAAACACAGTCATCCCGCCATCAACAAATAAGGTCTGGCCTGTTACATAGCTAGAAGCATCACTTGTTAAAAATAAAGCGGGTCCTATTAGTTCTTCAATGTTTCCTACCCTCTTCATTGGGGTTTGAGCAAGGATTTCGTTATGGTAGGTTTCATCCTTTAATAATTTCTCAGTTAATGGTGTTTTAAAATACCATGGCCCAATCGCATTGATTCGAATATCATATTTAGACCATTCAAGAGCGAGTGTCTTAGTCATTTGAATAAGTGCAGCTTTTGTTGCTCCATATACAACACCTGTCCGTAAAGCAACATGACCTGCCACAGAAGAAACATTTAAAATAGTGCCTCCACCATTATCTTTCATAATTTTTGCGGTTTCCTGAGAAACCATGAAGGCAGATTTTAAATTCGTCGACATAATCAGATCCCATTCTTCTTCTGAGACCTCAAGAGCAGGTGTTCGGATGTTCATTCCTGCGTTATTAATTAATACATCAACTTTCGGGAACTCTGCCTTTACTTTTCGCATAAGTTCAGCAACTTCGGAATGCCTGGTTAAATCTGCTGAAATTCCGAAACCCTTCCTGCCCGTTTCTTCAACAAGTTCAACGGTTTTATCAATATCTTCCTGTGTCCTGGAGACCACAATGACATCTGCTCCTGCTTCGGCGAGAGCAACGGCTAGCGTCCTGCCAATCCCTCTTCCCCCTCCTGTTACAATAGCGACTTTTTCTTTTAAATGAAACGATGGCAGCATCATAAATCCTCCATTTAAGTGTTATTTATTCCCGTTATGCATCAGTTATTTACTGAAGCTGCGGTTGTTTGCTGAATGGTTTGGTATAACCGATTCGACAGCAGGCTGTAACCTTTCGGGTTAGGGTGAAAATGATCTTTATATAAAAGTTCGTCCGTATGGTTATGGAAAATATCACTCGTTGCAATGAAATACGTATTGCCATCCTGATCCGCGACCTGCTGAATCGACTGGTTCCACTCCTCAAGAATTGCAGAAAACTTGCCGTCCAACCCAGCCACATAATTTTCAAATGGATTATAAAGACCAAAATAATAAATGGTAGCATTCGGATTAAGGGCTCTGATTTTCTCAAAAATATTTTGAAGATTTGAGGTGAACGTTTTTTTAGGTTTCGTGAAATCGCTTTTGTTTAAATCCAAAAAGTTTTCTTTAAGCACATCCACAAGATCATTGCCGCCGATTGTCATAAATATAAAATCTGACTGAGAAATCGATTCCTTTACTTTTTTCTTTTTCAGTACGTCTAGCAGATCTTTGCTCGTATCGCCTGTCACACCGTAGTCTGAAAAGGTTACATTTGAAACGGAAGACATCGTCTTAAGTTTTTGAGAGGTCAGGCCCGCATAACCTTGTTGGTCAATGTCTCCTACTCCTTTGGTTAAAGAATCCCCAATGCCAGTAATATTCAGAGGCATTTGCTTTGGAGGCAGGACTGTATGCACATCAGCGAATTCCGGACCATGGCTCACAGAGCGCTGATGGACAATAAAATAAATGGCACCGGAGATCACCAAAACAGCAGCCAGAATCATAGATAAATAGACTCTTTTTTTCTTTTTCAATATTATCACACCCTCATTCGCCCAGATCAGCTTTCTGCATACCACCAATTCAAGGCTTCTGTCTCTATTTTTTTAACAGCGGCATTCTTACCAGCTATATAACTATCAATATCATCCGGATAGGCAGCAGCGAGTTCTTCCTTTAAGTTCCCATAAAAAGCAGCGATATCAGGATGCGTATTTAAAAAGTCCCGAAAAGCTAAATGACGCAGCACATCATCTGATTCTGTTCTAAAGATATGAAGATGCACCGAATGATAAAGGCCATCCTGTTTTACAAAATATCGGCGGCCTTTAATTCCGTTCTCCCCTTTTGCTGAATAACCCTTTAATTCAAGCTCATGATTTTTGCTGTCAGCTTGTCCCAGGTCTTCAATCTCACCAAGGATGTCTATGATAGGTTTTGCGCTTAAACCTTCAACCGATGTGCTCCCAATGTGGTGGAGCTGAATGGGAACGGGCTGAAAAATATTTTTAATACGGTTGGCCTCCTCTGCGTATAAACGCGGCCACTTCTCGTCATATTCAGTAACGATAACGTGTCTGTTCATAGTTTCTCTCCTTTACAGCTTGCTGGATTAACTAAATGAAATCGTTCTATATGATCCTGAAACCCTTCAGAAACTAGAATTTTTGATTGTCTTTCTCCTAATATATCAAAATGAGGATAGCCTGCTTTATGATCAATCCACTCGGGATTTAAACGGTATTTGCGCCCCCATTGAATCAGCTTCTTTATATTATTGCAGCCGACCTTCGTTACCGAATGGTACTCAGGAAATCGTGGATCATACCAAAAGTGTGTTAAAAAAGCTATTTCCTCATTTTTCACTTTTTCTTTCCACAAATTTAATTCTCTTCTTTTTAAACCAAATGCCATATCGTTTTACCTGCCTTCAAATGGTACTATTACTATCTTCATTTTAACATATTGAGTAGCCATCATGCCTTTATGGCTTATGCCACACAGGATAAAAAAAGATAAGCAGCGAATATCGCTGCTTATCTTTTAAGTATTTTGTTTTCGATTTTATTCTCGATTTTTTCCATTTCAGCTGGATTCTTTATAACATCTTCTTTATTTTTTTTGATTAATTCCTGATAACTTGGTTTTTTCTTCATGTGTATCACACCCTTCCTATTTAGTGTACTACACATTTTTCCCGATTTTTCTTAATTTTATGTCATTTTTATGAATTATTTTTTTAATAGTGCGAACATTAGCAAGTCAACAAATTGATTGTTCCAGTTTTCGCTCTCTTTAAGCCTTCCTTCATAGTCGAATCCCATATGCTTAACCAGCGCAAGTGCCCGGCTGTTATCCGGAAGAATTCGTGCCTCGATCCTGTGAAGCCCAAGTTGTTCAAACCCATAAGAAATCAAAAGCCTTCCTGATTCTGTCCCCACCCTTTTTCCCCACACACTTCTGTCCAGCTCCCCTCCGATCTCTGCTTTACGATGAAAAAGATCCACTTTATGAAAACCCGCTGTGCCATAAAATAGCTGAGTTTGTTTATCCACGATCGCGAGTCTTATGGCAGTATTATTTTCAGGTTGATAAAAACGGACTAAATCATAGGCCTCTTGAACACTGCCCATCACGTGCCCCCCGTCCACAGACATTGTCTGAGGGTCGGAAAACAGCTTATAAACAGCCGGAACATCTTCGAATGTTAAATGCCTTAAAAATACATGCTGCCCTGTGATAAGTGGTCTTTGCTGCGCCATATTTTTTCCTCCTAAACTAATCTTTTGATTTATTTAAGCATTGCATAGTAAAAAAATTGAATTACTTTAAAAACATTCAAGATGCCTTGCCACTAAGGCCGAGCTGCATGGTACAGTCGAGACGCCATGTAATTAGTTGTTAGCTGCGAAATAGCTATAGCCAACATGACTTTTAAAGGGCACCATCTGACAATAAACACGTTGATTGAAACGGAGGGCGCGAGACTCCAACGGGACCAGCACGCGTCCGAAGATCCACTTTGGCGCACAAAGAAACCACGCCAAAGTTAGCTGAGGCCGTGCCCGTGGAAAGCGAGCAGACCAAAGTAGCAATCAACAACCACGACGACACCTTGGACTTTTCAGTGGAGTCATCAGCGTGACTAGGCGAGACCCCACAGCGTCACGCACGCAAGGGAGATGGGCTAAGCGCGTTACATAGGAGACTTGCGGAATCCCCGTGAAAAGCGCGTTTCATTATTTATAAAAGCCCTTATTTTAAGGTATGGTTCTGATTGCTTTAAGGTACTAAATTTCAGTATCGTTACTTTTGTTTCGATATGTGAAACGTTATTTCATTATGTAAAATACACATCTGAATAATAACAAATTATTTTAAATTTTAAGACTTTTTATTGAATATTAAGATTTTAATCCTATATAATGGAATTAGCGAATACAATTTCATCATATGAAACGTTATTCAATCTTTTTGTAAGCGCGATCATTTTAAGCGGAGGGGTTTAAATGAGTACAATGGAACAAGCATCTTATCTTAATTTTATTAACGGACAATGGCGACCTGCCAAGAGCGGCGAGTGGAGTGAAAATATTAATCCCGCTACTGGAGAAGTGATCGGCACATCAACCAAGTCAGACAATCAAGAGGTTGATGAGGCTGTTTTATCCGCAAAATCAGCTCAGCAGTCTTGGCGTTTAGTGCCTGCTCCTCAGCGCGGTGAATACCTTTACAGGATTGGAGAGCTTCTGAGAGGTAAGAAAGAAGAACTGGCCCAGCTGCTGACGAAAGAAATGGGAAAGGTTATTGATGAAGCGCGGGGTGAAGTCCAGGAAGCGATCGATATGGCTTATTATATGGGAGGAGAAGGCCGCAGACTTTTTGGGCAGACCACGCCCTCTGAACTTCCCGATAAGCACGCCATGAGTATTCGTGTTCCGGTAGGAGTTGCCGGGCTCATCACTCCATGGAACTTTCCTATTGCAATTGCCAGTTGGAAAATATTCCCCGCTATTGTTGGGGGAAATACCGTGGTTTGGAAACCCGCTTCTGATACCCCTGCTCTCGCATTTGAGTTCGTAAAAATCTTTGAAGAAGCTGGACTACCTAAAGGTGTTGTAAATCTCGTTTTCGGGTCTGGAGGCACAGTCGGCAAAGCGTTGGTTGAGCATCCTGATATCGATATTATTTCTTTTACAGGTTCCACGGAGGTTGGTGCAGGTATATCAGGCCGAGCAAGCCAGCTTTTAAAAAGAGTTTCGCTTGAGATGGGCGGCAAAAATGCCATTTTGATTATGGAGGACGCCGATCTCGATCTTGCTGTCGATGGCATCATTTGGAGTGCCTTCGGAACAGCCGGTCAACGCTGTACAGCCACCAGCCGGGTAATCGTTCATCATTCTGTTAAACAAGAACTAGAAAACCGTTTACTGAAACGCATCGGTTCTCTTAGAATCGGTGATGGCCTTGAAAACTCGACAGATATTGGTCCGGTTATTAATAAAAGAGCCCTGGAGCAAATCGATGCGTTTGTTAAAATTGGAAAAGATGAAGGCGCTGTATTATTATCTGGGGGTAGAATCGCTTCAGAAGGACCCCTTTCAAAAGGTTATTATTTTGAACCCACTGTGTTTACCGATGTCTCAAGAAAGATGCGTATAGCTAAAGAAGAAATTTTCGGTCCGGTTCTGTCTATTATAGCTGTAAACAGCCTTGAAGAAGCAATCGAGGTTAACAATGAAGTGAAGTATGGATTATCCAGTGCCATTTTTACGAATGATACGACGGCAACATTTAAAGCAATAAGAGATTTGGATACAGGAATCGTATATATCAATGCAGGAACAACAGGCGCTGAAATTCATTTACCGTTTGGCGGGACCAAGCAGACAGGAAATGGACACCGCGACTCAGGTGAGGCTGCTTTGGATGTATTTACTGAATGGCGAAGTGTTTATGTAGATTACAGCAACCGGCTTCAGAGAGCACAAATCGACAACAATTAGTCTGGAAAATTCTTTTCAGGGGGTATGAAAAATGAAGGTGGCGGTATTAGGGGCAGGTTTAATGGGAAAAGAGGCAGCAAGAGATCTTGCGTTAAGCAGCGGAGTAACAAAAGTGGTGATCGCTGATATTGAACTCGAAAAAGCTGAAGCGGTTGTTCAAAAGCTAAAAAGTGAAAAGCTCTCAGCGGCGTCGGTAAACGCAAAGAATGATGAGGAGCTGACAACCTTTATAAAGGATTTCGATGTCATTATCAATGCTTTATTTTATACATTTAATGAAGCGGTTGCTAAAGCTGCGATTAAGGCGGGCGTAAGCTGCTGTGATCTCGGAGGACATATAGGCCATGCAACGGATAAGGTGCTCTCCATGCATGCAGAAGCTGTAAAGAATGAAGTGACCCTTATCCCGGATCTTGGTGTGGCTCCAGGCATGATAAACATTCTTTCCGGCTATGGAGCAAGCAAACTTGATCATTTAGAGTCTATTAAAATATTTGTAGGCGGGATCCCGGTTCAGCCCGAACCTCCTCTTGAGTATAATCATGTTTTTTCAATGGAAGGCGTCTTCGATCATTACACTGATGAATCACTTGTTATCCGGAATGGAAAAGAACAAGCTGTTCGCTCCTTGTCTGAAATCGAGACCGTCTATTTCGATCAGTTTGGTGCCCTGGAAGCCTTCCACACAGCTGGAGGCACCTCCACCCTGTCTTTAAGCTACCCTGACCTCGATACTCTGGAATACAAAACAATCCGTTACAGAGGACATGCCGAAAAATTTAAGCTTCTAGTAGATTTAAATTTAACCCAACGGGATTATGAGGTCGAAGTAAACGGTCAAAAAATAAAGCCCCGGGAGGTTTTGCTAAAAGTTCTTGATCCGATTGTTGAGTTAGGAGAAAAAGATGATGTCGTTTTACTTAGGGTAATTGTGAGCGGATTAAAAAACGGCAGTCCCGCTGCCTTTGAATACGACATGACAACATTTAACGACAAAAAAAACCATGTCACAGCAATGGCTCGTTCAACGGCTTATACGATTTCTGTCGCTGCACAAATGATTGGAAACAAGACGGTTTCAAAAAGAGGGGTATATCCCCCTGAAAGGATTATCCCGGGAGATAAATACATTGAAGAAATGGCAAAACGCGGTGTGATCATTAAAGAGAAAACGGTCAAGAAATAAATATGTTAAGCCTCCCCTCATTAGATGGGGAGGCAAAATAATCTAATACTTGGAGGAGTCCGTAAAAATGAATCAAAGTGTTTTAAAGGCACTTGATATTTTAAACCTTTTCTCTGAACAACGGAAGCAGCTTACCTTAACATCAATTTCCCAAGAGCTTGATATGCCAAAACCAACCGCATACAGAATGCTTTCTGCTATGGAACAGCAAGGTTTTATAAAAAAACACAAAAAATCTGAGCATGACAGCCATTATACATTAGGGATGAAACTCTTAACGCTAGGTCAGCTCGTCAAAGCACAACTTGATATTCGGCATATTGCAAGTCCGCATATGCAAATTCTTGCTGAAAAAATCACAGAAGATGTGCACTTGCTGATATTAGATGGTCAAGATGCTGTTTATATTGAAAAAGCCGGCTATTCAACCCCATATCGGATAAACATTCACATTGGAAGCCGTCTTGACCTTTATGATGGAGCTGCACCAATGCTTTTGCTTGCTCATCAGCCCGAATTGTTCGTTGAAAACTATTTAACAAGCCATGTTCTTACCGAGGCACGGGAGCCCTATGCTGTAAAGATTCAAATCATTCTGGAAGAATTAAAGGCGATCCGGTCAAAAGGCTATTGTATACAGCATCTTCATTCAGATCATGATTACCTTGGGATTGCTTATCCTGTATTTAATACTGATCAAAAGGTAGCTGGCGCGCTGTCTGTCCTTGCCCCTACGCTTCGTTTTATCGGAAAAGAAGGAGAAAGTATTCAAGCGGATATCGAAAAGACCGCACACCGGATTTCGGCTGACCTTGGGTTTCAGCCTGCTAATAATTTATATCTATCATAGATCACTCATTTGGATGTCTCCAGACCATGCCGGCAGTTTTTTCCGTAATTCTTTATCCTTCCGATAACCAAGCACATAATCAGCCTGCATGAGCGTATGAATTTCTCTCGTTCCTTCATATATCACCGGCGCTTTTGAATTTCTTAGGTAGCGCTCAACGGGATAATCATTTGAATAGCCGTATGCTCCATGAATTTGTACCGCATCGTTCGCGGATTCATTGGCAAAATTGCAAGACTGCCACTTTGCCAAAGACGTTTCTCTTGTATTTCTGATTCCTTTATTTTTTAGCTCACCGGCTTTGAAAACCAGAAGCCTTGACATGACGAGCTTCGCCTCCATATTTGCAATCATTTGTTTAACCAGCTGATGCTGCCCGATCTCTTCGCCAAACGTCTCCCTCTCATGACAGTATTTAATCGAGGCTTCCAAACTAGCAGAGATTATCCCGCATGCGCCAGCAGCCACAGTAAAGCGGCCATTATCAAGGGCTGACATAGCAATTTTGAACCCTTCACCTTCAGCACCAACTAAATTTTCTTTTGGCACTCTCACCTGATCGAGGAAGACCTGACCGGTATTGCCTGCACGAATGCCAAGTTTTCCTTTTATAGCCTTTGATGAAAAACCATCCATTGTCCTTTCCACAATGAAGCATGAAATCCCGTGCTGTCTTTTTGATTTATCCGTATAAGCAAAGACAAGAAAATGATCCGCCATATCACATAGTGAAATCCAAGTCTTTTCCCCATTTAATATATAATAATCCCCATCTTTTACCGCTGTTGTTTGGATTTCTTTAACGTCTGAACCTGCATTCGGTTCAGTTAAAGCGTAAGCACCTAGTTTTTTACCTTTTGCCTGAGGGGTTAAATAATTCTGTTTTTGAAAATCAGATCCCCATTGCAGCAAGGTCAAACTGTTTAAACCAGTGTGAACGCTTACAGCCGTCCGGAAAGCAGTATCCCCTCTTTCAAGCTCCTCACAGACGATGGCAAGAGAATTATAGTCCATACCTGCTCCTCCGTACTCTTCAGGAATACAGACACCCATTAGTTTCAAATCTGCCAGCCGTCCATACAGATCTTGATCCACCAGTTGATTGTAATCCCACTCTTTTATGTAAGGCGTAATCTCCTTATCTACAAATTGACGTACCATTTTCTGAAGCATTTGTTGCTCATCAGATAAATTAAAATTCATAAATTTCCTCTCCCTCTTCAGAAATCATAATCAATAAGTAAACAAATACGTGCATATAGTCTATTAAGTGGACAAATCCTCACTATTTTTCAAAACCTTCAGTCTATTCATAGTATAGAAAATCATCCTATACCTGTCAAACTTCCTTTTCATAACCATTAATCGTCAATCATCCTAGTTTAATGTCCAGCCATCTTTCGGTATACTAATAATGTAACGGAGTTGAAACGCAATGACAGCAGTCATTCAGAATTTATTAAATGGGTTCATGAGCCTGGGCTATTTTGGCGTGGCACTCGCCTTAATGATCGAAATTATTCCAAGCGAGCTTGTTTTGGCATTTGGCGGGTATATGATTACTAAAGGTCATTTAAACCTTATCGGTGTCATCGCAGCCGGAACGATCGGCGGAACCCTTGCACAGCTTTTTCTATATTGGATTGGTTATTATGGTGGCCGGCCCTTTCTAGAAAAATACGGAAAGTACTTATTTATACATAAAAAGCAGCTGGATCTTTCCGAGCAATGGTTTCAAAGGTACGGAACAAGTGTTATTTTTTTCGCTAGGTTCATTCCGATTGTCAGGCACGCCATTTCAATTCCGGCCGGCATTGCAAAAATGTCATTGATTCGATTCAGCTTCTACACCATCCTGGCAATTATTCCATGGTCAATTCTGTTTGTTATAATTGGGAAGCATTTAGGGAAAAACTGGAGTGCGATTAAAGAGATCACTGGCCCTTATGTTCACCTGGCTGCTATTATTGTAATCACCGCTGGTATTGTTTATCTTCTCTTTAAATTTATGCGAAAGAAATATCGACCGTAAGTAACTCTTAATCTTAAATAAAAATGGAGGCTCCCAACATGTCAAACGCTGTAAAAGCTTATCTTGAAGAACATTATGATGAACATCTTGAAGAATTGAAAACATTTCTCTCTATTCCGAGTGTCAGTGCATTATCTGATCATAAAGCTGATATGAAAAGAGCAGCAGAATGGCTAACCGGTTCATTGACAGGTGCCGGTCTTGAAAATGTAGAAATTATGGAGACGAAACAGCATCCCGTTGTCTATGCAGAATGGCTTCATGCTGAAAATAAACCTACCGTCCTAATTTATGGCCATTATGATGTTCAACCGGTCGATCCGATCGAATTATGGGAAACCCCACCGTTTGAACCAACCGTCCGCAACGACAAAATGTTTGCGCGTGGCGCTAGTGATGATAAAGGACAAGTATTTATGCATATAAAAATGATCGAAGCGATTCTAAAAACAGACGGTGAGCTTCCTGTGAATGTAAAGTTCATTATTGAAGGAGAAGAAGAAATAGGCAGTCCAAGCCTCGATCCGTTTGTAGACGAGCATGAGGAAAAACTTTCAGCTGATGTCCTGCTTGTGTCAGATACAACAATGGTAAGCAATGGGCACCCTGCTGTCTGCTATGGTTTACGCGGTCTATGCGGTCTCCAGATTGATTTAAAAGGTGCAAAAGGCGATTTGCATTCCGGCCTATATGGTGGAGCGATCCAAAATCCTCTTCATGCGATTACAGAGCTCCTCGCTTCTATGCATGATAAAGATGGGATCGTAACGGTTGATGGCTTCTATGATGATGTCAAACCATTAACAGATGAAGAACTGACTTCTTATGAAGCATTATCTGATGACGCGGCTGTGAAGAAAGAATTGGATGTGCCAGCGCTTTATGGCGAAAAAGGATACTCAACCATTGCAAGAATCTGGGGACGTCCAACACTTGAAGTCAACGGGCTGTTCGGCGGCTTCCAAGGCGAAGGGATTAAAACCGTCATTCCATCTGAAGCGCATGCCAAAATTTCCTGCAGACTGGTCCCTGATCAAGAGCCTGCAGCCATTGCAGAAGCGATTAAAAAGCATATCAAGAATCATCTTCCTGAAGGTGTAACAGTTGAAACCACTCTTTTTGATCAGGCACGGCCATTCATCACTCCCTATGATCACCCAGCGATAGAGGCTGCCGGTGACGCACTTGAAAAAGCATATGGCGTGAAGCCTACCTATTCTCGAATGGGCGGCAGTGTACCAATCGTTGAAACGTTCAATAAGAAGTTGGGGCTTCCAGCTGTTCTTATGGGCTTTGGTCTAAATGAAGAAAATTTCCATGCACCTAATGAGCATTTTCATCTTGAAAATTTCAGAAAAGGTCTGGTTGCTTTAGTTGATTTCCTTTATGAACTGGACAATAAGCTAAATGCATAATTAAATAAAAAGAGCTGAGACACAATGTCTCAGCTCTTTTTATGGCTATTTTCACAATCAACGGGAGCTTTCGACATACTTCGGGGCGTGACAGGCACTGTACTAAAAAAAGCCAGGCCAATAGGCCCGGCTTTTTTTCAAATTATGCTTTTTCTAATACTTTTCTTCTGAGAACCATCTGTAGAATACCACCGTTGCGGTAGTAATCAACTTCGACTTCCCCATCAAAACGTGCGATAACTTCAAATTCAGTCGTCTTACCATCTTCACTAACAGCTTTAGCTTTCAATAACTGTCCTGGTTTCACGTTTTCATCAATATCAATGCTAATCGCTTCTTTACCAGACAATCCTAGGGATTCAGCGCCTTCGCCCTCTTTAAATTGAAGAGGAAGAACACCCATCATAACCAGGTTGCTGCGGTGAATCCGCTCGTAGCTTTGAGCAATAACCGTTTTAATTCCTAGCAGGTTTGTTCCTTTGGCTGCCCAGTCACGGGAACTTCCCATACCATAGTCATTGCCTGCAAGAACGATTAGGCCAGTGCCTTGTTCTTTATATTTCATCGCTGCATCATAAATCGGCATGATTTCTTCAGTCGGCCAATAAGTCGTAAAGCCGCCTTCTGTGCCTGGAGCGATCTGATTACGGATTCTTACGTTAGCGAACGTTCCTCTCATCATGACTTCATGGTTGCCTCGGCGTGAGCCATAAGAGTTAAAGTCATAAGGTTTAACGCCTTTTTCAATGAGATATTTTCCGGCAGGTGTTTCTTTGCCGATTGCACCGGCAGGAGAAATATGGTCTGTCGTTACGGAATCGCCGAATTTACCCACAATACGAAGGTCATTCAATGATTCGATTTTTCCTGGTTCAGGAGCAAGCCCTTCAAAGAATGGCGGATTTTGAATATACGTTGATTCAGAATCCCAATCATAAAGCTGCCCTTCACTTGTATCGATTTCATTCCAGCGCTTGTTCTCTTCAAACACTTTAGCGTATTCTTTCTTGAACATTTCCGGACTAACGGATTTGCTCATAGCCTCGCTGATTTCATCATTTGTCGGCCAGATGTCTTTAAAGTAAACATCATTACCGTCTTTATCTTTACCAAATGAATCTTTTTCAAGGTCAAAATTAACTGATCCTGCAAGTGCATATGCAACAACAAGCGGCGGTGAAGCCAAGTAGTTGGCACGCACAAGCGGGTGAATCCGTCCTTCAAAGTTACGGTTTCCTGAAAGAACAGAAGCAACAGTCAAATCTTCGTCATTGATTGTTTTTTCAACTTCTTCAGGAAGCGGCCCTGAGTTACCGATACATGTGGTACAGCCATAACCGACCGTATTAAAGCCCAACTGGTCCAGATAAGGTGTTAGTCCTGCTGAATCAAGGTAGTTGGTTACAACTTTTGAACCTGGTGCTAAGCTTGTTTTGACATAGCTCGGCACTGTAAGACCCTTTTCAGCAGCTTTCTTCGCAACAAGACCGGCTCCAAGCATAACACTTGGGTTGGATGTATTTGTACAGCTTGTAATTGCTGCAATAACAACCGCACCTGTTTTCAGCTCAGCCTCTTTACCATTAGGATGCTTAACAACACCTTTTTTATTGATCTCATTTTCGTCAAGACCAAAACCATGGTTGCCTTGTTCACTTGTCAGCGCCTTAGTGAATTCTTCTTTCATTTGAGACAGACGAATTCGGTCCTGCGGGCGTTTTGGGCCAGCAAGAGACGGTTCAAGATCAGAAAGATCCAATTCAACAACTTTAGTAAAACGAGGATCTTTTGCATCAGGCGTATAGAAAAGACCATTGGCTTTGCAATAAGCTTCAACAAGCTCAATCTGTTCTTCAGATCGACCTGTTAAGCGCATGTAATTCAATGTTTCTTCATCAACTGGGAAGAATGTTGCTGTTGCGCCATTTTCCGGTGACATGTTTGAAATCGTTGCACGGTCTGCAAGTGACATTTGCGCCATGCCAGGACCGAAGAATTCAACAAACTTGCCAACAACTTTTTGTTCACGAAGAATCTGGGTAACTTTTAATGCTAAGTCAGTTGCTGTGGTTCCTTCAGGAAGATCTCCTGTAATTCTGACGCCGATTACTTCAGGAACAGGGAAATATGAAGGCTGTCCAAGCATGCCGGCTTCAGCTTCGATTCCGCCTACGCCCCATCCAAGAACACCAAGACCATTGATCATGGTTGTGTGGGAGTCTGTTCCGACAAGTGTATCAGGGAATGCAACCAGCTCTTCGCCATCTTCAATCGCGTGAACGACAGATGCCAGATACTCGAGGTTTACCTGGTGAACAATACCAGTTGCTGGTGGTACAGCACGGTAGTTTTCAAAAGATTTTTGAGCCCATTTCAAAAATTTATAACGCTCAATGTTTCTTTCAAATTCTCTTTCCATGTTGAACTTCAAAGCGTCGTCGCTGCCAAACTGATCAACTTGTACAGAGTGGTCGACAACTAGATCAACCGGTTTTTCTGGATTAATTTTCTCAGGGTCTCCGCCCATGTCTGCCATAGCTTTTCTTAGTGAAGCCAAGTCAACAACAGCAGGAACACCAGTGAAATCCTGAAGAATAATACGAGAAGGATTAAATGGAACGTCAATGTCTTTACTTTGACCTTCAGTCCCCCATTTTGCGAGGTTTTCAATGTGATCTTTTGTAATAACTCTGCCATCAAATTGACGAAGAACAGATTCCAGTAAAACTTTAATTGAATATGGAAGTCTTTCGATATCGCCAAATTCTTTTAGCGCATCAAGCTTGTAATAATGATACGTTTTTCCGTTTGCTGAAAATGAGTCGCGGGATTGGTAAACATCCTGCTTTTCATTTTCTTTCACAGAAGTTGCCATTGCTTTCACTCCTTTTATCACTGTTCAAAAAATAAAATATAACTAACAATCTAATAATAAATCAATTTAAGTTATAAGTAAAATTCAATAAGGTTATGTTAAGTCATAAGACCGCCTTATATCAAAGCAAGCTGGGCCGCCGCTGTACTAATTTCATCTTCAGAAATTGTCCGGCAATCAAGCAGGAAGGCTTCTTTATGAATTCTTCCCACCATTATTAGTGTACCGTTTCGAAGCTTTTCTGCAATCTGCTGCGCCTTTAGGTCCGGGGTTATAACTTGTACTGCATAGCTTGGCAGTAAGACTTCTGGCATGGTCCCCCCGCCAACCTTGCTTTCTACCGGGACAATTTCTAACGTAATCCGAGGGTTAATAACCACAGTTTCTTTGATTAAACGCTTAGCTTTCTTATAAATAAAGTCTTTCGTGTCTGTCAGATCCCGTAAGGTTGGAATTTCCGAAATCGTGTCACTAGACTCTTTCAAATAGGCCTTTAGTGTTTCCGAAAGAGCTGCAAGCGTCAGTTTATCAATACGAAGGACACGTGCAAGCTGATGTTTTTTTAGGACATCAATCCATTTTTTTTTGCCAAGTATAATGCCCGCCTGAGGACCGCCAAACAGTTTATCTCCGCTGCAAGAAACAAGATCCGCTCCTGAAGCGATGATGTCTGTCAAAATTGGCTCGTCACCGATTCCTGACTGCTGATAATCAAATAAAGCACCGCTTCCAAGATCTTCGTAATATAGACAATGGTTCTTTTGGGCTAAAGGGACCAGTGCATCACGAGTAACGGATTCTGTAAACCCAATCATCTTAAAATTGCTTTGATGCACTTTCATAATCATGGCCGTCTCATTTGTTAGTGCTGCTTCATAATCTTTTAAATGCGTTTTGTTTGTGGTTCCTACCTCTGAAAGCACCGCCCCGCTCTCATTCATGATAGATGAAATCCGGAACGAACCGCCGATCTCAACCAATTCACCTCTTGAGACAATGACTTCTGATTTTTTGGCCAGCGCAGAAAGAATGAGATAGACGGCAGCCGCATTATTATTAACAACCATTGCGGCTTCTGAACCAGTTAAAAGCTTCAGCAGTTCTTCGACATGGTCGTGCCGGGAACCCCTTTCGCCTGTGTCAATATCATATTCCAAATTACTGTAATGAACAGCTGCTGCTTCAACCGCTGCCATAGTTTTAGAATGAAGTCTCGCTCTTCCCAAATTCGTATGGAGGACAATACCTGTTCCATTTATAACCTTTATTGGCCCAGAATCCTGCACTTTTTGAATGAGCTGGCGAAAAACAGTGAAAATCTTTTCAGTTATTAGCGGGGCTAAATCCTCTTCTTTTGTTAATAACCGTATAGCCTTCTCAAGTGAAGAAGTTTGGGATTTACAATGATTAACCGCTTCTTGCAGCATTTGAGTCAAAAGATCCTCGCGATAGCCTTGATCGCGATAATCAAGGTATCCACGGTGCATTTTCAATTCATGAATTGCAGGGAAGTATCTGTAATATTGCGTCATGTCCAACCGCCTTTTTGTCGCCGTGCACCCTCTAAGTTTCCAGCATTTCTGAAATAACAGGAATTAACGAAGAAATATCTGGGAAAAGTCCGGTTTCTTTTTTTGAATAGATCAATTTGTCATTAATTTTCACTTCAAAAATCCCACCTTTACCTGGGATCAGGGTCATAGATTCAATATCATGTCTGAAATGGGTAAAAAGCTGTTCCGCGGCACGCGCGGCTTTGGGTGCATAGTTTCAAAGCATGCAAAATTGAATTGAAACATGAAGAGACATAACAGCCACCTCGCTTTTTGTCTTTTACCTTATTGTAGACCTTTTTTAGAGATTAAAACAAGGGATAATAATCATCCTCTCTCATCAAAAAACATGCATTAAAAAAATGAATTGTTTATAATGGTAGAATGATTAAATCCCCTAGTTAGTCTTCGGGATTTACATAAAAGAGGTGAGAACATGGATGAATTGAAACGATTAACAAAAATGTCATCAAAAGCTGGTTGAGGCTGCAAACTCAGTCCTCAGGACCTGTCGCAAGTTTTGCGTCAGCTACCAAAACCGATTCCCGATCCAAATTTACTCGTAGGCACGGATACGTCAGATGATGGCGGTGTGTACAAAATTTCTAACGATATTGCACTGATTCAAAGTGTTGATTATTTTACACCTGTTGTCGATGATCCTTATATGTTTGGCCAAATCGCTGCCGCTAATTCGCTAAGCGACATTTATGCAATGGGCGGAGTCCCTAAAACCGCCTTGAATATCGTCGGGTATCCAATGAGTATATTAGGACCTGATATTCTAGCTGAAATACTAAAAGGCGCAGCAGACAAAGTAAAAGAAGCCGGTGCTGTAACTGTTGGTGGCCATTCCATTGATGACCAAGAACCTAAGTTCGGTCTATCCGTGACAGGCATTGTTCATCCCGACCGCATCTTCAGAAATGTTGGCTCACAAGCTGGAGATGTGCTCGTCCTCACTAAACCGATTGGTGCAGGCATTCAAACAACGGCGATAAAAAGAGATGCTTTATCTCAAGATCGCATCAGAAAAGTCTCAGAAGTAATGGCTGCTCTCAACCAACACGCAGCTGATGCCTTAAAAGATCTCAGTCCCCATGCAGTAACCGATGTTACTGGGTTTGGCCTGCTAGGACATGCCCATGAAATGGCATCCGGGAGCCAGGTCACTTTCCTGTTGAATTCAACAGATGTGCCTGTATTAGAAGGCACAGTCGACCTTGCAGAAAAAGGCATGGTACCAGGTGGATCGAAGAAAAACCTGCTCTGGCTGGCCCCTCATATTACTCTGGATAATGTGACAGAAACAATGAGAATAATATTGGCAGATGCAGTAACCTCAGGTGGTCTTCTTGTGAGTCTATCACCTGATCAGGCGGAGATTTATATTAAAAACCTTCACAGCTTGGGCGTAACAGAAGCTGCTATAATTGGTACTGTTGTGCCACAGCAAGCACACTCGATTGTTGTTAAATAGTGCTGTTTTCTTAAACAATACTCAAAAAAAGACCCCCTATACCACTAAATGGTAAGGGGGTTTTTGGTTCGGGATAACCTATAATAGTTATTTAACCCATTCACGCTCGTTTCCAGTTCTCTTCGTCAAGCCTTCACGATCAAGCACTTCCAAGAATGGAATCATATATTTACGTGTGAGCTTAAGCGTTTCTTTAGCATCTTTTACAGAAAAACGGAACGATGTTGCTTCCTTTAATAACTCAATAGCCTTTTCAAATTTATCTGATGAAATGACTTTATCCTCGTTCAGTTCAATAAGCTTATTGGTACGGAGAAAATAGCGTTTCAAATCATATCTTAATAGATTTGGGACACTATGCTTTTCACACAACGTCTCCCAGTCATCAGGTTCAAGGCCCTGTTGATTCAGATCATTGAACACATTTGTTGCTTGAACGGTTATTTGAGGCGGAATAAATGACTCGAAATTCATAAGCAAAACAAAATGATCCACAACCTGAAGTTTCTTATCTTTTACTAGAACCGAAAAAACAGCTTCTTTTAGCTTGAAAGCCCCATTAACTGTTGATAGCAAATCCGCCTTGGAACGGCCAATTTTCATCGGATTTTTTTCATGAAAGGTTTGAATTTCCTCGATCATCTGCTTCTCGTAGAACTTAAATGTTTGCTTAAGAACATATGCCTCGTCCGCTGTTTTAATAACCAGACCTTGCTCTTCCCACCTTTTCAAAATATGAGCAGCCTTCGTCAGTGGCACCCCGGATTGTTTTGAGATTGCCTCTATTTGGACATGTTGATGCTTCAAAAGCACCTCTTCAATCAATTCTTCATCGGTTCCTTCAAAACGTTTTTTTAATTGAGCAACCGTTTCAGCTCCGTATTTATGCTTGTCGGCTTTTTGATCAATAACAGAGCCGCCGCCAATTGTTTCTGCGGGAGAAGGACGCCTCAGAATCACTCGGTCGCCTTTTGCTGCGACAGCAGGTTCTTTAAGCTCAATTTGGCAAAAGACGCTTTCACCGCCTTCAATCACCTTTCTATCAAAAAAGATGAGCCTGCCCTGAAGAGCTGCTGACCCGATGTGGCAGGTAACGGCAGCATGCTGTTTAAAAGGAACATTAAGCGTGTTGAGAACGTCAAGGTTTATATCCAGACGGAGCGAGGGCTGGTACCAATGCGAAGCAGCCAGCACGTCCCCTCGCTTTATCTCATCAAGCTCTATACCATGTAGATGTAAGGCAGCTCTTTGCCCGGCAGAGGCTTGTTCAACTGCAGAATGGTGAACTTGTATGCTTTTAACCCTCACCTTTTGACCAGACGGCATCAGCCTGATTTCCTCTCCAGAATGGACGTTGCCATTAAAGATCGTCCCCCTTGCAATGGTTCCGATCCCCTTTAAATTAAACACGCTATCAATCGGCAGCCGGAATGGAGCTACGGCTGAACGTCCCTGAAATGCAGCCGCTTTTCCCAAAATACTTTCTTTAAGAGCTTCAATTCCTGTCCCGGTTATACTGTCAACTTCATAAATGGGTGCCCGATTAAACGGTGTCTCACCCAGAAAGTCAATTACTTCTTCCCTTATCATAGCCAGCCATTCCTGATCAGCTTTATCAACCTTTGTCAAAACAATAAACATCTCTTTTATGCCAAGCAGCCGCAGTATTTCCATGTGTTCACGTGTTTGCGGCATCATCCCTTCGTCAACAGCAATGACGAGCAGAACCAGGTCAATCCCTGCTACCCCGGCGATCATCTGCCTTATAAAACGTTCATGACCAGGCACGTCAATCACAGCAATTGGCGAACCATATTCATGTCTGATATATGCAAATCCGTTTTCAATTGAAATCGCACGCTCTTTTTCTTCCTTTAACCGATCTGTTTCTATTTTAGTAAGTTGTTTGGTTAATGTGGTTTTTCCATGATCAATATGTCCGGCAATTCCGACTGTCATATAAGCTTCCATGTCTTCACTCCGTTACTTTTCGTTCCCTCTATCATAATATTCATGTGCCTATACAGCAAATAATGAAAGGACAGTGTTCTGTTCCTGTTTTCAATAACAGAGATGATGCATTTTGTAATAATAAAAAGCCTGGCACAGACCGCCAGGCAAGAGTTAGATTAAGTGATAAAATCAGGTTTTCTTTGTTTGAGGACCGCTTTCTGAACCGGTACTTCACGTTCTTCTTTACCGCTGATAAAAGGGCTCGTTTCGGTAAACCAGCAATCAGGTGCTTTATGCCCCCAAAAAGTCTGACGGCGAGGGTCGTTAATTTCCCAACGGATTGGCTTGAAATCTGGATCACCTGTAAAATAATCCCCAGAATAAAGTTCAATACGGTACCCATCAGGGTCTCTTAAATATAAGAAGAAGGCATTAGATAACCCGTGCCTCCCTGGCCCTCTCTCAATTGCGTCAGCATATCCGAGCGATGCCAGAACATCACAGGTGTGCAAAACACTGGTTGAATCACTTAGCCAGAAGGCAAAGTGATGCAGTCTCGGACCGTCTCCGTTCATTAAGGCGAGATCATGGACGTTCGGCTTGCGGTGAAGCCAGCTTGCCCAAACTTTATTATCTTCAGTTGCTGTATACTCCGAACACCGGTAATTTAGCTTATTAATATAGAAATGGTGCAAAGCTTCAACATCCGGCACCGCGCAGTTAAAGTGATCGATTCTCTGTACTCTCGCACCACGGTATAATTCATACTTCTGCAGGCAGCGCTCTACCGTGGTCATTTCAGAATAAAAAGCAAGCGGTATACCTGAAGGATCCTCGACATACAAGACATTTCCAACCTCGTGTTCTTCACCCTTTTTCTTCCACACAGGAGTCTGGCCATCCTGTTCGAAAAGGGTTGAAAGCGTTTGCAAATCTTCGTTCGAAGCTACCTTAAACCCCAAAGCCTCTACGCCTTGCTTATCACTTTTTTTCAAAACAAGACTATGGTGGTGAAATTCTTCGAGCCCTCTTAAATAAATACAATCTTCGTTTCGCTCGGTTTCAATAAATCCCAAAGCGTCTACATAAAATGCGCGGGAACGGTCTAGGTCTTTGACTCTGATCGTGACTCTTCCTGCCCTGATAATATCCGCCTTCATTCCCCAACCTCCTTATTGTTTGGCAAAATTACGATTCGGAGCTTTTGCCCTGTCCAGGAAAGCTTTAACCATTTCTTTTGCCGGTTCTTTATTAAACGCATCATAATATGCCATTGACATTCGGACCGGATCACCAAAGAAATAGTATTCATAATGAGCCTGCCTTCCACCGAAGGCACTAAGGGTCATATCCCAAGCTAATCGAAAGAGTTGGACCCTGTCATAACCGCCGATGAAAGCTCCCTGGGTGTAACGATTAACAAGCTCGCCGATCTCTTCGTTTTGAAAATCTGCCTGGGTTGGAATCCCCATTAACCCCGAAGCGCCTAAAACTCTCAAAATTTCAACAAGACGAGGGTATATTTTAGGATACCAATTCCTTGCCGCATTTAACGGGGTAAAGTCTGGCAGCATAATGCCATTCTCATCAAGCTTTGCGTTATGCTCTGCTCGGTAGAGATGTGATTTCATAGTTTCCAAAACCACCATTACTTCAGACGCTTTATCTTGGACATGCTGAAATTTTTCAATGCCAATAGCATCAATGATACTAAGCGCAACACCTAGAATAAATTCCGTTTTAACGATGTTCTTCGAGATTACCTGATGAGCCATATGAACAACAGAATGTGTTTTTGCAAATGTCTGATTGCATAAAGCCGCATCACCGCAAAGGAAAACTCGGTCCCAAGGAACAAAAACATTATCAAAAATAACGATGGCATCGCTTTCTTCAAATTGAGCACTAAGCGGGTGATCCCATTGGTTTCCTCCATAGTCGAAGGATTCCCGGCAGACATATTTCAGGCCCGGTGTATTGTTGGGGACGGCAAATGCCAACGAGTAAATATCGTCCTTGACAGGAGACTTATTTACCGTTGAAGGAAAAACAAGGATTTCGTCTGAAATGCCACCTAAAGTTGCTAACAATCTTGCGCCAGAGACGACAATCCCATCATCTTTTTTCTCTACCAAATGAAGAGCAACATAAGGATCCTTTTGTTCATGCAAGGCTTTTGACCTGTTCATTTGCGGCGAAATGAGGGTGTGGGTCAAAGAAATATCGTTTTCTCTGCAAAACTCGTAATATTTTCTTGCATTCTCGGCGTACATTGGGTTATCCTGCCCAAAAAAATCACAGGCTGTTCCAAAAGCCATCACGCTCGTATTAAGGTAATCAGGCGACCGGCCCATCATTCCCCCGCTGAACATTGCCCATTCCTGTATCATTTCACGTCTTGCAATCAAATCATCGATCGATTTTGGCGCAATAAAGGACAAGCCAACTTTATCACCAGTTGTTGGTGAGGTATAAAGCATTTTATCAGGTTTTTCATACTGTAGATCATAAAGGCTTGCCAAGGAATGCACCACGTTCTTAAAAGACGGATGCTCTGTCACATCCTTCACTTTATCACCATGAATATAGACATTGTTTTTCGCTTTTTTCAAAGACTGAATATATTGTTCACCTGTTCGAGCTGGCATAGGCTGATCCTCCTTTGAATAATTGCAGAAAAAATAAACAAATCTGTGATTAATTAAGGTTGGAAACGGTTAGTTGCCATGGTTTCTGGTAACATAGCCGCTTACCCTTTTCCCAATTAATGTCCCATTTTTGGAATATGATGATCTCCTAAAGCCACATGGATGACTTGGGTTTCAGTATAAAAATCGAAGGCATAGTGACCGCCTTCTCTGCCCATTCCTGAGTTCTTTGAACCACCGAAAGGAATTCTAAGGTCTCTGACATTTTGCGAGTTAATCCAAAGCATACCCGCATCCACTGCCTGAGCTACCCTGTGGCCGCGCTGAAGATCTTTTGTCCAGACATAGCCCGCAAGACCATATTTCACGTCGTTTGCCAGCTTTACAGCTTCATCCTCTGTTTCAAACGTCATCACGGTCAGTACAGGACCGAAAATTTCCTCCTGGGCAAACACCGAATCATTATCTGCTCCAAGAATGAGAGTCGGCGGAATAAAATGCCCCTTATTAGACTGATCTGGCATCTCGCCCTGAACAACTTCCAGATTTTCCTTTTTTGCCTGAAGAATATAAGATTGGACCTTTTCAAAGTGATTTTTGTGAACAAGCGGCCCCACATCTGTCTTTTCATTAAGTGGGTCACCGACATTAATTGTGGTTAATCTTTCCTTCAGGGCAGCAACAAACTTATCATAGAGGGGCTGCTGAATAAACAGTCTTGAATTCGCCGTACAGCGCTCGCCATTAAACGAGAAGATCCCCCAGCTGACAGCATCCAGTGCTCTGTCAAAGTCTGCATCCTCAAAAACAATGATCGGTGATTTCCCGCCAAGCTCCATTGAAAATCTTTTCAGAGTATCCGCGCCGTTTTTCATGATTTCAGAACCTGTTGTTGTTTCACCAGTAAACGAAATCAACTTAACATCCGGGTGCTTCACCAGAGCTGCTCCTGCTTCTTCTCCAATACCATGCACAACATTAAAAACCCCATCCGGCAGATCGGCCTTATCGATAATTTCCGCAAGCTTATCTGCAGTTAATGGCGACCATTCGGCAGGCTTAAGAATAACCGTATTGCCTGTTGCAAGCGCTGGCGCCACTTTCCACGTCTCCAGCATAAATGGGGCATTCCAAGGTGTTATAAGTCCTGTCACTCCCATTGGTTTATGAATGGTATAGTTGATAAATGCCTGATCCGTCTGAAACGCTTCACCAATCAGACGGGAAGAGACCATCTCAGCGTAGAAACGAAAATTCTGCGAAGCACGGCTGACCATATTTCTGGTCTGTTTTAGCGGCAGTCCTGTATCGGCTGATTCAAGCTCAGCAAGTTCGTCAACCTGCTCATCAATCAAATCAGCAATTCGATTGATATAACCCATCCGCTTTCTAACAGTCATGCTTCTCCATGGTCCATGAAAAGCCTTCTTTGCTGCAGCAACTGCAAGATCAATATCCTTACCGGTTCCTCTGCTGACCGTATTCAGGATATCTTCGGTTACCGGGCTTAAATTATTAAAGACTTCTCCGTTTTGAGCAGGCTGAAATGTACCATTGATATAATGCTGAATAGAGGTTTTTATTTTGCCTTCAAGTGACATTTTTTCAGATTCCTTTTGAAGACCCATTACTTTGTCCTCCCATCGAGAATTGGGTTTTCCAGTGCTCCTAGTCCGTCAATTTCGAGCCGCATTATATTTCCCGGTTCAATATGAGAGATTCCTTTCGGTGTGCCGGTCAGTATGACATCACCCGGTTCCAGCGTTTTGAACGAACTGATGAATGCAATAATCTCAGGTACGCTGTATATTAGGTCCTTTGTATTCCCTTGCTGGCGCAAATCCCCATCTACATAAGTTCTCAGTTCTAGATTTGAAACATCCGGTATGTCTTCTTTGTCCACAAAATAAGGACCCATCGGGCCAAATGAGTCATGACCTTTTGCACGGACAGGCGGCCGGTAAAAGTTATTTACAAAGTCCCGTACGGTTACATCATTGCAAATGGTGTAGCCTGATACATAATCCATTGCATCCTCTTGACTGATCTTCTTTCCCATCTTCCCAATAACAACCGCCAATTCGTTTTCATAGTGCATATACGTTGCACCGTCCGGATAATAGACTGGAGCTTTATGACCTGCTAAGGATGTATTCGGCTTAATGAAAAGCACCGGTTCTTTCGGCTTTTCAAGCCCAAGTTCATCGGCATGATCTGCATAGTTAAGAGCCAAACCGATCATTGTATTTGGAACGATTGGCGGCAGCCAGGCTTGAATTTCTTCTTCAGATACCGGGGTTCCGTCCACTTGAAAGTGTCCTGCCTCTGTCGCTACTATTTCTTGTACTCTTCCAGAAAGAATGACACGTGCCCGTTTCATTTAGCCCACCTCTATTTCATGAGTGATTTTTGTGTAGTTTGATAGAACATCTCTGATTTCTCTTTGCAGTTTCATTTCAGGCAAGGCCATGGGAAGTCTAAGCTTGGGATGAATTTTACCCATCATCCCGAGAGCCGCTTTTAGTGGGGCAGGATTCGTGTCCTTGAACAAAACATCATTAAGCGGCATCAAGTCATAATGAAGGTCCTGCGCCCTAGCCGTATCGCCTGTTGCCCACGCATCATAAATCTCAGCAACTTTCCCTGGTAAAATATTGGCAGTGGCACTTATGTACCCCGCCCCGCCGATAGCAAGCATCGGATAGCAAAGCAGTTCAATGCCCGAATACAGCAGAAAATCACGTCCGCATTCTAGCAGCACCCGGTTAACATGTTCAAAATCTTTGTTGGATTCTTTTACTCCAATAATATTTGGGCAATCCCTGTTCAACTGAGCGAGAGTCTTAACCTCCATATTCACAGCTGTTCTGCCGGGAATATTATAAATAATAATGGGAATATCCACCGAGTCGGCTACCGCTTTAAAATGCTGATAGAGACCATGCTGGGAGGGCTTATTATAGTATGGAACAATGACAAGTGCAGCATCGGCACCGGCTTCCTGTGCCACTTTTGTTAAATGAAGCGTCTCTTCATGATTGGTCGACCCGGTGCCGGGTACAACAGGGACCCGACCGTTAACGGTTTTAATCGCAAACTCAATCATCCATTCCCTTTCTTTAAGCGTGAGTGACCCAGGTTCCCCCGTCGTTCCAGTCACTGAAATGCCATGTGTCCCGCTGGCAATATGCCAGTCTATTAATGTTTTCAAGGTTTTCTCATCAATTAATCCTTTTTCGTCAAAAGGGGTAATAATCGGGGCAATAGAGCCTTTCAATCTTTCTTTTGTCTCTTTAAGATTCACTTAACTCATCCTCTCTAAAACTATTAAGAAACCGCTTACAAAAATACTGTAGTCCGATTTTACGAAGACGGTTTCGGGTCAACTCTGACATATTTCCCTTCAAAATAAGCAAGCGGTGTTCCTTTGTTCAGCTTCAGGTCTATCACTTCCCCTACAAATAAAGTGTGATCACCCACCTTGATAGACTGATAGACATTACAAATAATACTCGTCAATGCATTTTTTATAAGAGGCACGCCTTGATGCCACTCAAAATCTATCCCATCGTTTTTCTTTTGGCCTGCAAAGTTCATCGAAACAGCTTCCTGCTCTTCTCTTAGAATACTGACTGCAAACATGTCGCTTTGCTGCATTTTACTGTGCATATGCGCTTTTTCGTCAATTGATACTGTAATAAGTTTGGGTTTCAAGGAAACAGACATAAAAGCATTGGCTGTCATCCCGTGAATTTGACCACCAACCGACGTGGTTATTACGGTTACACCAGTTGCGAATTTTCCCATCGCATCTCTAAACGCTCTATCATCCATTCTTTCCCTCCTCCTTTTCAAAATTACCTGACCTCTCGTTTCATTTATTGATTTTTTGTCTGATCAAACCGTCAATATTATCACCCATCAGCTTTAAGCATTGTAGAAAACTTTCGAGCTGATCATCCGTTACGCCGTTGAAAACCTGTTGATAAACGTGTTCAATTTCAGGCTCCAGCAAATCAATCAACGCACGCCCATCTGGTTTTAAATAGACCAGTGATGAACGCCGGTCCTTTTCATCGGTTTTTCTGTCTATCCAGCTTTTCCTGTCCATATTATCTAGAATTCTTGCTAAAGTCCCTTGGTCTTTTTCGGATTTCTTAGAAAGTTGTTTTTGAGAGATCCCATCCTTTTCGCCTAAGTATCTTAATACCGTCCATTGTTCAGGTGTAATCCCAAATGGACGTAAATAGACAGACAGGACATATACTATTTTCCGCCCAGTCAGCACAGTGGGGTATCCGGCGGCAACATCGTATGTATGGTCCATAATGTCACCCCTTCATTTAGTTGTCACAACAAGTATATGCACAATAAAATGAATAGTCAAATTAATTTTTATTTTCAAATTAAAAACTTTTTATGCATAAAATAGCCAAATAAATAAATTACTGCTTATCTACCGATTATCACGATTTTTTGTTGGAAACTCACTTTCGATTTTTTTAAAATAATAACTAGGTCTGACCTCTCGAAAGTCCACTGGCTTGCTAAAGGTTGAGATCCCTTTGCCATATAAGGTCACGATGACGGGATGTACGAGACGCCTCGAAAATGTTCTGTGTATCATTCTAAAATGGAAATATTCAAGGTTCGCGAATAACAAGCCGATTTTTACAACTTCCAAAACAAAAAAGCACCAGCATTAGCAGGTGCGAAAATGGGAGATGTCTATAAAGTTATTAGAAGCCTAAAATCTATCGCTTTAAATCAACAATAAATTTATACCTGTCTGCACGATAAGCCGACTTGACGAGTTCAAGTGGTGTACCGTTGGCCAAAAAAGTGTTACGTTCGATCATTAAAATAGGTGAGCCTTTTTTTACTTCCAGATATTTTGCCTCGTCCTCTTTTACAGAGACCGCCTCTATTATTTGGTTTGCATGGCCGATTTTCAGTTGAAGTGTTTTTTCAATATATTCATATAGTGACTTGTTAACCAGCTCTTCAGTCAATCCTTTTATTAAATTAGCGGATATTTGCAGACGTTCCACTGCCATTGGCAAGCCATCAGCGAGACGCACCCGACGAATATCGTAAATAGGATCATGTTCATTGATTCCTAATTTTAAAGCGGCTTCTTTAGGAGAAGCGATTAGATCAAAACCGATCAGCCGGGTGTCTGGAGAAAGTCCTCTTGAAGTCATTTCTTCAGTAAATCCCGTTAATCCCTGAAGAGGCTGTTCAATTTTTTGTTCTGAAATAAACGTCCCCTTCCCCTTTAACCTTACTAAAGTTCCCTCATTAACAAGGTTTGAGATCGCTTGTCTAACCGTCATCCTTGATACTTCAAATTGTTCGGTAAATTCCCGTTCAGACGGAATGGCATCTCCCGGTTTTAACTGGCTGGTATTTATGAGCTGCTTGATATGCTCTTCAATCTGATAGTAAATAGGCACTGGCGATTGTCTGTTTATCATAAATCAGTCTCCTTTTCGACGTTAACGATTGAAAGGGCTTCATTGTCGGCAATCAGCGTGACCTTATCATGTCGATTAAGTACAGATGCCGGAAAATCCTCATCAGCTTTCTTGCTAGAAAGCAGCCTGGATACTGCTTCCGCTTTTTTTCTGCCGGATGCAAGGAGTAATATCTCTCTGCTTTCCATGATGGTTTGAATGCCCATGGTAATCGCCTGTTTCGGCACTTCGGCTCTTGCATCGAAAAAACGTGCATTAGCCTCTTGAGTAGACGGTGTCAGTTCAACAAGATGAGTGCGGGTATCGAATGAGGTGCCAGGCTCGTTAAAACCAATATGGCCATTACGCCCAATTCCGAGAATCTGTAAGTCGATCCCACCCAACGTTTTTATTAATTCCTCATATCTCGCGCATTCTTGTTTCACATTCCCCGATAATCCGGATGGAATAAACCTCTGATTGACCGGAAGATTGATTTTATTAAATAGCTTCTCCTTCATAAAAGAATGATAGCTGTTCGGATGCGCGGGGGTCAGGCCGATATATTCGTCTAAATTCACTGAAGTGACTCGCTTAAAGGATACGTTGTTTTTTTCATAAGCTTTAATAAGCTCTTTATACGTTCCAATCGGGGTACTGCCCGTTGCAAGGCCAATTACCAATTCCGGCTTATCTTTGATTTTATCAATGATAAAATTTGCAGCCAGTCTGCTAAGGGTTAAATAATTCTCCGCTGCTATGACAGTAATCATTTTGAAGCATCCTTTCGATAAGTTAGTTTACCTCTGCAAATCGTCATGACCAGCATCATTTTTCTCATTAAGGATAATAAGATCCGCTTCTTTTCCGGCTTCAATGCTTCCCTTGCGATGATAAACATTGAACTGCTTGGCTGGGTTTTCTGCACCCATTTTTATAATATCTGTGAGATCAGCACCGGTAAACTTCATTGTATTGCGTATTGCATCGTTCATCCTCAGTACACTGCCGGCGAGCTGTCCTGATGCCAGTTGCGCTTTTCCATCCTTGACAGTCACCTGCTGCCCACCCAAGTCATAGCTTCCGTTATTCAAGCATTTAGCTCGCATCGCATCTGTAATCAGAATCATCCTATTGCTGCCAATCTGCTGAAAAGAAAGGTTAACAACTTCAGGATGAACATGAAGACCATCCACGATCAGCTCGACAAACAGTCGGTCCAACATTAAAGCAGCCCCCGCTATTCCTGGTTCTCTATGATGAAGACCTGTCATTCCGTTAAAAAGATGGGTCACCTGCGAGGCACCAGCAGAAACAGCTTTAGAGGCATCCAGAAAAGTACCGTTACTATGACCTATAGAAGCAACAATCCCCTGACTTGAAAGGTAGTCGATCAGTTCATAAGCATTTTTTATTTCAGGGGCAATTGTGACGCATTTTATGCGATCACCTGAAAGAAGCTGCCACTTTTTAAAAAGAGAGAGATCTGCATCCAAAATATACTTAAGAGGCTGTGCGCCTGCTTTCTCTTTATTAATAAAAGGTCCTTCTAAATGAAGACCTAGAATCTCTGCTTGATATAAAGATTGCGACCGCATCACCTCATCTGCATTTACAAGCGCTTTTTCGATCGTTTCCTGGGACTGAGTGATTGTCGTAGCCAAAAAACTCGTTGTCCCTTCTGCCGGTAATGCTCTGGCTATCCCGTTTAATGCTTCAGGCGTCGCATCCATCGTATCGTAGCCATCAGCTCCGTGAATATGCCCATCGATCATACCTGGCAAACATTTATAGGAAGGAGGAAACGATAAAAAAGAATCGTCTAATTCTAAAGAAGGGATCTCTGAAGAAACAGCAGTAATCTTATCACCAACTATTTCAATTAAACCTTCTTCAATATGGTCGTTTTCAAGATAAACTTGCATACCAATTAGTTTCATCTGCATCTCCTTTAATCTTTCGGTTTTTTTCTACAATATCATAAAATTTTATAGATGTATAGACATCTATAAAATAAACAAAAACTATTAAATAGCAAACCTATAAGTGAACGGAGAAAATATTTACTTAACCACAGGGTTCTTTGTAGTTAATAACGCTACATTTCAATTATTATTATAGTTGTCTATACATCTATATTATTATTTTAACCTCTTTGGTGCTATTAATGGTATAGACATTCGTAATTCCGTATGTTGTTAATTTTAATAAATCAATTCAATCATATGTATAGACGTTTGATGTTACATCAATTTTTTCAAAATGCTTAAATTTCTATACCTGTATAAGACGACTCTTGGAGAGGCAAATATGCTTGTTTTTTACACTACATTGGGAAGTTTATGATGCTGTCGATCTTCGTGTTTCCGGCAGCGGGGCTTTTACTGAGGCTCTGTCAGCCAGATCTGTTGGATATTTCATTTATTGCTAAGAAAAATTGTTCAATCAAATGTGAACCCTGGTAACCTAACAAAGAAGGAACCTTATTAAACGAGAATCACCAAAGTACTTTTACATCTATAGACTTATATCCCCCTCTCAAGGGAACACTTTTACCCATTACTGACGTAGCGGATGATTCTTTTTCTCAAAAGTTGATGGGGGACGGTTTTGCAATTGATCCTGCAGATGGTCTTGTTGTTTCGCCTGTTAAAGGAAAAACCAAAAAAATATTTCCGACTAATGTGAAGGTATTAAAACCAAATCCCCTTCCCTTGTTATCCCCGTTGTATTTACAAACTTAGAAGCAAACTAACGAGCTGAGCTTCTCAAAACAGGCAGAGTTGAAAGAGAAGACAAAAAGAGTATCACCTTTAAATAATTGATTCGTTAAAAACAGACTTTCGAGTGCGTCTAGATAGTCTGGTTTTTTGCTTTGATTTATTTTTGTCTTTTGCGTAAACAAAGTTGTTATTCCATGATACTAATCAAACGGAACCTGGCGCTCATACTCGCTCAATAGCGAGTTTTTAAAGTCTCGAACTTCTAATTAAGGTTTATGCTGGCAGGATTAGTGGAATCCTTTACAAGTAACTGTGTCCCATATGCAAAAAACGTTTTAATAATGACTCTTTTCACCTCTCACTTATAAATTAAATTAAGCAAATATTAATAATTTATCATTAAGCTTTTAGTAGGCTGAATGCAATGGACACAAACATAATATTTCAACGATAATATATTACTGACGAAGGAGGCGAAGGCGTGAAGCAGCGAGACTTTTATTTCGATAACGCCAAATTCATACTGATTTTGTTTGTCGTGTTTGGTCACAGCATCAGCCCTCTTAAAGGCGAACATGAAAATCTCTATACAGTTTACAAGTTCATCTATTTATTTCATATGCCTGCTTTCATCCTTATCGCAGGCTATTTCTCAAAGAATTTCCACAAGCCAGGTTATATACGAAAAGCTTTCATGAGAACCATTGTGCCATATATGATCTTTCAGACGATTTATAATTTCTATTATTACTTGACTGGGTATGAGAAACATTTTACCTTTAGTGTTTTTCAGCCCCATTGGTCGCTTTGGTTTCTAATCAGCTTATTTTGCTGGTATCTTATGCTTATTCCTTTTGCAAAATTAAAAAAATACGGGATTATTGCAGCGTTTGCTTTAGGTATTGGAGCGGGCTATTTTAGCGAAATTGGTTCGTATTTGAGTATTGAAAGAACCCTTGTTTTTTTCCCGATGTTTTATCTTGGATACTATTTAAAGAAAGAGCATTTTCATTATCTTAGAAACCGGGTAAAGAAATGGCGTTCAGCACTGGTACTTGCTTTAATATTAATCGGCTGCTATTATGCTTTTCCAGATAGCCTGAAAGAGTGGCTTCTTGGTGTTTCCTCTTATTCAGCTTTAGGCGTATCCAATTTTGCAGGCGGATTCTACCGATTAGCCTTCTATGCCGCAATGCTTTTAACAACGTTTAGTGTCCTAACACTTATTCCGCAAAAACAGTATAACTTTACGTCTTTAGGTGGGAAAACACTCTATATTTACCTGTTGCATGGTTTTTTCATAAAAACCATAACTCTGTCTTCAAATTACAGTAAAATTCAGCATATCGCCCAATACGTTGCGCTATTTGTAGCCTGCATCGGACTATGTTACCTCCTTGCAAGCAAACCGGTTAGAATCTTAGCCAAGCCGCTTATTGAACTAAAATGGCCATATGCTAAACAGAATAAAGACACCATTTAAGGTTAAAACCGCAGGATTCGTTATCCTGCGGTTTTCTTTTAAAAAAGTTTTAATTGCTTTGCAGCCAGATCGGAATATTCTACTCCCATGAGATCGATCATTTGCTTAGCGTTACGAGCAGCGTCGCCACCGGAATTATTGTTAAACATTACATAAACATCTTTTGTTCGTTTCTGAAGTTCATTTAATCTTTCCTTCCACCCTAACAACTCATGAGAGTTATAACGGTATAGATAGCGAACTTCTCTCCAGTTGTCCTGTTTTTTATTTACCCACCCCTCTGTATTCCGGCCATGCAGCCGAACAAGCGCCTTTTCTTTATCAGTCGATGCTGTAACAATGGGTACTGAGCCTGCTCCTGCTTGAGGTTCATCACAGACCGTATGAATCCACTTTTCTTTCTTCATAAATTCAATCGTATTTTCTCTCATATCATCTGTAAACCACGATTGATGCCTGAATTCTAAAGCCACTGGCAAGTCCCCTATTAGTTCCCTTGTATACCTCAACAGCTGAATGTTTTGTTTTTGGCAGTCAAACCAAGGAGGATATTGAAATAAGAGCATGCCAAGCTTGCCACTATCAACTAATGATTGTAAAGAAGACTTAAACAATGTCATCTGTTCTTTTAAACCGCCGGCGGTTAGTTTTTCATTTCTCTTATGCCCAGTCAAGCCTTGGTAAGCTTTGACGATAAATTTGAAGGAGTCTGGAGTTTCTTTTACCCAGTTAACATAATTATTTTCTGGTAAAATAGCATAGAACGAACTGTCACATTCCACAATTGGGAAATGACTGCTATACATTTGAAGTTTTGTTCCGCGGGCAGGTTTTTCATATATGTCATCATGATCACCCCAACCTGTCAGTCCAATATAAATCATAAAGATCTCCTTAAGCTTTTTTTCTAATCATATCGACTCCATAACAGAGAAACAACCCTATTTTTTAAGTCAAAACACCAATAAATAAGAGAATCACATCCTATTCAGAAAGTGATTCTCTTATTATTTCAAATTATTTATACCATACATACTTTCTATCCAAATTAAAACGTATGACTGCATTTAGCCGCTTTCCGTTATCGTCTGCTTATTTATTTTGGTATTGCCGTGAAGCCTTGTTTTTCATTTCATTATAATTGTTTTGAAGCTCTTCCAGCCGTTGTTTTCCAGACTCACGATTTTTCTTATTTTCTTCTTCAATTGCTTTCGTTTCTTCAAGGCCATTCATTATTATTCCCCAGGTTTCTTCAATCGTTTCAATTTTAATGCTAGGGTTACCAGCAAGTTTCGCTATCTCAGCGCTTTGACTGGAGACATTTTGCGCATTGCGAATCAGCATTTCATTTGTCCGTCTGTCCAGCTCATTCATGGAATCAGCAACTAACTTTTGACGTTTCACAGCAATCGCATTGATCAGACCCGTTTTAAAAATAGGAATCGTAGTAACAAACGCAGAATTTATCTTAGCGATAAGCTTCGTATTGCCCCGCTGCAACAACCTGATTTGTGGTGAAGACTGGAAAGCGACCTGTTTGGCCATTTCTAAATCATAGGCTCTCTGTTCAATTAACTCTAAGGCATTTTTTGCAGTATCCAGTTCCATAGAGGCAATTTGGTCCATCGATTCAGCTTTTTTCTCAAGCTGCGGGATTGTATTCTTCTTTACATCTTCTATTTTTAATTCAGCAGCGACAATATATTTCTCTAGTTCAAGATAGTACTTGAAATTCTCATCATATAGTTGCTCAAGGGTAGCAGTAGAATTTTTCATTTCATTTTCATATTTTTTTATTTCAATGTAGACTTTATCTATTTCTCCACCCATTGTTTGATATTTGGCCATAATTCTTTCAATCATTTTCTTTCCTTTTCCAAATATTTTTGAGAATAAGCCTTTTTCTTCTGCAAAATCTTTACTATCGAATTTATCCATTATTTTACCTAATTGCTTAAGTAGAACACTGGACTCCTCCATGCTGCTTGACTTTACTGTATTTAAAACCCTGCTTGCAAATGCTGAAACCTCATTAGCAGGTTCTTTTCCGAATTCCAAGAGTGAAATTTGATCCTTTGTATCAATACTTTGAGACAGACGGATAACTTCTGGATCCTTTTGAAGCTTTAGCTTGATGTCTGAAGTGTTTTGCAAAGCTTCTTCTTTCTTTTCAAGATCAAGGGTTTCTAATTCATTGGTATTTACAGACATATTGCTATTTCCCCTTTCAAATTGTAAATCTGTTTAATAGTTTTTTTATAATCTTTCCTGGTCTATTATCTTGTTTTTCAAAAGACTCAGTGAAGCTGACTTCCTCCAGCCAATGGGAGTCCATAAGTGAATTGTCAATATATAATTCAATATCATTTTGAGCGGTGGGATTATAGAGTAATATATCCGCTCCGAATTCATTTAAGAGAAGAAGCATGGCGCTGTCGCCTCTGCTTAATTCCCCATTGCTCCCATTATTATAAATCACAATTCCCGGCACAGACTGGGCGTAATCAAATTGTTGAAGCAGTTTAAGTATCGGCTCAGGGATATCCATTACTGCTGTAAATAAATAGAGTTTCGTTTGCTCTTCAGTTTCGTGCTCCTCTCTCTTAAGACAAGCTTTATCAACATATCTGGAAATGGCGGAGGCGAGGCCTTTCTGAAGGCCTTCAGGTAAATGTTTGTAGCGCCACCAGTTCCCCTTCATCATTTTTTTTGGATCCAGCTTGCCGTTCGTTAAGGCTTCTTGATAATGATACTGTTGGTTCCCTCTAGGAGTTTTTGAAAATGGAAATGATGAAAGAATAAGGGTGTGTTCCCTATCCGCCAGTTCATGAATTCTGCTCCAGTATTCTTTTTTATTGATGGAAATACCTAATACTTTGGAAAATATAGCCGGAATGTAAACATTCTGATTTTTTGCTTCGAAATTAGGACGTATAAAAGCTTTCTCTCTCATAATTAAAAATATCTCATCGTAAGTCGTTTCTAGTGTAATAGACTGTGGGATATAAGAACGCAGCTGCCAAGGTCTGTACAGCAGTGAATCCTCAGAATGGAGTGTTTCCTCCATCTCGGCTGATGCTTTTTTTGCAACGGTCGACTTTCTGTCCGGCTTCGTTTCAGGAAAAGGAATGAGCGACATTTCTGAAGGGAAGACCAGGACAGGAGCTATCTCTTGATTAATTTCTTTGAGTACGTCCTTCCCTTCAGGATGAAAGATGAGTACATCAAAACCAAGTATGATAAGAAAATAGAGAAAATAAGCTTCGCTTTTACTGGCGTCGCCATACCAGACTACCCGTGGCATTTCTTCTGCTAAATTCTGCTCTTGAACCCACTTATCAATGTGATTCCATGACCACTTGATGGAGTCGACCACGATTCGTCTATAATCTGCATGCAGGACACTGTCATGATTTTTTTTAAATTGCTTCAGTAATTGGATATAAGATTTCTGATAATGTCGATAGAATGCTTTATTTTCCTTTAATGGCAAAAGCTCGGCACCATCTAAAAAGGCTACAAACCGGTTTGCAGAAAGACCGTTTTCTTTGTTGTGTATGTTCATTATTTTTTGAATGGCTTGAAATTTATCATTAGTAATTGTTTTATCGAGTTCTTTATTTAACAAGTGTACCGTTTCTTTTGATTCAGTAATATACTCATACAGAAACTGCACATACGCTTCTTCATCTTCGAAGCACCCCAAAAAGCGGCCTGTTATCTGTAAGTAGCTCAGCTGCTGATCAGCTTTAAGATAGCGGCCTCGGTCAGGCAAGTTTAATTTAAATAATTTTTGCCAATCCTGATGTTGCAGATCAGCTTTAATCGGCTGGATATTCACAGCAGGTCAGTTCCTTTCGTCTCCCGATTCTTTTATAAAACACCTTTCAACCGCCCCCCTTCAGTTCATAACTGCTCCTGCAAACAGTTCTTTAGGGAGCACTTTCATTCATTAATAATTTCCTGCAATCTTGCATACTTATAATGTAAGGACAACTTAATTGTTTCGGAGGTTTATTTAATGTTTAGAGTCAAAATCAGGCACCAGCTTACAGAAGACCATAAACAGATCGTTGATAAGATGTTTGCGTTTAAGTTCATTATTATCACTGAAATAATAGGGTTTTCATTAATTCTTTCACTGATTATCATTGCTTTCCTGCATTCTGAGAGCTCACTTGTTAATCGTTTTTATAGTGTCTTTACTTTTCGTTCTATTACTGAATTGGCTTGCCTCATTAATTCAGTATAGAAAATAACCACCCATTCCCACTTTAGGAATCGAAATATCGCAGGACAAATTGCATAATTTCATCTGAAGCCTTCATGCCCTTATTTGCAGTAAAAATGCAATCGATTATCTTTTGTTTTCTCTGCTAACTCCCCATGAGCAGCAGCGATAAAGACATTTGAAGCATCTGCCATTGGCAGATCCAATAAAGAATCCCCAGCAGCTAAAAGATTCGTTGCTTCCTTTTTCTCTTTAATATATTGCAGAGCTTTTCCTTTGCAAAGAGCTTTTGGCATAAGATAGAGCCGTCTTTTTTGAAGTGAAGAGACCCAGCCGTGATTTAACAGCCACGCTTGAAAAGCATGCAATGCTTCATAAGGTGCTCGCTCCCTGTCAATAATATAATATAAAAAAAGATTATCAGCGATTTGCGATTTTTTTATCCATTCGGGACTAGAAATTTTTTTAAAAGTATGTTGTACCTCTTTTAAATGTACTGACTCATTTCTAATCAACCTCTGAACTTGGGACTGCCAATCACGATCAATAGTACCTTTATGGAGAATATAGCCCCCGTTGCTTATAATAGCAAATTCAGGGAGCAAGTCCTTTTGAAAAATTCGAATCCTTCTATATTGCTCTGTCGTTCTTGTCGTGACGGGTACAAATATCGCTTTGTTCATAAAATATATTAATTGAGTCAGTGTTTTCTTAGTCATGAATGAGTGTGCCTTCCCACGTATGCTTTCGACAGGAAGCAGTTGTTTTTCATCAAAATCCCTGCCAGATGACCTCTTTGAATAGATTAATGTCTGATCTAAGTCGCTTGCGAAAATCATCAAAGCTGTCTTCTTAAGGGTTTAATCAATCCGCAGCAAGCGTAGCTCATATCAGAAAACACTTCCACGTGAACTCCCCGTTCTTTAGCAAGCATAAGAATATGATCAAGATTTTCGGCATTTTCATATCGAATCAAAATCTTCCAAGGGACCCTTCTTAAGCAGAACACGTGTTGTTTCCCCGATCCCTGGTTTAACTAAATTAATATCGTCTAGTTCATAGATGTTCTGAATTCTCTTAACATCTTCTAACCCTTTCCAGGTTGGCAATCTCTTGTCGATTTCAAACTGGTGGTTGTCGGCATTCTTTGTCAATATAGGAAATTGGTCAGAAATCCTGGTCAATGAATACATTCGACAGATCCTCTGGCAGCAAATCCTGATAAAATTTAGCTCCATGAAAATCATTCGAAGAGATAAACGCATCATTAAGCACTGTACGGCTTACCAATCCTGAAACCGTGGCATTTAAGCATGCGCTCGGAATAAGAAAATCCTCTCTCGTTCCAAAAAGATCTGTACAATGCCCCGGGTCCGACAAAACGGCTAATGAGCTAGAGCTGTTGCGGTTGTATTTATTATTTAATACTTTCAAAGATAACTCAAGTTCCCGTTTGATTGCACCTTTACCCGTCCACCCATCCACAAACTGAATAGGCTGATCAGGGTGATCCTTCCAAATGTGACGCATCGCATTCTCGTCTAGGCCTCTTCCACGAATGATGGAAATACTATAATGAGATAACTGAAGGTCATATTTATACTTAATATACCGCTTTAAAAGGACCCCAATCGGCGTTCCTGCCCGTGCCAGTGAAACGAGGACAACCTCGCGTCCTTTATCCTTGATAATTTGTTCTGCAAGAGAAGCTGCAGCAGCGGCGACTTTTGCTTTATATGTTTCGAGTGATTCTAGAAACAGCTTTTTATATTCCGCCGATGGTTTGTATTCTACAGGCAGCATTTCAGAATAATGTCTTCCTGACTGGATTTCTACTTCTCTATCTTGCGTCGATTTCTCCTGCATGAGATGGCTGATATCTTTCAGCAAAAAAACAACATCATTCGACGAATAGCTTCCAAACTTGTTTTGCAACCCGTCTACTCTCCCCTCTGCTGGCTGATCGGTACAACAGTTACTTTGGGTATTACTCTGGCAAGCTCATTCATTAATGGGGCTATAGCCGCTTCCTGGTGCTCTCTTTCTAAAAAGACAAACACCTCATCATACATCTCTTTCTCTACCTGATAAAAATAGTTATCAATCTCCTGATTTTCCGGACTTAAAAATGTATATTTTGATTTAATTGGATAACCGCTGCTCTTATCTGGATAAATAGGACTTCGGGTTGTTGACTGAAAATAGACGTCACCTTTCATAAAAGACGCTATTTTTAATGGTAAATAAATAAATTCACCTGTTCCTAAGCATAGTACTTTTTCGCCTGTTCTGACTTGTTCAATTTTTAATGAAATAGCTTTTGCCAAGATATCTATGTCATTATTTGAACTTTCCAGCCCAAATCTTCCAGTCTCTTGCACATAATTTGTTAACCCTTTTGGATTATGATAGCTGGTGACAGGCACCGGGATCTCTGGCAAATCCATCATACAGATTGATTTCTTCTCAGGAACCGGATCTAATGGTTTATGAATGCTCGCCTTTTGGCTCTCATCTTTTAGGACACCCTCAATTTTTAATTGACCGCTTAGCAGCGAAACGGTACGAATCTTAATACCAAGCGCTTCCTCCATCTCTATGAATCGCCTAATATGCTCATCAGACCGCCAATCTAACAATGACACCACGATGTATAAAGATCTTGGAAACTTATTCTGAATGGACTCTATAATGTTTAATGCTGTTTTCCCAGTGGTCATTTCATCATCAACCAATACGACAGGGGAGTCATTTTCTAAGAAACCGGCATCAATATAGCAATAGTGTGACGTGGCATGAGAATGCTCTTCCTCAAATGTAATCAAAGATGCCTTATTATCAATCACTTCACGCGTTGTGTGAAAAAAAAGAGCATTATTAAACATTGCTGCCATCGCATGGCCGAGGCCAGTTGCCGTTTCGGCAAATCCAATAAAAAGCGTCCGTTCAGGTAAAGAATACTTCGGTTCTTCCAATGGAATATCTTGAATTCGCTTTTCAGAAGATAACCCGCTCATTAATCTAGTAAGTCCTGTTCGATCTGCCGTAAGTGGTTCTTGTATAATTTCTTTGATATATGCATCTGCTAAAGCAGCTCCCGCAAGAAGCGGAATTTCGGGAAATACAGGTAAATGCTTGCCCAGAACTTTACTAACAAAAAGGAATTGCCTTTTCTTATTGATTCTTGCTGCCACTTCAAAAAGCTGGCTAGGCATTAAAAAATTTGATGTATCTCTAATTTGTACTGCAACAGAAAGATCTCCCAATACGTTAAACATGTATTGGTCCGGTAAGCTTGAGAAGGTCGATAAACGTTTGGTGTTCATGAAGCACCCCGAATACTTTAGATTTCAACAGTATTTTCCTTGCCCAATGGTAATGGGGCTTTATTTCATTCATTTTATTGTCATATAAGCTTTTAATCACGCCATGACTGCCACCTGAATGCTCGATAACAGACATAGCGTCCATGTACTCTTCGTGATTAACTGCACTTAATGCGTTAACAATGCGAATATGAGTTGGATGAATAATGGTTTTCCCACTCAATCCATTTGTTTTATCCAGGAGAACTTCTTGAATCAGAGCATCTTCACATCGACTGATTAATTCTGAACGAAATGCCAGACCTCTCGCTTCATTGGTTGTCTGGAATGGCGTCTGTCTGATCTTCGGTTTCATAATTCGCTTCGTTCCATTAAAATACTCCCAGACCGGACCTGAAATCACATACTCCTTTTCTGCTCTTCCAAACACATTAATAATGTCCATAATGCAATCCTGAATAACAGCAATATCATATATTGTGGTGTCACTGTCACGTCTGATTCCAAATAGGCCAGAAAAATCTGTAGCTCCTATCCGGATATTTAATATGCTCTCATAATGTTGGTCCAGAAGTGCTTTTATTGCCAGAAGAGCCGTCATTCTTGTTTCTTTATAAATTATGTCGCTGGATTCAAGTATTGGAAGCGCATAAAAATTGTGACCAAACGTCTGGTTGGCTTGATGCAAGGCTTCGAGAAAGGCTTGCCCATTATTCGCATTAAATTTTGGAAACACAAAACCGCATATTAATTCCGATGCTTGCCCCATGCCTTGCAGCAAACTTTCTATTTGCTCTGCCTGCCGTACTCTTATAAAAATAAGAGGCAGCTCTTGCTTTTTTTGAATGCTGCTGGAGACCGATTGAAAAATCATGTGCAGCTGACTGATAATATTAGCTTCTGCCAAATAAACGTCGTCATCACCAATAGCATCTTCCAAACAAAGCACGATTGAGGTTAACCCAGCATTTTTTTCATCCGGCTTAATACTATTTAGAACATCATTAGAAATCTGTTTTCTCGTCCCCGGCATATAGAGGGTTGCTCCTAAAGAATAGGAAAGTAATTCTCTTGGTGAACGGGAATGAATGTCAGCCGGCGGGTACTGAAAGACCGTTTGAACCATTTGTTCGGACAGATAATTAAAATGTCTCAAAGGACAGCCCTCCTCTTCTAATAATCTTCTAAATACCATAAGCTTCTTTGAAATATTGACATTTAAATTTTGAAATAAATGGTTTTTTCACAAAACCATAAAAAGGGGGTGTTACCCCCTCCAATTCTAACCTTAATGATCAGATACCTCTTTAGATGATTTCTTTTTAAATAGGTGCACAATAAATGTTGCCAGAAATACTGCTACAAGAATTCCGAAGAATAAAACCTGTCCAATTTCGAAACCGAACGCACCGGCGATCATTTTTATGCCAATAATAGCAATCAAAACAAATGCAGTTGTTTCAAATTCTGGGATTTTTTCAATAAGCACCAGAAATACTTGAGCCACACCGCGCATCATTAAGACACCAAGCACTCCGCCGAGAAAAAGAACCCAAACCTTATTGGAAACGCCAAATGCTGCGATAACACTGTCAAGACTGAATGTGATGTCCATCAATTCTACAAGCAAAACAGTTTTCCAAAATCCAAAGCCTTTATTTTCGACTTCTTCTTCATCCTCTTTCTTAAAGATGTTTTTCCCAGACAGCCATAGGAGGTAAATACCTCCAACAACTTTTATCCATGTAATTTTAATTAGAAAAACACCTATTCCGATGGCAATAAATCTAAACAGATAAGCTCCTAAGATGCCATAAAACAAAGCTTTTTTTTGTTGTTTTTTCGGTAAATGCCTAACCATGACAGCAAGGACTAAGGCGTTATCTGCTGACAATAAGCCTTCTAATATAACAAGACTTAACACCACTCCCCATGTCCCTGGGTTGGTCACGACAGATGTGATCGCATCAGCCGAAAAAAACTGTCCATAGCTATGGACTAAACTCTGAAAAAAGTGATCCATTTATTTCAATTCTCCTCAAAATCATTTTTCCTTCTTAGGTCTTCACACGAAAAGAAAGAGGAAGCTTACAAAGACGCCTCCTCTTTGCTCAGTTGTTAGACCGTTAGACCATAATTTTGGCAGAGCGCTGCCAAACCGCCGGAAAAACCGCTTCCGATCGCATTAAATTTCCATTCGCCCTGATGCTTGTAAAGCTCGCAAATCACAACAGCTGTTTCAATGGAAAAATCTTCTCCCAGATCAAACCTTAAAATCTCTGTATCATTCTCAGGATTAATAACACGGACAAATGCGTTTGAAACTTGTCCGAAGTTTTGATTTCTTCCCTCAGCATCATGAATGGTAACAGTGATTCCAATCCGGTCTATATGAGAAGAAAGCTTGGAGAAGTCGATGGCAATTTGTTCATCGTCTCCTTCGCCTTCGCCTGTCCGGTTGTCTCCCGTATGTTCCACACCGCCATCAGGGCTTTTCAAATTATTATAGAAAACGAATTCTAAATCATTACGCACTTTCCCGTCTTCATCTGCCAGAAAAGCTGAGGCATCCAAATCAAAATCCTGCCCTCCAGAATACTTGTTTGTATCCCACCCCAGTCCAATTATCGCTTTTGTCAGACCAGGGTTTGTTTTGGTAAGGTCTATGCGCTCTCCTTTTGAAAGAACAATACTCAAGCAAATCGCCCCATTTCTCTGTTTAGTCTGATTTCTTTATTGCACAGCTAATCCGAAGTCTTCTACTAGCGCAGCCAGTCCGCCTTGATAACCGCTTCCGATTGCATTAAATTTCCACTCACCATTATGTCTATATAACTCGCCAACGACTACAGATGTTTCGATTGAAAAATCCTCACCTAGATCATAGCGAATTAATTCTTCGCCGTCGGTTTCATTAATGATACGAACATAAGCATTAGATACTTGGCCGAAGTTCTGGTTGCGAGATTCAGCATCATGAATGGTAATGGTGAAAGAAATCTTTTCGGTATTAGCAGGTACATCATTTAAATTAACATTAATAGATTCGTCATCGCCTTCTCCGACACCGGTTCTGTTATCGCCATTATGTATAACAGATCCATTTCCACCTTGAAGGTTATTAAAAAATACGAAATCAGCTTCTGAGCTGCATTTTCCTTCTGCATTTAATAAAAACACAGAAGAATCAAGATCAAAATCACTGCCTGCATCATATTTGTTAACATCCCAGCCAAGGCCGACAACAATTTTCTGCAGACCAGGGTTCGTTTTTGTTAAATCGACTTTTTGTCCTTTTGAAAGATTAATAGCCATTATGCATCTTCCTTTCATGATTGAATATTGTAAACCTCATAAATTTTGATATTATAGATACTTATTTACGATTTCTTTAATAGAAACGTCGTTTGTAGCTTGTCCAATTGCACTGAATTTCCATTCACCATTGTGACGATAGATTTCCCCTGGCATAAGAGCAGTCAAACCCCCGTAGTTTTCGGTAAGATTGAAGTGTGCTAATTCCGATTGATTGGATTTATCAACAATGCGGATGAAAGCATTCTCTATCATTCCAAAGTCCTGTTTTTTTTCTACACAACGGTAAATGTTAACGATAAACAGAAGCCTGTGAATTCTATCAGGAACTTTATTCAAATCAACAAGAATTTGTTCATCATCCCCGTCTCCGGCACCTGTGAGATTATCTCCGGTGTGATGTACGCTTCCACAAGAGCTGTTCATATTGCCGAAATAGATAACGTCTTCATTTCTTTCTATCTTCCCTTGCTGATTAAGCATAATAACTGAAGCGTCACAGTCAATATCTGGTGTTTTTTTGCCGAAAAAACCTTTTTTTGCAACAGGATCCCAACCTAGACCCACCAACAATGAAGTTAAGCCAGCGTTACCTTTTGTTAAATCAATTTTTTGTCCTTTTGCTAATGAAATAGCCATTAAAACACTCCTCTGGTCCCTTCAGTCATATAGAAGCGACAGTTAATAGTACTTTATCATAGTGTAAGATTCTTTCCAAACAAGTTCGACTTTTTTTTACATTTTAATCGAAAATCTTGTAGAATGATTAACCCTATAAATGATTACGAAAGGACTGGTTAAAAGGTTTCATAATTGAATCAATTTGAAGCTTAAAATGCTCAAAGAAACAGAATTTCATAGTGACTTCAAAAAATAGTGGCTTTGTCGGAAAAGAGCTCGCTTTCCGAGGGGATCCGCTAGCCTCCTCGCGCAGACGACTGTGTGGCGCTGCGGGGTCTCGCTTGACTCGCTGATGAGGCCACTGAAAAAGTCCCTTTTTGCACATCGGGCCGAGCTTTGGAAAGTTCTCGCTTGCCGCGGGCGACCCGCAAGCCTCCTCGAAAATACTTTGCATTTTCATCGTGAGAGGTGGAATCAAAGATGAAGATTCAAGTTCTGCAGAATCAGCGTGAGGCAGCTGAAAATCTAAAGGAAAGATGGCTTAAGACGGCTCAACGTCAGAGTTTGACGGATTGGAGTGGAGAGCACGAGACTCCAGCGGGAAAAGCACGCGTCCGAAGATCCACTTTGGCGCAAAAAGAGACCACGTCAAAGTTAGCTGAGGCCGTGCCCGCGGAAAGCGAGTGTCTGGAACGGAGATCAGCAATCACGTTTGCTTCGCCTTCTATAATGGAATTTTTTCAGTGGCATCTCGCCGATCCCCTCAGGAGTCTTTTTTTTCCTTACTTGCGCCACTCGTTGCCCCACCATGGCTTTGAGACGATCTGTTGCGAGTCTTGATGCATGATAAACTAGGGTCACAAGATCAAATTGAACTTTCGCACGTTGTCCTGTACGATAACGGACATTATTGAGTTAAAAATATTCTTTTCATAACCGTGACTTTTTCTTAACGAGGGCAATGGCTGTAAATTATGAAACTCATTCAATTAAGAGTTAATCTTGGTCTTAACTTCTTCCTTCAAAAAAACAGGCTGACTTATTTACTGGCACCTTACTTATTGTTGCTTAATTCAGCAGTTAAGATATACTGATTCTAGTAGCTTTATGGGGCTGGTTGCGTAGCTGGTGCTTGCCGTAGTCTTCAAAACTATTCGGGAGACGCGTGCCGTCTCTGGTGGGTTCGATTCCCATACAGTCCCGCCATTTTTTCCATAAACGCATTATTTATCTGAAATATCCACTTACTTTCTTGCTATCATGCCCTGGTCATTTTATAATTGAAAGAAGAGCAGTGCAGGGAGTGAAGGTTAATGTCACCGCTATTCGCAGGATTCATTTTGTTCTGGACAGTTATTTTAATTACTTTAATGGGAATCGGCGGTTTCTTTATGTTCCGGAAATTCCTGAAATCTCTGCCTAAAACGGACGGCAAATCCATCCTTGATCATCAAAGTCATTACATTCTTCAGACTAAACATCTGTGGAATCAGGAACAGAAGGCATTTTTAGAAGATTTAGTTACGCCGGTGCCTGTCCTCTTTAGGGACGTAGCGAGAGAAAAAATTGCCGGTAAAATCGGTGAGCTTGCACTTTGCCAGAATGCTGAAAATATATCAGATGCTTTAATTATTGAAGGCTATATTAAAGCTACGCCTAAACGTGATCATAAATTTCTCAGAAAGAAACTTGAAGAAAACAGGATTGACGTAAAACCATACGAACATTTTTTCCAGGCTCAATAAATTTAGCGAACTTAAAAAAACTGATCCAGATTATCTGGATCAGTTTTTTTAAGTTAAAGTCGTAATATCTTTTGGGGGTATATGCTTTAGAAGTCGTTTGTATTGCACATACATCGCAATACGCCATGGCAGCAGCATCCCAAAGGCAAGCGTAAAGAATAATCCGCTCATCTGCGGCAGATTAATGGTTTTTTCTAAATAAATTTTCATGACCGTCCGAATGATCAGTAATCCGACCAGGATAAAAATAAAGGCCTTTGACCGCTTTAAATAGACAGCTTCCTTTTTAATCTCAAATTTTGATGTTTTAATCAAAAAGACTGAAAACACGAGACCAACTAAAATGGCCTCCCCCCACTCTGACCATGGCACCCTCACAGAAGGCGCCAAAAACATAAGAAATCCTGTGGACATGAAAAAAGGAGGAAGTATAATTTTTTTTGAATTGGTTGGCTGATTTGCTGCTTTCATCCGTACGATAATAATGGATACGGCAAAAAGCAAGCCAACCAGTAAACTGGCGATTTGCACAAACATTCAGCGTCATCCTTTATCCCCTAAATTTATGGCAGTTCCAATTCAGGATTTTTTACACTCTATATTTATATTAACACGATCTGGCCTGTCCCATTAATATTTCGGATTTTTCACATGATTGGTTAAAACTGGATCAGCCATTTTGTGAAATATACGCTTCTAGTGTAATGTTGTGATCATGAATATATTTTGCCGCTTTCACACCTACGTATCGTAAATGCCATGGCTCATATTCATACCCTGTAACCGATTGCTTTCCTTTAGGATACCTGACAATAAAGCCAAATTGCGCAGCATGAGCAGCCACCCATTTGCCTTCTTTCGTTTCTCCAAAGTCCTGAATCAGTTGATCACCCACATCCGCACTGGACAAATCCATAGCGAGCCCTGTCTGATGCTCGCTTGTTCCTGGATGAGCACTGATGACACTCGCTTTTGCCTCACCCATTTTTTCAACATTAGAAGCAAAGATCACTTTTTGCCGTTTATATGAACGATATCCTGATTGTGCATATAAAATTATGCCATCTTTTTTTGCCTGGTTAAATAATTGTTCCAAAGCAACGGCGGCTGGTTTTTGCATATGCATTTTTTCTATTGGTGAATTGACATGATAGGCAAACGGGACATCTGGGACGACGAGATTTGGAGGTATATAACCATCCGGAAGTTTATGGGTCTTATTTACAAGCACCAACGTGCTGTCCGGGTTTTTATCCACTTTTACTTTATTGTTCGAAGCAGATTGCCCTGTCTTTCCCGTATTATCTGATTTGCTTTTGTTCTGATTCTGGGAAGACTTGGTTTGATTGCTATCCGATGAATGATCGGTGCTGTTTTTTTGTTGTTTTTGCTGTGTTTGGTTGTTATCCTTCTTTGTCTGCTGGTCAGTGTTTGTTGATGAATCAGATGGCTGCCCACAGCCGATAAGGGACAGGCTTAGAGTTCCTGCCAGAACGGTAAATGCAATCGATTTCTTCATTATGAATGACTCCTCTGATGCTTGAATTTCCTTTATTAGCTTACCATATTTCACCTGAATTGACTATGGAATGTGACGGGTATAAAGACTATACAATGAAAACCCTCACTTGTCTCAACTTAGTTTGACTCCTCGTCCTCGCCATCCATATATTCCAGTATACGCTTGTATATATGGTCAGCCCCGCCCTGCAGTGTTTCCATATATACAGGTTCGGCAGGCTTTTGATAAGCATTAAATTTATGAGAATACTTCGGATCATAGTAGTGTTCAAGCAAAAGCGAAACGATTCTGCTAAAATCATCTTCTGCGAATGCTACTTCCAACTCTACTCTAAGTTCTTTTTGTAAATGTTTTTTTAAATTAGAAAAAGCTTCATATAACCCCTGTTTATTTGCTTCAGGCTTGTACGTTTCACATATGGCTTTCACCCGTTTTTGAAAAGGATAGTGTATGTGAAACCTGTCACCATTTTCTTTCCCTTCTATAATAAAAGGGGGAAGGACAATCCTACCAATCCGTTTACTTTCAGCTTCTATTATATAATATGATGCCTCTTTTAATTCTCTAAATCGCTCCCATAGCAGACATTCGAACGACTTTTGGCTGTTTGAATTCATTCCGACCGAACCAAAAATAGAGCCGCGGTGCCCTGCCATGCCTTCCAAATCTATAACAGGCTCGCCTCTTTCAGCTAAAATTTCCAAAATGTCAGTTTTACGTGTGCCAGTCAAGCCCTCTAAAACAAAAAAACGCTTTGATTTATTTGTAAATGCTTCTTCGAGATCTGAAGTGATTTTTTGCCTAAACGAGCGAATTCCCCCTTCAAGCTGTGAGACTTCAAGTCCCATAGTGGCCATAACCTGAGCAATACTTTTGCTGCGCATGCCTCCACGGGCGCAGTAAATCAAGGTTTCATCTTTTCCGATGGATGTGCTGCTTATTCTCTGATAAATCTCTCCCAGTTTAGGTCCAACTATTTTCAGTCCTTCTCTCTTCGCTTTTTGCGGGCCATTTTGCTTATACAGGGTACCAATTTTGGCACGCTCCTCATTCGAAAAAATCGGAACATTGATGGCTCCTGGAATATGAAATTCCTGATATTCACCTGGTGACCGAACATCGATAAGCAATCGGTTTTTATTTCCTTCCAAAAGCTCTTGAATACTTATTTGATTTATGTAATTCATAACGTTCATCCGCTTTGCTTCATGGTTTATATTATTAAAACTTGCTGTTTAAAAGAAAAAGCACTCATGATTTCTCATTGAGCACTTTCGGGTTTCATCTATTTGCTTTGATTATTGATGGCTTTCATCATTTGATTAATTTTCTTCTGCGACGGATTCTGTCCCATTTGCATCATCATCACGCGAAGCATTTTTTCATTAATCGGCGGATTCTTTTTGATGTAATCCATCATATATTTGCGGGCAACAAGAAAGCCAAGCAGAAGACCAATAATAATGCCAATTACGCCCACAAGAATATAGAGCCACATGCGAATAATTTCCTCCTTTAAAATCACTTCCGCTGTTCATTTTACTACAAACTCAAAGGATTGTACAATGGTATATCCTATTTAATCAAGGCTCTTTTTATGGGTTTTAAGAATCCGATATGCCGATGAGAATAGTCAACTGCAATAAATGTGTCTTCAAGCTGTCTCAAAATTTCAAAAAACACTAGTTCCGCGTCGCTAAGACCAATTGATTTAATGACCACTTTTCTCGGAAGAACATTTAATGATGCAAAGCTTTTCCCTTTTTTCAGAGTGATCGCATGCTGATATTTATGGTATCTGTAATCCTTTAAATAAGAAAGATGCTGATTAATTGAATGATCCAGTGTTTCCATTGATAACGGGGTTGTAATAAAGTTTATTTGCTGCTGAAGAAGGAGTGATATTTTTTTTGACTGAAATTTACGGGATTCTAAAAAAAGCTGAAAAAGCTTGTCTTCTTTATGTATATACCATTGAACGATGTCTTTATCCACAAGAAAAATTTCATAAATTCTCATCTCTTCAGCCCTCCGCTTATCTGATATTTTCCGTTAATCTCTGATTCACTCTAAGCACTTTATGGACGATGGTATAATCCTGTTTTTTTAAAGTATAATCAATAAACAGTAAAAAATTTGTCAGAAATAGCAGGAGGTTGGCACTAATTTTGTCGAAGCAGATTTTTTATATGTAAAAGGACGAAACCGGTTCGGTTTCGTCCTTTTATGTTAACTTATTTATTTAATAGCGCCTTTGTTCTTCTAACAACGTTATCTACTGTAAAGCCGTATTCTTCCTGGATTTTCTCCCCTTTAGCTGATGCACCAAACTGATCAATGGTAACTAAATCCCCGTCAAGACCAGTATACTTGTGCCAGCCTTGTGAAGCACCCATTTCAATTGCAATCCGTTTAGTTAGTGAGCTAGGAAGTATTTCTTCTTTATAACTGTGCGATTGCTTTTCAAATAGATCCCATGATGGCATGCTGATGACTCGCATGTGAATGTTTTCTTCAGCGAGTGCTCTCTGTGCTTCAATAGCCAAGCTTACTTCTGACCCGGTAGCAAGCAACAATCCTTGTGCTTCCTCAGCAGACTCAGAAATAATATAAGCACCTTTTTTCACGCCTTCATCAGCGTGCTTAATGCTGCCTTCAAGGGTTGGAAGACCCTGTCTTGTCAACACAAGCGCTGTTGGGTGATCATGACTTTCCATGGCAAGCTCCCATGCAACTCTTGTTTCATTACCATCTGCTGGACGAATAACAGATAGACGAGGGATCGCACGCAATGATGCCAGGTGTTCTACAGGCTCATGTGTTGGACCGTCTTCACCGACAGCAATGCTGTCATGAGTGAATACAAAAGTCGATCCTACCTTCATAATCCCAGCTAAACGAAGGGCTGGACGAAGATAATCGGAAAAGACAAAGAATGTTGAACCATAAGGCTTCACACCGCCGTGAAGAGCCATACCATTAACGGCACAGGCCATGGCGAATTCACGTACACCAAACCAAATATTCCGGCCGCTGTAGTCCTCAGCTGAGAAATTATTATTATCCTTCATTAGTGTCTTAGTGGAAGAAGCAAGATCAGCCGCCCCGCCAAATAATGGTGGTACAGATTTCGAAAGACTATTAATGACTTCATTCGAAAGTTCCCGAGTAGCTTTCTTATCTCCAAGTTCATAATGAGGCAGAGAATCTTTATAGTCTGAAGCCAATTCTCCTGCAATAGACTTTTTCAAGTTCAGATGCTAATTCAGGATATGCTTCTTTATATTGATTAAATAAGCTATTCCAATTCGACTTCAGCTTCTTCACCTTTTTCCTGAAGATCTTTAAAATTGTCTCTCACTTCAGAAGGCACGAAAAAGTCTTCGTTATAATCCCAGCCATAAGCCTTTTTAGTGGCAGCTACCTCGTCTTTACCAAGCGCAGCACCGTGAGAATCTTTTTTGCCACTCTTATTCGGAGAGCCATAACCGATTACTGTTTTGACTTCAATAAGCGTAGGTTGATCACTGTTAGCTCTTGCTTCTTCAAGTGCTTTAGCAATTGCTTTTGTGTCATTGCCATCTTCGACACGAATCACGTGCCATTTATAGGCTTCAAACCGTTTTTGGACGTTCTCTGAGAAGGACATGTCTAAGTCGCCATCAAGTGAAATATCATTTGAATCATACATCACAATTAAACGGCCCAGTTTCAAGTGACCAGCCAGTGATGCTGCTTCGCCGGACACGCCTTCCATAAGGTCACCATCACCGCAAATACCATACGTGAAGTGATCGACAACATTATAGTTCTCACGGTTGTATTTAGCAGCAAGATGACGTTCAGCCATTGCCATACCCACAGACATTGCGAAGCCCTGTCCAAGTGGACCTGTCGTAGCGTCTACGCCTGCTGTGTGCTTAACTTCTGGATGCCCTGGTGTACGGCTCTCCCACTGTCTAAATGATTTCAAGTCTTCCATAGTTACATCGTAATTAAATAAATGAAGCAAGCTGTATAATAGCATGGAGCCATGACCCGCTGATAGAACGAATCGGTCTCTGTTAAACCATTCCGGATGACGAGGATTATGGTTCATGAACTGTGACCATAACGTATACGCCATTGGTGCTGCTCCCATAGGCATGCCTGGATGTCCTGAATTTGCTTTCTCTATGGCATCAATGGAAAGCGTTCTGATTGTATTGATTGATAATTGTTCAATGGATTTTGTCAAAACTGTTCATCCCTTCTTTATATAACATAACATTAACAGTTTAACACAAACCCCCTACAATCATCACACAAAACCATTAATTAGATAATTGCATCAAACTGTTCAAGAGATTAAAGTCAGTTTAATATCAGAAGCCGAATCATCAAAATCCATTTGAAGCTTGGATGTAAACCAGTTATCATCCTCACATGAAAAGAAAGTAATGCCTTCAATGACCTGCTTTAAATCTTCTTCTCCTGGGATGTCTTTTGCGACGCCTAATGCATACCCGCCAGCTTCCAAACCGCCGTATTGAACAAATACTTTTAGACATTCTCCTTCACTTAACTCCATTTCATTTTTGTAAAACAATGCAGCTTCTCTAGAAACCTGTACCATATTAAATACACCCTTTCCTCTTTTGTTATATAACACTTTATTTCATTATATGTTATTTACAGTATTTATCCATAGTTAAATGTGCAGAAAAATAAAAAAACCTGATCCTTTAAAAAGGATCAGGTAAATGACAAGATCAACACTAGTTTAAACCGCGTTTTTTCTTGCTCTCTTTTAATTTGTCCGGAGTTACATCTTTGCCATTTTTATCAACGACTTTTATAGAATGCAGGTGTTCTTTAAAATTACCCCGGAATGCTTTTAGATACTCTTCTCTAAGCTCCTGCTGTTCTTTTTTTTCTTCAGGCGGGAGCTCTTCGTTTTTTGCTTTATTGGCGAGTTCTGAAATACGGTTAAGTTTCTCTTTAGACAGCATATTCATACTCCTTTATAGTGACTGCTTTTACTTTAACGCAATAAAAAAAGAGATACAAGTTTTTGATTTAAGGCTGCTTTATCGGGATCATAATTTCTTTCCCCGCAGTAATGTTATTACGATTCACATGATTCACTTTCTCAACCCAGCTGATAAAATCGTTTTTACTTCTCATATGTGCTGTCTGGTACTGATCAGCAATGGCCCAGAGAGTATCTCCCTTTTCGAGCACAACGGTTTGATATTCATTGGATGGAGTGGTTTTAATATCATTAGCAATTACCGCAAAGGATAATGCAATTAAAATAATAAATATAATGACAAATAAATTTCCTTGGATGGTATGGACAGTTTTTTGCATGCCTTTCACCTCGATTTAAGAATGTTTGTTCGTATAATTATCATAATCAGAACATGTGTTTGTGTCAAGGTTTTTTCGAACGAATGTTTGTATTTTAAAATAGAGAATGCTATAATTTCCTTAACAAGCTCTTCCAATATAGGGGGATTTACAAATGAAAATATCTAAAAGACAGCAAGATATACTGGAGTTTATAAAAAAAGAAGTCGATGCCAAGGGATACCCGCCTTCCGTAAGAGAAATTGGAGACGCGGTAGGTCTTGCCTCAAGCTCAACCGTGCATGGTCATTTGTCCAGGCTTGAAAAAAAGGGATTGATCAGGAGAGACCCTACTAAACCTCGTGCAATCGAAGTACTTGGTCTTGAAAATGACAGTTCAGCTTCAAAACAATTAGCCGTTCATGTGCCGATCATTGGTAAAGTAACTGCTGGACAGCCTATTTCTGCTTTCGAAAACATCGAGGAATATTTCCCGATTCCAGCTTCGATGGTCGGATCTGATGATGTCTTTATCTTGAACGTTATTGGAGAAAGTATGATTGATGCAGGTATAATGGACGGGGACAGAGTTATCGTAAAACAGCAGAGGTCGGCAGATAATGGGGACATTATTGTGGCGATGACAGAAGAAGATGAGGCAACGGTTAAACGGTTTTACAAAGAAAAAGATCATATTCGCCTTCAGCCTGAGAATCCTACTATGTCTCCGATTATTTTAAAGAACGTTACGATTCTCGGTAAAGTTATCGGGGTTTTTAGAACGCTTCATTAATAGGAAAGAACCGCACATTTCAAAAAGGAGACCATTTAACTGGTCTCCTTCTTTGTTCTTAATCTAAGTTTTTAAAGGAATAATTTTGATGAATCTTGCTTCCATATTCTTTGTTCAACTGTTTCAAAGCTGAAATAATTTTATGACTGTCATTGATTGAAACTAAACTGTGGAAATGCTGGTTAACATACATAGAATAATAGTTTAAATGTGATCTTTTTAATACAATTTCCGTTTCAATAAAAGAAAATTGGAGGGTTTGACTGTCTTTTATAATCATCATGTGACTGTATCCTTTACATGAGGACCGCTGACAATCGAAAGCTTAGTGATAAACGTCCGAATCTCTTCAATTGACAATCCGATCTGCTTTGCCCGCGTAATCAGTTCCAGCCAATCAGGATCAATCCATGTTCGCTCAGCCTCGATTCCCACTCTTATCACTTCCTTTAAGTTTTATCTGCGAATGGTGTTCTTTAAATAATTTTATCGTTCTATATATTGAACACTTCTTTAATTATTATAAGATGATCTAATCAAAAGAAAAACAGTCAAAAAGGATCAATTTGTTCGTTATAACAAATGTTTGCGCTTGTTTAGTTGTAATATCTTGATTTTTCTTAATTTTTCACTTTTTTGATTTCTTTTAACGAACATTTTAATAAATAAAATTAAATCATTATATTTTCAAAGAAGTTATTTCAAGACCAAAAAAAGGTACACATTGGGAATGTGTACCTTCTTAGTTTCCATTTTTAAATCACACAATGATTGCTATGATTAAAAGAGTATGGTATTTATATATATAGAACATAATAAAAGCAAATGGCTATATATGTTCTTTTTAATGAAAATAACTGTTTATGATATTAAATATATGAAAAGGACGATCGCTATGATAGGTGATTACATTAAAAATCTAAGACAAAAGAAGGGCTTATCACTAACCGAGCTTGCAGAAAAGGCTGGGGTATCCAAATCTTATTTAAGTACCATTGAAAGAAACCTGCAGCAAAACCCCTCCATTCAATTTCTTGATAAAGTTTCCCAGGTACTCGGCACCTCCGTTGAATCCTTAATCCAGCAAGGGAGTAACAAAAAAACGAATACGAATGATGAGGTTATTCTAGATAAAGACTGGATATCTCTCGTAAAAGAAGCCATGTCCTCTAATATAGACAAAAATGAGTTCAAAGAATTTTTGGAGTTCCAAAAATGGAAAAAAGATAACAATCAGTAACCTTACTCATCTCTTCTGATTGCTGCGTCTTTTAATATATTGACGTATCTCCTCCTTCGTTAAACCCTGCTGTTTTGCCGTTTTCATCAATTCCACCCATTCCCTATCCAATTGCTCTGCAATCATCATGCCTTCAGCCCCTATCACAAGTTTTAAGTCCGATTGACTTGTCCAGGACATCAAATTGGTTACAGATGATCTGTGTAAGTTTGTTCTGCATATGAGAGTATAAAGCCATCTGAGAAAATAGGAACTGATTTCCTGTAAACAAAGCAAAAACCGACCCCTATTTGAACAAATTACACATCGGGTCGGTTGCACCACTAACTCCAAGCATTCTAGGTGCCCACATAATGAATGCCTTTCATCGTTCCCACGACAATAGTCCTGAATTTGTTTTCTCGTTTATTATAATGTATCAATTCTGAAAAAAATGTCAAACGAACTCAGTCTATTTTTTAAATTTTTCGACAAATTTAATCTTAATGTAATAGTGGCTTAGGTATAAAAAATTCTCTTCTGGACAATACTATATAGCAAAATGGAGGTTTTTTTATGCAGAGCACAGCCGTTTTAGCTATAAAATTCGTTACTTGCCTGATTGCTTTTACAGCGGGATTGGATTTGTTTTTTAACGCTACCTTGGCAGAAATTATTTCTTTCAGCGTATTTGTCACAGCCGTAACTTTTATTTTGGGTGAACAAATTATATTGCCTCAAATGGGAGTCTAAAGCGACAGCCGATCGTTGACTTTTTAATTGTCTATATGAGTGTCTGGCTGTTCGGAAATATTCTATTGAATAACTATCTGCAGATTGCCTGGGGAAGCATTCTTTCCGCTATGATTATTACTGCGGTGGAAGTACTTATTCACAATTATCTTGGTTCCCGTAATGAAAACAGCGAAACAAGAAGTACAGTTTTTGATAATCTTGCTTATGGATCTGAGTTTGGCAAGGATCAGCCCTCTCTGGAAAATTCTGAAGAAGATTGATGTGATAAAACCGTCTTTTCAGCCGTTTTCTTTTTTCTTGTAGAAATAAACACGCCTGCGAATATAACAGCTAAACCTGCAATTAAATGTGAAGAGATCGTTTCATTTAAAAGGATATAACCCCAAATAGCTGCTGTGGCGGGAATTAGATAGGTAACGGTTGTCGCAAATTCCGGGCTTCCTTTTTTCATCATGTAATAAAATAATAAGTGGGCAATTCCTGATCCCAAACACCCTAATCCAACAACAGCGATCAAGGGAAGCGGCATCATTAATTCAGACGGGTTTACAGGTTTCGTTAAAAGCATTCCAATCAGCCCAATTGCGGCTCCGGTCAAGAGCGAAAATGTTGTAATAATGACCACTCCGACTTGCCCTAAATGTCTTTTGACATACTGGGAAGCAAACCCATAGCTGATTGCTGCTAAAACCATTGTTCCAATTCCTATGAAGTTCTCACCAACTAATTGTCCTATATTAAAATCAGTTAAAATTAATATACCGATAAAGCCAATGAAAATGCCAACCCATTGACGCCTGATTAATTTAATGTGAAATAATGAAAAGCCAATTACAGCTGTCCAGATTGGAGTTGTGGCATTAATGGTTGCCGCAATATTGCTGTCAATTTGTGTTTCGCTTAATGCGATCAGTCCCCAAGGCAATCCAGCGTTGAAAATACCGACCATGATGAGATGTTTCCATGGCAGATCTTTCAACTGTTCTCTATATTTTATAATAAGTACGGGAACGAGAATGACGGCACCAGCTAAACAGCGAATAAATACTGTTCCCCATATTCCTGCAGGACCGATCAGCCACTTAATAAACACAAATGAAAATCCCCAAATTAGACTTAACCCAATTAACGCACTATACAATCTAAGCATATAACGCTCCTCCTGTTCCGATTTCCTAAATTTTTCTAAAAAAAAGACACCCTACTAACTAGGGTATCTTTACGCTGATCTTCTTTTTTTAGTTTACCATGCCTTTGGTGTATACAGACTTAAAAAGAGTGAAACAGCAAGATATGAAAAGCATTTTTCTAACGTTCACAAGCAATGCCATCCTTGTCGCGATCCCTCCCTCTATTGGCATTATAAAGGGAAGGTGAGGCGTACGGTTTGTAGTGTGTTTTTCCACCCTTATTTTTAACGGAAGCAGATCTTGCAATGCCTCCTTTATAGACTTTGTTCATTTCCTTACAGTTTTTATAGACTTTGATTTTACTTTTTGCTTCTGCCTTATCATATGCCCCATACGAAAGGCTCACTAACAAACAAAGAGACAGTAGTATAAAAGTTAATTTTTTTATAATATTCCCCTCACTTCCAATGTATTCTCCTATGTATCCTTGAATTTGAACTTGTCTGTGCTAGCTTAATATAGAATGTTTCTTTAGAAAAAAAGAAGAGATGTAATTGACTGCTCGCAAATCCGTGACATGGGCGTAATGACCACCGTTTAATTCCTGTGTTTTAATATTTGCTCCCATTTCTACTTTGTTTATTTGCTTTTTTAATTCTTTTTGCTCATTCTTTTCGTTTTATTTATTCGATTTCCATATAATATTAAACAAGGGATTTCAAGATCTTTTAACCAACTTAGGCAGATTGCTTCGGTAAGCAGCCAATAGTAAATTAATTCCTGAGATTGAGGTTTGTTGTTGATCATGAATCGCCTTTCTTATGAATTGACTATCTTCAAGTTCTAATTTTTCAATTTTATCATTTATCATTTCTTCGTCCATCATTTTGGGTGCTTGTTTTTGATCCTCAACCTGATTCTTTTCCTAACACCTTTGGTCCAAATACTCTATGCAGCACACTAATTATTGGGAGAAAATAACCGGCTGATCCCATCATCTGAGTTGGAAATCGATCGATCTTTGAGTACCCAATGTCCAATAAGATGATTCGATTTACTTTTTCGGGATAATAAAAAGCAAAAGCTAATCCAATAATTCCGCCTAATGAGTGACCAGTTATATTTACCTTCGTTAAAAAATTGTTTTCTTCAATATATTCATTCATCCAATTAGCTATATCTTTAAGTTTTATAACTCCCTCAAGCCCTTTACTTCTCCCTATACCAGGTAAGTCAATCATATGCGTTGTAAATTCTTCACTCAAGTGCTCTGCAATAGGCATTCCAAAGTCACCTGACCAACCAGTGCCTGGTAAAAATATATTGATATTATCACCTTTACCCTTAATTACAGTGAAGTGCTTTTATCACTTTACCCCTCCCAATTTATGAATTTGAACAATTTATTGTATAATTGTTTAATTATTCTCGTTTGCGGCCCTTTTTCCCTTTTTTTATATTCAGAACTAAATTAGTCAAAAAAAGCATCCTAGTCATTGACTAGGATGCTTTTTTATTAAAGGGGATTCTAAAAATATTGTTTCAAACACAGCTATTTATTAATACCCTGCAAGATTTGCCGATGACTGCTTTTTCTCATAGATTCTTACTGACACAACCTCATTCATTTTGAAATACTGTTTAATACCTTTTTCATCATGTTCATACCACCCGTCTGGCTGACTAATTGCCTTAAAAAGGCTTCTTTACTTTCACCTTCTTTCGAAAAGTTAATTTCAATCCCATTACTTAACGTTACATTAACCTGATATTTCTCCATTGATGATCACCCTCCTGTCCTTTTATTAATTAAATTCGCTGTATGAAGTGGTTTCCCTGCATTACTGTAAAACATTTGCATCTTCTATAAGTGCCTTCAATTCCTGAATCTCTGTAATATTATAGATTTTGCGTTTGTCGTTAATTTCTGAATTAAAGTACTGATGCAATTCTGTTTTTGATATAAACCTTTTTGTTATAGCATCTTGGGAATAATCGACAATTGTATTCTGTTCATTCGATTTATAGCCAAAATATACAATCGGAACGATCGCATCAGCCAGCATCTCTTTATTAATTAAATAGTTCTTTAAGAACTGTACAGAATTTTTTGCCTGCATGGCTGGATTATCATAGGCAACAACCCTCATCTCAGCTTTATGATCTTGCCCGCTGTTATTTGTATTAATAAATGCAATCGTCTCTTCTTCATCTTTTCCTGACTTTGGAAAGAGTGATTCCATAATAAAGGAAAATTCTCTGGCCTTTTCTTTCGTTAAACCGTGAAGAACTTTTCCTTTCCAATATTTTGTCTCCACAACGTAGATACCTGTAGGCAAAATAATGAGATGATCGATTTGTCTTGTTTGAAGGTCTCCACTCTCTGAGTAATAGGGAATAAACACGTTTCCGAGCACCCTCATCTCCTCAGTCCTGATCATGCCGCCCTTTATCAACTCACTTTTAAGCTCAAGCAGAATATTGTGAGTCATAATTTCTCCTGAGTTCCTTGAAAACCTTTCAATCATCCGAATGTAATGATTTAATTTGCTGACATCACTGTTTCTCTGTTCAATGACATCATTTATCGCCTCTTCATAATGACGTCTTTCATCCGTTAAAAGCGCCTCTGTCTGTTCTTTTTGAAGTTCTTCTTTTAGAGCAAGTGCCCCAGCGGCCTCTTCGTTCTTACGCTCAATTAAACGCGTATACGTTTTATGTATTTTCTTTTGCTTATAAATAAAATAACAACATGCCGCAATAAACAGAATCGCGAGAAGCCATGTGTATATCATCCAATCCCTCCTTGAAAAGACCCTTTACTTCTTCATTGTTCCTTTATAATAAAATTCTAGCGCTTTAACATTCTCAATCAGTTTGTTTCTAATTGAAAGGTACTGTTTCGTTGTTTGATAAGTGTATGGAATGTGAGTTTCAATCATTTCACAAAGTTCATCAATATTCTCAACGACATTATCAAAACTCCCTTCAATGAGATCCTCGAAATTAGTCTGATCATCTGCAGAAGCCACGGACGCAGTCCCCCTTTTTTCAATTTCTTTTATTTATCATATAAAAAAAGTAACACGATTGGTCAAACGTGTTAAAATTTACAGAATAAAAGTGAAAACTCCAGGGACTTTCCCTGGAGCTTGTCTATTTAGAGTGATTTCTGCAGAGGCAGTGTCATGATCAAAAATTCTGTTCCATTATTTAAAAAGGTTGCGTCATGTATAAAGCCCTCTTTTTCATAGACAGAGATTGCTCGTTTATTAAAGGTGGCCACACTCAAGCGGAGGGTTTCCGGTTGAAAATTTTGCCTAGCAAACTCTATTCCCTTTTTTACAAAGGGCTGCCCTGCGCCTTTCCCAGTTAAATCTGGACGCATTCCCAAACCAATGTCCAAGGTATTCCCGCCCTGATACAATCCGGATTTTCTTCCCCCAGGAACCTGGGCATTCTCTCCGAAACAGTAAAAACCGATCAGGTCATCATCATCGTTATGCACTGCGTAGTATGTTCCATCTATGTATTCTTCAATCGTATCGGCATTGCCATCTGAATTATAAAAAGAATAAGGGTGGTGCGTATTTCCACCCGCTGATTTGCTGTGCATCTGATAACATCATTTTTGATAGTTTCATTTTCAGCAAGACACTCCTTTTACTGGTATCCTATTAAGTATAACTTTTCTTAGAGTGATTGAAAATTGTTTATTTCAGATAATTAACTTAATGCACCAGCATGTCTATATCGATAGTAAAGGTATTATTTTAGAAAAATAAACCAAGGTGGTACACATGATCCTATACTTTGAAAATGACATGGATAATCAGAGAAAAGCACGTCTTGCTGTCATTAATATCTCAGCAGCTGACTGGGAAAATGATATGCTTTCTGTAGACGTCTTGCACTTCAAGGAAGACTGGCTGGATAATTACACCACTGATCTCATGGCGACGCATGTTCAACTGGATGAATTGCTTACTTCCCATGATCAAAGTCATTTACTGATAAACATAGCAAGGATACGCCGAAGAGTGGGCAATATCGCAAGTGAAATTGAAAGACTTCATGTTCTCGTTAGTGATATGCAAGAAGTGTTTCACTTGAGCCGTCCTTTTGACTGAGTGGGCATCTTAAAGAATGGATTAAAAATGGAGGGTTATTATGGGGTTATTAAAGCATTTTATAGAATTCATTGACATGCAATACCAAAAACCTACAGGCTTGTTTGGCATGTACCTTGGAGAAAAAATGACACGGCAGCATCAACCTGAGACATTATGGACAATTGAGCAACTGGATGTTCAAAATGACGAAAATCTATTGGAACTTGGATGCGGTGCTGGTTATGCCATAAAGATCCTACTCGAGCAGCCAATAGTTAATCAAGTTGTAGGACTCGATCTTTCTCAAACCGTTCTTCAAACAGCAAAATTAAGAAATCGAGCAGAAATTAATAAAGGAAGAGCCCAATTGATCCAAGGCAATGTTAATCATTTGCCTTTTAAAGATGAATCTTTCACTAAAGTATTCAGCATTCATTCTGTTTATTTCTGGGATGATTTGCCGAAAACCACTTCAGAGATTTATAGAGTTCTTAAGCCTGGAGGGTCCCTCATTATTACTCTTTGTAACGGAAAGAACGGTGACGTTTGGAGCGATATCCAGAGAAAATTAGAACAGCAGCTAATCCCTGCCATGGAACAATGCGGGTTTGAAAATATTGAAATAGTAGATGGCCCATCCTCCAGGCAGTTCAACACAGTGGCAGTAACGGGGAGAAAATAATTTCAAAGAAAAAAGAGCCTGGTCTGAACTGCACCCCGTAATTCTAGAAATCATCTAGAATTACGGGGTGCTTTTTCATATTATTATTAATGAATTGTTTAAAATTAACTTAACCTGTCATTAAAAGTCAGAAACATCTATCATTAAAAATTCCTTCTAATTAATCTTTTTGTGATCATTACTGTATATTTTAATTTTATATGGATCTTTCTTAACTTTTTCTTTTACTTCATCAGATTTAATGAAATTTTGAATAGTCTTTTCAATTTTTAAAGCTAAAACTTTTGCATTTGGGTCCGTTGAGTTTATTGTCGTTTTAATTGTTAAGGTTAGTGGTGATGGATAAAATGAATAACCAACGCTTTTTACTTTATAGTCTTTTTCGCCAAGTAAACCTGTTGTAATTGCATCAATGACGGGCCTCCACCTTTTATCAGCCTCCTCTTTAACTGGATCGATTCTATAAAATTTTATGGTGAAGTTCGACAAATGTTTTTCTTTTAAAATTTGCTGGACGACTCCTTTTATTTCTTTAACCCTCTTTTCTGTTACTAAAATTTCCAAAGGAATAAATTTTTCTTTACTATTTATTCTCACGTCAGCTGAAATGATTCCGTAACCTTGTTTCTTAAGTTCAGTTATAATTGCTCCTTCAAGATTCTTGCTTTTATTAATATATTGTTTCTGCTTCTTTGTTACACTCTCCACCTTTGGGTTTACTATAAGCATTAACATGACCTACTTCTACTTTATAAGCGTCCATTCCTTTTGCATGTAAAATAGCTTCAGCTTTCTCTTTGAGCTTCGCTTTATTATCTTAATAATATTTATCTGATCCTGTTATGCCGAGTTGAATTGGTTTTGTTCTGTAATTAATGTTGAAACCCTTTATTTTATACCCCGCCTTGTTTAGACCTTCAACAAGAAAAGCCATAGTAAACCCATTATTTTCAAATAACATATTTAAATAAGGGATCCTCGAAACCACTTGTGCCATTGCAGGTGAAACAAATGCAGTGCTGATAAAGAGCGTGAATAATAAGACTGCAGCACAGCATGCATAAGTTATTTTTTTTAACATAACATGGTTTTTCTTCCGCCCCTTTTTTATTCCAAGACTAATCGCATAGTTAAGTTTTTTATCTGGAATTTTAATTTCATCCGTTTTCTTTTTAAAGTCAGAATAAGTCATTAGCCTTCCCCCTCCTCTCTTAAGTTCAACTTTAACTTTTTAATCGCTCTATGCAGATTAGATTTTATTGTTCCTTGCGGACATTTCAATATAGATGAAATTTGTTTAATAGTAAGGTCTTTGTAATATTTCAATATGACGACGCTTTTATAAGGTTCCCCTAATCGATCAATGGCATTGAACAAATCTATACTTTCTTCAATAGAATATTTCTTGTTTTCTTGCAAGTTATCAATATTATTTATAGTGATGGTGCGTTTGTTTTTTTTAATAAAGTCAATAGCATTATTAATTAGTATTTTGGTTAGCCAAGTTGAAAAATATTGAGTTTCCTTCAACTTTTTTATAGAAATAAATGCTTTATAAATCGTTTCTTGAACAATATCTAGTGCATCATCCTCATTTTTCACATATAGAAATGCCATTCGATAAAGCTGATGCTTTTCTTCCTCAATTAATGTTAAAAATGCTTTCTCATTTCCCCTTTGTGCTTTTCTAATTATTTTTTTATCTGCCATGTTCTTCCTCCCTTCTTACCCCTATTAGACGTTTCAACATACAAAAGGGTTGCACTGGTTTCGAGAAATATTGGTGAGAATCAAATAAAAGAAGCTTGCAGAGAATCTCTCTACAAGCTGAGCCGGCGATACCCGGCTCTTTTTTCTGCTATTATTATTGCTGGAACTGGACTTGATGCAATTTAGCAAATAGGCCTCCACTTTCAATGAGTTCGTCATGCCTGCCTTCTTCTGCTATCCCCTCTTCTGTAACCACGACAATTCTGTCAGCGTTTTGAATCGTTGCCAGCCTATGTGCGATGATTAGCGTTGTTCGGTCCTTTGCCAGATCATTTAAAGCATCTTGAATAATCCGCTCAGTATGAGTATCTAGTGCTGATGTGGCTTCATCAAGAATAAGAATGGGCGGGTTCTTCAGAAACATTCTCGCAATGGCTAACCGTTGTTTTTGACCGCCTGAAAGCTTTAATCCGCGTTCTCCAATTTGTGTTTCATAGCCTTCAGGAAGCTTGGAAACAAATTCTTCGAGGTGTGCACGCCTGGCCGCTTCTTCTATTTCGACATCGCTGGCCGACAAATCCCCATACGCAATATTTTCACGTAGTGTCCCAGTGAAAAGGAACACATCCTGCTGCACAATACCTATCTGGCTGCGGAGCGATTGTTTTGTCATGTCCCGGATATCCGTACCATCAATGGTAATTTCGCCTTCATTCACATCATAAAAACGTGGAATCAATGAACAAATGGTTGTCTTACCAGCGCCAGATGGCCCAACAAAGGCGACGGTTTCGCCTTCCTCCACGGATAAATTGATGTTTTGAAGAACGTTTTTATGACCTTCATAGCTGAATGTCACGTCATTAAACTCAATATTCCCTTTTAGTGATTCCACTGCTTCCGCATTAGGTCTGTCTTCCATTTCAGGCTCTTGATCCATCATTTCCATAAATCGTTTAAAGCCTGCCATCCCTTTTGGATAAAGCTCCATTAAAGCACTGATTTTATCAACTGGTTTAAAGAGTACATTGACGTAAAGCACAAATCCGACCAGTTCCCCATAGGATAATTGCTTCGTAAAGCTTAGCCAAGCGCCAAAGACCAGGACAGCCAATGTAACAAACCGTGTCATCATATAAATACCGGAGGAACTGAACGACATAATTTTATACCCGCCAAGCTTTGCTTTTCGAAATCTGCGGTTGTTTTTTGTAAATCGATTCATTTCATGTGATTCGTTTGTAAAAGATTGGACAACACGGACACCGGATACGCTATCCTCGACACGACCATTCACATCAGCAATTTCGCTGTACATTTTGCCCCAAGCCTTATTCATCTTCAGATTGCTTACAACGATCAGCACGATTAATAATGGTAAAATACATATCGTGACAAGCGCGAGTTTAGCATTTATAAGGAACATGATCCAAAAAGCCCCGATAAAGGTCATGATGGAAATAAACGTATCTTCAGGACCATGGTGAGCCAGCTCTCCGATGTCAAACAAGTCATTCGTAATCCTGCTCATCACACTGCCAGTTTTGGTGTTATCGAAAAACCTGAATGACTGTCTTTGGACGTGCTGAAACAACTGCTGACGCATATCCGTTTCTATATTTATGCCAAGCATATGCCCCCAGTAGTTCACGATAAACTGTAACAGCGTACTAAAAATATACAATAAAAGCAAGCCTGCACTGACCGTCACGATCGTCGGCCATTCCTGCCCAGGAAGAAGAGTATCTATAAACCACTGGACAGCAAGCGGAAAAGCGAGTTCAAGTAAAGCAACAATAATAGCACATGAAAAATCAATGATGAACAGCCTTTTATGCGGCCGATAAAATGATATAAATTTACGAAGCATGATTACTCCCCATTCTCCCACTCTGTTCTCTTTAATTACTATAAATTATTTTTTGGGTTTATGTAATAAGTATAGACTACTGGCACATCTTCGAATTAGCCAATAGTTAAAAAAAGCCTGATGGAAGCATTACCTTCCATCGAAGCTTTTTATTTTTCTCTTTTAATCAAGTCAGCACTTAGCACATATCGTTTAGGGGCTGCACCTATATAGTGAAACGGATAGCAGGTAATAACTGTTAACACGGCTTTCGGCTTTCGTACAATCACGGTTCGATCGTCTTTTGCTACAATTCTTACGTTATTGACACGGTAAATAAATTTACCCGCTGACGTATCTACCTGAAGAATATCACCCACGCCCACTTCACCGAGTCTCCGAAAAACAGTGTCACGATGGCCAGCAAGAACACTGTTATCTTTCATTCCAGGCATGACACTCTCTGCTACATGACCAACGCCTTTTGCCAGTTCATCTTCATCAGTACCCTCAATAATTGGCAAAGAAGCGCTGAGTTTAGGAATGCGGAGGTAGCCAATTTGATCTCCTTGCTGATAAATTTTATTATAATGAGGTTCCTCGTTTTGATCCCAGCTGTATCCAATCTGTTCAACTTTTTTGGGCACAGCCGGAAGCGGCACTGATTTGGTTAATTCCTTTCCCTCAACATACTTTTTTATATTATCAAAGACCATAAAACTACCGAAACCAATTAATAGTATACTGGCAGCTATTATAAAAAAACGTGTTTTCAAGAAATCTTCCGTTGCTTGCTTTTTGATGTTTCGGCTGTATAGGATGAGACTTATTCCAGCTAATCACAATAAGAATCCCTGAAAGCCCTTTTTCAATGTAATTGCCAGCTGTTTTGGGCATTTTCACACCATTCATTGTATGCTTAATCTGGTTATGATTGTGCTTTGTGACCACAGAATGAATAGGGGTCGTGACGACGTTCTGTACCTTTTGACCGGTATCTTTGATAATGTTAGACCCTATCATATCGCCTGTGAACATGAGATCTGCCAAGACTTGTCCATTCAAATCCTTTAGAACAATTTTTAAATCAGACCCATCTGCTTTATCTAATTTCATTAGGTCATGCAATGAAATTGGCGTTGTGTGGTTCCCTTTAATGAGATAATAGTCTGCTTTTAATTCCAACGCATTCAGCATACTTTCATATAATCCGACGATTTGTTGAAGCTGGGTTTCTGTTAAATCATTCACCGTCTTGAATTCAGGAAGAGCTTCAGCTTGTTGTTCAATGCCAAGCAACGTTTGCATTAACTTCTTTTCATCTAATGCTTTATAATGAACTTTAAGCTTTTCAAATTCCTGTTCATCCACGCCCACTTCAGAAAGCAGCCCTTTAATAATATCAAGATTGTAAGTACTGCCTGTTTGGCCGCCCGAAACCGGTTCTGCATCTAAGAGATCATAAAGATCATACTGAAATTTAAAATCGCTAAGCTTTTTGCCGTTTTTTGCAAGAATAACATCAAGTTCATCCCTGGTTATATTATAGTCACTAAGCAATTCTTTAAGCGCTTTTTCATCACCGGCTGCTGGACCGATCGTGTAACGCAAATCATTAATAAATCGAAAATCGTCCAGCTTATTATTGCCAATATCATATTTTGATAATTCTTTTTCAATATCCTGCTTCGAGATCCCATACCCCTTGTAGTAATCGAAAAGCGTTTGTAAGCTCTTTGCTGTCACAACGGGACCAAGGTCCAAGTCGTTAATATCATTTTTCAAATCATTGATTGATTCATAATCATTTAAAGACATGCCCCACCAGTCAGATAAATAATTTTCAAAATCCTGTTCCGTCCAGCCGTTTTGTGTCCAGCCTATCTCTTTAAGATAGCTGTCGAGATCTTTCTGATCAGGTTTTGCAAAAGCTTGTCCGCCCCCCACGTCCAAGATAAATAAAACAGATAAGCACAGCATGAACAGGACTTTTTTCATCCTTTTTCCCCCTAAAATTAAATGTGATCCAGATAATTATAAGGGGATTTTGGGACAGAGTATATCTTTTTCTATCAGTAAATTCAGACATTATTCGACATTAAGAACTGTTCTTTGCCAGACGTGAGGTGTTATCTAAAATCCTCTTGAGGGGCTGGCTGTGCATTGCGAAACCTAATAATTGAAAAATCGAGTGTTGAAGATACCACACTGTCACGAATCGGATGTAATTCTGGTGTAAATCTTAATTCAATATCCTGATTTAATAGCTTTTTGATTAAGTCTTCTACTGGGTCAACTCTGAGAGGAGCAACCTCCTGAAAGGATATGTAATAGCCTGCTGTCTTTGCAAGTTCGAATCTTTCAAATGGTTGTTCTGAAAAAGTATATTGATATAATTGCGTTCGGCGCATTTTTTCGAGCCAGCCGTTTTCTATTACTATTATTTTATCAACGCTTGAATGCGAGAAAAATTTTTCCTTGTCCTCATGGGAAGTGGCAGTCGTTTTCCAATAGATCACTCTTGGACAGTCCCTTGGAAAGAAATAATGGCTGGCGTGCTCCTCATCAATGGTCCACACGACTGGCTTCAGAGTCGGATAGGCTGGAGACTGCCTGGGTGTAAATCTGCGTATATATCGGATCTTCACTAAAGTGGTATAGCAATCCGCATCCCTCCTAATAAACGGCTGTTTCCTTTAATTCTATCCTCCGTTTTTCCTTATTGGAAAGGGCTGCTGCTTCATTCATAATCGTAAGACGGATTATATCTTCTTCTGTTATAAAGGAAGGTTCATTTCTTTCTATCGCATTCACCCATTGTTCCATTGGCATTGGTAGTGGTTCAGGAAGGACTTCAGGTGTTTTCCATTGACCTGCTGTTTGTTTATTTTTGTAACGTATAAGATTGTCTTCTATTAAAAGGGTCCCCTCCGTGCCATAGATTTCAAGCTTTGATGGACTGCCATAGGCCAGAAACCCTGTCTCAATCGTGCCTAACGCACCGGATTCATATTCAACTGCAACTAAGGCATTATCGTCAACGTCATGTCCCATGGTTTGTTTTAATATTGCCGTTACCGCTTCAGCCTTCCCCGCGAGACGATTGGTCAGATAGATCGGATGTGCTCCGAGATCGATCAGCGCCCCGCCACCGCACTGTTCTTTACTAAAAAAGTGTTCAGGAAGCCAGCCGGTTGGATGTTCTTCAGTCGGAACTGCGCCATTATGGGCTACTCTGCAGCGAATGGAGGTCACTTTCCCCAACAGCCCCTGATCCACAACAGTTTGAGCGTACAAATAGTAAGGTTCGGAAAGACGAGGCAGAGACAGTGTCAATCGCACCTTATTTTCGTGTACAGCCTGCAAAATATCTTCACAGTCTGCGGCCGAAAAGGCAAGAACCTTTTCTGTGAAAATATGCTTTTGATTCCTGGCTGCTGCCAATATAATCTCTTTATGCAAGCTTGTCGGTGCAGTGACAATGACAGCATCAATCTCGGAGCTTGTCAGCACTGCTTCCAGATTTTCTTCAAATGGCACGTTTAATTGGCTGGCCCAAGTTTTTCCTCTATCAATGTCCTCATCCCAGACCATTTTAATAGACAGTTCAGTGTTTCTTTCAGCCTGTTCGGCATAATCCTCAGCATGAACATGCCATTTACTAAGCAAAGCCACGTTTATCATTTGATTCTCTCCTTTTAACATATAACTAGACTTTAATTTTTTGATTTTTTAAAATCAACTTAATGATACATTAATTACATGAAATAAAAAAACAAAAGCATTAGATTTAAAAAATCCTCCGGGGCCTTCCCGGAGGATCACTTTCTTTATGGCTTTAAGACGACTTTAATATTGCCATCTTCTTTTTTATCAAATATTTTATAAGCCTCTGCAGCGTCGTCAAATTTCATCCTATGTGTAATGATATCTGTCGGATCGAAATCCCCGTTATCAATCATATCAAATAGTTTAGGCATCAGATGCACAACCGGTGCCTGTCCCATTTTAAGCGAAACATTTCTTGAGAAAAAGTCCCCAATAGGAAAGCCATTTGCTTCTGTTGCATACACACCTGTCAGCTGAACGGTACCGAATTTCCTGACCGCCTGTGAAGCTGTGACAATAGGACTGATCGTCCCAAACTGATTGTCATGATCTGATCCGAATTCCGTATTTGGCGGGACGGTTCCATCCATGCCAACACAATCAATCACTACATCTGCTCCGCCTTCAGTCTTATCATGCAACAGCTTGCCTATTTCTTCATTCTCTTTAAAATTGAACGTTTCGACTTTGTTAGTTTTTTTGCCGTGCTCCAGTCTGTGCTCAACCTGGTCTACAGCAATAACTCTTTTTGCACCTTTCAACCAAGCAAATTTTTGTGCCATCAGTCCAATCGGACCGCTTCCTAAAATAATTACTGTATCTCCTTTTTTCATACCGCTGTGTTCGACACTCCAATAAGCAGTCGGGACAACATCCGATAAAAAGACAACACTTTCGTCTTCAAGCTCACTGTTTTCCGGGACGACAAAGGATGTCGAATCTGCATAAGGCACTCTCAAATATTCTGCTTGTCCTCCTGGAAAGTTTCCAAAAGCTTCAGTAAAACCGAACAAGCCTCCAGGCTCCCCGTGCGGATTAGAGTTATCACACTGGCTTTCCATTTGATGATTGCAATAATGACAATCCCCGCAGCTGATGTTAAACGGAATGACAACCCGGTCACCTTTTTTTACTCTTTTCACCTCTGAGCCAACCTCTTCTACAATACCCATTGGTTCATGCCCTATGACATAATCTATTTCGGGTTTAATTCCCCCATGATATAAATGAAGATCCGAACCACAAATTCCTGAGGCAGTAATCCTGACAATCATATCGTCATTTCTTTGAATTTTAGGATCATCAACATTTTTTACTTGAATATTCTCTTTCCCTTGGTACGTCACGGCCTTCATTTTATTCACCCTTTCTTCTGTATGTATTAATCCCCTTCCACTTTTAATATTTAATAAAACATTTGAATTGGTTTTAAAACTTTTGGATCAATGCAACGCCGCCTACAACTAATAAAACCCCGATGACCCTAGGGATGTTCAGTGAGTGAACCGGGACATTTAATAGTCCGAAGTTATCGATAAGAATGGACGCGATCATTTGCCCTGCCAAGATTAAACTAATCGTCTGAGCGGCACCAAGACGGGGAAGCAGGACGATATTAGCGGTAACATAAAAAGCTCCGAGCAGTCCGCCCGACCACATCCACCAAGGCACCTGTGAAAAATTTCTATTCATGCCCGAAATGCCCCCGTTCAAGAATGAAACGATGACTAGAATAATGCTTCCGACGATAAATGATATAGCAGCAGCGACAATCGGTGATCCTATATAACTTTTCAGCCCGGCGTTAACACTTGACTGAATCGGCTGAGCGATTCCAGCGATAAATGCAAATAACATTAGAAATATCCATAACATGTGAATGAGCTCCTTCTGAGTTTGTGTTTACTAAATAATAATTGTCTACCCTTCAGATAAGCGAATCACACCTAAAATTGTTCTTTTTGAAAACTCAGTAATTAGTCATTCAATAATAGGTGATTGGATCAGTCACTTCTATCTAGGGCTTCTCATTCACTATTTTGGTTTTCTTGCTGTCACACAAACAGCCAGCTCAGGCTTTATTTTTCTATACCTTGACTGGATTTTTTTGTACCCGCATGCTTTAAGATCTTTCCGGATTTGTTTGTTATAGCTGCGGGTTTTCTCAGGTCCTGCATCTTCTTCTCTTGGCTGCATGACAACAGCTATTCGGCCGCCCTTTTTTAAAGCAGAAAACAGACGGCTCAAACCCTCTCTTCCATCTTTCCAAATTGTATAGTTATTGACTGTGAGCACATAGTGATAATCCTCTCTTTCCAATTCAGTTTCATTAATATCTCCTGCCGCAAGCTCTACTTGACCGGTCTTAATGTCTGTTTTCAATTCCTTTTCTGCCTGTTCTTTCATCGTTTCAGAGATGTCGAGCCCTTTTATGTACAAATTTGAATAATGCTCCATCATATACTTAATGCTGTATCCAGGGCCGTATCCTACTTCAAGCACCCGGCTGCCCGGTTTTATTCTGAGTCGGTTGATCCCCCACTGATTCAGAGCTTTGTTTTCCCCAGCCATGATTTTCCCTGCAATTAAGCCGAACAGACCCTTTGGTTTCCTGAAATTTTCTTTAATCGCTTTCAGCATGTTAAGTCCCCATTTTCTGTTTTTCTTAATAGCTTTCCATAAAATGAATCAGCTAAACCTGAAATGAGGCTGTACATTTACATGCAGGAGTTAGCTGTGGCTGTGGCCGTGACCGTGGAAAGCTAGCAGCCTAGAGGAGAAATCAACACAATCAACAACCACGCGTACACCGGGGGATTTTTTCAGTGCCCTCCCTGATACTGTACTGCGTTTTTTCATACCCATTATAGGATACAATACTATTGTTCAGGTTTTAGCATAGATGGCCATTAACATCACGTACTGATTCTTTCATCAACCTGTCACTTTTGGTATGATTATTAAATGTTACACTTTAAGAAGAATGAAACTTAGTGAGGTAGATAATAATGAGCGAGAAACGTTCTATGAAAGACAAGAATTATGCCCCCGCAATCATAATATTTGCGATTGCTGTAAACGTCATTATAACGGTGTTGTTTTTCATGCCAAAACATCATCATAATATTCCGTTCGATCTCACCATTTTCCCGAGAATGAATGCGATCTTCAACTCATTTACCTTTGTATTTTTACTGGCAGCGCTTTACTTTATCATTAAGAAAAATGTTAAAATGCACAAACGTTTTATCTTTGCAGCGTTCACCACAACAGCGCTTTTCTTGATCTCTTATCTCATTTACCATTCACTTGCTCCGGACACACATTTCGGCGGTGAAGGCATTGTGAAGTATATTTATTTTTTCGTGTTAATCACACATATTATTTTAGCACCCGTCATTGTCGTACTCGCACTATTCACCTTGACTTGGGGATTGAAAATGAAAGTTGAGCGGCACAGAAAATGGGCTCACTGGACGATGCCATTGTGGCTTTATGTCAGCTTGACAGGTGTTATTGTCTTCTTGATGATTTCCCCTTACTATCATTAATAGCTTCAGAATTACATCTCTTGTTTATTCCTATTAACTCACAAAAAAAACCGCGAGGCTCCTGCTTCGCGGTTTTTGCTGTCTTTACATTTAATATATGATTTTTAATTTTGCTCCAACATGCGGTTCATAACATGAATCTGACCCGTATGATTTGCTTCGTGCATTAACGAAACTCCAGCAAGTTCTCCTAAGGTATCGCAGCTCATGATCGGTTTTGCCAAAGGCTCATTCAATTTTTCAGAAGGTATTTGTAGAATTCTTTCCAGTTGGTCTTTTAACTGGCTAATCAGTACTTTGATTTCCGGAACTTCCCCTTCCCAATCTGAAGGCTTTGTGCCGTTTCCAAATAATCCAGCGTAGTTCTCAGAAAGGTTCGTTGAATTCTTAGGATAGCCAAACAAAAATTGTTCAGTAACCGTTAACACATGACCAATATGCCAGTGAATGGTGTTATTAAAACCCTTCGGCTGTAGATCAGCCACTTCTCCCTGTACAGCTTCTGCTTTTTTAATTAACGAATTTCTAGTCACTTCAAAATGCTTACTCAATGGTTTATCCATTATTATCTCCCCTTTAAGCTTATCTTACATTAAATAAAAGAACTTAAAAACTGTCATGCTCTAGAATAATTTTTGCGCAATTAACCAAAATAAATGTGTTATGCAAAAGGAGGTGTAACGATGCAGCAGCAGAATCAAAAAAGCAGTAACAAAGGAAGCTTAATGCTCCCGCTTTTAGCAGCAGTTGGAACAGGTGCTGCGACTTTTTATTCACTGAGACATAATCAGAACCCTGCCCAGCAATCCATGCAACAAGCTGGACAAGCCATTCAGCAATTTGCCGGATCCAACACTCAACAAGGCAATCAGCCAACACAATAAAAGTACAGCCCTCAACCAGAAAAGTTGGGGGTTGTTTAGTATACATCCCTCTTAAGACCATCCAAAAAAATACAAAAAATAATTTATTTACTTGTTTATACGAACGTTTGTTTGTGTATAATTAAAGTGAGGTGATTGTGACATGAAAGCGAATAAGCTTAGTACGGGATCCAATTTACGGTGGGAGGGATCGAGAATGATGCTTCCTGAACATGTTGGGGCATTAAGAAGCCGGAAAATCGACCAAAAGAAGGTTGAGAAACCTGACCTGGATGAACAGCAATGGGAAGAAATCGAACGGACACTCTGTGAGGCAATGGGCAAAACCCTCCCACTAGAGATTACCTACTTTAAAAATGGTTTAAGTGAGCGTTTCATCGGTTTCGCTATTCAATTTGATTCATACACGAAGCGTTTAAAAGTAGAGGATCCAGAAGGCGAACCCGAGTGGCTGCCTTTTTTGGCAATTCTGGAGTTAAAGTTGAGCGATGAGAATATCCAGCCGCATTGCGAGGATTTTTGATAAAGTTTTTAGCATTGCCGGTGGAAAATGAGAATCTAATTTCACCAATCTGTTTAGAGTCAATGGCAGGTTATACAAACCTTTTTTATTTAGGTATCTCAATCTCCAAATGTGCGTTTTTGTCGCAACGCTTGTTCACAGCCGTAAAAAAAGAAAGGCTCCATAGAGGAGCTGGAGAAGCACTGGCCAAAATAAAATGCTATGAACGTTTTACTAATTCATTTTCTAAGTGTTCATGTATAAGAATCTCGATCGATTTAACATCGTTGAAATTGACATCTTCATTAGAAAACCCTAAAGAAAAATTTTCATTTTTGCCTTTTTCAAGATAGCCTAAAAAATCATTGCCTTCAAAGCTTATTAACGAAGCGTCTACAGAGTACTCTCGACCATCTTTTAATTTTAAAACAAAAACCATGTCATCATCCCCTTGCCATACAAAATTCGACAAAGAAATAAATTTTACCTTTTTCTTTCTGAAATATAATTACAAATCCTAATTCCTTTCCCTTAACAACCATATTTACGAAAACTATTTTAGTAAAATAGTTTCACCATTATCATCACTAGGGGAATAGCTATTACTAAGCCAATTCTTTCCTTTCTTGAAGGATTTCCGAACACCAATTCAGACGTTAAAAGTAAATAAACAAACAAATACATATTAAATATTGAAGGCTTTAAGATGGAAAATAAAATGAAGACCAAAATTACCAGTGTTGAAAACACAGACTGTATTTTTCTGTTTTTGTCCAAAAAACATCTTCCCCATTCTTCTTACCATTTGCTTTTACTTTTTATGACAGGCTGATTATTTTAACTCCCTTTCAAATATTAATTCGTAATGAGAGGCTGCGCCGTAACTGGCTACTCCAGGAGCAAACACCTGCACAAATCTCCATCCGTCTGCAGCGTAATCAGAAATGATATCATGATAGTCCTGCTTAGGAACCTTGCCAATTAACTTTAAATCAATTTTCACAAAATCATATTCATATTTCATCGAGTCACCTACCTTAATGTTAATAATATACTTTACCTATAGCTATTAAACTATTTCTACAAAAATTAACCATATCCTTCTTGACTAGAAAATGAAATAAAGCAGACAGTATGTAAATGAAACAAAAAAATTGCACAGGCGCAATGTTCGCCTGTGCAATTAATTAAGATATTAATAGTTATTTAATGCGGTTAACAATTGGTTAGCTTTTGGACTGCCAATACCGGTAACTAAATCATAACCTGATTTAGCTGGTTAAAGCCTCTTGCTATTATTGTATTATTCTGAAAATACCTCTCTTTAATTCAAATTTCTACTTCTCCAATTCTTTTCATTTTTATTTCAATTTTTTGTTTGCCCCTCACTTTTTAATCATTTGATATAATTTAAACGAGTTAAAGGGGGCATTTAGCTGAGCTGATTGAAGAGAAGAGACAAAGCGAAATTCAGGAATATCAAACGCTTTACGACCACATGCATAACTATTTATTAAATATGGGCTTATCTGATGAACAAGCTGCCTCAATTGTCACTGACTTCCGGGATGAGAAATAACAAAAGCAAATTTTCTTTTATCCCCTTCCATTTTCAGGAAAATGAGATCTTGACGGACCAAAATCCCCTACGATGATCATTGATCATTCCGATCCCAATTTCCTTCCAATGAATTCAATATCACTTTGTATTTTTTTCGATTAGTCCACGCCCTTTTTGCACTTCTTTCATAATCTATAGCGTAAGCAATAAAGGTGGTGAATAACATGAGCTACAGTGGAGGCTATGGAGGCGGCAACAGCTTTGTTTTGATCGTTGTTTTATTTATTTTGCTAATAATTATTGGTGCATCATGGGTGTACTAAGAAGAAAAATTAGGGTGCCTTTGGTACCCTTCTTCTTGATTACATATAGCAAGAAGGCAGCATCATATTTCTGGTCCACCTGCAGTACCTTTTAACTTTTTAACATTTTACATACATATAAAGTCCTTCATTTCATTTTTTGATAACCCGTTTTTCTCACAATAAAGTTTAATATACAATTCCGCTAATTCTTCGGAAAGCTGCGCATACAAAAGATATGTACGACATACATCGGCACGTATATCTCCAGCCCTTGAGTCAACCCAGTCTATAATAGTCCCTTTATTATCAGCTTGGATCACTGGACTCCCTAATACTCTAAACGTGTCTATCCTTTTCCAACTCCAACATAATATCCTTCTTTTGATTCTCTAGATCTATAAATACATCACTTTCTTCCTTTGACAAACGTTCAAAATCAGAGTAACCGCTAAATACACCCGTTTGCAAATCTAAAATAACATAATTATTTGTTAGAAAGTAAGCTTTAGATTTCGTTTCTAAATATGAATAAACTGGAGATAGAACAACAACTTCTCCTTTTTTCAATTGTTTAATTTTTTTTGTGAAAAATCCATTATAGTTAAATCCAGATTCAATGGCATAGTGATGAAAATATTCTTCAATAAATGTCTTAGCGTCTAAAAACCTCTTGTTAATCGGTTCATTAAAAGCTACACGTTTTCTTAGGTATAAAAAATAAAACAGAATGAACAAAATAATAACCATAAATAACATCATACTGATGTCTGATAAGTTTCTGTGTAAGAAATCATAAATAAGAGAGAGCACTAAAGCATACAAATAGTGAAAAAAGATTTGTTTAAAACTTAATCCCCAGGAAACTGCAAAGTAATAGTATAATACAAAGCCTAATCCAAAAAGATAAAAAACACTATCATTCACAATTACACCTCGTTATGTTTATTTACTATCTGGCCTAAAGAATGTGTTTATCTTCATCACTGCCTTAAAATAGTAATATAAGCAGCTAAGAGAAGCGATTATTGATAAAACCAATAAATATAGGAACAATTTAAGATTCCCATTAAATAGTGAATCCAATATTGCTCGAAATCTTATGATGGCAGTTGAAATCAATATGACATATCCAATAAACGTTAATAAATCTACTCTTTTTCGTGAAATTAATATTCTTCTAAAATCACTCTCCATGTCTTGTGAAAGTAATGGCGTATTTTGCTGATTCTTTATTATTAGAATATATACTAGTAAATTAGTTAAAGCAGTAAACAAAATGGGGATGAAGCCTATCTGAAAAGCTGTTAATAATATTAAATTAGATATACAAAACACACTATACATATACTTTATCTTTTTTAAAACAAGCGTCCCAAAATCTTCATAATAATTCATTGCAGAAGAAATGATAAGATACTGCATTAACATTAAGAATAAGGTTCCATAAAACATATACATACCTCATTATCGTATGGGTTGGGTTTGATTAACCATGGGGAATTTTCAATTATGAAGTCTTCAATGCAATATAAAATTGCTTGGAATTTGGCCCCTAGTCATAACTAAAGCACTCCATTTGTTCAGGAAGAACGGAGTCGAATATTCCAGCTTCAAAAAGCTGCATCCCCCCATTAATCACATAATATAAAATTAAAAAGAGGCTATACCCCCTTTTTGTTTAATTATTTATTACGGTGCTGAAAAGTATTTCGTAAATACTAATAGAATTGCGATGAAAATTAGTGAGCATACAAGTGTCTCAGCAACCAAGGCTTTATACGTAATATCTTTTTTGATGACAAGTAATAATACAAAAATTGCTAGTACTAATGTTAAAACCCTTATGAAAACCTCAAGTATCATTTTTTTACCACCTTTATAATCCTTAATCAAACTTATTTATAAGTATATGATATAAAATGATTAGAGAGAAAATGATCATCCACTTACTGAAAACATTGGGAACATGAAGAAGTCATACAAGGCAATATTGAAAAAGTTAAAAAGTGATTTAGAAAAAATAATTACGAAAAAAAGTGGGGGACCACTGAAAAAATCCCCCTAGGTAGATGAGATTGTTGATTTTCGCCCCAGGCTGCTCGCTTTCCACGGGCACGGCCTCAGCTAACTTTGGCGTGGTCTCTTTGTGCGCCAAAGTGGATCTTCGGACTCGTGCTGGTCCCGTAGGAGTCTCGCACCTTCTGCTTCACTCAACGTGTTTGTGGCCAGAGAATGCCTATTGAACATGTTGCATCTCGATTTTTCCACAGCCGAGTGAACGCGGAAAACCTCTAAATGGACTTTTATTTCATCCTTATACTCTAACTTGCACCACATTTTTACATGTAGAATATCCTGAATAATTTCATTGAGGTTTTTACTTTCTATCTTATCTCCATTTTTCAACTTTTTCGAATCTTTATAGTCCTCTAGTTCATTTATTTTCACATAGAGCCACTGGAATGATGATGTTTTTCTTTATGAGATGCACTATTTCTGTGTATGCAGCAATTATTTATGGAATTTTTTACTCTTCAACAAACACTATATAATGTAATGCCCTGATAGCATCAATGGCATGGTTACCCCAATGGATTTCAAAGTTTATCCTCCAATCCCAAATAGCCATTAAACGCTGGTTATTTCGATACAATGAAATGCCTTTTTGAAGATCTCTATAGATATCCGAAATATCATCAGATAAACTTCCATTAATGGGTTCATCTTTGATATATGGGTCAAAGATCTCCCAGTAATAATTTTTCTTTCCAAAATCAACCTTTGGGATATTTATTTCTATGTGCTTAATATCCTCAAATTTCTCAATTTTGTCTTCCACATTTGGGAGGTGAATAGCGTTAAAATATATTTCGATTAAAGAATTAATTAGCACTGTGAATTTTTCTTGCTCTTTATAATCAGATATTTTATCTACTGTCTCACAAAACCTAACTGCTGCCCGATAAAAAAATTCACTTTTTTCCAATTCGTTTTTACCCCCATATCTATTTCTATTTTTTATAGACAGTATTAATTGAATAGTATTTATTTTATGTTGCTGCAATTAATATTTCCTTTACTTGTTTTAATTTAAGTAATATCCCCCATGGTCATAAGTATAGTCATAAGAATTAATTATTGAGCTATCTATCTTTTTATTTTGATAACTAGACAATTGATTTGCAGCATTATATTCCTTCATGGTGGATATCCCATTCATTAGATCAATACGAGATACATTTCCTCTATTATTATCACTATTGAGGACACTGTTCACTCCATCTAATGATAGTTTTGTCAATTGATCATTCTCATCATAATTGTAAGCATGGTTATGAGAAGTGGTACCCACGCCAAGGCTGGCTGTAATATAAAAGGATCAACTTCACATATTTACCACCTACCTGGTGATGCTTATTATAATCGCACCACTCACTTTGTTCAGTCTAATTAGTACATCCCAAAGAAATTCTGAATCAATTATATTAAAGACTATTAGCCATTTCTCTCATTAGTGAAATAGTTTTTTGCAATATAAAGGTAGCTTCTTTAACGATTACTTTTTCTTTGTCTTTCACTTCTGAGCTTTCAAGGTCTTCATAGACAGTTTAATTCTTATAAACGAAAGTCTCATTTGGTGAGAATAAAAGATTGAATCTACTAGAGAGATACTAATCTGGTAAGCTTATCCAGGACTTATACGCTCATGTGAAAAAGTAAGAAGATGATGAAAGAGTATTCTGAATATCAAAAGGCTTTCGAAGTGATTAATAACATAAGCAATTTTGTTGTGGACACCTTCCATATAAAAGTAAACATAGCCTTTTAATCGCAAAAAAAACCCTCGACACCAGTGGTGTCGAGGGTTTTAGGTTTTAGTACAAGCTCATATATTGTTCGTGTTCCCATGGGTGTATTTGCGTGCGGAACATAGCTGAGTCTTTCCACGGTGATTCTAATAATGAGAAACACCATTGTTTATAATAGTTTTAACGAAATCACTTTTCAATTTGTATCAAATGTATTTACCTTTTTAAGGATAAGGGGGCAAATTGGGGGCACGAGTTAAACAGGTAAAATCTTTGAAGCAATTGCTTTTTGTATGTATTTATTTGCAGTTGCTAAAAAATCAAATGGTGAGCCGGTTAAAAGATAAGCTTGATTCCCTTCATGCCATTCTCTACCTAATTTCCCCTTAATTTACGCCCTTCGTCCATTCTTTGACAAGATCCTGATTTTGACTAACCCATTTTTTCGCAGCATCTTTAGGAGCCATTCCGTTATGGATCATCGTCATTACTTCTTCCATGTCTTTTTTCGTCCAATGGAATTGATCCAACACTTTATAAGCGGCTGGTGAATCTTTTTTTAACCCTTTACGCGCCAATGTATGAATATCATCAGGTTTGGAGAAGACATGCTTCGGATCTTTCAAGTATTTCAGATCCCATTGACCAAATGCCCAGTGCGGCGACCAAAGGGTAACAATAATTGGCTTTTGGTTTTGAATTGCTTTTTTTAGTGACACCAACATAGCTGGTCCTGAGCTTGCTTTCAACTTCCATTTGCTCAACCCGTATTGCGACATGACTTTATTTTTAATTACTTCCATTTCCCCTGATCCGGCATCGATGCCAGTAATTGTCCAATTCGTTTTTCCACCGATGTTATTCGTGTTCTTGGCCAGATCTTCTACAGAATTAACCTTTGCATATTTCGGAACAACAAGTCCGATTGGCGCTTTGTTTAAGTTCGGGCCCAGATCATTGACTTTGTTTTTATATTTTTTCCAATAGGATACGTACGTATAAGGAAGCCATGAACAAACCATCGCGTCGGTAGAGCCCTGTGCAATACTTTGATACATCGTTCCTGTGCTCGTTACCATAAGATTTACCTTATAACCGAGATTTTCCAGAACATCTTGCATCACGTAGTCACTGGCAGTAGCAGATACCCATGCAACATAGGCCAACTTAATATCTTTTTTCCCAAGCGGTACTTTTGTGTCTCCACTACTTTGATTGGTGTTGCTGTTCTTTCCAGTTCCACATGCTGATAAAACAAAAAACACGATAACGATCATTGCAAGTCCAGTAATTAGAAGCTTTATCCCCATTTATCCTTCTCCTCCTGTTTTTGTATGTCTGTTAATTTTTTTATTCTTCCGTGGATGTTGAAGCGTCTATCGGTAAATAGTTGAAAATTTCTCCGCTATCAATGGAGTGTGCCAGCCGCTCCAGCCAATGACAATATTTTGTGTACTCTTCTAGCTGTTTGATATCTTGTTCGGCTCGTTGTTTCAATACCTTTTCTACTTTTTCATCCTCCAACACTTGCTTGAGCATTTTTTTCGCCTCATTAATTGCTGAAAGATTTAATTTGGCTTCCCTCTCCCACTTGCTCCCGAAAAAATTAGAAAAGTAATGAAAGAAATCTTTTTCCGCAACAAATAAATCTTTCCGAGATCCTTTCTCCCATACCTTCTGGACGATATTAATCTCCTGTAATTTTCGAACGGCTGTGCTCATACTCGGTTTACTCATCCCAAGATCATCTTTCATATCATCAAGCGTCATTGAATCATGTTTGAAATACATCGTCGCATACAATCTTCCTATGGATGGCGTTACACCATATAAGTCCATTGTTTCTGCAATTGAATTGATGACGGCTTTTTCGGCACTCTTAATTAATTCTTCTGCTTGGTTTCCCAAGAAACTCGCCCCTTTTATTTAAGTTTTTCCAATTTAAAATCTTAAATTAGTCAAGAATTAAAGTTAATGCCTTCTTTTGCAACTAAACTTATCCTAAGACTAGGAGCTTGTTTACCTACATGAACATTCCCATGGCCTTACAAGTGCTTTTTAGCCACTTTCTTATTCCATAGTATAACCCTTAGCTGGTTTAATCAGTTATTTGCGCCTTTGCGGTTGCCTCTACCTCATGATGATAAAATTTTGAATGATTAGGCTCTAAAGGTTTTCGTCCAAGGATTAAGTCCGCTGCCTTTTCTGCCAACATCAACACCGGTGCATGGATATTGCCGTTTGTAACATAAGGCATAGCGGAGGCATCGACCACTCGTACATTGTCAAGCCCATGGACTTTCATGGTGAGTGGATCAACGACTGCCATAGGATCTGAATCGGGTCCCATCTTTGCCGTGCAGCTCGGATGAAGGGCGGTCTCAGCATCTTTCGCTACCCATTCTAAAATCTCCTCGTCTGTACTAACGAAGGACCTGGCGAGATTTCCCCTGAATTGTAAGGCTTTATAGCTGGCTGAGATAAAATCTCCCGAGAAACCCGAATCGCTTCAATCCACTCATTCCGGTCCTGTTGAGTAGAAAGATAGTTGTAGATCATGCTCGGATGTTCCTTAGGATTTTTTGAGCGAATCTTTAATGTCCCTCGAGCATCAGAGTACATCGGTCCGACGTGGACCTGGAATCCGTGATCAGCATCTGCCTTTTGTCCATCATACCGTACCGCTACCGGAAGAAAGTGGAACATCAAATTTGGATAGGCGACCTTCTCGTTCGAACGGACGAAACCCCCTCCTTCGAAATGGTTGGTCGCTGCCGGACCCGTACGTCCAAGCATCCACTGTAAACCGATCCAAGGCATCCTTGCTTTACTTAAGTTAGGCTGTTCTGAAACCGGAAGTGGACACGAGTGTTGGATATAGACTTCAAGATGATCCTGAAGGTTCTCACCAACACCTGGAAGATCAACGACCGGCTTGATGCCAAGTTTGCGCAAGTAATCGGCATCGCCTACACCTGATAGCTGAAGCAGTTGCGGGGTGTTGATCGCACCACCAGAAAGTATGACTTCTCCAGCGTTCACCTGATGCGTTTTCCATTTCTTTGATAGGTGACACCTTTGGCCCGAGTCCCATCGAAGTCAATACTTGTAACAAAAGCACGGGTTTTCACAGTCAGATTCTCCCGTCGCATAGCTGGATGAAGATATGCCCGTGAAGCTGACAACCTCCTGCCTTTGTACACATGCTTATCAAAGGTTCGAACCCCTCCTGCCGATAGCCGTTCACATCAGGGGTTCGCGAATAGCCCGCTTCAACAGCAGAATCAAAGAAGGCTTGGAATAAAGGATTAGTCGCTGGCCCGCGTTCTAATTTGATAGGGCCCTCATGCCCGCGAAGATCATCCTCTGGAGAGCCTAGTGCATTTTCCAAGCGTTTAAAATACGGAAGACAATGCGCAAAGTCCCACGTTTCCATACCCTTGTCGGCTCCCCAGCGTTCATAGTCCAGCGGATTACCGCGTTGGTAAATCATACCGTTGATTGAGCTCGAACCTCCAAGCACCTTTCCACGGGCATGCTTGACACGTCGTGCATTCATATAAGGTTCTGGGTCAGATTCGTATTTCCAATCATAGAGGCTTTTTCCTGCAGGGAAGGGCAGAGCTGCCGGCATTTGGATCAATAGGTCCCATGGGTAATCACTGCGACCTGCCTCTAGAACCAGAACACGTCGACTCCCATCAGCACTTAGACGGTCACCGAGTACAGAACCCGCACTACCTCCACCAATTACAATAATGTCATATGTTTCTGTCATGCTTGTTCCTCCTTATGAAAAAATCAAAAATAGTAATCTAGGAAAACATTCATCAAAAAGATCTTTTTATTTATTTAAACCAGTTAATGGGTTCGGGTTTCATATTACGGAAAATATGTTTCGTTTCCGTATATTCCTCTAGTCCAGCCTTGCCAAGTTCACGGCCGATCCCAGACTGTTTGTAGCCTCCCCACGGCGCTTGTGCGAAATAGGGGTGAAAGTAATTGATCCAAACGGTACCCATTCGTAGTTCAGAAGAGACGCGCTCTGCCTTGAATCCGTCAGTCGTCCATACTGCTCCGGCGAGTCCATAAATTGAATCGTTAGCAAGACGTACCGCTTCTTCTTCATCTTGGAAACGCTCAACCGTCAGAACTGGCCCAAACACTTCCTCCTGGACAATCTGCATGCTCGAAGTACACTCGGAGAAAATTGTCGGTAAATAAAAGAAGCCCTGTTGAAGTTTTGGATCTTCCGGACGAGCTCCTCCAATTAACAAGCGAGCCCCTTCCTGTTTTCCGACTTCAACATATTTCTCTACTTTTTCGCGATGCTCAGCAGAAATCAGCGGGCCGGATTGTGTTTCCTCTTCAAAACCGTTACCAAGTTTGATTCGTCTGGTCCGTTCAACGAGGGCTTCGACAAAACGATCATGAATCGAATCCTCAACAATTAACCTTGCCCCTGCAGAACAAACTTGTCCAGCATGGAAGAAAACCGCATTCATCGCCTGATCGAGCGCTGTATCAAAATCTGCATCTGCAAAGACGATATTTGGGTTTTTCCCTCCAAGCTCCAGTGCGATCTTTTTCACATTTCCGCTTGCCGCCTGCATAATTTTCTTTCCGGTTACAACCCCTCCCGTAAAAGAAATTAAATCAACGTCTTTGCTTTCTGCGAGTTCATTCCCCACAGTTGCGCCTTCGCCGAGAACAAGATTGACGACACCTGTAGGAAACCCGACCTCGTCCATTAATTCCGTCACCTTAATTGTTGTAAGCGGTGTGATCTCACTTGGCTTAATGACGATTGTATTTCCTGTCGCAAGGGCAGGAGCAATTTTCCATGCTGCTTGTAAAAGAGGATAATTCCATGGTGTAATTTGACCGCATACCCCAACTGGTTCCCGAACCACTTTACTTTGGCTATTTGGAATCGGTGACTCAATGACTTCACCGCCATCCTTGTCTGCGAGTCCAGCAAAGTAACGGAAAACGCCTGCAATATCATCCATATCCACACGGCTCTCCACAATGGTTTTTCCGGTATCAAGGGATTCCAATTCAGCCAGTTCTTCCTTATTCCTCTCGATCAATTCAGCGATTTGGAGTACTTTTTCTCCACGCTCAGTAGCCGTCGTTTTTCTCCAATCACCTTGGTCAAAAGCAACTCTAGCTGCATCAATTTCTCGTTTCGTATCTTCAGCATTTCCTTCAGCTACTATGGCAATGGACTCATTATTATATGGGTTAATAATTTCTCTCGTATTTCCGGAACGGATTTCTACCCACTTTCCATTAATAAACATTTTCTTCATCAGGTTTCCCCTAGTTAATTTTATCTATTAAATTTGTTAAATTTTTTTAAAACGTTTTGAACACATTAAACACTAGCATGTGTTTTTTGGTTTGTCAAAACTCAGGGCATTTAAAGTATGAGTCAAGTTTTTCTCGAAGGCAGCTAAAGAAAGCCAATTTCTGCACAGTATCCTTGTATACTTGAAACCTATACCGCGCTTCCGCTTGGTCCCCCTGCAGGACTTCATTACATTTTGGTAAACCTAACAAAATCACGCTGGCCAATTTATCATTCAGTTAAATTTATATTGGCTTGCGTTATTGATCTGGGGAAACAGCTAGGGAAAATTGTGAATGTCGCTAAAGTATCAATATCTGGATATGAAAATGGCAAACGTAATCCTGACACAAAAACTGGCTGATTATTTTGACGTAACTCTTTGGAATAGTTGAGGTTCTCTTTCATTTCATTTGGGCTCCACAATTTTTATTGGAGTTATCAATTTGCACGTTTTCTACTTCATTAAAACACCACCAGAATCATTTAAGTTTGCTTTGGAGCATAAGAAAAACACCCCGGAGGATGCTCGTTTAAGAGTGATAATTACTAAATTACTCAATTTTTATATTGACCTCATAATATAGCACATTATCCATGTTTATCCATCTATGATCATGGTAATGAAGCTTCTGTAACGATAAAAACAAAGCCTGGCGCAAGAGGCACAATTGAGGTCATCTATAACTCCGGCCACAGTCATGCTGCAGGTTAAGATCCAAAAAAGCAAATAGCAGCGGTGTTATCACTTGGACTTGGAAAGTAAGTACACGTACCGCATCAGGTAAATATTCAGTGATTATGCAAGTAATGGTTCGACCATAACGAGACAATTGAGCGTTCAATAAATCAAAAATTAATTAAAAAAACGACCAACTATTTGAGTAACGGTTTTACTTATGAGGTGGAAGCTTCAAAAAAAAACCTAATCACAACGGAAATCACGTTATTTCCACTCCGTAAATCACAGTGTATTTCACACACCAAAAAAGCTTAGAGTAAAAGTCCTCTAAGCCTTTTGCTTTCAACTCTTTCTTCCATTAAAGCCCCGTTAGTTTAATAGCTCAGACCTTATCTGTTTCTTTTCTCTTGAAAATACCAACCAATAATGTTATAAATCCTATTAGGAAAAGCACAGGGAAAATATACCACATTATTAACACCGCCCATCCATTTTTCGCAATAACCGCGTAGGTTAAACCAATTGCAAAAGATAAGAATGGTGAAATAGCTAACATGAGCGTGATACCCCAAATAATGTATTGTCTTTTTTTCGTTTTTCCCTCACTTAGTTGAAAAGCTATAATTGCTCCAATAATTGCAATTCCATAACCTACTACAAAAGGCATAACACCACCATTCCTTTCTTATAAAATAAACTGCCCGTTACTATTTGAGTCAGTCTGTTTCATTTCCAAATAATATAAAACTAACGCTCACTTTTAGCTGATCTGAATAAGAATCAATATTTGTGTAATTCCAAAACTTTATTAACGACGCGTTCAGATGTATTTCTCGACAGGTGGCATACATAAACCTGTTTCGGGTCCATATACTACTGGATTAAGGTCAACCTCATATCGGCCAAATGGAAAGGTTTCCTTTGTAGGCAAATATCCTAGATAACCGTTAGTATATCCACCAAAAAAAGCAAGTCTATAATTAAGTTTTTCTTGAATATCAAGAGCTGATTCGGAAAAAGGTTAAATATGGAAATCCAGAAAATGAACCTTCGTTGATTTGAAATAGTTGAACTTCTATGTCAATAAATAAATATTTTTTCTTCTGTTTGTATTTCTCTAACATTGCAGTAAGCCAAATATTTGTATTAACTCCCCATTGTTCTTCAGCGAATGCTGCCAATCTAAGTATTTTCATCAGGTTCAGGTACCTTTTTTAGATTCATCGATAGCTTAGAAGATATAGTTTTCAATTGGGTAATCGGGTTTGAAAGAAATTGGCGGAATCATAGCAAGTACATTGCCACTTAAAGCATATGCCATTTGTTCTAATAGCTTCCATTGAACCACGATATTTGGCATCAACATTTCCGGCAGCACCCTGTACAATTATCACTGAACACTTAAGCGTTTGTTCAAGTATTTCCCTTGTTAACCCCGGATAATCAGCTGATAAAATATCACTATCCTTTTTTTAAAACATTAGGGTGTGCAGTACAAAATACAATTGCACCTGATAATGTTTTCGTACTTGGATTTCGAATTGCTAAAATTCCTATCCGATTTATCAACAATACCTTTTTCATTTGTTCCCATTATTACTTTACCTTCATGTTGTAACTTCTCTACGATTTACTCCTATACTCCCCATTGTAACATTCCAACCAACCTCAGAAAGTTGCATACTATTATTTGCGTTAAGCACAGCTTTAACAACGTTTTCAACTAATATTGTTTTATAAGCCTTTACTAAATCACTATCGCCAACAGTTTCGGGGCCAGAATGGGTATGGGTATAAGTAACAGTTATCTGTTCAAAAGGAATATTTAATTCAACTGCTATTTTTTTACGAATTCTTGAAGTATCTTCTATAAGCATTCCAATGTTATCAATACTAATAAACACAGTTTTAATCTTGTTACTTTCAAACACAAACGCTGTTGCATAAATTCGTTCATCAACATTAGTGATCCCTGATAGTCTATGGTAACCAATAAATTTAATACCTAATGGTGGTGTAATATCCACCTTGGAAACTCCTACTTTACTCACTTGAATCTCTCCATTTCGCTTATTGTTTCTTCTTAACTACTGAACAGTTAGTTTAAATTGGATGTTCCCCTTTATTTTATTCATTCGTCAAATTCTCTTATTATTCCTCCTAAATATTATTTTTCTGATTTTGGCTTTGGAGAAAGTTTGATTTTTAATTTAAAGAAAAATGCAGTTTTATTACACAATATCAGTTATGTGTAATATACTATTAATTAAACGAACATACATTCGCTTTTAGGAGGCATAACATTGACTTATACATACACACCTCTCGAAGATTCAATTAAAAGGCTATACTGCCACATCGGAATAAAGACCCCCGCTAAGATGGATATGATTGAAATTGCAGCCAATCTGAACGTTTGGCTGCACTTTACCGACATGGGGAGCCGCTCCCTCGCTAGGAACAACATGTACTCTATTATTATTGATCGACGCTTATCACCCCAGGAGCAATGGATCGACTTTGGCCATGAACTTTGCCATGTCCTTTTGCATGCAGGAAATCAATTGAACCTCCTCCCCTGTTTGTTGATATGCAAGAATACAAGGCCAACAATTTTATGCTTCATTTTTGCGTGCCGACTTTCATGCTTCGCAATTTAAAGATCCCGCAGCTATCTCCAGTGTCTTTTATATCAGATGCCTTCAATGTCCCCTATTGGGTTGCTTCTGAACGCCTATCCCATTACAAGAGACAGTTAATGCAGGCTAAGAGAGATAATCATTTTCGGTTGTTTTCACAATGGAAAGATAAGAAAAAGGAAGAATCGTATAATCTTCAGCCTTTTAAACTAGCAGATTGTAGCCAGGAGACACAGAATCTTATGAAACAATGGGAGGATAAGCAATAGATAATAAATCGTTCAGAAAGGAGAAGTGACAAATGGCGAGCATCAGAAAAAGGCAACACAATGATAAGCTTGGGAATACCGTATACGATTATAAGGATCCATTTACTAAAAATTACAAAGAGAATTCTAAGGCGGGGATTTAGCAACAAAAAAAGCTGCGCAACATGCTGCATAAGGAGTACGAACGGCAATTGCTTAATAAAGCTGAATCAAATAAAATGCCGTTAATCCTGAAACTATTTTTTCAATAAATGGCTTAAGACATGAAGAGAAAAACAACAGTAAGGACAAAATACTTACCTATTTACATGAAAGACAATATTAGAAAGTGCATATTATCCCATATTTTAAAGACATTAAAATTATAAGATATCAAGCCAAAATGTATCAAAAATTTATAAATTATTTAATTGATGAGAACGGTAAAAATTATAGTAAACGAACAGTTGAAATAATTCATGATATTTTTTATAATGCAATGGAAGATGCTGTTGTCTGAGGAACTTGAAGAAGAACCCGTGCAATGGGATGCTAGTAATCCCAAATAAAGCAGACGAAATAATAAGCATGAATCAAAGTGGATTGATACAGATGAATTGCTAAATTTTTAAAAACGGCCACTCAGTACGGTTATATATATTATTTGTTTTTTAAAACACTTATTGAAACAGGTATGCGAAAAGGGGAAGCTGCTGCAATTCAGTGGACAGATATAGATTTTAAAACAATCATTATCAACATTACCAAAACTTTAGATTTTAAGACCAGGAAAAACATGAAAGTCTTTTCGGTAATACGAAAACTTATGAATCTACTAGAGAGATATTAATAGATGATTCGCTTATCCAGGACATTACGTTTTCATAGAAAAAGCAAAATGAAGATAAATTGATTTTAAATGAAATGTATTATCATGAAATAAATTTAATTTTCACAAGAAAAGATGGAACTTACTTGCCAAAGTCCAGCCTATTTAATGCATTCAGTAGGATATTAAAGCAAACCAATCTTAAATCCCTTCCTATTCATTCACTTCGCCACACACATGCTGTTCTATTATTGGAATCAGGCGTTAAGCATGAAATACGTTCAAAAACGATTAGGCCATAAGAGTATCGGATTACCTCTGATGTTTATTCACATGTAATCAAAAAGATTAAATCAAACTTCAAAAGATCATTTTGAGAGCTATATCAAAAGGCTTTCAAAGTGATTAAATAACAAAAACAAATTTTTTGTGGGCGAATTGTGGTGCAATTGCCATATAAAAGTGAAAATGCCTTTCAAGCGCCCACAAATAAAAACCCTCAACACCAGTGGTGTCAAGGGTTTCAGGGTTTAGTACAAGCTCATATATTGTTCGCGTTCCCATGGGTGTACTTGCGTTCTAAACATGTCCCATTCGATTTCTTTTGCTTCGATAAAGTGCTCAAGCGCGTGTTCACCAAGTGCAGCGGTGATGATTTCATCCTCGCTCATGACGTCTAAAGCATCTTTAAGATTGGCTGGTAAATCGAGAACGCCTTCTTCTTCACGTTCTTTTTTATCCATCACGTAAATATTGCGGTCAGTTGGTGTAGGAGGTGTCATTTTATTTTTCACGCCGTCCATACCTGATGCAAGCATCACTGCCATTGCAAGATACGGGTTTGCGGCAGGGTCAACACTTCTGACTTCAATTCTCGTACTGATCCCTCTTGAAGCTGGGATACGAACGAGCGGGCTTCTGTTTCTTAGTGACCATGCTACATAGCAAGGTGCCTCATAGCCAGGAACCAAACGCTTAAACGAGTTTACCGTTGGATTGGTAATTGCTGTGAATGCACGGGCATGCTTCAGAATACCGGCAATAAACTGCATCGCCGTATCATTTAAACCAATATCAGTCGATTTGTCATAAAAAGCATTGTCTTTCCCTTTAAATAAAGACATGTTGGCGTGCATACCAGAGCCGTTAACACCGAATAATGGTTTTGGCATGAACGTCGCATGTAGACCATGCTTTCTAGCAATTGTTTTAACAACCAGTTTAAACGTTTGGATGTTATCGCAGGTTGTGATTGCATCTGCATATTTGAAGTCGATTTCATGCTGACCAGGTGCCACTTCATGGTGGGAAGCTTCAATCTCAAAGCCCATATCTTCTAATTCAAGAACGATATCGCGGCGGCAGTTTTCACCTAAGTCAGTCGGAGCTAAGTCGAAATAGCCACCTTTATCATTAAGTTCAAGCGTCGGTTCACCTTTTTCATCCATTTTAAAGAGGAAGAATTCCGGTTCAGGACCAATGTTAAAGTGAGTAAATCCTTCTTTTTCCATCTCGGCTAACTGCTTTTTCAATATATAGCGGGGATCACCTTCGAAAGGTGTTTCATCTGCATTGTAAATATCACAGATCAGACGGGCTACCTTACCCTTTTCAGAGGTCCAAGGAAAAACAACCCACGTATTCAGGTCTGGAAATAAGTACATATCGGATTCTTCAATGCGCACAAATCCTTCGATTGAAGAGCCATCAAACATCATTTTATTATCTAATGCTTTTGGAAGTTGATCAATCGGAATTTCCACGTTTTTGATGATACCAAGTAAATCTGTGAATTGCAGCCGGATGAACCTAACATTCTGCTCTTCCGCCATTCTCATAATATCTTCTCTTGAATAGTTAACCAATTTTCTTCCTCCTTAGATAATCTTCACCAACATTTATCAGATTTGCATTGATGATTTAATGAAAAAACCGGGAAAGTTCTCCTTGAATCATTGAAGTTTTACCATACTTTCCGGCAAACAACAGCTCTGTTTTTAAATGCTTCATCAGTTCTGCTTCACTCAGTTCCTTTTTAGCTGGAACGTCTTTGGGCGGCTGAACCGCTTCCGATGCAGTAGTCAATTGCAGAACATGCTTCACACCGGCAAGGTTTACACCTTTATCAAGAAGCGCTTTGATTTCTAGAAGCTTATCAACATCCGTAAATGAAAAAATCCTGCGATTACCATCCGTACGTTCTGGATGAATAAGTCGCTGCTCCTCATAGTAGCGGATCTGACGCGCCGAAAGTCCTGTCAGCTTCTGGACAATGCTCATTGAAAACAATGCCATGTTTCGTCTTAAGTGATCATCCACTGGTTCAGCCTCCCTTCTTGTTAAATTATATGCAATGTTATTATTGATGTCAACTAATGTTAGGTTTTCTAACATGATAATTTCTTTAAAGTTAAAATCTGATTAAGTCACACCAATTTCCTTCATTACATATATAGCCTTTGGGTAGAAGAAAGGCCAACACACAGATTAGGGGTGGCAATGGGTTAACAGTACACTTCATCAAGGGCCATCATCACGGCTGACTTGACGTGCTCGTAAGTGAGACCACCTTGAACATACGCAGTGTAAGGCGCTCTGATTGGTCCGTCAGCGGACAGTTCGAGACTGCCGCCCTGAACAAAAGTCCCGGCGGCCATTATGACAGGGTCCTTGTAGCCTGGCATCTGGCTAGCATAAGGCATAACATGCGAATGAATGGGTGACGCCGCCTGAATCGCCTGGCAAAAAGCAATCATTTTATCAGGATCGTTAAAGGTTACAGATTGAATGAGATCTGTCCGTTTTTTGGACCAGCTGGGAGTTGTCTCCATTCCGGCCGTCTCCATAAGAGCGGAGGTAAATAATGCACCTTTTAATGCCTGACTTACAACGTGCGGCGCCAAAAAGAAGCCCTGGTACATATCTGCAAGCTGGTTTCCCGTAGGACCGACTTCACGGCCAAGCCCCGGAGCTGTTAAACGTTCTGCACACAAGTCAATAAGATCCGTTTTACCCGCAATATAGCCGCCAAATTTCGCCAGACCACCGCCTGGATTTTTAATCAGCGATCCCGCTATAATGTCTGCACCAATATGTAGAGGCTCCTGTTGTTCGACAAATTCACCGTAACAGTTATCAACAAAAATAATAACGTCGGAATCGTGCTGTTTAATTTCCTGAATGACAGGCTCAATTTCTGACAGTGAAAGGGATGGCCGCTGATCATACCCGCACGATCTCTGAATGCTGACCATTTTTGTCTTGCTGTCTATACGGTTCAGAACCTCTTGGGTATCAATCGCCCCCTGCTTCAGTTCAATAATGTCAGCTGAAATACCGAATGATTTAAGCGAGCTGTTTGACTCTCCCCGCCAACCTACAACTTCATCCAATGTGTCATATGGCTTTCCTGTGATAAACAGACATTCATCCCCTGGCCTAAGCAAACCGAACAACACAGTTGTAATGGCATGCGTACCTGAAATCAACTGGGGCCTTACCAATGCCGCTTCTCCTCCAAAGACGTCGGCATATACCTGCTCAAGACCTTCTCTACCAAAGTCGTCATAACCATATCCGGTCGTCCCATGAAAGTGTGATTCGCTGATTTTGTTCTTTCTGAATGCTTCAAGGACTCTGTGCTGGTTGTGAAAGGCTGTCTCTTCCACTGCTTTAAAATGGGGTTCAATCATCTGTTCCGCCTTTTTAATAAGCGGTTCTAATTCTTTGCTGTTTTTTAAAAATGAGTACATCGATTAGGGCTCCTTGATCGTTTTCACTGATGCTGTTAAGACTGGAAATAAAGGGGATGAAGCATGAACAAAACCATGGTAATAGTAGCCATTAGAGCCTTCATCAAACTCTCCGCCGGAAACAAGCGTTTCCTGCTTCAGGGTAGCAAGCATTTTTCCGTCCTCCGCTGCCACATGCACATGATAAGCTGTCATCTCTTCCCTGATTTTCTCTTCAATGCCTTTTTTGATTTTAGCTTGGTCTTCGGGATCAAGAACAGAAACCAAATACGCTCCCTTTGTAGGGATAAATGGCGTTTTAAGCTTGTCTTTTTTGTTGTAAAGCTTCAACACTGGGATATGATCCGCATTTAATTCGGATAAAAGCTTTTCCACTGTTTTCTCGTGTTCCAGGTGATCGGGATGTGACGCATCAATGACATGAAGAATCATATCTGCCTGTCCCGCTTCTTCCAAGGTGGACCGGAACGCCGCAACGAGCGTCGTAGGAAGCTTCTGGATAAAGCCAACAGTGTCGGTCATAAGAGCTGTAAATCCGCTTGGACATTTGAATTTGCGTGTTAAGGGATCAAGCGTTGCAAACAGCAAGTCCTCTTCAAAAGCGTTAGCTTCAGTTAATCGGTTAAATAAAGAGGATTTTCCGGCATTTGTGTATCCGATCAGCGCAATCTGAAAGCGGGCATTCGCATGACGGCGCTCTCTGTATCTTTCTCTGTGATCAACAATCGTTTGCAGCTGCTGCTTAATATCACTGATTCTGCGGCGAATATAACGCCGGTCTGTTTCAAGCTTCGTTTCACCAGGTCCTCTCGTTCCAATGCCACCGCCGAGACGCGACAAATTTACCCCGATGCCGCTTAAACGGGGCAAATGATAATTTAATTGTGCAAGCTCAACCTGAAGTTTCCCTTCGCGTGAACGGGCTCTCATTGCAAAAATGTCTAGAATAAGCTGGGTTCTGTCTACCACTTTTGACTCTAGCTGTTCAGCAAGTGACATCAGCTGACTGGGAGACAGCTCATCATTAAAAATGATCGTATCAATCTCAAGCTCTTCTTCCAGCACATGAAGCTCCTCAATTTTTCCTTTTCCAATATACGTCGCTGCATTGACTTTCTGGCGTTTCTGCAAGACTTCAGTCACAACTTCGCCGCCTGCTGTCACAGCAAGTGCAGCAAGCTCTGACATCGTTGATTCTATTTGTTCATCTGTTACCTCGGGAAGTTGACACCCGACAAGCATTACTTTTTCCACAGACATTCTCCTCATTGTTCAGTCAGCGTTACTCTTCAATCTCTTCATCCGCTTCACTGCTTTCTGCAGCTGCGTCTTCTATCATAAAATCACACGCTCTCAACGTCAATAAATCCTCCCGCTCAAACCTTTGTTCTCTAAGCAGCCGCAGTGCCTGCTGACGCATTATTTTTTCTAGCATATTCCTCATATAGCGGCCATTGCTGAACGTGGGATGATCCTTTCTCAGGAGATCTGTCAGAAAGTGTGTTAGCTTATTCTCCAGTTCGTTAGTGACCCGGTAATCTCTTTCAGCTGTTAATTTCTTAAAAATAAGCATTAACTCGTCTTTTGTATAAGGCGGAAAGCTTAACATGATAGGAATCCGGGATGGGAGACCAGGGTTCAGCTTCAGAAAACGGTTCATTTCATGTTCGTAGCCCGCAAAGATAACAATAAATTCATCTTTTTTATCTTCCATATGTTTAACAAGCGTATCCATGGCCTCATGCCCGAAATCTTTTGATCCGCCACGGTTCAGGCTGTATGCCTCATCAATAAACAGAATCCCGCCTTGGGCTTTTTTAATTAAATCCCTAGTTTTCTGAGCGGTCTGTCCAATGAACTCTCCAACAAGATCCGCCCGTTCCGCTTCGACAAGATGCCCTTTCGAAAGTATCTTCATGTCCTTAAGTAGTTCTCCAATCAGCCTGGCAATTGTTGTTTTTCCAGTTCCGGGCTGTCCTTTAAACAGCATGTGAAGCGCTTGAGGGTCGTGCTTCAGCTGAAGATTTTCTCTTTTTTTATTAATGTATACCCATGCGTAGATTTCCTTAATCATTTTCTTTGCTTCATGAAGGCCAACTAGCTGGTCCAGCTTGGATTCAAGCTCTTGTAATGACTGCCCCTCATAGACGAATTTTGGCTTCTTTATCGCTGTATCCACCCGGTTATGACGCTCGGGCTGTTGTATTTGTATCCGAATGGTGCCTGAAGAAGAAGTATCTGATTTAGACAAGAGATCCACACTCCGTTCGTTCTGCGGGATTATAACTATCTTATGCGATTCATGCCTGATCTATTGGTTTAATTAATAATCCCGGCTATTGGAATGCGGAAAGCCCCCTGCAGGAGGGGGCTTTCTCATTATTCAGCAGTTTGCGTTAAGTTGACTGATTTAGATGGTGAAAAGGTGGAGATAGCATGTTTAAAAATCAATTGCTGCTTGCCATCGGTTTCAAGCAATACTGTAAAATTATCGAACCCCTTCACTTGGCCTTTCAATTGAAAACCGTTAAGAAGAAAAATCGTGACAAATATCCCCTCTTTACGTAGCTGATTCAAAAAAGTGTCCTGAATGTTAATGGATTGTTTCATAAACGATAATCCTCCTCATTTCTCTATAAATGATTATTTCGACTTTATATCAAACATTCCTGCTATATTCCGAATGATTTCTTCAGCTTTTTTTGAAAACGTGTTCTCCCTGACACTTATTTCATACCAATTGACAGGCATTTGATGACGAAGCCAGGTTAGCTGACGCTTAGCAAACTGCCGAGAGTGCTGCTTGATCCGTTGAATGGCTTCTTCTTTTGAGAGCGTTCCTTCAAAAAATAAAAATAGCTCTTTATAACCGATCGCCTGTGTGGACTGAGCACCTTGAAGCCCCTTCTTATACAATCCCTCTGCTTCATCTATCAGTCCGTTTTCCACCATTTCATCCACCCGATCATTAATACGAGTGTAGAGTTCTTCACGATTCATTGTTAATCCGATATTCACAAGATCATACAAAGGTTTGAGCTCTTCCTGACGGCTTTGCTGGCTGAAGGGTGTCCCTGTTCGTCGTGTAACCTCCAATGCCCGTATCACCCTTGGAAGGTTGTTCGCATGAATGCGATTTGCCGATTCAGGATCTTCGGAAGAAAGAAGTTGATGAAGATACTGCGGCCCCTTTTCATCAGCTGTTCGCTGCAATTCGTCTCTTAAAGCCTGATCCTGGCCAGCCTCCGTGAACCGGTAGTCATAGGCAGCGGCTTTAATATAAAGCCCAGTACCTCCAATAAGAATCGGAAGCTTGTCTCTTGAAGCTACCTCCGCAATCGCTTTTCTTGCTGCTTTTTGATACTCAGCCACCGAATATGGCTCATCCGGCTCCAAAAAGTCAATCAGGTGGTGGGGAATGCCCTGGGCTTCTTCGGTCGTAACCTTTGCTGTACCGATATCAAGTCCCTTGTAAAATTGAAAAGCATCACCATTGATGACTTCTCCATTAAAGCGTTTTGCCAGGATGATGCTGAGCTTCGTCTTACCAACGCCTGTCGGTCCTGCTATTGTTATCAGCTTCTGCACGAACTCCCCCCTTTCTTCACCTAGTTCTAATCTTACATCACTCTTTTAAACAACTTCTCCATTTCATAGGTTGTGAAATGAATAATAACAGGACGCCCGTGCGGACAAGTAAAGGGGTCACTTGCCTGACTCAGCTGAAATAGTAACGCATCGATTTCTTCAGTTTTTAGATACCTGTTTGCTTTAATCGATTTTTTGCAAGACATCATGATCGCAAGTTCTTCCCGTAATTCCTTCACAGTGATGCTTTTATTCTCCAAGAGCGCCTGAACAATATCTTCAATCGTCTCTTGTTCTTTACCTGCAGGAAACCATTGTGGATGCGACCTGACAATATAAGTATTCTGGCCAAAGCTTTCAAAATAAAGGCCCATTTCAGCCAAATAGTCATTAAAGGAAGAAATGACCGCGTACTCGCCAGCTGAAAACTCAAAGGTCATCGGCACTAAAAGCTCCTGCAGTTCCTTAGCTGTCTGCCCGACTTTTTCTTTGTAAAACTCATACTTTATCCGCTCTTGGGCAGCATGTTGATCAATGATAAAAAGACCGTTTTCATTTTGGGCGAGTATATACGTTCCATGCATCTGGCCAATCGGATAGAGCACGGGCATCCTTTTTTCCTTGGCTGGTTCTGTTTGCTCAGGAGCCTCCACAGGCTCAACAGCACGAACAGCCTCATCAGAAAAGGGCTGTGCTGTACATTGATCACGTTCAGGCAGTTGGTCCTCTGGTGACTCATCATCTTTAAATACCGGAGCTTCCTCTGGACGGTCTTCTTTGACATAGGTGGGGTAAGACTGTACATTCTGCAACCCCTCTTGTGGCACTCTTTTTACTGGTGGATCTGCCGTAGTATGCTGCTGAAACATCATTGTCTGCTGCTCCGACTTTTGGCGTTTAATACCCGGCTCTTTTTTTACGGAAGGAACAAGCCTCACTTCATGAAACGTTTCTCTGATTGACGTTTCAATAAGCTGGCACAGTTCTTTTTCCTTACTGATACGGGCTTCCAGCTTTGCCGGATGTACATTCACGTCAATTAAAGTTGGATCCAGATTAATATGAAGAATGGCAATTGGGTAGCGTCCAATCGGTAAGAGTGTATGATACCCGCTGATGATCGCATTAAAGATTGGGTAGTTTCTTATATACCGATTGTTTATGAAGACATAAACATACTGTCGCCCTTTCCTGTTGATTTCAGGCTTAACGAGAAGACCTTTCACTTGAAAATCAAGGGTTTCTCTCTCAAATCCAAGTGAAGCCTTGGCTGTTTGAATACCATAAATGGCTGCCAGTACTTCTTCTACCCTGCCCTTTCCGTTAGTTTTGAAGATTTGCTTGTCATTATGTGTGAACTTAAAGGAAACCTTCGGAAAACTTAAAGCAAGCTTATTAATAATATCAGAGATTTTTGCAAGCTCTGTATGAATCGTTTTCAAATGCTTAAGTCTTGCAGGTGTATTATAAAACAGACGGGTTACAGTAATTTCAGTCCCTCTCCTGCTGTCCGAGGCTTTGTTCTGAATGAGCTTGCCGCCTTCCAAAATTAGATGACGGCCGGCTTCCTCCCCCGTTCCTGTAATTAGATCGAAATGAGAGACAGACGCAATACTCGGCAATGCTTCCCCACGAAACCCTAGGGAATGGATGTGAAACAAATCTTCTTCATCTTTAATCTTGCTTGTCGCATGCCGTTCAAATGCTTTTTCACAGTCTTCAGCGGATATCCCGTGTCCATTATCCGTAATGTGGATTTTATCCAGTCCGCCTTCCTGAATATCCACCTGAATTGTTGTTGCTCCTGCATCTAGTGCATTTTCGACCAGTTCCTTAACAATAGAGGAGGGGCGTTCAACAACCTCTCCTGCCGCAATCTTATTTGCTAGTGATTCGCTAAGTTTTTTTATGATACCCATTTCTATCGAACCCTTTCTGAATCCTTTCGAAGCGATGTATGGAGATCGTAAAGAATATTCATAGCTTCCATCGGAGTCAATTCCAGCATGGCTATCCGTTCAATCTGCTTAATAACAGCTTTTTCTTTTTGTGATAGGGACTCTTTTTTGGGTTTCGGGCTTTCAAAGAACGCAAGCTGCTCAGTGCTGTTAGCCGCTTCATGAATCGCACCAGGAGCATTGGTGCTATCTGTTTCTTTAACTTTTTCAAGTTCGTTTAGAATTGTCCGAGCCCGTCCTATCAGCCCCTCAGGAAGGCCAGCAAGCTCGGCCACATGAATGCCATAACTGCGGTCTGCCTGTCCATCAAGAACTTTATGGAGAAAGATAACCTTTCCCTCTTCTTCAACAGCTCCCACATGAACATTTTTTAAGTTTGACAGGCTGTCTGAAAGCGTCGTTAACTCATGGTAATGCGTTGAAAACAAGGTTTTTGCTTTAATATCGTCATGGATGTGCTCAACGATTGACTGTGCCAAAGCAATCCCATCATAAGTGGATGTACCTCGCCCGATTTCATCAAGAAGAATCAGACTGTTTTCAGTCGCGTGATCAATTGCATATTGTGTTTCAAGCATTTCCACCATAAACGTACTTTGTCCTGACACAAGGTCATCACTAGCTCCGATTCTTGTGAAAATTTGATCAAACAGAGGCAATTCCGCTTGATCGGCCGGAACAAAACAACCCATTTGGGCCATAACGGCCGTAAGGGCAAGCTGCCTCATATAAGTGCTTTTACCACCCATATTGGGTCCTGTAATCAAAAGTACTGAGGTCTCAGGAGACATGGCTATATCATTCGCAACAAAGGTTTGGTTTTTCAGGACTTTTTCCACAACAGGATGCCGGCTTTCCTTCACTAACAACTGGTGTTGTTGATTGAAGACGGGCCTCACATAATTCCTTGACTCGCTGACTGCTGCCAGGCTCTGTATCACATCTAAAAAGGCGAGCTGTTTCGCAAGCTTCTGAAGCCGGTGCCGGTGGTCTTTAATCGTTATTCTGAGTTCTTGAAAAAGTTTATACTCCAAGTCCACCATCTTATCTTCTGCTTCTAGAATCATTGTTTCTTTTACTTTTAATTCTTCAGTAATATATCTTTCTGCATTAGACAGTGTTTGTTTTCTTTCATATCTACCTTCAGGCAACGAGGAGATATTAGCCTTTGTTACTTCAATGAAATAGCCAAACACCTTGTTATAGCCTACTTTAAGCGACTTAATACCAGTGAATTCCCGTTCTTTCTTTTCAAGCTCAGTTATCCATGATTTACCGTTCCGGCTTACATGGCGGTATTCATCAAGTTGTTGATCATAACCATCTTTAATAATATTCCCATCAGTGACCGAAGGCGGAGGATCAGGCAAAATGCTGTTATCTATTAGTGAAGCAATGTCTTCACATGCATCTGTGTTCTTCAGAAGCCCCCCAAGCGGTGTATCGGTCATTTCTTCTAAAGCCTGAACAATGGCAGGCATTTGCTGAAGAGTCAATTTAAGCTGGTTCAGCTCTCGGGCATTCACATTTCCAAACGAAACGCGCCCAACCAGCCGTTCCATATCATAGACATTGCTTAACGCTTCCTTGATGGCATTTCTTTCGAAAAACCGTTCAATTAAAGTGCTCACATGATCAAGTCTGCTGTTAATCTGTTCTTCCTGTACTAAAGGCTTTTCAATCCACTGCTTTAACAATCTGCCGCCCATCGCCGTTTCTGTTTCATCAAGCAGCCAGAGCAATGACCCAAATGATTTTTTATCGCGGATCGTCTGTGTCAATTCTAAATGCCGGCGTGACCGCGGATCGATCGACATATATTCTTTTATCTGATAGCTCTTCGCTTCTTGTAAATGACCAAGTGATCTTTTTTGGGTCTTGAATAGGTATGAAACAAGATGCGCAACAGCTTCTTTTTCTGCTAAGCTCTCAATCTGACTGACGACATACTCAAGCTCTTCAGGAATCATTGTTTCTTCATGCCATGATGCAGGTATCCCAGAAGGCTTCGATAAGTAGTCTAAAGTATCTGAGTGAAGGTCACGGGAGACCACTAGTTCCCGTACATCAAACGAAGCAAGCTCCTGAGCAACTGCTTCAGCCGTTGGGAGAGTCACTGTTTTCAGCTCTCCTGTCGTCAAATCGCTTATTGCCAACGTGTATTCATCATCTGACACTTGCCGAACTGACCCCAGATAATTGTTAGATTTTGGTCGAAGAGACATGTCTTCCATAACCGTTCCGGGGGTGATCAGCTGAACGACATCCCGCTTCACCATCCCCTTCTTGAGCTTCGCATCTTCAAGCTGTTCGCATATTGCAATTTTATAGCCTTTTTCCACCAGCACTTTTATGTATTGTTTGGCTGCGTGATAAGGAACTCCGCACATTGGAATCCGGCCTTCACCGCCGCCATCGCGGGAGGTCAATGTGATCTCCAGCTCTTTCGACGCACGAAGCGCATCATCAAAAAACATTTCATAAAAATCACCTAATCTAAAAAACAAAAAGGCATCCTTGTAGTTGGCCTTAATTCGTAGATATTGTTCAATCATAGGAGTATATGCCATTTTCCTATTCCACTCCCCAGTCTAATACTCTATATAGTCGTAGCTATTATAACATACTGGAGAAGTGGAGAAACGCAAACAAAACTAGGCTTTCCAGAAGCCTTGAAACCGATTAACGTGATGATAGACCGTTTGATTAAGTCCGCCTGTCCCCCCTTTCCTTTAAAAGAAAAAGGAAGAAGCCCGGGCTTCTTCCTTAGAACGATTCAGTTCGCTTATCTTCTGTTGAAAAATGATCGTCAAGGTCATCCAGAGCGCTATCTAGATCTTGTTCCCAATCATCATCCCGGATTAATTCATCATCCGCGTTTACCTGCACGCTTACTTTCGTTTCACCAATGACTTCAACGACAAACTCCCGTTCAACCTGAGCAACTATTTTGTGCCCGTTTGGCGTAGGAGTCGCCTCCAAACAATTTGGTTCCTGCAGTGTCCTGACAACCACATCCATGCGGTCAGAAATGGTCTTCTTATCTTTAATTGTTAAGTTGACCTGATCCCGGTAAGTGACCGCTTCACTCACTACTTCAGTGCGTGAATTATTATTATAGGAATACCAGACGTTCACGTCATAGGATCCCTCAATAACCACACAATCTTTATGGTAATGAGTTTTATACTTATGGTTGATTACCCAGCACCCTAGTACACTTGAAGGTTTGTGAGTAGGGGTTATTGAGTGGGCGGACTGACTGAATTTCTTACCTTTTCCACATACCGCTTTTGTAATAATCTCTCTGTAGACATACGCATTATGTTCAGACAAGGCGCTTCTAACCTCCTTTTCTTCTTCTCTGTCATGGTATGCGGGGCAACTGTCACGTGTGCATTCGCCTTGAAAGAAATAAGAAAGCACTTATTATGTCTCAATAAGTTCCGAAGTCAAAGCCCCTCTCGAGAGTTAGCCGCTGCCGATTTGTTTGGGAAAGCAGAGAATAGCGGGTCAAGTCCAGACGAAAAAATGCAAGGTCACGATCTGAATGGACAAGCGCATTGCATAAAATTGACGATAGAACTGTTCCTCTTTTGATCTACTGTCCACTTCCATGATTTGCTTGCCACTATCAATAAACCATATCCGTAATTTACCTGTCGAGTTGGAATCCCGAAAAAAAGCTTTACACATTATTGAATGTGTAAAGCTTTTTTAATGTGATTATTGGCATGGACTTGGGTCACTGTTTTTCAGAGCGGACCCCGTTTGACCGGAAAGCTGGTCGCCGCCCGTTGCGTCAATAATTTCATCCGTGACTTTGTTTGAAATGGTGCTGGAAATGAGCTGAAGTAAATCGTTTACATCTGTCTGAGACTGCTTAAATTCCTGAACAACCGGGATCGCATCAAGCTCTGCCATCAGGTCATCTATTTTAGCTTCATTCCTTTTCAAAGCCTCATGCTTTTGAAAATGCTGCAGATTAACCGATTCTTTCTGAAGTGTCTTAATTTTAGCGATTATTTTTTTAACTTTTTCGTTATTGTTAATTTTCTCTTCGGCTCTTTTAAAAAAATCAACTTCTTCTGTTTCAGAAATCATGCTTGCGATTTCTTTCGCTTTGTTTAAAATATCTTCTTTTTTATAAACCGTCATTGGTAGCTCACCTCTTTTTCTTCAATAAGCTCTCCATCGAGCGTCCAGGTTTTTGTTTCTAATACCTTTACCTGAACTAATTCGCCAATCAACGATTTAGGTCCTTTAAAATTAACAACTTTATTTGTTCTTGTGTGCCCTGAAAGTACGTCATCATTTTTCTTGCTGGTACCTTCAACGAGAACTTCTACGATTTCACCTTTATATTTAGCATTGCTTTTAGCAGCATGCTCGTTAACGATCGCATTTAGGCGCTGCAAGCGTTCTTTTTTCACTTCCATCGATATATTATCTTCCATCCGTGCTGCGGGTGTTCCTTCGCGCGGAGAATAGATAAACGTGTAGGCGCCATCGAACTGACATTCTTTAACAAGTGAGATCGTATCCTCAAACTGTTCATCCGTTTCGTTTGGGAAGCCTACAATAATATCAGTTGTGAAAACAGCATTTGGAATCGCTTCTTTAATTTTATAGAATAACTCCAGATAGCGTTCACGGCTGTATTTCCTGCCCATTATTTTCAGAACATCCGTGTTGCCGCTTTGAACCGGTAAGTGAATGTGTTCGACCAGATTTCCGCCTTTAGCCAGCACGTCAATCAAGTGATCATCAAAATCTCTTGGATGACTTGTTGTAAAGCGGATTCTCGGAATATCGATTTTTCGGATCTCATCCATTAAATCACCAAGTCCGTAATTTTCCAGTTCCTCAAGGTCCTTACCATATGCATTAACGTTTTGACCGAGAAGTGTGATTTCTTTATATCCTTGTCTTGCTAATTCTCTGACTTCATCAATAATTTCCTGCGGATGGCGGCTCCGCTCTTTTCCGCGGGTATAAGGCACAATGCAATATGTACAGAATTTGTCACAGCCATACATAATATTAACCCAGCCCCGAATGCTTCCTTTTCTTACTTTGGGAAGGTTTTCAACGATATCGCCTTCTTTGGACCACACTTCCATGACGATTTCCTTGCTGAATAGCGCCTCTTTCAGCAACTGAGGAAGTCGGTGGATGTTGTGCGTACCGAAAATCAGGTCAACCTGTTGATGTTTTTTCAAAATACGGTTAACGACCGACTCTTCCTGAGCCATGCAGCCGCAAATGCCGATAACAAGATCGGGCCGCTCTCGTTTCATGCTCTTCAGATGTCCGATTTCACCAAACACTTTGTTTTCCGCATTTTCACGAATCGCGCATGTATTCAGCAAAATAACATCGGCTTTCTCTTCTGTATCTACCGATTCATAACCCATTTCAGCCAGAATACCGGCCATCACTTCCGTATCATGCTCGTTCATCTGACAGCCATACGTTCTGATCATGAACGTTTTCCCTTTTCCGATCTCCTGCATATCCTCTGGAATATTAAAGTCATTTAGATGCTGAATTGTATTTTTGCGACGCCTCCTCGCTTCTTTTAAAGAAGGTGGAGTAAACGTTGTTTGAAAATATTTCGAGTAATCTTTTTCTGTTTTTGTCTTAATATCAGACATGGTATAGCCTCCTTGGAGCGATTCCTGATCATCCCATTATTATAGCAAATTCCTGTACGCATTCATAGAGATGTGTCATCAGGCGCAGGAAAAGGTCAGGACGGCATGGCGTTGTAAAAATTATTAAAAGCAAAACCTTTTACTTGTTCTTCTGAATAATGCTTTAAACAAGCTTCAATCAACTTCGGGTATTTAGCGTAATTTTCCAATCCCTTCGGCGCACGGTCAATCCCGTCAAAATCAGAGCCGAACCCTATCTGGCTTGTCCCTCCAAGACTACATAGATACTCAATATGTCTTAGAACATCATCAATCGACGCTTCAGAAGGTTCATCATTCAAAAATTCGGAGAAAAAGTTCATGCCGATCACGCCTCTTTTCTTAAAAAGAGCATGAACCTGCTCATCATTCAAATTCCGCGGGTTCCCGCAGATTGTTTTTGCATTTGAATGTGAGGCAATTGGATAGTCCGCCGTTTCCAAGGCATCCCAAAACCCTTGAATGCTTAAGTGAGAGACATCACTCCATCTTTTATACGTGTTATTTAAGCGGATAACATCAAGTCCAAATTCGGTTAAACCTGCCCCCCGCGGCTCAAGAATGCCGTCCCCGCACAGATTGGCATGGTTCCAAGTCAACCCGACGGCGTATACACCGCATTCAAATAAAAATTTCAGTCTGCCCAAATCATTGGTGATACCATCGCACCCCTCCAATGTCAGCATAACGCCAATTTGTTTGTCGGAAAGCTGGTCAATTTCTTTTCGAGATTTAACATGGACAATATTTTCTGAGCTTGTCAGAATTTTGTCATGAAAAATAGAAATCTGATTAATGACCTCAGAAAACTTTTGTTCAACCGGTACAAGAGAGCTTACAAAAATCGCAAAGCATTGGACCTTTCCTCCAGCTTCAGTAAGTCTAGGCAAGGTGATATCCAACCCGTTATCCTCTTGAAAATTCAACTGTGGATCCGTACTTAATCTATATAAGACATCGCAATGTGCATCAAAAATCATCATTCTTCCTCCCAATCCCACAAAAAAACCCATTTGTCCTTACACAAATGAGTTTTTTTGATTTATCTAGGTTCCACAATTAATTTTATCGCTGTCCGTTCTTCTCCATCAATTTTAATATCGGTAAATGCCGGAATACAGATGAGATCAACGCCGCTCGGAGCCACAAATCCTCTGGAAATGGCTACAGCTTTAACTGCTTGGTTTAGCGCTCCTGCTCCGATCGCTTGAATTTCTGCTGTGCCTCTTTCTCGAATGACACCAGCCAGCGCACCTGCTACAGAATTAGGGTTAGATTTTGCTGAAACTTTTAATATATCCACTTCTGTACCTCCTCATGTAATGTTGTCTCATAGTTATAAGTATTCTTTACATAAGGCAGTATTCCTTTTTTTTTGGACAGTTTTCTAAGAATTCAAAGAATTAATCATAATAGGGATGATCGTCGTTAATCAACCGCTGTTGAATGCTGGTAGCTTTTCCGGTTGAGTCGTCTATATCGATCACTGCTGAACCAAGCTGGGCTGGTCCCTCTTCTGCTTCAAACCTAACCGGCATCTGTGTTTTGAAGCGTCTGATAACCGCCTCTCTTTGGACACCGAGAATGCCGTTATATGGCCCTGTCATTCCAACATCAGTCAAATATGCTGTTCCGTTTGGTAAAATCCTGTGATCGGCAGTTGGAACGTGGGTATGCGTTCCAATAACCGCAGACACCCGTCCATCGAGGTACCATCCCATTGCAAGTTTTTCACTCGTGGTTTCAGCGTGGAAATCCACAAAAATTGATTGTGTCTGTTTCCTTGCCTCTTCAACCAGTTCATCGGCAATTGAGAAAGGATCATCAATCGGCTGCATGAATGTTCTGCCTTGAAGATTGATAACGGCAAGCTTATGTTGATTAACATTAATAAATTTCAGTCCTACACCTGGTGTACCTGCCGGGAAATTAGCTGGCCGAACCAGGTTCTTAGCATTGTCGATGAAATTAAATATATCTTTATTATCCCAGGAATGGTTTCCAAGCGTGATAATATCCGCCCCGGTCTCCATCAACTCCCTGTATATTTTTTCAGTAATTCCCCTGCCATGCGCTGCATTTTCACCATTAATAATTGTTACAGCAGGTCTGTAAAGCTTTTTTAATTTAGGAACATAGGTAGCAGCCATGTCCCGTCCTGATTTCCCATAAATATCTCCAACAAATAAAAGTCTCATCACTTAACATTCCAATCTATTTATAGCGTTAGCAATCTTCTTCATTCTATAGGATAGAGAAGCGCTGTCAATCTTATTCATTCAGACGGGTGGTGCATGCTTAAAAGTCAGGCTACTTTATAGAGCAGGCGTTATGTCGTTTTGAAGATTATAACAGCAGAAAATATCCCCATGCGAGGTAGGGAGAATGCAAAACAACAAAAATCAGGCTGTCGAGAAAAATTTCCCCGCCAGCCTGATGTTTTTATTTAGCGTATTCTACTGCTCTTGTTTCCCGAATAACTGTCACTTTTATATGACCTGGGTAATCAAGATCATTTTCAATCTTGCGTGTAATATCACGAGCCAGCTGATATGACTTTGCATCGTCAACCATTTCCGGCTGTACCATAATACGAATTTCGCGTCCTGCCTGAATAGCAAAGGATTTCTCCACGCCTTCAAATGACTCAGATATCTCTTCAAGTTTTTCAAGTCTGCGAATATACGTTTCAAGCGTTTCACGTCTTGCTCCCGGTCTTGCTGCTGATAATGCATCAGCGGCAGCAACGAGATGTGCAATAACTGAAGTAGCTTCAGTGTCGCCATGATGTGAAGCGATACTGTTAATAACCACGGGATGTTCCTTGTATTTCGTAGCAAGCTCAACCCCAATTTCAACATGGCTGCCTTCGACTTCATGATCGATCGCTTTACCAATATCATGAAGAAGACCCGCACGCTTCGCAAGTGTGACATCCACACCGAGCTCTGCTGCCATTAACCCTGTCAAATAGGCCACTTCCATTGAGTGCTTCAGAACGTTTTGGCCGTAGCTTGTTCTAAATTTCAAACGGCCCAGAATTTTAATCAAGTCTGGATGAAGCCCGTGTATGCCAACTTCAAAAGTGGTTTGTTCTCCGTAGTCGCGAATCATTTCATCAACTTCGCGGCGGGATTTTTCTACCATCTCTTCAATTCTGGCAGGGTGAATCCGTCCATCCTGTACAAGCTTTTCTAATGCATTTCGTGCAATTTCACGTCGAATTGGATCAAAGCCAGACAAAATGACTGCTTCAGGTGTATCGTCGATAATTAGATCAATACCAGTCAGCGTTTCTAAAGTACGAATGTTACGGCCCTCACGACCGATGATTCGGCCTTTCATTTCATCGTTAGGCAGAGTCACAACAGAAACCGTTGTTTCAGCGACATGATCTGCAGCACAGCGTTGGATAGCAAGTGAAAGAATGTTTTTAGCTTTCTTATCTGCTTCTTCTTTGGAGCGGGTTTCAATTTCTTTTGCCAATTGTGCCGCTTCGTGTGCTGTTTCTTGTCTTACCTGATTAAGAATAAGTTCTTTTGCTTCTTCTGTCGTCAGCCCTGAAATGCGTTCCAGCTCCGCATGTTGTTCAAGTAGCAGTGCCTCCACTTTGCTTTCCATCTCTTCAATTTGTCGGTGTTTCTTTTCGAGAGAATCCTCCTTCTTGTCCAATGAATCCTCTTTTTTATCAAGCGTTTCACTTTTGCGATCGAGAAGATCTTCTTTTTGAACAAGTCTGTTTTCTTGTTTTTGAAGTTCGTTACGTCGCTCACGAATTTCGCCTTCAGCTGTGGTGCGCAAAGTATGATTTTCATCCTTCGCTTCTAGGAGTGCTTCCTTTTTAAGGGATTCAGCTTCACGTTTTGCGTCATCCACGATTTGCTTTGCAGCGTTTTCTGCTGTCGCAATCTTTGCTTCAGCAATCGTTTTTCTAATAAAATAGCCAATAAAAAGACAAACGATAGAGACTAGCGCAATGGAGATGATAACACCTACTGTCATTTTGTTCACCTCCTTGCCTAAAACAATCTGTTAAGAAGCCCGTGATACGTGCTCCGCATTCATCATGCTTTTCAGCGTGCATTTTTCAATTATAGTATATAGAAATATACAATACTAATTGTATATTTCGAAAAATGGCTTGTCAATAAGGACAGGAAACATATCTCAGAATTGTCTCCCATTAAAAGAAAATAAACGCTGAAAGCCTAAGCAACCTAATTTCGCCTACATAACCTTTAATCATTCACTGAGATAATTTATCCTCGTATTAAATCCGCTGTTAAGTTACTTATTCATTATGCGAAAAGAGAGTGGCAGTCATTCCTGCGTGATAAAGATAAAAAACTTGTAGAAAAACCTAGGGTTTCTCTACAAGTTTTTTTCACTAAGCGTTTTATAATAATTCTTCCTGCGTCATGTTTTCGTCCTCTGAAGGCTCAGGCATTTCATCCAAATTGTGATGAGCTCTGATCTGTGAAGAAATTTCATCACGAATATGAGGGTTCTCTTTTAAAAACTGTTTTGCGTTTTCACGGCCCTGGCCTAAACGTTCCTCGTTAAACGAGTACCATGCCCCGCTCTTTAAAACAATATCCAGATCCGAACCGATATCGAGAATCTCTCCTTCTCCAGAAATCCCCTGTCCGTACATAATATCGACTTCAGCCTGTTTGAAAGGAGGTGCTACTTTATTTTTAACAACTTTAATTCTTGTTTTGTTACCGACCATGTCATTTCCCTGTTTAAGCGTTTCCGCCCGGCGCACCTCAAGACGAACAGAAGAATAGAATTTCAGTGCACGGCCGCCCGGTGTTGTTTCGGGATTTCCGAACATGACACCGACCTTTTCTCGAATTTGGTTAATGAAGACTGCGGTTGTTTTGGATTTGTTAATCGCACCGGAAAGCTTTCTTAAAGCCTGTGACATCAGGCGGGCTTGAAGACCGACATGCGCGTCTCCCATTTCGCCTTCAATTTCTGCTTTTGGTACAAGCGCTGCAACAGAATCGATGACAACAATGTCCACTGCTCCGCTTCGCACGAGCGCTTCAGCAATTTCAAGAGCCTGTTCACCTGTGTCCGGCTGAGAAAGCAGCAATTCATCGATGTTCACGCCTAATTTCTGTGCATAAACAGGATCAAGCGCATGCTCAGCATCAATAAATGCTGCCTGCCCTCCGCCTCTCTGTGATTCAGCAATCGCATGCAAGGCCACTGTCGTCTTACCTGAAGATTCAGGACCATATACTTCAATAACACGGCCTCTCGGATATCCGCCGACGCCCAAGGCAATATCAAGTGCCAAAGAACCGCTGGAGACAGTGGATACTCGCTGTTCCGCCTGTTCACCTAGTTTCATAATGGACCCTTTACCAAATTGTTTCTCTATTTGTCTCAAAGCCATATCTAAGGCTGCTTTACGATCACTCATGAAATCACTCCTTAATCAATCTATTTATATCATAGTCTTTTTTTATGCAAATGCCAAGTGTTTTGCGAACATTTATTCGACTTTTTGTTTTTTTAATACATGTCTTCGTAAAAGATCCCATCCATGCTTTACGGTGCGGTTCCGGATGCTCTCACGTGTCCCTTTCAGCAACAGCTTCCGACTGAAGGTTCCTGATTGGTCGCTTAAACCAATATACACAGTTCCCGCCGGCTTGCCTTCGCTTTCGTCTGGTCCAGCGACACCTGTGAAGCTGATGCCAAATTCAGACCCGGTAATCATACGGATGTTTTTCGCCATCGCTTCAGCACATGCAGCGCTGATCGCTCCTTCTTTGGCTAACAGTTCTTCTGTTACGTTAAGAAGCTGATGCTTAACGTCATTGGAATACGCAACAACGGAACCTTTAAACACAGCAGAGCTTCCGGGAATGGCGGTCATTTGTTTGCTGAAGAGCCCCCCGGTTAAACTTTCTGCTGAAGCTGCCGTCCAGTTGTTTTGTTTTAATAGTTTAAACGTTTCCTCAGATAGAGACGTTTCACCGTATCCATAAAAGTAACCCCCTGCACGGAGATTGATCTGATGCTCCATGTCATCCAGAAGACGGTTTGCCTCAGCAGCATCCGGGTGACTGGCGGTTAACCTTAAGGTGACCTCGCCCGCTTTTGCCAGTGGTGCAATGGTTGGGTTGGTCTGTTTGTCTATTAAGTCCATAATTTCCGTTTCTAAAGCAGATTCTCCTATTCCAAAGTATCTCAGCACTCTTGAAACAATTGGCTCTGAGGCACGCTCCATCAAAAATGGCTGGGCAAATTCTGAAAACATTGGCTGCATTTCAAAAGGTGGGCCAGGAAGCAGGATATAATGTTTCCCATCTTTTTCGGCGACCATCCCTGGTGCCATCCCATGACGGTTAGGAAGAACATGGCTTCCTTCAATGATCAGCGCCTGCTTGCGATTGTTTTCAGTCATCACTTTTCCAGTTGATTTATAGTAATCAACAATACTATCCAAGGCTTCTTCATTATAAGCTAAGCGTTTACCTAATAATTCCGAGATCGTTTCTTTTGTTAAATCGTCTTTCGTAGGACCAAGCCCTCCCGTGAAAATAATCAGATCGGCTCTTGATTGCGCGGTTTTCACCACATCCTTTAAACGGTCAGGGTTATCCCCGACAACCGAATGGTAATAAACATTTATCCCGAGAAAAGCAAGCTGCTCTGAAATAAATTGAGCGTTCGTGTTAGCGATTTGTCCAAGCAAGAGCTCTGATCCAACAGCGATTATTTCAGCGTTCATTTTCTTCCCCCCATGCTTTTACAGCACCTATTTTGAATCCAAAATTACGGCTCTGTTTTTATAAAAATAATCCCATCCGGAAAGAATGGTTAGTATAACAGCGATCCACAACAAGATGTTAGCAAGCGGAAAACCACTCATGCCAAAAGGGACATTGTTAAACAGATATAAAATAATCGCAACCATTTGGAACAGTGTCTTCCATTTGCCCAATTGACTTGCAGCAATAACATCCCCTTCTCCAACGGCGACCAGACGAAGACCGGTAACAGCAAACTCTCTTGCAAGGATAACTATAACCATCCAGCCAGGAATAACATTTAAACCGACCAAAGAAACAAGGGCACTCATAACAAGAAGCTTATCTGCAAGTGGATCAAGAAACTTGCCAAAATTCGTTACTAGATGATATTTTCGCGCAAGATATCCATCAAGCCAGTCAGTTATAGAAGCAAAAATAAACAGGAGAGCAGCAATCAATTGGGAGACAGAAAGAGAAGCATTTCCTAAATCAAGGGTGCCAAGCGGCAGCGGGGCGAGAAGGAAGATTAAAAAGATAGGAATAATAATTACCCTGGATAATGTTAATTTATTAGCGATGTTCATAGCAAAATCCTCCTAAAAGCAAAACTTTTTTTGAAAGAAGCTGAAAAAAGTAAATTAATAGAGTCACCTGTGATGATGACTCTATCAAATTTAAAGTAAAAGATTACTTTTTATAAGTTATATAGATTTTCTGTGTAATTTGGCTGCTTGGAAATTTGAACGCCTTCCCGTTAATTGTAATTTTTGTGTTCGGTACACTTCCCACTTTAATACTTATTTTATTTGAGTCTGAAGCATCAAAATTAAAACTCGTCTTATCATTGACACTCCCAAACGCGTATTTTTTATTTGAGGAAGCATCAATCGCGCTGATCCAGGAGTCATTGCCTGTGCTGCTGCTGATCTTTACTTTAAAAGCATCAGCATTAGCCAATGTGTAATAACTTGTACTTCCTGACGTTTTATCTTTAGTAAGCGACATCGTTTTCTTTGTTTCATCGGTTTTCTTCGTGCTGTCAGTTTTCTTGGACTGATCACTTTTGTTTGCTGACTGCCCTGAATCCTTTTTTGATTTCTTAGTGTTATCGGATGCTTTCTGTGTGTCATCTTTTTTATAAGAAACATCTGACTGACTTGCTGGTGCTGTTGAAGAATCTGATTTGTTTCCTGTCACGTACAATGCAATCAGCCAGATTGCGACTAGTACAATAATAATTAAAGCAATGATTAATAATTTAGGCATAATCGATGAGGTACCGGCTGTTTGCGCTTTTGGCCGTCTCACAGGCTTTTTGTTTCGCCTGTGAGACGTTGCACGGGAAGGCACAATGGCGGATTCCACAGGCTCATGCTTCGGTTTTGGAATTTCACCGGCATGTTCTTCAAAGAAAGCCTGTGAATCTAAACCGACGGCTTCTGCGTAGTTCTTTATAAATGCCCTCGTGTAAAAATCTCCAGGAAGCTGTCCGAATTCACCATTTTCCAAAGCCAATAAATACTTTTTCTGGATTTTTGTAATATCCTGAAGATCATCCAATGTCATTTCTTTTGTTTCTCTCGCTGTTTTTAATGCTAGACCCAATTCACTCACAACTTACACCTGCCAATTAATTAAAGTCAAAGGAAGATGTGTCCTCCTCCGTTTCATACACAATTTCTTCATCATGATTATTTCTTAATTCAATAATATAATCGAAGTCGTCCATGCAATATTCTGTGCTTTGAACAAAAATGTCAGGATGTTCAACCACTTTCGTCAAGGGCATGCGCATAACCCGCCGCAGCAATTCCCAGTGCCTCTCTGATGAACGCCGTGTTGAGACAATTCCATCAATAACAAAGATATGATCTTCGGAAAACTCGTCTTCCGCCAACTGGCTTCTCACCGTCTGCTTTAACAGTGTTGAAGACACAAACAGCCACCTTTTATTCGCACAGACACTGGCGGCTACGATTGATTCAGACTTGCCTACTCTCGGCATACCGCGGATGCCAATCAGCTTGTGCCCATCCTTTTTAAAAAGCTCTGCCATGAAGTCCACCAGCAGTCCTAATTCATCCCTGACAAAGCGAAACGTTTTTTTATCATCAATATCCCGCTCAATGTATCGTCCGTGCCTGACCGCCAGACGGTCGCTCAGCTTTGGCTCTCTAAGCTTTGTCAACGTGATATTATCCATAGTTTTCACAATTGCAAGAAGTCTGTCGATTTGTGTATCCTCTTCAGTCAGCAGCAACATGCCGCGGCGTTCATTATCAACACCATTGATCGTGACAATGTTAATGCCGAGCATACCAAGCAAAGAGGCGACGTCTCCGAGAAGTCCCGGCCGGTTTCTATGTATTTCATATTCGAGATACCATTCTTTCTTTTCCATAACTAGACCCCTTTTACCCATATCATTATAAATTTATAATAAATGAATCTTTGTTTCAAGGGAAACATTAAGCGGAAAGTTTAACGGTTTCTTTTAAAATAACTAGTAAAACTAAAGCCGGCACAGTCAAAAGTGCCAGTCCTTTAAGGTCTGGCACCTCTGTTTTAGAAAGTTGCAAAGGATATGCTGAGCATATCCTTTACTGTTTTGAACCGTTATTTTTAACGAGTTTGACCATCATGTTGGCAATGGCATGCTGTTCTGTTGAATCAGCAACACTCCAAAGATCGGAAAGAATGCGTTCCTGTTCATTCTTAGGGTCAACCTTATCTGCTAAGTATCCGCCTATTTCAGTAGCAAAATTAGCGATCGTTTCCTGATTGACACCTTTGTCTTCTGCCTGATGTAAACGATCAGCAAGAAAATCTTTCCATTGATCCCAGTTGTTTAAAATTGTCACGTGATTCCCTCCTAATAGATGTCTTACAAGGATTAGGATGTCACGCAATTAAATAATTATTCATTTTTTTAACAGTGCCACGCACCATTTATTGATAAAACCTGCCCGCTTATATAATCTGCTTGAGGTGAGACAAGAAACCCGACAAGATCAGCTACTTCTTCCGGTTTTCCAAGACGGCCCATAGGGATATCTTCTTTAATGAACTCCAGATCTTCTGCATTGAAATCCGCCATCATCTGGGTATCAATTGCTCCCGGAGCCACTGCATTGACCGCAATACCGCTCGGAGCTACTTCTTTAGCAAGCGATTTTACCAAACTGTTCTGACCGCCTTTAACCATGGAATACAGCACTTCCATGGATGCACCCGTCAGACCCCAAATAGAGGAAATAAAAATGATTTTTCCATTTTTACGCTGAATCATTTCAGGAAGCAAGGCCTGCACTAATTGAAATGGGCTCGTTAAATGAAGCTGAATATGTTCAATTAATTCATGGGGCGACACTTCCGTAATTAAGGAAACGTGACTTTTACCACTGTTATAGACGATACAGTCAATGGGATCCCGAACCTCCTCAATAAGTTTCTTCACCCCTGATGGCGTCGTTAAATCAGCTTGAAGAGCCTCGAAAATTTGCTTCGGATAGTTATTTTTCAATTCATCAATCAGCTCGGAAATTTTCTGTTCTCCCGAATGATAATGAAGATATAATGAATAGCCATCACTGGCAAGGCGCCGTGCAATCGCCTGCCCAATTCCACCGCTTGCACCTGTTATTAATGCTATTTCCAATGATATCACCTTACTTTTTTATGACAGCACAGCTGCTCATCGCAGATTTCACGAAGTGATCATGAAGGACATTCTCCAGTTCTTCTGCTGTCAAAGATTCTAATGTTGGAATAAGACGGAAAACATCCATCTCGTTGAAATGGTATCTTGTGAATTGGTTGGCAATAAACTCAGGAGAATTAAAAGCCCTTAAAATGCCGCCCATTCTTTTACGCTTTGTTCTTTCGAAATCTTCCTGATTAATACCGCTTACCTTAAACTGTTCAATCATCTCAAAGAGTCTTGACCTTAAAGCCTCTGGCTGATCGGTATCGCCGCCGATTGCCGAGAACCCAAATGCTTTTTCTTCTGTGTATTCATAGCCAAAGCTGTCGTCAATTAATCCCTCATCTGTCAGGGCTTTATATTGATCTGTCCCTTTGCCGAACATTAGTTCAAGCAGTAACTGAACAGAGAGCTCATGCTTTAGCCATTCCTCCCCTTGCCTTCCGGTTTCTGTTTCTTTAAAACCGATCAGGAGCTTAGGGGTCTGAACGCTCATCTTCAGAGATGATTCAGCCTTAACAACGTGCTTAGGCTCTTCAGGCAGTCTTCTTTGAACAGCAGTCTGATTCTTATAGTCCTTTTTCTCCTGACTCTTTATCACGATGTCACTGATTGCCTGAGGATCCACTGGTCCCACAACAAAAAGAAGCATGTTGCTCGGATGATAGAACGTCTTATAACATTCTAATAAGTTATCCACTGTAATATGACTGATGGATTCTACAGTTCCTGCAATATCAATTTTGATGGGGTGATGATGATAGAGATTTTCTATCAACCCAAAATACACACGCCAGTCAGCCTGATCATTATACATCTGAATTTCTTGACCGATAATTCCTTTTTCTTTTTCCACACTTTCTTTTGTAAATGCAGGCGTTTGAACAAAATCAATTAATGTTTTAAGGTTCTTTTCCACTTCTGAAGTGCTGGAAAATAAATAGGCTGTTCTCGTAAAAGATGTAAATGCATTCGCTGAAGCACCCTGCTGGCTAAAATCCTGAAAAACATCTGACCCATCTTCTTTTTCAAACATTTTATGCTCCAGAAAATGGGCTATTCCATCAGGTACATGCTCCCATTCCTTTTTACCCAGCGGAATGAAGTTATTATCAATCGAGCCATACCTGGTTGTGAATGTTGCATACGTTTTATTAAAGTTAGGCTTCGGCACCACACAGAGTTCCAGCCCGTTATCCAATTTCATTATGTGCAGCGTTTCATTAAGTTCATCAAAAAATTTCTTCTCCATTTATGCCTCCCCCTTTCCTTTTAAGAAATAGATGGTATCACAGTTCACTTGGTGTGCAACTTTAATGAGGTCTTCAGCAGAAACATCATCAATTGCCTCAATCCAGCTGTCTAACGAATGGTCGTGAGGAAGACGATATTCAGAAAACCAGTCAATCAGACCGTACGGCTGATCCATGCTTTCCAGAAAGGCGTTTTTCAACAAAGCTTTAGTCTTAAGAATGTCTTCTTCAGTAAATTCTCCTTTTTGCATAGCTAGAAGCTGTTCATCAATGATCTGTACCGCCTGATCTTTATCTTTACTATCAATACCTGAAACAACAATCATCAAGCCCTTGAAGCTTTCATAGCGTGAAGAAGCATAGTAGGCAAGGCTCGCTTTTTCTCTTACATTCATGAAAAGCTTACTATGAGGGAACCCCCCAAATAATCCATTAAAAACTTGCGAAGCAGGATAATCCGGGTCACCGTAAACAATAGGCACCCTATAGCCTATATGAAGTTTGCCCTGTTCAATATCCTGTTCTTCTGTAACTTCCTTTAGCTCACGCTTCGGGTGAACACGTTTAACCTCATCGGTTGAGGATTGGCCGGCATTTCTTTCAGAAAACGATAAATGCTGCTCAATGTCCTGCTTCATTTGATCCGTATTAAAATCTCCAACCACATAGAGATCAATCGCATCATGATCAATCAAGTGCCTGAATGCGGCAAGCAGTTCTTTCTCGGAAATTTTATCAATTTCATCAATATATCCGCTGGCATGAATGGAATAATCTTCGTCTTTGCACATTTCATCAATCAGCCGCTGATTAGCATAACGCATTTTGTCATCATAGATGCTTTCGATACGACGTTTTAAAGCACGTTTTTCTCTTTTGACAATGTGAGGATCAAAACCGTCATCTACAACATTCGGTTCGAAGAAAAAGCTTCCCAGGAGCGATAACGATTTTTGAAGAAGGCCAGATTCAGACTTTATGAAACGATCATTCGCCACCGTAAGTGAAACGGTTAACACATGATCCGCTCCTCTTTTTGAAACGCCGCTTGCCAGGGCAGCCCCGTAAAGTTCATCAAGATACTTTGAGAGGGATTGAGTAGTAGGAAAGTCACTGGTTGAACCTCGAAGAATATAAGACAAAAGCGCCCTTTGAGTAACCGTTTCCCGGTTCAGAGGAGCTTTAAATTGTAAATAAACAGTAACCGTCTTAAACTTATCTGTAACAATAAAATGGCTGCTCACACCATTGATGACCTGTTTTGTTTCTTTTAATTCTGTCATGGTTATCCCCCTGTTATATAGAGTGTGAATTTATTCTGCCCTAATATGAATAAATGATTTAATTTGTTTATGTATTCAGGCAAACCTTAAACTTATTCAGTTATTTAACATGATACCATATGTTCAGACCCTATATCTCAAACAGCAAACTGAATTTTCATGATTTAATTATCGTATCATGCCCAAGATGATCCGAACAGCAATGAGGAAATATTAACAAAACAAAAGACCTGCATCTCTCAAGCAATGCAGGTCTTTTGTTAAATCACTATCATTAATCGGAAACAGGGAAGTCCCTTTACTTCGTTAAGAGATCTATATTCAGGTTTTTGAATTGAGGATAAAAAAAGCTTGTAGAAAACCCTAAGGCTTCTCTACAAGCTGGACATGTTTCCGAGGAAAGTATGTCTCTATTACCTTTTTCCTTTAATATAGGGAATGCCGTCTGCTTTAGGTGCGTCTGCGCGCCCAACAAATCCGGCTAAAGCGAGGATCGTTAAGACGTAAGGCGCAATAAGAAGGTACATATCTGGAATATCCTTAAGGAAAGGAATCTGCTGGCCTGTAATACTCAGTGACTGAGCGAGGCCAAAAAACAAAGCTGCCCCGAGTGCTCCGATCGGGTTCCATTTACCAAAAATCATTGCAGCCAGTGCTAAATAGCCTTGTCCAGAAATCGTCGTGCTGCTGAAGTTGGAAGAAATGGTCACCAGGTAAACCGCTCCGCCGATACCTCCAAGCGCTCCACTTAGTATAACAGCAATATATCTCATTTTATAAACGTTGATGCCAAGTGTATCTGCCGCAGCAGGGTGTTCACCAACTGATCTCAATCTGAGACCAAAAGGGGTCTTATAAATAATATACCAAACGACAAATGCAAGAATAATCGCAATGTATGATGTATAGGTAACATGCGAGAAAAATAATGGCCCTATAATTGGAATATCATGCAGAAAAGGAATGTTGATTTTATCAATCCGATCCTGAATATAAGGGGTCTGTCCCTTGCCGTTGAAAATAAGTTTGACAAGAAACACACTCAGTCCTAGTGCCAGGAAATTTATAGCTACACCACTGACAACCTGCTCAGCGCGAAAGGTTATACTTGCCACTGCATGGAGCAGCGAAAAGATTGCTCCTGCTATTGCAGCTGCAAGAATGGCGAGCCAGGGAGAAGCTGCCCCAAGCCCTAAATGGTCAAGCCACACGGTCACAATAGCCGCGATAAAAGCCCCGATAATCATGAGACCTTCAAGACCGATGTTTACAACACCGGCACGTTCACTAAAGACCGCCCCCAGCGAAGTGAAGATGAGGGGAGTGGCTGTCAGAATGGCAGTCGGAATAACAATTGCTAAAATATTTAATACATCCACTATTATTCTCCCCCTTTCTTAAAACGAGCTAGGAACAATCGAATGACATAGCTTGAAGCAACAAAGAAAATGATTAAAGCAATAATTATTTTAACGAGATCCGTGGGTACACCTGCAACAGATTGCATACTGATAGAGCCGATTTTAAGACCTGCAAACAGCGCAGCTCCAAGAATAACTCCAATGGAAGTATTGAGCCCTAGAAGAGCTACAGCAATACCGTCAAAACCGATTCCGATAAAATCAGAATTGATCGTCATATACTGATATGTCCCCATACCTTCCATCGCTCCGGCTACACCAGCAAAAGCACCTGAGATGACCATTGCCAGGATAATATTCCGGTTCACATTCATGCCTGCATATTGACTAGCATTCGGGTTAAAGCCAACCGACCGCAGCTCGTACCCTTTTGTGGTTTTCCACAAAATAAACCATAAAACAAACGCACCGATAATCGCCACAACAAAACCCCAATGAAGACGTGAGCCTTGTGTAATATTAACAAGCCATTGAGAAGACAATGATGCTGAATGAGGAATGGTTGGCGTCCGCTCACCATCCGTGTAAAGAAACGTACGGATTAAATAGTTCGTAAAATAAAGAGCAATATAGTTCATCATTATTGTTGTAATAACTTCATGCACTTTAAAATAGGCTTTTAATAAGCCGGGAATAAATCCCCATATTCCGCCTGCAATCATTGCAGCAATAATACAAATTGGCACCAGAATTACTCTGGGGAGGTCGCCGAAGCCTATTCCCACAGCTACAGATGCAAACCAGCCTACAAGCAGCTGTCCTTCTACACCAATATTGAATAACCCTGTTCGAAAAGCGGAAGCGACCGCAAGCCCGCTTAATACAAGCGGAATCATTGCACGTATGGTCTCTCCCCCATAATACGGCTGTGTAAAAATTGACTGAAAAATAGATGTGTACGCTAGGATGGGATTATAGCCGGTTATAAGCATAATTATTGCGCCGGCAACGAGACCCAATAAGACGGCAATAACAGGTATTAAAGCCCCATAAAGTCTCGCCTGACTAAATGTTTTCACTATTATCCACCGCCTTATCTTTCTGTCCTGCCATTAGAAGCCCCAACTGGTTTTCATTTGTTTCTTTAGGATTCACAATAGCAATAATTTTCCCTTCGTATATAACGGCAATCCGGTCGCTCAAGTTCAAAATCTCTTCCAATTCAAATGAAATAAGGAGCACCGCCTTGCCTTTTTTGCGCTCTTCAATAAGCTTGCCATGAATAAATTCAATTGCCCCTACATCGAGGCCCCTTGTAGGCTGGGCAGCAATCAAAAGGTTCGGACTTCTATCAATTTCACGTGCGATAATGGCTTTTTGCTGATTTCCTCCTGAAAGTGCCCGTGCCTCTGTATAAGCATCCGGTGTTCTGACATCATACTCTTGGATCAGCTGTTTAGCTTTTTCATAAATTGAAGAATAGTGCAAAATCCCTTTTGATGCATTCGGTTTTTGATAATACGTTTGTAAAACAATATTCTCACCGACAGAGAAGTCCAAGACAAGACCATGTTTATGCCGGTCTTCAGGAATATGTCCGACACCGGTTTCGGTAATTTTCCTGGATTTCATGTGGGTGATATCTCTGTCGTTTATTAAGACGGCGCCCTCTTTTGCTTTTCTTAACCCGGTTATGGCTTCAATCAGCTCAGTTTGACCGTTGCCATCGACACCCGCAATGCCAAGTATTTCACCACCGTGGACTGTCAAATTCAACTGATTGACCACAGGAACTTTCCTGGAATCCAGAACAGTCAAATCTTGAATTTTCAGGATTTCGCCTTTCGGGCTGTAACTCTCATTGTTTACCTTTGTATTAACTTGACGGCCAACCATCATGCTTGCCAGCTGATCGGGATTTGTCTCTTGAACAGTAACCGTGCCAATCCCTTTGCCTCTTCTGATAACGGTGCACCGATCACATATTTCCATTATTTCTTTTAGTTTATGTGTAATGAGAATGATAGACTTTCCTTCATTCACAAGCCGTTTAAAAATTTTAGACAGTTCTTTAACTTCAATGGGTGTTAATACAGCCGTGGGTTCATCAAAAATCAGAATATCTGCGCCTCTGTATAATGTTTTCAGAATTTCCACGCGCTGCTGCATACCAACTGAAATATCTTCAACTTTTTTGTTAGGATTGACATCCAGACCATATTGCTCAGAAAGAGACTTCACCTTTTTTGTTGCTGCTTTTATATTCAGGCGTCCGCCAATACTTGGTTCGCTGCCAAGAATGATATTTTCAGTAACTGTAAATTTATCAACAAGCATGAAATGCTGATGAACCATTCCGATTCCCAGGTTGTTGGCGATATTTGGATCTGTGATCGCAACTTTTTTATCTTTAACAAAAATCTCACCTTTTTCAGGTTGATACAAACCGAACAGGACGTTCATCAATGTTGACTTCCCTGCACCGTTCTCTCCTAAAAGGGCGTGAATTTCACCTGGCTTAACTTGTAATGTTACGTTGTCGTTTGCTACAATTCCCGGAAACTCTTTACGGATATTCCGCATTTCAATAACATAATCCATGAGGGTCACTCCCCTTATATACAATGCTGTTAAATTAGAACCAACTATAAGTGAAGAATGGACAAAAGCCGATTAAGACCTTTGTCCAATCCTGAAACCTTATTTTAAAGTAGAGAGATATTGTTTATACTCTTTATCTGTTTTAGGGACATTGATTTTCCCGTCAATAATTTTTTGTTTGTAATCATCAACTTTGCTTAGCACATCTTTAGCAATATTGTCTTTGTGATCAGCAATTCCTACGCCGTCATCCTTAAGACCAAACTCAAGTACTTTCCCGCCTGGGAATTTACCGTTCATTGTATCTTTAGATACTTGAACAACCGCATTGTCTACCCGTTTGACCATTGATGTTAAGGTTACGCCTTCAGGTTGTCCCTCTTCGTACTGATCACGGTCAACTCCGATTACCCATACATTTTCACCGTTCTTCTTACGGTTCTTCGCTTCAGTAAAGACACCATTTCCTGTTGAGCCTGAAGCGTGATAGATGATATCCGCGCCTTTACTATACATAGTCGAAGCAATAGCCTGTCCTTTATCAGCAGCACTAAAGCTTCCTGCGTATTGAGAGTAAATCTCTGCTTTAGGGTTAACTGTCATAACCCCTGCTTTGAATCCGTTTTCAAATTTCTTGATCAGTTCTGAATCGACTCCGCCGACAAAGCCAACTTTATTTGTTTTTGTCGTTAAGCCTGCAATCACACCAACAAGGAATGAGCCTTGCTGTTCTTTAAACGTAATATTAGCAATATTTTTTATAGGCTTATTATCTTTATCAAGGATGACGCTGTCTACTATTGCAAGCTTTGCATTCGGGTTTTGCTGCGCCGCTTTTTTTACATCATCAGCCATTAAGAAGCCAATGCCATAAACAAGATTGTAATTCTGATGAATAAGCTGATTTAAGTTTGGTGCGTAATCCGCCTGAGATGTTGACTGCAGATATTTTACGTCTTTTCCTACCTTGAGATCGTTATTCTTCCCAAACTTCTGAAGACCTTCCCATGCTGACTGGTTAAATGATTTATCATCCACACCGCCAGTATCTGTAACCATTCCCACAGTGAACGACTTGTTTTTTCCGCCTTTGCTGCCTGACTTTCCGTTATTATTAGATCCGCAAGCTGATAACAGCATGCCAATAACAAGAATAACCGCAACAAGCGCTAAGTACTTCTTTTTGAACACTTGTGTGCCCTCCTTTTAATTCTTTGTATGTTATTTGGGTGTAACATATTTAACTATAACGTAATTAATAAAAAAAATGAATACATTTTTTAAATAAACGGTTTATTTACCTTATGGATCGGGAAAAGGTTTATTTTGGATAATTAATTCACAAAAATCCGGCAACCCATGTACTACATGGGTTGCCGGACTTTGTTATTGTGAAGCTGCGTCATCATCTTTACTTATTAAAACTTCTCTCGGTTTGGAACCTTCATACGGCCCAACAATATGCCGCAATTCCATAGCGTCGATTAAACGAGCTGCACGCGTATACCCAATTCTGAAACGTCTCTGAAGCATGGATACCGATGCGGTCTGCATATCGACGACCAGCTTTACGGCATCTTCAAACAGTTCGTCATCCACGTCCTGATGATCTTCTTCTTTCTCTTCAGTCGGCATCATATTTTCTTGATATTGAGCCTTTTGCTGACCTATCGAAAAGTCTACAATTTTTTCAACCTCTTCGTCTGATAAAAAGGCGCCCTGGACACGGATTGGCTTCGATGAGCCAATTGGGAAAAAGAGCATGTCCCCTTTACCTAAAAGCTTCTCCGCTCCCCCTGAATCCAGAATGGTTCGGGAGTCTGTCTGGGAAGAAACGCTAAACGCAATCCTTGAAGGAATATTTGCTTTTATGATTCCAGTGATGACATCAACAGATGGTCTTTGAGTAGCAATAATTAAGTGAATCCCTGCCGCTCTTGCCATCTGTGCCAATCTTGTTATAGCATCTTCCACATCTTTTGAAGCCACCATCATTAGATCAGCAAGCTCATCGATGATCACCACGATATAAGGCATCAAGGGCTGCTGGTCATCATTTTCAGTATTGTATTTTTGAATATAATTATTGTAGCCTTCAAGATTGCGTGTGCCGCTGTTTGAAAACAGTTCATAACGGCGCTCCATCTCGCTAACGACTTTCTTCAATGCTTGAGATGCTTTTTTTGGATCCGTAACAACTGGTGTCAGCAAATGCGGGATACCATTGTAAACATTCAGCTCAACCATTTTAGGATCTATCATAAGCAGTTTAACTTCATGCGGTTTTGTTCTCATTAAAAGACTTGTAATAATACCGTTAATGCATACACTCTTTCCGCTCCCTGTTGCACCAGCTACAAGCAAGTGGGGCATTTTACCTAAATCGGCAAGAACCGGTTCACCGGAAATATCCCTCCCCAGAGCAATTGATAGTTTAGATGCCTTCTCTTTAGATTGAGGAGAATCTAGCACCTCACGAAGGGAAACCATCGCTATATCCTGATTTGGAACTTCTATGCCAACTGCTGATTTACCAGGAATGGGTGCCTCTATCCGTATACCTTTTGCAGCAAGCGCAAGGGCTATGTCATCGCTTAAGCTGACGATTCTGCTTACCTTTACCCCTACATCTGGATAGACTTCATAGCGAGTAACCGCCGGACCCAGGTGAACTTTTTTAACTTGGGCTTTTACACCAAAGCTCTCAAACGTCTTTTCAAGAACTTTTACATTATCCGCAATATGTCTTTTCTCCCGGCTTTGTGAATTGCCAACCGGCCGACTTAAAAGCTCCATGGAAGGCAGCTTATAGCTTGCATTTTCCAGTTCAGCCATCTGAAAAGCTGGATTGTTTGGTTCAGATGTGTCTTTATCAGAGACTGTTTGCTGGACTGGTGCATTTACAGGGGCGTGAAAGTCTTCACCACTGTCTGTTTGTCCGCCGTTATCATTAAAATCATGAATGATGGGCTCTTGCTGCGGAATATCGGGACGGGAAGGCAGCTCTTCAGCGCCGTCTTCCTCTGCTCGAGATTCTTCTTCCTCTTTTTCTGCACGGCGCCTTTCTTTTGCTTCACTCATTTTACCCTTTTGCCTATTAAAAAAAGATCGCGTGCTTTTTCCAGCAGACCCAACAAGTGAGCCAACCGTTTCTCGTAAAGACCGTCCGGTTATCAGCAGCACAGAGATAATCAGCATAACACCTGCCATGAATAAAGTGCCGAGCATCGCAAATAAGCGAACAAACGCCGATAACATCAGGGCTCCGATCATGCCTCCTCCCATACTTGAAGAAGGGTTAAATCCGAGCCATTCAGACTTAAACAGGACCCATGTTCCATATAAAATCGACTGATTTTGCCAATCAGCCTGATTACTGTGCGTTTCATATAGCTTCAAATGGCTGAGAAGCAAGATTGCAAGAATAAGAATATAGAATCCCGTTAGCCTCCGGGTAAAAAACTGAGGCTGTTTCTGTTTCCAAATATAATAGATTGACAGAAAAAGTGTGCCTAAAAATAATATAAAAACATAATCCCCTATTAAGAATCTGCCCGCTTCGTTTAAGGCATGCCCGACTGGGCCTAATGAAATAAGTGCAATGCATGAAAGGGCAAAAGAGAGGAGCCCGACCGCTTCATAAAGCAGCGTATCTTTTATCGGGCGCTTTTGCTTTTTAGTTGTTTTTTTCTTACGTTTATTTGCCATAATAGCGACACCTCATAAAACAATTATCTAATGTTAAATGCTCCATTGTTACTGCTGACTTACGGAGCGTGTTAATGAACTCAACGAAAGCGATTGTCCTGGTTGAAAGCCAGGAAGTAAGTACAAAGCGGGATCAGTTGAAATAACCTTAACAACCTGAAGCGTGTCATGGTCGAGTTTTTCACCGATTATTGCAGCACCCATAGTGTAAACCGTTTCTAGTTCAGGAATGACTCCAGCTGTTTCTTCGGATTCTATACTGTCGCATTCCGTTACGCTGTACCATAAAGTCATTTACATTCACTCGCCTTCCTCATCCGTTCCAATCAGCTGTTTCAGCTTGGTCAATGCGTGTCCAAGTCCGCCACACTCATCAATCAACCCTATTTTAACTGCGTCAGGACCAACAACATTCGTTCCAATATCAGTGGCAAGATTTCCCCTGTTATACATTAGAGATTTAAATTTTTCTTCTTCAACATGGGAGTGATCAACCACAAAACGTGTGATTCTTTCCTGCATTTGATTTAAGTATTCGAATGTCTGCGGCACCCCAATTACCAGACCATTAAGCCTGACGGGATGTATTGTCATTGTCGCGCTTTCAGCAATAAACGAGTACGTTGATGAAACAGCGATAGGCACGCCAATTGAATGGCCACCACCAAGCACCAGTGTAACAGTCGGTTTTGACAAGGAGGCAATCATTTCAGCAATCGCAAGACCTGCTTCAACATCTCCGCCTACTGTGTTAATGATTATTATTAAACCCTTTATTTTCTCATTTTGTTCGATCCCGATTAATTGAGGAATCATGTGCTCATATTTCGTTGTTTTATTTTTTGGCGGCAAAGCAAGGTGACCTTCAATCTGTCCAATAATCGTTAGGCAATGAATGTCCGAGACCGGGGCATTTACAGAATCCATTTGCCCCAGCATTTGTATATTCTGATTGTCTTTTGCATTTTTTAATTCTTCTTCAACGATTGAGGGATCGACCGGTGCTTCCTTCTTTTCATGGTATTCTTTCATACTGCACACCCTTCCGTATTGTCGGTAGGGTTAGTATGTGAACCTGTCTTAAAATCAATGCATGACTGAAAAAGCTGACCCCTTTCTTTTTGGCAGAGGTCAGCTTGTACACTAAATTTCCATAATAATAGGTAAAATCATTGGCCGGCGCTTTGTTTTGTCGTATAAGTATCTGCTTAAAGCATCCCTCATACTGTTTTTCAAAGAGGACCAATCTGAAATTCTCTCGGTCAGTGCCTGGGTCAGCACTTCGGTCACAATTCTGTTGGCATCAACAATTAATGCTTCCGATTCTCTGACGTACACAAATCCGCGGGTAATAATTTCAGGTCCTGAAATGATCGACTTAGAGCGGCGGTTTAACGTGACGACCACGACGAGTGTTCCATCCTGAGACAGAAGCCTGCGGTCACGAAGCACGATATTACCAACATCTCCAACCCCAAGTCCATCTACAAGAAGCTGCCCTGCCTGCACTTTGTCAGATTGGCGGGCCTGCTTGTCCGTCATTTCAACGACATCGCCTTTTTCAAGCAGAAAAATATCTTGAACCGGGATTCCCGATGCAACGGCTAAATCCTGATGAGCCTTCAGCATTCTGAACTCTCCATTAATCGGAATCAGATACTTGGGTCTCATTAATTCAATCATGAGCTTTAATTCTTCCTGCGAGGCATGCCCTGAAGCGTGGACATCTTCTCCATAAATAACTTTGACTCCGATCCGGGTCAGTGAATCGATTGCTTTCGTAACACTCTTTTCGTTACCCGGAGTGGAAGACGCTGCGAAAATAAATAAATCATTTTCTTTTAAAGACAGTTTTTTGTGTGAATGATTTGCTATGCGTGTAAACGGCGTAACCGGGTCGCCTTCTGTACCCGATGTAATAACGGCAACTTGATTATTTGCTAATTTCTGTGCTTTATCAAAACTGATCAGGGCATCTTCTGGAATAATCAGGTGACCAAGCTTTATAGCTGCCTGAACAACTTTATCCAGATATCTTCCATCTAATGTAACTTTTCTTTCATTTTGAACGGCAGCGTTGATGACTTGTTGAATACGGTGAATATTTGTTGCAAAAAGTGATGTAATAACTCTCCCTTTTGCAGTATAGAAAATATCATCCAGATTTTCTCCGACAACGGCATCGGATTTTGTCTTTCCTGGAATCTCGGCATTTTTACTGTCAGAAAGCAGACAAAGCACACCTCTGTCTCCAATTCGGGACATTTTGCTGATATCAGACTTTTGTCCATCTACAGGAGCATATTCGAATTTAAAATCCCCTGTAAAAACAATGGAGCCTTGTGAGGTGTTTATTGCAAGCCCTATTGAATCAGGGATGCTGTGATTGGTCCGGAAAAATGTCATCGTACGATGCCCAAGCCGAATATCTTTAGCTGGATCGATCGTGTTCAGACGTACCCGTTTCTCTGCCTTCAATTCCTTCAGCTTTTCTTCCAAAAGAGCCAACGTGAGACTTGTTCCGTAAACGGGTGCTTTTAGATCTTTAATTAAATAGGGAAGCCCTCCGATATGAGCCAAATGACCATGGGTCAGAAAGATTCCTTTAATCCGCTGTTTATTTTCTATTAAATACGTGACATCAGGAATGACGGTATCAATTCCGAACATATCATCATTCGGATGCATTAATCCTGCATCGATAACAAATATATCCTCATTAATTTCAACAACCGTCATATTGTTGCCAATTTCACCAACGCCGCCCATGGCATAAATTTTAATGTGATCTTCTTTACGATTTGTCATGGGCCATCCTCCTTGTTCATCAAAAACCGTTATTATGTTTAAAGCCGTACGCATCATTTCTACTCATTATAACCGAACTTTATCGGCGTATGCAATGCTGAGATAAGCCTTATTATGACTTTTCAGGCGCATAACGTGTTCCTGTCACGTTTAAATAACTTTCATACAACGTATTTAATTCCTCTAGTTCTTGATCTGATAGGGGAACCATCGGCAGCCTGACACCACCTGCGTCAATTCCAATCTGATTTAATAATGTTTTAACTGGGGCTGGACTTGGTGCCGAGAACAACCCTCTCATAAGCGGCAGCATGGTTAAATGATTTTCGGCCGCATCTTTATTATCACCGTTCAGAAAGTCCTGGATCATCTTTGACATTGGCTTTCCAATAATGTGAGAAGCAACAGATACAATGCCGTAGCCACCGATTGCCATAACAGGCAATGTTAAGCCGTCATCACCGCTGTAGAGTTGAAAATCAGAATCTGTACTGGCAATGATCTCAGCCATTTGATCCAGGTTTCCGCTTGCTTCTTTTACTGCAGTAATATTATCTATTTTAGAGAGACGATACATCGTTTCAGGTGTAATATTGACAGAAGACCTGCCAGGGATATTGTAAACCATAATCGGTAGGCTGACACTAGCTGCAACCTGCTCAAAATGATGGTAAAGTCCTGTCTGGTTAGGTTTATTATAATATGGTGCAACGATCATCAGGCCGTCTACGCCTGCTTTTTCCGCTTCCTTTGACAGCTCGATGGTTGATTGTGTGCTGTTGCTTCCTGTTCCTGCAATAACGGATGCTCTGCTCCCAGCAATTTTTTTAACAAGTTTAAACAAATCAAGCTTTTCCTGATGATTCAATGTAGGGGATTCACCTGTGGTTCCTGCTACTACAAGTCCTTCAGTCCCACTTTCTATTAAATGATTGACCAGTTTTTCCGTACGGTCCGGACATACCTCGCCTTTTTCATTAAACGGGGTGACCATTGCCGTGAGTAACCGTCCTTTAAACATTTGCTACCACTCCTTAATTGCTAAATTAACTAATATAAATCAATTGATAAGTCAATATCTTCTTTCTCCAGCTGGAAGGTTTTGTGAAGCTGAACAACGGCTTCATTCATGCTCTCTTCCCTCACAAGCACCCAAATTGTATTATGAGAATCTGCTGACTGCAGAATTTGTATCCCTTTTCGAGTAAGTGCCTGCACAATTTTAGCCGTAACCCCGGGTACACCAGTTATGCCTGCTCCGACAATTGAAACCTTCGCACACCCTTTGGTGATTTCAGGCTTATATCCCAATCCTTCAAGAGCTTTTTCCGCTTTACCGATCACTGCTTCACTTACGGTATAAACGACACCCTGAAGACTAATATTGATAAGGTCCACACTGATTTTCTGTTCAGCCATTGCATTAAAGACTTCTTCATGTAAATTAAAGTCTTTATCCTTTGCTTTAACTCTGATTTGGGCAACGCCGGGTAATTGGGTTACACCTGTGACAAGACGTTCTTCAACATCCTGTCCTTTTCCTATCTTTTTAACTGATGTCACAAGCGTACCAAGGCCATCTAAATGCGTTGACCGGATTCGTAAAGGTATCTTTGCATTCATCGCTATTTCAACTGCACGTGGGTGAATCACCTTAGCTCCTTGATAAGCCATATTGCTAATTTCATTATAAGTAAGTACATTCAGCTGTCTTGCGTCAGGAACGATTCGCGGATCAGCCGTCATGACTCCGCTCACATCAGTGAAAATGTCAATCCACTCAGCGTTAAGCGCCGCTCCGAGAGCCGCAGCAGACGTGTCGCTGCCCCCTCTGCCGATCGTTGTCGTTTCACCTGTTTTGCTTTGACCCTGGAATCCAGCGACGACCACAACATCCTGTGATTTTAACAGTTTTTCAATACGGTCACATTTCATTTCAACAATTTTGGCATGGCTGAACATCTCGTTAGTACGGAATCCCGCCTGCCCGCCGGTTAAGGCCTCAGATTTCAACCCTGCTTCTTTTAGCAAATTTGAAAAGACAATTGATGAAATCACTTCTCCGCAGGACATAAGTAAATCTTTTTCTCTGTCACTTGCATAAGATTGAGAGATCAGACTGAGAAGGGTATCTGTCGCATAGGGATCTCCTGCACGCCCCATAGCTGAGACAACAATGACAACCTTATAACCTTCGCCTACAGCTGTTCTAACATGTTTCAAGGCTTTTTGACGAGCCTCGTTGGACTGAACCGATGTTCCTCCGAACTTTTGTACAATGACTTTCATTTTCTGACATTACTCCTTTTTATAAGAGATGAGGCCCATCTGATTCATGGTTTCGGCAATCTGGACAGAGTTCCAGGCAGCGCCTTTTAATAAGTTATCTGAAACGATCCATAAATGATAGCCATTTAGCACATCTGGATCTTTTCGTATTCTTCCTACAAAGACCTCTTTTTTTCCTACAGCATTTATTGGCATGGGATACAGCTGCTCTTTTGGGTCATCCTGCAGGATAATGCCTGAAGCGTCTTTCAGAATCCCTTGCAAATCCTGGACAGAGGTGTCTGGATCGCTAAGTTCAATATAGACAGATTCTGCATGCCCTGTGGCTACAGGAAGCCTCACACAGGTCGCTGAAACTTTAAGAGCCGGGTCTTCCATGATTTTTTTTGTTTCATTAATCATTTTCATCTCTTCAAAGGTATACCCATTCTCTTCGAAGACGTCAATTTGCGGGATTGCATTGTAAGCGATCTGATAATGTTTTTTATCATTTTTTACCGGCAGTATGCTCGGTTCGACCGCTTCGCCATTAAGAACCTGCTCTGTTTCTTTATCTAATTCTTCCACAGCAGATATTCCTGAACCTGAAACCGCTTGGTAGGTCGAGACAATAATTCGTTCCAGTCCGTATTTTTTGCGAATCGGTTCAAGTGCTGCCACCATTTGAATCGTTGAACAGTTCGGATTGGCAATGATACCTTTGTGTGCTCTAAGAGCTTGAGGATTCACTTCAGGCACGACAAGAGGCACGCCTTCAGTCATTCTGAAAGCACTGGTATTGTCGATCACAACAGCGCCCTTTTTGACCGCTTCCGGTGCAAGTTCTTTGGACACCTGTCCACCTGCACTAAACAGAGCAATGTCGATCCCTTCGAAAGCTTCCGGCACCGCCTCCTGAATAATCAGCTTGCGATCTCCAATATCAACAGATTGCCCTGCTGAACGTTTGGATGCAAGCAGTGAAAGCGTTCGAACTGGAAGAGATGAACTTTTAAGCATTTCGATCATGCGTGTGCCAACAGCCCCAGTGGCTCCGACTATTGCAACATTGAATCCTTTATTTTCAAACAAGGGAAAGCCTCCTTAGACAGCTTCATAATAAGATTATTTTCTGGTGGGATTTTTGCTTCTGCTGAAAAAAAGCAGACTAAGAGGATCATTATGAGCAAAACCAGCAGCTCAAAGCAATCCGTTTTAGAAAAGGGAGAACCCTGCTACGGTTCTCCCATATTTCCATCTTTATATTTTAACACATTCTTTAATGGAGAAAAGGTGTCTCAGAACTTCGGTTAAAATTTTCAATAATAACCGGCTGAAGCTGTTCCCCATGAATGGCTGAAACAACGGTATCCGTCAGGAGCGACATCCTCGCAACAAGGGACTGTGGTTTTTTCGCTGGATCGTCCTGGCCAAAAGGGATAAAATAAATATTTTTTATGGATAACAGAGGGAAAATATTAAGCGCATTTAATCCCAATCCATCGTTGGTCGAAATCCCGATTACAACAGGGTTATTGTTTCGCATGGTTGCTTTTGCTGCCATAAGAACAGGTGAATCATTTTGAGCCTGGCGAAATCTGCTGAGTGAATTGCCTGTCATGGGTGCCATGACCATGCAGTCAAGAGGTGTTTTGGGTCCAAACGGCTCTGCTTTAACGATACTGTCAATCACTTCATTTCCTGTCAGCTCTTCAATCTTTTTTACCCAATCCTTACCGTCGCCGAAACGGGTCACCGTGTTTAGCACCGAATAGGTTGCAAAGGCGGTTACCTCTGCTCCTTCACTCTTTAATTCTTCAATCTGAGGGCTTACTTCGCTGTATGTGCAATGTGAAGCTGTAATGCCAAGTCCTATATGCTTTCCTTTTAATCGCATGCTGACACCTTCTTATTAGTCAAGTTTGTCATGTGACAATTGATCAATGATACTCTCAGCCAAAATTTTTCCCGCTGTTTTTGGAGCCACAAGTCCAGGCAGACTTGGCGCCAACATAATTTGAAGCCCCCTCTGTTCTGCGTAATTTAAGTCGACGCCCCCTGGCCTGCTCGCTGCATCGATCAGCAAAACATGATGTTTAAAATGATAGAGACGCTCTTCTGTTAAAATTTGAGCGGGTATTGTGTTAATACAAATATCCGCTTCCGGCAACATTGTAATCATGTCATCCATAGAGACAGCTTCTACACCGATTTCCTTTGCTCGTGCCCTGTTAGCCGCTTCCCTGGCAACTACTGTTACTTTAGAACCTAAGTGATGGTAGACACGTGCAAGCGTCTGACCAAGACGTCCGAAGCCTAATATCAATACCCTGGCCCCATGAATAGTAACGTCAGTATTTTGAATGGTTAATAACAGCAGCCCTTCTGCTGTGGGAATGGCATTTCTTATGGCAACTTCATCTTTCTCAAATAAATAAGTAATTGAAAGGTTTTGCTCTTTTTCAAGATCCGTTAAAAATTCCGTTCTCACCCCGGAAAAAATCTGGCAAGAGTCTTTAAGAGACTGAAAAAAATCTGGGGCTATACAAATTGGTTTATCTGAGAAATAACTGGTCATCTTTCCGTCTCTGCTAATACCCGTTATCGGAAGAATAATCGCGTCAAATTGCGACTGATCCGTTTCTTCGATCGACACGCGCTGCACAGACCCGTTCTCCAAAGTGAGCTGATGGAACCCAACAAGAAAAATACGCGCCTTTAACTGGGACAATAGGCGAATAATTTCTACATACCTGGTGTCTCCGCCAATCATTAGAATTTTCATTCCATTTAAATCTGCCAGGGTGATCCCCCATTTCCTTTACAACTTAAACCCCTTGTGGATTTCTCAAGTGTAACTGTTATTAGTCCTTAACTCTTTACGTTTTATCCTATGAGAAGCGCCAGGATATAGTGAATCAATATCCTTTGCTCCAAAACAAAAAACTTGAAGGTATTTAACCTCCAAGCCATTTTTATTTATAAGATTTTAATTAAGCTAATTAGACAGGCTTAACCATAGCCAGACTGAACGGTTCTTTTAACGTTTGTCTCAAAATGCGGTTGACATCAGCTACGGTTACTTTCTCAAAAGATTCGAGGACCTGTTCAGCTGTTTTCGGCTCCCTATAAACAAGTTCATTCTCTGCATTCCGATTCATTCTGTAACTTGAGCTTTCCATGCTCAATAGGAGGCTGCCTTTTAACTGAGATTGACTGTGCTGTAGTTCTTTTTCAGTAAAACCTTCATTCTTCACTTGGCTAACCACTGCCTGAATGGTATCTAATAATACCGGAATTTGTTGCCGGTTTGTACCCGCATAAATGCTCAACAAACCGCTATCCTGATATTCAATATGATCTGAAAAAACGGAATAAGCCAGCCCGCGATTCTCTCTAACTTCCTGAAACAAGCGGCTACTCATATTGCCGCCGAGAATATTATTCATCATCAGAAGGGGCAAAATATCTTCATCGTCGCAGCTTAACCCTTCAAAGCCAAGGCAGAGATGCCCTTGTTCGGTTTCTTTTTCACGAACGGTCTGTTCTGACCGGAACACCGGCTTATGGAGTGAAGGCTTTGCTTCGTTAGTTTCTAAATGAGCAAAAGCCGTTTCAATTGTTTTAATAAAATCCTCCGGCACATTTCCTGCCACGGAAATAACAATCCGGTCCGGCCGATAATGATTTCTGATATACTCCCTTAGGTCGTCAGGCTTCATGTTTTCCAATGTCTTATGGGTGCCAAGAACCGGGAGAGCAAGCGGATGTTCCCCATATGCGGCAATATTTAAGAGGTCATGAACCAAGTCATCCGGTGTGTCCTCGTACATATTAATTTCTTCTAATATTACCTGCTTTTCTTTTTCAAATTCTTCTTCATCAAATAATGAATTAAACAGCATGTCGCATAGTATTTCCAACGTCATTTCTGCATGCTCATCAAGCACTTTTGCAAAATAGCATGTCTCTTCCTTTGCAGTAAAGGCGTTAATATCTCCGCCAATCGCATCAAATGTTTCAGCGATGTCCTTCGCTGTTCTTGACGGCGTACCCTTGAACATCATGTGCTCAATAAAATGAGAGATACCACTGTTTAATTTTGTTTCGTATCGTGAGCCGGTTTCAATCCAAACCCCCATTGATACTGACCGAACGTGCGGCATTTTCTCTACGATAATGCGCACGCCATTAGGACAGGTATGCTTAGTAATCAAAAATCATTCCTCCCTTATTCCCATACAAAATCCGCAGTACTTGAGCGGACGCATATTAAAAGACCCTCAATCAGAGTGATTGGGGCCCGATGTCTTGTCTCAAAAGAAGTTAAACAAAAATGCTTAAAAGAGCATCCTTATGATTCCTGCTTTTGACCATCTTTCTCTTCAGTCATCGCTTGTTTTCTAGAGAGTTTCACACGTCCTTGCTTGTCAACTTCAATCACTTTAACAAGGACTTCATCATTGAGATTTAAAATGTCTTCCACTTTGTTAACACGTTTGTTGTCAAGCTCTGAAATGTGAACCAATCCGTCTTTTTGCGGGAAAATTTCAACAAAAGCACCGAATTTTTCAATGCGTTTTACTTTACCCATATAAATTTCTCCGACTTTGGCTTCTCTGACGATATCTTCAATGAACTTTTTAGCTTTATCATTCATTTCTGCATTGGTTGATGCAATAAACACCTTGCCGTCCTGCTCAATATCGATTTTAACGCCGGTATCATCAATAATTTTATTGATTACTTTACCTGATGGTCCAATGACATCGCGAATCTTATCGGGATCAATGGACATTGTTAAGATCTTCGGCGCGTATTTAGAGAGAGCTGTTCTTGGTTCACTTAGCGTAGCAAGCATCGAATTCAAAATAATCATTCTGCCTTCTTTTGCTTGACGGAGTGCTGTATCAAGCACTTCACGGCTGATTCCAGAAACTTTAATGTCCATTTGCAAGGCTGTTACGCCTTTGGCTGTTCCTGCAACTTTAAAGTCCATATCTCCAAGCGCATCTTCCATACCCTGGATATCAGAAAGGACAGCTACATCATCTTCATGCTTAACCAGACCCATTGCAATTCCCGCTACAGGTGATTTAAGCGGCACGCCGGCATCCATCATCGCCAAGGTGCTTGCACAAATGCTTGCCTGTGAAGTTGAGCCGTTTGATTCAAGCACTTCAGAAACCAAACGAATTGTGTATGGAAAATTAGCTTCATCAGGGATAACTGGGTCAAGCGCACGTTCTCCTAGTGCACCATGTCCAATTTCACGGCGTCCGGGGCCTCTCATTGGCCGCGCTTCTCCGACACTGAATGGCGGGAAGTTATAATGATGCATAAAACGTTTGGATTCTTCCATATCGAGACCGTCAAGAATTTGAACATCACCCAAAGCACCAAGCGTACAAATGCTTAACGCCTGTGTTTGACCGCGGGTAAAGAGTCCTGAGCCATGCGTTCTTGGCAATAATCCGACGCTTGAAGAAAGAGGACGGATTTCATTTATACCTCGTCCATCAGGGCGGATATGTTCTTTTACAATGGTCTTACGAACTTCTTCTTTGACGATTTTATATAACACTTCTTTAACTTGACTGATCACAGACTCTTCAGCTTCTTCTTCTGTGTATACCTCAAGTACAGACGCTCTCACTTCTTCAATCGCTTCATCGCGTGCTTTCTTTTCCTGTGTCATGATTGCATCTTTCATTCTTCCGCCTGCAATTTCACGGACACGCTTCTCAAGTTCTTCTTCAGGTCTGAAAAGAACGATCGACATCTTCTCTTTACCGAACTGTGCGACAATCTCTTCTTGAAAAGCAACAAGCTTTTTAATTTCTTCATGACCGAAAATAATTGCATCAAGCATTACTTCTTCAGGAACCTCATTCGCTCCAGCTTCAACCATATTAATAGCTTCTTTTGTACCAGCAACGGTTAAGTTAATATCACTTTTCTCCATTTGTTCCATATTAGGGTTAATGATGAATTTACCATCTACACGGCCAACAATGACACCTGCAATGGGTCCGTCAAAAGGAATATCTGACAGACAAAGAGAAAGTGATGAACCAAGCATTGCTGCCATTTCAGAAGAACAATCCTGATCAGCGCTCATAACCATGCTGACAACTTGTACTTCGTTACGGAAGCCTTCTTCAAATAAAGGACGGATCGGACGGTCAATTAAGCGGCTTGTTAAAGTCGCTTTTTCGCTCGGACGTCCTTCTCTTTTAATAAAGCCGCCAGGAATTTTGCCGACAGCATATAAGCGTTCTTCGTAATTAACTGTCAATGGAAAGAAAGGCAGGTTTTTTGGTTCTGAAGAAGCTGTAGAAGTTGATAAAACAGCCGTATCTCCGTATCTAACCATAACGGCGCCGTTTGCTTGTTTTGCAAGCTGTCCAATTTCAAGTGTGAGAGGACGGCCGGCCCAATCCATGGTAAAGGTCTGTTTCGTTTGTTCCATGATTATTGTGCCCCCTTTTCATTTATCTTTTTAAGTATGTTGTACAATTAGTATGTGATTTTATGCTAACAAAAAAGCGGGATAATTCCCGCTTTCTGCATGTTATTATCGACGTAGTCCAAGCTTGTTGATCAATTCGCGGTAACGTGTAACGTCTTTATTACGCAGGTACGTTAAAAGATTACGACGTTTACCAACCATCTTTAAAAGACCACGACGAGAGTGGTGATCCTTCTTGTGCGTACGAAGATGTTCATTCAACGTATTGATTTGTTCTGTAAGGACAGCAATTTGAACTTCCGGTGATCCCGTATCGCTCTCATGTGTTTTAAACTCATTAATGAGTTCATTCTTACGCTCTTGTGTTAAAGCCATCCAATTCACCTCCTAATATCAAATCCCCGTCAGCCCAGCATACGATGGTGAGCCGTTATGCCATGCTGCGGTTTTTGTACATTCATAAGAATACATGTTTTTGACCAAAATATCAAGGGGTAAAGAAAAGTGAAGCCGCACATGTAAGCTCCGATGGGCACTGGAGGTATTCCGAAAAAGTGGCTCTTTCACTTTTAGAGGAATAGCGAAGTGACCCCGAGGAGCTGTGCGGCGCAACTAGACAAAGAAAAGCGTCGTCACACGTGTTAGCCTCGACGAGTGCTGGAGACACTTTGAAGAGGGGCGCTCTATGCCCCTCGCAGAAGTGTTGAAGCAACCTCGAGAGGCTGTGTGACAGAGCTGGACAAAAGAAAAGTGAAGCCGCACATTTACATCTCGAACGACTACGAGTTTGGACGAGGAATCCCGCCAACGTTAGCTGAGGCCGTGCCCGCGGAAAGCGAGGGTATTTCCGCTTTAAATGTACTGCCTCGCATTTTCTTCATGCGGGGCGGAATCGAAGAAGCTGTTTCAAGTCTTACAGAAATAGCACATCTGAAAAGCGAGCAGCCCAAAGCAAAAATCAACAACCATATCTGTCTGCACCGAGAGGACTTTTCCAGCACCCTCGATCCTATGGCAATTCTACAACGAAATGATTCCAGCGTTTACTAACCCTGAACACCAGTTTTAAATTGCGAAAAAGCGGCTGTATAATACCAGCCGCAAAAAACAACTCTTATTTACTTTCGCCATCTTCTGAATCAAAATAATCTCTTGCATCCCGTTCATCCTGATTCATCTGATCAATAAGTTCTTCTGCACTATCAAACTTTTCCTCTGGACGCAGACGTTTATACCAATTGACGGTGGCTTCTTTATCGTAAATATCTTGTTCAAAATCTAGCAGATAGACCTCGATGGTTACAGATTGGCCATCGCTGTAAAACGTTGGCCGGGTACCGACATTTGCCAATCCGTTATACCATTTATTGTCCACCTTCATTTTGACCGCATAAATACCCTTAGCGGGATGGACATAAGGATCCCTGAATTGCAGGTTGGCGGTGGGAAACCCAAGTGTGCGCCCCCGCTTATCACCATGAACGACTACCCCTTGCATTTCATAAGGACGTCCCAAATATCGGTGAGCAAGCGTCATATCACCATCCAAAATCAGCTTTCTAATCCGTGTCGTGCTTATTTTCTCACCGTCTCTTTCCACTTTGGAAACGACGGAATGTGTAAACATTTTTCTTGAAAAATCACCGATGTTCGACATATCGCCTTTCGCCATCTTGCCATAGGTAAAATCAAACCCTGCCACAACGTGTTTCGTATGCAGCCTTATTAAATATTCATCAATAAAATCCTGAGGCGATAATTGGCTGAAGGTCTCATCAAAAGTTACAAAATAAACAATATCCACACCTAAGGATGCAAGGACTTCAGCCTTTTCCTCCGGTGGAGTCAAATAATCATCCCGTTTCTTCAGTTTTTTTAAAACCATTGAAGGATGCGGGTGAAAAGTCATTACCGCGGCTTGCATCCCTTTGTCACGGGCTTGATCAACGGCTGTCTGTATGACCTTTTGATGTCCTATGTGCAGACCGTCGAAATAACCGAGGGCTATCACCTTCTCTTTCCCATTATCTTGAGAAATACTCGGCGGCTTCTTTAAATAAATTGTTTCCATTGACTTCACCTTCTACAAATTTTCTTTTATTTTTATTACTCTTAACGGTTTCATCATACCTGGCTTAGCAGGATGCTTTTCATAAAGAGCCAGGCATTCTCCTTTTCTATTATAAACAGCAATTGCCTTACTTTGAAAGTCTTTTAAAATAGGCAACACGGCTCCGTTCATAATTTTCTCTTCTAAATCTGGATCAACCTCAATCCTCGGGAACGCTTTCAAAGCTTCTCCGATTGTAACAAGAAATCGAGGAAAAGCACCAGAACTCAGCGCTTCTTCAACCTCTTCAAAGGTGACACAATCTTTTAATTGAAAAAGCCCTGATTTTACTCTTGTTAAATCTTTCAGATGTGCAGGATATCCAAGAGCTTTTCCGATATCAACCGCAAGTGTTCTTACATAGGTTCCTTTGGAGCATTCTACAGAAAAGGGAATGTTTTTCTCATAAAAAGGTTTCGGTTCAATAAGACCTATATGGTAAAGATGAACGCTTCGAACCGGTCTTTCAACTTTAATGCCTTGCCTTGCGTATTCATAAAGCTTTTTGCCGTTAACTTTGACGGCGGAATACCAGGGCGGAACCTGGTTGATTTCTCCTAGGAAGGAATCAAAAACACTCAGCACTTCAGACTGGCTGAACTGACCGGAAATTTGTTTCCGCTCAATCACTTCTCCGCTCTGGTCTTCTGTTTCTGTTGCTTCTCCGAGCACAATGGTGCCTTCATATGCTTTTTTTTCATTCGTTAAAAACTGAGCGACTTTTGTTGCACGGCCGAGACAAATCGGAAGAACTCCTTCAACATCCGGATCGAGGGTTCCCGTGTGACCAATGCTTTTTTGCTTTAAAATTTTCCTTAGACGAAACACACAGTCGTGACTCGTCATACCTTTTGGTTTAAACAAGGGCAATATCCCATTCCACGTCATTTTCGTCCTCCTTTCAATGAAATAATCTTAACTACCCTATCTATGTATTTGTTAACACAAGAAAAAAGGGATAGGCAGCCTTGCCTAACCCCCTTCTGAGTTACTGGTCATTCTTGTTTAAATCGTGAAGAAGCTGATCGATTCTATTTCCATAATCAATGGATTCATCAAATTTAAACTCCAGATCCGGTGTTTTTCTTAACCGAATTCGTTTTCCAACTTCTGATCGGATAAACCCTTTCGCTTTAAGAAGACCTTGAATGGTTTCTTCTTTTTGGGTATCGTCTCCAAGCACCGTGAGATAAATCGTTGCCTGTTGCAAATCTCCTGTTACATCAACACCGGTGATTGTCACGAACCCAACACGCGGATCCTTCATGCGTTGACTGATGATATCACTCAGTTCCTTTTTCATTTGCTCACCAACTCGGTGGGCACGAACGTTTGCCATCCCGTTCACCTCGCTTACAGCCAATCATAGATTGTTTCTGTTATTTCAATATCCGGAGCTCGATCAATGATCTGCAAAACATGCTGCAGCTCTTTTTCCACAATAACTTTACTGTTAGAAACGCTCACAAACGCAAGCGTCGTCCGCTGCCAAAGCTCTTGATCCTCAACTTCGGCAGCAGAGACATTTGTACGTTGTTTCGCTTTTGCTAAAAGGCTTTTTATAACCGACCGCTTATCTTTTAAAGAATGGGCATTATACAAAAACCCGCGACAGGTCAATAAGCCTACGATCATCTTTTAATTTCTTCCATAACGAAGGCTTCCATTGTGTCGCCTTCTTTAACATCGTTGAACTTCTGAAGCGTAATACCACACTCGTAGCCGGCAGCAACTTCTTTTGCGTCGTCTTTAAAGCGTTTTAGAGTATCCACTTCGCCTTCATAAATAACAATTCCATCACGAATCAAACGAATTCCCGCATCTCTGGAAATCTTTCCTTCTGTGACGTAACAACCAGCGATGGTACCTACTTTGGAGACTTTAAAGGTGGTTCTAACTTCGACAGAACCAATCACTTTTTCCTTAAATTCAGGATCAAGCATCCCCTTCATTGCCGCTTCCATTTCATCAATCGCATCATAGATCACACGGTAGAGACGAATATCTACATCTTCAACATCAGCGGTCCGTTTTGCATTATTATCCGGACGAACATTAAAGCCGATAATAATAGCGCGGGAAGCAGAAGCTAAGATAATATCTGATTCTGTAATTGCGCCGGCACCAGTATGAATAATATTAATTTTGGCACCCTCGACCTCTATTTTGCGCAATGAACCTGCAAGAGCTTCAACTGAACCTTGAACATCCGCTTTAATAATTACGTTGATTTCCTTTAATTCACCTTGCTGGATTTTTTGGAACAAGTCATCAAGGCTTACCTTTGAGGATTCCCCGCGTTGCTCCATAATATGACGTTCTGCTCTTGTTTGACCAACCTGGCGTGCTTTCTTTTCATCAGCAAAAACCTTAAACTGGTCACCAGCGTTGGGAACATCATTCAGCCCGGTGATTTCTACAGGCGTAGCAGGTACTGCTGTTTTCACGCGTCGACCCAGGTCATTAACCATTGCTCTAACACGCCCAAAAACATTTCCGACTACGACCGGATCACCAACATTGAGTGTTCCATTTTGCACAAGAAGTGTGGCAACAGGACCGCGGCCTTTATCAAGCTGAGCTTCAATAACTGTTCCTCTCGCCATTTGATCAGGATTCGCTTTGTATTCTTCAACTTCTGCAATTAAAAGAATCATTTCAAGCAATTCGTCAATTCCCTCGCCTTTTACAGCTGATAATTGAACGAAAATCGTGTCACCGCCCCAAGCTTCTGGAACAAGTTCATGCTCGGTTAATTCCTGCATAACTCGATCAGGGTTGGCACCTTCTTTATCCATTTTATTAACGGCTACAATAATTGGCACACCAGCAGCTTTTGCGTGGTTAATGGCTTCCACTGTTTGAGGCATGACGCCATCATCTGCAGCTACTACCAAAATAGTGATATCAGTAATTTCCGCGCCTCTCGCTCTCATTGTTGTAAACGCAGCATGACCAGGCGTATCAAGGAAAGTAATTGTTTTGCCCTCATGATCAATCTGATACGCACCAATGTGCTGGGTGATGCCGCCTGCTTCACCTGCTGTCACCTTCGTGTTGCGAATTGAATCAAGAAGTGTGGTTTTACCATGGTCAACGTGGCCCATGATTGTAACGACGGCTGGACGATTGACTGCTGTCTCTGCATCAATTTCAATAAAATCGTCTTCAAATGCTGCTTCGTCCACTAAAACTTCTTCTTCGGCCTTAATGCCATATTCGGCAGCAAGCAGTTCAATCGTATCTTTATCCAGATCTTGGTTTTTGGTTGCCATAACACCAAGACCCATTAATTTTTTAATAATTTCTGTGGATTCCCTGCCCAGTTTCTCGGCAAATTCACTAACCATTAAGGAACCTGAGAAAGTAATGCTTTCAGGCAGTGCTATTGGATTTTGCTTTGTTTCCTGACGGTTGAACGATTTTTTATTTCTATTTCTGTTGCGATGATTATTTTGGTAACCGCCCTTTTTTTGATTCGATCCGGGGCGTTGATTTCTGTTGTCATTTTTTGATTTTGATTTTCCTGCGGCATCTGCCGATTTTGTATTATTTGTCATAGATTGATTCCTTTTCGGTTGATTTCCTCCGGCACGGTTCTGTTGAGTGCTTTTTCCATCATTTGAAGCCTGTGGCCGTGCTGGCTGAGTTTTCTGTGATGAAGGCTGAGCAGGCTTAGTGTTCGTTTGGGATTTCCCCATCGATTGATTAAGCTTCTCTTTGTCTGCATCATTTATAACTGACATATGATTTGAAACGGATAAACCTAATTCTTTCATTTTATCTATTACAGTTTTACTTGCAAGCTGATGTTCTTTTGCATATTCATAGACACGCATTTTGGTCATTCGCTCACCCCCGCTAAGATTCGTCTAACAATCGTTTCAATTGGCGTCCAAACCCCTGATCGGTAACTGCAACTATAACTCTTGCCGGCTGCCCGATCGCTTGTCCAAGAACCTCTCGATCTGGTACTTGTTTGAGTGGGACACCGTAAAATTTGCATTTATTAGTAATCGTTTTGTTCGTTCGTTCAGAGGCATCCATTGCAAGCAAAACAATCGAAGCTTTTTGCTGACGGACTGCTCTCAGAACAGTTTCCTCACCGGAAACGACTTTTCCGGCACGATTCGCCAATCCTAGAAAAGAACGCCATCGCGTACTGTCTAGATTATTCATGGCTGTCTTCCAGATGTTTAAGCATCTCATCAAAGATTCCAGAAGGAACAGCCGTATTTAAATGCCTTGACAAAAGGCCTTTGTCTCTCGCTTTGATAACGCATTCTTTCTTTTTTGAGAGATAGGCGCCGCGGCCATTTTTTTTACCGGTAGAATCAAGGAAAACGTCTCCCTCAGGAGAACGAACAATCCGAAACAGCTCTGCTTTTTCTTCAGGTGACTGACAAGCCACACATTTCCTTAGAGGAACCTTTCTTTGTTTCATAAAAGCACCCCTTACTCTTGCTCAGACGGATCGTCCTGGCTATCAGAATCTTCATACCATTCTTCGTCATCTGACACAGACTCAATCCCATCTAAAAGTCCCATGGATTCTGCATCTGATTCGCTTTTAATATCAATCTTCCAGCCAGTAAGCTTAGCTGCAAGTCTGGCGTTTTGACCTCTTTTGCCAATTGCCAGTGAAAGCTGATAATCCGGAACGACCACTGTCGTCGCTTTTCCTTCTTCATCTACGAGGACAGTAACGACTTTTGATGGGCTTAATGCGTTAGCGACATACTCAACCGGATCCTCTGACCAGTTTACTATATCAATCTTTTCCCCTTTAAGCTCATTCACAATCGCCTGAACCCGTGAGCCTTTTTGGCCGACACATGAACCAACAGGATCAACCTCAGGATCTTCGGCATAGACAGCGATTTTAGACCGGTCCCCGGCCTCCCTTGAAATGGACTTGATTTCAACTGTTCCATCATAAATCTCAGGAACTTCCATTTCGAACAAGCGCTTCAAAAGACCAGGGTGGGTTCTTGAAACCATAACTGATGGTCCCTTTGTTGTATTTTCCACTTTTGTAATAAAAACTTTAATTCTGTCATGCGGATGATATTGTTCGTTCGGCATTTGTTCGGACGTCGGAAGCAAAGCTTCGACGCGGCCAAGATCCACATATATAAAACGGTGATCAATGCGTTGAACAATGCCTGTCATAATATCGTCTTCGCGGTCAATAAATTCAGAGTAGATTACACCGCGCTCCGCTTCACGAACGCGCTGGGTAACGACTTGCTTTGCCGTCTGGGCAGCAATTCGGCCAAAGTTCTTTGGCGTAACTTCAATTTCAACAACATCTTCAATTTCATAGTTAGGATTAAGCTTCTTCGCTTCATCCAAAGAAATTTGAAGACGTGGATCCTCTGCACTTTCAACAACATCTTTCCGGGCAAAAACTTTAATTTGTCCAATGCCTTCATTAATGTCAATTCTGACATTTTGGGCCTGATTGAAATTCCGTTTGTAAGCGGAGATCAGAGCGGCCTCCAATGCCTCAATCAATATCTCTTTGCTAATGCCTTTATCTTTTTCAAGAGCTGAGATAGCATCTAACAAATCACTGCTCATTTTCATTCTCCCCTTCTATTCATTGAAACAAAAGTAAATGATCTTAAAATAAGATTGCAAGCCGCGCGCTTGCTACTTTGGATAATGGAATTTCAATTTGTTTTTTAACAGTTTTTACCTTTACAGTCATCACCAGCTCAGTCTCTGTGACCTGTTCGAGCATGCCTTCAAATGCTTTTTCGCCATTGATGGGCTCATAGGTCGTTACTCTAACATTCTTACCGATTGATTTGTGGTAATCAGCTGTTGACTTAAGCGGTCGTTCAGCTCCAGGCGAAGAAACCTCAAGAAAATATGCATCATTTACTGGATCATTCTTATCAAGCACTTCACTGACTTTTTCACTGACCTTCGCACATGTATCAATGTCGACACCTGAAGGCGAATCAATAAAAACTCTTAAGAACCAGTTTTTACCTTCCTTCACATATTCAACATCAACAAGCTCCAGCCCCATTTCTTCTATTAACGGCTTGCAAAGCTCTGAGGTGAGTTCGGATATCTTACTCGCCATCCTCAGCCTCCTTTCCTTCATATGAATTAGAATATAATTATTTCATTCAGTCTTTGTCATAAACGCTGACGTTATTATTTCCTTTATACATGTATACATGCCAACCAGTGAGTTTTTTTTAAAACGAAACGAAAGAGTGGGAGGAACCCCACTCTTTCTGAACGATCTATTCCTCACAATTTCCATTTTTATCTTATCATAATTGCCGCCAAATGACAACTTAAGTCATCGACAGCCGTATTCGACGCTGTTTTAAAAGAGTGAAAGTTGATTTGCGTCGGGTAACCCCTCGAGGCAGCCGTGTTGATCTAAATATTCAATAACCGTTTTTGAAAGCTTTGCTCTTTTCTGCAGATCTTCTTTAGAAAGGAATTCTCCCTGCTCCCTTGCATTTACGATATTTATCGCAGCATTTGTCCCTACGCCGGGCAAAGCGTTGAATGGCGGAATGAGAGATTGATCCTCAACGATGAACTCTGACGCTGTTGAGCGGTATAGATCAACAGACTGAAAGCGGAACCCTCTTTCACACATTTCCAGAGCCAGCTCAAGAACAACTAGCAAATTCTTCTCTTTTGGTGAAGCTTCAAGACCTTTTTTCTCAATTTCTTCTACTTTTATCCGAATGGCCGAGGAACCATTTCTCATGACATCAACATCAAAATCATCTGCTCTTACCGTAAAATAAGTGGCGTAAAACAAAATAGGGTGATGGACTTTGAAATAAGCAATTCTAACAGCCATTAGCACGTAAGCGGTCGCGTGTGCTTTCGGGAACATATATTTTATTTTTAAGCAGGAATTAACATACCAGTCCGGTACATTATGCTGTTTCATTTCTTCAATCCATTCTTCGGAAAGACCCTTCCCTTTTCGCACGGACTCCATAATCTTAAACGCTAAGGAAGGTTCAAGACCTTTATGCATCAAGTAAACCATGATATCATCTCGGCATCCAATAACGTCTTTAAGAACACAAGTGTTGTTGTTTATAAGCTCTTGAGCGTTACCCAGCCAAACGTCAGTCCCGTGTGAAAGACCGGAGATCTGCACAAGTTCTGCAAAAGTTGTCGGCTTCGTATCTTCAAGCATCTGTCGAACGAAACGTGTACCAAATTCAGGAATACCTAATGTCCCCGTTTTGCACCGAATCTGTTCCTCAGTCACTCCTAAAGATTCAGGTGTGCTGAAAATTTGCATGACTGCAGCGTCATCTGTTGGGATTGACTTTGGATCCATTTCACTTAAGTCTTGGAGCATTCTTATGACGGTGGGATCATCATGGCCAAGAATATCAAGTTTAAGCAAATTGTCATGAATAGAATGGAAGTCAAAATGTGTCGTCCGCCATTCTGATTTTTTATCATCCGCCGGAAACTGAATCGGTGTAAAATCATAAATATCCATATAGTCCGGAACAACGATTATTCCCCCTGGATGCTGTCCGGTTGTTCGTTTCACTCCGGTGCAGCCGCCAGCCAAACGGTCAATTTCCGCTCCTCTGAAGTGAGCATTAATGTCACTTTCATATCCTTTAACAAAACCGAATGCCGTTTTATCCGCTACTGTGCCTATTGTACCTGCACGGTAAACCTTATCTTCCCCAAACAATTCCTTCGTGTAATTGTGGGCAACCGGCTGATACTCTCCTGAAAAGTTCAAGTCAATGTCGGGAACTTTATCTCCTTTAAACCCTAGAAACGTTTCAAAAGGAATATCATGTCCATCTTTGTAGAATGGCTCTCCGCACTTCGTACATTGAGAATCCGGAAGGTCAAATCCGCAGGCAACAGAACCGTCCGTATAAAATTCAGAATGATGGCAGCTTTTGCACACGTAATGGGGCGGCAGCGGATTAACCTCAGTAATATCCATCATTGTTGCAACAAGTGACGACCCTACTGAACCCCTGGACCCAACGAGGTAGCCATCGATCAATGATTTCTTTACCAGTTTATGAGAAATTAAATAGATGACCGCAAAACCATGTCCGATTATACTTGTTAGTTCTTTTTCAAGACGTTTTTCAACGATCTCAGGAACGTTCTCCCCATATCGGCTCTTGGCCTCGTCATAGCACATTTGACGAACCTCTTCATCTGCCCCTTCTATTTTAGGAGTGTAAAGCTGATCTGGTACAGGAACAATCTCATCGATTTCTGCATTAACGGCATGAGGCCCATCTATAACGACTTCCTTCGCCTTGTCTTCTCCAAGGAAAGCCATTGCATCCAGCATTTCCTCTGTGGTTCGATAATGGACCTGTGGCTGTGTTTGACGGTTCAATGGATTGCCACCCTGAGAAGCAATCAGTATTTTCCTATATAGATAGTCCTCTTTGTCGAGATAGTGGACATTACCGGTTGCAACAACAGGTTTCTCGAGCTTTTCACCAAGCTTTACTAGGTTGGTAATGATTTGTTTTAGTGACAGTTCATCATTAATCATGTCTTTCTCGATTAAGTGTGCATAATTCGCAGGTGGCTGAACTTCAATATAGTCATAGTACTTTGCTATTTCTTCAGCTTCAGCTGGAGATTTCTGCATCATTGCTTCGAAGAGTTCACCCTTATCACAGCCTGAACCTACAAGAATTCCTTCACGGTACTTGTTTAATTGCGACCTGGGAATTCTCGGAACCCTGTAAAAGTATTGCAAGTGAGCTAATGAAACCAGTTTATATAAATTCTTTAGCCCTTGTTGATTTTTTGCTAGTAAAATCACATGGCTTGGCCTGACACGCTCAAAGTTCCCCTGCCCCATATTATCGTTCAGCTGATCATGATGAAGAATGTTTCTTTCCAACGTATCTGTAAGCATTTTCCACATCAAGTACCCGGTAGCTTCAGCATCATATATTGCTCTATGATGCTGCGTTAAATCAATGTTAAATACTTTACAAAGCGTGTTAAGACGGTGGTTCTTCATATCAGGGTATAAAAATCTTCCCAGTTCCAGAGTATCAATAACGGGGTTGGATGCCCGTTCGTCACCCATTCTTTCCAAACCAATATTCAGAAATCCCATATCAAAGCTTGCATTGTGTGCGACTAAAGTATGATCGCCCATGAAAGCTTTAAAATCTTTAAGAACTTCTTCAATTTCCGGAGCATTCTTAACCATATCGTCGGTAATACCCGTTAATTCAATTGTCGTTTGAGAAAGCGGGTGATGAGGATTCGCAAAGGCTTCAAATTTATCTATAATTTCACCATTTTTCACTTTTACAGCAGCAAGTTCTATGATGTGATGATACATGGCAGAAAGCCCTGTTGTTTCCACATCAAAGACAATATAGGTTTCTTCCTGCAGCAATCGGTGCTGTTCATTATAAGCAATCGGCACCCCATCATCTACAAGGTTTGCTTCAAGACCAAACAGAATTTTAACGCCATGTTTTTTGCCAGCAGCATATGCTTCAGGGTAAGATTGTACGCCTGCATGGTCGGTAATTGCTATCGCTTCATGGCCCCAGTCGTGAGCTCTCTTTACCAGTGCTCCAGCTGTCACAACCGCATCCATCTGGCTCATTGTTGTATGAGCATGCAGCTCAATCCTCTTTTGGCCCTCTGTTTCATCCGTTACACGCCTTGGATTGATTTCTCGGATATCATTTCCGATCATGACAAGATCTCTGACAAAGGTATCATTTTGCACACCGCCGCGCACTTTTACCCACATGCCTTTTTGCATGGCATTGAATTGAAGAGCATCTTCATTATCTCTTGAGAAGGTTTTAATCAGAATCGAATCGGTATAATCCGTAATTTTAAACAGTAATAACGTTCTTCCGCTTCTCAATTCTCGTGTTTCCACATCAAAAACATAACCTTGTATGGTTATTCTTCGTTCTTCATCCTGAATTTCCCTAATTGGAACTGGTTCATCCTTAATTGCCGTTCCGATTGCAAGCGGTTCATTGGATACCGAAGACTCCTGCTCAGATTCCTTGCGTTTTTTCTCAAGAACAGCTTCAAGAACCTTTTGCTGATCTTCTTCTTGACGCTGCTGAACGAAGGTTTGAAAGGCCTTCTCTGACTCTTCAATTTTCACATCAACATTAACCATTGGTAACCCAAGCGTTTTAACGCACGTTTCTAGAGCAGGCGTCAGTTTTCTTTTAACAATCATGGCTTCTGTTTCATTTTGCACAGTGATTACGCATTTTTCCTGTTCAAAAACAGGCGGCTTTTTATTGATTAATGCACGCAAAGATGGCGTCAGTTCTGGCATATGGTTGATAATATATGGCCAGTAGTCTAGAAAAAGTGCTTGATCAAGAGGCTGTTCAACAGAAGAAATGGCAATTGTTGCATTTGCTACGTTTGAAAAGGTTTTGATCATCTGCTTATTGAGCCATTCAAAAACATGGAAAGGAAGCGGCTTTAACAATCTGATGTTGAATAGCCATTCCTTGCTTTGTTTCTTGACAACGAGACGCTCAATACTGCCTCCGCTGAAATATGTTTCGAATATATCATCTGGTGTTTCAAGCTGCTTAAATAATATCTGGAAGCGTTCTTCTTTTGTTTTTCCTTCAGCCACACGAATCCCCTCTCTTCGAATCATGCTCATCATTGAGTCGCATTGAAAGGAAGCGGCTCCTCATTTTCATGAAGCACCGCTTCCCCGCTCTTAGTTATGAAAAACAGATGTAAGAAAAGACTCAATTTCGTTTATGTCCATATCCTCTTTCTCTTCATCTGCACGTTGTTTCACTTCCACGATACCTTCTCCTGCCTTTTTCCCGACCGTAATCCGGACAGGACAGCCAATTAAGTCAGAATCGGCGAATTTAACGCCTGCACGTTCTTTACGGTCATCAAGAAGGACGGTGTATTGTGAGCGGAGCTGATCGTAAAGCTGATCCGCAAGTTCTTTTTGCTTTTCGTCTTTCATATTAACAATAATAATATGAATTTTAAAAGGTGCGACACTTGTGGGCCACATGAGTCCACGTTCATCATGATGCTGCTCGACAATTGCTGAAAGAGTTCTGGAAACCCCGATGCCATAACATCCCATAATCAAAGGCTGGCTTCTTCCATTTTCATCAAGAAAAGAAGCATTCATTGCTTCGCTGTATTTCGTACCGATTTTGAATATTTGACCGATTTCGATGCCCCTTGCGAATTGAATCTTTCCTTCACCATCCGGCGACTGATCGCCTTCCTGTATAAATCGGAAATCACCAAATTCGTCTATATGAAGATCCCTTTCAGGCTTAACATGATCATAAATGGCTTCCGAAAATGGATCTGCAAGCATGCCATCAAAATCACCAGCTAATGAATGGTCAGCAATCACCTTTACGCTATCCTGAGCAGTAAAAACATCAGCCATTAGATTTTTTAAGCGGTCAATAGATACTTCTTCAATCATATCCACATTAACGCTGTTTTTCACCTTCACGTCATTCACGTCGTGGGAACCTTTTGTATAAACAACAATAAGTTTACCGCGAGATTCAAAAACATTTATTTTCAGCTGTCTGGCAGTGTCTAATTGTTCAAACACAACTTTCTGCTTTTCTGGAACAGTTGTAATCACTTCTTCGGATTCTGGCTTCTTTACTTCTGCCATTTCAACATTTGCAGCATACTGGGAGCCATCTGAATAAGCGATGGTATCTTCCCCTATTGAAGCAAGCGCATGAAATTCATGGGTATCTTTACCCCCAATTGCTCCCGAATCCGCAATCACGGGTCTGAAATCCAGTCCGCATCGTTCGAAAATTCTTGAATACACATCGTGCATTTTTGTGTAAAACTCGTCTAGACTGGCTTCATCTGAATGAAAGGAATAGGCATCTTTCATAATAAATTCTCTGCCTCTCAAAAGACCGAATCTTGGTCTTTTTTCATCCCTATACTTTGTTTGGATCTGATACAGTGCCATTGGCAGCTTCTTATATGAGTTGAGTTCATCTCTCACCAGACTGACGATCAGTTCCTCATGTGTCGCACCTAAAGCAAAGTCTCGTCCATGCCGGTCTTTAAGCCTCATAAGTTCAGGTCCATAGACATCCCAGCGCCCTGTTTCATGCCACAGCTCTGCCGGCTGAATTGCTGGCATTAATAACTCCTGAAGGCCTGCTTCATCCATTTCTTCGCGAATAATATTCTCAATGTGATGCAGAACCTTTAAGCCAAGCGGCAAATAGGAGTAAATTCCGGCTGCCGTTTGCTTAATAAATCCGGCTCTTAATAAATACTGATGGCTGGCAGAATCTGCATCAGATGGTGTTTCTTTTAAAGTTGGTATCAGCCACTGGCTTTGTTTCATATGCACACCCCATTAGAACGGATAGATTAATAATTTATTAAAACCTGATGATATAGTGTTTGGTGAAGCCTTTTGGTTATTGGAAAATTTTTTGAATGTCATTCCACGTGACAACAATCATTAACAGCATTAACAATGCAAAACCTATAAAGTGAACGAAACTTTCCCGTTTTGGGTCAACCGGCTTGCCTCTTAAAGCTTCTACAAGCAAAAACAGCAATCTTCCACCATCAAGAGCAGGAAGAGGAAGAAGGTTCATAATGCCCAGGTTTATGGAGAGTACCGCTGTCCAGTTCAGTACAAGCAGTAGACCATGCTGAACAACCTGATCAGTTAAATTGTAGATGCCAACTGGTCCTGAAAGCTTGTCGAGTCCAACGGCACCAGTTACAAGCATTTTTAGACCGATCAGTTCCTGCTTGACCCAAAAATAAATCTGCGTAAATCCTGTTTTAACAGAAACCAGGAACGAATGCTGAGTCGGTGCGTATACGCCTATAAACCCTTCCTGCTTTCCATTGGTTCCTTTCCTGGAACCTGTATTCACGCTATATTGATGAATTTCTCCATCACGGTTGACTGTGAACTTCAGCTGTTCATTCGGGTGCTTGCTCACAATCGTTGTAATATCACTCCAAGAACTGACCGGGGTCTTTCCAATTTTCAGAACGTGATCAGACGCCTGCAGCCCTGCACTTGCTGCGGGATCACTCTTGACCATTTTTCCCAGCTCTGGTGCATCTGAGGGGACGCCTGCAATTGAGAAATAAAGTACAAACGCTAAAAAAGCAAGGACAAAATTCATAAATGGCCCAGCAAAGATTGTTAAAAAACGGTTCCATAAAGATTTTGAGGCAAATTGCCGGTCAAGCGGTGCAATCTGATATGCCTGCTCGTCCATTACATAATTCGCTTCCCGGTCCAATGGGTAACGTTTTAATTCGCCATCTTCTTCGTCTTCATAACCCGTTATGATCAAGTCTTTCTCAAGATCGGCATGCTCCACCGTAACAGGCTGAGCATTTGGGTATTTATCTCTTTTATTGATAATAATCTGACTGACTTTGCCTTTATCATTAAACATAAGTCCTACGCGATGACCAGGCTTAATTTCCACTATTTCAGGGTCTTCCCCTGCCATACGAACAAATCCGCCAATTGGAAGAAGTCTGAGGGTATAAACAGTCTCCCCTTTTTTAAAGGAGAACAGCTTCGGCCCAAAACCGATTGCAAATTCTCTGCAAAGAATGCCTGCTCGCTTAGCTAAAAGCAAATGTCCAAATTCGTGAAAAGAAACCAGCAGTCCAAAAATAATAATAACGGATATTAACGTCTCCATAATATGACCACCTTAGTCAATCTTTGGGTATTAGAAAAGCCGGGGTAATGAAATCTTATTGCAGAATGGCTTCCCTTACCCGCTCTCTTGTCTCCTGATCAACCGCTAAAATTGTATCAAGATCCGGCCGGGCAATTCTTTCATGCTTAGAAAGCACATTCTCCACCAGTGATTCAATCTCAAGAAAAGTAATACGGCCATTTAGAAATTGCTCGACTGCCACTTCATTTGCCGCATTCAATACAGTCGGCAGTGAACCGCCAGATTTGCCGGCTTCATATGCTAAATGGAGACTTCGAAACCTCTTAAAATCAACTTTTTCAAAATGCATCGTGCCTATTTCCCATAAGTTTAACCTTTTTGCATGTTTAAGTTCAAGTCTTTTGGGATATGACATCGCGTACTGGATCGGCCCCTTCATATCAGGGTTCCCCAGCTGGGCTATGACACTTTTATCATGATATTCAACTAAGGAGTGAATAATACTTTCACGGTGGATTACGACGTCAATTTGTTCATAAGGAATGCCGAAAAGCCAATGCGCCTCGATGACTTCCAGCCCTTTATTCATTAATGTGGCTGAATCTATTGTTATTTTGGCGCCCATTGACCAGTTCGGGTGATTAAGAGCCTGTTCAACGGTCACCCCTTCAAGCTCGCTGCGGGATTTATCCCGGAAGCTTCCTCCTGATGCCGTAACGATCAGACGGGAAACATCTTCAATCGAATTGCCTTCAAGTGACTGAAAAATTGCTGAATGTTCACTATCAACCGGAAGTAGAGAAACTCCCTTTTCTTTAGCTTTTGACATCACCAGATGACCGGCAGTCACAAGCGTTTCCTTATTAGCGATGCCGATTGATTTGCCTGCTTCAATTGCAGCAAGTGTCGGCTTCAAACCGACACTGCCAAGTACAGCGTTGATAACCATATCTGCTTCATGCCAGACCGCTGTCTCAGTAATTCCTTCAACGCCTGTAACGATATTTATCTTTTTGGGAAAAAGAGCTTCTTCTAACGCTTTTTTAACTGTGTCATCTCTCACAGCAATAAGATTTGGTTGGTGAACCTCCAGGATTTTGAGTGCCATTTCAATATTTTTTCCAAATGACATGGCCACAAGTTTGAAGTTCTCTGGATGAGATTCAATAACCTCAATTGTTTGAAGACCGATCGATCCCGTTGCACCAAGTAAACTGATTTTTTTCATGTAAAAATCCTTTCTTTATCAGATCAGATTAAAAACAAACAGGATTGGCAGAACGAAAATTAAGCTGTCAAACCTGTCAAGCAAACCACCGTGCCCTGGCAAAATATGACCTGAATCTTTCACTCCGTAATATCTTTTAATAGCAGACTCGCATAAATCACCCAGCTGGCCAGCTATTGAAATAACGACCGTTGTAAGCAGCAAGCTGAAAAGGTTTGAGAAGCCTGGCAGTTTTACTATCAGCATAAATATAATTGCTACAATAATACTGACAACGATCCCTCCTACAAAACCTTCGACTGTTTTGTTGGGGCTAATGTATTGGGAAAGCTTTCTTTTCCCCCACTGACGCCCTACAAAATAGGCGCCGCTGTCTGTTGCCCAGATAGTAATAAGCACAAAAAGAATGAGCAAAAAACTATAGCCTCTGAACACGACAAGAAGATTAAAGGCATAGCCAATATAAAAAGCTGATAAAAAGACAAGACCTGCGTGATCAAATGAGAATGCATTTCTTGAAATGATCATGGAAATCATTAAAAAAAGCGCTAATAATATACTCATTTTGGCTACAGAAAATCCGATGCCTAGCCCCGGATAAATAGCCTGCAAAACAAATAAAACTACAAATATGCCTCCAGCTATGCAAGGCACACTTTTCAAAGCCATCCCTTTCATTATAACCAGTTCTGAATAAACTACAGCGCAATAATTGCAATAAATAGTGCAAACGGCAATGAACCTATAATTAAAAAAAATAAAAATACAGCTATTGCCAGAATGCCAGTCAATATTCTCTGTCTCATGAGTTCCTCCCTAACCTTTTACCCCGCCATAACGTCGGCCTCTCACACTGAACTGGCGAATTGCTTCTTCCAGATGTTCTTTTTTGAAATCCGGCCAGAAGACATCTGTGAAATAGAATTCTGTATAAGCCAGTTGCCAAAGCATGAAATTACTCAAACGGATCTCCCCGCTTGTTCTTATCAACAGATCGGGATCAGGTAAAACACTGGTAAGCAAGTAATCTGATATCAATTCTTCATTAATATCCTCTGCATCCAGCTTATTTGATTGAATGTCTTTGGCAATATTCTGCACCGCTGAAGCGATCTCAGCCCGGCTTCCGTAGTTCAGAGCAAAGTTCAAAACCATCCCGTCGTTATTTTCTGTTCTCTCCATTGCCTTGGTGACAGCCTTTAACGTATGTTTAGGGAGCTTCTCCACGTTTCCCATCACTCTAACCTGAACATTTTTTTCAACAAGCTCTGTCAGATAAGTCGTTAAAAATTGTTCTGGCAGCTTCATTAGGAATTCCACTTCTTCGCGAGGTCTTTTCCAGTTTTCAGTGGAAAAAGCATACAAAGTAAGCGCACTGACGCCAAACCTGTCTGCTGCTCTCACAATTTCTTTAACCGTTTTCATTCCTTCATGATGACCCGCTATCCGGGGAAGGCCTCTTTTTTTTGCCCATCGCCCATTGCCATCCATAATGATCGCAATATGTTTTGGAATGGCCAAACTATGCGCCTGTTCCGGCGTGCTTTCTTTTGTTTTCAAATGTTTTAAAGAAAACTTCTCAAGCATATCGTGTTCCCCCATTTATAGACCATCGTTCATAATTTCTCGAGCTGATTCATGTACTATCATTGATAATCTTGTAAATGCTCCGCCTTCATCATAGCTTAACTTCTGTAAAATAACAATTCCATCTCACCTTATAAATGGCCAATCTTGCGCTTTGAATATTCTTCAACGAACTGTTATATCCCTGTTCCTATAAAAAAACTCGCCGGACGGCGAGTTTTCGAGCCTATTCGTTTGTCTAACGTCTTTAATGGTAGAACGAAATTAAACTTCCATAATTTCTTTTTCTTTATTCGCAACCACTTCATCGATATTTTTTATATTTTGATCTGTCGCCTTCTGGACTTCTTCCGTGGAGCGTCGCAGATCATCTTCTGTTGTGTCCCCGTCTTTTTCAGCTTTTTTCAGCTGATCATTCGCATCACGGCGAACATTGCGGACAGCGACTTTTGCTTCTTCGGCCATTTTCTTAACGACCTTAACAAGCTCTGTTCTGCGTTCCTCTGTTAAAGCAGGGATGGCAATACGGATAATCTCCCCATCATTTGTTGGCGTGATGCCAAGGTCAGACTTTAAGATGGCACGCTCAATATCAGCCATTGATGATTTGTCATACGGCTGAATAACAAGAAGTCTTGCTTCCGGCACTGTAATACCCGCTAATTGATTGAGCGGAGTCAGCGCACCGTAATATTCGACTTGAACCTTATCAAGAATTGCAGGGTTAGCTCTTCCTGCTCTTATTGACGCAAGATCACGTTTAAGTGAGGCAATCGCCTTGTCCATTCTGTCTTTTGTTTCTTTTAATATATACTCGCTCATTATTATTTCCCCCTGACTTCTGTTCCAATTTTTTCACCAAGCACCACGCGTTTAATATTTCCTTTTTCAGTAATAGAAAAGACGATAAGCGGAATATCATTGTCCATACACAGAGAGGAGGCTGTCGAATCCATTACTGCCAAACCTTCTTGGATAACTTCAAGATACGATATTTCATGAAACTTCGTAGCACTCTCGTCCACTTTTGGATCGGCAGAATAAACGCCATCTACGTTATTTTTTGCCATTAGAATCACATCTGCTTCTATTTCAGCAGCTCTTAGCGCAGCCGTAGTATCAGTTGAGAAATAAGGATTCCCCGTACCCGCTGCAAAAATAACCACACGATTCTTCTCCAGATGCCTGATTGCTCTTCGTCTTATGTAGGGTTCTGCAACCTGCCGCATTTCAATTGAGGTCTGCACACGGGTTCCGACGTCAAACATTTCAAGACTGTCCTGCAGGGCAAGAGCGTTCATCACAGTAGCAAGCATGCCCATATAATCAGCTGTCGCACGGTCCATACCCATTTCGCTTCCTGCTTTACCGCGCCAGATATTGCCGGCGCCAACAACTACTGCCACTTCAACGTTTAATTCAACCAGTTCCTTTATTTGCTCTGAAATCGAATTAATGACTTCCGGGTCAATTCCATAACCCAGTTTACCTGCCAATGCTTCACCGCTTAATTTAAGTATGACTCGCTGATATTTTGCTTTTGATGACATCGTTTCACCTTCCGTTCCTCTTGTCTATGGCCAATTATTTATGAAGGAAGCCATTCTACTATAGCGGCTTCTTATCCTGTAAAAGAAGGGACACGACTCACGTGTCCCTTTATTCTTTTATTGAAAGCTCAGGGCTTTCACTCATCACCTTAAAATTTTGTCCTTATAGAAGAACCTTTATAAGAATGAATGAATTATTATTGTTTGATTTGAGCTTGAACTTCTTCAGCGAAGTTGTCCGCACGCTTTTCAAGACCTTCACCGACTTCATAACGGACGAAGCCTTTTACGGAAGCACTTTTATCTGCAACATATTTTTTAACTTTCATATCTGGATCTTTGACGAAAGGTTGTTCCAACAAACAAATTTCTTGGAAATACTTGCTTAAGCGGCCTTCCACCATTTTTTCCACGATATTTTCAGGCTTGCCTTCATTAAGAGCTTGCTGCTTAAGAATTTCTCTTTCATGAGCGACTTCTTCTTGAGAAATCTGGTCAGGAGAAACATAACGCGGATTAACAGCCGCAATGTGCATTGAAATATCTTTAGCGACGTCTTCTTCTTTACCTTCCAATAGGGACAATACAGCAATTCTTCCACCCATGTGAAGATAAGCGCCAAACACTTCGCTATCGGATTTTTTCAAAATCGTGAAACGGCGCAGTGAAATTTTTTCTCCGATTTTAACCATTGCTTCGTTAATGTACTCACCGACTGTCTGAGTGCCGGAAGTCATTTTTTGTTCAAGTGCTTCTTCAACATTAGCAGGGTTTTCTGCTAAAAGATGATCAGCAAGTGTATCAATTAAAGACGTGAATTGTTCATTTTTTGCAACAAAGTCTGTTTCAGAGTTCACTTCAAGAATAACAGCTTGGTTTCCGTCTGTTTTAATTTGAGCAAGACCTTCCGCAGCAACACGGTCTGCTTTTTTGGCAGCTTTAGCAATCCCTTTTTCTCTCAAGAGATCCATTGCTTTTTCAAGATCACCGTCTGTTTCTGTTAAAGCTTTCTTGCAATCCATCATTCCTGCACCCGTTTTTTCACGGAGTTCCTTAACCAGTTTTGCACTAATAGCCAATGTAATTCCTCCTTATAGATAAAAGATATTTCAGATGAACTTTTCGAAAAAAAAGTGATAAAGGGTCATGCCCCTTATCACCCTCTTAAATCATTTATTCAACTTCGACAGCTTCAGCTTTTTCTTCTGTTTGTGCAGGCTCTTCCACAGGTGCATTTTCTTCACCTTGGTTTGCTTCAAGCACAGCATCAGCCATTTTACCTGTTAACAATTTGACCGCACGGATCGCATCGTCATTCCCAGGGATAATAACATCAATTTCATCAGGGTCACAGTTGGTGTCCACGATGGCGATGATTGGAATATTCAGTTTGCGTGCTTCAGCGATAGCGATTCTCTCTTTGCGCGGGTCAATGATAAACAGAGCAGCCGGCAGAGTTTCCATATCACGGATACCGCCTAGGAATTTTTCAAGGCGATCTAATTCTTTATTTAATCCGACAACTTCTTTTTTAGGAAGTACTTCGAATGTACCGTCTTCACGCATTTTTTCAATTTCTTTCAAACGGCTGATCCGTTTTCTGATTGTCTCAAAGTTAGTTAATGTACCACCTAACCAGCGTTGGTTAATATAGTACATACCTGAACGTTCTGCTTCTGATTTCACAGATTCCTGAGCTTGCTTTTTCGTACCGACGAATAAAATTTTACCGCCGTCATCAGCGATGTTTCTAACGAATTTGAAAGCTTCTTCGACTTTTTTCACTGTTTTCTGTAAGTCGATAATGTAAATACCGTTTCTTTCTGTAAAGATATACGGCTTCATTTTTGGGTTCCAGCGACGAGTCTGATGACCGAAGTGAACTCCTGATTCTAATAGCTGTTTCATTGAAATAACTGCCATTTAGTATTCCTCCTAAGGTTTTTTTCCGCCGCCTGTTTCATCTTTTTATGAGACTGTAATCAGCACCTTCATAAAAATCGACAAGCGTGAGTAGTGATTAAACACCGTTGTTTAATATACCACAGCAGAAGTATATTGACAAGTTTCTTATATGTTTTTTTTGAATTTCAGCAGCAGGCCGATTTCCCCTTTTCCTTTATTAAGCTTCTTAGCGATTTCTGTCACTGACATGCCCTGCTCATTAAGGTCAAGTACCTGGCTTGTCAAAGATTGCTCAAATGTATCAGCTTCATTGTTCACAGGGGGCGAAAAAGCTGTTTCCTGCTTTTCCGGACGCCTAGAGTAACTTTCAGGTTGCCGCTTTTCAGTTTCGTCATCGACAGGTCTTAAGGGCAGATCTTTATCCTTAGCCTGCAATGCTTTGAGAAAGGCTTCATTTTCTTCTTTAATATCGGTTACATAGGCGGTCAAGGTTTCTTCAATTTCCCGTTTTGATGTTGAAAAGTCCTGACTTTCCAGTTGTTTGATCCGCTGAAAAAGGTGAATAATTAAATAAAGCAAGCCGAACAATGCTAAAAAACATATGAATATTAAACTATAAATCATTTTTAATACTCCTCTTTTTCCGGAATTACATAGACGATTTCGTTAAAACGTGGCGCAGCTTAAACAGGGCTTTAGAGTGAATTTGGGAAATTCTTGATGTGGACAGCCCCAAAATTTGTCCAATTTCCGTTAAAGTGAGCTCTTCAAAATAAAAGAGGCTGACAACCAACTGCTCTTTTTCATTCAAAGTGGCAATATGCTCTGCCAGCTGTTTATATTTTTCCTGCACGACCATTGATTCATCTGGCTGCTCTGCCCGCTTATCCTCAATAGCATAGGATAATTGATCACCGCTTTCATTCGCTCCGTCATCTTCAAGAGAGAGCAGATTGGCAAATAACCCCTCAGTAATTGTACCTGTTATATCCTCAGTCGGTAATTCTAGGACTTCAGCAACTTCTTCCGGTGTTACATGCCTCATATATCTTTGTTCCAGCTTTTCAATCGTGTGCTCAATTTTCTTGCTCTTTTCGCGTATTGAACGCGGCATCCAGTCGTCTTTCCGAAGACCATCAATGATGGCCCCCCTGATACGGAAGGAGGCATATGTATCAAATTTCAAGTCCCGTTTATGGTCAAATTTCTCCAGAGCATCATATAATCCAAGCAGTCCGTGGCTAAAAAGATCATCTAAGCGCAGATTCTTTGGCAGACCGACACTGATCCTTTTAACATGATATTGAACAAGTGGAATATATTGCTGAATTAAAAAATCCGCGGATTCTTTATCACGTTTATCCAGCCAGAGCTGCCAGTGGTCCTGTTCAAGATAGGTAAGCTGTCTAGTCATGATCTCCCTCCTTTAGCCAACTATATTATATCGTTTTTTCTCCTGAATGTATGGTTCTGATATGTAATTCCTGGGATGAACAGTTAAAAGCAATGGTTCGTCCAAAATGCCCCCCTGTGTCCTCTGCAATAAGTTTAATATTAAAATTGCTCAGTTGCTGTTTAACAGCCTCAACATTCCTCGGGCCGATTCTTCCGGATAACCTTGTCCCGTTTGCTTTAAACATCTCAGAGCCTCCCGAAATCTTCGCTTTGAGCTCTGATAAAACAAATTTTTCTTTTTTGAACCAGTCGACCATAGCCTTTATAGCCGTATCAGCGAACTTACCTAATAAATAGTCTGTTGTTCGGGTTGCAGAAGAATCGGGAAGCATCACGTGTGCCATTCCAGCAGTGTGTGATGAGGGGTGATAGAGCACGACCCCGACACAAGATCCGAGGCCGATGCTCTTTAAACATTCTTCGTCTTTACCATACCGTATCTCAGCTAACCCCACATTCATCGTCTCGAGCACCACCATTATGCTTTCTCCATATGTTTAAACAGTGTTTGGAACATCTCCGGTTCCGGGAGAAAAATAATCTCTGCTTTAATAGGGACAGTTTGTCCGTCTTCGGTAAGGAGTGTATCGATCAAGAGAACATCCTCATCATATAAAGAAAGCTCCAACAACCCTTCACTGAGAATCGCTCCCGCCATATCTGTGGTCACTTCATGGGGAGTCTGGTAAAGCGGCATGCCGATAAATGAGGACAAAGCGGTCAAATAGGACCCGCACAAAATATTACCTACTTCACTAAATACAGACCTTGCCATAGAATCTTTAAGGATATCTGCTTCCTCAACAAATGATTTAACAAGACTGGAGGCATCTTCCAAGGAAAAGAACAGAAAGAAATGGCCCCGTAAATCTCCGGTTATATAGCTGTAGTTACTGGCTACAAGCCTTTCTCCATACAAGTCTGTAAATCTCGGTATGGAGATCACACGCAACCCTGGAACACTGATTTTAATTTTTTTGTTCAACATTTCGCTCAATGCAGTCGCTCCATGGGCAGCACCGATATTAGCCATTTCTTTTAAATAATCGAAGTGGCTGGGCTTTAAATCAGTAATTCGGCTCATATCATGCCTCTGTTTGGTGAAGGGTCTGAACTTCTTCATCTGTAAGCACTTTTTGTAAATTAAGAAGGATCAGAAAATCCTCATCTCCGACTTTTGCAACGCCCTGAATATAATCAGCTTCCGGTCCGCCTACGATATCTGGCGTTTCGTCCACCGCATCCAAATCGATTTCTATTACCTGCTTGGCATCATCAACAAGCAGACCAACGGTTAATTCATCCATCTTTACAACAATCAGCCGCGATTCGTCTGTTTCCTCTGCGTCTCCCATTCTGAATCTTTTTTTGATATCTACGATTGGCACCACAAGCCCGCGAAGATTTGTTATGCCCTTCACAAAATCTTTCTGATGCGGCACTCTCGTAATTGAAGCAACTTTTTCAATCGAAATGATATTTTCTATCGGAACCCCATATTGTTCATCATTTACTGAAAACACAACAACCTTTGTCATTTTTTGAGCTTGGACTGTTTTCTCTGTCATTACCTTGCCTCCTTAATATTTTTAGCCAATCATCTGACAATCTAATATTAATGCGATAGAACCATCTCCCAGAATTGTCGCACCGGAAAAGGTTTGTGATTGCTTTAAATAGGAACCCAGCGGTTTTATTACAATATCCTGATGGCCCATCAACTGATCGCAAATAAGTGCAAGATGGTTATCGCCTTTTTTCACAATAATCACTGAGCCTTTTCCATTTTCAGAAACAGGCTCTGGCACCTCTAAATATTCCCTAAGATCTACAAATGGCACAATTCGGTCACGGTAGGCCATGACACGCTTTTGATTAACCTTTTTTATTTGGATTTGTCTTAATAGCAATGTTTCCTCAATGGAGTTGATCGGAATCGCATAGCTTTCCGTTCCCACCCCAACCATCATGGCATGTATAATCGATAACGTAAGTGGCAGCTGAATCGTAAACGTGGTGCCTTTATTTAATTCCGACCGGACTGAAACTTTACCATTCAGTGATTCAATTTTACTTTTCACAACATCAAGACCTACACCGCGTCCTGAAATATCAGAGACTTTTTCAGCTGTGCTAAACCCGGACTTGAACATATATTGAAAAATTTCTTCATCCGACAGCTTCTCCGCTTCATTCTCAGAAATCATCGATTGATTGATGGCTTTTGATGCAATCTTACTGGGATCGATACCGCCACCGTCGTCCTCGATCTCAATATAGACATGATTCCCGCTATGATACGCTCTGAGATAAATTTGCCCTTCAGGATCTTTCCCTTTCTCCTGTCTTACTTCAGGTGTTTCTACCCCATGATCCAGGGAGTTTCGAAGCAGATGCACGAGAGGATCACCAATTTCTTCAATGACGGTCCTGTCAATTTCCGTTTCCTTTCCCTCCATCTTTAAATGAACAGTCTTATTAAGCTCTTTCGACAGACTGCGAACCATTCGTGGAAATCGGTTAAAGACTTGTTCTATCGGCTCCATTCGCAGATTTAAAATAGTTTCTTGAAGCTGATTAGAAATGCGTGTTATTTTATCCACAGCTTCTTTTAATGGCGCCTCTACTGAGTTTTCAGTTAACTTCTCCAATCGGCTGCGGTCGATAATTAATTCTTCGAATAAGTTAAGTAAATTGTCCAACCGGTCAAGACTCACTCTGATAGACTTTTGTGCGACTGGTTTTTTTGTCTGTACAGGTGCCGCCTCCGGTTTATCTTTCGACTCACCGCTTATATCGTTTTCCGGAACTGATTCTGTTGCTTTATCCGCTGTATAATTCTCAACGATGGAGCGGCTGACTTCTGATACATTAAGGATTTTCTCCTTAATGCTAGCAGACGTTTCAGAAGTAATAAATAAACACTCAAAGGCTAATTCGAAGTCTTCATTTTCAATCTGTTCTGAAGATGGTTCGGTTTTAATGACGTCTCCGAGCCCTTCAAGAGCATTAAAAACCATGTAAGCTCTTGCAGCTTTCAAAATGCATCGTTCATCAAGTTCGACTCGTATACTGTAAACGTTCAACCCTTGTTCTGCTGCTGCTTCAGCGGCGGAGGTTTCATAGTCAGTCAGTTTCAAAGAAGATTCCTTTGCTGAAGTCCCTTCCTTATCGGCAGAATGCTCAACAGGAGTTTCCCCGTTTGCAAGGGCTTCCAGTGCTCTCACGGTATCTTTTACATCTCTTGCATCAGATCCGCCTTCTTCAATTTGCTGAACCATTTTCTCAAGATGATCGATTCCGTTAAACATCACGTCTATAACCGATTCGTTCACATGCATCTTTTGATTTCTTAAATCATCAAGAACATTTTCCATTTTATGTGTCAGATCTGCCATATCCTGATACCCCATTGAGCCTGCCATGCCTTTTAATGTATGAGCAGAGCGGAAAATATCATTAATCACTTGAATATCTCCTGGATTTTCCTCAAGAACAAGCATTTTTTGATTTAAGTTTTGTAAATGCTCATGACCTTCTTCAATAAATAAGCTTAAATACTGATTCATATCCACGATGATCAGCTCCTCTTCTCATATAATTGCCGGCAGATTTCTGCAGGAATTTCTTCCAGGCAGCAAACCTGATCAGCAAGCCCTGCATTTACAACCGCACGCGGCATGCCATAAACGATCGCTGTCTTTTCAGATTCAGCAATGGTATAGACATCCTGTGCTTTCTTTAATGCTGATAAGCCATCTGTGCCATCCTTGCCCATCCCCGTCAGGATGACGGCGATAAGTTGATACCCGCTGACCTTCACTGCAGAATTCAGCAAGACGTCGATTGATGGCCTCACCCCATGGACAGCTGGCTCTTCAGTTAAAACGATGGACAGATTATTTGGGAGCGGCTCAATCTTCATATGAAAACCGCCAGGAGCTAAATAAACCCTTCCTTTTTGTAATCGGTCACCAGACTCTGCTTCTTTAACGTCTAATGAAGATAATCGGTTAAGACGGTCGGCAAGTGATTTTGTGAATTTTGGCGGCATGTGTTGAACCACAAGCACTGGACCTGGAAAATCCCTTGGTATATTTGGAATAACCTCCTGCAATGCCCTAGGGCCGCCTGTAGAGGACCCGATAATTAATAATGGAGGCAGTGCTGCTTTCAAATCCTTCGTCCATAACCCAGAAAAATCTTTTTTTTCTACATGCGATTCTCCGTCAGGACTTATGGGTTTCGGATCAGGAAGCGCAATTTTCGCATCCACGCTTAATTTAATTTTTTTAACAAGCTCTTCCTGAATTTTGGAAATATCAAGTGAGATTGCCCCCGAGGGTTTAGATATGAATTCCACCGCTCCTCTATTCATTGCTTCAAAGGTTATCTCAGCACCCTTCTGTGTGAGTGTACTAAGCATGATTACTGGTTTCTTTCTTACCTCTAAAAGCTTGGACAGCAGTTCCAACCCGTTAATGTCAGGTAATTCAATGTCCAATGTGACGACATCAGGTTCAAGCGACTGGTATTTTGCAAGCGCATCTTCGCCATTTCTGGCAGTGGCAATTACCTGTAAATCAGCATCCTGTTCAATCATGTCGGAAATCATTCGTCGCATAAAAGCAGAATCGTCTACCACCAGTACACTTATTGTTTTCACTTTTTGTCACCCTTTTTTTCTAAGAAGTGTTTTAATCGGGAAAGGAAACTGCCGATTTTTTCTTTTTCATTATGATCGAATCCCTCCACAAACGAGCCGGCCAAAGCTTTCATTTTCATACTAATTTTAGAGTGGGGAGCCATGCTTAAGTAGGGCATTTGCTGTTTTACAGATTTCACGACGACTTTATCCCAAGGAAGACTCGCGAGCAAACTTAACTCTTTGTTCAAAAATCGTTTTGAAACGCCTTGTAATTTATGCCATGCTAGTCTTCCTTCTTTCTCATCCTCAAGCTGATTCATGACACATCTGATCGGGTGGTCCGGTTCCTGCATATGTATGTATTTAATTGTGGAGTAGGCATCTGTTAAAGATGTTGGTTCAGGTGTCGTAACAAGAATCACTTCATGAGCTGCCATGATGTATTCAAGATTATTCCTTGTAATTCCGGCTCCAAAATCAAGAAAAATATAGGAATAGACTGTTTTTAATTCTTCAATCTGTTCGAAAAAGTAGTGCAGATGCTCCTCGCTTAAAGAAAAAAAATCTGATAAGCCGCTGCCTCCAGAAATAAAAGATAATCCGTCAGCGCTCTTTTCAACCACTTCCCAGATCGGCAGTCGCTGCTTGACCATATCCATAATTGAATATCTGGCTTGCGAGCCTAGTAAAAACTCGACATTCCCCATTCCGATATCAAGGTCAATGGCGATTGCTTTTTTCCCGTTTTCATTCAATGCTGCCATAAAGTTAACACAGAAGACGGATTTCCCGACGCCGCCTTTTCCACTGACAACGGCAATGACCTGAGTTGGGTTCTCCTGCTTTTCCACCATTCTTTTCCTAAGAATTGCAGCTTGATCAGACATCCGTATTCCCCGCAAAAAGAGGAGCTGTGAGTTGATCAGCGGTTGCCTTTTCGATATCGTCCGGTACATCCTGCCCATTAGTGAGGAAGGAGAGCTTTTGTTCCGGCTGATGAAGAAGCAGATTCAAGATACTTCCTAATGATCCGGTTTCATCAATTTTAGTGAAAACCAAACCTTTTGTCGGCACTTGCTTAAACTGATTAATAATCTCATTCATGTCTTCATATTTTGAGGTAGCAGACATCACGAGGTAAATCGCCATACCTTCTTTATAAGGAAGCAAGGCTTTCAATTCATCAACGTAATGATTTTCACGGTAATTTCTCCCGGCCGTATCGATAAAGATCCGGTCATATGCACTCAGCTTTTCAAGAGCCTGTTTAAAATCTTCAGCCGTATAAGCAACTTCAACGGGTGCATTTAATATTCCTGCATATGTCTTCAACTGCTCAATCGCTGCAATCCGATACGTGTCGATTGTTATGAAAGCTGCTTTTTGTCCTTGTTCAATAACCGCTTTAGCCGCAAGCTTTGCAAGCGTTGTGGTCTTCCCCACTCCAGTTGGCCCGACAAGACTGATCAGCCGTTCACCAGGCAAAAGTGCCTCAGATTCCGGCAACTTCAATTCACTTTGTATATGTTTTGCCAGCATTTGCGAAAGTTCAGAGCTTTCCAATGGTTCATCCGATTTGTACCAGGCTTTAACAAGCCGTCTCGTCCAATCATCTATCCATTTCTGATCAATCCCCTGATTTTTAAGCCGGTCTTGAAGGTTCCCAATCGCTTCAGAAGGTTCAAGATAGCTAAGGTCATTGAATACCCCTTCTGAAGACTTTACGGGTTTCCCTGTATTCGCCCTTTCCTCAATGGACTGTTTCATCACTTTTTCCCAATCTGATTTTGACTTTGAAGAGCCAGCACTTGGTTCAACAGGATCAGGAAAAACAGGATCTTTTCTGATGTCGAGCGGATAAGGGTCATTAGCAGCAAATACTTCAATATTTTCTGTTTTGAATAGGTTGAAAAACTTCGCTTTTTTCACTTTTTTTGTGTGGAAAATAACAGCATCCGGACCCAGTTCTTTTTTCACCTTTTCCATCGCTTCAGGCATGGTAGACGCTGTGATCTTTTTCATTTTCATGCGGCATTCACTACTCCTACGCTTTGAACTTCAACATAAGCTTCTAACTCGTTATAAGACAGAACTGAAATATTTGGGAAATATCGTTCTAGAAGCTGGCGTACGTACATTCTAACTGCAGGTGAACATAAAATCACAGGTTCGTCATCCATTGCTGCCCACTGCTCGGCATGGCCGGCAATATTTTCTAGAAAACGCTGGGTATCTTCAGCTCCCATAGCAAGATAATTACCATGTTCTGTTTTCTGAATGGATTCTGCAATTCTTTTTTCTAGATCCGGCCCAACTGTAATAACTTTTAGAATATGGTCGTCTTTCACGTATTGCTGGGTTATTTGGCGTGAGAGCGCTTGTCTGACATATTCGGTCAACAGCTCGGGATCTCTTGTCATTGGGCCATAATCAGCAAGAGCTTCAAAGATTACTGGCAGATTTCTGACAGATAGTCGTTCTTTTAATAAATTTATGAGGACTTTCTGTATATCCCCAACAGATAAAGGTTCCGGTGTAACTTCTTCCGCAAGTGTCGGATAGCTTTCCCGCAGGTGATCAATAAGCTGCTTTGTTTCCTGGCGCCCAAGAAGTTCGTGTCCATGAGACCGGAGAATTTCGGTTAAATGTGTGGAAACGACCGAAGGAGGGTCGACGACCGTGTAGCCAGAAAGCTCAGCTCGTTCTTTCACCTCTTCATTAATCCACAAGGCAGGGAGACCGAATGCTGGCTCTTTCGTCTCAATGCCGGTTACGGATTCATCGTCAATCCCTGGACTCATTGCTAAATAATGATCAAGTAAAAGCTCACCTTCAGCAACGATGGTTCCTTTTATTTTAAATCGGTAAGCATTCGGTGAGAGCTGAATGTTATCCCTGATTCGGACGACTGGTAAGACAATCCCCATTTCAAGCGCTAACTGCCTGCGGATCATGACGATTCTGTCCAGCAGATCGCCTCCCTGGCTTGCATCAGCTAAAGGGACCAGAGCATAGCCAAATTCAAATTCGATTGGATCCATTTGCAAGAGGTCTATGACACTTTCAGGACTTTTAACACGAGCTTCTTCCTCAAATTCCTCTGAGGTTTCTTCCGTTTCCTTCAATTTCTTCCCGTTTTGTATGAGTAAATAGCCGCCTATGAATAAGGTCGCAACGATTGGCAATGTCACAACAAGTCCAATCGGAGTAAAGCCAAGCAGTAAAATGACGCCGCCTGCGATAAAGAGCATCGAAGGATAAGCGAGAAGCTGACGGGAGATATCTTTCCCAATATTGCCATCAGAAGCCGCTCTTGTAACCACAATTCCTGTCGCTGTTGAAAGGAGCAGTGCGGGGATTTGACTGACCAGCCCGTCGCCAACTGATAATAGCGTGAAAGTATGAACGGAATCCGTGAAGGCTAATCCAAGCTGAACCATTCCAATGATCATGCCAACAATCAGGTTTATTGAAACGATAATAATACTCGCGATGGCATCACCTTTTACGAATTTACTTCCCCCATCCATCGCACCATAAAAATCTGCTTCCTGCTCAATCTTCTGACGTCTGTCTCTCGCTTCGTGCTCATTAATCAAGCCGGCATTTAAATCCGCGTCTATACTCATTTGTTTCCCGGGCATCGCATCCAACGTAAATCTGGCCGCGACTTCTGATACCCGCTCAGCACCTTTTGTAATAACAATGAATTGGATGATGATTAGAATGAGAAAGATCACAAAGCCAACAAGTGCATTACCGCCAACTACGAAACTTCCAAACGTTTCAATGACTTTCCCCGCATTCCCCTTCCCCAAAATCAAGCGGGTGGTGGAAACGTTCAAACCAAGTCTGAATAAGGTTAATAAAAGCAGCAAGGACGGAAAAATAGAAAACTGAAGCGGTTCATTCATATTTAAGGATACAAGAAGAACGATAAGTGCTAGGGATATATTAATAATAATCAAGAGACTTAAAATAAACGGTGGAAGCGGCACAATCAGCATCAAAACGATTAAGATAACACCGAATAATACGATCAAATCTCTAAATTTCATCTCTCTTCTCCTCCTTTCTGTTTCTATTTTCCAATCCTAAAAGCTTCGCAGCCATACATTAAACTTTTCCTTTTAGCTTATAGACATAAGCAAGGATTTCAGCGACAGCCTTAAACAGATCTTCCGTGATGGGCATGCCCACCTCCAGTTGATGGTAAAGCGCACGGGCTAGTGGCTTCTTCTCAACGATCATCACATCATTTTTCTTTGCAACTTCCCTGATTTTAAGAGCAAGGTAATCTGCACCTTTCGCCACCACAAAGGGAGCGGCCATTTTCCCGTCTTCATACTTCAAGGCAACCGCAAAATGGGTCGGGTTTGTAATAACGACATCCGCTTTTGGCAGCTCCTGCATCATCCTGCGCATTGCCATTTGGCGCTGGCGTTCTTTAATTTTAGACTTGATCAACGGGTCGCCTTCTGTCTTTTTATACTCATCCTTTATGTCCTGTTTTGACATTCTTAGATTTTTTTCATGATCATATTTTTGATATAAAAAATCAAGAATGGCAAGGAAAATTAAAAATATAGAGGCAGCAAGTCCCATTTGAATAGTGATTTTGCCAACCAGCTTCAAGGCGGCATATAACGATTTATCGCCCATTTTAAAAAGCTGTGTCCTGTGCATCCAGATTACAAAAAAAGTAATGAATCCGATGGTTGAGATTTTTAATATGGATTTGATCATCTCGACCAGGGCTCTAATTGAATAAATTCGTTTGAAACCCTTTAATGGATTGACCCGGTCAAGTTTAAATTGAATGGCTTCTGGTGAAAAAAGGAAGCCGATTTGCATCATATGGCTAGCCACGCCGATTACTAAAGCAGCAATAAAAACAGGGATCACGATCAAAACTGCCTGCTTGACCAAGTGGCCGAAAAGCTCCTGAATATTTTTTTCGTTGATCGCCGTATTCAGCTTTTGGCCAAGAAACCCTTCCATTAAATGAGACAGCTCTGTGCCCATTCTGCCCGCTGCAAATATGAAGACCAGAAATAAGACAAACAAACTGAAAGCGGTGGAAAGATCACTGCTTTTTGCAACCTGACCTTTTTTTCTGCTGTCTTCTTTTTTACGTGGTGTTGGCTTTTCAGTTTTCTCTCCAGCAAAGAACTGCAAATCCAGCTTTAAAAATGCCATGTTATGGACTCCCCAGCGCTTTCATATAGTGTGACATGGCTTCTGTCATCATATCGAATATTTCTTTAAAAAGCATAAACATCATCGGGAACACAATGATTAGTATGATAAAACTGACTATGATTTTCAGCGGCATCCCCACAACAAAAACATTAACCTGTGGAACGGTACGTGCTACAAGGCCCAAAGCCACATCAACAAGAAACAAGCAGCCGATGATCGGCATAGCGAGTTGAAAGGCAATGCCCGCCATAGCCATGAAAACGGTCAAAACATAATGAACAGTTGAACCGTCAGTAATATGTATGTTTAACGAATTAAGCGGAATCCATTTGAAACTGTAAAGCAACCCATTCAACAGCATCAGATGCCCGTCTGTGCTTAAGAAGAGCAGCAAGGCAAAGGTATAAAGAAATTGGCCGGTAATTGGTGAGGTGACGCCATTTTCCGGATTAATTGTATTAGCCATTGTGAACCCGACCTGCAAATCAATAAAAGCTCCGGCAACCTGTACGGCATAAAGCATAAGTCCAGCAACAAAACCGATCGATAACCCTACCACAACTTCCTTAATAATCAGCAAAATAAATAGATTGTTAAATTCAACCGTGGTTTGTCCTATTGCTGTTGAGGAAACGATAAAGGCCAACGCCACAGAAAGCCCAATCTTAATCTGCGGTGGAATTCCTTTATAAGAAAAAGCTGGCATAATCAGAAAAAAGCTTGCCAGTCTAACGACAATCAGCAGGAAAACAGGTAAATAATCCAATACTGTCATATTAACCGACAAAATGATTGAGATTAGAAAAGATATCTTGAGTAAAGGTCAGCATTTTAGTGAGCATCCACGGACCGAAAAAGATGAGAGCAAACAGAACGGCAGCAATTTTAGGGATAAAAGCCAGGGTCTGTTCCTGAATCTGTGTGGTTGCTTGAAAAATACTAACAACCAGACCGACAATCAGTGCAATTGCCAAAAGCGGTCCAGCAACAAGGAGTGTCGTCATTACGCCTTTTTCCGCGACGGAAAGTACCATTTCAGAAGTCATACGTGTTCAACCTTTCTAATAACTGATAAGCAATGATTTAACAATGAGATACCAGCCATCTACCATAATAAAAAGCAAGATTTTAAACGGCAATGAAATAATTACCGGCGGCAGCATCATCATCCCCATCGCCATCAGAATACTGGCAACGACCATATCAATGACAAGAAAAGGGACAAAGATCATAAATCCCATTTGAAATGCCGTTTTGAGTTCACTGATCGTAAAAGCAGGAATTAAAACAGTCATCGGAATAGCATCTACCGTCTTCGGCTGATCATAACCCCCGTAATCAAGAAACAGCTGAAGATCTTTTTCCCTTGTCTCTTTGGACATGAATTCTTTAAAAGGGGCTTCCGCTTTGTCAATCGCTTTGGACTGGCTGATTTTGCCCTTCATATATGGCTGTAAGGCGTCATGATTCACATCGTGAAACACAGGTGCCATGATAAAAAAGGTTAAAAATAAGGCGAGCCCAATAAGCACCTGATTCGGCGGCATCTGCTGTGTCGCTAGTGATGTCCTCACAAATGAGAGGACAATGATAATCCGAGTAAAGGCGGTCATCAGGATCAAAATAGATGGGGCAAGGGTTAGAACGGTCAGAATGACTAACAGCTGGATGGTCGTCCCAACATCCTGGGGCTGCTGGGTAAGCAGATTCGAATGGATTCCTGGCAGTATATTATTCATGATCAGAATCCTTCCGCGACAATGAACGAACAGCCTTACCCCGTTTTTCTTTTGTTTCTTTCAGGGCATTTGCAAGCATCTGGTTAAAACCGCCGGATGTTATTTCATCAGGCTTTTTGGCAGAACCTGTTCGTTCTTTCGTCCAATTCACCAGCTTCTTTACATTGTTTGACAACGGATCAGCGCGCTTCGCTTTTGTTCGTGGTTAATGCTGCAACCAGTTCAGGATCTTTTATTTCTTTCAGTAGCTGAACATTCTCACCGACTCCTAATACCAAAACGTCTTCTCCAATTCTTCACTAGCTGCACCGAACGATTAGCTCCGACAGAAACCCCTGAAATGGTGTGAATGGCTCCACCTTCACGAAATGCTTTCGTTTTTTTGGAAACCATCTTGTATAGAAAATAGATTAAGAGAATAACAATGGCCAGTGCCCCGACGAGTTTAATTAATATAATAAAAATATTGGTCTGTCCCCCGCCGGCAACAGGCGAAGGCTGATCGTTTTTTAATGAATCAGCCTTCGTACTTTGCTGGTCTGATTGAGATTTTTTCGTTTTAGCATTCTGCTGCTTCTGTTTAAAGACATCGTTGACCGTCTGACCTTCTCCAGATGTTGCAGCATGAGCCATTCCTGCGAACCCCATACACAGAAAGACACTCAAAAGAATTGCTGCACTTTTTTTCAATACCACGTTTAATTCCACCCTCTACCTGCCGGCAACTTTAATTAAGTGTCTTATTAATTGCTTCAATAACACGATCAGCCTGGAATGGTTTCACAATAAAATCTTTTGCACCTGCCTGGATCGCATCAATTACCATGGCCTGCTGGCCCATCGCTGAGCACATAATAACTCTTGCCTGATTGTCGATTTCTCTGATCTTCTTTAGACTGCTGATGCCATCCATTTCAGGCATTGTAATATCGAGTGTGACGAGATCCGGTCTTAGTTCTTCATACTTCTGAACGGCCTCTGCGCCATCTCCAGCTTCTCCAACAACCTCAAAACCATTTTTTGTTAAAATATCCTTAATCATCATTCTCATAAATGCTGCATCGTCAACAACCAATATTCTTTTTGCCATTTGTATATCCCCCAATAATTTTTATATTTTGCGCAATCTGTCTCTCTGATTAATAATCTCAGTAATTCTCACACCGAAATTCTCATCAATGACAACAACTTCACCTTTTGCAATCGGTTTTTGATTGATTAGAATATCCACAGGCTCGCCAGCGAGTTTATCAAGCTCAATAATTGAGCCTGGTGTCATTTCCAGAACTTCTTTAATTGTTTTCCTTGTTTGTCCTAGCTCAACCGTGACTTGTAAAGGTATATCCATAAGCAAACCAATGTTTTGGGTTGGCAGTGAACCATTCTCATCTTCACTGAAAGAAGAAAACTCCACATTTTGGACACTGCGTTCTTCTGCGGCAGGCTTACTGACTGTACGACTTCTTTCGGAAGCATAGTGATCCTGCCCGCCATGAGAGGCTCCAACGGAAACAGGTTCTGGTGTTTCACTGATGCGCTCATTAACAGGTTCATGATTTGACTGGATGTTGCTTTCTTCAGCAGCTTGCTCTTGCTTATGTAAAAGAAGCGAAACGAGCGTTTTGGCAAATTCGATCGGTACCATTTGCATGATATTGGAATCTACGAGATCGCCAATTTTCAATCTAAAGCTGATTTTAAATAACAGCTCATCCTCTGGCAAGTTGGAGGTCCCCATGGAAGCTTTAACATCCATTAAATCGATAGACGGAGGTGAAATATCCACTTTCCTGCTAAATACTGTCGACATAGATGTTGCAGAGGAACCCATCATTTGATTCATTGCTTCTTGAACAGCACTTAGTTCCATTTCTCCAATTTCATCACTTGCGTCTAAACCATCTCCGCCCATCATTAATTTTGCAATGACACTGGCATCTTTCGTTTTAACAATTAATACATTTGAACCCTGAAACCCTTCCGTATACTCAACAAGGATCGCTACATGTGGTACAGGAAATTCTTTATCAAGATTTTTTCTTTTAACTAAACTTACTGTGGGTGTTGTAATATCCACCTTTTGATTTAGGATCGTGGATAGTGCGGTTGCTGCGCTTCCAAAAGAAATATTTCCTATTTCACCTAATACATCTGCTTCCATATCCGTTAAATAATCCGACAATGGCGGCGTCTGATCTTCTTGTGAATTGTTATCCTCTGCCGAAGCATCCCCATCCGCTGAGCCGGATACGTCATCACCGCTGTTGCCTAATAATGCATCGATTTCATCCTGGGAAAGCATGCCATCACTCATCTATATCATCTCCTTCTGTTAGGATGTCAACAATTTGACATGCCAATCGGTTCTTTCTTTTTCCGGGCTGCGCCAGGAATTTTGGTTCGTTCCCGACTTTAATCACAATCGGATCAGCTAATTTTTTTTCAAGTTGAATGACATCCCCTACACTTAAGTGAAGCAATTCTTCAACTGTTAAATCTGAATGGCCAAATTCGGCCTTAAGCGGGACCATAGCCTTTTCAATATTGTTCCTTAAAGCCGCTGTATCTTGATCAGAAGGTTCATGTTTCTTTTCCTGCATCCAATAATGCATCGACAGCTTTTCAATCACAGGCTCCAAAGCAACATGAGGAAGACAAATATTTATCATACCGCTAGATTCACCAATTTGGGTGGATAATGTTATAACAATCACCGTTTCATTTGGAGAAATCATTTGAATGAACTGCGGGTTTGTTTCAAATTCCAGCATTTCTGGTTCAAGATCCACAATAGACTGCCACGCATCTTTAAATGGTGTTAATGTTTCAGAAAACAGTCTGCGCATCAGCTTTGTTTCAATCTCGGTTAAATTATCAATCTTATTTAAGCTTAATCCCATTCCGCCAAGTAATCTGTCCAGCATTGCATAGCCAATATTAGGATTAACCTCAATAATGACATTCCCTTTTAATGGAGGAGCTTCAAAAAGATTTAAAATCGTCATGCTTGGAATGGACCTGATAAACTCTTCATAGGGCAGCTGGTCAACACTTGTGACAGCGATCTGAACATAGGTTCTAAGCTGTGCTGAGAAATTAGAGGTGAGCAGCCGTGCGAAATTTTCATGTATTCTCGTTAAACTTCTAATTTGGTCTTTTGAGAATCGAAGGGCCCGTTTAAAATCATACGTTTTTTCTTTTTTTGTTTTTTCTTCTTTAATTAACTCTTCTGCATCCATTTCACCTGTGTTAATGGCTGATAGCAATGCATCGATCTCCGACTGGGAAAGAATATCCGGCACGTTCTTTCACCTCTCTTCTCTTAACTTGATGTCGTCTATTGGATAATTTTTTCTGTCGTATAAACATGCGTGAGGTGACCCTTTTTTAAGTAACTGTTTATTTTGGCTTTTAATAAACTTTCAAGCTTATTCAGACCATCTGAACCTTGCAGGTCTTTAGGTGTCAAATTTGAAAGCGTATAAATGATTGCATTTTTCACCTGGAATTCCCGTTTGGTCAGCTCATCTTTCGTATCTTTATCAGAGGCCTGAAGCTTAAATTGAACCTTTATAAAATGGTCATCTTTTAGGTTCGTCGTTATTTCCTCTGTGTCTACCGTTAAATTTTTAACAATATTATCGATATTTTCGGCTTTTGCAGTGGTTGCATCTCCCGGTTTAATAACATTCATCACAATAAATAAAACCAGGCCAGCAAAAATAACAACACCCATGATCAGAAACGTAATATTTAATCCTCGGCTTTTGAACATGTTCTCACCCCTTCATGGGCATTTGTGCACGAGACTAGGGGGAAATTCTTCAGAAATGCAATGACCTTTTCCTTTACCTCAGATGGCCTTTCGATGACAACAAGCTTTTTCCCAGTAGTGAGGGTTATTGTTGTATCAGGAAGCGCCTCAACCTGCTCAAACAAAAAAGGATTCAGCAAAAATGATTGGTTGTTAAGTCTTCTCAGTTCGATCATCTATGATCGGGTCAGACCACAGCCTGACCCTGCCCCCTTTCTTACCTTGAAAAAACTGCCTAACGGGTTGATTTTCGCTTTAGGCTGCTCGCTTCAATCAACGTGTTAGCGGTCAGATGATGCCCCTTAAAAACCAATTAAGGTGTTAGACTTCCCGTTCCTTCTAAAGTCCTGCCGCTTCTTTTCGCTTCTAGAAGCAGAGTAATGGCCATTATTTATTACCTTTTCAGATCAACAAGCGTTTGAAGAATTTCATCTGATGTTGTAATAACTTTTGCATTTGCCTGAAAGCCACGCTGTGCTTCAATCATTGAAGTGAATTCTTCAGATAAGTCCACATTACTCATTTCCAGTGCTCCCGCTACAAGCTGGCCGGCGTCGGTGCCTGCTGTACTGTAATTAGGTGTGCCGCTATTGGCGGTATTTGAATACAAGTCACTGCCGACTTTTTGCAGACCGCCTGTGTTATTGAAGGTTGCAAGACCGATTGTACCTAATGTTTTAAGTGAGCCATCTGATAAAGTACCCGTGATTTTTCCGTCTGAACCAATTGAAAACGATTCAAGTGTTTGTGCTCCTTGATTTTTGGTGATAGTAATGGGGTTATTCGACTGATCCATCACTTTCATTCCATCTGCATTAACGAGCGTGCCCGCTTGATCAAGATAAAAGTTTCCTGCTCTGGTAAAGTAGTTGGTTGTTCCATCGTTAACCACGAAATAACCGTCTCCAGAAATTGCGGCATCAAGTGACCGCCCCGTATTTTGAATGCTGCCTTGCGTGTCAACTGTGTCAATCGCTCCCATCGATGAACCTAAACCGATCTGCTTGGGGTTGATTCCGCCGCGCGAATTAGCCTGAGGTCCTGTCGCCCCTGACATTTCCTGACTGACTAAATCTTTAAAAGCCACTCTGCCTTTTTTAAATCCGAACGTCCCGACGTTTGCGATGTTATTACCGATAACATCGAGTTGATTTTGAAAGTTTTTTAGACCGCTTACTGCAGAATACATTGAACGTAACATAATAAATTCCTCCCAAGGAATAAGTTATTTTTTAAAATCGAGTTTCACAGAATTTTATTCCAACCATTTAACTAGCTGTATCGGTCAGTCAACAGCTTTAGGCCTCCATATGGTCCAGCCTATCCATCTACTAAAATCGTTCCATTAATATTTGTGAAAATATGTGATGCTGCTTCTTTCCTACCCAAAGCAGTGATGACAGTATTATTGTTAACATTGACAACAAGGGCAGCTTCACTCGTTAATACAAGTGAATCCTTTAAACCTTTTGATTTGGCTTCGAGCATTTTATCATGGATCCTTTGCCATTTATTAGCGCTTAACTGGATGTTTCGGTCACTTAGCCGTTCTTGAGCATGTTTTGATAGAGTCACAGGTAGGCTCCCATTTTTCTTACTGTTTAACACGTCGCTGAAGCCTGAACTCTTTATAGATGACTGAACCGTAACTTTAGGGTTTGAGCGCATCGCCGGCTTATAAATTGGTTGAACGGGAATGGATTTCAAGGTATCACCTCTCTCTCTTGTCAGCTGTTTTGAGAGATTGTAAGAATGTCAGCAGGCGGAACATTTTTCCCGTCTTTAGTGATGTATTGAACAGCTCCGCTTTTTAATGTTACAGCAGAAATGACACTGTTGTGCTGCAGGGTTGACGTATTGCCATCTGTATCCGTAACCTGCTCCTGCCATGTAATTGCTTTACCAATCATTGCTGATTGGGTAGAAAGCATGTTTTGAGACTGGCTGGTGACAAACTTTTCAATCGAATCATTCATATTTTGGCTTTGTTCCAGAGAAGTAAAAGATGCCATTTGGGATATGAATTCTTTATCCTGCATAGGTGCCATCGGATCCTGGTTTTTAAGCTGTGTAATTAACAGCTTTAGAAAATCATCTTTACCTAAGACATCGTTCGGCTTAGACGTTGTATCTGTTTTGTTAGCCAAATATAAGGAATCATCTATTTTCATTTAAACCTCTCCTGATAACCAGTCCTCAAAGGATGGTGTATTATCATCCGTAAACTCTTCTCTTGGCTGATTCTGCTGCTCGAATTGCTGCTGCTCAGAATCTTGCTGCTGTTGATTAAACGCTTGTTGCTGCCCATTATAGACGACCTGACTGACTTCAATTTTATGAACAGGAATCTGCTGTGACTGCAGCCCCTGGTTAAGCTGTTGAAGCTGTGACTGTATGAGATCTTTTGTTACAGGTTGAGCCGCGATAATCTTAGCCATGATCCCATCCTGATCTTGAGTGAGCGTGATGGTTACTTCACCAAGGTAGTCAGGATGAAGCTTAACAGTCATCTCCTGAGCCCCATTTTTAAAAGATTGCATACCGTTTTTCCCTAGGTAATCTGTAATTTGCTGAAGAAGCTGCTCATTGACCGGGGTTGCCTGTACTGGCTGCCTAAAAGACAGTTGCGCCAGCTTATTCATTGGGCCGCTTTGAAAAACATTTGTCTGTAACTGGTCATTTTGTTTCAGTTCATTTTTGGAATCCTTCACTTCAGAGGTGTGTGTCTGCAAACCAACACCCGAGCTTTTGCTTGTGGCTGATCCGGAAGCTTTCCCTACCTCTTTTCTCTGAACCAAAATAAAGGAGCTTTTTTCACTATCTGTGCTGTTTAGAATGGTTGTTAATTGTCCTATAGCCTTTTCAGCTTTTTGTTTAACAGCTTGCGCATCGTTTGCCGCTAATGCTTGCAATGGCTGTACAACTGAATTTTGACCTGTCGCTGATGATGGATTATCGAGTTTCGCGTTCTCTTCAACGATCCGAATAAGATTCGAAAATATGAGTTGGGTACCTTCCGCCCATTGATTGAGCTGAGAAAGGATATCTTCAGTTTTTACGGAGCTGTCTTTCTTAAGCACATTTAGTTTTTCTTTACTGTCCGCGCCGGCAGCAGCTGAAAGAGCTGTTTTAAGCTTGGAAAGGAGCCCCTGCACCGTTTTCAGTGAGTTAACCAGGCCATCACTACTTGTTTGATTACTGACTGAGTCCAGCTTTGTCAGCAGCTGCTGAAGCTGATTTAATATAGCGTTGATTTTTTTTCCATCAGTTCCTGAAGGATTAGCTGAAATAATGCTTTGAATAAGGACATCCTGCGGCCTGTTTTGACTATTTTTTATTATTGTCTGGGACTGATTTCCATTTTGCTGTTGATTCGTTTTTTGAAGAAATTCCCCAAAGAGAGCGGTTTTTACCCCTTTTTGGTCTGAAATTCCCTGTTTTACCTTTTGATCAGAAGAAATGGTCTGTTTCGGCAATATTGCGAACGAACGCGTCATTGTTTCACCCCCCTTCAGTTGGACGTGCCTGTAGCGGCTGTTTGAGTGGCTGTGGGAGCCGGCAGAGCTTTTAAGAGAGGCGTTAGCTCGGCTGCTTTTTTAGCTGGAAGATTTTGAAGTATATTAGCTTTTGTTTGATTATCCAGCATATTTAAGTAATTCGCTGCGTCAGCCGTGTCCATCTTATCGAATATAGCACTCGCTTTTACCGGGTCCATATTTTTATAGGTTTGCTGTATCATCGTTTGCTGATTTTCATTTTGTTTGTTTTGTTCCGTCTTCTTTGCATCACTCTGCTGCTTTTGAAGGGCACTTATTTGACTTTGAAGCTGGTTTATTTTATCTGTTTTACTTGAAACCTCGCTTTCAAGAGCCTGATTTTTCTTCTGTTCATCCTTCACTTCAGCTTTGAGCGTGGACGAATTATTGACAGAAAGTGACTTGGATTGTTTCGAACCGGTTTGGTGGCTTGAAACAAAGGGTATATCAGAAATAAGGTTTGTGAACCCTTCTTTGGGATTTAAACCGAGCAGCTGCATCATCAGCAGAACTAGCGTGACCAAGAACAGAACGGGAACAATAATTGCTAAGGTAACTTTTATTAGTTTGCTCATAGTAGTTCTCTCCATAAAAACAGGTATTAGTGTTTAATAAATTTTAAAGAAGCGGCTTCATCCATTTTCAGCAAGATCCTTTTTACGAAAAGCCTCTTTCCAGCTCTTCAAATGGCGATCGTTCAGCTTTTCATATTTTTTAACCTGAATCGCTTTATCAGTAAGAAGGTTTTTTGAATAGTCGACCTTTTCTCTTGCTGATTCATATTGTTTCTTGCAGTTTTGGATTGATTGGTCTAGATGATTTATGTAGTTAAACTGCTGCTGAATCTTTTCAATAGATAAAGCCGTCCCCATTTTTTCCTGAAGTTTTTCCTGCACCGTTTCTTTCTTTTTGATGAGGCTGATCAATTCACCAGCAATCTGTTCAAGCGATTGATACAACACCTGATATTCCGATTCAAGCTGTTTTTTTTCACTTTCTGACAGGGTCAAAATGCGTTTTAGTGGAAAATCGTTAACCATTTATAACACCCTTTCGAAATTGCTGTACGAGCTGATGCATGGCTTCTGTCTGTGTAACCGATTCATGCTCTCCCTGTTTAAGAAAAGAAAGCATTTGCGGATAATTATAGATTGCTTCGTCAATTTCAGCTGAAGCGCCTCTTTTATACGCTCCGATATTGATTAAATCTTCCGAATCAGCATAAGTTGAAAGCATTGCTCTGAATCGCGATGCTGCTTCCAGATGTTCTTTTGATACAATTTGATTCATAACCCTGCTGACACTTTTCAGGACATTCACAGCGGGGTACTGCCCCTTTTGAGCAAGCTCCCGATCTAGTACGATGTGGCCGTCCAAGATTCCTCGTGCCGTATCAGAGATCGGCTCGTCCAAATCATCGCCATCAACTAGCACAGTATAAAAAGCCGTTATCGTTCCTTTTGGATCTGTTCCCGCTCTTTCCAACAGCTGAGGTAGCAACGCAAAGACAGAAGGCGGATAACCCTTGGTTGTCGGTGGTTCTCCAACAGCAAGCCCGATTTCCCGCTGTGCCATGGCCACGCGTGTGAGAGAATCCATCATAAGCAGGACATTTTTCCCGTGCGATCTGAAGTATTCCGCAATAGCCGTTGCACAATACGCCCCTTTTATACGCATTAAAGCCGGTTGATCGGATGTGGCGACAATGACTATTGAGCGCTTAAGACCTTCCGGACCAAGCTCTTTTTCAATAAATTCCTTCACTTCCCTACCGCGTTCTCCTATAAGCGCGATCACATTTAAATCTGCTGTCGATTGTTTTGCAACCATTCCCATTAGGGTGCTTTTTCCAACTCCGCTGCCAGCAAAGATACCAATCCGCTGACCTTTCCCTACTGTTAATAGGCCATCGATCGACCTTACACCAAGCCCGATTGCTTCCTTAATTCGTGGACGACTTAAGGGGTTTGGCGGAGACTGATGAGTTAAGACTGGAGTCAAACCTTTTGACAAGGCTTTATCATCGATCGGTTTGCCTAGACTATCCAGAACCCTCCCTCTCAAGTCCATTCCCACTTTAATTTCAAGCGGCTTGCCCGTAGATTCTACAAGACTTCCTGGCGAAATCTGTGCCACATCTGTATAAGGCATTAATAGGACATGCTCATTTTTAAAACCGACAACTTCTGCCATGACTTTTTTTGATTGTTTTTCAAGATGGATATAGCAGACGTCCCCGATCGAAGCTGCTGGGCCTCTGGATTCTATCAAGAGCCCTACCACTCTTGTTATCTTCCCGAATCTTTTGAACGTATTGATGGTTTGCATCTCGCTGCTTAATTGTGCAAATCTCATAACTGCTCTTCCTCCAAAAGGTCTAATAACGTCTTTCGGATCACCTTAAGCTGACTGTCAACACTTGCGTGCAACTGCCCTGAAGGCGTTTCAATGAGACAGTCATTTTCTTGAAAAGAGTCATCTACATAAATGAACAATGGCGAATCTTGAATTAATTCAACCAATTCATGCTTTTGCTCTACCATAAAGGCATACCTGCTGGTTGAAACGGTGATTTTAAAATGCTCTTGATCTTTCACTTCAGCCAAAGCGCGTTTGACAAGGGGAAGCCACTGGCTTTGCTCGCCAAGCCTTGTATTTAAAATGGTTTCCGCAATTTGCACCGACAGTTCAAGGATTTGCGGCTCAGCTTCCTGCACCGACTGATTGAACTGCTGTTCAGCTTTTTCAATCCATTGATTTGTTTCGTCTAATAACGTGTTATAGGACGCCTGTCCTTCAGCTTGGCCTTGTTGAAATCCTTCGTTATAAGCCTTCTGTCTCTCCTGATTCCTGATTGCTTCGCATTCTTTTTCAAAAGCGGCTCTTTTATCCTCAATGTCCTGGTCAGCCTGCCTGACTTTTTGTTCTGCTTCAAAAAGCATCTTTTCGATATCCTTTTTTGTTTGAATGAGATCCTGCGTAAGCTTCTGCTCAATTGCTCGCGGATCCTCCTTGCTATCAATCCCCGAAAATAAAACTGGTTCAATAAATTGAAGTTCAATCAGACGGCGATTTTTCTCCGACTGTGGTGCTTTAATGAGATTAGACAATAATATCATCTCCACCGCCACGGGCAATGACGATTTCACCCGCGTCTTCAAGGTTCCGAACAGTATTAACGATTCTCGTTTGGGCTTCTTCAACATCCTTTAATCTGACTGGCCCCATAAAGTTCATTTCTTCTTTCATCGTTTCCGCCATCCGGTCACTCATATTACCAAACAGTATTTCCTTCACTTCATCACTTGCCGTTTTAAGTGAAAGAAGCAGATCCTCGTTATCCACTTCACGGATAATGCGTTGGATAGCCCTGTTATCCAGAACAATTATATCTTCGAAAACAAACATTCTTTTCTTGATTTCTTCTGCAAGCTCCGGATCCTTCTGTTCCAAGTGATCAAGAATGGTCCGCTCTGTCGCACGGTCTACACCATTTAAGACATTGACAACGGCTTCAATCCCTCCTGCTTGTGTGAAATCCTGGGTCACCGTTGCAGAGAGCTTTTTCTCAAGGATCTGTTCAACCTGATTAATAATTTCCGGCGATGTCCTGTCCATCGTGGCGATCCTTCTTGCAACATCCGCCTGCATTTCATGAGGAAGCGAAGATAAAATCTGGCCAGATTGCTCAGGGTCAAGATAAGAAAGGACTAATGCTATTGTTTGTGGATGCTCGTGTTGAATAAAATTTAAAATCTGGGCAGAATCCGTTTTTCTCATAAAATCAAACGGCTTAACCTGAAGAGTTGAGGTTAGACGGTTAATCACATCCATTGCATGTTCAGATCCTAATGCCTTTTCTAGAACTTGTTTGGCATAACCGATCCCACCCTGAGATATGTAGTCTTGAGCCATTGCTATTTGAAAAAATTCATCGAGCACATCGCTTTTGACTTGTTTATCAACTTTCCTTACATTCGATATCTCTAGTGTTAGTTCTTCCATTTCTTCTGCTGAAAGGTGTTTATAAACGCCAGCTGAGACATCTGAACCCATGGCAATCAGTAAAATGGCAGCTTTTTCTTTCCCTGATAATCTTGATTGAATCGTCAACTCCCCCCTCCTAATCTTCGGATAACCATGTTCTTAACAGCTTTACAAACTCATCTGGCCGCTGCTTTGCCATTTTTTCCAGCTGTTTATATTTCTGGACCTCAGGCTTATCTGCTTCAGTTGAATCTTCCAAATCAGTCACTTTAACAGCCGGTGAATAAGGAATATCTTCTTCAGAAGCCTCATCCTTACCACGTCGGAAAAGGTAAATGATAAGAATAATAATTACTAGAATTAAAACGCCTCCCGCAATGTATATCCATAACGGGATTGCTGATTTAGGCTGCGCTGGGGCTTTTAATTTTCCGTTGAATTTTTCAACAGATACCACCGTTTTTTGATTGATCTGGCTGGCAGTCAAGGCTTGACCCCCAGGATTTGATAAAGTTGTCCGAACTATTGTACCAAGAATTTGTTTAATATCATTTACGCTTTTCGTACTCAAAGATGATGGTTTCCCAGGAGTTGGCGGTTCAACCATAACTTGAATTCCCATGTCCTTTATTGTATATGGACTGTTCACTATATCTTTGTGAATTTTATTAAACTGGTTATTCACCCGGTCTTCAACACGTTTATATGAACCATTTCCGCTCGATCCCGCTGGATAGGATGGCACATCACTTTGTCCGGTTCCGACCTGCCCGGAGGCCTGATCACCTGTATACGTTTCAGTAATATGTTCTGTACTTACCTGAAGCCCTTGCATGGTTTGCTGATCGACAGGCTCGACAAGATCTTCTTTCGACTTTTCCTTCGTAAAATCAATATCTGTCGTGACATTAACCATGACTTTATCCTGACCCATCATCATGCCTAACATTTGCTGGACTTTTTGACGAAGGCTCTTTTCCACATCGTCTTTTACTTGTTTTTGTTGCTCATAAGCAGATAACGTCGAATCCCCTGTTTCAGATTTTTTGTCATAATAGTTAAAGAACTGGTCCATGATGACGATATTATCTTCAGAGAGGTTTGGAACACTCTTTGAAACCAAGTGATAAAGACCCTGTATTTGGGCGGTGTTCAACTGATAACCGGGTTCCAGCTGCAGAACAACTGACGCGGACGCCTGGTTCTGACTGCTGTTTTGATCGCTGACCCAAACACTGTCTTGCGGTAAATTCAGCATAACTTTTGCGGCTTGCACACCTTTTATCTGTGAAACTAGATTGCCAAGCTCTGTTTGCATGGCTGCCCTTTCCAGAACTGTAAATTCTTTATCCGTCATCCCGAAACTTGCGTTTTGACCAAAAAAAGAATAATCAATCTGCCCGCTTTTTGGAATATCCGCAGCAGCGAGATCAACTTTAAGCTGATCCACCTGATCTCTTGGAACACTTATTCCCGTTCCTCCATTTGTAAGTTTATATGGTACATTTTTACTATCTAAAGTGGATTTTATTTGCCCCGCTTCATTTGCGGTAAGGTTACTGTAAAGAGGCGTGTAATGCTTAATAGAGGTCAGACTGACAAAAAGAATGATTATTGCTGCAATAGCAATGAGCCCTCCAATAATAATGCCTCTTACTCTTCTAGATAAACCCACCCACACTTCTTTCACTCTATGTATAAAATTAAGAAACTGATCTTTCATCTTTTCCTCCTATCGACCCTATTGCCCTGTTTGTTAGACTTGCATTCTCATGATTTCCTGATAGGCATCGATAACCTTATTGCGTACTTCTACGGTGGTTTGGAGGAGAATATTAGATTTTTCCATTGCAAGCATTACCGTGTGCAGATCTTGACCCTTCCCGTTTGCCAAATCTGTTGCCATTTTATTTGCCGTTGCTTCACTTCCGCTAACCTGATCAAGTGCTTGCCCAAGAAAGTTAGAGAATGAATTTCCGACTGATTTAGCATTTCCTGCTGTAGAAGCAGCGGCACTTTGTGTAGCGTTTATCGCGATTGGTGCAATACTCATATTTGATTAATACCTACTTTCCTATTTCTAAAGCTTTCATCATCATATTTTTATTCGCATTCATTACGGTGACATTGGCTTCGTAGGACCTGGTAGCACTCATTAAATCCACCATTTCTTTTAAGGGGTCTACGTTCGGCATTTTTACATAGCCGTTTTTATCAGCATCTGGTGAATCCGGCTGATACTGCATTTTAAACGGTGTGGTATCATTTACGATTCCGCTAACCTTTACACCACCGTTGTTATTCATTTGATCGTCCAAGGCAGATTGAAACCCACCGTTCACAGGCGCCATTTCAACCATTTTGCGTTGGTAAGGCTGCCATTCACCGTTGACTTTTTTGCTCCGCGTTGTATCTGCATTTGCCATATTCGAGCTGATTACATCCATCCGGAGGCGCTGAGCTGTTAAAGCAGAACCAGAAATATTAAGACCTTGAAAGAGTCCCATGATTATCGACCTCCTCCAATGACCAATTTATATTGCTGAAGCTGATGGTTGACAGCTGCGACAAGAGCCTGATCGTCAATTTGAGTTTTTGCAAGTTTAGACATTTCTTTATCAACGTCAACATTGTTACCATTATTTTGCATAGTTGTCGATCTGTCAGTCACTACCCTGGTGTTATTATTTCCGCCGGAAAATGAAAGATGGCCTTGCTCTGTCTTTTTTGCCTGAAAAGCATTTTGCAGCACATCGCTGAAAGCAACATTCTTTGACTTGTATCCTGGCGTATCCACATTCGCAATATTCTGAGCAATAACGCTCTGGGAGAGTGTATCCCGGTTTAAAGCCCGCTCTAACTGAGGTAATGGTGACTTTGCAAAAATATCCATAGCATCCCTCTTTACTTTAAGTTGTTCGCAATTGTAATTTTAGCAACTTTTTCACAAATGTCTATGCTTTTCTGCTTATTCTCTCATAATTCGATACAAAGACCTGTAATGCCTTTGAGTCTTTAGTACTATTTATTGTCGCTTTCTGTCTCATTCTTATGTACTACTTTGGTTTGAACATGTATGATAGCACACTTTCCATCTCTAGGTAGAGAGAATTTACTGTTTTTTAACAAAAAAAAGAACAGCAATCAATTTGATTGCTGTTCTGTCCTGTTACGCATTTTTTAATTTATTAAGTTCAACCAGAAATTTATCATTTAGTACTTTAATATAGGTTCCTTTCATTCCAAGTGAACGGGATTCAATAACTCCAGCACTTTCAAGCTTTCTAAGCGCATTGACAATTACTGAACGGGTAATTCCAACACGGTCGGCAATTTTACTTGCAACCAGCAGCCCTTCTTTTCCATCCAATTCTTCAAAGATGTGCTCAATAGCTTCAAGTTCACTGTATGATAATGAACTGATCGCCATTTGAACAATTGCTTTTTCTCGAGCTTCTTCTTCAATCTCTTCTGTTTTCTCACGAAGTATTTCCATACCTACAACCGTGGCGCCGTACTCTGCTAAAACTAAATCTTCGTCTGTGAAGCTTTCGTTCATACGGGAAAGAACGAGAGTTCCAAGGCGCTCACCTCCACCGACAATTGGAACAACCGTAGTTAGTCCGCCAGTGAATAGTTCTTTATTTTCTTCAGGAAAAACTGTATAGGGGCTATTCACGTCTAGATTCGGTGAGGTTTCAGTCACGGAATGAAGACCTTGTGTATAACCTTCAGGAAATTGTCTTTCTTCAAACATTTGTTTCATACGTTGATTTTCAAACTCCAAGCTGAGCGCCATGCCTAATAATTTACCACGGCGGCTAACGACAAACGTGTTTGTTTCAATTACATCTCTTAATGTTTCAGCCATCTCGTTAAAGTTTACTGGCGTTTTTGCTCCTTGAAGCATATTGTTAATTTTGCGTGTTTTTTGTAAAAGACTCATGAATTTTGTTCCTCCTAGGGATATTGTTATAAAATGTATTGGCTTAAATCACGATTTTTTGCAATGCTTGAAAGCTTCTCATCGACGTATTCCGGTGTAATCGTCAGTGCTTCCAAAGTCACTTCCGGAGCTTCAAAAGATAAATCCTCCAGCAATTTCTCCAGAATCGTATGAAGTCTTCTTGCACCAATATTATCAGTTTCCTGATTTACTTCATACGCAATAGTTGCAATTTTACGAATAGCTTCGTCTGAAAATGCTACATCTATACCTTCTGTCTTCAGAAGTGCCTGATATTGCTTTAAAAGTGCATTACTAGGCTCTGTTAAGATATTAACAAAATCTTCTATTTCAAGACTTGAAAGTTCGACACGAATTGGAAAACGTCCTTGCAGCTCAGGAATAAGGTCTGATGGCTTTGCCATATGAAAGGCTCCTGCAGCGATAAACAAAATATAATCCGTTTTTACCGTGCCGTATTTCGTTACTACAGACGATCCTTCCACGATCGGTAAAATATCACGCTGAACGCCTTCCCTTGATACTTCCCCTGATTGCTGACCTTTTCCTGCTATCTTATCTATTTCATCAATAAAGATTATACCCGATTGTTCGGCACGTGAAACAGCTTCCTGATTCACTTCATCCATATCAATCAGCTTTTGGGCCTCATCCTGTATGAGAATGGCCCGGGCTTCTTTAACAGGAAGTTTACGCTTTTTCTTTTTCTTAGGCATCATATTGCCTAACAGATCCTGCATATTCATGCCCATCTGTTCCATGCCTGAGCCTTGAAGCATATCGAACATGCCTGATTGCTGCTGCTCTTCCACTTCAACGGTTACAATATGATCTTCCAATTCACCGAGCTCAAGCATTTTTTTCATCCGTTCGCGCTTTTGTTTTTTTGAAAGGTCTTCCTCGTCATCGGATTCATCGGATTGCTCCGGCTGATTTTGTCCGCCAAAAAGCATTTCAAAAGGATTCTTTGTGCTGCTGGAGGTTTTTTTAGAAGGAACCAGAAGGTCAGCAAGACGCTCATTAGCAAGCTCTTCTGCCTTCGTTTTAACACTCGCAACTTTTTCTTCCTTCACCAAACGAACGGCAACCTCGACAAGGTCACGGATCATGGATTCGACGTCTCTGCCAACATAGCCGACTTCAGTGAACTTTGTTGCTTCTAGTTTTACAAAAGGCGCTCCAACAAGCTTTGCCAGCCTGCGTGCGATTTCCGTCTTACCCACCCCGGTGGGTCCCATCATTAATATGTTCTTGGGAATAATCTCATCACGAATCGCACCATCAAGCAATGAACGGCGATAGCGATTTCTTAAAGCAATCGCCACTGACTTCTTCGCATTATTTTGCCCGATAATATATTGATCCAGCTTTTCAACAATTTGTCTTGGCGTTAACGGACTCGTCATTTTCAAGCCTCCTCTTTGTCACAGCTCTTCTACAATAATATGATCATTTGTAAATACACAGACTTCACTGGCGATTGTCAATGAGTTAAAAGCGATTTCCTTCGCTGTTAGATCTTTGCCGAATCTTTTTAAAGCCCTTCCCGCACTAAGCGCATAATTCCCGCCTGAGCCGATAGCTAATATACCATCATCCGGTTCTATGACTTCACCTGTTCCGGATACAAGCAGCAAATCTGTTTTATTCATAACGATCAGCATGGCTTCAAGCTGCCGAAGCATCTTGTCGCTTCGCCATTCTTTAGCAAGCTCTACGGCTGCACGTTGAAGATTTCCATTATACTCTTCAAGGCGCCCTTCAAACTTTTCAAATAAAGTGAAGGCATCTGCAACACTGCCGGCAAAACCAGCAATAACTTTTCCGTTGTACAATTTACGTACTTTTTTAGCTGAATGCTTCATAATAACTGATTGGCCAAGTGTAACCTGACCGTCACCTGCCATCGCGCACTCACCTGAATGCTGAATGGCAAAAATGGTGGTTGCATGGAATGTTCCCATTTTATTCACTCTTTCTCCCTTGCACGGGGATGATGATTCATATAGGAGTCACGAAGCCGATCTTTGGTCACATGAGTATAAATCTGCGTTGTTGAGAGTTCTTTATGTCCCAGAAGTTCCTGGACGGCTCGCAGGTCGGCTCCCGCATTCAGTAAATGGGTGGCAAAAGTATGCCTCAAGACATGGGGGCTGAGTTTATTAGTCAGCGATGCCTTTTCAACCATTTTATTTAAAATAGTTCGAACACTCCGGTCACTTAACTGTCCGCCGCGATGATTCAAAAACACAAAGTTCCGGCTTTTGTCACTTTTATAAAGTGAGGGCCTGCCGTCTTTAAAATAAGTTGAGAGTGCTTCATGTGCAAAGGACCCTATCGGGACATACCGCTCTCTTCCCCCTTTACCTTTTACAAGCACCATGTCCATGTCCAGGTCAATGTGATGCCGTTCAAGACTCACACATTCACTGACGCGTATTCCCGTAGCATATAGTAATTCGAGAATCGCCTGATTTCTCTGACCTAATGGCGTCTCGAGATTTTCAACAGTAAACAGTCTGGAAAGTTCCTGCTCATACAGAAATTTGGGCAAACGTCCGTGTTTTTTCGGTAAATGGGTTAAAGCAAAAGGGTTATCCTTCACATATCCTTCACGCACGCCATAACGATAGAAGGTTCTCAGACAGGATAAACGGCGCGAGATGGTCTGTCTCGCAAAATCTCTGTCAAACAACCCTGTTAAATATACCCTTACATCGGCATAAGAAACAGCAGCAATATCGGAGATCGCTTGCTGCCTCATGAATAAGTTAAAATCTTCAATATCCAGTTTATAGTTTAACAAGGTATGTTCTGATGCATTCTTTTCGATCTCTAAGTATCTTAAAAACTGTTCTTCAACGGACATCTTCATCACCATCAATCATTTAAGGCTCCTAAATGTTATCACAGTTTAGGAGCCTTGACAATAGATTTTACAATTTTGTAACAAAATTCTGAATTGTTTCCAGCGCTCTTTCGGCATGCTTTTCATTGCGTTCCTTTTTCCCTTTGATTCTATTTTCCAAAGGCGGCAGAAGACCGAAGTTTGCATTCATAGGCTGAAAATTGTTTTCATTCGCATTGGTAATGTAGTGAGACATACTGCCAATGGCTGTTTCTTCAGGAAAGACGACAGGATCCTGGCCACTGACCAACCTAGCAGCATTTATCCCGGCAATCAACCCGGAAGCAGCAGATTCAACGTAACCTTCAACCCCGGTCATTTGTCCTGCGAAAAACAGATCATCTCTATTTTTATACTGGTATGTTGGTTTTAAAAGTTTCGGAGAATTTACAAACGTGTTGCGGTGCATCACACCAAATCTGACAACATCTGCATTTTCAAGTCCAGGAATCAAATTTAACACTTCTTTCTGCGCTCCCCATTTCATATGGGTTTGGAAGCCTACAAGATTGAAGAGCGTGCCGGAACTGTTATCCTGCCTTAGCTGTACGACCGCATAAGGACGTTTTCCGGTGCGTGGATCTTCAAGCCCTACCGGCTTCATCGGACCAAAAAGAAGGGTCTTTTTCCCGCGTTTAGCCATAACTTCAATCGGCATGCAGCCTTCAAAGAAGATTTCCTTTTCAAATTCTTTAAGCGTAACTGTTTCAGCATTAATTAACGCATCATAAAAACGATCAAATTCTTCTTCTGTCATTGGACAGTTCAGATAAGCCGCTTCACCCTTATCGTACCGAGATTTGAGATACACTTTTTCGCGATCAATGCTATCCGTTTCAATGATTGGTGCAGCTGCATCGTAGAAATACAAATAATCTTCACTCGTTAGATCTTGAAGGGATTGAGACAATGCGTCGGAAGTAAGCGGTCCGGTCGCTATAATCGTCGGACCTTCCGGCAGCGCTTCCACTTCATCATTGACCACTTCGACAAGCGGATGGTTTTTTACAGCATTTGTTACCCGTTCTGAAAAATCGTGACGGTCGACAGCCAAAGCTCCACCTGCTGGAACTGCAGATGCATCTGCTGAAGCAATAATCACTGAATCAAGTCTGCGCATCTCTTCCTTTAAGACACCGACAGCATTGGATAATGCATTTGACCTTAATGAATTTGTGCAGACAAGCTCTGCAAATTTATCAGTATGATGAGCCGGTGTTTGTTTGACCGGCCTCATTTCATGAAGTTTTACCGAAATTCCTCTTTTAGCAAGCTGCCAGGCTGCTTCTGAACCAGCAAGCCCTGCACCTACAACGGTCACTTGATGATTTGACATAAATTAAACCTCCGTTATTGCTGTTGTTCTTGATAATCACAATTGGAACACTGAACGACTTTTCCCTTTTTAACTTTTTTCTCCACTAGATAATGTTCACACTTAGGACAGCTTCTTGGTATAGGTTTATCCCATGAGACAAAATCACATTCTGGATAGCGGTCACAGCCGTAAAATATTCTTCTTTTTTTGCTTTTTCTTTCAACGATCTCGCCTTCGCTGCATTTCGGGCAGGAGACGCCGACTTTTTTTAGAATGGGCTTTGTGTTTCTGCATTCAGGAAAATTACTGCAGGCTAAAAACTTCCCATATCTGCCCATTTTGTATACCATATCATGGCCGCACTCTTCACAGGAAATCCCTGCAGGTTCGTCTCTAATTTCGACTTTTTCCATTTCCGCTTCGGCTTTTTCAAGATGTTTTTCAAAATCTCGATAAAATTCTGCAATGACTTTTACCCAATCTGTGGCACCCTCTTCCACCGAGTCGAGGTCATTCTCCATCTTTACGGTGAAATCAACATCGATAATATCAGGAAAATACTCGACCACAAGTTCCAGCACTACCTCACCAAGCTCTGTCGGGACAAATTTACGGTCATCCATCACGACATATCCTCTTTTTTGAATGGTATCAAGAGTTGGCGCATAAGTGGATGGTCTGCCGATTCCAAGCTCTTCCATCGTTCTAACCAGACGGGCTTCTGTATAACGTGGTGGCGGTTGGGTAAAATGCTGTTTCGGATCGATAGATTCTTTTTCGGCTTCCATGCCTTCTTTTAAATCAGGAAGGAAATTTTCGACATCAGATTTATTCGGGTCATCACTACCCTCAGTATAAACCTTCATAAAGCCAGGAAATTTCACTTTTGATCCCGTTGCTCTAAACATAATACCTGACTGAACGAGATCCGCACGTACAGTATCCATGATGGCAGGTGCCATTTGACTCGCGATAAAGCGTTCCCATACTAATTTATAAAGACGGTACTGATCTCTTGAAAGATAGGCTTTCATTTCTTTCGGTTCACGCAACGCTGAAGTCGGACGGACGGCTTCGTGGGCATCTTGGGCATTTTGCTTATTTTTCTTTTTAGGAGTAGCCGAACCCAAGAAGTCTTTTCCATAACGCTCTGTAATAAATTCCTTTGCTTCTTCCTTTGCAACATCGGAAATTCGGGTAGAATCTGTCCTCATATACGTTATGAGACCAGTAATACCTTGTTTTCCAAGTTCAATTCCTTCGTACAGCTGCTGAGCAATCATCATAGTCTTTTTTGCTCTGAAGTTTAATTTTCTAGCTGCTTCCTGCTGAAGAGAAGAAGTAATAAAAGGAGCAACCGGATGGCGCTGCCGTTCTTTCTTTTGGACATCATTGACTTTAAAGATATCACTTTTTATTTGCTGAAGAACTTTTTTTACGTCTTCTTCGGTTTTCAGCTCCAGCTTTTTGTTGTCTTTACCATAAAAGGAAGCCTCAAAGGTTTCATCGTTTACCGTAAATACCGCTTTAATTGTCCAGTATTCTTCTGGTTCAAACGCTTTTATTTCTTTCTCTCTCTCAATAACAAGCTTAAGAGCGACTGATTGCACCCGCCCTGCACTAAGTCCTTTTTTTACTTTTTTCCATAATAATGGGCTGATATTATAGCCGACCAGCCGGTCTAAAATACGCCGGGCCTGCTGGGCATCAACCAGATCCATATTAATTGTTCTTGGCTGCTTAAAGGCACCTTTGATTGCGTCCTTGGTAATTTCGTTAAATACCACGCGGCAGGCACTCTTTTCATCAATGTCTAAGCTATGCGCCAAATGCCATGCGATGGCTTCCCCTTCTCTGTCGGGGTCAGCTGCGAGATACACTTTCTTCACTTTCTTTGCTGCGGTTTTTAATTCTTTCAGAACGGGACCCTTGCCCCGGATTGTAATATATTTAGGATCAAAGTTATGGTCTGTGTCAACACCCATTTGACTTTTCGGCAGGTCACGCACATGACCCATCGAGGCTTTAACCTCATATTTTTTGCCGAGATATCTCTTTATCGTTTTTGCTTTAGCGGGAGATTCTACGATCACAAGATATTCTTCCATACTTGTTTCTCCCCCTTTCTAGTTTATATTGAAATCTTCACTAATATTAAATATGAAATGTTTGTTTGTCAAATAGAAGATTACAAAATATTTCTTTTAAATCTTAAAATAACCTTCTTTTTTGAATTTTGTCTGATCGTGTTTTTATCATCTTTTTTACGTGCTTTACTGATGTTTCAACCCAATTTGTAAAGATAGCACGCTTGAATTATTTTATACTCAGCGGGTATTCAGTCAGTATATCTTCATGACTCATGATTAGTTTCGCTCCTTGCTGGATAAGAAAATTTGTACCTTTATAATTTAAGTCAGTTATCGGCCCCGGCACCGCTAAAACGTCCTTTCCCTGTTCCAAAGCCTGATCGGCTGTAATCAATGAACCGCTTCTTGCCTGGGCTTCAACAACAAGCGTGGCTTGACTTAATCCACTGATAATACGATTCCGTTCAGGAAAGAACCATCTTTCTGGCCGAACGAATGGAGGGTATTCAGACAATACCAGATGATGCTCTGCTATTTCCTTAAAAAGGCCTCTGTTTTGGGCGGGATAGGGATGGCAGAGTCCTGATCCAAGTACCGCAATAGTGGCGGACCTGAGAGCAAGCTGATGCGAAAGACCATCAATCCCTGCTGCCAGACCGCTGACGATCGTAAAGCCTTCCATTATTAGAGGCATAAGAAGCGTTCTCAGTACCTCAGGGGCATTAGAGGTGGGTTTCCGGCTGCCTACGACACTTAAAAGCCGATTGTTGGAGCATAATCCGATTTTCCCTTGATAATAGAGAATCAACGGAGGGTCAGGGATATGTTTTAATTGATCAGGAAAGCGTTTTTCATTAATGCTTATGCTATGAATATTATGCTGTTTGTATGTTTCCAATACAGGCTCGATGGGGTGTGAGCGAAGATATTTGCAAAGTTGAAGGCTGAAATCGGGTTTGAGTGGCAAATTCTTTTGCAGATCATGGGGAGATAAGTCATAAATACAATTTAACAAATCCGGTTTTCTTAAAAAGAAGGAAAGCGTTTTACGGGTCATACCGGGGAAATGCTGCAGGTGGATTAATTTCAATTTTTCATTTAACGTCGTAACTCCTCTTTTCTATATAAATATACAGAAAAGCCCCCAAAACACTGGGAGCTTTTCTTGTTGGTTTTATTTAATAAGACATTTTTCGTAAATGCCGTTTTCTTTAAGAACAGAAATTAATGTTTCACCCATTACAGCTGGCGTTTCTGCAACTTTAATGCCTGCTGCATTAAGAGATTTCATCTTTTCATCTGCTGTTCCTTTACCGCCGGAAATAATCGCACCAGCATGGCCCATGCGCTTCCCTGGAGGGGCTGTTTGCCCGCCGATGAAGCCGACAACAGGTTTTTTCATATTGGCTTTAACCCACTCTGCCGCTTCTTCTTCAGCAGTTCCGCCAATTTCACCGATCATGATGACAGCGTAAGTATCATCGTCTTCATTGAAAGCATTAAGCACATCAATAAAGTCTGTACCATTGACAGGGTCCCCGCCAATACCAACAGCCGTTGACTGGCCGATGTCAGCTTGTGAAAGCTGATGCACAGCTTCATATGTTAATGTTCCGGAGCGTGATACAACACCGACATGGCCTTTTCTGTGAATGTATCCAGGCATAATACCGATTTTACATTCATCCGGTGTAATAACACCCGGGCAGTTAGGGCCGATCAGACGTGTTTTCTTGCCTTCCATCTGACGTTTAACCTTGATCATATCTACAACTGGGATGTGCTCTGTAATTGTGATAACAAGATCAAGTTCAGCGTCGACAGCTTCAAGAATTGCATCTGCTGCAAAAGCAGGCGGTACATATACAACGGATGCGTTAGCACCGGTTGCTTTCACAGCTTCGTCAACTGTATTAAATACCGGAATACCTTCTATTTCTGTTCCGCCTTTGCCTGGCGTTACTCCGCCGACAATTTTCGTTCCGTATTCGATCGCTTGCTTAGTATGGAAAAGGCCAGTTGCGCCAGTAATACCTTGCACAATAACCTTTGTATCCTGATTAATAAAGATACTCATAGCTTGATTCCCCCGCCTTTCTGATTAATTTACCATTGCGACGATTTTTTCTGCACCGTCAGCCATGGATTCAGCTGCTGTAATATTTAAACCGGATTCCTTAAGCATCTTCTTGCCTAATTCAACGTTTGTTCCTTCCAGTCTTACAACAAGAGGGATCTCAAGACCAACTTGCTTCGTAGCCTCGATAACGCCTTCAGCAATAATGTCACACTTCATGATGCCGCCAAAGATATTTACGAAAATACCTTTAACTTTTTCATCGGAAAGAATGATTTTAAAAGCTTCAGTTACTTTTTCAGTGGTAGCACCGCCGCCAACGTCAAGGAAGTTAGCTGGATCCCCACTATAGTGCTTGATGATATCCATTGTGGACATCGCAAGTCCAGCACCGTTAACCATACAGCCAATATTCCCATCAAGGGCAATATAGCTGAGATCGTATTTTGATGCTTCGATTTCTTTTTCGTCTTCTTCAGCAAGGTCGCGAAGTTCTAAAATGTTTTTGTGACGGAATAATGCATTGTCATCAAAATTGAACTTAGCATCCAGTGCCATAACCTGATCATCACCCGTTGTTACAAGCGGGTTAATCTCAGCAATAGAGCAGTCTGTATCAACAAACACTTTGTATAAACCCATCATAAATTTAACAGCTTTATTAACAAGATGTTTAGGAATGTTAATATTGAATGCCAAACGTCTTGCCTGGTATGGCATAAGACCAGTCACAGGGTCCACTGTTTCTCTGAAAATTTTCTCAGGTGTATTTTCTGCGACTTCCTCAATTTCCGTTCCGCCTTCTTCAGATCCCATCATAACAATGCGAGAAGTGGCGCGATCTACAACAACACCCACGTAGAATTCTTTTTGGATGTCACTGCCTTCTTCAATCAGCAAACGCTTAATTTCTTTACCCTCAGGACCCGTTTGATGAGTCACCAAAGTCTTACCTAAAAGTTCTTCCGCATAAGTGCGGACTTCATCATCAGATTTTGCAAGCTTGACACCGCCTGCTTTCCCACGGCCGCCAGCGTGAATCTGGGCCTTTACGACCTTAACTGAAGAATCTAATTTCTTCGCGGCTTCTACTGCCTCGTCTGGTGTAAATGCAACATAACCAGTCGGTACAGCAACGCCGTAGCTTCTCAAGAGTTCTTTACCTTGATACTCATGAATATTCACAAATGCTACCTCCTATCGTGTAATCGATATCTATCACTGCCTTATCCATTGTATAAAAAACAAGCTTCGTTTGTCCACTATAAAAACAGAAAACACGAGCGAATCTGCTATTTTCCGCTCGTGTTTCCTTGATCTTTATCCAATTGGTAGATGAAAGCAAAGATCTCTGCCACCACTTCATAGAGCTCAGAAGGGATTTTTTGATTGAGTTCCAACTGGCTCAACAATCCGACAAGATTTGCATCTTCCTGTATTGGAATATTATTTTTTTTTGCCAGCTCAATTATTTTTTCAGCAGTATCACCGGCCCCTTTTGCCGAAAGCCTGGGAGCTTCATCATTGTCCTGTTTATATGATAATGCCACAGCTTTTTTTCTTTTCGTCTCACCACTCATATTCTCACGTCCAATTCACGATCGGTATCCATAAGACTGCTAGCTAGTTTTGTTTTAAGGGAAGGTTCAATTTTCTCCGACTGAATTAAGGACACAAGCTGGTAATTATGATTTTCCAGCTGCAACTTCAACACTGTTTCCCACTTTTTTATTTGGGGCATTAGTTTAACGTGCTCATTATGAACGGTAAGAGAAACCATACGATCCTGAATTCTGATCTGAAGCACCGTTTCTTTTAATTGTTCAAGCTCCAAATAACATAAAATATGGCAGTGATTTGGGTCAAGCGTCTCCCCTGTAGATGCTTTCTTTCCTTCCCAAAAAAAGGATGCTTTTTTAAATGTGTCTTGAATTGGCAACGGAAGCTGCATAGCCCATTGCATCCAGCCTTTGTCAGAAGCCACCATTTGAAGCTGTTGAAGTGTCATCTGTTGCAATACAGTATCAGCGTTTTGTTTTAAGGAAGACGTGGCCCCTGAATCCTGTGTAAGCTGAATTAACGCGGCCTTCAAATTTTCTTTGGAATCAGCAGAAATTTCCTCACCAGTTTCCAAAGCAGCAGCAATCTGATGCTCATGCTGGAAGCCCATCTTTAATAATATTTCCTTTAGGAACGGCTTTATCTCTGTTCCACTATTTAATATGCGCATTAACATTGGCTGTTTACTAATGGCTTCGGTCAGATGTGCTGAGGCTTTCTTATATGATTCGGCAGGAAACAATTCGTTTAGAAGTGTTTTTAAATCTGGCGCTTCATTTATTTTTTTCTGAAAAAAATTCACAGTTATTTGTTGTGAACCTGAACTTTTTTGGGAAGTCTGTATCTGTTGTATAAAAGATGGAGCAAGGCTGCTATTTTTCCCCAATGGACCCATACTTTTTAATAGTTCGAAGGTTTCTTTCTCTGTAAAACCTTCCGTCGTATTGATAGAGGGGGCCAGGCTGCTAATGGCTTTTTTAAGGCTTTGTGGCAGATTCGGATCCTTAAGCATAGATTTTAACTGATTGGTAATATCTCCCGCATTCATCTGTGGTTTCCCTGCAGCCTCAACGAGTTTTGTAATGGCTGGACTCATGGGGAGTTGTTTTCCCAGCATCCATTTTAATGGCCCCACCAGCTTCATGGGCTGCTTAGCCTGAGAAAACATCAACTCAGCTTGTTGCAAAGACTCTTTTTGCAAGGGGATCTGCTCTGCCGTTAAAACTCTGACCAGTTTTTCCATGGCAGGGGTATCGGTCAGTTTAAAAAGATTTAACAATGTTTTCACTTCTGCCGGCTTTCCTGTTTCTTCCTGTACAGAAGCACTAATCATTTTAAGCAGCACGGGATCATCTGAATTTTTCACTTGGAATAAATAAGGGGTTCCTGGCCTTAACATGCCTTCAGTTTTTGCCGTCACTTGTTTATTCCCTATTTGAACCAGTGCAAGATTATTAGGCAATATTTCGAGAACTTTTCCTTTTATAATAGCGTTTTTTTGGAGATTCCCGAACCCTTGACTTTGATTTAATGTATGAGGAAACAGCTGAATGTTCATATTAAAAGGTCACCCTTTTATGTTATTTAATGGTGCGAAACTCATTCTATGTATCGGAGTCGGGCCGAACGTATTAATAGCTTCAATATGCTCCCGCGTACCATATCCCATGTTTTTATGAAACTGATACTCTGGATATTTTTCATGCCAATCTCTCATCATTCGATCCCTTGTCACTTTAGCAATGATCGAGGCTGACGCAATGGAGATACTACGGCTATCCCCTTTAATTAAGGATGTTTCCGGCAAACCAGTAGAGAGGGTCATTGCGTCAATTAAAAGATGTTCAGCAGGCATAGACATATCTGAAAGTGCAGCTTTCATCGCCTGTTTGGCTGCTTCATAAATATTAATTCTATCAATCTCCTGGGCTTCGACAACACCTACACCGATGGCAGACGCCTCTTGACTAATCTGTTCGAAAAAAGCCTCCCGCTTTTTTTCACTCAGCTGCTTTGAATCATTCACACCTATTAGAGAAGCTGTTCTTGGAAGAATAACAGCAGCTGCAACAACTGGACCTGCAAGTGGCCCTCTTCCTGCCTCGTCAATGCCTGCGATCAAGCTGACCCCTTGCTCTGCAAGATCATTTTCAAACCGGTTCATTTCTTTATATTGGGCAACCAATTTATTTTGATTTTCTTTATCTTTATTCCATTTAATCAACAGCTTTTTGACACCTTGTCTGGAGTCCTTCTGGAGCTCACTTAACATTTCCTCCGATAGGTCATTAACCTCAGACAATTTTTTCTTTACCTCTGCAATGGATAAATCTTTCACTTTCATCACTCTCTCACACTTATTATCGGTTATCAGCAACCAGACTTTTAATATGTATACAAATTAAATAGCTATAAAAAAACGCCCTAACCGATGTTAGAGGCGGTATTCAGGTTGTACGAAAACGCTTGTCAGTCAAAGCACTAGGCTGACGAGGCACGGAATGATCGTTCTTGGGTCTTGAGTACCAAGGCATGCCGCAGAAAGCAATCGGCGCATGCCTCACGTTCAGCCTGTTTAAGAACGATTAAGGTCTCTCCAAACTAAGAGCACCAAGCTTCAAACTCCGATACTCCCGAATAATCAATTCAGCTGTCCGATCATAATCAATCCAGCCGCCTGGCCCAACGCACCCTCTTCTTTTTCCGATTTGATCAAAAAGGTTGACGATGTCATCGATTGGCGGTATTTCTGTAATCGGCGGCAATTCTTCAATCCCGTATCGCTCAGAAAGCCTTTCCGGATAGTGCATCCAGAATGTTTGAAGCAAAAAGATAGCAACATCCTGAAAATCAAGCAGCTCATCTTTAATCGCACCTGTACCTGCTAATTTCAGCCCTACTTGAGCATCTTCAAACTTTGGCCACAAAATTCCTGGTGTATCCAAAAGTTCCATGGTTTTACCGATTTTAATCCATTGTTGAGCCTTTGTAATGCCAGGTTTATCACCGATTTTAGCAATTTTTTTCTTTGCAAGCCTGTTGATAAGTGTGGATTTCCCAACATTCGGGATCCCAAGAATGAGAGCCCTGTCTGCTCTGGCAGTGAACCCTTTGCTTTCAAGTTTTACTCGTTTTGATTCCGTTATTTCATGTACAAGCTCTGAAATTTTCTGTGTACCTGTACCTGTTTGAGAATTTATCGTTAAGACGCTATAGTCTTTTTGGCGGTAAAATTGTTCCCATTTTTTTGTCACACTCGCATCTGCCATATCACTTTTATTTAAAAGCAGTAACCGTGGCTTGCCGCTGGCTATTTCATCCACCAGTGGGTTTCTTGAAGCTTCAGGTATTCTGGCATCGACAAGTTCAATGACAACGTCAATCAGCTTCATTTTTTCAATCATTTGACGCTTAGCCTTTGCCATATGGCCTGGGTACCATTGAATGGTCATTGAAGTCACCTCGCTTAATCTGTATAGTATTCTCTGACGTTTGCAATTTTTATTATAATAAAAACTTTTTTCTAAATGTATGAAAGCAGCTTAAAATAAAAAAGGAGCTTGCAGAACAAGCTCCTTTTAGCGAACATTTATCGACTTTTAATACGAGCTGCTTTACCACGAAGGTTACGTAGATAGTAAAGCTTCGCACGACGGACTTTACCGCGGCGCATAACTTCGATTTTATCGATTTTTGGTGAGTGCACTGGAAAAGCTCTTTCAACACCAACGCCGTTAGAAATCTTACGGACAGTAAATGTTTCGCTGATTCCGCCGCCATGACGCTTAATAACAACGCCTTCGAATACTTGAATACGTTCACGTGTTCCTTCTGTTACTTTCACGTGGACTCTTAAAGTATCCCCGGGTCTGAATTCAGGAAGATCTGTTTTCAGCTGCTCTTTTGTAATACTAGCTAATAGTTCCTGCATAAATGCCCCTCCTTCCGTACAAACGCTCTTGTAAGTCTTAATTGCTTACAGCGGAACATCGTATTGACTGGCATTTGCCACAAAAATTATCATACCATAATCTATACGCTGTTGCAAGAATTCATAAATAGGTTTTAAAGATAATTTAATTCTTTTAGAAGTCTTTTTTCTTCTTCCGTAAATGCTCTATTTTCCAGCAGGTCCGGACGTCTTTCCATGGTCCGCTTCAGGGATTCTTTGAGACGCCATTGCTCAATCCTCGCATGATCACCAGATAGGAGAACTTCCGGAACTGACAAACCATTAAACGTTCTGGGACGTGTATAATGAGGGTGCTCAATTAAACCTTCAGAAAATGAATCCGTTACTGCAGATGCTCCGTTTCCAAGGACCCCCGGAAGAAGACGGACGATACTGTCAATCATGACCATAGACGCAAGTTCACCGCCAGTAAGCACGAAATCCCCAATGGAATACTCATCGGTTACAGCCTCTTCTCGAATTCGCTCATCAAAGCCTTCATAATGTCCGCACAGAAAAATGAGATGCTCCTCCTCTGCCAAAGCGGCCGCAGCTTTTTGATCAAATCGTTTTCCTTGCGGTGTCATCATGATGATACGCGGAGTTGTTCCTGTGTCTTTTTTAAGGTGACCGATGGCTGACATAATGGGTTGAGGCATCAAAACCATCCCTGCACCGCCTCCGAACGGATAATCGTCAACTTTGCTGTGTTTGTTGTCTGCAAATTCCCTGAAGTTTGTTAGCCCGAATGTAACAGCGCCTTTCTCCTGCGCCTTTTTCATGATTGATGCATGAAGAACATTTGTAAACATTTCAGGAAAGAGGCTCAGTACATCAATTTTCATCATCCATCAACCCTGGCAATAAATGTACGATTATTTTTTTATCAGCTGTATCAACTTTTTTTACGACTGATTCAATGTAAGGAAGCAGCAGATCTTTGCCTTTTGTCTTCACAACCCATACGTCATTGGCACCAGGCGAAAGAATTTCTTTAACCTGGCCAAGGTGAACGTTTTCTTCAGTATAGACATCACAGCCGATTATCTCGTGATAATAAAAAGCATTGCTGTCAAGGTCGTGAAGCTGATCTTTTCTAATATATATATTTGTCCCCTTAAAACGTTCAACATCACTAATATTATTAAAGTGCTTGAATTTCACCAGATCAAACTGTTTATGTTTACGGTGTGATTCAACGAAAACAATTTCAGGCTGTGACTTCAGATCAAATCCGACATACAGCTTTTCGTTTTCGCTAAAGCGCTCCTCCGGGAAATCCGTTTCACTGATCACACGAACCTCGCCGGCGATACCGTGAGTATTTACAATTTTCCCAACTGTAAACCATTCGTTCATGCCAACCATCCTTTGAAAAGCTAATTTTTATGCAGCATGTCCTGCCAATCCTTTTATTGAAAACACAACCCCTTTTACGGGATCACTAGTTATAAAAGTGCAAAGTGAAAAAAAGAGGGGCAAAAGCCCCCCTCTTTTTCTATTCGCGAATAGATAATTGAACATCTTCGTGATGAGCTCGTCCTGCAGCATGAACAATTGTCCGAATCGCTCCGGCAATGCGGCCTTTCTTGCCAATGACTTTGCCCATATCTTCTTTGTTTACAGTCAAAATATAGGTTGTTTGGCGACCTTCACTTTCGCTGGCTACTTCAATGTCCTCAGGAAATTGAACCAGCGGACTGACGATGCTTCTGATTAGCTCATCCAAGTGTCATCATCCTTATTTCTGAAGTTTTGAGTTATGGAATTTCTCCATAAGACCTTGCTTAGAGAAAAGGTTACGAACTGTGTCTGAAGGCTGAGCGCCTTTGCTTAACCAATCTAAAGCTTTAACTTCATCAATTTTCACGTCTGCCGGCTGTGCAACCGGGTTATACGTTCCGATTTCCTCGATAAAACGTCCATCACGAGGAGAACGAGAATCTGCTACAACAACACGATAAAATGGGCGTTTTTTTGCTCCCATGCGTTTCAAACGAATTTTTACTGCCATAATAAAAACACCTTCCTATTCCTATTTTATATAATTTAATAATGTATGATTAGTGGCACCTTAAAGGTAAAGCCAGATCACATAAATGGTAGATTAAACATGCCTTTTTTCTTCTTGCCTTTTGATGAACCCATAAACTGTTTCATCATTTTCTTCATGTCTTTAAACTGCTTAATTAAACGGTTGACATCCTGAATGGTTGTTCCGCTTCCTGCTGCAATTCTCTTCTTGCGGCTGGCGTTCATAATATCCGGTTCATCTTTTTCCTTAGGCGTCATTGATCGAATAATGGCCTCAATCTGGCCGATTTTTTTATCGTCAACCTGAAGGTTTTTCATGCCTTTTAACTTATTAGCCCCCGGCATCATGGCAAGCAGATCTTCCATAGGACCCATCGTCTTAACCTGACTCAGCTGTTCAAGAAAATCATCGAAGGTAAAGCTCATTGTGCGAAGCTTTTTTTCCATTTCCTTAGCTTTATCTTCATCAACATTCGCTTGTGCCTTCTCTATAAGAGTTAACACATCCCCCATGCCAAGAATCCGCGATGCCATCCGCTCAGGATGAAACGGTTCAAGAGCATCAAGTTTTTCGCCCATTCCGATGAATTTAATTGGCGTCCCAGTAACGGATTTAACGGACAATGCCGCCCCGCCACGGGTGTCCCCATCAAGCTTTGTTAGGATAACCCCCGTCAGTCCCAGCCTATCATTGAAACTTTCAGCTACATTAACAGCATCCTGACCCGTCATGGCGTCAACCACAAGGAATATTTCATCCGGCTGAACAGTCCCTTTAATTTGAGAAAGTTCGTCCATTAGGTTCTCGTCAACATGCAGTCTGCCTGCAGTATCTATAAAGACAATATCATGATGATCTTCTTTTGCCTTTACTAGGGCTTCTTCAGCAATTTTTACGGGGCTGACCTGATCCCCCATTGAAAACACTGGCATGCTAAGCTGCTGTCCTAATGTTTTCAACTGATCAATCGCAGCCGGCCGGTAAATATCAGCTGCCACCAGCAAAGGACTTTTATTGTTGCCTTTTCTCACCATGTTGGCGAGTTTACCGACGGAGGTGGTTTTACCTGCGCCTTGAAGCCCGACCAGCATGACAACAGTTGGCGGTTTTTGAGCATACTGGAGCTTGCTTTGTTCGCCGCCCATCAGCTCGGTTAATTCTTCTTGAACGACTTTAATGACTTGCTGTCCGGGCGTCAGGCTTTTCATAACTTCCTGGCCAATCGCACGTTCCTTGATGCGGTTGATGAATTCTTTAACAACCTTAAAGTTAACATCTGCTTCAAGGAGCGCCAGCCGGACTTCACGGGTCATTTCTTTAACATCCGCTTCGGTAACTTTACCCTTGCCGCGGATTTTTTTTATCGTTTCCTGAAGTCTGTCGGATAAACTTTCAAATGCCATGCGAATACCCCCTAGTCGACTTTTTCAAGCTGGTCAATGAGGTCTGATACTTTTGATCGTGTATGTGAGGATTCGGACAGAACCGCTCTGATTTCAGTAAAGAGCTCAAGACGCTCCTGATACTTTTTTAATAGACCCAGCTTTTCCTCAAATGACTCAAGCAGCACTTCAGCGCGTTTGAGATTATCATAAATCGCCTGCCTGGTAACGGCCCTCTCTTCAGCAATTTCACCTAAAGAATAATCATTTAGATAGTATAAGGACATATAATCCTGTTGCTTCGAGGTAAGCAGCATTTGATAGAAGTCGAATAAAGCATTGACTCTCATTGTTTTTTCGAGCATGAGTGGATTGCCTCCTTGTAAAGGCAATTTGCTTTACATAAGGTTATTTTATAGGCAATGATTTCGATTGTCAAGTTTTTTTCTTAACAGTCGTTTTCACTCGCCTTCTATGTCTGAAGAGGTTTCCGCATCAAACATTTCACCAAAAAGACCATACACAAATGCATCCGCATCAAATGGCTGCAAATCGTGAATTCCTTCGCCCAGACCCATGAGCTTAACGGGAAGATCCAGCTCATTTCTTATTGCTAAAACAATGCCGCCTTTCGCTGTTCCATCAAGTTTAGTAAGAACAATACCTGATACTTCGGTTGCTTCTTTAAAAAGCTTGGCTTGACTAAGCGCATTTTGGCCAGTCGTTGCATCGAGCACGAGAAGGACTTCATGTGGAGCATCCGGACACTCTCGAGAGATCACTCTTTTTACTTTTTCAAGCTCTTTCATGAGATTCACTTTATTTTGAAGACGCCCAGCCGTATCGCAGATCAACACATCTGCTTTTCTTGATTTAGCTGAATTGATTGCGTCATAGATGACAGCAGCAGGATCAGAGCCCTCCTGGTGCTTAATAACATCGACTTGTGCACGTTGCCCCCAAACCTCCAGCTGCTGAATTGCCCCAGCTCTGAAAGTGTCTCCCGCGGCAAGGACCACTTTTTTATTTTCTTCTTTAAACTTATTTGCCATCTTTCCGATCGTGGTCGTTTTTCCAACTCCATTTACACCAACCACCAAGATTACAGTCATGCCATCCGTCTTCCAATTAATAGAAGTCTCAGCCTCATTCTTGGCCATCATCCCGGCAAGCACTTCCACAATAACGTCCTTGAGTTCTTCTGTTTCTTTAATATTGCGCGTTCTCGCTTCATCCTTAAGCCTGTCGATCAAATCCATTACAGTGTTAACGCCAACATCTGCCCCGATAAGAATTTCTTCAAGCTCTTCAAAGAAATCTTCATCTACTTTTCGGTAACGCTTTACAAGATTATTGACTTTACTCGAAAAGGATTCTCTTGTTTTAGTTAAGCCGTCTCGAAATTTACCGGATACCGCATCTGTTTGGCCTGTGATTTTGCTTTTAAGGTTTTTAAAAAAACTCATGGTTCTGAATCTCCTTTATGTCTCAATTAATTCCCGCGTCTCTTCAAGTCTGACTGAAACCAGCTTTGAAACGCCTGATTCCTGCATGGTAACACCGTATAGCACATCTGCAAGCTCCATCGTCCCTTTACGGTGGGTCACTACAATGAATTGGGTTTCTTTGCTGAATGCCTTCAGATAGCTCGCATATCGATCAACATTTGCATCGTCCAAGGCGGCTTCCACTTCGTCAAGCACACAGAAGGGGACCGGTCTTACCTTTAAAATGGAAAAAAGGAGTGCTATTGCTGTTAAAGCTCTTTCTCCGCCTGACAGAAGAGAAAGGTTTTGGAGCTTTTTGCCCGGAGGCTGTGCAAAAATATCGACACCACAGTTCAATAGATCGTCCTCATCTGTTAAAACTAAATCGGCTTTGCCTCCGCCAAATAACGCTTTAAAGATCTCTTGAAACTGGCTTTTAACCTTTGTAAACGTATCCTCAAACCGTTTGATAACCTCCTGGTCCATTTCACCCATCACACTTAACAGCGTTTCTTTTGCCGTCATCAGGTCATCACGCTGGGTCTGAAGAAATACAAAGCGCTCCGAAACCCGCTCATATTCTTCAATGGCCCCAATATTCACCGGCCCTAATTCTTCAATGGACCGCTTAAGCAGCTTAACTTTTGAACGCGTCTGCTCTGCATCAAACTCTAGTGAATAATGCGCTCTCGCATACTCATAACTCATTTCGTAGTCCTGGCTTAGTGTCGCCAGAAACCCCTCAAGCTTAATATCAAGCCTATTCAGCTGCAATTTAGCCTCCTGCTTTTCATCAGAATAGCTTTTTTGCTGGTTATGCAGAAGTTTCAATGCCTGCTCCAGATTTTCTGTTTCAAGCTGCAGCGTCTTTTTCTTTTCTTTCAGTTCATCAATATCTTCAGTCAGCTGTTGTTTTATTTTTCTCTTCTCTATAATTGATTCTTCAATCGTCTCACGATCTGTAACATGATGATTCAGGTGATGGGTGAAACTCTGCACAGCCTGCTTTGCTTCATCAAGATCACGCTTAATTCCGGAAAGCTCGTTTGTTAGCCGCTTCGTTTTTTCTTTTTGAGACATCAGACGTTCAGATTGGCTCGCTGCATTTACTTTTAATTCAGTGAGTATTTCTCTAAGTTCCTCTTTGGACGATTGCTGATCTTTCTTTTCAATACCCAGAGAGTCGATCTTTTTTTCAAGTTCGCTTTTCTTTAGCTCAAATGCTTTTTCTTCAGCATGAAGTTTCTTAACCTTCTGGCTCATTTCATTGTATTCCGATTGAAAATCATGTTGTTCTCTTTGAGCCATATCAAATCTGTCTGAAAGCGCCTTACTCTCATAAACAAGCTCTCTTTCGGACTGTTCATGCTTGCGAAGCTGAGCCGTATTTTCCTCTTGGGCATTTACTATTTTTTGATACGCCATGTCCTGATCAACCAGCATTTCCTGAAGATGACTGTAATCCCTTGTCATTTCCTGCTGCTTATCTTTCATCTCAGTCAACTGATGCTCAAGCTGACTAATTTCTCTTTGTCTGCCAATAAGGCTCGTATTCTTCTGATTTTGGCTGCCGCCTGTCATCGCCCCGCCGGGATTGACGACATCTCCGGTTAAAGTAACGACCCTGTATCGGAAGTTCATGACCCTGGCAATTGCGTTTGCCTGTTTTAAATCCTCAGCAATAATAATATGGCCAAGTAAGTGTTCTGCCAATCGAATGTACTCGGGAGAAACAGAGACCTGATCGCACGCGAGCCCCACGAACCCCTGCTGGGATTGCAAACGTTCAATATCCATATTCTGCATACGTCTGGATTTAATGACGTTTAGAGGCAGGAATGTTGCCCTGCCGCCTTTTCTGTTTTTCAGAAAAGTGATTGCCTGTCTTGCATCCGCTTCATTTTCAACGACAATATTTTGCATACTGCCCCCAAGCGCCGTTTCAATTGCCACTTCATTTTTCTTATCCACTTGAAGAAGCTCAGCCACTGCACCATGAATACCGGAAAGGGCCGTTTCCTTAGCCTTCAGCACTATTTTTACACCCTGGAAAAAGCCAGCATAATCTTCACTCATTGCTTCCAGCATGTGCTTTTTTGATTTAGCCTGGTCAATGTAATGCTCAATGTTCTGCAGCGCCTTGCGGATTTTTTCATAATTGACGTTTGTCGATTCCTTCTTTTGCTGCAATTCACTTATCTTTACTTGTAAGTGTTTTTGTTCATTTTGCAGATCTAATAAAAGAGCAGAAACAGCTTTCTTTTTTTCTTTAATTTCGTTTGTCTGTGTCCGGTAAACCGTCTGTCTGTGATGAAAGATGCTCGCGTTTGTGCACAAGCTGGTCCAGACGGCTATTCAGGTAGCCAGCTTCATTTTTCACAGAGGTTTGCTGGTTCAGGATATCAAAGTACTCAGATTTAAGACGGTCAAGCACTTCATCTAAATCTTCGCTTAAAAAATGAAGCCTCTCTTCTTTCTGTTTGACTTCATTCTTAAATGCCTTTGCCTTTTTCTCTTCTTTAAGCAATAACGCTTGTTCCTGTGAAAGTGAGGCTTGTCCAGCTTCATATTTTTCTTCCAGCTTAGTAATTCTTTCCTTTAGATCTTCCGCGTTATCCTTAGCATACTTTTGCCTTTCATTCAGGACGTTTTTTTGACCTTCCAGTTTTTCAAGCATTTCTGTTTCACTTACAAGCTTTACCTGCATTTCATCCATTCTTGTTTGAGCTTGTAACAGTTTATTTCTTTCTGTATTAAAGCGGCTTTCTTTTTCGTCCAGCTGATACTTTGATTTGATCATAAAAAGTTTCTGTTTCTTTTAATTTCGCTTCTTGTGCTTCAAACAGCTGATGCGTCTCTTCAATATCGTAGACGAGGAGAGCAGCATCTGACTTTTCCAGTTCTTCTTTTTTTTCAAGATAATCTCTTGCGATAGAGGCTTGTTCCTGAAGCGGTTCTACCTGACCTTCAAGTTCAAATATAATATCCTCTACACGGTTAAGATGATCTTGAGATTCTGACAATTTCTTTTCCGCAGCCAATTTTCTGGTTTTATACTTGAGTACCCCGGCTGCTTCCTCAAAGATTCTTCGTTTTTCTTCAGGCTTGCTATTTAATATGGAATCAATTTTCCCTTGACTGATAATAGAATAGGCTTCTCTTCCAAGCCCCGAATCTAAAAATAAATCGACGATATCCTTAAGGCGGCACGGCTGACCATTTATTAGAAAAGCACTGTCGCCTGACCGTGTGACACGGCGAGTAACACTGATTTCGTTAAAGTCATACGCCAGATGCTGATCTGTATTATCCAATATCAGGGTGACTTCAGCTACATTAAGCTGCCGCTTCGAATCGCTCCCCGCAAAAATAATGTCTTCCATCTTGCTTCCCCGGAGTGTTTTTGCTGACTGTTCGCCGAGCACCCATTTGATTGCGTCGGCAATATTACTTTTTCCGCTTCCGTTCGGGCCGACAACGGCTGTTACCCCAGGCACAAAATCAACTGAGATTTTATTTGCAAAGGATTTGAATCCTATGATTTCCAATTGTTTGAGGAACATCTAACATCCTCCTGTTCTTATTAACCTTCTTATTTTATCATAGCTGCTTGAGCGGTGTACCGCTATAGTTGTACATTGCGATTTTTTTGTTAAAATAGACTTACTAAGAGTCGGGGAGGACAATAATGGATCTTACAGTTGAAAATAATGAAAATATTGAATACATGCTTGATGTGATTAAGAAAAAACTTCAGCTTGTTAATCAGGATGTTTTAAAACCTGAAGCCTTTTCTACCGAACATTATGAAGAACTGCATGATATCTATTCGCTGGTCGTTAAGCAAACGTCTTTCAGCATTAGAGAAATGGAAGCCATTCTAGATGAACTAAGAACGATCAGACAACCCATTGCATAACAACAAGAAAATCAGTCATGAAATTTCAGACGGCTAATTAAACGATTTAGGTAGCGTGTCAACATGTTCTCAATAGAGGGCCATGCTGACACGCTTTTTGCCGTACTGGATGAGATTCTGGAAGTCCTCGCTTTAAAGGATAATGGTTGCGCTGTAAACTCTCGCTTCGATCGCTGTTGTAGCCACTGAAATGTTCCACGGTGGATTTGGATGTTGATTATTGCTCTAGGTTGCTCGCTTTCAATGGGTGGCATCCGCATTTTCTTCGTGCGGTGAGGAGTCAAGGATGACGTTTCAAGTCCTCCGGGAGCAGCACGAGGCCACTGCAAAAAGTCCCACGGTGTTGTGGTGGTTGCTTTAGATTTAATCAAAAATAGCCGGGTCTGATGCTTGATAATTCAAAGTCTAATGCGAATTCTTAAAACTGAGATCCCTTTGCCACTAAAGGCCGAGCTGACGGGAAGTTTGAGACGCCTGCGGAATCAGCGTGACCAGGCGAGACCCCACAGCGCAAATGTTAGGATGAAGTTCGGCTAAATACCGGCACGTCCTGTGCCAACGCCGAACCTACCCACATCCTGTGGTCATGCGAGGAGGCTCGCGGTCCGCCAGCGGCAAGCGAGACTTCCCAAAGGTCGGCTCGCAGGGCAAAAAGGGACTTTTTCGTGGCCTCAGCAGCACGCGTCCGAAGATCCACTGGCACAAAGTGACCACTCCAAAGTTAGCTGAGGCCGTGCCCATGGAAAGCGAGCAGCCAAGAGCGAATTCAACAACTACGATACAACAGCAGAGGACTTTTACAATTGCCTCTCGCCGACCCCTCTAACCGCTTGGCCTTTAGCGACAAAGCCCACCCGATTGTCGGAAATATCGGGTGGGCTTTGCATTATCTTAGAGAGAGGACAGAAACAACTTCTGAAATTTTGCCTGGTTTTAATCTATGCTTTTAACCGCTCCAATGCATTTTGTGCAGCGCGCTGTTCAGACTCTTTTTTAGATTTACCTTTTCCTTCGCCAACAGTCTCCTCATTCAATTTCACATGAGAAATAAATTCACGATGATGAGCTGGCCCATTTTCCGAAATAACTTCATATGTTAAATGCCCTAAACTTTTTCTTTGGACCGTTTCTTGAAGCTGGCTTTTAAAATCCATGACATGCGTGAACGTCCCATCAATAATCTTGGGATAAACGGTTTCACCAAGCCATTGGTCCACCGATTCAAGATTCTGATCGAGATACAACGCCCCTATAAAAGCCTCAAAAACATCCGCTAGCAATGCCGGCCGCTTCCTGCCGCCAGTCGCATCTTCACCTCTGCCGAGCAAAATCATTCCGCCAAAAGAAAGCTCAAGAGCAAAATTAACTAATGAAGGCTCACACACAATGGCAGCTCTGAGTTTGGTCATGTCCCCTTCAGTCATTCCGGGAAAACGTTTATACAAAAATTGTGAAATCAACAGTTCTAAAACCGCATCACCCAAAAATTCTAGCCGCTCATTATCTTCAATCGCCTGATGTCTATGCTCATTCACATACGAAGAGTGTGTGAATGCTTGTTTAAGCAGCGAATCATTTTCAAATTTCAAGGACATGCGATCCAAAAATTGATGAATTTTATTCATCTTGTCTTGTTCATATACTTTCATTTTTTGAGACTTTACCATGAATTATCCCTCCGATAGAGCAGTCAGCTTTCGAGAAATCAAATTAATTTAATCTATCCCTTACAAGAAACAGGTGTTAGAAAAGTCCCGCTGTATAACGGGACTTTTTTTACACACCTTATTTATGGCTCTCTATGTAACTTAATACATCGCCAACAGTAAGGATTTTTTCTGCATCCTCATCGGAAATTTCCAAATCGAATTCATCCTCAAGCTCCATAACTAATTCGACAACATCTAAAGAGTCTGCGTCGAGGTCTTCTTTAAAAGAAGCTTCCGGCTTTACGTTTGCTTCATCAACGTCTAAGCGTTCAGAAACGATTTTTTTTACGCGTGCTAAAATATCTTCTGCCACATCGTTCACCTCCCCTCAAAGGGTTTCCTTTCAGTCTCTTTTATAAAAATACCAAACAAGGCCTGTGGCGTAAAGAGGTAATTTTACTGCATCACCATGCCGCCGTCCACGCTTAGCACTTGTCCGGTCATATAACGGCTCTCTTCACCTGCAAGAAAACGGACGACCATTGCAACATCTTCAGGGGTGCCCATCTTTCCAAGAGGGATCTGACGGAGCATTTCCTGCTGAACATCTTCTGGCAGCGTATCCGTCATATCTGTTTCAATGAAACCTGGCGCAACCGCATTAACGGTAATGTTTCGCGCTGCAAGCTCTCTTGCTGAAGATTTCGTTAACCCAATGACACCTGCTTTGGAAGCCACATAATTAGCTTGCCCTGCGTTGCCGATGATGCCGACCACACTTGCCATATTAATGATACGGCCGCTTCTCTGCTTCATCATTTGTCTTGTGACAGCCTTCGTTGTATTGAAGACGCCTTTTAAGTTCGTATTAATAACTTTGTCCCAATCGTCTTCTTTCATTCTCATCAATAATGTATCTTTTGTAACGCCCGCATTATTCACGAGAATATCCAGCCTGCCGAACGTCTCAATGACTTCCTTTATCATAGCAGAGACTTGTTCAGAAGATGCGACATCGCACTGAAAACTTACTGCGTTTCCTCCGTTTTCATTTATCAAACGGACAACTTCTTCAGCTTTTTGTTCACTTCCCGCATAGTTAACAGCAATGTCAGCTCCTGCTTCAGCAAGCTTTAAGGCAACAGCTCTGCCAATTCCTCTTGACGCACCCGTTACAAGGGCCACTTTTCCATTTAGCATCCGTTTCTCTCCTTTAAAACAGCAACTGTGGAAGCTAGAGAATCCACGCTGTTAACTTGAAAAATATTCGCTCTGCGATTAACCTTTTTGACCAATCCGGATAAAACATTGCCTGGACCGATTTCAATATAAGTGTCCACACCTAATTCTTCCATTTTTTCAATGGATTCAACCCAGCGGACTGGAGAATATAATTGCTCGATCAGCCGGTCTGATATTTGCTTGCTTTCATTGACAGGTTCGGCTGTAACATTTGTAATGACAGGTGTTTCGGCATCATTAATGGTTATTCCGTCTAATACGCTTTTAAGCTTGTCGGCTGCCGGCTCCATAAGAATGGAATGGAAAGGTCCGCTGACATTCAGAGGCACGACACGCTTTGCCCCTTGCTCTTTTGCTAAATTCCCAGCTGCCTCTACGCCTTCTTTTGTACCTGAGATGACAATTTGGTTTGAGCTGTTAAGATTCGCAAGCTGCACAACGTTTCCTTCGTTTGTTACCGAGTCGCAAATTGCCTGAAGGGCATCCGCCTTCATTCCAAGAACAGCTGCCATGGTCCCAACTCCTGCCGGGACTGCCTCTTCCATGAACAGCCCACGCTGACGTACAGCATACACAGCATCCTTATAACTTAGAGCTTTAGAAGCCACTAGAGCACTGTATTCTCCAAGGCTGTGTCCAGCCGTATAATCAGGTTTAACTCCTTCTTGTTCAAGCATTAATAGAAGGGCTGCACTCATAGTTAAAATAGCAGGCTGAGTGTTTTCAGTCCGTTTCAGTTCTTCTTCCGGTCCTTTAAGCATAATAGCTGATAAATCGATTCCCAGCGTTTGATCCGCCAGTTCATAGATTTCACGCGCTTCTTCCCTGGAGGCAATAATATCTTCTCCCATTCCGACGTACTGGGAGCCTTGTCCCGGGAATAAAAAAGCTGTTTTCCCCATGTTATTCAGTCCCTTCCCATTCTTTTCGTTTCGCATGTATGGTGTCTTCAATCGTCCGCACCACATCATTTTCAACAATCAGCTGAGCCTGTTCAATGGTTGTTTTAATACCATGTGCTGTCGAAGATCCATGTGCCTTAATAATTGGAGCTGCAAGTCCGAAAAGACAAGCTCCTCCGTATGCTGCATAATCCATTTTTCCTTTGATTTTCTTCAGTTTTGGATATAAAAGGCCAGCTAAGACTTTTGAAAAAAATGAACTTGTTAATTCTTCTTTAATGATCTGAAAAAATGATGAAGCAGAACCTTCAATGGATTTTAAAACAAGATTTCCTGAAAATCCGTCGGCCACCACGACATCTGCAGCCCCTTGAAGTAAATCCCTCGATTCCACATTGCCTATAAAATGAATAGGTGCATTTTCAAGAAGCTGATAGGCGAGTTTGCTTAACTCGTTACCTTTACCAGGCTCTGATCCAATATTTAGAAGCCCTACCCTTGGCTTCGATTTATGCATGACTTTTTCTGCATAAATCGACCCCATAATTGCGTATTGCAACAGATGTTCCGGCTTCGCATCCACATTCGAACCAACGTCTAGGAAAAGACACCCTTCGTTTTCTTTAACCGTCGGTATGGTCGGGGCTAAAGCTGGCCGATCAATTCCTTTAATCCGCCCGACGCCAAACAAGCCTGCAGTCATGAGCGCGCCTGTGTTCCCAGCTGAAATAGCAGCATCCGCTCTGCCTTCTTTTACCTCATTAATGGCCAGCACCATAGAAGCGTCTTTCTTTTTGCGAACGGCTTTCACTGGAGAGTCTGTGCCCTCGATTTTTTCAGTCGTATGAAGAATGTGAAAAAGATCCTGGCCATCGAGATAGGGTTCGATTTTGGACCGGTCCCCTACCAGCGTAATATGTAAATCTGGGAGCGCTCTTGCTGCCTCAATTGCCCCTTTGACAATTTCTTTAGGCGCATGGTCTCCCCCCATGGCATCCAATGCTAATTTCATGATGTAAGCCCCCCTTCAAATTGGGAGCGGTACATAGTAAAACGTCCCCGAAAGACTCTTTCCTGGTCCACAAAACTATTTACTTCTACCAAAGTCCGATCGTGTTCCATTTGAAGTACTTTTGCTTTCGCCACTACCCGTTCTCCCGTTCTCACCTGTCTGGCAAAAGTGATTTTTGCTTTTGCCGTCAGCGCTAAATCATCATTAATCACAGCCACCGCAAGAGAATTTGCCTGAGCAAACAAATGATGCCCCCGTGCAATGCCTGTTCTTGCAAAAACGTGGTCCAAATCTATATCCAGTACTGATATTGCTCTTTCATCCAGGTGAAGGTCCACAATATCGCCTATGACCTCTTCTTTCTGAAGAGCCTTGACATCATCAAGCTGCCGCTGTGCAACATGCTTAATACGTTCTCTCAGTTCAGGTATCGAAAGTTCCATACGGTCGAGCCGGATCGTTTGAATGCTCACTCCAAACTGCTCAGCTAACACTTCATCCGTAATAAATGGACTTTCTTCAATTGTTGTTTTTAATTGAAGCTGCCGATCTTTCTTTTTATTCTTCATTTTGACACCGCCATTTTATGACTAGGTACTAATACTAGTATATGAAAAAGCAGCCTGTTAATCAACTGTTAATCTAACCGCTCAGTGGAAAGAACCCCTATTCTCTCAAGGTAATGAACCAATGGTCTGAAGTCAGGATCCTGCCAAAGTGTTTGATTATTGATCATCTGTTCAGCATCATCTCTTGCAACTGCTAATATCCGGTAATCATGAACAAGATCAGCAATTTTAAATTCAGGCAGTCCACTCTGTTTTTTTCCAAAAAAATCTCCTGGACCTCTAAGCTTCAGGTCAAATTCGGACAGTTCAAAGCCATCATTCGTTTCGCTCATAATCCTCATGCGTTCCTGACTTTCTTCTGATTTGGCATCCGCCAAGAGAATACAATAGGACTGAGCACTCCCCCGGCCGACACGCCCTCTAAGCTGATGAAGCTGAGCCAGCCCGAACCGTTCTGCGTCATAAATAATCATGACAGATGCATTCGGAACATCGACACCAACCTCAACAACCGTCGTTGAAACTAAGATATTAATTTGGTTTTCTTTAAAAGCCATCATCACAGCATCTTTTTCTTCACTGGTCAGCCTTCCATGCATAAGACCGACTCCGCTTGTTTTAAAATAATGCTGCAGCTGGCTATGAACATCAATGGCATTTTGAACATCTAGCTGTTCCGACTCTTCGATCAATGGGCATATCACATAAGCTTGTCTTCCCTCAGCCAGTTCCTTTCCAATAAATTGAAGGACATCCGGAAGCTGATCATGCTTTTTCCAATACGTTTTAATAGGTTTTCGTCCGGCAGGCATTTCATCGATCGTCGACACATCCATATCTCCAAAAGCACTGAGGGCAAGTGTTCGAGGAATCGGTGTCGCTGTCATATGTAACACTTCTGGGTCCGTCCCTTTAAGACGGAGCGTTCTTCTCTGCTCAACACCAAAGCGATGCTGTTCGTCCATTATAACTAATCCAAGCTGATGAAAGACGACCTGCTCCTGAATCAACGCATGGGTTCCAACAATCACGTCAATTGAACCCGCTTCTAGATGCTCCAGCAGAAGCCTGCGTTTTTTTCCCTTCACACTGCTTGTTAGAAGGGCAACAGAAACACCCTGCCGGTCAAGCAGCTCTGCAAGATTTTTTGCATGCTGCTCTGCCAATATTTCAGTTGGCACCATAAGCGCTCCCTGAAATCCAGCCTTCGCAACTGTATAAAGTGCGATTGCCGCAATAACCGTTTTACCGGATCCCACATCCCCCTGAAGCAGCCTGTTCATGGCTCCTGGCCGTTTCATGTCTTCAAAAATTTCTTGAGCAACACGCTGCTGAGCATTTGTTAGTTTAAAGGGGAGTGTCTCTGTAAAAGCCTCAGCGCTCGCTTTGGAAATGGGCAGAGTTAGCCCCTGATGTTTCTGGCGCTGTATATGCTTTATCATTTGCAGTTTCAGCTGATAAAGCAGCAATTCTTCATAAGCAAGACGCCTTCTAGCCTGCTTGACCTGATTTAATTCCAGAGGGAAATGAATCGCTTTGAGGGCATCCGTTTTACTGACTAATTTGTATTTTTGCTGAAAATACACAGGAAGCTGGTCGGTAATTTGCGAAGCATACGTGTTAAACGCCAATGTTATAAATTTCCGCATCTGCTTAACCGAAACTTTGCCTCCAACAGAGTATATAGGCTCGATATTCCGCTGTTTACCAGGATCGCCTTGCCTGAGATCCGAAACCGTCAGCAAGGCACGATGCTGATCCCATTTTCCGCTTAAGGTCACCGTATCGCCGGGCTGCAATTTCTGCTTTAGATAAGCCCGATTGAAAAAAACCGCTGTAATCAGATATCGATCTGTATATACCCTGACTGACAGGCGGGATTTTTTCCTATTAAAATAACGGAGAGAAGGCTCACTATGAACCTTCCCTTCAATGGTAATAAATTCATTATGTTGGACCGTCGACAATTCTTTTTTTTCAAATTGTTCGTAACGGTAAGGAAAATGATTCAGGAGATCTTCAACTGTAAAAATACCTAATCGGTGAAGCTCCTGAGCCGTTTCATCGCCAATACCTTTAATAGACGTAACAGGAACCGTTTCAATCATCTTCCTGAGGTAACGGCTCCGCCAAAGATCTTCGCCTCAAGCAATCGTGCTGTCGGCGTATCCGCTAAGCCGCCCTCCGCTGTTTCTTTAAAAGCCGTCGGCATTTTTTCACCGACACGGTACATGGTATCAATGACTTCGTCACACGGAATCCTGCTCACAATGCCAGCAAGCGCCATATCTGCTGCGACAATGGCTGTTGAAGCCCCGATCGCATTCCGCTTGACACAAGGCACCTCAACAAGGCCAGCTACAGGATCACAAATTAGAGCCGATCATATTTTTTAAGGCGATAGCCATCGCCTCTGCAGACTGGTCTGGCGTCCCGCCTGCAAGTTCAACAATTGCTGCTGCTGCCATACCGGTTGCTGAGCCAACTTCAGCCTGACAGCCGCCTGCTGCTCCAGAGATTGATGCGTTATTAGCAACGACATAACCGAAAGCTCCAGAGGTAAATAAATATCTTACCATCGCTTCCTTTGTCGGTTTAATTTTATTTTTAAGTCCAAACAGTGTGCCTGGCACTACGCCCGCTGATCCAGCGGTTGGTGTCGCACATATTGTTCCCATGGCAGCGTTAACTTCATTTGTAGCCACGGCTTTGCTGACCGCATCAAGAAGTGTGTCACCAGCTAGACTTTTACCGCTCTCTATATATCTTTGAAGAAGAACTGCATCGCCGCCAGTTAGACCTGAGTGGGATTTAACATCTTCCTTGATTCCCCGTTCAACTGCGGCTTCCATTACTTCTAAATTCCGTTCCATTTGTTGAAAAATTGCTTCACGGGATTTTCCCGTTTCCTCAATTTCTTTTTTTATCATAACTTCTGAAATAGGCAGTTTAAGTTCATTTGCTATTTCCAGTAATTCTTTTACGTTGCGAAACATAGTTCATGCCTCCTTCCAGATTATTATACCAAGGTTGCGACATTTATCATATTAGGAAGGGCTGATATTTCCCTGGCAATAGCGGGATCAACCTCCTGATCGGTCTCAATCACCATTAACGCCACATCTCCGCGCAGTTTCCTGGAGACTTCCATGAAAGAAATGTTAATTTCATGCTGCGCTAACAACCCAGCCACTGCTGCAACAGCGCCAAACCGGTCATGGTGAACACAGAAGAGTGCAGGATTGCTTCCTGAAAGAGAAATAGCAAACCCGTTGACCTCGGTAATTTCGATTTTTCCTCCACCTACCGAAACACCTACCACTTCGAGGCGCTTGCCTTCGTCAGTGAGCACCAGGCGGGCAGTGTTCGGGTGTTCCGCAGGTTCTTCACTTTCAATAAAATGAACGTCTATGCCTTTTTGGATAGCAAGTTCCTTTGAGTGAACCATACGTTCATCAAACGTATCGAAATCCAGCAGCCCACCGATTAAAGCGACATCTGTTCCATGCCCTTTATACGTTTTAGCAAAAGAACCATATAGAAAAATTTCTGCTTTTCTTGGTTCTTTCCCGAATAAGTGCCTTGCAACCCTGCCAATCCGGGCAGCCCCGGCAGTATGAGAGCTGGAAGGTCCAATCATAACCGGACCAATAATATCGAAAACACTTCGGAACTTCATCTTATTCACCTCACTATTCAGCTGATATCAAATAATCGTAAACGGGTTGTCCACCTTCGTGGTACTCCAGTTCAACAGAAGGAAATGCATCCTCTGCCCATTTTTCCAGCTGCTGTTTTTCTTTTTTCGGCACCCCTTGTCCATAAATAACCGTTGCGATCTCATGCTCTTCATGGATCATTCGAATGAGTACTTCTTTTACACAATCCATACGTTCGGCAACAGATAGTTGGATCTTACCTTCAACAATGCCTAGATAATCTTCTTTTTTTATAGCAACCTCATCAATGAGAGTGTCTCTGACAGCCTGTGTTATTTGACCGGAAACAATACCTTGATATGCTTCAGTCATTTGTTTACTGTTTCCCTCGGCACTTTTGTTTGAGTCAAAAGATAAAATAGCTGCTAACCCTTGAGAAATACTTCGCGTTGGTATAACAATAACGGTTGCATCTGAAATGTCAGCTGCCTGATTTGCAGCCATAATAATATTCGAATTATTCGGCAGGATGTATACCGTCTTTGCACCAGTATTTTCAATAGCCTTCACAAGATCTTCAGTGCTGGGATTCATCGTTTGGCCACCTTCAATAACCTCATGAGCCCCACTTGATTCAAACAACTTCTTTATACCATTTCCCATTGCGACTGTCACAATGCCAAATTCACGATGGCTGCTGACTGTCTCTTTTTTAACTGAAGAAGCTGTGGCTGCTTCCTTTGGCTGCAGTTTTGCATTCTGCTCTCTCATGTTATCTACTTTTATTTTAACGAGTTCACCATAATGTTGTCCAAGGGTGAGCATTTCACCTGGCGCTTCAGTATGAATGTGAACTTTCAGGAGATTGTCATCGTTTACAACGACTAATGAATCGCCTGACAAGCTTAGTTTTTCTTTTAATTGCAAAGGATTGAACGCATCCGGTTCCTTTAACCTGACCATAAACTCCGTGCAAAAGCCGTAGGTGATGTCCTCTTCATGGGAAGAGGTCCGGCTGAATTTATGGTGTTCTGCATTCACAAGGCTCTCCATTTCAGGCACAAGTGCTTGATCGGAGTTGATTTTTTCTCCATTCAATGATTGCAGAAACCCTTGGTAAACACAAACCAGACCTTGGCCTCCCGAATCGACGACACCCGCTTCTTTCAAAATCGGCAAGAGATTTGGCGTGCGCTTTAAAGACGCCTTCGCTTCTTCCAATGCAGCTGAGAGAACTTCAAGAATGTCACGGGATCTTTTTGCTTTTTTTTCTGCTGCGTAGGCAGCATCTTTTGCAACGGTTAAAATGGTTCCTTCGACCGGTTTGATCACAGCCTGAAAAGCCGTATCCACACCCATTTTAAGCGCTTTCGAAAAATCCGCTGCTGTTATAAATTCACGATGCGCAAGGCCTTTGGAGAAACCACGGAAAATTTGGGAGAGAATAACCCCCGAATTTCCTCTGGCTCCCATAAGAAGTCCTCTCGCAAACATTGAAGCAGCCTCATCAACTCTAGATGGGTTCTGGTCATTTAAATAACTAATACCCGCTTTAATCGTTAATGACATGTTCGTCCCTGTGTCTCCATCTGGCACCGGAAAAACATTTAAAGCATTGATCATTTCTGACTGAGTAGATAAAGCCTCAGCTCCATCTTTCAGCATTTGAATAAATGGCACAGTTGTCATTTGTTCAATGGTCACAAAAATTTCCCCCTAAAGAAAACTGGCTTATCGCCAGACTTTATAGCGAAAGCCTAGTTGCCCTTACACTTTATTCCGCTTATTACTTTTGAAATTTCAATCCTTAAATGTGTAAAGAAAACTGGCTTATCGCCAGACTTTATAGCGAAAGCCTAGTTGCCCTTACACTTTATTCCGCTTATTACTTTTGAAATTTCAATCCTTAAAAGTGTAAAGAAAACTGGCTTATCGCCAGACTTTATAGCGAAAGCCTAGTTGCCCTTACACTTTATTCCGCTTATTTCTTTTAGAAATTTTAATCCTTAAATGTGTAAAGAAAACTGGCTTTTCGCCAGACTTTATAGCGAAAGCCCTAGCTGAGCTTTTACGTTTATTTATAGAAACCTGATTTATATTGAGCTCATTCTAACACCCTGAACATAAATGTTAATTGCCTCGACCTGAATTCCAAGCATTTTATTCAAAGTATATTTAACTTTAGTCTGAACATTGTGTGCAACCTCTGAGATTTTTGTTCCGTAGCTCACAATAATATACATATCGATACTCAAGTCAGTTTCATTGTAATGCACAACAACGCCTCTGCCAAAGTTATCTTTACCGAGCAGTTCGCTAATCCCGTCTTTTAATTGACGCTGCGAGGCCATGCCGACAATGCCATAACAATCAACAGCGGCACCTCCTGCTATTGTCCCGATCACTTCATTTGACACATCAACCTGACCTAACTGAGAGTTTAACTCGATTGGCATGATTGGACCCCCTTGTAATTGCTTAATGGCTAACGCTATTTTACACCAAACCCTTGTCAATGAAAAGAAGCGCTTTCCTTTTTCAAACAATCTTATAGCATCACTCCGCAATTCATGGTATTCTTTATGGACATGGGAAATAGCAAAAATTCACTTGCTTATCCCTTGTTCTCATGGTATTATTGGACTCGTATTTGCATATTTGCAAGGCAGGGAGGTACGAAATATGGGACGTAAATGTTACGTAACAGGCAAAACGACAAGCTTCGGTCAAAACCGTTCTTTCGCTGAAAACAAATCTAAGCGTAAATTCAAAGCCAACCTTCAAAGGGTTCGGATTTTAGTTGATGGTAAACCAAAGCGTGTCTATGTCTCTACAAAAGCTCTAAAAGCAGGTAAAGTAGAGCGCGCATAGTAAAAAAGACTTCAGCACTCACATGTTCCTCGTAAGGCGGCAGCCTCGAGGGTGCGCGTTTGAAGCCGGCACTGTTTCAGCACAACAAATGCTGAGGTTTTTAAAAAGCGAATGCAAAAAATGATCATTTTTATGCAACACAAAAGGCACCTCTTGCGGGGTGCCTTTCGTGTTGCCAAACAAGACTACTGCTAAATTTAACAGTAAAGCTGACTACTCTCTAGAATTCTTACAAGCCTGAAGGCACCCTGCAGTGGGTGCCTTCTTCTTATCCTTTTCTAAATGATCCCAACATGGCGCGGACGATTCCGCCAAGAAACCGAGGTAATTTAATTGTATAAAATTTCATTATTCTCCTCCTCGCCCATCATCCCTTATCCGGTCAAATTTAAGCTGGGCCTTCCTTTACACTTAATCTATGCGAATATCTCAGCATCTACCACTATTTTTCATCACGACTGCGAATGACAAGCAACAGCCCCTCGTGGAAAGTAATTTCTGCAGTGGGTTCTGTTACGATATTACTGACCCCAAGGGATACACTTTGATTTAACCTGGCGTTTGCCAGAGGGTATTTAACACCAGTAACGGTCAGATCTTCCACAGCTTCTGACAGCGATAATAATGAAAAATAAGGATAATGACTATTATTAAAGAATTTATGCTTTCCCGGCCCGACTAATTGTATTAAATTGCTGTTATCAATCATTTTTAATTCCGAATGGCCCGTGAGACCTTTTTTCAGAAGATGTATAGCTGCCATTTCGTGATCAAGCCTACCCCCTGTCGCACCAAATATATAACAAGCGCTCGGCTTTTGCTCCAGTACCCAGTCAAGCGCGAGTTCAAGATCCGTTTTATCTTTTTCCTCAGGATAGGTCAAAAGTTCCGCTCCTGCCGCTTTCAGTTCTTCAAGTTCCTGATCGGCCAGGGAGTCATAATCTCCAAAAGAGATAAGAGGATGGATGCCATTGGAAATTAAATGATAGGCTCCTTTATCAACCCCAATCCAATGATCCACTGAATGCTCGTACTCTTTCAGGTCCGGGACATTATGAGTTGGACCGCCTGCCAAAATGCTGTAAACAGTCATACTCTTAGGCTTTCCTTTCAATAAAAATCGGAGATAAGACGGTTAACAGAATAAGTAAAATGAGTGTGATAATAAAAGAAGGCAGCAGGTACCCAAGATTGTAGATAAGTGAGTAAAGGGCCACCGGCTGACCTTTTGGTGCATAAGAAGCATAAAAAGTAATGCCAGAGACATAATGTGAGCAAAATCTCGCAAACACAGCTACCAGAGCAGCAGCAGAAACGAGAATAACTTTATGCATTTTTGACATTTTGGAGCGGATCCCAAATACCCCTGCCAGACCAAGAAGCCCGAATGGAAGCGGATAATCGAGAAGCAGCTGAGCTGGATTCAAAAAAATAGGACTGATCATAAAGTTGATAAATCCGTAAACCACACCTGCTAATATTCCCCATTTAACGCCTCTTCGCAATGAAAAAATAATAATAGGAAGCATTTCGAGTGATACCGAACCGCCAGCTATCCATGGACCGCTGAATTTTATAAAACTTAAAAGAACTGCCAACGCTACCATAAGCGCCGCCTCTGTAATTACTGTCGTTGATTGTGTTCTTGAAGCCATTTAATTTCTCCCCATTTCGTTTTTTTGACCCTCATATATAAAGAGTGAACCACTCTCCTTATTTTCAGGCAGATACTCTTAACTACTTAAGGCATCTTATCCAATTTTATTAGCAGCATCCTTTTTAAAAACAACCTTTCTATAATATAAAAATATAAAAAGCTGCATACCTGAACAAAGGTATACAGCTGGTGATGTGTGTATGGTCATCCACAATCCCTACGCAGGCATGATCCTAAGTCAGGTTCGATGGGTCGGAAGCATAACTTCCCTCTCAGCCTTTGCCAAAGACTCCCCAAGTGGTTCTAAATTAAATTGTCTATTGTCGTATTATAACTGATTAAGCTTCTTAATCGCAACCGTCCTGTCAGACTCATTAAAAATCGCAGACCCAGCAACAAAAAGATCAGCTCCGGCAGCTTTTGCAAGAGGCAGCGTTTCCGAATTAATACCGCCGTCAACTTCAATAATGATCTCATGATTATATCTGGATACTTTTTCTTTAAGTTCTTTGATTTTCGAAAGTGTTTCCTTAATAAATGATTGGCCGCCAAATCCAGGGTTAACCGTCATAATAAGAATTAAATCAAGCTCCTGCATCACGTGCTCAATTAGACAAACAGGAGTTGCAGGATTCAAAGCCACTCCAGCCTTCATGCCTTTAGCCTTAATTTCCTGCAAAGTACGGTGAAGATGCTGGCAAGCCTCAGCATGCACCGTTAAATAGTCCGCCCCTGCTTTTGAGAAAGCATCAATATAATGATCGGGCTCAGATATCATTAAGTGAACATCAAGCTCCGCGTTCGTCAATGGTCTTATAGCAGTCACAACATTTGGTCCCATAGAAAGATTGGGAACGAAATGACCGTCCATGACGTCGACATGGAGAATGTCAATGCCCGCTTCTTCAACCTCTTTAATTTCTGAAGCAAGATTCGCAAAATCAGCCGCAAGTATAGACGGTGCTAAACGATTTTTCATTAATCATACCTCCTTTTTTGTCCTTTAATTTCTGTATAAAATGTTTCGTAATGCTCATAACGGAACGGGGCAATGATATTCTTGCCAACCGCATCTTTAACAGCACAATGAGGTTCACTGAGATGTGTACAGCCTCTAAATTTGCAGCCTTCTGAAGCTGCCTCTATCTCAGGAAAGCACTTAGATAGGTCCTCTGCCTCGAAGCCAGGAAACTCTAGTGAGCTGAACCCTGGCGTATCTGCTACCCAGCCATTATTTACAGGAATAAGCTCTACATGACGGGTTGTATGCTTTCCACGGCCAAGACTCATCGATATTTCATCTGTAGGCAGTTCAAGTTCCGGCCTTAGAATATTTAATAATGACGATTTACCAACACCAGACTGTCCGGCAAAAACACTAATTTTGTCTGCCAAAATTTTTGTTAAGGCCGTTTTCCCTTCATCTGAACGATTAGAGGTTAATACAACTGAGTAACCGATATCTTTGTATAACTGAAGGGTGTTTTTTAGTGTATCGAGTGCTTTATCTTCCATCAAATCAGCCTTGCTCGCACAGATGACTGGAGAAATATCCTTTGATTCAACATGAACTAAAAAGCGGTCAAGTAATTGAGTATCGAAAGCAGGTTTTAGCGCTGAAAAAACCAGGATTGCCTGATCGATGTTTGCGATGGGAGGACGGTTCAATTCATTTTTTCGTTTATCAATCGCTAATATATAGCCATCGGTATGGTTCTCAGCCTCAAATTCAACATAATCACCGACAAGAGGTGTTATTTTCCGCTTACGAAAATTCCCTCGTCCTCTGCATTGAAAAATCTGATCCTCTGAAGACACATAGTAAAAACCGCTTAATGCTTTAATTATTTTGCCGTGAAGCATAACACACCCCTCTTTATTATCCGTTAACATCATCGTAATTAATGGTTTTCTCTTCAACGGTTTTGTCGTCAACCACTACTTTATAAGAAGCTTCACCTTGAGGATCAATTGTTAATTTAAGTGTGTAATTCCTTGTCTCAGTTATGGTTTCATCTTTATACTTTTCATTTGAATGTTTGGCATCTGTGTAATAGATCTGAACATGCTTCGGTTTCGACTTGATTTTATTATCTGGTGTATCTTGGTTCTGATCCACTTTAACAGAAATATTTTCAGTCGTCGTAACCGGCTTTGGCTTAGATCCTTTCGATAAATAGACCGTCACCACTGTTCCGGTTTTCACACTGGATCCTTTTTTGGGATCCTGTTTCAGCACATGATCTTTTTCCACCTTATCGGAGTAATCACCATCTGTAAATTGGGCATCAAGGCCTTGGTTTTTGAGCTGTGCTGAAGCCTCATCCTTTGAAAGGCCATTCAAATCCGGGACGTTGGAAGTCGGCGGGCCGGTACTGTAGGTCAGTTCTATGACTGTATCTTTCGGAATCATTTTTTCTCCTGCTGATGGCTTCTGTTTGATAACTTCTCCCTCTGGAACAGTATCCGAAGCTTCTCCTCGCCAAACCGTATCCTTAAAATCAATGGTCTTCAACAGTTCTTCAACAGTTGCTCTATCGTAGCCGACATAATCATCAACTGCTTCTTTCTTGGGTCCTGTACTAACATACAAGGTAACCGTCGTATTTTCTTTTACTTTAACGTCAGCACCAGGGTTTTGTTTAATGACCGAGTCTGCTGGAACCGATTCATTTGTCATTTTTTTCGGATCCACATACAAATGCTTTGACCGAAGCATATTATTAGCTGTTTCATAAGATTTTCCCGCAACATTCGGAATCGCCACTTCATTAATAAAGAACATACGAGGCATAAAAAGATAAGCTGCTGTTCCCATTAAAATGATCAGCATGGCGATGGTAATAAACCATCCCCAAAACCTGCGTTTTCTTTTTTTAGACTTTTCCTTTTCATTTCCGTTTACCTTGACTGGTTCATCAACTTGATGTTTATCTGCAGACACGGCTTCCTTTACACTGCCTATTACAGGAATAATTTTAGTTTTTTCACTTTCCGGGTCTTCTTCTTCATCAAAAACATTGTCATCGGGAATAATTAACGGCTCATCAATCCGATTAGGCTGCAGAGCGGTTGAAAGGTCTCTCAAAAAATCATTCACACTGTCATAGCGTTGATCTGGCTTCTTGGCCATAGCCCTCAGAACAATATTTTCCAGACTTTGAGGGATATTCTCTCTCATTTCTGTCACTCTCGGTATAGGTTCATTCAGATGCATTAACGCAACACTGACAGGTGAAGTCCCTGGAAAAGGGAGGCGGCCTGTCAAGCATTCATACATCACAATGCCTAGTGAATAAATGTCCGATTTTTCGGTGGCTTTTCCGCCTTTCGCCTGCTCGGGCGAAAGATAATGGGCAGACCCAAGAATTGCATTAGTGTACGTTATTGTAGCTGAAGTCACAGCAATCGCAATTCCAAAATCAGTAACTTTCACCTGCTCATCATCATTAACTAGAATATTATGAGGTTTGATATCCCTATGAACAATGCCGAATTCATGAGCGTGGCTTAAGGCTTGCCCAATTTGATTCATTAAATAAACAATGGTATCAAACGGGATTGGATGAAAGTCTTTAATATAGGTTTTAAGGGTGACGCCTTCAACAAATTCCATGACAATAAAGTAGATCTGCTCTTCCTCTCCAATATCATAAATTGAAACAATATTGGAGTGGGACAGGCTTGCGACCGATTCCGCTTCTCTTCGAAAACGACGGATAAAGTCATTATCATGCGAAAATTCATTGCGGAGAACTTTGACCGCAACAATCCGGTCTAGAATTAAGTCTCTGGCCATATAAACGATAGCCATACCGCCTTCGCCGATTTTCGATATAATCTCATAGCGACCACTTAAACGCTTGCCAATCATAGCGCCTCACCCGGTTCATTAAGGATCAGTGCTACGGTAATATTATCTTCACCGCCCAGCCTAAGTGCTTCCTGAACCAGGTTTTTGCCGGTAGTGGATGGTGAATCTTTTTTATTGAAAATCTCATTCAACTGTTTTGAAGTCAATTTATCAGACAATCCGTCAGAACATATTAAAAGCTCTGAACCCGCTGGAAAAGGAAGATGCGTTGTATCAATTTTGGTGGTTTCTTCCGTTCCAAGTGCCCGCATCACAATATTTTTCTTTGGATGATTAAAGGCATCTTCTCTTTTTAATTGCCCATGATTTATAAGCTCCTGAACAAGGGTGTGATCTTCTGTGACCTGAGCTTCTTCTCGATCAGCGTAAAAAAGATAAGCACGGCTGTCACCAACATGGCTGATAACCAAGTTCTTTTCAGAGGCAATAGCGGCCACAATGGTCGTCCCCATACCCTTGCATTCTTCATTCCCAGCAGCAAAAGCAAACAATAGACTGTTAATCTCATTGATGGTTTTTGTCAGCCACGCTTCTGCCGAATCGCCAGTCAGCGGTTCTTCGACTGCCTCCCACGAGTCTTTTATGTATTGGACTGTCTTTTGACTTGCGACATCTCCAGCCCGGTGGCCACCCATGCCATCTGCTACGACAGCGAGACACTGGCTACCTTTCATAAAAACGCCGCCGCTGTCTTCATTACGGGAGCGGACAAGACCTTTATCAGACAAAAAGAAAACCTTCATTGTCATGCCTCCTGTTACACCTCTATCTTTTTAAATGCAGCAATAAAAAAGCCATCCGTGTTGAAATGATGAGGCAATATTTGAACCATTGCATCTTCCCATATTCCCTTTTCACGCACCTCTGCCGGAAGTCTATTCTCAAGGTCTCTATCCCACTGAAGATCCGGAAATTCATCAAAAATCTTTAACGCGACCTGCTGGTTTTCTTTTCTCTCAATCGTACATGTACTGTATATCAGAATGCCACCTGGCTTTAACAGGCGCACCGAGCGTCGGAGAATCTGTTGCTGAACCTCTGAAATACTGTTCACATCTTCCGGCGATTTTTCGTATTTAATTTCGGGTTTCCGCTTAATAACCCCGAAACCGGTGCAAGGTGCATCTACAAGTATACGGTCAAACGTTCCGTCAGCATACGCTTCTTCTGCCATTCTTGCATCAAGGGCTTCTGCGTTAATGATGTGCAGGCCAAGCCGTTCAGCCTGATTTGTGATCAACCTTGCTTTGTGTTTGTGAAGGTCCAGCGCAGTGATTGAGCCTCTATCTTTCATGAGTTCTCCCATGTGGGCTGTTTTTCCTCCAGGACCGGCACAAGCATCAAGCACCATCATATCAGCTTCTGGTCCAACCGCATGTGCTGCAAGCATTGAACTTTCATCCTGAATGGTAATAAAGCCTTCTTTGTAGAGATGGGTGGAGGCGGGATTTCCACCTTCGCAGATCAGTGCTTCATTTAACAGATGACTGTCTTTTACCTGATAGCCAGCTGTCATTAACTTTTCTTTAACCATATCCGGAGTTGCTTTTAACAGGTTCACACGGATAGTTACGGAAGGTGCCTGCTGATTCTCTTTCAAGATCGAAAGAGTCGTTTCAGCGCCATATTGCTTTTTCCACTCCTCAATCAGCCATAGAGGATGACTGAATTCGATAGACCACCGTTTCTCAAGTGGGGAAAGCTGATCAAGTGATGGTGTGCCGTTTCTGAGGAGCTGTCTGAGTACACCGTTCACAAAGCCGGAAATTCCTTTATGCCCTCTTCGTTTAGCAATATTCACCGCTTCATTTACAATAGCATGGTCTGGTATTTTATCGAGATAGATTTTTTGGTAAAAAGATAGCAGCAATAGCTGTCTTACCCACTCATCAAGCTTTTGATTTTTCTTTACAAAGTGACCGAGATAATATTCCAAAGTCAATCGTTGCTGAACAACCCCATAAACCATTTGAGAAATAAGACCGCGGTCTTTCCCTTCAAATGGTGAGTTCTCTAATGCGTCATTTAAGACAATCTGACTGTAGGCTTTTTGCTTTACAATTTTCATAAGGATCTCGAGAGCAGCCTCCCGTGCACTGCGCGGAGTCATTCTATTCACCTAATCGCTCCCCTTTTTTCACCTGATATCCTCTGGTGAAGGCTTCCGCCGTCATTCTTTTTTTCCCTGAAGGCTGGACTTCCAGCAATTCTATGGCTGATCGTTCACCGGCAGAGACAATTAGCTTGCCGGAATCCGCCTGATGAAGTTCTCCTGGCTGACCCTCACTCTGCCAATCAACTGGAATGGCGCCCCATATTTTCAACACTTGCCCACGAAACAGCGTGTAAGAACCTGGGAAAGGATTTAGCCCCCGAATCAGCTGGTCAATCTGTTTGCTGTCTTTATTCCAATCGACCTGTTCATCAGCCCGTTTTAAGGTTGGTGCATATGTAGCTTGGGCATCTTCCTGAGATACAGGATTAATTTTGTTATCTTCTATATCTATCAGCGTTTCGCTTAATAGTTCAGCGCCTGCAAGTGAGAGCTTATCGTGCAGAGAGCCCGTTGTTTCCCTTTCACCTATCGCAACTGTTGTCTGAGAAAGGATATCACCAGCGTCCAAGGCTTTTACCATATACATAATAGTAATACCCGTCTCTTTTTCGCCATCAATAATGGATTGATGGATCGGGGCTGCCCCTCTATATTTAGGCAGCAGTGAGGCATGAACGTTAATACAGCCAAACTTAGGAACTTCCAAAAGACTTTCTGGCAATATTTGACCGTACGCAGCGGTGACAATGAGCTCTGGCTTATATTCAAGAATCTCTTCCACAGCCTCCGGTTTCTTGATGGACTCCGGCTGCAGGACCTTTATTCCATGTTCAAGTGCCGCTGTTTTTACCGGGGGAGGTGTCATTATTTTTTTTCGTCCTTTTGGTCTGTCCGGCTGAGAAACGACAGCCAGTACTTGGTGGCCGTCCGCAATAATCCGCTGAAGGACCGGAACTGAGAAATCAGGAGTTCCCATAAAAATTATTTTCATATTTATCAACAACCTTATTTTGTGATCAAATGCCTACATTAACAGATATGGGTTCATATCAATTGCTATTTGCAAGGCATCTTTTGAGAATTTATCTTGATAGTGTTTTTGAATGTCGGCAAGTGCTTCTAAAAGACTTGGCTCGTCTTTATATTTTACCATGCACTGGTAGCGATATCTATCTTTGATCCGGGGAATCGGTGCCGCCACTGGCCCTAGAATCGTCGCTCCTTTAGTAAGTTTTCCTTTCAAAAAGGCAGCGATTTTTTCTGTGATTGCCACCGCTTCTGGAAATTGCGGATGTGAAACAGTGACAAGTGACAGATAAAAAAAGGGCGGGTATTGATGCACTTTTCTTTCTCTCATTTCGAGCTGGTAAAAACCGTGGTAATCATGTTCGGACGCTCTCTGTACCGCATAATGCTCCGGTGTGTAGCTCTGCACAACCACCTCGCCTTTCAAGTGATGTCTCCCAGCCCTTCCACTTACTTGTGTCAATAGCTGAAACGTTTTTTCTGATGATCTGAAGTCAGGCAAGTGTAGCATCGAATCTGCGGCAATAACCCCTACAAGGGTGACATTTGGAAAATCCAGACCTTTTGCAATCATCTGGGTGCCAAGAAGAATGTCTGCTTTTCCTTCACCAAAAGCATTTAAAAGACGCTCGTGGCTGCCTTTTTTTTGAGTCGTATCCACATCCATCCGGATTACTCTCGCTTCTGGAAGCAGCTGAGTCAGTGTTTCTTCAACTTTTTGTGTCCCGGACCCAAAATAGCGGATATGGTCACTTTCACAAGATGGACATACGGAAGGCATCGGCTCTTCATAACCGCAATAATGACACTTCAGCTTTGAAGACCGCTGATGATAAGTCAGCGATATATCACAATGAGGACATTGGATAACAAAACCACAATCTCTGCACATGACAAATGTTGAATAACCTCTCCGGTTTAAAAACAAAACACTTTGCTGTTTCTTCTTTAGTCGGTCGAGCAGTAAGTCATAAAGCTGCTTTGAAAAAATTGAGCGATTACCGGAACGCAGCTCTTCACGCATGTCCACCATATGGACATGTGGCATCTCCTGTTTGTTTACACGGTCAGGGAGTTCACTTAAAACATAGACGCCTTTTTCACCTCGCGCATAAGATTCAAGCGACGGGGTTGCACTGCCAAGAAGAACGGGACAAAGGTGATGCTTCCCGCGGTAAATCGCTACGTCTCTCGCATGGTACCTAGGGTTTTCTTCCTGTTTATAGCTCGTTTCATGTTCTTCATCAATGATGATAAGACCGATTTTTTTAAAAGGAACAAATATTGCGGATCTCGCCCCGACAACGACATCCACTTCTCCCTTTTGAATTTTACGCCACTCGTCATACTTCTCACCTCGGCTTAAACCACTATGCATAACTGCAACTCTGGCGCCAAACCGCCCTTTAAACCGATAAACCATCTGTGGCGTCAGAGCAATTTCTGGCACAAGCACAATTGCTTCTTTTCCTTCAGATAGTACTGTTTCAATCGCCTGTAGATAAATTTCCGTTTTACCACTTCCTGTGACGCCGTGACAGAGCGTTACCTCATGCTTCCCGGTCCGGATCGCTTCAGCAATTGGGGCAAGAACATTCGCCTGACTGTCAGTTAAAACCAAAGGCTCCGTTCTTCCTATTTCTGAGTCCTTATAAGGATCACGATATTGCTCGACGGCTTCAATTCTGAGGAGTTCTTTGTCAGCGAGAGCATTGATTGTCGGTCTTGAAGCATGGGTTTCACTTAGCAGCATTGACACGGGGAATCTGTCCTGGTCAGGGCGTGTTGTGAAAAATTCAAGAACATCCTTCTGCTTTTGAGCTCTTCCGGAGAGCTGTTCTATAGCTTCCGAAAGTTTATCGGCAGGAAGCAACCGTTTGACCCAGGATATTTTTTTAATATGACTGCGGTCATTCACCACGTAATGCACATCAAAATAGCCTTTTTTAATAGCTGCTGCCCCTTGAGGGTGATTTATAACCTCATCGTAGGATATTTCAGGTTTATCTATGAAAAGTGCGGACAATCCTGGAAATTCTGCTTCAAGACTCTCTGGCTCCTGAATCGTGACTTTTTTTTGATAATTCCCCTTTAGTACCGCTGGAATCATAGCAAGGTATGCTGAAATAGTAAAACAGAGCGTCGTTCTACTTAAATAAGTCCCTAGATCAATAAGTTCTTCGGTAAGAACTGGGCGAATGTCGATAACATCTTCAATATTTCTTATTTTTTTTAAATCTGATTGATCAGCAGTGTTTACGACAAATCCGATCAGTTTGCGTCTTCCAAAAGGAACAATAACTCTGACACCTTTTTGCACAAGCTTGGCTAAGTCCTCTGGAACCCCGTAATCGAAAGGTTTATCGGTTTGAAGGGTTGGGACATCAACGATGACTTTGGCGATCATTTTTGACTTTCCGTTTCTATTAAATCTGCAAGTGCATTCGTAATTGCCTCAGCCGTTTTTTTCTTTGTCATCACGTCCAATGGACAGACCCTGCCGTCTTTATAATAAAAAGTCACCCTGTTTGTATCTTTATTAAATCCGGCTTCCGGTTCTGAAACATTATTAGCAACAACCATATCCAGGTGTTTTTTTTCAAGCTTCTTTTTGGCATGCTTCTCCAGATTTTCCGTTTCTGCGGCAAACCCGATTAATATTTGATGCGATTTCCTTCGTCCTAATTCCAGAAGAATATCCGGGTTTTTGACAAGCTCAATTGTCATTTCATCAGATTTCTTTTTAATTTTTTGTTTGCTGATTTCTTTTGGCCGATAATCCGCCACCGCAGCTGATTTGATCACCGCATCCATATCTTTATAGAGACCGATGACACTCTTATACATTTCTTCCGTTGAGGTCACGGAGATAACTTCTACTCCAGCAGGGGCCTGCAATGAGGTTGGTCCGCTGACTAAAGTCACGTTTGCTCCGCTGTTATTCAGAGCCTCTGCAATGGCATAACCCATTTTACCCGATGAATAGTTGGTCAGGTAGCGAACAGGATCCAGTTCCTCTCGTGTGGGACCCGCCGTAACCAAAACCGATTTACCCTTTAACGCTGTTAATTCCCGGTTTTTTTCCGAAAAATATCGTGAGATCGTGTCAAAAATATCTTCAGGCTCTGCCATTCTTCCTTTCCCTGTCCAGCCGCAAGCAAGCAAACCATCTCCTGGCTCCAATAGATGGTAATTAAAAGCCATTTCTATTCGTTTCATGTTTGCCTGAACGGCTGGATGTTCATACATATTGACATTCATTGCAGGAGCAATCCATACCGGTGCTTTTGAAGCAAGGATTAAGGTGCTCATCATATCATCCGCCAGCCCGTTTGCCAGCTTTGCAATGGCATTTGCAGTGGCAGGAGCAACAATAATAAGATCTGCCTGATCGGCTAAATCAATGTGAGCAATTTGATCCGAATGCGGTTCAGTAAAAACGTCCTCATATACAGCTCTTCTTGAAAGTCCCTGAAATGTCGATTTCCCAACAAATTGTTGTGCTCCTTTAGACATCACAACGTCAACGTAAGCCCCCGCTTTTGTAAGGCTGCTTGTCAGAACGCATGCTTTGTAGGCAGCGATCCCTCCAGTTACACATAAAACGATTCGTTTGTTTTTTATCGTCAAAGGAATTCCTCCTTTTCTTTATTAAAGAAACACTATAATATTCACGAATTGAAGCGTTAAGATTATACAGGTAAAAAAACAACAACCTCATACGGGGTTGTTGTTCATCACTTTAAATAGAAGTTTTTGCTTTCAATAAACCGTTGTTGATTTCTTCCAAAGCTTTACCAACAAATTTTTCGGATTGGGTTTTTTTAACCATCAGGTCATTTCTTTCCTGAAGTTCTCTCGCTCTTTTTGCAGATAAAGTTACAAGTGTGTACTTAGAATTAATATTTTCAAGCAAACGGTCAATGGATGGGTAAAGCATCATATTATTCAGCCTCCGCTAATTTTTCATATTTTTTTATTATTCTTTCTTGCTTGCAATGCTCTGCCGTAACGATCGCTTCTATTCTGTCACAGGCGTGATTTACAACGTCGTTCTCCACAACATAATTATAATGCTTCATTAGGTCTATTTCACCTTTTGCCGCCTTCATTCTGTTTTGGATCAAATCTTCCGTTTCCGTTCCCCGTCCTGATATTCTGCTTTCAAGTTCCTGGAGACTCGGCGGGGCCAGAAAGATAAACAGCGCGTCCGGGAAGTGGTCCATGACTTGAAGTGCCCCTTGAACCTCAATCTCCAGAATGACATCCTTGCCACCCTCAAGTGTTTCCTGAACATAATCTACCGGCGTACCGTAATAATTGCCAACATATTCAGCCCACTCAAGCAATCTATTTTCCTTTATCATTTTTTCAAATTCTGTTTTTGTCTTGAAAAAATAATGCTTCCCGTCGATTTCGCCTTCCCGAGGATTCCGGGTGGTTACAGAGATTGAGTATTGCAGGGCCGTTCCTCTCTCTCTTAACGTTCTGCACACCGTTCCTTTTCCGACGCCTGAAGGACCTGATAAGACTACAAGCAATCCTTTTTCTTTAAAACTCATAATTTTCCTCCAAATATCTTTGACTCATCTGTATTATGATTCTTCCGTAACGTCATCATGCTGGATCAACCGCTGCGAAACAGTTTCCGGCTGAACAGACGATAGGATCACATGATCGCTGTCCATGACAATCACGGCTCTGGTTCGGCGGCCGTAAGTTGCATCAATGAGTTTATTCTCATCACGCGCAATTTTTATTAACCGTTTAATTGGCTGCGACTCTGGACTTACAATTGAAATAATACGGTGAGCAGAAGCAATATTACCAAATCCAATATTAATTAACTTTATCACACCATCGTCCCCCTATTTCTGGCTCTTTATTCAATATTTTGCACCTGTTCTCTCACCTTTTCCAAGACACTTTTCATCTCGACGGCAAGTCGGCTTATTTCAGAATCATTTGCCTTTGATCCAATCGTATTGATCTCCCTGTTCATCTCTTGAATGAGAAAATCAAATTTGCGTCCAATGGGATCCTCAGATTCCAGCATGTCCTGCGATTGATCGAGGTGGCTGTAGAGTCTGGTGACTTCTTCATCAATATTGATCTTGTCGCCAAAGATTGCCGCTTCGCTATAAAGGCGATCTTCATCAACCGGGCAGCCTTCAAGAAGTTCATCAAGATGTGCTTTTAATTTAATAAAATAGGCCTTTTTAGCTTCAGGTGCCTGATTATTAATCTCATTAAGGTGTTCCCTTAGGGTATTAAAATATAACTGCAAAGATTCCTGAAGTGAACGCCCCTCACGGCTTCTCATACTTAGAAAATCATGTAAAGCTCCTTCTGACGCTTCAAGAATGCCTTCTTCAACCCTTTGTTCATTTATAGAGGCTGGTGCTGCCGTAAAAACATCATCAAGCTTTAAAAGATCCGTCATGCTCCAATCATTTGCCACATGAAACCGGTCACTGATCTGTTCAAGACCACTTATGTACTGCCCGATCAGTTCCCAATTGGGTTCAACGACTTCAAGGGAACCCCCAACACATTCTGCAGCAATATTTATTATGCATTTGCCCCGTTTTACTTTTTCTTTAAATCTGGCTCTTAGCGTTTCTTCCAGATGATAGAAAGCTTTTGGGAGATTTATAATAATTTCGCAGAAACGGTGATTTACCGAGCTGATTTCAACTGTTATTTTACAATCCTGGATGTCTAAAACAAATCGTCCAAAACCGGTCATGCTATACATATAGGATTCACTCCATGCTATCTTATTTTATACAACTTTTCGCCGCTCAACAAGTAGGCCTTAGGAATAAGTTTATTTCAGAAAACATAATCACCTTTTTGCTCCGTTCCGTTCCGCCTGAAATGACCATAATATCATGACATGCTATACTAATATGAAAGCTTTATATCATTATTGGACAGAGAAAGAGAGTGAATAGTATGGTTTTTGACGGTATCGTTGCACATGCGGTAACGGAAAGTCTTCAAGCGCTGGTCGGCGGCCGCATTCTAAAAATATATCAGCCACATTCTACAGAACTTATATTTAATATCAGAGCAAAGGGAAAGAATCAAAAACTTCTTATTTCAACCAACGCTCAATTCTCCCGGTATCACATCACGGATATTTCCTACGAAAATCCGAAAGAGCCAACCATGTTTTGTATGTTGCTAAGAAAACACTTGGAAGGCAATGTCATCGAAAGCATCAATCAGGTACAAATGGAAAGAATTATTCACATGGACTTTAAAGGCCGCAATGAACTTGGCGATCTCACTTCAAAAAGACTGATAATTGAATTGATGGGAAGACATAGTAATGTTATTTTAACAGATCTGGAGAGTGGAAAGATATTAGACAGCATTAAGCACCTCTCCCCAGCCATCAACAGCTACCGTACTGTGCTCCCAGGTCATACGTATACAATGCCTCCCCATCAGGATAAGCTTAATCCTGCAGAAGCGACGTCTACAGAATTAATTAGCCGAATCGACTTTAACTCTGGAAAGCTTGCTCAGCAGATTGTTGAGAATGTTGGCGGATTTTCTATGGATCTTGCAAAGGAATTGCTGCATCGGGCAGGTCTGCCAAAGCAGAAGGCAATCGAAAATGCTTTTCTAAGCTTACAAGAAGATATTAACAGGGAAAATTATCATTTTTCAATGACAGTGATGGAAAATGGGAAAGAGAATTTCCACGTTATCCCGATGGAGCAGTGGCTTGAGTCTGGAACCGTTTTTGATAATGTCCATCAGCTTCTTGACAGGTTTTATGAAACTAAAGCAGAATCAGATCTTGTGAAACAAAAGGCTAATGACTTGTCCCGTCTCGTTAGCACCGAACGAAAGAAAAACCTTCAAAAGATTAAAAAGCTGAATAAAACCCTTAAGGAAACTGAGAATGCTGCCCAGTACCAGCTCAACGGCGAATTGCTGACAGCACATCTCCATACGGTGAAAAAAGGTGAAAAGGAAGCCACCGTCACTAATTATTATGACGAAAACCAAGCTTTAATCACGATCCCGATTGATCCGTTAAAGAGTCCTTCTGAAAACGCACAGAGCTACTTTAAAAAGTACAATAAAGCCAAAACCGCTGTCATTGTTGTGGAAGAACAGCTTAGAAAAACAAATGAGGAAATCGACTATTTAGAACGGATTTTGCAGCAAATTGAGTCTGCATCTCTTAGAGATATAGAAGAAATTCGCGAAGAACTCCAGGAGCAGGGTTATGTAAGAAAGAAGAAAGCTAAAAAAGAAAAGAAAAAGAATAAAAAACCTGACCTTGAAACCTTTTATTCCTCTAGCGGTTCGGTCATTCTTGTAGGGAAAAACAACAAACAAAACGATTATTTAACAATGAAAGCGGCCTCTCCACAGGATCTATGGTTTCATACTAAAGATATCCCCGGCTCTCACGTGGTAATCAGGTCCCAACAGGCCTCTGCAGATGAAATTGAGGAAGCCGCTTCACTTGCAGCCTATTTCAGCAAATCCAGGCTTTCCAGTTCTGTTCCGGTTGATTACACCTTAGTCAAACATGTCAAAAAACCGAGCGGGGCAAAACCCGGGTTTGTCATTTATGATCATCAGAATACTGTTTTTGTGACGCCTTCCGAGGAAAGAGTGAGGCAATTAAAAACGAATACAGCTGCAGATAAGGCATAGTTTCATTCTTCCGTTCATGCCCTCTTCAGGTACGAACAATAAAAAAGCTGATCCACTCCTGTATCTTGGGAATCGATCAGCTTTTTTATACTTTACGAATGATGTTGGCTGGGCTGGGTGGACAATGGCCCCTTTACTAAAAAGATTTTAAGGGAAAAGGAATCTGTGAGATAAAGTACTCCTGCGTCTGCTAGTCATGCTTCGAAGAGGGATTCCTCGTCGCAATTCGTAGTGATTCGAGAGGTGATGCTCGTACTCCTGCGTCTGCTAGTCATGCTTCGAAGAGGGATTCCTCGTCGCAATTCGTAGTCATTCGAGAGGTGATGCTCGTACTCCTGCGTCTGCTAGTCATGCTTCGAAGAGGGATTCCTCGTCGCAATTCGTAGTCATTCGAGAGGTGATGCTCGTACTCCTGCGTCTGCTAGTCATGCTTTGAAGAGGGATTCCTCGTCGCAACTCGTGGTTATTCGAGAGGTGATGCTCGTACTCCTGCGTCTGCTAGTCATGCTTAGAAGCAGGATTCCTCGTCGCAACTCGTAGTCATTCGAGAGGTGATGCTCGGGGCTGACATGTTCGGCTTCACTTTTCTTTTGTCTAGTTACGGTTGCCAGCCCTTCGGATCCTTCGCTTTTCCTTCAGAGGAAAAAAGCTCCTCTTTGGAAAACCTCCAGGCTCTTTCAGGGCTAATCGTCAACCTTCACTTTTCTTTCATCCACGCTTCGCTTGCTGGGTCTTCAATCCATTTGTTCAGTTGGTTAATGTGTTCTTCTTTAATTTTATGTTGCTGAACTGCTTCAGTCATTAAATGAGAAAAGTCTGTCAACGTTTTTAATTCAACATTTTTATTTGTGAAATTATCAGCGGACTGTTGTAATCCATAAGTAAAAATTGCAGCTACACCTAGAATTTCTGCTCCTTGTTCCTTGAGTACTTCGACCGCATTAAGAACGCTTCCACCTGTTGAGATCAAGTCTTCTACAACCACCGTCTTTTGACCGGTAGTGAATGTTCCTTCAATCTGCCTGCGCTTACCGTGATCTTTAGCCTTCCCTCTTACATAAACCATTGGCAAATTCATTGCCTGGCTGATCCATGCTGCATGCGGAATACCGGCCGTGGCGCATCCAGCGATCACCTCAACATTAGGATAATTCTCCTTAATTAACTCAACAAATGCATTAATGACTCTTTGGCGTACTTCTGGGAAAGAAAGCACCAGTCTGTTATCACAGTATATCGGTGATTTTAAGCCTGACGCCCAAGTAAAAGGATCTTCCGGATTTAACTGCACAGCACCAATCTTTAATAAGTCAGATGCAACTGTTTCTTTTATTATAGTCATTTTATATCCCCCATTCTTTACTTACTCTCTCATAAGCTTTTCTAATATCTTGATTCGCTGTAATGCTGCGTCCGACCACTATAAAATCAGAGCCTAATTCTCTGGCTTTTTTTGGTGAGGCAATGCGTTTCTGGTCATCTGCTGAATCATCTTCTAGGCGGATGCCTGGTGTGACGGTGATAAATTTTGGACTGGTTGCTTCTTTAATCATTGCCGCTTCCCATGGTGAGCAGACCACACCATCAAGACCTTTTTTGTGGGCATTTTCTGCATATGAGGTAATTACCTGATCGATTGTGCCTTTTATCTTCAGTTCATCGTTCAGCATTTTTTGATCTGTGCTCGTTAATTGGGTAACACCGAGACAGATCGGACGGCTGTTGCCGAACAAGGCACCTTCTTCAAGCCCCTCTATGGCGCGTGACATCATTAGCCCGCCGCCAGCTGCATGTACATTAACCATATCTACATTAAGTTTTGCAAGACCCTTCATCGCTTTATAGACAGTGGTGGGGATATCGTGAAGCTTTAAATCAAGAAAAATTTTCAAACCCTTTGCTTTTAATTCCTTAATTAAATCCGGACCTTCCTGGTAAAAAAGTTCCATACCTACTTTTACATAAAGGTCTTTAATATCGTGTAAAGGGTTAAGGATTCCGTTCAATTCGTCCTTTCCAGATACATCAAGAGCGATAATAATCCCATTAGTCATCCAGGCAGCCCCTTTCCAATCAATTCACTAATATGAGACACCCCTATTTGGTCAAGCAGAGGTGGCAATGCATCGATGATCTTGGGGCAGCATAGCGGATCAATAAAATTTTGTGTTCCGACTGCAACAGCACTAGCACCTGCCATAATAAATTCGATCACATCTTCTGCTGTCTGAATTCCACCCATACCGATGATTGGAATGTCTACCTGTTGGCTGACTTCATAAACCATACGGATCGCCACCGGTTTAATTGCAGGACCACTCAAGCCGCCGCTTCCTGTGGCGAGAACAGGACGCATTTTTTTCCAATCCATTCGCATCCCAAGAAGTGTATTGATCATGGTGATTCCATCCGCTCCGCCTTCTTCAACGGATCTCGCAATGGCAGTAATATCTGTCACATTGGGTGAGAGTTTGACATACACAGGTACCTGTGAAACCTTCTTAACGGCTCTCGTCAGTTCTTTTGCTGTTTCAGGCTGTGTACCAAAGGCAATTCCGCCCTCTTTAACATTTGGACAGGAAATATTAAGCTCAATCGCATGCACTCCTGGAGCTGCCGAAATACGCTCGGCGGTTTCAACGTAATCTTCAAAAGCCTTCCCTGCTACGTTCGCCATTACTGGAACATCAAATGATTCTAAAAAGGCGGCTTCTTCACTGATAATTTTCTCTACCCCGGGATTTTGTAATCCGATTGCGTTCAACATTCCTGAAGCTGTTTCCGCTACCCTTGGCGTCGGATTTCCGAACCGCGGTTCAAGTGTGGCAGCTTTCATTACGATTGCACCCAGCTTGTTCAAATCATAGAGCTGGCTGTATTCTCTTCCGAAACCGAAACATCCGGATGCGGGCATAACCGGGTTGCTCATCGTCAGTCCTGGCAATTGAATATCAAGCATTAAAGAACCACCTCGTTTCCTTTAAACACCGGACCGTCTGAACAGATCTTCCGGTAACCTTTCCGTCCTCGGGATCAACGGTCTCACAAACACAGGCAAAACACGCACCGATACCGCATCCCATCCGTTGTTCAAGTGAAAGATAGAGATCATCGGAGCCATAAAGGCTGTTCAATGCCCGAAGCATAGGTGTTGGTCCGCATGCATAAATGACTGTTCCTGCACCGCTGTCTTCTCCTAACAGATCTGTCACTAGTCCGTGATGGCCATAGCTCCCATCGTCCGTAGTCACTGTGGTTTCACCGAGAGCGGAGAATTTCTGATCGTAAAATACAGCATCTTTATCAGCAAAACCAAGAATATGACGGACTTTTACACCTTTAGACACTAACGCCTGCGACAAACCGTATAGCGGGGGGACACCGATCCCTCCGCCAACAATTATCGCTTGACCTTTATTTTCAGCTTTTTCAAGACTAAATCCATTGCCGAGCGGCCCCAGAACGTCAAGCTGCTCTCCTTCTTTCGTTTCAGCAAGCCTCTCCGTTCCTTTGCCATCCACCCTGAAGATCATTGTGCAGGTGGCTTCAGCCGTGTTAAATGAACTGATACTAATTGGTCTTCTAAGCAACTCACTGCCAAGCCCAGTCTGAACATGGAGAAATTGCCCTGGTGCCGTTATTTCTTCAGCTATTGAGCCCTTCAGCAGCATCTCATAAACATTTGTGGCAATAACACGTTTTCGGAGAAGCTTCATGAAAGCAAGCTTCATTGCTCCACCGCCGTTCTTTGGGTACTCATGGCAGGCATACTCATCGTGCTGAACGATAGAGATTCAAGAACGTTTAATATTGCTGAAGCAGTATCAAGCGATGTTAAGCAGACAACACCGTTTTCAACCGACTCTCTGCGAATTCTAAACCCATCTCTCGCTGGCCTTTTTCCTTTCGTTAATGTATTAATAACGAACTGAGCTTCCCCGTTCCTAATGACATCGAGAAGATTTGGATGCTCTTTGCCGACTTTGTTAATTACCGTTGCTTTCATCCCATGGTCTTCAATATAAGCTGCCGTTCCCTCCGTTGCCAAAATGCGATAGCCGATATCAGAAAATCGTTTAATTAGGGGTAAGGTTTCTTCTTTATTTTTGTCCGCCACTGTGAAGAGCACAGAGCCGTGTGTTGGAACAGCCATTCCTGCTGCAATCAACCCTTTATATAAGGCTTTCTCAAGCGTCACGTCTCTTCCCATTACTTCTCCAGTCGATTTCATTTCCGGGCCGAGGGTGATATCCACACTTCTAAGCTTTGCAAAAGAGAAGACCGGCACTTTAACAGAAACTTCCTGTGGTTCAGGATGCAACCCTGTTTCTAGACCATGTTCTTTAAGCGTCTCTCCGAGAATCATGCGCGTTGCGAGATTAGCCATTGGCACACCTGTTATTTTACTCAGGAATGGGACCGTTCTACTTGATCTTGGGTTAACTTCAATAACGTATACTTTTTCTTTGTGCAAAACATATTGAATATTAAGCAAGCCGACTATTTTTAACCCTTTTGCAAGTTTAATGGTCATGTCAATAATCTGTTGTTTCATTTCATCACTTAATCGCTGCGGAGGGTAAACAGCAATGGAATCGCCAGAGTGCACACCTGCTCGCTCGATATGTTCCATGATCCCAGGTATAAAAACATCCTTGCCATCTGAAATGGCATCAACCTCAAGCTCCGTACCTGTTAAATACCGATCCACTAGAACAGGGTGTTCAGGGTTTACTTTCACCGCATTCGTCATGTATTGATGCAGATCCGTTTTTTGATAGACAATTTCCATCGCTCTTCCGCCCAGAACGTAGGAAGGGCGAACAAGAACCGGATAACCGAGATCATCAGCAATTTTAAGCGCCTCTTCCACTGAAAAAGCGGTTTTACCCGGTGGCTGAGCAATATCCAGCTGCTTCATAAGCTGTTCAAAGCGGTCCCTGTCTTCCGCTTGATCCATTGCATCAAGTGACGTTCCAAGAATCTTCACCCCATTTTTCTCTAGTGAGGATGCAAGATTGATAGCTGTTTGACCGCCAAATTGCACAATGACGCCTTCCGGTTTTTCTAGGTCAACAACATGCATGACGTCTTCAATGGTGAGCGGCTCAACATACAATTTATCCGAAATACTGAAATCAGTTGAGACCGTTTCCGGATTGTTGTTAATAATGATCGCTTCGTAACCTTTTTCTTTGATAGCCCATACTGTGTGGACGGTTGCATAGTCAAATTCGATGCCCTGTCCGATCCGGATTGGTCCGGAACCGAGTACAAGTACGCTTTTCTTCGGTGTGACCACAGATTCATTTTCATCTTCATATGTGCTGTAATAATAAGGGGTTAATGATTCAAATTCTCCCGCACAGGTATCGACCATTTTATAAACAGGCATCATCTGATTTTGTTTTCGGATCTCATAAATCTCCTGAGCTGACTTGTCCCATTGTCTGGCAACTGCATCGTCTGAAAAACCCATTATTTTTGCTGTCTTCAGAGTCGACAACTGATCAGGATGATTTTTTAGTTCTGTTTCCATGTCTATAATTTTCTTAATTGCTTTTAGAAAATATCGGTTAATCTTTGTTAATCTGTGAAGCTCTTCAATGTCTGACCCTCTTCTGAAAAGCTCCGCCAGGAAGAACAGCCTTCGATCATCTGCATTGACGATTGACTCATAAAGTTCTTTGTCATCCCAATCTTTTGTCTCTTTCAGTTGCAAATGGGTCTCACCAATTTCAAGGGATCGCACAGCTTTCAGTAAAGATTCTTCCAGCGTTCTTCCAAGCGCTAATACCTCACCAGTCGCTTTCATTTGCGTTCCGAGCTTCCGGTTGGCTGCATCAAATTTATCAAACGGCCAGCGCGGAATTTTAGTCACCACATAGTCTAGCGCTGGCTCATAAGAAGCAAACGTTGTGCCGGTAACAGCATTTTTTATTTCATCCAAATGGTAACCCGCTGCAATTTTTGCAGCGACCTGTGCAATCGGATAACCTGTTGCTTTAGAAGCCAGTGCTGAAGAACGGCTGACCCTTGGATTGACCTCGATAATGTAGTACTGGTCACTATTAGGATCAAGGGAAAGCTGAACGTTGCAGCCGCCTTCGATTTGCAAGGCCCGAACAATATTTAAAGACACGCTTCTAAGTCTTTGAATGTCACGGTCGCTTAATGTCTGGCATGGTGCTGTGACGATCGAGTCACCTGTGTGAATGCCGACAGGATCAATATTTTCCATATGACAAACCGCAATGGCACCATCATTCGCATCCCGCATAACTTCAAATTCAATTTCTTTAAATCCTGCAATGCTTTTTTCTATCAGAATTTGATTAACCGGACTCTGCTTCAGCCCATTGGCAGCAATGTCTTCAAGCTCTGGTTGATTTTTTGCTATACCACCGCCTGTCCCGCCAAGTGTGTAAGCAGGTCGTATAATAACGGGGTATCCAATTTTTTCTGCAAATGCAAGAGACGCTTCAACCGTTGTGACAATTTCACTTTCCGGAACCGGCTCGCCCATTTTATACATAAGCTCTCTGAATTGATCACGATCTTCCGCTTGCTCAATGGAAGATAATTTTGTGCCCAGCAATTCAATATTATACGTGTCAAGAATGCCAGACTTATGAAGCTCGGTCGCCATATTTAAACCGGTCTGACCACCTAGTGTAGCGAGAATGCCATCTGGCCGTTCTTTACGGATAATTTTACTAACAAAGTCAAGCGTCAGTGGTTCAATATAAACTCTGTCAGCCATGTTTGAATCAGTCATGATGGTAGCAGGATTTGAATTAATTAATATTACTTCAAATCCTTCAGCTTTAAGTGTTTGGCAGGCTTGCGTTCCTGAGTAATCAAACTCTGCTGCTTGACCAATGACAATCGGTCCAGATCCGATAACTAATATTTTATGAATATCTTGGCGTTTAGGCATGCTGCATCCCTGCTTTCTTAAATAATGTCATCATTTCCTCAAAGTTTTCAAATAATTCTCCACTGTCATTCGGTCCTGGCGAGGCCTCAGGATGAAACTGTACACTGAAGGCCGGATAAAGATTATGTTTAAGTCCCTCAATCGTGCCGTCATTAATTGCTCTATGCGTAATAGCCAGATCGGTTTTTTCTAAAGAATCCTGATCAACGGTGTAGCCATGATTTTGTGAGGTCATCATAAAGCGGCCTGTTGCCAGATCTTTTACCGGATGATTCGCTCCCCGGTGCCCAAATCTCATCTTTACCGTCGCTGCTCCTGATGCGAGAGCAAGCAACTGGTGCCCCAGACAAATACCGAATACAGGAACCTTTCCGAGCAGTCCTTCAACCATCACTGAGGCATAAGGCACATCTTTTGGATCCCCAGGTCCATTGCTTAGGAGAACGCCGTCCGGTTGAAGTCTTAAGATTTCTTGCGCGGTTGTATTATGCGGAACAACGATCATGTCAAAGCCCATTTTGATGCAATCTCTTAGGATGCCTTTCTTAGAACCGAAATCAACCAGCACCACACGATGGCCGTTCCCCGGACTTGCATAAGTAACCTTCGTTGACACTTTCTCCACTTGATTAATTGGCAAGGTACCTTGTTGCAGATCTTTAATAACCGCTTTTGTATCAACATTTATGTCCGTAATTTTACCTTTGAGAACGCCCGTTTCTCGAATCACCTTTGTCAGTTTCCTCGTATCAATGCCTTCAATACCGGGAATATCTTTCTCTTCTAAAAGCTCATGAAGGGATTGTTCAGAGCGAAAATGCGACCCTTCCTTCGTACAGGATTTTACAATGACCCCTGAAATGGCGGGGTTTATGGATTCAAAGTCGTCCCGGTGAATCCCGTAATTTCCAATAAGGGGATAGGTAAAGGTGATGATTTGTCCGCAGTAGGAAGGATCTGAAAGTGTTTCCTGATAGCCTGTCATTCCCGTGTTGAAAACCACTTCGCCTTTATTTTCTTTTGTGCTGCCAATTGCTTCTCCCTCAAAAATCATGCCATTTTCCAATACTAGCTGTCTTTTCATTGAAAAATCCCTTCCTTTTTAAAAACAATTTTCCCATTGTACCAGGTCATCAACGGCCACCCTTTGCACGTCCATCCTCCAAAAGGAGTATTTGTCCCTTTTGATTTAAATGAAGCGGGGTCAATAGATGCTTCCTCTTCTAAATCAAGCATCACAAGTTCAGCCTTTTTTCCTTCTGCAATTATGCCATGCGGCAGGTCAAAAGCTTCTGAAGGTTTCTCAGTCATTAACCCAAGCAAGGTTTCCAGAGTCACTTTCCCTTTTTGAACAAGATGTGTGTAAAGGAGCGGAAAAGCGGTTTCCAACCCAACAATCCCGAATGGTGCCTGCCGGATGTCCTTTGCCTTTTCCTCTGCCGTATGCGGGGCGTGGTCCGTCGCTATAAAATCTATCGTCCCTTCAAGCAGTCCTTGCAGCAATGCTTCCTGATCCGTTTTCTCCCTTAAAGGAGGATTCATTTTATAGTTTGTATCAACGTGAGGAATATCATTTTCGTTTAAAAGCAAATGGTGCGGTGTCACTTCTGCCGTTACATGAATCCCAGCTTTTTTTGCATCGCGTATGACTCTGACAGATTCTTTTGTACTCACATGGCACACATGGTAATGGGCATTCGCTTTTTCAGCGAGCAGGACGTCTCTTGCGATCTGAACAGACTCACAGATACTAGGGATACCTGGTAAATTGTGTGTTTTTGCAAATGTGCCCTGGTGCACACAACCACCCATTATTAAGGAGTTGTCCTCACAGTGCGCAACAACTGGAACCTTTTCCTTAGCAGCTTCCTCCATGGCCTCGAGCATCATTCCTGCTGACTGAATGCCAACGCCGTCATCAGTAAAAGCAAACGCTCCTTGCCTGTGCATCTCAGTAATTCGCGTCCGTGTGCTGCCTTTTAATGATTCGGTCAGTGCCCCGTATGGGAGTACCCGTATACTCGCATCTGATTCGATTTTCGCTTGAAGATCAGCCAGGTTTTCAATGCTGTCGGGTACAGGATTTGTATTTGGCATCGCTGCAATTGTTGTAAAACCGCCTTTTGCTGCAGCCGCAGTTCCAGTTTTGATCGTTTCTTTTTGCTCGCCTCCTGGTTCTCTTAAATGCACATGAAGATCAACAAACCCAGGAGAAATGACTTTATTTTCGGCATCAATGACATCATGGTTCTCTTCTGGTATCTCAGTGTCTATTTGAGCAATGATTCCTTTATCTATTAAAAGATCCGTTTTAATCAGCTTTCCTTTGATAAAAACGCTCCCGTTTTTAATTAATTGTCCCATGAATGAAGACCTCCCTGTTTTTGTAATGCCCACTCAAGAACTGCCATCCTTACAGCCACCCCGTTTTCCATTTGACGAAATATCCGGGACCGCGGCGACTCAATGAGTTCATTTGCGATTTCTACATCTCTATTAAAAGGAGCTGGATGCATGATAATACTATTTCTTTTCATTTTTTTTTCTCTTTCAGAAGTTAAACCATATTGTTCCAAGTAAGAAGCTTCTTGTTTATCCTGCCTGTCTGAATGGCGTTCATGCTGAATACGGAGCATAATCACCGCATCACTCTCTTCAACAGCTTGATTAATCGAGCACCTTTCTCCGGGTAATTCGTTCCGGTGATAAGCCTCTGGCCCTGATAACCTTACACGTGCACCAAGTCTTGTAAACAGTTCAGCATCTGATTTTGCTACTCTACTATGCCTCAGATCGCCAATAATAGAAATTGTCAGTCCCTCCACTGTGCCGAACTCCTCGAGCAATGTATAAAGATCGAGCAACGCTTGTGTCGGATGGTCGCCGTGGCCATCGCCAGCATTAATAACCGGTAGGCGCGTTTGTTTACAGAGCTCATTATAATATCCCGTCTCGCCTGAGCGTATGACCACGGCATTCACACCAACAGCTTCCAGTGTTTTCACGGTATCGGCCAGTGTCTCTCCTTTTTTTGTGCTCGATGATTCTCCTTCAAGATTAAGAACATGATAGCCTAGTCTTTTTTCAGCCATCTCGAAGCTGCATCGTGTTCTGGTGCTTGGCTCCAAAAAAAGATTGCCGATAACAACAGGTTTTGGATCAAAAAATGTTTTTTCACTAAACATTTTAGCCCGTTCCATTAATTGAGTAAGTTCCTCAGATGATAATAATTGCAATTGAGTAAGGTTGGGCATTGGAAGAACCTCCTGCTGTTTTCGTCTTTATTGTTATGATTTCAACATATTAATTTAGCGAAATGGCGCTCGCTTAGATCACTGATAAGAGCACTGAAATAGTCCCTCGTTGTCGTCATGCCTGTTGATTTCGCTTTAGGCTGCATTTCATCGTGCGAGATGTTTCCAAAGATGTTATGTCAAGTCTTACAGGAATAACGTGAGACCACTAAAAAAGTCTATTCAGAGGTTTCCCCCGTTCACACGGCTGAGCTGAAAGGGAAGTTCGAGACTCCTCGAAAATACTTTGCATTTTCATCGTGCGATGTGGAATCAAAGATGTTAATTCAAGGCCTGCGGGATCAGCGTGACCAGGCGAGACCCCACAGCGCAACATTTGCTTAAAGCGTGAGGAGGCTCGCGGTCCGCCCGCGGCAAGCGAGAACTTTCCAAAGCTCAGCCTGAAGGGAAAAGATACTTTGAGTGTCGACTACCTTCCTAAAACGACTGTTTCTGTGAAAAGAAAAATGGATTCAGTCGGCTCAAAAAAAAGCCGTCTTGTCTATTTGACAAAACGGCTGCTTACACTTTTCCCCAAGTGTAAGCCACCCCTTTGTCAGTCTCTCTGTACTGCCTATTAAAAGGGTTACTCTATTTATTTAATACTCACATCATCTGTACCGTCGACTTCATCCAATTGTACAGCTATGATTTCTTTCTGTGAGGTCGGTACATTTTTGCCGACAAAATCGGCTCGGATTGGCAGTTCTCTGTGTCCTCTGTCAATCAGGACGGCAAGCTGTATTCTGGAAGGTCTGCCAATATCCATAATCGCGTCCATTGCAGCCCGAGCTGTCCGGCCAGTGTATAAAACATCATCGACCAGAATAACGGTTTTATTTTCAATCGACAAATCGATGTCCGTATTTAGAAGCTCTGGTTCTTCTGCTTTCTTTTTCAAATCATCCCGGTAAAGCGTGATATCCACTTCGCCCTGATCAACCGTCCTGTTCTCAATCTGAGCAATTTTTTCAGCAAGCCGGTTTGCTATATATACGCCGCGTGTTTTAATTCCCACCAAAACAACGTTTTCGATTCCTTTATTACGCTCGATGATTTCATGGGACAATCTCGTCAGCGCACGGCTGATTGCCTTTTCATCCAAAATATTTGTTGGCACGGCTGCACCCCTTTTCTTAAAATTGAGCATTAAAAAGCCTTTTGCCGCTGAGGCAAAAGGCTGGTAAATGCACATTAGAAGAACATATACACTTCTCATTAAAGAAAAGGATATGAACATCGCATCAGTTTTGCCTTCTTAGCCTCACGGGACTTAGTTAAAGGATTCTTTTTATTAATTATGTCAAAGGAATACCTGAATGTCAATGCTTGTTCTTTAATTGATTAAGCAGTTCTTTCATATCTTCTGGCAATGGGGCAGTAAACTGCATTTTTTCTCCAGTCTTTGGATGAGTAAATCCCAGCTGCTCAGCATGAAGCGCCTGACCATCGATAGGCAGGGTTTTAGCAGGACCATACTTAGGATCACCAACCACCGGATGTCCGATATAAGCCATATGCACCCTGATCTGATGTGTTCTTCCTGTCTCTAACCGGCATGAGACAAACGTAAAGTGATCAAAGCGCTCTTCAACCTTAAAATGCGTGACCGCTTCTTTACTGTTTTTTGGTGTGACTGCCATTTTTTTGCGATCTTTTTCGTCACGCCCGAGCGGAGCATCTATGGTGCCTTCTTCATGAGAAAGCGATCCATGTACCAGCGCAAGGTATTTTCGATATGTCGTTTTATCTTTTAGCTGTTTTGCCAGCTCCTGATGACTTTCATCCGTTTTTGCAACCATTAGTAACCCAGAGGTATCTTTATCAATGCGATGAACAATACCAGGTCTTAACACACCATTAATTCCTGAAAGATCATTACAATGATAAAGCAGACCGTTAACAAGCGTGCCATGGAAATTTCCCGGTGCCGGGTGAACGACCATTCCACGGGGTTTATTCACAACAAGTACTTGATCATCTTCATAAATAATATCCAAAGCAAGGTTCTCGTGTGCAATTTCTGCAGGCTCAGGATCGGGTATCGTAAGGCTTAATTGATCCTCCAGCTGCAGCCGGTAATTCGTTTTTACCTGCTTGCCGTTTACTGTAATATTCCCGTCTTTGACAAGCTCCTGAATTCTGGTTCGAGAAAGATCCGGCTCTACGGTTTGAAGGTACTTATCAATACGCTCGCCTTTTCCTTCGCTGCTAATAATACGTTCAGTGGTTTCCATGCTGTTTCTCCTTTTTTCCTTCTAAGAAAATATAAATCAAAATCAAAATGACACCTATAACCAGGGAAGAATCAGCTGCATTAAAAATCGGATAGCTGTATGACCCAATATAGACATGAATAAAATCAATGACTTCTCCTCGAATGGCACGATCAATAAAATTACCGATTGAGCCTCCGAGAACCATTCCAAGTGCCACACCAAGCAGCTTACTGCTTCCAGCAAGCTTTTGCATATAATAAATGATAATGATGACGACAATGGTGGTTATTATGAAAAAGAAAATTCTTTGGCCTTCTAAAATACTCCATGCGGCTCCGGTATTTCTCGATGAGGTGAAATATAGAAATCCTGGAATTAGCGTCATACTTTGTCCAACCATCATTGATTTTGCAATCAGCCATTTTGACCATTGATCAATAATGATCACCAGCAAGGCTAAAAAATAATAAAAGATTCGCACACAACGTTCCTCCGATTATGAAAAATAAAAACTTAAGATAACTAAAAGATTAGCATATCGTGACTATTTAATAAAGGTGACTTTACAGTAATAGGAAAAGAGAGGCGGAAAAGCCTCCCTTTATTATGACAAAACCCATTGACCGCATCTGCTTTTGGAGATTTATCCCTAAGGGACTCACAGCCGCTCGCAGTCACCTGTTTTAATAGTGGCTTTTCACAGTCTCGGCACAATCCGCACAAAGTGCAGGGTGCTCCGAATCTTTTCCTACAGTTTCAGAAACGACCCAGCAGCGCTCACATTTCTCACCTTTAGCCGGTTCAACAGTGACGGCCGTTTCATCATACATGACCGCATTTCCGTCCGCTTCTCCTGCTTCAACGGTTACTTTTGAAACAATAAAGATTTTATCAAGTTCTGCCGTTTTCTGCAGCAGTTCCAAATTCTCTTTCTTAGGATACAAGGTCACAGCTGCTTCAAGTGACTTGCCGATCACTTTTTCGGTTCTTGCTTTCTCAAGAGCTTTTAGAACGTCATCGCGAATATCCATTAATGCTGTCCATTTTTCTTCAATCTGGTCAGAGCCGCTGACTGTTTTAGCTTCAGGCATATCGCTGAGCTGAACATACGCTTCTTTTTGGTCCTTGCCAGGAGAATACGACCAGACCTCTTCTGCAGTGTGAGGAATAATTGGCGACAATAGCTTAGTCAAGGCACTTAACGTTTCAAACAGCACCGTTTGAATGGCCCGGCGTTTCGTACTGTTTTCCGGCTCAGTATATAAAGCGTCCTTTGCGATGTCCATATAAAAGGAACTTAGCTCCACCGTACAGAAATTATGAATGGTATTATATACAGTCAAGAACTGATAATCATTATAAGCACCCATCGTTTTTTCAATCAGTTTATTAAGCTTAACCATCATAAACTGATCAAGTTCAGACATATTTTCAATGTCAACCGTGTGCTCTTCCGGATTAAAGTCGTTCAGGTTTCCAAGCATAAAACGGAGTGTATTACGTACCTTGCGATAAACCTCAGCAACCTGCTTAAGAATATCATCGGATACCCTCGCATCTGCTGTATAGTCAACTGAAGACACCCATAGGCGGATAATATCTGCACCTAGCTGCTTCATAACTTTAATAGGATCAATCACATTTCCAACGGACTTACTCATTTTGCGTCCCTCGCCATCCAGAGTGAAACCATGGCTGACGACTTGCTTGTACGGAGCCTCACCACTTACTGCTACGGATGTCGACAGAGATGAGTTGAACCATCCTCTGTACTGATCTGAGCCTTCAAGGTATAAATCGGCTGGACGGGAAAGATCTTCTCTGGCTTCAAGAACACTCTGATGAGATGAACCAGAATCAAACCAAACATCCATAATATCTGTTTCTTTTGTGAAATGGCCATTAGGACTGTGAGAAGATGTAAAGCCTTCCGGTAATAGATCTTTAGCATCCCATTCAAACCAAATATTTGAACCATGTTCCTTAAACAATTTGGATGTATAAGCAATCGTTTCTTCATTCATGATTGGTTCGCCATCTTCCCCATAAAATGCAGGAATCGGCACACCCCACACCCTTTGGCGGGAAATACACCAATCTTCTCTGTCACGCACCATATTAAATAAACGGGTCTCTCCCCATTTAGGAAGCCATTCCGTCTTATTTACAGCTTCAAGAAGTTCTTTTCTGAAATCCTTGATCGAAGCAAACCATTGTTCTGTTGCGCGATAAATAACCGGCTTTTTTGTACGCCAATCATGCGGATAGGAGTGTGTAAAGAACTCGAGCTTGACGAGCGCTCCTGATTCCTTCAATTTTTCTGTAATAGGTTTATTGGCTTTATCATAGAATTGGCCTTCAAATCCTGGCGCTTCTTTTGTGAAAACACCTTTCTCATCAACAGGACATAGGATTTCGAGACCATATTTTTTCCCAATATAAAAGTCTTCTTCACCATGACCAGGTGCTGTATGCACACATCCTGTACCTGCATCGAGCGTAACATGGTCCCCTAGGATAACTAATGATTCTCTATCATAGAGAGGATGCTGGCAAGTGACATATTCCAAGTCTTTACCTTTTACAGTCCGTAAAACATCTGCGTCCTGCCAGTCAAGCGTATCTCTTAACTGATCAAGAAGTTCACTGGCTACAACAAATTTTCGGTCGCCGGCTTTCACAATGCTATAGGAATAATCAGTATTGACACTGATTGCCACATTGGCAGGGATTGTCCAAGGCGTCGTGGTCCAAATTAAAATTTCCTCGTCCTGATTCAAAATGTCTTTTCCATCTTTCACCTTAAAAGATACGTAAATGGAAGGTGACCGTTTATCCTGATACTCGATCTCAGCTTCAGCAAGCGCCGATTCTGAAGAAGGCGACCAGTACACGGATTTCTTATCTTTATAGATGTAGCCTTTGCTCACCATTTCACCAAATAATTTAATTTGTTCAGCTTCATATTCTTTTTTAAGAGTAATGTATGGGTTTTCCCAGTCTCCTCTTACGCCCAGCCTTTTGAACTGGGTTTTCTGTCTTTCCACCTGTTCAAGAGCATACTCTGCACACAATTTTCTAAACTCTGCAACTGAAAGTTTTTTTCTGTCTACACCTTTTTTAGTTAAGGCCTGTTCAATCGGCAGTCCATGGGTGTCCCATCCTGGTACATAAGGCGCATAATATCCGCTCATTGCTTTAAATCTGACAATCATATCTTTCAGAACTTTATTTTCCGCATGGCCGATATGGATATCACCATTTGCATAAGGAGGTCCGTCATGAAGAATGAATGATGGCTTGCCTTTTGCTTTTTCCAGGGACTGTTTATACATTTTTTGTTCGTCCCATTCTTTCTGCATATCAGGTTCTTTATTCGGGAGATTCCCTCTCATTGGGAAATCTGTCTTCGGCATAAGCAGTGTGTCTTTATAATTCATTCTGTTTCCTCCTTGTAATTGGCCAAATGTAATAACTATACACGAGCTTTTTAGAACGTAAGTAAAGCAAAAGTGATCCAGAGGGACTGCTGCAAGCCTGCTCTAAAAAGCAATAGTCCGGATAACACCTTTTTGGAGTTACTCGCTTTTTCGGCATACAAAAAGGCCTCCCCATCCCCGGTGAAGGGACGGAAAGACCGTGGTACCACCCTACTGAACGGCTTATCATTAAGCTGTCCACTTTAACTTCGTAACGTGAAGTGACGCCTGAGCCTAATCAATTCGGTCAGGAGCTCAAAGGTGATTTTCCTCAATGCTTTGAATACCAGGCTTCCACCACCCCCGGCTCGCTTCGTTCCTCCGCAAAGAGTACTCGCCTTATCATTGCAGTTCCGTTCATTTTCTTGTGTATGTAATCAGTATATGAAAAATGCTTTCATTTCGTCAAGCTTTAGTCGTATCCATCATGTCTTCTGACCGGAACGGCTCGGCTAATTTATCCCACTCATCATTTTTCAACAGCTCCAGTTGTGCTTCGATCAGCATTCTGAAACGGGTCCGATAGACTTCTGACTGTTTTTTAAGTTCTTCAATATCAATGGTAATTTTTCTCGATTTAGCTAAGGATTCATTGATAATTCTATCGGCATTTTTTTCAGCTTCTTTTACGATCAGCTTTGCTTCTTTAGAAGCGCTGTTCCGAACTTCTTCTGCCGTTTCCTGTGCGATAAGAATCGATTTATTTAATGTTGTTTCAATATTAGAAAAGTGGCTCAGTTTTTCTTCAAGACTCTTTGCCTTCTCTTCAAGTTCTTTTTTGTCTTTAAGGACTGATTCATAATCTTTTATGATCTGATCAAGAAAATCATTTACTTCATCTTCGTCATAGCCTCTGAAACCGCGGGTGAATTCTTTATTATGAATGTCCAATGGTGATAATGGCATCGTGGCACCTCCAAGTATAATTGCTTAGTCATTTTATCATTCGACATTAAAACCGCTTTTCCTTCCTGATTCACGGTTATTTTAATCGCCGATAGACAATTCGCTGCTTGCCTTTCTTCGTAAAACCTTCTTCTTCAATTAACTGGCTTCGTCCGTACCCCCTCAATGATAAGTAATCACCGGGTTGGATCACTTCAGACGGTTTATCAGTCTTTTTCCAGTTAAGCTTCACCTGATTATGTTCAATCGCTTCAGCGGCTTTACTGCGAGAGAGATGATAAATTTCTGCCAGCACAACATCCAATCGGCAGGAAGAAACGGTTCCTGACCCTTCCATCCAATTTTCCTGAGGCTGAATCATTTGAGAAAAAGGAATTTCCTCGCAAGAAACGTGTACGGATCCTACTTTATTTAAATGTATTCGAATAAAGTCAGCAATTTCTGTGGCTGCAATAAACTGAACTTCATCTTCCAAGAAAAGCAAATCACCAAATTTTTCACGGATAAGTCCCATCCCGAGCAGCGATCCCAACAGTTGAGGGTGCGTTACCGATGAAAATTTAGAAGGATAGTTTAACCTAAACAATGATAATGAAAAATCCTTGGAATCCGCTTGGGCATATGGCGGTAAAATAAGCGCCCGCTTTCTTTCAGATGTGTCAAATCCCCCGTTGAATTCAAGCGACACATCCTCCTGTTCCCCATAAAGCATCTTGATAATATCCTGCTGTCTCGGGTCTAGAAAATCGGTCAGCTTAGGACGATATTGATTGAGTACGATTTCCTTCCACTCAATAGCACTGTCCACAAACGACCTTTCTTCCGGCCTAAAATGCTGATAGACATTCATTGGTCAGCCAAAAAGATACGGCAAATAACGAACGCCGGCTTCCGCAAGATATAAAACAAAAATGGCTGCAATGGGGGAAATATCAATCATGCCGATCGGCGGGATGAACCTTCTGAATGGTTCCAGATAAGGATCGCAAAGCCGTGCAAATAATCGGCCCACGCTTGAATTTTGAATATTCGGCACCCATGACATAAATATATATATGATCAAAATCCATGAATAAATTTGAATAAGTGTTGCCAAGAAGTATGCTAGGGAATACATTTTGTCACCTCTTTTATCGTTGTATTATTTCGTCTATTAGTATGAGTCATCCATCATTTCAGAAATGACCCCGGAGATATCCACATGCTCCGGCGCGCATATAAATGTATTTCCAGAAATTTTTTGAATATGACCTTCAAGGGCAAAAATCGCCCCGCTCATAAAATCCATTACCTGCCTTGCCTCAATGGAAGAAAGCCTTTGAAGATTGACAATTACAGTTCGTCTGTTTTTAATGTGATCACAGATCATCATGACCTCTTCATAATGCGAAGGCTCAGCTAGAATCATTTTTGTCTGTTGATGAACCGATTTAAGTGAAACAACTTTCTCCTTCTTTTCATTTCCTTTTTTCGTGTTTCGTGGTGCTTCTTCAATCATTGCTTTTCTCCGTTTTGGCTCTTGATAGTACTCGGTCTGCCGATCAAATGATTCTTCCGTGGACTCTTCGCGGTCGTCATCTAAGTCAAAAAAACGTTTGAAGCTCGTTTTTATGCCCATCCTATTTTCTCCTTTATCATTCTTTTCCAACCAAAGCCGTGCCTATTCTAACGAAATGAGCCCCTTCTTCAACAGCAATTGTATAATCATTTGACATCCCCATTGAAAGAAAGCGGCACGGAGCGTGTGTGAAGTTTTTTTCTAATACCTGTTGCTGGCAAGCTTTTAATTTGCGGAACACAGAGCGGATTTCGTCTTCGTCCTCAGTATGCGCCGCCATCGTCATCAGACCCGTCACCCGGATTTTGCTGAAAGCTTTCAGAGATTCTATAAATCCCAGCAGATCTTCTGCCGCCAGTCCATGCTTTGAAGACTCTCCAGATAGATTTAATTGAACAAAACAATCCAGGTTTTCTTTATTCAGACGCTTTTGAATCTCCTTCGCCAGTGAGAGCCGATCTAAAGAATGCAGATAATCAATGTGGTTGATCACGTCTTTCACTTTCCTCGTCTGCAGTGAGCCGATAAAATGCCAATAAATGCTGTCATTCTTTAATTCGGCTTGCTTGTTCAAGAGTCCTTCTTTTCTGTTTTCACCAAGGTGGGTAATGCCGGCCTCCACTGCTTCACGTGCCCTCTCACTGCTTACATATTTCGTCACGCCAATAATGGTGACCTCACGCTCAATCCGGTCTCCAATTGCAACATGAGAAGCAATAGCTGATTGAATAGACTTTAAATTATCTGATACACTCATTTACTCTCCCTCTTCATTCCAATAAACCCCAAGATCCTGCCTGTTTGTCCCTTTTCTTTACGATGCGAAAAAAAATGATCGTTTGAACAGCTCGTGCAGGCACTGCTTACCTGGATATTCTTTTCAGGTACACCTGAGTCTATCATTATTAAGCGGTTCAGTTCCTGAAGATTTAAATCATACTTATTATCCTTCTTCACTGTTGCAACCCTTGTCCAGTCATGAGGCATAATTGATTTAACTTCTTCGATCACCTTCTGGTCAACCTCGTAGCAGCAAGGTCCAATGGAAGGACCGATTATAACATGAATATCCTTCGGTGAGATATGTAAGTTGCTTTCCCAGCTTTCTATCATTCTTCCGCCTATTTTCATCACGGAACCCCGCCAGCCTGCATGTGCAATCCCTACAGCAGCCTTTGAGGTTGAATAAAAATATAACGGAACACAATCTGCATAATTCATAGTCAAAAGAATACCCTGTTCGGTTGTATAAAATCCGTCAGTTTCAGCGATTGCGCTTTCATAATCCATTGCGCCGAGACCCTTCTGCGAGAGCCCGATGCTTTCGATATGATTCTTATGAATCTGGACGGCACCGACCCATGACTCCACAGGATAACCAATCTCCGTTGCGATGCGCCGGCGGTTCTCCTGAACTGCTTTAAGAGAATCCTTTACATGAAAGCCTGTATTTAATGATTGGTACGGTGGCTTGCTTATTCCATCGTGTCTTGTACTAATACCTGCGATAATCGTTGAACTTTTATCATCGGCGGTAAGGGAAGGTTCAAGCCAAACTTTTTCTTTATGCTGTGTAAATGGCTCCACTATTAAGGACTCTCCTTTTTCTGATTGATAATTTCTTTTATTTTAACATAGAAAGCGAGTAAAAGGACATCCGACTTAATCGTCAGTCGAATGGCCAGGATTTCCGATTCTGTCTTTCATTTGAACTAAAATAACATCTGAACCGATTCTCACGATGTCTGTCCAAGGAATACTGAGAGAATCTTCTTTTCCAATAATACCCATAAATTTACCTTGCCCGGGTATAATCATATTCTCAATTGTTCCTTTTGAAATATTAATATCTAAATCTCCAATATGCCCAAGTCTTTTACCATCCTGAATATTGACGACTTCTTTTGTCTGAAATTCAGATATTTTAACCATGAGATCAGCCCCTTTTGTTACGTTTATGTATAATATATGGCTTGTAGAAAGCAATCATACCAAATGAAGGGACAGTTAAAAAGCAAGCACCTGTCCAAAGTACGCTTAGACAGATGCTCATCTTGGTTATTCAAACTTTTTATATAATGTACTGACCAGATTCGAAAGATAATCAGTTGTGTTCAGAAATGAAAACCCTGCCTGTTGAGCTTTCTGGGTGTCCAGTATCCATGATTCTGAAATGGCATAGGGTGACTCTTCTTGAGAACCCTCCTCAGGCTCTTTTACCAGAGCGCTATGACCAGTAACTTTTTCAATCGTATTAAGGAGGCTTTTCAGTGCGACAGGCTTCTGGGAGCTTGCGTTGACCGGACCTTCTAGATCAGACTCAGAAAGCCAGGCAAGGAAAGCACCTGCCTCCTCTTCTTTTATAAAGCTTATTTTTGCGGATGTGTTTTTGAAATACACCGGTTCGTTGTTCGCAATTTTTTTAATATAAAAAAGCAGACGATCCGTATAATCATTCTCACCAAGGACAATAGGAAAGCGAACTGCAGTCACTGGAAAAGGTGCTTTTTGAAAAAATGCAGCTTCCATTAACCGTTTGCCTTCATCATAAGGAACTTCTTCCGCTCTTTTAACAATTAGAGGATAATGAACGGGATCAAAATCATTTTCACTTAGTTCTCCTCTTTTTTTCCCATAAGCAGACATTGAAGACGTCACAATATATTTTTTAGTTTTGTTGCGGAAGACGTCAATGGCTTCAAGGGCATCAAACGAAGCGTAGCAAATCTGATCGTAAATAACATCAAAGCTTTCATTTTCAAACGCTTTCTTCATCATTTCTTTGTCATTGCGGTCAATTTTCACCCGTTTCACACGATTCCCAAAAGAATCTTCTTTGGCTCCACGGGTCGCAACCGTCACATCCCAATTGCTTTCAATAAGCTCTTTAACAAGATGGATCCCAAAAAAACGGGTTCCACCGATAATCAATGCTTTTTTCACTGTTACACCCTCCTTTTCAACCCCTATATTACAAGAGATTTACCGGTTTGTCTTAGAATTATAGTTACGACTTACCGGCAAGAGGGAGGTTTTAAATCAATTTTCGATATACCTGTTCATTGTTTTTATCGCTGATTTCTCAAGTCTCGAAACCTGTGCCTGCGATATGCCAATTTCATCTGCAACTTCCATTTGAGTTTTCCCATGAAAGAACCGCATCGAAACAATATGCTTTTCCCGGTCGTTTAGACGGCCTAATGCTTCTTTTATCGCTATATTTTCAAGCCATGAATTGTCTTTATTCCTTTCATCGCTGATCTGATCCATTATGAAAATGGGGTCGCCGCCATCCTTATATATGGGTTCAAAAAGAGACACGGGATCCTGTATGGCATCCAAAGCGAGCACCACATCTTCTAGAGGCAGATCAAGTTCTTTTGCAAGTTCTGTTGCAGTTGGTTCTTTATTATTTCTCGTCAGCAGTTTTTCTTTAATCTGAAGTGCTTTATAAGCTATATCACGAAGAGATCTGGAAACGCGTATCGGATTATTGTCTCTTAAATACCGTCTGATTTCTCCGATAATCATTGGCACGGCATATGTTGAAAATTTAACATTCTGTGAGAGATCAAAATTATCAATGGATTTCATCAAACCAATACAGCCAACCTGAAACAGGTCATCCACAGATTCACTGCGATGGCTGAATCGTTGAATAATACTCAGTACTAGACGCAGATTACCATTTACCAGAGTCTCACGAGCTTCATATGTTCCACTCTGCAATTTTTCAAATAGTGCGCGCATTTCTGCATTTGTAAGTAAAGGTAATGTTGCTGTATCTACTCCGCAAATCTCAACCTTTTGTCGCGCCATTCTGTTCCCTCCGTATCGACAATGTTTACATCGACAAGTATTTCCTTGGAGAGAATTTTTATGCACACGGCTATTTTACATCATCTTGTGAAATTGCTTCTGAAGCCGCTTAATAATCCTTTTTTCCAGTCTAGAAATATAGGATTGCGAGATACCTAATAAATCCGCAACATCTTTTTGAGTTTTTTCTTTTCCGCCTGCCAAACCAAAACGCATATCCATAATTTCTTTTTCACGATCTGTCAGGCTCAGCATCGCTTTGTTCAATAATGTACGATCTACCTTCTTTTCTAGATTTTTTGTAATAATATCTTCTTCTGTTCCTAAAACATCTGACAACAGCAGTTCATTTCCATCCCAATCGACATTTAATGGCTCATCAAATGAAACTTCTGATTTCGTCTTATTATTTCTTCTGAGGTACATTAATATTTCATTTTCGATGCAACGTGAAGCATAGGTTGCGAGCTTTATTTTTTTCTCCAAATTAAACGTATTGACCGCTTTAATTAAACCAATTGTTCCGATGCTGATAAGATCTTCTATATTAATTTTTGTGTTTTCAAACTTACGAGCAATATAGACAACCAACCTTAAATTTCGTTCAATAAGCGTGGCCCTGGCTGTCTGATCACCCTTAGACAGCTTGATCAGTTCATCTCGTTCCTCTTCCTTTGAGAGCGGTGGCGGAAGCGCTTCACTTCCGCCAATGTAAAATATTTCACCGTTTTTTATTTTGAGCTTCTTCATCCATTTATATAACCACTGCGTTAATCGCGCTTTTAACCGGAACATAAGGATCCTCCTTGTTAGTCACCTCGCATGGTCAGCCTGCACATGATATCTCTTCATGCTAAGCAGAACGTCATGTCCGGTGTTCTTTATGAAACCGCCTTGATTGTCAGTGCCTTAAGAACCATATCTGGATGAAGGAGACAATCATAATTCTCTTCAGACTTGAAGGCTGATTGGCTGCACATGATATAAAAACCGCTATAGATCAGCTGCTCCTCATCTCCCGTGATTAACATCTGATCTGCCCTGACTGCCGGGGCATATTGAAAATCATTGCTAATGGTTTTAAATGGGATGAAAGTCACTCTGCTTTTAAACTCATCAGGAATATCTGTATTATCAATGCTAATGCCTTTCTCGGAACAACTAAGCGTTTTAAGAAAAGTCAGTGATTCCGGCAGTGATTCTGATTGAACAAAGAGTACTGGCCGCTGTGAAAAGGGATCTTTGCAGCTGTTGCCGCTATCAACACGCCCTAGCCATGACCAGCTTTCATGACCTAACTTAATGAGCAATGAGAGTGTCTCTGTGTGCTTCCACTTTCTGACGACCCAGTTGTCCACTTGTTTTTTTGAAAAAATCCATAAAGCTGGAAAACCTGCTAAGACTACGATCCAGCTAATCGGGTCACCATAGGAATCATTGGATAGTGCCGCAAGCTGATTCATTAGCTGATCTTGAAAGAAAAAGTGAATCGCAAATAGTCCACCGCCAATCATAAAGGCGGATAAATAAAATAGACTTAATGCTTTAACAAAATCCATGATGCTTCTAAACCCAAAAACAATCCAGATAATCGCCATAGAATAAAGAAGTTTCCCTAAAAAGAAATTAAAAAGGCCGGCTAAAGGAGTGAACAAAAGCAAGACGATTGCAGAAGCTACTAAGGTTCCTGTTATCATTCTTTTTTTCGTAGGGGCATGCCTCAGCATTAGCGCTGTTAGTTTCAACAGCAAATAATCCATTAACAGATTCAGGAGCCAAATGACATCAAGGTATACTGTCAGAATCTATCACCTGCCTGACTTTGGTTTTCCATAAGTATAGAAGGATAAAAGAGCAATGTCTGTCAATTGGTGATGAACATCTTTTCGACTTTTGACGAATCGTATTTTTGAATGGTTTAATTTTAAACGGCTTCTTAAACATTGATATTTCACTATTTAAATTCAACGGGAAAACACCCGCTTTCAGTGGGAACGCTGATGAGGCCACTGAAAAAGTTTCATAGGCGAAGCAAACGCGATTGCTGATCTCCGTTCCAGGCATTCGCTTTCCGCGGGCACGGCCTCAGCTAACTTTGGCGTGGTTAACTTGTGCACCAAAGTGGATCTTCGGACGCGTGCTGATTCCGCAGGACTTGAAACATCATCCTTGAATCCTCACCGCACGAAGAAAATGCGGTAGCCATCCATTATTGAAAGCGGAAATACCCTCGCTTTCCGCGGGCACGGCCTCAGCTAACTTTGGCGTGGTTTCTTTGTGCGCCAAAGTGGATCTTCGGACGCGTGCTGTTTCCGCAGGACTTGAAACGTCATCTTTGAATCCTCAGCGCACGAAGAAAATGCATTTGCCATACATTGAAAGCAGAAATACCCTCGCTTTCCGCGGGCACGGCCTCAGCTAACTTTGGCTGATTTCTTTGCGCGCCAAAGTGGATCTTCGGACGCGTGCTGTTTCCGCAGGAGTCTCGGGTATTTCTAGCTTTCGGCTAAGAGTTTGCGCATTTTCGAGGAGTCTCAAGTATTTCTGGCTTTCAATGAGCATCCGCATTTTCGAGGAGTCTCGCACCTTTCACTTCAATCAACGTATTTGTTACCTGATGTTGCGTTTTAGAAGTCATTTGTGGCAATAATGGTCCTATCTCGTTACATCAGTGGCATAACAGACAGCCGAGCAAATATTAGATTTTCCCTGCTGCCCCCATGCTGATTCATCAGGCGTCTTAGGTATTTTCATCTTTATAATGAAACACAAAGCATTTTCGAGGTATATTGCAGGTTTCACTTCAATAAACGAGTTTATTCTCTGGAGCTGAATTCTAGAGGTCAATTAAGACTACAGACTTTCCTTTCTCAGCTTAATCGGTTCACCTCTAAATCCCGGATTGTCGGTTAAATACTTTTGCTAAAGGACATTTCTGAGATTGAGACAGTCTTTAAAGCTGAGAATAAAAAAACAACTTAAATAAACGTCCTATCTAGTTGCGAGCCATTGAAGGACAAAATCGGGTTAAAAAAAGAGCGAAATGTCCTTTATTAGCGTGATGCAGAAGTAATTACACAATAGGCGAATGGATTCCTTATTTGCAAATCGGGGACTTTTCAGTGTAAAGGATAATCTTAGCAAAAAAAGACTACTAAAGGGCACAGACAGGCACAAAATAACCTGATTGGAGTTGGTGGCACGAGATGCTTAGAAAATGCATTTGCTTATAGATGATAGCAAGGAATAACCGAGACTCCTCGAGAATGTGGACGCATTTTCCTCGTGCGAGGTGGTTCCGAAGATGTTATGTCAAGTCCTGCAGAATCAGTCGGTGGCCATTGAAAAAGTCCACTTAGAGGTTTCCCTCGTTCACTCGGCTGTGCTGCTGGAAAATTGGAGATGCCACTTGCTCCATGGATGGCTACTGAATATATAGTCATAATTAACTTTTAAAGGCCATCCCAAGATGTTGATTGAAGCTGATGGCGCGAGACTCCTACGGAACCAGCACGCGTCCGAAGATCCACTTTGGCGCACAAATAAAAACATGCCAAAGTTAGCTGAGGCAGTGCCCGTGGAAAGCGAGCAGCCTAAAGCGGAAATCAACCACCACATTTAAAACCGGGGGACTTTTTCAGTCGCTTCATCAGCGAGCTAAGCGAGACCATACAGAGCAAATGTTGTCTCATGAGCGAGGAAGCTCGCGGATTGCCCGTGGAAAGCGAGCAGCTTATAGCGGAAATCAACCACCACATTTAAAACCGGGGGACTTTTTCAGTCGCCTCATCAGCGATTTAAGCGAGACCTCACAGCGCAAATGTTGTCTCATGCGCGTGGAAAGCGAGCAGCTTAGTTTTCTCATTAGAGTCAGTTGATCTCTTGTTGGCTGCCTAAAACTTTTAATAAACAGCCCTGATAAAAAAAGCGCCCTGTTTAGCCTTAAAAAAGCTAAACAGGGCGCTTACTTATATTTTACCTAGCTGCTGCTCCCAGACCCTCGCCCCTCCGGGTCTACATGGGAGTTTCCGCTTTTATTTATCCAGCTGCTGCTCCCAACCCTGGGTCACTTCGCTATTCCTTCAAAAGTGAACAAGCCACTTTCTTGAAACAGCTCCAGTGCCTGTCGGGTCTACATGGGAGTTTCCGCTTTTATAACTATCTGCGTTTATTACGGTTCCGGAGAAAAGTTGGAATATCAAGTGCATCTTCTTCTTCATTCGGAGAATTATTATAAGAAGGACGCTCTCTTTCTTGCTCTTCACGTTCCCGGCTAGGAGCCTGATGGTTCTGCTGACGGGATGGCTGAGCCGCGCCTGGGCGTTCTGGGCGGCGAGTATTGCTCATATTTGGCATATGGCTTTCGTTTTCCTGAAAACCTGTTGCGATTACTGTTACTACAATCTCATCGCTGAGATCTTCACTGATAACAGAACCAAATATCATATTAACCTCAGGGTCTGCAGCAGTGGCAACAATATCTGCTGCTTCATTTACCTCATAAAGACTGAGGTTTGTTCCTCCTGTTATGTTCATCAGCACACCTTTAGCGCCATCAATCGACTTTTCAAGAAGTGGGCTGGAAATAGCTTTCTTAGCCGCTTCTGATGCACGGTTTTCTCCCGTAGCCACACCAATAGCCATTAATGCAGAACCGCCTTCAGTCATGATGGTCTTAACATCAGCAAAGTCCAGATTAATTAATCCAGGAACAGCTATTAGATCGGAAATACCTTGTACACCTTGGCGAAGAACATTATCCGCTTCTCTGAATGCTTCAAGCATTGGTGTATTCTTATCAACAATTTCAAGCAAACGATCGTTAGGAATAACAATTAATGTATCCACTTTTTCTTTTAGGTTGGAAATCCCGCTGCCCGCTTGTGTTGAACGTTTGCGTCCTTCAAAAGTGAACGGACGAGTCACCACACCGACAGTTAGAGCGCCTAGATCTTTTGCGATTTCAGCAACCACAGGAGCAGCGCCAGTTCCGGTTCCGCCTCCCATACCTGCTGTAACAAAAACCATATCAGAGCCTCTCAAAACTTCTTCGATCTGTTCACGGCTTTCTTCCGCCGCCTTTTTGCCAATCTCAGGGTTCGCTCCTGCACCAAGACCCCTTGTCAGCTTTTCTCCTAGCTGGAGTTTCACACTTGCTTTCGATAGTTTAAGAGCCTGAGCATCTGTGTTAACACAGATAAACTCCACACCCTGTATTCCGCTTTCAATCATCCGGTTAACGGCGTTGCTTCCGCCGCCGCCCACGCCTATTACTTTAATCTGAGCAAGCTGCTCAATATCCATATCGTACTCAAACATTATTATGTCCTCCCGTTTCTAAGTGTCGCATTTAGATCAATCGAAAAATAAACCGAACCAGTCTTTTACCTTTTTGCCCATTGCGCCACGGTCTCTTGGGGCCGTTTCTTTCACAGGCGTCTGATCTTTCGGCTTTTTCATCTGTTTTCGCTGTCTTGGTTCCTCGTCATAATGCCGGGTATCTATTGATTCGCTAACTTCCTTACCCTGAATTTTCACATTATGATAAGCAAACTGAATCAGCCCGATGCCCGCCGTATATTGAGGCTCTCTGACGCCAATATAGTCTGGGATGGCAATCCTGACGTTATGATCCAGCTCCTGTTGAGCAAGATCAAGGATTCCCGGCATTGAAGAAACACCGCCGGTCAATACATACCCGCCAGGCATATCATAAAAGCCTATTCTGCGTAATTCGGTTTTGACCAGCTCAAATATTTCAGAAACTCTCGGTTCAATAATATAAGCGAGATCCTGCTGGTTGAAAGCCTGTTCTGAAGAGCTTCCAATTTTGGAAGCATTAAACGTTTCTTCAGCTGATGCTGCATCAATAAAAGCGTGCCCATGTTTTAGCTTAATTTCTTCGGCCTCTTCAGTAGGTGTTCTTAAGCCAATAGAAATATCCTTAGTAATATGATTACCGCCAATCGGCAATACGAAAGTGGACATAAGTGTACCCTGTTCAAAAATGGCAACATTAGAAGAACCGCCGCCAATATCAATAATCGTGACTCCTAAATTCTTTTCGTCTCTTGAAAGCGCCACAGAGCCCAAGGCAAGAGGTTGAAGACAGATATCTGAAATCTGCAGACCTGCTTTTTCCACACACCTTAAGAGGTTATGTAAGATTGTTTTTGATCCTGTTATAATCGTGCCTTCCATTTCCAAACGGACGCCTACCATTCCCCTTGGATCGTTAATTTCATCAAGTCCATCAACAATAAACTGCTGTGGAATCACATCAATAATTTCTCGTTCAGGCGGAATGGACATTACCTGTGCTGCATCCATTACTCGTGCAATATCCACGTTGCCAATTTCACGGTCCTCGCTTGATACCGCAACAACTCCGTGGCAGGGCTGAAGTTGAATATGATTGCCCGTTACCCCGACAATGACACTCTTAATTTGTAATCCTACCATTCTTTCTGCCTGTTCAACAGCTTTTTGAATCGAACGCACAGTTTCGTCTATATCAACGATAGATCCTTTTCTGATTCCGTTAGAAACAGATTTCCCAATTCCTATTATGTTAAGTGAATCACCGGACATTTCCCCAATAATTACTTTAATATTGGATGTACCGATGTCTAAACTGACATAAATATCATTGCTGTTCATTCTTTGGCACCTCCCTCTTATTCTTTCGGTATATATCTTAAGACTTGTACGAAGCTTTAGCGTCACTAAGTGCCAAAAGGTCTGCCGCTGCCTTAGCCGTACAACAATTTTTAAATGAAGGGTTATCCTACCAATGTATTCAACACAATTAAGGATATCCCTCTTTTCAATTCACAATTTGTTAAATTTTTTTAATCTTTTAAAAATCATTTAATTTCTTCTTATTCATTCGGTTGGAATTTACTTCAGCTGGATTTCTGCCAGTATTCCTTATAAAGGCCAGGATTTTCAAAAAAAACCCGCTAAATACAAGTCTACACCAAGATGGCCGCCTAGAAAAGCTAAAACTGCGGTGAAATCAATGTTTTTGAAAAACATGATGATTTAATTACCGCCCGTTGTTTCCCCACCTTATAATGTATCAAATGCACACAAGATTGCAATCAATAATTAACCATTAACGGCTATTCATCATCTGCAATCTTGAATAGAATCCGCACTTATAATCCTTTCGCCTGACGTCGACGTTTCTGACGCATTGTCTGCTGGATAATATTAATTTGCTTTCTTCGGCTTCTCATCAGGCTCAAAATAAGAACCCAGCTGCAGGTGAATCGTGCCTTTAGCATTCTTCGGAAGGTTTTCGGTAATTCCTGGATAAGCTTTAATGTTTTTGGCAAAGGAGGAAATGTCCGCAATGACCTTCAAGCCATTATTCATAAACAGGAGAATTTTATTATGAGAAGGATCATCCTGACTGAGATGAATTTCTGAAATAGCATGCAGGATCCCAGCAGGCGTTTTGCTAAGCTGTTCGGCCATTTTATCTAATGTGCTGTTATCATTCCATCCAATTAAAATTGGTGCGTTCACAGGCAAATTATTTTTTGACAGTTTATCCCTTAAAGTGCCATTTTCAAGAATTGGAAAATAGACACCGTTTTTGTCAAGGTAAGCGATTCTCTGATATTCAGACACGTTAATCGTAATTGTTCCTGGAAATGATTTGTGAACTTCAGCTTTTTTAATAGTTGGGATCGATTCCGTTTCAGCAGTTACGTCTTTGGTGTTAACATCCCAAAAGTGAGGATGATCTGCGAGTTTTGTTTTTGATATTATTTTTGTTTTTGCCGTATAGTTATTTCCTTTGATAACAAAATGACTAATACGGGAGAGGGGCGATTGCACATACACAATGATTAAGATGAGAACAAAAAATAATGTAATATAAAAAATAAAGCGTCGGTTCGTTTTTTTTCGTCTTTGTTCTTTTAGTTTTGGTATCCGGTCTTCCAGCGGAATAATTTTCTTATCATTCATAATTGAGAAACCCCTTGTTATGTATAAGACAAAAACGACATTTAATTATGCCGTTTTGTTTTCATCGTTTTTTCAATTATATCACAATAAGGTCAATGAATTTATCAATTATTTTTAACAATTTCAATTTCTGTGTGCATTGATACTTGATATTTTTTTAATATCGTTTCTTTTATGAATCCAATTAATTCTAAAACATCAGCTGCTTTTGCATTTCCGTTATTTACAATGAAATTCCCATGAAGCGTGGAAATTTCTGCTCCTCGGATTTTGTAGCCTTTTAAACCTGCATCTTCAATCAGCTTACCCGCATGATGTGGAAGCGGATTTCTAAAGATACTGCCTGCACACGGCATATCGTAAGGTTGTGTATTATGCCGGTAATCTTTAAAAGATTGCATGGCTGATGTGATTTCTTCGCTGTCTCCTTGAGTGAGCTGAAACTCAGCTTGCACACAAATACCTTGATCGGCCTGAAGCACAGAGGTTCGATAACTGTATTTCATTTCTTTGTTGCTCAGCCACTTTAATTCACCATTTGGATACAAAATTCTGGCGCGCGTAAGGATCTGTGAAATATCTGACCCATGGGCACCTGCATTCATATACACCGCACCGCCTACAGACCCGGGTATGCCCCCTGCAAACTCTAGTCCGGAGAGCCCTTTTTTACTGATTACTGTTGCTAAAGGAACGAGAGGATAGCCTGCCCCGGCGACGACCTTAGTTCCTTCGATTTCCAAGTCATTAATCCCTTTTCCGAGCTTAATTACAATGCCTCTAAGCCCTTCATCTCCCATGAGTAAATTGGATCCGCGTCCGATCACTCTGAACGGAAGGTTGTTTTCAACAGTATACTGAATGAGCCTCTCAAGGCTTTCAATACTGTCCGGCTCAACCAATACATCTGCAGGACCGCCGATTTTCATTGTCGTATGTTTGGAAAGAGCTTCGTTTTCTTTTACCTTGCCAAGTTCCATACCGCTTAGTTTTTGATAGTGAGAAGACATTATTAAACTCCTTTCTTATTTGTATTGTTAATTAATTCTTCTACGAGCTCTAGCATTCTTCCTGAAGCATCAGGAATGCCTTCTTTCAATGATGCATCGATGCATCGCTTGCCATTTTACTTCATCAGATAATATACCATCTATGCTTTTAAGCAGATTTTCAGCTGTACATTCTGATTCCTTAATCATTTCTGCAGCACCTTTTGAAACAATAGCCTGAGCATTTTTTTCCTGATGATTGTTCGTCACATAGTGGACTCGGGATTAATATACTAGGAATTCCGAGCGCTGTCCATTCTGCTAATGATGTGGCTCCAGCACGACCAACAACGAGGTCAACTTGTTTTAACAATTCAGGCATATTGTGAATAAAGGGTTCTACCCGAAGATTTGGTACGTCTGCATAGTCCTCCGTCTTTTTCATTACTTCTTCATAATGAATTTCGCCTGTCACATAAATAACAGTATATGAACGTGAGCCAATTTGAGGAAGCATGGCGATAACAGCTTCGTTAATTGATCTCGCCCCGCGGCTGCCGCCTACAATTAAAACCGTTTTTCCTTGAACGGTTTTATCTGAAGCAGCATTTGCTCGCTCTACTGCCTCTGTTGCTCTCGGATTTCCGGTCAGCACCGTTTTGTCTCTAGGGAAAAAGTCAGTGGCAGCATCTAGTGACAAGGCCACTTTTGAAACATAGCGGCTCAAAAACTTATTCGTCAATCCCGGAACGCTGTTTTGCTCATGAATAATGGTCGGGATCCCAAGCTTTGCAGCGGCATAAACCACCGGACCACAAACATAACCACCCGTTCCGATCACAATATCAGGATTAAACGAACGCATCCATTTTTTCGAGATTCTTACGCCCTTTAAAAAGCGGAGAACAGTTTTAAGATTATCAAAGCTTAGCTTTCTTTTGAAGCCTGTAATAACCAATGATTTAAAAGGGATCTTTTCTTTTTTTACTATCGTTTGCTCTAGACCGTTTTTCGCCCCGATGTATAGAACCTCGGCATCTGGGTATTTCTTTTTGACTTCACGCAAAATGGCAAGTGCCGGATATATATGACCTCCGGTTCCACCGCCGCTAACGATAATTTTCATTTTTTCACTCCTTAAAAGTAGAACAAACCCTGTGTATAACAGGGTTCTTATAGAATCTATTTATTTTGCTATCCCGTGTTCAGCTTACACGGCGGTTACGGCTAATACTTAATAAGATCCCAATCGAGGTTAAGATTAGTGTTAACGATGAGCCGCCGTAACTTAGGAACGGCAGAGTAATCCCGGTTACTGGCATTAACCCAATAACAACAGCGATATTTATCATCACTTGAACCGCAATCATAATAACGATCCCAAAAGAGAACAGTGTGCTGAAAAGATCGGTAGCAAGTAGCGCAATTCTAATTCCTCGCCAAAGCAGTAAGCAGAAAAGTATAAGAACGAAGGTTGCCCCGATAAATCCCAATTCCTCTGAAATGATTGCAAAAATAAAATCAGTCTGAGGCTCGGGAAGATAATTGAACTTCTGTCGGCTCTGCCCGAGTCCAAAACCAAAGAGTCCCGCTGGGCCTATAGCATATAAGGACTGTATGATCTGGAACCCTGCGCCAAGAGGATCCTTCCATGGATTAACAAAAGAAAGGATTCTGGCAATTCGGTAGGGAGCTGAAATAATCAACATGGCAAAACCCGCCAGCCCAGCAAAACCAACAATAATAAAGTGCTTGATTTTCCCGCCTGCAATAAAGACCATTAAAAAACTTGTCAGCAATATGACAGTACCCGTACCAAGATCAGGCTGAAGCATGATTATCCCAAAAGCAACAAGTACAATCAGCAGTGAATACAAAAAACCGGTAAAAAATCCATCTAATTTTCGTTGATGCTTGGATAAAAAGTCTGACAAATATAAAATCAGTGCCATTTTCATGAATTCAGAGGGCTGAATAGAAAAGGCTCCAACCCCAAGCCAGCTTTTGGCACCTCCGCGTTCAAGTCCTACTCCCGGAATAAGTACAAGCAGCAGCAGCACAAAACAAATAATAATGCCTGTTTTACTGTATTTGCGCCAAACTGTGAAATGGATCCGTGACATAAAGAACATCATTATAAACCCCAGCGATGCGAAAAACAGCTGCCTTTTCAGAAAATAAAAACGGTCATGGAACTTATCCTGAGCCCAAACTGTAGAAGCACTGTAGACCATAATCAGTCCAATAGTGACTAAGGCAATGGTTAGACCAAGAAGCCAGTAGTCAATATTATTTTGGCTTTTTTTCATCAGATACACCACCAGCTAACGATGATGCCGTCCTACAAGGGTTGGATTAAAACCGCTGTAAAAACCGGACGGACATGCTTAATTAAGCTTATGCACGGCTCTGATAAACATGTCTCCTCTTTCTTCAAATGACCGGTACTGATCCCAGCTTGCGCATGCCGGGGATAAAAGGATAACGTCCCCTGCTTCAGAATGACTGTACGCTTCAGGAACAGCTTTTTCAATATCTTCTACAGTAATAATATTCAATATGCCTGCTTTTTCAGCGGCTTCCTTAACTTTTCCCTTAGTCTCTCCAAATGTAACCACCGTTTTAACATTCTTAAGAGCAGGAATTAAGCCATCAAGGCTGTTGCCACGGTCTAGTCCCCCAGCAAGCAGAATAACCGGCTGCTTAAACGCATCAAGGGCTTTGGTCGTTGCGAGGATATTGGTTGCCTTGGAATCATTATAAAACAACCGTTCATGAAGTTCTTTAACAAAAGCAAGACGGTGATCCACACCTGAAAAAGTCTTCAAAACCTGTACAATATATTCATTCGGCACCCGATAAACTTTTGCAGCTGCTATGGCACATAATGCATTCTCCTTATTATGAAGACCAGGTAGTGCTATAGCATCTCCTTCAATAATTTTTTCACCTTTAAAATATAAACTTCCCATTTCCATATAAGCTCCTGTTTTGATTTCGCCAGATATGGAGACCGGGATTTTTTCTGCGTTGGAATCTTTTAAAAGCTCAGCTACCATCGGCTGATCCGCATTATAAATCAGAACGTCATCTTTTGTTTGATTTTCAGTTATACGAGCCTTCGCTTGACCATAGGCTTTAATAGTCCCATGATAATCAAGATGCGCCTCAAAAAGATTTAATAAAATAGCGACACGTGGTTTGAAGGACTCAATGCCCATCAGCTGAAAGCTGGAAAGCTCTGTTACAATCACATTTTGACTGGTCACAGTCTGTGCAACTTCAGATAAAACCGTTCCGATATTACCCGCCATAACCGGAGCTAACTTGCTCCCCTTCATCATTTCCCCCAAGAGCATCGTTGTCGTCGTTTTTCCATTAGAGCCAGTTATTCCAATGAATTCCGCTTCTGAAATTTGAAAGGCAAGCTCTACCTCAGTAATAATGGGAATGCTAAGCGCTGTAGCTTTTGTTAACAACGGGTTACTATATGGAATCCCCGGGTTTTTGACTACTGCTGAAAGCCCTTGATAAATCAGACCATCAGGATGCCCGCCATCCACAATCGTTACGCCAAGCCCCTGCAGTTCCTGGGCCCGGGGATCATCCACAAGACTTGATCTGTCGTTAAGTGTTACATTTGCCCCGAGCTGAAGGAGCAGCTTAGCCGCAGAGTAGCCGCTTTTAGCAAGACCTAATACCAGGACATCTTTTCCTAAATAGCAATTTGTTGATTTCATATTAGAGCCACACCTTTAGGTAAATTCCAATAACGGCAAAAAGCAGACTGAAAAACCAGAACATCCCAACAATTCGCCAGTCAGACCACCCTGACAGCTCATAATGATGATGAATGGGGCTCATTTTGAAGACACGCTTACCCGTTGTTTTGAAAGAGACCACCTGGATCATAACAGATAAGGTTTCAATAACGTAAATACCCCCAATGATGATCAAAAGAATTTCAGCTTTGGTTAAAATAGCAACAGCTGCAAGCGCACCGCCAATTGCCAGTGAGCCCGTGTCCCCCATGAAAACCTTTGCGGGATGGGCATTGAAAATAAGAAAGCCAAGCAAAGCTCCTGCCATAGCTCCTGAAAATACAGCAACACTATATTGGCCGCCATTCAGGGCAACGATTGCATAAGCGCCAAATGCGATGGCTGCAGTGCCTGATAAAAGGCCATCCATGCCATCTGTCAAATTCGTTCCATTTGATGTCCCGAGCAGCATCACAATAACTAGGACAACATAAGCCCAATGAAAATCAATACCTGCATCGGTACCGGGAATTGAAATATAAGTAGAAAATGATGTCCGAAGGAGTACTACAAAAAAGATAATAGCCACGATCAGCTGACCAACAAGCTTTTGCTTGGAGTTTAAACCCAGATTTCGCTTCATAACAACTTTGATGAAATCATCCAAAAACCCAATAATACCAAAGCCAACGGTAACAAATAGCAACAGGTATGTATCCGTAGTTAAAATATGATGCTTGGTTGATACGATAAAAATGGAGGCCACAATGGCAACGAGGATAATAATTCCTCCCATTGTCGGTGTGCCTGCTTTTTTCTGATGACTCTTTGGCCCTTCCTCACGAATATACTGGCCAAATTTTAAACGTCGTAAAATAGGAATGAAAAAAGGTGAAAATAGTAAAGCGATCAGGAAAGCAACGGCAAGACTGAAAAGTAATGCAATCGTCACAAAATCGCCTCCTTTCTTTATCTAGTTTTTTAGTGATGCAATCAATGTTTCTAGTGCTGCCATTCTTGAAGCCTTGAATAAAACAACAGTTTCAGGGCTAAGCAGCTCTTCTATTTTATCAAGTGCCTCTTCTTTTTGATCAAAATTAAAGACGGATGGTGGATTTTCACTTTTCATAACCTCGTCACCAATCCATTTTGCTTTATTCCCGATGAGAATCACATCGGTGATAGGTGCCTTTATTACAGAGGCAACCTTGCGATGGAGCATTTCTTCATCCTGGCCAAGTTCATACATGTTTCCAAGAACAATCACTCGACGATTTTTACCCGGGAGATTTTTGACTGGTTTCAATAGCCGCGATCATAGATGTAGGGCTAGCATTATAAGAATCATTAATTAGCAGGGATTCATTTTTTCCCGTCAGCGTTTCAAGGCGCATCCCAGTCATTGTAAGGTTATCAAAACCCCTTTGAATGGCCTCATCATTAATATTTAGTGCACGCGCGACAGCAACCGCAAAAGAGGCATTTTTTACATTATGGGTTCCAATAAGACGTATTTGAAAAAGGTGTTTTTCATTATTTATCCGAAATTTGTATCCCGTTTCACTTGCTTCAATGTGTGAAATAAAATAATTGCTGCCGTTATCATATCCGCAATAAAGTGTTTTCACGCCAATGTCTTTTTGGCGAAGCAAGGGTTCATCACCATCTGCGATCAATTCACCTGTCTCATCCATTCCCTCAAGAATTTCAAGCTTTGCTTTAGCAATACCTTCTCTAGAGCCTAGAAATTCAATATGCGATTCGCCTATATTCGTTATGACGGAATAAGAAGGTTCAGCCAATCTGCTTAATAATGATATTTCTCCAAAGTGATTCATGCCCATTTCCAAAATAAGCACTTCACAGTCCTCAGACATAGATAATATGGTGAGAGGAAGACCAATATGATTATTGAAATTCCCTTTAGTGATGTGTGTATGGTAAACCGTTGACACGACGCTTCCGACCAGATCTTTTGTGGTGGTTTTTCCATTGCTTCCCGTAATGGCAATGACTTTAGGGTTTACATGCTTCAAATACAGTTTTGACAAGTCCTGAAGAGCCTCGAGCGAATCTTTTACAAAAAAAAGCACAAAATCTGCTGGTAAACCCTCAGGCACTTCCTTGTCCTCTTCCCAAAGCGATGCGATGGCACCAGACTCAACAGCCTGCTTGATAAAGGTATGCCCATCAAACTTCTCGCCAGCAATAGGAATAAACAAACCATTCTCCACTTTTTCTCTTGAATCCGTAAAAACCTTAACCTGTTCAGAAGATAAAAGTGGCCTTGAGGTCCGCCGTGCGATCGTTTTCACTTGATTTAATGTTATTGTCATTGACTAATTAACTCCTTTATCGCTTCAGACGCAACAATACGATCATCAAAATCATATTTTTCAGTTCCGATAATTTGATAGGTCTCATGACCTTTACCGGCGATTAATATAATATCATTTTCTTGAGCTTGTTGCACTGCATAATTAATAGCCTGGCGTCTATCAACAATGACTTTATAAGTTCCACTGCTGATGCCAATCTCCATATCCTTAAGAATCGCTTCAGGATCTTCGGTTCTCGGGTTATCCGATGTCAAAATCGCTAAATCACTGTGCTCGACTGCCGCCTGTGCCATAAGCGGCCGTTTTCCCTTATCCCGATCACCGCCGCAGCCTATTACTGTAATGACTTTTCTTGTTGAAAATTCGTGGATGGTGGTCAAGGCATTAGTTAAACTGTCCGGAGTATGCGAGTAGTCGACAATAACGGAAAAAGGCTGCCCTTCTACAACGGCTTCGAAACGACCGTCCACACCCTTTATTTTAGCAATGACATCGATCATATCCTGTATTTTCAGACCTGAAAGATATCCGCAGCTTAATGCGGCTAAAATATTATATACACTGAAAGCTCCCATGAGTTTCATTTGAACTTTAAAATGTCCTTCTGGGCACTTTAAGCTAAAGGCAGTTCCTTCGGCAGTAATTTTTATTTGTTCTGCCTTAAAATCAGCAGTAGTTCCGAATGCCGTATGTATAAACTTCTGCGCTCGTCATATTTCTATATTCTTCAGAAACCGGATCATCACTGTTAAGAACAGCGGCCTTGAGGTTCCCTTTTTGATAGGTATTGCCCAACTGAGCAAACAAGAGTCCTTTAGCATACATATAATCTTTCATCGTTGGATGATAATCCAGGTGGTCCTGGCTTAGATTTGTAAACACCGCAATATTAAAATCGCAGCCTCTTGCACGCCCTTGATGAAGCGCGTGGCTTGACACTTCCATGGCAACCGATTTGATCCCATCATTAATCATGGTTCTAAATCCTGCTTGCAGAATATGGGATTCCGGAGTTGTATTCTGAACAGGAAGCTGTTTATCATTATAAAACATTCCCATTGTACCAATGGTTCCTGTAGGGAGGTTAAGCGGCGTCTGGATTGCCTTTATCAAATGGGAGACAGAGGTTTTGCCATTTGTACCTGTGATGCCAATCAATTGAAGAGATTGGCTTGGATGCTCGTTAAACGTATCGCTGATCATAGCAAGGGCTCTTCTTGAATCTGGAACCACAATAACAGGCACTGACAGCTGCAAAGTTTTTTCTGCAACGATCGCCGCCGCACCTTTCGCGACTGCAGCTTCTGCAAACTGATGACCATCCATTTGGTGTCCGCTTATACAAAAGAAAAGATTATTTTCTTTAACCTGCCTAGAATCAATTTCTAAGCCTGTTATTTCCGGATTGCGCTCATTTACGAGATACTTATGGTTTAACGTTTCTAAACATTGACTGAGTTTCATCATTACACGTCCTTTTATTGCCTTAATCTTTTTTACATGCTGTTCTAACGATTGAGAATCCAAAGCACTTCTCAACAAATGCTCTACAGTACAGTTTAAAGGAGAAAATAAGCCGAAGCAGATATGCCCGGCTTACAGGTCCTTCGTATATTTTAATTCTCTTATGGCTTTTTGTCACCTAGATATAACTTAATAGTGCTCCCAGCAGGTAATTTTACACCTGGCTTTGGTGACTGCGTTTCAACATATTCGCCGCTTCCTGCTGTTTTTATTTTTAAGTCATATAAATTATTCGCTAGCTCACTCTTTTTCATGCCTGTCACATTCGGAACCGTAATGGGAGCTTGCTCTGGCCAGGTTCTCTCTTTTTCCTTTCCCCCTGTTTGTTCTTTTACTCCCATCGCTTGAAGGCTGTCGTGAATGATCTGTCCCGCCAATGGTGCTGCAACGGTTCCACCAAATTGGACGGTATCTTTAGGGTGGTCAATAGCCACGTATACGATAATTTTAGGGTCATTTGCCGGAGCAAACCCCATAAAAGACAAAATATAGTTATTATCGAGGTAATGACCATTTTCAACTTTTTGTGCTGTCCCAGTTTTTCCTCCTACTCTGTAGCCATCAACATAAGCGTTTCGCCCTGTTCCTTTTGCTACCACATTTTCCAGAGCATCACGGACCTGTTTGGAGGTTGATTCAGAAATCACTCGCCGTTTCATAACCGGAGGATAATTAAAGATTGGTTCTTTGCTGACCGGATCCATCCACGCTTTCGCAATATGAGGGACATAAAGATATCCCCCATTAATCGTTGCAGCGACTGCGGCAATCTGCTGAATCGGTGTGACGGATACACCCTGCCCAAAAGCTGTGGTTGCCAGCTCAAGCGGTCCAACCTTTGAAGGCTTAAACAAAATCCCGCTCCCTTCACCCTGTAAGTCTATTCCAGTTTTTTCACCAAAGCCAAAATCCTTTATATAAGAAAACAGTTTTTGTTTTCCGAGACGCTGACCCAGAACCACAAATCCCGGGTTGCAGGAATTCTCAACAACTTCCATGAACGTTTCACTGCCATGTCCGCCTCTTTTCCAGCAATGCAGATCCGTCCCTGCAACGGTTATATACCCTGGATCGTGAAAGGAGTCGTGCTGCAAGTCTACAAGCTTTTCTTGAAGCGCTGCAGCAAGCGTAATGACTTTAAATGTTGAGCCAGGTTCATAAGTCCTCCAGATTGGAAGGTTGCGATTATAAATATCTGGAGAAACCGATTGATAATCTTCCGGATTAAATGTTGGTCGGCTGGACATTCCTAATATTTCACCGTTGCTTGGATCCATTGCAATCGCAATCGCGCTATCTGGATGATATTTTTTTTCAGCTAGTTCAAGCTCTCGTTCAATAATTGTTTGGACTTTATCATTAATCGTCAACTCTAAATCCAACCCATCTACTGGAGGGGTATAATGATCTTCTAAACTGCTCATCCGTCTGCCTTTCGCATCAGAATAAAAAGAGACACTGCCATTTTTACCCTTTAACAAATCGTTATAGTAGGCCTCAAGTCCCATCAGTCCCTGATTATCTATGCCAGCAAACCCAAGTACATGAGAGAGATAAGAACCATGAGGATAATTCCGCTTAAAATCCTCTGCCACATAGACCCCTTCTAATCCGAGCTCCTTAACTTCAGCGGCTTTCTCATTGCTCATTTTTCTTCCTTCAGGGGTTAATCGGACGATCGATTCATTTTTTACTAAATCTTTCTTCAGTTCTTCGGTTTTCATGCCTAGAATAGGGCTAAGTTTCGTCGCAGTGGCATCAGGATCCTTCACTTGTTTTGGCACCACAAAGACCGATGGACGGCTGATATTATCCGCAAGAACTTGTCCGTTCCGGTCTAGGATCTGACCGCGCTCTGCTTCATATGGAATTTCTCTGCTCCAAGAGTTCAATGCTCTGTCTGACAAAGTCTGATGGGAGAAAACCTGTATATAAAAAAGACGGATACAAAAAATCAGAAACATCACAACACCAGCAGCCAAAACAAAAAGCAGCCGTTTATAAACGGTTTTTTTAGGTATATACAAACAAATCCCCCCTATATTCACACCTATTGCAATGTATGTGAACAATATAGGGGGTAGAACAAGCTATCTTTTTAAAGCTTATTAGTCAATTTGTTTTTTTGATTTATTGTCATCTGGCTTTGGAGATTCCTGAAGATTAACGATTAGAGGATCCCCTGTCTTAATTTCTGTGCCTTTTGCTGGTTTCTGTTTAGAAACAAACCCACTACCGATAATGCTCGGCTTAATATTAAGAATGTCGGACAGTTTTAGAAAATCCGAAAGGGACCAGCCAGTGACATCCGGCATCTTCTCTTTGCCATCACCTTTAAGGATGACTTTGCTGCCTTTCATAAGCTTTGTTCCTGCAAAAGGAGCCTGAGCTGATACATTACCTTGGTTTCCAATCACAGTTACGTCTAAGCCTTTTTCCTTGAGAGATGCAGCTGTGCTTTGAACGGACTGTCCTTGATAGTCGCTTAGAGTCAGCGTTTCACTTTTATCAGAAGCTTTTTTCGCTGCCGATGGCTTTACGTCCATATATTGAAGGCCATTGCTCATGACTGGATTAAAAATCGCTGCGACGGGTTCTGAACCTGTATCCGTTGGTTTAAGATTGGGCCGGTCAACGGCGACATAAACCAGTAATTTCGGATCTTTCTGAGGTGCCATACCTAGGAAAGAGAATATATAATTATTTTTTCCTGTCAGGTAATGGCCATTCACAGCAAGCTGTGCCGTCCCTGTTTTCCCAATTACATTATAGCCAGGCAAATTATAGATGTGCCCTGTTCCATGCTTTCCGTTTACAACGGTTCGCAGCAGATCACGCGTTTTTTGAGCTGTCTCTTTGGTTATTGGTTTTCCCGCAACTTCAGAGTGATGATTCAGCACAACTTTGTCTGTATTCGGATTCACCACTTTTTGAATGACATAAGGCTTCATCATTTTACCATCATTCGCAATAGCTGATGCCGCCTGAACCATTTGTATTGCCGTAAATGCCGACGCTTGGCCAAAAGCTGTTGAAACCTGATCACTCTTCCACTTATAGCTAACATGGCTGTTGCTTTCATTCGGAAGATCTATTCCAGTCTTATTCAAGAACCCGAAAGCATTCAAGTAGTCATGAAGGCGGTCGGTACCTAATTTCTTATCAGCAATAATTGAAAACCCTACATTGGATGAACGTTCCAGCCCCTCCTTGAATGTAATAGTTCCCCAATCCCGCTGCCAGTCATGAATTGTAATTCCGCCAACCTTGTAAGAACCTGATTTGTACGTCTCATTCCCATTAAATACACCATCGTTAATGGCTCCCGCCAACGTAAACATCTTCATAACAGAACCAGGCTCATAGGGGGACGATATGGCGTAGTTCGTGTAATTTGTAATATCTCTTTTGTTTGGGTTGAAGCTCGGTCTGTTTGACATAGCAAGAATTTCGCCGGTTTTTGGATTCTCCACAATGCCGATCATTCGCTTTGGTTTATAATCCTTTTCCACCTTGCTCATTGCTTCGTCTAATACAGTCTGAATCTTATTATCAAGCGTTAAATGAACGTCGTCACCCTGCTTCGGCTTTGAAACCGTTTTTTCCTTAGACATCAGAACGCCCTGCTTGCTTCTTTTAAAACTGACTTCCCCGTCCTGCTCTGTTAGATAATCATTTAAAGACTTTTCAATACCTAAAGAGCCTGTTTGCTTATTCGTTTTCGGGTCATTTGTGGTAAAGCCAACCGTGTAGGATGCAAATTCCTGGTTCGGGTAATAACGCTTAGATTCAGGCATATAAACTAGACCTGGCAAGTGAAGCGCATCGATTTTCTTTTTGGTGTCATAATCGACTTTTTTTCCGCCAGGACCTAGTTCCACTTGAAATGAATCCCTGTTCAATAGAGCAAGAATTTGTGATTTCTTCATATTTAGAATCGGCGCTAACAGGCTTGCTGTTTTGTCTTTGTTTTTCACATGGCTTGGCGCCTTGTCACTAAGCACAGCTGTTACAGTATAGGCTGGAATATCATGGGCAAGCACTTGGCCGCCTTTTCCATAAATGGTTCCCCTGTGAGCATCAACCGTTTTATACTCGGTAGACTCGTTTTTCCCCATCTTAACCAGATCATTCCCCTGTACTTCTTTGCCTTGTGCAATGTAAACAAAGCGTCCAATGATGACACAAAAAAGCAGCATGAAGAGGATTCCTATTGCTGCTGCCCATTTGTTTATTGAACTATTTTTTCTTGGAAACATATTAATCACTCACCATTATGGTAATACTTTAACGTTTTTGACATCGAGCTTAAGACCAAGCTTATTTTTCGCATAAGAAATAATACGTTCAGGGGCACTAAGTTCTGTCACTTGAACACTTAGCTGCTGGTTAACCTTTGATTGAGTATCCATTTTTTCTTGCAGCTGACCAATATCCCTTGAATGCGCAAATAGGTTTGCCTGGTTGCTCACTATGAAAATAGCGAGCACAAGGATGATGAGTCCGCCAGCAGACCAAAGTATCTTTTCACCGGCAGTAATCCTTCTTTGCGGCAGTGCTTGATGGTCTTGCCCTGGCTCATAGTGTCTTTCGATTACAGGTTCTTTCTCTCTTAACTGGCGTGCGGTTTGACTCACATTCTAGCCCTCGCTTTCATCCTTTTTTATTTTTTCAGCCACTCTTAATTTGGCTGATCGTGAACGTCTGTTATCTTCTACTTCTTTCTCGCTTGGTAAAATGGGTTTTCTTTTAATCAGTTTCAGCACCGGCTGGTATTCTTCCGGTATTATCGGAAGGCCAGGCGGCAATTCAGGTGACGTGCTGAATTCTTTTAAAATTGTTTTACATATACGGTCTTCAAGACTGTGAAAGGTAATGACAGCGAGCCGCCCGTTTAGATCAAGTAATTCAATCGCTTGCTTAAGCGAATCCTCAAATGCTTGAAGTTCATCATTTACAGCGATTCTAAGTGCTTGAAAAACACGCTTGGCTGGATGTCCGCCTGTCCGTCTGGCTGGAGCCGGTATCCCGTCTTTTATGATTTCTACCAATTCATCCGTTGTATGTATTGGATTTAGCTCGCGAGCCTTTTCAATTTTTCTTGCGATCGACTTGGAAAATTTCTCTTCACCATACTTAAAGAAAATCCGAACAAGATCTTGATAAGCCCACTCATTGACAATCATTTCCGCATTCAAAACCTGATTTTTATCCATACGCATATCTAAAGGTCCATCATTCTGATAACTGAAGCCTCTTTCTGCCTGATCAAACTGCGGAGAAGAAACACCAAGATCATAAAGAATACCATCAACGTGATGAATTCCAATTTCAGATAATTTTTCCTTTATGCTGCGGAAGTTAGACTTAATAAATGTCACCTTGTCTTTGTAGGGCTCTAACCGTTCAGCTGCTTCCTTTAGTGCTTCATCATCCTGATCAAAAGCATAAAGATGACCGGTTGTCAGTCTTTTTACAATCTCTTCACTGTGCCCAGCTCCGCCAAGGGTGCAGTCAACATACTTTCCCTCGGGATGAATATTAAGGCCATTAACCGCTTCTTCTTTTAGTACTGTAATGTGTTCAAACATAGTCGTCTCACGCGCCATTCTAATTTTACATATCAAAATCAAGCAGACTTTCTGCAATCTCCCCAAAGCTCGTTTCTGACTCCTCATAATAGGATGACCACTGATCCCGGCTCCATATTTCAATGCGATTGGAAACCCCGATTACCGTGCACTCTTTTTCAAGCACGGCGTATTGGCGCAAAGGAGACGTTATCGATACCCTGCCCTGTTTATCCAACTGGCATTCTGACGCACCAGAGAAAAAAAACCGGGTAAAGGCACGGGCATCTTTCTTAGTAAAAGGAAGAGCTTTAAGCTTCTGTTCGATTATCTGCCACTCAGTAAGAGGATAAACAAAAATACACTGATCTAATCCTCGGGTGATAATAAAGTTATCACCAAGCTCCTCTCGAAACTTTGAAGGTATGATCAGCCTGCCCTTTTCGTCTATAGTGTGTTGGTATTCACCCATAAACATGGACATGCCCTCCTCTTAATAACCCTACTCTACCACATCCCCCCACTTTGCACCACTAATTTTTCAGAATTCGTTATAAAGAAAAATCCCCGAATGTCAACCCTGTTTTTTGGGGGTAAAAATCCCCAAATTTTTTCGACATAAAAAAACAGAGACCAAACCTTGAAGGCGGTCTCTGCTTTTAATTAAATAATTATTGCATGTTGTTTTCCATTAAACGAGGCTTCAGCGGTAATGAGGTCGTCAATAAGAGAAAAACCGTATTGATTGATAAAATAAAAAATGGTCCATTGTCTTTCTTGAGGAGCATTCAGCGGCTGTACCATCCGTTCAATATGCTCAAACCGCTTAAGTTCGACTTCATATTTCCGGGCAATCAGTTGATTTATTTTACTCTCAAATCTCTCAACATGATCGAGCAAAATTGTGAGGTTTTTTTCTGAAAACGCCTCATGACCCGCATCCACTTCAGTTATGAGCTGATCGAGCGGCTTATGGTTTTCTTTTATCTGATTTTTGTAGTCCCCAATAACCTTATCTACCGGGTAAGGATGAACATTTTTCAGCCAGTTATCTTTTACAGTGCTTATCCCTTCTTGGAATAACCGGTCGATACCAATCGATTTTTCTGACAGCCACTTCACCGTTTGCCGATCGAAAATTGTAAAATGGAGTCTAGGAACCACCACCGGCATTTTTATTCCCAATTCGTGAAATGCTCCGCGCAGACTTGCCCAGTATGAAATTTCTCCTGGTCCCGCAATAAATGAAAGCACAGGCAGAACGATGTCCTGCATAATAGGGCGGGTCACCACATTATTGCTTAAGTTTAAGGCGTCCGCCTTTTCTATTAATTGCTCTTCTGTAAACGTTTCTTTTGTACCGGGGTGAACAAACAAACCGTTTTCACGCTCCAGCAAAACTCTGCCTTCCCCGTCATCATAAAATATGTTGCTGCTTGACTCCTGCTGATCCAGTTGCACGGAATATCCTTCAGCTTCTAATCCCCTTAATTGATGAACGACACTTTGATTAATCGCTTCATTTCGCTGTATCATTTGCGAAAAGCCTTGTTTCTCCAGATCCCTGATTCTTAAATCAGCCGAATCCATCACGATCAGACCTTCTTTTTCGAAAAGAAAATGGATTAAGTGTGCAAAAAAATCAACATACGAGGAAGATAATTTCAGTTTCTCCTCCATAATCTCCAAAATAGCTTCAGTATGCTCTGTTTCACCATAAGAGTGAAGCACATCTTTTATCCATTTTGATGTTGCATCCTGATCAAGTTTCAGGAAAGATACGGATTTTTTATTTGCTGGAATATTTTCAAGAACCTTTTTACGAAGCAAGCCATTTTTTTCTGCAAAAACATGATTAACTTCGTCGAGGTCATGATCTTCTCCAGCAATCCAAAAAACAGGTACAACCGGCACCCCGAGGAGCTTTTCCTGCTCGCGGGCCATCTTAATGACAGATACACATTTATGTATTGAAAACGCCGGTCCTGTCATGAGTCCCGCCTGCTGCCCGCCGACAACTGCTACCGTATCCTGATCTTTCAGTTTCTCGATATTCTTAAAAACATGCTCACTATCAGTGTATTGTTTATTAAAAGAGACAAGTGCATTAACAAGTTCAGTTCTTTGATACGTTCTCGAAGCCAATTCCTCTGCTCGGAGGCGAAATTCTTCGGTGCCTCGACAGGGATAGTCAAAGAACTCAAGAATGCCTGACTCTTTTCGAAGATAATCTTTAATTAGTTTATTGGAGGGTTCGTGTTCAATTTGTCTGACATCCATGATTTTCTTCCTCTCTAACAACAGTGCTTTATGTAGTATAGCAAATATTCATATATGATCCCAAAAGAGGTGCTCACAACACTTCATTTATTTTTGCTGCTTTATTTTGTTATGTAAAAAAGACAAATTGCCTAATTACCCCATAAATAAAAAGAAAAAAGTCACCAAGCATAAAAATTAGAAACGTCGATCTCCAAATCCCCCGTAATATTTTCTTCAATTCAAACTCCCGCCTAAGCCTCCAAAAAATGAGCGTGTAAATAAGTCCAACTGATAAAATAACAAGAAGTGCCAGTGCACCGTAAGTTTGGTGCCAGAGCTGCCTAGCGAGAATGATACTTGCCGTCACCGCAAAAATAGTTGTTACATCTGAAGCTGTATTAACCGCTCTCTTTTTTTGACTGAAAATGAGGTTGAAAAACAGAAAAAAAAGAAGCCATGTTAAGATAGGCAGCGTACTCAGTGCGGCGATAATTAACGCTATCCCATTTATCACGTTGTCCCCCCTGACTCAATAATCGTATTGTCTAATCCACGAATGCTAAAGTAAATTAACTGTGACAATGGACAATCAAGCCCCCTGATCTTAGCCCGGTCAATAATAAAGCCAGTAATTGCTTCAATTTCAGTTTCGCGTGCTGAATCAATATCCTGTCTCATTGACGAATGATTAGCAGCAGTTTCTCTGCTGATTTCCAATATTCTTTTCCAATGATTTTCCACGACTGTTCCAAACAAAATAAGCGACGATTCTTCAAAAAGTAGCCTTGCAGCCATTCGATGAGCCCTATTCTCAAAAAGGCCGCCATTGGTAACCTTGTAAAGAGCGGTAAGCGGATTGATCACCGCATTGATGATTAGTTTATCGAAAACCAGCTGTTCCCAATTGCCTTCAACAGGCAATACATTAAAGCCCTCCAGGCCGTATAAGGAATGGAGCTGGTTTAAGGCGCCGTTGAGAACACCAACCCTAATTTTCACTTCACCAATTTGCTGAATCATTGTATCGTTTAATTTTCTGCTGCCAAATTCAATCATTCCTATAAAAACAGCTGGAAAGCCACTTTCTAATAGAAAAGGAATATGGCTTGCCCCGTTCTGAAGAAATAACAAGGATTGTTTTTTTTGGCATTTTTTCAGCCACTCATTAATATTCTTTTTCAAAATAGGCTGTTTTACGGCAAAAATCATCAGATCTTCCTCGAAAGGTTCATCAATAAGCTTTATTTGAAGGGTGCGAATGGCTTTCCCTTTTTTACCTTTTATTGTGATACCGTTGGTAATCAGTTCAGCTTTTTGTTCAGGGCGGCGCACATACAGAACTGTTTCAAATCCTGATGACAAATAAAAAGCCATAAGAAGACCAATTGCCCCGCCTCCTACCACACCGATTTTCAAACGAAGCCCTCCCTGCCATAATCTACTAAGATTTTAGCACATATTCGTTGTGGAATCTTTAAAAAATTGAGAAAAACTAGCCTCTTGATGCCTCCAAGACGCAGGTAGGCTATGCGTAGTCACATATGAACCCACCTTGCTTTGAATAGAACACAAGGAAACAGGTGATGACCATGCTCCTGAAACAATACAAAATAGCCTTTTTCACATTGCCAAGCTAGTCTTGTTTGCCTCAAAACCACTTAAGATTGCTTCAACGAATCGAAGCTAAGCATTGGTGGCTTAACTTTTCGTAAATTCAGTCTCTGCCGTGTTTAACAAAGGAGGCTTGGGGGAACAGCAGGAGTCCACTGAAAAAATCCATGATCTGAGAAAGTGGAATCTGCTCGCTTGCCGCGGACGAACGTCCAAGCCACCACTTTAGTACGTCATTGCGGGGGTCTTGGCCGCCCGTTATTCCGCAGGCGTCTCGCTGATTCCTTTTCTCTCAAAAATTTTTCACCGGCCATTCGCTGTTCTCGCAGGTCTTGATTTAATATACTTGATTCCACATAGCACGATGAAAACGCAAAGCAATTTATGTAGAAAATGGAAATAGAGTGTGGCCAAAGAGAACCTTGTGTGTTTCCATTTTGTAAGGGTACACAGAGCATTTTCATCGTGCGTTTTGGCTAATAATGCTGTTTCAAGTCCTAGAGGATTTGCGTGAGGTCACTGAAAAAGTCCATGTAGAGGTTTCCCACGTTCACTCGGTTGTAGTGCTACTGGAAATTTGAGACGGCACTTGATCAGCTGATGGCCGCTGAATATCTATAGTCACAAATGACCCCTAAAGAACATCACAAGGCAATTAATTCGTTGATTGAAGCGAAAGGCGCGAGACTCCGGCGGGATCAGCACGCGTCCGAAGATCCACTTTGGCGTATAAAGAAACCACGCCAAAGTTAGCTGAGGCCGTGCCCGTGGAAAGCGAGCGGCCTGGAGCAGAAATCAACAACCACATCTATTTTTCAGTGCCTTTAACAACGAAATAGGCGATCCCGCCAGAAGTGATGGTATTTCCACTTTCAAAGTGCGGCATGCGTAAGCGGTGTGGAATCGATGATGTTATTTCAAAGTGCAGGAACAGCGAGAGGCCGATTAAAAAGGCCAAGATCCGAGAATGTGGAATCCGCTCACTTGCCGCAGCCACCGTCTTAGCCTCCCTTTTCGGGCTTCAACGCATTCAAGTCCGCCAATTTTCATGACTTTTAAAGGGCAACACATGGTGTTGATTGAAGCGAAAGGCGCGAGACTCCGGCGGGATCAGCACGCGTCCGAAGATCCACTTTGGCGTATAAAGAAACCACGCCAAAGTTAGCTGAGGCCGTGCCCGTGGAAAGCGAGCGGCCTGGAGCACAAATCAACACCCACATCAACAAGGGGGGACTTTTTCAGTGATCTCATCAGCGTGGCAAGGAAGTGCGGCTAAGCGCGTCACGACCTGCAGGCATATGGAGGCTGTCGGTCCGCCCGAGGCAAGCGAGAACTTCCCGAAGCTCGGTCAGAAGGCAAAAAAAAGCGTGTTGACCCTGCTCTCTATTGAGAACATGTCAACACGCTGACTTCTTAAAGCGATATTAAACAGGATAAACAGGGTGCTTCCTTTCAGAAAATACCATTTCTTTAGATTCATACAGCTTATAACGTTTAACGAGTTCATGACGTAGATCATCACCAGAAATAATGTCGTCGATAATTAATTCTGAAGCAAGCTTGTATACATCTATGGACTCCTTGTATTCCTGCTGTTTCTCCTGAACATATTTAATACGTTCTTTAGGATCCTCAATGGCCTGAATTTTGTTCGAATAAACAGCATTTACTGCTGCTTCCGGCCCCATAACCGCAATCTGTGCGGTCGGCAGAGCCAAAACACAATCCGGTTCAAATGCAGGACCGGCCATTGCATAAAGTCCAGCTCCATAAGCTTTTCTGACGATGACTGAAATCTTCGGAACCGTCGCTTCACTTACCGCCGCGATCAATTTAGCTCCATGTCTGATAATGCCAGCTTGCTCAACCTTTGTGCCAATCATGAAGCCTGGCACATCAGAAAGGAAAAGCAGCGGGATCGAGAATGCATCACAGAGCTGTATGAATTTCGCTCCTTTATCCGCAGAATCGACAAACAGGACACCGCCTTTCATCTTCGGCTGGTTTGCAATAATTCCAACGGGTTTACCATTCAGCCTGCCGAATCCTGTGATCAGTTCCCGGGCAAACAATTTTTTTATTTCAAAAAAGCTTTCTTTGTCAATTAATGAATCAATCAGTTCGTACATATCAAAAGGAGCGTTCTGGTGTTCTGGAACAATCTCAGAAATTTTTCTGCCTTCCCTTGGAAGAACAGCTTCAATCGTTTTCGGGTTGTGTTTATAATTCTTCGGCATATAACTCAGATAGCTGATACACTGTGCGATCGCGTCTTTTTCATCTTCTGCCAGAAAATCGCCTACTCCGCTTTGACTGCAGTGCATCCTTGCTCCGCCCATTTCTTCAAGCGTCACTTTTTCACCTATTACTTTTTCAGCCATTCGCGGTGAACCTAAGTACATGGAAGCATTTTTATCGACCATAATAACAATGTCGCAAAATGCCGGTATGTAAGCCCCACCCGCTGCTGAGGGTCCAAACAGAATACACACTTGAGGAACCATCCCGGACATTTTCACTTGATTGTAAAAAATTTTACCCGCGCCCCTGCGATTTGGGAACATTTCAAGCTGGTCAGTGATTCGTGCTCCTGCAGAATCGACTAAATATAGAATAGGAACCTTTAGTTTTAGAGCAGTCTCTTGAATCCTGATAATTTTTTCTACAGTCCTAGCCCCCCAAGAGCCTGCTTTTACAGTGGAATCATTGGCCATGACGCATACAGTTTGACCATTTACTTTTCCGATGGCTGTAACGACCCCGTCAGCTGGCAGGTCCCCCGCTTCAAAATTTGCAAAGCGGCCATCTTCCAATGTGTAGGTTCCATCATCAAACAAAAGGTCTAGACGGTCACGCACAAACATTTTATTGGTTTCTTTTAATTTCTCATGGTATTTTTCGGCTCCGCCTTCATTAACCTTCTCAGTATTTTCAGATAATAATGTATCGAGTTTTGTCATTAAGATGCCTCCTGGTTAGTATTTAGAGTGAGCGCTCGTTCGACTATTCAATAACCAGCAGCGTGTCGCCTTCATTAACAAAATCCGCCACGTCTACTTTAAGTTCTTTTACCGTACCGCTTTCTGTTACTTCCACAGGAATTTCCATTTTCATGGATTCAAGCATGATCACAGTATCTCCAGCGTTTACTTCATCTCCTTGATTAACAAGAACATTTAGTACCGTACCTGCCATTGTTGCTTCAATATTTTTCATCTGAATTCTCTCCTTTAATTTGGCTGTAAAATTTTTGTTGTGTAGTTACCCTCTTTAAATGGCCCTTCTTTTAATAGTGTATCAAACAATGGAAGGTTTGTTTTAATCCCATCGATAGAGGCTGACTCAAAATAAAGCTCAGCTCTTTTCAAAGCGCCCTCTCTTGTGGAATCGCTTACAATTATTTTCGCAATCATAGGATCATAAAACGGCGACACCGTATTTCCTTCTGAAAATCCAGTATCAACGCGGACGTTATTTTCCTCTTTCATCCGATATGTCTTTAACGTTCCAGGTGAAGGCAGAAATGTTTTAGGATCTTCCGCGTAAAGTCTGAACTCAAGGGCATGGCCTGTTGCTTTAATTTCATTCTGTTTGGCAGGTAGCGGCTTCCCATCGGCGACAAGCAACTGCCATTCCACAAGATCATAACCAGTTATTGTTTCAGTAACCGGGTGTTCCACCTGAAGCCGAGTATTCATTTCAAGGAAATAAAAATTCTCATCTTCATCTACAATAAATTCGACGGTACCCGCATTTTCATAATTTACATACGCAGCAGCCTTTACCGCCGCATCGGTCATCTTTTCCCTTGTCAACGAGGAAATAAATGGGGATGGCGATTCCTCAATAACTTTCTGATTTCTGCGTTGAACAGAACAATCCCTCTCAAACAGGTGAACGACATTTCCCATTCGATCGCCAAAAACCTGAACTTCAATATGTCTCCCGTTGTCAATTGCTTTTTCAATAAACATATCCGCACTGCCAAAATAAGCCTTAGCACGCGCCTGATTTGATGAAAACGCTTTTAAAAGTGCCGTTTCGTCGCTGCACCGCTGCATACCGATGCCGCCACCGCCAGCACTTGCTTTGAGCATAACCGGATAGCCAATTGAAGCAGCGGCTTCTGCTGCCCTTTCAGGCGTATCAAGCGCTCCCTCACTTCCCGGCACAACCGGAACATTAGCGGACTGCATTGTTTTCCTTGCCTGTACTTTGTCACCCATTAGTTTAATCACTTGGGCATCCGGACCAATGAAAGTCAGTCCAGCCTCTTCAACTTTTTTTACAAACGAGCCATTCTCAGATAAAAATCCATATCCGGGATGGATGGCATCTGCGCCATTTTCAAGAGCCGTTTTAAGAATTAGATCCTGGTTCATATACGACTTTTGAGCAGGTGCTTCTCCAATATGTACAGCAACAGTAGCGCACTTAACATAAGGGAGTTCTTTATCTGCTTCAGAATAGACGACCACCGTTTCTATGCCAAGTTTGTGGCATGTTCTCTGAATTCTGGCGGCTATTTCCCCTCGATTAGCAATTAATATCTTTTTCAAAATGGTTCCCCCTCCTGTCAGGACAAAATAGTAACATAAACTATTTTCGACAAAATCGATTACAATCCCTTCAAATTAGATATATCTAAACGCAGAAATATTCGTCATTTTATATTATAATACATTTAGCGGTGTATTGGTAAATAGAATAAGGGGGTAATTTATATGAATCAAGCTGGCTTGGTACAGCATTTAAATGTGAACTTCAAAACCTTGGAAGAATTTAAGAAATTTCGCGAATTCGGTGCTCAGGAACTTTCAATGCTTGAGGATCTTGAAGCGAATATGGTCGAAAATGACATTGATTCACCTTTTTACGGCATATATTTTGGCGATAAGCTCGTTGCACGGATGAGCCTGTATCGGATTAATAAAAAATATGACCGCTATTTCGAGCCATCGCAGGACTATTATGAACTGTGGAAGCTTGAAGTGCTTCCGGATTATAAAGGCCGGGGATATGGGAAAAATCTGGTGGAATTCGCAAAATCACTTGGGTTGCCTATAAAAACAAATGGCAGAAATCAATCAAGTGAATTTTGGGAAAAAATGGACTTTGAAACCGTGCAGTATAATACTGAACGTGATCGCGGTGAAAGCCCGTTTGTCTGGTTTCCAAAAGGCGTCAGCGAACAGCAGATATCAGAGTAAACAGCTTATTAATTAAAAAAGAACAGGTTGTCGAGATTATTCTCGACAGCCTGTTTTTTGTCTATATAATCTTTAATCTCACCGTGTTAATGATTTAGCTGAAGAGCAGGCGGACACCTGCTCTTTTTTAATTCTCACCAGTCATTAGACTTGAAGGTGATCCTTCCTTTGCCTGAGACTATCCATGATTTTAAGGAAAGAATCATAGTCTGCTTTCATAGCATCATAATCCTTTTTTAGAAACTGGTAATCCTGCTGCAGTTTTTCATAATTCGATTGGATTTGCTGCAGTTTTTTTTGAAGATTTTTTTGAGGAGAGGACAGCTGGGACAGCTGAGAAATTTTGTCTTTCATTGTTTCCAGAAGGGCTGATATTTTATCAATGTCCTCATACAACGGTTTACCTGCCCCTTCAAGATACTCTTTTTTGTCTGTTTCAAATAAGTACGTCGGCATAGGTGCTGATTCAGTCTTTATTTCACCTTTTCTTAATTGCTTGGCTGTTTCAATTTCTTTTTCATATTGTTTTCTTATTAATGCATTCCATCGGAAACCGCAAGCTGCTTTAGTTCGCGAAAGTTTATCTGAGATTTCCTTAAATGCTTCAAGCTGTGTTCTCCCGGTTTGAATATGAGAAATAACCGTTTCAGCCAATAAACGATCTTCTTCTTCAGACCAGGCATCCTGACGAACTGTTTTCATACTCTTTCCCCCTATGCTTCTTTCTTTCAGCATATGCGGGGATCTCAGAAGATAGACTTTCGCATTCTATTAATTTTTATTCATTCTATCGGTGGTTGTCGAAGCGCTTTATTTCGAAACCTCTCCACCGCACGATGATGAGTTTCTGATTCCCACAGAACAGCGCATCGTTTTACTTCTTGGTAGACTCTGGCTTTTAAGACTTCTTTATTTATTCCCTCTAAATAATTGATCTTATATGCCCCCAGTACATCCCCGGTTTGCTTTAAATACCTTTCGATAAATTGATGAACTTGAGAAACGTCCTGCCTTGCAAAAACCTCTTGAAAAAATCCAATATTATAAGCTTTTTCTGCTGTTATTTTTTCTGCAGAAGCCAATAAATCCAAGGCATTTGGTGCTGTTAATCGATGCATAAGAAAGGCAGCCCCGCCCCAGCCTGTTGTGATACCAAGGTTCCCTTGAATAAATCCGATCTCTACATCATCATATCCGATTCTAATGTCACAGGCTGCAGCAATTTCACAGCCTCCCCCCACAGCTGAGCCATTTAAAAACGCAACGGTAGGCTTTGGAAGGAAAAATAACTCCAACAGAATCTCTGCCATTTTTCCGAGCATGCTTCCTGCTTCTTTTGACGTTTTTAAATTATGAAAAACCGAGAGATCACCACCGGAACAGAATGCTTGATGACCGGTTCCAGTTATGATGAGCATTTTCACTGCCGGATCTTCATTTGCTGTTCTTATAGCGTTTTCTAACTCTTGCATGACATCGTAATCTATGGCATTTCGCTTATCTGCCCGGTGAATCGTCAACCATGCCGCGCTGTCCTTGACTTCATAAATTGTTTTCTCCATCATTGCCTCCATTTCAGCGTATAAAAAAAGCAAGGAGAGAACTCCTTGCTTTTTTCTGATAAGGCTATTATTTTTCTACGACTTCGTTGCCTTTGTATGAGCCGCAATCTGGACATACACGGTGTGCTAATTTAAACTCACCACAGTTATCACATTTAACCATTCCAGGTACTTCCAGCTTGAAGTGTGTGCGACGTTTGTTTTTGCGAGTTGTCGATGTTCTTCTTTTAGGTACTGCCACGTTTCACACCTCCTTAAAATGTTTTATTCGTCAAAAAACTTTTTGAGTTTTTCTAACCGGGGATCCACTTGTTCTTTTTTATCTTCTTCAGTAATGACCGACCAGCCCTGGCCTTCCAGTTTAGCAGCCTTTCTGGCTTCCTCACTGATGACGCGCATTGGTTTCTCCACAAGAATGGCTTCCGTTAATGCGTTTTTCAGGTCAATGTCGTCACTTTCCAATGAATGGATCACTTCAACAGGTGTATCCTCAATCTCAAGATTCTTTTCATCCTTAAGAGGATACGTCTCTGCTGTCTGAATATTGAAGGGATAGAGAACGTCTTGTAAAGTGATGGCACAAGGCAGTGTCATCTCTCCGCTAACCGTTAAATGAAAGGTTAAGTAGGCCGGGTTAAACTCAACGAAACCTTTAACATGCACAGGGGTCAAGTCTCTGACCTCGGGATCTCTGGCAATGACTTCAGGTAAATTTACCGTCTCATCTAATGAGAGCCCCTCATCCTTGTATTGTAATAATTCATTAACCGTCCAATTTAAAGACATGTCTAACCACCTCTAAACAACAAATGTTATTATAATCTTAGTATTATTAAATGTCAATATGCGGACTTTACACCTTGGTCCGTTCCTGACGCTTTTAGTATCCCATACTTTATCATATTTAACGCCTTAGGACAAAATTAAAAAGCTTACTAGCACAAACTTTTTTCAGGAACTAAAAATCAAATGCAAAGCGAGGGGATTAAAATGCGTGTTGCCGGCATCGTCGTCGAATATAACCCTTTTCATAACGGTCATCTATTCCACCTTGAAGAGACGAAAAGAGTGACACAGGCCAATCTTGTCATTGCGGTGATGAGCGGACCTTTTCTTCAGCGTGGAGAGCCAGCCCTTCTCTCTAAATGGGATAGAGCTCAAATGGCTCTCAATCAAGGTGTCGACCTTGTCATTGAACTACCATATGCTTACGCCGTTCAAAAAGCCGAGCTATTTTCATTCGGTGCTGTATCCATACTAAATGCCTTGGGATGCACAGATCTTTGTTTTGGGAGTGAACAGGGTCGCATTGAGCCTTTTTTAGAAACACTTCAATTTCTTAATAGGAATAACGAGTCCTATCAGGAGAAAATTAAATCTTTTATCAACACTGGCATCAGCTTTCCAAAAGCCCAATCGCTTGCCTTCCAATCGTTTGATCTGCCTGCCGATTCAGCTGCAGATTTAAGTAAGCCAAATAATATTCTTGGTTTTCACTATTTAAAAGCCACGCGGGAGCTTCAGTCTGATATGAGAATAACAACAGTGGAAAGAAAACAGGCAAATTATCATGATGAAGATTTTAATAATTCCCCGATTGCCAGTGCAACTAGTATCAGGAACTTTATATTCTCAAAAAATAAGCCAATCACGTCTCTTCAGAATAAAGTACCCCATCAACTCTGGAGATCCTGCAAGATGTATAAAAGCTCCAGAGAGTATATGAATTGGGAAAAGGCTTTCCCATTCTTATCCTATCGTATCCAGACAGCATCAGAGGAAGAGCTGAACCGCATTTATGAAATGGAGGAAGGACTGGAATTCCGTTTAAAACGCTCAATCAGTGAATGTTCATCATTTAACGCCTTTATGTCACGAATAAAGACAAAGCGTTATACCTGGACAAGACTCCAGCGCCTCTGCACGCACATTTTAACGAACACCCATAAAAGTGACATGGCTTCTGTTCTCGACCGAACAGCACAGCCATACGCGCGCCTGCTTGGCATGAGCAGCTCCGGAAGAGAGTATTTAAATAAAAATAAAAAAACCCTCTCCATTCCCCTTATTACAAAATTAAAGAAAAATCGACCGGAACTGCTAAATCTTGATTTAAAAGCAGCAAAGCTTTATGATTTTTTATTTTACACGCCTTCTCGTGAATCTGATCTGCAGGAAGAACAGCGTTTTCCTCTATATTTTAAGCAGAGTTAATAAAATAAGAGTATTTCTTCCCGAGATTCCCGAACAACCTAAAATAATAGAGGCGGGATCAATGTGATCCCGCCTCTATTATTTATTTTTTGGGAGAAAGTTTTTGTAGATAAGTCAACGCATCATTAAACGTTGAAACAGGTACTATTTTCATTTTTGTGCCTATATCTTTGGCAGCAGCTTTAGCGTCCTTTGCCTGATTCTCAGCAGTCGGAGCGAAGAAGATATCAACACCTGATTTATCTGCTCCTGCTACCTTTTCTTTAATCCCACCGATAGGCCCAACTTTGCCATCAAAGGAAATGGTACCCGTACCGGCAATATTATAGCCTTTAGCAAGGTTCTGATGTGAAAGCTGATCATAAATTTCCAAGGTCATCATCAGACCTGCAGATGGCCCGCCGATATTTTTTATATCAAATGATACTTTTGGCGTTGTTTTAACGTCAATTTTGTTGCTTTGAATAATACCGATACCGTACTTTGTTGCTCCTTTTGTAAAGGAATCTGGGAACTTGCCTACGTTAGCACTGACATTCTTGATCTTGCCTTTTCGTTTGATTTTCAAGTGAAAGGTTTGATTCTTTTTCAAATTTTTGACAAGCGGCTGTAAATCTTTTATCGATTGAATCGTATGCCCTTCAGCCCCAACGATGATATCACCTGGTTTCAGAACCTTGGATGCTGGCATGCTTGAAATGACGTTTAATACTAAGACACCTTCTTTATTCAGAGAAGGCTGTTTATCTGCAGCTTTATAAGCAACATATGAAGCTGTCTGCTGGGCTTCTGTCATATAATTTTGTTGTCGAAGCGCATATTCGTCTTGATTTTCATCAGGGTATTTAATTAATTGAGCTTTAATCAACTTAGTGTAATCATTATGATCATATTTTGCCCATAAGTATTGGTAAAGGTTGGCTTGCCCTTCATATATGTAGACAAGCATGAACTTCCCATCCACTTTTTGCCCGTTTTTGACATGAATAATCCCATCTACTGATTCAGCTGCACCAGGTTTTTCAACAAAATATGGCAGCTTATAAAAATTCATGCCGATTGCTGCAATAACCAGAATAGCGATTACTGCATAGATAATTCGTTTTGCCAATCGACTCATTTCTTTTCCCCTTTCCATTGCTGCATCTGTTTTTTTATCTCCGGAATGGCCTGCATCCCTGAAATTTCTCCTGTTTTAATAATTTCTTCAATATTCATGAATGCCTTAGAATGGTAAGTACTTACATTGGGTTTAATCATGACATTTGCTCTCAGCTCAGTCAACCTAAGAATCTCATTTTGCATAATATCAATACTTTGCATAATCACATCATAAATAGTATGAACTTCCTCAGCTTTAACAGACGCCGCAACATCCACCCCAATAACTAGATCAGCCCCCATATCGCGGACCACAGAAATAGGAACTCGGTCGATTACCCCTCCGTCTACAAGAAGCTGATCTCCGCGTTTTACCGGAACAAAGATACCTGGAATAGAAATACTGGCACGAACAGCCTCATATAAGAGTCCTTTTTGAAAAATGACCTTTTCGCCTTTTATTAAATCCGTTGCAACGATCCGGATGGGGAGGGTCGAGTCCTCAAATCTTTTTTGATGCGTCATTAATTTTATAAGCTCAGTCAATTTCTTACCTGAAATAATACCCATTTTCGGAATGATAAAGTCAAGATAAACATCCCGTCGGAATGTGAGGGCCATTTTACGCATGCTTTCATGGCGGTGACCCACTCCGTATAATGCTGCCGTCAAAGCACCGATGCTTGACCCTGCAATGTAATCGATTGGTATTCCCGCGGCTTCAAGTGCTTTTAAAACCCCTATATGAGCAAAACCTTTTGCGCCTCCTGAGCCGAGTGCCAAACCAATTTTTGGCCGTTCCACGCTTTCATCCCCCTCTTTAGGTCTATATTTTCAGGGAGTCCCATATATTTTTTTATGAGCCTATTCTTGTCCTTATATGACTATGACTCATCTTACACTTACATGTAACTGAAAGGAGAATCCTTGTGATTCTTTCCATAATTAAAACAATATTTATAAGCACAGTCTCTCTTTTGCTCACCTTTCTTATTGTCCGCAATCCGGCAATCACCGTTGAAGCATCCATCGAAGGTTTAACTTTATGGTGGAACAAAGTGTTCCCCTCCCTGCTGCCTTTCTTTATTCTTTCAGAGCTAATGATGGCCTTTGGTATTGTTAAATTTATCGGTGTCATCTTTGAACCTATTATGCGGCCGGTTTTTAAGGTTCCAGGCATTGGCGGATTTGTTTTGGTAATGGGGATGATTTCAGGCTTCCCTAATGGAGCAAGAATGACGGCAAATTTATTCAAAAGCGGTTTATTAACTAAAGTGGAAGCCATTCGTTTATCTACCTTTACCAACTTCTCAAACCCATTATTTATTTTTGCAGTCGTGGCCTACAGTTTCTTTAACTCACCAAAGTTAGGTCTTATTTTTGCTGGCAGTCATTATCTAGGTAATCTGCTGGTAGGTTTACTGATGCGTTTTTACCATAGGAAGGATAAGGAACAGTTAGCCGTAGAAGCTTCAGAGAAAACGAACGGCAGACTCATTTCAAGAGCCTTCTATAAAATGCACGAAACAAGAATCAGTCAAAAGCGGCCATTAGGTAAGATATTAGGAGATGCTGTTCAATCTTCCGTATCAACCCTTCTAATGGTCGGTGGTTTTATTATTTTATTTTCAGTAATCAGCCGACTTCTCGAGCATATTCAATTACTAGCACTTGGGAGCGCAATGATCGTACCGATTTTTAAATTGCTGCATTTCAGCCCTTCTCTTGCCCATCCCTTTCTAACCGGGTGGTTTGAGATGACAATAGGAGCAAAAAACGTCAGCGCAACCCACTCTGTATTAATTGACAGGGTCATGCTAACCAGTTTTCTCCTTGGCTTTTCGGGATTTTCTATTCAGGCTCAGGTTGTTAGTTTGCTATCTGATGTTAAACTCAAAACGGCTCCATTTCTCTACTCACGTTTTCTGCATGGTTTTTTTGCAGCTGTATTGTCAGGTGTCGCTTGTGTTTTATTTCCTCTGGCAGCCCAGGTACCCGCTTTTAAGACAAATGCAGTTCCTGTTCATACAGTTTTCTTTCTAGAAAGCAGCTCGAAACACCTTTATCCTGAATTGTTTTTCTTTATAACGATTATTATTCTTATTTTCTATATTTACTGGACAATTTTCCGCCAAGTAAAAAGAACACCCCGCTAAACCCTTTAGGTCTGCGGAGCGTTAAATTTATTCTTCAGGGCCTCGATAACTGCTGGAGGCACAAACTCTGTCACATCAGCATTATATTTCGCAATTTCCTTAACAATGCTGGAGCTTAAAAATGAGTACTTGCTATTTGTCATCATAAAGCATGTTTCAATATCATCATCCATTGTTTTATTAATACTAGCAATTTGAAGTTCATATTCAAAGTCTGATATGGCCCGCAGCCCTCTTAAAACAGCATGGACCTTTTTTTTTCTTGCAAAATTAATCAAAAGTCCTTCAAAATAATCAATAGTGACATTGGGCAGATCTTTCGTAGTTTCCTCGAGTAAAGCAACTCTTTCTTCAACAGAAAATAGCGGATTCTTACTGGAATTATGTAAAACGGCCACAATTATATGGTCAAAAACTTTCGACCCTCTTTTTATGATATCAAGGTGACCATAGGTGACCGGGTCAAAGCTGCCCGGACACAATGCAATACGTGACATTCCCGTCACTCCTTATCTCACGTTGTTTGATTGATATACAGTGATAAAGCGGTGTTGCCATTATAGGTATGGTGCCGCCATCTTTCAAGCGTTTCCCCGAATTGCTCTGGAAGCGCTAATTTGTCATCATGTTCAATAATAATCAGTGTTCCCGGACGAATCAATTCTAATTGCATAATTTGTTCAATATCTTTAACGATGTGCTGTTTATGATAAGGAGGATCGAGAAAGATGTAATCAAATACCAGTTTTCTTTTTGACAGCGCCTTCAATGCTCGTCTCACATCAATCTTAAAGACTTCTGCACGTGCTTCAAAACGGCAGCGACCAAGGTTTTCATTTATCGTTTGAACGGCAGCAGGAAACTGATCAATAAAAAAGACTTTATCAAGCCCTCTGCTCAATGCCTCAATTCCTAATCCGCCGCTGCCACTGTAAAGATCAAGTCCTTGCCCGCCTTCAAAGTATGGACCAATAATATTAAAAAGCGTTTCTTTAACTTTATCAGTCGTCGGCCTCGTTTGAGTTCCGGATACAGCTTTTAATGCTCTGCCTTTTGCTTCGCCTGAGATCACTCGCACAACATTCATTCCTTTTCACTGCAATAGTATAAAATAGAGATATTCGGTAACCCTAGTATAGACAGCATCTTACATAGGATGTTGTTTCAACCGCGGAGCTTACGTTTCCCCATTAGTAGATCCGCCGGTTTCTCCTCTCCCATTTGCCCGGCATCTTCTTAGGGCAGCCCGCAGGTAATCTGCGGGTTTTTTGTGTTTCAGAAAATCTGACCATTAAATAAAAGAAGCAGCTGCTGTTACACTTTAAACATGATTAATATACCGGTTCGGAAAAGGAATCCTGCTGCTCAAAACGGCGTTTTTTCTCATACGTTGTTTTTAGTTCCTGAAGGTGGGATTTATCAACTTTTTTTACAGCTCTCAGCCCTTCAAGGTCTCTAATAATTGAATCGATTTTCTCTGTTTCACAATAAAGGACTGCATACTTCATCCGCTTTGAAACATAATGGACATGACCAAACTTCCTAAGAAGCCTGGCCTGTTTTAATTGATGGAGCCAGACAATAAGGCCCGCACGATTTCCTATCATCTTATGATTGTCTCCTTTACCAAATATTAACTACATCCACATGATCCACCGGATCCGCATCCGCCAGAACAGCCTCGGTCAAAGAAAGGATCACCTGTTGGAACTTTAATAGAGGCGGAAACCGCTGTAGCAATTTCAAGACCAACCGCATTTAATATTGATTCAAGCTGCTGTTCGGCATGCTTATAAGCAACAATCCGGTCATCCATATCCACATCCCTTTTCACATCCATCATTTCCTGAATCACCTTTTTGTAATCTGGATGATATTTCCCGAACCGCTGGACCTCTTCGTACTTATCTCTCACTTTAAGAAAGTGAGAGATTAATTTTTGAGCTTCTTGATTTTGAGACAATTTAGTTTTTTTGTCCTGATAATTTATATATTCCTCGGAATGCTTAAGCATTTCGATAAGATCGTCAGTCATATCTAACACGGACATATGCTCCATTGTTGCTATCATTAATAATCACCTCGCCCTTATTTTATCACGAGATAATAAAAATTCCATCCTCATGCTTTAATGAATCTTTTAGCAGCCTAAAAATCAGACATTATTAGGGTCTTCTTGGAGGTTGCATTGGCGGCCCATACCAGTTCGGATAGTACTGAGACTGATTATAATTAGGCCCTCTTTGGAGCGGCCCCTGTTTGTTTTCTATCGTCTCCGCCGTTTCTTTTTCCTTTTTTGGTGATAAAAATCCTTGAAGTTCTGTTAACAGCCCATCCACAAGAGTCAAATGTTGCTTGACGCTTTCCCCATCCATTTCCTGTAGGTAATCCGTGACCTTTTTGAGAGTGCCTTTTATATCACTCCCCTTCTTTTTTTCAGGCGTGGAGTATAAAGACCAGATATCCGCCTCTTCACCAAATAATTGATAGGCTTCATATAGATCTTTCCAATTATGCCCATGCTTTTTCATGTCTGTAATCAATTCAGGATGCTGCTTTACAAAGGCTTTGAACTGCAACCGATGATCATTCAGCTGATTTTCCATTTTCTTTTCTCCTTTAGTTAATTCGCTTCGATCTTCCTGCACATTAATAGCATAATAAAAAATGGGTGCAGACGTGCGCCCATTTCCATGCGTGCAGAAACGTAAGGAGATTGTTAATATAAATAGAGAAACATATTGGGCTAATTTTGGTGAAAATGAGGGATCGTCATGTCAGAAGAAAAAATGGAACTAATTCACTTATTTGAAAATGTTCTAAACAATGCTAACCATGAAGAGCAACACGTTTTACGGGACGTTCTAAAAGGAATTGAACGAAAACAAAAAGGCGAGACACGTACATATATTAACGGAGTCTTAAATTACCAGGGAACAAGGACCAGCGAAAAAAGCTACCGGGCAGAAATTGACCTGCAGCCATTTGCAAATAATCCTTTGCAAATTTTGCATGGCGGCATTACAGCCACTTTTGCCGATACTGCAATGGGGACCCTTGTTAATCATGTTTTGGACGATGCACACACCAGTGTGACTTCAGAAATTAAAGTGAATTATTTAAAGCCGGCAATTGGAAAAAAATTAATCTGCGAGGCGAACGTTATTCATCAAGGGAAAAACATTTGCTTTATCTCCGCTTCTGTAATATCAGAGGAAGGTCAAACCGTTGCATTTGCATCTGGCTCCTTTTTTATTATTCCTGTACCTGAGGGTATGATAAAAAGAATGGATGCCAAAGATTAAACAGATTTAAATGAACAAAAAGCAGGGAACCATTCGGTTCCCTGCTTTTAATTATTTCCCTGCTGCTCCTTCTTTAAGAGCGGGTTCTTGAACTTGAGCGGAACTCGAAAACACATGGGAAATTCCACAAACAACAATAAGAACAACTATATTAACGAGAAGAGCAACAATGCCAACATTAAAATCCTTTATTGACTGGGGAAGAAATGGCATCAACGTACCAACAGTAGAAGATGTGAGCGTCACCCATGCCACAGTTGCTACCCCCGCAATCATCCCAGAGGCTGCTCCCCATTTGTTAACCCATTTAATTTCAAAAAGACTTAAAATAAGCGATGGGAACATCTGAGTAACAAGACTGTACCCCATAAGCAGGAGTGCCACAATCGTTTCCCCTCCTTGAAAAGTAAAATAGAGGGCGACAAGAGCAAAAATAGGCACGAGTCCTTTTGCAACTCTTGAGATATGACGATCGGTTACTTTTGGATTAAAAACTTTATAAACATTCTTCGCCAGAAGTGTTGAAGCCGACATCAGGATCATCGACCCCGGAACAAGGGCGGTTAATACGCCCGCTGAACCAATTAGTCCAACAACCCATGGACTGAAGGTTTGTGTTGATAGGCTAAGCAGTGCGAGATCACCGTCTTTCAGATGAGGTACTTGAAGGATAGCAGCGAAACCTACAAAGAACACAAAGACCAGCACCAATTGATAAACCGGCATATAAATAGCATTTTTACGGAAAACTTTCGCATTTTGTGCTGAATAAATGGAGCCGAATGTATGCGGCCACATATAAAATCCAAGAGCGGTTAACAGTATTGTTGAAACAAACCACCAAGGACTCATGCCTGTCGAAGGCAAAGTAAGAAATCCAGGTTTAACCTTTTCGATCGACTCAAACATTGGTTGAAACCCGCCATAATAATGAATGGGCATATAAATGCCAAGAAAAAGAACAATTCCAAGTATTAATGTATCTTTTAAGACGGCTGTCCATGCCGAACCATGTATACCAGAAGTCATAACATAGATGGTAATCGCCAAGACACCAATCCAGATGGCAAGAGTTGATGAAATGCTGCCGTAAGAGGCAGCAGAAACAATAATCCCCAATCCTTTAAGCTGCAGAACCAGGTAAGGAACCATCGCCACAACGCCGATTAAAGAGACTAAAACCCCAAGATAGGGACTTTTAAATTTTGAGACAAAATAATCAGACTGAGAAACAAGCTTATTATCTTTTGCATACCGCCATATTTTAGGAAGAATAAAATAAGAAAGAATGTAGGCAAGACAGCCATAAGCGATGATATAAAAGGTTGGTCCCCCTTTACCATATGCCCAGCCGCTTCCACCAAGAAAAGTAAATGTGGTATAAATTTCTCCAGCCATCAGAAGGAAAACAAAAATCGTGCCAAACCCTCTGCCGCCAACTGTCCATTGCTCAAGATCCATATCTTTTCCTTTTTTAGCCCTCAGACCAAGGAAGATCGAAAGGAGCATTGTAAGAAAAATGATAACTAAAGCTGCATTCATTCCGCACCCTCCTTATTAGCAGGGTCTGTGTTGTAAACAATCGCCATAATAATTGACGTCAAAACGACCCATAATACACAGTAAAAAAGCAGAAAAGGCATGCCTAATACGTAAGGCGTAACACGATTTGCCCAAAAGATGCCAAATAGCAAACCAACGAATGGAATAACAGCCAACCATCTAAATGCTTTCACCTTCATCCCCTCCAGACTCTATTGTGTACGACCACCTAAAAATTTCAAAGCTGTGTTTGTGAACAGCGTCACCCCTTTTTCTAATGCTGATTCATCAATTGTAAACCGCGCATGATGATGAGGATACGTACTTTCCGCCGCTTCACTGCCGACCCCGATATAGAAAAACGTTCCTGGGGCTTTTTGCTGGAAGGCAGAAAAATCTTCACCACCCATATTTTTTTGTTCATAATCAATTAAAGCTTCGCCATACGTGCTTTTGACCACCTCTTCAACCACTTTTGTTACTTCATCATTATTAATTACCGGACGATACCCATTTTCATATTTAAAATCATAAGACGCACCATGAGCGTCTGTAATACCCTTAATTACACGTTCCATTAGTGGAGGAACCTGGAGTCTAAGGCTCGGGTTGAAGCTTCTGACCGTCCCGCAAATTTCAACTGAGCCCGGAATCACATTATGCGTGGTGCCGCCATTGAATTGCGTGACAGAAAGCACTAGATTCTCGAGAGGATCCGTATTTCTTGAAACCACATGCTGAAGGTTCGTCACAACCTGTGAAGCCACAGCGATGCTGTCTACCGTCTGGTGCGGCAAAGCTGCATGCCCGCCCTTACCTTTAATAGTAATGTAAAAGGTATCTGGTCCGGCCATCATCGGTCCGTAGGAGATGCCGATTTTGCCGGACTCGAGTGGCGACCAAAGATGGGTGCCAACCACCCAGTCCACTCCATTCATGACCCCGGCATTCACCATTTCTTCGGCTCCGCCTGGTGTCAACTCTTCAGCATGTTGAAAAATCAGCTTAATGGTCCCTTGCAGCTCTTCAGTATGACGAGATAGAACTTTTGCAGCGCCAAGCAGCATCGCTGTATGGCCATCATGCCCGCAAGCATGCATCACCCCCGGATTTTTTGATTTAAAAGAAAAGGTGTTTTCTTCCTCAATCGGAAGTGCATCCATATCGGCCCTCAATGCGAGGGTTTTTCCCGGTAGGTCGCCTTTAATTAAACCGACAACACTGGTTTTAGTAGGACGGGACAGTTCAATGTTCCCAAACGACTTAAGCGTATCAAAAACAAATTGCGAGGTCTGAACCTCGTGAAAAGACAGTTCAGGATTTTCATGTAAATAACGCCGCCAATTAATAACTTCTGAATAAACCTCTTTAAGAGCTGTTTCGATTGAGCCAGTCTTGCTAATCATGATCATGCCCCCTGTAACATTCTATTTTTTAAAATTATAGAATAGTCTGATATATAATGATATGTTTGTTTTGTACAAAGTTTTCTATAACCATTTGTTTAAATCAGCCAAAGAGAAATGATCTTGAAATAAATTTGCTGCAAGCTGCACATCGAAAAAACCCCTTCCCTCTAAGGCGTTTTCACCTAATAGCGAGCGTATCATCCGCAAGCGATATTTAATCGTATTGAGGTGTACGTACATTTTTTTTGAGGTAAGAGATGTGTTCAGTTTAGAATCGAAATATGTCATAAGGGTCTCAAAAAGTACCGTTTGATGATCCGCATCATATTTTAAAATAGGACCAATCTGTTCGTAGATGAAATCGAGCAATTCTTCTTTTTCATGATTCGTAAATAGTCTATGAAAGCCCATTTTTGAAAAGGAAAGCAGTCTTTCGGAGGGATGATGTCTTTTCATATAATCAATGCACTGTACAGCGTCTTGATAAGACCGCTCTCCTGTCTCCAAATTTTTAAATAGTCTTCCAACTCCTACATAAAAACGAAAGGAAGAGAGCGTTTTTATCGAATCAAACAGGCCATTAAAAAATGAAGTAAGTGCTTCTTCACCTTGATGGTTTTCAAGCAGAAATAAAAATGTGAAATGCGTTCGCCGATCAAGAACAATCACTCTCTCAGGGATTTTTTTGAGTTCATGATAAATCGTCCTGCTGATCTGCTGCTGCCTTTCACTGTATTTCTCAAAGGTTAAACCTTTTGGCTCAATGCTGAGATGTGCACAGCTAAAGCTACCCCTGTTCCCCGCAATGTCTAAAAGGCGATGTGTCAAAACAGGATCAATCGGTTTTGCTTCAATCATCCGTTCCAATATCATGGCATCCCTCTGAAAATGAGTGGAAAGCTCTCGATCAAGAGCAAGCATCTCAAGGGCAAAAATATGATTTGCCTGTTCAATCGCAAATTCATCGAGCGGGTCAAGCCCGCTTGATGCCCATAGGCACAAAAAACCGACAATGGTATTTTCAGCACGGATTGGGAATAGCGAGACCCAGAAAACACTGCCATCTTGATCAATTTGCTCTGAAATTCTGTTATTCCCACTGTCTCTTATATGTGAAAACAATTCTCCAAGCTCAACTTTCAGAGATTGGAACCTGGCTTTTGCACCATCGCTTGAGGCACCAATACACTCATAGAATTCATTAATTAAACAGACCTCATGCTTCAACAGCTCTGATAAAGCATGCGTCATATCATTAAGTCCGCCTCTGGAAAATGACACTTCAGACAATGTTTGGTGAAGCTGTTTCGTTCTGACATTCTGAGTAAATAACTCAGCGTTTTGAATGGCAATGGATGCCTGAGCAGCAAATGTTTCAAGAATCATCAGATCCTGTTCATTGAAGTAAATATCTTTAGAAAAGCTATCTATAGTCAGCACCCCAATATGACCTTCTTTATAATTTAATGGGGCGCAGATTGTGCTGACTGGTGCATTTGACGCTCCCAAAGATTTTTGATAAAGCGTCTGATTTTTACTAGAAATATTTGACATCCCAGAACTAGTCTGTTCTTCATGTGTGAAAATTTGGCCCCTTTTTCTCCGAAATGTTTTACCACTCATTCCTTCATCCGGTTTTAAGGTAATGTTTTTCATGAAGTTAATATCAAATCCAACGGCGCTTTTAGGTCTTAGAATGTTTTGCTTTTCTTCATAGAGAAATAATATACCCGCATCTGCCCCTCTAATGACCCCAAGCACTTCCCCTATCAAACGGTCCAGCACTTCGTTCAGATCAAGCGTAGACGTCAACGCCTGGGCAGCATTTATTAAACTCATTAATTGTCTGTCTGCAGCTTCCATCAGGTTCCTCCCAGTTTTAATAATTGCAACTATTTTAACATATTTCTACATCACCCTTTGCTGCGTGACAATCCTTTTCACAAAAAAAGAGACCTGTCTTCTGCAGACAGGTCTTTCTAACTATTTTAAAGGCTTTACAAAATCCTGAGTATATTCCTCATGATAGACGCCGACTCCAAGCTCGCTGAAAAGATCGCTCAACATATTTTTCCGGTGTTCTTCACTGTTCAGCCAGCCTAGCACACTTGCGATTGAGTCCGTATATTGCGCTGCAATGTTTTCTCCGGCAGCCTGAAATATAATATCCTCCCGCTCCAAACGGTCGCTTAAAGTACCTTGCCATTTTGAGTCATGCGAGAAATAGTTTTTCACTTTCATTTCCTTGCTGTGTTTAAAAGCAGCATCTGCAGCTTGAGCATTCCATTTAAGTGTTTTCTGATTATACCTATTACGCAAAACATTCGTCATATCAAAAATTTCTTTTGATTCAGCTTGATCGACAGCGTCCCATTGCGCATCACTAAGCTTAGGTTTCTTCTCTAATTTACCCTGATAAACCACATTGTATGGTCTCTGTCTGACCAGTACATCTGAAGACATATAACGAACACCCATTAATTTGTCAGTTATATGATCAAAGTTCAACTGTACCCAAGAATTCCCGAATTTGATTAAGGGGCGAAGCATCAAATCATCTTCGGTAATTTCAAAACGCATTTTAGTCCCTTTGTAATCAAAGGAGACAGTATCTGAAAGCGGCACCTTTTTAAATACATCATTTGATGGACTGCCAATATCAAACGGTGCAGTCTTCAAATTTTTCCCCAAAGCATATATAGTGGTTACTTTGTTCGATTTATCATCAATGCCGACCTGGAGGTAATTCTCAGATCCCGTTCCATAAACCCACCAGTGATAACCGTATTGTGTTGGATCCACTCGATCCGGTTCACCAAACTTTTCTTTGATAGCCTTCTTATCCTGCCCCATAAAAGTATATAGACCTTTTTGAGGTTCCTTAAAAGATGAATGAGGCGGCTCGTCCGCATATGAGGTTGTTTTCTTCTGATTGGATTCACTTGTCGGCAGTCCGCCAAGACTGAGAATAAAGACAAAAGCGAATACGAAAACTGCCATCAGAAAAATCATGATATTAGTTTTTCGCAGACGGCTCACTCCTTTCAAAAATTTTAAACCTAAGTAATCATTGCTACTTCAATTCATTATAACAACGAATTCTCTTAAAATAACACTAATATGAAGGAGATTTACAATAATTTAATGAATTCAGGTAAAATAGACAGCATTCATATATAAAAATCATTATTCCCATTGCTAATAAAGAATTTTCGTACTATTATAAAAATGGACGCTTACGATTTCTTTAGAGGGGGATAAACCATGAAATTTGAGTCTTTTGAATTTGACGGAATTGTACTGCCTTTTCCCGCGCTTGAACATATGATGAAAAAAATCGGTTTTTTTCGCGGGGGACCATGGGACTGGGATCGGGCAACATATGATTTCAAATTCGTTAACCATCTGGATGGCAGCGTTTACTATTTAAGGTTTCCTGTCGTTGCACAAGATGGTGAGATTGAACATTTAGAGTCTGAGGTTAAATTGCACACACCTTATGTCGGACAGCATTATTATCCCCATGGTATTGAATATGATCAGGAATTCCCTGAATTTGTGGTCCAAACCTGTGAAGCTAAACTGAATGAAGCAAAGACTTTAATTCATGATTTCCTAAACTGATAAAAATCATACTTTTTTACCTTACGAGCTAAAAAGGCAGAACCTGTTCCAGGTCTGCCTTCACTTATGTTCAAAATCACAAAATAAGCGTTATACTTTTTTCGCTTTAATATAAAAGTATAGAATATTGATTTCGAAAAATCCTGCACTTTCGATTTCCTGTTGTAAAGAAAGCAATTGCTCTGTATATTTTTCGATTTTGAATCCTTCCATTTGCCAAGGGGAGTTTTTCAGATAATAGATCACGGCGCCGATATCGTAAAACCTGGTATGTGAAAAAGCCTCTTGCTGATCTAAAATTTCGAACCCGGCGCTTTCTAATTCTCCTCTTGCAATCTCAAGATTCCATTGCTTAGCCTTGTGATTGATCGGTACTTGTAAATGTTTATTCAATTCAATATCATTTACGCTTCCAATCTGTTGAGTAAAGAATATTCCTTCGGGTTCTAATATTCTATGCAGTTCATCTGCCTGATAAGAACCTTGCCTATCAATTACCGTATCGAATGATTCATTCAGAAATGGCATTTCACCTTTTTGCTTTAGCTTATAAGTAATGCCAGCTTCTTGTAGTTTTTTCTTAATATGTTCCACGTAATCCTCACCATCTAGGTAAGCAACCGCATACTTCGGGAGAGGTTTAAGGAGAGCCAACGTTTCTCCTCCATCAATTCCGATATCAATCATTGAATGGGAAACCGGGAGTCTGTTGATGATCTCGCTCGTATAAGACCAAGGCAGAGGCTCCCTCGCTATCCTCTCCGTTCTCAACAGATAGCTGTAAAAATCATAAACTTCCTTTATCAACGCTTTATCACTCTGTATAACAGTGTTAAATTGTTCTAAATCCAACTTTTTCATCTCTTTTCATATCATAGAAAATTTTCTTAAAAGAAAACCTGTCTAACTCTTGAATAGCATATTTACTAATTTTAAAAGGCACCACATTTTTTGTGGTGCCTTTTAATAGAATAACCTGCATTGGCTTCGCTTAAACTTTTAATAAAATTCGGCTGTTAAACAGTGGAAGAATCCTGTTTGATTTCTAGGTAACCATAACCCTTTACTTGATTTAGGGCTTCCTGTTCATCTTGCCTTTTTTGCTTTCTTCTCCATTGTATAAAGACGTAACCTAATGCAAAGCCGTAGACAATCTCCTGCATAATCTTCATTTCAATTCCTCCAAATTGCTGATCCACAATGACCGGGAATGCCTCTAGAATCCTTGGTGCATGTTCATAAACCGTATACATAGGGGTATCTCCGAATATAATCAGGGCACATGCAGGCGTTAATAATACTCCGTTTGCAACTATAAAACCCATCTTTTGTAATTCTGATAATCGATCCTGCTCTGGAACTGGACAAAGAATCGGCCACCACATAAAAATAGAAAAAAGGATGAGTAAGTAATGATAACTTAAGTGAAAGGCCATGTGACCGCTCATAAAATTAAAAATTACCGGAACATGGTACATTGAAAAAAACATATTAAACAGCATAATCGCAATTAACGGCCGGGTTAGAAACTTGATAAGAGATCCTATAACCGGCATGGCAAATACCTTTCTGTACAACCATAAAGGCAGCCCTAAAATAAGTAATGGAGGCATGACTAAATAAATTAACCCCATCGAAAACATATGGGCACTAAAAAGATAATCATGCCCTAAATCTTTAAGTGGCGTTCCGTAAGCAATAAATATTATAAACAGCCCGCCATAAAAGGAAAACCGCTTCCAACGGGCCGGCTGATCATTTGGATAGCCCAATTTCACAGTCAGAGTCCCGGAAATATAATGGTATATAACTCCAAAAATAATTAGGTATACAAGCCATTCTAAATGCCACATTGACATAATCAATTCTGTAAAAGATATCCCAGTCCTTCCCACAGGCTCTCACCCTTTTCTGTTTATTTCTTAAAAATATTTACGTCATCATAAAAGTTCTGTACAGTCAGCTGTATGACATAAGTCGTTTAAAATATAATTATTTCGCTCTCTCAAATGCCTAAAACCCCTTTCTCAAGAAAGAAAGGGGCGGCAGTGTTCCGTTAAGAAATCCAAATAAGTGATACAAAAGTAAGCACAGTTATAAATACAACAATCGCTCCGCTGTATATAAACAGCGCTGGAAATCCATGATCCTTATCCTTCATGTGCATGAAATAGTAAAGTTGAAAAACAACCTGCACGACGGCCAAAGTAACAATAAATATAGATATAAAGTGTTTAGGCAGACCCTTCATCGCAACAGCTGCAAAAGACAGCACTGTAAAAAGGATCATAAGAATAAATGAAACAATATAGTGTTTAAACTCTCTTTTTCTTTTTTGTTTTTCGATATACAAGGCGGCTTCCGACTGTTTAACTGACATCGCTTATCCCCCCATTATTCCTAATAAGTAAACAACGGTAAAAATGAATACCCATACAACGTCTATAAAATGCCAATATAGACTGGCCAAGTAATATTTAGGTGCCGTGACCGTTGTGATTCCTTTTTGATGACTCTTTATCATAATTGTCGATATCCACAGTGTTCCAAAAAGGACGTGACAGCCATGAAATCCGACAAGCGTATAAAATGATGAGGAAAATGCACTCGTCTTATAACCTAAGCCTTCTTTGATATATTCGGAAAACTCGGTTATTTCAAGACCTAAAAAGGCTAGACCGAGAAGAACAGTTACCCAAAACCAACCCCTCATCCGCTTAAGATTATGGTCCCTCATTCCCATGATGGCAAAAACACTCGTTAAGCTGGATGTAAGCAGGATCATCGTTGATAGAAAAACAAGAGGAAGTTTAAACAGTTCATCCGCTGCCGGACCCCCATTGGTCTGGTTTCGAAGTGCAATGAATGTTGCAAATAGGGTCCCGAACAGAACGGTTTCACCACCTAGAAAAAACCAAAATCCTAAAAACTTATTCTTTCCTTCCAATGTTGCTTTTTCAGGATGGGGAGGCAGTTGACCTGATTTGAACTCTCTCAATTCAGTCATATTTACTCGGCCCCCTTTTCAATCTCTATGATTTCTTCTTTATGGATATGAAAGCCCGGATCATCCTTTACAGATCGTCTGAGCATACACATAAAGAAGAGAATGAGTCCAAGACCTGCTACAAACAATGACTGTGTTCTAACCCCTTCATGGGTGCTGAAAATAAAACCTAAACTGGCAATTGTCAATGAAATAGCCATTAAAAATGGCAGAATAGAGGCGGAAGGCATGTGGATATCACCAAGCGGTTCTGCTGCGGTCACCCGCTTATTTCCGTCCATTTTTTCAGTCCAAAACGTATCGATCCCCTTAACCAGAGGCGTCTGAGCAAAATTATATTCAGGAGCGGGAGAAGGAATCGTCCATTCAAGTGTTCTGCCAATGCCCCACGCATCTCCTTTTGCTTTTTTTCCTTTTTTTACAGAGACAGCAATATTAATGGCCCAAACAATCGTTCCGATAGCCATAAAAACCGCACCAATACTGCTTATCATATTAATTGTATTAAAGCCTTCGTTAGGAAGATAAGTAAAATACCTTCTTGGCATACCCATCAGCCCAAGAAAATGTTGAAAAAAGAAAGTGAGATGAAAGCCAATGAAAAACAGCCAGAAGTGCCATTTTCCCATGACTTCATTCAGAAAATGGCCAAACATTTTCGGCCACCAGTAATAAAAGCCTGCAAAAAGACCAAAAACTAGACCGCCAACGATAACATAATGAAAGTGTGCTACAACAAAATAACTGTCATGATACTGAAAATCCGCAGTTGGTACAGCCAGCATAACACCCGTCACACCACCCAGTACAAACGTGGGGATAAATCCAACAGCCCATAGGTTCGCCGTGTTAAAAGTAATCTGTCCACCCCACATTGTGAAAATCCAGTTAAATATCTTTATACCTGTCGGCACGGCGATTGCCATTGTTGCTACGGCAAAAACGCTATTTGCAGCTGGTCCAAGACCGACAGTGAACATATGATGAACCCAAACCATAAATGCAAGAAACCCAATTAAAATTGTAGCAAACACCATAGATGAATAACCAAATAGCCGCTTTCGTGAGAACGCGCTGATTACCTCGGAAATGGTCCCAAAAGCAGGAAGTATTAAAATGTAGACTTCCGGGTGACCGAAGATCCAAAAGATATGCTCCCATATTATCGAATTCCCGCCATTTGCAATATTGAAAAAATTAGCCCCAAATAACCTGTCAAAGAAAATGAGAAAGAGTCCAACTGTTAGGGCAGGAAAAGCAAAAAGAATGAGGACAGATGTTATGAAAACCGTCCATGTAAAGAGCGGAAGCCTCATAAAACTCATGCCGGGAGCTCTCATATTTATTATAGTCACCAAGAAGTTAATAGCCCCCATCAAGGTTCCAGCCCCTGCAACCTGCAGACCAAGCACATAAAAATCCATACCGCTGCCTAGATATTCCGAGGACAAAGGCGCATATGCCGTCCATCCGCCTTCCGGTGCGCCACCAAGAAACCAACTCAGGTTTAATATAACGCCCCCCATAAAAAACAACCAAAATCCTAAAGCGTTTACAAATGGAAACGCAACATCTCTTGCCCCTATTTGCAAGGGGATAACCGCATTCATTAAAGCAAAAATCATAGGCATGGCTGCAAGAAAAATCATTGTAGTACCATGCATCGTAATAACCTGGTTATAATTTGATCCGACTAAAAAATTATTCATCGGAACGGCAAGCTGTATTCGGATCAGCATCGCTTCAATGCCGCCTATGATAAAAAATAGTCCGCCGCCTGCTAAATATAGAATTCCAATTTTTTTGTGGTCTACAGTGGTCAGCCATTCCCATAGCCAGGAGAAGAATCCGCCGCTGTATTTCGGCTGTGTTGTGCGTTCTGCATTTACTGACACTCTGGTAACCCCCTTCATCCCATGAATAATCTATTGCTTAACGGTTAATGAGAATAAATAATCGGCAAGTGAATTGATTTGATCGGCAGTCAACTTTTTGCCGAAGTCAGGCATTTTCGCGCCAGGTTTAATACTGTCTGGATTTTTAATCCATTTTTTAACATTTTCTTTCGTGTGTGCTTTAAAGCCTGCTATATTCTCCCTGTCTGCAAAATTACTTAAGTTAGGCGCTGTCTGACCGCCTTGTTTCCCAACAGCATGGCAGGTCATACAATTATTTTTGAAAATTTGCTGACCTTCTTTTGCAGAAGCAGTTACAGATTTTGCGGGACCTTTTTTCATATTGGCTGCCCACGTCTTAAATTGAGCTGGACTCACAGCTTTTACATTAAAGTACATTAATGCATGGGAAGCACCGCAAAGCTCTGCACACCGTCCTTTATATGTACCTGCTTCATCAGCATCCAACCATAAATGCGTTGTTTGTCCTGGGTTCGCATCTTGTTTACCTGCAAGAGCCGGAACCCAGAAAGCATGGATAACATCCTTGGAGGTCAAATTGATCATAACTTTTTCGCCAGTTGGTATCACAAGATCCTCTGCCGTTTTAACCTTTAGGTCAGGATATTCAAATTCCCACCAATACTGATGTGCAGTAACATTAATTTTTATGACATCTTCACCTTTTGCAACTTTTGTACTGGAATGCTCAAATGTTTTGGATATGGTTGGGAAAGCCAAGATGATTAAAAGAATAATTGGTATAATAGTCCACGCAAGCTCAAGCTTTATATTTCCCTCTACCTGCTTTGGAATGATGTCTTCATCATTCTTCTTTTTTCGGAATTTCACAATGGCGTAAGTAAACAAATAACCAACCACTAACCACCACTAACACCATAATCAGCAAGCTGAAAAGCATAAGATTGGCTTGCTCTCTAGAGACGGTGCCAAGCGGAATAAGTGCAGATACACCTTTCTTACCGCAACCTGACAAGATACCTGCCAACCCGATCAGCGGTAAAAAGTACCACAGTCTCCGCTTCTCCCTCATGTCTAATCCCTCTCTTTCTCTGAATTGATTGAATTAATAGATAAATATAAATAAATAACCGCAGCTGTCATTATCTCCTAAGGCAAAAATCAGTTCTTAACTCACTTAATTTCAGTTAAAATTAAGCGGTATGTGTTAACTAAGAAGTTTTTACCTAGATGCTGATAATAAGACAGCTGCGGTTAATCATAGCTTATGAGAAAAAAGTGGCGATAATCATGAATATAAACAGTAAAGTCATGTAATTCAACGAATAGACAAACATCAGTCTTGCCCATTTAATCGTGTCTTTCATGAAGAATCCAGCAATTGAAATGGCGAGCCAGCCAAGTCCGAGCAAGGCTGCTGGGATCAGATAAACAAGGCCCAGCGTATAAAGACATAATGAAACCGGAATAAGAAAGGCAACATAGACAATCATTTGACGTTTTGTCATTTCAAAACCTGCTACCACTGGCAGCATTGGTATTCCAGCTCTTCTGTACTCCTCTACTCTCTTCATGGCAAGTGCCAAGAAGTGAGGGGGCTGCCACATGAACATAATCATGAACAATACCCAAGGGGCGTTTGAGGATAATGCCGGATCAATCGCTGCCCATCCGATCAGCGGCGGAACAGCTCCTGAGATGCCTCCAATGATTGTATTTATTGAGTGTGTTCTTTTAAGCCACATCGTGTATATAACCACATAAACAAACAACCCGACTAATCCGAAAACTGCAGCAAGGTAAGTCGTTTGCAGAAGGGCTAACATACCCAGCGCCGACATAATAATCCCTGCCCAGAGAACTTGTTTACCGGTCATCTTGCCAGTGGCCGATGGTCTCTCCTGCGTGCGCTCCATTAACTGGTCTATATCCCGGTCAATGTAATTGTTAAGTGCGCAGCCGCCTGCAATAACAAGTGCGGATCCAATAATAACAAAAATAACATTCCATATATTACCAAAAAATGACTGTCCTGTAAGTTCCAAAGCCAGCCACAAACCCGTAAAGGTCGTAATTAAATTGGAAATGACAATCCCCGATTTTGAAATCGTTAAAAAGTCCTTCCATGTGCTAGCAGCTTTGGCTTTTTCAACAGTTCCTGCATCCATAAGGTCTGCAGTATTGAGGGTCGTTACGGATTTATTCATACAGCTAAACGCCTTCCTTCTTATAATGGTCGCTTCTCCTTGATATAAGCGCGAAAAAGACAGCCAAAAGGCGTTCCATAACACCGGCAAGCTTGGGCGGACACTCCGTCAGAAGCTTGTCTCCCTTAAGGCTATCATAGCATAAAGACTTTCCAGAAAAAATGCTTCACTTAGAAATTTTTCAGAAAAGCATGATAAATTATAATTATCACTATTAAAAATGTCCTTGCCTGTTCACATTTATACTCTGAGAGGAAATCAATTTATGATAGGATAAATATAAAGCTTTCACATCATTTATCATTATAAACGAACGATTTTTGTTTGTATACTTCTATAACCAATGACATTAAATCGTCAATTTTACTGTTTTAAAGCATTATTTATAGAGATAGAGAAGGTGAAATAATGGATCGTATTTTAAGGTACTTAAGCGTTATTGCAGCATTCATTGTATTAGACGTCGTTATGATGGGGGCGGTCGTAACAAATACCGGTTCAGCAGATGGATGCGGAGCAACTTGGCCGCTTTGCTACGGGGAAGTATTACCGCTTGCAGCCAAAAGTCATACATTAATAGAGTTCAGTCATCGGGCAGTAGCTGGTCTTGCCGGGATAGTAGTAATCATTCAGGCAGTATGGATCTGGATACGATTGAAAAAGGTTAAGGAAGCACGCTTTTTAGCCATAACCTCCGTCTTTTTCATTATACTTCAAGCTTTGCTTGGTGCAGCCGCTGTTATTTGGTCTCAATCGTCAATTGTTCTTGCCCTTCACTTTGGGATTTCGTTGCTATCTTTCACAAGTGTGCTGTTAATCGCAATTATTGTATTTGAAGAAACGCTTTTCAAGACAAGAATTGTACCAAAGGTTTCAAAAGGTTTGACCTGGAATTATATCGCATTAAGCATTTATTCTTATATTGTTATATATTCTGGGGCATTTGTCAGACATACGGATTCAAGCTTGGGGTGTACAGACTTTCCGTTATGCAATGGCCACCTTGTGCCGGATCTATACAGCAGAGCAGGTATCCAATATATCCACCGGACATTGGCTATGTTAATTCTGGTTTGGCTAATTATTAATTTAGTGATCACGCTGATAAGATATAAGTCTCAAGGCGTCATCCTGACAAACACGTTAATCGCTCTTATATTTGTTGTTTTGCAGGCTATATCAGGTATCTTAGTAATTTATTCAAGAATGGCCTTGTCATTTGTACTGCTCCATTCCCTTTTCGTCACCTGCTATTTTGGAATTCTGATGGTGCTTCTCCTCTTTCTTCTTAGACGTAAGGAAGGCTCAATCAAAGGATGATTGATATGAAAGCAGAAATCATGGAAATCATAAAAAACGGGAAGCTCGTAATGAGCCTCCCGTTTTTTTAATTAAGAAAATTAATGACTTAGTTCCAAAAGCAGATCGCCATTCTTTATTCCATCATTTTCAATTACAAAAATATCTTTTACTTTTCCATCAACAGGCGATTGAAGCGTTGTTTCCATTTTCATCGCCTCGGTAATCATAACAGGATCACCTTTTTTTACTTCTTCTCCTTTAGAAACAAGGACCTTTAATACCGTCCCCGGCATGGAGGCGCCTAGATGTGCTGGATTATTTTTATCTGCTTTCGGCCGGGTATCTGCTGATTTTTCAACATTGCGGTCAATAATAATGACCTCTCTCGGCTGACCATTTAGTTCAAAATAAACATTTCTTGAACCATCTGCCTGAGCTTCACCGATCGAAACCAGTTTAACAATCAGTGTTTTCCCCTCTTCTATCTCAATTCCAATTTCATCCCCGAGCTCAAGCCCGTAAAAGAAGACTGGTGTATCAAGAACTGAAACATCACCAAATGTCTCGGTGAATTGGCGGTATTCCAGAAATACCTTTGGATAGAGTGCGTAGGACAAGAGATCATAATCTGAAATATCTCCAATTTTTTTCTGTGTCAGTGTTTCTCTGATTTCAATGAAATCAACAGGTTTCAGATATGTCCCCGGACGTTCTTCAAGCGGGCTTTTCCCTTTAAGAATAATATTTTGCAATTCTTTTGGGAACCCCTGATATGGTTGTCCGAGCTCGCCCTTGAAAAATGATATAACGGAATCTGGAAAGTCCAGGCTGTGCCCATTATCATAAATATCTTCTTCTGTCAGATCATTCTGAACCATGTATAAGGTCATGTCCCCAACCACTTTAGAAGAAGGCGTCACTTTTACAATATCACCGAACATGAGATTAACCCGCCTGTACATTTCTTTTACTTCTTCAAAACGGTCTCCCAGACCGACAGCAGAGGCTTGCTGTTTCAGGTTGCTGTACTGGCCGCCAGGCATTTCGTATTTATAAATTTCTGAATTCCCTGTTAAAAGTCCACTTTCAAACGGAGCATAATAGCTTCGTACGCTCCCCCAGTAGCGGCTCAAAGATTCTAAAGCTTCTAGATCAGCAGAAGCTTTCCTTTCACTATGCTCCGTTGCGTAATGAAGAGCATTTGCATTTGGCTGAGAAGTAGTGCCAGACATCGACTCCACTGCAATATCAACAATGTCCACTCCAGCCTCAATTGCCCTGGCATAGGTATAAATACCATTGCCACTCGTATCATGAGTGTGCAGATGTATCGGCAGGCTGACGGTGTCTTTCAAGCTGGAAATAAGCTGATATGCCGCCTCTGGCTTCAGCAGACCTGCCATATCTTTTATAGCCAGAATATGCGCTCCGCTTGCCTCTAGATTTTTTGCTAAATCTTTGTAGTAGGCAAGATCATATTTGGTTTTGTTCTTATCCAGTATGTCACCTGTATAGCAAATGGCCGCTTCAGCAACTTTATTGTTGTTTCGTACTTCTTCAATAGCAAGTCTCATCCCATCAAGCCAGTTGAGGCTGTCAAAAATTCTGAAAACATCGATACCTGCCTCAGAAGCTTTTTTGACGAACCGTTTAATCAAATTATCCGGATAATTTTTGTATCCAACAGCATTTGAACCCCTAAGGAGCATTTGCAGAAGGACATTAGGCATCTTTTCTCTCAGTATTTTCAGCCTGTCCCATGGGTCTTCTCTGAGAAATCTAAGAGCCGAATCAAATGTCGCACCGCCCCACACTTCAGCAGAAAATAAGTCTGGCATCAGCCTTGAACTGTAATCGGCGATTTTTTTCATATCTTTTGTTCGCATGCGTGTGGCAAGCAAACTTTGGTGGGCATCACGGAAAGTCGTATCGGTATACAGAACTTGCTTTTGTTCTTTAATCCATTTCACAAGTCCTTCCGAGCCTGCCTCATCAAGAATTTGTTTGGTTCCTGACTTAGGTTTTTCAGAAAGTTTAATATCAGGTAATTTAGGAGCCTTTACAATCGGCTTATGTTTTTTATCCACACCAGGAAACCCATTGACTGTCACATCAGCTATGAAAGAAAGCATTTTTGTTCCGCGATCCTGTTTCTTAGGAAAAACAAAAAGTTCAGCACTGCTGTCAATAAATGACGTATTAGTACTTCCGGAAAGGAAAGTGGGATGCCTCACAACATTTTCAAGAAATGAAATATTTGTTTTGATTCCCCGAATTCTAAATTCCTGAAGATTTCTAAGCATTTTAGCTGCAGCATTTTCAAAGCTTAATGCCCACGTTGAAACCTTAACAAGCAATGAATCGTAGTAGGGCGTAATTACTGCTCCTTGAAAACCATTGCCTGCATCAAGTCTTACGCCGAAACCGCCTCCGCTCCGGTATACCATAATTTTCCCTGTATCTGGCATAAACTGATTCGCAGGATCTTCTGTTGTGACACGGCACTGGATCGCGTAACCGTTCGCTTTAATCATTTCTTGGGCAGGTACATTTAAAGGAGACTTCATGAAGGGCATGTCCCTCAGCAATCATAATTTGAGACTGAACAATATCAATACCGGTAATCAGTTCAGTTATAGTATGTTCCACCTGAACTCTTGGATTTACTTCTATAAAGTAAAATTTGTCATCTGGAGTAACAAGAAATTCTACTGTACCCGCGTTACGGTAGCCTACCTTTTTCATCAAATCGACAGCTGAATTACAAATATTCAGACGAAGATCGTCAGAAAGGGTCCTGCTTGGCGCAACTTCAACGACCTTTTGGTGTCTCCTCTGTACTGAACAGTCACGTTCAAACAGATGCAAGGTGTTCCCATGGTGGTCTGCCAAGATCTGAACTTCAATATGTTTTGGTTTATCAAGATATTTTTCAACAAAGACATCATCCTGACCGAACGATGCTTTTGCTTCTGACTTAGCTCTTTCATAAGCATCTTCCAGACCTTGCTCACTTCTAACAATTCTCATTCCGCGGCCTCCGCCGCCTAAAACCGCTTTTATAATGATCGGGTATCCATGTGAGGCGCCAAACTCCCTAGCCTCTTCTACGGACTGAACCGGACCATCGCTGCCCGGTACAGTTGGAATTTCTGCTTTAATTGCTGCTTCCTTTGCTTTTGCTTTATCTCCAAAAGTAATCAGGTTCTCTTCATCAGGACCAATAAAGACAATCCCTTCTTCTTTGCACCTTTTGGCAAAATGTGCATTTTCTGACAGAAACCCGTAGCCGGGATGTATTCCATCAACATCATGCGCCTTTGCAATTTCAATGATGCCTTCAATATCAAGGTAAGCATCAATTGGTTTCTTTCCTTCTCCGACTAAATAAGCCTCATCTGCTTTATACCTATGAAAAGAACCGGTATCTTCTTTCGAATAAACAGCAACGGTACGAATATTTAACTCCGTACACGCTCTGAAAATCCGAATGGCGATTTCTCCCCGGTTTGCGACTAAAATTTTCTTAAGTGATTGATTCGGCACGCTGCATCTCCCCCTGTTCTATTTTTTGCTTTCTCTTTAAATTAACAAAAGCTGAAATATTCATTAGCACCCCTACCGAAAACATCATGATTACGAGTGATGATCCTCCGTAGCTGATGAACGGCAAGGTTACGCCGGTAAGCGGCATAAGACCTGTCGCTACCCCAAGATTCACAAACGTCTGTATGGCAATAAAGCTTGATATGCCAATCGCAAGCAGACTTCCGAATACATCTTTGCAGCGTATTGCTATAACAAGTGATTTAAACACAAGATACCCTAATCCAAGAACAACAAACAAAACACCAAGCAGCCCCAGTTCTTCTCCAATGATTGCAATAATGAAATCGGTATAGGATTCTGGAAGAAAGCCTGCTTTTTCAATACTCTGACCTAGCCCCTTGCCGGTAATGCCTCCTGACGCAATCGCTATGTATGAATGAATCAGCTGATACCCCTCGTTTTGCGCAAGCGAAAAAGGATGATAGGCGGCTGCAAACCGGCTCGATTGATAATTTTTCAGGAATAACATAAACAGCGCTGCAACACCAGCAGCAGCAAGCCCAAGCAGCGTTATTAAATGCTTGAAACGCATGCCCGAGCAAAGGATAATAGATCCTGCAATCCCAGCAATAATCATTGCGCTGCCGAGATCGGGCTGTATGGCCACGAGAAGAAACATGATTGTAATCATTACAAGCGGCGGCATGACACCTGTCTTCACATCCGAGATGGATGCTTGTTTATTTGAAAAAACACTTGCGAGATAAATGATGACCGCAAACTTGACGATTTCTGCCGGTTGAATACTGAATGGTCCAAGAGCAATCCAAGATTGTGCACCATTGGAAGCATGCCCAATAACAAGAACGAGCAGCAGCAGCACAATAGAGATCACCGTGATCGGCTTTACGAGTGCTTTGTACATTTTATAGGGTATTAACATTCCCGCAATGCCAAAAACCAACGCTGCACTGCACCAGATGAGCTGCCGGATAAAGAAATAGTCTGCCGGCGTATTGTTCTTGTACATAATTACTAGAAATGAACTTGCACTATAAACCATAACTAAGCCCATGCCCATTAAAAGCAGACTGACAACAATTAAAGAATAATCGTAATGACGGAATAATTTTTTGTACATGTTAACTCACCCGTTGTTTCATTCAAAATTTTATATCAGTAAATAGCAGAATTTGCGGAAAACCGCTAAACTTTATTCAAGTATACACGAATCACTTCACCATTTCACGATCGTTTTTAATGTGTAACAAATTTAAAATATCTCATTTTTTAGATGTCTATAAAAAAATACCAAGCTTTGCATCTGACAGCTCTCATCTTTTACGCTTTGCTAAAGCGAAATGGCATTACAATAGGTTAACAAAAACACGGGGACTGGGTCACCCGTGCGAAAAAATCTATAAAAATAAAAAAACCCAAACTATCTTAAAGCTGCTGATAGCTTGAGTTTATATTATTCATTGCGCATAGTTGCGTCATGTAAGGCTGTAAGCTGCTGTTCAAGGGATTCCAAAAGATTTTTGCCGTCAGCCTCATTAACAAGGCCCAATCTTACAGCAAAATCAATTTCTCGTGATAGCCCGAACATTTGTGTATCTAAAACTTCTTCGTAGAGAGGACATTGCGGCATCGTTAAGTTATCCATTTGAACTTCGATTAGTTTAAGGATCTTATGTGCGTCAGCTTTAAGCAGTTCATAAGCTTTCTCGCGATGTCCCGCTGCGATCTCAGTTGACAAATTGATCCCCTCCATCTCTATCACCATTCTGCATTAATCTTATACGGTAATGCCCTAAATTGCAAGAGATTCCTGCTATATTATACCCTGATTATATAAACTTAATCCTGTTTGAGTCTGCCTTTAGAGGTCCTGGGATGACAAAATGCGCTGTTACTTTTATACTTTAAGGAGTAATTATTTCATACAGCCTTTTAAGCTTATTTTATGATATGGAAACGAGGGATATTATGCAAGATATAATTTTTGTTAATGGAAAAGTTAAGCACAGCATCACATTGGATCCTACTGTCTGGATCTTTGACGATAGGAAAATTTCATTGAAGGATTATTTTTCTAAAGCTTACCTTAATGACAGTGATGATTCAGATCATCCCTTTCAGGAAAAGAAGAAAAAACGATACAAAAAAAGCCAATGGCTGACGGACTCTTTTGTTATACCTGTTCGTCCGTTTATCGAAAATGCCGGTCCGGTTCCTGACGCTTCAAAAGTAATCTTTGGTATAAAAGACGGCTCGGAAGAAGAAATTCCACTGGAAGTGATGCTCGAAGGAGTCTTTGCTTTTTCAGAAGATGGAAAAGCTTTAAAAGAAAATGGTCCGGTTCATTTTTATTCCGCTGATACAGAGCAAGGATCGCCAATTAAAAGTATCACTAAAATTACGATTGCTTAAAGAAAGTATAATATGAAAGAGAACCCGTCTTTATGTAATTTGCATATTGACGGTTTTTTTCTGTTATCGAAGCTTTCGGTTTTTGAGACTTTCTATGACTCCTTACATATGTTTTCCTGCATAAAACCTTTATTAATACAAAAGCTAAAGGAAAACTAGGAGGTAAGAAAATGAAGTCTTTTAAAATGCTCCCTTTTATTGTCCCTTTCGTCCTTCTCGCAGGGGGAGGCTGCAGCTATAACGGCAACTCTCATACAGACCAGACCACCTACAATGGTCCAGTTCACGAAGTTAGGCAAAATTTAAAACCATCTTCCTCAGCTCAGCCAATTTCAAGTCAGGAAATTGCAAGGCACCTGGTCGTTTTGAGCAAGAAAAACAGCGATGTTCGCGATGCAACGGCCGTCATTATCGGCAACCAGGCCATCGTCGGGCTTGATCTTGATAAGGACACGGATCCTGACCGTGTTGGCACCATAAAACACACCGTCTCTCGTGCTTTAAAGAAAGATCCTTATGGGGCCAATGCTTACGTTACAGCAGATCCAGATCTCGTCCAGCGGTTAAATAACCTTGGCACGTCAATTAGAAATGGCAAGCCTGTAAGCGGTCTTCGGGATGAAATGACTTCTATAATCGAAAGAATTATGCCTGAAACCGCTCATCCTGCCAGCCATTCATCATAAATTTAATCTAATGCCGACTGTTCATCTTCTTCCGCAACCCGGCGCATCGCTGCTTTCACCTTACGATCCAGCTTCGCAGCAGCGTCCAGGTCATAAGTTTTTATGTAACGTAATTCATCAGTTATGCGTGCACCAAAAAACATAATATCATCGACCTGATTGATGTTCAGCTGAATTAAAGCCAGTTTTACCGGAACAGTGTCTAATACTTCCCTCTTTAAAATAGCAGTGCCGCTCACTCCTGCTGTCGTCCCTTCTCCCACAAAGGAAACACTGACCATTGGCTGTTTTGCTATATTCTCAATTATTTTCGATTTAAAGCCCACTGCAAAAAACAATTGTTTAGCAGATGGCGCATAGACCCAGGATATGACATTTAACTGGGGGGCCCCGGTTTTAGCATCTACTGTCGCAACCGTTGTATACCGCTCATTTTGAAGTAATTGCAGCTGTATTTCTGTAAGTTCCGTTCCAATTTTTTTCATTAAGAATCCTCCATTAAATCAACAGGATACCACCACTATACCTTTAATACTTTATACTGAAAAGATTTCAGAACGATCATTCAGATGATATACTGTAAAAAAGGCGGTGGGAATATGCGAGTTAAATGCGTAATATGCGATAATATTGAAACAATAGATGATCAGACGAGCTTAGCTAAACGCTTAAGAAACCGTCCTATCCATACATTTATGTGTGACCCATGCTCTGAGCGCATCGGTCAAAAAACAAAAGCACACTGGGGATCAGGAGATTTCACCCTATATCACCACAAAACAGAAAAAGACGAATGGTAGAATCAACTGCATGAATAATTTGACGTTCATAAGCGTTTCGTAACTAAACAAAATTTGAAGTTGCCTTTAGATCTGACCGTTCTGGATATTTTCCGAAAGAAGCGCTCTTTGCCTTTACAAGGAAAGCGAAGGAACCTAAGATCTGGCAACTGAAACTGAAAAGCGTTGTATGAATTGAAAAAGAGAGTGTTTTAGTTAACATAATAAATTTATGGTTTGCCCGAAGAAATTAAACGGCCAAAGTATTTTATTCATTACTTAATCCAAATGTGGTTGAATGAATCATAATAGAGGACAATGTACCATATTTGAAAAAGATGACCCCTTCATTTGTCAGGGATCATCTTTTTTATTACTAGGCCCTTTTTCCCCCGAATAAGTGATATTTTCAAATGCTCTTTAACGTCTCATCTTACAGAAAAGTACCCCGTATGTAGACTTTTTCAACCGCCTACTTTACGAGGTACCGCTATTAAGAAACGTATTTTATTTCGTCATCTGCTGATGGCGTTTTGCAGCACGTAAGCGCAATTTATAAATACTAAGGACAAGGGCTGCGCAGAAGAGCGCTCCGACAATCGGCATTTGCAGGGCAAGCAATGTTAACATACCACAGCCGATGAAAAGAAAGATATAGATAATCATTGCTTTCAGCAGAGGCAGCTTTCGTGCAAATCCAAGCTTGTATACAATGATTGACAAGAAAACGATTGTGCCATATAAAATCCATATCATATAATCTGATGTCAGCGGGTTATTAAGCAGCCAATTAGGGAAAAAAGACAAATGAATCGACGACGGCTCCACAGCAGCTCCCCCTATCCTTTATTTATCAACGCACTTATTTTGTAACTTTTTTACGTTTATCTGAGCGTTCTCTTTCAGCTTTGTTAAGAACTTTCTTCCTCATCCGAACGCTTTCTGGAGTAATTTCACATAATTCATCATCATCAAGATAAGCAAGTGAATCCTCCAAGGATAACTTACGAGATGTTTTCAACGTTGTGGTTTGATCTTTTGTTGATGACCGGACGTTTGTTTGCTGTTTCGCTTTTGTCGCGTTAACCGTCAAATCATTTTCACGGTTATGCTCACCGATGATCATACCTTCGTAAACTTTCGTACCTGGGTCAATAAACATAATCCCGCGATCTTCCAGTTGACCAAGAGCATAAGTCGTTGTTTGACCTGTTTCCATCGCAACCAGAACACCTTGACGGCGGCTGCCGATGGTTTCCTTAAGCATTGGGCTGAAGTGATCAAATGTGTGATTGATTACACCATATCCGCGCGTTTCAGATAAGAAATCTCGTCTGTATCCGATCAAGCCTCGGGACGGAATCATAAACTCAAGACGGCTTTGAGTGCCTTCCTGCTGTTCCATATTTAAAAGCTCGGCTTTTCTTTGACCAAGAGATTCAATAACAGATCCAACATATTCTTCAGGAACGTCAATTTGAACTCTTTCATAAGGTTCACATAATTTACCATCTACTTCTTTAATAATAACAGATGGTCTTGAAACTGCAAGCTCGTATCCTTCACGACGCATGTTTTCAATAAGAATCGAAAGGTGAAGTTCACCGCGGCCGGAAACAACCCATGCATCTGGAGAATCGGTGTTTTCGACTCTGAGACTCACGTCACGCTCTGTTTCAGCATGAAGACGTTCATCGAGTTTACGGCTAGTAACATACTGACCTTCTTTACCTGCAAAAGGGCTCGTATTGACGACAAATGTCATCTGCATTGTTGGCTCGTCAATTTTTAAAATTGGAAGCGGATCAATATCGCTCGCATCATTAATTGTTTCACCAATATTAATATCTTCCACGCCAGTGATGGCAATCAGATCTCCAGCTACAGCTTCCTCAATCTCAACGCGTTTAAGGGCAAAGAATCCGAACAGTTTTGTAACACGGAATGTCTTTGTTGTCCCGTCAGTCTTCACAAGTGTTGCCTGCTGTCCAACCTTTATGGAACCTCTGAATACACGTCCAACTCCGATGCGGCCAACGTAATCATTGTAATCAAGCATTGTTACTTGAAACTGAAGGGATTCTTCACGATTATCAATTGGTGCAGGGACGTGATCGAGAATGGTATCGAAAACAATGTCCATATTTTGATCAACTTGTTCAGGGTCTGTGCCAGCCACACCATTAACAGCAGATGTGTATACAACTGGGAATTCAAGCTGTTCTTCATCAGCACCTAAATCAATGAATAAGTCAATCACTTCATCAATAACAGCTTCCGGTCTTGCCATTGGCTTGTCAATTTTATTAACAACAACGATTGGCTGAAGTTTTTGTTCCAATGCCTTTTTCAGTACAAAACGTGTTTGTGGCATACAGCCTTCATACGCATCAACAAGCAAAAGGACACCATCGACCATTTTCATGATCCGCTCTACTTCACCGCCAAAGTCAGCATGGCCAGGAGTATCAACAATGTTAATCTTATGGTCCTTATAAGTTAAGCTTGTATTTTTCGCTAAGATGGTAATACCGCGTTCACGTTCTATATCATTAGAATCCATCGCGCGCTCATTGACATGCTCATTTTGACGAAAGGTACCTGATTGCATTAATAGCTTGTCGACAAGTGTTGTTTTTCCGTGGTCAACGTGGGCAATAATCGCAATGTTTCTTAGTTCTTCTCTTCTTTTAGTCATTTTTTAAACTCTCCTCATGAATGCAATAAACCATATAATTATAACATAAAAAACGGACATAAACCTTTTTCTTTTAAAAAGAATACGCTAAACTGTAATTGGAGGCGTTGTCTATGAATTTTATATTACTTTTAATGGCCGTGCTTGTAGTTGCCTGCCTGGCAGGGATCGGCGGAGCCGTTGCCTATGGCAGTTCGATTGGTGTCGTACTTTGTATTATTGGCGCCTGCGTATTTATGGGCCTTGGGTTTGTCATTCGCCGAAAATGGTCTTCATAATAATTTAGCAGCACACTAAAAAGCGGGTGAATTTGCCCGCTTTTTCTTTACTTTAAAACGTGCGTTCTGTTTTATTTTAACTGTTTGCAACTCAATCTATACATTATCACAATGGACCGTCTTTTATAAACCCGCCTTTTTGAAGCTCTTTTTGGATGTGTTCGTGAATCGCCTCATGAACTGCCGGATTGCCAGCCATGATCGAATTTTGGCTGAGCAGGTCAATCGGTTCACCATTTACTCTTGTGGCCGTGCCTCCCACTTCTTCAAGCAAAATCAATCCAGCACCATAATCCCATGGTGAAAGCCTCATCGTAAAGTAGATATCCAGCAACCCTGCTGCTGCATATGCCAATTCAATGGCTGCTGAACCATAAGATCGTGTTCCACGGCTTCTAAGAGCTACCGGCTTCATGATTTCAGGGTCTATCCGTCTGTTTTTATTTATCCAGGTCATATTAATACCAAGAATAGACTCATCCAGTTTAACAGGTTTAAGCCTATCCAATTTTTTATCATTTAAATAGGCGCCTTCTCCAGCAATCGTATGGAAAAGCTCGTCTGCCATAACATCATAAATCAGTGCTACTTTACCTATGCCATCTTCATAAACGCCGATTGATATGGCAAAGTGTCTTTGTTGATGCACAAAATTCATTGTTCCATCTATGGGATCGATTAGCCACAGGGTTCCCTTGTTAGACTGAACATCATCTCCAAATCCTTCCTCGGACACGATCTGATGTCCCGGATAGTGCTGATGCACTTTTTCTATAAAGAACTTCTCAGTCTGTTTATCCATATTTGTAACAAGGTCATCATGTGAACTTTTATAGCCAACATCTATTGTGTGGTTCAATGACTCTCTAAGGGTATTGCCAGCCTCTTTGATCCATTCAGAGGCTTGTTGATGCAATTGTTTCCAATCCGTATGTTCCATTAATATGCTCCTTTAATAACACAGCGTTAACGTACTTAATTAAATTCATCTATTATAAGTATGACACAAACTGCAGGAAGAAAAAACATTCTTGCCTGATTAATCGTCTGAAGGCTACAAAAATAAAAGACCCTCTTTATTTGAGGGTCTATCCCTATGCTTCAAGTCGGATCCATTCCTGACGCAGTTTTTCTAATCGGTTCTTGCACGCCACCATTTCTTCGGTGTTATTTTGAAGCATGGCGTCATGCAGTGTAGCCAATTCATAATCAATTTCTAGCTTAACAACGGGAATCCGCTGTTCACCGTCTTTTCTCCTGAATGTCTGTATGACCTGTTTCATGGTTACCTACACTTCCCTTCCATCAATGTATAAAAATAATGAAATAGGACCCGGGTCATTTGTTATTAACCGAATGTTCTGACTTATTTGGGTATTTGAGATATTATATGACACCCTGTCTTGTTATGCAACTTATCTTTATTTAATTGATTAATACATTCCTCGAATTCAGGCTTTTTAAACCTGCAGGCTGTAAAGTTAGACAATTTTTATATTAATTATTACACTAGAAAAAGAGAAATTTTAAGTGAGGTGCCTTAATGAATTTTACAGGGTTCAAGGAAAAGGATTTTAAAATATTTCAAATTGACGGACTCGGAGACAGAATGGAAGCCATCCAATCTCACATTCAGCCTAAATTTGAGGAAATTTCAAAAAGAATCGCACCTGAATTAGCTTTACTTACAGGTGAGGACATGCACACTCATATTGCAAAACATGCGAGACGGACTGTTAATCCACCCAATGACACATGGGTTGCTTTTTCAGATAGCCGTCGCGGGTATAAAAAGCATCCTCACTTCCAATTCGGCCTCTGGGGCTCTCATCTTTTCATCTGGTTCGCGTTGATTTATGAATCACCTTATAAGGAAGATGCCGCCCGCGCTTATGCTGCTCATGCTGACAGAATATATTCTTCAATCCCTGATAGCTTTTGCTGGTCCTCTGATCATATGAAGCCTGATGTGAAGCCGCAAAACAAGTTAAGCAAAGACGGTTTTAAGCACCTAGTCCATCGGCTGGGTACAGTTAAAAAAGCTGAATTGTTATGCGGCAAAGTGGTTCCTCGCGAAAGCGCAGTTGAGCTAAATGACAAAGAATTAATTGAAATGATCCAGGATACGTATAAGACAGTGCTTCCGCTATACAAAATGGCAAAAAGCGCCGTCATGATTAACGGCTGAGAAGATCATTCAACTCACCAATCGTTTCCCCACTATTTTTCATAAAAGAGAGCAGCTCCTAATCAGTGGGGTTGCTCTCTTTACTTTTTTATATGCCTTATCCAAAAAAAAGGACTTGGTTTTTCAACGGTTAATTATTCCGCCTATTCTTTCATAAGAGGAGGAGGCTTCTTTAATCATTCTTTCAATTAATTCTGAGACAGCTGGAATGTCATCTATTCTGCCTGCAATTTGACCTGCCCATCCAAAACCGTTCTCTTTTCCACAATAAGCAAACTGTGTGTTTGCGCTTCCGCTGATAAAATCCTTTAGTTCTTCATACGTTGCATGTTTGGCTTCCAATTCCAGAATATGGTCTGTCCAGCTATTTTTGATCGCGCGTGCCGGTGCGCCGATCGACCGCTTGACAATAACTGTTTCCGATTCATTCATTGCAAGCAATTTCTCTTTATATACCTTGTTTGCATGCACGCACTCTTTTGTTGCAATAAACCTTGTGCCCATTTCAATCCCTTCTGCTCCTAGCGCAAGTGCAGCAAGCAGACCTTGACCGTCACCGATTCCTCCTGACGCAATCACCGGTATACTTACTGCTTCTGCCACAGAAGGGGTCAGTACAAAGGTCCCAATATCTTCTTTCCCTAAGTGGCCCCCACCTTCCTGTCCAACGACCATTACAGCATCTGCACCTAGAGCTTCAGCTTTCTGAGCTTGTCTTTTCGAGGAGACCAGCACTAGTTTTTTAATAGTCGTTCCTTCTAACAGCTTAAATACCGGAGCAGGGTTTCCTCCAGTAATTGTTATCACAGGCACTTCCGCCTCTATCGCAGTTTCCAGATAACTTTCATAGGCTGCACCGTATCGACTGATTGCAAAATTCACTCCGAATGGGCGCTCGGTTTTTTGTCTGACTTTCTTAATTTCGTTAGCCAGTTCTGCTGGTGATGTACACGTCATTGCCGTCAGTTGTCCTAGACCGCCAGCTTCAGATACTGCAGCAGCAAGTTCAGAATAAGCCAGATAGGCAAGACCTCCCTGAATGATCGGGTAATCAATACCTAATAGCGATGTTATCCTTGTTTTCCAAGCCATTTCAGCAACTCCTTCTTCTTCTCTCTTTGTATGTTCCAATAATTCTTCTTGAAACCATGACCTATGTTAGACTATGATGAATTTAGTTTGAAAAAAATAGAGGTGTATAGATTGTCACAAAACGAAACGCCGTTACTAACCGGCTTACTTCATTATATCAAAAACCAGCCCATACAGTTTCATATCCCAGGTCATAAAAAAGGAAAAGGAATGGATCCTGAATTCCGGAAATTTATTGGCGATAATATTCTGGCTATTGATCTTATAAACATAGCACCACTTGATGACCTGCATCAGCCACACGGGATGATCATGGAGGCACAAGACCTTGCAGCCAAAGCCTTTGATGCGGACGCCACTTTTTTCTGCGTGCAAGGAACGAGCGGTGCCATCATGGCGATGGTGCTGTCTGTATGTGCACCAGGCGATAAAATCATCGTGCCACGAAATGTACACAAATCCGTTCTATCGGCCATTATTTTTTCAGGAGCTGTCCCTATTTTTATTTATCCTGAAATTGATCCGCTGCTTGGTATTTCTCATGGTGTGACAACTCACGCTGTAGAAAAGGCACTCGAACAGCACCCGGATGCAAAAGCCGTCCTTGTGATCAATCCTACTTACTTTGGGATCGCAGGAGATCTGAAGCAGATTGTCAGCATAGCTCACAGCCGTAATATTCCGGTGCTTGTGGATGAGGCTCATGGTGTTCATATACACTTTCATAAATCATTGCCTTTATCAGCTATGCAAGCAGGTGCCGACATGGCAGCGACCAGTGTTCACAAACTTGGCGGTTCTCTTACTCAGAGCTCTGTTTTGAACGTCAAGGAAGGGCTGGTTTCTTCAGACCATGTTCAATCAATTCTAAGCATGCTCACCACCACGTCCACTTCTTATCCTCTCCTTGCTTCTCTAGACGCCGCGCGACGTTACTTAGCAACGGAAGGAGAAACACTTATTTCAAAAGCGATGGAGCTTGCGGAGTCAGCTAGAAGCCAAATAAATGAAATCAGCGGTCTTTATTGTGTCGGTAAGGAAATATTGGGCACACAAGCCACTTATGATATGGATCCGACAAAACTTCTTATTTCGGTAAAGTCGCTTGGAATCACCGGTTATGATGCCGAAGTATGGCTGCGGGCAAACAAGAATATCGAAGTTGAACTATCGGATTTATACAATATTCTCTGCCTGATCACCCCCGGTGACGATGCCGTGTCTATTTCCGCCTTGCTTGAAGGACTGAAAGAGCTAAGCAAGGATACACAGACTCACAAGCTTCATAGCGATGTAAAAGAAACATCTGTTCACGTTCCTCAAATGCCGAAAATGGCCTTTACCCCTCGTGCTGCTTTCTATGCCGAGACAGAATCTGTCCCTTTTTGGGAAGCAGAAGGACGGATTATTGCTGAGTTTGTAATGGTTTATCCGCCAGGAATTCCAATTTTTACGCCTGGCGAAATTATAACAAAAGAAAATTTAAATTATATTATTGAAAATCGAGAAGCCGGCTTGCCTGTTCAAGGGCCAGAGGATTTATCACTTCAGCAATTAAAAGTTGTCAGAGAAGTTATGCCCATTCAATAAATGTCATCTCCTTCATCTAGCTCGTAGAGGAGAATTGGAAGAAGGATTCAGACGCAAAAAAAAGACTGTTCAGCTTGGTAGCTGAGCAGTCTTTTTTTGTGTATTGAAGGTTATTTTCCAGCAGGTTTCTTTTTTTTGCAATTCGGACACGTGCTGTAGAGCGTTCTGACTTTTGAATCCTGAACATGTTCAATCGTACAATTACACTTTTGACAGATGATTGTTCCCATTCAAACCATCTCCTTTTGTAAGCGCTTTATGTACATATAATATGACACATTGAAGGGAAAGTCAATACAATAGTATAACCTAATTTAATAATTATGACCCATTAATTAAAGTGTTGTTTTAATTTTATGCGGATCAACAAAGGTATAGCCCTTTTGTTTTAAACCTTTTATGATATCCGGTAAAGCTGCGGCAGTCCATGGTCTGTCATGCATCAGAACAATTGATCCGCTAAACAGCAACGGTGTCGTAAGCATAATTTTTGTTAAGGACGTTTTATTTTCATATTGTTTTACAAAATCGTATCCAAATGTCCAGTTCATCAGGAGCATATTGTTATTTTTAGCGAGCTGTTTCGTCGTGGTTGTATTTTTACCATAAGGAGCTCTGAAAAAAAGCGGTGGCTTCCCTGTAATGTTTTTGATCTCATCATAAACAGACATGACTTCCTGCTTCTGATCTGCCGGTTTCAAAGTGGTAAGATCCGCATGGGAATACGTATGGTCCCCAAGCATATTACCCATGCTTATTAAACTTTTCAACGTGTTTTTCTTTTTATCCGTTGTTAAAAAGTGTCCATTAATAAAGAAAATCGTATGTATACCATTTTTTTTCAGCGTATTTGCAATGTCCATCGCGTGCTGATCAGGAGCGTCATCAAACGTTAATAAAATAATCTTTTTCTTATTGGTTGGATCAATGGGTTTGATTGTCCATGTCTTTTGGTCAATATAGTATTCTGGTTTGATTTCTTTTTTTGCTTTTGCCTTAGCTGCCTCTTTATCTTTAGTGGCTGTTTTTTTCTTTGAAGATGCCTTGGCAGATTTGTCATTTGATGCAGATGTTTTTTTAGCCTGTGTGTCTGCGGATTTGTCATTTGATGCAGAAGATTGCTGAGAACAGCCAGAAATGACAAGCAACATTAATAATACAAAAATCGTCAATCTTTTCATAAGCAACTCTTTTCTTAATTGGAATAGTGTGGATATTTTAATTATGGCATGGCTCGTTCCTGATCTCAACCCTTCAGGTTAAATATTTATGCCCTCTATTAAATTACTGTTGTACAGGTTTCATTTATATGACAGTTTCTTGCAAAATACGTTTTTGTTTTTTTATCATGATAGAATGGTTTTAAGAAAACTGGTTCATTCTAGGAGGCTTCCCATTGCAAGGAATCAAAATGTTGAAACTTTTGCCATTGTTTATCTTGTTAATGTTAATCACTGGAGGCGCTGCCATGTCCAGTGAGAAATCGACAGATATTTTAAATACGTTTAATGGCAGCGGTTATCATGCCATTATTTTGACAGATAATGACGAACACTTGAACGGACAGTATTATTATGCGCTCTTAATGATGAGAGACCGGCATCCTGGTCAATCGTATGATGTTCATATTTATAATAAAAAAGACAGACCTTCATTGACCGATCAATTTAAGGTTAAAAGCTATCCAGCTCTTGTGCTGATTAAAGATCATCAAGCCGTTTCCATGATAGCCGGCCCGAATAACTGGTCTAAGATATATAAAAAGCTGAACAAGCTTCCGGACATTACATCTTAATAACATCCTCTTCTCACCCAGCCAGCAGGCTTCTCTAAACGGGAGCAAGCTGGCTTTTCTATTGCGTTCTGATGTGATAGAAATGAAGCATTACTGGAAGTTATGATAAAATGTATCATGTATAATTCTACTGAATGAATAATTTAGGAGGTATTTGGAATGACGCTGCAGGAGGAAATCATGAAGGCTTTAAATGTAAAGCCTGAAATTCAGCCGAAGGAAGAAATAATTTCCCGGGTTACATTTCTTAAAAATTACTTAAAAGAGTCGCATGCAAAAGGCTTATGTTCTTGGGATAAGCGGCGGTCAGGACTCAACACTCGCAGGCAGGCTTGCGCAGCTTGCTGTTGAAGATCTACGCGAGGAAGGGCTTGACGCTCATTTTACCGCAGTCCGTTTGCCATACGGTGTGCAGCATGACGAGGATGACGCTCAAAGAGCTTTGCAGTTCATCCGGCCAGATCATTCTTTAACATTTAATATTAAAGCTCCTGTGGATGCGATGGCTCAAAGCTATAAAGAGACTTCCGGAAAGACTAATTTCTGATTTTAATAAAGGAAATATTAAAGCTCGTGAAAGAATGATTGCGCAATACAGTGTGGGTGCCGAACATAATCTGCTCGTCATTGGAACCGATCATGCCGCTGAAGCTGTAACAGGTTTTTATACAAAGCATGGAGACGGCGCTGCCGATATCCTTCCGCTCTCTGGTCTTACTAAAAGACAAGGAAAAGAACTTCTGAAGGTGCTTGACTGTCCAAAAGAGCTATATGAAAAGAAACCCACGGCTGACTTGTTGGACGATAAACCGCAGCAGGAGGATGAGACTGAGCTTGGTTTCACCTACGAGAACATTGATGACTTCCTTGAAGGTAAACCAGTTCCGGAAGAGTTTAAAAAGAAAATCGAATTACGTTATATCCGTTCTGAACACAAGAGGCAAATGCCAGTTTCTCCAGCCGACGATTGGTGGAAGAAAAAATAACGTTGGATCATTCTAACGAGTTCTATTTTGGAGTACAACAATAAAATAACATTACAAAAAGAGGTTTAATTCACATATGAATTAGACCTCTTATTTTTATTGGTGCTACTAGGCAACTGACACCTGCGAATCAGAGTTGACCATATATAGCTCCTCTATTTCACAATACCAGCTGCAATGGCGCGGTAGGCGTAACATCCAAATTACATTGATTGAAGCGGAAGATGCGAGGCGCCTTGACAATGCGCAAGCCTTAAAGTTGAAAGTTAGCAATACCCGAGACGCCTCGAAAATGCGCAAGCCTTAAAGTTGAAAGCTAGAAATCCGATTGCCCGAAATCGCATACCCCAGGTTAAAGTTTAGACAATCCCGAGACGCTCGGAAATGCGCACCTTCATAGCTGACACTAGAAATACACGAGACTCCTGCGGAAACAGCACCTTCATAACTGAAAGCTACTAATCACGAGACGCCTCAGAAATGAGCAAGCCTTAATGTTCCAAGCTAGAAGTACCCGAGATCCTCGGACAATGCGCACCTTCATAGCTGAGAGCTGGAAACACGAGACTCCTGCGGGAACAGCACGCGTCCGAAGATCCACTTTGGCGTACAAAGAAATCACGCCAAAGTTAGCTGAGGCCGTGCCCGTGGAAAGCGAGGGGATTTCCGCTTTCAATGGATGACAACCGCATTTTCTTCGTGCGGTGAGGATTCAAGGATGCTGTTTCAAGTCCTACGGAAGAAGCACGCGCTCGAAGATCCACTTTGGCAAACAAAGAGAGCACGCCAAAGTTAGCTGAAGATGTGATGCTCGTGCCAATGAAAAAAGCCTGTCCAAATGGACAGGCTTTTTCTTAATACTTATTTTTTACTTAGCAATATGAATTGGCAAGCCAAGAGCAACCTCAGCAGTTTCCATAGCAATCTCACCTAATGTTGGGTGAGCATGAATTGTTAATGCGATATCTTCAGCAGTCATGCCCGCTTCAATCGCAAGACCTAATTCAGCAATCATATCACTTGCGCCTGTTCCGGCAATTTGAGCACCAAGAACAAGTCCATCTTCTTTGCGTGTAATCAGCTTCATGAAACCGTCAGTATCATTTAGCGATAATGCACGGCCACTTGCTGCAAACGGGAATTGAGATGCTTTCACATCATAGCCCTCTTCTTTTGCCTCTGCTTCTGTCAAGCCAACTGAAGCAAGTTCAGGATCAGAGAAAACAACAGCCGGAATGGCAAGGTAATCAACTTCTGAAGCTTCACCTGCAATCGCTTCTGCAGCCACTTTAGCTTCATAAGAAGCTTTGTGTGCAAGTGCTGGTCCAGGAACGATGTCGCCGATCGCATAAATGTTTTCAACGTTTGTTTTACCTTGCTTATCAACTTTAATTAAGCCGCGGTCAGTTGTTTCAATACCAGCCATATCAAGTCCGAGTTCTTCAGTGTTTGGTTTACGGCCAACAGTAACAAGTACATAATCCGCTTCAAACACTTCTTCTTTTCCGTTGATTTCAGCTGTTACTTTAACGCCGTCTTCTGATTCCTCAACGCCTTTAGCCATTGCTTCAGTGTGAATCGTAACGCCTTTTTTCTTAAGACGCTTGTTTACAAGCGTGCTCATACGTTTTTCAAATCCAGGAAGAATCGTTTTTGTTCCTTCTAAAATAGTAACTTCAGATCCAAGTCCGGCATAAGCCGTACCAAGTTCAATTCCGATATATCCGCCGCCGATGACAACAAGTTTTTTAGGCGCTTCTTTAAGCCCAAGTGCACCTGTTGAAGAAATGACGCGGTCGCTCCATTTGAATGAAGGAATTTCAATTGGGCTTGAACCGGTTGCGATGATACAGTTATTGAATTTATAGCGAGTTGATTCATAGCCGTGGTTGACACGTACTTCGTCTTTCTCAACAAATAGCGCTTCACCTTCAACAATTTCAACTTTGTTAGCTTTAAGAAGACCTTCAACGCCGCCAGTTAATTTCTTAACAACGGAGCCTTTCCATTCTTGAAGCTTACCGAAATCAAGGGAAACATTTTCAGTATTAATTCCGATATCTGAAGAATCTTGGGCATGCTCATAGCGATGGCTTGCAGTGATTAATGCTTTCGAAGGAATACAGCCAACGTTTAGACAAACGCCGCCAATATGCTCTTTTTCAATAATAATGACTTTTTGGCCTAATTGCGCTGCACGGATTGCAGCAACATATCCTCCAGGGCCTGAACCAATGACAACTGTGTCGACTTCTGTAGTAAATTCACCTACAACCATTCTTTTACCCCTCCATAATGAGTCGTTGCGGATCACTCAACAACCGTTTTATTTTATTTAACGCGTTTTGTGCTGATGCGCCGTCAATCAAACGGTGGTCAAAGCTTAATGATAAAGCAAGAACCGGTGCAACAACAACCTCGCCATCACGGACAACGGCTTTATCTTGAATGCGTCCGATACCTAGGATCGCTACCTCAGGGTGATTAATAACCGGTGTGAACCATTGGCCACCTGCAGAACCAATATTTGTGATTGTGCATGAGCCGCCTTTCATATCCTCACCAGCAAGCTTACCAGAACGGGCTTTTTCAGCATATTCGCTGATTTCAGTAGCCATTTGGTACATTGATTTGCGGTCAGCATCTTTAACGACTGGAACCACTAAGCCATTGTCGGTGTCAGTAGCAATACCTATATTGTAGTAATGCTTATAAATAATTTCTTCATTCTCATCATCAATGGATGCATTTAGAACCGGGTAATCTTTAAGAGTTGAAACCAAGGCTTTAATGACGTAAGGCAAATATGTCAATTTATAGCCCATTGATGCTGCTTCTTCTTTAAATTCTTTACGATGAGAGACCATTTTTTCAACGTCTACTTCATCCATAAGCGTAACATGTGGTGCAGTGTGCTTAGAATTGACCATTGCTTTAGAAATAGCTTTTCTCATTCCGCGAATTTTTTCGCGAGTTTCTCCGCCAGCTACTTGAGTTGAAGTCGTAGAAGCTGCGGCCTTTTCAGTGCCTTTTTCTTCGCTTTTGTCTTCTGTCTGACGATTTTGACTTCCTCTGCTGTATCTGCTGACTGATCACCAGATAGAAAGCATCAATATCTTCTTTAAGTACACGGCCATTATTGCCTGAGCCGCTTACTTTAGTGATCTTAACATCTTTTTCACGAGCATATTTTCTTACAGAAGGCATAGCAATAACACGTTTATCTGAAGGCTCATCTTCATCAGAAGATGATGTTTCAGTCTTCTCTTTTTTGTCTGCATCTTTTTGATTTTCTGCTTCAGGTTTTTCTTCCTTAGTGGATTCCTCTGCAGCTTCTTCTGAACTGTCATCTTCTTGTTCAGAGTCATTGTCTTCGTAACCTTCAGCATCAAAAGTGATGACGACGGTGCCAACTTCTACGACGGTTCCTTCATCAACTTTTACATCAAGAACTTTCCCATCAACAGGGGATGGAATTTCAACGACTGCTTTATCGTTCTGTACCTCTGCAAGGACATCATCTTCTTTGACTTCATCGCCTGATTTTACAAACCATTTGACGATTTCGCCTTCATGAATACCTTCACCAATGTCAGGCATTTTAAATTCAAAAGCCATAAGGCGTTCGGCCTCCTTTAATTTCGATTGGGCAAAACAGGGAAAAGAAATCAGTTGGAACTGATTTCTTTTTATTAATTGAGCGTGTTCAAAAAATGTATGAATTAATTAAAAATTAAGGATTTCTTTTGCTTTTGCTGCGATATCTTTTTCTGTAGGAAGCCATACATTTTCCGCTGATGCAAATGGGAAAACAGTATCAGGGGAAGTCACACGCCCTACTGGTGCTTCCAGGTGAAGAATCGCCCGATCGTTAATTTCAGCAATAACGTTAGCTGCAATACCAGCCTGCTTTTGAGCTTCCTGAACGACCATTGCACGGCCAGTTTTCTTAACAGATTCAATAATTGTGTCAATATCTAACGGGCTGATGGTACGCAGGTCAATAATTTCAGCATTAATATCTTCTTTCTCAAGAAGATCTGATGCTTTCTGAGAAGCTTGTACCATAGCACCATAAGTAATAATTGTCAGGTCTTTACCTTCTTTAACAACATTGGCTTTGCCAAGTTCGATTGTATATTCCTCTTCTGGCACTTCGCCGCGGAAAGAACGGTATAACTTCATGTGCTCAAGGAAAATAACCGGGTCATTGTCACGGATTGCAGAAATTAAAAGTCCCTTTGCATCATAAGGATTGGAAGGAATAACAACCTTTACCCCTGGTGTTTGGGCAAACAGTCCTTCCAGGCTATCCGCATGAAGTTCTGGTGTCTTAACGCCTCCGCCAAATGGAGAGCGGATAGTTACAGGGGCATGATACTGTCCGCCTGAACGATAGCGTAATCTAGCCATTTGTGAAGCAACGCTGTCCATTGCTTCGAATACAAATCCAAAGAACTGAATTTCCATTACCGGACGGAAACCTTCCATGGATAAACCAAGAGCAAGTCCGCCGATACCAGATTCTGCAAGAGGTGTATCAAATACGCGATCTTCGCCGTATTCATCAAAAAGCCCTTCCGTTGCACGGAATACTCCGCCGTTTTTCCCTACGTCTTCACCAAAAACAAGCACATCTTCATCACGCTTGAGCTCGGTGCGAAGCGCATCCGTTATCGCTTGAATCATTGTCATTTGCGCCATAGGTTATTTCGACTCCTTTTTGCGATAGTTATCCAGCTGTTCAGCTAAATTCTGAGGAAGCGTTTCAAACATGACATTAATAAGATCTGTCACTTTTTGCTTAGGCGTATTATCCGCTTCTTTTATCGCTTTTTTGATATCTTCTTTTGCTTCTTCTACAATTTTTTCTTCCGTTTCTTTAGACCATAAATCCTTATTTTCCAAGAATTTGCGGAAACGGACAATTGGATCTTTCTTTTCCCAGTCTGTATCTAAATCTTCAGTACGGTAACGAGTTGGGTCATCTCCTGCCATCGTATGAGGTCCATAACGATAAGTTAAAGTCTCGATCAGTGTCGGACCTTCACCGTTAAGTGCCTTAGCACGGGCTTCTTTAGTCACGGCATATACAGCAATGCATCCATGCCATCAACCTGAACGCCGTTAATGCCGGCAGCAATTGCTTTTTGCGCAAGTGTTTTTGAAGCGGTTTGCTTTTCTACAGGGACAGAAATGGCGAACCTGTTATTTTGAGCAATAAAAACAGCCGGAGCATTATATGCACCTGCAAAATTTAAACCTTCGTAGAAATCACCTTGGGAAGTAGCGCCGTCACCAAAGTAAGTAAAAGCAACATTGTCTTTTTTACGTTTCTTTAGCCCAAGAGCAAGTCCTGCAGTTTGAGTACACTGTGCAGCGATAATAATTTGCGGCATAAGTGTTTTTACTCCTTCAGGAATTTGTCCGCCAACAAGGTGACCTCTTGAATACAAGAAAGCGTTAGTAAGTGGAAGGCCATGCCATACCATTTGTGGAACATCTCGGTATGACGGCAGCAGCCAGTCTTCCTTATCCATAGCAAATTCACTGGCAAGCATTGAAGCCTCTTGACCAGCTACAGGAGCATAAAAGCCCAATCTGCCTTGTCTGTTTAAAGAAATAGCTCTTTGATCCCACATTCTTGTGTAAACCATTCTTTTCATTAATTCTTTCAGTTCATCATCAGAGAGATCAGGCATTGCCTTTTCATTAACAACTTCTCCGTCTTCGTTAAGAATCTGAAACATTTTGAACTGATCCTCAACCTTAGCAGCATTTTTCGTTGCCAAACCTTTCACCTCTTCCTTTCATATAGAAAAATCAGCTTTTAGCAACATGGATCTATTTAAAATTCATCACCATTATCAAAATTGACATAATAACACGCCATAATTGGTTTACCCGATTACAGTAAGGTTTAATCACATCTCTTTATCCGTTAACGATGATTCTGCCCTTGTTAAAGCTGTTTTAATTAAATTTGTTTTTTTACTGGTACAACTTTTCTACATGTTCAGTTTATCTTAACCTTATACGATAAGTCAATAATTAGAATCCTGCCATTATCCATAAAACTGTTATACTACTGAAAACAAAACTGTTATATAACTGTGTCAAGCGCTTACAAGCAAACCCGCCATCCCTAGGTTCAATGCAGGGATTCAAAAAAAGCTGCTTTTTTTTCGTTAAATTTTTTGGTGAGCTGATTTATTGTTTTTTCTTTCTCAGCTACAACTTTATATTGCCGATTTACTTTTTCAAGCTGCCCTTCCATTTGGTCGGATCTAACAGGGGGATTACCGAGCATTCTGTATAAAGCCTCATCCTCAAGGATGGCATTTAGGTAAGCATCATGCCATTCTTTTATAGCCTCAAACCGCTCACCTGAAGCGGAGATCATATTGCCCGCAGCCTCTTTAATCTGACTATCATCAATGCTGCTGACTCGTTTTTTGGCGTTCTTCATTGTTTCTCTGGACTTATTAATGAGGACTTCCTCTCCTGAGAGCTCCTTCTTTCTTTGTTCTGCGAGTTTTATCGCTTCCTTGGATAAATTATTGGCTTTTGCATGATCGGCACTTTTTAAATTAATGAGTTGATCAAAACGTTTCTTCTCTTCTTGCGCCGTTTTGTTCAAGTCAACGATGCTGCTGAACGCTTGTCTATTGAGTGCCGCCGTCTGAATAACATTTTCTTTTATTTTCGATTGTGGGCTGTTTGTTGTGCTGCATCCTGTAAGAAATATAAAAAGAGCAAAGACAGCCGTAAATCTGGATTTTTTACTATTCAAGGCTTTTCCCTCCCCTTGCAAACAAAAAATATTATAGCATAATCGATAAAGAATTTGCCCGGGTATAGGCATATAAACAATCCATTGTGCGTTTTCCTCATAAGTTATGAAGGAAAGGTAATAAGATCTAGGAGGAATGACAATGGAATACACACAAAAGATAAAGGAAAACGGCCCAATGCCAGTTTCCCCAGCATATATGCCCGCTCAGCAAGGGATGCCGAATCAGCATTATATGCCTGTATCTCCAGCGATGAATAATAACATGCCTTGGCATCATCCAATGGCGGTAAGTCCAATCATGCACCATCCAGTAGGCTGCCATCATCTTCACATCCCGTCTTCCCCCGTCATGCATCATTGTGGCCACCGAGGCGGCGAACGGGAATTTATTTTAATTGTTGTCCTGTTCATCTTGCTGATTATTGTCGGCGTTTCATTTATTCGCTAATATGAAAGGGGAGACTCTTACGTAAGAGCCTCCCCTTATTATTTCTGATAAGATTATTTTTACGTTTTTTTGGAATATGCTAAACTGTACATAGACAAAGCGACGAAGCATTCGCTATAAGGAGAGACATTATATGCTAACAATGAAGGATATCATCCGTGAAGGAAATCCCATATTAAGAAAATTGGCTGCACCGGTTGACCTGCCGCCCACGAAAGAAGATCAGGCGACCCTCCAGTCAATGCTTGAATTCCTTATGAACAGTCAAGATGAAGAAACAGCAGAAAAATATGGACTTAGAGCAGGTATAGGCATTGCCGCTCCTCAAATAGGCATCAGCAAACGGATGATTGCCCTTTACCTTGAGGATGATAAAGGTAAGCAGCATCAGTACACATTATTTAATCCCAAAGTGATTAGCCATTCCGTAGAAGAAACATATCTCGAAAGCGGAGAAGGCTGCCTGTCAGTTGACAGAGATGTTCCCGGCTATGTTCCCCGTTATGCAAGAGTAAAGGTGAGTGCAATTAACCTTGATGGGAAACCTGTCACCCTCAAATTAAAAGGACTCCCCGCTATCGCCATCCAACATGAAATTGATCACATTGACGGTATTATGTTTTATGACCGGATAAATGAAAAAGACCCATATAAAATACCGGACGGTGTGCCGACAGAACGTTAAAAAAACGTGTTCCATAATTATGGAACACGTTTTTTTTATAATGGCTATCCCCAGAAGAGTTTTGCGAGTAACAAAATGTCAGAATGCACTTACTAACGCTTAGAGATCTTAGCTGTGAAATGTGCAAGACGACTCGAAAATACGCATGCTCATTGAAAGCCAGAAATACCTGAGACTCCTCGAAATGCTTTGCATTTTCATCGTGCGAGGTGGAATCAAAGGTGTAAATTCAAGTCCTGTGGAATCAGCGATCTAAGCGAGACCCCACAGCGCAATGTATTGAAGGAAGTTCGGCTAAAATCGGCACGTCCTGTGCCAACGCCGAACCTACCCACGTCCTGTCGCCATAAGGAGGCTCGCGGATCGCCCACGGAAAGCGAGGGTATTTAAGCTTTCAATGTAAGGCAACCGCATTTTCTTCGTGCGGGACGGATTCAAGGATGCTGTTTCAAGTCCTACGGGACCAGCACGCGTCCGAAGATCCACTTCGGCGCACAAAGAAACCATGTCAAAGTTAGCTGAGGCCGTGCCCATGGAAAGCGAGCAGCCTTAGCGCAGAAATCAACAACTACCACGACACCTGGGGACTTTTCAGTGGTCACAATAGCGAACCAGGCGAGACCCCACAGCACAATTGTCTGGAGGAAGTTCGGCTGAATACGGCACGCCCTGTGCCTACGCCGAACCTATCCACGTCCTGTGGTCATTAGAGGACGCTCGCGGACCTCCCTTAAAGCGAGGATATTTCGCCAAATCATTGAAATACATGAGCAAAAGTTTTTTATAATAAGCCTACTTTCTTAAGCCCATTCAAAATCCCGTTCTCATCAACTGAATCCGTAATGAGGTCTGCCGCTTTTTTTGCCTCCTGCTTTCCGTTACCCATGGCGATTCCACACGCAACATATTGAAGCATCTGAATATCATTTAGAGCATCTCCAAAAGCAAACGTGTTTTTCTGACTGATCCCCGCCTTCTCAAGCAAGTGTTTGATTCCCTCAGCTTTTGAACCACCTTTTGGAATGATATCAGCTGAATAAGTATGCCATCGGATATAATCAAACGATTTAAAGCCCTCTAAATAGCTCATATCATCCGTTTCCTCAGAAAACAAAAGTGCTTGAAAGATTGAATGATTATTTTTAAAATCACGATCGGCTTCCGGAGCCGTTATTTTAAGATCACCAAAGCTATCTTTCACATAATGGTGATTCTCTTGATTTACAGCCATTCCATCATTTGATAAAAACGCCATTGGATGGCCGGATTTTTCAGAGATACGCTCAAGTCTTTCCAATTCTTCAGCGTCTAAAGGATTTTGAAACAAAGGTTTCCCTTTATAAACAACATACTGGCCATTGAAGCTGACAAACGTATTTATATTTAATTTTTTTAACAGACCCCGAAACATAAACGGCGCTCTTCCTGTCGCTATAGCTGTTACTATGCCTTTATCCTGTAGGTCTTTAATAGCTATCACTGTTGATTCAGGCAATTCTTTATCTTCATTCAGAAGTGTGCCATCAATATCAAAAAAGACAATTTGTTCTCTGCTCATTTTTTCTCCGTCCCTTCCTGCCGTTCAATCTCATGTTTTATCCTTTTTTGTACAAACTAATAGTAGACATACTAAACCAAGCGGTCAAGAAGGGCTCAGGCCGCTTAAAAGGAGAGAATAATGAAAAGATGGCACCGTCTCCGACTCCGAAGGCAATTAAAAAAACTTTTAAATCTTCAATGTTTCGGGTATATTTAATAACTAGGTTTAACCAAAATTGGATAGATTGCAACCCGGCGGAAAATGTTACTCTGCGCCCCGGGATTTTTCCTGCCAGCCTGGCTATTTAAAAAAGCTGGTCAAAAATATCCTTCTGATCGGTATAAAATATGAAATTTGAAGGCATTTCCTATATAATGTAGAGAGATATGTTTTCAGGAACTATTAAGGAGAGGTTATTATGATTTACAAAGTATTGTATCAAGAATCAAAAGCACAAGTCCCAATCAGAGAAAACACGAAAAGTTTATATGTTGAAGCTGAAAGTGTGCACGAGGTCAGGAAAAGCCTGGCTGAACGGAATTACAACATCGAATATATTCAAACACTTGAAGATGACTTCTTAGCCTATGAAGAAGCATCTGAGACCTACACATTGGAGAAGATATAGTATGAAATTCGTAAAAAACCATCAAACAGCTGTATTTGCAATAGGCGGATTAGGTGAAATTGGTAAAAACACCTATGGCGTCCAATTCCAGGATGAAATTATCCTTATCGATGCCGGAATAAAATTTCCTGAAGATGAACTTCTAGGCATCGACTATGTTATACCTGACTATACCTATTTAATAAAAAATGCTGATAAAATTAAAGGTTTGATTATTACTCATGGACATGAAGATCACATAGGCGGTGTCCCCTACCTTCTTAAACAGCTTAACATTCCGGTTTATGCCGGGAAGCTTGCAGCTGCGCTGATCCGTAATAAACTTGAAGAACACGGTTTGCTTAGACAAACCCAACTTAATGTCATCGGTGAAGATGATATTATTAAATTCCAAAAAACATCTGTCAGCTTTTTTAGAACAACACACAGTATTCCAGATTCATACGGCGTTGTGGTGAAAACGCCGCCTGGTAATATTGTTCACACAGGAGATTTCAAATTTGACTTTACGCCAGTAGGTCTTCCTGCCAACTTAACCAAAATGGCGGAAATCGGTAAGGAAGGTGTGCTCTGTCTACTCTCTGACAGTACCAACAGTGAAGTTCCGAATTTCACAATGTCAGAACGCCAGGTAGGATCTAATATCACTGATATTTTCAGAAAAGTGGATGGACGGCTTATTTTTGCAACGTTTGCCTCAAACATTCACCGTCTGCAGCAGGTTATTGAAGCCGCTGTGAATACCGGCCGGAAGGTTGCCGTATTTGGACGTAGCATGGAAGCTTCAATCACAATTGGACAGGAGCTTGGCTACATTACAGCTCCGAAAGATACATTTGTTGAACCGCAGCAAATTAATAGGCTGCCTGAAAACAAAGTGACGATTCTCTGCACGGGAAGCCAAGGAGAACCGATGGCTGCCCTGTCAAGAATTGCAAACGGAACGCACCGGCAGATTCAAATCATCCCTGGCGATACCGTTGTCTTTTCTTCATCACCGATTCCAGGTAATACGGTCAGTGTTAATAAAACAATTAATTCTCTCTTCAGAGCAGGCGCTGAAGTAATTCATGGCCCACTAAGTAATGTCCATACATCAGGTCACGGCGGACAGCAGGAACAAAAATTGATGCTGCGTTTAATTAATCCTAAATTTTTCATGCCCATTCACGGTGAATACCGGATGCTGAAAAAACATGTGGAGCTTGCTAATGATTGTGGGGTTCCACTTGATCATTCATTTATTATGGATAATGGGGATGTTCTCGCTCTTGATAATGAATCTGCACAAGTTGCAGGAAAAATTCCATCCGGCTCAGTTTATATTGATGGAAGCGGTATTGGAGATATTGGAAACATCGTTCTTCGCGACCGTCGTATTTTATCTGAAGAAGGACTTGTCATTGTTGTTGTAAGTCTGAACATGAAAGAGCACAAGGTTCTTTCCGGTCCTGACCTTATTTCCAGAGGGTTTGTCTATATGAGAGAATCTGGGGACTTAATAAATGATGCCCAGCTCCTCATAAAGAAGCATCTTGAAAATGTAATGGAACGAAAAACCACCCAATGGTCAGAAATCAAAAATGAAATTTCAGATACATTAGGACCATATTTATACGAAAAAACACGCCGTAAGCCAATGATCCTTCCTATTATCATGGAAGTTGATCCAAGTAAAGTAGGCGTGTAGGAACAGCAGACTGCTGTTTGAAAATAGCTTCGAAATATTGGAACAGATAAAAGCAAAAGGACATTCCCAGTGGGAATGTCCTTTTTGTACATTATTCATTTTCAAGCAGCTGATTTTTGAAGCGCTGAATGTCTTTATCTGATCCAATAACAATAAGAATATTGCCTTTATTTACGATCTGGTCAGCTCTCGGGGAAACATTAATGTCTCCTTCTTTTTTGATCGCCACAATGTTTACACCATAATTAGCCCTTACATCCAAATCGATCAAAGTCTTTCCATCCATTTTTTGGCCTGCTATAACCTCTACAATACTATGCTCATGCGATAATTCAAGATAATCCAAAACACTGCTGGAGGTAATATTATTAGCAACTCTGATGCCCATATCGCGCTCCGGATGCGTCACATTATCCGCCCCGATTTTACTTAAGACCTTCTCATGATAATCACTTTGAGCTTTAGCTGTTACTTTTTTGACACCCAGTTCTTTCAGCATTAACGTTGTCAGTATGCTCGCCTGAATATTGTCGCCAATTGCAACAATAACATGATCAAAGTTTCTCAATCCAAGGCTTTTCAGAACATTTTCATCTGTGGAGTCAGCAATGACAGCATGGGTGGCAATCGGTGTAAATTCATTAACCCTGTCTTCATCCATATCAATGGCGAGAACCTCTGCGCCCTCTTCTATGAGGGTTTTACAGATACTTCCCCCAAATCTTCCTAAACCAATGACTGCGAATTGTTTTTTCAATTTTATTACCTCCATACCGCTTAATTACACGTTTATTTTACCACATATCCTCAGGTTTTCTTCCAGTTACCGGTACTCACCATACTCAATCGGCTTCTTTACCACTGCGAAAATACGATAGATCAAAACAGCAGCAGTGAGAATCAGGGCACTCACCATACTTAATATAAACAATAACAATTCATTAGTATGATAGAGATTTAGCGTTTCAGATAATTTAATGTAAGGATAGAGTAAATACGGCAAATGTGAAAGACCATATCCAAAAAATGCAAAAGCAAATTGCATCAGCACAAAGAGAAATGACAGACCATAATAACGTTTAATAAATATTAATGAAACGGCTATAAAAAAGCAAATTAATGAAAGTAAAAACATCCAGGAGATATCAAGCATGTTATTAAAGTGTTCAGGATTATGGGCTTGCAGCCCAGCAAATACTAGACCGCTCATCATCACAGTTGGCACACTCCAAAACAGAGCATATCCTCTCATTTTCATTAATATTTCCTTCTCTCCGGTTCGATGGGAAAGGTACACAAAAAACATAGCACTGATATAAAGAATACTTACCACAGCCAGACCTGCTACTGCCCAAAAATAGTAACTGGTTAAATAATTGGTAATGGAAAGCCGTATGCCCCCATGTTTTACAATAATATAGCTGCCTTCACTCATAGTCAGCGACATAGTAAGCAAAATGGGTATTAACAACCCGGAAACGGAAAATAGCAATGAATAAACAGCCCTGTCCCGGATTCCATACTGATAAAGCACATAGATTAGACCTCTTAAAATTACCAGGCAAAAAACAATTAATCCTGGGGTAAACAAAGCACTGCCATAGTAATATGCCATTTCAGGATAAAAGCTTACAAGGCCGGTAAAAACAAAGATCACCCCAATATTCATAACCTCCCAAAATGGAGATAAATACCTTCTTATTAATGAATGAAAAACGGGCTGCTGTTCTGTAAGCTTTTCAAAAGTAAAATATACTCCTGCCCCAAAATCAACAGATGCCACAATCACATAAACGTACAAAAAAACCCATAAAATCGTCATGGCTCCAAGCTCTGACACAGCAATCCTCTCCATAAACAGTTTAATAAGCTAATCATATCGAATTTTCAAGTTAAAGAAAAGAATATTAAATGCCTGCGTAAATTTAAATTTACGTCTTTGGTTTATTCATGACATATAAAAGCACCGCATAAGATAGACTTTTTATCAGTCTACTTTATGTGGTGCTGTTAATTTGCAGATACCTTTTAATATTACATACATGCGGAAAGGTTGAATGCCGCATCTGAGCGTGTAATCTTTTAAGAAACGTCCAGCATATTGAATTGGCTGATTACCAGTTCAAAATATTTGCCTCTGCTTTTCATTAGTTCATCATGTGTTCCCTGCTCAAGTATATTCCCTTGCTCGAGCACGACAATCTGATCAGCATCACGTATTGTTGACAGTCTATGCGCAATAATGATACTTGTTCTGTCTTCCAATAATTTTTTCATTGCCTCTTGAATCACAACTTCTGTTTCAGTATCTATACTTGCTGTTGCTTCATCCAAAATAAGAATTTTCGGATCGGCAAGCAGGGCCCGAGCGAAGGACAGCAGCTGTCTTTCACCTACAGACAGCACATTGCCGCGTTCCTCTACCTCCGTCAGGTATCCATCTGAAAGCCGTTCAATGAAATGACTTGCACCAACCGCTTCAGCAGCGCGGATAACTTCTTCATCTGCTGCATCCGGCCGTCCAAACCGGATATTTTCCATGATGGTCCCTGAAAAAACAAAGGTGTCCTGTAGGACTGTGCTCACATTTTTCCTGAGATCCTCCACTTGAATATCCTTGATATCAATTTCGTCAAACGAAACAGTACCTGCAGTGGGATCATAGAAACGCCCGATCAGATTTGCAATGGTCGTTTTGCCAGATCCGGTATGGCCGACTAATGCAAAGGTTTCCCCTGCTTTTATACTGAGATTAATTTCTTTTAAAGCCTTCCGATTTTCATCATAACTAAATTCGACATTTCGAAAATCTATTTGTCCTTTTATTCTGTCCATTGAGATGGCATCAGGTTTATCCTCTACATTGGGTTTTTCATCAAGAAATTCAAAAATCCTTTCAGAAGAAGCCATTGCAACGAGAAGCTGATTGTATACCTGCCCAAGTCTTGAAATTGGCTCCCAAAACATACCAAGATAAAAAGCAAATGAGACAAACACACCAATTTCAATGGATCCAACCCGGATTAAATGCGCACCATACCAAATTAATATGGCAGAGCCTATTGCGTTAGACATGTCTACAAAAGGTCTGAATACAGCGTTTTTCTGCGTCGCTTCTCTCCAGCTTTCATAGTTCTCATTGTTAACCCCATTGAAAAATTCCCTGTTTTCTTCTTCCTGAGTAAATGACTGAGTCACCCTGATTCCCTGAATGCTTTCATTCAAGTGAGAATTCAACTTTGACATTTTCAAGCGGACTTTTTGCCAAGATTTTCGTATACTGCGGCGAAGCCTTGTTGAAATGAAAAACATCAGAGGCATCACGAGAAGGACAGCAATTGCTAAAGATGGACTTAGTGAAAAGAGAATAACAAATATCCCGATCAGCATTGCAAAATCCATGAGAGTATTAATAACCCCATTGGTAAAGAGATCCTGAAGCGAGTTCACATCATTAATAATCCGAACTAGGATGGAACCGGCTGAACGTGAATCAAAAAAACGATGGGAAAGCTTTTGAACATGGTTGAATAAATGTTTTCTTAGATCATGAATGACATATTGACCAAGCTGGTTTGTTAAACGAATGCGATAAAAATTGCTGACGTAGGAAATAAGATACAAAACGGCTGTCAAAATAACTAAGATTGTCACCAGTTTATAATTTTTGTTAGCAATCCCTTTGTCAAACGCATATATCCCTATAATAATAGGAATGATCAACCGGATCGCTGTCTGCACGATCATCATCAGAGCTGCCAACGGAATAATAGATTTTACGTAGGGTTTCATGTAGCTGAACAGGCGCCCCAACTGAGTCCAGTTGAATGATTTCTCAATCACGTTGTCCGTTTTATAGTAAAAGCGTTCCTCGCTTCGTCTGGATCTTTTATTTTCAGTGTTCGATTTTCCGCTCAACTAAGCTCACCTCCTCAAAAAACTTTTTGTTTGATTAATTCTGCGTCTTTAAACTGAATGTCGTAAATTCTGCGATATATGCTTCCTGGTTGTTCTAGCAATGCCTCGTGCTGACCGCGCTCATGAATTTTCCCATCCTCTAGTACAAGGATTTCATCGGCATGCTGAACAGAGGAAATGCGGTGTGCAATAATAAACGTTGTTCTACCTTGCATTAGTTCCCTAAAAGCCTCTTGAATTTTAGCTTCAGTCTGCATGTCAACCGCACTTGTTGCATCATCTAGTATAAGAATACTGGGGTTGATAATTAAGGCTCTTGCAATTGAAATCCTTTGCTTTTGGCCACCTGAAAGTCCCATTCCTCTTTCTCCTAAAATCGTGCCATAACCATCCGGCATTTCCATGATAAATTCGTGAGCCTGTGCTCTTTTAGCGGCTTCCACAATCTCTTCTTCAGATGCTTCAGGATTTCCATAAGCAATATTATCCCGAATAGTGGAAGAGAATAGAAAGCTTTCCTGCAGCACAAAGCCAATATTTTTTCTAAGGGATTTTAATTCATAATCATCCACCGATTTTCCATCAATGAGAATTTTCCCTTCATTAATTTCATAAAAACGGGCCATAAGCTGGGTAATGGTTGATTTTCCGGCTCCTGTTGCACCCATTAGACCAAAGATTTGGCCAGGTTTAACTTCAAAAGAGACATCCTCAAGCGCATATTTATCCTCGCTTGGGTATTTAAAACTGACATTCTCAAAAGCAACCCTGCCCTCAAGATTGTTCTTATTTATAGCTTCCGGCTTAGAGTGAATATCTTCCGGCTCATAAAGCACTTCGAGGAGTCTTTCACCGGAAGCTTTCGATTGAGAAAACGTATTAACTACAAAGCCGAGATTCATTAGCGGACCCATGATATACCAAACCAAACTAAAGAAGGCAACAAGCTCTCCCGGCTGCAAGGTACCATTAATGACGTAGTAGCTTCCCAATGCTAGGAGAAAGACGACACATAGATTTCCGATGAACTCCATTAACGGAAAGTATTTTGCCCAAATGTTGGAAGTTTTTAGGTATTCATCCTTGTAAGTCTGATTAGACAGCGAAAACCGGTCAATTTCAAAATCCTCTCTAGATAAGGATTTAACTGTAGTCATTCCGCTGACATTTTCCTGAACACGTGTATTCATACCCGCTAGAGACTTTCTGATTTTGCGAAAAGCAGGATGGACCCTTTTATCGAACATGAAAACCGTCACAGCAAGGAAAGGTGTCATCAGCAAGGTAATGAGCGCAAGCTGCCAAGAATAATAAAACATTACGATTAAACTGAACGTAATTAATAAAACGATATTAAAAAGCTGGGTAAACCCAAAAGACAAAAAGAAACGGAACCCTTCCACATCTGCCGTTAACCGGGACATGAGATCGCCAGTGCGGGCATTATCGTAGTAATGAAACGGCAAATATTGCAGCTTCTTATATAGCGCGCGTCTTAATCGATAAACAGCGCTGATCCCGAACAGATCTCCCCAGTATTGATTGAAATATGAGGAAACCCCTTTTAATGCCATAATAATAATAAATCCGATTGCCAGGTAAGGCACCAAATTGAAGTGCTTCCCGATTATTACTCTGTCAATTGTCTGTTGGAGCACAATTGGATAAATAACGGTGATGCCTGTCACAAAAAGCATAAAGAAAAGCGAGCCAAAAAAATATTTCTTATAAGGCCAGTAAAACTCTTTTAATCGTTTAAATGTATCCACCTGTCCACCACCCATCTGTTTATGTAACTGCGTTTGAAAAATGAACGTTATATAAATATAACGGATTCCGAAATAAATAACCATACTTCAATATCGTGAAAAACTGTGATAATCAGCGATATAACATTGAAATAGCTTCTTCAGGTGGTCAAAAACCCATATTATTGCGAATTTTCTAAAGCTAAGCTCCTCTTTCATTATCGTTTACTCTAAATGTATATACAACCAATATGCTTTATTACATGGATCTATTTACTTAACTGGTGGAAACCACATGAACGGCCAAGTCTCTATGTCCTTACATCAGCGGGTACTGAAAAAGGCCCCTCATTGTAAATAGGGTTTTGGATTTCCGTTTCAGGCACTCGCTTTCCGTGGGCACGGCCACAGCTAACTTTGGCGTGTTCTCTTTTTCGCCAAAGTCGATCTTCGGACGTGTGCTGAACCCGTAGGACTTGAAACAGCCTCCTTGAATCCGTCCCGCACGAAGAAAATGCAGTTGCCTTACATTGAAAGCGGAAATACCCTCGCTTTCCGCAGGCGTTCCGCGAGCCTCCTCATGGCCACAGGACGTGGGTAGGTTCGGCGTTGGCACAGGACGTGCCGATTTTAGCCGAACTTCCTTCAACACATTGCGCTGCGGGGTCTCGCTTAGAACGCTGATGAGGTCACTGAAAAAGTCACTCGGTGTCGTCATGTCTGTTGATTTCGCCACATCTTTGCCGGGGAACTTTTTCAGTGGCCATCAGTTGATCAAGTGGAGTCTTGAACGTTTCCGACAGCTCGGCCATAAGTGGAAAGGGATCTTCTCAGCCTTTAGAATTCGAGAGGACTTTACTTTAATCTTTGTTTAAATCTTAAGCAAGATCATAAATTCGGAGTTTTTTTCAGTGGCCCGTACTTCATCACTATGCTTATTGTCAGCCCTTTTCTTCGGCAGTTGTCCCGCTGTTGCTTATTATCACGGCATTGTCTGTTCATACAAAGAAAAACCCGCACTTATATAAGTGCGGGCAGGTTTATTATAATTTTTTATCTGTATTAAACAGAAAGTGTTTTTTGGCCAGGCTTCCAGTTAGCTGGGCAAAGTCCGCCAGTTTGAAGTGCTTGAAGCACACGAAGTGTTTCATCTACATCACGGCCAATATTGTTATGATTAACGACGCTGTACTGAAGCTCACCTTCAGGATTGATAATGAACAGGCCGCGAAGCGCAACACCTTCATCTTCAATCAACACACCGTATTTTCTTGAGATTTGCTGATTATGATCTGCAGCAAGCGGGTAGCTTAATTCGCCGAGACCATTCTCATCGCGTGCCGTTTTGATCCAAGCCAGATGTGTGTGAATGGTATCCGTAGAAACACCGATTACTTCTGCATCAAGGTCTTCGAATTCATCATAACGGTCACTTAAAGCAGTGATTTCTGTTGGACAAACAAAGGTGAAGTCCATTGGATAAAAGAAAAGCACTGTCCACTTATCATTTTTCATATTTTCTTCAAGGCTAACTTTGCCAAATTCTTTATTAGCCATAACAGCTTCCATTTCAAATCTTGGTGCTTGTTTACCTACCATGCGTTCTGGCATAATGAAATCCCTCCTGAAAATACTCTATCTTTTTAAAACTACAGTATGAATTATAGTACAAGGTTTTTTTTAAGTCAATTTTAAATGATAATGAATTTAATCTAAGATTTCCCCTTATACTTAAAGCTATTTTTTAAGCCTATTGGACTTTGTTATGATTTGATAACGAGAATGATTATCGATATAATGACAGTGGCTTTGACACTTGACAATGCGGTTTAAGGAGCTGTTAAAATGTTAGATAATCTTTTAAACAAAGTAGAATTGGCGAAAATTTTGGAACACACAGGATTTATTATTTTGAAATTGGTCCTTGTTCTCCTCGTATTTTTGCTTTTCAAAAAAATCGGCAGTCTTTTTATTCATCATACATTTATGCGGTTTAAGGAGAAAACGACGCAATCAGCCGGACGCATTCAAACACTCGAACGTCTTACACTTAGTATTTTCTCATATACTATAGGATTTATACTCATTGTTATCATTTTTGGGATCTTTCAGCTCGATGTCTCTGCACTTATTGCAGGAGCTGGTGTTGTGGGACTTGCCATTGGATTTGGTGCGCAAGGGCTTGTCAGTGATGTTGTCACCGGCTTTTTTCTTTTGCTCGAACGCCAGATGGACGTGGGTGATGTGGTGACTCTTAGCACGTATAATGGCGTTGTGGAGGAAGTCGGACTGAAAACAACAAAATTAAGGGATTTTGACGGGACGCTTCACTACATTCCAAATCGCCAGATCGCAAGCTTAAGCAACCACTCAAGAGGAAATATGCGGGCACTCGTCGATATTTCCGTTCCTTATGAGGAAGATGTTGATTACGCAATCTCTATTATTCAAAGAATTTGTGACGAAATAAAACAGACAAATCCAAACCTTGTCGAGGGTCCCGATGTCATCGGTGTGCAGCTTCTTGGACAGTCTGAAGTCTCAATTCGAGTGATTGCACAGACGGTTAACGGAGAACAGTATGGTGTAGAGCGTATTATTAAAAAAGCTATTAATGAAGCATTCACCAGCCATGAATTAAAAATCCCCTATCCACGGCAGGTACATATGACAAAAACGGCTGATCAATAAGCAGCTGTTAGCTTGAAATAAAAAAATCCTCCTTTCCTCAAAGAAAGGGGGATCTTTAATATGTCGGTGCAAAATGTTCTATGTATTCCTAACATCTTACCCGGTAAATACGTCGCCCTGCGGGAAACGTATATTACTTTTACGTGGCACTGATAATGAGAAGGCCATTGTTAATGGGCCAAGTCTCCCAAAAAACATCATAAACATTATAATAAACCGTCCTGCTGTCGATAAATGATTCGTAAGATCCATGGACAATCCAACTGTTCCAAAAGCAGATACTGCCTCAAAAAGGAGCCGTAAAAACTCTACATGAGGTTCGGACAGAGTTAATAACAGTACAGCAATAAATAAGGCTGTTAAACTCACCACTACAACCGCCATTGAGCGAAAAACGGTGGATAGTTTTATACTCCTGCTGAACGTTACCGTTTCATCTTTCCCTTTTATAAAAGCTATCACAGATAACAGCAATACAAGAAACGTTGTTACTTTAATTCCGCTCCCGGTCGATGCACTTCCTGCTCCGATAAACATCAGCATGATCATGATAATGGCCGTTCCAGGCCGTAAGTGCGTCATGCTTACTGTTTGAAAGCCGGCTGTTCTGGGGGTAATTCCTTGAAAAAAGGAAGTCTGTAATTTTTCAAACATCGGCATATTGCCAATGGTACCCGGATTATTATACTCCATCATAAAGAACAGCAAGACTGCAGAAACATTAATAAAAAAAGTACCATAAAGCATTAACTTTGAATGAAGGGACAGCTGATGAAACTCTTTGCTATACCAGATATCAGCAATAACTGTAAATCCTAGACCGCCTGTGATAATCAAAATACCCACAACCAAGTTTACAACAGGATCCCCAGCAAATCTCGCAAGGCTGTCATTCCAAAGAGAGAAACCGGCATTATTAAAGGCAGAGACCGCATGAAACAAGCTGTAATAGACGCCTTTCCAGAAACCAAAGCGCGGTACCCAGTCAAGAGATAAAAAAATTGTAGCAATAAATTCAACCAGCAGCGAGAAAAACAGCAGGACCCTGACAAGCCGGATTACTCCGCCAACTGAAGGCTGATTAAGGGCTTCCTGAATTAATAAACGCTGTTTCAGACCTATCCTCTTCCCTAGCAGCATAATCACAAGAACAGCAAAGGACATAAACCCGAGTCCTCCGACTTGAATCAGAATCAAAAGGGTAATCTGACCAAATAAGGTAAAGGTGGTGCCTGGATCGACAACAACTAAGCCGGTAACCGTTGTTGCAGAGGTTGCCGTAAACAAAGCATCTAAAAAGCTTATCGGGTGTTTGTCTGAAATTGGCAGCCACAAAATAAAACCGCCAAGTAAAATTAATCCAAGAAATCCTAGCGCCAACACCTGAGGAGGATAAAGTTTAGTAAATCGTTTTTTTTGAGTTCCAACCATAGCGGCCAATTCGTTACCCCCTGCGACACCTTAACGGTCAATTAGATAATGTTTGTTTTTTTATGCTAACTTTTTTAATTTGAGACGCTTCTGCTTCAAGCACTTCGACAACAATTTCAGATGCCTCTACAATCGTTCCCACTTCAATATCAGACTGCTTGGACAAAACATAGCCTCCGATGGTATCCACTTCTTCATGATCCAGATCTGTGCCAAGAAAACGGTTCAGGTCTTCTATCAGCATCTTACCGTCCACAATATAGTGATCCTTTTCTGTCCGCTTCATCATTGGTTGTTCGTCAAAATCAAATTCATCACGAATTTCCCCAACAATTTCTTCAAGAATATCTTCAACGGTCACTATGCCAGATGTGCCACCATACTCATCAAGAAGCACGGCCATGTGTACCCTTTCACGCTGCATTCTGACAAGCAGTTTTTTTATTGGCGTGGTCTCTATTACGCTGATCATTGGATGAATAAAGCGTTCCAGGTCCTCACTAGTCTCAATCGTTTCCTGAAAGAATTCCTTTATATTAACAACCCCGATGATATGGTCCTTGTCATCTTTAACAAAGGGATATCGGGTGAATTTTTCATTCTTCATTAATTCCAGGTTTTCTTCAACCGTATGTTCCTCATAAATACATACGATTTCCATTCGTGGTACCATGATTTCTCTGGCTATACGATCGTCAAAATCAAAGATCCTATTTACATACCGGTACTCAGACTGGTTTATTTCCCCGCTTGCGTAGCTTTCCGAAAGAAGTAATCTTAGTTCCTCTTCAGTATGCACATCATCCTGTTCACTTATTGGTTTAGCTCCCAGTAATTTAGCTACAAGATTTGCAGCTGAATTTAATATCCAAATAAATGGAAACATAATCGTATTAAACAGAAGAAGCGGTCGTGAAGCAAGCAGCGTTACTTTTTCAGCCTGCTGAATCGCAATTGTTTTGGGGGCAAGTTCTCCAAAAACAACATGAAATACCGTAATAAAAATAAAGGATAGTGCGGCGGAAAGTGTAATCGAAAGGGCTTCGCTTAAAGGGAAATATCCAAATAAGTCTTCAAGCAGCCCACCTATAGTCGGCTCACCTAACCAGCCAATCCCAAGGGCCGTCATGGTGATGCCTAGCTGGCATGCTGATAGATAAGCATCGAGATGATTCAAAATTTTTTGAGCGGCAATGGCAGACTTTACGCCGTCTTCTGCCAGTGCATTAATTTTTGACTTTCTTACTTTAACTATGGAAAATTCAGTCGCAACAAAAAAAGAAGTTAATAAAATTAAAACAATTAGTAATGCAATATTTATAAGTGTCATCGGCACATCCCTCTATTAATTTAAACATCCCTCTCCAAGAGAGAATAACCTGCAGCCTGGACAGTTAGAATAACGATAATTATACCTTAAACGTTAAAGATTGTCACAGCTTTCATTTACCGAGGTTGGACAAAAAGAAAAACTCAAACCGCCATTTAAGGTTGTTTGAGTTTTCTTGCATAACAGCTATTGCACGTGCTGGCTGACATGTTCACAAATTTCATCCGGGTTCATCCCTCTGGCATCAATAACCGGAGCTTTGGTCATTGTATTCTGGATACCCATTATGTTTTCATCCATACCGGATATGATGCAGCAATCGCAATCTTCTGGCGCTGTTCCACTTTCCAATACAATGACCTCGTAGCCTTTTTCGGTTAAAACCGGTTTTATATATTGAAGAGATTCTTCTATCGCAATCTTAGTCAATAAGACCACCTCCTTAGTCATTATTCTCTGCAAGGAGGCGGTCTCCTATTCCTTAAGAAATTGAAAACCTGATCGAATCGTTTCCGTTACAATATCTACTCCCTTGGCAAGCGCTGATTCATCGGGCTTTAACTTGGAGGAGTGAAGCCCTTCTTCACTGTTTACGCCAAGCCAGAACATAAAGCCGGGAATGTCTTTCAAAAAGTAACCAAAGTCTTCCCCTGTCATCTGAGCGTCACATGTTTCCAACTGAAAACCGTTTTTTTGACATAAACGGATAAATGCCTGCGTCATCTCACGACTGTTGTAAACCTGATAGTAATTTGAGCCAAAGTCAATGTCTGCCTTGCAATGATAGGCAATTTCAATGGCTTTCATATGCTCCTTAATCCTGGATTTCAGCATGTCCATTGTCTCAGGAAGAAGCGCCCGAATTGTTCCTTCCACTCTTGCGGCACCAGCGATCACGTTTTGTCTTGACCCGCTTTCCACCTTACCGAATGTAATCACACCAGAGTCAACCGGATTAACAGCCCTCGAAATGATGGTTTGGCAACCCATAATAAAGGCGCTTGCAGCGACCACCATATCATCGGTCAAATGGGGGAAAGCTGCATGTCCGCCTTTCCCATTAAAATCAATAAAGAGTTCTGAGGTGTTCGCAAATAAAAGCCCCTCACGAATCGCCACCGCCCCAGCTGGCTGATCAGGAGCAACATGAAGCGCAAAAACAGCATCTGGTCTCCATTCATTGAAAACTTCAGATTTCATCAATGGCACTGCGCCTCCTGGACCTTCTTCTGCCGGCTGAAAAATAATCACTACATCATTTTCCGGCGGTTGAAATGCCAGCTTTTCAAGAACTCCCAGTGCAATCGTCATATGAAAATCGTGACCGCATGCATGCATAAACCCCTCATGCTTTGACTGAAAATCATAATCCGTTTCTTCTGTTATAGGCAAACCGTCAATATCACAGCGAAAGCCGATTGTCTTTTGAGGAGAAGTGCCTTTAATTTTGACCAAAATCCCCGTACGCCAGGTCTTGACAATCAAATGATCCTGAGGAAATGTCTCAATCGCTCTCAGTAGATACGTCTGCGTTTTGAATTCCTCAAAACCTGGTTCAGGAATTTGATGCAGATCTCTTCGTACAGCTGAATAATCCATTATTCGCTGTGCCTTGATAGCTTATTAAGTTCTTCTGAGAAGACGGCAATAAACGTATCCACTTCCTCTTTTGTCAATGTTAAGGGTGGAAGTAAACGGATAATTGTTTTTTGAGTCAAATCAATTAAAATTCCTCTGTTCAGCATATTCTTTCTTAATTGTGATGCAAGAGAGGGATCCCCTTTCAGCATAATGCCGACCATAAACCCTTTGCCTCTCAATTCATCAATGTGTTCATTGTCAACTTTCATTTGCGCCAGCTGTTCCCAAAGATAGCTGGAAACAATCCGAGACTCGTCTAAGAGACCATCTTCGAGAATGTCCAGAACGGTGTTCCCGAGCGCAGCGCTCAGCGGTGACGGAGCAAACGTGGTGCCATGATCTCCCGGCTTAAATAAATCTGATAAAGCCGGTGAAGCAATGATCCCTCCGAGCGGAAGACCGCCCCCAGCACCTTTAGCGAAAAGAACGAGGTCAGGAGAAATGCCATCTATGCTTTGATAAGAAAATAATGATCCTGTCCGGCCCATTCCTGTCTGTATTTCATCCATACAGAAAAGGACTTGGTTTTCTTTACAGAGATCATGAGCTTTTCTCATAAATTCATCTGACAATGGTAAAACACCGGCTGATCCCATCACCGGTTCCATAAGAAGTGCAAGCGGCTTTTCTTTCATTGCTGCTTCCAAAGCCTTACTATCCTCCGCCTCAATTTCAATAACTTTGTAGGGTGGAAGCGGAAAATCCTGATAAACGTGAGGCTGCCGTGTCAGTTTCAATGCGCCCAGTGTTCTGCCGTGAAAACCACTCTTAAGAACCACAATACCATTTCTGTCAGGCGCTTTTTTAGCTTGATACTTGTGAATGAATTTAATTGCTGCTTCAGTTGCTTCAGCACCTGAATTCCCAAAAAACACCTTGCCCCCTGTGCTTAATTCCGATAAACGCCTGGCTAAAGAAATGGCCGGTTTATTTAAATATATATTGGAAATATGAAGAAAGCGGGAGCCCTGATCGACTAAGGTTTCTACAATACGAGGATGCGAATGACCAACAACGTTCACAGCAAGCCCCGTGAACAAATCCAAATATTTATTCCCTTCTGTATCAAATAAATAACTGCCTTGACCCTTTTCGATCATGATTGGCAATTTAAGATGAGAATAGGTTGGCATCATATATTTCTGGTCAAGTGCTGCCCAGTCCGTCATTATATCCACTCCTTAATCCTCGATTAAATGTCTCAGTTCCTGTTTAATTTCAGTCTTTGAACGAGTCTTTTCATCCAATTCCTTAATAACCCGTGCAGGTGTGCCAGCGACCACTGAATTTTCAGGAACATCTTCAATGACTACAGCCCCAGCTGCAACAACAGAACCTTTGCCAACTTTTACTCCCTCAAGGACGACTGCATTAGCCCCAATTACCACATCGTCTTCAATAATGACTGGTTGAGCAGATGGCGGTTCGATAACGCCAGCCAGAACAGCGCCTGCGCCAATGTGACAGTTCTTTCCAACTGTTGCGCGGCCACCTAATACGACATTCATATCAATCATTGTTCCTTCACCAACAACCGAACCAATGTTAATCATCGCACCCATCATAATGACGGCATTTTTCCCGATTTCAACATGGTCTCTGATGATAGCCCCCGGCTCAATTCTTGCCTGAATTTTTTTCAGATCTAACATCGGTATTGCAGAATGGCGACGGTCATTTTCAACGACATAATCTTCAATAAGATCCTTTTTGTCCTCAAGAACCGTTTTAATCACTTTCCATTCACCGAAGAGCGTCCCTGTTTGACCATTGATAAACGTTTTCGTCTCCTTACCAAAGTCTATGCCGTCAAGCTTACCTTTTATGTAAACCTTTACCGGAGTTGATTTTTCACTGTTGTGAATAAAAGAGATAATTTCATTTGCATCCATCATTTTCATATTAAAAGCCTCCTGTAATTTCGTGTTCAGAACATCGTTTCTATGGTATCTAATTTTTGCTTTAAAGTCTACGCCCGGGTATCTTCCTGAAGCATTTCAATAAAAGCCCTCACCTGGTTATGTTCCATTGCCTCCTCATGACATAGCAGCCAGTTGTCTCTCGTTAATGGCTTTCCATGCTTGTCATGTAAAGGAATTTTATAAACGGGATCTTTCTCTGTTAGACTTATGGAAGGCAAAATCGCATACCCTATGCCATTTAAAGCCATTTGTTTACATGTTTCAATTTGATCAACAATCATTGTTCTTTGCGGCGGTTTTAGAAATTGATGATGCCACCATTCCTGGATTTCCTGATAATAGGTTGAGTCACTTCGAAACTGCACATAAGTCTTATCAAGTTCCGCAAGGTTTTCAATGCTGGATAATTCTGTATCAACTAAATGAAGGGCATCTGAAAACAGATGAATCTTCTCACCCCGCCATTTTGGATTGCCCCTCATAATACCAATGTGACAATCCGCTTCATACATATGCTGCAGGATTTCACTAGACCACCCCGTAACAAGTGAAATTTTCACTAGCGGATAACGGTCCAGGAACTTTTTGAGAATTTGCGGCAGCCAATATTGACCGATAATTGATGTCACGGCAAGCTTCAGAGTACCGTAAACATCGCTGTGATGTGACGCAATCGCTTCTTTTACTTCCTCTTCTCTGGAAAGTGTTTCTTTTGCGTAGGCCGCAATTTCTTCTCCTGCAGGTGTTAAAGAAAGTCCTCTTTTTGATCGAATAAATATGGTTGTTCCCCAGTCTTCTTCAATACTGTGAAGACGCTGGCTGAGCGCCGGCTGTGAGACAAACAGCCGATCCGCGGCACGTCTCATATTACCTTCTTCCGCAAGCACGGATATTATTTGTAAATCAGTTCGCTGCATATTATTTTTCCCTCATTATTTTATGATAACTAAAACTTATTAAACAGTATAATTATAATCGAATTTTCTTTTCACAGCTTTCCTAATACAATATATCATAAGGAGAGGATGAAGATGATCATTCTTTTGTATGCGGCACTCGGACTAATTACCGCTGCGATCGGTACCATTGCTGGAAGCGGTGGTTTAATCAGCTTTCCCGCATTAATTCTGACAGGGATTCCTGTACAAAGTGCGATTTCAACCAATAAATTAGCAAACACCATAAGTTCATCCACGAGTCTTTTCACTTTATGGAAAAAGCGGCAGTTGCCGTTTAAAGGATCTTATCATAATGGGGTTTTTTGGTCTATTAGGCGGTCTGCTTGGCGGCGTGATCACGTCCTCTATTCCAACAAAACTCATGACTTTGATAGCGATTATTTTATTGTTGTGTGCCTTTATGCTTACGTTCAAGAAAAAGAAGCTTACCGAAACTTCTTCTAGCCAGAGAACGTCGAAAAGATGGTTTGCTTTTGTTTTCGGTATTGGAATTTATAACGGCGCATTTGGTCCTGGTCAAGCGACAATGATGATGCAGGTCATGGCTCAGCGCGGCTTTGATTACATGACCTGTATTGGCCTGACACGGATCGTCACATTGTCAAGCGGCCTTGGCGCTCTTGTTTCCTATCTCGCTTCAGGATATATGATCTGGTCTGCTGCAATACCTTTCAGTATAGGAGCAATAATTGGCGGACAACTGGCTATTCTCGCAGCCCCGTACCTTTCCCAGCAATATATCAAGTGGATTCTAAGAGCCCTTACCTTATTACTTATCGGCCAGCTCGCTCTTCAACTCATTAAGGAGATGATATAATGAACGCTTTCATTCAAGCAATTGACCATGTTCAAGTCTGTATACCTATCGGGGAAGAAGACAAAGCAAGAGCCTTTTATACAGGGATCCTGCATCTTCAGGAAATTGAAAAACCTGAATCTCTAAAGAAAAACGGTGGATTGTGGTATCAAGTTGGAACGCTGCAGCTTCATATTGGAACTGAACGGCCGACCAATGAAAAGAGCAAACGCCATGTAGCTTTTGAGGTGACCGATATATCAAAAGTCAGGAAATACCTTGAAAGGCTCAATGAGCATATAAAAGAAGACACACCGATTCCTGGAGTCACCCGTTTTTCAATTTTTGATCCCTTTAATAACCGTATTGAACTGCTTGAGAAGACTACTGTCTCGTAACAATTTATCCATCCTGTGACTTCGGATTTTTGGGCAAAAACAGGATCAGCAGAAAAGAGAGGACTGCAAATGCAAAGACACCTAAATAAACATTATGCAATGCTGCCGTCAGCCCTTCTTTTAAAAGGGCAAGCGCATGGGCAGGAAGTTCTGTTGAATGATTTCTATCGAGAAGCCGGTTTGCAGAGTCGACAGATAGCTGATCCTCCACTCCTTTTTTATGTATAAACTGTTTAAGCTGGCTATTTAAAACCCCGCCAAGCAGAGCTGCTCCTATTGCGCTTCCCATCATGCGCATAAACATATTAGAGGCGGTAGCAACTCCCCTTACCTTCCATGGAACGCTGTTCTGTATAGAAATAATAAAGGTCGTACTCGTCATCCCCATGCCGATCCCCGTGATAAATGAACCAAGGCCAGCCCAAAATGGCCCTTTGGAAGGATCAAGAAATACGAAAAAAAGTCCTCCGAGAACAAGCGCTGTTCCTCCAGTTCTGGCAAAAAAACGTTGTCCAATCCTAGTAATAAACCTTCCTGTAAGCGTTGAGGCAATCGGCCATCCAACAGACATCGCTGTTAGAGTAAATCCCGCGACGATTGCAGAGCGTCCCATGACAACCTGTACAAAGGCAGGCAAAAAGCTGGCCAAACCGATTATAATAATACCAGTTGTTAAACTGACGCTATTCGCTATAGCAAGACGTTTATTTTTCCAAATACTTAAAGGAACGATGGGTTCCGATGCTCTTTTTTCCTGCCAGAAAAAAACCACGAGACCTGTCAGGAAGATTAAACTTAGGACGATAACTGGCCAGGAGATCCACTTCCACACAGCGCCACCCTGGATCAGAATAATCATTAATGAAGAGATAGCCAGAAACAGCAGCCCAGCTCCCGCATAGTCAATGTGATGCTTCTTCTTGTCAACATTTTCACTAAAAAAAAGAGCAATGCCAAGGACAGAAAAAATGCCAAGCGGCACATTAATCCAAAACACCCAAGCCCAGTTAAGGTATTGCACAAAAAAACCGCCAAGAGCAGGTCCTAACACCGCAGAGATTCCCCAGACACTAGACAAGTAACCTTGAATCTTGCCACGCTCTTCCATGGTATATAAATCTCCAACAATTGTAATGGCGATGGGCTGTACGGCACCTGCACCAAGGCCTTGAATAAGTCTGAAAATGATCAGCATAAGCATCGAATGACTAAAGCCTGCTAATAGAGAACCGATCAAAAACACAATGAGACCGAATATAAAAATCGGTTTTCGTCCAAATAAATCTGCTAGTTTTCCATAAATTAAAATTGTTAAGGCATTCATGAGCAGATAAGCCGAAAACACCCAGCTGTATAGTGAAAACCCGCCAAGATCTCCGACAATATCAGGAATGGCTGTCGCCACGATGGTCCCTTCTATCGCTGCCATAAACATCCCAAGGATAATAGCAATCAGAACAAGCGGACGGTTCGTTTTTTTCCGACTTGTTGTTAGCACTTCTTGAGACATGGTTTCGCCTCCGTTTTTTATTTCTCCGTTATTATATCACAAGGAATGCGGGCATAAGGAACAGAAAAATCCCCATTCAAAGGAACTCTTCGAACGGGGATGTTATTTTCAAGTATGTGAGACAGGATGTTCAATGTGCATCTGATCTCTTAAATAATGGTTAATAAATTTGAGCAGTGCACTGCGAGGCAGGATCCCCTCAAAGTCTCCCCAAGGGTCTTCTACACAAACAAACGTATAATCAATGGAAAGCTTTATTCCGTCCAAAATCGCCTGATCAGATTTTACAATCGGCGGGTTGTCGTTCATCACTTCACTGACGGTATGCTGACTTAACTTTTCAAATTCAATTCTTTCTATGCCAAAGATGAAATCTAATATCATTGTTTTACTGATTATCCCTTTCAGTTTATAGGTGGGATCAAGCACTGGGATGGCTGAATACCCTGTTTTCACAAGGACCAACAATGCATGCTCCAAGGGATTATCCACTTGCACATGTGCAACTTTATCAGCGGGAATGACTAGATCCATCAGTTTCTTTGACAGCACATCTTCTATTGTTATCTTTTTCATATTTATTTCCCCCTTCTCAATAAAGCGATAGGAGCTATCAACTATTTGTATGATATTTTCAGACAGGTTGTGTCTGTTAACCTGACTCAATTCAGGTTGCTTATAGCCTGTTTTTGGAGCAGGCAAAAGCTGAAACTCTTTGATCGAATAATAAGAATTTCTCAGGAAATATTACAGATCATATTGAACATTAGCAAACCATGGTTTAAATCCAGAGGTCAGTCCATGTAATTCATATGAACTGAAAACTCTTAACATTTCACCCTCATCAATCTGCCATTTATTTAGTTCGCCAGCAGCATCAAGAGGCACATCTGTGCTTATGGTTGCCAGCTTATAGGACAGATTTAATAGTTCTATACCCTTTTCCAGTTTACTTTTAACAGATGGTGAGAGTTTATCTTTTTCAATAAGTAGCGTCTCAATATTTTCATATTCAAGAAGCAGCTTAAGCGCTGTTTTCTCACCAATACCTGGAATACCAGGATAATTGTCACTTCGGTCTCCCATCAATGCTTTCAGGTCAATGATCTGTTCCGGCTTCAACCCTTTCATTTCCATAAGCATTTCTTTGTCACAGCACGCATAGTTCCCAAACCCTTTTTTCATGATAAGAATGTGAACATTATGATCAATAAGCTGCAGACTGTCCTGGTCACTTGTTAGGATGTGTACCGGCATCTCATGTTTATACTTCGCTGCAAGCGTGCCAATCAGATCATCCGCTTCATATCCAGGCAGATGAGCGTTCTGTATTCCAAGACTTTCGACAACCTCAACAGCCAGGCTGAATTGCGGGATTAGCGCATCTGGCGGGGCTGGTCTGTTCGCTTTATAGTGTTCGTAGCTTCTATGCCGGAAAGTCGGTTCTGGGGTGTCCCAGCAACAAATTATATGTGTTGGATTTTCATTTTCAATAACACGCTGAAGATAGCGAACAAAAAAATGCACGGCATTTGTTGGCGTTCCATCAGCTGTTGTTCTTATTTTACCAGTATAGGATGTGGCGAAATACCCTCTGAAGAGCAGTGCCATTCCATCGATGAGCAGTAACCGTTCCATAAAAAAAACCCCCTACCTGTATACAATGATACACTAAAATTTATTTCAATCAACTTCTCCATAACATGAAAAACAGCCTGTTCCATTTTGGAACAGGCTGCTAACAATATATGAATACTAATCAGGAAAAAACTGAAAGTAGATAATAAATCAGGGCAGCAAGTGCTGCTGTTAATGGTAACGTAATGATCCATGTCAGAACAATATTTCGAGCTGTTCCCCATTTTACTTTCTTCACTCGTTCAGCAGACCCAACCCCCATGATTGAAGAGGAGATGACGTGTGTCGAACTGACAGGTAAATGAAGAAAAGTAAACCCGAAAATGATAAGAGCTGAGGATAAGTCAGCTGAAGCCCCATTAACTGGACGGATCTTCATTATTTTTGTCCCGACCGTTTTGATGATCCTCCAGCCACCGATCGATGTTCCAATTCCCATGGCGGTTGCAGAGGCAACCCTTACCCACATCGGAATATCCATGCTGGTATGATAATGGGCAGAAACTAGCGCCAATGTAATAATCCCCATCGCTTTTTGAGCATCATTCGTCCCGTGTGAGAAGGCTTGAATAGCGGCTGTGAAGATCTGAGTAATACGAAATCCTTTATTTGTTCTCGACAAACCAAAATTCTTAAATATTCTCCCAAAAATTGTCATGATCAAAAATCCGACAACAAGTGCAATAATAGGTGATAAAATCAGCGCTTCAATGATGCCTAAGAATCCGCTGTAATTTAATCCCGAAAAGCCGAGTGCTGCCACACCGGCACCTGCAAGTGAACCGATAATAGCATGCGAAGAACTACTAGGTATTCCATAATACCAAGTAATCAGATTCCACAATATAGCAGCAATCAGCGCGGCAAGAATAATAATCGATCCATTATGAATTTCAAAAGGATTAATGATCCCTTTTCCTATCGTTTTTGCCACGCCTGTAAATGTCAATGCGCCAAGAAAGTTCATTCCTGCAGCCAAAACAATGGCAATTTTAGGACTAAGCGCCTTCGTTGAAACGGAGGTGGCTATGACATTCGCCGTATCGTGGAAGCCGTTGATAAAGTCGAATCCCAATGCAAAAATCACAATCAGGATGGTTAATATCAATAAACTATCCATAGAAACAGAACTCCCTTTTAAGCATTTCTCATTATAATTGTTTCTAATGTATTGGCGACATCCTCGCAGCTGTCGGCAATATCTTCAAGCATTTCATAAAGTTCTTTATACTGGATAATTTTAATTGGATCTTTTTCCATTTTAAAGAGATTACGAATGCTTGCTTGAAGGAGTTCGTCACATTCCGATTCATAATCATTAATTTTAATCACATGCTGACGGATATCGAGCAATTTCTTTTTGTTCAGCAATGTTGTAGCCGCTGCAATTTCCGTAACTGATTCTAAAAGAATGTCAACAAACTTTGTCATGAATTCATCAGAATGAGTAATACCGTAAATTTCAAATCGGGTTGACCATTGTTCAAACCCGTCAAGTACATCATCCATTTTCATGGCAAGGGCAAGAATGTCTTCTCTTTCAAGCGGTGTAATAAACGTCTTGTTAAGGGATACAATCAATTCGTGAATGTATGTATCACCTTTCTTTTCGTATTCTTTAATTTTACGCGAAAACTCTTTCAAATCTTCTGAGCTTGTGATCTTATAATCCACAAAGTATTTCGCAGCTTCTTCTACATTTAATGAAATTGTTGAAAGCATGTTTAAAAATTTGTCATTTTTTGCAGGAAATAACATGCCGATTCACCTCACATTTTGTATTTTCTTCTTTCACCGCTTTTTATTTTAGCAAACGATAGCAAATTTACAATTCTTTTTAAAATCCTTTACAATAACTTAACATTCTTGTGATTTGTTTTTTGATAAAGTGGAAAGTTCATTATTATTTAAATAGGAAGTTATTTTACAGCATAGAGCAATCTTGACAAAGCAAGCGTCTCTTTTATATAGTTAAACACGTGAACTGTTTATTAATTGAATTAAACTGGAGGCAGAATAAGCATGAACTCGGAAGACTTGAAAAAATTGATCGCAAAATATGAAAACGTCCAATTTGCTGTTCATAAAAAAGCTGGCCTTTTAACACGAGAGCTTATAAAAGAAGAAGCGGGATTCGATCTCACGATGGAGCAGCATGCCGTTCTTCGCTTTATTAATAGAACTGAACATTGCACAAGCTCACACCTCGCTGATTTCTTTATGGTCAACAAAAGTGCCATAACAGCTATTATTACCCGACTCGCGGACCGCGGATTAATTACACGAGAACGCGACAGTGGGGATCGAAGAGTTGTTTATCTGACGCTTACCTCAGAGGGCAGCAGCCTTTATAACCAGTGCGAGAACAAAGTACAGGAATTAGTCGGGTCATTTATCACCCAGTTTGACAGAAAGGAAATTGAGCAGTTTATTGAAACGTTTGAAAAACTCGAACGGCTGCTTGACCAAAAAATGAAAAATCATGAAGCAGGTGGCGAACAATGAAGTTTATCCTTAAAACCAAGTGGTTTATTTTAGCTGCATGGGTGGTGGTTATTGCTGTTTTACTAATAACCGCACCGAACTTAGCAGATCTTGTCAGGAATAAAGGTCAAGCAAACGTTCCAGCTGGCTATTCTTCTTCCACTGCCCAAAAGATGCTCGATGAGATGCATAAGCAAAACGGTACAGGCGATACAAGTTCCGTTGCGCTCGTCTTCAACGATAAAAAAGGATTATCAAAATCCGAAATAAATGATGTTAAACACGCCGTCAAAGAATTAAAAGATAAAAAGGACAAGCTTGGCATTACGTCAATAACTAACTCATTCGATCAGCCTGATCTTAAAAATGAATTAGTCTCTAGCAATGGTAAAACGATTTTAGTTTCCATAAATATGACAAAAGGTAACAAACAAGCTGGTGATATAACTCGCTCTCTTTATAAAGCCATTGACGATGTACACGTGGACCATTACTACACGAGCAGTTGGATGATCGATGAAGACATGGTCACCAGCACACAAAATGGTCTCCACAAAACTGAATGGATCACAATCGTTTTCATATTAGTTGTGTTATTTGTTGTATTCAGATCCATCGTTGCTCCGATCGTCCCATTAATTACTGTCGGATTTAGTTTTCTCGTTTCACAAGCCATCGTGGCTTTTTTGGCTAAATCATTTAATTTTCCGCTTTCTAATTTTACTCAAATTTTTCTAGTAGCTGTCTTATTTGGTATTGGAACAGATTACTGCATTTTGCTTCTCAGCCGTTTTAAAGAAGAGCTTCCGAAATATGAAACAACTTCTGAAGCAATTGTCGCAACGTACAAAAATGCTGGACGGACTGTGTTTTTTAGTGGATTAGCTGTTCTAATCGGTTTTGCGACGATTGGCTTGTCCACCTTTAGTATTTACCAATCAGCGGTTGGGGTTGCAATTGGGATTATTGCATTAATCGCAGCATTATTAACCGTCGTTCCTTTCTTTATGGCTGTTTTAGGCACACGCCTCTTCTGGCCAGCAAAAGGCTCCCTTGAACATAAACAAAGCAGATTCTGGGGTGCCATCGGTCGTTTTTCTCTTGCCCGTTCATTTATCGCTCTCTTAATCGTTGCCATTATTGTCGTCCCGTTTCTTTTCAAATATAATGGTGACCTTTCATTTAATACGCTTAACGAAATCGGCGGGAACTATAAATCGGTCGAGGGTTTTAATATTATTTCTGATAATTTCGGGCCAGGGGAGTCAATGCCGACAACCATTGTTATCAAAAATGATGATAAATTAAATACAGAAAAAGGCCTCATGACGATCGAAGCAATCTCCAGAGAGGTTAAAAAAGTTCCAGGTGTCAAAACCGTAAGAAGCGTAACCAGACCGACTGGAGCTCCCATTAAAGACTTCCTTGTCCCTTACCAAGCAAAAAGTCTGAACAATGGCATCCAAAGTGCACAAGACGCCGTTGACAAAATCGGAGCAGGATTAAGTGACGCAAGCAACAAGCTTGCAAAATCAAAGCCTCAGCTAAAACAAGCCACAGACGGTTTGCAATCACTCATTAACGGAACCTCTTCTTTAAAAAGTGGTGTGAATAAGCTCGGAGATGGGATCGGTAAACTTGCAAATGCCCTGTCGAGCAGTTCTTCCGGCGCAAAGGATTTGCAAAATGGCCTTGCTAAATCACAGCAAGGTGCAAGTAACCTTGCTTCCCAAAGCCAGAAGCTTTTGAACGGCTATGATCAAATCTCTAACCAGTTAAGCCAATTAACAACTAAATATCAACAAGTCGAAAAGGGACTCGGACAGCTGAATGAAGGCTTGGGAGCCGTAAGACAAAACCTGGCTGGACTCGGGAAGGACCATCCGGAAATAACCAATGATCAAAACTATAAGCAAGCTGTTAATCGGGTGAATACGCTTCAATCCAGCTCAGACAATCTACAGGCCTCCATGAAACAATTAAACAGCGGTCTGAACCAGCTCACCAATAAGCTTAATCAGGCTAATAACGGTCTTTCACAGCTTGCTAAAGGCCAGTCTTCACTCGCGGATGGACTTGATAAGCTTGTAAATGGTATGGCCAAATTACAAAGCAGCCTTGCACAAGAAGCACAGGGTGGAGATAAACTCCATAACAGCGTCCCATCAGTTGAAAGCGGACTTGATAATCTTCAACAGGGACAAGAAAACATTAAACAAGGCTTTTCACAGCTCTCTAATCAAATTAGCCAGCTCTCTGATGGATTAAGCAAAAGCTCAGACGGTTTGAAGAAAGTATCAGACGGCCTTGGTGACTCACGTCAGTATTTATCTGATCTAAGTGACTCCAACAGTCCTCTTGCAGGCTTTTATATCCCTGATCAGGCGATGAAGGATCCTGCCTTTAAACAGGCGCTCGACTCTTACATGTCCAAGGATCGTAAAATCACGACCCTAGATGTTGTTTTTAAAGAAAATCCATACTCAATAGCAGCAATTAACCGAATTGATGATTTGCAAAAGGCAGTAGACCGTGCTTCTGCAGGCACGACACTCGAAAATGCTAAGGTAGGAATAAGCGGCGTTACGAGCACCTATAATGACTTGAAGCAAATTTCAAAGCATGATTACTCCCGAACAATGCTGTTAATGCTAATTGGAATTGGGCTGATCCTTATCGTTTTATTCCGGTCTTTAATCATGCCACTGTATATAATTTTCTCCCTTCTGATTACCTATTACACGTCAATGGGTATTTCAGAAACAATCTTTGAAAATGTTTTTGGCTATAGCGGGATAAGCTGGGCAGTTCCATTCTTTGCTTTCGTTATGCTTGTCGCACTTGGGGTCGACTACAGTATTTTCTTGATGGACCGGTTTAATGAATACAGAACCCTCTCTGTTAAGGATGCTATGCTCGAATCCATGAAAAATATGGGCACCGTCATCCTCTCTGCAGCTGTTATATTGGGAGGAACGTTCGGGGCAATGATTCCCTCGGGAGTCCTCTCCTTAATGGAAATCGCTACGATTATTATTGTAGGGCTAGCGCTTTATGCTTTACTTATGCTCCCGCTCTTCATCCCTGTTATGGTCAGGATTTTTGGAGAATCCAACTGGTGGCCATTCAGAAGAAACGAACATTAAAGAAAAAGGAACCGCCCTATATGGGTTCGGTTCCTTTTTCTATGCATTCATTTTCACAAGCTTCCATGATAAAAAAGTTGCAATCCCTGCCCATATTGCATAAGGAATGAGTAAAATTGCTGCCAATCTGGAATATGCCCAGGTTAAATCAATTAATGAGAGAGCTGTAACGGCGATAAACGCGCTGTCATAGAAGGCGAGGTTCAAATTCTTCAGTCTAAATAGTATAAAGCTGTATGCCTGATTCGCGACGTAGTTCAACAGCCAGATCAATAGAAACATCCTGCTTGTATTCAACAGACCTACTTTGTATTGCACGATCGCGAGCGATAAAGCAATAAGACAGAATAGCACTGTCCAAATAATACCGATAACTTTTCCTGAAGGCGTCCATAGTGGTTTTCTTAAACTTTGGTACCACACAGGATCCACAGGAAAAAACACCCCCGCAGCCGAAAAAAGCAAAAAAACCATTATAAATACGAGAATAGCAGAAACCATTGCCTGTCCCCTTTCAATTGAAGGTAAGCCTTATAGTCTGTCTCATAATTATTTATATGCTTTCTTCCCTTACACATACCCGAAAGTCTCGCTTGGATCGCTGATGAGACCTCTGAAAAAGTCCCTTGGTTTAGACTTGGTTGTTGATTTCCGTTCTAGGCTGCTCGCTTTCCACGGGCACGGCCTCAGCTAACTTTGACGTGGGCTCTTTGTACGCCAAAGTGAATCTTCGGACGCGTGCTGTTCAAGTTGGACTTAAAACTGCATTCTTGAATCCACCCCGCACGAAGAAAATGCGGATGCATTTTCGAGGAGTCTCGCACCTTCCACTTTAATCAAGCAAAATGTGAATTTTAGCCGTCTTATTTCCTTTGAGAGGAAGATGAAGAATTTGTCCAATTTACGTAGAAGAAGATCCAAGCCTTCAGCTTCAAGGGTCTAGGCAGTCCATTATTGCGGTTTAGTAATTTGAAGGACCTTTCAGAGACTCTCGGTCGCTCTTTACCCATTATTCCCTAATTGAGAGCGAACTTTTCAACCGCTTATTGACCAAATTTTGTCCTTCATCCCCCTTATGAACGCGGTTTCAAAAAACATCTTGTAAAATGACACTGGTGTCACTATAATATAAATGACAGTTGTGTCATTTATATTTGGAGGTGTTTTCTGTGTCAACGACTAAAATGCATTCCTCTTTGTTTCGAAATAAAAATTATGTTCTGCTGTTAAGCGCTCAGTCCATTTCAAACATCGGTGACTGGCTTCACCTATTGGCCTTATTTGCACTCGTCGCTCTGAAATGGGATGGTTCACCATTTATGATGACTGGGATCATGCTCTCTCTGACAATTCCCGGTATTTTATTCGGTTCGATTGCTGGTGTGATCGCTGACAAGTTTGAGCGAAAGACTTTAATGGTTAGCGCAGATATTTTCCGTGCAGTCATTGTATTAGGAATCGCTTTTTCCACAACCCTCTGGGAAATTTATCTTTCCCTAATCTTTCTCAGTCTCTGTTCCAATCTCTTTTCCCCTGCAAAAAGCGGAAAACTAAAGGAAATCGTGTCTGATGATCAGATTCAGACAGCTATTTCCTATAGTGAAATGATTAATAATTCAGCGAAAATAGCAGGTCCAGCCCTTAGTGGTCTCCTCGTCGCAGCCCTTGGCATTCAGTCGGCATTCTATTGTGATGCTGCATCTTTTCTTTTATCAGCCGGGTTACTCAATTTTATAGTTAAGAGACCTGATAATTTTACAATTGCTCACCCAAACAATTTGGCACCTTCAGCCCGCCAAAATTGGATTAGGGATATAACAGATGGTTTTCGTCTGATGAAGACAATCCCTGCCTTTCTTGCTGGTTTAATCATCTTATGTGCCGTTTTCATGATTTTACAAATCTCAGATTCCCAAGCAATGATTTTGATACGGGAAGTTCCTGGTAAGCCAATCCACCTTGCCGGCTACAGTATAGCGGCAAGTGGAGCAGGTATGCTTATTGCCTCAGCTTTATTAAGCAGAAAAAAGCTTCGTTCTCAGTTCCTGACACTTTCCATCAGTCCAATCGTTATTGGAGTGGTACTGCTTTTGGCAGGTTTGTTTATCCACTTCCCCCCTATCTTGTTAATGTTCATCTATCCGGTTCTATTCTTTTTTGCTGGATCTGCCTTTGCATTTGCCGTTATTCCTTTTGAAGTCATGAGCCAGCGAAACACACCTGCAGCCTACACTGGCAGAGTTTTTGGCACGATTAACAGCCTCTCCACATTATCGATAATTATCGGATTATTAGCTGGCGGGGTGCTGACAGAGCTAAAAGGACCAGCCATAACCTACATTATATCCGGCACCCTCCTCATCACGATCGGAGTAATTGTGTTATTATACAGGAAACAAATTGAGGGCAGGGAAAATCATGGCACCGAAAGTATCGAAGGAACACTTTGAAGAGAGAAGACGTCATATTTTGACTTGTGCAAAAAAGGTTTTTGAGCAAAAAGGTTATGAGCCTGTCACTATGCAGGATATTGTCAATGCGGCAGAAATCAGCCGGGGCAACTTATACCAATATTTTGGTTCACCTGAGGAAATTTTTCAGGAGATTTTAGATAGCGGTGACAGTGATTTTCATGATTATATTGAAGGACTTGCGGCAAAGTATAGTTCCATATGGCAAGCCCTTCAAGAATATATGAACAAATTTTTGGCTGGCGATAATCAGCGCTTTGGAATCGTTACCTACGAATATTCAGTCACGAGCTGGAGAAATGAAAAAAGAAAACGGTACATTAATAGCCGATATGAGAGGGCATTAACTGATTTCACAAAGCTTTTGCAAGAGGGTGTGAAAAGAGGAGAATTCAAACCGATTCAACCGCTTGAAACCATCGCTAATATCATGATTAACATTTGGGATGGTTTGGTTCTTGAAGTTTCTATTGCTGATCATGACAAAATTGATGTTAAAGGCCAAATGGAAGGGCTAAATATATACTTAAAATCTGTACTTTCCCTTGGTGAAGGGCGTTGCGTTGAATGATGAAACGAAAAAACAAAAATCTGATCTGTTTTTGTTTTTTCGTTCACTGACCGTGGAGAAATCGTTAAATCGCATGGCAAATATCCTACGGTTTCGCATTTTTTTAAAATTGTTCTAACACCTAATTCCATGTAAAGAAACGCTTGAGATTATTTTTTACTCAAGGGTTTAAGTTTCCTTTCATTTCGTTTTGCCCTATTGATTAAATCCCCCAGTGGTGAAGCATTAAGGGGGAAATTTTCGGTTATATGAAGAATGGCGCTTGTTCGGGGTATATAAAGGGAATTTTCCCGTCTATTTAGCAGATTGTTGTTTTACTTAATCCCCCAACCCATAAGATTCGTTGCACTCATTTACAATAAACATCATCGAAAAAAGCATACCAATTACCATGCTAATTGGTATGCTTTTTTACTTGTTATTTTAAGTTGATCTCCATCGAAAGTGAACCACTTATGTTTTTAGGAGCATCTTTTTAATGGTCCTCTAGTGTCTGACTGAAAAGTTCATGAACCTTCTGATTGGTAAAATTATCTGTCGGTCTGTCAGCCTGATGGCTCCCAACATACGCATAGACCACTTCTCCTTGAGGAGATACAAGAAACATGCTTGGATGCGCAATGCGAAAGGCATCAACGTTAATTGGATTAAAGACATCGAAGGCTTTAATCACGCTCCTCGTTTCATCAATCAGAAGTGGAAACGGCATAGGATGTTTCTCAAGAAATTCTTTTACTGCTGAACGTTTCTGACCAAAAATCGTGATAATATTGACTCCTAATTCCTGATACTTGTCATAGTGGTGAGCAAGCTGACCCAGCTGCTTTCGGCAGTTCGGTCACCATGTGCCACGCATAAAATAAATAATTAAGGGCTTCCCTTCATATTGCTCAGCTTTATGAACCATCCCAGTTGCATCGGGAAGCTCAAAATTTGGAATCTTCTCACCAGCTGATAATCCTTTATTATGCTTCGCCATCTCAACCCTCCTCATAGTAAACGAATTTCTCTATTTCCTTATCTATTACCTTTTTTCCTCAGATAAAAACGTTTATATTAAACTTTTGAGTTAAAAAGTGGAACCTTTGCTGGTCTGTATCGTAGTTAATAAGGATGGCAGAATGAGTTGATCAGAGAAGTGCTGAAAACTTAAAAGTAATGAATGAAAACTATCAAATTTAGGGGGATTGGGCATGCATAGTGAAGAAAGTCAGGTTGCTGTATCCTTGCAGAAGGTACATAAAACCATTGGTAAAAAAGAAATTATTAAAGGATTGACGTTCGATATTTATCCAGGTGAGGTGTTTGGATTTCTTGGTCCGAACGGGGCTGGTAAAACCACTACGATACGGATGATTGTTGGATTAATGCGGTTAACCAAAGGAAATATTTTGATCCACGGAAAGAGTATTAAGACGGAGTTTAAAGAAGCAATCAGTCATATTGGGGCAATTGTTGAAAATCCTGAGATGTATAAATTTATGACTGGGTACCAAAATCTGATGCATTATAGCCGAATGATTAAAGGTGTTTCAAAAGAAAGACTAGAAGAAATCATTGCATTGGTCGGATTGAAGGAACGCATTCATGATAAAGTAAAAACGTACTCTCTTGGAATGCGTCAGCGTCTTGGTCTGGGTCAAGCCCTTTTGAATTCACCGTCCGTTCTGATTCTTGATGAACCGACAAATGGTCTTGATCCTGCAGGCATTCGAGAAATTCGCGAATACATCCGGGATCTTGCTAAAAAAGAAAATATGGCTGTCATTGTATCCAGTCACTTGCTTTCAGAAATGGAACTAATGTGCGACCGGATCGGTATCATTCAACATGGAGAACTGATTGGTGTTCAAACGGTGAATGACTTTGTACATAGCGACCAGGCGGTAACTGTTCGTTTCACAATTGATCACCCTGAAGCTGCGAAACAGCTGATTCAGGAAGAAAATAAATTTGAAGTACTGAGAATATCAGCTTCCGAGCTCGAAATTGCTTTGGAAAAAGAACAGATTCCTGAGATCGTAAACCTCTTTGTGCTGCATCACATTAATATCTATGGAATTATGACATTGACAAAAACATTAGAAGATAAATTCTTGGAGGTTACAGGAGGGAAAGGTATTGTCTAATTTAGCAGGTTTAATTCAAAATGAGAACGTGAAAATCTACCGTAAAAATGCAAACAAAATCATGCTTGGCATTTTGATTGCTCTGATCATTGCTGCAGGGCTTATCATTAAATTCAGCGGTGATACACCTTCAGAAAATAAAAATTGGAAAGCTGATCTAACTCAGCAGAATAAAGATTATCAGAAACAGATGGCTCAGGTTCCCCAAAGTGCATCATATCTTAAAAAGGAAATCGCTGTAAATAATTATCGGATTTCTCATGATCTCCCCCCTGCTCAGGGAGAAAACATCTGGGGTTTTGTTAATGCAATGAGCAACTTGCTCCAGGTGATCAGTATCTTTACTATTATCGTTGTTGCGACCAGTATTGCCAGTGAATTCAACTGGGGGACGATCAAGCTGCTGCTGATCCGGCCGGTGAGTCGTACATCGGTTTTATTATCCAAATATATCTCCACACTCATTTACGCCGTTGTATCTCTTATTATTTTATTTGTTGTCTCCCTGCTCCTGGGAGGAATTTTGTTTGGCTTCGGAGACGTTTCACAGCCTTATCTTCAATATACAAATGGACATGTCCATGAGACAAGCTGGGTCCTTTATGTTTTTAAACAGTACGGGTACAGCGGGATTGCCTTGATTATGATGGTTACGCTTGCCGCGACAATTTCTTCTATTTTCCGCAGCAGTGCCATATCGATTGGACTCTCAATTTTTCTTCTAATGGCTGGATCAGCGATTGTATCCTTCCTATCAGGTTATAGCTGGGTCAAATATGTTCTTTTTGCCAACCTTGACCTTAGTCAATATTTGGGAGGAACACCGCTTCGTCAAGATATGTCACTCGGTTTTTCAGTTGGCGTTCTAGTTGTTTATTATCTCATTTTTATCGTGCTCGGATGGCTGTTTTTCACCAAAAGAGACGTTGCTGCCTAAATTTCTTAAGCTAGATTAAAATTAACTTCTTATCAAAAACCGGCCTCCACATTAACGGGGCCGGTTCTTTTGTTTTGGATATTTTTAATATCACAATAAATTCACTTTACACTAATAAGCTCGATTTACATTGGTCTAATCTGAGATACAGTTTTTTTATGCTTTTAATAAATTTTTAACGCCTTTTTCATACCTATTACCGTGCCGGCATGAACCGCTTCATGACTGATCGCAAACCCGGTCAGTCCGCCTACTGTTGATAACCCTGCAAACGGTTCAGTCAATTGCTCATCAAGTCTGCCCTTAAGATGATATTTAAGCAAGTCCACCTGCTCTTCCAGATCTTTATACAATGTATCTAATGCAGGAGTCTCTGCTGACCAATTCCCAGGACTTGTTCCTCGATTAAATGATTCTAAATAGTCTTTTCCGAATGGAACTTCAACACCAATCCGCGGCAAGATTAAACCCGCATGAGAGACGAGTATATGTCCCAAATTCCAGCGTAGATTATTTGAGTAACCTTCCGGGATAACATCGGCATTTTCTTCTGTAATGCCTTTGATCTGGTTAAGAGTATATTGACGCCAAAAACCCAATAAATATAATTGTTGTTCTTCATTCATATTAACCACTCATCTAAATCTAGCTCAGGTATGTGCACTAATTGGCAGAAACTGAATCCAATGGTATTACTTTAAAATGTGACGTATCGCCAAGAGATATAATTTTTGAATCTTCACCCATTAATTTAACAGTTGTCAGGCTTGCGCCATGAAGATATTTCCCTTCCCATAGTTTTTCCATGGGGGTTTTTTCAAAGTAACTGATTAATATTTTTAGTACGACCGCATGGGAAACAATTAATATATTTTTATCTTTATGCGTTTTTAAAATATGTTTAAGCCAAGGGAGCACGCGTTCACGAACCTGATAAAAGTCTTCACCTGCGTCTGCTTTAAATAGATGAGGCTGGTTCCAGTACGTATATGAGCGGTCAGGTTCAAGTTTGTTTATATCGGATTTAAGAGCCCCCTCCCACCTGCCTACGTCCATCTCAAGGAAGTGTTCGTCCTGGACAATAGGTACAGGCAGATCGCCTCTTATAATTTCTGCAGTCTCCAAGGTCCTCGGGCTGGGGCTAGAAATAATCAGGTCCAGCGGGAGACGGGACATTCTTTCTGAGAGCCATGCTGCTTGCTCTCTTCCTTTTCCCGTCAGCAAAGAATTTTTCCTTCCTTGCATTCTCCCCTCAATATTCCATTCTGTTTCTCCATGACGGGTAAGATATAGCTTAGCCATCGTTGTTCCTCCTCCCTTGGTCTTTCGACTGCGATTAATTTTTCAAGCATTTCATTTATAATCATTCTCTCTAGCACGTAAAAATTCCTTCTTCTGATCAAAATAATGACTGATTCAATCGATGAATTCCCGCATAAGCTGCTGCGACAAGCTCTGGTCGCTCTTCGGGAACAAGATGTCCTGTCTCAGGAAATATCTCTAATGTCACGAAGGGCAAATCATTTTCTAACCGTTTACCGATCGACAAAGGAACAATTTTATCATTTTCTCCCCAGATCAGCAGCACCCGTTGTTGTATTTCTCTTAATTCCGATGGATTTAAATCACCTTCGCGATGCCTGCCTAGCAGAGCAAGGGTTTTAAAAAACGACCGTTCTCTGAATGGCCTTGTATAGCCTTCTATCATATCTTCTACAATTAACTCTTCGTGATGAACGACCTCTTTAATAACGTCAAATGGTTTTTTCCTTTTAAAAAAAATTTGCAGAAACAGATGACTAAGAGGAAGGTATGTAAAAAGTCTGAGCTGTGGCTTCAGTCTTCCCATATACCCCGCAGCACTAATGCCAATGACTTTATTAAATATGCCGGGATGTTTCCTTGCAGCTCTTAAAGCAATTTGTCCGCCCATTGAATGGCCGGCAATCGCACATTTTCGAATGCTCTTAGCGACACAAAAACGTCCTGCAAGCTCTGCATAATTATCTAGAGAGTAATAAAATCTTGTGTTTTTTTCACTGTTTCCAAAGCCAGGAAGATCTATCGCGTAAATATTGAAATAACGGGTGAGCAGAGGGATTAAATGTCGAAAACTGAACGTTGATGAGAGGTATCCATGCAGTAATAGTAACGATGGCTTACTTGGATCAGAACATGAGGCTTCATAGTATATGTTTGTATTCATAAGAGTAATAAATCCTTTTTCCATCATGGCACCGCCTTTAATATCAGGGTAAAGATGCACTTGCTTTTTCTATGATATCACGGCCACATAAAGTTAAAAATATTTCTGTGTCGGTTTATAGTTCTATAGTTTGGGGTAAAACGATTGATAGTGGCTCTTATCCTTTTTGTGCACCATTTCCCCCTCTTTTATTTAGATCGACAATCTCTAAAAGTTAGTATGTTTATTAATTACCCTATTATTTTTGAATTCTTATTGTGCTTCATGTACAATGACGTTTGTCTGCTTTTTAAAAGAAATACACAGACGCTAAAAGTCAGAAAGGTGGATTGGATGAAAAAGGCAACTATAGTTTTTACAATATCCGTGATCATTGCCTTAATTTTTGTCGCATGGGGTGGTTTTGCTCCTGACAACCTAGCAAAGGTATCAACAAGCGTCCAAACATTCCTTCAGGTTAAATTTGGATGGTTTTATCTTATCTCTGCAACTGTTTTTCTTCTTTTTGCTATTTATCTTATCTTCTCAAAATACGGTAAAATCCGATTAGGGAAAGATGATGAGAGGCCGGAATACAGCACCATCAGCTGGTTTGCAATGTTGTTCAGCGCTGGCATGGGAATTGGGCTTGTATTCTGGGGAGTGGCTGAACCTGTCTCTCACTTTATGAACCCGCCTTATGGAAGCGGCGGTACAGATCAGGCAGCAAAGCTTGCATTGCAATATACTTTCTTCCATTGGGGATTGCATCCTTGGGGGATATATACACTTATCGCTCTTGCGCTTGCATATTTCAAATTTAGAAAGGACGCACCGGGTACAATCAGTGCAACGTTTTATCCCCTTCTTGGTGAAAAGGTAAAAGGACCAATTGGCAAAATCATTGATATTATCGCCGTGTTTGCTACTATTTTCGGCGTAGCAACATCTTTAGGACTCGGAGCCATACAAATTAATGGCGGTTTATCTTACTTAAACAGCAGCATACCAAATGGTATTTCCACGCAGCTTATAATCATTATTGTGGTAACGATTTTGTTTATGCTCTCAGCAGTATCCGGCATCGGACGAGGTATTCAATGGCTAAGTAACGCGAATATTATTTTAGCTATTATATTAATGCTGTTCCTGTTGTTTGCCGGACCAACAAACTTTCTGCTCAATTTCTTCACCTCTACTCTTGGCAGCTATGCACAAAATTTACCCAAAATGAGTTTCAGGCTGTCACCATTTAATTCAGACCAAAATTCCTGGATTCAAAATTGGACCATTTTTTATTGGGCATGGTGGATCGCCTGGGCACCTTTTGTCGGTACGTTCATTGCACGAGTATCAAGAGGGAGAACGATCAGAGAATTTATTATCGGAGTTCTTGCAGTACCAACGATCTTTAGTGCACTCTGGTTCTCTGTATTTGGAGGAGCCGGAATTTATCTGCAGAAGGTCATGCACGTTGACATAAGCAAAGCAATTGATAAACAGGGCTATGAAGTGGCGTTATTCGCTACATTGTCGCATTTCCCTTGGGCAACCTTCATGTCCGTTATCGCAATTATTCTGATCAGCACGTTCTTTATTACATCAGCTGATTCAGCAACATTTGTACTAGGCATGCAAACAACGAATGGAAACCTGAATCCCCCGAACATCATTAAAATAATCTGGGGAGTCATCCAGTCTTCATCCGCAGCCGTCTTATTATGGTCTGGTGGGTTAAGTGCACTGCAAACAGCTTCCATTGTTGCGGCCTTCCCATTTGCTTTTATATTAATCTTTATGATGATTTCACTTGTAAAAGCATTAAGGGAAGAAAAACTGGATAACCAAAAAGCTTAATAGACATTAAACCCGCTGTCATGATGACAGCGGGTTTTTATATGCCTAAAAATAATACACGAATATTCAACTTTTCACTCTTGTACTCGATTCAAAGTGTTCTTCTTCTTTCAGCAGTAATGAGGTATTCGTTAAGCACTGATATTGTGTCCTCCAGTGCCCATAATCTTTACATTAGGTTATGGAACATAAAAAAAGACGTTATAGGAGTAATAACCCTATAACGTCTGCAATCGATTGATTAATTTCCTAGTACACGTTGACCGTGGCTAAATTTGTCACCCCAATAGTAGCGATCATTAATGGAAACAGTTTGGACACCATAGCTGTTTTGAGAACCAATCCACTCGCCGCCGCCAATATAGATGCCAACATGACTGTCAGACCCATCTGTATTAAAGAATACGAGATCTCCAGGGCGCAAGTCGCTCTTGCTGTTTATTCTTGTACCTACGTTATGAAGTGTTTGAGTCGAGCCATAGGCATGTCCGCCAAGCATAATACCGTTGGAACGGAATGCCCAATAAACAAACCCAGAACAGTCAAACCTGCCGTTTGCCACATCGGATGATGTTCTTCCCCCACCGTAAACATAAGTCGAGTGACCATTTAAATATTTATCTCCTGCATGGATAATTCCGGATACGCCGCCAGTGGATACACTGCTTGGAAGAAGCGTGCTGTTATCCTGGGAAGTGCTTTCATGCGCAGAAGATGAATGGTGGCTTGATGATCCATTACTGCTGTTATCTTTTGAAGTGCTTTTATGTGCTGAAGTTGAATGATTGCTTGATGATCCACTACTGCTGTTATCAGAAGCTTTTTGCTTTGGCTTAGATGGAGCGGTTGCCGTTTGACTGCTGTCTTTAGCAGGTGCAGCATCTTTAGTGCTCGCAGATGTCTGATCATTGCTCATCGTTTGAATCTTCTCATTACCTGTTGATGCTTGTGAAAGATCAGCTGCTGCTTGCATTTTCTTTGCTTTTGCAGCTGCATTGCTTTGTTCCTGACTTAAAACTTTTTCAGCTTTGTTTAAATCAGCAAGGCGTGAATCAATACTTGTTGCTTTTTTGCTAAGAATGTCGGCAGCTTTTTTCTTTTGAGACTGCATATCCTGAATTTTAGAAAGCATCGCTTGCAGATCAGACATTTGCTGTTCAGTGGCTTTCAAATCCTGTTCGACTTTTGCTTCATTGTCTTCAAGGGTTGCCTTATCTTTCTTCTGCTGATCAATAACTTTTTGGTCATTATCGGAGATTTCTTTCATTGCAAAAGCTCTCTCGATCATATCACCAAAACTTTTCGATCCGAGCATAACATCAAGAAAACTCGTGTCACCATTCAAATAATAAGATTTAGCACGTGCTCTGAAATATGCTTCCCGCTTCTTCATTCTTGCCTGCGTTTTTTCAATTTGGCCCTGCAATTTATCAATATTATCTTTTGTAGAATTATATTCCACTTGTTTTTGGCTTATTTTTCCTGTCATGTCCATGACCTGCTGGCCAATTTGATTAACTTCTTTTTGAAGCTGCTGTTCCTGCGCTGCCACCTGCTCTTTTTGGGAAAGCTGTGACGATTTTTCATTTTGTACCGTATCCAGTTTTGATTTAAGAGATTCCTTTGCATATGTATGTGCCGGTGCTGCCGAATAAGTAATTCCAATGCCTAAAGCTATAGTTAATGCCAGTGTCTTTTTCATCTTTTTCTCTTATCCTCCCATTACCCTCTATTTATATATCTATCATCTCTATTTATGTCGACTTATCTGAATCTTTTAGACTATTTTCTATTCCGTTTTTTATTATATCACCCAAAAGGGCTACGAAAAGACCCATTAATATTAAGCTTATATGTCCTTTTGTAACACTTATGTAACATATTACGACATATCCTTTGTTTATCTGCAAAAATTCTTTGTAACATTTCTGTAACCTTAATCGTTTTATGTAAAATTATACGTTTAAATGTGTAACCTGCCACTTACAAGACTATTTAATTGATAGATATTGCCCATTTTATTACCATATTTATCAATTTAGCAATCGAAGCACACCTTGCGCCTATCCTGCATACGATGCCTATATCATATTTATCCAAGGAGGGAAATGAAAATGAGACCAGAAACGTCTCTTCCTGCGAATTTGCAGCATAACCTTATGAAAGCTCTGCAGGGAGAATACAATGCAATTGTTGAGTATGAACATTTAGCTGGTCAGGCTCCCAATGAAAGTATTCGTAACAGAATACTTGAAATTAGAAATGATGAAAAAAGACATTATCAAATGTTTGCTTATCTCCTCAAACATTGGTTCGGCCAGGATTTTCATCCTCAGCCAGTTAAGACAACGACTTCCTATAAAGAGGGAGTTTTAAACGCCATTATAGATGAGCAGGAAACGGTGGATTTTTATCATGATCTCGCTGAGCAAATCAATGATCCTCATGCAAAAATGATGATTATGAGGGCCGCTGCAGACGAACAAAACCATGCTGTTTGGTTTCTTCTTTTTTACACCCTAAAACAATAATCTGTTAGTTTTTTAATCAATATAAGATTTTCCGGCAGTTACCCCCTCAGCTGTTAAATCTTATGTTGTTTTATTTTTTGTAAACGCTTTCATTTATATAAATCTTCCTATAGAATAGATTGTGTATGAAAGTTTAGGGGGGCATCCAATGACAAACAAACATCGCTTTGAAACGGAGCTTATTCATCGTGGCTATGATTCATTAAAGTATGAAGGCAGTCTTACACCGCCTATTTTTCAAACATCGACTTTTACATTTGAGACAGCCGAAGAAGGTGAAAGACGGTTTGCAGGTGAGTCAGAAGGCTTTATTTACTCCAGGCTGGGGAATCCGACAGTGAAAATTCTTGAGGAACGCATGGCTGCCTTGGAAAAAGGCGAAAAAGCGCTTGCTTTTGGTTCGGGTATGGCTGCAGTATCCGCTGTTCTTTTCTATTTAACAAAGGCCGGCGACCATATCCTTTGTTCAGAAGGCGTCTATGGCTGTACGTTCGGCTTGCTGCAAATGATGGAGCACAAACATAATATTACACATTCTCTAGTTTCCATGGAATCAGAGGATCAAATAAGATCAACTATCAAAGAAAACACAGCCTGTATTTATATAGAAACTCCTATTAATCCGACAATGAAACTTGTTGATCTTAAAATGGTTTCAAAGGTCGCCAAAGAATTTGGTATTCCAGTGGTGGTTGATAATACATTCTGTTCGCCTTATCTGCAGCAGCCTCTGACGCTGGGCTGTGATTACGTACTCCACAGCGCCACTAAATATTTAGGCGGCCATGGTGATATTATTGCAGGACTAGTGATCGGCCGGGAAGAACCCTTGGCTGAGATGGCTATGACGACCCAAAAAGACATCGGGGGTATAATGGCACCCTTGGAGGCATGGCTGCTTCTTAGAGGGCTAAAGACGCTTCCGCTCAGGCTTGACCGTCATACCAGTAATGCAAAAGAAATCGCAAAACGTTTGAAGCAGGATCCTGCTGTTGAAAAAATATACTACCCGGGTGATGAACAATTTGAACAGTTTACTCTTGCATCCCAGCAAATGAGCCAGCCAGGCGGTATGATTAGTTTTGAAATTAAAGGCGGTAAAAAAGAAGCACAAGCCTTTTTAAACCGCTGTAAATTAATTAAAATTGCTGTCAGCCTAGGTGATGCTGAAACATTGATTCAGCACCCTGCTACAATGACGCACGCCGTAGTACCTGAAGAAGACAGGCAGAGAATGGGAATCACCCCTAATCTTATCCGCTTATCCGTAGGCCTCGAAGCATGGGAGGATATTTGGGAAGATCTTGAGCACTGTCTAAGAACGTACAGGACAAACCAGAACGAAACACTTACTTCTATATAAATGTTTATGACATAAAGATTAAGCCTGCCGGCACTTTTCGGCAGGCTTTTTCATTGCTAACGGATCCTTAGACTTTCTGTTTATAGTCTGTACGTATCGTTGAGTTATTTGTAATTGGCAGTCATCAAGCAGATCGGCTGATTAAAATTGGCTTAACATAATGTTTTGCTTCAATTGTGCGACTCGTCACTAAAAAGACATATTAACGTTAATTAATTGTAAACTTTCACTGATATATAACGTATTTATTAGGGTATATATTATTGAGCAGACTCCATAAGGTTTTCTAATGATTTACATTGAAAAGACATTAATAAAACATCCTATTCCTTCCATTTTGGTTCAGTTCCAAAACTTGACTTTTTCTCATAAGCCGCTAAAATAGTTAAGAGTATATTAATCATCGATCAGTCAAAAATACGGGTTGAAATGTTTATCATTTAGCTTTCCTTTTATTAATATATATTTTTAATTGGCTGAGCTTGAAAATAAACTTTTCAACCTGAGTTACACAACCACGATTTTACCCAGCTCTCTAACTTTGGTCAGAGGGCATAACTTTTTGTGGGAACTTTTACATGAGTCTTACGTTTACTTTTCATTTATTTACAATGGTTTTCAGGAGGTACTGTTATGAAAGAAACTTTTACAAAAATGAAGCAGTCTTTAAACTCGAAATACGGTGCGTTTTTCCTTGTCACCCTTTTATTCTGGATTAAATCTTATATTGTTTACCGAACTCAGTTCAATTTAGGGGTAAAAGGAACCATGCAGGAATTCCTGCTCTTTTTCAACCCGCTGAGTTCTGCCTTGTTCTTCTTCGCTTTTGCCCTGCTTTTCAAAGGACGCGGCAGACATATCGCATTACTGGTAATCGATTTTATTTTAACTGCGCTTCTGTATTCTAATGTGGTTTATTATCGGTTTTTTAACGATTTTTTAACCGTTCCGGTCCTTCTCCAGTCTAAAAATTTTGGTGAAGTCGGCGGGAGTGTTGGTGCCTTAACTAAACCATACGATTATCTTATTTTTGCCGATATTATTATTATTTTGGCCCTTATTTTATTTAGAGTTTTAAACGGCCAAGCCAAGAAAATCGGCCGCAGAGCGATCATCACTGTATTTGCCACAGCTGTAATGGTCTTTATTGTAAACCTTAGCCTGGCTGAAGCAGATCGCCCGCAGCTACTTACAAGAACATTTGATAGAAACTATCTTGTGAAGTATCTTGGTGCCTATAACTACACGATTTATGACATTATTCAGAGCAGTCGTTCGTCGGCACAAAGAGCCCTTGCAGACAGCAGTGACTTAACTGATGTTGAGAATTATACAAAGGCAAATCACGCCAAACCGAATCCTAAATATTTCGGAAAAGCAAAGGGCATGAACGTTATTTATGTTTCACTCGAATCCTTCCAAAATTTCATGATTGATTATAAACTTGATGGCCAGGAGGTTACACCTTTTCTAAACTCTTTGGCTCATGACAAAAACACGTTTTATTTTGATAACTTTTTCCATCAAACCGGACAGGGTAAAACGTCTGATGCAGAATTTATGATGGCAAACTCATTATTCCCGCTTCCAACGGGCTCAGTATTCACAACTAAAGCACAGAATACGTATCAGGCAACACCGCAAATATTAAAGCAATATGGGTACGAATCTGCAACCTTCCATGGGAATACAAAAACATTCTGGAACAGGGACGAAATGTATAAGTCTCTTGGAATCGATCGTTTCTTTGATTCAAAGTATTATGATATGAGCGATGAAAACACCATTAACTATGGCATGAAAGACAAACCGTTTTTCAAAGAATCAATGCCTAACCTGCAAAAGCTGCATCAGCCGTTTTTAACTAAATTCATTACACTATCTAACCACTTTCCATTTGAATTAGATAAAAATGATATTGATTTCCCTGCAGCAACTACTAATGATAGTGTGGTAAACCACTATTTCCAAACAGCTCATTACATGGATGAAGCAATGAAGCAGTTTTTTGACAGTCTTAAGTCTTCTGGCCTCTACGATCACACTGTAATTGTTTTATATGGGGATCATTATGGAATATCTGAAAACCATAACAAAGCTATGGAACAAATTTTAGGCAAACCTGTTACACCATATGTTGACGCTCAATTACAGCGCGTTCCGCTCTTCGTACATGTTCCTGGTGTCAAGGGTGATGTGAATCACACATATGGCGGCGATGTTGATGTCCGTCCTACTCTGCTTCATTTGCTGGGTGTTCAGACACAGGATTATATTTCATTCGGTACTGACTTATTATCCAAGCAGCACCGTCAAGTCGTTCCTTTCAGAAATGGCGATGTGATGACTCAGAAATATGACAGCATTAATGGCCAGTGTTATGCAAACCCATCCGGCGAAAAAGCTGAAAAAAGCTTATGCAAGCCGTATGAGGATCTGGCTAAAAAAGAACTTTCGCTTTCAGATAAAGTTGTTTATGGAGATTTGCTAAGATTTTATCATCCTAATAATTTTCAGCAGGTTGATAAATCAACTATAAATTACAATATGGATCAAACTATCCTTCCTCAACGATTCAGCAAATCACCTCTAGAGAGTCCCGTTAATAATTCTAAGTAATAAAAAAGCCGCGTCCGGTGCAACCGGAACGCGGCTTTTTCTAAATGAGGGATAATGGAAAATGAAATAATGCGGGGATTTTTTCAGTGCAAGCTTTATATTTGCTGAAACGGGCTGTATCAACCAGGCAGGTGTAATGTTCTACGCAATATCTCTCCTGTAAAGCGCAACTGAAGTAAACTTTAAAAATGTACTGATAGCCTTCAGAAGAAAGGCCAATTATCTTAAAGTTCATTGTTCTATACTTGTCCTTTAAGAGCATCCAAAATGGCATTCTTTCTATCTGCCAACAACTGCCTGATTCACCCCCCTTCCTGGTTTATTCGCATTGTTAAATGATTCTTTCTAAAAAGGTCATGTATAAGAAATCCCTTTTATGTAATCTTTAGTTAATATTTGTATTTTTCTAACTATAAATATAATAAACGATATTTTTACAAATTTCCACAATTATTTTTAAAAAACCGTGATAAATGTCACATATAAATTCTAATTATTGGATGTTCCATTGGTTATATTGTCTTTTTATAGTAAAAAGGTATCATTTTAAAGACTCAGTTTAAAAAGTTCATGGAAACTCGAAGCATTAAATGCTAGGAAACCCTACAATGCAAGTTGGATCGAAGGGAATCAGCATGGCTCCGAAGATCCACTTTGGCGCACAAAAAGACTACTGCAAAGTTAGCTGTAGCCGTGCCTGTCGAAAGCGAGCAGCCTAGAGTGGAAATCAACAATCACGACGACACCGGGGCTTTTTCAGTGGTCACTTCAAAGTGAGAGACTAGCGCGACCTTACTCTTAATTAATAAAGTGAAGAAGCCAAAATTAAAGCATGATAAAAAAAACCTTCGATCACTGATCGAAGGTTTTCATGACTCTATTATGCTTTGGGACCGGTCATTTCTTCCGGCTTAACCATTTCTTCAAACTGTTCTTCATTCAAAATACCGCTGTTGATGGCTGCCTCTTTAAGTGTCAGCCCTTCTTTATGTGCTTTCTTCGCAATCTGTGCTGCTTTTTCATAACCAATATGCGGATTGAGTGCTGTAACAAGCATTAATGAATTCTTAAGGTATTCATCAATTTTTTCTTTATTTGGTTCAATTCCTATCGCACAATGATCATTAAATGAAACCATTGCGTCACCAAGAAGCTGTGCAGATTGCAGGAAGTTGTAACCAATTACAGGCTTGAATACATTTAATTCAAAATTGCCTTGGCTAGCCGCAAACCCGATTGCTGCATCATTCCCCATTACTTGAACAGCCACCATCGTTACTGCTTCAGCTTGAGTTGGGTTTACTTTACCCGGCATTATTGAACTACCTGGTTCATTTTCTGGAATCACTAATTCTCCAATTCCACAGCGTGGACCGCTCGCCAGCCAGCGAACATCATTAGCTATTTTCATCAGATCTGCAGCTAGTGCTTTTAATACGCCGTGTACAGTCGTGATTTGGTCATGGCTTGTCAAAGCATGGAACTTATTTTCAGCAGAGACAAACGATTTTCCTGTCATCTCCGCAATTTCCTTTGCAGTCATCTCGCCAAAATCAGGATGAGCATTCAGCCCTGTTCCGACCGCTGTACCGCCAATTGCGAGCTCTTTAATATATTCTGTGGTGTCTTTAAGCATTCTCTCTGACTGATGAAGCATTTCATACCAGCCACCGATTTCTTGCCCCAGAGTCAGTGGTGTCGCATCTTGTAAATGGGTCCGGCCGATTTTAATAATTTCATTATTTTCTTCAGCTTTTTCCTGCAGCGTTTTCTTTAATTTTTCTAATGAAGGCAAAACGTGGTCTTCCACTGCTAGCACACTGGCTACATGAAGAGCTGTTGGATACGTATCATTCGAACTCTGTGATTTATTTACATCATCGTTCGGATGAACTTTTTGAGTGCTGCCATTCGACTCAAGAATCTGATTAGAACGGTTTGCGATCACTTCGTTAACATTCATGTTTGACTGGGTGCCAGAACCCGTTTGCCAGACAACTAACGGAAACTCTTCATCCCATTTCCCTGCAATGATCTCATCTGCAGCCTGTGCGATTGCATCCGCTTTTTCTGAATCCAGCTTACCAAGTTTTTTATTAGCTAGCGCAGCCCCTTTTTTCAGCATTGCAAAGGCTTTAACAATTTGCATGGGCATTTTTTCCCATCCGATTTTGAAATTCTCTTTACTTCGCTGTGTTTGAGCTGCCCATAGTTTATCAGCTGGGACCTTCACTTCACCAAGCGTATCTTTTTCAATTCTGTATTCCATTTTCATCCTCCTAGCATTCGACAATTTACAACCTCTTTAATTATGTCACTCCAGCGCTTTCTAATCAATCCATTGACCATTTTTAAGCTAAATTAACTTGTTAAGTTGAATAAATTTCATCAGTAAACATGTAATCTTTAAATCTGATCAATTTTGATTTTCACTTCTGTCGTACGATACCCCGGGCTTGGCTTTAGCCGTCTCGTCGTTTTACAGAATCACAACCAGGCCTGTTGTTCTCCGTCTCAGGCACTCGCTTTCCGTGGACCCTTTTTACTCTTGCAGGGTCTTCTGCTCAAGCTATTCACGCTGAAGTTGCCACCTTTCCGCTAAAATCATAAATATGGTTTTCAAACTGTATATTCATCTTAAAAAACGTGATGGTAAACCTTTTTATGTAGATTTAGTAATTAATCCACAAATTACTTCTACTAGGTATCCTCTGTGCAAAAACACGTTAAGTGAAGCGGAAGATGCGAGACTCCGACGGGACCAGCACGCGTCCGAAGATCCATTTTGGTGCACAAAGAGACCACGCCAAAGTTAGCTGTGCCCGTGCCCGTGGAAAGCGAGCATCCTGGAGCGAAAGCCAATAACCATGTTTTTCGGTGGCCACAGATTGAATTTAGAGGAGTCTTATGAAAAAGTAGGATTGTGCGTTTCCATATTATTACTGTTTTTTGTTTCATTGTAGAAAGCGATGTTAAATTGAATTATTAATAATTTAGTTATATACACATATATAGTTTACATACGTAAAGTAATAATGTATGATAGACATTAGAAACTGATACAAGGAGCAATGCGATGGCAAACCAGGATTTAATGATCTTTATACGATTAATAAGAGAGATTAATAACAGTGTTCGAAAAGAATGGAACTTTCTTATTTCTGGTCCACAATTGCAGTTGCTGGAGCTTTTGCATAAGCAGGGTCCGATGCGCATGTCGGATTTGGCTGACAAACTTGACGTGACATTAGGGGCAATAACGTCCCTTGCCGATCGTATGATTAAAGGCAGTTATGTTATTCGTGAACGATCAGAAGAGGACCGCAGAGTGGTTAATTTAAAGCTTACTCCGGAGGGTAAAGACTTACTCAATACATTTTCTGAATCCAGGAATGTCGCCATTGAACGCTTTCTGTGCAATCTGACTCCTGAAGAAAAAGAAGAAATGATTCGGCTATGCTCAAAGATGCTCGACTTTTAACGGCGATGAATACATCATTCATCGTCTTTCCCTTTGAACAAAATTCTTAAGATTCTTTTATAACTAAAATAAGAAAAAGGTGTGAATCGTATGCCATTAGATGCAAATCAGATTGAAGAAGCAATTGAAACCGTAGAGGAAGATGACCATTCCTTTAAGAGAATTTTTAAACAGCCTAAAGCTGCCTGGGCGGTAGCCTTTGCTTGTGTGGTTGCCTTTATGGGACTGGGTCTGGTGGATCCGATCCTAAAATCTATTGCAAGCCAGCTTCAAGCAAGTCCCAGCCAGGTTGAACTGCTTTTTACTAGTTATTTGGCCGTTACGGGGATCATGATGCTGATTACCGGCTGGTTATCAAGCCGAATCGGTCCTAAATGGACGCTGCTGTCAGGATTGCTCCTTATTGTTATTTTTGCAGGACTCGGTGGTTTTTCCAGCTCAGTAAATGAATTGATCGGATTTCGGGCTGGATGGGGACTAGGGAATGCCCTATTCATTTCAACAGCATTAGCTGTTATTGTTAGTGTGGCCAATGGCGGTACGGCCAGTGCCATCATAATGTATGAAGCGGCACTCGGTCTTGGCATGTCGGTTGGACCGCTTCTTGGCGGGTGGCTTGGAGGCATCAGCTGGAGAGGTCCTTTCTTCGGAGTAGCTGTGCTGATGACAATCGGGTTTATTGCCATTTTTATTTTGCTTAATGATGTCAAAAAACCGGCGAAGAAGAGCTCCATATTAGATCCCATCAGGGCGCTTGGCCATCGCGGTCTTCTTTCCATCGGGATTATGGCTCTTCTATATAATTTTGGATTCTTTACCATCCTTGCCTTTTCTCCGTTTGTGCTCGGTTTAGATGCTCATGGATTGGGATTTGTGTTTTTCTTCTGGGGTGTTTGTCTCGCGATTACCTCAATCTTTGTTGCCCCAAAACTCGAATTAAGGTTCGGAACTAAAAAATCTATGTATGCTGTCCTTATATTAATAGCGGCATCTCTTGTTGTAATGGGATTCAGCATCCATAACGAACCGCTTATGATCGTCATGATTGTTCTGACAGGTGCATTTCTCGGAATAAATAATACCTTGGTAACAACGGCTGTGATGGAGGTCTCCCCTGTCGAGCGGTCAGTTGCATCATCAGCATACAGCTTCGTGCGATTCACAGGTGGTGCTGTAGCGCCATGGCTCGCAGGAAAGCTTGCTGAAGTATTTAACCCTGCTGTCCCTTTCTATGTTGGGGCTGCAGCTGTCATCATTGGTATGCTGGTGTTAATTGCAGGAAGATCACATATGCAGGAAATAAGTTGATACAATGTCTTTTGAAAAGAGCGGTGCATAGGCCCGCTCTTTTTTTGATTCATGAATGAATCCGAACTTCACAGTACACGGCCGATCTTTTGAAGCATATAATGAAAGGGACTCTTTTCATTAATGATTCACTCAAAACACATATAAATGAAGAAGATATTAATGGAGGCGATGGGTTGAAAATATTAGCTATATACGGAAGTTCCCGTGACAACGGCAACAATGAGCAGCTGGCTGAAATCGTACTTAATGGTCTGAATGCCGAAAAAGTTCATTTGAGAGATTATCATATTCAAGCAATTGTCGATGGTCGGCACACTGAGGAAGGTTTTTGCAAAGTTGAAGATGACTATGAAGATATCATCAACAAAGTTATTGATCATGAGATTCTTTTGTTTGTCACGCCAATCTATTGGTATGGCATGTCAGGTATTATGAAGAATTTTATTGACCGCTGGAGTCAGATCCTAAGAGACAGCCGCTACACATTTAAAGAAACAATGGCAAAAAAACACGCTTACGTCATTGCGGTCGGTGGAAATCAGCCCAAAATTAAAGGACTGCCTTTAATCCAGCAGTTTAACTATATTTTCGGATTTATGAACATGCCATTTAACGGCTATATCCTAGGACAAGGAAGTAAGCCAGGCGAAATCATGAACGATACGACCGCTTTGAAACAAGCAGAATTATTGAATCAAGAACTAAAAAAGTTAACCATTAAAAAAGAGACCTTTTAAAGGTCTCTTTTGACTAAATTTAAATCAGCTGTACGGTTCTTTATCCTTGTTTTTTAAGTTGGAGGCAACTTCTTTAGCCTTTTCAACCACTTCTGAAGATGAACCAGAAAAATTCTTAGCTAGATCTGCAGATTTTTGGAAAACATCCTTAGACTGCCCGCCAAGATCCTTCCGGAATTCCTCACCGGTTTTAGGGGCTAATAATAAGGCAGTAAATGCGCCGACCATTCCGCCTAGTATCGTTCCTACAATAAAATCTTTAGAATTACTATTTGTCTTTTGATCTTGTTCCGCCATTTCTATTTCCTCCTCATCAATATAATCTTCCACTTTTATCATAAAATAAATTCATCATAAAGTGAACCCTATTCGGATGATTCCCCTATTTTGTTTTTGTTAAACGTTTTCCAGCTTCAGAAGAGATATAAATATAAACGAGACTCTGTCCCATTGATTGCGTCAAATCGCCTTAAAACATGACTTTTAACATGCTTCAAATAGCCTGATTTGATTTTATCCATCGAAAGAATCATTTTTGGTTAATCCTGTTTAATTTCAAGAGTCACCGGTTATAATAGATCTATACTTACCTTGTTTTATATCTTCACACCCATCTATACCCCCTTTTAATTTACCTCAGGCGATAATGCCTGAGGATTTTTTTTGACAAAAAAAGAGTGCCAGTAATCAGCACCCTTTCTTTATCCGTCTATCAGTTAAATTTTATCATCATGTATTTCTTTTTGCCTCGACGGATGATGATAAACTCATCTTCAATTCTGTCAGAAGCACCAACTTGGTAGTGAAGCTCCGTTTGGCGTTCACCATTAATATATATTGCCCCATTCTGAATATCTTCGCGCGCCTGACGTTTGGAAGGAGAAAGAGAAGATTCCACGAGCAGGTCAATCAACCCTTTATCCTCCCGTGAGTCAAGTGTGTATGAAGGAACGTCTTTAAATCCCTGTTTGATTTCCTCTCCGGTTAACTGCTTAATCTCTCCGCTGAATAGAGCATCTGAAATGTTAATAGCCTGCTCCAATGCTGCTTCACCATGAACCATTTTAGTGAGAGCTTCAGCAAGGGTTTTTTGAGCCAACCTTTTTTCAGGTGATTCATTCACAGCCTTTTCGAGTGAATCTACCTCTTCAGGTGTCAGGAATGTAAAGTATTTAATAAAACGGATAACGTCCAGATCATTCGTGTTAAACCAGAATTGGTAAAATTCATAAGGCGTCGTTTTCTCTGCATCAAGCCAGATTGCACCCCCTGATGACTTTCCGAATTTCGTCCCATCACTCTTGGTTATTAATGGGAAAGTCAGCCCGAATGCCTGCTCCTCATGCCCGTTTCTTCTGATTAATTCAAGACCTGCTGTGATATTTCCCCACTGGTCACTTCCCCCAATTTGAAGACGGCAGTTTTCTTTCTCATAAAGATTTAAGTAATCAAAAGACTGCAGCATCATGTATGAAAATTCGGTAAAAGAAATGCCGTTTTCAAGCCGTGAGGACACAGATTCTTTCGACAGCATAAAGTTGAGTGGGAAATGCTTTCCAACATCCCGTAAGAATTCAATCAAAGACAGCTGGCCAAGCCACTCAAAATTATTGGCCATGATTGCCGGATTAACACTGCTGTTGAAATCAAGAAAGCGAAACAGTTGATCATGAATCGTCTTCACGTAACCTTCTACCACTTCATGGGTGTTCAACGTTCTTTCTGAAGACCGTCCGCTTGGATCCCCGATGAGGCCTGTGCCTCCCCCAACCAGTGCTATTGGTAAATGGCCTTCTTTTTGAAAACGCATCATGGTCGTGATAATCAACAAGATGGCCGACATGAAGACTGTCACCTGTCGGATCAAAACCACAGTAAAATTTAACAGGTTTATTTAATGCTTTTCTTAGTCCTTCTTCATCTGTTACCTGGTTTAAAAGTCCTCTGTATTCCAGATCCTTAATTAAATCCATGTTCTGTTCCTCCTAAAATATCTTTTCTTCATGGGAATCAAAACTATTTACCAAACAAAAAAAGCCCTCCCAATAAAGGAGCGCTGTCGGCACGGTACCATCCTTTTGAACAGATTAATGTCCAAACTTCACTTCTATAACGGTGATCTCACCGTTCTCTGCTACTTTTCTGTTCGCAAAGAAAGCTCCAGGAGGTAATTCACACTGCATTTATGTACTGGTTTACACCATCCACCAGCTCTCTTCAACAGGGAAATGCAGGCTACTTATTCCGTTCTAAGCCATTATCTGATTCTTTTGTTGTAAATCATATTTATCATATTTCGATGTTGTTTGTCAAATTCCATTTAAGCTACAATAGCGCCTTTCGCTTTTATATTTGAATGATAGGATTTGACACAGCCTTCATGAAAGCGGGGAAATACCTTTGCTTGGAACACTGATGAGGCCACTGAAAAAGTCCCTTTTTGCCCTTCGTGCCGACCTTTGGGAAGTTCTCGCTTGCCGCGGGCGGACCGCGAGCCTCCTCGCGCCTAGAGCAAATGTTGCGCTGTGGGGTCTCGCCTGGTCACGCTGATTCCGCAGGCGTCTCGAACATTCCCTTCAGCTCGGCCTTTAGCGGCAAAGGGATCTCAGCCTTAAGAAATTCCAGTAGACTTTGAATTATCGACGCATCAGGCCAGGCTATTCTTTGATGAAATCTTAAGTAAGATCATAAATACGGAGTTTTTCAGTGGCGTCGTGTTATTCCCGTTGGACTTGAAACAGCATCCTTGAATCCCACACCGCACGAAGAAAATGTGATTGCCATCCATTGAAAGCGGAAATACCCTCGCTTTCCACGGGCACGGCCTCAGCTAACTTTGGCGTGGTCACTTTGTGCCAAAGTGGATCTTCGAGCGCGTGCTGCTTCCGTAGGAGTCTCTGGTATTTCTAGCTTTCAATTCTGGGCTTGCGCATTTTCGAGGAGTCTCGGGTATTTCTAGCTTTCAATTCTGGGCCTGCGCATTTTCGAAAAGTCTCACACTCACCGCTTCAATCAACATCATGTGATGTTCTTGAGAAGGCAATGATGACTATCGTTGTCCTGTCTCTTTAATCCTGCAGTAGTTTTTTCAGTGGCCGCTCTCTAAACCCTCACGCGTCTTGGGTACTTTTGGCTTTTAATGAGCATGTGCATTATTATCATTCGAGGTGGTTCCGAAGATGTTATGTCACAATTTGAAAAGCAACAACTGAAGCTTTGCCCCCGTGGAAAGCGAGCAGCCTAGAGCGGAAATCAACGTATTTGTTGTCTGATGTTGCCCTTTAGAAGTCAATTATGGCTATAGATATTCATTGGACATTAGTTGATCCCGTGGCGTCTCTAATTTTCCAGCAGAACAACCGAGTGAATTCGGAAACCCTCTTAGTGGTTTTTTCAGTGGCGTCCACGCTGATCCCGGCGGAGTCTCGCACCTTTCGCTTCAATCAACATATTTATTGTCCCTTGTGATGCAACTTAAAAGTCATTTTTGATAATAGATTTTCCTGCTGTTCTTTACCATTATTTAATTCTTTCGTTGCAATCAATCTTTACCATATTTAATTCTTGATGTCAGTTCTGTTTCATTCAGTTCTATTTAATAGATAATTCCGATTTTTCTCATTTTTACTATGATATAATACCGCTTAAATTTAGTTATTGCAAAGGCGGGTTAAACGATGGGTGAAACCTCTTTATCATCACATGTGGATCAACAGAACACTGGAAAAAGAAAGTGGTCCATCATTGGGCCTGGACTGATTGTCGCTGCGACTGGCGTTGGGGCTGGTGATCTTGTAGCTGCTCTAGTTGCCGGTTCAAGATATGGTCTTGTTTTTCTTTGGGCAATTATTATAGGAGCTGTAATAAAATTCACCTTGAATGAAGGGGTGGGACGCTGGCACGTGACGAGCGGGAAAACAATTCTTGAAGGATGGCGTTCAATTGGACCATGGGCGACCGGATATTTCGGCATCTACACATTAATTTGGGGGTTTGTTTATGGTGCAGCAGGCATGTCATCTTGTGCGCTTGCTATGACAACGATGTTTCCTGTCATCCCTCTGTGGGCATGGGCGATCATTCACGGTCTCGTTGGTTTTATCCTCATCTGGTCTGGTAAATACAAAATGTTTGAGAATGTTATGACCCTGCTTGTCGGTCTGATGTTTATTACCGTTGTCGGGTCTGCTCTTCTTGTGATTCCGGATCTTGGACATATAATGAATACAGCTTCCCCTTCATTGCCAAAAGGCTCTTTAATCTATGCACTCGGTCTTATAGGAGGCGTTGGAGGCTCTATTACGATGGCCTCTTATGGTTACTGGCTATCTGAAAAACGTTGGAATGACAGGTCTTATGTTTCTGTCATGCGAGGAGACTCTGCTTCGGCATATATTATTACGTCCATCTTTACCGTTTCTCTTCTCATCTTGGGCGCTGCATTATTATACGGATCCGGAACAGTCATTGACGGACAAGCTGGATTGGTTAAATTTTCAAGTATATTAAGCCATGATCTGCACCCTGCTGTCAGATGGCTTGTTTTTAATCGGATTCTGGGCAGCATCGTTTACTTCCTTGCTGGGTGTATGGAACGGTGTTTCTTATCTTTATGCCGATTTCGTCAGGACGGTTCGAAAATCGAATGTGCCTAACGAAGAATTAAGTCAAACGAAGAGCTATAGATTTTATATTTTCTGGCTGACTTTCCCCCCTATGCTTCTATTAATGTTCGGAAAGCCTGTTGCACTTGTCATTATTTACGGAGCGCTTGGTGCTCTGTTTATGCCATTCCTCGCTATTACTCTAATGGTTCTTTTGAACTCTAAAGACCGTCTGCCTAAACAGGACCGGAGCAAATGGCTTTCCAATACTGTTCTCAGCTTTAAGTGTCTTATTGTTTATTGCTCTAGCCATTATTGAATTCACCCACTATTTTTAAATTTTATTTTATAATACAAAAAGGTGCATCGCTAAGCGATGCGCCTTTCTAATAACTATCTTACAGTTAGCGTATCATTTTCCACATCAACTTTTACATTTGTCACATTATCTTCCTGTTCAACCAGAAGATCAGCGATGCCATCCTCCACATACTCTTCAATCACTCTTCTTAGTGGGCGTGCTCCGAAATCGGGAGAATAAGCCAAGCTCGGCCAGCTTTCTTTTTGCAGCAGCTGTAATTTCAAGCTTAAGTCCTTGTGCCTCTGCTGCATCCTCTACATCATGAAGCATCAAATCTACAATTTGGACCAAGTGTTCTCTTGTAAGAGCACCGAAGCGTACAATGCCATCGAAACGATTTAAAAACTCAGGACGGAACGCGTTACCCAATGAACGCAAAACATCTTTATCGTCTTTTTCACTCTTGTCCTGTTCAAAGCCGACTGTGATTGTTTTTTCACTCACACCGGCATTGGTTGTCATAATGATGACTGTATCTTTAAAACTTACCGTTCTTCCTTGGCTGTCTGTTAAGCGTCCATCTTCAAGAATCTGTAGAAACATGTGTTGAACATCAGGATGGGCCTTCTCTATTTCATCCAATAGAATTAAACTGTAAGGCTTTCTTCTGACTTTCTCTGTTAATTGACCGGCGTCTTCATGACCGACATAGCCAGGAGGTGACCCAATCAGCTTGGAAACAGAATGCTTCTCCATATATTCACTCATATCGAAACGAATCATAGCCTCTCTGTCACCGAACATTTCTTCTGCCAATGATCTGGCAAGCTCAGTTTTACCGACCCCAGTTGGTCCTGCGAAAAGGAAAGACCCAATTGGGCGGCTGTTTCGTCTAAGTCCTGCCCGGTTTCTGCGAATAGCTTTTGCTACTTTATTTACCGCTTCTTCTTGACCAATAACTTTGGAGTTAAGCAGCTCAGCTAGCTGTTTCATTTTATTCTGTTCGTTATGCTGAAGCTTTTTCACCGGTATACCGGTTTTCTTTTCGACAATATCTTGAATTTCTGCGACCTCAATAGTCGCTTGTTCAATCGAAGCTTCTGTTGACTCAATCTCATCAAGCTGTTTTAAAAGAACATTCTCTTTATCTCTTAGTGAAGCTGCTTTCTCATAGTTTTCAGCTTTGGTTGCTCTCTCTTTTTCAGCAGAAATTTCTTTTAACTGTTCTTTTAACTGACTGAGATCCGGAACAGCATGAGTCAGATTCATTTTTGAACCAGCTTCATCCATCAAATCAATTGCCTTATCCGGCAGGAAGCGATCTTGAATGTATCGGTCAGAAAGCTGAACACAAGCCTCAATGGCTTTATCGGAATATCTGACTTGATGAAAGTCTTCATATTTACTTTTCAATCCTTTTAGGATCTCAACGGCTTCAGTCAAGGTAGGCTCATTAACCATAACCGGCTGAAAACGTCTTTCAAGTGCCGCGTCCTTTTCTATTTGACGGTATTCATTCAATGTAGTGGCACCGATGACCTGTAATTCACCTCGTGCAAGGGCTGGTTTCAAAATATTTCCTGCGTCCATTGAGCCTTCTGCAGACCCTGCACCAACTATCTGATGAATCTCGTCTATAAACAGAATGACGTTTTTTCGTTCCTGAAGTTCACTGATCAATTGTTTCATCCGTTCCTCAAATTGACCACGGACTCCCGTGTTTGCAACCAGTGAAGCGACATCAAGCAAATATACTTCTTTTCCTTGCAGCTTAGACGGGACATTTCCTTCTGAGATTCTTAATGAAAGCCCCTCTGCTACTGCTGTTTTACCGACACCGGGTTCACCAATAAGAACCGGATTATTCTTGTTGCGTCGGTTCAGTGTCTCGATCACACGGTCAATTTCTTTGTCTCTCCCAATAACCGGATCAATCAGGCCTCTTTTTGCAGACTCAGTCAGATTGTGGCCAAAATCATCCAACAGTCCGCCGCCACCGGTTTGATGTTGTTGCGCACCAGGATTTTTTGCGGGACCGGATCCTTGTTGCATAAAACCATTAAACAACTGATCAAATGGTGAGCCGCCTCCTGTATTGAATGATGGGGTTTTCCATTCGTTCCTTACTTCTTTATAACACCTTTCACAAAGGTGAAGCTGATGATTTTGTCCATTTATTTGTAAATTCACATTAATTTGTGCGGGATTAACATTACAGTTCTCGCATTTCATAGCAATGCCTCCTTGGAATATAAACTGATTTTTAAATTTGGTCACTTAAGATCAAGTTTTTGTTTGACCATCTTTGACCTTATATCTGTATTATACATTGACCTTTTTTGACTTTCAACATATTTGTTTATCTTTTTTTATGATTACTTTTACAGTATAACCAGATTAACTACTGATAAAACGTAATATTTTATTATCATATCATTGCTTTGGATAACCACTATTATTTTTGATCTATATTGATCAATATCATAAAAAAAGAAAGCCAACCGGCTCTCTTTATAATTATTTATTATTTAACAATAAGAACGGGACATGAGGCAAGGTGCAGAACTTTATGGCTGACACTGCCTAGAATAATCTCCCCAAAGGAGCTTCTTCCCCGGTTTCCCATTACAATCATGTCGTAATTGTTTTCTTCAGCATAATAACAGATCTCATGTGAGGGAATGCCTCTTAAATGAATCGTATCTACTTTAATCTGCAGGGTTGGCAATCTCACGTTTAACGGATTCCAGAAGCTTGCTGCTTTCCTTTTCAACAACCTCCGTTACCTCATCATCAAGCCCCTCGATCTGGCTTGCACCCATGGAGTAATAAGGAAAATATAACGAATCAGGACTAACATATACTAGGGTGAGCGCATAATCCGCCTCTTTCCCCTCTATGATAGCGATCGCCTGGTCAAGGGCTCTTTTTGACGGCTTCGACCCATCTACCGGTACAAGAATTTTTTTCACTTCACACACATCCTTTCCTAAATCGATTGAAGTATGAAAAGGCAAGTGAATTAAATTAATCTAAAAATTCTTTATATTATAATCATACCACAAAAATGATTAGCAATAACCCAGTATTTAAATTATCCATTATTTTTCATTCGTGTTTTCTGAACGGTTATTTGGAAGCTTTCTTTTTTTTGAAAATGTTTTTTGCGCCCACTGATCAACCTTTTTAACATCCTTTTTTCCGATTGTTAAGCCATATATTATTAGAAGGATAATCACGCCTGTATAGATGTCAATTTGGCGTGTTGCAGCATAGTTAATAATCCCCATCGACACCTGGGGAAGGATCCCTGTAATGACGGTCAAAAAAATACCAAGCTTAAACAACCGATTAGACCTTAAGCCATAACGGGCATAAAACATAAAAAAAGTCGATGCCCAAGCCAGCACCTCAAGCGTTGCAAGAATCAGCCATTTATAATCTAATATATATGTCATGCTTCCTCCTTTTTCCCGGTTGCCTCAATACCGCTCCAAAAAATACGCCAAACGTTTTGTCGCCTCTCTTCAAAGGATTCTTGAGGATAATAAGACATTTGCAGAAATAGCCCATCCAGCAAGCAATAATATGCCTGCCTTAGTTCGTTAAGATCAGCTGGCTTCACTTCCCCTGAAGCAATGCCTTTTTGAAAAACTTGATTAATAATGGCATCTGTGTGCTGTTCGGACTTAACAAACAACATAGTTATTTCAGACTCCCAGTCCTCATGCGGAAATAACAGTGCCCGCTTCCACATCGCTGCCTCGTGCTGATTTAGAACATAATAACTGCATGTTTCAAACAAAAGATGCTTTAAAATCTCTGCCGCACTTCTATGACGAACACTCGTGTAGGCTTCCTCCATAAAAACGGTATACCCGTTGATCACGCTCTCAAAAGCCTTAACAAACAACTCTTTTTTTCCATCAAAATAATTATAAAGTGACGGCTTTTTTATTCCCACTTGAGTAGAGATAGCCGCTAATGATGCCCCTGCATAACCATGAACTGCAAAAACGGTTAACGCTTCTTTAATTATATTATCTTTAGTGCTCATGGCTTTCACTCACTTCCTAACGATCGTTCGTTAGTGAAACCTTAACATACTCATTTAACTTGATCAATCCTCGTATAAAAAAAGGCGGCTCAGAAAACAATAAAGGAAATGTCTACAGCGATTGGGAGGTTTTTTGTATTGCATAATCTGGCAAGCATTTTTACAATCATAACGTTTATTATCCTTGCCCTGTATACAGTTGTTTCTATTATTATTTTCCTCGTGCTGTTTTTTAAAGACCGTGGACAGACTGAACATCCTGTGCTTCGTAATTACCCTGTACTAGGAAGAGTCCGTTATTTTCTAGAGAAAATAGGTCCGGAATTACGTCAATACCTTTATAATAATGACACGGAAGGCAAGCCTTTCTCTCGTGATGATTACGAGCACATCGTAAAAGGAGCAAAATACAAGCGGGATGTCGGCAGTTTTGGGTCCAGAAGAGATTTTGATGAAGAAGGCTACTTTATTCGCAATGAGATGTTTCCAAAGCAAATGGAAGAAATTCGGATGGACAGAGAAACCAAGGTAGAGACCAAGAAATATGTCCTCCTAAAAGACACGCTGTTCAGTCAGAGAAAAGAGAACTATGAGGAGGAGCTGACACTTGCTTACCTTCTCGATGATCAAGATGTTGTCAGTATTGGGGAAGGAAGTGTGAAAAATCCTTTCAGAGTAAAAGGTTTAGTTGGTATGTCTGCGATGAGTTATGGGTCTCTAGGAAAAAACGCTGTGACTGCCCTTTCAGAGGGTCTAGGACTTGCTAAAGGAACCTGGATGAACACTGGAGAAGGCGGTATTTCAAGCTATCACTTAAAGGGCGGCGTCGATATTATCATGCAGATTGGCCCCGGCTTATTTGGGGTCAGAGATCACCAGGGAAACTTTGATTGGGATGAACTCCGGCACAAAAGTGATATGGAACAAGTGAAAGCCTTTGAATTAAAGCTCGCACAAGGGGCAAAAGCAAGAGGCGGGCATGTAGACGGCGAAAAGGTCACAGAGGAAATCGCTGAAATTCGTAAAGTTGAACCGTTTAAATCCATTGACAGCCCGAACCGTTTCCATGAATTCAGTGACGCAGCTTCGATGTGTGAATTTATGGAAAAAATCCGGCGTTTCACAGAAAAACCGGTTGGCTGCAAAATTGTTGTCGGTGCTAACGACTCTCTTATTGATCTAGCAAGGTATATGGCGAAAACCGGAAAAGGGCCGGACTTTATAACGGTAGATGGCGGTGAAGGCGGCACAGGCGCCTCCTATCAGGAGTTAATGGACTCCGTAGGTCTGCCAATCAAATCCGCGCTTCCGATTGCTGACATCACTCTCAAGCACTTTGGCGTCCGTGACCGTGTCAAACTGATCGCGTCAGGAAAGCTATTTACCCCAGACCGGGTCGCGGTTGCTCTTGCGATGGGTGCTGATCTCGTTAACATTGCCCGCGGCTTTATGATCACCATCGGCTGCATCCAAGCGCTTAAATGCCATTCCAACGCCTGCCCCGTAGGTGTCGCCACCACAGATCCAAAGCTTGAAAAAGCACTGGTGATTGACGAAAAAAAATACCGCGTCACAAATTATCTACTCACCCTAAGACGCGGTCTCTTTCGCTTAACTGCCGCATGCGGGATTGACTCACCCACTCAGTTCAAACGCCATCATATGACCTTCAAGGATGACCTCGGCCGCATCGTCTCACTTGAAGACATCTATGATCAGATTGAAGAAAGAGTTAAGCATGAAATAAAACGGAGAGAACAGGCAGAACTTAATAAAAGCCCCTCAGCTTAAAAGCGGAAGGGCTGTTTTTTATCTATTTTTCATGAATCGATCAAGCGCATTTTTCCAAGAAGGTATTGTAAACCCTGTATTCTTTACGCTTTCTAAAGACATAATTGAATGTTTTGGTCGTTTAGCTTTCTGAGGGAATTCCTCAGAGCTAACTGGGATAATTTCAACTTCTTCATTTTTAAGGATTTCTTTGGCAAATTCAAACCATGTAGCTTGACCATCATTAGAGAAGTGATAAATTCCTCCTCCAATTTCATGATTTATTATATAAATCATAAATTCAGCAAGATCATGGGTATAAGTTGGCCTGCCATATTGATCGTTTACGACTTTTAAAGTATCCAATTTCTTAGCAAGATTAAGCATTGTATAAACGAAATTTTTTCCATTCTCACCAAAAACCCATGATGTTCTAATAATATGAGCACAGGGTAAATTTTTAAGTACTTCTTTTTCACCTGCAAGTTTCGCTTCCCCATACTGATTGATTGGGTTTGTAGCGTCTTCTGTACTATACAATTCTTCTTTTTCTCCATCAAATACGTAATCGGTACTGATAAAGATTAAATTCGAACCACATTCAGCAGCTGCCTCGCTAATATAGGATGAACCGTCTTTATTAATTTCCCAATTTGTTTGCCGTTCCTCATCTTCCGCTGCTTCCACTTTAGTAAAAGCAGCACAATGCAAAATCCAATCCGGCTTAACAGCACCAACCTTAGAAAATACTTCTTCTTTATTTCCAACGTTAAGTTCCGATCTTGAAAAAGGCTGAATTTCAATATCTCTATCTTTAAGTCCGTTTAAAAGTGAAACAACTTTACTTCCAAGTTGTCCATTTGCCCCAGTAATAAGTATTTTCATAGCTTATTTCTCCAACTTCGCGCGTTCTTTAAGTGGCCGCCACCATTTTTCATTGGATTTATACCACTCTATCGTTTCAAGAATCCCTGTATTAAAAGTATATTCTGGAATCCAGCCAAGTTTATTTTCCAGTTTTGTCGGATCAATAGCATATCTCCGGTCATGGCCGAGTCGATCCTCAACATATACAATTTTTTCTCGTGGAATTTCAAGCTTATCAACAATTAATTCAACAATTTCATTGTTTGTTCTTTCATTATGACCACCAACATTATAGACTTCTCCAGGCTGCCCTTTATGAAGAACGAGATCAATCGCTGAACAGTGATCCTTGACATGTAGCCAATCGCGAATATTTTTCCCATCACCATAAATCGGCAGGTTCTCACCATCTATTCCATTTGTAATCATTAAAGGAATAAGCTTTTCCGGAAAATGATAAGGACCATAGTTATTAGAGCAGCGAGTAATATTTACATTCATTCCATATGTTTCATGGTAAGACCGCACTAGCATATCTGCTGAAGCTTTGCTAGCTGAGTAAGGACTATTCGGAGCAATTGGACTTTCTTCAGTGAAGTATCCAGTTTCACCAAGAGAGCCATAAACCTCATCAGTAGAAATCTGAACAAATTTTTTCAGGTTATTTTTTTTAGCAATGTCCAAAAGTGCAAGCGTGCCTTGAACATTTGTCTCGATAAAGACACCAGGATCCAGGATGCTTCTGTCAACATGTGATTCTGCCGCAAAGTTCACAATTGTATCAACATCATATTTGTTTATTAAAAAAGCAATAAGCTCTCTGTTTGTAATATTACCCTCAACAAACGTATGATTAGGATTATTTGATAAATCATTTAAATTATCGGAATTTCCAGCATATGTAAGTAAATCTAAATTGATTACTTTATAGTCTGGATATTTATTTAAAATATGGCGTACAAAGTTACTTCCAATAAAACCGGCACCACCGGTCACAATCATATTCATATATTTAATCCTCCCAGGCAAAATTATTATCAGCTTCTGATAATCTTGGATGCTTGCCATCCTTTTCAGATAGAACAGGGTTTGAAACAGGCCATTCAATTGCTATATTTTCATCATTCCATGCAATTCCTCTATCGTGTTCAGGTGAATATAATTCGTCCACTTTATAAAGAACATTAACATTTTCAGTAATAGTACAGAATCCATGCGCAAATCCTTTTGGCACAAGAAGCTGGCGCTTATTGTGTTCACTTAAAATATAACCTTCGTACTGTCCGAAAGTAGGGGACCCCTTGCGTATATCTACTACAACATCATAAATTGCACCTGTAGCAACACGAATTAATTTAGTTTGAGCTTTTGGAGCTAACTGATAATGCATACCTCTTAAAACCCCAGCTTCTTTCGATAGAGAGTGATTGTCTTGTATAAATTCTTCGGTAATCCCTAATTCTTCAAAAACGTTTTTATTATAACTTTCCATAAAGAATCCACGGTTGTCACCAAATGATTTAGGCTCTATTAATTTAACACCTTTAAGTTTGCTCTCAATAATTCGCATGTTATACCTCTCCTACTCTTTGTCTTGCTCAATCATTCTTAATAAATATTGTCCATATTCGTTTTTCTTTAAGGGTTCAGCAAGTTCTTTTACTTGTTCTGAATCAATATATCCCATCCGGTAGGATACTTCTTCCAAACATGCAATTTTTAATTTCTGTCTTCTCTCAACTGTTTCAATAAAAGTTGATGCTTCAAGCAACGATTCGTGAGTCCCAGTATCAAGCCAAGCGAAGCCTCGGCCCAGTAATTGCACATCAAGTTCTCCACTTTCTAAATAAAGACTATTAAGATCAGAAATTTCTAGTTCGCCTCTCTCAGATGGACTTATCTGTTTAGCATAATCTACAACTTTATTATCGTAAAAATATAGACCGGTTACAGCGTAATTGCTTTTTGGTTTTGAAGGTTTTTCTTCAATAGATAAAGCTTTCATACTCTTATCAAACTCAACGACACCAAACCGCTCAGGATCATGCACATGATAGCCAAAAACAGTCGCTCCATTTTGTTTTGTAGCAGCACTTTGAAGCATTTTTGAGAGACCCTGACCATAATAAATATTGTCTCCTAAAATTAAAGAAACTGAGTCATTCCCAATGAACTCTTCACCGATGATGAATGCCTGAGCAAGCCCCTCCGGTTTTTCCTGTACGGCGTACGAAAGACTGATACCCAAATCCTTACCATTACCTAATAATTGTTCAAAGCGCGGCGTATCTTCTGGAGTAGAGATAATTAATACTTCTTTTATACCTGCTAACATAAGAATGGACAAAGGATAGTAAATCATAGGCTTATCATAAATCGGCAACATTTGTTTTGAAATTGAACGTGTTAATGGATAGAGCCTTGTTCCGCTCCCCCCAGCTAGTATAATACCTTTCATTTTTCTGCCTCCCTTTATGATTCTCAAAAACCTCTAATTAAAAGTTTTTGTGATTTTTTATTCTACATCAATTTTCTGAATAAATTCAGTATTCATAATCCCGTCAGTATCCCTTGGCCTAAGTTCATACCAGCCTTCTACACTGGAATACACAGTAATTTCTTTTCCAGGCTTCTTATAAAAATTAATTTTAATTGCATTCGTTGAAGGTCGGGCATATGTGCTGACTTTCTTCTTAATTATTTTTACTTTTTTCATTATCTCTCTCCTGTAGCATTAAATATAATTTTAAAATTTCCTACTATTCCGATCTTACATCTAAACTAATATTGTTATGAGGTGTAGTAAAGTATGGCAAAATCGTATAATTTTTCCCGAAAGAAGTTATGCTAGGAGTAACCTTAGGTTCATTAATAGAAGAAGAACGCGATGACCCAATTCTTCTACGTTTTGTATATCCACCAATTGATGCTTCGACGAAAAGATCCCAAGGTCCGATTAGAGTGTCGTCAAAAAGTATTTCTTTATAATCAACCTCAAATGCAAATTCTCCTGATATAGTTGGAATATTTTGAACCAATGATCTTTCCAAACCAGTTTTGCGATGAATTAACTTTAATTCATACTTAACTGGATAATTCACCAGTAAACTTTGTGTGAATTGGCCTTTAATTATAAATTGTGCTTCATTAAATTCCAGTTCATAAAGAAAAACTTTTGACGTATTATTCTGATTAACAACATGCTCTTCATTATAAGACACATCTTTTGAAACTCTTCTCAAAGTAGCATAGATCATTCCATTTTCAATTCGGCTAACACTATTAGCATTAATTTTTTCTATTTGGTGATGAATTGATATCAGTTTATTTATGTTATTATCTTTAGAAACTGTAACAAAATATTTAAAGCGATTTGTAAGTTGTTGAACGAGATTGTCGTCTACATGATTATCTAAAAAACGTTTAGTTTCAGCTAACCATTCAACTTTTTGTTCATGGGTCAATAAGTTTGAAAGAAGATGCCCCCTAAGTCTGCTCGCATGAAAAAAACGGTCTAAGAAAGCAACTTTTAGATCGTTTTTATATAAAGCGTTTAGATCACTTTCTTCAATAAATTCCATTATTTTATTGAAGGAGAAAAAGAATTGTTCTGCAGGAAAATACTTTAAACTTAGATTTTCATCACCACGTGAAACTACATAATAATAATCATAATCAGCTAATACAGTTATAATTTCAGCTTTTATATAGCATTGCATAACAAATAACTGATCTTCACCCACTACTGCTTTTGAATGAAATTTGAAATTATTTTCTCTTAGAAAAGAAACTTTAAACATTTTATGAGGTGCTAATGAAAAGACTAGATTATCCTTTAAGATGTCTGCCTTTAGCTGATTCCCTTTTTTAAACATTGATTGAGGCACATTTCTTCCATTAACCCCAGCATATTTACCATATATAACGTCTGATTGATTCTCCTTCGCGGCTTTATAGAATCTCTCTAACGTTTCTTCCCCGAGGAAATCATCATTATCTAAAAACACTATATATTCACCACATGCTGCTTCAATCGCATCATTACGTGGAACCATTGGTCCCCCTGAATTTTCTACTCGGTTTATTAAAACAAGATTGTGCATAACTTTTTTGTAATCATTAATAACATCTTTACTATTATCTGTAGAGCAATCATTAACACAAATCACTTCAAAATCAGATGGATCCATCGTTTGTTTTAATAAAGAATCGAGAGTAACATTTAAATGTCTAGCTGCATTATAAATAGGTATCGCTATAGTAATTTTCAAACTTAATTACCTCCGACTTTTTTCTTCCTGTTTTTGTTGCAATTACTCATTTCTCTTTCATTTGAACATTAAGTATATAATATCATTCTAACTTAAATTTAATTTTTGTGGGCAACTCAGCTTAATTGTCCAGTTATCTCACCATGGCCTCACTTCTTTTTTTCATAACCATTTCTTTATAGGCTTTTTGTTCAGACTTAGATTTGCTTTTAAAATCTTTTAGGAATTTTTCATAATTCGGCATTACGTCTTCAACTGTACCATACTCTTTAACTTCTCCGTACTCTATCCAAAGAGCCTTTTGACAAAATTGCTTTACTTGCCCTATAGCATGAGAGATGAAAAATATTGTTTTACCCTCAGCTTTAAACTCATTCATTTTGTCCAGGCATTTATCAGTAAACGTTTGATCTCCAACTGATAAAGCTTCGTCAATAACTAGAACATCCGGATCAATATTAACTGAAATAGCAAAACCTAACCTAGATTTCATACCGCTTGAATAGGACTTAACAGGTTGATTGATAAATTTCCCTAAATCGGCAAATTCAATAATTTTAGGTTCTAGTTCTTTTATTTCTTTTTTGCTGAAACCAAGCATTAAACATTTTAATTCAATGTTTTCAAGACCTGTTAAATTATTATTTAACCCCGACGAAATAGCAATTAGAGCCGCTTCACCCTTGATTTTTATTGAGCCTGCCGTTGGCGGAATCACACCAGAAATAATATTTGATAGAGTGGATTTACCGGAGCCATTGACCCCTACAATTCCAATTACATCCCCCTTTTCAGCATTAAAACTGATATCTCTCAGAGCATAAAAGTCTGCTCCATACCCGTTAGGTAAAATAAGATCTAAAATCTTTTCTGAAGGTTTTTCATACATTTTATATTTTTTTGCTACATTCTTTAGTTCTACTGAATATTCCATACCCGTTCACATCCATCTTATAAGTAGTCCACAAAATGACTTCTAAATTTCACATGAAGTACTGAGCCAATTGAAAATAACACCAAAGTTAACACCCAAAAATACAAAGTATATTTGTCATGCTGCACTAAGTACCACGACTCTCCCAAAAGCGCATGCCGATAACCTTCTGCAATGTAATACAAAGGGTTATATTTCATAAAAACTTGCAACGATTTAGAAGGAGCCCATAAGAAAGGACTTAAATAAATGAGCATCCTAACCACCGATGCAATGGCTAAGTGAACATCTCTGATAATCGTTGAAAGTGTAGACGAAATAAGTGAAATAGATATCATAAGTATTACGGTTGCCAGCATAAAATATGGCAACTGTAAGTAATAAATTGTTGGAGGATATCCATTAAATGATAGTATAACCATAACAATAAAAACAATAATAATATGCTGATAATATTTAGCAACAATAACGTAAGTCGGTATAACACTCATCGGGAAGCTCATTTTGGATATAAATCCAATTCTAGTGTAAATCGATTTTGACCCTAGCAGAATGGACTGATTTACAAAAAACCAAACCGATATACCCGCCAACATCCATGAAAAATAAGGAATTCCACCTACCTCGTGTCTACCTGTATGACCGGAACCATGAAACATTCCATACCCAAACACAAACCAATAAATCCCAATTTGTATCATCGGATTTAAAATTTCCCACAATACCCCTAAGTAATTTCCGCTGTTATCTGTTTTTAATTCATACATGGCAAGCCTCTGAATTAAATAGAGACTTGAAATTTGTTCTTTTAAGACATTCCATACAGATTTCATTTGATTTCCCTTTCTATCTTCCAGTCATTCCAGACTCAATTTTCTATCTTTGATTAATATAATCTACCAAAGCACAACTTGCATTACCCTGGTTATAAACATTCCACTTTTTAGAATATGAATCTATTTCTTCTATTTGAAATTCCTTATGAGTTATTAGTTTAATAATTGATTCTGTGTTCATAGCAATTGGTCCAGGAACGAGATTCTCATAAGTATCCCACAACCCACGTTCCGCAGTGTAGTTTTTGAGATCATAAGGAAAAAAAATCATCGGTTTTTTCAGTAATGCAAACTCATACGGGATTGAAGAATAATCTGTAATTAGAATATCTGTCCCAAGTAAAAGCTTATTCATATTTTTACAATTCGAAAAATCATATACAAAATTTGGATATTCATCTTCAAAACTTACAGAATAATTAATTGCCGGATGCAATTTTATAGCAAGTACATATTCTTTATTCAAGGCTTTGTACATTTTTTCAATATCTAGTTTCATATCAAAATAACCCAATTGGTTATCTCTATAAGTCGGGGCATATAATATTAATTTTCGATTCCCCTGCACAAATTCTGATCTTAGTTCTTTTCTAATTTCTTCGGTCATTTCTTTATCGTAGAATAGATCAGTCCGAGGCAGACCTGTTCTTAATAACCTTCCCTCATCAAGATTAAATGCTTTTCCAAAAATTTCGCCCATAGCATCTGAGCCGACGACAACTTTATGGAATTTTTTATATACATTTTTTAGCCTTTTTACGTCCTGCTGCTTTCTATACATTACGGAGTTATCTGCAGCACCAAACTTCTTTATGGCTCCATTTGCATGCCAGATCTGAATACATTCAACATCCTTACTAAATTGGACAACAGAAAGGAAAGCAAAATAATTATCAACCACTACTGTTTTAGATGTCATTAAATGAAATATTATAACCGGATTTATAAAATTAATATTTCGCAAACTGTATTTTTTTTTGATTATTTTATAATGAAATTGCTCAGTAATTTCATTTCTACAAATCAAAATTATATCATGTTCTGAATTCTGCTTTTCCATTTCTTGCAGAAGAAATATATTATTTTCAGGAAATGTTGCAATAATCACTACTTTCTTTCGGCTAACTGGGAAGAAATCGCATAATAAAGCCGTTAACCTGAAAAAAAACAAATAGATATTGACAGCAAATTCTCTAACCATTATTAACCGAAGATAAATCTGTTTTTATTTTTGTGGTAGAAATTCCATAAGTGCGAGGCAAATAAACCACATTGCAGTAATTTTGCAGATGATCAAACTTCCCTTCCCAATCACTGCCCATGACGAATGTGTGTATCTTATGTTTTTTAATATCGATTGTTTTTTGTTCCCAATTTTCTTCTGGGATAATTAAATCAACATATTTGATCGCCTCTAACACCGTTTTTCTGTCTTCATACGTATGATAGGCTTTTTTATTTTTTATAGCATTAAATTCATCCGTCGATAATGCTACGATTAAATAATCACCCATTTCTTTAGCCCTTTTTAATATATTAATATGCCCTATATGCAAAAGGTCGAAAGTGCCATAAGTAATTACTTTGCGCATATATGAACCTCCAATTGTCATACTTTAAATCTATTCTCTTATACCTCATCAAATTATAAGACTTAATGACAAGGATTTCAAATTAACATTTCAATTCAAACAAAATATGACATTTTTCCCTTATTAATTCCTCAATAAATGACACATTACCCTTATTAAATTTGGCTTAGATTCGAATGACTTAGGGTAAATACTCATAGAAACACGTATAACCCTGTACACTTCCCGAACTGAAGTTTGCAAATTACTAACAATATTGAGGGATAATTATGGCTCAAAGATATAATGAGTTAGATTCATTAAGAGGATTAGCATCTTTGTCAGTGGTTTTTCATCACTGCTTGCTTTCATTTGGAGCTTTTTATACGGTATATCACCATCAGGCTGTTACTAATATGGTTGCCAAAGTGCTTGCTTTCTCACCATTACATTTATTCTGGGCAGGTCATGAAGCCGTCATTCTATTTTTTGTTTTAAGTGGTTTTGTTTTAGCGCTTCCGTTTGTGGCGACGAATAAGGCTAAGAGTTACAGTAATTATATAATCAAGCGATTATGCCGGATATATTTGCCTTATGCCTTTGCGATTTGTCTATCAATCATCATGTACAGCATTTTGAACAGCAGCCACACAGACCATTTAAGTTCCTGGTTTAATAACATGTGGACGCAGCGAATTACTTTTAAAGAATTGATTTCTTTTATTTTTATGACTGGGTATGGAACTAGCAGATTGGACACAGCCACCTGGAGTCTGGTGCATGAATTAAGAATTTCGTTTTTTTTCCCATTAATTATGCTGTTGATTATTAAGTGGAAATTCAACAAAATATTTTTCATCAGCCTAATAAGCTATATTCTATTAATTTCTATCTTTTTTCTAACGACGCATAAATTTGAAATTCACATTGTATTCTCTTTAATTAAATCTGCAAGAGACACCATTTATTATACTGGTTTTTTCATTATGGGGGCTCTTATTGCAAAGTACAAAGAACAACTCCGTGCTGTTTACATTAAGTTAAGTTTCACTTCAAAAGTTATTTTATTTGGTATTTCATTAATGTTATATATAATTGAATGGTTAATTCCTGGATTAGGGACGATTAAATTCGACAGTAATCCATTATCTGAAATGTTAATGACCACCTTTATTGATTGGTGTATAGCTTCAAGTGTATTGATTACAATTGTATTTGCCTTAAATTCAGTAAAGCTTAAAGTTGTTCTTGGTAAAGGTATTTTAATTTATCTTGGGCAGATATCCTATAGCCTGTATCTGATACATCCCATTATATTACTAATTTTTGTTCACTTTGCTAGAGGGTCTAACGCAGTATATCTCATCGTTATTTGCGTTCCAATTCTTGCTTTATTATCTGCCCATATAATGCATAAATTTGTAGAAATTCCTTCTATAAAAATTGGAAAAAGATTAGTTGCTTTAAAGCAGAATTCTTCTAAAAAAACTATAAAAGATGTTACCCGAACGATTTCAACAGCTAATAGAAAAGGTTAATTTACTTAGGTTTAAGGTTCAAGTCCAATCTCTACTCTCAATTATAAAACCCTGACATTCCGTTGAATGTCAGGGTTTTATAATGATTTTAATTTAGAGATCATTTTCGAGTAGGATGTGATTCACAACCCTTTCAGATGAATGACCATCTGTTTGATCAAAAAAGTATTCAATAAACTTATCAACCTTTTCGAGTTCAAAAGCTTTGTTTTTTATCGTAGTAATCATCTGTTCTGTTGATTTAACTAGAGGTCCAGGAATAAAGGACAAGTAATCATAGTAAAAGTCTCTCGTTTGAACGTATTCCTCTACATCATAAGCAAAGAAGAGCATTGGTTTTTTCAGTAAAGCAAATTCAAAACAAACTGAAGAATAATCAGTAATTAATATATCTGTAATGAATAATAGATCATTTATTTCACGGTAGTATGAAAGATCATAAAAGAAATCGTTGTATTGATACGGAATACTGAAATCATTTTTCACAAATGGATGCATCTTAAAGATAAAGATATATTCATCATGCAGTTCTTCATAAAGCTTATCAAATTTTAGCATTTCCATATCATAATGAGCGGATTGTTGACCATTTCCTCTAAAAGTCGGAGCGAACATGATAACTTTTTTATTCTTCATAAACGGGAATTCTTCGTAAAGATCTCTTGTCACCCGGTCACTGTACTCACTATCAAAAAATACATCAGTTCTTGGTATACCCGTTGGCAAGACATTCTCTACATCAATACCAAAGCCTTCAGCATAGTGCTTTGCAATATTGTGAGAGGATACTATCGCTTTGGTATAGTTTCTATGGTTTTTAGACGTAGGTGAAGGACCACCAGGTAATCCTATACGGCTGAATCCGAATGTTTTGAAGGCCCCTACAGCATGCCATAATTGCACTAGCTCTGAATTCTTTCTAATTTTTAATGGATAAATAAGAGGGTAGAAATCATCTAATAAGACAAATTTTGCAGTTGCCAAATGATAAGCTAGGTCAACCATTTCCAAATAAGTCCTTTTTGCGCCAAGTTGCTTCTGCAAAAAAAACTTATAATTAAACCCCAATTGCCTTCTAATTAATTCATCATACACATATTGAAAGTTTCCTGATAAGTCCTCTCTGCTTTCTGAAGCAAAAACAACTTTTCGTGTTTTTAATGGATACAACTTGAAAAAATTGTACAAGAGCTTAAAAACATATTTGTTTGCAAATCTGTATAAAAAACCATCTTGATTATTTGCTGCCATCCCCATTAAAATAGGGTCGAAATCTTTTAACTTATTTGATAATATTTCAAGTGTTTTTGTGTTTTTGTTATTTCTTACCAGTAAATTATATTTAAGTTCTTTTCTGGCCGAAAAAAATTCCATTTTAGAGGAATAAAAACCTTGAGGAAAAAACTTTTCAACATTTCCAAGTGGATATGTTTTTCTGTGTACTCTTTTACCCATATCATTAACTTCAATCTCAATGAATAATTGATAACTGCCTGCTGGTATGGGTTTTCTGTTTTTCCCCATAGTTGAAAAGTTAAATTCACCTTTAAAGCCACTCCACTTATACAACTCGTCTATCAGTTCAAATTTAAAAGGTAATTCGCTAATAAGTACATCATCTAGCGGCAAAGTAGTCTGCTTAAACTTACTATCAATTAATATTAACCGTTTTCTGATTAAATCTTCATTATCCATAGGTATATTTTCAAGGTAGAAGTAACCCTCAATTTTCATAACTGGACCATTCCAGGATAAATTCACTATTTCCCTGCGAGGAATCAGCTTATCTAATGGGTTTAATATCTTATTTTCCGCTAATACTTCTAAAAAATCCTGATCCTGAATATTTTCCTCAGCATTTAAAGGATTGGCAGAAGATAGCGGTCTTAAAACTCTTTTCACCTTATTTTTAACGCGTCTAAGCATAACATACTCCAATCTCATCAAACATTTTATAGAATCCCATTGAAGACCATCGATATTTTAAAATCTCAATGCTTTCATAAAATAATATTATCAACAATTCGTTTACTGGAATTACCGTCTTTATATTTAAAAAATCTATCACTGAATTCAACTAATTTTTCTCTATTGTAAGCACCTTTTTTTATCCAGTAAGCCAAATCGGCTGTATTTCTAAACAATGGGCCAGGGATAAAAGACTCGAAATCATAATAAAAATCTCGTTCTTGAATATAACTTTTTAAGTCGTTAGCTAAAAAAACAATTGGCTTTTTCAAGAGACTATATTCAAATATTACAGAAGAGTAATCACTAATCATTAAATCACTGATTACCATAGACTCCAGTATTGATAACTTCCCATTAAATAGACCTGCAAAATCCTCATCTTTTTTGTTGATGACTTTCAACCCATTTAAGTATGGATGTAAATGTACAATTAAGAAATAGTCTTTACCTAAGATCTTTTTCATTTCTGCGATGTCCAGTTGAATATTATTGTTTACTGATGAATGACTTTCTCCCCTAAAGGTAGGGGCGTATAGAATGATTTTTTTCCCAGATAAATCCGGTCGTGCTTTTAAAAAATTTTCTTTTGTATGCTTCAGAAAATTTTCATCAAACAGTATATCTGTCCTGGGAAGCCCGTATGGAAGAATTTTTTTGCTATTCAAATTGAACGCTTCAGAAAAATGGGGTATCACTTCCGGCGAACTTACTATAGCATAATCATAATTTGAATGAATCGGAACATGCTTAATATAACTCTCAGATGGCCCGAATTTTTTATTTAGAGCACTATAGCCAAATTTTTTAAATGCACCAGCAGCATGCCATAATTGAATTACCTTAGTATTTTTCTTTTTTTTAATTAGATAAAGCGGCAGAAGATAATCATCAATAAGTACGGTTGTAGACTTTGCCATTAAGTAGTAAAACCTAATAAAGTAAAGTAAATAATTAAATTTTCCTTTAAAAGACTTATTATATTTTCTGGTCAGTATCTTTATATCTATATCAGCATCGGCAGCTTTTAAAGATTCATATACCGCTTTAAGATTTCCTTCTAAATAACTGCTTCGATTTGAAACAAAAGTAACTCTTTTGGAAGAAGGGCTAATAACCAAAGTCAGGAAACTATAAATTCCCTGACAAATGATTTTTTGTATAATAATTAAAAGTGTTCTATTACCCAAATCCTGCCAGCCCTTCCTTGATTAAATTGACCAATGAATAACAGATTTACCCCAAGAAGTTGTTAAATCTTTTTCAAAGATATCTAATAAATCTTTGATGCTTTTAACTTCCGTTTCAAACTCGATCAAAGTTTCTAGATATTCAACAACATCAGGGTAATTAGTCAAATAATTTACCGTATTCACAAAGTCAGTCCTTCCGCTTCTGCTGCTACCGATAAATGTGAGTCCTTTCTCTAAAACCATCCTTGTATTTATTTCTACAGGATGCTCGGAAACTCCAAGAATTGCAACCGACCCTTCAGGATGTATTGTTTCAATAATCTGGTCAATCGCATATTGACTGCCAATCCCTCCAACGCATTCAAAAGCATGATCAATTTTCAAATCTTCTGGAACACTATCAATCAGATACGTGTCGTCAACAAAAGAAAAGTGGGCAAGCTTATGCATGTTCTTGCCGAAAACAACTACTTTGCTGTCTTTATAAAACTTTTTAAGCATTAAGGAAGTGATAAACCCTAGGTTACCATCTCCCCAAACCCCGAAAACAGTTCTTCTTTCATGAGCTTTCTTCTCGAATCGTGTTAATGAGTGCATACTAATAGTTATTAACTCAATAAAAGAAGCAACTTTTTTGTTCAGTGTATTAGGCAATTCAACAATCCTGTCTCTTTTCAGAAAAACATAATCCTGCATAAACCCATCATAACCGCTTGACCGAAATTTACTAGATCTAAGATAGTTCTCTGCGATATACTCATCTTCTTCAACTGGTGTGTTCGGAATCATCACCACGGGGGTACCAATTTTAAATTGTTTTTTAGGATCATAAACAACTTTTCCGATCCCCTCATGAATTAATGCCATTGGAAGCTTTTTAGCCAGAGCTTCTTTCCCTCTTCTGCCTGTGTAGTACCTTTGATCAGCGGCGCAAATAGACAGGTGGGTTGGGCGTATGATTACATCGTCTGTCATCAAGGAGCCTTCAGTATAAGCCACTTCAAACTGTCTTGGAGACACTAATCTGTATACTTGATTAATCATTATTAATTCCTCTCTCTAAATAAAGCTTCAGCAATTTTCATATCATATGGCGTAGTGATTTTGATGTTAAAGATCTCTCCATTTACCATTTTCACCTGACCGCCCTTTAACAGACAGATTTTACACGCATCTGTTAATATTGATTTTTCATCAGTGCTCAGCTCTTCATAATAGCCAACCAGCTGCTTTATATTAAAACTTTGTGGAGTTTGTCCCAAAAACATTGTCGAGCGAATTGGAATATTTGATATTGTTTCGCCATCTTCTGATTGAATAATTGTATCGAAAGCTGGAATGGAGGTATCAACAGCTCCATATTCAATAGCATTTTTTATGTTTTCTTCAATAATTCGATGGGTTAAAAACGGGCGTACTGAGTCATGAGTGATAATCACATCATCCTCGTTTATACCGAATTCATTCTCAATATATTTTATACCGCTCATAATGGACTCATTTCGATCTGATCCGCCTTCCACGACGGCTATTCTGTCATCCTCTATAAGATATTTACGAATGATGTCTTTCGTGTGATTAATCCATTCTTTTGGTGAGACGACTAATATTTTATCGAATTTTTCATTGAGAATAAATTTCTCAATGGTGTGAATAATAATAGGTTTATTGTTAAGCATCAAAAATTGTTTTGGCATATTAATATTTCCCATTCGGGTTCCTTTTCCACCTGCCAGAATTTCTGCATATATCATGTAAACATCCCCTTAGTTTCATAAGCAATTCATGTATAAATTGATAGAATTGCGGTAATTTTAAAATATTAATTTTATTCAAAAATCCATTACAAATATACACTTTTTTAATAATCAATGCAACTTGCAAAGACATTCGCTTGCGACATGACCACCTGATTCGGTGTGCTATAAATTTCGTTTAATTAAACGTTTTATTGGTGCAATATGTAGATAAAAAACATACTTCACTTTTGTCATATTGAAGAGAGACTATATACAATATAAATTGTGGCTAGCTTAATGGTTTTATCAAAATATAAAAATAATGACCCCAGTGATTACCGAGGTCATTCAATATTATTAATTCCTATTCCTCTTTATTGATATTTTGGTATATCGTATACATTTGAATAGCTGGTCAGCAGCCCGTATAGTTGACTAATCCTATTAGTTTGCTTAACCGCCCATCCAATATCAGTTGCGTACTCGTGACTGCCTGGATGGTCAGGATTCCACTTCATTTTATATAAAGTGTCTTGCCCTGCCCCCACATAATTACTATCAATAAAACTTGCTCCGCCTATTATTGCTTTTTCAGGAGAATCCCAGCCGTGATGATATGCAAAAGCTGCACCATCTTTTAACGCCGTCGAATCATATGCTCCAATCCCATACATATTATACACAGGTGTTGAACAGCTTGAAATGACGGCATCGCTCTTAGGATCATAGCAGACCCCATTAGCAAGTTGCGAACCTCCATTCCCTGTTTCCAACATAGCATGTGCAATTAAATAAATTTCATTAATATGATAGGTTTGTCCAGCTTGGATAAAGGAGGTTGCTTTTCCTTCCAAAATACCCATACCTTTTAAAATCTTATCATTAACTTCATTTGGATTTAAATTAGCACTGCTGTTTAATTTAAGGAATTGATAGTATGCATTCGTTCCAATTTTGAAATTAAGCGGATCTAGATAAGGCTTAATTTCTTCTGCATTTGCGACCTCCCAAGTATCCATCACATAATTTACATGATACCAGGGAGAACCATCTACAGTAAGCTTATCAAGAATTGTAACTGTTTCGTTTGTTCTCAAAACATCCAGCACTGTACAATCTGATCCAGTACCAGCACATTTCCTCATGTTGTAAGGGCCGTTTACTATTGTGCCTTTAGTTCCAGAAACATGTAAACCGCTGGCTGAAATATAGCCATTTATACTGTAAGGGTGCTGATCAGTTTTTGGTCCTGTGTTATTTGCATAGTCACTAGATGTTGCACTTTGGGCTTTTACTGCATCATCCAAGCTATAATTATATACGGTTGTTTTATATTCATTTACAATTTTAAAAACTTTATCATAAAACAAATGGATGTGGGCACTAGAAGTGTAATCATAGTACTCAAGCTTGACAGAATGCTTTCCTGCAGCTAAGTCTACTTCTTTATTAACAGTTTTTGCACCATTTTCCCATGAATCCACCACAAGGCGATTGTCCACGTACAAACGTACACCATCATCTGCATTTAGAGTGAATTTATAAGTACCCGTACTTGCAATTGTTATATTTTTAGTGAATCTTGCAGAGAAATGATCAACTGGCATTCCACTAACGGGCGCGCCTTTACCCCAATCAAAATCAATGCTTCCAATATCATTGAGTGAGTAATCTCCGCCTATCACTGTTGCGGTACCAGCTAATTTATCGTTAGGATAATATTCTGCTTGCCAATTTGTCGATGGAATATTGTATGGTTCGACAGATAAAGATAATCTAGCAGTGCTTGAATAGTCTTTATACTGAATTTCAATATTATGAAGTGTAGATCCATTAATATTTTCCAACTTTACTTTTGCAGCATATTCTTTATATCCTTTAGAGTTAAATTGGTCGATTACCGTTTTCCCATCAATGATAATCTTAACGCCATCATTTGCTTTTGTTCTAAAGATATAGTCTCCAGCCGAAATGTTTTTATTAGAAACAAACCTTGCTGAAAAATGATCAGGTAGCGTTTTAATCATAGGGTCGCTCGTTCCATTAATTTCTATATCTTTTAAGGGTTTTAAAGCAGTATCTCCCCCTTGGATAATTGCATTTCCAGCAAAACTATCGTTAGAATAATATTCTCCAATCCAAGTGTTTGCCGGAACCTTATATTTTTCAATAGATGTAAAGATATGACTTGTTGATGTTTTATCATAATAACGCACTTCAATCGTATGCAGGTCACCGTTACTATTGTTCGTCAAATGAACCTTTACTGCGTTTTCATTGTAACCGCCGTCTGTCCAGTGATCTATAACTTGATTGCCGTCCACATATACTTTTGCGCCATCATCTGCACGCATCCTGATAATGTAATCACCTGCGGAGAGGTGTTTTTGAGAAATATATTTGGCTGAAAAGTGATCGAAATTGACTTTTGGTGTTGGTGACCCCTTACCATTATCTTGATTAAGGGAACCATTTGCTCCATGACTTAGTACTTGTTCATCAATAGGATTACCACTTAAGTTTTCATTATTATAATAGTAGGCTGACCAATCATCTGTAGCAACTTTATTCATTGAGAACTTAATATCAGCTACCTGGCTGTAATCATAATATTCAACACTTATTGTATGGTTACCTGAAGGGAGGTTAACTAACCCGTCACGTCTTTCATTGTTGCTGTTTTTCCAAGAGTCAATAACCGTCTTACCATCAACCTTTACTCTAACTCCATCATTAGCTGTCACTGAGATATTGTATATCCCTGAGCTCGACACCTTCATTATTTTGTTAAACGAAGCTGAGAAATGATCTGCTGGTATAAGTTCCAATGGAGACCCCTTGCCCCAATTTAAATTCAGATCGGAAAGAGGCTTTAAGGCATTACTCCCTCCTTGAATAATTGCATCACCTTTAAGGTCATCATTAGCGTAGTATTCTCCAATCCAGCCATCTGTTGAAATTTTGTATGGTTCAATAGATGTATATACATGACTAACTGAAGTTTTATCATAATAATGTACTTCAATAGTGTGCAAATCACCAGCACTTGTATTCGTTAAATGCACTTTAACTGCATTTTCATGATAGCCACCGTCACTCCATCGATTCAAAACAAGCTTACCGTCGACATAAACCTTTGCTCCGTCATCTGCTCTTGTGCGGATAATATAATCGCCAGCATTTAAATGCTTTTGTGAAACGTACTTCGCAGAAAAGTGATTAACATTGACGTCGTCCATCGGTGCCTTTCTGCCGTTATTTTCATCGAAAGAACCATTTGCTCCATGTGAAATAACTTGGGAGTTGATAGCCTTTCCACTTAAGCTCTCATTATTATAATAAGTGGCGAGCCAATCATCTGTTGGTACGGGAGTCATTGAAAAATGGATATCGGCTGCCTGGCTGTAATCATAATAATCTACCTTTACTTTGTGACTGCCAGCAGTAAGTTGAACCAATGCACTGCGTTTCTCATTATTACTATTTTTCCAAGAATCAATTACTAATTTCCCGTCAACTTGGACTTTTACGCCATCATTAGCAATGACATTAATTTGATACATTCCGGAATTTTGAACTTTATAAGTCCTTTGATAGTTAGCAGAAAAGTGATCTTTGGGAAGTAACTCAATCGGTGAACCATCTCCCCAGTCAAGGTTTAAATCTGGTAATGCTTTAAGTGCATTATCGCCCCCCTGAATTACTGCATTTCCTTGAAAGGACTCATTTGAGTAATATTCTCCTATCCAAGAATCATCAGGAATTTCAAAAGGTTCTATTGATGTATAAATATGACTGACTGACGTTTTGTCATAATATCTAACTTCAATAGTATGCAAATCACCGGCACTTGTATTAGTTAAATGTACCTTTACCGCATTCTCATGGTATCCACCATCTGTCCAACGGTTAAGCACTACTTTCCCATCCACATAAACCATCGCTCCATCATCAGCACGGGTTCTGATCACATAATCCCCAGCCGTTAGATGTTTAGAAGAAACGTATTTTGCTGAGAAATGATCATCGTTCACTTTTGCCATCGGTGCATGTCGGCCATTATTTTCATCGAGCGAGCCATTTGATCCGTGAGGGATAACTTGGGAGTTAACTGGAGAACCGCTTAAATTCTCATTATTGTAATAAGTAGCTACCCAGTCTTCTTCAGGAATTTTTTTAAGTGAAAAATTAATCTTAGCTGTACTGCTATAATCAAAATAATCCACTTTAACGGTGTGAGTCCCTTTTGAAAGATCAACCATTCCATTTATGTCTTGGTGGCTTCCCTGGTTCCATGAATTAATCACAATTTTCCCATCAACCGTTACCTTAACCCCATCATCAGCTGCAACGTTAATTTTGTATGTACCTGAACTAGTTATATTAGCTGTCTTTGTAAAAATTGCAGAGAAGTGATCCTTTGGTATTAACTCAATTGGTGAATTTTTAGCCCAATTAAAGTTTAACTCTGACAAAGGTTTTAATGCCCCTTTACCACCCAAAATTACAGGATTACCCTTAAATGTCTCATTTGGGTAGAATTCTCCAATCCAATTATCAGTTGGAATACTGTAGGGTTCTATGGAAGTATAAATATGGCTAACCGAGATATTGTCATAATACAAAACTTCAATGGAATGTAAATCACCTTTACTAGTGTCAGTGATATGTACCTTCACAGCATTTTCATGATAACCACCATCTGTCCATCGGTTAAGAACATTTTTTCCATCAACCAACACCTTGACGCCATCGTCAGCCCTGGTTCTGATCACATAATCACCTGATGGGAGGTTCTCTTCTGTAACGTATTTAGCAGAAAAATGATTAGCATTTACCTTTGCCATTGGGGACCCATGGCCGTTATCCTCTTCAAATGAACTATTTTGGCCATAGTTAATCACTTTTGAATTTACGGGATTCCCGCTTAGGTCTTGGTTATTATAGTAATAGGCATGCCAACTGCCACTTGACGCAGAAGCATCTGCAACATTTTGTTTCAGACACATTCCCATGATGAATGCAAAAGCCAAACCAACAATCAAAATATTAAGTTTTTTGAAATTACTAATTTAATACACTCCTTCCTTGTTCTCTCAAAGCTATTGTAATGTGATAGTAAATTAATACTATACATTACATATTATCGATTTTATTTACAATAAAGTTAAGTGTTTTCGACAAATATTTACTTAAAATATGAAAAATAAGCCATAAGTCCCTGTAATTATGACAAAAAATTCGCTTTTGTGATTTTAGCTTCGCATTGTATTGCGGGAGGTTAATAAGAAAAACAACCCCTTTAATCAGGGGTTATTCGGCTTGGGCGGTTTGATTTTGAGAATACTGATGGGATTGATTTTCTTCCTGTAAACCTGCAAGCAGCCATCCGATCAGGCTCCAGGCTGCAGAAAGAACAAGATAGGGTAGAAGAAAAACACATATGAAGAAGTAGCCGGTTCCATCAAAGTACTGGGTATTCCAGATATAAAAGACAGCAACAATGATAAGTATAATGGCACCAATGATTGAGGGGACAAAGTTGATCAGCGTACTTGTTTTTTTTAAGTAGAGAAGGTAAGTAATTACCAGCAGCAATACGCCGAGCAACAACCCTATTAAATAAGGGCTGGTAATAATATTAGTATACTTAGCAAATATATTATAAATAAAATAGCCTTCAAAAAATGTCATGACAAGGCCGGTTACTAAATGAAATAAAAAAATATACACTGTTGATTTCAAATTAGCTGCTCCTTTCATCGAGTAATCAATTATAGGAGTTAAGTCCTATTTTATAGTTATTATTTTGTTAAATTTGCAAAATAATAATTAAAAATAAAAAAGCTTCTATATAAATGCTACCCTTTTTCTCTCTCAAATAACAGTAAGATGACAAAAAGAGCGCGTATTTATATAAAAGCTTAATATTTGTTAACTTCGATTATTGATAGGTTGGAATATCATAGACGTTAGTATAACTGCTAAGCAGATCATACAGGCTATTAATTTTATATGTTTGCTTAGCTGCCCACCCGATATCCGTTGCATATTGGTGAGTGGCTGGAGCTGATGGATGCCATCTCATTTTATATAAGGTGTCCTGTCCAGCTTGAATATAATTTTCAGACACAAACCTTGCTCCTCCTATTATAGCAGCCTCCGGAGAAAACCATCCATAACTGTAGGCCGTTGCCGCACCCGATAATAGAGCGGACTTATCATAGGCACCTATGCCATACATATTATAGACTTTTTTCCCACGGGAACAATCATCAACAATTGTATTTCCTGCCGGGTCATAACAAACACCCTGAGCCAATTGAGATGCGCCATTCCCAGTTTCCAATAAAGCATGTGAAATCAAATATATTTCATTAATGCTGAATTGTTGACCGGCCTTAATGAAAGAGGACGCTTTGTTTTCCAGAATCCCTTTTCCCTTAAGAATTTTCGTATTGATTTCATTAACATCTAAATTTGCGCTCTGATTGAGTTTAAGGAACTGATAAAACTCACTTGTTCCTCTTTCAAAATTAGAGGGATCCAAATAGCTCATAACCGATTGCTGTCCTGCATCTACAAAACCAGGATAAATGATCTTATACCATGTATCCCCATCATAGTCCTTCACACGATCCAAAATCGTCACACGGGTTCCATTATTCAAGAGTCCCGAAACAGCATTTTCAGTCCCCGGCCACACTCTTACGTTGTACGTCCCGTTAACGGTTCCTTTGTTATTATTATTTGCATCGACATCAACACCACTGCTGTAAATGTAGACGACATCTGTCTGTGGATTTGTTCTCATTTGTTTTGCTAAAGCATCCCCGAGCGTGCTGCTGTATGCCGTTGAATCATATTTAAAAACTTTCTTCTGGAGAATTTGGTAAGAAAAATTCAACTTAGCATAACCGGAAAGCTCCAAATACTCGACCTTCACAGTATGATTTCCTGCTGCCAGATCAAGGTTTTCAGTAAACGTTGTGCTTTGACTTGGTCCCCAGTGATCAATAATGAGTTTGCCATCTACGAAGACTCTGACACCGTCATCTGCGTTCGCTTTAAACTGATATGTTGCTGTGGAATCGAGATGAATGATTTTTTGGTACCTTGCCGAAAAATCATCGACTGGGATCGATGAGTCTGGCGAGTCCGCTACCCAATTAAAGGCGACCTTCGGAATTTGATTTAACGAATTCTCGCCGCCTACAACTACTGCATTGCCTGCTAAATCTTTATTTGGATAGTATTCTGCAAGCCAATTGTCAGAACTGACTTGGATTGGCTCGATAGATAGATTTAATTTACTTTGTCCTGAGTGGTCCACATACTGAACTTCTATCCAGTGGACATCAGAGCCATTAAGATTATCAAGATGAAGTTTAACAGCATTTTCTTGATAACTGCTTGAAGTCAAACGATTAATGACTGTTTTTCCATCTACAATTATCCGCACACCATCATTAGCTTTGGCTCTAAAAATGTAATCCCCTGAAGGAATGCGTTTTGCCGTTACATACTTAGCTGAGAAACGATCAGCATTCACTTTTCCTGTAGGAGATCCAGTCCCATTATCCACTTCCAAATTACTGCTCGAAGAAGGTGAAAGGACGTTCGCATCAATTGGATTTCCGCTCATGGATGTATTGTTATAGTAATAAGCCAGCCAATTTCCAAAAGGCACAACATCTGAATAAATCGCTGCGTTACCTGTTTCTTCATAATAGCTGCTCTTTATTGATTGCACTCCAGATAGCTTTCCCAGAAGTGCTCGATTTGTGGTTCCCGTAGTATTCCATCCATCTATCACTATTTTATTATTTAAAGACAGTTTAATTCGGTCATCTGCATAAGTCTGGGCAAAGTATTCTTTGCCATCAAATTTCTTTGATTGATCAAACTCTGCTAAAAAGTGATCGGGTGGTACCCCTGACGGACTTCCTGTTCCCCAATTATAATGAATCGACGGAGAAGTATCTTTAAAATCGATGGCTTTCTCGTATGAAAAGTCAATACTCGCATCCCCAGTGTGCTCAAAATAGTCCACTTTAACAGCATGCTTTCCAGAAGTTAATGCCACTTTCCCTGTTCTTCCACCGCCATCACTTTTGTGCCATGAGTCAATGATTTTCTTTCCGTCCACCGATACCCTTACCCCATCGTCAGCCTTAACTGAAAAGGTGTAAGTTCCGGGTTCTGATATATCGATGAGTTTTTGGAAAGAGGCTGAGAAGTGATCCTCAGGAAGCATCGTGGACGGAGCCTTGGCTCCCCACTTTAAATTTAAAGAATCGATGGGATTTAAAGCTTGATCGCCACCAACTAGTAACCCTTGTCCTTGAAGATTCTCATTGGAATAATACTCTCCAATCCAGGAATCTGTTGACAATTTAAACGGTTCGATCGAAGCAAATACATGGCTTGCAGACGTTCGGTCATAGTACTGTACTTCAATCCAGTGGACATCGCTTCCATTCGTATTAGAAAGATTAATTTTAACAGCATTTTCTTTATAAGCACTGTTTGTCCAGCGTTCGGACACTTTTTTCCCGTCTACCAGCACTCGCACACCATCATCTGCACGAGTTCGTATGACATATTTCCCTGGTGCTAAATGTTTTGCTGTGACATACCTTGCGGAAAAATGATCCGAATTCACCTTGTTCATTGGTGAACCAGATCCGTTGTTTTCTTCAAACGATCCATTGTCTCCGTGCGGAATGACTTTGGCATTTACAGGAGCCCCGCTTAAATCCTGATTATTATAGTAGTAAGCGAGCCAGTTATTAAACGGGACGATATCTGAATAAATAAATGCATTGCTTCTTCTTTCAAAATAGTCCGTTTGGAACGTATGGTGCCCGCTTAAATGCCCTAGGACCGCTCTGTCAATATCTCCAGCAGAAGGTGACCAGCGATTAATGATATCTTTCCCATCCATATTTACACGAATCCCATCGTCAGCTAACGTCTGCATAAAATAATCATCCGATGGAAAGTTTCTAGACTGGTCAAAAGATGCGTAAAAATTGTCTTTTGGAAATCCCGCTCCAGGAGACCCTGCTCCCCAATCATAATGAACGGATTGTTCTGCTCTAGAAAACGTTTTTGCAGGACTGACTTTAAAGTTTAATTGAGCAGCTCCTGTGCCTTCAAAATATTCAACAGTAAGATCGTGCTGACCTTTCCCCAAATATACGGTAGCTTCGCGTTCCCCATTGTTGCTTGGATGCCATGAATCGATGATCTTTTTCCCATCAACCATGACCCGCACCCCATCGTCAGCTTTCACATTAAAGTGATAATAATTACTGTTGCTAACATTAAGCTTTTTCTTAAAAATCCCCGAGAAATTATTGGATGGAATTTTAGAATCCGGAGATCCGTTTCCCCAATTAAAGTCTAAATCAGGAACTTGCTTTAAAGCATCAGAACCGCCATTTATTACTGGCTGTCCCGATAGTGTCTTGTTCGGGAATAATTCTCCGTACCAGCCATTATCACTGACTTGTGAGCTGGAAGGGTTCATAGTGAAGTAAAGTTTGCTTTTCCCTGCTCTTTCAAAATAATCAACTTCAATCCAATGAACATCTCCATTCTCCCCATCAGAAATGTTAATTTTTGCAGTGTCTTCCCCATACCGGCTTGGGGACCAGTGATCCACGATTTTTTTGCCGTCCACAAGAACCCGGATACCATCATCTGCTCTCGCTCTAATAATATAACTGCCAGCCTTTATATGTTTGGCGGTCGTATATCGTGCAGAGAATTGATCTTTGTGAACGTCTGGCGCAGGTGATCCAGAACCATAATCCTGCGAAAGAACCCCATTATCGTTAGAGATCTGCTCAGCAGCTACTGGTCTTCCACTTGTATCGGTATTGTTGTAATAATAAGCTAGCCAATTCCCATACGGAACCACATCAGAAAATAGAGCTGCATTGCCCCTAACCTCATTATAAACGGTCGAAATTGGAACCTTTCCAGTGAGCTTTCCAAGTAAAGCCCTGTCAATTGTATCTCCAGAATTTGCTGTTCGGTTTATTTTATACTGATTGTTTACCTTTACATTTACTCTGTCATCAGCCAAAGTCTGCAGAAAATATTCATTTCCATCAAAGGTATAACCTTGGTCAAAGGATAGTTTAAAATTATCCTTTGGCATATTTGCCTCGGGACTCCCGGTCCCCCAGTTGCAATGCACCTCCAGCGCACTTTTTTGACACGTGTGATAATCGGTTGCCGCTTTGGCGGTTAAAGTTGATAACCCAACTGCAACAAGCAAGAACGATAGAACAGCGATCAGCCTATGTCGTTTTTTTTGTAAGGCTAATTTAATACACCCCTTCCTTTTAAAAGAATAGTAGATAGTAAATCTTTACTATTCATTACACATTATCTAAAATTGTTACATCTTTGTTAAGTGCATTTCGACATATTTTTGCAAATATTAACAAAAACACGTCGTTAGTCCCTATTTTATTTACATAGCGTTCATAGAACATTAATTAATTTCTACACAAAAAAACACCCTGCAGCACTTATCCGCTGCAGGGTTATGATCATTGAAGTTTTTTTAGTAAAGCATGCATTGTTTCAATCTCTTCAATGCTCAGCTTTTTATAGGCATTTTCTAGATAATCGCATCTTACTTTTTCCATATGACGATAAACTTCTTCGCCTTTAGCTGTGAGACACACATCAATAATGCGCCGGTCAGATGAAGATCGTTTTCTTTCTAGCCATTCTTTCTTCACGAGCTTCTCCACAACGGCGGTCGCATGACTTGCTGTGACATCCAGTTCAATGGCAAGTGAAGAAATTTTCTTAGGCTGCTCACAATAAAGCAACTTCATAAACATAAACTCATGACGGGTCAGATCGTTGCCAAAAAGCTGATTAATGTCCTTTTTAAACTTGCGGAACAGAGAGATAAACTGTCTTTCAAGGGCAGAAGTCAAGGCTCTTCTTGATGATTCCCCTGAATCGGTCTGCTCAGAAAATGGTTTCTTGTCGCTCATTCTGTCACCGCATCAGAGGTCTTCCCTTTTACTTTTGATCGTTTTGGTGCCTTTTTCTTTGAAGGGACCGAACGTTTCATAAAGAAAGAAAAGAATAAAGCAATTAAAGCAAGTAGCGTTGCAACAAGAAATGCATCATTAATACCGTGAATCATAGATTCCATCGATACTTTTCCGAACAACATGAGATTTACAAGCTGCTGCCCCTGGCCTTGGGGAATGTGCATGCTGCTGCCTGCCGCCTGAGTTAGTCCATTTAACTTATTTGTTAAATTCGTGTTGGACGTCGTCATGGTGTTCTGATAATTTGCAAGATGAAACGTCGTTCTGCTTGTCATGACTGTGACAAGAAACGCGGTGCCAAGTGAACCGGCAACCTGTCTCATCGTGTTAAACATTGCTGTACCGTGACTGTTTAAATGTCTCGGCAGATTGTTCAATCCTTCTGTCATAACAGGCATCATCAGCATAGACATGCCGAACATACGAGCTGAATAGAGGATCATAATAAAGCCATACGTCGTCGCATCAGTAAGCAAAGAGAATTGATAGGTAGTGATAGCCGTAATAATTAATCCTACGATCGCAAGGGGTCTCGCACCAATACGGTCATATAATGCTCCGGTGATTGGCGACATGATTCCCATGAGCACTGCTCCTGGAAGCAGCAGCAGACCAGACTGAAGCGGTGTAAAGCCGCGAATTGTCTGAAGGTAAATTGGGCAGTAATATCATCGCTGCGAACATCGCCATCGTTACCACTGCATTAACAATCGTCGATACCGTAAAGATGCTGTGTTTGAAAACCCTGAATTCCAGCATTGGATTTCGGATTGTCAGCTCCCGCCACACAAACAGGATTATTGAAAGGCAGCCAATGAGAAGCGAAGATACGACGATTCCGCTGCTCCACCCATCATTTCCCGCTTCACTAAACCCGTAAAGAAGTCCACCGAAGCCAATGGTTGAAAAAATAATTCCCATAATATCAAATTTCGGATACGTAAGTTTTCCGACATTTCTCAAAAAGATAAAGGCTAAGATAATATCCAGAATAGCGATTGGCAGAACAATATAAAACAGTACCCGCCATGAATAGTTCTGTACGACGTAGCCTGAAAGCGTCGGACCGACTGCTGGTGCAAAGATCATGGCGATTCCCATTGTTCCCATGGCAACACCACGCTTCTCTGGAGGAAAAATCGTTAAAAAGACATTTGTCATTAGCGGCATGATAATACCGGCGCCAATCCCTTGAACAACGCGCCCTGTCATAACCATCGCAAAGTTCGGAGACAGTGCACAGATCAGCGTTCCAATGGCAAAGGAAACCATAGCGAAAATAAATAATTTACGAGTTGAAAAAGACTCCATCAGAAAAGCCGTAATTGGGATAAGCACACCGTTTACAAGCATATAGCCCGTTACGAGCCATTGAATGGTATTGGTTGAAACATTTAAATCGGTCATCATATGAGGCAGCGCCACATTCATTAATGTCTGATTTAGAATGGCGACAAATGCACCCATGATCAGGACACCAATAATCGGAACCGGTTTAATTTCTTCATCCAGCTCCTTATGAGGTGCTGTTTTTGCTTTGTCCTCAGAACCGAGTTCTTCTCTGACTTCCTCAATTTCCTCTGGATGTCCGTTCGTCATAAAATTCTCAGTGTTTTCTTCTACTTTTTCCTGGTGCTGTGCCTGATTGAGCTTAAGATAAGCTTCGCGCTTTGACTCTCTTCTGTTTCTGAGCTTGCGGCGGCGAAGGATTAAATTCAAACCGACAATAACAACAACCACAAAAACAATATAGCCTGAAAGGAATGGCAGCATGTCCTCCCTCCTCTCTATTAAATGTGAATCTTAATTGACACGTTCATACCAGGCATAATTTGAGTGCCCTTATAGCCATCAATTGAAATTCTAACAGGGATGACCTGTGTCACTTTAGTGTAATTGCCTGAGCTATTCTGACTCGGCATTAAAGAAAACGTGCTTTGTGTTGCCATCCCGATTTGGGAAACACGTCCGGTAAGATTTGCATCCGGATACGCATCAACCGAAATATCCACTTTCTGTCCTTCTTTAATTTGATCAATATTTGTTTCTTTAATGTTTGCAGTAACATATAACTTATCAAGGTTGTAGGCTGTCGCAATTGGAATGCCAGCCCCTATGAAGGTATCTTTAACCCCATTATTTTGAACAATCGTTGCGTCTTTTGGCATTTTAATCGGCATATTTGCCGGCTTGCCGTTTTTACCCATTGTTTGAACCTGACCGAGTGTGTATCCGCTCTGATACATTTTACCAAGATCTGTATTCCATTCAACCAGCTTTCCTGCCGCAGGTGCTGCTACGGAAATCGACTGTCCATCTACTTTTGCGTTATCCGTCTTCACATAGTTTGTCGATTGATTGTAATAATAATAAGCTAAAGCTCCACCACCGATTAACACAATAATGACGATGACGTTGACTAAAATTAATCGTCCAAAATTACTCATTTTCTTTCATCCTCCTGGTCCCTTTAATAAATTGGTTAACTGTCTAAACATTCAAATAGTTAAAGTGTTAAATAGTTAACTTTGTGTAGTATTAAACAACGAATAAAATCATACCACGGTTTAATCGGATAAACAAGAAAAAGTTAACAAGTATTTCAATAATTTGTGTCCAGTAAAAAGTACCCATAACGCCATTTTTTCTATTTTTCTTTGAGACACAAAAAGAGTGCAAAGAAGCCTTAATTGGGCGCTCCTCTACACTCTGGACGATATGATTATATATTTATTATACCTCCCAGAACCTGGCATGCACCTGCTTCTGTACAGCGTACGTCTGGTTCTGAGTAAGCAGACTGACAATGACAAAACATACTAAGGAGAGAAGAACTGGAATGACGACTGGGTTAACCCCTAATAACTCCGGCATCCAGCTTTGAATCACGATGTAGCTGAGTACACCCGAAAGCATTGAAGCGAGAGCACCATAGCTGTTTCCTTTTTTCCAATACAGACCGAGCACAACCGGCCAAATAAACGTGGCTTCCAAGCCGCCAAACGCAAACAGATTTAACCAGATAAGCAGACCAGGAGGATGCAAGGCAAAGAGCAAGACCAGTACACCGATCAGACCGGTGAGGGACATGCTTATCTTTCGGACATGCGCCTCGGAAGATTGGGGACGAAAATAATTTATATATATATCTTTAATTATTGAAGAACTGATAATCAGCAGCAGCGCATTGACCGTTGACATGATGGCAGCCATCGGAGCGGCGAGCACCACTCCAGCAAGCCAGTCCGGCAGAACTTTAATGGCGAGCAACGGCATCACTTCATCACCCGTTTTCACTCCTGGCATAACCGCCCTGGCGAACACACCGGATAAATGCATACCAAGCATAATTACACCGACGACGATCGTTCCAATAATTAATGCCCGATGCATAGCTTTCGAATCCTTATAGCTCATCGCCCGAACGGTAACTTGAGGAAGACCAACAACCCCTACTCCGACCAGAATCCAAAATGACGTAATGTATGAAGGCGAAAATTGATGGTGAGGTCCATAAGGCGTAATCAATCCTGGATCCTCTGATTTTAAATGATGGATAATGGCATCGACACCCCCGCCAGCCATTACGGTGGCAATCAAAATGATGATTGTTCCCGCCAGCATGACGACTCCTTGAATGCTGTCCGTTATTGCCACAGCACGAAAACCCCCGATGATAACATAAATAAGGACAGATAATGCAAAAATAATCAAAGCGACGGGATAGTTGAAGCCGGTGACAGACTGGATCAGTCTCCCTCCGCCAACCCACTGTGCAGCCATTGACGAAAAGAGAAATAGGATAATACTGATTGCAGATAAAAGAACAACCCATTTACTCTGATAGCGTTCTTTTAGAAAATCGATCAAGGTTACCGCCTTCATTTTACGAGCAATAATCGCAAACTTTTTCCCGAGAACGGTTAGAACAATATATCCAGTCACAACCTGAATCATTGCCAGCAGTACCCATGAGAGACCATACTGGTAAGCAGCACCGGGTCCGCCAATAAAACTTGATGCACTTCCATATGTCGTGACCATCGTCATGGCTAGAATAAACCCGCCGAGCTGCCTGCTGCCTAAAAAATACTCCTGCAAAAAGTCTGAAGATACGCGGGAATATCTTGATGTGTAGATTCCTATAAAAAAGACGGCGACAATAAAAAGCAGCATGGGGAGAATGACTTCGATGTTCACTTTCTTCCCTCCGCTTCCTTCGTTTCTTCCTCATCTAAAGGAAGATCTGTAAATAAAAATTTTACAGTGAGAATAAGCAAAAGGGTAACGACAATAAACCCAACAATACAACTGTAAAAAAACCATGCCGGAAAACCAAATATGTACTGATAGCTGGAAATTGGCTTGCTCCCCATGCCATAGGCAAAACCATACCACCAGATGAAGTTGAATATTGCCAAGCCCACGCCTAGCATCGCTTCTTTGTGAGCAATTTTAAATCTTGGATCCTCCACTTTCACCTCTCCTTTATTAACGGGCTATTCCCCAGGAAATGATATTTTTCTCCAATATCTTATAACTCGTTTATTTGTAATAGCTGAATTCCAGCTCATCATTTTCTTTATTAACATCCAGCTTCAAGTTATGGCCATTAAAATACCATAGATCTTCTTTCTCTACATAAAGGGTTAACCCATTGTATATTGATTTCGCACCCATTTCATCTGGTTCATCAAACATAACCCCTAAGGAAAATCCATCTTGAATCGAACTGGAGCCTCCATATTTCACATATAATCGAACGGCATTCCCCTGCACTGTCCCCATTTCATCTTCAAACCATTTTATTGCTTCATTTGACACGTTGATTTTCAAATTGATTACCTCGTTTCATTACTGAATAAAAATAGTATAACATGGCTGTACCCGACTTATCCTGCATAGGAATTTATAAACCGTGATATCCGCATATACACCCTTCAGCTCTTAACCATAGACTATAGTAATCAAGACAGAAGGAGATGAAGTAAATGGGATGCTGCGGTGGATATCCAGGTCCTGTCGGCGGTGCCGGCTATTGTGGAGGTTATGGAGGCGGCAATGGTTTTGCTCTGATTGTTGTCCTTTTCATTCTGCTTATCATCGTCGGGACAGCTTTTGTCTACTAAAATAATCAGTTAATAAGGAAAGCCCGCCGGCTTTCCTTTTCACTTTTAATTTATCTTTTTAGGAAAGAGGGAAACAAAATTACTTTTACTTAATAAATAGTTAAAGATGTGCTTGCTGATCAGCTCGCTTCCCTTATCATTGGGATGAATATGATCGCCCATATAACCGCTGCTTTCTGCCCCTAAATAATTTTTACCCAGTACATTTTTATTATCGATAAAACCTGTTTTATTTCTATTGGCATAGTGCTGCAGCTTGGTCTGATAGGCTTCAAGAATTTGATTATCCCCAAGAATCGCATTAGGTGCCACAAGCAGCATTTGACTGCCGGCATTTTTAAAGGGCTGGAGATAATTTTTTATTGCAGACTGATAACCTTGCGGGGTCATGATACCCCGATCATTCATTCCTCCGTTGAAAATTAATAACGACGGTCGAAGCTGGGCCAGCCACTGATTCATCATGTTATTTTTGATCCGAGCATGCCAAGACAGCCGGTCTCCCCCTTGTCCGATTCTGCTGACAGCCACCCCGTGATCATTAAGAAATAACCCCCCGAAGATAATAACTTTTCCATTAATGTGCGAAAACTCGAGGCTTTCCCCAGGATTATGCTCCGGTAAAATGGCTACACCTAACTGTCGGGTTGCAGAGGCCGTATTGATGACGGTTCCTGGATGCCCTCCGCCATATCCCATTCTAAAGCTTCCCCCTCCAGGCTGTTTCAAGTAAAAAATTTTGCCGTACTTCCACTGCCACGAGGAAGGCATACGAACCCTCAACCAACGTAAAAAGCCGCCGTTTGTATAAATGCCCTTTAAATCCATACTGTATTGAGAGGGATATTGGCCCGGCACTAAATCATTTATTTCGTGAACGCCGTATGAGAAATGAAAACTTCCTTTTTCCTGCTTAAAATAAATACTGTCGAACGGTACATAACCCGGTCCACCGTTCCCAAAAGCCTGATGCATTCTCGGTATAAAATCATCTAAATAGCGGCTTTTTGTCTGAAGGTGAATCGGTCCATTCGTCAAACTGTCAATACCTGCAAGCACCAGTACTGGGCGATTTGCTAATTTCACTTGGGCTCTTTTATATGAAGATCCGGTATTTTGGGTTAGCACAGATCCAATTAATACCGCAACAATACTCAGCATTAGAACAACAGAGACAGCCCCCAGCAGCTGTTTCTTTCTTGTATTCATAACCATCACTCGCTTCTGACCTATTTAATGAAAGAAATAATAAGAACAGTTTACCTAAATTGCTGAAAAATGTCATGAAAATATTGCGTTGTTCACAAATGTTTAGCAATATAGCATTAATTTTTTTAAAACAGGAAGGTGAGCTCGGCGACGTATTTTTTTACTGGGAATCGCCCTCACTTTTACTGCGGTGACAGTTGCTGTCTTAGCAAAAATTTTCGAGAAAGATAATGTGTCTGATTTTAAGGAATTGTTTTTGGTTCAAATCTTGATGGTAAATCAAATAGGCATCCCTTTAGTCAAAGGATGCCTTAGATTAATCATCTTAATACCAGCCGTGGTGCCAGTACGGGCGATAATATGGGTAGCCATAACCTCCTCCATAAAAACCGCCACCATAAGGATAATAATATGGCTGGTAAAAGGGGTAGGGATAGAAAAACGGTCGATAAAATGGGAACACCCGCATATCCTGGCTCTGGCCTTGTACTGCATTTATATCAGATGGCCAAGCGCCCTCCCTCTGCTCTGTTCCTTCGTTTTGACCATAATAAGTATAGTTCTGTGGCTGAGAAGCGCCGTCCTGATAATATCCAGCAGGATAAGATCCTATCTGTCCCTGCCATTCAGATTCGTTCATTTCATCACTCTCCACCTGGCATTTTGCCATTATTCTCTATAGTCTATGGCGGAGTGACGCCCTGTGCGCCTGTCTATAAACATTCCTTTCGTTAATTTAAAATTAGCTCTTTGACGATTACCGAAAATCTCATAACTGTACTGAATAATAAAAAAACGCATTACCCGTAGATAATGCAGTTTTCCAGGTTGACTTATGATTTTCGATAGACATATTGCGCTTTAGGCGGCTGAATATGATCAATCTTTGTTACTTTCAAATAAGGGATGGTCTGTTTGAATGGCTGGTAGTAGACCGTCGACAGTGTCCCTTCAACATGAAGCCAGTCATCATCTTTATATTTTGCAGCATCTGTTGGCAAGTCCACCATCATACCAAACACACCTGCATCTGCAATACAATGAATGATGCCAAATCGAAATAAAAACAACTGGTTTTTTTTCAGGGAATCTCCGTGATACACAAAACCGTCCATTGAAACACTTTTATTCACAAAGTTTCCCGGATAGCTATATATGATTTCCAAGCCTCTTAAGAAATTATCGTCATCTAAATTTACCGAATCACTTTGTGTGTACTTCTTTTTGTCTTTCGAAATCATTTTCTGATATGCATCGGTTCCATAATAAAGGCTAGTGTCAGGACGGAGGATTTCATGATTGGAAAATTTGTCTTTATCATTATCGATCATCGCAAAATGAAATCCTTTTGCTTTTACAATATTAGAATTCAGCGTTGCTATCGGCAGAAAGACCCCTGTCACAATTGGAAAAAGCAAGACAGTGTATACGAACGCCCTTTTTAAAAAAGATTCGTTTCCATGTGAATGGTCATGAAGCAATTCCGATGGGTCAGGCTTTCCGTTTCCTTCTGTATTCCACCGGTAAAGCTGATAGACGGTCAGAAATCCCAGCACAAAGATCATTGAAAAAGAGAGGTAGGAATATTTCATATTGATGTACTTGCTGATGTCCCCAGTTAGATGCAGGTGCATGAACAAATACGTAAAGCCGAACAAAATAATAAAACGTATCATAATACCGCCCCCATTAGATAAACAGAGCTCCTGCAAAAACACAGCAGATAATTGAAATGACAAGTGTTACAACGAATTTATTCCTGAATGTGCTAGACAGCATGATCAAGTTTTTAATATCAACCATTGCACCAAATACAAGAAATGCCGTGAGCGGCCCTGCAGCGAATGTTCCTCTGAAGGAGGAAGCAATAAAAGCATCCGCCTCAGAACAAAGAGACAGTAAAAATGCCAGTAGCATCAGGACTAGGATCGCCGCGATTTTTGTATCTCCGAGTGAAAGAAGCGTACTCGTTTTAATATACGTTTGCATAGCAGAGGCGACAAACGCACCGATCACCAGGAATTTCCCTACTGAAAAAAATTCATCAATTGCATGATTTAACGTGCCCTTAACTTTAATGATGAGCGGTAGCTTACGGTCGGGTTCGTGGTGATGGTGGTGATGGTGGTGGTGATGGCCAAACTTAGCCTTTTTGTTTTCCAGAAATTTTTTCAGCTGATCGTCATTAAACATATAAGAAATAATCAACCCTACGACGAAAGAAACGATAAGAGCTAAACCGCACCTGTCCAATACCATTGACCAGCTGTTACCGAATGCAACATACGTAGAGAAAATGACAATCGGATTAATGATTGGCCCAGTCAGCATGAACGCGATCGCTGCATGAAGCGGAACTTTTTTCTTCACCAGCCGTTCTGTAATAGGGACAATGCCACATTCACAAGCTGGAAATAACGACCCCATCATCGACCCAAACAGCACGGAAGTCCAGCGGTTCTTTGGAATAACCTTTGCAATCATGGATTCTGTAATAAACATCTGAATAATCGCAGAAATAAAAACCCCTACCACTACGAAAGGCAAGGCTTCTATTAATATACTGATAAAAATCGTGTTAAGTTGTAAAAAAGAAGAGTGTGTGAACACTTCATATCCTCCCAGTCAGCCTGTATGAATAGAGATTTCCACTTCAACAGTCTCATTCCAAAAATATAATAGATAACATATCACATTTTTTTCCAAGGTTTTAGAATGTGGTTATTTTCCCACGGACTGGGGTGATGATCGTCGCATAAAAAAACTGAGCGGATCTCCAAAAGTCTGAAGACTCGCCCAGTTTTCATTTATGTACAGTTTTCATTTATTATTACAGCTGAATTAATTGTGCCGCAGCGGAGATAATGCCTGCCACAACGCCAACTCCTGCAAGATTAATGGCAATATCACCAAAAGAAATACCTTCTTTAGTCATTGTATTTTGTTCTCTCATTGTGACTCCTCCTTTTTTGTTATTTAAGGTTATATTAATATGTTCCCAGATCATGAAGGTCTCAAACCTTTTCTTAGGAATTGAGCAATTCTTCAATTAGGCCCGTATGATTGGTTAACTCTGCAAGCTGGATGATCTGATCTTTAACTCTTTGAAAATCAGCCGGATAAATGTTTTCTTTAACCAACCTCTGATACGTTTCTGCAGCAAAGTGCCAGAGCGCAGGATAATAACTTTCATCAAGGGTTCGTGCCAGCAAAATCACGGCATCGATCAATCTCGCTATAATGATCACGTTTCCCCTCGCATAATAACGGATCGTAGCAAAGCTTTCATTCAGGTAATAGCTGAAGTCCTCCTCCTGCAAAATGACACGGACCTTCTTGTTTTCATCAACAAGATAAGGCTCAAAGGTTGAAATATTAGATACAGCAAACAATAGTTCAGTAATATTATATATCGTATGAATTGCTGTTTTTGGATCATCATTACCAAGGGATTTCAACACAATTTCCACCAATTTGTTGATCCCATATCCCAGATCCTGAATTTCTGTCTGTTTATGCCCCAAAATAATAAGCGGACAATAGGCGGATTCATTGAACTCATTATTTTTTGTCCAATAAGTTAAAAGCGGCACGCCCTGAAGTACAAACTCTCCCACTCTGTAGTGGATTGAAATAACAGCATCATCTTTAGCAGCTTTCTCAATCATATGAATATAATCGATAATCTGTATATACCCTGAGCGTTCAGATTTTATAGTTTTCCCTTCACTCTCGCTTCCGGCAAATTCAGGGGTCTCAAGTTCAGAAGCACGATAAGGCTGTAATTCTGTATTAATTGAATCAAAAATCATCCGTTCTGAAATTTTTCTCATATTCGTCGTAATATTATGAACCTGCATCCATGTGGAGATGTGATTTATAAAATAGATAAAGGCAAGAATAGTCAGAAGCGCCAGCAAGACAGTCGTAATTGGTATGACCGTATACATCTGGTGATTATTGCTTGTTACAAATAGAAAAACAGCCAGAACATAAATAAAGCTCCCTGTAAATATCCCTAATACATGCTGGGTGCGGTTATCTGCAACAAAGTTAAGAAGCATTCTTGGAGAAAATTGTCCGCTAAAAGTGGTCAGCACAACTAAAATCGAGTTGAAGGTGAACGCAGTCAGTGTCAGAATCCCTCCGATTAATGCACTAATCAGGACACGGGTAACACTTGGTTTGTATAAGTACAGAGACGGTAAATGTGCAGAAACATTTAAAAAGTTATCGATGAAAAGCGTTATGGCTGCAAGAAATAATGAGGCCAGTACATAAAGCAGGGGCATATACCAGAGGGTGGTTTTTAGTTCTGCCCGGCGCTGGCGTTTAGACATGTGGACATATTTAGTTAAATCTGTTGGGAAAATAAACCGCATACTGACCGACCTTTCTTTTTTTTGTATTATTTTCTTGTTCTTCCCCTTTTCTTTCATTGCTAAAAGTAAAAATGCAAACTTTATATGTTGCTTTTATGTGATATAGTTAGTATAGAAATTTCGGATATTTCTAACAAAAGGAGGTCTCATATAATGGATATCGCTTCCATTTCAATGGGGATGAATCAGATCAAACTTCAAAATGATGTCAGCCTTGCACTAGCTAAGCAAGTGATGAACGTTTCCAAACAGCAAGGCAGCGGTTTACTGGAAATGCTGAATCAGCCCGCTGCAGCTCCACACCCCACTTCAGGTCACCTCATTGATTTAAAAGGGTAACAATCATGACGAATTCGGACTTTATTTTTTAAATTTCCCACACATCGGTTGTCAGTATCAATAACTCTTCTTGTTTATTGCATTAAAAAGCGTCCATCCCAGAGTGGGTGGACGCTTTTAAGTATCATGATTGATAAGGCTGTGATTGGGAAACCGATTGATCCTGTTGAATGCCTCCTGAACGGTACGGGTAGTAAGGATAATAAGGGTAGTATGGATAATACGGGTAATAATGTGGATGCGGATAGTATGGATGGTACGGATAATACGGGTGATACGGCCGATATGGATGATACGGATGGTACGGGTGGTACGGATGGTACGGCCGATGAGGAGATGGCCGGTCTTCAAACTGCTGAGGGGACCGATCCTCCCAGCCAATTTGTCCGTTATTTTCCATTTTAGTTCCCTCCCTGGTCATTTATCATGATTAGTGTATTCATCCTCTGTTTATGCGCCACTCTGTTATTAGGAAAAAATACTCATTAATCCGGACAAATAACCATCTTTTCACATACAGTATATAGACTGAAAGAAAGGATGGTGAAGATATGTACTTCACTGACGGCGGGTGCGGTCCTGCAACCAGCGGTTTTGCCGGAGGAAGCTTTGCTTTGCTTGTTGTTTTGTTCATCTTGCTAATTATTATCGGGGCAGCATATATTTATTAAAATAGAGAGTGTACAAAAAAAGGAGGATGCCAGCATTGCACTGATGGCATCCTCTTTTCTTTTCAAATACATAAAAAAACAGAGTAAAAATCAGATTCATTTAACTTTTGGCTTTTAAGTGGGCTCTAACCACCGCTTTTGGTTCCACTTTTTTGGATTTTGACGCTTTTTTTGTCCTCCAACACCGCTTTGGATTCCATTTTTTCGAGATTGACGCTTTTTTGTCCTCCAACACCGCTTTGGATTCCACTTTTTCGAGATTTTGACGTTTTTTTGTCCTCCAACACCGCTTTGGATTCCACTTTTTCGGGATTTAGCGTTTTTTTGTCCTCTAACACCTCTTTTGATTCCCCTATTTCGGATTTTAACGCTTTGAGGGAATCAAAAACCTCTTTTAAATCGCCAATTCCGAATTTTGACGTTTTTTTGTCCACCAACGACTGTTTGGATATCTCTTTGCGAAAACAGCGAACTATGCGAGAGCCCGTAAGACGAGCGTCTTTTCAATCAGGCTTGCGGTTCACCCGCGAGTGAACCTAATTCAGTTTCAAATCCAAAACAGTCCTCTTTAGATATTAAACTGTTTTGTCATTGTTTCCAGACCTTTGGCAACCTCGGAAAGCTTACTTGAATCAACGGACACTTCGTCAATAGTGGCGTGAATCTTATCAATAGAACCCGCAGCAAAATTAACGCTTGCGTTTGCCTCTTCTGAAACCGCAGCAATAGTTTCAATAAAGCCATTAATTTTTTTTGCCTCTTCATTTATGTGAAACAAATGCTTGCTCATTCCATTTATTTTTTCATCAACTTCTGTAATGCTCGATTTTATTATTTTGAAATTATTTCCGGTCTCTTTTATTTGGTCAACGCCTTTTTCAACATGATGATGCCCGTTTTTTAGCGTCTCGCTAACGTTCTCCGTTTCCGTTTGAATGCCGTTTACTATTAAAGATATTTTTTTCAAAGAGCCTGCTGTCCCTTCTGCTAACGCTCGTATTTCTGAAGCGACTACCGCAAATCCTTCGCCTTCCGTTCCTGCCCTCGCTGCTTCTATTGTGGCATTTAATGCTAAAAGATTCGTTTGTTTCGCAATCCCGTTGATCAAATCTGTCAGCTGAGAAATTTCCTCTACCCCTTTTTTTAGTGCCGTTACTTTTTCAACAGAATCACTGAATGTATCATAGATAATCGCCATATCCTTCACAGATTGATCAATGTACGACTGTCCTAAATTTGTTGCTTCCATAACAGATAAAGATAATTTTTGAATGAATGCTGCTTCTTGTGATTCATTCATAATCGTTTGTTTGAATTGATTGGTCAGGTTTGCTGTTTTTATTGCACTTCCTGATTGCTGGTCCATCCCCGCTGAAAGCTCATTCATAGTCGCTGCAATTTCCCGGTTTCCGCTAACAATTTCTTTAGTAGATTCCGTTAAATGCATCGTGTAGCCATTTACCGTTTGGGAGGCTTTCGTAATTCCTTCAACCATATGTATCAAATTCAAATTCATTCGATTTAATGATCTGGAAAGCCTGGCAAGCTCATCTCCGCCATTTTCGTCTAAACTCACCTTGTTTAATTCACCAGAGGCTATGTATTCCGTGGCGATTAACATCTTTTCAAATGTTTTTTTCATCATCCGGTTGATCAGCAACGTTATTCCGATGCTGAATAGGATAGCAGCAATTATAGATATAAGAAGGACAACAGAAGTTTTTGCAATCTGATTTTTTGCGGCAGCCACAGAATCTGCACGTTCTTTATTTACCGTCGTACGCAGCTGGTCGAGCAGTTGAACGGTCTCTGTTCTTAACTTACTTTCTTCCATTCTAATGCTTGCCGCTTCAGTATTTTTGTTAAAAAGAATGGCTGGCATTAAATCATTTTGAAAAAGATTATAGATCTTGGAATCATTTTGAACAATTTTATGATACAAACTTTTTTGTTTAGCCGTGATCATATTTGGTGCTATTTTCTTTTCTAACAGATTTATTTGCCGCTGGTCTGCACGAAATGCCTGGACAGTTGAATCCTGAGGGTTGTTGATGTAGTCAGCAACGTGGATATCTTTCGATCGGTAGAGTGAACCAATTTCAGAGATATCTATCGCCTGGGACCCTTTCTCAGCCATCGTATTTATATTTTCCTTTGTAGTAACAAGAAAATAATCACTTAACGATGCGGCAATAATAAAGAGGACAATCACACCCGCTAAATTCACACTATATTTTTCACCGATTTTAAGGTTTCTCCATAAAAAGCGTTTCATTATATTTACCTCCAAATGATCTAGTCATATATTACTATCTCTTTTAAATATTTAGTTACAAAGTGAATTTCATTAATTTATTGTAAAAAATCATTTCTCGGGAAGAATAAAGGTCATAAATCCTTTTACAGAGGAGTCAGATCGTATGCACACAATGTGGAAAGGTTCAATCAGTTTTGGCTTGGTTAATATACCGGTTAAGCTTTATGCTGCTACGGAAGATAAAAGCATTAAAATGACCATGCTTCATAAGACATGCGGGTCACCGATCAAATACGCAAAGGTCTGTCCGGATTGTGATAAGGAAGTTACTCCTGAAGAAATCATTAAAGCTTATGAGTATGAGCCGGGGCAGTTTGTTCCGATTGAAAAGGAAGAGCTTGATTCTCTTAAAGAGCAGACCATTAAAGCGATTGAAATTCTCGATTTTGTCCATCTGAACGATATCGATCCTATTTACTTTAATAAGTCCTATTTCATTGGTCCAAACGAAGCTGGGACAAAGGCCTTTTCTTTATTAAAAAAGGCATTAAGTGACACGAAGAAAATCGGAATGGCCAGGATCCTGCTACATTCAAAAGAGCACCTTGGAGTGGTGAGGGTCTATGACAAAGGACTGCTGCTTGAAACAATTCATTACCCTGATGAAGTCAGGGACATCGACTTTGTACCGGGAATCGACCAGTTAACCGATGTTAATCCTAAAGAACTGAAGACCGCTGTTCAGCTGATTGAGCAGCTAACTACTGAATTTAAGCCGGAAAATTACGCAGATAACTATCGGAAAGCATTGTATAATCTTATTCAAAAGAAAATTTCAGGAACCGCCGTCAAGCAGCCTAAAAAAGTGAAGAAGCAGGAAAACGCTGTAGATTTGCTTTCAGCTTTGCAAGCAAGCTTGGAAGAATCCAAACCAAAGCCACCTAAAAGCACGAAAAAGAAAAAAGCAGCAACAAAACCAGCTGCAAAAACGAAAAAAACCGCCTCACAGAAGGCAGCTAAGTGAGTTCTTTTATCTACCCGGTTAAACCGATGCTGCCTACATTGTCAGAGAACGCACCTACTGAAAACACATGGCTTTATGAGCCAAAATATGATGGATACCGCGTTCAGTTGATTTGGTCAGCGGATCAACCTCCTCGTTTATTCAGCCGGGGATTAAAAGATCTTACAATATGTTTTCCGGAAATTGTTCGGTATGCTAAAGAAAACGAGGCTATTTTTGCTCCGTTTTTTCCTTTGGCACTTGATGGGGAACTCTGCGTGATCAATCAACCGTATAAAGCTTCATTCAGTGCTATACAAAAAAGAGGAAAGACTCAAAATAAGCGTTCCATTGACCGCCTGTCACGTGAAATGCCCGGCGTCTTTATTGGATTTGATGTTCTTTACTCAAAAAAATGCACACAGGGATTTTCATATCTGAAACGGCGAAGTATATTGGATGCCCTTATTCAACAAACGATTCACTTTCATTGCCAGTTTGACAGATGTGCAATTGTTAAAACAGAAACCTTCAAAAACCCGCATGTTCTATGGAACGAAATTAAAAAATATAACGGTGAAGGCATTGTAGCTAAGAAAACAGACAGCGTATGGACCGCGGGGAAAAGAACAGAGGAATGGTTGAAAATAAAAAATCCACAATCGGGTGTTTTTATTTTATCAGGGCTAAACAGAAATAATGGTTATTTTCATGTCAGTCTATTAAAAGATGGGGATCTTTGTGAAGCAGGCTCCTTTTCTCATGGTTTACAGAGTAAAGAACGTGAAGCACTGCATGAAGTCATCGTATCAAATCAAATACTGAAAACATCAGATATGATATATATCAAGCCTGGTATCTGTGTAGAGCTAACATACCTTGAATGGTCGCATAATAAATTGAGGCATCCGAGATTTAAAGACTTTCGCTTAGACGTCCAGTGGGAGGCATGTACATGGGAGAGCAGCCGTCAGTTATAAAAATAAACAGTCATACCCTTTCACTGACGCACTTACAAAAACTCGTCTGGCCAGATCAAGGGCTAACAAAGGCTGGCTATTTAAAATACCTGCAAAGTGCTGCTCCGTTAATGCTTCCCTTCCTTAAAGAGCGTGCGCTCACTGTTATTCGCTTTCCAGGTGGGATAAACGCCCCCTCTTTTTTTCAAAAAAACTGCCCGGATTACGCTCCCGCTTTTATAAAAAAGCATCAGCAGAACGATCGTATTTATATCGTCTGTTCAAATCTCCAGACACTTATTTGGCTTGGAAATCAGCTCGCTATTGAGTTTCATGTCCCCTTCCAGACGATTGAAAAATCCGGTCCATCCGAAATTGTCTTTGATCTGGATCCTCCATCCCGTGATGCGTTTGATTTATCCGTAAGAGCGGCTCAATTGATTAAAGAGCTGCTCGATAAGCTTCACCTTCATTCATTTATTAAAACATCTGGTAATAAAGGACTGCAGGTTTATATTCCCCTCCCTTACCGTCCTTTTTCCTATCATGAAACGCGAATCTTCACATCATTTGCTGCCAGTTACTTAGTTGATAAAGAACCGAGTCTATTTACAACTGAACGACTTAAAAAAAACAGGGGCGGGAAGCTATATCTCGATATTGTCCAACATGCTGAAGGAAAAACACTAATCGCTCCTTATTCGCCTCGTGGAAATAAGGAGGCTTTAGTTTCCACCCCTTTAAATTGGAATGAAGTCGGACCGTTACTAAGACCCGAAGCGTTTTCGATTGAAACAGTTCCTGCACGAATCATTAAATATGGAAATCCATTTGATAACTATTTTAAGGTGAAAAAGAACCAGCCGTTCTCAACGATATTAAATGAGCTGAAGAAGGAAAAGAAAAGGTAAAAGGATGTCTATTGCGTGCGAATAAAAAGAATAAAATCCCCCATAATACGCACTTGGAATAGCGAGAACTTTCCGTCCCTCGTCCCTCTAAGTAGCAAAAAAGCGTGTCGACACGATTCTGCTTTGAGAACATGTTGACACGCTATCTAAAAAATGACTTTTTCAATTAATGCAGAGGCTATTCTTGAGCTTGTTTTTTCAGATGCCGGCGAAGGTGAAAATCATGCACCAGCCTGATGACCGGCCTAATCAGCATTTCAAAGCTTCCAATTACAAACAGCCAGACACCTGCCGTTTTCGTTGACTCTGAGAAAAACATAAAGCTTCCAATCAGAAACCAAATACCAATCAAAATATCATTTACGGTATAGAGAACCTTATAGCCTTTTTTAAAAAAGAGATCATAGCTGCCCATATGCAAGCTTATATTATCTTCTTTGTAGTGATCTTGGTTTTGCAATTCCAGCCCCCCGGATCTTTATAGTTGTCTATATAATTATTTTCCCGGGAAAAGCCATTTGGTAAACATCGAATATCATTACAAATTAATGAGCTCCGCGTGTTCTTTTCTCAGAATATATTTGATTGCTTCCTTTAAAGAGAAAAAAGTTGTGTAGTTAAAAGCCTGCTCGGTTTTGACCATTTGATAGCTAAGCTTCGGACTAATCCCGACTATGACACATTCTGTTCCCATTAAACGCAAACAGCTGCCGATTTTATTAATTTGAACATTTAATCCACCAGTCAGCTCAGTTACCTGGCTCAGATCCAGCAGGACATAGTTCCCTTCTCTTTTTGAACACTCATCAAGCAGCCTTGATAAAATTGTTTCAAAGCGGTCTTGGCTGATATCCCCAATCAAAGGAACTGCCATAATGTTATCCCAGATATGAAGCATAGGAACGGATAATTGCTGAATCAGTTGCTCTTTCCGCTCATCCTCCTGGGCTTTGGTGGTAACATCAAGCAAAAGAACAATATATCCCGCAATGTCATTTTCGCTATTTTTAATGGGGTTAATAACAATATCAGCAATGTATTCATTTTTTATGGAAATTCTTTTTTTATGAGAGCGTTTTAAATTTTTCATGAGACGCTGCTGATAGGAAGGGATCGCGTGGAATTCATCCATTTTCTTTCCAAGAAAATCATTTGCTTCTTCCAAATCATAAAGTGGAGCCAGCCGGGATAATAATTTAATGGCTGAACCGTTAACCCAGACAATATTAAAGTCTTTATCCGAAACAATAACGTTTTCACCAATCGTATTTAACAGTTCTTCAGAGGTAATATTAGCTGGCAATATCCCATGAGACTTCATCTGGCCACCTTCTTTTAAGTAAATTATATTTTGTCTGTCTTTCTTTAACTATAATTGAGAACTCACGGAAATAAAAGTCTTAATAATCAAACAAATTATTTTTTAAACGTATATTTTGCAAAAAATGAAGACACCCAAGCTCAGGTGCCACCACAAAGTAATTATTTTTTTGTGAACTCAGGATTCGCAGCGTAAATTTCTATCAAACCACACGTTTGACACATGTAATCATTCGTACTTGTCATTTCACCAATTCTTGGATTGGCAACTTCTATTACTGCAAAGTATCCTGATTCCGTTCCCATGATCATTTCACCGCCGCATTTCGGGCATTGTCTGTTTTCGTTCATGTAAACCTCTCCCTCATTGTTCCCAATGGCAGTTTCCTCAATTATCTATTTAACCAAGTTTGGTTTTTACTATTTGAGAAAAAATATTTCATTACTTTATGGTAACACCAATGTAACTACTTGTATAATAAAATTAATAATATAAAATAAAATTTCAAATGTGGATTATTGACGAATACGCTAAAATAAATGGAGAAAGGAAGACAATGATGGAAAAAACATCATTAGAAATCACGCTTGAGGTTGTTTGCGGGAAATGGAAAGGCTATATCTTGTGGGTTTTACTTCAGAACGAATCGATCAGGTTTAATGAACTCCAAAGGTTAATTGGGAGAAATATTTCAGCAAGAATTCTTTCCAGAGAATTAAAAATGCTCCTTGAAGATGGTCTGGTTGACCGAATAGAACATAATGAGGCGCCTCCAAAAGTTGAATATAAAGTAACCCCTTATGGCAAAACCACTCTTCCTTTTTTAACCCTTATGAATGAATGGGGAGAAAAGCATAAAAATCTTGACCTATCAAAGGAAGAAATGTCAGAAATGATAAATAAGACAGCAGAAAACTAACTCGTTTTTTATGAGGCGAATCCACTCATGCTTTTAAATGTTTTCCCTATAAATTAATAATTAAACATTTTTTGCTGTTTATCTAACACGGCCGGCTTAGAAGCCGGCCGACACATTATTATTTATTATTCTGTTTCTGTAAACCGCGGATTTTCTGCATATATTTCGACATATCCGCAGTTCTTACACATATAGTCATTAGTTCTTGTCATCTTCCCTGTACTTGAATCAACCGCTTCAATAATGGCAAAATACCCCGATTCAGTGCCCATCAGCATTTCAGAATGACACTTAGGGCATACTTTAGTGTGATTCATGGAATCATCTCCTATAGTAATTCTATAATTAATGCATACCCGATTTTCGAGTGATTAAAGCACCCTTAGAAATGTGCCAATTTTCTGAATTAAAATGAGATACATTAAAGTTTTACATTAGTCCATACCAAAAAGCCATGCCTATCATATTGTATTAAGAACAATGAAGAGGTGGTGATATGGAATGGGATGTGATGGAAACGTTGGCGGCGTCGGCATGGGCAACGGATTTGCTTTAATTGTTGTTCTGTTTATTTTGTTAATTATCGTAGGAGCAGCTTACGTTTATTAATAAGCTCACCTAACTCCAAAGGCGCCATTGGCGTCTTTTTCTATTAACCGAATAATTTTATCAGATCTGTTATCAGGTTCCATAAACCAAAAGACAAAACAACCAGGACTAAAAATGCCTTAAAAATAAATTTCACTTTTTTCACAACGCTCATCCCCTTATCTCCACTCTTGCCAAGCAAGTGTGTTTTTATAAGAGGAGTACATAAAATTAATAATGAATGGAGATGGAACAAAAATCCCGGTCGTCTCAAATTTTCCAGCGGTACAGCCTGAGAACCTCTAAGTGGACTTTTTAATTCGTCTCCGTCAATCAATAGCAACGTCTTCCTGTGAAATAAATCATCAGAGAGATGTTTGGCTGCCAATCTGTTTGGTTCTCATGATGTACCAAAAAAAACTGATAGAGGTAATAGTCAAGATACCTGCAGCCAAATAAGGAAGAAAATCCGCATGAAGAAGATCTGATAAAGATGCAAATATTAAGATAATTATTACAGAGCCGATGGCACTGAATAAATTAATAATGCTCGTCACTCTTGATGTGTATAAGTCGGCAGTTGCTTTAATTCGCATCGCTCCCACAACAGGAGAAATGATTATAAATGTGAAGAAAACCAGACCTGCAAGTGAGGCAAACAGGACTTTACTTTGTACCATGCCTAATGCAATCATCGCGCCCCCATTCGTCATGCTCATAATCAGTAAAAAGACCATCGGATGCCTGTAATTCTTAAATAAGTTCACCCATCCCATTCCAGCACCGATTCCAAGACCAATTCCTGCAAAAATAAGAACGGTATCATTAAAGCCCTGATCAATACTCCCCCAATAAAAGATAATCAGACTAGTAACCACAGCGGCACACGCATTATAGACCACGATAATAAAAACGAGCCCTTTTAGTAACCGAGACATTCGTATGTAATTGAACCCATCTCTTATATGCTGCAGATTTGTCTTTTTTTCGAGCTGGACTTTACGGTCAGGAGGCAGCGTGGCCATTAAGATGAAATTAATCAAAAAAATGATTAGCCCTGCCACCAAAATATACAACCAATTCACTTTTCCATATAAGAAAGCTGCACCGATTGTGCCAAGCAATGAACCCGCTGTCGTAAATGAACCTATGCTGCCCAGTGTCTGCTGCATCCGATCTTCTGTTAAGATTAACTTTATATAAGTCGTTTTGCTGATGGCGTTCACATCAATAAAAAAGGCCATTAATACATCCAAAATTAAAATAGATATAAAAAAGAAATGTGTGTGGACCAACAGGAATTCAGGCAGCAGAAGAAGAGAAATAATTGCAAAGCTCCCAACCATCACTTTCTTTTTCACCTGCATTTCAATGATCGGGCCGAGAAATAAAGCAACGATAATTAAGATAATGCGGCTTAAATCCCCAAACAATCCATTGAACAATACACTATTGAATTTTTCTTCTATTAAAATTAAAACGTATAATCCAACAAATGAGGTAAAGAGATTTGAACCAAAAGACATAACAGACAATTTTAACAGCATGAATCGGCTCCTTTATTTACTTAATAAGTCATTTTATCTAATAATTCGACAATTTTACTTAATCCACCTTCCTATTTATGAAAATCCCTGCAAATCAATGAAATTCCCATTCAACATTCTTTATTTCTGATATGATAGAATAAGGTGACTGTAGTCACAAGTTCTTTCAAAGGCAGGTGTATACAGATGGTCGATTTAGCAGACGGCGAAGCATTTGATGCTGTTGAAAAAGAGGACATGTATAGACAGATTGTAGAGTATTCGTTTGAAACAACCATCATTCATGCTGATCATAAAGTTTTGTATATAAATGAAACCGGTGCGGATTTCCTGAGAGCAAAAAAAGAAGATATTGTTGGGGGCTGTGTCCTCGATATTATTCAGGATGAATGCAAGGATGCCATTAGATCCAGAATTCACAAAATTATGACCGAAAATAAACCAGCAGAGCTCATTGAGCAAACGATGCTGAAATTAGACGGAACACCAGTCGATGTTGAAGTTAATTGCACACCCGTGCTTTTTGGAAACAAAAGAGCGATTCAATCGGTGTTAAGAGATATCACAAAACGCAGAGAAACTGAGCAACGGTTGAAAGAGATGACATCAGAGATTTTTGCTGTATCCACGCCGATTGTTCCCATTTCAGAAGGCATTGCTGTCATTCCGATTGTTGGTCAGATTTGTGAGGAACGGACTGCTCAGCTTCTAGATTCTATTCCTTCCAATATCCAAAAGTATCCGAACACGACAATACTGATTATTGACTTTTCGGGGATTTATAACCTGGACGATGTCGTTGTAGATTTTCTGTTTAAAATTCATGCCATTCTAAGATTGCTTGGTGTGCGGCCAGTTTTGACCGGAATTAGACCGGAACTTGCCAGAATAGCCGTAACTATCGGACAGAATTGGTCAGGAATTCAAACGTTCAGCACTATTAAAACGGCTTTATCCAGATTAGCAACTATACATGATTAAGATCTAAGAAGTCCTCCAGATCAAGCTGAGGGACTTTTTGCTTTTATTAAATAAAGATGTGGTCAGAGAAAAATCAACAAACGTATCTAATAACACCGGGGGACATTTTCATTGGCCACATCCGCGTGACCAAGCGAACCCCACAGTGCAACATTTGAAACCATTGAAAAATTCCTTTAAGAGGTGCCTCACGTTCAATCGGCAATGCTGCTGAAAAATTAGAGACGCCGCGCGATCATAGCTTTTGACTCTGAATTTCTATAGTCACAAATGACTTATAAGGGGCATCAACAGCCAACAAATACGTTGATTAAAGCGAGCAGCCTAAAACGGAAATCAACAACCAGAACGACAACAATGACTTCTAATTGCCCACAGCAGTCAACAAACACCTTTGCGAAAGGTGCGAGATTCCTAAGGGAATAGTGCACGCCAGAAGATCCACTTTGGTGCACAAGTAGCCCCTTCCAAAGTTAACTGAGGTGGTGCCATCAGCGTTCCATGCGTCGATCCGCAGCAACAACTGGTGGGAAACGTGCGCCTTTAGAGAAATCAAAATGGTTCGTGAAATTGAGTCGATGTCCTCCAATGAAAAAGCCTTCTAACTTAATAGAAGGCTGCTTCGTCATTGCCATACACTCGCTTGCTGCTAAGCTTGATTACCGCTTATCTTTTCAGCAACTTTTTCCTTTACTTCTTCAATCTTTTTCATCTTGTTATCCCAACAGATTTGGCTAAGGTCAACCGGATATGCTTCCGGCATTATTGGACGTTTATATTCGTCCCACAAGATGTCGAGATTTTCCTTGGCAAACGATCTGATTTCTTTAAGAGAAGGAAGCTTATAAATTCGGCTCCCCTTTTCGAATATCGTATGATGAAGCTCTCTCGCTTCAAAATTTGTGACAAATTTACTGATATACGGATGGACGGGATGGAACATTTTAATCCGCTCTTCCGCCTGCGGATTTTCACTTTCAAGTGTGACATAATCCCCTTCTGATTTACGATTTGATTGATTGATAATTCTATAGACTTTTTTCAATCCAGGAGTGGAGACTTTTTCGGGATTTGCACTGATTTTTATTGTATCAGCCATCTCTCCATTCTCGTTCTCAATAGAAACGAGCTTATACACGGCGCCCAATGCCGGCTGATCATAAGCGGTAATTAACTTCGTTCCGATCCCCCAGCTGTCGATCTTTGCCCCTTGAGCCTTTAAGCTCATAATAGTGTCTTCATCCAGATCATTGGAAGCGGTAATTTTGACATCGTAGAACCCCGCCTCATCCAGCATTCTTCTCGCTTCTTTTGATAAATATGCAAGATCGCCGCTGTCCAGTCGAATGCCTTTAAAATTAATGGTGTCCCCCATCTCTTTTGCCACCTTAATAGCGTTTGGAACACCTGACTTCAGCGTATCGTAAGTGTCGACAAGGAAAACACAGTCATTATGGCTTTCTGCATATTTTTTAAACGATGTATATTCATCGCGGTAAGCTTGGACAAGCGAATGCGCATGTGTCCCCGCAACAGGGATGCCAAATTTCTTACCTGCTCGTACATTCGATGTCCCATCAAAGCCAGCGATATACGCGGCTCGTGTTCCCCATACTGCCGCATCCATTTCCTGAGCACGACGTGTCCCAAATTCCAGTGCAGTATCTTCTCCAATCACCTGTTTGATCCGGGACGCTTTTGTAGCAATCAATGTCTGGTAATTAATGATGTTCAGAATAGGTGTTTCTAGGAGAATGGCTTCAACAATGGGGGCTTCGATTCTTACGATAGGTTCATTGGCGAAAACCAGTTCACCCTCTCTCATTGAACGAAGCTGCCCGGTAAACCGGGTTTCTTTTAAAAAATTCAAGTAGTCTTCAGGATAGCCAAGCTCAGCTAAATAGGCGATGTCACTTTCCGTAAATTTAAAGTTCTCAAGGTATTCAACTACTCTCTCCAGTCCTGCAAAAATGGCATAGCCGTTGCCAAACGGAAGCTTACGAAAGTAAACTTCAAAGACAGCTGTCCGATTTTGGAATCCATCCTTCCAATATGTTTCAGCCATATTAATCTGATAAAGGTCCGTATGCAATGCTAAACTGTCATCTTTATATCTTTGTCCCATGATTACCGCCTCCTAAAAAATCAAAGTGTTTACAAGATCGTCGCACCAAGAGAAGTTTTGAAATGGTCCAGTGCCCAATCATGTCCCTGTCGGTTAAAACTTGCAACGGCATTCTTATGAATGGATAGATTAAATCCTTTATTATAGGCATCGACCGCTGTATGAAGAATGCAAATATCTGTACAAACACCGACAAGATGAATGTCAGTTATTCTGCGTTCCCTCAGCTTGATTTCAAGATCTGTGCCGGCAAAAGCTGAATAACGTGTTTTATCGATCCAGTAAATATTTTCATTCGTTTTATTTTCAAGATACACATCTTGAAGTTTACCGTACAATGCTCTCCCTGTTGTATTGACAATATTATGCGGTGGAAAGAGCCGGGTTTCAGGATGATAGATATCTCCATCACGATGACCATCAATAGCAAAAACGACATAATCGCCATTTTTAATAAACGTTGCTGTCAGAGCCGCAATTGATTTTTCCAGTGCCTGGCCAGGCGTCCCACAGGTCAAAGCACCATCAGAAGCCACAAAATCATTCGTATAATCAATGTTAATGAGCGCTTTTTTCACAAAGATTCCTCCTAAATGGTCATTGTTAGATTTTAAATAACGGTTGTGATGCTAGTTGTAAATGAAAATCCGAATATATGAATGAACCGTGAATGAACTTTATTGATGAGGTAGCTGGCGGGAGTTCGCTTTTCTTCATATTACATATTAATAAGATGCATTTGCAAAATATATTAACTGCACGACCTTACATTTTAAAAAAATTTGTAAACACCTCTGAACTGAATTTATATTTTTGCTAAAAGATTATGTCCAGTAGTTGCTGAGTAAGTCTTTTTTGAAGAAGCCTGTCACTAAGAATTGTTCTATTGTAAAAAAACCATTCCCATTTGCCCATGTCATTAAAATTCAACATTTCTATTACAACTTTTCGACAATCTCAATTTAACCTGTTAAGTTTTTGGTGTTTAAGAAATAATGAGAATGCACTAGACATTACACAGAAACGAAGGAGACTTTAAATCATGAAAAAATCAGCATTCATTCTGGCAATTGTCTTTATCTTGGCTTTAACAGGCTGTGGAACTCAGAAAAGCAGTCACAACCAGCACGTCCAAAAATGAAAAAAGTACAAAGACTTCCTCTGCAACAAATTTCAAGATTGCAAAAGCAGAAAACACTAACCGTGTCGCGATTACAAATAACACCTTTGGACCCGTGGTTAATGTTATTCATGCCGGTGATACCGTCACATGGGCAAATAAGGATGCTTCAGAACATAAGCTGGTCAGTTTCCCAAATGCCCCTCAATCTTTTAATGTTGATCTTCAAAGCAATCAAAACGGGACCCATAAATTTACTCAGCCTGGCGTTTATCGCTATTATGGTAAAGATTCCGCTACATATTCCAAGAAGATGAGTGATGTCGAAGCATTGAAGCAATCACAAGCGTATCCCGTGCCTATGCGTGGAGTCATCGTCGTGTTAAAGAAAGATAACACTTTACCGGCAAGTGATTCTGCAAAGATTGATATTCCTGATAGTACGATGGCGTTTACCCCTTGGAATGTAACAGTCAACGAAGGAACGACTGTGAAATGGAGTAATCACGACGACATGCCTCATATGGTTGCGACAGTTCCTGGTTATGCCAGTAAACAAACGAAGACATTGACCCTAAAAAAAGCTAATGGCTCAGGTCAATTAACATTCGATCAACCTGGTGTTTATTATTATTACTGCCCAATGCATGCAAAATGGAACACGAAAACAGGTCAGATGACTCCACAAAAATCGTATGGCAGCTTCCCTTTTGTTATGGACGGATTGATTGTCGTTAATCCAAAAAAATAAATAATTTATTAAAAAAAGGGCTACCCGCTAAGGTTAGCCTTTTCTTTTTATCACCGAAATCATACAATCAGACGCTCAAAATCAGCACTGAGAGGGAGCTTATTTATTTATCAGGTGCTACTTAAATTAAAAAAATCCTCCGTCTCCACCTCCACTTTCTCCACTGTCTCCGTCATTTCCAACGTCGTGATTACCTCCAGAGTGATGGTGAGTGTTAGAATAACACCACCTGTCCCAATAGTGAAGTTGATTTTCCGCCCATCCAAAAACCCGATATACACACGAGAATGATTGATAGATTATTAACTCCCGCACTTCCTGCGAGAACGGTGATCTCAATAATGAAGAAAATAATGATTATTGATCTAGTTTTTTTCCTAATGAGGTTAATGTTTATGTACACTAATACTAGCAGCAACACTGATGTCACCAAAGTCGAAAGAGTCAACATTGCCATCTCACACCCTTTTAACGAATTTCATAAAACCCACCTTAATACTATTCCACACTATTATGTTATATTTTAACATTAAATCCAATTGAACGGTCAGATTTTATTCAATTCAACTAATTTTAATTTTTTGTTATTACCAGCTCTGCTTAATAAGTACACAAGCGATTCTGACGGGGGAATGACAAAATATCCGAGTTTTCAGGCTGGCCGTGGATAATGATCAACGAGATTTACCAGATAACTATAAAATGCCGAACAATTTCAATTGCAAATTGTTCGGCATTTTTTACATTTTCAATTTTGGCGAGAGGCCAAGTATTCTTTAAGCCAAGGCGACTGGAGCTCTTGTTTATGTCCTCCCGCGCCTCTGAGATTCCAATATTTGGATTTTGCCGCTTGCCGGGCACCAAACACCTCTTTTGGTTCCCTTCTTTCGGATATTAACGCTTTTTTGTGCTCAAACGCCTAGTTGGATTCCACTTATTCCGATTTGGACGTTTTTTTGTCCTTAAACGCTTCTTTTAAGGAAATCAAGCAAATAAAAAAACTTCCTGAATGAATTTGCCAGGATCAACCTGTGCTTAAGTTCATTAAGGAAATTTACGAAGGTCACAGAGCGGAATCTGTGAACTATTATATATAAATATGTATGGTGACCCGTACTGGATTTGAACCAGTGACCCCTTGCCTGTCAAGCAAGTGCTCTCCCGCTGAGCTAACGGATCAGTATGTATGTCTTTCTGAGGACAAGTATAAATATACATGATACAGAAAAAGCTGTCAACGATTATTTTAGAAATACTTCTGATCAAATTATATGAATTTATCAAGACACATGACTAATAAATGTAACCGCGTATTTTCAGCAACATATATATGGGATCAGATACTACATTTGACTCCAGCTTATACTACTTTCAAACTCACCATTAAAATGCCCACCCTCTATTTTTAATCGATCTAAAGGCCCTGACTTCACCAGGGCCTTTAGATTGATCGTCGTTTATCTCAAAAACTCATCAATATTGGATGTATGATCGCCTTTTCCTTCGTCCATCATTTTTTCTTCTTCATCACGGATGTGGTGAGCAAGACGGCTTGAAGCGTTAGCAGCAACGCTTGCGACAAGATCGTCAAGAAATGTATGAACACCGCCGGCAACCTTTGTATCAAGCTTCTTAATAATGCCGATTTTGGCTTTATCTAAATGGCCATAGGTTGTAACAGCGATGCTTCCATAACTGAACACGGCTCCGATAGCAATCGTTTCATCAATCCCAAACAGACCTTCATCCTGCTCGACAATTGTCTGAAGAGGTTCAGAAAGCATTTTCTTTTCGGCAAGCATGTCGAGTTCCACGCCTACAAGAATGGCATGCTGCATTTCGCGTTTTTGCAGGACAGCTTCAACACTCTCAAGGCAGGCATCCATCGTAAGGTCTGGGGCATACGGGGATTGCATTTCATAAACGATCTCCGCAATATCTGGTAGTTCGACACCACGTTCTTTTAAAAGGGATTGGGTGGCTTTAGCCACTTCTTTACTGTGTACCCTGTCTGCTCTCATGTTTCTTCCCCCTCTATAATGGGTATTCTAAAGTTACCCCAATAACGTAAGTATATCATTTATGTTAAAATGATAGGGAATTGTTCAATTATTGGAGGATACTATGGCAAAAAATAAAGGAACGATAGAAGAGATTAGCATTACAAGCCAAGAACTGGAACGCACGTTCAGCCTGCTGGTTTACTTACCTTACAACTATTCACCATTGTACACGTACCCATTGCTTCTAGTACAGGATGGAAAAGATTATTTTCAGCTAGGCCGTCTCCCAAAGGTTGCTGATCAGTTGATAGAAGATGATAAAATCGAAGATGTTGTTATGGTCGGCATACCCTATGAGAACCCAAAAACGCGCTGGCAAATGTACCACCCTGATGGCAAATGGCATGAAGCCTATATTAATTTCCTTGTCAGAGAACTGATGCCTGTCTTGAAAGAACGTTACGCCATTGATGATCTTGCGGGAAACCGGACACTTATGGGTGAATCCTTAGGCGGGACGATTTCTTTAATTACAGCACTTAGATATCCGAACTCATTTTCAAATGTCGTCATGCACTCACCTCTTGCCAATGCCGCTGTGCTTTCTGATGTTGAGAAGTCAGGTGACTTGGCTCCATTTCATATTTACCATGTTATTGGTAAGAAAGAAACCGAGGTTGAGACAACTCACGGGGAGACTGAGAATTTTCTCGAGCCGAACCGGGTCTTAAACCAGCATTTTATCAATAAAGAAATGAGCTATTATTTCTATGATGAGCTTGACGGCAACCATACTTGGAAAACGTGGCAGCCGGATATTGAACGAACAATGCTTGAAATGTTTAAAAAGAGTGATTATTAAAAAATAAACATATAAAATAATCAGGCTTTTTGATATACTTTAACTAAGACCGATTTTGCACGAGGAGGGACAACAATGAAATACGGTATTGCGATGTTTCCATCTAAAGAACTGCAGGACAAGGCCAATTCCCTAAGAAAACGTTACGATTCACACTATGCGCTAATTCCGCCGCATATTACTCTTAAGTCTCCTTTTGAAGTGGGAGATGATGAGGTAAAAAATGAAATGGCTAAATTAAAACAAATCGCTGATGAGACGGCTCCAATCGAGATCAAATTCAGCAGAGTTAGCTCCTTTCATCCCATAAATAACGTTATTTATTTTAAAATCGATGCAACGGATCAAATCCTCGATCTTTATAACAGGCTGCATTCAGAAGAACTACGAGGTATGGAAGAAGAATACACATTTGTTCCCCATCTTACCATTGCACAGAATCTGACGGATGAAGAACACTCAGACGTTCTTGAAAGCCTGAAAATGAAAGAGATTTATCATGAAGAAGTGATCGACCGTTTCCAAATTTTGTATCAGCTTGAAAATGGCTCATGGACTGTTTATGAAACCTTCCAGCTTGGAAAGAATTTATAATGATCGATGTGAAAATTGTTAAAACAAAAGAGCATTATAATGATGCTCTTTCTGTGCGTCGGGATGTCTTTATTAATGAACAGGAAATCTCTCCTGAACTAGAGATTGATGAGCTGGAGAACGAATCCATCCACCTAGTGGCTTATGATGATGATGTTCCTGTCGGTGCCGGAAGGGTGCGCATTGTCCAGCACAAAGGAAAAGCTGAAAGAATCTGTGTGCTTTCTTCTTACAGGGGCAAAAAAATTGGTCAGGCCATTATGCTCGCTGCTGAGGAGTTTGTCCGTTTGGAAGGGCTTGATAAAATGGCATTGAATGCACAGAAGCACGCGGTTCCTTTTTATGAAAAACTGGATTATACGATTACTTCAGATGAATTTATGGATGCAGGTATACCGCATTTTGAAATGGAAAAAACGTTATAAGCACTGCCTAAAAAACGCTGGGAATTCCGAGCGTTTTTTTATGCTCATTTAATCTGATAAAAAAATACCAGATACATAAATCCATTATTTAAAGCCAAGCTAAACGTGTTAAAGGAGGTTTTTGCGATGCACCATTACCTGTCCTTAGCCGTTGAACTTGTGGTTGGTTTGTTTGCTTTACTTTTTTTGATGAAGCTGATGGGGCGGGCTTCCATAGCTGAAGCCACCCCTTTTGATTTTGTGTCAGCAATTGTTCTTGGAGATTTTGTTGGCAGCGCGATTTACGATCCAAAAGTTAAAGTAACGAGTATATTATTTGCGATCGCCTTATGGGGGATCATGATCTTATTAATTGATTTTATAACGCTGAAAATTAATGTTTCGCGAGGTCTGTTTGAAAGCAAGCCATCCCTCATCATTCAGAACGGCGTGTTAAATCGTGGTGAAATGAAGAAAAATAAGCTTGATATGAATCGCCTGCAAACGCTGATACGCGAAAAAAACGCTTTTTCGATTCGTGAAATTGAGTTTGCCATTCTTGAAGCAAACGGAAAGATCTCCGTCATTAAAAAACCGATGTATGACACCGTAAAAAGAAAGGATCTGCAGCTCCCGATCACATCTATCAGTATGCCGGTGACACTGATCAGTGACGGTGTTCTAATAAAAACAGCTCTCCGTGATATTCATAAGAATGAGGAGTGGCTGCAAGATGAATTACAGCTTAGAGGCTTCAAAAAAATAAAAGACGTCTTTTTAGCAGAATGGCGGGAAGAAGACGGTCTTTTTATCCACGGTAAATAATCTTAAACGGTTCTGTCAATCCGCCCGCCAGTTCCTGTCACCTCATGATAGATGCGTTTAAAACTTTGCTGTTTTCCGGTTTTCACTGCATTCTCAAGCATTTCTTTAAATCCTGGTTGTGATTTCCTGTCTTCGATCCGGTTAACGGCAGGTGTTCTCATTCTGTATGGCTCGTTCATTACCAAGCGTTCGGTATAAATTCTATCTGTCTGCACTTCTGCTGGAAAACGGTAGCCCATTCCGAGCACCTCCTTTTCCTTTTTAATACCCATTTTTCCCGATATGTAACCTTAAAAGGGAGAGCTGCTCACTCCCCCCTTTTTGCTTAGTCCTGTTGCTCTTCAGTGCCATCGTTATTTTCTGGTCCTTGGGCTTGCGGGATCGGAAATCCCCAAAAGTCTCTTTCAATATGTTGTGGTGGCTGATTTTGATTTTGTTGCCAATTGTTTCTGCCGTCGTGACGCTCCTGATGAATAATGACTTCATTCGCTTTAATGTGAAGTGTATCAACATGTATGGTTTTTGAAGAACGCTTGTTATCCTCTGTCATCATGATCCCTCCTGAAAAACTGGTTTCATGACACTATATGCAAATGCCCTCCTTTCTGTCTGGGCAAATTCTAGGTATTATTTCTTTTCATCCAGGCCATTCAATGACAAATGATGCAGGCCCTGGATTTTATAATCTTCTTTAGAAAAATAGGCATATAATTCAATCACAAGCTGAGGACAAGTCGCTCTGTCAATCGGGATTTGAAAGTCTTTGAGCGACAATGTGCCACCTTCCTCGATCAAGACATTCTGAATGGGATGCAGCCAGAGTTCACCGCGTTCTTTTGCTTCATTTGACCAATCGTTATCCATATACATCCACTGAATTTGGTTATCCTCAGCCTCTGTCATCGGCAAATGATCCGTCCCATAGATTTTCCCCTTCATTCCAGCTACATCTCCTGGAGTAAAACGAAAGCAAAGCAATGGCGTTGATAAAGCCTGCTTTCCGATATTCTCAATATGGCAATCGCCCCTAATTAACATACGTTTTTCCTGCCATATCGTCGCATAATCGGCATAAAGAATAGCTTGAAAGGATTTTGACTGATTTTTTATAGGTTGGTCTAAATGGATGGGCTGGCTGCCGCCTTTGTTACCGATACCTTTCAACTGCCGTTCATAGAATGCCAGACGTTTTTCATATACAAGAAGCCGCTCTTCTTGTTCATGAATTAATTGCTCCATTTCTTTCAGCAACTGTTCATAGCTTTCTTTCTTATCTGCTGAAATCGGTGCATCAGCTTTCTGTACCTGACTCTCCAGTTCTCCGTACGCATCCATTACATTTTGATAGCGAAGCTCAAGTTTACGGTGGCTTGAAAGCAGCTGATCGTATTTATCCTGAGCTTCTGCAGCATCTTTTTGAAGATTTTTTTCTTCATTTGATTTTTTATCATATTCCTTCATGGTTTGCAGTAGGGACTCATTTTCTTCTTGCATCATGACAAGTTGTTTCTCTAAAGACAAAGATTTTTGTTTATAAAATTGTTCCCGATCAAGCAAACGGTGATAACTTAATGCATCCGGACGCTTTTCCAAATTGTTCAGCTCCTCAAACACCCTTTTTTCTATGATATGCCTTAAGAAGCCTCTTTTTGCTCATTCACTGATATTAAGAACAGCTTTTGTTTCTTCATAAAGACATTGTGCCCGCACTGGTCAAGGGAAATTTGACAAAAAAAAGAAGCGGACATTTGCCCACCTCTTCTAATGTTTGACTCTCATATCATCGCGGTGATTGACGCAGTCTTCGATGGACAGCGTGCCTTCATCAACATCAACGATTCCCGTATCAAAGAAAGTATGGCCTGTTCTTTCATTAATAAGTTGGACCTGGAATTGGTCCCCATGGCTGGAATTAACAATCGCTAAGTTGAAATCAAGTCTTTTGCCTTTATCTGTCTTACCATCACCGCTTATTAGTAGCTTCACTCCGCCATCACATGGCTTGCATCTTAAAGATTCTTCGTCAAAGTTTTGAGCAAAGAAACTAAAATCTTTTAGGCCATCTTCAGCATCCCGGTCGTCGAATGTAAAATCGAAAACACTGTCAATTAAGCTGCAATTCGGGCAAATGTTAACGAGAATGCCAGCCCTGCCAGATTCTGTGCATTCCTCAGAGGTTCTTCCACTCGCTTCTCCTTCTGCCGAGCAATCACAACCTTTTTTCGGGAAAATATCGGGACACTGCTGTGGAAACGTAATTGGCGGACACTGATCAACGCTAATCGGTGCTTCAATATTATTTTCACGTGGTGAACAAAATTTCGCTAAAATTTCGAGTTTGACTTCCGCTTCGATTTGAACGTCTACACAGAAGGTTACCTCAACCTTGATTCTACCTGGTGATGGACTGTTTAGCATTAAAGTTCCTGTGGATAATTTACAGAATATTTTAGATACTCTGCACAGTAAATCTGTACCATCTGGAAAACACAGAACAAACGACTCTATTGCGTTAACATCTGTTTTTAGCGATGTAACAACTTCTCCCTGCCGATCGACCACTTCAATTCGCACTTCTGCAGTAAAAAGAAGATCTACCAGTTGCGCATCAACAAATTCCCCATTTAGCGGAACAGTGACATTTTTCTTGTCGCCAATCTGTTCACAAAAGAAGCCGCTATTTTCTACTAGCATACTGTCGCTTTGAGAGATAGGGAAAAGCGGTGGTGTCACTGGTGTTTGACAAATAATGCGGAGCGGCCGGCGACGTGGATCTTCCATCGCACATTCGATTGCTTCCAGCTGTTCCTCAGTAAAAGAAACGTTTTTACTTACTGTCAGCGTGTCTGTCACCCAATCATATACTTTAGGGACTCGAATGCACTCATCTTGAAGGCTGTTCGAGGCTTTAGCCATCCGTCGATGATGATTACTCATTGTATCCCATCCTTTCTTCAAATAACCCGTAACTCCTTCATGGGTTCTTTACATAGTATGGGTACACCCATGATATTGGCACACCGCTTTACGCCCATTTTCTTAAACAGAATATATAATTAAGACCCGATTTAAAAACAGGTGCCGCCAGTACTCAACATCTCAGCCATTTCGGAATAAACTATGGTAGAAAAGAGGTGATGTGCGGTGAGAAGAAAAGCAGTTGAGGAATACTATAAGCATATTAAAAGAAGAAAACTTCGTGCAACAAGAAAAGAACCTTCCCTCTTGGAAGTCAAACAACCGCGGCAAGGCTGTTCAACCTGCGGAAAACCGAAGCAAGTTACCCAGATACACAGGGAATTTAAAGGTATGTAATAATACGGTGCCTGTCACGCCCCGGAATTTGTCGATTAAATAAAAAAGCAAAAAAAAACAAGCTCTTTACGAGAGCTTGTTTTATATTAATCAGATGCTGAGTGTGTTAAATCCAGAGTCTACGTGGAGTGTTTCACCAGTCATCCCACTTGAAAGGTCGCTCATTAAGAAAAGCGCTGTGTTGCCGACATCTTCCGGTGTGATCGCACGGCGAAGCGGCGAGCGTTCTTCAATAACTTTAATCACACTGTTAAAGTCTGAAATACCTTTAGCAGATAGCGTACGGATCGGCCCTGCCGAAATCGCGTTCACGCGGATATTCTCTGGTCCCAGATCATTTGCCAGGTACTTCACGCTTGCATCAAGGCTAGCTTTCGCCACACCCATGACGTTGTAATTTTGTACAACACGCTCACCGCCAAGATAGGTGAGTGTAATAATGCTTCCGCCTTCAGTCATAATCTTTCTTGCTTCTTTAGCGACAGCTGTTAAAGAATACGCACTGATATTTTGAGCAAGCAAGAATCCATCCCGGGTGGTGTTCATATACTCCCCGTCAAGCTCCTCTTTATTTGCAAAAGCAATGCAATGAGCAAGCCCGTGAATAACACTGACGTCCTTTTTGATGGCATCGAATGTTGCTGTTATTTCTTCATCCGAAGTCACATCGCACGGATAGAAGAGGCTGTTCTGCTGCTCCAACCCTTCTGCAAGTGAAACGACATTGGACTTGAAGCGTTCGCCTGCATATGTAAAAATCAGCCTCGCGCCCGCCTTATCCAGCGCCTGTGCAATGCCCCAAGCAATGCTTCGTTTATTGGCAACACCCATTATTACATACGTCCGACCTTCTAATGAAAGATTCAATGTAAAACCTCCTGAAATATAAATCCTTTAATTTATCCTACACGTATTATACCACACCCGAGCTATTCAAATAAAAGGCACTTTACTTTATTATATTTCTGAATTTAGTATGAAGAAACTGATAGAAGTCTTTCCATTGCTCTTTTTTGTTGCGGCGATGAAATTAACAGCAGCTTGGACACTCGTAACCATCTTTTAAATGCGAAATTTATAAAGAATCCCAAATATAAAAATTTCTTGTCTAATGCCATCTGTCTGTTTTCATTCTCGCAAGTTTAAGCTATGATGGGTAAGGATGTTATTATGAATTTGGCTTCTCCCTCGGATAATTTTTATTTAGCAATCGTTGGGATCTACAATGATTTCCAACATCAGTTAGAAGGTCTGAATGATCTTCATTAGATTATAGAGAAGGTTCGATGTCTTATGAATAATCGGGATACACTTATATCAAGACTTGATTATACGTTAATTTTTATTGTGTTCTTACTTTTCTGTGCGAGTATTACAGCTATACATGCCGCCCCGGATAACGGACCGAGTTACGTAAACAAACAGGTGTTTTGGTACATAATCAGCGCATTAATCGCTGCTGCTGCTATATGGTTTGATTATGAGCGACTGAAATTGCTCCACTGGTTTCTTTATGCCTTTGGTATTGTTCTTCTGCTCGGAATCACAGCAGCTCAAGTGGGTGCTCCTGTTCCCCAAAGTCTTATTCATCCGATTAATGGGGCTTACAGCTGGTATACACTGCCTGGGATTGGCTCTTTGCAGCCGTCAGAATTCATGAAAATCTTTTTAACATTATCACTTAGCCAAGTGGTCGTTAAGCATAACGAAACACGCGCCTCGAAAACGGTAAGTGATGACTTTTGGCTGCTTTGTAAAATCGCGCTCGTGGCGGGTCTTCCTCTTGCTCTCGTTTTTATTCAGCCTGACTTAGGGACAGCGCTCGTTATGGCATCTATAACAGTTGCTGTGACGATTGTTTCAGGAATTCGTTGGCGATTAATTTTTACATTGTTTGCCTCTGTATTTATTTTCGTGAGTTTACTTGTTTTTTCGTGGTTCAAGTATCGAAGTATTGTACAGCACGTCTTGAAGCCCCATCAGGTGGAACGTTTTTACGGATGGCTTGATCCTTATAATTATGCTAACCAGGAAGGGTTTCAGCTGATCAAATCCCTGACCGCCATTGGTTCAGGACAGCTTTATGGTAAAGGAATATCTGGAAATGGCGCAGATATCCCCGAAGGTCACACAGACTTTATTTTTTCGGTCGTTGCAGGGGAATTTGGTTTTGTTGGCGCTGCAATCTTAATCTCGCTCTTCTTCCTGCTTGTCTACCGCATCATTCATGCGGCAATCGGCACGCCGGATTCGTTCGGCAGCTATATATGCACAGGGATCGTCGGAATGATTACATTTCAGGTATTTGAGAATATTGGTATGACCATTCAAGTGATGCCGATAACAGGGATTACCCTGCCCTTTATAAGCTATGGGGGGAGTTCCTTATTAACCAGCCTTACAGCTGTTGGTCTCGTACTGAGCATTCAGGCACGGACCAGGAAGTATATGTTTGACTAAACAGGAAAACAGAGCTGAATTCGTTCAGCTCTGTTTTTTTTTATAAGACTGGTATAAAAGATTTTCGGTCACAAGCATCTATAAATGCCAATCTGATAACATCGGAGTCAGCGCGATTGCTTGAAAACACCTGATCTGCATTTCATTGTGCGATGCTTTACTAAAGATGTTATTTTTAGTCCTGCGGAATCCGCGTGAGGCCACAGATAAAGTCAACGATTTGAAAAGAGGAATCTAATTGCTTGCCACGATCGATCTTCCCCTCCCCTCAATGAAAGGCTTTTCGCCGCTTGCTTTGCCCATTATCTACCAAATAGGTGTGAAGTGGACTCCGCACGCTTGCCGCAGAAACCGTCTCAGCCTGCGTTTTCAAGCATCATTGTGAAGCTCTTGGTTGCCCGTTATTCATGACTTCTAAAGAGTAGAATCTTGCTATTAACACGTTGATTGAAGCGGAAGGTGCGAGACTCCTCGAAAATGCACATGCTCATTGAAAGCCAGAAATACCTGAGACTCCTCGAAAATGCTTTGCATTTTCATCGTGCGAGGTGGAATCCAAAGATGCTGATTCAAGTCCTGCAAATCAGCGTTCCGAGCGAGACCCCGCATCTCGAAGTGCTCATGCGAGGAGGCTCGCGGAACGCCTGCGGAAAGCGAGCAGCCTAGAGTGGAAATCAACAACCACCTCCCATAAGGCAGCTCGCGATTTGGAGAATTTTCCAGGATGAACATTATGCAAATTAGGGTAGCCTTTAAAAGAGAACATTTCGTGAGGTGTCATATTAATGTACGATATCATTGGCGATATACATGGCTGTTATGAGGAATGGATGTTGTTAATAGAAAGACTGGGCTATACAGTGAAGGGCTCTATGCTCTCACATCCTGAAGGAAGGCAATTAATTCTGCTTGGTGACCTGACAGACCGGGGACCCAATTCAACTGGGGTGCTAGAAAAAGCGTGCGATTTTTTTGAATCTGGATCCATTCAATACGTTCCTGGGAACCATTGCGACAAATTGTACAGGTATATGATCGGGCGACCGGTGAAAATCCAGCATGGCCTCGAAACCACAGTAAGCGAACTAAGCGAATTAAAAGAAGCATCCCGAAAAAAATTAATGAATCGATTTAAACGCCTGTATGAAAAGGCGCCGCTATACCTTTTATTAGATGACCGGAAACTCGTAGTCGCTCATGCAGGTATTAAGGAAGCATACATTGGCAAACAGTCCAAGCAAGTTAAAAGTTTTGTCCTTTATGGTGAAACTACCGGTAAGCTTGATGAAAAGGGTTTTCCTGAACGGCTAGACTGGGCCAGCCGATACCATGGGAACCCGTGGGTGATCTACGGCCACACACCGCTTACGAAGCCAAGAGTGATCAATCACACGGCTAACATTGATACCGGATGTGTATTTGGCGGCGCCCTTACCGCATTCCGATACCCTGAAATGACAACCTTATCAGTGCCCTCTAAGCAGCCGCTGCAACCCGTAAAGTTTAGAGATTAAGCATCTGAAAACCCTGACCGAGCAATTTCAATATATCTTCCGGCGGGTCAGCCTGGTAAAGTCTTTTCTGCTTAGTAAAAGGGTCAAGATATGAAAGCTCAAAACTATGCAGTGCATGTCTGCCAATCCAGTTCAATGAACCTCCGTATAAATCATCTCCCGCTAGAGGGTGGCCAAGGTGTTTGAAGTGCACCCTGATCTGATGGGTCCTTCCTGTCTCTAGCTTAACGGAAACAGCGGTGTAGCCTTCATGCCGGCTTATCACAGAGTATCGGGTACGAGCTGCCTTCCCGTCGTCTCTTACTTCTCTTTCAATGATGCTGTCATCTTTTCTTCCGATTGGCGCGTCAATAATACCTTGTTCTTCAACAAGCGTCCCCTCCACGATTGCTAGGTAACGGCGGTGAATGTCATGGTCTTTTTGCATTTTGGAAAAAAAGTCATGAGCAAGCCGATGCTTAGCAATCAGCATGACCCCGGATGTGTCTCGATCAAGTCTCGTGACTGTATGAACCGTATAGGGAAGCCCCTGTTTTTCCAAGTGAGCCAGAACCCCGTTCGCTAGGGTCCCGGTACTATACTTTTGGGAGGGAATGACCGGCAAATCAGCAGGTTTATTTATAACGATTGTATGCTCATCTTCATATAGAATGATAAGCGGCATATCTTCAGCTATTAATGAGGGACTTGTTTCTTCATGGGGGAAAGTAATACTGACCACATCATCACTTTTTAAAAGATATCTGACGGTTTTGGGCTCGCCATTTACTTCAATCATGCCTTCACCGAACTTTATAGTTTTTAATGCCCGGCGTGAAAGCTTAATTTCTTTTAATAAATAATCCCTCAAAAGCCGTCCGGCCCAGGCTTCACTGATCTTTTCTGTTATCGTAAAAGGTGACTTCATCATCTGAATGGCTCTCTTCTTTTTAGTTAATTTCCAATAAAAGAATCTTTCACACGCTTCCAAAATGGAAACGGTCTGAATCGTGCAAACCTAACCCGTTCATCCGCTACACGGCACTGGATAGACTTTACATTTTTATGGACCAGAAATAAATGATCAATCGTGATATCAAAGTTCACGTCATTGACAGGTCTTAGATTACAGGTATGATGCTGTGGAAGGACGAGTGGTGACCCGACTGTTCGAAACACCCGATTGTTAATCGAAGCCATTTCGGCTAGTTGAATCGATGGCAAAGACGGATGTATAATGGCGCCTCCAAGGGCTTTATTATAGGCTGTACTGCCTGAGGGTGTCGAAATGCAAAGACCATCTCCCCGGAAGGTTTCAAATTTATCACCTTTGATGACCACATCCATAACAAGTGATCCCTCCATGCTTTTCACCGTACATTCATTTAAAGCTAAATAACGCTTTTCTTCTTCTTCATCATTAAACCGCACCGTGACTTCAAGCAAAGGATACTCAATAACCTGGAATGGCGTTTTAGCAATATGGATCACAAGCTTCTCCACCTCTTCAGGTGTCCAGTCTGCGTAAAAACCGAGATGTCCGGTATGGATCCCCACAAACGCCGTTTCGTCAACGCGATCCACGTAGCGGTGAAAGGCGTGCAGCAGTGTCCCGTCTCCCCCTACAGAAATAACAATTTCCGGTGTTTCTTCATCATAAGTCAGATCAAATTCTTCAAGGTAATTTCGAATACGTGATTTCAGCTCGTTAGACGATTCATCACCCCTGGATTGAACAGCAAATTTCATAACAATCATCCTTATCTTGTGTGTTTAGATTATTCGGTCTCCTGATCTATTTTTTTCTGAATAAAATGTTGGTGTGCTTCCTGGATTTCGCCTCTTATTTTGGACATTTCTTCATCTAGCCGGAAAGCGGCTTCAGCTGCCCTATGCAGCCTTGCTTTTACCTCAGAAGGAATCTGATTTTCATACTTATAATTTAAAGAGTGCTCAATGGTCGCCCAAAAATTCATAGCCAATGTCCGGATCTGCACTTCTACGAGAATTTTTTGTTCTCCATTTATTGTCATAACAGGATAACAGATAACCAGGTGATAAGACCGGTAGCCGCTATCTTTCTGTTCAGATATGTAATCCCTTTCTTCCACAATCTTCAGATCTGTCCGCTCACGTATTAATTGAAGAACCGCCAGAATGTCATCTGTAAACTGACACATAACCCGGATGCCCGCCAGATCCTGCATCCCGCTGTGAAGCTGATTTAAAGGTATTTTCTTACGTCTTGCTTTATCTAAAATGCTTGGAATCGGTTTGACTCGCCCTGTAACAAATTCTATTGGCGAGTGATTAGATGACATCTCATATTGTTCTCTGTAGCCTCTTAGCTTAATTTTCAATTCATCAACTGCTTGTTTATAAGGAGCTAAAAACACTTCCCATTCCATATGACCACCACCTGTATATAATCCGGTTCTCTCACTCTTAATTCTTATGTACTGAGCAATTTGTCAGTTGTTTCTCTCTATTCATTATGTCATAATTCAATTAATCTTACCAAATTAAGTTAGGTGAAAATAAGTGAATCAGGAAATTGAAATCGAATTTAAAAATTTACTGAGTGAAGAAGAGTTCAACAAGCTAGCTGCTGCCTTCTCTTTACCATATTCCCGTTTTATTAGCCAGACAAATCATTATTTTGATACACCGGCTTTTTCGCTTAAAGCAATCGGAACCGCACTAAGGATCCGGGTTAAAGAAGGAACACACGTCCTGACGTTAAAGGAACCACATCCGGAAGGTTTGCTAGAGACGCACCAAAGCCTTTCTGAAAAGGATTCCAAGTCAATACTGGAAACGGCTCAACTTCCAGAAGGCCCCATAAAAGAGCGCCTTTTAGAAGCAGACATTCCTTTAGCGGAGCTGGAATTGTTAGGAAGCCTGACAACAAGCCGAGCAGAAGCCCCTTATGAACAGGGAGAAATTATGCTCGATCACAGTACATATCTTCAAACAGGGGACTATGAGCTTGAATATGAAGCAACGGATAGAGAGAGCGGTGAAAAAGCCTTTCACAGCCTCCTAAAGAGGTACGATATCCCACTTCGTCCAGCACCAAATAAAATCCAGCGCTTTTTCAATTATAAAGTTTCTAGAACAGATAAATAACGTTTCACACAAACAGTGTACAGACTTTTTCTGCCCGTTTTGTTCTTTATAAGGAAAAATCAGGAGGATTCATCACATGAATAACTTAACATGGATGCCCGCTTACTTGCAGCTTAATATGCTGAACGGAATGACTCAAGGTGCTTCAACAGATTCAAACGCCCTCTCTTCCACTTTGCAAAATACGAACCAGTCTTCGCCCTTTTCTCTATTTGAGCAGCTTTTGCTGTCAAGTCTGACAGGCAGTGACGCCTCATCTCAGGATTTGATTAATTCAATGGGAACAACCAGTGCCCAAACAAGTGATTCGGAAGCGGGGACGACGACACCGGAAGATGTTTTATTCGGCAAGCTTTCTTCTCAATCGGTTCAGCCGTCTTCATTGATCTCGGCTTCTCCACTAACATCTGACAAGAACTATGACTCAATTATTTCAAAAGCGGCAGAAACCTATCAAGTTGATCCAAAATTAATTCGCTCAATCATTAAGCACGAATCAAACGGGAATCCGCTCAGCACAAGTGCGGCCGGTGCCCAGGGACTAATGCAGCTTATGCCTGCTACGGCAAGCTCCCTCGGTGTCACAGACGCCTATAATCCTGAACAGAATATCCTCGGAGGAACAAAGTATGTGAAACAGCTTCTGGACAAGTTTAACGGAAACACCACCCTCGCTGTCGCAGCCTATAATGCTGGCCCAGGGAATGTAGAAAAATACAACGGTGTCCCTCCATTTAATGAAACAAGAAACTATGTACAAAACGTGCTTGGCACCTATAATGCTTAAAATTAAGACCCCGATCCTGAGGGGTCTTTTTTTGCGGAATGAATGAGCCATAACATTTATCTTTAAGTAACGGTAAGCTCCCCCCAACTTACCCGAGGTCACTGAAAAAGTCCCTCGATATCGTCATGCTTGTTGATTTCGCTCTAGGCTGTTCGCTTCAATCAACACCACTTAGAGAGTTACCGCGGTCACTCGGCTGTGCTGCTGAAAATTTCAGGTGCCGGGTGATCAGTTGATGGCAGCGAAAATCTATAGCCATAATGGACTTCTAAAGGACATCCAATGACTTTTTCAGTTGCCTCACTTCCCCTTTGTAAGAGCCGCCGTTTTTCCTTACTGTCCCTCCCATCTTTTTCTTTAAGAAAATCATAATAACTCCTCTATTATACCGCCATCATAGTCTTCATAATTGACACCTCCGCTCTTTACAGACTAAAATAACTAAGCTGGGATCGTTAAGTCAAGGTTGAATATTTGCTCTCTCCCCAGCCTATTATGTACAATATAATTAACAAAAGATTAATGGAGTATTAATATGACTAATGAAAAACCTACACCTTTTGAAGCCATTGGCGGAGCAGCGATGATCGAACGCGTGGTTGAAGCGTTTTATAAAAGGGTTGCTCAGCATCCGGATCTTGCACCACTTTTCCCGGAGGACTTCACTGAGGTCGCACGTAAGCAGACACAATTTTTAACTCAATTTTTTGGCGGTCCGCCCCTTTACACTGAAGAACATGGTCACCCCATGCTTCGGGCAAGACATTTAAGATTTCCAATTGGACCGGCACAAGAAAAAGCGTGGCTTTCCTGTATGTCACAGGCATTGATTGAAGCGGAGATGCCAGAGAACTTTCGAGAGGAAATTTTCCGGCGATTGTCACTTACCGCTCATCACATGGTAAATTTACAGGATGAATAAAGATAGAGAGGTGATATGATGAATAACTATAACACCGGCTCTACGTGTGTGGGTAAACCAGGCCAATATTCCTGTTCAAAGACAAATGAAAAAGTCCATAAACCAGTAGAAATTTATGTTTTTATCGATCCTTTATGCCCTGAATGCTGGGGGCTTGAGCCTATATTAAAAAAATTGCTGCTTGAATATCAGCAATATTTCACTATCCGCTATATTATGGGAAGCAAAGCTGAACCAGCGGCAATAAAACAACGGAAAAACCAGTGGGAGAAATGCGCGACACTTACTGGCATGCCTTGTGATGCCAAAGCGCTCCTTCAATCTATGCCATCTTCTTACAAAATGGCGGTGGCAATAAAAGCTGCTGAACTTCAAGGCAAAGGCGCCGGAATCCGTTATTTAAGAAAACTGAGAGAAATGATTTTTCTTAACTTTAATAATTTTGACAGGATGGAAATTCTGACTGAGTGCGCAAAAGATGCCAAACTTGACCTGGAAGAATTCGAAAGAGATATGATATCAAAGGGACCAATAAAGTCACTTCAATGTGACCGTCGAATTGCTGATGAAATGGACATCCCCTCTATGCCAACCGTCGTCTTTTTTAATGATGATGCTGAAAAAGAGGGAATTAAAGTGGCTGGAAGCTATCCTTATGGTGTCTATGTTCAGGTTTTAGAGGAAATGATGGATGAAAAACCGATTCCGCAGGCTCCGCCTGATATGGAAACTTTCTTGAAAACGTATCATTTTGTAGCGACTAAAGAACTCGCTGTTGTCTATGACAAAACTGAAGCTGAAATTTTAAAAGAAATGAAAAAGCTTCAGCTGAAACAACAGGTTGAATCTGTGCCTGTAAAGACCGGAAGATTTTGGAGATACATCGCCGATTAATGGCTGACAAAAATGACAATACCCTGTCCTTTTAGCAAAATGAAAGGTCAGGGTATTTTTTTGTTATATTTTCAAAGTCCTCTCATAGTTTGATGTCAGAGGTGATAAAAGCTATGAAAAAAATTTATTGGCTGATTGCATTTCTGCTAACCTTAACAAGCTTCGGCTACTATCTATTGGGGCTTATGCATCTGCAATCTCTCCTTATCTCCGGATTATGCTTTTTTTTATCCTTAACTATTATGATCCGATTGATCAGGGCATAAGTACCTCAGAATAGCGCTCATCGATGAAGAGGCTGTCAGGATTTATTCCTGACAGCCTCTTTCCTCAATAATAAAATAAGCACTTTTTAATTAGTTTTCTTCAAACAGCAGAGCTTCCATTTCGTCCAGTACGGATTCGAAGACGGCCATTGCTTCCTTAACAGGTTCAGCAGTCGTCATGTCGACACCCGCTTTTTTCAGCACTTCAATCGGATAGTCCGAGCTGCCTGACTTTAGATAATCTTTATACCTTTTGACAGCAGGTTCACCCTCTTCAAGAATCTGCTTTGAAAGGGCAGCTGCTGCACTGTAACCCGTTGAATATTGATAAACATAAAAGTTGTAATAGAAGTGTGGAATCCTGGCCCACTCAAGACCAATTGCCTCATCAACCACAAGATCATCGCCAAAATATTTCTTATTTAAATCATAATATAACGATGTCAGCAACTCAGGCGTTAATGCCTCACCTTGTGCAGCCTTCTCATGTATCAATTGTTCAAATTCAGCAAACATAGTTTGTCTGAAAACCGTGCCTCTGAAGCCCTCCAGCTGATTATTAAGCAAGTAGAGCTTTTCTTTCTTATCCTTCGTTTTGTTAAGCAGGTACTCATTTAAAAGCGCTTCGTTGCATGTTGAAGCGACTTCCGCAACGAATATGGAGTAATCAGCATAAGGATAAGGCTGATTTTCTCTTGTATAATAACTATGCATGGAGTGTCCAAGCTCATGGGCCAGTGTGAAAACGTTATTCACATTATCCTGCCAATTTAAAAGGATATACGGCATGGTCCCAAATGTTCCTGATGAATAAGCTCCGCTGCGCTTATTTTTTGTTTCACGGACATCGATCCAGCGGCTGTCATATCCTTTTTCAATAACATCTGTATAATCTTTGCCAAGTGGCGCAAGCCCTTTTATGACAAGATCTTTGGCTTCTTCATAAGGGATTTCCATTTTCACATCTTTCACCAAAGGCGTATAGAGGTCATACATATGTAATTCCTCAAGTCCCAGTGCTTTTTTTCTTAAAGCAATATAGCGGTGAAGCAGCGGTAAATGCTCATTCACTGTATTTACTAAGTTTTCATATACAGACTCGGGAATATTATTGTTTGCTAGAGCAGCTTCACGTGCCGTGTCATAGTGACGGACTTTTGCATAAAAATTGTTGCGTTTCACCTGACCGCTCAATGTGCTGCCGAATGTGTTTTTAAAAGAGCCATAAGTTTCATACATTGCCTCAAAAGCATCTTTACGGACACGGCGGTCACTGCTTTCAAGAAACTTGGAATAACGCCCATGAGTAAGTTCAACCTCTTCGCCGTTCTCATCTTTAACTTTTGGAAACGTTAAATCCGCATTATTCAGCATACCGAACGTATTCGATGCATTGCCAGTCACTTCACTTGCTTGAGCTAGCAGTGCCTCCTGCTCTTCATCAAGCACATGAGAACGCATCCGACTGATTTCTTCAAGGTTATGCTTGTAAAGCTTTAATTTTTCGTTTTCCTTTAAGTAATTGCTTAACTTGCTTTCATCAATGGAAAGGATTTCAGGTACAATAAAAGCAAGCTGGCTCCCCGCAATCGTTGCCAGATTACCAGCACGGTCATTCAAAGCCTGATAGGTTGAATTTGCCGTGTTCTCATCCGCTTTCATATGGGCATAGGCATAGAGCTTGTGCAGAGACATCGTCAGCTCGTCCTGCTTTTGCAATGCCTCATATAACGTATCAGCAGAATCACCAAGTTTCCCTTTATAAGCTGCTACACCTGGTATCAATTCTTTTACCTTTTCAAATTCTTTTTCCCATTCTTCAGTTGTCGCATAAATAGCTTCAAGGTCCCATTTTTCATTTGCCGGAACTTCATCACGTGTCGGTACTGCTGTTGATTTAACTTGTTCTGTCATTATGCCACCTCCAAAATTAAGATATCCTGTCTTATATTTAATTCTCTTAATAAATGCCATATTCCTTCCCAACTCCACATAAGAAAGGCAGAATTTGAAAATAGAATACTCTGATATCATATCATGACCGGCATGAATTTTCAGAAGCAGCGCCTCATTTAAGGGATTTTGCGGCTGCAAGATAATCAATGACTAGCTGGTCTTCATGCAAACAGTCGTTCACTGTCAAAACACGCTTTGCCGCAGCCGGAGCAACACGAAAAGTATATGCATTTTCCCGCCTGATCATTCCGAGTGTCAGCAGCTGATTTAAATAGGTTTTGACACATTGTTCAATGGATGCTTGTTTACAAAACAACGGACGTGCTGAAAACAACCCCCTATCGACAGCGTTTTTAAGCTCATCAGCAATCTTCTTATCTGAGAGAAGAAAAGTTGGTTTTCCCTTGAAAAATTTAATATAAATCCATGCCTGCCAGAGAAGCGGCGGTGTGGCCAGGCTCATATAGTCGCTATGGGGCAACCCAGTCCATCCCGGATGAAGTGAAAAAGGAATTCCCCGCTCATACCACATTTCCCGGATGCTTCGTTCAGCTCTACTAATATGAGATCGGATCTGAAGCCGGTAAATTGCTTTTTTATTGAGATAAAAGGTCTTGTTGGCTTTAAAGTCATTTGAGGTTTCCAGGGGTGAAAACAAGTGATTAACCTGAATATCAGCAAGCGAAGTGATGTTAAATCGTCCATAAAAGGTGTTCTTAGAAACAGCAAGGATATGATCAATGATGATGAATTTTGACGTGACGGGGCAATAGTAATATATCCTGAAGGGTGAGTGGAAAGGATGGGCGGAGCGGGAGAAGGAAGATCGAATACATAATTGATCCATTTCTGTTAAGCGAAACACCGCGCCTCTTCGCTTCAATCTTTTGCTTCCTAATATCCAAAGAGCATCCAACCCTTGACTGCGATAACCAAGGGATCTTGTTAGAATCTGAGCAGATGGCACACTTGCGCACTGAAATTCCAGGACTTTCGGCAGCTGTCGATCTGGAAAGTAAAGATCGGCTCTCTGTTTAATTTCATTGAAATAGGTCTCCATTTGAAGATCTGGGTGGTTTGCTTTGAAGTGATTGTACAGATGCTCTTTTCCTTTAAGATGGAAAGCTGTTTCAGACTCGCCTTCTGCTAAGCAGACAATGGAAGCATGATGAGCAAAGTGCCATTGTCGCCGTGTCCCCCGCTTTAAAATTAAAGGATTGGAACAGGCAGGACAGTAAAAGAGCTGGTCAGGGGGAATGTTTAAAAGAATTTTTTTCGTGGTCTTATCAAGAAGGTTTATCCTGCTGCCTTTTTCATTCAAAGCAACAAACACCATTTTAGCCTCCTTTCTTAATTTTAACTATAAACATTCGCCCGAAGCCTCCAATTTCCTGCACAGTGAAAAATAATACACCGAAATCAAATTAAGAACAGCCTGTTAGGATGTTCTTAAACGCGAATCACATTATAGCAGAGGCGACAGCAGTCGGGAAGTGGATTCAATGATCCGGTAACCAATGGCACGCTTTTTAAAGGCATCTTTATCAATAAGCACTGCCTCATCGAGATCATTAATATAGTCTGTAACAAGCTGAATCGTACTATCGGTTCTGAACAGAAACGCATTGACTTCAAAATTCAAGTTAAAACTGCGCATGTCCATGTTAGAGGTTCCAATTGAGGCAAGTTCATGATCAACAATGACTACCTTTGAGTGCATAAAGCCTTTCTGATACTCATAAATTTTGACGCCTGCTTCCATTAGCTCAGGGAAGTAAGAATGAGAAGCATAAAAAACAAGACGTTTATCAGGACGGCTCGGAACAAGAATTTTTACATCCAATCCACTCATTGCTGCAATTTTCAATGCACTAAGCATATCTTCGTCCGGTATCAGGTATGGGGATGCAATCCAAATAGCGCGTTTCGCTGAAGTAATCATCGAAAAGAACAGGCTCTTAATAACCTCCCACTCACTATATGGGGACGCAGTAACCATTTGTACCGCACCATAATGTTTTTCATTTGAAGGATGCTCCTGAAGGTACCTAGGATCTGCAAGCGTTTCCCCGCTCATATAATACCAGTCCTGAAGAAAGATCATCTGAAGGCTTTTAACGCCCTCTCCTTTCACCTGGAGATGTGTATCCCTCCAGAATCCGAATGATGGATTCTTCCCTAAGTATTCATCTCCGATATTCAGCCCGCCAATGAAACCAACCTCGTTGTCGACAACGACTATTTTACGATGATTTCTAAAGTTAATACGATGGTTCAGGATGGGCAGCTTAACTGGAAAAAATGGAACAACGTTCGCTCCTGCCCATCCTTAGTTCTTTAATATACTTCTTCGATAATCCCCAGCTGCCCACTGCGTCATATAGAAAACGAACCTCAACTCCCTCTTTTAGGCGCTCCAAAAGAATCGACTTTAATTCAACGCCGATCTCATCATTTCTGACGATATAGTACTCTAAATGAATATGATGTTGTGCGTTTCTCAGCGCATTCAAAAATCTCAGCAAACGTCTCCTTTCCGTTTGTCAGGACTTCCGTATCGGTGGCAAAAGAAACAGGAAACTGGCCCATTTTCTGAGCAAGCTTGAGCAGCGAGCGCTGATGAGAACCCATTTGGGAAAGCTTGCTTTGATCGATTCCAGGATCTTGTTTTTCTAAGTTTTCATTCATACTATTTTGAAAAGAACGCTTTTTAAGCAGCCTTTTTTTTCTGATAGAGCGGCCGAAAATCATATAAAAGATAAATCCCACTACTGGAAAAATGGTCAGTAATAGAAGCCAGGATATCGTTCTTGCAGGCTGACGATTTTCGAGGAAGATAACCACCCCAATAAAAACAACGGTCAGTGTAAAACCGATATTAATCGTGTGCATCAGCCATTCTTTCCAATCCTGCACGAGTAAAAGGATAATGACTGCTAATAAAATAAGGATGATAAGCTGCAGCTGTTTCTTCATAGTTAACCTCTCAGAGAAAAACAATAATGTATTTAATAATGCAAAAAAACAACGGATTCCTTCTTTAGGAAGGATCCGTTTTTGTTATCTAGGAAAATGCGTTTTTAATTGTTCCAATGCGTGTGAAGCCATTACTTCGGTGCCATATTCCTGAACAAAATGGATGGTGCGTTCTGTTTCATTGCCGTATTCGAGAATCCAGCTTAAACGATCATCCTGCTCATGCTCAGTTAACTCATCGTCAAATACGATATCGATATAATATTTGTTATCGTACATATATAAAACAGTATCCATGCCTCTTGTATCTGTTATCGCATGACTTAGCGCAATCAAATCTTCAAGATCATCAAACGTCATTAAAAAGGAGAGTTCGCTTTCATCAAGCTCAGCCAGTTCATCTGTATCTTCATCGTGGTTCCGCCCGCTGGAACGTAATGATTTTTCAGATTTCCCTTGATCACTTAACAATTGCTCAAGTCCCTCGCTTACCGGTATATCCAAATGCTTATCCTCGGAAATAGGAAGTTCAAGCTTTGAACCATCCTGTGAAAGCTGTGCTCTTGTAACAATGATTTCTAAACCCTTTTCAAGAGCCTGAACCTGGATCCACAACGGACCTTCAAACGAGAAGGATTCTTCCGTATTCGCTTCGTCCATGATCTCCCAGAACAATTCTTCGCCTCTTTCGCGATTGTACCAGATTTCTTCCCTGTTAAAGCCACGGTTTTCTATATCAACATAGCTAATATAAAACTTTAACGTGAACTCGTTGACACGTTCAATATCCATTTAAATCTCTCCCTTCATGGTTGGTTTGAAGTGCGGGAGCGACCACTATTAGGTTCATCTTGTACTATTATTGTATGATAAATCATCGATTAATGAAATAAAAATGTTTCAATTAATCAAAACATCCACTGATGACCTATTAGCTATTATAAATAATATACCCTTCTACAACGATATTTGAAACCAATATGCACGGATTCATCATTTTGGACAAACCTGCATAGGTATGAAAAGGAAAGGAGTGATCTTTTCTTGGACTGGCATATTCTTATTCCTGTATTTAACATAATTATGATCGATCTTTTACTTGGCGGGGATAATGCGGTCGTTATTGCGCTTGCCTGCCGAAACCTCCCTTATAAAGAACGCAAAACCGCTATACTCTATGGTACGGCGCTTGCAGTCATTGTGCGAATATTTATGACGGCTATTATTATGTCATTGCTGAAAACACCATATATCCTGGCTTTAGGCGGAGGTTGTCTGATTATACTTGCTGTTAAGTTAATCGTCTCTGATGATGAAAATGTAGGTCGTATAAAAGCCGGTTCATCTGTAATGAGAGCCATAAGAACCATTGTCGCAGCTGATATCATTATGGGTCTGGACAATGTACTCGGAATTGCAGGAATAGCCAAAGGCAATCTTCTGCTTGTCGTCTTAGGTCTCATGGTTTCAGTGCCAATGATTGTCTTTGGCAGCAGAATTGTTTTACGCGGATTAGAAGCCATGCCCTGGCTTGTTTATATAGGAGGCGGTATTTTGGCCTACACGGGAAGTGATATGCTTCAAAGTGATCCTAAACTGCAGAATTATTTAGGAAGCATGCAAGACCACACTTTTTATATTTCACTGTTTTTAATGACATTATCAATTTTTATTGGGCTAATTATAAATATGTATAAAAAGCTTCATGTTGATTGAGGTTCAGTTCAAAGGGGCTTTACTCGATGGAAAAATGTTTAGTTATTTCCGTTTCAGACACTCGCTTTCCGTGGGCAACGCTTCAGCCCCCTAGGAAGAAAATCACTTCCTGCGGGGTCTTCTGCTGTTGCTTTTCCCACTGGAGTCTCGTGCCCTCCACTCCAATCAGCAAGATGTGAAGTTGTGCCATCTTCATTTTCCTTTGATATGGATATACGTTAGATCTTCAACAACCTTTCACTGTTCAGACGTCTCCTGCTTTCTGTCATCTCGGCCAAGCCAAATGTGAACCCTCCTTGTATTGAAGAGAACAAAAGGAAACAGATGATGGCTATGCTCCCGAAAAACCTTCTTGAGACCGAAGAAATGAATCTGATCGCCCCATTATCCCTTAATATTTATTCAACGAAGCCAAGACTAAATAGCTGTGGCACCACTTAATGAGGTCAATGCCTGGTATTTGACCTTCCAAGGTCGCTTGAGTTCCCGTCCACGGATATCAGATGCTGAAGGCGTAGTGCGTATCCTTGGTGATATCGTCCCGCCCACTAATGTCGATTCTCTAATTGATTAGATTTTTTAATTTCGATAATGATGCATGTGAAGTTCCTCCCTGTATGTGTTTGGGTTGTCACCTGCATCATATCGAGAGCTTTAATCAATACGGTTTTTATATCGCGCAGGAATGCTCCGGCAGGACTCAGCACGCGTCCGAAGATCCACTTTGGCGCACAAAGAAAGAGACCTCGCCAAAGTTAGCTGAGGCCGTGCCCGCGGAAAGCGAGCAGCCTAAAGCGGAAATCAACGATTACGACTACGGATTTTCAGTGGCCACAGCGTCTAAGCGAGACGCTACTTTCTAGAGTTGGCTATAATAGGCATGAGTTACGCTGAACCTACAGTTCTGTGCAATGAGGAGGCTCACGGTCCGCCCGCGGCAAGCGAGGACTTTCCAAAGCTCGGCTCGAAGGACAAATGGACTTTTTCGGTTACATCAAGTTGATTCTGTAGAAAACAAATAAAAAAAGGCACTCATGTGAGTACCTTAGTTGACCAGACGCTGTGCTTCAAGCAGTTGAAAGGTTCTTACTTTCCGCGGAAGGAATCTGCGGATTTCATCATCATTATAGCCAACTTGTAGACGTTTCTCATCGAGCATAATCGGACGTCTTAAAAGTCCTGGATTGTCCCGGATCAGTTCATACAAATCTTGAAGCGGCATACTGTCAAGCTTTACATTTAATTCTTGGAATGCTTTAGAGCGAGTGGAAATAATTTCATCCGTTCCATCCTCAGTCATTCTCAGAATTTCTTTAATTTCATCAATGTTCAGAGGCTCTGAGAAAATATTTCTTTCAGTAAAAGCGATATCATGTTCATTCAACCATGCTTTAGCTTTACGGCATGATGTACAACTTGGTGATGTATATAAAGTGACCATGTCTTCACTCTCCTTAAAAGATTGGCACTCGTTCACTGCTTTAATCTTCACATGATTATTATATTATAATATTTCTAATTTGGCTATAGCCTATTTAAAATATGTGAAAAAACGCTAATTTTCAAGCACTTCTGTCACAAATTCGAAATAAACTGATTAAGTATTTTGTGTTTGTAAATGACTAGACAGTGAAAATGAGTGAGAATGCTAATGCATTCTACTTATGTTTTCCCTCTCATCTTTTTTTTAAACATGAAAAGTCTAAATCAACATATCATGTCATAACAACACGCCGAAGATGCAGCAACGATGAATGCGAGCGTTTCTTAAAAGCATATTAGGCGCATTGAAAGCGCTTGTCAGTCGAGACGCAAAGCTAAGGGGGCTCGGAGTGACCGGGGTTAGGTCATGAGAATACACCGAAGATGCAGCAACGATGAATTCGAGCGCTTTTCAAAAGTCTAAAAAAAGATGAGACAGTTTCCCGTCTCATCTATGCTGAATTTTTTGTTTGCGATGCCGGTGTTTTTTGCGTTTTTGGCTTCCATCGGCCCAAGTGCTCTTTTAGCCAATTTTTCAACGTGCGTTTCTTATTGCGACGCTTAATCATTTGGGTAAACATGGCACACCGCCTCCTTCAGTTAACGGCATTCGCAAATTTATTAAGAAGGGTTCTTTTCTTTATCGAACTCAAGTATATTGTCTTCCTTCTCATCCTCAATTGTCAAGACCTCATCCACATGTTGATACGTTTTTCCGTATAATTCTTTATCTTTATACGTGTGGATTTCTTCATACGTTTTTTTCACTTTTTCAAGGATACTCTCTTCAGTCTCATTTGTTGGTGACCAATAAAGAATCTCCATTTCATTTATTTCATTAGTGGCAAGGCTTTTTCTTTTGTATCCAATAGATACAGCATGCTCAAAGCCTTCGCGTTTATAAAACTTCAATCGTTTTTCGGTATCTGTGTCTTCATAATTAACCGGCTCTACTTCTAAAATAATCGGCTTATTCTTTGATTTGAGTTTTTCTAAAAGCTTACGTCCTGTTCCCTTCCCGCGAGATGCAGAAGATACGTAAATATAATCAACAAAAACAAAATCATTTGTCTCTGCATACATCAGTACATGATCCGGACCTTCATCTTTATGATACATCTCGGGCTTATCTTTTAATAATAGTTCCATATGCTCTTGAGATTTCATTTCTTGAACAGGAAAATATTCGTTAAGTTTTTCGTACCAATTCATAATATAACCTCACTTTTTTAATTAAACAGCCGTACCCCGATAATCTATTTCATACTGAAGGACAGATTAATTTTAATTGGTGCTTTTCGCAACCTCTTCTTAAAAAAGGGCAGATCATTGAAAAAACGCAAAGTCCTTTATCCAGTGTCACGAAAAAGTTAAAGGGATCGAATCTGTTTCAATACTGTTTTCTTTGTTATAAAAAGAACAGGGATGCAAACATCTTTCTCTGCAGCACTCAACGGTTTGAGCTAATGTGTACAGGGGTTACACAACTCCATGATGTGGTATGGAGAGAAGTTAAACAGAGAAATAATTAAAGCGGCACTCATAGAACGACTAAACGAGCAAAAACTTACTTCTTATTCTTACCCTTTTTTAAACAGAAAGAAACCTTCGCATGTTCAGTGAAGGTTTCTTTATATTAATTGTAGCAAACAAATTGACAGAATTCAAACTGGCATCCCCCCATTTTTTAGTGAGAAATTTAATCAACTATACTATAATGAAGGAAAACGTGTGGAGTGTTTTGCTGTGAGAATGATTGTAACGATCTTTACAATCCTATTGGTTATTGCTGTGTTTTTTCAATATTTTTTTCACAATATCAATGAGTTAGTTTTGCAGGTCTTGCTATGGATTACTGTAGTGCTCTATTTAATATATTTATTCAGCAAATTTAGTAAAAATAAAAAATAAACTAAAAAGCTTTCGGGAAGATTCCCGAAAGCTTTTTATATTTAGCCTTGCTTATATTCATCGTCATGAAGGTGGCACGCAACAAAATGGCCTGGTTTAGCTTCCTGCCATTTTGGCACAACTTGGGCACACACATCCATCGCCATAGGGCACCTCGTTCTAAAACGGCAGCCGCTTGGCGGATCAATCGGACTTGGAACATCTCCTTCAAGAATGACACGTTCCCGGCTTCGTTCGATATTTGGATCCGGTACAGGAATCGCTGAGAGAAGAGCCTGAGTGTAAGGATGAAGCGGCTCGTTATACAGCTCATCACTCGTTGCAAGCTCAGCCATGTTCCCTAAATACATAACACCCACTCTGTCACTGATATGCTTAACCATTGACAGGTCATGCGCAATAAACAGATACGTTAAATTTAATTCTTTTTGAAGACCTTGAAGCAAATTCACGACCTGAGCCTGAATGGAAACATCAAGCGCTGAAATAGGTTCGTCCGCAATAATAAACTCGGGATCAACGGCAAGTGCTCTGGCAATTCCAATCCTCTGTCGCTGACCGCCACTGAATTCATGCGGAAAACGGTTGGCATGGTCACGGTTAAGACCGACTGTTTCCAATAATTCAGTAACACGCGCTTCGCGTTCCTTGGTTGTTCTTGCAAGACCATGAATGTCAATGCCTTCAGCAATGATATCTTTAACTGTCATTCTTGGATTAAGAGATGCATAAGGATCTTGGAAGATCATTTGCATTTTTCTTGTTAATTCCTTCTTCTGAGCAGGGTTTTTCTTAGAATGAACTTCTTTTCCTTCGAAAATAACCTTGCCGCCCGTCACATCGTAAAGATCAATTATGGTACGACCAGTCGTTGACTTCCCACAGCCTGACTCTCCTACAAGACCGAGGGTCTCACCTCTGTAAATCGTAAATGAAACGTCATCGACAGCCTTTAGTATTTCATGGCGTCCTACTTTAAAGTGTTTTTTTAGATTCTGTACTTCTAATAATTTCTCACTGGATTCTGTTGCTTTCACGATTTACTCCCCCCAACACCAATTGTTTCAGGCGGATCTACTTGTGGTGCACGATCGTCTAAAAGCCAGCAAGCAGTCTGCTGTGTAGAAGAAAGCTCTGTATAAGCAGGCATTTGCTCTGTACATACCTTCATCGCATGCGGACACCGCGGTGCAAATGGGCAGCCTTTAGGCGGATCGGCCAAATCAGGCGGTGAACCCGGAATGGCTAACAGTTGATCGCTTTTAGAATGAAGTTTCGGCATGGAGGATAACAATCCCCATGTGTACGGATGTTTCGGATTATAAAACAATTCGTCAACCGTACCTGTTTCAACCACCTTACCACCGTACATAACTGCCACACGGTGTGCCAGATTGGCGACAACGCCAAGGTCATGGGTGATTAGAATAATAGCTGTCTCCATTTGCTTTTGCAGATCACGCATTAAATCAAGAATCTGCGCTTGAATCGTCACATCCAAAGCTGTTGTCGGTTCATCTGCAATTAAGAGCATCGGGTTACAGGCAAGCGCAATCGCGATCACAACCCGCTGTCTCATCCCACCTGAAAATTGGTGTGGATATTGCTTTACACGTTTATCAGGATTCGGAATCCCTACAAGGTCCAATAATTGAACCGTTCTTTCTTTTGCCTGGGACCGGCTTAGTTTCTGATGCTTTAACAAGCCTTCCATGATTTGCTTTCCAACAGTCATCGTCGGGTTAAGCGACGTCATTGGATCCTGGAAAATCATCGAAATTTCTTTTCCTCTAATATTCTGCATTTTACGGTCAGAAAGCTTTGTTAATTCTTTTCCATTGAAATGAATTTCTCCGCTTTTAATGCGTCCTGGAGGATTCGGTACAAGACCCATAATTGCCTTTGACGTGACCGATTTCCCCGATCCTGATTCTCCAACAATGGCGAGTGTCTCGCCCTTTTTTACCTCTAAGTTCACACCGCGTACAGCCTTGACCTCGCCGCCATACGTATCAAACGAAACGTGCAGGTCATTTATCTCTAATAAATTTTCAACCATATCTAAAGTCCCCCTTATTTCCGCATCTTCGGATCAAATGCATCCCGTAATCCGTCAGCCAGCAGGTTGAAGCTGATCATAAGAATACACAAGACTAGTGCAGGGAATAACGCATAGTACGGATAGATTTGTAAGTTTTGGAATCCATCGTTGTTCAAAGAGCCTAGTGATGCTTCAGGAGCCGCGACCCCAAGGCCAATGAAACTTAAAAAGGCTTCAAAGAAAATAGCGTTTGGTATCGTAAACATTGTCGTAATAATGATTTGGCCAAGGACATTCGGGATTAAGTGTTTCCAGATGATTCTTGAATTCTTACTTCCAAGTGTTCTTGCTGCCAGAACAAATTCCTGAGATTTAAGCTTTAATGTCTGACCACGCACAATCCTTGCCATGGTCACCCACCCTGTCAGCATAATGGCAATAATAATCGCTTTAACGCCAGGATTTAGCCATAAGATCAGCATAATAATTAAAATCAGGTTAGGAATCCCTACCATTATTTCAATAAAACGCTGCATGACATTATCAACCCTGCCGCCATAAAAAGCCGAAATCCCGCCATAAGCGACACCGATTATTAAATCTCCAAGCGTTGCAACTGTGGCAATCAAGAGAGAGATTTGCGTTCCTTGCCAAACACGTGTCCACAAATCACGTCCTAGTTCATCTGACCCGAACCAAAAGTGGTCTGTCACATTTTTCATTTTATAGACATCCGTACCGGTACCATCTACCCCGTTAAATCCAAGCCATCCAAGCCCGCTAATCTTAGGAGGCAGATTACCCTTGCCCAAATCCTGCTGGTCAAACCCGTATTTATCCATATGCGGTCCAGCTAGTGCCATGAATACAATAAACAATATTAGTACTAATCCGACAATTGCGGCTTTGTTTTTGCTTAAGCGTATCCAAGCGTCTTTCCAGAACCCAATCGACGGTTTCCCGATTCTTTCATTTTGTTCTGATCCGATCTCGACTGGCTGAAACATGTCTTGTGATAGGTTATCTTGAGGCATACTCATTACTCCTTACCTCCTGATGCAAGTCTGATTCGCGGATCAATAACTCCATAAAGCAAATCGACCACCAGAATAACTAATAGAAATAGTGCACTAAAAAACAAGGTTGTACCCATGATCATCGGATAGTCACGTTTATCAATCGATTCCACAAACTGATCCCCGATACCAGGCACGGCAAAAATATGCTCGATAACTAAACTGCCGGTAACAAGCCCTACAACCAGCGGGCCTAAGATTGTAATGACTGGAATCATTGCATTTCGAATGGTATGTTTCCATACTACTGTTGCACTTCCCAAGCCTTTGGCTTTTGCTGTTGTAATATAATCCTGTCCGAGTACGTCAAGCATTTCTGTTCTCATAAATCTGGCAATCGTTGCAACGACTGCTACTGCTAATGAGAACGCAGGCATAATGTGGTACTTTGGTCCTTCCCAAAACGCCACAGGCAGCCATTGTAGCTTAACACCAACGAAATATTGTAATATGCCGGCGAATACGAACGATGGTATCGATATTCCCAGGACCGCAATCACCATTGCCCCGTAATCGATAAACGTATTTCGCCTCAATGCTGCAATAATTCCAAGCAACAATCCAAAAATTGTGCCGAATATTGTCGCTTCCACACCGAGTGTTGCTGTCGGCCCAACACGATCTTTAAGCAATTGTGTTACAGGGCGTCCGTCGTAGGTAAATGATACCCCTAGATCTCCTTGAAAAATTCCTACTACATAATCCGCAAACCGCTGTGGTATTGGATCATTCAAGTGATATTTGTCTTTTAAAATTTCTTGTTGTGCAAGTGTCAGTTTCTGTGAATTAAAAGGCGAACCAGGCAGTAATTGCATTAATAGAAATGTAATTGCAACAATAATAAAGAAAGTCACAACCATATAGCCGATTCGACTTAATATATAACGAACCATTTAGACCCTCCCCCGAATTCTCAAAAAAGTTTTTTTTGTCTCACAAATACAATTTTAAGAGAATTACAGCTTTCTGACAAGTAATTTTGCTATATTTCTAATAACTTATTTATTTCTCATTACTTTGAAAGTGTAAATATCCTGTTAAACTCTTGTTAAAATCGACTTTTTTCGTAATAAGAAAAATAATTGCTATTATGACAATTTTCGATTAAATAGGTATTATTTATCAAAAAATACTTTTTTGCTTTAGCAAGGTTACGCTTCTCAGTGTATTAAAAAAGAGAGTATATGTCAGGACGACATATACTCTCCTGAAATCTTAAATTTTAGTGTTTTTTAACAGATACAAACTTGTAAGTGTAGTCAGGTCCAAACGGATGTACAACATAATTTTGGACATATTGTTTAGTCAGATAAGCAGATCCTCTTTGATACAAAGGTCCGATTGCTGAATCATTGAACAAAATTTTCTCAGCATCTAGAAGAGCATTCCAGCGAGCTGGAAGATCATTCGTGTGCGTTTGAGCAAACTTGATTTTAGCATCGTACTTTGGATCTGAATAAGCCATCTGGTTGTTACCGCCGCCTGTGACAAACATATCAAGGAATGTCATAGGATCTTGATAGTCAGGACCCCAGCCAGCCCATACGAAGTCATACTTCAAGTTTTGCTGAAGATCAAGACTTACTTTAAACGGCTGTTGTTTAATATTTACTGTCAAGCCAGGTAGGTTCTTTTCAAGCTGGTTTTTGATATAAACAGCTTGGTTTTTAGATTCTGGACCGTCATAAGAAAGGAATTCAAGAGTCATTTTCTTTTTCCCAAGCTTAGCAAGTCCTTTTTCCCATGCAGCTTTTGCTGCTGTTACATCGTATTTTGTTAAATCGCCATTCTGATCACGGAAGTCTTTGTCATCTGGGCTTTTAACAAAGCCTTTTGGTACAAGGTAATTCGCTGGTTTTGAACCATTTTTCAACAAGTTATCAACAAATGACTGCTTGTCGATCGCCATAGAGATCGCTTTACGGATGTCAGCGTTTTTAAGATTTTCATTTTGCTCATTATACTTTAGATAGTAAACGGATGTTCCAGGGAAAGTTTTGAAATCTGGCTTATCCTTATACTTTTGCACCCAGTCGCCTTGAAGAGCAACGCGGTCAATTTGACCTGAGTTATATAGGTTAATGCGAGTTGTTAATTCTTTAACAACTTTTACATTGATCTGGTCTAGAGAAACGTTCTTTTTATCCCAGTAAGTCGGGTTCTTTTTGTACGTCCAGCCTTTATTATGCTCCCAGCTGTCAAGAACAAATGGTCCGTTGTAGACAGTTGTGTTCGCTTCAAGACCGAATTTCTTGCCTTGGCTTTCTCTGTATTTCTGATCTTGCGGGAAGAACGTTGGGAACTGCATTAAACTTTTTACAAATGGAACTTGTTTAACAAGTGTCATTTGAAGTGTATGATCATCAACAGCTTTAACACCAAGCTGATCAACTTTTCCATACATAGGATCTTTAGGATCAAGAATTTTGTCAGCGTTCAAGATTCCTAGAGTTGGGAATAAATATTGATAAGTAGCTTTTGAGTCTTTAGAAACAACTTTTTGCCAAGCATAAACGAAGTTGCCAGCAGTGACAGGGTCACCGTTACTCCATTTAGCATCTTTTTGCAGATCAAAAGTGTAAACGAAGTTACCATCTTTTTTCTCTACTTTTGGATCACCCTTTGCAAGTGCCGGAACGATGTCATTCTTTGAGTTCATTGTGTACAGTCCTTCAAAAACAGAAGCATATACATTGAATGAAACTTCGTCATCTCCGACTGTTGTATCAAGTGATGGAATTTCCTCACTTTCAGCTAAGTTTAAAACCTGCTTGTAATTACCGCTGCCTGACTTGCTGCCGCTGCTAGAACCTTTGCTGCCGCTGCTGCTACATGCGGACAGGAAGAGACTCATAACAAGTACGACTGCTAATAGCATTGACCATTTTGCTTTTCCTCTCATGCAAAAATGACCTCCCTCAATTATGTTTAATATGTAGATGAACTGCCAGTAAGTTATCTGACTTTACTAAAAAGTCCATCTCTACAAAGTATTATACAAGTTAGAATTCAGATTTGCATTACCTTTTTTTCTGAAATTTTCAACAACCCGCATAAACATTACGTTTAGAATACAAAAAACAGGACTTTTGTACTATTATATTTATACTTTTTTAATATCAGAAAATACCGTATTTTAGATAAATTATCCGATCAGTCTCAGTTTGTCCCTCTTTTTAAATATCTTCTTCAAATGATATAATAAATATTAGATCTAACTTAAGGAGCTAACAGCGTGAAGCGTTCATTATTTATGAATTATTTGAAGGCGATTATTATCGGTCTCATTATTTTGTTTATTTTCGATGTTGTGTTTTACAAAAGCATTGGGTCTTTGGCTCTGATAAACTCGGCCTTTTTGACTGGCCTTGTTCTTTTCATTGCCGGAGCAGTTTTTTTTGTTATCCAAGGTGGATTCTTTGATGGTGTGGCATTTGGTATGAAACGTTTTTTTACATCGATATCAAGATCGGCTGAATATGCCCATAGTATTGAAGAAGAGAACAAGAAATTATCGGAAAACAAGCACAAGCCTCGGGTGATAAAAAGCCGTTTAGCGCTTACCTACCCTTTGATTACCGCCGGGTTACTGTTTATTCTCCTCTCAATGATTGCCTCTTACTTATTATTTTGATTTAATAGGATAGAGTGTTGCAATCCCATTTAAAATTTAATATAATTCGGATTACAATTAAGCACGATGCAATGATGAAGAAGAGTAACGAAATGAAAACTTACAGAGATTCCGGGAGGGTGGAAACCGGAAAGCGGACATTTTGTGAATGGGCTTCTGAGCACGGCTTCGAACTGAGTAGAAGCCAGCGTTATCCGTACGTTACAATGGAATTTGGCATTAAAAAATGCTGAAATGAAGTGATTCTTATTTAAGAATTATGAGGGTGGCACCGCGGTTCATTCGTCCCTTTTGGAGACGGGTGGACTTTTTTTGTTGTCAAAAATTATTTAGAAGGAGTTTTTCAGATGAGTGTAATCTTTTCAGGCCTCCAGCCGACGGGCACATTAACATTAGGAAATTATCTTGGTGCATTGAGAAATTTCCCTCCTCTGCAGAAGGAACATGATTGTTACTATTGTATCGTGGACCAGCATGCCATTACCATTCCGCAAGACCGTTTGGTTTTAAGAAAGAATATTAAACGCTTGGCTGCTCTTTATTTAGCTTGCGGAATTGATCCGGAGAAATCAACCATTTTCATCCAATCAGAGGTTCCTGCCCATGCACAGCTCGGGTGGATGCTGCAATGCGTCAGCTATATCGGCGAGCTGGAACGGATGACTCAATACAAAGACAAATCCCGCGGAAAAGACGTTGTAACAGCTGGATTGTTAACGTATCCCCCATTGATGGCAGCGGATATCCTTTTGTACAAGACAGACCTTGTTCCTGTCGGTGACGATCAGAAACAGCATATTGAACTGGCAAGAAACCTGGCTGAACGCTTCAATAAAAAATATAACGATATCTTTACTGTACCTGAGCCTCTCATTCCTGAAGTTGGCGCCCGCATTATGTCTCTTGTTGAGCCGACGAAAAAAATGAGCAAATCTGATGAAAATCAGAAAGCAACCATTTTCCTGCTTGATGACGAAAAACAAATTATGAAAAAAATCAAATCGGCCACCACTGACTCAGATCAGACGGTTGCTTATGACAGAGAAAACAAACCTGGCATTTCAAATTTGCTTGATATCTTCTCCTTGTGTTCCGGAGAAAGCGTTGAAAAGCTGGCTGAAGATTACAGTGATAAGGGTTATGGAGCATTTAAGATTGCTGTTGCTGAGGCTGTTATTGGTATGTTAAAGCCAATCCAAGACCGATATTATGAATTACTCGATTCTGAGGAATTGGATGACATTCTTGATAAAGGCGCTGAAAAAGCCCATCGAACCGCTTCTAAACAGCTGAAAAAAGCTGAAAAAGCTATGGGTCTTGGCCGCAACAGATAATTGAATATTAATAAAAAAAACAGGAGCACAGAGCTCCTGTTTTTTTATCGTATTTTTATCTGTATATTCTTGATTTTCAAATAACTAAAAGTTATTATGTATATTGTTTCCAGATTACAAAGTCAGGGGGATTCTATGAATAAATGGCTAAAAAGACTGGTTGTGTTTCTTCTTACGATTATTGGTATTTTTTTAATTGGGAACCTTCCCTACCTGTTCTTTAAAAACCTTGATGCAGTTCAACTTATTTTAAAAATGATTGATACCGGGGAGATTGAAAACGGGGATTTTCTTTATGCAACTTTTTCTGTGAATCCACTCAACTATTTACAAAGTCTCTACCATACATTAATTGATCTTTTTCATTTGAATTCACTCACATACTATGAGGTTGGCCGCACCCTTCCCCTATTTCCGACAATCTTTTTTGATTATCTCTATTCAATGAAGGTGCTGCTTAGCGCACTATTAATCAGTTCAATTGCTGCTATTTTTTTCTCTTTTATGATTATTTTTATGCCTGTCCGAACACGGAGGATGATAAAAGTTCCCATCCGTTTTTTGCAATCCATTCCAGATATCTTCATTGTCCTACTTATTCAGTCCATTCTCATCTTTTCAGTTCGTATCTCAGGCAAACAGCTTGCTCATATTTCAAGTTCCTATCAGGAACCCGCCTATCTGCTCCCAATCCTCTCACTTTCCATTTTACCGGCATTCTTTATCATACTCTATCTTGTGGAACTCATGGAAGATGAGGAAGATCAATTATATGTAGAGCTCGCTAAAGCAAAAGGGATCAGTAAACCGCTCATTTACATAAAACATATCTTTCGTAATGTTTTTCTTAGCTTGTTTCTTCACTTTAAAAGTATTTTTTGGTTCTCTCTTTCCAACTTGTTGATGATTGAAATTATTTTTAATATGAACGGTATCCTTTGGTTTATATGGAAGTTTGCACCTGCAACGCCTGAAATTACGACCCTTGCTCTGCTTATGATTTTTATCCCCTTCTATTTTATTTTTACAGGTGTCCAAGTGCTTCTTGAAAGAAAGGGGGCGGCGACTGTTGAACAAGAATTTTTATAAAAGACCCCTATTTATCATTTGTTCAGTCATTCTGCTCATCATTATTTTAAGCAGTCTTCTGCTCCCTTTCATTTATACCCCTGGCAAACCTCCAGGTAAATTTATTTATGACAAGCATGCTGTGATTGTCTCTTCAAACCCTCATAAACCAACTAAACATCATATTATGGGAACAGACGCCAAAGGAGAAGATGTCTTCTATAGAGTGGTGGAAGGGGCTAAAATTACGTTATTGTTTGCTATATTAATCGGCCTTTCACGATTAATTCTTTCATTGCTGATCGGGATACTATTATCCACCCTGTTATCCCCTTTTAAAAAATGGTTTTATCCATTTGTTGATGCATTCGTTTATGCGCCTGCCGCCCTAATAATTTATACCATAGCCGCCCCTATTGTCGTCGCTTTCGGATGGGCGTTTGGTCCTCAAATTAAGTTTTATTTTCTGCTTTTTACGTTAACACTTGTCGCTGTCCCTTCTCTATCATTATTTATCTCAACAGAAATAGACTATTTAAAAAAGAAGGAATTTATCCAAAGTGCTGTATTGCTTGGAGGCGGGCAGTTTCACCGCCTTCGTATTCATTACTGGCCCCATCTGAAATTTAAATTAATCATTTTATTTACTCAGCACTTTATTCAAATCATGCTTTTATTTGCTCATTTAGGCTTAATGGGACTTTTTATTGGCGGAACGCATGTCGAAACAGTTAGTTCTCAAGTCCAAATCGGGAATGGCGCACCAACCGAGACTGCTGATAATGGTTCTGTTTTGCTTGGAAATGACTGGGGCGGACTGGTAGCCGAAGCCCGAGAGGATTATGATTTATATCCCTGGCTGATTCTTGGTCCTGTTTCTGCCTTTACCTTTACGATTTTAGCCGTCACAGGGATTTTGGAGAGTATAAAAAAACCCCATCGTTCTACTATACGCTTTAAGAAAAAAGTAGAAGATGCTCCTGAAAGCTTTTCTGCAGACTTAGAAGATTTCGAAGCCGTACAAAAGACAAACACACCGATGTAGAGCCGGTGTGTTTGTTGGTTTCTATTTAGTTAACTGCTGTACCATGTTCTAAGTCCCAGAGCTTCTCATAGTATTCCTGGCCCTTAATCATTTTTTCGCTGATTTGATAGTGTTTGTCTGACCATCCCAGCTTTGCATCATTAAACAGTTCTTCCCAAGCTTTTTGAAAAGGAATGATCCGGCTTTCATGATAGCGTTTGGGAAACCATTCAGTGTACCAATAGCGCATTTCCTCAAGCTTATCATTCGATCTTAGCTGATCCAGCATCATCAAAAGCAACTGTTTTAGCTGCCTTTCTTTCCGCGTCAGACCTCTCATCCACACTTCCGGCGGTGACATAATATGATGAATCTTGTCGACCTGAAACGTTCCTTCAACTTCAAGGGTCTCCATTGTTTTTGCCTGTTCAAGCACTGAGCTTTCCTGCCTTGGTATCAACCGGCTTTTTCTAATTGGTATCGAATAGCCTAAAGTATCGACAACGAGAACTTTTGATCCATTAGTGGCAATAAAAGCATATTCAACCCGCTCGCGCTGATTATTTTTCCTTATGTAGCTTTGATTGTGAATCCTCTCAAGCAGGCTGTTGGGTAAATCACTTAAATCATTTTCGATATAATAAAAAAGCGAGTCACTGACCTTAATTAAAGGAATCTGGTCCATACATTCAATAAAATCGTGTTTCCGCCATTCATGAAATTCACACACGTTATAACCGTTTTCTTCACCTTCAAACCAATTGACCCATACATCACCAATGAGTTCCATTAAGACACCCTCACTTTCTGCTATTGTGAAAACAGTATGGACACGGTTTAGCATAATTATTCTTTAAACTACTCAATTATTAAGCCTAATAGACCATTTATTATCGTCTTTGAGGAAAATACAGTGTTAGGGCCATCAGCACCATACCAATGATAAAGAAGTACGTTTCAGGTCTTTGCTGCATAAACAAAAAATATTGTGAAAAGCCAACTCCGGTCGTTAATATGTTCAAATAAGCAACAATTGTAATACCGCCAGCAACCGATAAACCAAACCCTACTAAAAAGAGAAACATTCGGATCATCATATGGCCGTCCTCACCGCTTGTCCTTTTTTATATTCATATGAGCTTGTCTATCACAATATGATAGATTTTCTTGGGACAATGGATTGAGAAGATCGAGTAGGAGACTAACCATTAGTTGGTTAGTCGACCTCTCACACCACCGTACGTACGGTTCCGTATACGGCGGTTCAATCTTTTGAGTATCTCGACTCATAAAGCAGGGTGATGTCTTTTAATCCCCACTTTATGAGTTTTTCTGTTGTTATCGCTCGATGAATGATTTCACTTCGTGAAATACGCCAGTAGGCCTTACGAGAGTGGGCGAGTTTCATTGCCTCGTCATGAATGATACCTTGTTTTCGAAGCATCTTGTATTTTGTGCCTGGTTTCTTCCACCTTTTCCAGATGATTTGTCTTAGCCTATGGTGGAGCCACTGCTGGGTTTCTTTTATGAATCTTTTCATCCGACCAATGCCGTAGTAGTTAATCCATCCTACCGTTACACGGTTAATTTCTTTGACTATGTCTCTAAAAGAACCCGGTTGTTTACGAGAGGTCAGCCTCTTTAATTTCTCTTTGAATGTTCGTTTAGCCGACCTCCTTGGTCGGCATCCGACTTTCCCATGAGATTCTGTAAATGGAAGCCGAGAAAAGAAGAAGTGGTTACGCCACTCACTTTACTTTTCTTTTGATTGATATCGAGCCCCAAGTCCTTTTCGATGAACCGACTTACACTATCCAAGACTCTTTCTCCTGCACGTGGCGTTTTGACATAGACGACGAAGTCGTCGGCATATCTAATGAAGCGATGACCCCTCGATTCAAGCTCTCTGTCCAGTTTATTTAGATAGACATTGGCGAGTATAGGGGACAACGGACCACCTTGCGGCGCTCCCTCTGTCGTTTCTATATAGATATCTTTATCCATGATGCCGGAGCGAAGGAACTTCCATATCAATTTCAGGACGACTTTATCTGATATGAATTCCTCTAAGTACGCTCTCACTCTTTGGTGATGAATCGTATCAAAGTAGCTTTTTAGGTCACAGTCCACCGCCACCTGGTACCCCTCTTGGTAGTATTTTTCCGCCAGTTTGATGGCTTGGTGCTGATTTTTCCCTTTTCGAAACCCGAAACTGTACTCCGAGAAGTGAGGGTCAATCTTAGGATCGATCACTTGAAGGATCGCTTGCTGAACCACCCTATCCAGCACACACGGGATTCCCAGATATCTTTTGGATCCGTCCGCTTTTGGTATGGCGACTCTTTTAACTGGTTGAGGTTGATATGTGCCCTCCCTCAATTTTTCTTTAAGGCGTTTATAGTATTTCTTCATATGTCCCTCGAGTTCGTGTATCGTCACACCATCAACTCCGGGGGCTCCTTTGTTGCTTTTTACTCTCTTATAGGCGTCCCATAGATTTCCATCTGCGATAACTTTATTGATTAAATTGATACCATCTTGTTCTTTCATATCCATGTCGGCATCCCTACGCACTCCTATGTATCCTTTGGATTCCACCCTATTCTTTCCATAGGCAGTCATCTTTTGGTCATTACCTCGATGTTTTCTGCGCTTAGGCGGCGAGCCGACACCTCCTTGTTTTCCAAGATTTAAGCACAAAAAAACCTCCCGGAAATTCCGAGAGGCTTGGGTTATTATTTTCTATTCGCTAAAAGATTTAAAGATAATGGTTGCGTTATGTCCACCAAATCCAAGTGAATTGCTCATTGCAACTTTTACATCGTGCTTTCGCGCTTCATTTGGGACGTAGTCAAGATCACATTCATCATCAGGTGTTTCATAATTAATTGTCGGCGGCACGATCCCGTCTTCAATAGACTTAATTGCAAAAATGGCTTCAAGTCCGCCTGAGGCACCAAGTAAATGACCAGTCATTGATTTTGTTGAACTCATAGGAACTTTATATGCATAATCTCCGAACACTTTTTTGACAGCTTCCGTCTCGTTAGGATCGTTAAGCTGCGTACTTGTTCCGTGCGCATTAATATAGTTAACATCAGACGGTTCAAGGTTTGCGTCTTTTAATGCTTGATTCATTGATCTGTAAGCTCCGTCACCGCCAGGTTCAACGGCAGTAACGTGATAGGCATCACTTGTCGCACCATATCCGACAATTTCTGCATAAATATGCGCGCCGCGGGCTTGTGCTGACTCAAGAGATTCTAGAATGAGAATGCCTGAGCCTTCTGCAATGACAAAGCCATCTCTGTTTTTATCAAATGGGCGGCTAGCCGTCTTTGGATCCGGATTCGTAGATAATGCTTTCGCAGAGCTGAAGCCTGCAAATGACATATTAACAATTGGCGCTTCTGCACCACCTGTAATAATGACATCATTATCGCCTCGCTGGATCGCTTTAAAAGCATCACCAATCGAGTTGGTACCCGTAGCACAAGCTGTTACGGTACACGTATTAATACCCTTTGTTCCTAGCTGAATGGAAATTTGGCCAGCTGCCATATCCGGGATCATCATAGGAACAAAGAATGGACTAACCCTTCTGAAGCCCTTTTCGATGCCAATCCGGAATTGTTTTTCATATGTTTCCATACCGCCGATCCCAGAACCCACCCAAACACCAACGCGTTCGGCATTGCTCTCATCGATCGTTAAATCGGCGTCTTTAACAGCCATTTTTGCAGCTGCTACAGCAAACTGTGTAAACCGGTCCATCTTTTTTGATTCTTTTTTATCAATGAAATCTAACGGGTCAAAACCTTTGACCTCACCCGCTACTTTTGAAGGAAATTCGTCGGTATTAATCCTGGTTACCATATCAATCCCAGAAACACCTGCAAGTGCATTTTTCCACGTTGCTGAAACGTCATTCCCAAGAGGGGTTATCGCGCCAAGACCTGTTACGACAACTCGTCTATTCATTATTATGTCTCTCCTTTATTTCGTTAAGCTTTATTTGCCCCATCGCAATGTAACAGCGCCCCATGTTAAGCCGCCGCCAAACCCGACAAGGACTAATACATCTCCATCTTTTATTGTGCCATTTTCTACGTAATCTGCCAATGCCAATGGAATAGAAGAAGATGATGTGTTTCCATATTTTTGAATCGTTTTAATTAATTTCTCCTCTGGGATCTCCAATCGTTCACGTGAAGCTTCCATAATACGGATATTCGCCTGATGAGGAATCAGGTAATCGATATCCTCTTTTGTTAATCCGGCTTTTTCGACCACATTAACGGCCGACTCGCCCATTTGGCGAACCGCAAACTTAAAGACTTCCCTGCCGTTCATAAGCAGAATCGGGCCATCCTGATAAAGATGCTTCCCGCCTGATCCATCAGACCCTAGTTCAAATGATAGCACACCTTTACCTTCTGAGACCGGACCCATTACGACGGCGGCTGCAGCATCACCGAATAAAACAGCTGTGCCGCGATCTTCCCAATTTGTAATCTTTGAAAGTTTTTCTACACCAACGACTAACACATTTTTATAGGTGTTTGTATCAATAAATTGTTTCCCTGTTATCATACCATACATAAAGCCCGCACATGCGGCGCTAATGTCCATTGCCGGAATTTTATTCGCACCAAGCCGATCCTGAATCATACACGCAACAGAAGGAAACGGTTGATCCGGCGTCACTGTAGCTACCATAATCAGGTCCAAGTCTTCCGCTTTTAAATTAGCATCTTTAAGTGCTTTTTCAGCAGCAAAAAAAGCCATATCTGATGTGTCCACATCGTCATCTGCGATGCGTCTCTCTTCAATACCTGTCCTCGTTCTGATCCACTCATCCGATGTATCCACGATTTTTTCCATATCCGCGTTTGTTAACACACGTTCCGGGGTATATTTGCCGATTCCTAATACGCCTGCAGCCATGTTTTTACACACCCTTTTTATTATTTATTAGTTAATATTATGACTTGGTACTAATTTTAATACTATCTCTTGGGTTTGTCCAATCGAAAATCTCTCAATCTTCTCTTATATTATATATCTATTTGTCCTACACTTCCTTAAGTTTTTTTCCATATATATATAATAAACATGTAAATAGGAGGTTTACGAATGAATCCTCAGCAGCAAAATCAGGAATATAATCAAGGGAATTTCCCGAATCAATTCTCGGCGAATCCTTTCTCGGCCCCATTTTTCCAGCAAAATGGCTTTCCGTTTCAGGGCCAGCCAAACCCTCAAAACCAAGGCCAATTCCAGGGAAATAACTTTCCAACTGGCTTCCCTTTTCATGGCCAATATCAAATGCCATTCGGCAACGGACAGCAGTCTGGCCAACAGCCATATGCTCAGCAGAACCCGATGAATTTCAAGTCATTAATGGATAATGCGGATCAGCTTATGAAGGTTATGAATAAGACTGGCCCGATGATTAAACAGCTCGCTCCGCTTTTTAATATGATGAAAAAGTTATAGGCAGTGAAAGCGTAGCCGTACGCCTCAGAGTCAAGACAGGCAGTGGAGGCACGAAAAGTGAAGGTTGTAGGGTTAGTCTTGTTGGAACTTGAAGAGTTTCCGAAGAGAAGTTCATTTTCTCCGAAGGGAAAGCGAAGGATCTTAAGGATTGGCAACCGAAACAAGATATTGTGAGAAAAGGTCCCCACATAGGACTGTTCTATTTATATGCAACTTAAAATGAAGATAAAATGAGCGGATCACTAAGACGATCCGCTTTATTCATAGAATTTAAAGGAAATGTTTTTAATGAGAATGATCGATTAACAATCTTATGAACGGCTTTTACGATGATTGATAGTTTATAAAAAGTGAGCGTCTTTCCACTTAATACTGTAATGTAGAGACAAAAAATGAGTTCTCGGCCATTTCAGAAGAGGTTTTAAGCACCAAAAGGTAAGATTTGAGCTTCGAAATCCAGTTTTATGTGCAAAAACTCATGGTTTATCACCAAAGGAAAATGATTCCAAATTTCCAGCAATGGTTCAGGCGAGGAGATCTGCGAAGCAACCGCAGAAGTCAGCGTATTTTACTCAAAATTACATCGATTGAATATTTTAAAAGTGGAAAAAGTGGAGATAGCGAGACCCCAGCGGGATAAGTGAGTGACCACTGAAATAAGCTTTTTTGGGTGTCGACACCCTTCCTACTCCCTCAGAACGAGCCTGAAAAAGGCAATCGGTTCTATAAGTTCAATCGGTTGAGCTGTGGAACATCTCGGCCTCTCGCCAGGACCAATGATGAGACCACTGAATATTCTAACTACATTTTCAGTGCTAAAGGGAAATTAATAAGCAACAAACACATTGATTGGAGTGGAGGGCACGAGACTCCAGTGGGAAAAGCAACAGCTGAAGACCCCGCAGGAAGTGATTTTCATTCCTAGGAGGCTGAGGCGTTGCCCACGGAAAGCGAGTGCCTGAAAGGGAAATAACTAAACATTTTTCCATCGAGGTGACTTTTTCAGTGACCATATCAGCGTGACCAGAAGCGAGACCCCGAGAGCGCAACATGATGGAGGGAAGTTTCGGCTAAAACCAGCATTTCAGCCCTGTGGCATGAGGAGGGAAGCGCAATAACAGTGGAAAAACGAACGGTTTTCCCTTTAATTTATAGAAGCCACGAAAAAAACCTGACTGAGGAACTAACAGCCAGGTTTTTTCGTAATTCGTCTATTATCCTCCGCTTACCGGAGGGATTATAGCTACAACATCAGTAGCTGAAACAATGAGCTCATCAGATGCATAAGATTCATTTACTGCTACAAGGGATTCTTCCAAGTAGTCGAGTCCACTGATCTCTGCGCTTAGACGGTTTTTAATTTCCTTGACAGTTAGAGCCGAATCATCAAAGTATACTTTGTCTTTTCCCGCCCGTTCTTTAAGTCCAGCAAATAATAGTACGGTAATCATGTATTCTCTCCTTTAAACGGGGGATCAGCAGAGTAATCCACTGTCTCCTTCTGATTTCCGATCCATGAATCACCGTTTTCCCAGTGTTCTTTTTTCCAAATCGGAACAATTTCTTTAATTCGTTCAATGGCAAATTCACAAGCCTCAAAACTTGCTTTTCGATGAGGGGTGGCAACACTGATGACAACCGCTATATCCGAGATATCCAATTTACCGATCCGATGCGTAATCGCGACCCTAGCGTCTGGCCATTGTGCGTTGATCTCTTCCCCTATTTTTTCAAGCTGCTTAACAGCCATCGGAATATAGGCTTCATATTCTAAATAGAGCGTCCGTTTGCCTTTGGTAAGTTCACGGACCGTCCCTATAAAGGCATTTACGGCGCCGGCATTTGCATGAACGGTTTTATGGTAGACATCCATAATGTCGATAGGTTTTTCTGTGATTTCAAATGCCTTTTCTATCACGCCTGTTCCCTCCAATTTGATTGATTAAATCATCAATAACCTGCTGAGAATCCTGCCTGCTGAAGACTGGAATCACTGTGAGGCGTTGAAGCCGTTCAACAGAATCAGCCGTTATCACACACTGAATGTTTTCAAGAGAAGACAGCAAGTGATCATCATCTTCAGAGCGGTGAAACAGCACTTTCATATAGCCTGCTTTCTTAAATCCTTCTATTAAAAGAACATCGAACCTGTTCAGCATTTGATAGAACATGACCCATTCACTTAAATCAACTGGGATAAGCGATCTATGAACCGACTGTTCTGGGGTTATATATGTCAGTGCATCAGGGGAGGATTCCCAAAGTCTCCGGTGTCCGTTCCTTTTTTAAATATAGCATTTTCATTGTCATCCTTATGAGCATGATGCTTCATGACGGCAGTCGCAATTCCGCTTTCCTTTAACTGCTCATTTAATGCTGTCAAAAATGTCGTTTTGCCGCTGTTATGATATCCGGCAAACTGCCATATTTTCATAGCCAAAAATATTCACGATCCTCTCCGTTTAAAAGCAGAACGTTTACTTTGTCACCGGATTGATAGCCCCGTGTCCCGCCTGGCAAAATCATAAGCGCATTGGCAAGAGCAAGCGAGGTTACCACATTAGATTTATCCAGACCAATCGGCTGGGCATGCCATGTACCATTCTTCCGATCAACCCGACACCGGACAAATCTCGTAAAGGGGTTAGGCTTAGGAAAGTCTTCTTGAAGAATAGCTTCGTCCTGATCTTTAAACAGACACTGAAGCGCCCTGCAGCTTTTTCAAATAGGGACCGGTAAAAAGAGAAAATCCGACAAAGCAAGCTGATGGATTCCCGGATAGACCAAAGAGACGCCGATTGTTCTTTAACGCAGCGACCGTCGTCACACTCCCTGGGCGCATCGCTACTTTATTAAATAATACGTCGGCATTAAGATGCTGATAAATATCCGGCAGAAAATCAAAGTCACCTACTGAAACACCACCGGTGGTAATGAGTATATCCACTTCTTGAAGTCCCTGTTCTACCGCTTCTATACTTGAAGGAAGATCATCCTGTAATTGTCCAAGATACTTAGGCACGCCTCCTGCTTCTTTAATCATCGACAGAATCATAGGAGCGTTGCTGTTTCTGATTTTACCATGAACAAGCGGTTCTGAAGGCTCCAGAAGCTCAGAGCCCGTCGCAATAACGCCAACCACAGGCCGGCGGTATACAGATACTTTATAATAACCGAAAGTAGCTAGCACTGCTTTGACCCCAGGGGTAATATAGCTGCCTTTTTTGAGCATTACGGTTCCTTTTTTGGTGTCTTCTCCTTGACGGGATATATTATGCCCTGAGGGAAAAGGCCTTGTGATTTCTATGTAAGCATTTCCATCGTCATCCTTCATATCTTTAGCAAGTTCGAGCATAACAATTGCATCAGCCCCTTCAGGCATGGCGGCGCCGGTCATGATTCGGTAAACTTCCCGGTATGAAGCGGATGATCGGCTACTGAGCCTGCTCCTATGGTTTCCAGAACCTTGAGGCGCACTGGCGTTTCTCTGGAGGCGTCAACAGTGTCACCGCTTATGACTGCAAAGCCATCATAAGGTGAACGGTCAAATGCCGGAACATCCTGATCGGCAAGAATATCTTCAGCAAGATAACGATGATCGGACGCTTCTAATAAAACGTCTTCCGTTTCAAGCGGCTGGACATCATTTAGCACTTTACTTACTGCGTCTTTGACAGGAAGAGGCTCACGTTTTTTGAGCATGTAATCACTGCTTTCCATCAAAAGATTGGTTCTTCTTATAAGATAATACCCTTTTAAATGAGCAAAAACACCCTTTTCGGGTGCTTTTGGCTTATGAAATGCCTAATGCAATTTTTGCGTAACGTGACATATTATCTTTTGACCATGGTGGATTCCATACAATATTCACCTGGACGTCTGTCACTTCATCAAACTCAGAAAAAGCATTCTTTACTTCATGCTGGATCGTCGCGGCAAGCGGACATCCCATTGCAGTAAGGGTCATTGTTACCAGCACTTCACCTTTTTCATCCATATCAGCATCGTACACCAAGCCTAAGTTGACAATGTCTATGCCAAGCTCTGGATCGATAACTTCTTCAAGAGCTTCCATTAGTTGTTCCCTTGATAATTTTTGGGACATTTAATCATCCCCCTTTCAGTTCTTTAATCTCATTATAATATACATAGCACCGCTTTTCCATCCAACCGGGTGGAATGGCCAAATCATTGATAAAAAGCTTCTTCTGAGTCAGCATTTTTTTGGCGTGAAGGCGTCCGGTGATTGCTCAAAGTCTGAGGGAGCGTGAGAATGGCTGTGGTCACTTCATCCAGCTTGCGTTCAATCCGGTGAAGCAAATACAGCGTCACAACGATCGGAAACCCAATATTTTGAACCATCATCATTGACTCTTTCATGCGTTCTGCCCCTTTCTATTAATTTAAGCTAATTTAAAAGGAGAGCAGCAGCCCTCCTTTTGTTTGCTCATTAACTTAAAACGATGTCTGTGACATTTCTTTCAACAATCCTGGCACTTTTTGCTTTGACAAAGTTTCCGCCTGAAGAAGTGAAAATATTCTCTTCAACAATGGCTGACAGAGCTGCATTAATTTTAGCTGGATCAACTGGCTCAACCGGCTGATCCAATACAATACTGGCTGATTTACCTTGCTCATTTTCAAAAATCAGTTCCAACGTTTTCATTCTGATTTACCTCCCTGATTTTTTCTGTGTTTATGCATTTGTAATTTCAATTGCATCATCCCGTTCGACTGACACGAGTGGCAGCTGCTGTAAAGGAGCTAAAGCTGCAGCAACCCGGTAAAGCTGATCCTGTGTTGCAAGTGTTGTAATGTTCCGGAAGCTTTTTCGTTTTACGGATGGTTTTCCTTTGGCGTCCATCCCTGCATCAAAAGTCAAAACAAACGTTGATTGAAAGACTGTTCCGTTTGCCATTTCTTTCACCTCCTTTCCTTTGCCTATAGATCGTTCTCAAGAAAGAAAAGTGGTGAGCAGAGGGGGAATATTCTCTATCAGAACTATCAGAGAGACGTTGTATAACTATTTGTTGTGGGAGGATCCTGAATAACCTTGAATCAGAAGGCATAAATGATAAGCCAAGCGGGCAAAAAAAACCAGATCCGCTAACAGATCTGGTATGCTCTCCTTATTTATGAATCGGTTTTTGAACATGGCTGAGCCAGTCAATCATTTGAGTCGCTGCTGTATTTGTGACACTATGCCCAGCAGAAGGATCTTCAATAAAAGTCAGAGCAGCAGTGTTTTTATTGTCCTGAAAGAACTTATATGCCCCTTCAAAAGGAACTTCACTGTCTTTCATTCCATGCCAGAAAAAAAGCGGCCGGCCATTCAGCGTTTCTGGATATTCTCCTAAATCATAATCATCTAGGGATTGCAGCAAAGCCTCGATCTCATCAGCCGAGTAGGGAATCTTGACTCCTGCCTGTCGGTAGTTCTCCAGCTGCTGTTTAGCAAATTCCTTATAGAAAGGATTTCCCATTAAAGAGATACCAGCATCTATATGTGAATAAACCCTTAAAGCTCCGAGCGTGATCACTGCCCCCATTGAAGTACCGCCGGCAATCACCTGCTCTCCGTCTGTCAATCCAGCATTTTTCATTAAATTCAGAAGTTCTCCCGTTTCCTGAATGGATTGGAGCACGACATTCCAAAATCCAATTTTCCGTTCCAACTCCGAGCGTTCCGCTAAACGCTCTCCATGACCGGACGCTTCAGGCAGAAGAACACGAAAGCCTTTTTCAGCTGCCCTGTATGCATAATGCAGATTTTTTTCTTTCATGCTTGTCCAACCGTGCCAAAATATCAAAAGAGGGGCTGCGTGATTCTCTATATCACGCGATTCTACCCATAGCAGAGGTGTGTTATTCATGACTTTATTTTCAATCGTTATCATGTATGGTCTCCTCCTGTGTACAATATAAAAAAGTTATTGATTTATTGTAAGCCATCTGTAAAGTTTATTCTTCTATTACCTTACCCTACTTTTTCTATGATAAGATAATTTTAGGATAAACTATACTAATAAGCAGTTTTTTTCTAGTCCAAATGTTGCGAACGACAAAATATTTCCATGTATATAGTGAAATAACAACAATGTTTACGAAAACAGCCATTAAGGATGATAAAAACGTACTTTTTAAGTAAGCGATGAAAGGATGACTCTAATGGAAAAACATTTAATTGCTGTGGATTTAGACGGCTCTTTATTAACGGACAATAAAACAATCTCTCTGCGGACAAAAACAGCTCTAGCTAAAATGATTGAAATGGGCCATCATGTTGTCATCGCAACAGGCAGGCCATACCGTGCCAGTAAAGCTTATTATAAGGAGCTTCAGCTAACTACGCCTATTGTGAATTTTAATGGGGCTTATGTGCATCACCCGCTTAATGAGGCTTGGGGGGTTTATCATTCACCTCTGGATCTTGATACCGTTCATCATCTGATTCAAACCTGTGAGGCCTATGATCTGTTAAATATAATGGTTGAAATTAAAGACGATGTCTATATTAAAAATCCCGATCCAAAGGCACTGAATGCATTTGCTCTTGGTGAACCTAAAATAATTACGGGAAATATTAAAGAAAACCTTCATACAGACCCTACTTGTATGCTGATTCATCCTCAAGAAAAGAATGTCGATGCCCTTCTTCATGACCTGAATCGGTTTCATGCGGATACCGTCAATCAGCTTTCATGGGGAGCACCATGGCATATGGTTGAAATTGTCAGACCGGATGTAAATAAAGCGGCAGGACTGAAACGGATCGCTGAAGGTTTCAACGTGCCACCTGAACGCATTATTGCCTTTGGCGATGAAATGAATGATAAAGAAATGATTGCCTTTGCCGGCCGAGGGATTGCAATGGGGAATGCAGCGCCCGCAATAAAAGAGATTGCCTATGATGTAACCTTGACTAATGAAGAAGATGGGATTGCCCGCTATTTGGAAAATCTTTTCGTTCTTGCCTAGTTATCTGAATTCAGGACAAGATGGGCAAAGCGATCATCATAAGTGGTCACTTGTTTTTCCTTTTTAAATGGAATGCGCTTTTTGAAAAAAGGCGCGTCGTAAACAAAGGTATGAAACTCTCCATTTTCTCCACAGGGATCCACATTTTTCGGCATCGCATTTAAGAAGGACTCATCATATTCGCGCCCAAGCCAGTCAGCAGACAGCTTTGTCTGGTCTACACACGTGATGACGGCCCTTATCCCACTATTTATAACATTTAAAGCAATCTGTGATGTTTCAGCTCCCCATAATGGGAAACTGGCGATCAGGTTGTTTTTTTTCATGAGTGTTTCACGGTAAGTTCGTATATCTTCCAAAAAAAGATCTGCAAAGGCAATTTCCGAAATACCTTTATTTCTGTATAATCGTAATAGAGAAGCGAGTGTCGACTCATATGTTTTGTTGTCAGACCTCAGGGGTATGCTTACGATGTCATAGGGGAGTCCAATGGCCTTTAACTGTTCTTCTAAGAGCGATCTCGTGATTTCATGGAATGGAACACGGTTGTCTTCAGAACTTAGCGTTGTAAATAAAGATGTCATTTGAATATGATCCTCTTGAATTAAGGACAGAAGGCCGAGCGCACTGTCTTTGCCCCCGCTCCATGAAAAGGCGATTTTCTTTTTCTTTCCGTCATTCAATGGGTTCATAACAATCAGTCTCCTTGCTTTGAATTAAAAATCAGCACAAATTAAAGGTTATCATTGAAGAAGGGAGAGTGCCATGATGCAGATTTATCACCTAACCAAAGAAGCATCCGAAGAGCTTAAGATTAAGGCAGCTGAGCTTTTTATGCAGCAGATTTCAGTTTCTCATACTGAAGATTCTTTTGAGAAAGCCATGCAAGCCATTAATATGACGATTGCACCTGATTCTCAATCCCGTCTTGTACTGGCAGAAGAAGATGGTTCCCTGCTCGGCTTAGCTCTGCTGAATGTCGGAATCAGCTTACGAATCGGAACCCGGTACCTGTGGCTAAATGAATTGTATGTAAAAAACAGTTTCCGAAACAAAGGCATAGGGAAAAAAATACTTCTGTACATCATCCACTGGGCTGAACACGAAGATATTAAAGCGATTGAACTTGAAACCGGCGTCAATAATTCTGTCACCAAGCATATCTATCAATCACTTGGTTTTTACGAAATTGTTTCAAAACGTTATGGTTTTACTTTCTAAACAGGAGGGTCAGTCCTCGCCTCTGTTAAGTATTTAGTATACAATAAATCTATACGCGTGACCTGAAACAGTGTCATCATAATTTGTCATAACGAATACGTAATCAAACATTTAAAAGGAGAGATTGGATGAGTATTGATATCCGTGTAGACCGCACACCAAATCCGAATGCTATGAAGTTTACTGCAGCAAATAAGATCATTGAAGGACGCCTTGCAGCAAAGAAAGGCGATTCAGTCGATCATCCGCTTGCCTCTGAACTTCTTGATCTGGACGGTGTCGATAATATTTTTGGCTACGAAGATTTTATTACAGTCAACAAAACCTTTGAAGCAGACTGGGATGCCTTGCTTCCAAAAATTCAAGAGGTTTTCGAAAAACACTAAGATTTTTATAGAAGAAACCCCCATTCTGTCTTTTAGAATGGGGGTTTCTTTTCACATGCCGTTCAGTTCTCTGTTAATCTTCTTTTCTAAAGAATCCAAAGATCCCTGCTGTTTCAACAATATTAGTAAATGCTCCAGGATCCACATATTTAATAATTTTCTCTAAGGTATATAGTTCATAGCGTGTAATAACAATCATAAGCATCTCTTTATCGCTTTCAGTGTAGGCGCCTTTCGCAGGGAGCCTTGTAATGCCTCTGACCATTTCATCATGTATCGCCTTCTGAATTTCTTTTCCTTTGCTTGTTACAATCATTGCGGTCAATTTCGCATGGCGGGTATGAATGGCATCAATGACACGTGAACTTGCATAAAGCGTAACTAAGGGTATATAAAGCTTCCTGCCAGCCAAAGAAGAACCCTGCAGAAAGCACGATCAATCCATTTAAAGTAAAGAAATAAATTCCGATCGGTCTGTCGCTCATCCGCGAGAGAATCATGGCTACAATGTCCATACCGCCTGTCGATGCACCGAACTTGAGTGTGAGACCCACACCGATTGCACCAATCACTCCGCCAAATACCGCATTTAAAATAATATCATGGGTAAAGGCATGAATGGGCAGAACGGTTAAAAAGAACGTCGTAATGCCAACACTCAAAATACTGTATAGAGTAAAACGTTTTCCTACCTTCTTCCATCCAATATAAGCAACAGGAATATTTAATACCAGAAGGATAATACCTGTACTTATATGCAAGGGCGTGACCTGAAGAAGGGTTGAGATCAGCTGGGCTATCCCTGTAAAACCGCTGGCAAGAACCTTGGCAGGTATAAGAAAGAAATTCAGGGATGAAGCATTAAATAATGCCCCAATAATAACAATCATAATAATTTTTGCTTCGTTATATAAAACCTTTCCTCTATACATCGAAGTCCCCCTATCCGGACAGCAGCCAATAATAGCTTTCCCTTATTTTCTCTTGAGAAAACAACCTTTTCCCAAGGCAACATCTATCACTATATCATCTGATCCACGCAGAGAACAAGAACTTTTATTCAGTCATTCAAAAGAAATATAAAAGTTGCCACAGCAGGGTTTCCATCGATTGGACACATTGCCAGCTACAAGCTTCTTTTTCTCACGAAACAAAAAAATCTCTCTAAATAGGGTGGCCCCTGAAAAAGTCTGCCCGTTGTAAAGGTAGCTGTTGATTTCCAGCTTCGCTTTCCACGGGCGTTCTGCGAGCCTCCTGATGCCCACAGGATGTGGGTAGGATCAGTGTTGTCCCTGGACGTGACGTACATTGGCGCTCTTCCTTAAGGAGTCCTGCGGGGTTTTCAACTGTTGCTTTTCCCACGAGACTTTGAAATAGCCTCCTTGAATCAACACTGCACGAAGAAAATGCGGACGCATTTTCGAGGAGGCTCACACCTTCTGCCTTCATCAACTGGACTATTGCCTTTGTCCTTCATTGTGCTTATAAAAGACATTTCACCTGTTTTTCCGGGTCCGTTTGTCCATTATATTCCAAATGAACACCTTTTCTCCTGCTTTTAGACCCCGTTTGGTCGTTCATCACCCATATGAACGTCCTTTCTCCTGCTTTTCGCCCCCGTTTTGTCGTTCATCGCCCTTATGAACGCCCTTTCTCCTGTTTTTTGACCCCGTTTTGTCGTTCATCGCCCTTATGAACGCCCTTTCTCCTGTTTTTTGACCCCGTTTGGTCGTTCATCCACCTTATGAACGCCCTTTCTCCTGCTTTTTGATCCCGTTTGGTCGTTCATCACCCTTATGAAGGACATTTCACATGTTTTTTCGGCTTCGTTTGTCTATTATCTTCCAAACGAAGGACTTCACTCCGGTTCCTTTTTATACTGTGGGAGAATTGTGGCCGTGCCCGTGGAAAGCGAGCAGCCAAGAGCGAAATCAACAGGCAATATGACACCGTGGGACTTTTTTAGTGGCCTCATCAGCGGATAAATCGAGATTATCCCAAAGATCGGCTCAATGGACAAAAAAAGCGTGTCGACACGACTCTCTTTTGAGAACATGTCAACACGCTATCCTTTTTCCACTAGATTCCTTTATAGTACAGTGTTTTTTTGCTTATAGAGCGGGAGCCAGAAGGAAAATGTTGTGTGGTTATCGTCAGAGATCACACTGATCTGCCCATTGTGCTTTTCAATAATTTCTTTGCAAACAGCTAGCCCTAATCCAGTCCCGAGATTTTTTGTACTGATAAACGGTTCGAAAATATTTTCCAGCACGTGCGGAGGGATTTTTTTGCCATTATTCGTTATAGAAACCATAGCCATTCCTTCCCTGATCTCTACTTTAATTATCAGGCGCCGATTGAGTGCCGCCCCTTCACTCAGCTCTTCAACTGCATTATTTAATATATTTAAAATAACCTGCTTCATCTGCTCGAAAACCACTAAAACATTCACCGGTCCTGGGAAGTCTGTTTCAACCTTAATGCTCTCGCTTACGAATTTCGGATTCATAAAATGTATCATCTCTGCCATCAGATCTATTAAATCAAATTTCCTCGCATCATTCATGAGATTTTGAACTTTGGACTGGTAAAGAAACTGGCTCACTTTCTCTTCCAGACTGTTCATTTCAGTATTTATGATTGTAAAATAATATTTAGACTGTTCATCAAGACTCAGCCCTTTCTCCAACAGCTTCAGAAAGCCTTTGACTGACGTGAGAGGATTCCTGAATTCGTGGGCAAAACTGGCTGATATCTGTCCTAAAATCGTTAAACGGTCTTTATGCATTTCTTTTATAAATGTCGATTTATTACTAATAATTTCGTTTTGCATGCGTGTGAAATTTGTGACGGCATGGTACAGGTAGGTATCAAAAAACTGATTAATTTTCTTTATACCTGACAACTTTTCCGCTTCATCAAGCTCTGAGTCTATCATCATATCAAAAATAATTTGTTTACCTATATTAATATTTTGAATAAAAATACTAAGATCTGCCTTAGCTTCAATTCGTTCAGAAGCAATTTTCAAGGTAAGCAAATTAATCATGGCCTGACTAGGACGGTTAATGTAAATTTTTATTAATCTGAGACTGTTTTTTACATTGCTGATGATTTCATCATAAAAGGGATCTGATAATTTAAGGCCGGTTTTATTTATCCAGGTCTCAAGAATCTCTTCAGCCTTTTTTTCCAATAAGCCTCTAATTGCCTTATTGGCTTCTCTTCCGCCTAGAGTTTGCGGCATTTATCCAATTCCTTTCTGAATACAGCTTTATGCTTATTTTAGCATGTATTGAAAGGGAATTTAAGATATTGTTTAGCGATTATCTTTCATCTAGCTGAATCTGGTAATCTTCAAGCCATTGATTTAACTGGGCAAGATGAGCAAGCAGCTGTGGTCCTTTCATTAACTGACCATACCACGGCGTTTGGAAGCTCTCACCTTTGGATTCAATCAGCTTTTTCAATTTATCTTTTGAAAAAAGCTCCAATATTGGCGCTTGAGAACGGCTGATACTGCTCTCTAACCAGTCTGCTGCCATTTTAGTATAGACAGGATTAAAGGTTTTCGGGTAAGGACTCTTTTTTCTCTCAATAATCCGCTTTGGTAAAAGCCCTTTAAGCGCTTCCCTTAGAAGGCCCTTTTCCCGCTCATTATAATATTTCATTTCCCAAGGCACATTCCAGACATATTCAACTAAACGATGATCCGCAAATGGAACCCTGACCTCGAGACTCGCCCCCATACTCATTCGGTCTTTACGTTCAAGTAAGGCTGCCATAAACCAATGTTGATTTAAGTAAAACATTTGACGTCTTGCTATCTCACCGTCTGATTCTGATCCCTCTAAAGGGGTTTTGTTTACAGTTTCCATAAATCTCTGCTGGGCATAACCGGCTAAATCCAGCCTGTTTCCCCACTGATCATTGAGTAAACTTTGCCTGTCTTTCATGGATCTTATCCACGGAAAGCCGTCCTTTGGAGGCTGTCTCAGGATTGTGAAACCATGGATACCCGCCGAATATTTCATCCGCGCACTCCCCAGAAAGAGCGACTGTCACATCTTTTTTCAATTGTTTGCAAAACCATAATAGCGACGCATCAATATCCGCATAGCCCGGCATGTCCCGATAGGTGATGGCTTCTTTTAAATGCTCAATCAGCACAGGCGTTGTAATAACGTAGTTGTGGTGGTCCGTGTTTAAGTACGCTGACACCTCGTCTATAAACTCTTGATCGGCATTTGGCTGGAAAACAGAAGATTTGAAGTGAACATCATTGCCTTCATAGTCTATTGAGTACGTCTTCAATCGTTGTCCTGTCCGTTCACCGTACGCTTGGGAGGAAATGGCTGAAATAGCGCTGGAGTCAAGGCCGCCTGAGAGGAAGGTCCCGACCGGTAAATCCGCAAAAGTCTGTCTTGAAACGGCATCCTTTACGAGCTCTCTTATCATTTCTATCGTCGCATCGACCGGAGCAGCGTGCTGTTGTGAAACCAGCTCCCAGTAAGAGGCTTCCTTCATTCCCTGCTTGTTAAATATAAGCGTGTGGCCAGCTTTTAGCTCCTTCATGCCTTTGTAAATACCTGCACCAGGTGTTTTGGACGGTCCGAGTGCTAAGATTTCTAGCAGCCCTTCACGATCGACCGACGGTTTAACATCAGGGTGGGCAAGAATGGCTTTCGGCTCCGATCCAAACAGCAGACTGCTCCCTGTTTTTAAATAGTAAAAGGGCTTCACACCTAAGCGATCCCTTGCGGCAAAGAGTTGCTGTCTCTGCTCATCCCATATAGCAAAAGCATAAATCCCGTTAAATTTCTTAATACATGCTTCTCCCCATTCCATATAAGAGGTTAATAGAACTTCTGTATCGGAATGACCGCTGAACGTGTGCCCAAGCCCGCTCAGCATTGCACGCAATTCTTCGGTATTATAAAGTTCTCCATTATATATAAGTGTGTAAGCACCTTTTTGATCTTTTTTATGCATCGGCTGTGAACCGCCTTGAGGGTCGACCACAATTAAACGGCAATGGCCGAACGCGGCATGGTGGCTTAGCCAGGTATTTTGTTTATCAGGTCCCCTGTGCTTGAGTGAATCCGTCATTTTTCTAATAACCGTATCCTGATGATTAATGGCGTGCTCAAAATCAATCCATCCCGTAATTCCACACATATTCTCTTCCCCTTTCTCCGCCCAGAGCGATCACTGCCATGTTATGCGAAACAGGTTATTTGGTGCTTAGCATTTTTTTATATTATTATTCTATGAAATATGCAAATATTGCTTCTCGTCTGACGAATCCCATGAGTTTTCTGAAAATAAATGCTATAATGCAGAAGAAAGCTATTACTTAACCAAAGGGGTGTTCGAATTGACTCAATCGAACCAAATTATCGAACAAACGGAAAAATACGGGGCACACAATTACCACCCGCTTCCAATTGTCGTTTCAAAAGCTGAGGGTGTTTGGGTGGAAGATCCCGAAGGCAATCGTTATATGGACATGCTGAGCGCCTATTCTGCAGTTAATCAAGGTCACCGCCATCCGAAAATTATTCAAGCCCTCAAGGATCAGGCTGACCGAGTAACTTTAACGTCCCGCGCCTTCCATAATGATCAATTGGGACCTTTTTATGAAAAAGTTTCAAAAGTAACCGGCAAAGAAATGGTACTTCCTATGAATACCGGTGCAGAAGCTGTTGAAACCGCCTTTAAAGCTGCGCGCCGCTGGGCATATGATGTAAAAGGCGTCGAGGATAACAAAGCAGAAATTATCGCATGTGAAGGAAACTTCCATGGCCGTACCATGACAGCAGTCTCACTATCATCCAGTGAAGAGTACCAAAGAGGCTTTGGTCCGCTTCTTCCTGGTATTAAAATCATTCCTTACGGCGATCTTGACGCTTTGAAAGAGGCTATTACACCTAATACCGCAGCATTCCTTGTTGAACCGATTCAAGGCGAAGGCGGGATTATTATTCCGCGTGACGGTTTTCTGAAAGAAGCAAGCGAGCTCTGCAGTCAAGAAAATGTGCTTTTTATCGCTGATGAAATCCAGGCAGGTCTAGGGCGCACAGGGAAAATGTTTGCTTGTGATTGGGAAGATGTTGTTCCTGATATGTATATTCTCGGTAAGGCTCTTGGCGGCGGCGTGATGCCGATTTCCTGCATCGCTGCTGACCATGATATCCTGAATGTCTTTAATCCCGGCTCCCATGGGTCAACCTTCGGCGGCAACCCGCTTGCCTGTGCCGTGGGTGTCGCATCACTCGACGTTACTGAAAATGAAAAGCTTGTAGAACGTTCATTGGAAATGGGCGAATACTTTATGAATGAATTAAAGAAGATTGAAAATCCCGCTATTAAAGAAGTTAGAGGAAAAGGCCTCTTTATCGGCGTGGAGCTTACTGAACCCGCCAGAAAATATTGTGAAGACCTAAAAGAAAAAGGATTGCTTTGTAAAGAAACGCATGAAAACGTGATCCGATTCGCTCCCCCTCTTATTATTGAAAAAGAGGATTTGGAATGGGCCATTAGCCATATTAAAGAAGTTCTTTCCGTTTCAGTTTCAAAATAATCAACGTAACCAAAAGCCCTCCTCCCAGAATCGGGAGTGAGGGCTTTTTCTTTGTTTTGCCGCTTTATTATTGCTTGGCTAATGCCTCAAAGTACATCATAAGATCGTTGTAGTCTTCCTTCGTAAAATGCTTCTTTAAATGCTCGAGACGTTTTATTTCTTTTTCTAATCCTTTTTGGCGCATAGCCCATTCTTTTTGTCCCTTTTTTGTATCCATTCCGAACTTATGAGCAAGCTTGTCATGGAGATCAATCGCAGCAAAATGAGCAAGTAAAGATACCTTCATACCATGGGGTGCATCCTGGATACTCAGGATTTTCTTGAATAAATGTGCCATTGTTGCTTTCGTCAGATCAATATTTACTGTTTTGGTTGCTTCAGTATTACCTGCAGCATCAACAGATTTGAATTCCACTGTGTGGTGTCCCTCTTCCTCGATAACTATAGGAGAAGAATAAGACGACCAATCACCGCTGTCCATCCGATATTCGGTTTTAGCAACGCCGGATGCCTCATCGGTGGCTTTTAATGTTACAGTCGCTTTTTCAAAACAACTGCCATTTGACAATTTATCACAATTGACAGAAGCTTCTGTTACAGGCGGCTGTTTGTCAGCGTATTCTAGGTCATCTTTACCTCGAGGTTTAAGCTGGTAGGCGCCTTTAAATATGCTCGACACGCCCGTTACATTCAATACATCGCCATTCTTGTAAGAAAAATGATCATAATCAAGACCTGTTCGGTTATCAACCCGGATGACAAAAGGACCGTTTCCAGCGTCACCGGTCATTTCAATCGTACCAAAATTATCCGCTTTATGAACATCTGAGATTTTAACATTCTTCACTGTAATCAGCTGACCTTGATTATCAGCCGTCACAGCCTCTGCCTCCGCTGGGTCAGGAACCGTACCTGAGCTCACATCAGTAATCGTTGGCTGGGTAAGCTCTAGTTCACCATTATACGAATCAAGTGTCGCTGTTATCGTTATTTGATCACCTGCGTGATAGCCGGAAGCACTTTGGAAGACATAAATACCGCCTGTCTTATCCTGCATATAAAAGCCTTCCCCGCCAAAAATACCGGGTTCAGTCGTTATCGTTCCTTTTGCCTTAACCGTTTGTCCAGCATCCATTTGGCGAATTTCATTCATGGTGCCTTCTTTTACCGTATTCCCTGGATCGTCCGGTAGAGGTTCTGCATCGACATCACTGACCGTAACACTTTCTGTTGTCAGTGTCTTCGATCCTTGTTTCAGACGAAGACTGGCGTCACCAAGCTTGTCCGCCTTTATTTTAACGTAAATATCTTTAGTAGCATGACCATTTTTATCAGCAGTCATTGAAAAGGGTGTGCTGTATCCATAATTTTCTGTCCAAGTGTTAGGATCAGAACTAAATTCACCAATTTGTTCTCCCCCTGGCAAATAGAGGCCGACTTTATAACCATCCTCTGACAGGTTTGGTGTAAATCCATCTGCCGTTACACGAATCTGAAACACGCGTTCATTGCTAGGCAGCTGATCCTGATGCACAAAGCTGTAGGTTGGATTGAGTGCAGCTTGTGTTGAACCATAGGACCCTGGCTTAAAAGTCGATGTATCATACCATTTATAGCCTGGATCAGGTGCTGCCCATGGCTCAGGCTGAGGTTCCGTAGAATCTTCAGGTGTTTCAAAGTCATGAAGCTGTGTTGGCTGATCAAGTGTTACTTTGCCATCCAGTGATGTATAACTCTCATCCTTCGACAGCCATTCGATCGTGTTGACCAGCAATGTTCCGTCATTTTGTTCTTTAAATCCATCATACGTTGTTTTGCGGTCACCTGTATCTTCTCTTAGATATTTCGGAGAAGCATCTTCAACAGGAGAAGAGTCACCGATGAATGCCGCTTTTCCAGCCCCTGATTTACTGATTGCAACGAAAGGCCCTTCTGCCGTCCCGCCGCCATCATAGACGCCCTGGTCCACTGCAAAACTCCAGGAAGCATCCGTTTTAGGTAAATATACAATGCCTTTCGCCTGATGTGGATTTGTAATAGCAAGCGTTGAGCCAGCATGCATAGCAACAGCATTTACGCCCTGAGTGATACCAAAACTCTCGCTTGGTGCAACAATATTATCAGCGGTGATATCTGCTAACGCATTATAACGAAAACGCACACCAAAGTTTTCTGAAAGCCAATCTGAAGACGCAACATTTTGCATTGCAGCAGATGAAGCTTCTTCATCCGTCATTCCTTTGGCTGGATTTGCGTACGCTCCTCTTCTGTAGCCGTTAAAAACCTCTGATGCATCCCATCTATTCTTATTGCGGTCAGCATTATAGTGATCTGCAATAAAGAAAATGGAACCGCCATTGTTCACATACTCTTTCATTGCTTGTTGCTCGCCAGTTTTATAAGGAATATTCGCTTCTCCAATAACAAAAACATCATAATCTTTCAGATCATCATAAGTAATCGGTGTTTTTTTTCTTAGTTCTTTTACATAATAGCCGTCATCAGCTAGCGCTTGACCAAAGTCAGAAAAGCCGCCGTTAATGACCCAGTCAGCTGCCCCAGCCGTTTGGCCGTGTGTATTGTCAAAGAGTACTTTTTGTCCCGCGTGTTCATTAACCACTGTCGGTTCGATAAACGGTGCCGGATCATCCGCCGTTACCCCGGCTGCTGCTGAGACTGTGCTTCCGGTTGCTGCCTGTGCCGCTGGTCCCTGTGCCCACGCACTGAATGAAAAAACCAATGAAAAAACAATTGCAATACAGCCCTTTAATCCCATTATGGAACGCTTCATTCGTCACTCTCCCTTTTCAATATAGCCTTGCACTTTAAATATACATTGAAAGCGTTTAAAAAAAATAACGGGAACGAAAAAAGTGACCATGGTCCTACTAATTTTTACAAGAAATTAATTATTTCTTACTATATTTTTAAAATTATGGAGAAACACGCAAAATACAGCAACGTTGAAATTAAAAAAGTTCAATAAAGGATGTAACCATCTATCATTCTTTGAATTTTTCAAGACATACAGCTGATTTATTAGAGAATAATGTCAAATCAGCTTTCGAATTGATTAAAAGAGTGGTTCAAGAGGGCATGAGACCGTTCCCATCTGAAAGTTACTGTCCACTTTCTCGTTTTACTGTCCACTTTCTCGTTTTGCTGTCCACTTCCTCGTTTACTGTCCACTTTCTCGATTTACTGTCCACTTCCTCGATTTGCTGTCCACTTCCTCGATTTTGCAGTCTTTTTTCATAAAAAAAGACTGCCGAGACATTCTCGGCAGCCTGACCTCCACTTAAAAGAAAGCAAGGTTAACACACTATTTATATTGTAAGCGAAATATATTTGGTTTCGAGGTAATCTTCAATTCCCTCTGCTCCGCCTTCTCGACCAAGGCCGCTTTGTTTCATTCCACCGAACGGCGCCTGCGCTGCGGAAGGTAGGCCGTCATTCCATCCTACGATTCCGTAGTCAAGACTTTCAGCAATGCGCGTTCCTCTTGAGATGTCTTTTGTGAAAAAGTAGGAGGCCAGACCAAATGGTGTATCATTCGCCAGTTTAACCGCTTCTTCATCCGTTTCAAATTTCTGCACAGGTGCGATCGGTCCAAATGTTTCGATGTTCATGATTTCCATATCATGATTCGCATCTTTTAGAACAGTCGGCTGATAGAAATACGTATTGTTTTCAGCCTTTCCTTCTCCGCCGGTCAAGCAAACGGCACCTTTGTTGATAGCATCCTTCACCTGCCGGTCCACTTTTTCATATCCTTCTTTATTAATTAAAGGACCGACATCCACTCCGTCCTCCATGCCATTCCCGACTTTAATTTTACTGACTTCCGCCGCCAGCTTTTCAACAAATTTATCGTAGATCTTTTGATGGGCATAAATCCGATTTACACAGACACAGGTTTGTCCGCTGTTTCTGAATTTACTTGCTACAATCTGTTCAACCGCATGGTCCAGGTCTGCATCATCACATACTATCGCAGGTGCCTGCCCGCCAAGTTCCATGGAAGTCTTTTTTACTTGCTCTGCACTTTGTTTGATAAGAATCTTTCCAACCTCTGTCGATCCCGTAAAAGTGATCTTACGCACTTCTTTGTGATCCATAAATACTTTTGAAAGTTCTTTTGCATCTCCGTTTACAACGTTAAATACGCCTTTCGGAATGCCTGCTTTTTCAGCGTATTCAGCAATTTTCAAGGCTGTCAGCGGTGTTTGCTCAGGCGGTTTTACGATAAATGTGCAGCCGGCAGCAAGAGCTGGCGCCATTTTTCTTGTAATCATAGCTGCCGGGAAATTCCATGGTGTAATTGCTGCCACGACACCTACTGGCTGTTTTAATACCTGGATCCGGTGTGATTCACTTTTACCTGGCACAATTCTACCATATACACGCTTTCCTTCTTCAGCAAACCACTGGATAAAGGAAGCCGCATATTTCACTTCTCCTACAGATTCCTTTCTCGGTTTCCCGTTTTCAAGGGTCATCAGATCAGCTAGTTCATCCACGTTTTCTAACATTAAGTCATTCAGTTTCATTAATAATTCCGCACGTTCAGCAGCGGGTTTATTGCGCCAATCGTTTAATGCTTTGTGAGCAGCACTGACCGCTTTTTCTGCGTCTGCTTTCGTTCCTTGGGGCACTGTTCCGACCACGTCTCCTGTTGCAGGATTTGTAACTTCGATTTTCTCCAGGTCTTTTCCAGTCCATTCCCCGTCAATATAATTTTCCATATTTAACTGCTTCACAATATACCCTCCTCAAAAAAATTCCTATTGTTAATTATAACCTTTATTTTACTGTGCAAAACATGATCAGCTTTGCCTTTTATGAAAAATAAAGCTCCTGATGTTTTTGGTTGGCATATTCATAATTCCCCTCGTATTTGATCAACTGGTGATTATGAAGAAAATAGGTGAGCGGAAAACAGCGATTTAAAAAGTACCGATCATGGGAAACGGCTAAGACAGTGCCATTGAATGTTCTAAGCGCTTCTTCAAGAACCTCTCTTGAATCAATATCAAGGTGGTTGGTTGGTTCATCTAGAAGCAGGGTATTCACTCCTTCATGCATCAGTTGGGCAAATTTCAGGCGAATTCTTTCCCCGCCGCTTAACTGACTGAGCTTTTTAAAAACATCCGGACCATAAAACAAAAACGTCGCAAGGATATGTCTTGCTTGATGTTCACTGACTCTTACTCGTTCCCGGAATACATCAATTAGACGGTGCTCAAGTTTATCTAGAAAGACATGCTGTGATAATACGCCCAGCTTAATTCCGGTACCTCCTGTTATTTCACCTTGATCGGCTTTCAGCTTTCCTAATAATCCATTCAATAAAGTTGATTTACCTGACCCATTTGGTCCAACAATTGCAGCTCTTTCTTTTTGTTTCAATTCAAAATTCATTTTCTCAAAGATGAGTTTTCCATCGAAACGAATGGTAACATTTTCACATTGATAAACATCTTTTCCGCTTCTATCATGGGTTCCAAATTCCAGATTCAGCTTGTCATTCTCTAACTTTGGACGCTTGAGCTTTTCGATTCTTTCCAGTGCTTTTTCCATGCTCTTTGCACGTCGGTGCAGCCCTGCATTAGGGGGATTGGCTTGGTTTGCCCATTCCTTAAGCTTTTTAATTGTCTCCCGCATTTTTTTAATTTTTTTCTGTTGATCTTCATAAGCGGCAAATGCCAGTAATAGTCGTTCCTCTTTTTCTTTCACATAGGCGGAATATGAACAATGATAAATCGTGGATTCACCGTCCTCTAAATCGATGATTTTATTGATCGTCCGATCCAGAAATTCGCGATCATGCGATACGAGTAGGATTGTCCCTTCGTAATGATTGATAAATTGTTCCAGCCACTCCAGAGCCTTAATATCCAAGTGGTTTGTCGGCTCATCCAGAAGCAAAAAGTCAGGTTGATTAAGCAGCTGCACACCAAGAAAAACCTTTGTCTGCTCACCACCGCTCAGACTGTTCATCACCTGATCAAGTTTATCGCTTAGCTGGAGACCATTGGCGACACTTTGAACTTTCGCGTTCATTTCGTAGCCGCCTTTTTCCTGGAATAATTCTTGGAGACGCCCATATTTATTGAGGCACTTTTCAAGTTCTTTCTCATTTAATTCTTTCATTTTCTCTTCCAGTTTGTGAAGTTTATTTTCTATTTCATAGCATTCTTCAAAGGATTGGTGAAGAAGGTCTTTTACGGTTTTCCCTTCGGTATTTATTTCAGATTGTTTTAAATAGCCCACTGCAGCGCCTTTTTTTATATGAATACTGCCTTGTTCGGGCTTCTCATAACCGGCAATTAAATTTAATAGCGTGGTTTTTCCGCTTCCGTTTGCTCCAACCACCGCTGCGCGTTCACCTTCGTTAATATGAAAATGGACGTCATTCAGGACATCCTGTCCGGCTAAATTCTTTTTAATATGATCTATTTGACATAGCATTTTGTTTGCTCCTCTATCTATCATTAATTTTATTCATAATTAAATATGAGACGAGAAGGCTGATTGAACGCAAAAAAGCACAGAGAGCAAACTCCCTGCGCTAGGTCCTCTTTCATTCCTTAATGGCTGGTAGGGTTTTGTTCCGTTCATTCAGACTCTCGAGTTTTCCAAAAAAGGCAGACTGGTGCCTTTAAGAAAAAAACGAAAAGTGATCGAACGGCAAAGATACGTTGCGGTATCCAATTGCGCCCGAACATGACTGAATGAAAACATAACCCCACCTCCGATCATTTTTAATAATCTAATATTATCAAATAATATGACATTACTCAAGAAATATTTCGTTTGTTACTGTCGTCTTTAAGTTGTTTTCATAGCAATTCGGCTTCCTTCCCCTCCTGCTGCTGCCGGAGTGACAATAATTTTTTTGGGCAGCCGCTCCTGCAGTTCCGGAACATGGCTGATTATACCGATAGAAAGTTGATTAATGTGAAGCTTTTCCAAGGCCGTGATGACCGTATCCAGCAGTCCCTGATCAAGTGTGCCAAATCCTTCATCCAAAAAGAAAAATTGAAGCGGGACTTCACCCGACAGCTGAATTTGTTCCGATAAAGAGAGGGCAAGCGCAAGCGAGGTAAGAAAAGTCTCTCCACCGCTTAAGGAGGAAACTGGCCTTTTAATACCTCCATTTGCATCATCCCGAATAACAAAACCGCCGCCTGAGTCGACCTCAAGCGCATAACGGGATCTCGTCAGCTCTCCGAGACGTTTAGAAGCTGCAATGCAGATGTGATGAAGCTGTTCTTCCGCCACGAACTCTACAAAGACATTCCCTTTAAAAAGCTTTTGCAGTTCAATATGACGGGAGAACTGTTCCTCTTGCTGAATTTTATCCTGTTCAAGCTTATTAAATCGCACGGCTCTTTCATTCAGTTTTTCCCACTCGTTCCTGAGCCTTGCTTCTGTTTGAAGGCCATCCTCATAATTGCGTTTAGCAGAATGGTAGTTTCTTTCAGACCGGAGAAAATCTTCTTCAGAGAACGTTTTATCCCCCAACAAAATTCTTAACCGATCAAGCTGGTGCTTTAGTTGAGTTGTCTTTTCATGATGGCTTTTAATTTCATCCTGCATGTTTTGACGCTCTTCTTTCGAAAGAAAAGCTGCATGAATGGCTTCATTTGAATCAAAATTAAGTTCTTTCTTCAAAAGGTTCAAACGTCGATCAACAGTCTCTTGTCTCTCCTTGAGACTCTCAGTGATTGTTTGCAGCTTAGTCAGCTGATTTTCGCCATCAGTCAATTCTTTTTCAAGCTTCCGATGTGTCTCATCACTTATTTGCTGGTCTGATTTCAACGTTTCCCTCTGTCTGGTCAGCTGCTGTTGCCATTCTTCTATCGGATCTTCCATAGTGATGCTAAGCGTTTTCAGTTGGTCAAGCTGACTTTCGATAGCTGTTTGTCTCGCATCAGCCGACCCTTTATATTCAGAGATTTTAATCATTATTGATTGTTTAATTGATGTTTCATGCTCCGTTTCCGATATTAGCCGAGCATCTTTTTCTTCCCACATCTTTAGCTCAGCTGACGCAGACTCAGCCTCTTTATCATTCTGATTGGATTTCTCCCATAGCTTATCCAGCTCATCATAAGGGAAATTTGCAAACCGTTTCTCCCAATTATTTTTCGATTCTTCTATACTCTTTTTCCGCTTTTCTGCTTTATCAACAAGCTGGTTCATCTGACCTTGATAAAACCCGCTTTCATTTTGTAATTTTTCTTCTTTTTGAAGAAGCGGAACACCTTGTTTCTCCCAATTTCCTGCCTGTTCCTGCAATTGCAAAAGCTCCTGCTCACTGCCTTTACAATCCGTTAGCCAGTTTTTTATGATAGTCTTCCATTTTTCAAGCGGCTGGTTTTCATATCTTTCATTTAATTCTTTAGACACCCTGGCGGCTTCAGCCTGGTTTTCCATCTTGTCCCCCAGCCGATCTGCCTGTTGTTCAAGACGGTCCTTAAGCCGGACAGTCTGTTGAAGACCGGCTGAAATATCCTGACTCAGACGGTTTAACATTTGATGCTGTCCATCAAGGTGTTGTGAAGAATCTTCTTCCTCCACTGCAGGCGCCGGATGATCAACCGAACCGCAGACCGGACAAGGGCGGCCGTCTTCGAGTGTATGCACAAGGGCCCGCGACAGCTTCTTCTCTTCGGAATCTTTCATTGCTGTTTCTAATCTGGTCTTCTCTTCAGCAAGCAACGTCTCTGCCTGTTCAAAATTAAAATGCATGCTGGCAGCCTGCTCGTAGTACAAGCCCGCTTTGTTAAACAATTCAATACCTTTCCTATTCCAGTTCTCTTTTTCAATTTTCAGCTGTTCGGCATCTGTTTCAAGACGGGTCATTTGTCTCTTAAAGTCTTTCCAAGCAGCTCTATCTTCCTGAAGCTGGGCCATTTCGCTTTTTAAATGATGTTTTTCCTGCATCGCATTCTGCAGCTCCTGCCGTTCTTCAGAGGAAATGGTCAGGTTATTTATTTTCAAAGCCAGTTGTTTTAAATTTTCATTTATTTTAAGGCGTTCTTTTTCCTGAAGGATTAGTTTCTCATTTACCTTCTCAAGATTTCCTTGTTCTGCTTGAATTAATCGATTTGTTTTTGCCAACACTTGCTGATCTCTCAATACTGCTTCTTTTATCCGTTTACCTTCAAGATACGTGTTCTGCTTTTGCTGAAGTTCAGGATCCAGTTTTTCTCGTTGAGTTTTGGCATACTCAGCCTTTTCTTTTGCAGTTTTTGTTTTTTCTCTCAATTGATGAAGGTGAAGCTCTTTTTCCTTAAGCGCAGCTGCTGTTGATTTAAGCTGTTCAGAAGTGGTCTCCCATTCTTCAAGAACCGGCATAACACCTGCGGCTTTCTCACCTGCGATTGCCTGTTGCTCTAATTTAGATATATGTTCCTGATTTTCGCTTACCTTTTCGAGTTCGTTAGATGTCTGATTCCATTCCTGCTGCATGTTCCATTTTTCCTTCAGAAACTGATACTGTTCTTCTGAAGATGCTAATATTTTCTTTAATTCAGCAAGTTGTTTACAGGCGGCTTCATGTGCCTTCAGATGCTGAGCAACGGTTTCTTGAGAAGCGTCACCAAGTCCTTGCTGCTCTGCCGCAATTTCTTTGATCTTTACCGATATATTCCCGATGCGTTGTCTTAACTGATCATTCAAGGCATCACCATATTTTTCAAGCTGAAAAAGACGCTGCAGCATTTTGCGCCGGTCTGCACCCTTTAGTGTTAAAAACTCTGAAAACTTACCTTGGGGAAGGACAACCGCTCGTGTGAAGTCTTCATGAGTTAGTCCAAGCAGATCCTGAACTGCCTGAGTCACATCCCTCTCTTTGTCAGCCAGTACTTCAGTCTCTTCATTCACCTTTATAAACCTGCAATTTCCAATCTTTAATCCGCCTTCTTTTGTACGACGGTACATTCTTTCAACCCGGTATTGCTCCACAGGTTCTTTTTTTAATTCAAACGTAAATGATACAGAAAGCTTATCTTCAGCATGATTCATTATGCCTTGTGTATTTTTAGAAGCCCGTTCAACTTTTCCATACAACGCAAGTGTAATAGCATCTAAAAGTGATGACTTTCCGCTGCCTGTCGGACCGAAAATGCCAAATATACCCGCCTCGCTTAAGGCAGAAAAATCAATGGTTTGTTCCTCTCGAAAGCTGTGCAGGCCGCTTACTTTTAATTCAACTGGTTTCATTGTGCCGCACCTCCCTCCTATTCCTCGCCTTGAACTGTTTCATTTATTAAAGTTAAAAAAAGTTCCGTTAGCTCCGCAGATGGCTCCGCTCCACCGGTTTGCAAGTGATAGAAGCGTTTGAACAGCTGGTCGATCGGCGTATGAACAGAGCGACGTTCCTCTGATTTTTCTATTTTCTCTTCATAAATAGGTCTAATGTTAACAAAACCCTCCCTTGCCTTTCTCAGCGCCTGAATATCATGCATCGAGAGGGCTTCAGAAAGTTTAATTTCGAGATCTATCCATGCTGAAGGATCTCTGTTCTCCTCCAGCCATTGATAAACTTGATCAATCCCATCTGCTGCCCGCCACTTAACAAGCGGCCTGCCTGAGGAAAGCAATCGTTCTTCAATGCGTGGTGTCTTACCAGGCTCTACATTAACAATGGTAACGGATTTTGACTGGTTAGCCTCCGAAAAACTGTAGGCAAGAGGAGAACCTGAATACCTTGCCAAGGTGTCTTTATGAGAGAGATTCTGTGGACGGTGAAGATGTCCAAGCGCTACATATTGAGCACTTGAGGGTAACGATCTGAGAGAGACCGTATAGGCTCCGCCTATTTGTATCGGGCGTTCTGACTCCGATTCTTTGCCACCCGCAACGAAAATATGGCTCATTGCTATATTAACCGTATCTGGCCGGAAGCTGCTAGATAGATGTTGAAACAGAGATGACAGTCGTTCATCATAAGCTTGCTGGATTATTCCATCCTCATTTATTTCTGCGAGACACTCATTTAATCTTGATTCACTTGGGTATGGAACAGCCATTAATCTAAGCTGTTGATCAAGTTTAGGTATATTAATTGGTATGAGAGCATCCACTGGCCTTCCTATCAGGTATATTCCATGGTCAGAAGCAATGGGTGAAGCAGCCTGGACTCTCTCCGGATGGTCATGATTTCCTGAGATAACCGCTAACGGCCTCTGACCACCTTTGCTGAGACGCTGCGCTGTTTCATAGAATAATTGCTCAGAAATTGCAGACGGATTGACCGTATCAAACACATCACCTGCCATTAATACAGCATCAACGTGTTCATCTTCAGCAATTTGGATGATTTCTTCCATGACTTTTTCCTGTTCTATCTGCCTTGAACGACCCTCTAATGAACGACCAAGGTGCCAGTCTGCTGTGTGAAGCAGTTTCATATTTACCCTCCTTGTTCATTCAGTACGACAAAGAGAGATTTATCAAAAGCGTATAATCCTGTCGTATCCACTTTTTTCTTCCATATTCTCTCGATAGCTTGCTTATATATATTAAGCTGCTTCGCGTAATGTTCTTTTAAATAGCCTGCTGCCTGCTCATCTGTTTTGAACCGGTCTTTTAGAGCGTCCGTTTTATAGTCCAGCAGCACAAGACCTTCTTCGTCTTCAAAAATGCAATCAATAACCCCTTGAACGAGAACATGTTCATCCTCGTCTCCGCTCCAATCCGCATAGGCATCCTGAGCCGGAAGAGAAAGAGTAAATGGGGATTCGCGATAAACTTTCGTTGCTTGGAGCAGACGTCTGCCAATTGTTGAGTCAAAGAATGCTGAAATTGCTGGGTAATCGATTGTTTCTTCCTGCTCTTTAGTCAATATCTCTTTTTCCACCAGTGTTTCACCTTGTCTTTTTAATGCTTCAAGGGAGGAGACGTTGCTGAAATCCAGCTGTTGCATGACCATGTGCAAGGTGGTTCCTATTTCAGAAGCTGAGAGACGTTGCTTTTGCTGCATAAATAGCGGGCGCTCCCCAATGTGCGTCTTAAAGGTTGAAACCATCGTCCGATCAACCTCTTCGTTGAAGAAGCCTTGCTGCCGTTTAATTTCAGTAACGGATTGCTTCGCCATATAAACAGCGGCCTGCCTATGACGATAGCGCCAATTTAATCGGTCAGATATTTTTTGTCTTTCAGAAGTTTCCACTGGCACATCTTCCCCTTTTTCAACAAATCTCAGGTGGTCCTGTGCAGTTTTTTCTTCCTTAACAACACTTTGAGCGGTCACTTCAGCATCGGTTTTTATCTGAACATTCCAATGAGACGAGTCAGCTTTGACTTCTCCGTGAATTGGATCGAGCCCTGTTCTTTCATGCAACGCTTCTGCCTGACGATGTCTCATTAACGCTGCACCGATCCAGTCAAAAAAACTTCTTGCCTGTCTTCTCATAAATGGAGGAAGCAGCCAGTCCTGCTGCTGCATCAGATAACTCCGCTTACCCAGCCATTGATCAATTTGCCTGACGGTAGCTACCAGATATAGTTTTTCTTGAGCTCTTGTTAATGCAACGTATAATACACGCATTTCTTCTGCCAGCAATTCCTCTGTCAGCTTTGCTTTCATTGTAAGATAAGGCAAAGTCGGATAACTCAGGCGCTGCACAGGATCGATAAATTTCGTCCCTAGTCCAAGCGTTTTATGCAAAAGTGTCTTCCTGTTAATATCCATTTTGTTAAACATCTTATTAAGACCGGCAACGAATACAACAGGATATTCTAGTCCCTTGCTTTTATGGATGGTCATAATTCTGACCACATCTTCCTGTTCACTTAACGCGCGTGCCGCCCCAAGGTCATTTCCTTGCTCCCGCATCCTGTCAATAAATCGAAGAAATCTGAACAGTCCACGAAAGCTTGTTTTTTCATATTGTATGGCACGATCATATAGTGCTTTCAGATTTGCCTGTCTCTGGCTGCCTCCGACAAGACCTGCAGCATAGTCATAATAACCAGTGTCTCTGTAAATTTGCCAGATCAGCTCTGCCACAGACACCACTCTTGCTTCATTACGCCACTGCTCCAAAAGACCAAGAAAGGCTCTAAGTTTTTCAGCTCCGGTGTTATTGAGATGACTATAGTTCTTTACTGCCTCAAAATAGGGACCTTCAGGATGCTCTAATCGAATATCAGCAAGCTCTTCGCCCGTTAATCCTCCTATTGGAGAGCGGAGCACACCCGCAAGAGGAATATCCTGATAAGGATTATCAATTGTTTTAAGTACAGATAGCATATTTGTGACTTCAATCGCATCAAAGTATCCTGTGGAAAGTTCAGCATGTGCAGGGATACCCATTTGTTTAAAAACATCTATAATAACAGGTGCTGCCTGCTGTGCCGCTCTTAAGAGAATCACGATATCTCTGAACTGCACGTTTCTTTGTCTCTCCGTTTCTTTATCAAAAACCTGAAAAGAGCCGTCCTCAGGCGTTCCAATCATCTGTTTGATCTGCGTCGCCATTTCCAGAGCTTCAAGCTCTGCAGTCTGCAAGTCATCTGCGTCCAGTTCATTCTCATTTACGGGATCGCCTGATGAGCTCTCCTCTTTTTTTTCTCGATTAATGACAATCACATCTGCTGATTGATCCGCCTTGGGGTAAGCTGCACCCAATTTAAGTTCTGCTTCCTCGTTATAATCCATTTCCGCCACTTGTTCATCCATTATCTGTCTGAAAATAAAATTGGTACCATCTATCACTTCTGTTCTGCTTCTGAAATTTTTTGCAAGATCTATTTTAATGCCGGTCTCCTGATTAGCTCGATAAGTTTTATATTTATTAAGAAACAGACCAGGCTCCGCAAGTCTGAAACGGTAAATGGACTGTTTCACATCACCCACCATAAATAAATGGCCTTGACCCTCTTTCCGGCGTGAAACAAGCTGAAGGACCGATTCCTGAACGAGGTTTGTATCCTGATATTCGTCCACCATGACCTCTTCAAATTGAGTTTGATAAAGCTTCGCTACAGCGGATGGAGTAAGGGAATCTGGCTCAGACCCCTGTTCTCTAAGGATCTCCAGAGCAAAATGCTCCAAATCATTAAAGTCAACTACAGACCGATCCTTTTTAATGGTCTGATACCTTTCATGAAAATCATTTACGAGTCGAACCATCCAATGAATGGAGGGAACGATCCTATTTAAATCATTTAAGTGATCTTCAATCGACTGGAAAAACCACGCCTCCTGAAGAGATTTGACACTTTTTTTCATTTGGTCACGCAACGCCTTGACCTGATCTTTGAGATCTTCTGAATACTCCTCGCCCTTACACGTTTTCAGTTTTGCGAATGTTGCCTCAGCAAATGCTTGTTCCATCGCTTTCCAGTCCTGGTCAATGCCTTCTTGAAGATTCCTTAGCACAGCTTTGTCCTGTAAAACAGCATCACTGTATGGAAGCGGACCACCTGGCTCGAAAATAGTCTGCTCAGCCTGCAACAGCAAAGTTTGAAGGCCCTCCACTTCCTGTCTTATGATCCGCTTTGCTTCGTTTATCCATGGGTAGTCATCAAGTCCTGCCTTACCTTCGTTTTGATACGTATCAGCTAATTGACTGAGCCATTCCTTAGGCCATGGATGGCTTCTGGAAAAATCATAAATCTTTTGAATAAGCTCCTGAAGATATAGATCGCTCCGATCATTAGAATAGCGATCAACCAATTCAAAAAAAGCGTTGTTGTCTTCTTCAGCATAATAGCTTTCAAAAAGCTCCTCCATGACTTCTTCACGGATCAGAGTCATTTCTGTCTGATCAAGCACGCGGAAGGAGGGATCGATATCCAGATGATAGTAATATTTTCTAACGACAGACATGCAAAAAGCATGGGAAGTCGTGATTTGTGCCCTGTTCAGCAAAGCCATCTGGCGCCTCAGAAATAAAGAACTTGGATTTTTCTCAAGCTCCTTTTCAAGAGCTTTAGCAATTCTTGTTTTCATTTCCTGAGCAGAGGCATTTGTAAACGTCACGATAAGCAGACGGTCTACATCAACAGGATTTTCTTCATCGGTTAGTTTCCTGATGATCCTTTCCACTAGGACCGCTGTTTTGCCTGATCCTGCCGCAGCAGCAACCAACAGGTCCTTTCCTGACTCAGCGATCGCCTGCCACTGATCATCTGTCCAACGGCTTCCTTCAGGCTTTTCCGTTTTCAATGTCATGCGTGAGTCCCCCTTCCTTTGCGTTCATTTGTTCAAGAATCTTTTCATCTTTTTGTTTCTTCAAGAATCGAAATTGATTGCCTTCTTTAGACTGATCAAATTGACAAACGGGGCGGTAGGAACAGAATTCGCAAGGTGTTCGGTTGTTCAGACGATAAGGTGATATTGAAATATTGCCCTCTGTAATGCCTTGTCCGACTTCCTGAATAATTTTCCTCGTATAAGCCCTTAGGACATCAAAGGCTTGCCCATCCGCTACGGAAGAACTGCTGTAAAAAGAACCATCTTTCTTTATGGCAGCAGGAATAATAGATGAATAGCCTGTTTCTAAACTTCCGTCCATTGACCGGACTACAGACTCATCTGACAACAATAGACCTTTCATTTTAAAGGCTCTCATCAGCTGATTTTCGATCTGCTCTTCAGATAATTTTTCGGTAATGTTCAGCATCGGGTTATGAACATGGAAATACAGCATCCCGCCAGGACTAGCTTCAACACCGATCCAGTCTTTGGCATGTGTCAGAACGACGTCAAGATAGGTCAGCATCTGCAATGCGAGACCATAATAGATTTCAGTCAAATTTAAATCTTTAACACTGGATTTGTAGTCGATAATTCTTAAAAAGACCCCTGTATCATTGATTCCTTTATCCACCCGGTCGATTCGGCCAATGATCTCCATTCTGCAGCCATTATCCAGATCGAATACAAGCGGCGGCAAGGGTGCGTTCGGGCCAAATGGCAGCTCCAGACCAACAGGTGTAAAGCCGCTGGCTAGGTCGTGCTGTCTCATCACTCTTGCAGCTCTTTTCATGATTTGTTCTAATTTATGAAACAGGTATTGGTGCCTATTTGAACTCATTAAAATCTGGTGTGAGAGTCTTGGCCCTTGTTCTCCGACATAATGTTCTGCCAGCTTCTCGCATTCTTCTAAAGATAAATCCCGCCAGCTCTTCTTGTCTTTCATCAGCTGTTCTGTCATGCCTTTTAATGCTGCATGGAAGAATTGACCGATATCAGGGGCTTCAAGCCGGTAGACCTGTCTTTCTTTCAGCTTAAGACCGTAATTGGCAAACTGGGCAAATGGACAAGCATTATAAAGCTCCATTCTTGAAACACTTGCCCTGATTTTTTTGCCGTATAAAGCATGCGCTGTTTTCTTTTTAAGGGAGGATTGATTCGTGTAAAAGAGACTGCCAAGGACCTTCATCGCCTGTCCCTTCCACAGCGGATCGTTAATATACCAGTTATAAACCTCCCACCATTCATCAGCAATAGGATAACCTCTTTTTACCTGGCGCAGCTCGCTTGCAAGACTGGAAAGGGTTTTATATGGACTGGTAATGAACGCAATCTGGTCCTTCCTATTTAAATCATGCGGTTCAGACACAGCAAGGACTGGAGAAAGGTCAGGAAAGATTCTTTGAAGCCTGCCAATTAGAGAAGATGCAGCAAGTGCTTTTCCTTCTTCATCCGCCACTGGATAAGACAAGTAAAGATATTCTCTTGGACTCGAAAGTGACCTGTAGATTAAAAATTCCTCGTCCATGACAAGCGTACGGGTATCTAAAGCCAAATCAAGACCTGATTCGGCCAATCTTTCTCTGTCCTCATCCGATAAAATCCCATTTTCAGCTGGTGTTGCCGGAATAACACCTTCATTAATTCCAACAATCATGACGGCCCTCTTGCCCGTTACCCGTGACCGATCCATGCTACCGATCACTACCTGATCGAGTGCAGGAGGAACGAGTGAAAATTCAAGGCTATCGAGCCCGGTGTCAAGTATTTTTATAAATAATTCCAAAGAAAGAGGCTCAGAGCCGGCAGCTTCAATCAACTGGTCCAAAGTGTCCATGACCGCCTGCCAAACCTGATCATGCTCTCGTGCTTCATCAAGTCTGCCTTCCTTTTCTGAACGATCTCTTAACCTCTCTATTTTCCCAGGTATTTCACAATCTATTAAAAAATTATATAGCGCTTCGCCCATTTCAGTCAGAGAAACCGATCGTTTCAGCTTCTTTTCAAGCTTTACGATAGGAATCGTTACCATTTCCCTCATATTCTCAATCATCAATTGTTGAGTCGTTTCGGACTGCTGAAAAGAGGCCTCCTCAAGGGTTACTTTGCGTCTTTCCATAAATGACGTGCTATCTTTCCACCTGTCCCCATGAATACCATAAGCAATCACATAGTTTTCAAGCTGATCCATGCCTTCTCTTTCCCTCTCCGTTGATCCGTTCAGCGGTAGAAGGAGGTCGGTCTTTACTGCTCTGAACACGGCTTCATAGCGCCAGTTCTGACGTATTACTTCAAGCACAGATCTGATCAGTTCAATAAGCGGATGATGGTGCATCGGCCTTTTCTGATCTATAAAAATAGGAATCCCATAATCTTTAAATACCGTTTCTACTAAAGGAGCATAGGTTGTAAGATTCCTGGCAATGACAGCAATATCATTAAATCTCAAATTATCTTCTCTTACCCACTCAAGAATCTGTCTAGCCGCTTGGTCAACTTCTTCCCGCCGGTTCACCGCTTCCACAAGGTCAATTCCTGAGTTGTCTTGCTGAACAACATAAGGACGTTCTTCATAATGCTGTTCCAAATGCCTTAAAGCTGGTCTTAAGTAACGCAATGAATCCGTTAAAATCAAGGGTTCGTCTATTTCAGTTTCAGCTTCAAGAGCGGCTTCATACAGCTTTTTATAATTGGAGGCACTTTGCCTGAATAAATGCATCGGATGTGTTTTTTCTGTATAGCAATCATCACAGGTTAAAAGAATCGATACATTTTCAGTGTGACGCATTAATTCCTTAATAACATTAATCTCTTGTGGCGTGATCACATCAAATCCGTCAATATAAACCGTTGCCTTGCTGAGCCAAGGTGATTGGGAAAGCTGTTCTGCCAGAAGTGTCAAATAATCTTCCGAATCCAGATATTTTCCAACCAATTCCTGTTCCATCTTTTGATAAATTTTATATAAATCATCTAATTTATCTTGCAGAAGTGTTTTTTCCTGTTCATTGTCTGTTGAAGAGATCATGGACAATTTTTTTTCGTACAGATCCTCAGGAGCGACACAATACCGTTTGAACTCTGTCAATGTTCCAGAAAGCATGTCAAAAAAACCTCGTTGTTCGGAGGCCTTCTGAAAGACTTTTAATTCGTTCTTATGCTTTTCAACTATTTTTTGAAGAAGCATACTTACTCCGGTCTGCGTTAAGTGATATCTTGTCAGTTTACCTGTTTGCTGAAGGATACGCAGAGCTAATCTATGAAAACTGAACACGTTCAAACGCGTCATCCCGTCAATACCGGGCGTTCTGGCAATTTTCCCTTCCAGATCAAATGTCATCTGGTCCGGAACGATATATAAAATCGGATCTCCATCAGGCTTTTCTTTTAATTGTTCTCTGATTTGCTCCAGACATTTCTCTGTTTTACCTGTCCCAGAGCGCCCAATTATAAATTTCACAGGCATTTAATGACCACCTTTTCAAAGGTTGTTTAATCGTTTCTTATCAGTTATTTGCACTAAAATATCTTGCATAGTTTATTCTAACACAGGGCCTGATCAGCTTTGTGATCAGACCCTGTTATTTCTTTATTATTCTTTTTCAATCGGAAAATCGTGATAGCTGATCCAGTCGCTCCAGCTCCCTGGGTACAACCGGATGTTAGGGTGACCTGCTTCTGTCAAAGCCAAAATATTTGCACAAGCTGTAACCCCTGACCCGCAATAAACAGTGAGCTCCGACTTTTCAAATAATGGCTCAAATCTGTTTTTTAGTTCATTGTTATCAAGCCACTTGCTATTTTTAAGATTATCCTTCCAGAACCAGTTCTGTGCCCCAGGTATGTGCCCGGCTTTCTTGTCTATCGGTTCTTCCTTCCCCTTATAACGCATCGATTCTCTTGAATCAATCAACGCTTTTTCCTTATTCTCATCCTTTACAATTGATAAGACATAGTTAGCATCAACTGCCATTTTTTCATTAATAAAGGGAACGAACTGAGTCTGACGGGGTTGAAAGATTTCCTCCGTAACCGGACCGTTTTTCTTTTTCCACTCATCAAATCCGACATTTAGTACAGAAACTTTTTGATGCCCCATATATTTAAGCAGCCACCATAATCTCGCAGCCATCGCTCCGTCTTGATTATCGTAGATCACCACATGCGTTCGGTGATTAATTCCCATGCCACCCAGTTTAAAAGCCAAATTTTTAACATCAGGAAGGGGATGCCTTCCACCATGCTTTCCTGAAGGCGCCGAGAGATCCCGTTCTAAATCTAAATAAACGGCTTCCGGAAGATGCGCTTCACGAAAGGCTTCTCGTCCCCATGAAGGATGCTGAAGATCAAACCGGCAATCAACGATTCGAAGATTGCTGTCCTTTAAATGCTCCATCAGCCATTCTTGTGAAACAAACTGAGACATCTGTTATCCCCCTCTTTTTTTATTTTAATGATGCTGTGCAAAAAAGCGCCTTTGCATGGAACACAAAAGCGCTTCTTCGCTGTCTATTTATTCTTCCCAGACTTTAACTTCTTTCATGACATCGCCATTGTCCATCTTTAATGCTGTTTCTATACCTTCTGTAACCTGACCGAACACGGTATGTACACCATCTAGATGCGGCTGAGGATCATGGACGATAAAAAATTGGCAGCTCCCAGTGTCTTTTCCGGCATGCGCCATAGAAAGTGAGCCACGCTTATGCTTATGAGGATTACCTTCTGTTTCGCAATTAATGTTATATCCAGCATCGCCTGTTCCGTTTCCAACGGGACAGCCGCCTTGAGAAACAAAGCCAGGAATAACCCGGTGGAACGTTAAACCATTATAAAAATCTTCATTAGCTAGCTTTTCAAAATTAGCCACTGTATTAGGTGCTGCTTCAGGATAAAATTCGATAAGAATCTTTTCACCATTATCCATTGTTATTGAACCTTTTTTCATGAGCCTTTTCCTCCTTAGAAAATCTTCACTCTATCAATCATTTTACTATACTTGCCCGCTTCTGACAAAAAACACGTACTTTTTTGAAAGCCAGATCAGAAGTAAAAGCCATGCACCTGCCATACACCAGCCAGCCGTTATATCTGTGAAATAATGGACATTCAGATAAGGGCGGCTGAAGGTAATTAAAATGATGATAAGCGTGCATATAGCGAGGCTAAATCTTCTGAGTCCCTTGCTTTTGATACACCAGAAAAGAATGAAAGCAATAAATCCATATACACTTAAAGAATTCATCGCATGGCCGCTTGGAAAGCTGAAGCCTCCCGCATGAATAAGATGTTGAAAAGGCGGCCGCTGTCTCTGATAAAAATGCTTAAGAAGATCGTTTATTAACCGTTCACCTAAGTAGTCAATGACAAGGAAAATAGCGAGTAAATAATGTTTTTTCAAAAAAAGATAAATAATCATTAGGCCAATTAAAACAATTAAAACCTTTGAAGTACCAATAAAAGACATCCAAGAAAAGAATGAAATGCCCTGCGCGCTCCGAAGCGGCTGAAGATCCTTCAGCAGACCAAGATCAATTCTGTTCCATCCTGGCTGGTGATACAACCAGGCAATAATGAAGAAAACGGCAACCAGAATAATAATACCTGTAAAATAAAAAATTCCTGGCTGTGAATTCTGCTTGTATCTTTTCATCAGTCACCTTCCTCCATGACCTGTCGCTGAGTCATTTTTTTCTCTGCAATCTTACCCGCAAACCATAAGACAATGATTAAAGAGACAACCAAGATTAAACGGGCAGGATGAGAGAGAATGGCTCTCCAGTCTGTCCCAATAAACGTGACGATCCCAATCATTATCATTTTACCAAGCAGAACGGCAAAATAAAACTGCCGGACATTCATATTAGAGAGACCGCATAGAACATTTATTAGACTGGATGGGGTGAATGGAATAGAAAGGAGTATAAAGACTGGCCCGAAGCCCCCTTTTTCCAGCCATTTCAGCATCCCTTTCATCTTTTTACGTCTATCGATCCATCTTCTGGCATGCTTTCTAACAATCAATCTGCAAAAGGTGAAAACAATGATTGAACCAAGACATGTACCCATCCATGATAATAAAAAGCCCATGTAAAATCCATAAGCAGCTGCATTGGCAAGCACAAACACGACCAACGGAAGCACTGGAAAGAAAGCTTCAAGCATTGGCAACAAAACGCCAAAGAATCCCCCCATACCCCGGTATCCTTCCAAAAAATTCTCCACATTATTAAACGTAATATATGTATGAAAAAAGCGCTGAATTTGATCCACTAGCGGCATGAGCAGTCCAAGCTCCTTTTTCCCGGAATTTACCTTAGTAAATTTATCCTTTTATTATATCATAATGCCTTCAAAATCAGTGTTTCATACTGGCGATTCATTTTACTTTTTAATCGACAAAAAACGTGACTTGGGCTGTTGAATGATACAATGTTAAACTTAATCAAAAGGAAGTGAGAGCTTGGATTACACATTTCATTTAACAGGAACATTTAAAGGTGGCCGCCGCGGCAATGGAAAGATTAAAACTGAAGGGCTTGACCAGACGGTTTCGATCGGCAAAGAAATGGCAGGACCCGGACTAGGAACAAACCCTGATGAGCTTATGATTGGTGCTTTATCTTCATGCTACTTAATGACATTAAGCATTGGTCTGGAAAAAAGGGAGATTCCTTATAATCAAATAAAAATCCGCACAATAGGCACTGTAACCGAAGAAGGAGGACTTCATTTTAAAGAAGTTACTCACTACCCAGTAGTTTACATCGATCCGGAAGCTAAAGATTCGGAATTGAAAAAAATAATTATTGAAGCCATGTATCAAGCGGAAAAAGATTGTATGATCGCAAAGGCCGTCAAAGGTAATGTACAAATGCATCTGGAACCTGATGTTCAATACACTTAAATTGGCGTTCAGAACGATCACACCTTACAATGAAAAGAGCAGAAAAAATCACTCCCTGATTTCTTTCTGCTCTGTACCAATTATTTGCTAAACGCTCTTTTTTTCATTCCTTTGACCAATTGAATGACATTGTTCTTTAGAAAATTACTTTCCAGAACCACTTCATTAACCGCAGACTTTTTATAGGAAATATCAGATTGAATCCCTTCAATTGTTCCATTTAAAGCATTTTTTTCATTATTGATCTTATCAGCTTTTTCCTGCAATTTTGCCTGTGTCTTAGTGAACTTGCTCATGGTTTTTTTAAGATCTTTAATGATACCGATCGCAAAGCCAATTAACCAAATTAGCGAAAGTCCTACTATACCGACTCCGATCCATACTAGAATCAAAACGTCCCCTCCTCATATCCAGATCTCTTTTAGTTACTATACCCATAATTACAAAAGCAATAATCCCCTATTTCAAACATCTTGTTTTTTACCTGCCCGAAGTACCCATTGCTCCAGGATAATGCCAAACAGCACACCGATGACTAAGCCGTTGCTTATTAAAGAAGAAATAATAGCAGGAAGCCCATCTAGTGCACCAGGAGACAATAAAAGCACGCCGGCTCCAGCCATGAAAGACATGCTTATTACCATTAGTTTATTCTCATCTTTTAAAACCGGCCGCAGTGTTTGGATGCCAAGTCCTGCTATGCTTGCTATTGAGACAAATAAGGTTGCATAACCGACTGCCGCAGGAATCGAGGCGAGAATATTCATCACGACAGGAAAAAAGCTCAGTAGTAAAATAAGCAATGATCCTGCTAAAAAAGGAAATCTTTCCGTAATGCGAGTTGTTTTAATAAAGCCAGCAGAACCGGAAATCGGAACCCCTCCTATTGTTGAAAAGAGCCCTGCAGCAAGCTGATTAATCCCCATAATAAAACCTGTTCGACCGAGTGAAGGTTCATTATCTGACTTAACCACCTGTTTAACGACATCAATGCTTGCCAATAGATTAGTAAGCAGCAAAAAGGACGTGAGCATGGCGGTGATGAAAATGCTTAACTGAAAATCGGGTAGTCCCCAAGCGAAGATTGCCGGCATCTGAAAGAAGTGGTCCGTTTTCACCGGTGCTTCTGCTGCTCCCATTATACTGAATAATACCCAGCCAAAAAATAGACTGATCAAAACAGAATAATTTCTCAAAAAAGGAATTTTCATTCTGCTTAACGCGATCGCAAGCGCGAGGGTTATAAGTGCCCCTACAGCTATCTTGTTATTAAAATGTCCATTGCCTACACCAAGAATACCTTCAATGAAGGGACCGCTCAGCTGTGTTACCAGCAGCAGCAAATAAACACCCGTCATTGTCGGGGTGAAGACTTTTCTTACATATTTAATTAAGTTAAACGCACTAAGCAAAATGAACAGGGCTCCTGAAGCCAGTAACCCAGATTCCAGTGAACGAAGCATCGAATGATATGAAATACCCTGCTGCTGAGCCAAACTTGCATATGTAAGAAAAACAGCCCACCATAAGCCTGCAGGACCTTCCATCAACGGGAGCCGATGCCCAAAAATCCCCTGCAGCAGAGACGTGATCCCAACGATAAAAAATGTTCTTTGCAGCAATTCTGCAGTTTCTGCGCCAGATAAATGAAAGGCAAAAGCCACAGAAATTGGTGTAACAATTGTCCCTGCTAGAATAAATACCATCCATTGTATTGAACTTAAAAAATGTTTACTCATCGTTTGTCCCCTATTTTCGATCTGATATTACGAACGGATTTTAATAACCTTTGATTCCACAGCTTTTTTATAAGCTTTGGCTAGAGTCGGCAGTTGGAGAACCTTTTCTAATTCTGACGGTGAATGATTATTAAAATAAAGTTCGTTAAGTCTCTTAATGCTGGTTGAATGCTTAGCTTTTTCTATTAAAATGAAAGGATCGTTAACCGAAATATAGCCAGGCTGCAAGACTCTAAAGTAAAAGCCAGTAAAGCCGGTTTTTTGAAATCGTTCAGCTATATCTGTCTTTCCGCATCTTATTCCGAGCTTAAAACAAGGGATACGCGGCTGTGAAATTTGAAGGATGGCTTCGCCGCACGAAAAAATGTCACCAATGCAAGCTGTTTCTTCTGTAATACCCCTCAGAGTGAGATTCTCTCCAAATTGATTTCGCTCTAACTGATGTCCATAAATGTTCTCCCAATAGCTGTAGCGTTCATAGCTATATGCACACACAGCTTTATCAGGCCCGCCATGGTGTTTTTTATCCGCTTGTTCATCACCATCTATGTTCGTGCTAGATAGATAGACACGATGTTCGATCGGATGCTTGTGAATAGCAGTCGGAACGGACTTGTTTCCAAATGCCGACTGAACCGGTTTGCTAACAGCTAAAGAATGGATGCTGTAAATTTGCTTATCTATAGTCATCACCCTCCCTCTTCTACTCATCTTTCTCTTATTCTATCATGTCTTTTCAAGCGATTGCCTGCTGATTTTAATCCAACTGTGTACCTTGATTCTATAGTCCCGATGTTTTTAACATAGTGAAAGAAATAAGGGAAGTAAGTCTAATGGACTATTTTACCAAGTTGTGCCTAATTACTCATTTATTGTTTTTAAGCTTGCGTTGCTACATTAAAATAAATACAATTTTCGTAAGTGATTGGGGGATTAGGAAAATGATCGGAAAAGAAATAAAAAAATACCGTAAGTTAAAGGGACTCACACTTGAACAGACAGCTGGAGCTTTTATGTCAATTAGCCGGCTCAGCAATATAGAGAATGACAAAACACCCCTAGATCCCAAAACTTGGAATTATCTGAAAGAACAACTTGATTTACCTGATGACCTGCTTCACTTATCCAATCAAAACGATAAAACCCGCTGCCATTTTGAACAAGCCCTAACCTATGTAAAAGCAAAGTTGAATCATCTTGCTGTCCCTCTTTTTCAGTCTGTCTATGAAAAAGCGGAAGATGTTCTGGATTATCGTTCTATGGGGGAATCAGCTTTTGAACTTGGAAAAATATATGAAATTGAAAACAAAATACCCGAAAGCGAACACTGGCTTAATCTTGCCATTGCGGCCTATAGTATTTTAGATGATGCATTTTCATTAGCTGAATCTCATATGAAATTAGGTGTCGTGAAATTCAAAAAAGAACAATTCAGCCAAGCTGCAGAAATCTTTCAACATGCCCTCCGGTTACTTTCAGATCCATCCTCTTCCCTAAAAGGCTATCTTTATTATAATCTTGCATCTGTTTATTATAAATTGCACAATATTGATCACTCAGCATCCTTTTGTGAGAAAGCCCTAGCCAATCTTTCTCCAGAAGATATCCGGTATTTAATCGGGGTCTATAATCTGCAGGCCATTATTTATGCTCAAATGAACATGCTCTTAACTGCTAAAGAAAAATGCCTCCAGGCTAAAAAACTCTCAGAAACGATTCACGATGCCAGCTTAATGGCAAAATGCCTTCATAACCTTGGATATATTGCATCTCAGTTGAGTGAATTTGGCGAAGCTCTCGGTGATTTGCATCTTTCACTTGATATAAAAAAAGCCAACAACAATGATCAAGGGATTCTACGGACCCAAATTGCCTTAGGGGCTGTTCATTATAAACAAGGTAATATAAAAGAAGGAAAAACTTTATTAAAAAGAAGCCTTCAGTCATCCAGAAAATCCCATCTTCTTAGCGAAGAATTGACATGCCTGAATGTTTTGCGTTCCCTCTGCAGAAAGGAAAATCTCTCATCTGATTATCTTGATTATTCATTTAAAGCGCTCTCTCTGGCTGATAGGCTGGGCACTGTAGCAATGAAATGTCACATTTCCTATGAATTAGCAGGCTATTATTATGAACTTAATAACACTCAAGCCTATTACGACATGCTGCACGAGTGTTTTTTGCTTAGAGAAGAACTGATTAAACAAACCGCTCCAAAGGAGGTGTCTGATTATGGTGTTAAACAGGAAGGTGTTAAAATCCGCAAGCAGAATCTATTATTATCATAATAAGGAAACTTCTGAAGATATATGGGATGATATCGGTTGTATGGCGGAATTTATTTAAGCGACTACTTTCTGAAAGCGAAAAGACGCTAGCAGTCCCCAAGTAAGCCTCAAATGTCATCGCATGTGCTACTTTTAACGCCATTGAAAAAGCCCATGATCTGAGAAAGTGGAATCTCGCTTGCCGCGGACGAACGTCCAAGCCACCGCTTTTGCACGTCATTGCGGGGGTCTTGGCCGCCCGTTATTCCGCAGGCATCTCGCTGATTCCTTTTCTCTCAAAAACTTTTTCACCGGCCATTCTCTGTTCCCGCAGGCCTTGAATTAACATCCTTGATTCCACATAGCACGTGCAAAGCAACTTATGAGAAAATGGAAATAGATTGATACCAAAGAGAACCTTGTGTATCTCCATTTTGTGATGCTACACAGAGCATTTTCATCGTGCGGTTTGGCTTAAGAATGCTGTTTCAAGTCCACAGGAATAGCACGGGTCCGAGGATCCACTTTGGCGCACAAAAGATCCTTGCCAAAGTTAGCTGAGGCCGTGCCTGTGGAAAGCAGGCAGCCTGGAGCAGAAACCATCAGGCATGAGGGCACCGAGGGACTTTTTCAGTGGCATCGCTGCTTTTCCCTCTGAAGTCTCGCTTTACAAACTCTAAATTGTCACACATTAACACTCCAATAGAGAACAATCATTTACGGGTCGACCATTTAAGCCTGACCCGTCTTTACTTCGCGCCAAAGCCACTGGAAAACTTCTGCATGTATGTCTTTATTAAGGCTTTACTCAAAGAATAGCTAGGTCTGTTTTCTCGAAAGTCTATTAGATTTCTAAGGTCGTGGTGACTTTGTCGCTAAGCCCGAGCTGGAGGGAAGTGAGAGACTCCTCGAAAATGCGTCCGCATTTTCATCGTGCGGTGTGAATTCGAGGATGTTGTTTCAAGGCCTGCGGAATCAGCGGACTAAGTGAGACCCCGCAGTGCCACATTTGATAAAAGCATGAGGAGGCTCACGGATCGCCCGCGGCAAGCGAGAACTTCCCAAAGGTCGGCCGAATGGCAAAAAGGGACTTTTTCAGTGTCCTCCTTCGCGCCAAAAGGAGAACTTTATTTTGTCCGTCAATTAAGCTATGATAAATTCTATAGTCTTAAAATTTACAATTAAGTATTTAATAATGCGGAGGCTGTTATGAATAAGAAGATGATGATTATTTTTAGTGCTGTATTGATAGGTTTTATTGCACTCTCTTTTAAAGCTTCGGCTCATGCTGAACTTGTCTCCTCAACACCTGCTAAAGGAGCAACTGTTGAAAAATCCATTTCTGATATCAAGCTTCAGTTTGGGGAACGCGTCGAAAAGGTCGTGAAAATGGATTTAAAAAACAGCAATGGCAAAGTATTTTCCATACATAAACCGGATTCCCCAGGTAAAAATTTAACCGTACATATTAATCAAGCTCTGCCCTCAGGAACGTATACGCTAAAATGGAAGCTAATAAGCATTGATGGACATGCTGTTTCTCAAGAGCTTTCTTTTAATGTCGGTTCCAAAGAAGTTAAGCAGCAAGCTGATCCAAGCAAGTCAAAACAGACTCAGAAGCATATTAAAAGTCAGGAAACACCTGTTTTTCTGATGATGTTTATTTTTCTGATGATGATTATTGTGACAGCCGTCTATTTAATGATCAAAAATAAGCGCCGAAAGTAAAGGAGGCATCCCTTTGTCCCTTGTTGTTGCAACAGAGTGGTTATTGTATCTATCGTTAAGTCTTCTCATGGGTGCTGTCATTCTTTACAACGTTCCGCCTAAATACAAAGCCTCTGCGGTGGTTTCAAAACGCCTAGTTCTGATAAGTATTGCTGGCAGCATTGTGTTTTCTTACGGCCCGGTCCTTTCCACCATTTTAATTTTTGGACAGGATATTGGCTATTGGACAAGTTTTTTATCCGTAATGCTGTCATTTGATCTCGGCAAATCCTGGATCACCATTCTTGCCGTTGGCCTACTCCTTTACGGATTAATTTATTATAATGACGTTGATCAAGATCCTCTTCTCTCTAAGCTGGCATTTCTGCTGGTGACTGTTTTAATTATCGCTTACGCTAAAGCAAGCCACGCCGCTTCTTTGGCGCCAACAGCAGGCTTTATTTATCACTTTACCCATCTGTGGCTGATCACGATTTGGGGCGGCCTGCTCTTTACTGTATCCTGGGGAGCAAAGGATACACGAGACTGGCTATCCTTTATCAAGTGGTATACCCCATTATCAATCGTTTGTATTACACTCATTCTGATCAGCGGTTTTCTTACAATGTCAATCGATATCGCTTCACCGTTTAGTAAGACACTCATCAGCACGGTGTCACAATATAAAAACGGGCTCGCTTCAAACTACGGTCAAGCCTTGCTTATTAAACATCTCTTTATTATTCCTTTGCTTTTATTTGCAGGAATGAATGCCTTTTATACTAGACACCAGCTTAAGAATGGCACAGGGTATCAGGCACTCCCTGTGGCCAGAACTGAATCCATTTTTCTTATTATTATTTTCCTTATCACAGCTTTTATGGGACAACAGGCCCCTCCCCATGAAGTAACTGATCTTATAAAACAGGAAGGCTTTAGCCCGCTTTTCCACATCTTTTACTCTGGAGCGTCAATAAACATCTTCCCTCTGCACGTTGCGTGGTCAAGCATAAGCTTTCTTTTTTTAGGAACAGCTGTTATGTTACTGCTGATTACCCTGCTAAGCGTGATCACCAAGATCGCCCGGCTTATGGCATTTATTCTTTCATTTGCCTTCGTCGCCAGTGCTTATATTTCGATGATGTTAAGCCTTAATTAAACGAAGACCAACTGGATCCTTGCAGGGATATCCTTTTTTGATATAATTATCGCTGGTAGATATAGAAAGGTGGATATTAATATGAGTGAAAAGGTTGCGTTAATAACTGGGGGATCCAGAGGAATCGGCCGTGCAATTGCGGAAAAATTCGCACAAGAAGGCTATAACCTCGTCCTTAATTATATGAGAAAAAAGAAGGCTGCTGAGGAAACAAAAGAAGCTTTTGAGTCAGCTTACGGAATCAAAGTCCATACAGTTAAAGCCAATATTGGTGAACAGGATCAAATTAAAGCGCTCTTTAAAGAAATTGACCAAACTTTCGGAAGACTAGATGTATTTATTAATAACGCAGCTTCCGGTGTATTGAGACCTGTCCTTGAAATTGAAGAGAGTCACTGGGACTGGACACAAAATATAAATGCAAAAGCTTATTTATTTTCAGCACAGGAAGCTGCAAGACTAATGGAGAAAAATGGCGGTGGCAAAATAGTCGCTCTGTCTAGCCTCGGATCAATAAGAGTTCTTGAAAATTATGTTGCAGTTGGCGTTTCTAAAGCAGCTGTGGAGGCAATCACCAGATATTTAGCTGTTGAACTCGCTCCTAAGAATATTGTCGTTAATGCCGTATCTGGCGGAGCGGTCGATACAGAAGCTTTGAAGCATTTCCCCAATCGTGAGGAGATCTTAGATACAGCCAGCAAGCGCAACCCGGCAGGCAGAATTGTTAAGCCTGAAGACTTGGCAGGCTCCGTCTATTTCCTATGTACGCCTGCTGCAGAAATGATTTGCGGTCAAACCTTAATTGTTGATGGCGGTCTCTCCTTACTTGCAGACTGATAATATTGTATAATTGAAAAGATTGAGCATCTTTTAATCAGCACCTTTTGTTGTTATTAGGAGATGCTCTTTTCTATACACATTCTATTTATAAAAAGGGGACTAACATGACGAAAACCTGCGATATCTGTCAGCCGCCGCTTAACCACTATCTTGTTCGATTTAATAATGATGAAGACCTTGAAAGGATGACACAATATTTTCATGCCGCAGATCTGAACACTCATGCTATACATAATAACAACCTGAAAGTGGAAGAAAGTGTATTTTTTGATCTTCTGGATTATTTGGAAGCTCATTTAGAGATTGAAGACATTCTGGCTGCAAAGCTTACTCATTTAGAGGAAGATGACATGCATTTTCAACCCATTCTTTCTTATAAGAAAGAGAAGGAAACGATGTGGATTGACAGCTTGATTCGTGATCGGCGCCTAACCACTCATTTTCAACCCATTATTGAAATTAAGAATGGCACAACTGAAATTTACGGATATGAATGTCTTTCAAGGGGGCTGGACGAGGATAATAATATCATACCACCGTTCAAACTCTTTGAAGCTGCTCGTGCCCGTCAAAAACTTTTTGCACTTGACCGCATCTGCAGGCTTGAATCCATAAAAAACGGCGCCGTTATAAAAGATAAAAAATTATTTATTAATTTTATTCCTACTGCCATTTATGTTCCGGAACATTGTCTGGCGTCCACATTTAAATTAATTCGCATTCTTGGAATGGAGCCGGAAAGGATCGTTTTTGAAGTCGTGGAAACGGATAAAGTCCAAAATACTGAGCATTTAAAAAGAATCCTGGATTATTACAAAGAACACGGTTTCAAATATGCTCTCGATGATGTGGGAACAGGCTACAATAAGCTAGATAATCTACCAAATTTACAACCCGATTACATTAAACTCGCCATCGAATATACGAATGGCGTGGCAAAGGATTATGAAAAACAGCAGACTGCCTTAAAAATGCTAAGTATCGCCGCTGAACAAGGGTCCAGAGCTCTTGCAGAAGGTGTGGAAACGATTGAAGATCTGGAATGGCTGACGGATCAAGGCTATGAACTTTTCCAAGGCTACTATTTCTCCAAACCTGCACCAGAACCCATTAAAACTTTAAACCTGTAAAAACAAAAAAAGCGCAAGTCATTGCGCTTTTTATGCTTCCTTCATTACGCTGTCAATTTGCTCATGTAAATATGAAGTCGCCTGGTCAAGGTATTTCACAGAAACCTCAGGCTGCTTTATCCGCAGGTAAGCCTGAAGAATAAAATCAGCAAGCTGTGTATCCCCCGTTTCCTGAATAACTTCCAAAATAAGTCCGCCCGTTTTTTCTGGTTCATCATCATTTAATATCGCTGTTTTAAATTCACGGACGATCTCAGTTAATATTTGCAATCTCTCAAGCTGTGTCACAATGTTTACCCCTTACAACCTATATTTCTTTTACTATAGCATAGTTTGAACCTGACTTTCTAACTTAGAGTTTTATTGCAGTGAGCATTGATTTATTAAGAAATTTTGATTATATTTAGTTAGGAATGAGGTGTTTTATATGTTTAAAGCTTTCAGATCGTTTTTATCTAGAGGCAATGTCATTGATTTGGCAGTGGCTGTCATTATCGGAGCCGCGTTCGGAAAAATTGTTACTTCTCTCGTTAATGATATTATTATGCCACCCATCGGTTTACTGCTGGGAAACGTTGACTTTAGCAACTTATACGTTAATTTATCGGATAAGCATTATAACAGTCTTGCGGCTGCTCAAAAAGCCGGGGCTCCAACTGTAAATTACGGCCTCTTTATTAACACGATTATTAATTTTATTCTCATTGCTGCTGCTGTTTTTTTTGTGGTGAAATTTTTTGAACGCTTCAAGAAAAAAGAGGCAGAAATAGTGCCCGACACGAAAGAGTGTCCATATTGCCTTTCTACAGTTCCTAAGAAGGCTCAGAGATGTCCCCAGTGTACTTCCGGACTGCAGATTGAAGAGGACGGGCAGTAAACAGGATCACCTGAAAAGACCGCAGGCGGCAAATAACTAGTAATAAATCATCCGAAGTACAAAATGATTGCTAAACAGACGAATAACTATACGGTCAGGAAATGTGATGCCAAACTTCAGAAGTGCAGGTGTAAAGAATGTCAACAGATTCCTATATCAGCTTATCCATTGGTACGGCTTTTCTCGTATCAGGATTTATAATCTATAAAAAAAGACGTGCTGATTCTCATAATATTGGCACAGGAGATCACTCTCACAGGCATCCTGGGAAAGAAAAACGAATTCAACTCCCGCTTGGCCTCCTGTCCGTTATATTTTTTATTATCGGTCTTTATTCTTTGGCAGGACCGCTGCTTACTCCTCACATAGGGACAGACTTCTGGGTGCTGCTAACATTTATTTTCATTGCTTCTTTTCTTGCTCTAATCCGCTACGTCATTAAATGAATTCAATCAAATAAAAAAGGGAACCTGCTATACAGAGGCAGATTCCTTTTTATTTTGTTAGATAATTATCATTTATACGCATCCAAGCCTGCTCGGGACTTTTTATTCTTTGGGCGGCCTAAATTGTATTTCCATGAATTGGCCATTTTCTCTTTTTGGCTAGCTTTCATTGCATCAATCCCATATGTCCATTCATAAACAGGATACATCGTCTGTCCCCTCCTCTTTCTTGTTACTTTCAGTTTACTGAGGAAACCCCTTAACCGCATCGTAACCAAGAGGGAAATTCATTCAGAACAAAGGAGGGAACTTTATATCAGTCATAAGTCTGACAGAAGACAGGCTGCTGGACTACCACAGAATTTTATATCTCTACTAATCAGATACTGTTCGCTCAGGTTTTACCTTCCATTTCACCAGTACGCTGCCGCCAATCAAAAGAATTCCTGAAAATAAAAAGACGTACATGATCGAAATAGCTCCAGAGATCCAGCCCGCAATAAGCGGTCCAGCAAGATTACCTAGAAAGCGGCTGCTGGAGGTTATGCCAAAGGCCCTGCCTTGAATATGTTTTGCCGTGTTTTTGTGAATCAGTGCCTGAATGGCCGGCCACATCCCGCCTAACAGAAGGCCTTGGGCAAATCGCCAGATATACAACTCTGTTAGATTATGCGAAAACATTTGCGGTAATACAAGCACACCACAAAAAAACATCACAACCGGAAGAGTTTTTGCCTGTCCAATTTTGTCGCCAAGTTTACCTAAATAAGGCGAACCCAATATATTAGCAAAGCCTGCAATGGAGGCAGCAAGACCAGCTAGAAATGCTATATTTTCCGAATGGTTTACCAGCTGTTTCACAAAAATAGTCATCATAGAGTTAGTCCCAAGAACGGAAGCTTGAACGAGAAATGTCGTAACAAATAAGATAACCAGTGTCGGATTCTTAAAAACTTCTTTGTAGGAGGCTTTTGGTGCCTCCTTTGTCTGAATGGCCACAGGATCCTTTTCGAGCAAAAAGAGGACCAGCAGCAAAGTCAGCAGAATACAAATGCCTGTAATAGCAAAAACAGGTCTGAAACCAAAAACATCCGATAAAGCGCCTCCAAATAGCGGACCTATAATGCTGCCTGAAATCCCCCCTGTTTGCAGAATACCAAGCGCAGATCCAGTATGTTCTTTAGGAGTTACCCTCGATAAGTAAGAGAAGGAAACCGTAATAAAGCCCGAAAAGAATCCTACAATAAAGCGTAATAGCAAAAGCATTTCGGGTGAAGTGGCAAATGCCATCGAAAATGTAATAACGCCCATTCCGATTCCTGCCCGGATAAGGTTTGCACGTTGCCCGTATTTATCAGCAAAGACACCCCATATTGGAGCCATAATCGCTCCTGAAAGAAATGCCGCAGAGAAGATAAAGCCGGTCCAAAGGCTGAGCGCATGATGCGAAGTCACCCCCATTTCCTCCAAAAATAAAGGTAAAAACGGCATAATCATTGTCATACCTGATATGATCATAAAGTTACAAACCCATAAAATCTTGACACTTCTTTTCCAATTAACCATAATAATCATCTTTTCATCGTAAGTTATCTTTTATTCACAAACTATTTTAAACAGTTAATATATTCATCTTGACAGGCCAGTCCTCAATCGTTTAAAATTAAAAAACAGAACAAACGTTCTGATAAAATTAAATTTTGGAGATGATAATATGTCAGAAGTAACCTTTCAAATTGTCGAGCATTGCGGGATTTTATCTGAAGAAGTAAAAGGCTGGAAAAAAGAATTAAACCTTGTCAGCTGGAACGGCAAAGAAGAGAAATACGATCTTCGCTCTTGGTCTCCTGATAAAAACCGTATGAATAAAGGTATTACTCTTAATGCTCAGGAAGCAGCAAGTCTTAAAGTTCTCCTAAACCAGTTGCCATTGAATAATCTCCCTCAGCCTCATCTGCCATAACATCTGATTGCCTCCCTCTTACAATTCCTGAATTAGCTTGGCAAGTTCTCTCCTCAATAATTTATTTGAAGCATTTCTAGGAAGATGATCCACAAAGAAAACTCTTTTAGGTGTTTTATATCCAGCTAGATTTTCCTCAGCAAAGGCTATAATATCAGACTCTGCTACCTCATGTTTATGATCTTTAAGTTTAACAAAAGCTGCTGGAACCTGCCCCCATTTTGAATCTTCTATGCCAATCACACCCGCTTCTTCTACAAAAGGATGATGCATTAAAGCTGCTTCAATTTCAGCAGGATAAATATTTTCTCCTCCTGAAATTATGAGATCTTTTCTTCGGTCAAGAACATAAAGAAATCCTTCTTCATCGAGATACCCTATATCACCCGTTGCCAGCCAGCCATTTTTGATTGTTCCAGCTGTTGCCTCAGATCGATTAAAATACTCTTTTGTAACGTTTGGTCCTTTAATTAAGATTTCTCCAGGCTCGTTAGATTTAGCTTGATCCTGTCCAATCATAATTTTAATCTGTGCTGGGAACAATGGCTTCCCTGCAGACCCTAGTTTTTTAAGCATATACTCGGGAGACAGAGTTACAATCTGGGAAGCACTTTCTGTTAAGCCGTAAGTTTGATAAACGGGAATCTGTTTGTCCCTGCAATTCTCAAGAATGACCGCCGGAGCAGGTCCTCCTCCAAGAAGCATGCATCTGAATGAAGATGGATAGCGTTTCTCTTCCAGATCTTTAAGAAGTGCCTGGAGCATTGTCGCCACGACAGATAACATCGTGATTTTTTCATCAATGATCGTTTTATTTACTTCTCCCGGATCAAATGAACGGAATAAATGAACAGACATCCCGTATATTACATTTTTCATAAGAATGGACAGGCCGCTGACATGAAACAACGGTACACATGCAAGCCATTTATCTGTCATTTCCAACCCTAAATTTAACGCTGAACCAATAGCGCTCCACCAGTGATTGTTATATGTGAGGACCACACCTTTAGGAAATCCTGTGGTTCCTGAAGTATATATAATGGCATGAGGATCATCCATTATAATTTCCTTAAACAGTTCTTTTTCAGACATTTCACTTTGAGCAAGTTCTTCAAACGACACTTTTAAAACATTTGCGCTCTTAGTATCGATCGTCTCTGCTTTACTACTAAATGCTTCTTCATAAAGTAAGACATTTGCACCGCAGTCATCTAGCTGAAATCCCAGTTCACTTTGATTTAGGCGGGTATTTAGAGGAACAGCGACTGCTCTAACAGCAATTAAAGCATGATAAATGACAACCATCTCCAAAGAATTGCTGCTTAAAACACCAATTTTGTTGCCAGCCTCTACTCCTAGATTAACCAGCTGCTTTGCCCTGATTTGTACACATTCATATAATTTTTTAAATGTTACAGATTCATTTTTCGTAATAAAAGCGATTCGATCAGGTGTTAAAAATGACCGTTGCTCCAGCCAATTCGGCATTATTTCAGGTCCCATGCTATTCCTCCTGCTCATGCTGCAATCTCTTTTACTTAAGATATCTGGATTGTTCCCTTTAGTTATCAACGACCTTTGCTTATTAACAAAGCTTATTAAAGTGCATTAAAAAGCAAAGCTTGAGTATCTCAAGCTTTGCTTTCAGAAAGGAACGATTAAGGAAAACGAGGGAATTTGGAGAAGTCGACTTCTCTTTTTTCCTTAAAAGCATCTCGGCCTTCCTTTGCTTCATCCGTTGTATAGTATAGCAGCGTTGCGTCGCCGCCAAGCTGTTGAAGCCCGGCTAAACCATCGGTGTCTGCATTTAAAGAGGCCTTTAAGAAGCGAATAGCCGTTGAACTTTTCTGTAGTATTTCTTTACACCATTTTACCGTTTCTTCTTCCAGATTCTCCAACGGAACCACTGTGTTTACCAGACCCATGTCCATTGCTTCTTGAGCATTATACTGGCGGCACAAATACCAGATTTCACGAGCTTTTTTGTGGCCAACAATTCGAGCTAAATAACCTGCTCCATAACCAGCATCAAAACTTCCTACTTTAGGACCAGTTTGACCAAAGACAGCATTTTCTGCAGCAATTGTCAGATCGCTGATCACATGAAGGACATGGCCGCCGCCAATGGCATAACCTGCAACCATACTGATTACTGGTTTCGGCATTGTTCTCATTAAACGCTGAAGATCAAGAACATTTAATCGAGGGATATTATCATCTCCGACGTAACCGCCATGACCTCTGACACTTTGATCGCCGCCTGAGCAAAACGCTCTATCTCCTGCTCCAGTTAAAATCACAACGCCTACACTTGAATCGTCACGTGCTCTGGCAAAAGCATCAATCATTTCCGTAACCGTTTTTGGTGTAAATGCATTGTGCACTTCTGGCCTGTTAATTGTTACTTTTGCAATACCCTCGTACTTTTCAAATAAAATCTCATCATATGTACGAACTGTTTCCCAATTAAAACCCATAAGATCACCTTACCTTTCAGCTATTGTTTGGTAAAAACCTTCATATACTATTCTATCAAAAACTTTGGATTGTTCCACATGAATTGCATGACCTGAATGTGTCACCATATGGAAATGTGCTGGAGCTGCACGTTGTGTCATCCTTTTTGCAATGTCTACAAATTTTGAATCAAGCTGACCGGCAATAAAATGAACAGGCCCTGTTAACTCTTTTAAGTTTTCCCATAAAGATGGCTGCTGTCCTGTTCCCATTCCGCGAAGACTGTTAGCAAGACCCTCGGCAGACTGACTAAGGCGTTCTTTCCTAATTTGAGATTTAACCCTGCTGTTCAGTGTTCGCTGAGTAATAAAAAGAGGAATGGATTCCCAAAAATCAACAAACGCTTCAATTCCATTCGTTTCAATTTTTTCAGCAAGCTTAATGTCTTGAACACAGCGGCTCTGCCTTTCATGTTCTTCAGGAAGACCTGGCGACCCGCTTTCCATGATCAGACCTTCGATACGCTCCGGTGCATGAATTTTTAAGTATAAAGCAAGTCTTGCCCCCATCGAGTAGCCTAATACATGTGCCTTACTAATGTTAAAATGATCCAGCAATGTGAGAAGTGCTTTTGCTTCAGCCTCCATTGAGTAATACTTTAAATCATTTGGAGCCTGTGTCTGCCCATGGCCAACAAGATCGACTGAAATGATTTTATAGCGTTTTGACCACTTGGCAATAAACGGCACCCAAGTGTGCATTGTCCCGGTAAAGCCATGCAAAAGCAGCAACGGGGGACCCTCGCCACTAATCTGAACCGATCTGATTATGCCATTCGTTTCAATTAAAGTCCGCATAGCTTAGACATCCTTTATATCCTGTGAAATACGTTCCCAAAGATTTCTATGGTGTTTTGCATTTAATTCCCTGTTTGTTTTCACTTCAATTATTTTAAGTCCTCTCATACAAGCAGAAGCATTGATAGCTTCTTTGTATGCCTGCCATGATTCGGCTACAAAATAGGCAGCTTCATAAAGCTTTGCTATTAAAGAGATATCGAGATCCGCAGGAGTAGCAAACAGTTTATCGAATGACTCAACCGAGTCTGCCTGTGGCAAAAAGGAAAAAATTCCACCGCCATTATTATTGACGACAATTATTGTTATATCTGTTCTATAAAGCTTAGCAGAAAGGAGACCATTCATATCATGAATAAAAGATAAATCTCCAATTAATAAATACGTGTTTTTTTTAACAGCACTGACGCCAAGAGCAGTTGACGTAATACCATCAATACCGTTTGCTCCTCTGTTTCCAACTGTAATCAATTTTTTATCCTGATTAATCAAAAACGTATCAAGGTCTCGGATCGGCATACTGTTCCCCGCAAAAAGTATGGCATTGTCCGGTAATTCCTTGACGAGGTTGCTAACCACAGGACCTTCGTACCACTCTGGGACACGTAATTCTGAAGCTATCCTGTTACGAGCCTTTAAATTAAACTTTTTCCAAGACTCACCCCAGTTACGTTGCTGATCCGAGGAAATGGCATTTGCCATGAGAAGCTGCTGTAAAGCACTAACGGGATCAGCGTACACCATTTCTGTCAGCTTGTGAGTTGGATCGAGCCATTCTTTGCCGCTGTCAATCAAAATATAGTGATCGGCTTTGGACTGATTAATGTATTTAAGAAGCGGCTTTGAGACAGGCATTGGACCCATTCTTATTATAACATCAGGAACCATATTATCACGTAATGAAGCTTCTCTTAGCATGGCGTCATATGTATCCATAACCCATTCTTTATCATGATTGCCTGTTCTTAATTGTGACAATGGATCGGCTAACACGGGGATTCCCATGCGACGGCTGAATTCTGCCAGCAGTGGAGCCAATCTCTCATCAGTTTGTGGCCCTACGATAATCAGACCTCTACGCATCGTTCTTACCACATGCATAAGGGAATCTGCATCTTGATCTGATAAATGAGATTCTCCATACGTACTTTTAAATGGCACCGGAAGTCTATTTTCTTCCCAAAGATTTTTTTGCTTTAAATCCGTGACAAGAGGCTCCCTGAACGGCAAATTCATGTGAACTGGACCATATGGGGCAGCTTTGGAAGTCATCACAGCACGCCTTGCCTGAGACCGGAATAGTTTAGCTGTCTCTCCAGTATCGTCAGGCACAGGCATCTCAATAAACGATTTCACATGATCGCCAAACATTTTTATTTGATCGATGGCCTGCGGCGCTCCAACATTTCTCAGCTCATGCGGACGATCGGACGTTATGACAATTAAGGGTACTCTTGAAAGTTTAGCTTCTATAAGTGATGGAAAATAATTTGCTGCGGCGGTTCCGGATGTACAAATAAGTGCTGTGGGCTTTTGGGTGGCTTTAGCCATCCCCAAAGCAAAAAAACCTGCCGAACGTTCATCAATGTTCATAAAAACGTTAATCTCAGGATGTTCGTTAAATAACATTGTCAGAGGGGTTGACCGTGACCCTGGACTAACGACAGCCTGTTCAACTCCCATACTTGCCAATTCATCAACAAAAGAGGCCACGCAGGTCGTTAATGCTTTTATATGATTCACTTTATTTGCCCCCTATGGCCTGCATCATCGGACGAAACTTCATTTTTGTTTCTTCCTTTTCACTAATCGGATCAGAATCGCTAACGATTCCACAGCCAGCGAACAATGTCGCTTTGTTTCTTTTAAACAGAGCAGATCTTATTCCTACGGCAAATTCACCATTACCATCTTCGTCAAACCAGCCGATTGGCGAAGCATACAAACCTCTTTCATAGGATTCCTTTTCATTTATAACTTTTAAAGCCTGTTCTATAGGCACACCGCCCATAGCCGGGGTAGGATGAAGTCTTTTTACAAGCTCCAGAATATGATGGGCCTCTGTTTCTCGTGCCTCGACTGGTGTATATAAATGCTGGACGCTTTTTGCTTTCAAAATGGAAGGCATAGCCGGATAACTGACTTCAGAACAGATCTCTTTCATCGATTGTGTAATCATGTTAACGACCATTTGATGCTCGCTTAAATTTTTATGGTCTCTAAGAAGCTGCACTCCAAGGGCTTCGTCTTCTTCTGCGTCTTTACTTCTGCTCGCTGTCCCGGCAAGACACATCGTTCTAAATACATGATCCGACTTTTCAATTAACCTCTCTGGGGAAGCACCTATAAAAGTACTTTCTCCTCTTTCTATAGCAAATAAATAACTGTCCTTTTTATAGGCTTGAAGAGACTGTATGACTCCAGGAATATCATAGTCGTGATCGGACTCAGCAGAAAGAAGCCGTGAAAGAACGACTTTTTCCAATCTGTTGTTTTTAATTTCTTCAATCGCTCGCGCGACACTGTTCAACCATTGGTCGATACCGGGTTCGTGCGTCTTAATATATGAACGTCTTTTATTTTCTTCAGTATTTGGTGCAGACAACAGATGTCTTTTCATTGCTTCATAGTAATTAAAAAGGTCTTCTGGTTTATCTGATGGACTTGCTATAATGTTAAATTGCAATTTCCATTGATTATCTTTCGGGGAAAAAGCAAGCATCCATTCCGGCATGATTGCTACAGCCGGATGAAAATCTGCCCAAAGATGATCTTCTGCCGATTTTACGGCATTAAAAGAATATCCGCCAAAAAAAACTGGCTTCGCAGCTTCCAACTGTGTTTTCAATGCATGGTCTTTTAGAAATTCTCTGGACTTTTTAATAATATCATCAAACCGCTTTTCTCCTGAGGCTTGAAGTTTTACTGTTTCGCCGGCACCAGCCAGCAAAAGACCTTCAGGGGAAGACCAGTAAAACCGCTGGCCATTAAAGTTTTGTTGACAATTATAATAAAAATGGACGGGATCTGCCGGATTAATGACTTCATTCCAGCTGAATAAGACAGATTCACCGGCGTCCACCGCTGTCTGAATTCCTGCCTTTAGTTCATGAAAGATTCTATTTGATGATGACTTAATCATTATATCCCTTCTTCATACAAAATGATCGACACGCGGGCGCAGTGCCGATCTGCCTTCATAAGCATACACCTGTCTACTTTTTAATGTCAATTGAAGCTCTTCGCTGCAGGAAAAGTTCAAAAAGCTGTCATTTATATACCCGGGAAAATATATTTGGCAACGATTAAAAATCGTAAGGAATCTTATATATAGGAGGATTTATATTGACACTCTCCGATCATTTTTTTACACTTGAGTAGGTGAATTCGTCTTTTTAGACAGCAATTGTCCAATACTGACGTTTTTCCTGCTCTGATTTTTCGTAATTAAATAATGGGAGAGAACGTTATGACAGCAGAAAATGCAATGATAATAAATAAAAATCATGGTTGGAAGAAATGGTGGCACATGCTTAGGCCACATACCTTAACCGCTTCTTTTGTACCGGTTATTCTTGGAAGCGTGCTTGCCCTTCCATTACATGCCTTCCACCCTCTTTTATTTACAGCTATGCTTATCGCTTCAATTTTCATTCAGATTGCCACAAACTTATTTAATGAATACTTCGACTTTAAAAGAGGATTAGACACAAAGGAATCTATTGGCATCGGCGGAACCATTGTACGAGATGGGGTAAAACCTAAACGAGTGCTTCAGCTTGCCTATGGGTTTCTGATCGCCGCTACTCTAATTGGACTTTATATTTGTATTGAGAGTACATGGTGGCTGGCAGTGATAGGGTCAATCTGCATGCTCGCAGGCTACTTCTATTCTGGCGGACCGTTTCCTATCGCATATACACCGCTTGGTGAATTGGTCTCAGGACTCTTCATGGGTGTTATTATCATTTTGATTTCCTTTTATATTCAAACCCATACATTAACTTTGACGAGCATATTAATGTCCATCCCAATTGGCATTCTTGTTGGAAGCATTAATATGTCAAATAACATTCGCGACCTTGATGGCGATAAAAGTAAAGGAAGAAAAACACTGCCTATTTTATTAGGAAAAGAAAAAGCCATTATGGCTTTGACATTTTTCTTTTTGCTTTCGTACTTGTGCATTGTTTTCCTTGTTGCCTTTCAATTAGAGACACCTTGGATTCTCATAACTTTTTTCAGTATTCCTAAAGCTATAAAGGCTTCAAAAGGTTTTGTTGGTAAAAAACGTTCGGTTGAAATGATGCCGGCTATGAAAGCTACCGCACAAACAACAACAATTTTTGGGCTATTGCTTTCCCTAGGTCTGGTTATAGGCTATATTTTCTAATAAAAAAGCTGCAGCTGATTTTAACAGTCTGCAGCTTTTTATTATTTATGGCTGGAACGTTGGGGGAAGAGGCCACTGTAAAAGTCCTACGGTGTAGACATGGTTGTTGATTTTCGCTCTAGGCTGCTCGCTTAATTAATAGCATACCTTTCAAGTTCATAAACAGTGGAAATAAATCTTATAGGTTCAAGGCTTTGATAGCTGCTGCAGCTCCAGTTGTACCCCCTGCTTCCGAAGCTATTTTAAGGCCGGCTTCCAAATGTGATTCCAGCAGGTCAGGATCAGCAAGGATTTTGTGAATCATTTCTATGCTGTAGCCATTATCCAGCCACTGAGCAATAAATGAGCCAATAAAAATTTCATTGACGACTGTGTGATCTCCAGGCTCTAGCCCTTCTACAGCCACCCTTCCTTTATCCATTGCCGTTACATAGCTTAATCGGTTCGACGGTTTCAAAATAATGATGCCTTTCATTTTTCCAGCGAAAAGTTTCTTTACTGCTAAATACTCTTCTTTTAACTCCGTAAGAAATTGAAGTTCTCTTTCAGTCAGAATAAGAAAATGTGTATGCGGGAGCGTGTGCATAATCGTCTCTCTTGCTATTTTATCGTTTATCCAGTTTTCGGAATGAATGAGCGGCGCATATACAATCATCGTTCCGTTTTGATTAGCAAGTTTAAGTCCTTTTTCCAGTGCGCTCCTTGATGAATTTTCAATCATCACATCCGAGCTGTAAAACAGAACATCCCCTTTTTTAAAATATCCTGGATGTACATCATCAGGTGTCAACAATCCTGACGCACTATCTTTTCTGTAGGAAACGCTTTCCTTTCCCCGGTTAATTGTTAGTGCTGTTCTTTTATGAGGTACTTTTTCCACAGTGTCGCATTGTACCCCAAAAGATAAAAGCACTTCAATGACTTGTTCACCAAGATGATCGTCCCCCACCTTCCCAATACACTGAACTTCCTCACCAAGAACAGAGGTAACAGCACTGATTAACGCAGATGACCCTGATAAATCGGATTCATAAGAGGCAGGAAAAGAACTGTTTGAATCCTCATGGGCATTTAAATTTATTGACAAGTCGCCAAACGAGATCATTTTATTTTTTTTATCCATATTTATCATCCTCCAGGCATAGTATTATAGTTTTCGTTTTCAATACTGAATTCCGGGCGGGAACCCTCCCTTCTCTCTTTAAAACTAAAGTCTGGTATAATGACAATTGAGTTATTATTTTTGGATAGGATTAAGGAGTGAACATCATGAATAAAAAAGCAGTCATCGTTTTAAGCGGGGGCTTAGACAGCACAACTTGCATGGGCATTGCTGAAAAACAAGGCTATGAACTATATCCCCTGACATTTCAATACGGTCAAAAGCATGACAAAGAAATTGAACACGCAAAAAAAATTGCATCTCATTACAATGTAAAAAAACATAAGCTCGTCAATATTGACTTTTTTAATCAGATTGGCGGAAGCGCTTTGACAGACGAAGCCATTGATGTTCCTCAGTATGGAGAAAGCGAGGAAGCCATTCCGGCAACTTACGTACCTGCCAGAAACATGATTTTTCTTTCTCTGGCAAGCGCATATGCAGAGGTCATCGGAGCTGAAAAAGTATTTATCGGTGTATCTGCGATCGATTACAGCGGCTATCCAGACTGCAGGCCAGCTTTTATTCACAGTATGAATGAGACGGTCAAGCTTGCTACGAAACAAGGAACCACTGATGGCAACCTAGAAATCGAAGCGCCATTGCTTCATTTAACAAAAGGAGAAACGATTATCCTGGGTTCTGAGCTGCACGTTCCATATGATCTTACGACTTCTTGTTACAATGGCGGGGACGAGGCCTGCGGCGAGTGCGACAGCTGCCGCTTAAGACTTGAAGGATTTAAGGAAGCTGGACTGAAAGATCCCATTGCTTATAAGTGATAAGAAATAAAAGGTCAGCCCCCGCACCCGGGAGCTGACCTTTTGCTTATAGTGGAATAACAAAAACTTTTCGAAAACAATAATTAGCCAAACAAACCTTGATAAATGAGAAATAAATTTAGACAAATAATTAAAATTGAGGAAATAACAGCTAAGATCGTTGTGATTCGATGGTTAACTAGTGTCCCCATCAGCTTTTTATCCGCTGTGAATATGATCAGAGGTATAAGAGCGAAAGCGATGCCAAAGGACAAAATAACCTGGCTCATAACCAATGCGTATGTTGGGTTCACCCCGAAAAGAATGATAAGAAGAGGCGGGACCATTGTAATAACGCGCCTTAAGTAAATCGGAATTCTTTTTTTTATGAATCCCTGCATAACGACATCCCCTGAAAGCGTTCCTACAGAGGAACTGGAAAGTCCAGCGACCAACAGGCCAATTCCAAATAATAAGGCTGCGGGAAGTCCGGCGAGCTGACTAAATTTATGAAAGGCAACATCCAGATCTTCAACCGTGAGGCCTCTGCTGTGGAAAAAAGCTGAGGCTACAATTAGCATGCTCATATTAATGGCACCAGCAACAATCATGGCTATGATAATGTCTATAAATTCAAACCGAAATATCTGAATTTTTTCTTTTGGGCTTCTTCCTACAACTCGTCTTTGAGTTAATGAGGAATGAAGATAAATAGCGTGCGGCATAACGGTTGCACCTAAAATACCTGCTGCCAACAATAAACTCTGTACTCCATCAAACCTTGGGATCAGCATACCCTTAGCAACTTCGGATGGGACAGGATGAGCTAGAATAACCTGGCATGCGAAGGCTAAAACGACAATTAAAACCATCCCTGCTATTCCAACTTCAAGTGAACGGTACCCTCTTCTTTGCAGCTCCAATATTAGAAACGAACCAACTGCGGTAATTAAGGCTGAAAAAAGCATAGGGATATGGAATAAAAGGTATATTCCTAATGCTGCCCCAATAAATTCTGCAAGGTCCGTTGCCATAATAACGAGCTCACTTTGGATCCAAAGAAAATACGTTACAGGGACCGAAAAACGATCAGAAATCAGCTCTGGCAGATTTTTACCTGTTGCAATTCCCAGTTTCGCTGACATGGACTGGATAAGAACAGCCATCAAATTTGAAAAGGCAATGACCCACAAAAGTAAGTATCCATATTTTGAGCCAGCAGTAATGTTTGTAGCAAAATTTCCTGGATCGATATATGCAACAGCAGCGATGAAAGCCGGGCCCAAAAAAGGAAGGATGCGCCGCCAGCCTTTTGTTTCACCGCTTAAAGCTGCGTATGCTGCAGCATTTTTTATTTTTCTTTTCTTTACTGGATTTATTCGAGCAATCATTGATCGATCAGACATTCAGTGTTTCCTCCCTGCTTAAAAATAGTGCACATTCAAAAATGTTTCCCTTGGGAAAAACTTTACTTAATAATATTGTATGCAATAAAACAAAATAAGTCAATTCGAACCTTTTTATGATCAATTCGAGCGATATGTGTAAAGAACGTGCTTAGGCAGGTCAAAGCTCTTGCCAGAATACCCGACATTAACATATAATAATTATAATAAAATATTGTGTTATTCCTTCAGGGCAGGGTGAAATTCCCGACCGGCGGTAATGAGTTTTTTTCTAAGTCCGCGAGCTATTTCGATAGCAGGATCCAGTGCAATTCTGGAACCGACAGTACAGTCTGGATGGGAGAAGGAGCATAGAGACGCGAGCATGGCAGAGGACACAATTCGTCTGTCTTTAACGTTTCAGTTAAGGCACTCAGTTTTTAAAAGTGTCTTTATATGCCTGTATATCTTATAAAAAAACCCTAGGGATTACTTCCCCAGGGTTTTTATTATGATGTTCCCTCCAATAAATAGAAAATGAGGTGACTAAATGAAAACACAATCTTTAAAAAGACGAATCACGATTGCTCTTCTTTCTGCAATCAGCTTTCTAATAATGCTTATTTCTTTTCCTTTGCCAATTTTTCCGGTTTTTTTAACACTGGATTTTAGTGATCTGCCGGCAATTATCGGTGCTATAATACTAGGTCCCTTTGCCGGGGTTGCAATTGAAGGATTAAAGAACATTTTGCATTACCTAATTGTTGGGTCTTTTACCGGTGTACCCGTTGGTGAGGCTGCCAATTTCGTAGCAGGTTCCATTTATATCCTTGGCGGGACCTGGATTTACAAAAAAAGCCGCTCATCAAAATCATTATTTGCAGGACTGTTAACAGGTACTGTCTTAATGACGATTCTTATGGGCGTTCTCAATTACTTTTTTATTTTTCCTGCTTATGCCATGTTCTTGGGATTCAGCATAGACAGTGCAGTAGCTGCAGCGCAAAGTACCAACCATCAGATTCACAGTTTGTTTACATTAATCATTTTTGCTATCTTACCTTTTAATTTATTGAAGGGGATTATTCTAACTTTAATAGCAGTACCGGTTTATAACCGTCTTAAAGGATATTTCAAATCTTATGCGGTTTAATAAAAAATTACCGATTTTTTTAGAAAACAGTTAATAACAAAAAGCTCACGCATGATGCGTGAGCTTTTTGTTATGTTGCTGTTTACCAAACGTAAGCTGTTCCTACGATAACTAACAAAATAAACAGAACAACGATTAACGCAAATCCGTTTCCGCCTGCATAACCACCCATATCGTCAATCGCTCCTTTTGTAAGTGAATTAAGATGAAACAATTTCATCTCATCCTATAGCATATGAAGCCACTAACAGAAGTTGTGGACAGGGGCGGAGAAAACCGAGTTTCCTAAAAATAATCTTCAGATTTTAATTATTTAACACCATTAAGAAAACATTGTGCTCAATGCTTTATTTATGACAATGAACGCAATAGAAAGTGTTTGTGGGCTGCACCATCTTTTCTTGCTTCTCCACGTGCAGAAAGCTTAGGCTCTCCTATCCCTTGTTTCCTGTCATTTTTCCCAAGGTTTTTTTACGGTGAAGATTTCAGCGAACCTTTTGCTTTCGACGCGGCGGTCACGCCTTACTTCCAAACGTTTTGGAGCACTTTCATGAAGCATGACTTCTTCTTCTGATTGCGGAATAACCTTTGGCACCTCTGTAGGTTTCCCGTCTTTATCTAGGGCGACAAACGTTAGAAATGAAGTCGTACAAAGTTTTCTCTCCCCGGTTAGAAGATTCTCAGCAATTACCTTCACGAATACCTCCATTGATGTATGGTGGGTCCATGTGACAAAAGATTCAAGACACACAGAAGAGCCTTCTTTAATAGGATTCAAAAAATCAACTGAATCCGTGGAAGCTGTAACAACAGCACTTCTAGCATGCCTTGTAGCCGAAATTGCTGCAATATCATCTATATATGACATCAGCTTTCCACCAAACAGCGTTCCATGATTATTCGTATCAGGCGGCAATACATGAGAAGATTTCACCGCTCTTGATTCATTAACATATTTGTCATTCATCTTAGTTGTCCTCCTTAAATATATACTCAATCAGTATACGCATTTATTGTCATTTAAACAATGCTGACAGGACTTAATAACCGTTTTTTTTCCTTAATTTTCTATCAGACTATTAGCAATATGTTGTTTTATTATCACTCTTTAATATTTTGTTATCGTTTTGTAACTTGATTTCAACACGTCTGTTATGTTCACCCTCTACAATGCAATGAGTGGGCATGAAGAGCAATGCACCAAAAAAGCAAACGTGAGTCGTAGGACTCAAGGAGGTTTTTAAATGAATTTATTTACAAAACTTACGGCGGTAGCAACACTAACTGCAACTCTAGGATTAGCTGTGCCAGGCATTAGCCATGCAGCCGTAGGAAACACGGAGCTCTCAAAAGGGATGCAGAATAAAGACGTAGCACAATTACAAGACGTACTAGAAAATAGAGGCTATCTCAGCCACCTTGATACAAAAGGTGAGTTTGATGCAAAAACAGCTGAAGCTGTAAAAGAGTATCAGGAAGACCATCATTTAAGTGTTGACGGTATTGCAGGTCCTAATACATTTAAAGCAATGAACCTTAACAACACCATTGGTGCTGAATTTCTGTCAAAAGGTAGCACTGGCTTTGATGTTACAGTACTTCAGAATAAACTGAAGTCACTAAATTACTATAATGGTAGACTCGACGGCAAATTTGGTTCAAAAACCAAAAGTGCACTGATCGGTTTCCAAGATGCTAAAAATATACTTACTGACGGCATTGCAGGTCCTGACACCAAAAGTGCACTGGGCTTAAACGTTGTCGGAAATGAAACGCAAGCAAAAGAAGAGAATAATCAATCGGCAGCAGCTACTGAAACAAAGCAGGCTCCTGCAAAAGAAACAAAGCAATCAGAAACAAAATCACAAGCGGCTCCGCAGCCTAAAGAACAGAAACAGAGCAAACCGCAGCCTAAAACTGAGAAAAAATCTCAGTCAACAGCCGCAAGGGAAAACAGTAACTGTTAAAAGTACAGCTTATACAGCTAACTGTGCAGGATGCAGCGGCATCACAGCTACTGGGATTAATTTAAAACAAAATTCTGATGCAAAAGTTATCGCAGTTGACCCAAGTGTTATTCCACTAGGTTCTACTGTATACGTTCCAGGCTATGGTACAGCTATTGCCGGCGATACAGGCGGTGCGATCAACGGTCACCGAATCGATATCTTCTTCCCTTCTAAAGGACAAGCTCAAAATTGGGGCGTAAAAACTCTTCAAGTGAAAATACTAAAATAATAGTTTACGAGAAAGCACAGCGGCACTTTATGCCCTGTGCTTTTTTTAATAGGAATTTCTTTTCACTGTTCACCCTTCATCAGGTTCAGCAAGGATTTCTTTTATTCTTCTTTTTTTATAGAACATCATTCCTGTTTCTGCTACCTGCCCAATCATGCTTTTATTCATCACGGCTCCAATTACAATACCGACTATAGGTATCGCTTGAAAAAGTTTTTTCCAGCCAATATGATCACGATAGGTTTGAAAGACTTCGCGCCAGCCCTTTAGCTGCGACGCTGTTTCCCGATCTGTTCTCTCATTCATAGAAGCTTCTATTTCCTTTAACACAGCCTTTTTGCCACCGCCTTCTGCATAGGCAAACTGCAGGCATTGAATAATAAACAACCTTTCCTTCTCTTCTCTTGGATCATAACCATACAGCACAGCAATTTCCTGCAAGACTTTAAGCGAAGTGCCAAGCAATAAAGGAATATCCGCTGCCAATGCCGCAAGTCCTCCCGCCCCCGTTGCCGCACCTTGGATTCCTGCAAATCTTCCTCGTCTCTTTACCAGATCTTCTGCAGCACGATCAAGATCCTGAAGAGGCAATGTTCGAATCTCTTCCAGAGTAGATATTTTTAAAGAAGATAAGAGGCGGTCTTTATTAATTAAGTACCTGCCACCGTATTCCACAAATTTTGCAATTTCTTTGAAAAGCCTGTCCAATTTTTTTTGAATATAAGAAGGGGTCAGCTTATCCAGTATCCAAAAAGGCATTCTGCCTGCCATTTCCCAGATATGTATCTTTTGCTGATCTTTTTCCCACTTATTAATTTCAGTCAATTCCTGTTTAAGGTTTTCTATGTTTTCCATCGCCATATCATCCTTTCCTTATTAATCTTCCCTTAACTCGCAAATAGTAACGGTTAATGACAAAAAGTTATTCTCGCTTGGAACGCTGATAAGGAAACTAAAATGTCCCCAGGTGTAGTAGTGGTTGTTGATTTTGCTCTAGGCTGCTCGCTTTCCACGGGCACGGCCTCAGCTAACTTTGACATGGTTTCTTTATGCGCCAAAGTGGATCTTCGGACGCGTGCTTTTCCCGCTGGAGTCTCGCACCTTTCGCTTCAATCAACTTATTTGTTGCATAGAAGTCATTTGTGTCCATAGATATTCAGCGGCTATCAACTGACCATGGCGTCTCAAATTTTCCTTGCACAGGGGATTCACACCGACATTTTGACTGGTTGGCGCGGTGGTGTAAGACTCCTTAAATATGCGTCCACATTTTCTTCGTGAGGTGTGAATTCAAGGAGGCTGTTTCAAGCCCTGCGGAATCAGCGGGACGTCACTGAAAAAAATCTGTATTTTTGACCTTTTTAAGATTTAATCAACCTGGTGCCTTGAAAGTCCACTGAATTGCTAAGGGTTGAGATGTCTTACCACTATGACCGAGCTCCGGGAAGTGAGATACTCCTCGAAAATACTCATGCTTATTGAAAGCCAGAAATACCCGAGACTCCTCGAAAATGCTTTGCATTTTCATCGTGAGAGGTGGAATCAAAGGATTAAATTCAAGTCCTGCAGAATCAGTGATCCAAGCGAAACCACGCAGAAGCGAGAGACGAGGAGGCTTGCGGGTCGCCCGACGAAAGCGAGGGTATTTTCGCTTTCCATGTATGGCAACACATTTTCTATGTTAGGTGTGCTATCAAAGATGCTGGTTCAAGTCCTATAGGTTTAGCGTGTGCCGCTAAAAGGGCCGATTGAGAGGCTTTCCAACGTTCACTAGGTGTCTAAAATTGCGATGCCACATGTTTAACTGAGGGCAATTGAATTTGTCTAGCTACGATTTCAATACGAATCATCTGTTCACAAACACGTTGATTAAAGCGAGCATCCTGGAGCGAAAACCAACAACCAATTCCCTTCACTCCACCTAGAATTGTAAAGTTTCTAGCGAGCTGAAGCGTTGCCCGTGGAAAGCTAGTGCTTGAAATGGAGATTAATCACAATGCAGCATTTTCCCGGAGTATCTTTATGTCCACACTTTACAAACTCTAATCATGTTGAAGTCATCCGATTTTTTTCAACACTTCTTAACAAACAATCCAAAAAAAAGCAGCCTTCCTAAGAAGACCGCAATAAAATGGAGGTATGACATGGTTGGACAGTGCAACAAATTTTCTATCATCCTGTCCATTACTATTATATGTTCAATTGTTATTAGAGTAAGTGACAGACACACATCCGCGCTAAATTATGCGATTACCCTCTTTTATATTCCACAATTGCTTCTCCTTCAGCTACTATGATCCGATCAGCCATTTGAAGAAACAGACCATTTTCAATAATCCCAGGCTGGCCATTCAGCCACATTGACAGATTTTCAGGTGAATGAATCAAGCCCATACTGCAGTCCAAAATATAATTTCCGCTGTCTGTTTTGTAAATATCGGATGAATCTCTCTCCTTTCTAAGCTTTGGGTTAAACCCCTTTTCACTAAGTCGTTTAAACACATGTGAATAGCCGAAGGGAAGGACCTCAACAGGAAGCGGGAAACCTCCTATTTTTTTAACCGCTTTAGTATGATCGGCGACCCAAATATTCGTTTTTGATGCACTTGCAACAATTTTTTCAAATAAAAGCGCGCCGCCGCCCCCTTTTATTCCATTAAATTCAGGGTCGAATTCATCGACACCGTCAATGGTCAAGTCAATGGCTTCCACCTCGTTAATACTTTTCATATTTATACCTACGGATTCAGCAAGGATGGATGTACGATGGGAGGTGGAAACCCCTGTAATGTTCAGCTCTCCCGCCTGAATTCTTGCTCCAAGCTTTAGGATGGTATGAGCAATTGTAGAGCCTGTTCCTAGACCAACAATCATGTTGTTTTCAACATAATCTGCTGCTTTTTCACCTACTAGTCTTTTTTCAGCCTCTATATTTTGTGATGTCATGCCTGTCATCTCCTTTATTCATTTCATTTATCCAATAAACGCTTATTGTTCTCGTATTAGGACACCCATTTTGAATAAAAAGCTTTTGCATTGGTATATTTCTTTCATCTGTCATACCTATATAATTTCTGGCACCTATACGCTTTAAGTGAATAAGTGATTGGAGATGTAAATATCGTCCGAGACCTTGTCCACGGTATTCGGGGAAAAGGCCTAAAAAAAACAACCTGCCTTCCTCCGCGGTTCCCGGTTCAATATGGGGAATACTAATACCGATCGGCCTGCCATTCCAACAACCAATCAGACAGTGATCTCCATAAGAAGAGCCTAGTTCCTCTTTTAACCCTTCAAAAAGACCGTTGTCAATCGATACACTATCCGGTTTGTTTAAACTGTCTTTAGATGCAAGCATCCAATATTTTTGAAACTGCGCATCCTCTGTTTTTTGCCAAGTTATTTCATGGGAACCACTCTTCTTCTCCAATGTATCAAGACTCCGCTCAAATTGAAGGCGCCTGGTCTTCAATTGAAACCCAGCTTTGAGCAGTTCATCCTTCCAAAATCCAAAATTCAGTTCTGATTCATCACATATAACAGAAATTGATTTTAAGTCATGTTGAAACTTTTTTTCAACCATCTCCTGAATGGCTTGAGAAATCTGGTCATTAGAAAAATATGCAGGTGTTCCCTCTAAAACGAAATAGTGCGGGATGCTTTGAACCACTTTGCATTGTTTTAGAACAGACATTGCTTCTCTCCTTATTCGGTCTTCTCCATTTATTTTACCATAACCAAGATGGATATTGACCGGGGTTTCATTCCCCTTTTAGCGGAGAAGAACCGAGAAAAGAGCTTAGAAAATCCATTATTGTCCAAATAAAGAAGGTGTGCAATGTCCACTGGTTCGGGCCGACCTTTGGGAAGTTCTCGATTGCCCACATTCACATGTTGGAGAATTCGGATGGAAAGAACGAGAGGCAGCGGGATCAGTTGATAGCCAATGAATATCTATAGCCGCAATTAACTTCTTTAGGACATCAAAAATGTTGATTGAAGCGGAGGGCGCGAGACCCCGACGGGACCAGCACGCGTCCGAAGATCCACTTTGGCGCACTAAGAAAACACCCAAAGTTAGCTGAGGCCGTGCCCGTGGAAAGCGAGCAGCCTAAAGCGGAAATCAACAACACGATATCGACGAGACCAAGGGGACTTTTTCAGTGCCCCCTCCCCGTTCCAACCGAGACCCCGCAGAAATGAAGCGAGTGCCTAAAACTGAAATCGATAACCATGAATTACTATGTAGATAAAAAAACAGACTGTCGGGTTCTTTTTCGACAGCCTGAGTAGCTTTTTGGAAATGTGTTTACCTCACTGTTTATACTTTTCGATAAATTGTATTCTCTCCAGCATCGTAGGGTGTCCGTACCTGAACAGTTTCACAATCGGGGGAGGATTGACTTCACTGAGTCCCGAAACAGCGAGTTTTTGAAAAGAATCGATGGCTGCTTTTTTATTGTGGGTCAGGTTAATCGCATAGTTATCCGCTGCATGCTCATAGTGTCTGGAGACCGCGTTTTCAACAGGTGTTGCGGCAAAACTTAGGACGGAAAAAATCAGCAGAATCAGTGGGACAGAAGCTAGATCATGATAGGAGCTGAACCCCAGTCTGGAACCAAATTTGTCTACTGTTTTCCTATGGATTTTCGCTGTTAAAAACAAACCGACAAAGGAACCTGCAATCGACCCTAGCACACTCCAGAACAAATGGTGCATCACATAATGCCCCATTTCATGCGCCATAATAAACAGCACTTCCGGCGGTTTCATCCGATTTACCGTTGTATCCCAAAGCACAATGCGCAGATGTGAGCCAATGCCATTTACGTAAGCATTTAAAGCATTTGTTTTATCAGACATCTTCACTTCATAAACATTATGTGCTGGAATATTCGCTTTGTCCGCCAGCTGAAGAATATCTGCCTTTAATGGACCATTAGATAACGGGTGAATGGAATTATAAAGCGGATCAATAATCACTGGCTGAATAAACATGAGAAGAATTAAAAAAGGAATAGACAGCAGCCAGACAGGCAGCCACCATCGCCTAGGGTATTTCCTCATAAAGAAATAGATAACAGCCAGCCCAAGGCCACCAATTAACCCGTTAACCCAAAAATCAATCATTCTGTCCTTCATCCAACTGTTAAAACCTTGGACAGAGATGCCATAATGCACAGATACCGCATGACTCAGGTAATCAATTGGCAAGGTCAGCACCCAGGCGAGCAAGCTTAAACAGAAAAAATAAAAAACACCCTGAAGAATGCTCCCTCTTAATGAGGTATTTACCGTCTTTTTTAGCCAAGCCGAAAAACCAAAAACCAAAACAAACAGATATAATCCCCATTCAAAAGGCAAGCTTAAAAAATAAATCGCATCCTGGATATTTGTATATTGTCCGCTGACCAACTGTTGATGATGCGTCATAAATACAGCAGGGTCTGCTGCCGTGCCTTTCACTGCATCAGGTACACCCGGCGTTACGATCATAAAAAAGTATACGCTGAATGCAGCTATATAAATTATATAAAGACCAAGAAACCACCATGCTGCTTTTTTCACATAATCCCCTCGCTCTCTGTCCATTTTTTTTGGACAATACCTACTGACAGTTTAGTCGATCATGCCATTTTTTAGAACGTTAAAGCTTAAAGCTTTGTTTAGATCAATTTATAACCGCAGAGTAAAGGGTAAGTACAATGATAGAAGATAGAACCACAAGAACGATATTCCATCCAAAATATGAAGCAGTAAAAGCAGCCGCTGCACCAATCAGGCCAAATAAAAACCCAGACCAGTCCATCTGGTAAATACTGCCGCTGTTAATAAAGAAAATACCAGGGAAAATCAATGCTCCAAGGACAGCAAATGGCACGTTTCTTAGAACATTCTGCAGAAATACCGGGATTAATTCTTCTTTTAGAATGACAAGAGGAAGCATTCTTGGAATATATGTTACGGCACCCATGCCAATAATAACCCATAGCAATGGTGTCATTGTTCCACCCTCCTTTTTATATAAAAGCTTTCAATGATAAGAGCTGATATTAGTGTTGAAAGGACTATTGACCATCCAGAACTTAAAAAAAAGGCGCCACACGTATTTAGACAAGCCGAAAGTAAAAATAACCACACAATCTTTAGGTGCTTTTTTAAAGACGGGACAATTAATCCGATAAACAGGGCGTACAGCGCAATGCCCATGCTGTCCTGTAAAATCTGCGGCAGACTTGCGCCAAGTGTGTAGCCAGCAATGCTGCAAAGCACCCAGCTTCCATAAGCTGTTAGAACGAGTCCGAACATAAATGGCGCATTCAGTCTGCCTCGATATAAAGAGGCGACTGAAAATGTCTCATCCGTTATGCCAAAAGCATATATTAATTTTTTTACCGGGTGATCCTTGCCTGTTCTTTCATTTATAGAGGCGCTCATTAAAAAGTGTCGGATATTAATTATGAACGTCGCAAGAATTATTTCAAGACTGCTTGTCCCCACTGCAATCATTTGCAAAGCCATAAACTGTGAAGCACCAGCAAAGACAAAGAGGCTCATACCTGAGGCTTCCATGAAAGTTAATCCTGTGTTTTTTGCAAGAAGACCATACGTTAATGCAACCGGGAGATACCCCAGTGCAATAGGGATCCCGGCCTGCACCCCGCTTATAAATGAAAGCTTTGGATGGCTAACCTGATTATTGTATAACGATTCGGGCATAGTTTCCCTCCTAAATACGATCCGTATATTATATGATACAAATTGTATGTTATAATATACGAAGTTGCAAGACAATTTCAATTAATTTAGAAGGTGAAAAGAATAGCTATGGAAAAAATCGCTTTATCCAAACGAATTGGTGAAAGATTAAGTGTTTTAAGAGGGGAGCGCCGGCTGTCTCTTGAACAGCTCTCCAGAATCACAGGCGTTAGTAAACCTATGCTAGGTCAGATTGAACGTGGACAATCCAATCCAACCGTCAGCACGCTTTGGCGAATAGCCGAGGGACTTGGCGTGTCTTTTACATCATTTATAGAAGAAGAGGAGCCTGGTGTTCACGTTGTTAAAAAAAATGATATTCAGCCTTTAAAAGAATCTAAGGACTTGTATGAGGTCTGGCCAGTTTTTCCTATGAGCCAGGGGGTGCCGCTCGAGGTTTATACAATTACGCTTCATCCGGAATGCCGCTATGAATCTAAAGCACATCCAAAGGGTGTAAGAGAATACTTATGGTGCACAAAAGGGAGCTGTCGATTATCAACAGCTCAGGGCGTTTATTCTATTAACGAATGTGAGGGTATCTCCTTTCGTGCCGATGAAACGCACATTTATGAAAATATAAAAAATGTGGAAGCCGAATTAGTCATGGTCATTTATTATCCCTGATTTAATTTCTATATGATCCATGATGTCTTGATCGTTAATAAATGTAACCGCTGATTCTGTGACATTCCTCCCCGAAAAGACGCCAAGTCCCTGATTTCCTTTTAGAAACGATTGCCAGACCGGCTGACGATTATTGCCGACCGATAAAATACTTTGCTGATTTAAAGTACCAACGTCTATCCCTTCCCAGTTCAATTGAATCAGTTGATTTGTTTGCTCCTTCTCCTCCTCTTCTTCTTTGTGACCTTCATCGCCTGCAATAGACTGATGAAGTTGATGAAGAACATCCTGAAAATCCCTGTCATCAATGTATGTTCTGGGATTGATGACCATTGAACCGCTCGGCTGGCCGAAGCCTTGATTAATTTTTTTTACAGATTGCCAATTGGCCTGCTGATTCTCCCCAACGAATACACCTGACGATTGTTCGATATGCTCTATTTTTAATTGCTTCCAATTAAAATCGATCCCCTCACCTCCTATTTGCTCTCTACTATCAATTTATCTTTCAGACCACAATTTTATGACCGATAATGTTTAAAAACACAGTAAAGGATTTCTTAGACCATCATATACTGTTACGAACAGGCTAGGAGGGATCATGAGATGAGTGAGAATAATGAACCGCCGACTTGTGTGAGATGCCAGAGACAGGCCGCCGAAAAGGACAAATATTGCATCTCTTGCGGGGCACCGCTATATAACCGGTGCTCTGATGAGCCAGGACTGGTTTCAAAAGGATGCAAGTATGTGAATCACTCAGAGGCAGCGTATTGCGCCAAATGTGGTGAAGAAACAACTTTCAAGAAGGCTGGCCTCATTAGCCCCTTTGTTCAGAAAAACCAGCAAATTCATATCAAGTAAACCCTTTTGATGCAGCGGTTCCTATTGTACACTTAAACTTATAATAGAATCTGCTGGGAAGAGGTCGGAAAAATGTCACTAATGTTTATACGATATCAAAATGAAGCTGAGAAACTTGTAAAATTTCTTACTGAAGAAACGTGGAAGTTTCATGGACACAGTCATTTATCCGAAGAACGAATTACTGAACAATTAAATACGGGGTTCTATACGAATGCCGATGTTGAAACCTTCTGGGTGCTCTCGCATGACGGAGATGCGTGCGGATTGCTGCGTTTGTTTGACTTGGAGGATGCGACTCCACTTTTTGACTTACGTCTTTCGGCAGCCGTCCGAGGCAAAGGCTATGGAAAAACCTGTGTCGAGTGGCTAACAGACTATATTTTTCTTAACTATCCTGAAAAAAATCGGATCGAGGCTTATACCCGAGCAGATCATTCAGCAATGAGAAGCGTACTTTCATTTTGCGGTTATGTAAAGGAAGCTCATCACAGAGAGGCATGGTCCTCGGATGAGATCCTGTATGACGCAGTTGGATACGGGGTCCTTAAGAAAGATTGGGAGAGCAAAACACTCACTCCTGTCTTGTGGGAAGATTAAGCAAACACTTTTTCATTCCACAAAAAAACTCGCCGACTGGCGAGTTTTTTTATCTTAACCCAATCATCATTACCTCAGGATGCTGAAGCAGTTCAATCACCTTATTCGTAAAGGCGACTGCTTTGCCTCCATCAGCAACACGATGATCAAATGACATGGAAATATTCATCATTGAACGGATCACAATTTCATCATTTTCGTTCACAACAGGCATTTTTTTTGTCTTATGGAACGCCATCAAACCGACTTCAGGATAATTAATAATCGGTGTCGCACCAGTGCTTCCCAGTGGGCCAACATTGCTGATCGTGAACGTGCTGCCGGTTATATCCTCCCGTGTAAGCTTATTCGTCTGGGCTTTCCCTATCAGACGTTTCATATCCTGCTGAATTTCGAGAAGTGACTTTGATTCAGCGTGCTTAATCACAGGGACGATCAAACCGTCTTCCGTATCTGTCGCCAGCCCCATGTGAACGGCTTTTTCCATACGAATCACCTGGTTTTCTTCATCAAGCCGTGCATTAAAAATTGGAAATTCCTTTAAAGCTAAAGCAATCGCTTTAATGAAAAATGAAGCCATCGAGACATTATATCCTTTTCCTTTATCCGGATCCAGTGCTTTAAGTGATTGCTTGAAAGCCAGTAGCTGGGTCACATCTGCTTCATCAAAATGTGTCACATGTGGAATAGTAAAGAGCGATTGGGCCATTTTTTTGCCAATTGCACGGCGACGGCCGATAAAAGGAATTTCTTCATAGCCGCTCTCAGCGAATTGGTTTGTCTGTGCTGAAATGTCTTGTTCGTGATTTTTTTCTGAAATCGGTCCATTTTCATTCTCTAAGTATTCGGAAACATCCTTGTCTGTTATGCGTCCCAGTCTTCCCGTACCTGTTACGTCTTCTAGAGGAACATTTAACGAACGGGCAAGCTTTCTTGTATGAGGTGCTGCAAGAATTCGTGCCGGCCCCTTTGCATCAGGCTGAGTTATTCTTTCCCCTTCAGCACTCTTCTCACCAGATGCATCCGAAGCAGACTGAGGTGTTTCAGATGTTTCATGTGATTCTGTTTTCGATGCAACACTGCCGTCATCAATCACAACCATGACGGTTCCAACTTCAATAATATCTCCTTGGCTGACACGAATTTCTTTTACCGTGCCGGCAGCAGGTGATGGAAGCTCTGCCGTCATTTTATCAGTCTGCACTTCAACCAGTGGTTCATCAACTTTAACCGTGTCGCCTAAACTGATAAAAAGATGGATGACTTCCCCTTCAGTCATTCCTTCTCCGATGTCATGAAGCTTAACATCAACCATAAAGACCCTCCTCCCTAATAATTATAAATGAATTGTATTTTGTCCTTAACGGCTTTCACTTTTGGCAGGTAATGATCTTCTAATGAAAACATGGGTACAGGAACGTCAAAGCCTGTAACTGTTTGGACCGGTCCCTTCAAACTGAGAAAGGCCGTTTCTGTATTGTTGATCAGTGATATAATATCTCCGCTTACCCCGCCGGTCTGGTGAGCTTCATGCAGAATAACAGCCCGTCCGGTTTTTTCTACTGAGGCTTGAATAAGATCTCTATCCAGCGGATAAAGTGTTCTTAAATCAATCACATCACAATGAATGCCTTGTTCTTTTTCAATTTCTTCAGCAGCTTTCACTGCTTGCGGAATCATTGCTCCCCAAGAAATTAACGTAACATCTTCTCCTTCTTTCAGCAGATTGCCTTTTCCAATTGGCACCGTATACTTCCCAGAAGGTACTTCTTTTCTGCCTGCTCTGTAAATTTTCATTGGTTCAAGAAAAAGCACCGGATCAGGATCTTCAATACTTGCAATCAAAAGACCTTTTGCATCATAAGGATTTGAAGGAACAACCACTTTAATTCCCGGCATATGTGTAAAAAGCGCCTCCATACTGTCTGAGTGGATCTCAGGTGCTCTTACACCTGCTCCGTATGGTGTCCGAATGACCATCGGCACTGTAAATCGTCCTAATGTTCTGCCTCTAACACGGGAAGCATGCGTCATGATCTGATTAAAAGCAGGATAGATAAATCCAAAGAATTGAATTTCTGCAATCGGACGGAGGCCATTTATCGCCATACCGACGGATGTTCCGATAATACCTGACTCCGCCAGAGGTGAATCAATGACACGCTCCTCCCCATGCTTTTCAAAAAGACCTTCTGTTGCCCGGAAAACCCCGCCATTTCGTCCAACGTCCTGTCCAAAAACTAGCACATCATCGTGTTCGCTCAGCATGACATCCATAGCGTCTGTAATCGCTTGGACGAGAGTCATCTGTTTTGTCTCCTCGCTCATTTCGCATCGCCTCCCATCATATCTAGATATTGCTGCTTTTGTTCGGCGATCGGCCATGGCGTTTCAGCAAAAATATAATCAAATAAATGATTGATATCCGCTTTAGGTGCGCCTTCCATTTCTTTCACCGCATTCTCGATGGTTTCAGATGCTTTGGCTTCAAGTGCATCAAGCCCGTCATCCCACATGTCATGCTTCTTCATAAATCGTTCAAGCCTGACTACCGGATCAGAGGTTTCTCTCCTAACTTCATTTTCAGCCTGATCACGATATTTCGTTGGGTCATCGCTGGTTGTGTGTGCACCATAACGCCACGTGACAGCTTCAATTAATGTAGGACCGCCGCCATTCCTTGCTTTTTCCACTGCTTCAAGTGCTGTAAAATAAACGGCGAATATATCATTCCCATCAATCCGGATACCTTCAATATCATAAGCCACAGCCTTCTGAGCAATGGTTTTTGAATGCATCTGTTTATTCATCGGGACACTGATCGCAAAGCCGTTATTTTGATTAAAAAAGACAACGGGTGCCTGAAAAACACTGGCAAAGTTCAAACCTTCATGAAAATCGCCTTCAGATGTTGCACCGTCACCAAAGTAAACCATGGATACATTTTTAGTGCCCTTTTTCTTTTCAGCAAACGCCGCTCCTGTTGCATGAAGAAGCTGCGATGCGATCGGTACGGCAGGTGGGAAAATATTTTTCCCCTCAGGCGGAAGCCCTCCTTCATAACGGCCATTCCAGTACATTAAAATATTGCGCATGGAATGTCCGAAAGTCAGCGTAGCCCCATGGTCACGATAGGTTGGAAACATCCAGTCGTCGCCCTTCAGTACCATGGCACTTCCCACTTGAGCAGCTTCTTGGCCTTCGAAAGGAACATAGGTTCCGATTCTACCCTGCCTTTGAAGGTTGACGCACTTACGGTCAAACATTCTTGCAAAAAGCATTTTTTGGTAAATATCTTTAACGAATTCAGGTGTGAGTTTTTCCTGATAGGAAGAATCAGCCAGTTCACCGTCACCGTTTATAATCTGTTTCATTGGGAATGAGACATCCATTATGAATCCTGTCCCCTTTCTATTGTCTGATTTGCCATTTCGGCGGTTGTTTTGCAGAGAAAAAACTGTTCCGTTCTTTTCTTCGCGCAATTTTATCTTCAACAATGACATTAGCAGCATGAACCGTTGAACACTGTTCCTCCGCTGCATGATCGTAAATCTGTACGAGTGTTTTATAGATCGCATGAGTCTGTTGAAGTACCCGTGCTTTGTTTGGGTGGTGCAGTTCATCAGCAACCTGAATCAGACCGCCTGCATTGACAATGTAATCAGGAGCGTAAAGAATGCCTTTTTGCTGCAAAGCGTCGCCATGTCTGTCTTCAAGAAGCTGGTTATTGGCTGATCCAACTACCGCTTTTACTTTTAGTTGTTCCATTGTGCGGTCATTAATGATCCCGCCAAGCGCACATGGTATGAAAATATCCGCTTGTGCCGCATAAATATCATTTCCTGCAACAACATGAACTTTGCCGGTTGTTTCATCTGCATATTCCTGAAGGTCCTTAATTGCTTTTTCATTAATGTCGGAAACATAAAGCGTAGAGCCATCATCCAAAAGCTGCTTAGCCACTTTGTAACCAACCTTTCCAAGCCCTTGTATTGAAAAAGACATGTCATTGAAAAGTTCCGTATTCCAAAGTTTCTTTGTGGTCGCTTTCAGGCCGTAGATGACACCTTGAGCAGTCGGTACGGAAGAATCACCATGTCCGCCGTATGCTTCGGGCACCCCAACAATATTATTTGTTTCCTTTAAGGCATGAACAAAATCTTCAGGTGCTGTTCCCATATCCGTTCCGGTATAAAACCGTCCGTTCAGCGATTCTACGAATTGGCCGAATGCCCGAAACATTTCCGGGGATTTATCTTTTAACGGGTCACCGATAATAACTGATTTCCCGCCGCCATGATCAATATCAGCAGCCGCACATTTGTAGGTCATTCCTTTTGAAAGACGGAGCACATCTTCTATCGCTTCATCAGCCGTTGCATATGGACGCATTCTGCATCCGCCAAGCGCAGGCCCAAGCGTTGTATCATGTATAGCAATAATCGCCTTTAGTCCTGACTTTGGATCATTACAGAAAACAACTTGTTCGTGATCTTTTATTCTTTCAAATTCCAGCATACTAACCCCTCCGTTAAGTAACCGCTTACATTCGTCATCTTGAAAAAGACGCAAAGATCTTCGATAACCATCACTCGGCGCTCTGTCTGGATGATGAATTAGCTAAACAGTTTTCTATTTATATTATTTTTCAAAAATTATTCTGATCGTTTGTCAGCCGCAGAAGAATCTTTCAGTTTTCTATTTATATCTTTTTTTTCTAAAATAAATTGAGTAACTTCACCTTTACCGGCAAGCTCGCGGCTATTATGTACTTCTACCGCCGTCACAACAGCCCGTCCTTTAAGTTCAGTGAGTGTAGCAGTCACAGTAATTTGGTCTCCCTCAGGCGTGGGTGCAAGATGTTTCACACTTACAGCGCCACCTATTCCTTCCTCATGATCCTCCAGGTATGGCAAAATAATTTGTCTTGCTGCCCATTCCATATGATAAACCATTGAAACGGTCGAATAAGCCGGGTGCACCATTTTTCCTTCGAATTGCGCAAACATATCAGCTGTGACGGTGTCGTGAATCACAGCTTGCATACCAATTTTCATACCTTGCTTCATACCATCCCTCCATTTTGAAAGAGACTATCATTGTAAGTATTTTGTGACGATTCACTAACGTTATCATATCATTGCGTATTATGTCCGTCAATTTGTGTTTGCAGGCTAATAATTGTCCGACATTTGCCTCGTTTTGCTTAAAAAGTCTTTAACAATAAGGTTTTACCTCAATTTATTTATGTCCAAAAACTGTCATACTGGGGGGTTATTCTATGTGCATAACGAAAATTGAACAATCGTTAGTTATATGTGATATGAATATCACGTTTCAAACTGGCTGATTGCTTTCAACAAAGCCTGCTGTGCATCCCCCATCATCGTCTTCAGCAATTCTTTAACCGAAGGCGTCTCATGAATGAGCCCTGCGATTTGACCGCTGTTAATAAAGCCTTTATCAAGTTCCCCAGCCATAGCCCCTTTAACGTGTAAAGACTCATCTGTAAGTGCCATAAATTCTTCAAGTGAAAGGATTCCTTTTTCCATCTCGAGCAATTTATCTGCGTATTCCGTTCTCATCAATCGGCGAATCCGGTCATGTTTCCTGCCAACAATCACAGTCGCCTGGTCATTCGCATTCAGAACCATTTGTTTGTATTCCTTGTGGAATGGAGCTTCTTCTGTCGCTATAAAGCGGGTTCCCATTTGAACGCCATCTGCACCAAGTGACATAACCGCTGCCATACCACGGCCGTCAGCAATGCCTCCCGCTGCAATAACCGGTATTTTCACTGCATCCTTTATCTGCGGCACAAGCGTAAGGGTGGTGGACTCAAGAGGTGAATTAATGCCTGCAGCCTCATACCCTTCACACACAATAATGTCCGCTCCGGCTTCTTCAGCCTTTTTCGCTTGCTTTACAGAAGCAGTAACACAAATGACGGTCACACCGTGCTCTTTAAAAAAAGGAATAAACGGCTTAGGATTCCCTGCTGATAAAGAAACAATGGGAATGCCGTGATTAACTGCTTCCTCAGCGGCTTGCTTGGCATTTGGGTGAACCGAAACAGGGATGTTGACGCAGCAGCTTTGTGTCGTTCCTTCTCTCATTGTTTTCATTCTTTCAACGGCTTCCTTAATGGGGAGCGTTCCGACACCGATCGTTCCAAGACCTCCAGCGTTTGATATTGCTGAGGCAAGTCCGGCGTCGCTTACATTCCCCATACCTCCTTGGATGATAGGGTATTTAATCTTTAGAATCTCACAGACTCTGTTCTTCATTTTGTGCCTCCTACTCGTGCTATAATTATTGTAATACTTAAAAGATAAGGAGAATGGTCAATGCTAATTCCATATGAAACCCAATTCCCTTCTCTAGATGATTCCGTCTACGTTGCGGAAGGGGCTAAAATAATTGGTAACGTGACAATAGGCAAAGCGTCAAGCATCTGGTTTAACACAGTCATAAGGGGGGACGAGGCACCAATTAAGATTGGGGAACGCTGCAACGTTCAGGATAATTGCACGCTGCATTTGTATGAAGACCAGCCACTGATTTTAGAAGATGAAGTATCAATCGGTCATAACGTCATTCTTCATGGCTGCCATATCAAAAAAGGCGCGCTTATTGGAATGGGAGCTACTGTTTTAGATGGAGCCGAAATCGGTGAAGGCGCTTTTATCGCTGCCAATACCCTCATTCCACCTGGCAAAAAAATCCCGGCTCATACAATGGTCATGGGGTCTCCCGGCAAGGTCGTGCGGGAATTAAATAAAAAAGACCAGGATCTGATTCAACTGACAATCGAAACTTATGAAAAAAAAGGGCAGATTTTTAAATCACAGCAAGACTGAAGAATGTGCCGTTCATTCTTTTAAGAGAACGGCTTTATTGTATATAGTTTTACAGAATTAAAAGGCTGGCGATCACTCGTCAGCCTTCTCTTCAATCAATAATTAATGGGTGGTCGAGAACATCATATTCTTTACTTTTTCTGGCTTTCGTATTGTCCTGGAGAAATATATCTTCAAAAAAGCGGCTTGCGGGTTCTGCAAGTGCCCTGTAATAATCTCCAAAAAGGGCACCAGCATACTCTCCAAGCCATTTATCCGGCAGAAGATCTTGAGGGAGTCCAGGGTCGACAAACAGAAATTTCCGATATTCGTGAACAAGCTTCGTGCGTTCAACAAAGCAGTCCTTATCTGACATGACCCCTTTTTCAATTTTATTTTTATCTACCACATATTTTTCACTGTAATATTTAATAAACTGATCATACCTCTCATTGATCTCATCAATATCCCAGCAATCTCTGACAAGAGACTTGTTAGACTTGGGTCCCTTATTTTCAGACTCAAAAATATGAACGTACTCTTCAATTTCATATTTTTTGACAATATCGTCAACTTGTTTGGCAAGATCATTAGGAGTCATCCAGCAGCTGCTAGAAAGCATTCCGAAGCCGCTCCAGACGAGCTCTTTGCGCAATTCATCCCTTATACTCCGCTTTTCCTCGGGAATGGTATACATAAACATCCGCCAATTTCCATCCCACTTCTCAGGCTTTAATTTAAAAATACGATATGCCGCTTCATTCATCCGCTTTACACCGCGTTCAGTGAGAGAGTAGTAAGATTTATTGCCGCGTTTCTTTGCGGTTACCCACCCCTGCTTATTCATCCTGGAAATTGCAGCTCGTACAGCTTGCTCATTGTGCCCGAACGGTTCAAACAGTTGTATCAAGCTGCCGATCCAGATCTCACGTCCATAATGCCTAATATAATCTCCATAAAGAGTAAAAATCATTGATCGTGTATTAATAGAATTTCTCATGTGCTGTCATCCTTTATATTCGAACCCTCAACCTCATAATTTCATCGAAGATCAGCCTGATTTATTCACCGGTAAAGACAGCTTTCCGTTTTTCATTAAACGCTTCAAGTGCTTCTACCCGGTCTTTTGTCGGAATCGTCATTTCATATGCTTTTGACTCAATTTTAAGCCCAGTGTCAAGATCAGCGTTCATTCCGTAATTAATTGCGAATTTCGCCTGCTGCAGAGCAACGGGTCCGTTTTTCATCATTTCCTCAGCCAGGGAAACGCAAGATTGTCTTAGTCTTTCCCCTGCAACCACTTCATTCAAGATGCCGTATTCTTGCGCTTTTTCAGCAGTCAGTCTCCTTGCTGTCAGAATCATCTCCATTGCTTTAGCCTGACCGATCAGTCTTGGGAGCCGCTGCGTACCCCCTGCACCGGGAATAATAGCCATACTTGTTTCTGTTAACCCAAGCTGTGCATGGGCTGCTGCAAGTCTGAAATCACAAGCAAGTGCCAGCTCAAAACCGCCACCGAAAGCGTAGCCGTTAATTGCCGCTATTGTTGGCTGTGGTAAATTGGCAATTTGCGAGAAGACGTCACCAATTTTTTTGACATTGCGACGGACCTGCTGCTCATTCAATGTCTTTCTTTCTTTTAAGTCGGCGCCTGCACTGAATGCCTTCTCCCCAGCCCCAGTTATAATGACAACCCGGACTTCTTTCGAGGTATGAATTTCCTGAATGACTTCTTCAAGCTCATTAAGGGTGTCATAATTGAAGCAATTTAAAACATCCGGCCGGTTGATTGTAATATATCCAATATGGTCTTCTATTTCAAAATGTACGTTCTGCATAGTATTCCCCTTTCAGTTTGGTTCAAAAAGGCAATCTGCCTTTCCATATTAAATGTTTTCAACGATCGTCGCAATGCCCTGGCCAACGCCAATACACATTGTAGCTAGACCGTGCTTAGCGTCTCTTTTTTTCATTTCATGAATAAGAGTCGTTAGAATTCTCGCTCCGCTTGCTCCAAGAGGATGTCCAAATGCTATCGCACCTCCGTTAACATTAACGCGATCTGGATTCAGATCGAGTTCCCGCATGCACTGTAAAGACTGTGATGCAAAGGCTTCATTCAATTCTACTAACGACATATCTTTAACTGTGAGATGTGCTCTCTTTAATGCTTTACGTGACGCTTCAATGGGTCCCAGCCCCATGATTCGCGGCTCGAGGCCCGCCTGCCCGCTTGAGACGTATCGGACCAATGGTTTTAAACCCAATGCTTTTGCTTTTTCAGCACTCATCAAGAGTAAAGCTGAAGCCCCATCATTTATCCCAGAAGCATTTCCAGCGGTGATCGTCCCACCTTCAAAAATAGGTTTAAGACTTCCCAATTTTTCTAAAGAAGTATCCGGTCTTGGGTGTTCATCTGTTTTAACCGTCAAAAAATTCCCTTTATGATCATAATAAGTAACGGGGACAATTTCTTCATTAAAACGGTTTTCATTCATTGCTTTCTTAGCTCGCTGCTGACTTTGAAAAGCAAAGGCATCCTGATCTTCACGGGTAATATGGAACTGTTTGGCCACGTTTTCTGCTGTTTCCGGCATGCTGTCTGTTCCATACATATCTGCAAGCTTATGATTTATAAACCGCCATCCAATCGTCGTATCAAGCATTTCTCTGTTGCCGCGCGGAAAATTAGTATCTGGTTTAGCCATAACATAAGGTGCCCTTGTCATGCTCTCTGTTCCGCCCGCAATAAAGATATCGCCCTCTCCAACCATAATCGCTCTTGCTGCCATGTTCACAGCATCGAGTCCTGAGCCGCATAGACGGTTTACTGTGGTACCAGTGACAGACACTGGGAGTCCAGCCAAAAGTGCAGACATCCTTCCCACATTGCGATTCTCCTCGCCCGCGCCATTTGCATTTCCCATAATAACTTCTTCTATCATCTCAGGAGGAAGCTTCGGCTGACGTTCCAAGAGTGCTTTAATGACAGTGGCACCGAGGTCATCCGGCCTGACATTTTTGAGTGATCCTTTATATCTGCCGATCGGGGTTCTTACCGCATCGACTATCACAACCTCATTCATGGTGTTTTCCTCCCTGCGAAGTATAATCATACACACCTTTGCCGGATTTACGGCCAAGCCTGCCCGCCTTAACGTACTTTTCCAGCAATGGTGACGGACGATATTTATCTCCCAATGTTTTATGAAGATATTTTAGATTGTTTAGGCGTGTATCTAACCCTACCAGATCACCCAGCTCAAACGGACCCATCGGGTAGTTAAGACCGAGTTTAATTGCCTTATCAATTTCTTCTGGTGTCCCCACACCTTCCTGCAGCATGAAGAATGCCTCATTTCCAACCAAGGCACTGATCCTGCTTGTGACAAACCCAGGAAACTCATTAACCACAACCGTTTCTTTCCCCATTTTTCTAGCTGCTTCTTCTACAACCTGTGCAGTTTGATCACTTGTCTCCAGTCCGCGGATAATTTCGACAAGAGGCATCTTCTGAACGGGGTTAAAGAAGTGCATAGCAATGACTGACTGCGGCCTGCTCGTAAATGATCCGATTTCAGTGGGACTCATTGTGGACGTGTTCGTAGCCAAAATGCAATGCTCGGGAGCATGCTTGTCGAGCGTTTCAAAGACCGCCTTCTTGATTTCCGTTTTTTCAGGAACCGCTTCAATAACAATATCTGCGTCCTTTACGGTTTCCTCAATACTCGTTTTGTAGACTAATCTCGTTTTCGCTTCTTCGGCCTGCTGGTCATTGACTTTACCTCGCTCAATCCCTTTTTGAAACATCACTTCAATTTCCTTTTGAGCATTAGCCAATGCTTTTTCTGATATATCTACAAGTGCCGTAGCGAAGCCACCAAGACCTGCCACGTAAGCAATTCCTCTTCCCATAACTCCTGAACCAATAATGACAACCTTTTTACTCATCTATTTCCCCTCCGCCGAATCATTCTCTCTAATAAAAAGACGAACGTCCTCCTTTATGAAGATGTTCGTCTTTTGTTCAAAAAGCTAAATAACAGCTTCTCAGTCTTTTACAAATTAAATGGATTTAACGGTTTCCCGCCAACATATGAAAGGACACTCTTCGTTTCACAGTAAAGGTCAAGGCTTTCAATACTTAATTCACGGCCAAAGCCTGACTGTTTGTAACCACCGAAAGGCGTACCCGGGAATGCTGAAAATGGTGAATTAACCATAATAATCCCCGCCTGAAGCTTATCAGAAACCCGTTTAATCAAGCCCTGATCCTTGGCCCAAATTGCTGCGGCCAATCCGTAATCCGTATCGTTAGCAAGTTTAATCGCTTCTTTTTCATCTTTAAAGCTTGTAACGACCACCACAGGTCCGAAAATTTCTTCTTTAACAGCCTTCATTTCTGGAGTCACATCCGTAATGATAGTGGGTGCATACCAGTATCCATTTTCAAAGCCTTCTACTTTTATTTGTTCCCCTCCGGTCAGAACTGTTGCGCCTTCTGCTCTTGCAGACTCAACATAGCCATGAATGGTATCAACCTGCCCCTGACTGATGATTGATCCGACATGGGTTGTTTCTTTCATTGGATCATCAAGCTTCAGCTGTTTTGTTTTTGCAACGAACTTTTCCATGAACTCATCATAAATATCTTCATGAACAAACAGCCGTGAGCGTGCTTCACAGGATTGGCCGGTGTTATAAAAGATCCCAAATAAAGAACCGTTCACAGCCCCCTCCATATCCGCATCAGGGAATACAAGGTTCGGAGATTTCCCGCCGAGTTCCAGCGTCACTCGCTTAAGTGTTTGAGAAGCTTTTGCCATGATGTCTTTTCCTGTTTCTGTTTCGCCGGTGAAAGCTACCTTATCAACACCTTCATGCTCAACTATATAACTTCCAATTGAGGCGCCTGGTCCTGTGATCACATTTACCACGCCTGCAGGAACACCTGCTTCATGACAGATCTCACCTAGAACAATTGCTGTTAGAGGGGTCAGACTCGCTGGCTTAAGAATAACAGAACAGCCGACTGCAATGGCTGGAGCGATCTTCCAAGCAGCCATCATCATTGGGTAGTTCCATGGAATGATCTGCCCCGCAACGCCGATCGGTTCTTTTTGAGTGTAATTAAAGAAAGGTCCAGGGACATTGTTGACGGCTCCGCGATGTCCGACGATAGCGCCTGCATAGAATTCAAAATCTTCGACTGCCTGCATAACCTGTCCTTGAGCAGCTACTAAAGATTTTCCTGTATTTAAAATCTCCAGCTCCACGAGTTCATTGAACCGTCTTCTCATAATGGAAGCAATTTTATTCAGAACTCTTGCCCGCTTTCCAACAGGGTATTTTTTCCATTTACCAGAATCAAACGCTTGGCGTGCAGCTTCTACCGCGCGGTCTACATCTTCTTTGTCCGCTTTAGGAACTTTTGCAAGGAGCGCCCCGGTTGCAGGATTGTACACTTTAATGGTTTCTTTTGAAACAGCATCAACTGCTTCACCATTAATAATCATTTGATAACTGTCACGCTTTATCTCTGAAGGAAATGAAGGTGTTTCTTTAACTGATTGTGCCATGTCTAAGCCGCTCCTTTAAAGTCATTTATTAGAATACATTTCATATTGCTTATTAGATGAAATATGCTCGCTTCTGCGATGTCTTGCTTGGAATGCTGATTCCGCAGGACTTGAAACAACATACCTTGAATTCACATCGCACAAAGAAAATGCGGATCCAATACTTTGAAAGCCGAAATACCCTCGCTTTCCGCAGGCGATCCGTGAGCCTCCTCGCGCCTTAAGGCAACGTTTGCACTGCGGGGTCTCGCTTGGATCGCTAATTCCGCAGGAGTCTCAGGTATTTCTGGCTTTCAATGAGTATTTGCATTTTCGAGGAGTCTCGTGCCATCCACTCCAATCAATCAAAATGTGAATGTGAGTCTCTTCATTTTCATTGGCCTTACGCTAATCCTAAAGGACTTGAAACAGCATCCTCGAATCCAAACCGCACGAATAAAATGCGAGTTGTAATATATTGAAAGCTGAAACACCTTCGCTTTCCGCGGGCTATCTGCGATTGAGACGTCGGGTTATCAGCTAATGACCATTGATTATTTATAGCCATAAATGACTTTTAAAGTGCATCATCAGGTAACAAACACGTTGATTGACGCGGAAGGTGCGAGACTCCTACGGAAACAGCACGCGTCCGAAGATCCACTTTGGCGCACAGAGACCACACCAAAGTTAGCTGAGGCCGTGCCCGTGGAAAGCGAGCTGCCTAGAGAGGGAATCAACAATCATGACGACACAAGGGACTTTTTTAGTTGCCACTCGCTAGATTCCGCAAGAGTCTCAGGTAACATCTCAGCTTATCGCTGGCATACTGCTTCAACACGAGGAGACTCCTGCCCCGATTGCCAAAACCTTTGCCTCATATGGGTTCAGATTCATGAAATTTATTCTTTAATATTAAATTTATCTTCCAATAAATTCAGGTTTCTTTTTTTCTAAAAAGGCTTCAATGCCTGCTCTGTGATCTTCTGTAAGACCGGCCGTCCGCTGGGCAAACGCTTCTTTCTCAAGCATTTGATCCAATGTTGTTTCATAGCTTTGGCTCATGTACCGTTTGATTAACCCTATGGCTTTTGTCGGAAGCGCCGCCAATCTTTCAGCAAAGACCGCTGTTTCCTCTTCAAAAGATTCAGAAGGATAGACTTTGGATACAAGTCCGATAGCTTTTGCTTCATCCGCTTTTACTTTTTCACCAAGAACTGCTAGTTCCAATGCTTTAGCATAACCAACAATTCTAGGAAGGTAATAAAGACTTCCTGAATCGGGAACCAGGCCGACGTGGATAAAAGCAGCGATAAATGAAGCCTTATCTGAAGCAATTCTGAAGTCACAGGCAGCCGCAAGACTCATCCCCGCTCCGGCAGCAGCTCCGTTAACCGCTGCAATAACAGGTTTTTCAAGCTTTGCGATCTGCTGAACCATCGGGTTATAGCGTTTTCTGATTTCTTCTGCATGATTTAAATCTTCATGAACACCGCTTAAATCTTCTCCGGAACAAAAGGCTCTTCCTTCTCCCGTGAGGACAACCGTCCGCACCTCTTCATTTTTACCCGCTTCTTTTAATGCCTGAATAATTTCTCTATTCATCATTGCATTAAATGCATTCATTTTCTCTGGACGATTTAACTTGATCGTAAGGACATTATTCTTTATGGAAGTGCTGATCGTTTCCAAGTGACTCCCCCTCTACTCTCCGCGAAATAACGGCGGCCTTTTTTCTATAAAAGCTTTCATTCCCTCTTTTTGATCTTCCGATGAAAATAATAAGTAAAAGTTTTTACGCTCTGCCTGCATAGCGTCATAAAGGCTCAAATCTTCTGCTTTTTTAACCGTTTCTTTAATGAGACGCAAGGAAAGCGGTGCCTGCTTGGCCAGCCGTATCGCAAATCGGTTCGCTTCTTCCATAAGCACTTCAGGCGCCGTTAAATGTGTGATTAAACCGTAGCTCTCCGCTTCTTTTGCGCTCATTGTATCTCCAGTAAAAAGCCATCGTAGAGCTTTAGCTTTTCCAATAGCCCTCGAAAGCTTCACTGTTCCCCCAGCGCCTGGCATGACACCAAGCTTTACTTCAGGAAACCCGAAGCCTGTATTTTCAGCCGCAAAAACAATATCACTGCATAACACCAGTTCAAAACCGCCACCAAAAGCAAATCCCTGAACAGCAGAGACAATGGGTTTTCGAATGTCATGCAGCCTGTCCCAGTCTTGAAACTGATTCAGCTTTTCTAGTGAGACCGCTGTATCTTCAGCCATCTCATCGATGTCCGCACCTGCTGCAAATGCACGTCCATTTCCGCTCAGCAATATAACTTTTACGTTTTCATCCGCATCAAACGCTTCCATCGCATTTAAAATTTCATGGATCATCTGGCGGTTGATCGCATTTAAAACGTCAGGACGGTTAAGAGCAATGTACCCGATACCTTTTTCACTTTTCACCTGAATATATTCAGGATTAGCCATTAACTTCTTCACCGATCATCATCGTGACAAGATCCCCGGCAAATGACATGACATCTTTTCCTGAGGCTTTTGCTTCATCAGACTTCATCGCTGCCTTAAACGATTCTTTATTTTCATAGTACATCTCGCATAGAAGATAATAGTCACTCTCACCCATTGGAGAGCCAGTGATTTTTGTTACTTCCATCTTTTGAAGGCCTGGAATTTTTTCTGTGATCGGAGTATGCACATTTTTATAATGCTCATCAAACGCGGCCTGGTCTTCAGGCTTTTTGTAAAGGGCGATCATTTTAATCATTAACTATCAACCTCTCAATATATGATTTTTGACTTTATGAAATCCTTATTGACACACGGAAGCAAGCAGGTCAAGGCGTTGGAAAATCGGCTATTACCGTCACGTCCTGTGACAACGCCGATCCTAGCACATACTGTGCATTGGAGATGCACCGCTTATCATGGGCGTCTCTTGAACTTCCTCTCTAATTATGTTCAAGGGGCTGACCAATTAGAAGCAAGCAGGTCAAGGCAGCGCTGGTTTGAGAACCGGAATGCAGATTTACTGCATGAGGATCGCAAAAACAAGCTAACGCTGAGATGCACAGCTTATCATTGGGTGTCACTTGAACTTCATATCTAATTCATATTTGCGACCGGTTTCATCGCTTCAAACGGATTCTTACAACTCTTACAATAAAGAATACTCCGGCAAGCCGTTGGTCCGAAAATATTTTCCATCGTCACATATGCTGAGCCACAGTAAGGACAATCAATCTCCCATGGCTCTCCCTCTATGTGATGTGCTGGCGGCGGTGAAACGCCGTATTCTTTTAATTTCTCCCGGCCATCAGCACTGATTCGATCTGTCGTCCATGGTGGGTTGAAAATGAATTGGATGGTGATGTTACTAAGCTCTGATACTTTCGCTAGTGCCTTTTTAACATCCTGCTCAATAATATCGAGCGCCGGACAGCCGCTGAATGTTGGCAGAAGCTGTATCGTTGCATTCCCTCCATCAATAGTGACATGCTCAAGCATCCCTAATTCCACTATGCTAATGGATGGGAGTTCAGGGTCTTTCACTTCCTGCAGGATTTGATGAACTTCTTCCTTTATGCGTGCGTTTTGACTCTCTGCTGAAGTCATGTGATCACCTGCTTTGTTTTAAAGTTACCAGCCGGTAGCCGGATTTGTTGCATACACTTCACTTAATGTCTTTAAGGCATGGTCCAGATCTGCTGAATGCTCGCCTTTCCGGCCATCTCCCTGCACCATTGTCGGTGCCTCTTCCATAGAAAAACCCACTTCACTGAAATATGCTCGAATCTGGTCAAGAAAGCGCTTTCTTAAGATGTCTTCATCTTCAATAAGACCTTCAGTCACCATTGCTGTCTTTTCGGGACCGAGAGTAATGACTCCGTCAAAATCCTTCCAGACCCTTTCAACGGCCGCTTCCATTCTTTTTCTTGCTTCATCAGTACTGCTCATCAGTTGCTTGAACCATAAGGTCCAGTGCATTAAGTGATAGTACTGCTCGGTGACGATTTTGCGGGCAGCGTCGGCCAGCGGTGTATAACTTGATTGTTTCAATGACTCCAAGCGGATTTTTTTATTTACATCATAGAAGAATTGCCTGATAACCGTGAAAGCCCAATCATAATCCGGCTTATCAAGATATTCACCCAGACCATTTTTCTCTTCTAGAATGATTGCATTGCGGAAATCTGTTGCTTTTCTCAGATGTGAAATATCATTTGCTTTACCCTCGCCAAGGTCTTCAAGCAGTCTGTAGTACATGGCGGCGTGCCCCATCGTATCCTGATTAATTGAGGAAAAGGCAACATCCTCTTCAATATGAGGAGCAAGCCCCAGCCATTCTGATCCACGGTGTGCGTGAATAAAATCATCGTCAGCAAGCTGATAGATCAGTTGTTTTAATGCGTTCTGGTTGCTCATGCCTGTTGTTCCTCCTTATTTCCCTGGTCATCATCCTGTTTTTCCTTGAAATTGCGCCAGCGCTGATTTAAGTCCGCATAACCTTTCGTTTCACGGTAATGTTTATCAAGTTTTTGCAAAGCTTCTTTCTCGCTTTGGGTCAGCTTTCGGATATTTGAGCGTTTGACTACCCAGATGTCAACCGCTTTTTCTCTTCTAAAAAAATTCTCTTTTGCCATTACCAGAGCCATTTCTTCATTTGGAGCCAGGAGGCTGAACTGGTATGTGATCGGGCTGTCTTCCTTTTTTTTGCTGAAAACTTCGAATTCCTCATAAAAAGCATTTTCTTCATTTATTTGTTCAGTCATGATGATCCTCCTTGGTAATCAAACGACCGCCGTTTTTACGTGGCCGAGTGCTTCTCTGACCCATTTAGTATTTTCATAAGACGTTCTGCGAAGATCAAGTCTGTCCTCTGACTTCGGTCCGTTCCCTGAGACAATCTGCTTAAATTCATTCCAGTCAGGATCCTGGTAAACCCATTCCTGAGTCTCTTCATCAAAATGAACGGTCTTATCAGGAATCTCTAAACCGAGAACTTTAATTTTAGACATATATTTTGTGAAAAATTCTTGTCTCAATTGTTCATTTGTTTTTGTTCTTAATTTGTATTTAAGGTTTTTATCCACATTAGAGTGGCCAGTTTCTTTTTTTGATTTTGGCCCAAAAAACATAAGCAGTGAATCCCACCAGCGGTTTAACGAATCCTGAAGCATTTCACGCTGTTCATCCGTTCCTTCAGCCAATGATAAGACAAGACTTTCGCCATGCTTTGCGTGGAAGGATTCCTCCTGACAGATTCTTTTCAATGCTCTGCCGTATGGCCCATAAGAGGTATCAAGCATCATGGTCTGTGAAAGAATCGCCGCTCCATCGACCAGCCAAGCAATAATAGCCGCATCTCCCCAGGTCGGTGAATCCATATGAAAAACATTATGAAATTTAAGGCGTTTCGTAAAAAGATCCTGCATGATATTATCACGGTTTTTACCAAGCGGCTTCATCAAATCCTCAGCTACTCTCAGTAAAAGCTGTCCGTGACCCATTTCATCCTGAACCTTTGCCATAATGGCAAGCTTTCTATTTAACGTCGGCGCTTTCGGCACCCATTCCTTTTCTGGAAGCGCTCCCATTATTTCGCTGATTCCATGCATCGAGATCAGACGAATTAAGGCTTGGCGATATTCATCAGGCATCCAGTCTTCCGCCTCAATTTTTTCATTACGATTAATTCGGTCCATGAAATGATCATACTTTTGCTCTTCACTTAACTCATCAAAAGTTAAATGTTCCAACATGATTTTTCACTCTCCATCTATATAACGTATTTTTAACGTTATTATATATTATTGTTATAACTAAATTCAATATTCCTGTCTAAATCATAGGTGTTTTCTGACTTCTTAAATCGATTATTCTAATTGCCTTGCCCTCTGAACGAGGAATTTCTAGCGGTGATTTGATGTTAACTTTTACCGACACCAGGCATTGGCTTTTCAAAATATAACTGATTTTCTTGCGTAATACCTCCACTTTCTCATGATTAAGGTTTTGCTGAATGGCATCGAAAAAAGAAGGGGTTACTTCAACATTAAGCTCCACTGAGTCCAGCGGTCCACTTTTCATTAAACCAATCTGATAATGAGGGCCAAGCTCTTCAACTTGAAGCAGGCAATTTTCAACCTCTGAAGGAAAAACATTCACTCCTCTAATGATCAGCATGTCATCAATGCGTCCTTTTACTCTAGACATTCTCACGGTGGTCCTTCCGCATAAACAAGGTTCTTCAGAAATAGATGCAATATCACCGGTGCGATAGCGGATAATCGGGGCCGCCTCTTTTGTTAAGCTCGTAAATACCAGCTCACCATCTTCTCCATTTGGCACCGGTTCAAGAGTGTCCGGGTTAATCACTTCCACAATGAAATGGTCTTCTGCAATGTGCAGCCCATCTTGAGCTTCATGGCATTCTATCGAAACGCCAGGTCCCATGACTTCGCTCAATCCATAGATATCTACAGCCTTAATATCTAAGCGGTTTTCTAATTCCTCACGCATCTCCTGAGACCATGGCTCCGCACCGAAGATCCCATATTTTAAGGAAGTTTTCCGTGGGTCCTTCCCCATTCGCTCCATTGTTTCTATTATATTCAGGACATATGACGGGGTCCCTGTAATGACAGTTGGTTTAAAATCTTCTATTAATAGAATTTGCCTTTCAGTATTTCCTCCTGAAACAGGCACGGTGGCCATGCCAAGTTTTTCAGACCCGTAATGGATACCTAACCCCCCTGTAAAAAGGCCATAACCATACGCATTATGAAGAATCTCACCCGGTTTCCCACCAGCAGCCGCTATTGCTCTCGCAACCATCTCCGCCCAATTGCGAAATATCATTCTGAGTATAGCCGACAACCGTTGGCTTTCCGCTTGTTCCTGAAGATGCATGCAACCGCACGATTTCATCCTGTGAAACGGCAAATAATCCAAATGGATAGTTATTTCTTAAGTCTTTTTTTACGGTAAATGGCAGTTTTCTTAAATCTTTCAGTGATTGTATCGATAAAGGATCCACGTTCTTTTTATCAAAAGCTTCTTTATAAAAAGGAATCTTGCTATAAACCCTGTTGATGGTTTCCTGAAGACGCTTCAGTTGAAGCGCTTTCATTTCTTCCCTAGGTAACGTTTCCATTTGCTGATCGTAAATCAATCCCCACACCGCCTTTAATATAACGTTTTAAAACCGAATATTATTTTTGTGTTATGTTTATTTTAAATCTCCAACACAGAAACTGTCAACCCATTCTGAATTTTCTAGAAAGAAAAACGGAGCTGGACGTGTGAGCTCAAATACTTTTAAGATCCGACCAGATTCTTTAACCTCATATACAATTAAATTTCCTCATAAATAGTAACGGGCAATAGGGTGTGATCTCGCTTCAATAAGTAAGTTATTCATAATAGAAATTAAATTAAACCTTCATATGAATAAAAAAAACCGCGATGCCTTTTTAATTTCGGCAACGCGGTTATCTAAGTTTGTTTAGAAAAGCATGTTAAGCATTTCTTCTTTTTCAATTTTCCCGAAGTAATGCATGGTATCGATTTTTTCAAGTACTTCTGCAATAGCTTCCTGATCATACTTCACACCGGTTAAGCGTTTTTCTATATCTTCCACATCGCCGACTCCAAAAAAATCACCGTAAATAGCCACACCTTCGATAACACCCTTTTTAACCTCTAATCTTATGTCTATGCGCCCCGCTTTAAATCGATGCGTATGCTGCATATTAAATTTGGGTGACTTTCCATATACCCAATCCCAGTTCCGGTAACGGCTTTCCGCAATCCGGTGAATTTTATCCCAATCCTTCTGGGTCAGCTTGTATTCTTCTATTCCCTCTTCGCCTTCAAAAATATAATTTAACAGGGTTCGTTTGAAATCTTTTATGTTCATATCCTTTGATAAATGTTCACGAATATTCGTCACCCTGCTTCTTACGGACTTTATCCCTTTTGATTGATATTTTTCCGCATCAGGATTCAAAGCCATCGCGACATTTTCCAAGTTCACATCAAACATTAGAGTTCCGTGACTGAACATCCTTCCTTTTGTAGAAAACTGGGCATTTCCTGAAATCTTCTTGCCATCAACCAAAAGATCGTTTCGCCCCAGCAATTCAGCATTAACTCCCATCTGATGAAGCGCGCGAACCACAGGATCTGTGAATTTTTTAAAGTTATTAAAGCTTTCACCATCATCCTTGGTAATAAAACTGAAGCTTAAATCGCCTTCATCATTGTAGACGGCTCCTCCGCCTGAAAGCCTTCGCGTGATATCAACATGGTGCTCCCGGACATAATCCATGTTGATCTCTTCAACTGTATTTTGGTTTTTCCCTACAATTACAGTTGGCTTCATGCTATAAAATAATAGGTAGTTTTCATTAATGTCTAATTCATTTAATGCGTATTCTTCTATAGCAAGGTTTAGTGTTGCATCCATAATGTCCTGATTATCAATGTACTTCACTTGCAGATGCCTCCTGTTCCAAGTTCACTTCAAAATCTCTTTCTATCATACCACACCCCTCCTTTTCCCTGCACTTTAACGGATTTTAAACAATTTTAATATTTTAGATTCAAAACGGTTCCGTTGGGGTAAATTCATTAAGCCGCTAAATATATGAAGAAGGAGAAAAGAAAGAATCGTGTTTTTTTTGTGAAAATTGAAACATCCTGCGGTTTTAAAGACACCGTTTACAGCTCGTGATACAATGTAACTCGGTCACATATACAACAAATTTGTTACAAACATCAAAGAGGTGAAAATATGAAGAATTCTATGCGGCGTGATATTACAACATTTCCGCTAATGTTAACGGGACTAGGTTCAATCATAGGCTCAGGCTGGCTATTCGGTGCTTGGAAAGCAGCAAAAGTTGCTGGTCCAGCTGCCATTTATGCATGGATACTAGGAACAATCATCATATTACTTATTGGTTTAACGTACGCAGAGCTTGGGGCAATGTTCCCTGAAGCAGGCGGGATGGTCCGATACGGACAGTTTTCCCACGGTTCACTTGTTGGCTATATTTCAGGATGGGCAAACTGGATTGCGATTGTCTCGGTTATTCCTGTAGAAGCAGAAGCCTCTGCACAATATATGAGCTCATGGTCTTTCGATTGGGCCCACGCTTTATTCGATGGTAAGCACTTATCGTTGCCCGGTCTTGGGGTAGCTGCTTTTCTCGTAATTGTCTACTTCTTCTTAAACTACTTTACTGTGAAGCTCTTTGCACGTGTTAATACTGCTATTACTATTTTTAAATTTATTATTCCGGGATTAACCATTATCGGATTAATCGTTGCTGGAATGCACAATCACCATCTTTCTTCACATTTCACTTCAGCATCATCTGGTGGTTTTATGCCATACGGATGGTCAGGTGTCTTAACAGCCATAGCAACATCTGGCATTGTATTTGCGTTTAACGGCTTCCAGAGTCCTATTAACCTAGCTGGCGAAGCCAAAAATCCTAAGCGCTCTATTCCAATCGCTGTTGTGGGATCGATTCTGATAGCAGGTGTTATTTATGTTCTCCTGCAAATCGCCTTTATTGGCGGTGTTAGCCAGCATATGCTTGCTGATGGCTGGGGGAATATTAACCTTAACTCACCATTTGCTGATCTTGCTTTTGCGCTCGGTTTAAACTGGCTCGTTCTCCTGCTGTTTGCAGATGCCTTTATTTCTCCATCTGGTACCGGTATGACATATACAGCAACTACTGCCCGTATGATTTACGGAATTGAACGGAACGGTTACTTTCCTAAAGTTTTCGGACATGTTCATCCTAAACTCGGAATTCCGCGTCCAGCAATGTGGTTGAACCTAGTCGTTTCATTTATCTTCCTGTTTCTCTTTAGAGGCTGGGGAGATCTTGCGAGTGTTATCTCTGTTGCTACACTGATTTCTTACGTGACTGGCCCTATTTCAGTGATGGTTTTCAGAAAATTTGGGGATGAACTTCATAGACCACTTAAAATTAAAGGGATGAAAATTATCGCACCGTTGGCATTTATCGCCGCGTCTTTGATTTATTACTGGGCAACTTGGCCATTGACAGGTAAAGTAACGCTGATAATGATTATCGGGATCCCTGTGTATCTTTACTATCAAAAAAAATATAATTTCAAAGGCTTTGCCAAGGATTTAAAAGCAGGTTTATGGATGCTTGCCTACCTTGTCTTCCAAGTGCTTGTTTCATTCTTGGGCAGCAGTAAATTTGGCGGACTTGACGTCATTCCATTCGGCTGGGACTTCTTAGTTATTACAATTGCCTCACTTGTATTCTATTTCTGGGGCATTCAATCCGGCTGGAAAACCCATGATATCCAAAAAGGCAACGAAGATTTCTTTGACGAAGAAGAAATGGACGAAGCTGCAAATCAGTAATATTTGTTATCTCAATGTTAATTAGATGGAAGTGCGCTCGTTTAGTTAGAGCAACTCCCTTTTAATAAAATAACTAACCTAAATAATGCTCTGGCAGAAAATTCTGCCGGAGCATTATTCTTTGCAATGAATCCCTGTTCAATGGAAGAAGCCAACTGAAAAAGTCCCTCGTTGTCGTCGGAGGTGTTGATTTTCGTTCTAGGCTGTTCACTTTTCACAGGCACGCCCTCAGCTAACTTTGGCGTGGTCCCTTTGTTTGCCAAAGTGGATCTTCGAGCGCGTGCTGCTTCCGCAGGACTTGAAACAGCATTCTTCGAATCCACACCGCACGAAGAAAATGCAAAGCATTTTCGAGGAGTCTCGCGCCCTCCACTTCAATAAGTCAAAAAGAGAGTGAAAGGTCCTTCATAAAGGTGATGAAGGACAAAACGAGGTCGAAAAGCAGGAGAAAGGGTGTTCATAGGGTCGATGAACGACCAAACGGGGTCAAAAAGCAGGAGAAAGGGCGTTCATAAGGTCGATGAACGACCAAACGGGGTCAAAAAGGAGGAAAAAGGGCGTTCATAAGGGCGATGAACGACCAAACGGGGTCGAAAAGCAGGAGAAAGGGCGTTCATTTGGAATATAATGGATTAAAAAAGGTCGAAAGTGAGTCGATTGAAAGGTCCTTCCTTTTACTGAATTAACGGCGGCCTAGATCCCCGCAATGGAAAGCTTTGATGTTCGCCTGCGACAAGCGAGAACTTTCCAAAGCTCGGCAAAATGATAAAAACGGACTTTTTCAGTAGCCACGTGCTGCTTCCGTAGGACTTGAAACAGCATCCTTGAATCCACACCGCACGCAGAAAATGCGGTTGCCATCCATTGAAAACGGAAATACCCTCGCTTTCCAAGGGCACGGCCTCAGCTAACTTTGGCGTGATTTCTTTGTGCGCCAAAGTTGATCTTCGGACGCATGCTGTTTCCGCAGGAGTCTCAGGTATTTCTGGCTTTCAACTCAGCACTTGCGCATTTTCAAGGCGTCTCGCACCTTTCTCTTCAATCAACGTGCTTGTTGTAGATAATCAGCGGCCATCAGCTGATCATTGGCGCTCGAATTTCCCGGCTGCTCCACACCCAAGTGAACGCGGGAAGCCTCGAAAGGATATTTCCGCTTTCAATTAGATATGATAGAAAAAAGGCTCCCGATATCCATAATTTGGACTCAGGAGCTCTTTTCTTTGATTTGATTCGGATAAGCTAAGACTTAGCAAGTTTTTCAGTGCCCTTCATTGTAAGTCGTTTGCTTTAGGCAGTTTTGCGCTCATCCTGATCTAGCTCCTCAGGATGTTTTTTATAATGAAGATAATAAAAGAGACTCGTAGCTGCCAGCATAATTACTAGGAAAACAGCAAGCATTATTGAATTAAGTGCAAGCATTCCTGATTGGTTGCCAGCAATTATATTTTTAAACCCATCAATGCTGTATGTCATTGGCAGCAGATGTTGAAACACATGCAGAGACTTCGGAATTAGCTGAATCGGATAAGTCCCTCCGCTTGTCGTAAGCTGCAAGATTAACAGAATAATCGCGATAAACCGTCCAGGGTTACCAAGAGTGGCTGTAAGAAATTGAATCAAAGCCATAAAAGTTAGACTGGCCAAAATACTGAATAACATAAAGATGCCTAAATTTGAGACATCCAATCCTAATCCAAACACGACAACCAGATCTGCAAGGACAGCCTGCGCAATCCCCATAAGTCCCATCATCGTAAATTTACCAAGCCCAAGGCTTAGTCCGGATAAAGGACGAATCCTTGTCTCTCTCATATCATAGATAACCGTCAGCATTAGTGCCCCAACAAACAGTCCAAGGGATAAGAAATATGGTGTAAAACCTGAACCATAATTATTAACTTTTGCATTTGTTGCATCCGTTAGGTGAACCGGTTGAGCAAACATTTTCGCATGACGATCATCAGTCGGAGTGGAAGATAGTTGTTTATGGGCATCTCCGAGATTATCTGAGAGGTTCCGGCTGCCATCTGTCAATTTCATTTGTCCATTTTCCAACTGATCAATACCGTCACCAAGCTGGCTGGATCCATTAGAAAGTGAGCCGATTCCAGATGAAAATTTCGCCATATTTGAATGAAGATCATCTGAACCTTTAATTAATTTGTTTTCTCCTTGAGATAGTTGCTGGAGCCCGGAAACAAGACTGGACCAGTTCTGATTTAATTGAGTGGTTCCGTTAGCTAATTGCGCTGCTCCCTTGCTTAAACCAGCTGTTGCTGCAGGCAGCTTATTAAGCTGTTTTTGAAAATCTTCCATCCCATTCACGAGCTGATTATCAGCTTTTTGAAGCGCGTGAATCTGATTTACCGCCTTGTTTTTCGCAGCACTCAGCTGATCGATTCCTTGGGATAAAGTCTTCACTGAAGATGTGAGCTGTTCAGGTGTGCCATAGTTCTTAATTAAGCTTTGCAGCTGTTTCTGCAGGGATTGTATGTCATTTCGGCTGGTCATAATCTTTTGGAAATTTTTATCATTCGCTGCTTCAGGATGCTGCTTTAAATACTGATTCACACCATCATTCAGATCCTGTGTAGCTTGTGAGCTTTTATTTGCTAGATTATTAATTTGATCCGACGTGCTTTGAAGTTGGTTCGTTGATTGCAGCAGCTGATCTAAAAGCGGCTTAAGCTTAGATAGCTGCTGATCAAGCGCTTGATAATTCTTCAGCTCCGAATTCAACTGATTTATATTTTGATTAAGCTGAGATCTCATTGTTTCTGCCCCGGTGACCAGTTTCTGGTCAGCTGAATTAAGCTGTTCAACGTTCGTGTTCAGCGCATCCAAATTATTAGATAATGCATTTGCACCATCTGAAAGCTTTTGAATATCATCTGTCTTTGCGCGGGTTGAATCATAAAGTGACTGGGTACCCTTATTCAGCTGCTTAAGCCCTGATTCCAGCTGTCCCGCTCCTTCAGTAAGCTGAATCGAGCCATCTTTAAGGGTGGCGGTGGAAGCTGTCAACTTACCAAAATGTTGCTTTAAGCTGATCAGTCCATTCAGCTCTGATTGGCTGCCTGAATTTAAGTCATTAGCACCTTTAGCAGCCTGACCCATTCCTTTTGTCAGCGAATCCAGCTTGTCATACATCGTTTTAGCATAGGTTTCAGTAATCTGATTGGCAACATTCTCTTTAACCGATTTTGCTCCTGACTCCCCAATTTTTGATGCGATAAAATTGGCATCTCGATTTACTTGATACGTTAACGGGATGGTTTTTGTTTTACTCTTTTCAAGAGAGGTTGCATCTTTTGAAAAAGAGTCCGGAACAGTTATAACCATATAGTACTTATTATTATTTAGTCCTTTTTCAGCTTGAGATTGAGTGACAAATTGCCAATCAAATCCTTTATTCTTTTTCAGGTGCTTAACCAGATCATTTCCGATATTGATCGACTGATCAGCCAATACAGCTCCTTTATCTTCATTCACGACGGCGACCGGCAGATTATCTGTGTGGCCGTATGGATCCCAAAATGCATACAAAAATATCCCGCTGTAAATGACTGGAATAGCAAGGATCCCAAAAAATTGAAGAAGTGATTTAGGCTTAGAAACCATTGCTTTAAGATCTGACCAAAATACTGATAGTGCATTCATTTCTTTGTCATCTTCTCTCTATTTTCCGAATTATTTTTTAATCCCTTCATTAGATAGTTATCAAAAATGGAAGAAATCGCTTGCTTGCTCAACGGTTCATGCTTCTTTTCCCATTCAAAAACAAGAGCGATATAAAGCTTCAACATGATAAAGGCTGTGAGCTCTGGTTCACATGGTGAGATATCACCATTTTCCATCGCTTTAATCAAGTGCCCCTCTAAAAAGTTCAAGATCGTACGTTCAAGCCTGTCCAAAGCCTCTTGTGCTTCAGGAGTGCCAATTTCCCTCACTTCTTGAGTAAGTTTTAAGGTCAGTTGATGTTTTTTGCGAAAATCAAGCATTCCAAAAAGTGACCGGTGAAGATTCTCATCAAATGTATCCTCCAGATTGATCGCTTGGTCGGCGATCTGGCTCATTTGAAGAATGAACTGATCTATAATTGCTTTAAAAAGTTCTTCTTTATTTTTAAAAAAAGTATAGATTGTTCCTTTACCGACATGGGCCATTTTTGCAGTCTGATCCATGGTTGTTGCCTTAAAACCATATTGAGTAAAACATTTTTCTGCCGCTTCAATGATACTTTGTTTCCGATCGATGCTCATAAGCAGCCTCCTGTCTTTTTTAAAATGACCAAATGACTAATTCGGTCAATCAGTTTTAATAGTATTAATTTATCACAAAAAAAATCGGCTCGCAACAGGTGCGGCCGATGTTCATAAACTTTCCATAATTTGTTCAGCTCTTTGCTTTCCTTGGCGGATGCAGTCTGGTAAACCCACACCATCATAAGAAGCGCCTGCTAAATAAACATTGGGATAGCTCTTAGACATGTGTTCTTCTATATACTTAAGCCACTTCACATGGCCAACTGGGTATTGCGGCATCGCTTCATTCCAGCGAGAGACCAGTGAAAATAATGGCTGGCCGGAGATGCGGAGAACTTTTTTCAGTTCTTCAAGGGCTTGTTTCACCAGCTCTTCATCAGAATGCTCTAATATGTGCTCTTCACCGGCTTTCCCTACATAAGCCCTTAGCAGAACTTTGCCATCGGGAACAGTGTGCGGCCATTTCAAATGGGTCCAAGTAGAAGCTGTTATAGAAACACGTTCCTTTCGTGAAACGACAAACCCCGTCCCATGCTCAGGTAAAATGACATCCTCACTGTTAAAGGCCATTGCAATTGTAGCCACTGAAGTATTTGGATCCGCGGATTCCCTTATCAGGAATGGCGCGTCAGGCAACAGCTTTGCTGCCTGCTCCACAGGTGACGTCATAATAATTCCATCAGCCTGTAATACTTTGCCTTCCTTCAAGGTAACAGAATACTGGGAGGCCTCCTCCGCTTTTTCAATACTCATTACATTGGCACCGGTCAGACAATCGCCTTTAATCGAAACAAGCAGTTGGTCCACAAGCGTGGATAGACCGCTTTTTAAAGTCGCAAACTGACCGCTCTGAGTTTTTTTAGGGGCTTTCCCGTTGAAGCCCATGATTAGGCTCCCCGCTTTTCTTTCTACATCTATAAATTGTGGCTGAGTTGCAGAGAGACTCAGCTTATCAATATCTCCTGCATATATTCCTGATAACAACGGACTGATGATATGATCAACTATTTCCTTGCCAAGCCTTTTTTTAAAGAAACTGCCTACTGAGATATCTTCAAAAGCAGGAAGTGGCGGAATGAATAAATCATTCAACACGGACGCCTTGCCGTCATCTGAAAGTAATTCAGATGAAAGGATTGGCTTAAGCTGGGTCGGCACACCCATCACTGAAGCTTCGGGAATGGGATGAAGCTCTCCGCTTTTTAGGATGAACGCTCTTCCTGTATTGTTTGAAACAACGTCATTCTCTAATCCCAGTGCCTCGATTAATTCCAATGCAGCACGCTTCCTTTTTAAAAAGGAATCTGGACCACGCTCTATAACAAAGCCTTCTTTATTAACAGTCCGAATTTTCCCCCCAAACCGGTCTTCAGCTTCAAGCACTGTAACGTCAATTTGGATATTTTTACGTTCGGCAATTTTTTCAAGATAAAAAGCGGAGGTTAATCCCGTTATGCCCCCGCCAATCACAACAATTTTCTTAGGCATTGTTAGGCTGCTTTTTCTCTTGCAGATTTTTCAAAACGACTTGTGACAGACAATCAATAAACTCAGGCTTTGCATTCGGCATTTCGGGTCTGTGATAAGAAACTCCAAGTTCTTCGGTTATAATCCGGCACTCATAATCGTTATCGTAAAGCACTTCAAGATGCTTCGCCACGAAACCGACAGGACAATAAATAAAATGCTTATACCTATGTTCTGCATAAAGCTCTCGCGTTAAATCCTGCACATCAGGGCCAATCCATGGATCAGGCGTATTGCCTGCGCTCTGCCAGCCGATTGCTGTATGGTTTAAACCCGCTGCCTCTGTAATTAATTCCGCAGTTTCTTCGAGCTGCTGAGGATAAGGATCACCATTGGCAATTATTTTTTCAGGGAGACTGTGTGCTGAAAAAACAACAACTGTCTGGTCATGTTCTTCTTCCGGAATGCTCTGAAACGTATTCACTATCTGATCTTTCCAATACTGGATAAATGTTGGCTCCTTATACCAGCTTGCAATGGAATGAATAAGCGGTCCACCAAGCTCTGCTGCTGTATCCTTTGCTCTTTGATTATAAGATTTCACGCTAAATGAAGAAAAATGAGGAGCCAGAACGATGCTGACTGCTTCTTCAATACCGTCCTCCTTCATTTGCTTAACGGCGTCTTCTATAAAAGGATGAATATGCTTTAGACCGATATAAACTTTGAATTCGATCTTTTCCTGAATGCTGTTTAAATGGTCTGCTAACCCATGTGCCTGATCATTTGTAATTTGAGCAAGCGGGGACGTTCCACCAATCGCTTCATACCTTTGTTTAAGATCTTCAAGCAGTTCATCCGAGGGGCGGCGACCGCGGCGAATGTGGGTATAATAGGGTTCTATATCTTCAGGCTTGTAAGGGGTGCCATAAGCCATTACCAGTAACCCCATCTGTTTTTTATTCATATATTATGACTCCCTTCCTATTTCATCGAATAATCGTGGACAAATTTTGTTAATTGCTTTAAGGTCTCTCCATTAACCTGGGGATAGATTCCCACGCCTAAATTAAAAATGTGGCCAGGCGTTTGCATTCCTTCATCAAGCACCTGTTTTGCCCTTGCTTTCAACAATTCTTCAGGCGCAAGCAGAAGCGCAGGGTCTAGATTGCCTTGAATCGCTTGCCTTACCCCCATATTTCTTGCTTCCGCAATTGAAAGTCGCCAGTCAATTGATAACACATCGACAGGTAATTTCGCCCATTCCGGTACAAGATGATTGGCTCCGCTTCCGAAATAGATCGTCGGGACACCCTTCTTCTTAAGCGTACTAAAAATATGTTCCATCCAAGGGGCAATGCTGACTCTGTAATCTTCTGCACTTAGCGTCCCAACCCATGAATCAAAAACTTGAACCGCTTGAGCTCCAGCATCAATTTGTGCTGAAAGATACAGTATGGTCATTTCAGACAGCTTGTCCATTAAAGCCGCCCACGCGACAGGATTACTGTACATAAATCCTTTTGTTTTATGATAGCCCTTTGATGGACCACCTTCAATTAGGTAGCTGGCAAGCGTAAAGGGGGCACCTCCAAAACCAATGAGAGGAACAGAGAGCTGTTCTCTTAAAAGACTGACCGTCTCCATGACTGATTTCAAATCTCTTTCCGGATTTATTAGCGAAAGGTTCCGGATATCCGATAGGTCTTTTACTGGGTTGCTAATGACTGGCCCGACACCTTCAACGATATCAACATCTACTCCAATCGGCTTCAAAGGCGTCATTATATCGGCGAACAAAATAGCTGCATCCACACCTAACTGTTCAACTGGAAGTCTCGTCACCTCTGCACAAACTTCTGGATTATCATTAATTTCAAAAAAGGAATACTGTTCCCGGATTTTTCTGTATTCCGGTTGATACCGCCCGGCCTGTCTCATGTACCAGACAGGCGTATAAGGAACCTCTTCTTTTCTGCATGCTTTTAAAAATGTATCATTAAATGGCAAACCCACTTGTCTTCATCCTTCCCGTCTCTTTAAATCATCTTCTCCTATTTTATCTGAAATCCCTGCAGATTGCATGCAAATCCACTGGCAATCTTAAAATCCCCCAAACCATTGAACCGCGACCTCTGATGTTTTCTTCCCTTCTTTTTTGGTGAGCGGATTGTAAGGAACGATCTGGTATTCAGCATTCTGAAATGGATTCGCATAGTTAACGGTGAAGTGATCTTCACCCTTAACCTCGGCAATTTTCACTCTTGAACCGTTTTTAATTTCATATATGTGATAAATAACCCGTTGATCTTTGTTAGGTGTCCATGAAAGATGAACGCCAGGAAGGCCATACTTACCGAGAGTACCCGTTGCCTGAAGATCAGTGACCGTTTGTAAATGCACCGGTTTGGGCAAATCCTTGACTCCTTCTGGCTTACTAAAGGCAAGTCCTTTTTGGGAAGGAATCTGGTTAATAATGTCCTTAAATAACCTTGCTGCGTCTTCACTCGAGCCTGTTACATACTGATTTTCTGTTGTCCGGCCATAACCAATCCATACACTTCCGGCAGCTTCAGGCGTGTAGCCGGCAAACCACGCATCTTTAAGACCATTGGAGTGCCCCGGCCTTCCCGTTGAGCCAGTCTTACCTGCCAGTGCAGTATCCACATGACCAGCAGAACCCGTGCCAATGTTAACAACTGATTCAAGCATTTTCGTCATATACCATGCTGTTTGTTTTGAAAAAACCTTGGTGGACGTCGTATTTGCTTTCTTGATTAGTTTACCGTCCTGATTATAAATAGCATCTATAAAATGTGGGGATGTTTTTTTTCCTTCATTTGCAAAAGCTGTATAAGCGGTAGCAAGCTGCAAAGGTGTTACACCTTTTTGAAGACCGCCAAGAGCAATAGCAAGTCCTTTATCAGGCAAATTAAACCCAAGTTTTTTTAAATACCTTTTACTATGATCAATACCAATTTGATTCAGCAGCCAAACTGCGGGTGCATTCGTTGAATAGGTCAAGGCGTCATACATCGTTTCTTTACCTTTATATTGGTGATCGTAATTCTCAGGTGTGTAATTATCATATTGGGAATACGTCATTTTCTTATCTGTTAATAATGAATAAGGATTATAGTCTCCCTTATTCAGCGCAGGTCCATAGACGGCTAGCGGTTTAAATGTGGAGCCAGGCTGTCGTTTAACGGTCACCCGGTTAAGGCCTTTTTTCACATAGTTCCTTCCACCTTGCACAGCAAGCACACCGCCATTTTTGGGATCCATTAATACAAAGGCTCCATCAGGCGTTTCCTTTTTATTGCTTCCCTTAAAGTAACCATCATCTTTGAAGGCTTTAAATGATGCAGTCTCCGCCTCTCTGCTCATTGGTACCACTATTTTATACCCCCCGCGCAAAAGCTGCTGGTTTGAAAGATGGTATTTATTTGCTGCTTCATCCAGAACCATATCGATATAAGTATAATATTCTGGGTGACTTTTTGGCTTATGAAGATCAAGCCCAAGCGGCTTAGCTTGATTTGCTGCAACCTCATTTTTTGATAAGTAATGATGAACCCCCATTAAGTGAAGCACCAGATTTCGCCGTTTGACTGCTTCATCAGGGTGATTAACTGGTGAATAACTCGTCGGTGCCTTAACAAGTGCAGCAAGCATCGCCCCCTCTTCAGGTGTTAGATCTTCAGCTTTTTTATTAAAGTAAAATTGCGCGGCGCTTGAAATGCCATAGGCTCCGTGACCGAAATAAATTTCATTTAAATACATGCCGAGGATTTCTTTTTTAGAGTATTTCCTCTCCAGGCTGACAGCAATTGCCGCTTCCTTCGCTTTCCTGAAGAAAGATTTTTTATTGGTAAGAAAAATGTTTTTCGCAAGCTGCTGAGTGATGGAGCTTCCACCTTCAGCCTTGCTCCCGGAAAGAAGATCCGTCATCAACGCTCTTGCTGTTCCTTGAAAATCAATAGCACCGTGATGATAAAAACGGGCATCTTCTGTTGCAATAAACGCGTCCTGAACCTTTTTAGGCACTTTATCAATCGAGATAATTTCCCTGTCTTCCAAATAAAGTTTTGATAATTCATTTCCCTTTTCATCCACGATTGTGCTTGAACTTGTAAGCATGAGGTCCTTTTTGCTAATTTCATATTGACCTGAAAATAAGACAATCAAGTAGCCGATAATGCCTAAAATAGCTAAACCGAGTAAAATATTAATTGTTATAAGTATCCTTTTCATTCTTTTCCCCTTTTAAATAAATTCCCCGAACGTGCATATTAATTTCGGAAAATGGATATTCTAAATATTGATCTATGGGATATAGCCAAGCGGTAAGGCAACGGATTTTGATTCCGTCATTCGTAGGTTCGATCCCTGCTATCCCAGCCAACCTTCAAATTTACAGATTGCCGTATGGCAATCTTTTTTTTATTATTCAGCTTTTTCGCAGACTGTGCACGGGAAAGAAATCTGAAATCTGCGACCATGTTCTCCTGTATCTACTAGTCATGCTTCAAGCGGAATTCCTCGTCGCAACTCGTAGCCGTTCGAGAGATGATGCTCGTGCTCCTGCTGGGGGAGGCCCGTGAAAATCTAACTCATTTTTAGAGTAAAGGAAAATTCAGACTGCTCAAATTCTCATTTTGCTGATTGGAGTGGCGGCACGAGACTCCTCGAAAATGCTTTGTGTTTCATTTTATCATGGGTTGCTTCAGCATTTTCATCGTGCGAAGTGATCCCAACGGTGTTATCTCAAGTCCAGTGGGAAAAGCAACAGCTGAAGACCCCGCAGGAAGTGATTTTCTTCCGAGAAGGCTGAAGCGTTGCCCACGGAAAGCGAGTGCCTGTGCCTGTCGGGGCAGACATGTTCGGCTTCACTTTTCTTATTTGTCCAGTTACGGTTGCCATCCCTTCGGATCCTTCGCTTTCCCTTCAGAGGAAGAGAGCTCCTCTTCCTGGAAATCTCCAGGCTCTTTCAGGGCTAATCGGGCAACCTTCACTTTTCTTTAACCATATCAAAAAGAGCGCCAATTTTTTAAAATTGACGCTCTTTTTCTATAGAAATTTAATATTTTTTGTCTAATTATTGACAGCCTAGCGTTAGTGTTTTAGATCTTCTTCGTATAATTTATGCTGATGGGCATAGATTGCTGCTTGAGTCCGGTCCAATACATCAAGCTTTGAGAAGATACTGCTGACATGGGTTTTAACAGTTTTTATACCTATGTAAAGCGTTTCTCCTATTTCAGCGTTTGACATACCTTTCGAGACACAGCGCAAGACGTCTCTTTCCCTTGGCGTTAGCTGGTCATGCGGAAGAGACTTCTGCCGCATTTGCTGCATCATTTTTTGGGTAACTTTTTCATCAATTGTTGATTTACCTTCAAATGCATGAATAATACTCATTAATATTTCTTCAGACGAAGCAGTTTTCAACAAATAACTGGTTGCCCCAGCTTCAATTGCGGGAAATACTTGTGCATCATCATAATAGCTTGTTAAAATAACAATTTTGCATTCAGGGAGCTCGGCTAAAATGGCAAGGGTCGCCTCAATACCGGTTCCATTTTCCATCATAAGATCCATCATGATCACATCCGGCTTCCACTGCTTGGCAAGTACCACCGCTTCATTTCCGCACGAAGCTTCTCCCAGCCATTCAATTCTTGGTTCGGTTAGTAAATAGGCTTTTAACCCTCGTCTTACCATCTCATGATCATCAACGATCATCACTTTGATTTTCTGTCCGCTCATCTATACCGCCTCCATTCTTCAATGGGATCCTGATATCTATAGCTGTTCCTTCTCCTTCTTTAGAAGTAAGATCCCACTTTCCGCCAATCTCCTCACAGCGTTCCATCATTGATTTCAACCCATATGATGCTATTTTTTCACTTGATACATCGAATCCATTGCCATTATCGTAAACTTTCAAGTTAATAAAATTATCCTTAGTATATAGCCTCAGCTTCAGCAGGCTAGCTCCCGAATGCCTTAAAGCATTTGATAAGGACTCCTGGCAAAGTCTGAAAACATGCTCTTCAATAGCTGGAGAAATATCATTTAATTTACCGATCTGTGCATCAAATTCCATTGAGGTCTTACTGGATAATTCGTGAATTAGCTTTTTAATTCCTTCTTCTAGACTCTCATTATTCAAATATACGGGTTTAAGGTGCAGAAGAAGCGCCCGCATCTCGCCTTGCGCTTTAAGACTGATCTCTGCAAGCTCGCTGATTTGCGCAGCAGCAAGCTCCGGCTGCCTAATCACTGTCCTTTCTGCAGCAGAAGCAAGCATCGTTAGTGCAAAAAGCTGCTGACTGACAGCATCGTGCAGATCCCTGGCAAGCCTCTGTCTTTCTTCAATAACTGCTGCTTGCTTTGATTTCTTGGTCAATTCCGCTTTCTCGTTTGCCATTTTCTGAAGAAAGCTGACTTGCCTTTCATATTGATCAGCCAGCTCATTTAAAGATCGTGCGACGTCTCCTAACCTATCATCAGAATCTATTATAATTCGATGGGAGAGTTTCCCCCGCGTTAAGGTTTTTACAAATGCCGTGATATCTTCCGCTCTGTCCTGAAAAAACCGGTAATCAGTGATCATGTAACGCAACCCTACGATAAAGGTTGTCATAAAGGTTAAAATTAGGACAGTGGCGCTGATTATAAAAACATGAGCTGAGGCTATTAATTGGAGCAATATCAATAAAAACAAAAACGTGACGACCGAGGAGAGCGTACTGATCCAAACCTGCATTTTCAACGAGCGCCATCGAAAGCTGTTGATTCGAGCCACATCCTCTCCCCCTTATATCCGGTCCACTCTTAAATTTAAAACATGATAATCAATGTTGAAACTTATTTTGCGGGTTGCTTCATCAAAAGTATTGGATTTATACTTTACGCCTTGACCCACGTTTGCCTGTTTAAACCCTCCAATTTTCACTTCCCCAATGGAAGGTGTGGCTTCTAAAGAAAAAGGAAGGTCTTCAGGCAAAGTCAAATGGATGTCCCCAATCCACCCTGAAAGTTCAACAGGGGTTTCGGTATCCGGTACAAATGCTTTCGTAAAATCCATTTTCAGATCCGTTATTTTAGAGTGGTTAGACATCGGCTCCACAGCCCAGTTCGGCTCTTTATAAGACGCTTCGCTTACAAAATGATGCTTATGCATTTTTTCTTTTGATTTCCATGCTTTCTCCTTATCTCTCTTTATTCTTACCCTGACTGAAGGAGCACGATTATTTAATAATTCCACGCCAATGTAGATAATTAAAAAGGGCCATAACCTCCATACTGAAAGCCAATAAAACGTTAAATATCCTAAATCATTGCATAAAAGAAGTCCGCCATATACCAATAAAAACAGACCAGAAATCCACTTGCTTTTTCTTCTGCTGAGTAAGGGTCTGAATATCAGCCAAAACCCAATAAATATTACCGCCAAAACAGGAATATAATCTTCATAAACCGACAACATTTCCCCGGAAATAATACCCGTGTTGACAAGAATCAACAAAACTCCCACTAAAATTAATATGAAAGCTATCAGGGTTTTGCCAAAGGATAATTGTTTCATTGTTAACCGCCCTTTTTTTGAAATCTATCTTATAACTTTCATATTAACTATTTCCTTTCCAAATGACTATAGCCTAATGGGGGGATGTCATTCAGTCTTTAGACGGAGAGTGTTAATAAGTGTAAAAACCTTTTGTATGGGGTAGATGGGAATTATGGTTCATTTTTATTGCAGACCCCCAGAAAGGAAGTTGCATCATGAAAAGAGTTACCATCATCGTTAATTCAAGGGCCGGGCCCAATAAATTTAATAGGACCATCCCAGATCTTTTGAATAAACTTCAAAATTTCTTTAATGAGCCCTCCATTCATCAGACCTCAAATGAAGGTGATGCAGGAAGGATCGCTATTTCTCATGTTCAAGATACTGATATTTTAATTGTTGCAGGTGGTGATGAAACGGTTGCAGAAGTAATAAATGCCATCTCACCGCTTCATTCTAGGCCAGTCTTGGCTATTTTACCTCTAGGCAAATTAAATGACATAGCCGGAAGCCTGAACATTGCTGAAGACCCTGATGAGGCAATCCAGCAAATTATTAAGGGTGAAACCAGACTTATTGATCTAGGCTTTGATGGACGCCGATATTTTCTTAATTTATTAGAAATCGGTTCTGTTTCTTTTCAGAACGAGACTCATGCAAATGGAATTCGTTCTTTGAAAAGACTTCCTTACAATGTCAAAACGAACGCTAACACCTCAAATTCTTTTCACTATGAATGCTCCAGTCTGCATCACTGTTTTTCTGGACGGGCAGATCTTATCCTCGTAGTGAACCGGCCTTTTACAAAAGGTTTTTCGAAACTGATCCCCTCCATCCAATCTCAAGATGGACTCCTTGATATTATTATTATAAGAGAAGGGCGACTGAACGCCTTTTTATTTTTAATAAGACAGGAGCTCCCTATAAATACGGCAGCAAACGATAACCTTTTTCATTTTCAAACTGACTATATCACTTTGAAAACGTCGCCTCATTATGTTGCGAACGAAAGTGAGAAAAGAAGCGCAAACAGCAGACTTCAGATCAAAATATGTACTAAACAATTGCAATTAGTCGTCGGTAGGCATACCGGTTTAAAAGTTGTTGATGAGGGTATATTGAATCTGTAGCTGATTAACTGAAAGGATGATAAAATAATGGATGCAAAAATGAGAGAACTTATTGAGGGTTTAAATGAAGATTTAGCTGGAGAGTATTCGGCAGTTATACAATATACCTACTATGCTTCCTCGGTTACAGGCATGTATTATTCCGTCCTGAAGCCTTTCTTTGAAAAAGAGATTCCAGATGAGCAGCAGCATGCGCTTTATTTATCAGAGAAAATTTCCACTCTAGGCGGGCAGCCAACAACAACACCTGCCAATGTTAAACAAGTAACCGATGTTAAGGAAATGCTTATAGAAGCAAGGGATGCTGAAAAATCCACGATTGAAAGATATGAAGAACGTCGTAAGCAAGCCGAAGAACTAGGATTGACAGAGCTTGTTGTTACACTTGAAGATATGATTGCAGATGAAACGCACCATATGGAAGAAATGGAACGTTTAATGAAAGACCCGCGTTTAACATAATTTCAATAACTAAAAAAAGGCTCCTGATCAGGAGCCCTCAGGCTGTCGAGAAATTCTCGACAGCCTGTTTTTATCTACATAATCTTTAACGGTTCGGTCTTCAAGGGACTCCTCCAGAAAGCTGCTCTGTGTTTCATTAAATAAATGGAAATACCTGAGGCTCTGCAAATTAGTGACAACCAGGCTACAGCTGCTCAGCCCTTTTTCATGATTTTTTTATGAACAAATAAATACATAAATAAGAGTACAGCTAAACAAGTCGCGGCTACAAAAATCAACAGGCTTTCTACTGTGCCAACTGCAGCAGATCCTAAAACACTGATCACCACAGCTTGTCCAAATAAAGCCGCGTAAATCACTTTTTTAAACCCATCTGATTTATAACGGCTTTGCATCGGATAAAGATGAAAGGTTGCTTGAGGTGCTGGGTGATGCCACAACGGAAAAATTTGAAGGCCGGTCAGATAAATAACCGCCGCTCCTATAATATAGGGGGCAAAGCCTGTATGATAGCCGAAAATCAGAATAAGTCCGATAAGCGATAATCTGAACCACAGTCCTAAGTAATCATTTGCCCTGATAAAAGTCAGTCCAAAATAGCGGATATAAAGATTTTTTTTATGAAACGGAAGCCATTCGACTGTTTTTGAAAGCCATTTTCTGCTGTGGACACGTCCCCTCATTTCAGGCACATCTGTAAACAGATTGGCGAATCGAAGCAATTTCCTAAGCTGCCTTTCGTCCAGTTCAACCAGCCCTTCCCATTTGAGAAGCCGGGATCTTGACGGGGCAAAGAAAATATAATAATGGCCAACTGCAATAATAAGAAGCAAGACTCCTGTAAGAAAAAGATTGCCGGCAATTGATGAATAGAGTGCCAGAAAAGTTCCGGAAGCCCTGAATACCTTCAGCCCTGCCCTGCCTTTATCAACGTATTGCTCTAGCCAATGGGCATGAATATTCCATTGTTTCAGCACAAGAGCAAGGATCATAAAACCAAAAAACGCAGCAGGACTTGAATAAACGGTAGCCAGAAATAAGGGGGAAACCAAGATTGCCGAAACAACCACAATACTTCCCTGAATCCATAGATTGTACCTTAAGCTCTTTTGGAAATAAGGCTTAAGCCTCGCCTCCATTGGAAGCAAAAAGACAAGGTCAGCAGCTTGTATAAATGTTCTTAGCGGTGTATGGAAGACAAACAGCCCAACAAAAACTGAAATAAGCAGGGCGCCAGGAAAATTAGCCGGAAGAAGATCCAGCCATTTTTTATAATAAATACTGCCCACGATAAAAAGGGCGTACAATGTGAACATCAGCCCACTGTTCTTTCCAATCAGCCTCCAATATCTATTTGCCATGGTCCAATAATCCGAGCGCCGCTTGTACCAAAAAGCCGTTACTTGATCCATGGTATTTCGTCCTGGGCAATCGAGACATATATTTCATGAAGCGAGGCTTTGGGCATATCAAACACCATCCTGATTTCATCAAGGGTTCCCTGAGCAGCAATTTTTCCTTTATGTAAAATAATAAATTTATCACAGTACATTTCAGCCGTTGACAGAATATGTGTTGACATCAAAATACCTGCTCCTCCAGCCTTCATTTCATTCATTAAATCGAGAAAAGACTGAATGCCAATTGGATCAAGTCCAACGAAAGGTTCATCCACCACGTATAATGATGGCTCTACAAGGAATGCACACATGATCATAACCTTCTGCTTCATCCCTTTTGAAAACTGACTTGGAAACCACTTTAATTTATTTTTCATGTGAAAGAGCTGGAGCAATTTAGGGATTCTTTTTTCAAAGGACTCTTCGCTAAGACCATATGCCATGGCACTCAGTTCTAAATGCTCCCTTAATGTCATCTGATCATATAATTCTGGTGTCTCAGGTATGTAAGAAAGCTGTTGACGATAATTTTCCTTATTATCAAACACTGTCTTACCATTTAAGCGGATAAACCCACTATAAGGTTCCAGCAGCCCTAGAATATGCTTTATGGTGGTGCTTTTTCCGGCTCCGTTTAATCCGACAAGACCAACAAGCTCCCCTTTTCCAATAGAAAAAGATATATCATGCAAAACAGGCAATTTTCTGTTATACCCTCCACTTAGATCTGAAACCTCCAATAATGACTCCATATATTAGCGCCTCTTTCTTCTCATTTACATTTGATTAATTGAAGTGTACCAAATATTTAGATCGACAGCGAACAACTAGATGTTAAAGATTAGATTAGGTTATGCTAGACTGTAAACAAGAAGAAACGTGGCCACTGAAAAGCTTTTGATGAGAAAGGAATCTGTGACTATGTGCTTCTGCGTCTGCTAGTAATGCTTCGAAGGGGGTTCCTCGTCGCAACTCGTAGTTGTTCGAGAAGTGATGCTCGTGGCTGTGGAAAATTCGAGATGCCACGTGTTCAGCTGATGGCAATTGAATTTCTATAGCCACGAATTCAATAGGCATCCTCTGTTCACAAACACGTTGAGTGAAGCGAAAGGTGCGAAACTCCGACGGGACCAGCACGCGTCCGAAGATCCACTTTGGCGCATAAAGCAGACCATGCCAAAGTTAGCTGAGGCCGTGCCCGTGGAAAGCGAGCAACCTAGAGCGTTAATCAACAATCACGATGAGATGAGGTGCTTTTTCAGTAACCTCAACAGCGAACCAGGCGAGACACCACAGCGCAAAGATTAAGTAGGAAGTTCTGCCCGAACATAGTGCAAAAAGAGGATTTTTCAGTGGACTCGCAGAAACATCATCGATGTCTTTTTAAAAAACTTACAAATCAGAAAGGGTGACTCAGTTGACACATGATGATCAATGTATTTTTTGTAAAATAATTCGTGGAGATATTCCAAGTTCAAAGGTTTATGAAGACGAGAATGTATTAGCATTTCTTGATCTCAGCCAAGTAACAAAAGGCCATACACTGGTTATACCTAAAAATCATCAGGCAAATGTCTTTGAGTTAGATGATGAAACAGCTGCAAATTTATTTCGGGCTGTGCCAAAAGTTGCAAATGCAATCAAGTCAGCATTTGATCCTAAGGCGTTAAATGTCCTTAATAATAACGGAGAATTTGCCGGTCAATCTGTATTTCATTGCCATATCCACCTCTTGCCACGCTATGACAAGTCAGACGGCTTCGGTATGAAATGGGAAATTCACGAAAACGACTATACCGCAGAAGAACGAAATAAACTGGCAGATAAAATCGCTGATGCCATAAATTGATTAATTGATTTTCGGCAGTTGCCATAGTATAGTTAACATAATCTTCGCAGCAAGCCAGCTGGCATTGCTGGAGGATGATTACGAGAAGAGCAGAGGAGAGATGAGCATGAAAGTGCAAAAATTAATATTAATTGCTTTATTTTTGGGAATCGGGACAATCTTGCATGCCCTAATTCCTGGCTTCTTTTTTGGAATGAAGCCGGACATGCTGTTAAGCATGATGTTTATAGCTATCATAATGTTTGCAGAAAAAGGAAATATTTTTATAATTGGGTTGGCTGCGGGGTTATTATCGGGCTTGACTACAACAATTCCCGGGGGCTTTCTGCCCAAATGTCATTGATAAAATTATTACGTCACTGATTGTTTTTGTTTTATTTTTCGTAATAACTCGGGTGCTGAAACCAGTAATCGCTGCACCAATTGTTGCAGCAATCGGTACGTTGATTAGTGGAACTGTATTTCTTACTGCTCTGACACTGCTTGGTGCTTTACCTGCGAAAGCAAGCTTTCTTGCCTTGTTCATTGCAGTGGTATTGCCAGCAGCAGTGCTTAATACTGTGTTTGTATTAATTGTTTATCCAATTGTTCAGCGTATAATCAGCCGGTCACAGCACCGCTCACCTAGAACAGCAGCCAAACGTGGTTAGGATCATCCTAACCACGTTTTTTTGTTTATTATTCGGTAAACCAGGGAAGTAAATGATATAAATCCTTTACCTAAGAGACCACCAGGCGATCAGAAACAGGAAAAGTCCTGTCCCGATCATAACCTGTGCCACCTTTGCGGTTTGAGCAAGCTTTGGATTCTTAAATGCATATTTACGGGACTGTACGATTTGAATACAGCCCAACCCCAGTAAACCAGCCCCAAGTATCATCAGAACAATTATAAAGAGGACCATCTCTATCCCCCCTCATAACAAATTATGCGCGTTGCAATAATTCATGTTAAATTGTTCAATGATACCGAAGGCTTTTATTTAAAACTATCTTAATGAGGTGACTTATGGGAAAAACAAAAACGTATTTAATCGGCATCGCTGCAGGAGGCATTGCTGCAGGCTGCACAGCAATCTTTTTAAAAAAGAGGAAGTCAAGCTCAGTTTCCTATGATGAGATGGGGCTTCCAACGAAAAAAAGAAAGCCTTTAAGCGAAGCTAAAGACACCTTCCTTAACCTGAAGGAGCAAATTACTACTATTAAAAACGAAGGCATGCCGGCAGTTAAAACCACAATTAACGACATCAGCAACCTTGTTAAAGCTTTCCAGAAAGACATTCAGCCTCATCTTTCCCAAATCAAAGAAGATTTAGGGGAGCTTGAGCAGGCAAAAGAAAAACTTGAATCTGAAACAGCTAAACCGTCTCCTAAATAGGAGATGGTTTTTTTATAGCCTTAATAATCAGAAAAAACGAATTTTTCTTTTTTATTTTTTTAGTATTTAAGGGGTTGATTTTATATATAAATGGGAGTACATTAATTGGGGAATTAGCAATGAATCTTCTCATATCTGTTGAAATTAAGGTGGGTTAGGCTATGAACTGTTGGAAATCCTTCAACATTTCGAAACAGTACGGTTCTTTTCGATTAACACTCTTATCCTTTGTAGGGGCCGTCTTTTATTACATTCTATTTTATCTATCATTTGAGAAGACGTTTCTCAATGCCCATTTTACGGGATATGACCTCGTTGCACTTACTGCAGCCATGTTTTTCGTATGGCCAGCCCATAAGCTGCTCCATATTCTTCCTGTGTTAATGAGCGGTAAAAAAGCGTCATTATCCTTTGAGAAATCCAGACTTCATTCCATACCGGTTATCTATACCAACATACCTTGCACTCTTAAAAAGAGAACCTCGGTATTCGTTGTTTTGTGTCCCTTCGTGCTTTTAACCGCTGGAAGCTGCCTGGTTTCGTTTTTCTTGCCATCATATATTTATTTTTTTGCTGTTATAGGGGCGATGAACTTTGGCATAAGCACAAAAGATCTGGTTTACTTCGTTCATCTTATTGCTGCACCAGCTGATGCATTCATTGAAGATGATCGTACAGGCTGTAAGATTCTAATTAAACAAGCAATTTAATAAATATAAAAAAGCACGCGCTATGCGTGCTTTTTTTGTGGATTCCGTGCCTGGACTCCGTGCCTGTCACGCCCCGAAATATGTCGACTAAATAAAGTGCATGGCTTTACCCTCTTTGTTTGGGCGTGGCCACTGAAAAAGTCTACAATTTGCTCGGCTAATTGTTGCCGCAGGTGTAACGATTATAGCCATAAATGACGTCTAAAGGGTAGCAAACACGTTGATTGAAGCGAAAGGCGCGAGACTCCCTCGGGAAAAGCACGCGTCCGAAGATCCACTTTGGCGAACAAAGTAGCCACGCCAAAGTTAGCTGTGGCCGTGCCCGTGGAAAGCGAGCAACCTAGAGCGGAAATCAACAACCACGTCAACATTTCTACGTTGCGGCATCAAACCTGAAAATCACGCATTACGCGTGATTTACTTTCTATAAACATCAAATTCAATCTGATTATTAGCCATGTCCATTTTCTTTGCCTTTAGGTAAAACTGATCTTTTACTTTCATAGCTGTTAGATCCACGTAAATTTCTTTTTTACTAGGTTCAACCGTTACCCATTTTGGCAAATCAGTACCCTTGCTTATGAACTTCAGAACTTCTTCATCAGGTAAATCGATATCCCCAAGCTTTACCCCGGTCTCCTTTAAAATGACATCTCCGTCCTTTACAACTGGGTCAAATGATAACTGAAAAGGGATATCCAGCCCTAAAACGTTGAGAGCTCCGTCAAGTGTGACATCCTTACTCAAGTCTACCCCATAGGTCAGATTACCTGTCTGATGCTTTTGAAGTTCATGATTAATCATGGTGGTAAGTCTGCCTTTGTTCGCCTGCACCATAAATATGGGAGACGTAACCTTTGGTGTATCGTGTGGAATAGTGGCCGTGTTTCCGCCCGTTTCTGTCAATTTGAAAATTGAAAAGGTGATCACAGCAATGATCACTACAACAATGCTAGCCAATATTAAAAAAGCATTTCTCCATTTATTCTTCATAATTTCACCTCTTCAAGTCTTAGACTATCATTTTATATGAACTTTTGATAACCTTATGTTGAATGTTTTATTCCTGATACGGAGGGACGCTATATGTTGCTTACGGTTTTTATCATATTTGCAATTATTGTCCTGTTTCTTTTTAATAATTTGACTCAGGCATTAATTATCCGCAAAGAAATACCTGCTGAACGGCAGCAAAAAGTATTTCAAACAATAAATATCCTTTTAACAATCTTGCTTCTTACAAGTTATTTGGATGTATGGTCGCAGGTCCGTTAACCTGCTTTTCTTTTTTTTCTTATAATTCGTGCAATCTTTTTACATCCATGTTATTCTATCCGTGGCACTTCATAGACGCTTTAATTACTATAACAGAAATTGAGCCTAGAGGTTCATTAACAAATAGTGACTAAGGATGTGATTTTTCACATTTTCTAAAAAAAAAGGGTTTAACTCTATAGAATGTGCTATATTAATAAAGATTGTTTTGCTTATATCAGGTTAGGAGTGACAGAGATGAAAAAACTAATGATTGTCCTTGCTGTTCTTCTTGGATTATCGAGCCTCGCTGCGTGTGGTAATAATAGCAAAGACAGTGCAGTAGTTACTACAAAAGGCGGAAAGATAACCCAGGATCAGTTCTACAAAGAGTTAAAAGCAAAATATGGTGATCAAGTCCTTCAGGAAATGGTCTATGATAAATTGCTGAAAAAGAAATATAATGTTTCACAGAAAGAAATTGACAAGAAAATAAACGAAGTAAAAGGTCAGTTCCCAACTGATGCTGCATTTAAAAGCGCGCTTCAACAAAATAATCTCACCGAAAAAAGCTTTAAACAAAATGTTGAACAGCAGCTTCTTTTGACAAAAGCAACAACCGACGGGGTTACAGCGTCAACAAAAGAAATGAAAGATTATTTTAGCAAAAATAAAGACAAGCTGATTGAAGTTAAAGCAAGCCATATTCTTGTTAAAGACAAGAAAACAGCTGATGCGATTGAAAAGAAAATCAAAGACGGCCAGGATTTTGCTACATTGGCTAAAAAATATTCAACCGACCCTTCAAAAGATAAAGGTGGAGATTTAGGCTGGTTCCACAAAGGGGACATGGTTCCTGAATTTGAGAAAAAGGCTTTCTCAATGAAGGTTGGCGATATCAGTGATCCAGTTAAATCACAATATGGCTACCATATTATTAAATTAACTGGCAAAAAAGATACCTTTGATGAACTGAAGCCTGAAATTAAAGATGCAGTCATTAAAAGTAAAGCAAAAGCACCACAAGATGTTCTTCAGAAACTTGTGAAAAACAGTGATGTAAAAATTAAAGATGATCAGTTCAAAGATCTCTTTAAACAACAACCTGCTCAACCTTCAACATCAACGCAGAGCCAAGGCACCACAACACAGCAGTCTGACAGCTCATCTTCAAATAGCTCGTCTTCTGATAGCTCATCAAAATAAATTTTTACAAGAAAAACACCGAGGAATTTCCCTCGGTGTTTTATTTTGCCTTGCATTTCATTAGATAAGCTCGACTTGGCTCGGAATGACCGTTCTTGGGTCATGAGTATCCCCGAAGAGTACAGCAACGACGAATGCGAGCGCTTTTCACCAGTCTAACGCTTCTCTCTAGCCTCTTTGATCTTATCCATCCACTTCTCACCCTCATCTTCAATCCATGCTTGTTCTGTTTTTCTTTCGCTGTTTTTTGCATTTAAATAGCCGTAGGCACTAAATAGAATGCCTAAGAATGTAACAGTTACCCACCATGGTGCATTCGTGACTGACGCTGTCATACCGTCCCACCACCCCATTTTTCCGAACACATAAATAACAGTAAATACTGCCAGAACACTTACGATTGCCATCGTTTTTTTCAATTTAAAAACCTCCTGCATCGGTTGTTACCAATCTATGCAGGAGGCTGTCCTTTTATTAGTATTTATTTAAGAGATTCTTCTTCAATTCTGCTTAATTTAGGCTGATAGAATGACCGCTGGTCCAATGCGAAAAGCCGATCTGTAAATTCGCCAGGCTTCGTTTTATCCAATGAACGATTCATCATGTTCATTTTTGCATCCAGGTTATCCAGCATATGCAGAATCTCTGCTTCTTTTACAAGAGGCGGAATTGGGCTTCCCCACTCGGGTTTTGAATGATGACTTAAAACCATATGCTGAAGCAGTAAAACTTCTTCCCCGTCTACACCAATTTCTTTAGCCGTTTCTGCTATTTCACTCACCATAATTGTGATGTGCCCCAATAATTTCCCTTCCAGTGTGTAAGAGGCGGCTGTTGCCCCTGATAGCTCCGTAACTTTCCCCATATCATGCAATATAATGCCTGCATACAGTAAATCTGTATCTAGAGAAGGATAAAGGGCAGAAACTGATTTTGCCAAGTGAAGCATGGAGACCACGTGGTAGGAAAGACCAGATAAATATTCATGATGATTCCTGACTGCAGCAGGATACTCAAAAAAAGCTTCCTGATGTTTTTTTAATAAAGCTCGTGTGATCCTTTGAATGTTTGCATTTTTAATTTCAAAAATATACTGAGTCATCGTTTCCATCATGGCTTCGATTTCAAGAGGCGCCGTCATCACAAGATCTGATTTTTTCACAGGATCTGAAGATGTTGCGAGCCGCAGTGACCGAATTCTTAATTGGGCTTTCCCTCTAAAGCTGGTGACATCACCATCCACTTTAACAATGGCATTCGGTACATACTCCGCTTCATCTTGCGGAGAGGCATCCCAAAGCTTTGCCTCTATATCTCCGCTTTTATCTTGAATAATTAATGTTAGGAAAGGTTTCCCTCCTGAAGTCACACCTTTTGATGCGCTTTTAATTAAAGCAAAATGGCTAACTTGTTCCCCTTCAGCAAATAAGGCAATTCCTTTCATATGCTTTCTCCCCCTTCTTCTTTTTCAATTATTTGAATGCGTGGACTATAAGGCAGCTTGACCACAAACGCCACACCATCCTTCTTATTATTGACTACAATACTTCCATGATGACGGTCGATGATCCTTTTGACAATGGCTAACCCCAATCCGAATTGACCCTTTCTTGCCCTTTTTAAATGGGATAAACATGTCTTTCAACTCTTCTTCTGGAATGGTTGCGCCATCATTTTCAATCGTGATTTGCGTCTGATTTTCTTGAAGCACTGCTGACAGTTTAATAAACTTTTGAGCATACCTTAATGCATTTTCCATCAAGTTTTCTAAAACAAGCATCCACTGTTCCTCATCCACGTTAAGCGGTACATCATGTCCGCTGATTTCAACCACAAGTCCTGGTCTTTGTTGTGCAAGACGTTTTTTCACTGTTTCGGCAATCGGCCCAAATTTAAAGGCATTCAGGGTTGGTTTCTCATCCCTTAAGGAATCCACACGTGTATAATATAATAGCTTTCGGACTCTTTTTTCCATTTGTGCTGCTTCATCAATGATAATATCCATAGAGTCATCGAGCGATCCTTGTGGGTAAATCCCATCCTTTACAGATTGTGCGTAGCTTTCAATCACCATTATTGGTGTCTTTAACTCATGAGATGCTTGCTGGAGGAAATATTTTTGAGACTCATCATAACGCAGCAGGTTCCGCCGCATGTTTTCAAATTGAGTAGAAAGCCGTTCAAACTCATCACCGCTTTTCCATTCAAAAGGCTTCTTCCAGTTCAACCTGGCGATCTCTTCAAATCGAAGACCCTAAAACATCAAGCGGCTGTTTTAGATAGCGTGTAAGCCATACTGCAATCGCAAGCGCCAAAATACTTGCCAGAATCAGAACATACAGTAGTCTATTCCACAGCTTTTTCATCATCTGATTTCGGTAAGTATCCCACATATATGAGATCAGGTAGGCGGAATGAGGAGAAACATCAAGCTTGCGGATCACATAAAACACAGTCGCGCCTTTGTAATCTAATTGATAGTTTCCGGATTTATTTTTCTGATCATCAGCATTCTTTTTCATTTTTTTAAGAACACTCGATGGGACAAGATCCCCTTCCAAGCGGCCATGCCCGTCTACGAGAAGCAGGTTTCCGACTGAACGTTCTGCCTGTTGTCTCTCGATAAACCCGACATCAGAACTCGGCAGGGAGAAATTGTCTGCCTGCTGAAGGACATCTCTCGACTGTTCCTGTTCAATGATTGAAAAAGAATCCTCTTTTAATGCTTTTTGAAGTGAAAACGGATAGACCAATCCAATAATGACTCCAATAATAATAATGAGTAGTACGAAGGATAACCAGATCCGCTGGGTAAGCGTCCATTTAAGCATTATGAGACAATCCTGTATCCTGCACCATATACCGTTTCCAGAGAAAGTCTTGACAGTTTTTTACGTATTCTGCGGATCACATCATCCACTGCCCGGTCTGACCCGACATAATCATTTCCCCATACCGATTGCAGGATGTCTTCTCTTGATTTAGCCACATTAATATTTTCCACTAGATAATACAGCACATCGAATTCTTTTCCAGTTAGCTCGATCATTTCTCCTGATGCTTCTTCAGTCACCTTGCGCCGGTTAATATCGATTTGATATTGCGAAACGGTAATCGTGTGCGAGCGCAGCCCCTGTCCATATATACGGTGCAGTAATTTTTTTGCGCGAATAACTAATTCCTTAGGAAGAAAAGGCTTGGTGAGATAGTCATCGCTTCCCATTTCCAGCCCGATTATTTTATCAAGATCCTGATCGCGAGCCGAGATGAATATTGTCGGTTGCTCAGAATAATTTTCCTTGATCTTTTTAAGTAAATCAAAACCCGACATTCCAGGAAGCATAATATCAAGAATCCATAAGTGAACACCATTATGAAGAAAATTCATCGCTTCCTCTGCCGAATGGAACACAGAAATTTCCCAGCCTTCTTTTTCAAGATAGGCTTTCAGAATCTGAGCCAGATTCACTTCATCTTCAACTAAATTAATATGAAATGTTGTTTGTACCATATGATCCCTTCCTTTATTTCAATTACCAGGAACTGGTTTTTGTTCGATTTATCCGCAATATTTCTCAATCTATTTGAACATATACTTTAACTTTATAGAAAAAAACCATGATATTGCAAACTATGAGTTTATTTGCATTATATCATGGTTTAAGTGATCCTGAAGGCTATCTTGCCAAGCCTGCAGGGTTTTAATCAAGACTTACCGTTTGAAGCTCGCCCGCCTCTGTTAACCGTTCGGGATGGCAGGTCAAAAATATCACCTGATGCGTTTGTGATATACCCTTCAGGACGTTCATAATACTGATGTACCTTGCGCGATCGGTATTCACGAGCCCATCATCAATTATTATCGGCAATTTCTCGTTTACTGAAATAGCCTGTGTTAGAGCGAGTCTGATTGATAAATAAAGCTGTTCATGTGTTCCTCTGCTGAGTTCATTAATATAAAACACTTTTCCAGTGCTGCTTCTCACCATAAAAGTCCCGCTATCCGTTACGTCAATGGTCGTATAGGCGCCATTGGTCATTGTTGAAAAAAAACCTGACGCCTCTTTTATGATGTTCGGCAGCTTTTCGCGTCGATAGGCTTCTTTTGTTTCCTGAAGAAGCAGAAGTGACGTTTGGCAGACCGCCCATTCCCTCGCCGATTCATTTAACTCCGCTTTCTGAGTCTCATAGGTATGACACAGCTCTGCGTAGGTCTGATCTTTTTCTAATGCTTTAATCTCAGTGGCATGTTCCAGTTCTTTTTTCCTAAAAGCTGCAATTTTAGCTTTTAGGGCTTCATCCTGATTTTTTAATAGCTCTTCCGAATAACCAGCCCATGTTTTTTGTTCAAACCAATGAAAACTTTCCTCAATAAACGCTTCATCAGGTACAACTTGGCGCATTTGGCGCCTTAGATCGGTAAGCTTGTCAGAATACATCATGTTTTGTCTTAAGTATTCTGCCTTTTGTCTGAAAGCTTCTTCGTTGTCTGCCTTAGCAAGCTGAAATAAGTGATGAATGCCCTTGTTTACTTCTGCAATCTGAGAAAGAAGTTCTTTCTGTTCTGTTTCAATCTCTTCTTTTTGGTGTAGTCTTTGTTTTCTTTCATGTTTTGTCTCTTCGAAAGTTATCAAAGCTTTTTTTAAATCATAAAAATCAGGTCGATCCAGGTCTAGCTCGTGACTATATGTCTCAATATCTCGTTCATATGAGCGAATGCTGGCATCGATCTGCTCTACTTCAACTAATAGCTGGCGGCCTTCAAATAAATAGTCTTTTAGTTCTTCTACACTTTGGAAGATTTTCAGAAGCCATTTACTTTCTGTCTCCGGTAGAAAATGATAGGTTTTTTTCCAGTCCACAATGTTTTCTTCGACCATTTCCCGTTCGAGCTGGATACGATCCCAGTCTGCTAGAACATTCTCGTAATGCCTTTTTTCACTATTCAATTGCTCTTTCTCAATTTCTGCTTCCATACGGAGACGCTTGTCCTTATTAAGCAGAAACTGCTGTTTTTTCTATATTTAGTTCAGAACGAGCCAAGTCGGCGGGTTGATCGTTAAGTTCTCTGCTGATTCTGTCTAACTGCTCTTTCGCATCGGATCGTTTAATTATTAATGTCGGCACGGCGATCACTGCTGCGCTGATCACGATACCTGCGATAACGAAAATCACTGCAACGTTTTGTGGGAAGCTTGTTTTAAAAAGAAAATACGATAAAAATGTAAGAGCTAAAATGATCAGTCCTGTTACTTGCCCCGTCATTTTCCAAAGTTTTTCTGACCGCAGATTTTTTTCAAGATAGTCCTTCTGCAGCTGCAGATTTTGTCTAAGAGCTTTATTTTGCGTACTGTCTTCTGCGCTCGCCGCCACGGCTTCGTATTCCTCACGCTCTTCCCTGCTTAACAATTGCTTACTTTTATCTTTAAGTCTCCTGTCCCGCTCTTGAATATCAGCCTGACAGCGTTGCAGGTTTTTCTCAGATTCTGCCGCTCGTTCACTGATGCTGTTCATTTTTTCAACAAGAAGCTGCAAGGTATTCGAAGCTTCAATGCCTATGTCAGCCTGTTCGACCGCCTCATACGACCACTCTGTACCGAGCTTACTTAGTAAGCGTTGGCATTTCTCATCTATTTGTAATTTTTTCTCCAGCCGTTCTTTCTTTTTAGCAAGATGCTGATCATAATTCGGCCTCTGTTCAACTAAACGATTTAAGTTCTTTTCATAAAAAGACTTCCGCTCTTTGGTTACTGAAAGCTTTGCAATCCGCAGATCAACTTGTTCCAGCCGACTTTGGACCTGGGCACGCTGGCCTTCAAGCGCCCTCTGCTGAGTAAGCAGACGTTCTAGCCGTTCAACACCTTGCTCAGGAAATTCGGGTACTTCAGGAACTTTATTCTTATTCTCTACAACCGAAATGTAATCCACGATGAAGGGCTGCAGGGCATAAAATCGCAGAAATTGCTTTTTATTTTTTTCGAAAATTTTATACTCTGTTTCCAGCCGAGACCTTTCATCTTCAGTTTCGGAAAGCTCCTTTTTCAACAAATAATAACGGTCCAGTTCCTGTTCCCACTTTATAAGTGACTGTCTGGATTTTTCCAGAGCTGTAATAGCAGAATTAATTAGCGGCTTTCTTCCTGAAGGCTTAAATAATGCATCCCGCTTCTTCAGAAGTGATTGCTCAAGCTTCAAAATCTCATCAGATCCTGGCATAGAGGCATTAAACAACCATTGATTTAAATCAGTGGCACCAAGTGCATCAAATCCCTGCAACCCGTCCAGATCAAAGCAGAAAACATCTTCATAAAGCGCTCTGTCTATACCGCCGAAACGCTCAGTCAGGATCTCTTTAGAAAGAGGGACGCCATTTTCAAGGGTCAGCTTCAATTCCTTTTCATGCGTATTCCTCTCAGCAACCAGACTTCTGCCATCTGAGAGCGTTACCTGCAGACTCCCTCTTGTTAAGCGTGAGTCCTTCGTTCTCAAATACCGATCCAGAACAGGCTTTCTTGGAAACTGAAACAAAACGGAAAGAATCATTTGACGAAGTGTTGATTTACCCGCTTCATTCTGTCCATGGATGACAAGCAGCCCTTCTTCTGGAAGCTTCATTTTCCATTCATCAAAACGGCCAAACTGCTGTATTTGAATCTCTCTAATCTTCATTTGAAAAGGACCCGCCTTTTTGGATGGGATACAGCTTATGGATAAGAAACTGTTCAGCCTCTTCCCTGATATTTTTTGCCGTTTCCTCAGATAAATCATCCAAATATCTTTGAGCACGCTGATGACTATATACCCCGCTCACTGTTTGAATGATCGTTTCGTAATCAAGTTCATCACTGTAACGAAGCATTTCTCCTATGAAGGAGGGCTGTTTGTGCAAATCTTCCCTGTCCCATTCTGGTGTCATTTCTGACGTAAGGGATCTCACCCAAATAAACGTCTCTTCTTCATCTTCTCGATCTCTAAGGAAATCCAACAGTTCTTCAATAACTGCGGCTTCCTGAAGCTTTTCACTGAACGGACCGCTCCCTGTCAAAATGATTTTCAGCAGGACAGGCACCTGCTTCTTCCTGAGCTCATTCTTTAGTTGCTCCAGAATGATAAGAAGGCTTTGAATATCCGTGCACTCTGAAGCGTTAACTACTTTCTCAAGCCACACCATATCAGATGTGGAGTGAGACGTTACAACAGGCTGATCATGCTGCCATTCAACGAGCAGCACACCTTTCTCGCCAGTTTCTTTTGAAGAAAGCCCCTGAATATCACCTGAGTAAGCGATAAAAGGCTGCCGATTAAGTGTACCGCCTTTATGTATGTGACCGAGTGCCCAATAATCAAGACGCTTTGTCTCAAGACTTTCTAAGCTGAATGGTGCGTAATTGTCATGATCCATATTTCCTCTGATGCTTCCGTGAAGAATACCAATATGGATGTCTGCACCGTCTTTTTTTTCGTAATAAGGGACCATGTCCTCCGTAATATGTCGATTAGGGTAACTAAAACCGTATAAATGAACCCTGGTTCCTGAGTCTGTCAGATGTTCGAAGCATGAAACCTTTGAGCCAAATACAAAAACGTTGTCAGGAAAATCTACCTGGACACTTGGATCACTTAAAGGATCATGATTACCATGGCTTAAGTAAACAGCGATGTTGTGCTTCTTCAGCTGTTCAAATCCTGCTTTAGCACGCATTTGAGCTCTGATACTCCGGTGATTTTGATCGAACAGATCACCTGCAATAATAATGAAATCCACCTGTTCGCTTATTGCTAAGGAAAGGATGTTATCCATTGCCTTAAAGGTGCTGTCTTGAACGTGTTTTTTTATTGAATCCGGAAGATGGCTCAGTCCCTTAAATGGACGGTCCAAATGCCAATCCGCACTATGTATAAACCGGAGCCCCAATCCCCCCACCTCTTTTTCACCTTTTCTTTAGAATGCTATAAGTAATTTTATCACATTCTAATAAGCGATCATATGTTCTAGAAAAAAATATTAAAAATACTCCCAGATCTTAATTGGGGAGCACTTAAAAAGCTTTTTTCACTTCGAGTCCGCTTTGGGAAGTTCTCGCTTGCCGCGGTGGAACCTCCCCATCACCTCTGGGGAGAAATTGCCTTCTTACTTCGTCTATCATTTACCAAATGAACGCCCTTTCTCTCTCTTTTTTGGTCTGTTTGGTCGTTCATCACCCTTATGAGCGACCTTTCTCTCTCTTTTTTAGTCTGTTTGGTCGTTCATCACCATTATGAACGCCCTTTCTCCTGCTTTTTGACCTCGTTTTGTCCTTCATCGCCACTATGAAGGATTAAATCCTTATAATTGTATAAAAGAATAAGGGTCATATCCGACCCCCATGGTACAATGTTTTCACCACAAAAACTGTACTGGAAGAAGAGATATGACCCATTTACATTTTACATTAGATTTCGAAAAACTGAAAGCGCGCGTCATGACCACCTCATTCAAAAGATGTTATGTATCAAGAATGACGGCTCATTTTCACCGCACTTTTCACTAGTTTAATAATCGAACCAGATTGATAGGACAGAACCCCGCCTTTATAAATCCGCGTCCCAAAGAAAAGCAGAATAATAATGGAGATAATCATTATAATGATGGATAGGCCGATCTCCCATATTGGAAGCGTCAGCATCCCCACTCTTAAAAACATGATCATAGGAGTGAAAAAAGGAATAAAAGATGTAACCGTAATAAAGGTGCCATCAGGATTTGACAACCCGTAAATCGCGATAAAAAACGCTACCATAACAAGCATTGTAATTGGGGCCATCGCTTGATTAACATCCTCAACTCTGCTGACTAGTGAACCAACCATGGCAAGCATGGTAGCATAAAAGAAATAACCAAGCAGAAAAAATACGACCGCATAAATGACTGTTCCGACCGGCAGATGCTTGAAATTAAGGAATTGGGCAACCGCTCCTGCTCCGCCGTTTTTTCCACCTAGTTTAATAGATAGATAACCAACTAGAATAAAAATAGCATACTGAGTCAGACCCAATAAACCAATTGCTAATATTTTACCTAGCATATGTTTTACCGGAGAGACACTGGAGATGATAAGCTCCATGACTCTTGAAGACTTCTCAGTCGCAATTTCCATGGCAATCATGCTCCCATAAAGCAGCACTGTCATATAAATTAACAGAACGAGGACGTATACAATGACCCGCGCCTGGTTAAGCTCCTTCTCATTTTTTGCAGTCTTATCAAGCGCATGCTTAGTAAACTGAACCGGTGATGACACCTTGGCTACTTTTTCAGGATTAAGTCCAAGATTTTGTGTAGCCATCATAATTTTTAATTGCTGAAGAGATTGCTGAATTTTAGAGCTTGTCGTTTCGTCCGTTATTTTCATTGCATAATATCGTGCGGAAGGAAGATTGTCTTTTTCATTAAGAACAACATAGCCTTGATAGGTATCCTTTTGCACAGCTTTTTTGGCATCACTTTCTGACTTGCTGTATGCAATCAGCTTTAAGTTGTCCTCTTTTTTTTCTGTCATCGCCTTTAAAGGCTTATATAAAGTACCTGACTGGTCAATAACCGCTATTTTTGTTTGCTTATTTTGGTCAAAAAGCGAGATGATTCGATCAATATTTGTTGCTCCAATAAGAATGATTAATGATAATACCGTTGTGATAATAAATGGCTTGGAACGAAATTTGGTCAGGTAAGTATGAGACAGGATGATCCAAAATTTATCCATTAGCGCCACCCACCTTGTCAATAAAAATATCGTTTAATGATGGTTCCTGAATCATGAAGCTTCTTACAAAACCTTTATTCGAGATAGAATGGAAGACTTCCTGCGAAACTGCCTCACTTTGAATATTGAGTACAGTCCCCCTCTGATCCTCTTTAATACCCGTCACCCCGGGAATATCCAAAAGATAGTTTGTATCAAAGTCCACATTAATTAAAAGGGTTCGCTCATCGTAAGACGCCTTAATGTCTTTAAGGCTTCCAGAAACCAGCGGCACCCCATGATCCATGATACACAGGTTCTCACACAGCTCTTCGACATGGTCCATTCTATGGCTGGAAAATATGATAGACGTTCCTTGATTCTTAAGCTCTAATACCGCCCGTTTTAAAAGTTCAACGTTGACAGGATCTAAGCCGGAAAACGGTTCATCCAATATAAGAAGCTTAGGACGGTGGAGCACCGCAGCAATAAATTGAATTTTTTGCTGGTTCCCTTTCGACAGTTCATCTACTTTTTTATCATAATACTCAGGAACACCAAATGCATCCAGCCACTTTTTTAACTCTCTTTCTGACTGGTGACGAGACATCCCTCTTAATTTCCCAAGAAATGTTACCTGTTCATTGACTTTTTGCTTTGGGTACAGGCCTCTTTCCTCAGGCAGATAACCGATCATTGAACTCTCATTATAACTAATCTTATTGCCGTTCCATCTGACCTCCCCGCTGGTCGGTTTAATCAGATCCAATATCATTCGGAAAGTCGTCGTTTTTCCAGCTCCATTGGCCCCTAGAAATCCGAACATCTGCTTTTCGGGAATCTCCAAAGACAGATGGTCAACTGCCGTATAGCTGCCAAACCGCTTGACAACATCCTTCATTATTAATGTCATGTATGTACCTCCAACCTTCAGTGTTCTATTGATGATATGCTTAGTAACATGAATTGATCATTCATAAGTCCTTTATTAATTATAACGAATGAACAAGCTATTGGTTCCCTATAATAGAATTTATTTAAGAAAAGAAGGATTTTGAACGCGTATATGAGAATGTAGTAATATTGCAGAAGAATTCAATTCAAAAGGAGCTGCCTCTATGACTAAATACACCATAACTGTTTACGAGAAAGATGGTAAGAAACTGCTGGAAGAAACGTTTGAAGCAAAAGATGATCATGAAGGCAGACAGCTTGGCGAAAAAAAGTTAGAGGAAAACGGATATCATAGCCATACAAGCCGTGTAACTTCCGAAAAGGGCAAGCTTGTTCACTTCCATCGCTAAGAACTGCTATCTGAAGCGATAAACCTTGAGTGGGTTTATCGCTTTTTACATCCTCTATTCAGCTTCGCCCTTCCCACTCACTATGAAAATTCTCAAGATACGTTTCGAGACGTTGATGCCTCTGTTTCGCCAACTTTTTACCGTAGTTTGTATTCATCCTATCCTTAAGCTGAAGCAGCTTTTCATAAAAATGATGAACCGCATTCGATTTGCCATTCCGGTAGTCCTCTACTGTCATCGTATCCCTGACAGAAAAACCTGGCTCATAAATAGGCTGGCCTTTCGAACCTGAATAAGCAAATGTGCGAGCAATTCCAATAGCACCTATCGCATCAAGACGGTCAGCATCCTGTACAATTTCTGCTTCTTTTGAAGTAACAGGTCCCCCATTGCCCCCTTTAAATGAAATTGTTGTTATGATTTCTAAAATTAACTCGCTTTCTTTTGTCGGAACACCGTGCTCATCCAAAAAGAGTTTAACCTCCCGTTCTGCGTCCTCCTCATTCTCGACTAATTTATCATCAATCACATCATGCAAAAGACTCGCCATGGTGCATACCCAGACGTCAGCGACTTCTGCAGCCGCTATTTTTTCAGCCATCTGACGGACTCGGTGGATATGCCACCAGTCATGCCCACTACTGTCCCCCTCCAGTTTTTCTTTAACAAATTCCTCTGTTGCCATTATCACGCTTTGTTTATCCATTTTTCGCCTCCATTTAGAATGAATCTTTTTTAATAGGATAAAATAATTTGAAAACACAGGATTAATAGACTATTTTCAAGCTGATCAAACATCTTGACTATTCTGGCACAGCATACTAAACTGATAAAGATTTAAAAACATTAATTCCGATAAGAATAGTGGGGGATATTCAATGAGAAAAGCAATTATGTTAATTATATCCGTGATGCTTGTTTCCATGTTAGCAGCTTGCGGTTCAGACAGCTCAGGAAATAAGTCATCAAGCAGCACGTTATATGGAAAAGTAAAAAAACAAGGTGTTTTAACGATCGGCACTGAAGGTGTTTATGCTCCTTTTACTTATCACGATAAGTCCGGAAAACTCACTGGTTTTGATGTGGAAATCGCAAGAGAAGTCGCAAAGCGAATCGGTGTCAAACCAAAATTTGTTGAAACAAAATGGGACGGCATGATTGCCGGTCTTGATGCCAAACGCTTTGATATGGTGGCCAATGAAGTCGCCATCCGTCCTTCACGTCAAAAAAAGTATGATTTTTCAGATCCATATATTCAGTCTAAAGCTGTATTGATTGTTAAACAAGATAATAATGAAATCAAAACATTTGATGACCTGAAAGGAAAGAAGGTCGGCCAATCCTTAGACAGCAATTACCGTAAAGTTGCAGAAGCACATGGGGCAACAAACACAGTCGTCGATGGGTTTAATCAGTCCGTCGATTTACTGACGTCTGGCCGTATTGATGCAACTATCAATGACAGCCTTTCATACCTTGACTTAAAACATACTCGTCCTGACCTGCCTATTAAAAGTGTTGATTCAGAAAAAAATGCGACAAAAAATGCGTTTCTTTTTAGAAAAGGGAGCGATCAGCTTGTAAAGAAGGTAAATAAAGCCCTAGCTGATATGCACAAAGACGGCACTTATCTAAAAATATCTAAAAAATATTTCGGTACAGATGTATCTAAGTAATGATTCGAGGCGATAAACGTTGAGCGATCGTACACAAACAATTATCACCCTGCTGCTTCATTCTTTTTGGCCAATTTTAAAGGCTGGGCTGGAATTCACGATTCCACTAACCTTAATAGCCTTTGTATTAGGACTTATCCTTGCCTTTTTAACGGCATTAGCACGGTTATCATCTATTAAGCCGCTTATTGGAATTGCCCAGTTCTACGTGTGGGTCTTCAGAGGAACCCCTCTTCTTGTTCAATTATTTATCATTTTTTATGGTCTGCCAAGCGTAGGATTAACGCTTAAGCCCTTTACGGCAGCGGTTATCGGTTTTACACTCAATATGGGTGCTTACAATTCAGAGATCTTAAGAGCAGCCATAGCTTCGATTGATAAAGGCCAATGGGAAGCGGCTTTTTCGATAAGCATGTCAAAAAAACAGGCAATGAGACGAATTATCCTTCCACAAGCAGCCCGTGTCTCCGTACCGCCGCTTGGGAACTCATTTATAAGTCTTGTAAAAGATACGTCGCTTGCAGCAACAATCACCCTGACAGAATTATTCCAAAAGGGGCAGCAAATTGCTTCGGTAGCATATGAGCCCCTTTGGATGTATATTGAAGTAGCTGTTATCTATTTAATATTCAGCTCTGTTCTTAGTTATCTGCAAACAAAATTCGAAGTTCGCTTCGAACGGCATGTCTCAAATTAACGGAGGTCCCTATGATAAATGTTGAAAACCTTCATAAAAAATTTGGGGAACTCGAGGTACTTAAAGGAATCGATCTCCATATTGATAAGGGGCAGACGACCGTTGTGATCGGCCCGTCCGGCTCTGGAAAAACCACCCTCCTCCGCTGTTTAAACCTTTTGGAACAGCCAGATCAGGGAATCGGTCAGAATCGGCGACAAAGAAGTCACGTTTCTGCCAAATAAAAAACTGAAATCACATGAAATCACTGGATTAAGGAAACAAACTGGGATGGTTTTTCAAGGCTATCATCTCTTTCCTCATATGACTGCCCTTGAAAACGTTATGGAAGGGCTTGTCATTGTACAGAAACGAACGAAAAAAGCAGCTCGTGATCACGCTTTAACTCTTTTGGAAAAGGTTGGCCTGAAATCCAGGGCAGATAATTATCCAAACCAGCTGTCAGGGGGTCAGCAGCAACGGGTTGGAATTGCTAGAGCATTAGCTATGGATCCAGATGTTATGCTGTTTGATGAACCCACTTCTGCACTCGATCCGGAACTTGTTGGTGAGGTACTGAAAGTCATGAAAGACCTTTCCAATGAAGGAATGACAATGGTCGTTGTCAGCCATGAAATGGGCTTTGCCAGAGATGTCTCTGACCAGGTTATCTTTATGGATGATGGTCAGATCATTGAAAAAGGCACGCCTTCCTATGTATTTGGAGAAAGTACGAACCCGAGGACACGTCAATTCTTGAATAAAATCACTGAAAACGAATAACACCATCGGCGAAAGACTGTTGAGAAATATCTCAATGGTCTTTTTTTAATTTTCAAATAAACTGCTTCCTCCTAATCACAGAGCGTGACGTGTTGTCCGGGGTCTCGCTTGGAACGCTGAGGAGGGATACTTTAAAATATGTAGGTTTAAAAGAAAAAATTGCAGTCGCTATTGCTGAAGAGGGTCGTGAAGAACCTAGATATTTTGGAATGATTCCCCATACGGATACAGCCATTAGGAAATTAGTCAATAAACTTGGAGATCCTAACATTCTTCGAGAATGCTACGAAGCTGGCCCAACTGGATACCCATTAAACAGAGGAGCTTTACTTTCATTTGGCGTTCATAAGTTGATTGAAGCGTAAGGTGCGAGACTCCCACGGGAATAGCACGCGTCCGAAGATCCACTTTGGCACAATAGAGACCACGCCAAAGTTAGCTGAGGCCGTGCCCGTGGAAAGCGAGCAGCCTAGAGCGGAAAGCAACAACCAAATCTACCGGGGGAACTTATTCAGTGCCCTCATCCACAAGCCTCCTCATGTCACAGGGTGTGCTGACTTTAGCCGAGTTGAGTCACCAAGTAATTCTCAAGCACAAAAAAGAGTGTGGAGGTTTCTCCACACTCTTTCACCCCATAAAGGGCATGTTCAATTAGTTTTATTAAACGATTGCATTCAGAATTAATACCATGCCGAATGCCACAAAGGATAGCAAGGTTTCAAGAACCGTCCATGTTTTGAACGTTTCTTTTACCGTTAATCCAAGGTACTCTCTTACTAGCCAGAAGCCTGCGTCATTAACGTGTGACAGCATGAGTGATCCTGCACCAGTTGCGATAACGAGCAATTCCAGGTTTACACCTGACATGTGTGCAACGATCGGTGCGACGATTCCTGCTGCAGTTGTCAACGATACCGTTGCTGAACCTGTGGCAACACGGATCAGACCTGCGACAACAAAGGCTAGGACAATTGGTGAAAGGGACATGCTTTGTGACATGTGTGCAATAGAATCACCAACACCGCTATCAATAAGTATTTGTTTAAATCCGCCGCCTGCACCAATGATTAGAATAATTGAACCAATTGGAAGCAGACATTCATCGGTTAATTTCTTAATGTAATTTTTGTCTTTGCCTTGTTTAATTCCAAGGAAATAGAATGCTGCTAAACATGAAATTAGAAGCGCAATCACCGGGCTACCGATAAATACGAAGAATTTCGTTAAACCGTCCGGTAATGAAAGATATGGTGCTATAACAGCTATTAAAATTAAGATAATCGGTAGTAAAATATTAAAGAAAGAAAGACCAGTCGTTGGTAACTTCTCAGGCATTTCCTCCGCTTTTACAACACGTGGCTCTCCAATCGGAATAACTCGTTTTTGAACCCACATAGCAAACAACGGTCCTGCAATGATTGCTGAAGGAATTGCAACAATAAGTGCGTAAAGAAGAACCCCGCCAATACTTGCATGATAAAAGCCAATGGCTGCGATTGCGCCTGGATGCGGTGGTACAATCCCGTGAACGATTGACAGTCCAGCAAGAACCGGCAATGCAATTAATAAAATATTTTGTTTAGTCGTCTTACGAATGGATACAACTAAAGGAAGTAAAATGACGACACCTACTTCAAAAAATACCGGAAGACCGATAATGAAACCTGTCAGAAGCATAGCCCACGGCAATTTCTTTGGTCCAAATGTTCGAACAAAGAAATTAGCAACTTGTAACCCTGCGCCAGAGTCCGACATCAACTTACCTAAGATCGCTCCTAACGCCAGAATACCTACTAGGTAACCAAGTGTATTTCCCACACCAGTTTGATAAGCTCCTGCGATTTTGTCCAATGAAAGACCAGACAGAACCGCTAAGAACAAACTTGCAACTGTTAAGCTGATAAAGGCATGCCATCTCCACCATGTTACGCCAAGGATGACAATAACAACTGCCAATAAGGTAATGATTAACCGATAAACATCAAGATTCATTTTTTCCAACCCCTTCTCTAGCAACCGCTTTCAATTTTAGTTATAAATGCAACTCTTATACTATACCATTTCTGAGCGCCCGCTCATAGTCCATAATTCACAATATATTGCTGAATTTCAGTATTATAAAATCCTTCGCTAAATTCAATCACCTCCTCAGAGTCATTATATGAATAGCGTAAGCGCTTTAATAAAGGCGCATTCGCTTTATTTATTTTCAACAGTGCCTCTATTTTCTGAGGCGCCACCCCCACAGAAAACTGATCTCTGAAATTCTCAAGGTGAATTTGGTTTTCTTCAATAAGATCATATAGAGAACGGCTGTTTAAGTCCTCAGGTTCAAGATCCTTCATCTGTTCAGGTTTTAAATAATGTGTGTAATGAATATAAGGGATATCATCCAAATAGTACAAACGCTCAATCTTCACACACTTGCTGCCGAATAATTGATGGATCTCTGACTCCTTTTGATTCTCTATTATCTCAATACTAAGGAGCTTCCGCTGAACACGGTGGCCTTGTTCAACTAAAATTTCTGTGAACCGCTTCCCCTTTGAAAGTTTTGCAGTCGACTTATTTTGGATAACCTTCGTCCCTTTGCCGCTTTTTTTTTCAAGATACCCTTCTTGAACAAGCTCTTGAATCGCATTACGGATGGTTATTTTGCTGACATTAAATTCACTTTCCAATTGGGGTTCAGAGGGAATATTCATTTCAATGGGATATACCCCGTGTAAAATACGGTCTTTAAGAATATTTTTTATTTGTAAATATAATGGCCCTTTCTTCCGGGACACGTTCATTGCAATCCACTACCTTTCCACATCACCCACCGGCCCAGTCATCGCACGCAAAATTTCCTCTTCTGTTGAGATAGGTGTATCTCCAGAGACGGTATGCGCAAGCATCCCCGCCGCTGCAGCAAATGCCACTGTTTTTTCCGGCGTGAACTTCTGAGACTCTCCATGAATAATGCCACTGGTGAATGCATCGCCCGCCCCGATTCTATCATAGACCATAAATGTATGCTCACTAGAAAAGGAAAATGTTTTCTTCTTATATAAATATCCTTTTAAAGAGTGCGTATGGTCGCCATTTACGGATCGGTGTGTACCAGCTATTACTGAGATATTAAATTTTTTTGCCACCGCTGGAATTAGATCGATGAGCTGTTCTTCAGGATCTTCTTTATCGGTCTTCATTCCTAGAATAAACATTGCATCTTTTTCATTCATCATCACAATGTCTGCCAGTTGAAGCATTTTTTCATAATGATGTTTGGCACGTGAATAGCCGTCATCACCCCAAAGTGCGGGACGATAATTACAATCAAATACAACGGTCTTGCCATTGTTTTTTACCGCTTCTGCAAAAGCTATCATGTGATGTCGAACGGACTCATTCATGGCCAAGGAAATGCCGCAAAAATGCGCAACATCAATTTGTTTTGCTGCCTGTTCAAACCCATAAGCATCTTCAGGTGCTGTATTGAAGCTGCTTTCTGGGCGATTGGTATACGTGACGCGTCCAGGTCGCGGACCGAATCCGTTCTCTAAAAAGTACATGCCTATCGTATTTCCGCCACGTTTAACAAAAGGCGTCATAATCCCAAGCTTCTTTAAGTAAGATAAAGCAGCCTCACCCAGCGGGTTCAACGGCAGCCGCGTGATCAAATAGCCAATATGGCCAAAACGTGAAAGAGCAGATGTGACATTTACCCCGGTTCCGGAAAATGTATAGTTTAATGTGCTGGCCTGTGAAAGGCTTTCATAACCCGGTACCTGAAGCCGCATCATTACTTCTCCGAAGGCAGCGATACGTTTAGACATGGCTATCAACTAAATTTTTCAGCACTGTGGTTAATTCTTTGACATCCTCTGTCCGGGTTTCCCCAGTTTCTTTATCAATAATGGAGGAGTAGACATGAGGTATAATCTGTGGAACATTTGCCTCCAGAGCAATCCTTAATATCGTTTCGAAATTGTCTTTGTCAATCCCGCCTGTCGGTTCCAGTGCAAATCCTTCTTGCCCACATGCTTCGGCAACAGCACGGAATTCATCTTCACAGCTTAATCCCTTCATCGGGAAATATTTCAGCGCATTGCCGCCCATATCACGAACGAGAGCGATTGCAGCTTTGATGGGAACCACAGCTTTTTCATTCTGTGCAGCACTGACCGGTCCTGTTGAAATATTCACATATCCTGGCTTCCCTGTTGGAGAAACTAAACTGTTAATCCAGCCTTGTTTTTCTCCCAGATTGGCACGCGTTGCGCCAACCGCAGGAAAGACTTGATTAATATGACTGCCGGAGTAATATTTTGCGATTTCAGCAACAACCGCCGCCTGGCGATTATCTCCAGCTCCTAGTCCGATTGATACAGCATCGTCAATTGCATCGCCATATTCTTTCATTGCGGCGACACCTTCTTCCACAGACGGATAATCTTTGGAGAGAACCCCAACCAATACATGCCCTTCTGCTGCTTCAAACACCTGCTTTGCGTTCTCCACATTGTTTGCCAAAACATTAAGTGAAACTCTGTCTTTATAAAAACGTTTTGAAATCGTTGCCATCCTATTTCCCCTCCAATAACTCACGAATCTTTGCTTCAATGACCGTTATGTCATCCCCGCCTAACGGACGTGGATCAATATCAAAATAACCTTGTCTGACTCCGTAATCACGGGTATAAATCGCAATATCTCCATCTTTCAGCTTCCGTGCGATTTCTTGCGCATCAGTGTCTGTTTTTTGAGGATCAATCTGAATTCTAGCCCGAAAAATGGCCCGTCCTGCCTCATCTTGTACAATTTTAACTTGAACACCTTCAATATCTTCGAGAGCCATTAATGTCTGCAAGACTTTCTTTTTCCTGACCGCTTTTATCCTGCTTCACACCGAATTCATCTAGAGCCTGTAATAATCCGAAAGTCGTTTCTTTACCAACCTTCATACTTCGGCCAATGCAATGCAATTGCATTTTCAGCCACTCAATATACGTTCTTTTTCCCCCGACAATCCCCGAAGTGGGACCTTCAATTGCTTTTGATCCACTGTAGATGGCGAGATCAGAGAACTTCACATACTTTTGAAGATCTTCTTCAGCTGCCGCGTCAACAATAAGCGGAACATTATTATTCTGAGCAACCTCCCAGGCTTCTTCAATAGAAATCATATTTTTTTGAACAGCATGATGCGATTTAACGTAAAGAATAGCTGCTGTATTTTCTGAAATAGCCTCTTCAATATGTGACGCTTTTCCTTCATTGGCGTAGCCGGCTTCAACCAGCTTTCCTCCGCCCAAATAGATCATCGTTTCTACAGGTGCTCCGTACTGGACGTTGTGACCCTTAAGCATTATGATTTCATTCTTTGAAAGTATATCCTGATGCAGACGTTCACTTTTACGCCTGTTTCCTTGCGTGACGAGTGCTGCAATCGACAGCGCAATTCCGCTTGATGCAGAGTTAACAACTACCGCTGCTTCGGATCCTAGAATATCTGCAATATAATCGCCTGATTTATCAACTAAATCAGCAATTTCTACATAATTCTGTCCACCTGTTTTCATCGCATCCATGACACTGTCTGATGGTGCTGATACACCAAGAATACTCATTCTGCCGCTTGCATTAATGACGCGCTTAAGTCCATATTTAGCATTTAATGTATTCGCCATTGACGACCACCCCGCTCGGTTCTATTATTGTTTCACCTATGCGCTTATCCCCTTCTGAATCGGTCAAAACACATGGTTCATTTTTAATTGAGAATAATGTCAAATTGGCTTTATCTCCAATTTTTATACGCCCCAGCTCAGGTTTCTCTAGCCAGTCTGCTGCGTTTTCAGTTACAGCAGCAATCACTTCATCAAGTGAATACCCTAAGTAAAGAAATTTGGAAAGGACGTTTGCCATGCTGAATACTGGTCCTTCTAAGCGATTTCTGCGATAAATATCCGTGCTGATCGTATTTAATCCAATTCCATGCTGTTTCGCCGCTTCAGCCGTCTTAAATGAGAAACTGGCTGTTCCATGGCCAACATCTAAATGAACCCCTCGTTCAATTGCCTCTATTAACACGTCAAGCGGTTCTCCATCAGCTGTGAAAAGGTTATTTGCTTTACCATTCAGATAATGAGTAATGACATCTTTCTTTTCTAACATAGGAATAATTTCTTTAATGTCAGGAGGTCCTGAACCGATATGAACCATTAACGGCAGGGATGTTTTAGCTGACAGCTCTCTCGCTTTTTTCAAGGGCTCAATGCCGCTGTCACGAACCACGCTTTTACTGATCCGGGCTTTTAACCCGACAATCATTTCTTTATACACCTTTGCTGTTTCAATAACTTTTTGTTGATCAATCCATGCGAGATTAGATAATTCATCGACTCTCTCCAGACCAATGCGTGAAATATTTAAGAAGGCAAACAGGTTGGTCTTAGCGGTTTTTTTTAACGCAGCTAATTCATTAAATCGATCTGCACCGCAGCTTCCTGCATCCACAATGGTGGTCACTCCTTGTTTCACACCAATTTCATCAGCTTGATCGCCATAAGGGTCAAAATCAGGGAAAGCATGGACGTGTAAATCAATCCAGCCGCTGGATACATACAGCCCCGAAGCGTCGATGATTTTCTGTCCTTTTCCACACCCTTGCTTCGTTATCTCAGCTATTTTGCCATCCTTAATCACGATGTCTGCTTTCTCGCCATTCATAAACTTAACTTTGCTTATTACAACCAAAGACACCGTCATCTAAATCCACCTCTTTTTATACGTTTACACTATAATTGATTCAAAATATTTAACGAAGCTTTATATTTAATAACGTATTAATGGTTTAAGTGTTGAAATAATGCGTTCTTGTAAACGCTTTAATTATCTTCAATAAATATAACGTTATAATGTTTAATCGTCAAGAGCAGCGACTCGATTTTTTTAATACCTCCTACACTCCTTAAAATAGAAATTGGTCTTTATTTGAGATGAAATCGCTCAATGAAGAATAAGCCGGCTATTCAGCCGGCGAGGGTGACTCTCAATTGGAAGGCAGTTGAACGAAGTCCTAAAAGTAAAAAACCCTTGAGGGGGATTCAAGGGTCAGTTCTTTACGCGTATTTGCTTTCTGAAAACTTCTTTTACACAGTAAGCAACACCGTCCATATCATTTGTTCGGGTAATCCAGTCAGCCTTATTTCGAACAGCTTTCGGAGCATGCCCCATTGCCACGCCCAATCCTGCCTTTTCAATCATTTCCAAATCATCAAGCCCATCACCGACCGCTACCACTTCAGAAAACCGGATTCCTAAATGGTTTGCTAGGTGTACCAAACCACTATATTTTGAGGTATTTAATCTTGTGAGCCGCCATTCTCCATCTGCGTGTTTCTGACCCTCAATAGAAGGGAATTTCTGTGCAATTTCTTCTAATAGAAGTTTCGCTTCTTGATCTTCCACTCTCATGACCACATCAGTGGCACTTTCAATATTTTCATGAAGATACGCTGTCAAAGAGTCCACATACGTCATCGGATAAAAGAGAGGCTCATTCATCCCCACTGTCATTCGTGCCATCAGCTTCTTCTCTTTTGGCCGATTGCTGACCGCTAACCGTTCATGAGCAATACGAACATGGATTGGGTAGTGTTCAAGAAACTCAATCAATGGCAATAGTGTCTCGTATTCAATCTTTTGTGTATAAAGCGGATTATCAATATGTGCGGAGACAAAAGCACCTGAATGTGTAACGATCGGATGTTTGAGCTTTAATGCCTTCGCTACCCGGGCAGCTGAATGAAAATGCCGTTCAGTTACTAAAGTAACCGCTACACCCTTTTTCATAGCAAAGTTCACTGCATCTTTTGTTGATCTTGCCAGTCGATGGTTACTATGAAGAAGGGTTCCGTCGATGTCCAGTGCTAGCAGTCGATATACCATATGAATCCTCCTTGTTCAATGTCATGAAGCCTTATTATTAAAAGCTATGCGGCGTGCACACTCAATAGAACAGGTCGTCTCTGCTGCAGCAAGGGATTCAGGATTGTTCCTTCGTTATAGAAATCACTCAGCCTTTCCTATGACTGGATTCAATATTATAAAAAAGATTAGCCTTAACTTAATTTTCACTATAACAATTCTTAATTTGTGTACGAAATTTTCCTTGGTGATTAAATTTCCCCATAAGAAAAAGCGCTTCTTCATAATGAAGAAACGCTCTCTCTGTGAAAACCCCTATTTAACGGGGAAATATTCTGTTTATCTTTAGTTAGCTTCGTTTTCTTCAGGCTGACCATAAAGGTCTTCAAGCGGCTTCGTGATGATTTTGTTCATTTCTGTAATCATCATGCTCATACGCTGTTCAGCTTCCATTAAGCGTGAAATGCCTTCATGCTGCTGAACAAGCTCCACCTGCTGTTGTGCCTGTGTTGCTTCTTCTTCTGTGATTTCCTGGCCAGACATTTGCTTTTGTTGCAATGTAATCTGGATTTGACGGAAATTATCGAACATTTTCTTTGCAATCTCATCTTCATTAACTTCAAGATAAGCCTTATTCAGGTTTTGATATTCCTCGCTGTTACGTACCGCTTTTTCAAGATCGTAAGCGACATCATATATATTACTCATGATGGTCCTCCTTATTTTTTGTCTTCCCCACTATAACATGTCCCGCTGCATACTTCACCCGATAACTGTCATAAGGATTCCCTGAAAGAGTCCAATGATTGCTCCAAGAAAAGCACCAAGGTATGTAATCATGCTGAATTCGCGCTTTGAGATCATTAGAATTACCTGCTCTAGCTCTTGAAAAGAGAAGTTGCGTACCTGTTCCGTAACGATTGATTCGATGTCCATCGCAGCGAGCCAGCCCTTCGCTCTTTGAGAAATCATCATAAGGCCTTTGTCCGTTGCAGAAGGAATAATTTTGTTAACGAGCACATCCATTTCTGATTTAAGAAGATCGTCAACCGGTGTATGAAGCAGAGCTTCAAAGCTTACTTTATTCTCGATCGTTTGATTAATCCATGAAAGCATCGCCTGCTCATCAATTGCCATATCATTTATAAGAGAACCGACAGTTTGATTTTTAAGTTTATCCCATTCTTTAGCCAGCATTGTACTCAGCATGTCCCTGAATGAAGACTGGGACAGAAATTTAATAAATTCTGGATGAACCTTCTCAATCAAGCTCTGATTACCAAGAAACATATTTAACATCGACGCCATCATGCCTCTTCCTTCAAAAAAACGGTCAATCTGCTCCTTGATCTTCGCTTTGCCTTCTTCAGAAGCAAGATAATCAACAATATGTTCCTGCAAGGACGCAGTCACAAAAGGCAATTTTGAATCAATTTGATTAATGAGTTCGTTCGGTAATGCCGCTTGTGTGGTTTGCTGCTTTTTCTTGCTATACCAGAGATTAAAGGCCTCTTTTGCCCATTCGGAACTTTTTTCTTCCACTATATGCTGAAAGTTTGCCGCCTCAATTTGAGAAGGAAAAAGATGTGCAAGTGATTTCTTCTCTTCAAAAAAACGACGCGTTTCAGTCTGCAGCTGTTCAGCAACCATTGTCACAAAGGGTGCCTCTCTTAGCTTCCTCTCGATACTGTCAGCTGTTATTAATTGCGTCATCACAAGCTTCCCAAGCTGCTTAGCAATTTCTTCTTGGCGTTTTGGAATAACACCAGGTGTAAACGGAACTTTGAACTTACCTAGATAAACGGCTTTGTATGGACGAAACAGCATTTTAATCGCTAATGAATTTGTTAAGCCCCCTATTATCGCCCCTACAATAATTAATAATAGAAACATGTAAATAGTGCTCATTGCCTCACTCTTTCTGTTAAAAATTCCTCTTCATTCAGTCGTTTTTCATTATACACCATCGAACCGGCCGCAGTCATAAATCATGCTATAATAGAAAAACAGAATCGTAAAAGACTGTTTTTAAAAGGAATGTTACATAATTACTTAATGATCTTCTAAAGTACATATAGTCGATTCGGCGGGCAACGCTTCAGCTTCCACGGAAGAAAATGCGATGTCATACCATCAAAGCGGAAATACCATCGCTTTCCGCGGGCAACGCTTCAGCTTCCACGGAAGAAAATGCGATGCCATACCATGAAAGCGAAAATACCCTCGCTTTCCGCGGGCACGGCCTCAGCTAACTTTGGCTCGGTCTCATTATGTGCCAAAGTGGATCTTCGGACGCGTGCTGATTCCGCAGGACTTGAAACAGCATCCTTGAATTCACACCGCACGAAGAAAATGCGGTTGTTATCCATTGAAAGCTGAAATACCCTCGCTTTCCGCGGGCGATCCGCGAGCCTCCTCGCGCCTTAAGACAACGTTTGCGTTGCGGGGTCTCGCTTGGGTCGCTAATTCCGCAGGAGTCTCAGGTATTTCTGGCTTTCAATGAGTATTTGCATTTTCGAGGAGTCTCGGGTATTTCTAGCTTTCATCTAGTGGGCATCCGCATTTTCGAGGAGTCTCGCACCTTTCGCATTAATCAATGTGTTCCTTGTCTGGAGATCTTCTTTAGAAGTCATTTTTGACTATATAAATTCAGTGGCCATCAGTTGATTAGGTGCGTCTCAAATTTTCCAACAGCACAGTTGATTGGAGTGGATGGCGCGAGACTCCGGCGGGAAAAGCAACAGCCGAAGACCCCGCAGCGCAAATGATAAACTTCATAGTGGCTGAGGCGTGCCCACGGAAAGCGAGTGCCTGAAACGAAATCAACAACCACCTTTACATCGAGGGATTTTTCCAGTGGCCCATCGATCAAGCGAGACCTCCCAAAGGCGGTACCGAAGGGCAACAGTGGCCTTATCAGGCAGTGTAGCCGAGACCTACGAAGGTTTGAAGCGTTGCCCGCGAAAAGTGAGTGCCTGAAACAGAAATCAACATTATAAAGGAGTTCCAATATGCTTACTCATTTTACTTATCAGCCATTTTTAGCCCCTGAGTCGAGACGCCGTGAATTTCTTGTCTCGTTTTTTCATAAAGGAGAGCCCTACAAAGTAATTTATCACTTTAATGGAGAAATTGATTGGCAGTCACATGAACCCACTCCGGAAGATAAAGAAACACTGACTTCTTCCATACATGAACTCATGCTCTTTCATGAGTATGACAATTAACATAAAGCACAAGCTGCTGGCCTGTTTTTGGAAAATCCTCATAAAGGTTTAATTCTTTTCAGGATGGGAAGGATTAAGTATAAAGAGGAGTGATTCTAATGAGTGAAAAAAATACGGAGTCAAAAAATGTAAACTATCAATATGATGAAGACCGTATGGTAAATGAAGGCCTTGCAGGCGGAACCGTAAACCCAGAATATAAAAAACCATCTGTCGATGAAGCAAGATCATTGGAAAAAGAAGAAAAGCCGCGTGATCCTGATTCAGAAGATACTTCTCATACTGAAAAAAAAGATACCGATTTTGAAATTGACAAAATGGTCGATGAAGGTATGGCAGGCGGACAAGTAAACCAGCGCTATGGCAAGAAGCAAATTGGTGAAACACCGCCGACTGACAAAGATAAAAACTCTGACAAAAACAAATGATAAATGCATTCCTGAACCCCGGACTAATCTCCGGGGTTTTTACTTATAGCTTGCAAGGGTCTCTCTCCTTTTCTATAGTTAACAAAGGGAGGGATATGCCATGACTAAACTCGTCGAGAAATTAAAAGATATTTATGGTGACTCAGTAATAACGACTGCCGATGAGGCACGTCCTTCACATAACTATGAATGGTATACGGATGAAATTGGCCATTCAATTGGGATTGATTACAGCGTTTTAACCAAAAAGGAAATTCAGCTGTTAAATATTTTCCTTCCTGCTTTAAGAAAGGATTCAACGCCATCACAGCTTTGGAAAGCATTTATCGAAAAAGGTGAAATGGACGGTCTCGATTCGCTCAAAGCCTTTGTTCAGCAAAGCGAAGCCCATCTCCTCTACTTTTCATTTGCAAAGCTCCCTGACGATATGACAGTATTCGAAGAAACGCTAACGGCCTATCTTGATGCGCCATGCACTTTTATCAGCTACGGGGGCCATGAGGGATATGCCGTTGTGCAAGGGCGCCCCCAAAATAATTACAGAGAATTCATAGATATTGCCGCTGCAGATCTTTTTGTTGCAGTAAAAATGCTGTCTTCACCTTCTGTTCCGCTGGCAGAATTACCAAGATTATTTCATGCTATTACCTTTTCACTTCATAAAGCACTGCAGCAATTCCCCACACGGCGTTTTTTTCAGTACCATGATCTGTTGATGCTCGGTACTTTAGCCTCTCTTAAAGAAGAAGACCATCTCTTGCTGTTTGGTCCGTTAAAGCACATCATGGCAGAAATTGATGAAGAAACGGTCACAACACTAAGAGCTTTTTTTGATCATAATTTAAATGTGACTAATGCCAGCAAGGCCTTGTTCATTCATAGGAACAGCCTCCAATATCGTTTAGAGAAAATCAGCGAACGATTAGGTCTTGATCCAAAATCATTTCACGACGCTGCACTTATTCAACTGATCATTGAAGAAAAGAAATATCGAAGTTTGTAAAACATGCACAATAACGTCAGCCTCTTTTTGTGCAGAAAGTCAATAGCCTAACTCCCCGCTTTTCGTTACACTTTAAATAATAAGAGATTTAAAGGGGCTGACAATATGTCTGAAATTACAATGAAGCATATTAACAAGAAATATGATAATAACGCGCTTGCCGTTACTGATTTTAACCTAGATATAAAGGACAAAGAATTTATTGTCTTTGTTGGACCATCAGGTTGCGGTAAATCAACCACTTTACGTATGATTGCAGGGTTAGAAGAAATTACTGATGGTGACTTATATATCGGTGATAACCGTGTTAACGACGTTTCTCCAAAAGACAGAGACATAGCAATGGTTTTCCAGAACTATGCGCTTTATCCACATATGAATGTTTACGATAATATGGCATTCGGTCTGAAGCTTCGCAAATTTAAAAAAGAAGAAATTGATACACGGGTAAAGGACGCTGCAAGAATTCTAGGTCTTGAAGCATTTTTGGACCGCAAACCGAAAGCGCTTTCTGGCGGACAAAGACAACGGGTTGCGCTAGGACGGGCTATCGTTCGTGATCCACAAGTATTCTTAATGGATGAACCTTTATCAAACCTTGACGCAAAACTTCGCGTTCAAATGCGTGCAGAAATTTCCAAGCTTCACCAACGTCTGCAGACAACAACGATTTATGTTACACATGATCAGACAGAAGCGATGACGATGGCAACACGGATTGTTGTCATGAAAGACGGCGTTATCCAACAGGTCGGGGCTCCAAAAGAAGTATATGACCTTCCTGAAAATGTATTTGTTGGCGGATTTATCGGCTCTCCTTCTATGAACTTCCTTCAAGCGAAGCTTGAAGACGGCTTTGCTGTAATTGACAACGTAAGGCTGGCCATACCTGAAGGGAAAATGAAAATGCTTCGCGACCAAAACTACGTCGGTAAAGACGTCTTCTTTGGCATTCGCCCTGAGGATATTCATGATGAACCGATCTTCATCGACGCTTCTGCAGGTTCAGTTTTCGATGCAACGATTGATGTTGCCGAATTGATGGGAGCTGAGACATACCTTTATTCAACAATAAGCGGTCAGGATTTCGTCGCTCGTGTTGACTCTAGAAATGATGTAAAAAGCGGGCAGAAGCTGAAGCTTGCCATCGATATGAATAAAGCGCACTTCTTCGACAAAGACAGCGAGCAACGGATTCGCTAAAAGAGTTTAAAAAGGAAGCCTTAAAAGGCTTCCTTTTTTTATTTTTGTTCACTTTTATTGTTAAATTGTTGCTGAGCCTGCTTAATTAGACGTTTAGTCATTTCTCCTCCAACGGATCCATTTGATCTCGAGGTATCATCAGCATTGAGTCCTGCTCCAAATTCCCGTGCAATTTCTGCCTTAAACTGATCCAAAGCTTGTTCAGACCCTGGCACAAGTAATGCATTTCGACGATTTGCCATTTTATTTCACCCCCTGTTAAGTGTAATTTGCCTCACAGTAAGGTAAATATGCTGGTGATTAATTGGAAAACAACTTTTAAAAGTTCTTCATTATACAAATATTACTCTTTTAACCCCTGCCTAAAAGAGTTCTTCTCTTAAGAACATAAAAAAATTCACTTATTATCAAAGCCCCCAGCCACCTGGATGATTTGATAAGAAGTGAATACTTTAACTCAATATTGTGTGTGACCTAACACAAAACCCTTCATTCTGTTACACATTTATCTGGAATACTAAAACAACGAAAGCCCTACCTCTCTTCCATCGTTACGGCTCCAATGACCGCGCCACTAAGAATTAGCTGCTCCCATAGATGCCTCATACTATCCCTCTTTTCCCTATTCACTTTTCAAAAAGACAATTCATTCTGAACTCTAATCAGCCGCTGCAGAACATCCTTCCTGTATTTACACATTCAAATACGATGGAAAATAGACAGTACGACTGCCTGGCAAACAGCATATTGCCAAGCACATAGAGTATTTATATTAGGTCAAGTTCCTATTATATAGACTAAATCACTGTGTGTCAAGTTCCTTTCTTAACCAGGTTATGATTGAAAGCATAAATGACTGCCTGGGTACGGTCCTGAACGTTTAATTTGCCAAGAATATTGCTGACATGCACTTTCACCGTCTTTAAAGCAATAAATAATTCTTCAGCGATTTCCTGATTGGCTTTTCCTTCAGTCATCAGCTGCAGTACTTCCCTCTCACGCCCGGTTAAAAGAGTATGCGGTTTCTCCAACGGTTTTTCACGCATCTTGTTCATAATTTTTCCTGTTACTTCTGGTTCTAAAATCGATTGACCATCATATGTGGCACGGATTGCTGCTGCAATATCATTTGCCTTTGATGTTTTCAGCATATAGCTTGCAGCTCCCGCTTCAAGAGCCGGATAGACCTTTTCATCATCAAGAAAGCTTGTGACAATAATGATTTTTGCGGCCGGCCACGCTTCCATTATTTTTTTCGTTGCCTCAATGCCATCCATTTTCTTCATAACGAGGTCCATTAAAATAATATCCGGCTTTAATTCCAGAGCAAGTTCGACCGCCTTTCCCCCGTCATCCGCTTCAGCAATAACCTCGATGTCTTTTTGGGCAGATAAATAAGCTGATACACCGATTCTGACCATTTCATGATCATCAGCAAACAGAACTTTAATCATTGTGTTTATCCTCCTTAATGATTTGTGGAACTTTAACCTCCAGCCGGGTTCCCTGATTGATCAAACTGACAATTTTTAGCGTTCCTCCTATTTCAAGAGCACGTTCATGCATATTCTGAAGACCGTATGAGCTTGTCTTTTCCTCAGAAACATCAAATCCCTTCCCATCATCTGTTATACGCAGAATAATCCATTCATCCCGTTGAATGAGCATAACGTTCAGATGACTCGCTTTAGCATGGCGCAGCGTATTAGAAATCGATTCCTGTAGAATCCTAAACAATTGGTCTTCAATCCCTTTATCCAGATTCAGCTGTTCGATCTTTGACTGGATGGTCATCGGAACTTTCTGCAGAAGCTCCTCCAAAAGCTCAGTTATGCCTTCGTGAAGGCTTTTTCCTTTTAAAGCCACCGGTCTAAGATGAAGAAGCAAAGCTCTCATTTCCAGTTGAGACTGATGAATCATATGTTCAACTGTAGATAGCTGCTGACTAAACGGGTTTGCTTCATCGAGTTCCTCGGATTCATTAATTGCAGACATCATCATCGAGGCTGCGAATAGCTGCTGACTGACAGAGTCGTGTAGTTCTCTTGCCAAACGATTCCGTTCCTGCAAAACCACTTCCTGGAGGCTCTGCTCTCTTTCTGTTGCTCTTTCTGTAGCAAGTTTTTGTGAGAGCTCGGTTTGTTTCTGAACTCTTTCCTGAAGTTGATTTAGCCGTGCTTCCACCCCATTAAGTTCACCAAGCCCAGCACGAGTTTCTTGTGAAATGGTTTGATTGGCCAAAATCCCGTCTAAACTCTGGTTCAGAATGAGCAATTTAGACTTCCACAGTAATCCATAAAAAAGGCCGATGATCAGTCCGGCTACTATAATGATAACGGCCAACGCTAAGATAAAAGGCATGCCAACGACGGTAACTTCATAAAACTGCTGCCAATTTTCAGGCGGAAATACTATAACCGTTACGCCAAATAAACATATTGCTAAGATTAGCGAAAAAAGTACCCCAGTCAAAATCTGCCGTATCATAAGGTTCATATTCTTCTCACCTCAAGATCACCTGAAAAAATAGAGGTAATAATTTTCACCTGTGGCTTTTGGGTGAAATATTCAGCCGTATGATAGGAAATTGTATGATTCATAAGCTTAAGATGATGCTCATTAAAAATATGCGCTCTTCCAAAAAGAGAACTGTGATAAATGCTTACCTCAACTTCATACGGAACGTAGATGAGTATTTTTCCCGCAAAATGACGGATCGAGATAACAGCTTCACTTTCAGGCAGAACCGTGTTGCTGAGATCAATAGTCCGATCTCCAAAACCGCCGTGAATATTTATATCATGCCATTCATAAGACCGTTCTTCTGTATGCTGATCGCCGAAAATGCTCTGTTTAAAAAGTGGCTCTACTTTCACAAGAGGGAGTTCATGTGCTGGTTTTTTTTCCAAGTTGATTCGCGGTTTAATCCGATCGGGATCCTTTTTAGCTTCATAATACTTGTAGGCGATATAGATAAATACACCTACGAGAAAGAGTTTAACTACAAACAGACTTAAAAAAGAAATGATCAAACTGATGATACCGAGCCAAAAAAGAAATTTCCCATATAGCCGGTCATATTTTCGTTTACCGATAAAAATCATAAAAAATGAGAACAAAAGTGAAAAAATGAGACCCCCATTGAAAAAAATCACATCGATAACAATCAGAGAAAGTCCTATGAGTAAAATCATATTAAGTGCTGGTGTCGTGATGCGATTAATCATAAGGGGCCCCTCTCTTCCTTCACTTATTATACAGTGTAAAAGACGCAGCTCTCTGCGCCTTTTTGTCCGTGCTACAATTCGCTTCTTTTAGCATATCATTTTTTAATTATTCTGTGCAGATTTTTCCTTTTCCTTCATTTGTTTTTCAAGCTGGTCCATTTTACTGTCAAAGGTTTGGCGGTAATAGGCGCTTGAAACCTTTTGTTCAAGCCCTTCAATGTAACGCTCCATTTCTGAAAAACGCGTACTTTCAGGATTCGCTGTATGATCCAGCACCCGGTTCACGGTATAATGCGCTCTCGCCACGTTTTCTTTCCCCATCATTTCCATCCTTTTTAATTGCATATCTTTTAATTTACGCTTCATTTCTTCATATTTCTGCTCCAGCACTTCAAGCTGTTCAGAGGCTTGCTCTTGAGATTTTTGCATACTATAAGCCCTGTCCTTGTATTGCTCAAACTCTTTCGATGCAAAGCTATGCATGCTTTTTTCTTCCGCTTGTAGAGCCACAGCCGCTTGATGCTGTCGTTTCTCAGCCATTTCTAATGCATGGACATATTCTCTTGTGAATTCTTCTTTTAAACAGTGTTGCCTAGCGACAAGCTTCCGCACCTTTTCCACTTCTTGCTCGCTTTGTCTAAGGTATTGATTTAAAGCCGCCATCGGATTTTTTTCTTCTTTCTGATCAAGCAAGTCATGCAAATCTGATGTTATGGACTCCTTTAGTCTTGTAAATAAACCAGCCATTTCATAGCCACCCTTTCACTATTTATTCATTTCCGCCCATTGTTTTTCAAAATTAATAAACGGATCCTTCTCATGACTCTTAGACATCTTCGGATCTTCTGTCTTCCATTTTCGAAAAATGACATATAGGAACCATGCGGCTGCTAATCCAATTAGAGCATAGACATGGGATATAACGATTCCTACAATAATAATCCCAAGAATTCCCCAGCCTGCTTTTCCTGCAGCTGAATTGGTTTTCATAAATTGCCTAAAGACCCCGTATAACAGCACCAGACTGACTGCGAAAATAACAATCGGTCCTAAGTTGGCAATTACTGCGCATAAAGCAACCAAGCCAAGTATAAACAACAGAATTTTTTTCATTCCATATTGCCTCCTTTCCGATCTCTTGTGTTTATCTTATCTGGAAAGGCATGTCTTCATAATGTCCCAGAGGTATATTTACTCATAAGACCTTAGGCTTAGTGCAAAGCTTTTTAAAGTATTTGAGACATAAAAAAAGAAGCCAAACCCATTATCCAGGTCTAACTCCTTTTGCTTTAATTATTCCTTCTTTACCTTTAAGAAAAGGTGGGCCTTTTTCTAGAATTTCATTGAATTACCTGTAAAAATTCATTCTTATTAGATAATCAATATTTACACTTCATATCTTTGAAAACCCACTAATTCCTGTTCATTGTATACCCCTATATATATATTAGTTTTTGATGTGCTATGTAAAAAGTTCGAGTCGCATCAACCCTGATGATTCAGCGTTTCATGAATGATAAGGGTGCAGTCGTCAATTTCAGTTATCAAAAACCACAAGCAATTCTAATTTTCTTCTCCTTTCAAGACCAAAGATGTGAAGTTTTACTTTTACAAAAGCAAGTTCAGATTTTTATATTTCCTCACATCTATTTGAAAATAATTTTGTAAGAAATAATCCAGTTAAAAGCCCAGTAATTACAATTAAAGATGGGAAAATGACTCCTAATAATAAAACCCAAAATGGAGGAATATATGCTAGAAAAGTGATAGATAAAGCAATAAATACCTCAATAATATATATGGAACAAAAAATAACAATACTTTTATCAAAAGAAACTTTCAATTTACCTTGAGATAACATTATTAAAGTGATTCTTGGAATACCAAGATATAATCCTAAAAACAACGGATAAACAAATCCTAATATCAGTAATGAAGAACTGCTGTTATCTTGATGTAGGTGAAGACCAATTGTTGTTCCCAATCTTCCCAAAGGTAAAAAACCCATTAAAAAAATAATATAAAAAATTTTTTTCACTCCTCAAACCTCCTTTTTCTTATTATTGCTTTTTAAAACGATCATTTTATCTCCTTTGACTGAAATCACCTAATTTTCACAAATAAATTTGAATCGATGCACATTTTGGTAATCAATTTATAATAAGGAAAAGATGAATTAACAAACTTATAAAGAATCTACTCATTCCCCTATATTTTACTTATCCTTTTATTCAATAAGAAAAGGCTATTCTCCTTTTTTGAAGAATAGCCCCATGGATTTTTGATTATTATCTTATTTTATTTTATTTTTTAATGAAGTCTTTTTCTATGCACTTTCTGCCCGTCACAGGAGAAAAGGACGGGATACGTTTCCACAATTGTTTCGAGGTGAACGGTTCTGCCCCATAATTCATGTAAATGCAGCATAACCTTTTCCAAAGAACTGAGATCAAGTTCAGTTTCCTCAAATTTGTGCTTCAGATACAGTTCACCATTTTTTAGATAATCACCTTCAGATACAACCAGATAAGGAAAACCGCCATTTACACGGGAAGCAACAAGCTGATCTCGTACCGCTTCCCAGTCCTTTGTTTGGATGACGTATTCGTTTTCCTTTTTATGAAATAGGAACAGGTCCTCTTTTTCCACGAAACTCTGAGTCATATAGTTCCGAATAAAGGATTGATCTGAATCAAGCGCTCGAATTTCAAAAAGCTTCTGGAGCGCGTCTTTATCAGGATTTATTCCTTTCGAATTTTCTCGTTCTTCCCTCTCAATGTTCTCAAACAACTTAAGACCTAGATAATAAGGGTTTAACTGTTTTTGTGATGGCTGCGTGACATTGGCATGAAGCTTCGCGAATTCAATGGCTTCATCTGTGGTGAGGTCTAATTCTCTCATGATTTTGGCATGCCAGTATGTCGCCCAGCCTTCGTTCATGATTTTTGTTTCAAGCTGTGGCCAGAAATAAAGCATTTCTTCCCTCAGCATGGTCATTATATCCCTTTGCCAGTTTTCCAACACCGTACTATGCTCCTGAATATAGAGCATAATATCTTTTTCCTCTAACGGGGAATTATTTTTATCTTTGTCTGAATTTGATTCAGCTTCCACAGATTCATTCGATCCGATCAGATCCTCATAATTTTCCCTGGAAGGCGATTTCTTTTTTTTCTCTGTTTTATCATGATCATTTCTCTTATGAGCTTGTTCAAGTAAATACGGATCAATGTGCTCTTGAATCGACAGAACAGCACTAATAAACTGTTCTACCTTTTCCCTACCATGTGCCTCTTCATAATCATTGATTCGCTCTGCCGTTTGGCTCATGCTTTCCACCATATCACGCCTTGTATGGCGAAACCTTGCATTATTTTTGAAAAAATCACAGTGTGCAAGCACATGGGCTACAATCATTTTATTTTGAACCAGCGAGTTGCTATTTAATAAGAAGGCATAGCACGGATCCGAATTTATAACCAGTTCATAGATCTTGCTTAACCCAAGGTCATATTGCAGCTTCATTTTATAAAATTGCTTACCAAAGCTCCAATGTGAGAATCGTGTCGGCATTCCATAAGCCCCAAATGTATAAATGACTTCAGCAGGGCAAAGCTCATATCGCATCGGATAAAAATCCAGGCCAAACCCTTGAGCAATTTCTGTAATTTCGGAGATTGACGTTTCTAACGAATGAAGATCTGTCTCTTTCATATTCATCACACACCTTTTTACTGAATATCCTCACGAGCAAGCTGCTTTAATGTGCCGTTTTGCATCCTTTATTGGAAATGTATTCTTACTTATAACAAAATGATCGCAATTTATTTTTTTTCTGCTATGATAATTATGGAATACAAAACTTTTCACAAGACTCCTCTATAGATGATTTATATGCACCATGTTCCATTACTTTCAGTTATTTTAATGATTGAGAGTTTAAACTGATATTTTACAAAACCAAACTTATAAAACACTTGCCTGACAGGGGGACAATAAATGATCGAATTAACATTTCTTCATGAAAAATTAATCGAAGCAAAAGAAGTGATGGCGCGTGATATGGCTCAGCAAGTAGGAGGTAGTGACTCGGTCAAAATGACAGAGGAGCTGGAGGAGCAGGTCCATAATCTTCGGCTTGAATTTATTGAAATTCTGGCTGATTCCCTCATTAAGACCCGCAATGAATCCGAAGAACAAATGGGAAATTGGGCAAAAAAAATCGGGGAAATGGCTATTAATTATGGAGCCCCCCTTGAAGATACTCTGGAAAATACTAAGTTTTTCCGCAGGTTTATCTGGCATGAAATTAAGAAAATCGTGAATGAACATAAGCTTTCGAATGAGGTTATTTTCACCACAGCTGAGCACCTCGATCCTATCCTCGACCACTCTGTTTACATATTCAGTTTGAGTTATGTGGATCATCATCAAGAAACCTTATTAAACGCACAGAATGCATTTCTAGAGTTATCTGCTCCAATTGTGCCGATTACTGACCATGTCGCTGTCCTTCCTTTAATTGGGGACATTGATACCCATCGAGCACAAATTCTTTTGGAAGAAAGCATGAAAAAATCCGTTGAATACAAATTAAACAAGATCTTCATCGACCTTTCAGGTGTGGTAATGGTTGATACAATGGTCGCCCATGAAATCCTGAAAATCACCTCTTCGCTCGCTTTGCTTGGTGTTCAGGCAACGCTCACAGGGATCCGCCCAGAAATTGCCCAAACGATGGTAACCTTAGGAATTGAGTTTCCAAACATAACGACACGGGCGACACTTAAACAGGCGATTCAGGAACTTGGCGATAATGCTTTTTCACCCAAATCAGAGAGCAGCAAGCTTAACTCATTTATATAGAGAACGGGCTGTCCTGCCGCAAAATATAGCAAGCTGTTGGTTTAAAACAATTCAAAAAAAGACATTTTTCCAAATGGAAAAATGTCTTTTTATATTCCTATAGTCCAGCGCTGGAATCCGCAAGCTCGATATCAGGGTGTTTCTGCTGAAACCATCTTAACCCGAAATCATTTTCAAAAATAATTACTGGCTGATCAAACCGATCAACCACCACCAGATTGTTGGATGATTTCCGTGCTTCTTCGGCTGCTTCTTTTCCCTTGATCCATTTTGCCAGCTGATGAGCCATTGGCTGCATATCAAGATCAACACCATACTCAGCTTTCATTCTGTAAACAAACACATCGAATTGCAGCTGTCCTACAACGCCAAGAATGGTCTCTTCGTAAGGCGTTTTGTAAATTTGAATGGCACCTTCTTGTGCAAGCTGAGTGACACCTTTGATAAAGTGTTTCTGCTTCATGGCATTTTTAGCACGCACTTTGGCAAAATGCTCGGGAGGAAACTGCGGCAATTCTCCAAAATTAAAGGTCTCCTTCTCCTCACATACCGTGTCCCCAATTTGGTAGAACCCTGGATCATACAAACCAACGATATCCCCGGGATAAGCATCATCTATGATTTCACGGCTGTCTGCAAAAAACTGTTGCGGCTGAGCAAGCTTAATCTGCTTTTGCGTCCGGTCAAGCGACACGGACATTCCCCGCTCAAATTTCCCTGAACAAATCCGTAAAAAAGCAATCCGATCACGATGAGCAGGATTCATGTTGGCCTGAATCTTAAACACAAACCCTGAGAAACTTGGTTTTTCCGGTTCAATAATTCCGGCACTAGATTCTCTCGGCTGAGGCTCCGGCGCCATTTTTAAATAATGTTCCAGAAAAGTCGGCACACCAAAACTCGAAACGGCACTTCCAAAAAACACCGGCGTTTGTTTACCTGATTTAACTGCCTCAAAATCAAAGGGATTCCCCGCTTCTTCGATCAGCATCAGGTCCTCTTCCAGCTGATGAATAGTTTGCTCGTCTGCAACGTCCTTCAGTGCTTCCGTAAGCTCTTCGGAATCGTTAAGCTTGAGTGATTGACGTTCTTTCTTCTCGTTATACCATTCAATCTTGTGATCAATTCTGTCGTAGACGCCTTTAAAGCTGGTCCCCATTCCAATCGGATAATTAATTGGATAAGCATCAATGCCAAGGACCTCTTCAAGCTCTTCAAAAAGCTCCAAAGGTTCCTTTCCTTGTCTGTCTAGCTTGTTAATGAATGTGAAAATCGGAATTCCTCTTTCACGGCAAACTTTGAAAAGCTTAATCGTTTGAGGCTCTACCCCTTTAGCCACATCAATAATCATGACCACGCTGTCCACGGCCATCAATGTGCGGTACGTGTCTTCACTGAAGTCCTGGTGACCAGGTGTATCAAGGATGTTAATTTTAAAATCGTCGTATGAGAACTGCATGACACTGGAGGTAACGGAAATACCTCTTTGTTTTTCTAGCTCCATCCAGTCAGAAGTCGCAAATTTTTCCGACTTCCTTGACTTTACAGAGCCTGCTGTGCGGATCGCGCCGCCTAACAGAAGCAGTTTCTCAGTCAATGTTGTTTTACCGGCATCTGGATGCGAAATGATCGCAAACGTTCGCCTTTTTGTTATTTCATCTTTTAACTGTGTCATTATATTGCATTCATTCCTTTTTTATAAGATCTCAAGAAAAGCGGCAGCACCTTGTTAAGCCCCGAAAGGCACCAAAGGAGTTTTTCACTGGCCTTGCCTCTACAGGCACTGTTATCACACTGGAATCAGCTCCTTAACTTTAACCATGACTGAGTCCTGTAATTTTTTAAGCTTTGCTTCACTTTGCGACTTGCTATCGCCTTTAACACTGAAATAAAACTTAATTTTCGGTTCAGTTCCTGAAGGACGAAGACAAAACCATGAACCGTCCTCGAGGAAATATTTCAGCACATTTGATTTTGGTAAAGTAATTTCAGACTTGCGGCAATCCGGCATATCCACACGTTCTGAAAGTTTATAATCCTCAATCGTAGACACTTTTATTCCGGCCACTTCTTTTGGAGGGGTATTTCTGAAAGCTGAAAGGATGTCGTTGATCTGCTCTGTTCCAGCTTTTCCTTTAAGTGTAAGAGATTCAAGCCCTTCCATATAATAACCGTAAGTATTAAAAACCTCCATTAACCCTTCATATAGAGATAGCCCCTGCTTCTTATAAAAGGCAGCTGCTTCACTGATCAAAAGACATGCTTGAACAGCGTCTTTATCTCTTACAAAGTCCCCTGCCAGGTAGCCATAGCTTTCCTCATATCCGAACATAAAAGTATTCGATCCGGTTTCTTCGTATTCCTGAATTTTTTCACCGATAAATTTGAATCCAGTTAGAGTATCTAAGGTTTGCATTCCATAGGCTTTAGCAATCTCACGCCCAATTTCTGAAGTCACAATGGTTTTTAATATCATCCCGTTTTGAGGAAGATCCCCATTTCGCTTCTTCTGGCTAAGTAGATATTCGAGCAGCAGCGCCCCGGTCTGATTACCGGTCAGGACCTGATATTCACCTTTATGATTTTTGACAGCTACACCCATCCTGTCGGCATCGGGATCCGTCGCAAGCAAAAGATCGGCATTTTCTCTTTCTCCATACTGCATGGCAATTGAAAACGCTTCATGTTCTTCTGGATTAGGAGATTTAACAGTTGAAAATTCAGGATCCGGTTTTGCCTGCTCACTTACAATCGATACATTCTTAAAGCCCCACCGCTTGAAGCCTTCCATGACTGGCATGAGACCAGTCCCGTGAAGGGGGGTATAGACGATATTAAGCTTATCACCCATTTCATCATTAATATCCGGGCGAACAGATAAGCCTGAAAGATTCTCTTGATAAGCACGGTCCACAGTTTCTCCAATCATACTGATCAATCCTTGCTCATTTAGAACTGCTTCATCTTTAACCTGGATGGAGAGCTCATCAGTCATTGCTTCTACAAACTGAATCAATTGATCCGCTTCAGCAGGTGGCAGCTGACCTCCAAATTCATTGTATACTTTATAGCCATTGTATTGCGGCGGGTTGTGGCTGGCAGTGATCACGATCCCTGAGAACGCATGCAGGTACCTTACTGCAAAAGAAAGCAGCGGGGTGGGACGAAGTGTTTCAAACACATAGGTTTGAATCCCCTGGCTAGCAAGCGTTTTTGCAGCTTCCATCGCGAATGCCTGAGAAAAATGTCTCGAATCATAGGCAATAGCCACACCGCGGCCTTTTGCAACCTCACCTTTTTCAGAAATATAGCGGGCTAGCCCTGCGGATGCTTTTCTGATTGTATAAATATTCATCCGATTTGTGCCTGGCCCAAGCTCTCCACGCATACCGCCTGTTCCAAACTCAAGATTTTTATAGAAAGCATCTTCGATAAGCTTTTCATTTGAATTCATTTCAATAAGCTCTTCTTTTACATGCTTATCAATTCCTGCGTGTGACTTCCATTTATCATATGTATCCTGCCACATTACCCAACAACTCCTTTTATTCACCTTAAGACTGTTATTTCTCATATTATAACAGAAAAACGGCGTCCGAAAGGCGCCAATTCCTCCTAGATAGAGAATAACTGGGTTTTCTTAGGCGGTTTTCTAAAGGGCTTCTGCTAAAAATTAATTAATTTAATGCCTTTAGAATTTGCTCCATAAAAAATGGTTGTTGATTTCCGTTCCAGGCACTCGCTTTCCGCACGCACGGCCTCAGCTAACTTTAGCGTGGATCTTTGTGCTCCCAAGTGGAACTTCGCACGCGTGCTATTGCCGTAGGACTTGAAACAGCATCTCCGAAGCCACTTCGCACGAAGAAAATGCGGTGCCATACGGGTATTTCTAGCTTTCATCTATGAGGGTGCGCATTTTCGAGGAGTCTAGGGTATTTCTTGCTTTCAATAAGCACGGGCATTTTCGAGGAGTCTCGCGCCCTCCGCTTCAATCAACGTCATGTGATGCCATTTAGAAGTCAAATATGGCTATAGATATTCAGCGGCCATCAGTTGGATTACAGACAGCCGAACAAAATGAGCAGTGCGCCTTGACGCACCGTTTCAACTGCATTATAAAAATTCAAATAAGGTATGAAAAATCATCAGTTTTTTAAGATTTTTCATGAGATTAAGCTGATTTTCACAAGACCAACGAAAAATCAGCTTCCGAATCGGTCTTGAACGTGCTTCAAGATGGGGTGGGATCGTTCCCATTCGAATGCTTTTGTCCACTTCCTATGGTTTCCCGCCACTTCCTATGGTTTGCCCGCCACTTCCCTTATTTCTCCTTATTTCCGTAATTAATTTCACCAGTTCACATTGGAGGTTTTGATTGGTGGCCATTGAAAAGTCCCCTGATCTAGTCGTGGTTGTTGATTAGGGACTTTTTGAGTGGCCTCATCAGCGTTCCAGGCGAAATCCCACAGTGCTAAATGGAAAAAATGAAAGGTTCAGGATAGCCATAACATGGGATCCTGAACCTCTTTTTCTTTGATTAGGTTCGAATAACGCAAGTTTTTCAGTGGCCACGCTTCACGCAACAGGTTTGATCACTGTTATTATGAGCGTTTCCAATTAATATCATAAAGATCTTTACGGCGGTCTTTAAGCTGTGTGACGGTTCCTGCTCTCCGCTGTCTACGCAGCAGTTCAAGATCCACATCACCAACAACCACGGTTTCAATATTTGGTGAGCACTCGCCCACTACACCGTCTCTCGGAAAAGCGAAGTCTGAAGGTGTAAAAATGCCGGACTGGGCGTACTGAATATCCATATTCTCCACTTGAGGAAGGTTGCCGACGGTACCTGAAATAACAGTATAGACTTCATTTTCAATCGCTCTTGCCTGTGCACAATACCTGACACGAAGATAACCTTGTCTTTCATCCGTGCAGAAAGGCGTGAAGATGATATTTGCTCCCATATCTGTCGCTCGGCGGGCCAACTCAGGGAATTGGATGTCATAACAAATTAAAATGGCGATTTTACCGCAATCAGTGTCAAATACCCTCACATCATTCCCGGCACTGATGCCCCACCACTTTGCTTCATTGGGGGTAATGTGAAGTTTATATTGTTTATCAATTGTTCCATCTCTGCGGAACAAGTAAGCGATATTATAAATATGGCCGTTTTCTTCAACAAAATGTGACCCGCCAATAATGTTAATATTATACCGGACGGCAAGATCATTAAACAGCTCCAGATATTGCGGAGTAAACTCAGCAAGCCGCCTGACTGCTTCACTTGGACTTTTTTCATCCAGAAAGGACATCAGCTGGGTTGTAAACAATTCAGGATAAACAGCAAAGTCAGAACCGAAATCGGCTGCCACATCAGCATAATATTCTGCCTGAGAGGCAAAATCTTCGAAGCTGTTGATTTTTTTCATAGCGTATTGAATAACCGTCATTCTGACAGGAAAGGATGTTTTGAATTGGCGGCGTGTCCGCTTTCGGTACTCTATATTGTTCCATTCCATTAACGTCGCATATGACTGACTTGCTTTGTCATCAGGTAAGTAGTCGGTATTCAGTCTCTTAACCGTAAAACCGTTTAAGAGCTGAAATGTTAACACCGGATCATAAATGTTATGTTCTATTACCTGGTCAACATATTGCCGCGGGCTCATTTCTTTTGCGTGTTTTTGATAATTTGGAATGCGACCGCCAATTAGGATGCTTTTCAGATTCAATTCACGAGCAAGATCCTTCCGTGCCTCATATAACCGCCGCCCGATTTTCATCCTTCTGAACTCTGGATGGACCATCACTTCAATCCCGTAAAGGTTTTCCCCATCAGGATTATGGTTTGTGATATAGCCTTCATCTGTAATTTCATCCCACGTATGCTGATTATCATATTCATCAAAATTCACTATCAAGCTAGAGCAGGATCCTATTATCTCCCCGTCGTAAGAGACACAAAACTGGCCTTCAGGAAATATTTTTAAATGGCTGACGATCTGCTCATGTTTCCAAGGCTCCATTCCTGGAAAGCATATTCTTTGCAATTCAAGCAGCCGATCGATATCGGATTCAACAATGTGCCGAATTTCTACTTTGTTCTCAAATTGGGAAATATCAATTTTTGGCATTTATTTTCTCCTTTAATAAGTTCCTTCATGAAATAATTCCACCGAATCCCTCAATTCAAACCCGCTGATTAGAGAGTCAGCGGGTCTTGAGAGAATCTATTAAACAAATCAGCAATTGAAATGTTCTCTAAAGAGGATAGTTTTTCTGCTTCTTCCGGAAACGTAAGCTGACGGGTCATATCATTCGGAACAACGAAACAATGTATTCCTGCAGCAACAGCTGACTTTGCTCCATTCGCCGAATCCTCAAAAGCCACTGCTTCATGCGGCTCTACACCTAGTCCTCTTACCGTTTGCAGGTACAAGGCCGGGTGAGGTTTTGCTTCCTCAACATCATCTGCTGTTTGGACAAAATCGAAATAATCCAATAGACCTAACCTTTCTAAATGTCCCGTAGCCCATCCCGCTTCCGAGCTTGTTGAAAGACCTAATTTCAGGCCATTTTCTTTCCCGTTTCGAATCAGCCTTTCCGCACCTGGAAGCGGCTGTAATTTCTCTATCAGCTCAGCCATTAATTCCTTGCGTTCAGAGTAAAAAGAATGACGGTCTATTTTTTTACCGCTTTTTTCCTGCAGATAATCAACCGCATCAAAATATCCGCCATGTGAGCCGATCGACTGGCTCCAGATACTCAATGGAAGATGGACTTTATAACGATTATAAATGGTTTGAGTAGCATTATACATTTGACTTTCCGTGTCTAGAATTAGGCCGTCAAAGTCAAATACAATGGCTTTTAGCTGTGTCATATATACCTCCAAAATGTATGCTTATTATTTAATTTGCCCATTTCATCATAACAAATGCCTGCTGTACATTCATTCTTTACGAATATTGCAGACCATTAAGGAGCTTTGATCTGCTTGTTGAGAACAACACAGAGAAAACAGTAAGCAAAAAAATCAGACTGTCGAGGCTTGCTCGACAGTCTGGCAAAAAAATCTGATTAAGGGATCTTTCTTTTTGATTATTTTGGTTCTGAAGGGGTCGAAATACTTGATAAAGCAGCCCCTGCTTCTTGCTGACTGGTGAATTCTGTTGCAACATCTCCAAGAGAAACCATGCCGACCATCTGATTCTGATCGACCACGGGCAGCCGGCGCAGCTGATTGTCCGACATCAGACGGCTTGCTTCTGCTACGTCCATGCTCGTATTAGCCGTAATTAAATTACCGCTCGACATGCATTCCGATACTTTTGCTGTTTCATTACCAGTTTTTGCAGTCGATCTTAACGTAATATCCCGGTCAGTAATCATTCCTCTTAATTGGCCGTTTTCTACAACGGGCAATGCCCCAACATTATGCTGGCTCATCAGCTCAGCAGCTTCCTTCAATGACTGTTCCGGTGTCACAGAAACAACGTTTTTTGACATGATATCAGCTAATTTTTTTGTCAAATTAAATCCCCCTTTCCTTTTTAGTGTGGCCATTTCCTTTAACGTTCATCAGTACAAATTATGGTTATGACCCTGCTTTAAAAGCAGTCCGGTGCGGAGCATGTTCATAAGTGAAAGCGATGTGCGTACCATCACTCACAGCAACAATCGTTCCAAGTCTGTCTGTTCGATAGACAGGGATCTTAAGATATTTCAACCTGCTGATCACCGCTTTAGAGGGAAAACCATATCGGTCCCTTTTAGCAACCGAAATGATGGCGGCGTCCGGATTAACTTCTTTAAGGAAAGGTAAGGTTGAGCCTGTGTCAGCGCCATGATGTCCTATTTTTATTACATCAGCCTGCACATCCACATGGTGGCTGAGCAATTGCGTTTCACTTTGCTCTCCCGCATCAGCCATCAGCAAAAAACTATTTTGTTTATAAAGACATTTTATTACATAGCTTTCATCATTTAAGGAATCATAATGACCATGGATGGGACCAATAAATTTTAATACCACATTCGGTTCTACCGCAATTTTGTCTCCTGATTTAGCCATAAAAATCATTATTGCCTGCTTTTTTAAGGCTTTTCTTAATGAGGCATACGTTTCTGTGCTATGTGAAACATTGGGCATGTAAAAAGCTTTAACTTTAAAATGCTTTACAAGCTCAGGCAGCGCCCCAATATGATCATGATGAGGGTGTGTAGCAATGATCGCGTCAAGCGTTTCAACCCCATGTTCTTTAAGATATTTCTCCAAAGTGGCTGCTGCAGGCTTCGCACCGGCATCGACCAGAATATGCTTGCCCTCTGGGCGTTGCGATTAGAATACTGTCTGCCTGTCCAACATCAATAAAATGAACTTTCATATAACTGCTTTTAGCGGCACTTATTTGTGGACTGATTTGAGCCAGTATGACAATTAAGAACAGCAGAACCGCACGTTTCATTTTCTCTCCTTCTTTCATTGCTTGCTTCTATACCTTTATCATCACCCGTCTTGAAATTTTTATGAATTCTTGCTTTAGTGAAGTTTCGGTTCATAAAAAAGAGCCGCACTGATGGCGGCTTGAAGTTAAGATTCAACTTCAGTATTAGGAAAAAAGTGTTTTAAGGCATAATAAACGTCTCTTTTTTGTTTTAAAATAAATGAATGAAATGCTTTAGAAGGAAGGCCTTTAAAAACATTCATAAGTGTACTTTGCCTGTTGTACGGATTAATTTCTCCGTAACCAAAAAAACCGGTACGCTCGAGAATGGCTTCGAGTATTTCTGCGCACTTTTTATTGTCAGAGGTCAGATTGTCGCCGTCAGAGAAGTGAAAAGGATAGACCGTGTATGTGTCAGAGGGATATTCCTGTTCCATAACATCAAGTGCCAGCTGGTATGCTGATGAGCAGATGGTTCCGCCACTCTCTCCTTTAGAAAAAAAAGCCTCTTCCGATACCCTTTTGGCAGCAGTATGGTGGGCAATAAATTCGATACTGACATTGTCGTACTTCGTGTGTAAAAACCTCGTCATCCAAAAGAAAAAGCTTCTGGCAACCATTTTCTCAAACTGTCCCATGCTTCCGCTAGTGTCCATCAATGCCATAACAACGGCTTTTTGATCAGGCTGTTCAATCTCATCCCAAGTTTTAAAGCGAAGGTCATCTTCAATGATGGGATGCACTGCTGCCTCGCCTGACTGAGCATGACGTTTTATGGCACTTATAATCGTTCTCCGCTTGTCAATGTTGCCGAGGAGTCCTTTCTTTCTTATATCACGAAAATCAATGGACGATGACACAATGTCATCATTCTTAGGGTGGTCTAGTACTGGAAGTGCAAGCTCATTGTATAGAGCTTCCTCAATATCGACCAGTGTGACATCAGCTTCTTCGTAATCCACGCCTGGCTGGTCTCCTCCACCAGTACCTTCACCCTTTTTTTGCTCAGCAGGCTTTTGAGGAGCCCTTGCAATGACATCTCCCACTTTTGAATCACCATTTCCCTGTCCTGCGTGGGAGCTTTTTTGCCATTGATAACGAATCTTATATTCATCAAGAGAACGGATCGGCAGCCTTGTCACTTGTTGACCATTGGACATAATAATAGATTCTTCACTAATTAAATCCGGCAGTGCACTTTCAATAGCTTCCTTAACCTTTCTTTTGTGACGCTCCTGGTCTGAGTAGCCTTTACGATGCAGATCCCATTGTTCCTCTGAAACCGTAAATTTATTCACCCTCTACCCTCCTCACTTTCTATTTCCGCTTGAAAAGAGGGGTCTTGTTTTATCTTATGCAGGTCAAACCAGAAATTGATTCAAATAGAAAACTTGATGATGACGTTTACTCGCAAAAAATCGTTTGGCACCTGATTTTAAAGCTCAGGAGCCAAACGATTTTAATTTAGTAATTGAAATTTTGCCATTGGCCAATAACGAAGGTCAACTTTTCCGACTATCTGATTAATATCGACAAATCCGAATACCCTGCTGTCCACAGAATTTTGACGATTATCCCCCATCACCCATATCTTACCTTTAGGGACTGTCATTTGACCCGTCAGACCTTTTAACGTGTAATCTCCTGTCAGCTGACCGCTTACAAGCTGTTTTTTGTATGGCTTGAGATACGGTTCTTTCTTAGCTTTTCCATTGACGTATAAGGTATCATTCTTATATTCAATCTTGTCTCCAGGAAGTCCGATAACTCTTTTCACATAATCTTCCGTTTTCGTGGCATGAAAAATCACGATATCAAAACGATGCGGTTTTGTTATATCATAATCTATTTTGTTGACAATCAGCCGGTTGCCATCCTGCAGCGTCGGCATCATTGATTGCCCTTCCACGATATAATTTGTAAATATAAAGCTTCGTACAAGAACGGCGATCACAACGGCGATCACTAATGCTTTGATCCACTCGAACGCCTCGTTCTTCTGCTTCTTCATCTAAGAACCTCCATCAGAAACAATAATAATTTCACTTTACATGATAATACTCTATTGCACAACATTTCCGCAGTAATTCCACATTTCAATAAAATGGAGGTTTTCTAAAGGATTGTTTCGAATTAAAAAGTCTTAGATCATAAGTCTTAACAATGTTTTTAAATCGTAAACCAAAGAAAGCGTGGCCACTTAAAAAGCCCACGATTTTGAAAAAAGGAACCCACTCAGCTCGGTTGTTGATTTTCGTTCCAGGCTGCGCTTTCCGCGGGTGGACAGTGAGCCTCCTGATACATAAGATCATGTTTTTCGCTGTGGGGTCTCACCTTGTCTGCTGATTCCGCAGGACTTGAAACAACATCCTTGAATCCACATCGCACAAAGAAAATGCGGATCCAATACTATTGAAAGCGAAAATACCCTCGCTTTCCGCGGGCAATGCCTCAGCTAACTTTGGCGTGGTTTCATGTTTGCCAAAGTGGATCTTCGGACGCGTGCTGATTCCGCAGGACTTGAAACAACATACCTTGAATTCACATCGCACGATGAAAATGCCGATCCAATACTTTGAAAGCGGAAATACCCTCGCTTTCCGCGGGCGATTCGCGAGCCTCCTCGCGCCTTAAGGCAACGTTTGCGCTGCGGGGTCTCGCTTAGATCGCTAATTCCGCAGGACTTGAAACAGCATCCTTGAATCCGCACCGCACGATGAAAATGCAAAGCATTTTCGAGGAGTCTCGGGTATTTCTTGCTTTCAACTCTGGGCATGCGTATTTTCGAGGAGTCTCGGGTATTTCTGGCTCCATCTATGTGCATGCGCATTTTTAAGGAGTCGCTCACCTTCCGCTTCAATTAAATTGTTTGTTTCCTGGCTAATCAGTCAAATTGTGAATTTGAGCCGTTTTAATACATTTTCCTCTTACACTGGACATGAGATTTCCAGTTGCCCTCCACTAATCCCGATTGCCCGAGCATCACTTCTCGAACGTCTACGAGTTGCGAAGAGGAATCCAGCTTGGAAGCTCCCAGGCACCTTTGTCAACTCCGGTTGGCAATGATGTCTTGAAGAGTGGTGCCTCATCTATCCTGCCCGATTCATTGAATCACTCTAGAGAGATGAAACGAATAATTACAGCTCATCGCTTCGCATAGGCATTTCCTTCATGCGGTGTGGAATCCAAGATGCTGTTTAAGTCGGAGTTTTTTCTGTGGTCACCAGAAAGCGAGCGACTTACCACTAAAATAATTTAATGCCCAACAACGTTTACGATACAGTCTATTAACTAGACAAAAAAAGGCCGGATCCCTATGGATCCAGCCAGCCCCGATTTTCTATTCTCTATCCTATGCTTCTATGGTTTATGCCTAAGACCTAATCCAGTCAGGCAAATCGTTCATTACTACCTGTTCAATAGACTACCCACATACCTTAGCAGCTCATTTGCTGAAACATGATTATAGCCATGCTCATCAACCAGGCGCCTGATGACTTCGTTGACACGTTTTAACTGAGTCTCATCCGGCGTCTTTGAAGAGGTGGTAATTTTCACAACATCCTTCAGGTCTGCAAACAGTTTTTTCTGAATGGCTTCTCTCAGCCTTTCGTGAGACTGGTAATCAAACCTTTTTCCTTTCCGTGCGTAAGCAGAGATACGAATCAATATTTCTTCACGGAACGCCTTTTTCGCATTTTCCGAGATTCCGATTTGCTCTTCAATTGAGCGCATCAGTTTTTCATCAGGCGGCATCTCTTCTCCTGTCAGCGGATCATGAAGCTTATTCTGGTGGCAGTAAGCTTCAACATTATCAAGATAATTGTCCATCAATGTCTTGGCCGACTCTTCAAAAGAATAAACAAAGGCCTTTTGTACCTCGCTTTTTGCAATATCATCATATTCTTTTCTTGCCGTCACGATGTATTGAAGATACTTCTCCTTATGTTCCTTTGAAATTGACGGATGGTGGTCAAGACCATCCTTAATTGACCTCAGAATATCGAGTGCATTAATCGATGCAACGTCCTTGCGAATCATTGCAGATGAAATCCGGTTGATGACATAACGGGGATCAATGCCTTCCATCCCTTCATCATTCGATTCATTTTTTAATGATTCCAGGTCCGTTTCATTCACTTCTTCTACATTTTCACCATTGTAAAGCCGCAGTTTCTTCATCACATCAATGCTTTTATTTTTTGGTTCTTTAAGCCGCGTCAATATTGAAAAAATCGCAGCTGTTCTCAAGGCATGGGGAGCAATATGAATATCTTTCATTTCACTCTCTTCAATCATTTTTTTGTAAATTTCTTCTTCAGCACTCACTTTGAGGTTATATGGGATCGGCATAACAATCATTCGGGAGTGCAGCGCTTCATTTTTCTTTTGGCTGATAAACGAACGGTATTCAGATTCGTTAGTATGTGCGATGATTAGTTCATCAGCGGAAATCAAGGCAAATCTTCCGGCTTTGAAATTTCCTTCTTGTGTTAATGATAATAAGTGCCATAAGAATTTTTCATCACATTTCAGCATTTCCTGGAATTCCATTAAGCCGCGGTTAGCTTTGTTTAATTCCCCATCAAACCGGTAAGCACGCGGATCCGATTCAGAACCATAAACAGCAATCGTGGAAAAATCGATGCTTCCTGTTAAGTCGGCAATATCCTGGGACTTTGGATCCGATGGACTAAAAGTGCCGATACCAGTCCGCTTTTCTTCAGACAGAAAAATTCTTTCCACTTTAACGTTTTCGATTCGTCCATCATACTCCTTTTCAAGCTTCATCATGTTCAGAGGAGAAAGGGTTCCTTCAATCCTAATCCCGTACTCTTCATAGAAATCATCTCTAAGGTTTTCTGGAATCAGGTGCAATGGATCTTCAGACATCGGACAGTCTTTGATCGCATAAATCGCTCCTTCTTCTGTTTTTGAATACTTTTCAAGCCCCCGCTTTAACAGACTGACAATCGTCGACTTACCTCCACTTACAGGTCCCATCAACAGCAAAATTCTTTTCTTTACATCTAGCTTTCTTGCTGCAGGATGAAAATATTCTTCAACCAGCCGCTCAATGGAATCCTCAAGGCCGTAAATTTCCCCGTCAAAAAAATGATAGTGTTTTTTCCCATTTTCTTCAGTGATCCCTGCTTGCTGAATCATATGATAGAGCCTAGCATGGGCGGACTGTGCAATGATTGGACGGTTCTTGACCATCCTTAAATATTCCTGGAATGTACCTTCCCATTTCAACGACTCATCCTTTTCACGGTGCTCTCTGATCCTGTCTAGAAAGTCCATGTTATCCCCCCAACTCATTTCACCACTATACAATAGCCTATGCACCAAGGGTAAGTTGTTTTCCTTAAACTTAAAGAAGATTTGTCTATCCCAATAAAGATATGTTAATTTCAGAAGATTTAAAACATATCATTCCCAAGCATGAAAACTTTCGTTATACTATATAAGTAGATTGACAATCGTGAAGGGGGCAATCGGCCGTGAAAATGTTTGTGATTCTTGTCGTCATCATTTCATTTCTTGTCTCAATTTTCACAGCAGGCTATAATGACAAGCCGGATTCCTTTAAGCAAGAAGAGTAATAATGGTCCATAATACGTTAACAGGCTGTCGAGCATTTTCTCGACAGCCTGTTTTCATATCAGTATTTTAGACCCTGAAAATGATCTAACAAAAAAAGGTTAATCATGATACAGAGGAAAAACAAGCCAACGAAGAGACTCACACGGACACTCTTAAAAGTCAACGATTTGAGAATGCGGAATCCGATCACTTGCCGCAGACGAGCATCCAAGCCTTAGCTTAGTGCTTCATTATGTGGGCACGGCCACCTTATTTAGCATGCGCCACGAAAGTGCTCGATCTGGTGCCTGGAAAGCCCACTGATTGCTAAAGATAGAGATGCTGTGCTGCTGGAAAATGTGAGAGACGTTATGTCATTAGCTGATGACAGCGCAATACCTATAATCAAAATGACTTTTAAAGAGCACCATCTAACTACACACCGTTGATGAAGCGGAGGGCGCGAGACTCCGAGCGGGACCAGCACGCGTCCGAAGATCCACTTTGGCGCACAAAGAAACCACGCCAAAGTTAGCTGAGGCCGTGCCCGCGGAAAGCGAGCAGCCTAGAGCGCATCGACAGGTATGACGGCGCTCAGGTTTAGCAGCGGAGCTATGGTGTTAATACGCGAGCAGCGCAAAAACAAGCCAACGAAGAGATTCGCCGTGCTAGCGTCTATTTAGAGGCTTTCATCGGTCATTCGGCTGTGGAAAATGAAACGCTACGTGTTAATTTGTTGGCCAATGAATATCAGAGCCATAAAAGAGTTCTAATGGGCATCCTCTGACAACAAGCATGCTGATTAAAGCTGAAGGCGCGAAACTCCAACGAAGAGATTCGTCCGCATATTTCTTTGCGCACTGAGCTTCCCAAAATAAAGGCTCGAGGAAAGGACAACCAGAGCCAAAAGGCAGACGGCGCTGGTTTGAGCAGCGGAGCGTATGGTGTTAATACGCGAGCAGCACAAAAACAAGCCAACGAAGAGATTCGCCGGCTATTTTTGTCCGTATTCTTTGAGTTTCCCCTCTTAAGACAAGCCCGGAAAGCCCTGCTGTCTAAGAGCCTCATAAACCATAATCGCAGCAGTATTCGATAAATTAAGAGAACGCATCACCGGTGACATCGGCAGTCTGAGGCAGAATTCTTTATTATCAGCAATAACCTGATCAGGAAGTCCCTTTGTTTCTCTTCCAAATACGAAAAGATGATCCTTATTAACATCAGTATAATTAAAAGCAGTATGTGGCTTTTCGCCATACTTGGTTAGATAGTAATAGTCGCCATCCGGATATTTCTCAAACAGTTCTTCAAGAGAATCGTAATAATGAACGTCAACATGCTCCCAGTAATCAAGACCTGCGCGTTTCAGTGCTTTATCGTCTGTAGAAAACCCAAGCGGCTTAATTAGATGAAGCGATGTTCCCGTAGCGGCACAGGTTCTGGCTATGTTACCTGTATTCGAAGGGATTTCTGGCTGGAATAAAACAACGTGTAAACTCATTTATCTGTGCACCTCTTTTTAAAAATCAGTTCTTTTATTATATCATGTCCCGTCATTTATGAAAGCGGCACCCGTTCTCCAATATGGAAAAAGCGGTAAGCTGTTTTATCCGTGTAAGCATAAGAATCTTCATAAGACCAATAACGGTGCCTTGCGGAGACGGTACGGGCATTAACGAGCGGCATTCCATAAGCGTCTTTTTCGGTGACAATCGTACTGTGGTCCCATCTTCCATCTCCTTCAAAATCATAACAAATCACATCCCCAGGCATAAGTTGATCAGGCGAGTCCATTTGGACAGCTCCCATGATGTTTTTATCCTCACTTAAATACCATCGAAACGCATTGGCAACAGCCCAACTGTAGCTCCAGGAAGCCCCTGAGTACCACCAGCCTTTTCCTCTCACTTTTTGGCCGGTCATCGGAATCCCACCTGAAAGCAGGCACTGTGAAATAAAATTGGTGCAATCGACCTCAAATGTTTTAAAATGTTTATTCGGATTCTGCCAAAAACGATCCGCATATTTTACAGCATCCAGCCGATTATAACGACGATAAGAGGATTGTCTTGTTGGAGAGATTCGTAATACAGGTTCCTCATTTTTTAAGGATTTTGCCGGTATTCCTTGAATAGCACGATCATATAGATTTCCTTCACCATCATATCCTGTGCGTCGATACTCTGCATGTTCTTCCACAAAAAAATCGTCTTTTTGTTTTATGAGCATCTGAATATGCAGAAAATAATCCAGACTGTAGCTCCCCTTTTGATTCTCAACAGATCGGATCGGTTTGCCAAATAGTTTTGTTTTTACAATCTGTGCATGCCGCTCCTTTAATAATTCTTTTTTTCTATTGAGAATCTTACGGTCCCGCTCATCAGCACTTATTATCTCTTTCGTATCCTGCTGGTCCACCCAGGTATTGCATAGTGATTGCAAATGGGCTTTCCATTGTTCCTCTATCATCAACTCCATTATCATCACCTTCTTTATAATCATTCTATGCTTTATTAATCCGGAATAACGAACGGGCAATGATTTTCATAAAAAAAAACTGACCCAAAAAGGTCAGTCAACTTATTTTCATTTGTTTTTCCAATGACAGCAGGATTTCTTTTTTGTCCAGTCCGCCTCCATAGCCAACAAGCGATCCGCTTGAACCAATGACCCTATGGCATGGAATAATAATCGGTACCGGATTCTGATTGTTTGCAGACCCAACTGCACGAACAGCTTTAGGGTTGCCTATCATTTGAGCTATTTCCTTGTAGGACCTTGTCTCCCCATAAGGGATCTTCCGAAGAGACTGCCACACCTTTACTTGAAAAGGTGTGCCTTTTAAACTCACAGGCAAATCAAAGTCTGCCCTTTTTCCGGCAAAATACTCCTTCAGCTGCTGAACAGCATCTGCCGTATACTCATGATTTTCTTTCAATTCTTTATGCAGCATATGTTTCTTTGCCCACGCCTGCAATCCGGAGCTCGTGACACTTAGGTCTCCGAATTCAATATGACATAATCCGTCACGAAGAGAGGCAACCGTTAATGGTCCAAGAGGACTCTCCATCTCTTGCACAAAAATACAAGGTGCTTTAACCATTCATAACCCTTCTTTTTCTTCATTTTCTTTTAGACGAAGCCTTTCTTCAGCTGCGTTTTTAAGATCTGCAAGGTCCTGAAGATTCAACGAATCATAAGAATATAATAACAAATTTTCTAGGGTCACGGCTATTGATTGCAGTTGAAATTCTGATAGACACTCTAACATTTTTGTGACAGACCAGATTGCAGCCTCCTGAATAACGGGTCTTGGATCATTTTCTATTAATTCCATCAAAGCTTCAAAAGCTGCTGTTTCTTTATAATTGCCAAGTGCAATGACCGCATTTCTCTGAATAGGCTTTCTTCCTCGCCATGAACCCGCCATGTGGCCAAACGTTTCTTTAAATGCCCTATTATTCATGGTTAATAATGGAACCAAAAGCGGTTTAACCAATTCAGGATCAGGCTCCATTTCCTCGTGAAAATGGGCATCAATTCCTTTATTATAGGGGCAAACCTGCTGGCAGGTATCACAGCCGTAAATTCGATTCCCCAGAGCTGTTCTATAGTATTCAGGAACTTCTTTTTTGGTTTGTGTAAGAAACGCAATACACTTATTTGCATTCAGCTGGCCACCTTGCACAATTGCTCCCGTTGGACAATGATCGACACACAAATTGCAGCTCCCGCATAAATCTGTTCCGGCAAGATCAGGTTCTAAAGCAACATCCGTCAGAATTTCGCCAAGATAAACATAGGATCCGAATTCTTCTGTGATCAAATTTGTATGTTTGCCCGTCCAGCCTATTCCAGCGCGCTCCGCAACCGCCCTGTCGGAGAGTTCTCCCGTATCAACCATACCCTTAATCCTTGCCTCAGGTATTTTTGCCTTTATAAAATCTTCTAATTTACCGAGCTTTTCTTTTAAAATAATATGGTAATCGGTGCCCCATGACGCTCTTGAAAACGTTCCGCGTCTCTTTCCCTTACCATACTCCGGCCTTTCGGACATTTTTGAGGGGTAGGCGAGTGCAATGGCAATAATTGAAGCTGCACCATCCATAATTAAGGATGGCTCTGATCTCTTTTCAATATCCTTTTCCTCAAACCCTGACTGATAGCCAAGCATCTGCTGCTGATAGAGTCTAGCCTTCAATTCCTGAAAAGGATCAGCTGTTGTAAATCCAATTTTATCAATTCCAATTTCCTGGCTGTACTCTATTATCTGCTGTTTCAAGGTGGCTGTTTGCTGATCCATCTATTCTCTCTCCTTTCCGCCGTCAACCATTCTAAATCTCAGGCAATATTATGTTAAACTGAATATAACCAACAATGAAGGCGGGGGATTTCAATTGGCCACTGTAACAATTGATGATACTTTATTCGAGCAGATTCCCGATTTTATTCTGGGTGTCATTACTTACCATGATATAACGGTCAGTCCAATGCCGCAATTGGTTAAGGGCAGATTCCATTATTTTCAGGACGAAAAAATGATTGAGCTTGAAGATAAAGGCGTATCCGGTCTCTCGGGAGTAAAAGCCTGGCGCCAGGCTTTTAAAGCAGTAGGCACTGATCCTTCCCGGTACAGACCCTCCCATGAAGCGTTAATTCGCCGTCTTAAAAAAGGGGAAAGACTTCCAGACATCCACTCGGCTGCTGATATGAATAACTATTTTTCAGTAAACTATGAATGGCCAATGGGGATCTATGATCTGGATAAGCTTCATGGTAACGTCACGATCAGGGTTGGGTCTGACGAGGATACGTATGACGCAATCAGCGGCCGTGAAATGAAGCTTGAAAAAAAGATCCTATCTGCTGATGAAGCTGGCGCTTTTGGAAGTCCAATTGTAGATTCAAAGCGAACATGCACAGATATTTCCACACGAAATGCCGTTCATTTTATTTATTTTACCCCCGGCACTCAAGAGGAAAGTGCCCTTGAGAAGCTTAATAAAATGGCTGAGGCAATGACTCACGTTCATGGCGGACGAGCTTTCTGTGATGTGCTTCACCGTACAAAACGAACAAGCGAGGAGATTTCATAATGTCTAATACCGATAAATTCAGCGTTGATTATTTTAAAGAGGCTCTTACTGTCCATATAGAAAAAAGTAAAGAGGTCCTGACTCCGGTACAAGCGGCCAACAGCTATTACCGGTCAGTCGTCTCCACGATCATCCATGATCATTTGAATAAAAATTTCGAGCTTGTCCGTAGAATTAGAAACCTTGATGAAGCTTATAATGAGATAAAAATGCATTATAAATCCATCGTTAAATAATAAAACCTTGGCTGCCACAGGAAAACTTATTTTATTGTGAAGCTACGTCGAATATCATCCAAGAAAAGGAGGCACTGCGGCCATGTTATTGGCCATCAGAACCTCCTTTTTTTCATGCCCACAGTTTTTTTATGAAAAAATCCCATTCATTTGTGAGCATTATCATTCACCGGAAGTACAGGATTTGCCGAAATTCATCCAAGGCGGCAGTGGGTCTCGCTTGGATCCGCTAATGAGGGCACTGAAAAAGTCCCTCTTTGTAAACAAGGGTGTGGATCTCCGTTTCAGGCACTCGCTTTCCGTGGGCAACGCTTCAGCCTCCTCATGCCCACAGGATGTGGGTAGGATCGGCGTTGTCACAGGACGTGACGTGCTTAGCCGATCTTCCTTAATGAGTCCTGCGGGGTCTTCAGCTGTTGCTTTTCCCACTGGAGTCTCGTGCCCTTCACTCCAATCATCCAAAATGTGAATTTGAGCTGTCTTAATTTTCCTTCACTCTGAAAATGAGTTAGATTTTCAGTGGTCTCCACGCTGATTCCGCAAGCGTCTTTAACTTTCCGGCAGCTCGGCTGAGTGAACGTATGAACCCTCCTTGCATTGAAGAGAATCCAAGAAATTACAGGGGATGGACATGCTCAAGAATCAGTATGACGACGCCTTCTTAAGACCGATGAACCGGATCTAATCGCCTCACAATTCCTCGAGATTGCTCCAAGTAGATGTGGCACCACTCTAATGACCTCAAAACACCGCATCCCCTTAGGGCTTGAAATAACGTCTTTGATTCCAAAACGAACAGACCGATTCGGAAGCTGATTTTTCATTGTTTTTGTGAAAATCAGCTTAATATCATGAAAAATCCTAAAAAACTGATGATTTTTCATACTTATTTGAATTTTTTATAATGCAGCTGAAACGGTGCGTCAAGGCGCACCGCCATTTTGTTCGGTTGTCTGTAATCCGCTGATGCAATGAGATAGGACGACTAAAGCCACAAAGGACTTCTATAAAGGGCTTCATCCGGCAACAATACGTTGATTGAAGCGGAAGACGCGAGACTCCGACGGAAACAGCACGCGTCCGAAGATCCACTTTGGCGTACAAAGGGACCACGCCAAAGTTAGCTGAGGCCGTGCCCGTGGAAAGCGAGCAGCCTAGAGCGGAAATCAACAACCTACTTATACCCCCACCGAGAGACTTTTCGACAGCTCGACTACCCTGATTTTCAACGGCATAGGCACCGCCAAGTGTTGTGTGCTTATGAAAGTGAATTGTTTTTAGCTTCTTCAAACCTTTCGATTGCCTTTTTCCTTTGCACCTGATGGTCGATCATCGGGTTTGGATAATCTTCACCAATTATACATGACGCTTTTTTCTGCTGCTCTTCATTCATCTTCCATGGTTCATGAATAAATCGTGGTTCCACCTGCTCGAGCTCTTTAACATACTTGCGGATATACTCACCTTCCGAATCAAAGCGTTTTGATTGCGTCACCGGATTAAAAATCCTGAAATAAGGCACCGCGTCTGTGCCGACTGACGCAGCCCATTGCCAGCCTCCGATATTCGAAGCTGGATCATAGTCGATCAGCTTCAAAGCAAAGTAACCTTCCCCTTTGCGCCAATCAATCAGGTAATCCTTTGTTAGAAAGGAAGCCGTAATCATTCTGAGACGATTATGCATCCATCCCTCTTCGTTCAGTTGACGCATTCCCGCATCGACGATTGGAAAACCAGTCTTTCCATCACACCACGTTTTAAATAGATCATTATCCTCATTCCACTTTAACTCTCGGTATTGCTCTTGTATTTCTTCTGATTTTTGCATCGGGTTTTCTTTATATATCATATTATAAAAATCACGCCAGGCAAGCTCCTGAATAAAGGTTTCCTTCCCTTTTCCCGACGCCGCTTCCATCGCTTTTTCATAGACTGTCCGGATACCGAGAACGCCTGTTTTTAAATATGCCGAAAGCTTGCTTGTCCCATTTTCTGCAGGAATATCACGCTTTTCGTTATAATCGCTCAGCTTCGTGCTCACAAAAGAATCAAGCTGTTTCAAAGCAGCTTTTTCTCCAAGCCTCTTCCATGTTCCAGAGGTCTTATTAAGAACAGCACTAAGGGCTTCATTACCTTTTGGATCAACTTCACCAATCTGTTTTGCATACGTCGCAGCGAGCGTTTTTTCAGAAACTGAAAATGATGCCGCTTTTTCAACCTGTTTCCAGGCTTTAAAATAAGGCGTAAACACCTTATAGGCCGTTCCGTCTTTCTTGTAAACTTCTTCCGCCCCAAGAAGATGTGCATCTACAAAGCTCTTGCATTTAATATTGTTTATCTCAAGGTATGTCGAAGTTTTATAATCTCTGAGAGCACCATACCCCGATTCATCTTTATTAAAATAGACGCCTTTTAAATTAGTGGTATTATCAATTAGTTTTTTCATCGCTTCTTCAACTGTTCCTGTTACTAGTTGAATAGGCATACCAGCTTTCTCACTCTCTCTCAAAAAGTTGCTTAGCGATTGAAAGTAATAATCATAGCGCTTATCAATCGATTCATTAAAATCAGGATTAAGATGAAAAATACCGATCCACCGATCATCCGTTTCTTTCAGCTTTCTCATGAGCTGATACAATCCCGCATTATCGTGAAGTCGGAGATCACGTCTGAACCAAAAAGCATAGAGACCACTTGGCATTACCTTTCCCTCCTGGTGTTTACTATTTAGATGCTCTAAACCCATCCAATACTGCATCTTTTACTGTTTTATAGCATGCTTCCGCTTTTGTTACTTTATAATATCGGTCAGAAGGCAGATGATAGATTTTACTGTTCCCACTGGAAATATTCCCTTTAATCCCTCCTGAACAGTTACCGTTTGAATCAGGTGCATACCCATGAGGATTATCTTCAGCCGGCTGTCTTATATTATTTTGATCTGAAGAAGAAGTAGAATCTTCATTATTATTAATGACCTCTGGGTGGTACCCGTCTTCCCTGGCATAATTATCGACAGACCAGATTCCGATTTTTTTATTCTGAGCTTGCTTTTGGACGGACCGGTATTCTTCGACATACTTAGTGTTTGGTGGATACACATAGGCCACACGCGCCAGCCCTCTTTTAAGGAGTTCCTCTTCAACGGACTTGCCATTATGAAAAATATAAGCTAGCAATCTCCCATATTTATCCCTTCCATTGTCTTCAGCAAGCTCAAGCTGTACTTTACCACCGTCGAGGAGCTGGTGCATATACTGGCTTGCCTCAGGACCAAACGGCTGCACGCCTAATGTTGGGTGATGGGTTTCGGGTGTATCAACAAGTAAAAAGCGAACAGTTTCTTCTTTTCCCTGATACTGAACGCTTATTGTATCACCATCAATTACTTTCACTACGTTTGCACTGACAAGATTTTTGTCACTAACGTTTGCAGCTGATGCACCAGCTTTGGTTGTCTGATCGACTGATGATCCGCCGCTTGAAGCAGCCGTTGAGCATCCAGAGGTTACAATTAACAAACTCATAATAAAGACGCTTAATAATTTTTTTATTAGTCTCACCTCTTATATATTTATAGTGCACCTGGAATAGGTAATAAGCGTCATGCTGAGGAATTCACTTGATCATTCTTGATGATCAGTTAACCGCTATCTTCTGATTTTCAGAGTAGCACGTAAATGGCATATTGAAAATAAGGAATCCCTGTCTTTAAAGAATTAAGTCATGGTATGATAAGTTTGTTGCGGGACAGCAATGAACTTTTTATCCTGAATACTTGTCTTTATATTAGTAACTACATAAAAAAGGAGATCATTAATGATTCATCAACTTATGGCTGCACTAGATTCGTTTACTACAGGTATGATTGATTCATTGGGGCATTGGGGTATCTTCATTACCATGACATTAGAAAGTGCCTGTATTCCTCTTCCAAGTGAAGTGATCATGCTATTTGGAGGATTTCTAACTGCTCAAGGGATTTTAAGCTTTTGGTGGGTGGTTGCCGCTGGGGTCTTTGGTAACTTGCTTGGTTCAATCATTGCCTATGCTGTTGGAAAATATGGAGGGCGCTCCGTGTTAGAGAAATATGGTAAGTACATTCTCTTTAATCACGAGCATATGCAGAAATCTGAAGCCTTTTTTAACCGTTATGGAAGCTGGGCCACCTTTTTTGGCAGGATGCTCCCTGTAATCCGCACTTTTATCTCACTTCCAGCAGGAATTGCACGTATGAATTTCAAAAAGTTCATCGTCTTTACACTACTTGGCTGCATTCCATGGAATATATTATTAACTTACCTTGGCGTAAAGCTTGGTATGCATTGGGAAACGGCACAGGCATATTTTAAACCGCTCACGATCGTCGGTGTCCTTATTGTTCTCATCGTTGTCGGCTGGTATATTTACAAAAACATTAAGGCACGCAAAAAAGCATAACGATAAAACAATAATAAGATAAAAATAAACCGCTCAGAGATTCTGTTTCTCTGGGCGGTTTTTTAATACGGTTTGAGTCTGATGAATGGACATTACACTGTATACATCTTTAAAGTCTTGCTTACGGCGGGCGGACCGTGAGCCTCCTCAAAGGACCGCAGGATCACTTTCAGGGTGACTTCACTTTTCTTTGCCCTGTTCCGGTTGCCAGCCCTTCGGATCCCTCGCTTTCCCTTCAGAGGAATAAAACTCATCTTCTAGAAATCTCCAGGATCTTGCAGGGCTATTCGGTCGCTTACACTTTTCTATAATATTAACCTTCTAGTAGGAGTTGTTCTGGGTCTTCAAGCATATTCTTAATCATAACTAAGAATTGTACAGCTTCTGAGCCATCAACGATCCGGTGGTCATATGATAAAGCAAGGTACATCATTGGACGATTCTCGATGCGGTCGCCATCTACTGTAACAGGGCGCTTCTGAATGGTGTGCATGCCCAAAATACCGACTTGAGGGGCATTCAGAATTGGTGTTGAAAGCAACGAACCAAAAGTCCCTCCGTTTGTAATAGTAAATGATCCGCCTGTAAGATCGGCTAGACCTAGTTTGTTATCGCGAGCTTTCGATGCAAGGTTGCCAATTTCTCTTTCAATCCCTGCGAAGCCAAGACGGTCTGCGTCACGGATAACCGGTACAACAAGTCCCTCTGCAGCTGATACAGCAATCCCGATATCATAGAACATTTTCTTAACAATTTCATCGCCTTGAATTTCTGCATTTAATAGCGGGAATTCTTTGAGTGCGCCAACAACAGCTTTTGTGAAGAAAGACATAAAGCCAAGTTTCACGTCATGCTTTTTAACAAAAGATTCCTTGCGGCGTGAACGAAGGTTCATGATTGCAGTCATGTCAACTTCGTTAAATGTTGTCAGCATTGCTGCCGTATGTTGCACATCTACAAGACGATTTGCAATTGTCTGGCGGCGGCGTGACATTTTAATCCGTTCCACCGGCTTGCCTGAAGCTTCCTGAGGAGCTGCCTGCTGTTTTGGAGCAGAAGGCTGCTGTGAAGATTTTTGAGCACCAGCGCCATGATTTTTTACATCATCCGTTCTTACGCGTCCAAGAGGATCGCGGCTTGAAACTTCGCTCAGATCGATCCCTTTTTCACGCGCTAATTTGCGCGCTGCAGGTGAAGCAATGTGACGGTCGCCTTTTTGCTGATCGGCTTCTTTGTTTGCTTCCTGGGCAGCAGCAGTTGTTTCTTTCTTCTCAGAAGAGCCTTCTGCTTTTGCTTCAGATGCTGTTTCTTCTTTAGGTGCAGCTGCGCCTGCGGTGGCATTTGCATCTAGAGTTGCAATAATTTCTCCAACTTCGACTGTGTCACCGGCTTCTTTTTTCATTTCAGAAAGAACGCCAGTATCCTCTGCACTGATTTGAATGTTAACTTTATCTGTTTCAAGCTCGACGATGTCATCGCCTTTTTCCACTTTATCTCCAACATTGACAAGCCACTTAACGATTGTTCCTTCTGTAATGGACTCTGCTAATTCCGGTACTTTTACTTCAATCACGGTATTACCTCCCTGGTAATTGTCTAATTATTTTTTAGTTTGTGCTCAGAACAACCTCTTTTAGCGTTCTTTTAATGTTTGGGTCATGATGCGTTCCTGTTCGCGCTTATGAACATCAGGTTCGCCGCCGGCAGGGCTGGAACGATCCGGTCGTCCAATGTAACGGATGTTTAATTTCTTTGGAGCCGTTTCCTGCAGTTTCTGCGCCATATAGAACCATGATCCCATATTCTTTGGTTCTTCCTGAACCCAGACAATTTCCTTAAGGTTCTTGAATCGTTTAATAAGATCTTTAATGTTTTTTTCAGGGAAAGGATAAAGCTGTTCTACTCGTGCAATATGGAGCCAGGACATATCCTCATCACTGTTTTTCAATTCTGCTTCAAGATCAATGGCTACTTTACCTGTTGTCAGTACAAGACGCTCAACTTTTTCAGGCTCTTGCCCCAATCCTTCCTGTTCCAGAATGAGGTTAAACGAACCGTTACTCAGTTCTTCACCTGAAGATGCAACGTTTGGATTACGGATAAGACTTTTTGGCGTCATAATTACCAGAGGACGCACTTCATCTTTATCTGCGAAGGCAGCCTGACGGCGAAGAATGTGGAAATATTGAGCAGCACTTGTCAGGTTGGCAACTGTCCAGTTGTTTTCTCCAGCCATCTGAAGATACCGTTCAAGTCTCCCGCTTGAATGCTCAGGTCCCTGACCTTCATAACCATGCGGCAGAAGCATGACCAGGCCGGATTTCTGCCCCCATTTAGCGCGTCCTGCAGAAATAAACTGGTCAAAAATCACCTGACCTGCATTGGCAAAATCGCCATATTGAGCTTCCCAAATGACAAGGGTTTCCGGAGCATAAACATTATAGCCGTATTCAAAACCTAATACAGAAGCTTCAGAAAGCGGACTGTTATGAATATCAAAGGTCGACTCTACACCAGGTAGAACATGTAGCGGCGAGAATGTCTTCCCTGTTTTGCTGTCATGAAGAACGATGTGGCGATGAGCAAATGTTCCCCGCTCCACATCTTGTCCGGTAAAACGGATCGGCGTTCCCTCTTTTAAAATACTTGCAAATGCAAGGGTTTCCGCAAGTGCCCAGTCGACTTTTCCGCCTTCATCCAACGCTCCGCTGCGTCTCTTGAGGATTCTTTCGAGCTTCGGATAGACATTGAAGCCTTCTGGCCATTTCAATAGATCTTCATTAATTTCTTTCAATTCATTATGCGCCACCGCTGTATTAACAGCCGGCAAATCATTCGCTACTGGTTCAGGCAGATCAAGTTCTTCAATCTCGCCTTTCGCTTCACCTTTAATCTCGTCAAAAATAGATTGAAGTTCCTTTTGAACTTTTTTCTCCATTTCCTTTGTATCGCTTTCGTTCACAACATTCTCATTGATAAGCTGTTCAGCGTACAAAGCCCGGACGGTAGCATGTGCATGTATTTTTTCATAAAGTTCAGGCTGAGTCGCAGAGGGATCATCCATTTCATTATGACCATAACGGCGATATCCCAGCAAATTGATTAGAAAATCCTTATGAAAATGCTTGCGATAAGCATAAGCAAAACGGATCGCTTCTAAACATGCTTCAGGATCATCGGCATTTACGTGGATAATCGGGATTTCAAAACCTTTTGCAAGGTCACTTGCATACTTTGTAGAGCGTGAATCCTGGCTGTCTGTTGTGAAGCCCAGCTGGTTATTCGCAATAATATGAATGCTTCCACCGGTATGGTAACCATTCAAACGGCTTAAATTCAACGTTTCCGCGACAATACCTTCACCTGGAAAAGCCGCATCACCATGAATTAAGATGGCAAATGCCTTGTTTATATCCTGTTCAGGATACCCGGAAGTTTTGCGGTTTTCTTGTGCAGCCCTTGCATACCCTTCTACAACAGGGTCAACAAATTCGAGATGGCTTGGGTTATTAGCAAGCGTTAAATTCACTTCAACAGACTCTGCCTCGCTAAAAATCCGGCTGGCTCCCATATGATACTTAACATCGCCTGTCCAGCCGTAGTTAATTCCTGTGGACCCTTCAGAAGGCACAAGATCTTTGTTTGGTGCATGATGGAATTCAGCAAGGATTTTCTCATACGGTTTGTTCATGACATGAGCAAGGACATTCAAACGGCCTCTGTGGGCCATGCCAATCATGACATTTCTTGCGCCGTCTTTTACACCTTCACGGATTGACTCATCGAGCATCGGTACCATAGCGTCGACACCCTCAATAGAGAAACGCTTCTGACCGACAAAAGTCTTATGCAGAAATCCTTCAAACCCTTCAACTTGTGTAAGGCGGTGAAGCAGCTCAATACGTTCTTCTTTTGCCAAAGATTTTGTCAGTGATCCTTCCTCTACCATCCGGTTAAGCCAATCGCGTTCTTCAATATCGTGAACGTGACTAAACTCATAAGCAAGCGTCTGGCTATAGGTTTCTTTAAGAAACTTAATGACATCAAGCCCTGTTTTAAGGGAATCCGGAGCGTCCGGCCAGATGACATTTGCAGGAATATTACGCAGGTCGTTCTCGGTTAATTGGAAATGCTCCAGTTCCAGCATTTTTGTATCATACAAAGGCTCATCATATAATGGGTTAATATGTGAGGCCAGATGACCGAATGTACGAATATTTTCCGCAAGTTTTACTGCCGCTACTACTTTTTGCATCATATTCGCGTTAAGCGGTGCAGACTGGGTTTGCTTCCCCTGTTGAGGTTTTCCTTCATACGAAGCAGCGCCCCCCTCTGGCGGCGCACCAAATTGATCAAAGAGATCCCGAAGATTTTCATCCACGGCATTGCGATCTTCTAAATAAAAATCATATTGCTCTTGGACATAACCAAGGTTCGGACCGTAAAAGCCTTCCCAAGGATTATATGAACCCGTTCTTTCCGACGTCATTTACGACACTCCTAACTCTGTATGATCATGCAGGCTTCAGCTGCATAACCGCCATCTTTTCAGCATCATTCGCATATATTTTTACTAAAACTTACTCTGATTGTATCCGCTGGGATTCCAGTGTCACTATGACGTGTTCACTGACCACCGTCGCCCCCTTTTATAGCTATAAAAATGCAGGCTTTCCAAAGCCATTTTAGCATATTGAAAAATTAGTTCAAATGTTATTATGCCGCAAGAAATCACAAAAGTATGTTTTCGGCGTATTTTCAACGTTTCCTTAAAACTTGGCAGTGATGAAAAAAACGTTAAGCATCCGCTTTTTACTTTTGAAAAATCTTACAACATAACAATCATAGCTATTTCTATTCTATTTTATCAAACTTGAGCAAAAAAAGAGTGCGATATGCTGAATTCATTATTGTTTGAAAATAAAAACTATTCCACATTCCATCAATTCGTTAAATTCACTTGGCAAGCACCCCTGCACTTGAATAAACTACATTGATACTTTTGAAGGAGGAGTACCATGCTTAATCTGCTGAATTGGACTTTTTTGGCCTTTGCCATTTTCCGCTTCACTCGCCTCCTTGTTTATGATGAGATCACTTCCTTTATCAGAAAACCTTTTCATGAAATCAAAGAGGTCATGGATGAAAATGGCAACACTGAAAATCATCTTTATATAAAAGGTACTGGTCTGAGATATTTTGCTGGAGCACTGTTAAGCTGCCATTGGTGCACAGGAATTTGGAGTGCTTTTATTTTATATGGAGGGTTTGAATTGTGGCCGGGTATTTTTCATCCGATTGTAATGATATTGGGGCTAGCAGGAGCAGCTGCTTTAATAGAAGAGGGTCTGCAAAGGTTATAGAGATTCTGTCCGCTATTAAATGCAGACAGTTCTCTTAAGCATTGCTATTTTTCAAGTCGAAAATCGCTCGCTTTCCACGGGCGATTTCCTTATGCAACTCGACATATATCGGGGCGTGACAGGCACCGCCCTCAGAGTTACAATAAATGCTAAAGGGGGAGTTGATAATGAAGCGGACAGGTGAAATGATTTTAGGCATTGTTGGAGCTGTCTTTTACGCACTGATGTGTGCGTTAGGCATCTTCTTGATCTGGTTGAATGGGAATGAACAACTCAAACAGACCATTCAGGACTCTGCATCCCATAATTCTTCGATAAAAACGCCAATTAATACCTCTATGATGAATCAAATTACAAGCGGAGGCATGACACTGCTCATTGCTTCAATTATTGGTCTTGTACTCGGAATTATTGCTTTGGTCCTCATTAAAGGAAATAAGAAGCCGAAAATCTCAGGCATCCTGTTCATTGTTGCAGGCGGTTTAAGTGTTCTTATTTCCGGTGGATCGGGTATGCTTCCCGCAATTCTCTATGTTATTGCCGGCATCATGGCACTCGCGAGAAAGCAAAACAAACCATTAGAAGAAGGTTATTAAGCCGTTGGCGCTCACGCCAACCGGCTTTTTTTATTGATTTTAACTGTTCGGATAGTGCATAACGCATTACCTTCTCAACACGCTGACTCTAAAGAAAAGCCGGTTTCCACTCGTTTTCATAAATAACGGGTCCCATCAATCAGCTCAAGCTGTGTGTCTTCGCCTCTTGATTCGGTCTTAATATAAAAAGCATTCTTACTCTGTTCAAACGCTTTTCGACATATATCGGGGTGTGACAGGCACCATCCACTTACAGGCACCCGACAGCACCATAAAAAATCAAATTCATGTCGCCGAATTCGTGCCACAAATACCTCTCTCTTAAAGCCGAATGATACGCTTTTTCAAGCTTTTTCTCCTCTATAAAAGCTGTCAGAAGATCCAGATGGCTTGCTTCTGGCTCATGAAAACCAGTTAATAGACCATCTACCGTTTTCAGCTTAAAATCCTTATCGATATGCAAAGAAGTGGAGCACCACTGCTGTCTCGGCTCAGGTTGATTAAATTCTGCTGATTCAAGGGCTCTGACAACCGTTGTTCCCACAGCAACCACTTTCTTTCCTATTCTTTTAGCCTCTGAAATTAATGTCTGCGTTTCTTCAGGGATATGGTACGTTTCTATGTTTTGTTCCGGTCCCCTGTCCCATTTATCATCAAGAAGATAACTAAGCCCCGTGTGAAGCTGTAAATAGGCGACTTTCACCCCTTTTTTTTGCAGAGTCATAAGAAGCTCCCAGCTGAATGCACGTCCGGCAGAGGGCATTTCCACAGAGCCAGGAATGGAACCATATACTGTTTGATAATCATCCAGCGGCCATGGCTCGTGAATATACTCATAGCGGATTGGCTCACCGATTTTATAGATTTCATTCCAAAGCTGAATGGTATGCAGCGAGAATTTTAAGATATAAAAAGGCGTGCCTAAGACCCCTGAGATAACCGTCGCCTTAAGATTTTTTGAAAAGACAAGTGTCCCTCCTTCGCGAAGAGGTTCAACTGGAAGCACCTCCCACATTGACCCGTCAATCTGCCTAGATAGACGGATTTCTACAGGATTAGGAGCGGATACTGATCCATTGCGAACAGAACTGCCGGTATCGTACGGCTGTTATTTAATACAAGGAGATCCCCTTCATCTATATAGTTAGAAAGTTGGTTAAATCGATCATGACTGACTTCTCCATTTTCTTTATTTAACACCATCAGCCTGACGTGATCGCGTCGGGTCCCCCTTCGTTCGGGAGGACTTGAAGCATTTAAGCTCTCGGGAATTTTAAAGGTCACCGAATTGACTGACATGCTCCTCACTCCCTTCAAAAAATGTTTCAGCTTCAATACGCTGCCCATGGATTGAGTGAGAGGACTCAGAAGCAAGGTATAAAAAGAGGTCAACAATCGCTTCGGGTTTCTTAAGTGCATAATCGCAATCAGGCACCGCTAGCGCATGCATTTCCGTATCCATTTCTCCGGGATCAACCATATTTATCCGGACACCGGTCTCAGACAGCTCATCCGCCCATGTGTATGTGAGCCCTTCCACTGCAAATTTTGATATGCCGTATGCACCCCAGCCTGCATAGCCGTATTTTCCGGCTTCAGATGTTAAGTTAATGATACTTCCCTTATTTCTCTGAAGCATACCTGAAAGGACACGCTGTGTGATCAAAAAAGGGATCAATACATTACCAGAAAGGACTTTTTGAAGCTCATGGACCGGATAATCTGACAAGAACGGCATAGGACTAGGACCGATTATTGAAGCATTATTTATCAGAACATCAATCTGCCCATAGCGCTGCTCTATAAGGGAAACAAATCGTTCAACATCCCTTGGGACTGACATATCAGCCGTAATCGCCAGCACTTCAGCCCCCATTTCTTCAACGTTTTCTTTTATAACATTAAGAGGCTCTTCATTCCTCGCACAGATAGCAAGGCACGCCCCTTTTTCTGCAAAAGCAAGCGTCAATGCGCGCCCAAGACCTTTAGAAGCGCCGGTAATGACGACAACTTTATTTGAAATCTCCATTCTTAATCACCCTTTCCTAAAATGTATTACCATACGTTCATTTTACTTATCAACACGTTCTCTGGCATCGGGATAACGAATGAACATTGCCTTCACTCTTTAGGAGGAAACCTCTCCTACTTTCGGATGATAAAAAAATAATCCAGAACCCAATGAGGGCTCTGGAGAAATTCAAACAGTCATGGCTTTTCATTCGACATATTCCGGGGCGTGACAGGCACCAATAAACAGGCATTAAACATATTTGGACTGTATGGCATATTAATATGTTATGTATTAAAAGGAGGCGTTTTTAAATGTATTATAATCAGCCATCCTCTTATGATTTCCAAAATTTCGAATATGATCAGCCATATGAGGAATTAAGACCGATTGAGGATGAGGTATACCGGCCGGATGATGCGGAGGATGCCCCAACTACACAACCCCCGACTCAAATGCTTTCATCGCTGCCTCCAACATTTTCTGCTGCGGCACCGCCTGGACAGATGAGGGCTTGGATGTGTAATTGCTTAGGTAAATGGGGCTTCTTAGGGTTGAAAATTATTGGCCCGTTCGGACGGGATTTTTGGTTTTATCCGACTGAAGTCAGACAACATGGCGTGTCCGGCTATATCTGGCAAGCCGGGCGACGCCGAAAAGTAAGCTACAGGTATTCACAGATAAGAAATTTCATGTGCTTTGCTTAGTTTTGACTAAGAGAATCATTTAAGAGAAGAGGGAGATCCCTTCTTCTTTTTACATTTTTTTGCCCACACAAACGGACGAGAACTTTAAAAATTCACTGGCGTTTCTTTACATTCCGTGTTTTTTCTGTTGCCTGGTGCACGTCTTCCAAGGATTTCCCCATGCTTGACTCGACTACAGCCACATAGCCTCCCTCTATGAGGGGAGCATCCGCGATTTTTACGTTCTCCATCCCTGAAAGCTCAATGGCAAGCTCCGCATTCATAACCGAGCTTCCTAAATCAAAGAGGATGAGGACACCTTTTTCAGAATGTACTTTCTCAATCGCCTTCTGGATTTTTTCCAGACTTGTCCCGATTTCACCTTCATCTGTCCCACCAGCTGCTTCAATCGGAACGTCTTTGATTACCTGTGTTGTAAGGTCTTTCAGGCCATCCGCAATTTTTTCGCTGTGAGAAATAAAAACGATCCCAACATAACTCATAACGAGACCCCCTCCTCCTCTATAACTTCTGCCAAGGCGCTAAAAAAGTAATATGAAGAAGCCGAACCCGGATCAATGTGGCCGATAGAACGTTCATTAAGGTAGGCGGCACGGCCTTTGGTTGCCTTTGTTTCCTTTGTGTTTTCCATCGCCTGCTTAGCTGTTTCTGAAAATGCTTGAGGATCAAAAGATTCACTTTCTTTTAAATAACGGCTAACAGGATACCAGACATCAAGCATTGTTTTTTGCTGTTCCTCAGCCTTTCCTCTTTGGACGATGCCTTTCAGCCCTTCATCAATTGCCTCAGTAAAAGTTTTGTAATCCACTTCAGACTTATCCTTAACCACCTGGGAGATTTTCAGTAGCGCCGTGCCGTATAAAGGACCTGAGGCACCACCAACTTTAGAGATCAGAGTCATTGCCCAATCCTTCAAAAGGTCCGAAATCGTCTTATAGTCATTTGATGCAATCTTTTTAACAGCTTCATCAAATCCACGGGAGAGATTGATGCCATGATCACCGTCACCAATAGCCTGATCAAGATCTGTAAGGTATGCCTTATTTGATTGAATTTTATCGTTCATTTTTTCCAGCCATTTTTGAAAATGTTCCTGAGTCAAACTCATCTTCATCCACCTCTCCTTTTCATATGCTCAATTTTAAAATCCAAGTGTATCCGATGGGGCATCCAGCAGTCCTTTCAATTCATTATCCACTTTTAAAAGTGAAACAGAACAGCCAGCCATGTCAATAGCCGTCATGTATTCACCGACAAATGTTTTATAGATATGGATGCCTTTTTCTTTAAGTATCTCGCTGACTTTCGTATTTAATATATACAATTCCATTAAAGGGGTTGAGCCTAAACCATTAATCATAACAGCGACTTCATCCCCTTCCTTATGAACACCGTCGTTCAGGATTTTCTCTGTTAGTTCAATAGCAATTTCATCTGCAGATCGAATTTCAGTTCTGATGATTCCAGGTTCCCCGTGAATACCCAGTCCGACCTCCATTTCGTTGTCAGCAATTTCAAATCCAGGCTTCCCTGCAGCAGGAATTGTACAGGCAGTAAGAGCCATCCCCATAGATCGCACATGTGAGATTGCTTTTTCAGCGACACGTTTGACTTCTGAAAGCGCGGCCCCTTCTTCAGCTTTAGCTCCTGCAATTTTATGGACGAATACTGTGCCGGCAATCCCTCGGCGTCCGGAAGTAAATGTAGCTGTCCTCTACCGCTACGTCATCATTAACCACTACTTTTTCTACCGTAATTCCTTCCATTTCAGCAAGTTCAGCAGCCATTTCAAAATTCATCACGTCTCCGGTGTAATTTTTAATGATTAAAAGCACGCCTTCACCGCTGTCAGCAGCCTTGATGCCTTCGAAGACTTGATCGGGTGTTGGTGATGTAAAAACCGTTCCGCACACGGCAGCATCTAGCATTCCTTTACCAACATAACCGGCATGCGATGGCTCATGACCACTGCCGCCTCCGCTGACAAGCGCCACTTTCCCCATTACCGGAGCCTGTTTCCTTGCAAGCACCGTTGTGTTAGGGACTTGTTTTAAATGTTCACCGTGAGCCGCTACCATTCCTTGAATCATATCCTCTACGACATTCTCCGGATCATTGATTATTTTCTTCATTATATAATCCCTCCTGCGTTTGAATTATCGTAATCTTTTAATAAATAACTTTGGGGCTTATTATACATCTTTCACAGGAAGACTGTTAAATGATGAGATTCCGTAATTATTCAGTAGACTATTAAACTAAATTTCCGCTAGGTTTATTAATCTGTTTTATAAAAAGTCATGTTACGTAACCACTCACATCTTAAAAAACTGCGTATACTGCTAACAAAAGCTGCAGAGGAGGGTTACTGATGAGCCAGTATAAAATTATTGTAGAAACAACCGCAAGCAAAGTTACTGCAATTGACCGCTATAATATTCTTAGAGACAACCAAATCAGCAGTGATATTTTGACCCTCACCCCGGATGAAGGCGAGCTTTACAGTGTACAGGCAGGCCCATACCTTGAAAAAAAATACGCACTCGAGCATGTCGATCGGATTAAAAAGCTCGGTATAGTCAATGCATTTATAACGCACACAAATATTATTTAATCCTTTGATAGATGCTTCCCAGATCATATTAGAATACGCAATACTCATTAACAGTGAGATAGAATCAATTGAATACAAAAAAAAGCTGACCTATTAAGGTCAGCCTTTTTTATTACTTACTTATTTTGATTTTAAATCTTCAATAGAATCGACGTTCATATATTTAGGTACAACCAAACCAAGCTTCGTACCTGATAAGTTAGTTGATAGATCAGTTACTTGGTCATTAAATTTCTTCATATAAGAAGCGTGAGTGGTTGGAAGCCATGCACAAAGTGTTGCATCAGCACTTCCTTTTGCTACCGCTGCCCACATTGCTCCTGCTTGAAGCTGCTGAAGCTTCACTGTGTAGCCTTGGTTCTCTAGTACTTGTTTCATAACATTGTTGCTTGCAATTGCTGAAGACCAAGCGACATACGCAAGCGTAATTGTTCCGTTCCCTTTTTGTGCACCATCAGTCCATTTGCTTACAACATCTTTGTTATTTTTAACCCATTTCTTAGCTGCTGCTGCAGGATCTGTTCCCTTGTTTATTTCAAGCATAACACTGCCCATTTGTTTCGGAGTCCAGTTAAACTGCTTTAGAATTTTTGCTGCATTCGCATGCTTGCTTTCGAAGCCTTTTGTAACCACTGTATGGATTTTTTCAGCTTTACCGAAAACACCTTTAGGATCTTTAAGATACTTCAGGTCATATTTAGAAAACATCCAGTGAGGTGACCATCCTGTAACGATAATAGGCTTTTTGTCTTTGATCGCTTTTGCCAGTGCTGCCGTCATTGTTGCACCGGATCCTGATTGAAGCTTCCAATTAGAAAGATTGTATTTTTTTAAAGCATCCTTGGCCATACCCATTTCACCGGCACCTGCATCAATACCTGTAATTGTATAATCGACCTTTTTGCCGACGGATTGACTGCTTGAATCTCCATTTGAACTTGATTTGCTTGAACCGCATCCTGTAAGAGCGAATCCAAGAACCATAACCATTGCTAAAACTAATACGCTAATTTTCTTCACGCTAGTTCCCCCTTGTTTTTTTATTTATTCTTGCGTGTATTTTGTGAAATCCGATCGAGCACAATCGCTATAATAACGATGGCAAGACCTGATTCAGCACCAATATCTATTCTAAGCTGCTGTACAGCTAGGTTCACATCTGCCCCAAGTCCAGGCGCACCAACTAGCGAAGCGATAACGACCATTGATAGGGCAAGCATAATGCTTTGGTTCACCCCTGCCATAATAGTAGGCAATGACAACGGTAATTGTACTTTAAATAATTTCTGACCCGTTGTAGATCCAAAAGCATTTGACGCTTCAATCAAATCTTCAGGTACTTGGCGAATACCAAGTCCGGTTAAACGGATGGTCGGAGGCATCGCAAAGATAACCGTCGAAACAACACCCGGAGCCATACCAGTTCCGAATAAAAAGATGGTTGGAATGAGATAAACGAAAGCCGGCATGGTTTGCATAAAGTCAAGAATCGGTGTGAGTACACGTCTTGCTCCATTACTGATACCAACCCAAATTCCAAGCGGTACGCCGATAATGATTGAAATAATAACAGCCGTCAATACGAGAGCAATAGACTGCAAGGCGTGGTCCCAGTAGCCTAAATTAAAGACCAGCCATAGACCGACAATCGAAAATGCTGCTACTCCCCAGCCGCTTCGCCAAAAAGCAATGGCAGCAACAATAATAATAAATACGAACGGATTAACCGAACCGAATATTGTTACTAAAAAACTAACAAAAGCTGTAATGATGTTAGAAATCCCTGTGAAAAAGGGTTCAAAATTGTTCACGATATAGTTGATGAAATTCATTACCCAGTCGCCTATTGGGATTTTGGGTATGAAATGATGGTAGCTGCTGTTCATGGTGTCACCTCTTCTTCATTTAGCGCGTCGCTTGAGTTAGCCATGACATCTACGATCGCACTTCGGCCAACAATTCCGAGAAGACGGCCATTTTCAGTTGTAACTGCCACTGGAACTTTTGAAGCGGCAATTGCTTCAAACATATCGCTAAGAAGTGTGTCAGGTCTGACCGATTCTACCGGTTTAATAAGATCTTTCAGCTCTTTATCATGTTCTTTTGCCGCATCATCTGCATAAACAATGCCTAGCAGTTTTTTATTCTTATCAATCGCATAGACCGTTGATACGCCGGCATCCTTCATTAACTTAACGGCAACACGAGGTCCGCGGCTAACTTCAATCGTTTCAGGACGCTTCATAACATTTTGAGCTGTGAAAACTTTTGTTACGTCAACATCTTCTACGAATTGTTCCACGTAATCATTAGCAGGGTTTCTCAGAATTTCCTCAGGCGTCCCGATCTGAACAATCGATCCGTCCTTCATCAATGCGATCCGGTCACCAATCCGAAGAGCTTCATCTAGATCATGTGTAATAAATACGATCGTTTTCTGCATTTGTGTTTGCAGTTCTAAAAGTTCATCCTGCATATCCTTACGAATGAGCGGATCTAGGGCACTGAATGCTTCATCCATCAGCAGAACATCTGCATCGCTTGCAAGTGCTCTCGCAAGGCCGACACGCTGCTGCATCCCTCCGCTTAATTCTCCGGGCTTCATTGATTCATAGCCTTTTAGACCAACCAGTTCTAAGGCCTTCATTGCCTTGTCCCGGCGTTCCTGTTTGGACATTCCTTGAATTTCCAAACCATACTCCGTGTTTTCAACAACTGAACGATGTGGAAAGAGAGCAAATCTTTGAAAAACCATGCCCATTTTTTGACGGCGCACTTTCCGGAGCTCATCTTTACCCATTTTTGTAATATCTTTGTCATCAATTAATACGGTACCGGCAGTCGGCTCAATCAAGCGATTAAGAAGACGGACAAGTGTTGATTTCCCGCTTCCCGATAATCCCATTATGACAAATATTTCGCCATCCTGTATCTCGAAGCTGGCGCGGTTCACACCTACTGTCATACCGGTCTTTTCAAGTATTTCTTTTTTTGAACTTCCCTCTTCAAGCATCTCTGCTGCTCTTTTAGGGTTTTTCCCAAATACTTTTGTTACATTTTGAACCTTGATCTTTTCCATATCTTCACCTCTAATCTCTTTATCCCCATCTAATTATCTTTAGACCGTTTTCTCAGATTCTATTAAGCATCATCCTGTATTTTCCTTGTAACCCTGTCTAAGCCATATCGATCCAAACAGACCTTTAGCTGCCATGTCTCTGCAAGCTTCCCAGGATTTTTGAAATCATGGGGCAGAGTGATTGCTGCTGGCTAATTCAGAAGAAATAATGAATGCGCTTTTTCTAACTGAGGTACTTCATTAATTTTACGGTTCGATTACATTTATAACAAACCGTATAATCAGGCAAAACAGTCTATATAGTTCGTAAAGTTTTAACTGTACAGGTTAAACAATGAGTATCCTTATATATGCTCCGGAATGCTCCCGCTCCCTTAACACCTTGGAGGGTTTTAAAATTGACACAATGCGTTATTATATATAAATACAATAGATTTATAGATAGGTGTTGCTGTCATGACAAATAAGCAAGAAACGTCAGTTGAAGAGCTTATGGAACGTTCCCGCGAACGTGTAATAGAAACCATTTCCCAAAATATGCATTTATATGGGGTAACCCCTTCTATCGGAAGACTCTATGGTATTCTTTTTTTCAATGATAACCCGATGACGCTGGATGATATGAAGGAAGAGCTTCAGATGAGCAAGACGAGCATGAGCACGTCTGTGAGGACACTTACCGACCTGAATATGGTTGAGAAAGTGTGGCGGAAGGGTGAGCGGAAGGATCTATATGCTCCTAAACGAGATTGGTATGAAATTTTTATTGAATATTTTTCACATGAATGGCGCAAGGTCATCCACCTCAATGTCATTGCCATTAATGATTCGTTAAAAGAACTTGACCATCTTCTAAACGGGGAACAACCCCTTTCAGAGGAACAAGAAGCAATGATTTTAAAAGATAAAGAGAAACTTATCTATACGAAAGAATATTATAATTGGTTGACCCGGTTATTTGACTTTTTTGAGTCAGAGGAGATTTTTAATGCTGTCAAACGGTCAGTTGACACGGAATAGCGCTAACGCTTAAATTACAAGTTTAATCCCTTTTGAACCGGAGAGGTGGATCCTTTCCGGTTTTTTATGTATTTATAAACAAGTCTAGAAGGAAAGAAAATGATTTCACCCAAAAAAGCCTAAGTTATGTGGATGCCTCATTTGTTGAATTAACTTACCTGCATCACGTTACACCAACAATTAAGGCATTCCCCTTTCCTTCACTTGTTGATAACTATCTTACGTAGGCGGCCTGACCCCGTTCAGAAGATCCCAGGTGTTTAAGCCATAAGTATATTGGAAATGAGGATAGTCAACGATGCTTTTAAACATTCCGCCCCATTCCAGACCCACCTGCTGCCCTAAGTATCCCATCAATTTATATTTGCCAGCATCTTTAGACGGACGCCCGTTTTCAAATGGTGCCGCATCAAAAGCCAATCCCCAATTATGATAAGAGTTCCCTCCTTGAGCATTGGTAACTATAGATCCAGGAGCCGTTCTCCCTTTTGCATACAGATGATCCTGTTCATCCCAGCTTCTGAAGGCACGCGTAATATGAACATTCAAATGATGCGCTTGAGTCAGATTCAGAAAATGATGAGCCATATTCGCTACATGCGAATGTAATGAATTGATTGCACTTGATGATGGCCTTAATTCAAAGTGATCCTTGTTATATGAATTAAATAATTTTTGTCTTGTCCGAGGATTAACGATCCCATTTGCAGCCAGTCCATGGTCTTTTTGAAAATTCCCAACAGCAACGGCTGTCTTTGCACCGTACCACCCATCTGAATTTCCTGCTGAATAACCTCTGGCACTCAATAGCCTCTGGATTGCTTTCACATTATCTAATAACAATCGCCAGGTTAAGGGTCCGACTACTCCATCCCGATTCAGTTGAAATCTATCCTGAAAATTCTTTACGACGTCTTCTGTTTTTATTCCAAAATAATTATCAATGACAAATCCATTATAGTTAAGGCTGAGCCCATTTAAACCCATTTGCAGCAGCCTTACATACTGTCCAGTTGAACCTAATTTCAGTGTGGGAATCATCGGGCAAGATCCTTTCTTTTTAAAAAATAGATCTGCACTATTATATTCGAGCCATGAATGCTTGTGCCTCAGAGCGAATTTCGAGAAGTCTTGGACGACTCAAATTCACATTTTGACTGATTGGAGTGAATGGCGCGCGACTTCCTCGAAAATACGCATCCCCAGAATTGAAAGTCAGAAATACCCGAGACTCCTACGGCATCAGCACGCGTCCACTGAAAAAGTCCACAACTTGAAAATAAGGAATCCATCGTTTCTTGAATACGAACGTCCAAGCCTCTGTTTTCGTTCTTCAAAGGCAATTGAAAACCTAACTCATTTTCAGTTAAAGGAAAGATGACTTAAGACGGCTCAACGTTACAGTTTGGCTGATTGAAGTGAGGACTCGAGACTCCAGCGGGAAAAAGCACGCGTCCGAAGATCCACTTGGCGCCAATAGAGACCACGCCAAAGTTAGCTGAAGCCGTGCCCGTGGAAAGCGAGCAACCTAGAGCGGAAATCAACAACCACGACGACACCGGAGGACTTTTTCAGTTGCCTCAGCATCGATCCAATTCAACTCCATTTTAAGAGCTTATGGAATTTAATCGATTTGACCTATAACAATAACTTAATTTTTACATACCTTAATACAAAGATACACTTTATCTAATAAACCCTTTATTTGTGTTTCCAAATGGAAAACACGCCTAATACATTTCAAAGCAGAACACAATAAGGAGGAATAAATCGTGTCAAAAAAAATAATTAAAGCAAAAATTCTTATTGATCTTGATGAAGGAATCTCCTTAAGCGAAGAGGCTTCGTTAGAGGACGCCTTGCGAGCCCTGAAAGGTCTCTTAGATGCTGAGAGCGACTCTGTTAAAGTTAAAGTTGAATATGATGATGCATCGAAAGCTGAATTTGAAGTAGAAGACGAGGAAGATGATGAGGATGAGGACGACGATGACGAAGAAGAGGAGTCGTCTGAATCTCATTCACTTTTCTAATTAGCAAGAGGTCATTGTGAGGGAACGTACTAGTATAAAAGCGTTTCCTCTTACATATTTTGAAAGGGTTCGTTTGATTAACTAATTTTTAAAGGGACAGGCTTTTCTTAGTTTAAAGATGGACAACCCTCCAAACAGCTTGTTAAGCTATTTAACCCCGTTCAATTAAATTATGTAATCACTCTAACCTCTATTTTAGCTTAGAGTGACTGTAATATATCTGGTCTTTTCAGTTTGAATGATTGACACCGCTAATCGTCAAACAAAGACCTTGGTTTTTTTTCTATTAATTGATCCTCTCCAAGATAATCATTACTGTTGCGATTGTTGACGGTTATTTTCTCTTCTGAAAGTGATGAATTGACGCGTTTCGATAACTTAAATGAAAATCCATTAGAAAATACAACGTCATCAGTGGGTAATGGCTCAAAAAGTGAAGCCACCTTTTTATGCGCTTTAGGAACGTTATCATCTCCATCAAACAGAGAGGCGGGCTTTTGCTTTTGCTTTTTTTCTTTTTCTCCTTCACTTCCACGTTCATCTCTATTTGTAGTGATGAGTGGCTCTTTTACGGTTTCTGGTATTTCCTTTGGAGGCAGATCGACCTTCGGATCCACATCCTGAGTCTGAGGTTGATCGCTTAGAACGTGTAAAGGATTTTGCTCTGCCAGCTCCCACACCTTAAGAATATCAGAGGCTACACGATCCCATTTGTAACGGGAAACAGCAAGCTCTCTTCCCTTCTCCCCCATTCTACTCATCATGCGTGGATTAGATAGCAGCTCATCTAATTTATTCACAAACTCAGATTGGTCTTCAACATTTTCCACAAGCAGACCATTTTCTCTTAACTGTATAACTTCGGCGTTTCCCCCTCTGTTTGTTGTTAAAATAGGGAAGACCTGCAGACATCGCTTCATAATGAACCCTTGCCAGAGGCTCTTGCCAAACAGATGTACAGACGAATAAATCAGCTGCCGCAAACCAGTTTTGAATGTCATATGGGGACACAAACCCAGTGTTCACAACAGGCATAGGTAATTTTTTGGCCAATGCTCTAACATAAGCAACATAATCGGTTACATCATTTTGGCTAAACCATTTACTCCCGACGATCACCAAAGCTAAATCTTTATATCGTTTTGAAAGCTCTGGTAAAGCCCTTACTAACCGGTCAACGCCTTTATTACGTGAGATTCGTCCTGCAAACAGGATGACCGTTTTATTTTCAAGACCGTGCTCGCGGCGGATGCTATCACGTATCTTTTTTATTTTAGGGTGACTGCCTGGCAAAAACCGATCCGTATCCACACCTGAATAGATGGTGTGCAATTTTGATGAAGCTTGAGGGTATTGGCTTCTTATTACCTCTCCTATATAATCACTGATGGTTACAATCTTGGAAATTTCATTAATAGCAGCTGTTGCCTCTTCCCGGTCAATCTTTTCTAGTTTAAACATGTCGTTATGCATGCTTAGCGTTATTTTAGAATGAGGCGCTGCTGAGCGCACCGGCATGACAAGTTTCGGACGGTTAAAAATGTGGATAATGTCAAATGAATTAGCATTCACATAATGGGTAACACCTTCTTTATACGTCTCAAACAGTTTTCCAGGAATACGTACATACCGGACGCCATCTAAAGTTTCCTCATCTGAAAGGGAAGGATCATCGACCCCCAAAACGGTAATGTCATGCTTCTTTTTTAAATAAGGGAGCGCACCGGAAATATACGTTTGGATCGCCCCTCCGCGTACTGGTGGAAGAGGAAGTTTTTCAGTACAGATCATTAAAATTTTCATTGATTGTTTTTCCCCTTCCAATCATTTTTTATTTCTTCCAGCACAGGCCATTTGGACTGATCCACTTCAACGATTTTTTGGATAAGCTGTTTTGTTTCTTCATTTAAAAAGATTTCTGGTTCGTAGACAACCTCTTTAATATTTTTATAAAATTCATTGGGTAAAGACAGATCAATCATTAATAAGTCATAGATTTCTTCTGAAATTGGATTCGCTTCATGATAAGCAAGGATCATTTCACGAACCCATGCAGAATCCCAATGAAAGAGATCAGACATGGTTCCAGAAATAAGCTTTCTTAAATCCCGTATAGGAAGATCATAGGCAACGCCATCCAGATCGATGATCCACATGCCGCCATCACCCATCTGACCATTTGACCAGCCGTAATCCTGATGAACTAACCCCCATGCTGCATTTCCTTCTTCAATAAGTTTAAAATAATGCGATTGATTTAGACGGTCCAGACTTCTTCTCGCTTGGTTTTCGAATTCATCAACGACACTTAATAAGGCAGGACTTGCAGCCATTTCCTCATATGCCTTTGCAATATTACGAAACCAGTCCATTTTAACCAAGGTTTTTTCATAGTTGCTGGGCCATTTATATAATCTTGAAGCAATATCTGCTTGCGGGGGTGGTGTGTAGCCCTTACTAAGACGATGAAATTCACCAAGCGCAAAGCATAACTGCTTAGCTCCTTCCAGATCTTTCGTTACTGGTCGAAGGGATTCAATCCACTCCGCAACAAACCACAGCTTCCCGCCTGCCTCAACATAATTCTTTCCTTCTTTAGATTTGATAATAGGTGGGACCCTTGCTTTTTGGACCTCTACAAAATACTCCTGCGCCCCCAAGCTAAACAAGCTTCTGGCAGGTTCCCGGTGCAGTAATTTTAAACTTTTCGGTCCAGCACTTGTTTCAAGTTTCCAGATTGCCCCGCCTTTATCGGATTTCGTCGTCACCACCTGAATACTTTGGACAGAGAAATCATAGTGTTCAAGCACTTCTCGAGCGATTTGATTAACGTACTCAGGTATATAAAACTCATCTGACATCGTTTCTTCTTCTTCTACCCAAGGTTCAATTTTTTGGTTCACGTTTACCCTCCTTTATTAACGCCACCCCAAAAGTTGTTCTCATTAAATAGATCATTTACCATCTATTTTTAATAATTTATGTATAAAAAAAGGTTTTTGTATAGGCCAACTGTCTCACGGACTTGTACCAATGATAGCCTGAGCTTAACAGCAGCCGTATGAACATGATTTTGACCCTCGCTTCTTAGGCTATAACCGTTCCCTTCATTAGATATCTCGCATAATTTAGTCTAACTGTATGGACAAAGACGTGAGTACCGGATTGAGGAATGAAGAACGATCACTTTAATGTGGCAATTTGAAGGGAGGGCTATAAAATAGATCGAAAAATCGTTGTTTTAGTAACAGGCTGTGCCGGCTTTATTGGTTATCATCTGTCAAAACGTTTACTAAAGGATGGCTATCAGGTGGTCGGCCTCGATAACATAAACGACTATTATGATAAAAAGTTAAAAATAGATCGATTAAATTTTTTACTAACTGAGCCTTCATTTACGTTTATAAAGGGTTCAATCGAGAATCAGGAGTTATTAGAATTAACGTTTAACCAGCATCACTTTGATATTGTCGTCAATTTAGCAGCACAAGCGGGCGTGAGATACAGCTTGGAACACCCCAACGTCTATATCCAGTCTAATTTAGTTGGATTCGCTAATATATTAGAATGCTGCAGGAAATATAAAACCAGCCATCTTCTGTATGCTTCATCGAGTTCCGTATACGGGAATAACAAGAACATCCCTTTTTCTACAGATGATCGAGTCGACCACCCGATTAGTTTGTATGCCGCAACAAAAAAAGCAAATGAGGAAATGGCCTATACTTACAGCCACTTATATAACCTCCCAACAACTGGATTGAGGTTTTTTACCGTTTATGGCCCGTGGGGCAGACCTGACATGGCGCTGTTCTCCTTCTCAAAGGCTATTATGGAAAAAGAGACGATTGAAATTTATAACTACGGCAATATGAAAAGGGATTTCACTTATATTGACGATGTGATAGAAGCTGTTTCCCGCCTCATAAAAAAAGGCCCCCTCGTCTCAGATTCAGGAGTTCCCCATGAACTATTTAATATTGGTAATCACCAACCGGTTCACCTTAATAATTTTGTGAGTTTATTAGAGAAGGAGCTTGGCACAAAGGCTCTAAAAAAATATTTACCGATTCAACCAGGTGATGTACCTGAGACTTTTGCTGATATAAGTAAATTGGAAAAAATGATTCATTATAAGCCCACTACCTCTATTGAAGAAGGCATCAGGAAATTTGTCGAGTGGTATAAAGGCTACTTTAATAAGAATTGAAGGCTGATTTTAAGCACAAAAAAAAGACTTCAACCTTACCCTGTGAAGTCTTAACATAGCGAAATGGTAAAAGAGCAGGTATGCACCTGCTCTTTTTAATTATGGCTTTCTGAATCTTGCACCTTGTCTCTTGTCTTCACGGAATAATAGGCATTAATCCATGAAGCAACCGGAATAATCAGGGCTATGCCGATTCCAGCACAAAAAATTGAAATCATCTCAGCACTAAATAATTTAGAGTTTACAATCTGTCCAAGAGAATAGTGTAAATCCTTAAACCATAGGAGCAACGCCAGATAACCACCAAAGAAAGCAAAAAATAACGTATTCGTATCGGTGCCTAAGATATCCTTACCGATCCTTATTCCTGATAAGAATAAATTTTTCCTGCTGATCGTTGGGTTATGATTCAGCATTTCCTCCATGGAAGATGTAATCGAAATGGCAACATCTGTAATAGCACCAATCGTGCTCATAATAATCACAGAGGCTCCAATTTTGACAAAGTCAATGCCAATATAAAGGGAAAAGGGAGCAAGCTCCTCTGATTGTTCTTCACCAAACCCCTGAATCATTGTTATTCTCGTCACGATGTCAATAAATATAAGTAAAACGACAATGGTGATGAGAGAAGAAATGAATGCTGTTACTGTTTTTTTATTTATTTCATTAATAAAAAACAAATTAATACATCCAACTACAGCACTTGTGACCATGGTAATAATAATCGGATTGTTATGAGGATTCAGCATAAAAAACATAGAAATAACGATGACACCATAATTAAAGAATAAAGAAATAAAAGACCTTGCGCCTTTTTTACCACCGACCAGTACCATCAATATAAATAAAATGCCTGCCAACAACACTAATACATTCATAATCTTTTCCTCTTTCGATTAATGAAAAATATGGACGTATATAAAGCGATCGGAATGGTGATCACAATTCCGATTCCCCCTGCCAGCGCACGAGCCAGTTCCAGTGAAAGATTAATAGATAGGGCAAAGTTTAATGAAGAAGAATTCTTTAAATACATAATAATCATCGGTAAAGAACCACTTATATACACAAAAAACAAAATATTAGTCAATGTGCCCATAATATCTTTTCCAATATCTAACCCGGATTTTTTAAGCGCTTTTACGGGTATGTTGTGGTTCTTTTCATATAGGCCGAAAATTGAAGAGGATATTGTAATCGCCACATCCATCACAGCCCCTAAGGAACCTACAAATAACCCGGCCATAAACACGATTCGATAAGGCCGCGTAAGGAATTGCATTTCTTCATATCGCAAACCATTCTCAGACGTTACCTTCATCGCAAGGTACGTTATAAGCAAAGAGAGAAAGGTTCCGAGCAAGGTCGCTGCAATAGAGGCATAGGTCATCTCGTTCAAACCGTTAAGGATCAGCAATGAAATAACCGTAAACAGAACAACTAAAATACCGCACACCCATAACAAACTCATGCCTGAGTGATCCACATATACATTCAATGCATAGGTCATTAAAGCTGCATTGACTGCCAAGCTTAAAATTGTGAAAAACCCTCGTTTTCTGCCAACAATGAGCAGTGCGAAGATAAAAATCCACGCGATAAATAACACGTACGTATCACGTTTTACGCCTGTGATGTCTCCCGATAACCCACTTTTTTCTTTCGAATGCTTATCAATCGAAACAAACACGTTGGTTCCCAGCATGATAGGCTTGATCATAGGCACCAGACGCCGAATACTTATTCGTTAAATGAATCGGCTCCCCTTTATGTTTACCATTTTTTATTTCAGCAGTGATGCTCTGAGTATATATATGATCTTCATTATTTCTAGCACTCACTTTAGTTGAATCCTGCAGATGCGTTTTGGTAACCTTTGCTATCGAGCGTTTATAGAATGAATCATTGTGCGTTACAAACAAAATCGAGGCCACAAAACATATCCCAATTAAGCCATACCAAAAATATTGCTTGAACGTCATTTTTTTAAAGTGGTTTACAATACCATTCATACATATCTCCAATCGTGAAAGAATCTACGTCCATTATTTACAATTATGTACATGAATCACTTTCATAATTACACACATAATCTTTAAATCTGAATAATTTTTATTTCCTATTCAGGTGGATGGTGTCCGCGTGCTTAGTAAAACAGGGGAGAAGGCATTGATGTATCGCCTGGTTCGCTGTTGTGGGCGACTGATAAAGTTTCTTATTGCTCTTCGAGCCGAGCTTTGGAAAGTTCTCGCTTGCCGCGGGCGAGACAGTGAGCCTCCTCGTGCTTTAATCAAATATGCACTGCGGGGTCTCACTTTGTCCGCTGATTCCGCAGGCGTCTCGAAACGTTCCCGGCAGCTCGGCCTTAAGAATCAAAGGAAGTTCCTCAGCCTTTAGAATTCCAAGGGACTTTGCTTATTTTTTGATTTACTTTTTAAGCGAAATCATAAATACAGAAGTTTTTCAGTCACCTCAAGCTAAACCTGAAGGACTTGAAACAGCCCTTCGAATTCACACCGCACGAAGAAAATGCAAAGCATTTTCGAGGAGTCTCGGGTATTTCTAGCTTTCAGCTAAGCAGTCTGTGCATTTTCGAGGAGTCTCGTGCCCACCACTGCAATCAACAGTTTTATTGCCTGAGATGCCCTTTAGAAGTCAATTATGGCTATAGATTTTCAGCGACCATAAGCTGAGCGCGAGGCTTCATAAATTTTCCACCAGCACAGCCGAGTGAAGGTGGCAAACCTCTAAGTGGACTTTTTCAGTGGCCACAGCTGTTCCCGTTGATTCGTCGCCTTTCGTTAACTTCATAATAGAATTAATTTTTAAACCGTATAATTATCATAAACATACTGGAATAGATCGTTCGCCTTTATGTGTAGAAATAGTAATTATGAAATTGACCCACATTGTTGTGTGGCAAATAATCCTGTGACATTGAAGCGTCACCCAATTGGGGTGCGCAGTTTACAATGGACATAGCATAGCAAAGATCATTTTGGTCGTCAAAATGGCCGGTACGTCCCCGACCGCTGCTTATGGGGAGTATAAGTTCAATCTTTTCTGTAAACCTTCTATGACAATCTCTGGGATTTCCTTGATCTTGATATCCTCACCAAGGAATAGCAGCCAATTTGTTATTTCGGTTATCTCTTCGGGCTTATTCACTTGGATAAACGTTTTAAGATCAGCTGTTGTTTGGTAAGGGTTCGTATAAGATATTGAAACCTTTAAGGGATGGTATTTTTTGAACTGGGCAATCGCTTTTGGGCCAAGCTCGAGAACAAGATTGATTTTATTTTCTTGTTTACTTAGTTTTTCTGAAATTTCATGCTCACTTAACCTTTTTTTCATCGAGTAGGGTTGGACATTCGTGAGATGGTCGACAGAGAAAATCTGTTTCTTTTCTTCTTTTAAGTCAAAGCCTTCGATCCACCAATGACTTTTTTCATGATAAAGGTGCAGGAGATAAATGGGATAAGACTTTAAGCCCTTCTCTCCTTTGATCGTAATCACTAAATAGTTATCCAAAATAATGATTTGGAAGAGTTTTTCTAGCATGGGATCGGGGAGATCAGAAAGATCCAGTATGTCAGGATTATGGGGATTGGTCCCTTCAAAAAGCAATATTTGATTTAAATGAATAAGATCATCCTGCTGGTTTTCTGAAATGAGGCTGAGTAATTTCTCAGCTATAGATTGACGGCTCTTAAGATACGGGAGTTGTTGATTTCTGGTGGCCATAAAGGCAACAAAAAGAGCTTTGACTTCATTATCGGTAAAGCGGACCTCGGGCAGGATAGAGTTGTGCATGACAAAATAGCCCCCGCCCCTTCCAACTTCAGCGACAAGCGGCATGCCCATCGCTTCAATTTCTCTGATATCTCGAATCGCTGTTGAACGAGAAAGGTTAAATTCTCGCATGATTTCAGAGATTGTAAAGTGAGCTCGATTGTTGATATACCTCATGATGATATTTATCCGTTCAACTTTTTTCATCCTGTCTCCTAAACAGTATCATTTTTTGACATATTTTAAGGCTATCATATACCTATCAGGTGATGAAGACAAATCATTTGAAAAAACTATAAAAAAGGATGGTTTTGAAGATGGCCGATTATACCTTAGAAGAAAAAGACAGCTTTATCGTTATTGGACTTGGAACTGAACTTAAGAGCGATTACACTGACTATGCTGGCTTGAATAAGGAAAAGTCCGATTTTTGGCAGAATGTTAGCCAGGATGGGAGACTTGACACGTTAAAAAAATTAGCCAAAAATGACTATATTTTTGCCGTGAACGAAGCGGTGAATAACAAGATGATGCATTATGCCGGTGTTATGACAGAGTCGGCGTCACCAGCTCCAGAAGAAGCCAGAGTCATCCAATTTCCTAAAGGAAAATACCTGGTCGTTAAAGGGGAAGAGAAGACGGCTGATGAGCTGAATAATAACCTGCCTGCTCTTGCCTTTGGCCAAGCCTTGCCAGAAGTTAAGGATTACGCTTATGTTGGCGCACCAAATACATTGGTTGAGATGGGGAATCGAAACGGCTTGGTTTATGGGGAAATGTGGGTTCCTCTCGTTAAGAAATAAAAAAGAAAGCAGGAGGAATAAAAATGTCCTATAGTGTTGATTTTAAAAATGTTTCTACGGTTGGTCTGGAGTCTTCGCCTATAGCAGCAGCACTTGCTGGGTTACGTGCGAACGAAGCCCGATACTTTATGAACAAATACAAACACGAATTCACTGTTGTCCCAGCCAGCGAAAGTGCTGAAACTCTTGACTATGTGAGCCGGATCTTGAAAGTGGAACGCGAAATTGAGTTTGCGGCCAAGCCTTTAGAAACATCGCGTTTTCAAGTGGATAATATCAAATTTGCCTATGTCTTTTATGAGGATGGTCTTGAAGTCAACGTCATGTATACGGTCGATGGCCCTAAGCCGAAGCGTGCCGTTGGTTTTAAGCTCTCTGAAGGAATGGACGTACCAAAGGAGCTAGAAGAGAAGTTCAAGTTTGCCAGGCAGAAGTCGAAACTAGCTGGAACCATTCGTGGCTCGTATTTTGTCATTAAAGGAGAATATTGAAGTTAGCAAAAGAGCAAAGCCATCTCACTTAAATCGAGATTTTACTAGTTTCATTTATTCTCGGTTTTAGCTCATTTGATTTTTAGTATGTTCTTGCACTAATTGTCCATTCATCTACTTTAAGAAAAATTATGAAATTAAAACCTGAAATCTCCTACTCTAAGGGGCCTTCAGGTTTTAATTTTATACCTTTAACAACTTGGTGGCTTAAGAAAGATAAACTGTATTCCAAACTGCGATAGATTCCTATTCGTTAATATGTATTTAGTGAACTTGCTCGTTGAAGCTGATCTTGTAATCCTCTTTTCGTTAACGAATATAAAATTAACTGCTGCGATTGATCAATTCATTAGATAAATAATAGGAGATAAATAATGCAGATTCCTGATAAAGCTAAAAAAGTATTTAATATTGCATTACCAGCCATAGGGGAGTCTTATTTACAAAGTTTTCTCGGAGTGGTGGATTCTGTTTTTATAGCGCAGTTAGGGCTTCTTGCCATTAATGCAGTCGGTGTCACAAATATTTATAGTATGACTTATATTGGGGTCTTTATGGCTCTTTCTGCTATGCTTACTGTCTTTTTATCGAGAGCGTTTGGCGCAAAGGACGTCTCCCGAAGTAAGTCCGTGATTTTTCATGGAATATTTCTATCTATCTTAGTAGGATTAATTTTTTCGATTGTCTCTGTTCTGTTCGCCGATCCATTATTGAATTTGGTTGGTGCTAATACCGAGCTAAAAAGTAAAGCCACAATCTACTTTAAGATTGTGCTTGGTTTAACGCCATTTATTGCCTTGTTCACGGCTCAATCTTCGGCATTTCGAGCAATTGGAGATACCAAAACACCCTTACGCGTTGGCATTGAAATGAATGCTGTTCACGTCATTCTAGATTATGTATTAATTTTTGGAATCGGGTCATTTCCGGGATTAGGACTAACAGGGGCAGCAATTGCCATGATTTTAGCAAGAATTTATGGGTTCCTGCGACTGTTAAGAAAATCTCAGCAAATACCAGCAATAGCTTTGAAAATAAGCGATTTTAAACTGGTGGGAAGTTTAATTGGGAGCATGGTCAAATTCGCAATACCTGTCACCCTTGAAAGATTGTCTATGCGTTTAGGTCAAGTCATCTATTTTGGTTTAATTGTGCGAATGGGAATAAACGCATATGCTACGCACAATATTGCAGGTAATTTAACCTCTTTTTCAAGTACAGTTGCTGGGGGATTTGCCGTAGCAGCTAGTGCTTTGATAGGACAAGCAATTGGTGAGGGGAAGACTGAAGATGTAAAAGACTATAGAAAATGGAGCTATGTGCAGGCGGCACTCTCTATGACAATTATAACAGCGTTATTAGCATTTCTAAGTCCGTGGATAGGAACATTATATACACAAAATCAGTCTGTCCTTCATCTATTGATGATCATTCTAATGATTGATACAGTGTCTCAGCCATTTCTAGCATCAGTTACAGTTGATACTTCCGTTGTAAATGCTAGAGGAGACAGTAAGTTCCCTATGATTGTTACCTTTATTGGTATTTGGGGCATTCGTACTTTAGGTGTTTATATCTTTGCATGGAAATTAGGGTATGGATTGCCTGCTGTTTGGATTTCAATTGCATCAGATAATGCACTAAGGGCTGGATTATTTTTATGGTATCGCAGGAAAAGACCAGTGATAAAAGATTTAGTATAAATATCTTCCCTTCATCACACAGTATTTAATCTTTTGATTTATATTAGTATCCTAGCTCTTAAGAAAACTTTCTCCCCTTCCTATAAAAATACTAATGGAAGGAAATTATACATACCCCTTGCATGTATATTATTGAGCAAATGCTTGAGAGAAGGTGCCCTAGACTACACGTTTTTATTTTTACCCACCTTATAATTATGCCTAGCCCATATACGCACTAAGATGAAAGGAATCACAGTTAATTAATATAGGCTAACTAAAATTTAAAAGGGAGATAATGAAATGACAAAACTGACAGGCGTTACATTTCAGGTTCGTGTGAGTAATTATGAGAAGGGAATGAAGTGGTACAAAACCCTCTTTAATCGCAAGGCAGATTTTATTCCACACGAAGGTTTTGCAGAGTGGGAACTGCTAAAAGGAACGTGGCTACAAGTAGTAAAAGGTGAACCAACTAAAGATAACGGTCCCTTGCGACTAGGTGTTGAGGATATATACGTAGAGCGTAACCGATTAATTAACCAATTGGAAATTGAAATAGAAGAAGTGAATACCCGAGAAGGTGTACCTGCAGCTTGGTGCTCCTTTAAAGATCCAGATGGCAATCGACTTGGCTTATTTCAAGAGCTAGGGTAAAGGCAACCAAGTACAAATACATAAAAGAGCAAGAGTACTCCAATCTAATATATTAACTAAGGGAGCCTGTCTTATCATAGATATGTTCCCTTTTCATGAGGGGGTGATATACTTGGATTCCTGCGTGAAGATAATCATTTAATTTAGTTAGAGTATGCGTAAGAGTATTAGGACAGGTCCTTCTTCTAGTTGTATTTACTTGTGAAACAGCTTATAAACTAAGTTTGGTTAACCTGATCCATTACCAAAAAGTTAAATAAGCCCTTTCGAAAGTTCTTGTAAATATAGTTCTATCCCTAACCAGTACAAATCATAATAATATTTCCGTCTAGATCTTTAATGGTAAAAAACGAAAAGTCGTCAAATCTAATGATACTAGAATCGATGTCATAGCCCATATTTTCTACATATGACCATGCCTCATCAATATTTTCTGTGTGAAAATTGAACAATGGATAATGACTAGGGTTCGAGTCTTTGGTTCTGTCCTCTGGGCCAGCATCTAAAGTCAATCCAGTATGTTGATTAATACTTATGTTATAAACTGGGTCATTCACCATATCAAGGTCATACTCAAGGCCTAAAAGTTCAGAATACCATCGGACAGACTCTTTCAAATTGCTTACATGAACAAAAACTGTATTGATTTGATTCATGATAGGACTTTTCAACTTAATCCTCTCCTTTGTGGCTTGTACAAACTCTAACCTGCCTTTTAAAACGATCAAAACCGCTTATGGATTTAGGTAAAAAAACATATTAAAAAAGCAGGGAAAGAGATAGTGTATGCCCCCATCTGATATCCCTGCTTTAAGAAACACTATTCTTATTGACGTCCATAGTATTCTTTTAACTGTTTTATGGAAGTAAGTATCAAAGCTTAGGAATTCCACAGAACATAAGCCACAAGTGAGAGTGCTAATAAATAGGTCGATCATGTCGGTATCATGGGTTGAAAAGTTTCCAGTCCCCTTCCGAGATGACCTCGATAGTGCCGTCGACCACCTTGATAGCTGTCTCATCATCAATCGCGTACGCTGGACCTGAGATGCCGGACACCCATTGTTCTGCCTCAGCCATGGAGTTTCCCGGCATCCCGTCTGGAGCAAGGTGAGGAAAAATCGAGAAGTCAACGATGTTCAATGTGCTGTCGTCACCGCTCGGCGATTTCCACTGTACGAAGTCCTCCCCGATCCTAGGGGTCATTACCATGCTCCCAGCGCTCAGCCCCACCCAGACTGTCTCGCTCAGTGACGGAAGCAAGTCCGCCATCCCTGACTCTCGCATCCAGTGGCACAGATAAAGAGCATCGCCGCCCGCCACCAGCAGGACATCCGCCTCACGAACCAGCGGCACCCAGCGTTCTTCATCGATGCTAGGCAGTGCGGTGAGCTCCAGCACGCCAACGGACTTCCAGCCCAAATCGACCATCGGAAGCTCGGACTTGCCACTAATGAACTTCCATGCCATCACACCTGGACCGACCATGGGATGCCCATATTGGGCCGTGGGTATGCAAAGCGCATTGCACTCGGCAATTGGTTTGCTCAGTAGATCTTCCAGAGCGTTGTGGATACTCTTGTTCTTGACGCCAGCAGATGTTAGCAGTAGTTTCATGCCGAATTTCTGCGAGGCATTAAACTTATCCAGATCATGCGACATTCGTTTTCCCTCCTAATAGAACTAATTTTCAGTTTTTTAACCTTAGAAATTTTACTCTTTAATTTTCTTCAACCGATTGCCGCTTTTTTAAAAATGGTCTGTAATACGAGCCCGTCATTGATAAACCTAGTATAACAGATGAACTTCTCTAGAATAATTTTATATTAAGAATTTTCTATAACGTTATGATGTCGGAAATGTTCAAACACAGGACACTAAATATTAATAATTATATTTAGAGGCCGCTATTGTTAAATTTTTTGTCAATAAAAAAAGACTCCAACTGAACGTTGAAGCCACACGACTATATTATTTTCTCCGCCTTTCAAGCGCCTTGTGCAACTGTGGGTACTGCAACATTAACACAAGCGTCCGGACGCCCCAGACAACTGCAATCTCAATCCAAATGATCCATTCCACAACCATATTTTTCGAAGGAACGTAATAATTAAATACCATGACAATTACAAAGCGTACAACAATCAGGAACAACCAGCTCGTTACATATTTCCAGTCACCTTGCATATACCAGTTGCCTTCTGACTGAAAGACTTTCGTGAACCTCGCCTGTAAAATCCCGAACCCGATGCCGATTAAAACTGAAACCAGACATTCGAGCAACTGCGAACTCGGCACATTGGTTTTAGGAAAATTCTCGTAAGCCGCAATTAAAGCAACAATAGGCATAAAATAAAATCTGAACCGTGTGGGTTTCCTGGGCTGAAGCTGCCTGACTATAAAAAAAACCAATACAATAAGAACGATTAAACTCGTGAAAATGCTATGTTGATTCATCTCGACTTTCTCTCCTTCAACGCATCTTGTAATATCATTGTAAGTGAGAGAAGAAAAAGTGACGTCTGACAGGAGGCGTATCTTTTATCGTCAGTCGTATATCTCTGGATAGATCATTTAACAATTCCCTGTCGGATCGCCATGACCACGGCTTGGGTACGGTCTTCTGCCCGTAGCTTTTGCAGAATCCGGTGGACATGTGTTTTCACCGTTCCCTGAGAAATAAATAGGCGGCTCGCAATTTCTGAATTCCTATGTCCGTAAGCCATCTCCTGCAGCACATCGATTTCACGGTCCGTTAGCGATTCAATGTCATCAAGTTGGTGGACATCACCTGCAGGCTGCGAGCGAACGATTTGGGCCAGCGCTTGACTGGCGGTGGAGCTTTTGTAAATCGCAGATCCTTTCATCGCTGATCGGATTCCTTCTAGCAGCTCCTCGGTTTCTAGATCCTTTAACAGATAGCCGATCGCACCGGCTCGGATCCCATCGATGACATAGTCCTGAACATCAAAGGTTGTGAGCAGAATGATTTTGATCGAAGGAATCTGAGCCAAAATGTCTTTGGTTGCTTCAATGCCCGTTTGTGTCGGTAAATGAATATCCATAAGAATGATATCCGGCTTTTCACGGAGACAGATAGTTACGGCCTCTTTCCCGTCTCCCGCTTCAGCGACAACGATCATGTCAGACTGGCTGTTGATAATATAGCGCAGGCCTTTCCGAATAATCATCTGATCATCCACCAGACCCACTTTGATTTTATTTTCCATAGTCAGGTCCTCCTGCCAACGGGATGATGACTTTTACAGTCAGCCCGCCCCATTCATTTTGAAAAAGATCACAACTGCCGCGAAGCTCTTCGGCGCGTTGCTTCATCCCCTGGATCCCAAACCCAGGTAAAGTGTCCTCATTGAACTCACCTTCATCCTGGATCTCTAACATCACGAGATCTTCTTTTTCCTTCACTCTAACCTTCGCCTTAGTAGCCTTTGAGTGCCTAAGCACATTCGTCAGCCCTTCCTGTAAAATCCGATACAATGTGATACTCACTTGATGCGGCCAGTCCGCTTCTTCCCCTTCATGAATATATTCACAATCCAGGAGAGAATGGGCTTTTGTCTGTGAGACGAGTCCTCTAAGCGCGACGCTTCCAAGCCCCGACTCATCCTCTGACCATTCCCTCACCACCATCCGTACTTCTTGTAATCCTTTCCGAGCCACCCCAAGCAGTTCTTTAACAACCTTTTCAGCTTTCTCTGGATCCTTGGCAATCATTAACTGGAGGGCCTGTAACTGAATGATTAAGGAGGTTAGCTGATGACCGAGACCATCATGGATCTCTCGCGACAAGCGTGTCCGTTCCGTCAGCGCAGCATAATACATCGATTGAACGGTCGCCTCTTGCAGTTCGTGATGCGCTTTTTGCAAAGCTTGATGGGCTTTATCCAGCTCTTTCAAGTGCTTCGCCTGGATTTCCTGAGCTTCACGCCGAACGTTTCTCGCCCTGAATCCGAGAAACAAGCCGATCAGCCCCAAAAACGGTAACAAATTAAATTGATCATAAAAAGCCAAAATGACGGCATCCATCACGATAAAGCCCATTAATATATTGGTTAGAAAGTTCAGCCGCCTCGGTGCAAGACCCAAGAAACAGACTGCCGGCCAGAGTAGACTACTTACATCCGAATGATTCGTTTGGTAAAACAGCACCAGTGTCGTGATACATGTCACTGCGGTATTCACAATATAACTTACAGAGTACGTGCGTATCCGACGCCACCACACAAACAGTAACGTTAACAAGGCAATCAGACTGTACCCGATCCACATCTCTATATTCGTGTGTGCCACCTGATTATAAAAAATTGCGATCAATACTACAGAGCCTAATAACCTTAACAAAATCCTCTCCAAGACACCCACCCGCATTCCTCTTGATAATCATTAATTTTAGCAAATAAGCGAAAGGAATACTTCTATCTGGGGATATAAATAAGCTTGTTTCAATAAGCAACTATAGTCCTTTTCATTTCGATTTTAGCTTAATTTAAAAGTAACATGGACTTCTTCCATTTTAATTTTATAACCAAAAATTCCAGATTCATTTTGAGACTTATACCAAAATGAATGCTTTATACATTCATCCATATTAATCACTTAGCCAGGACCAATGTTTTTAAAACTCTTTGATAATTATACACAATTTGGGAATAACTATAATATTACAGTTGATAAAATTCCATTCGTTAGAGCAACTTAAAAACAAAGGGGGATGTCTAGAATGTTTACTAAAAAGCCAAGCCAAAAAAGAAAAAGTAAACCACTGTCCTCTAAAATTCCTCTAACAGATGAGTTATTACAGAAATCCCTTGCCAACATGGAAGACTTCGAAACAATAACCCTTGATACCAACATAGGAAAAAAGGTATTTCTCTACTACATAAAAACGCTTATAGATAATGAAAGATTAAATGAAGTGATTGTGGAGCCTCTAAAACACTGTACTAAAGAGCAAATTGCTGAATGCCTCTTTAACGCGAAAATAGAAAAACTGTCGTATCTTGAAGAGGCTGAAATGAAAATAGTTCAGGGATTTGTTTTACTGTATGATCCAACTCAAAACCATTGGTTCGCCACACTTTTAGAGACGCCCCTCAGCCGTTCCATCGAACCACCTGAAACCGAAACAGTGATTTATGGGGCAAAAGACAGCTTTGTAGAACAAATTGACCAAAATATCACAATGATTCGCCAACGTCTTCCAATTACTGCTTTAAAAACGGAAAAATATACTATCGGTTCTTTAAGTCAAACAAAAGTTGTCATGATGTACATTGAAGATTTAACTAATCCAGAGTTCATCTCTATTGCAAGGGAAAAAATTAAGGCAATTGATTTTGACCAATTCCTTGACTCCTCCCAAGTTGCGGCTTTTATGGAAGATCATAAGCATACCCTGTTCCCACAATTTTTGGAAACCGAACGACCAGACGCATGTTCCTACTCACTTGCATTAGGGAAGATTGTATTTTTAGTGAATAAATCTGCCTACGGACTTATTGGTCCAATAAATTTCTTCCATCTTTTTCAGTCACCTGAAGATTATTTCCTTCGCTGGATTATTGCAAGTTTTTTAAGGTGTATTCGATTCTTAAGCTTTTTTCTTGCTCTGACACTAGTACCCCTCTATGTTGCGCTAACCACACATCATTATGAGATCCTTCCACTTCAAATTTTATATGTATTGTTGGAAACGAGAAGTAAACTCCCATTTACGCCTTTTTGGGAAGCAACACTAATGTTAATTACTTTAGAAATTATTAAAGAAGCTAGCTTACGAATGCCAATAAAATCTGGTCAAATTTTAGGAGTTATTGGTGGCATTGTTATCGGTGAAGCGACTGTCCAAGCAGGTTTTGCGAGCAATGTCCTTATTGTATTAGTGGGAATCTCAGCAATTGCCTCTTTTTTGGTTCCAAATTATTTAATGACAAAAATAATAACACTTATTCAATTTTTACTTCTAGTCCTCTCTTCATTACTCGGTATTCCTGGAATTGTTCTTGGGATGATTATTATTATTGCTCATTTGATGGGACTAACTTCATTAAAGCAACCTTATTTGGCTCCCATAACGCCCCTTTATCTCAAAGACTGGAATGACCTTTTTATTCGGAGCTCCCTTACGTGGATCAAAGAACGTCCAAAGTTTTTAAGCCCCTTACAAAGATGGCGCATCAAAAAGAGAAGGTGATTCACATTAAACCCTTACAAATATTTGAAAAGTCTCCAAACAAAAGTGGCCCTTATCTTATTTTTTTGGTCAATCGAATACAAGTCCTTTATATGCCTTTAATATTCCAAAAGTATTTAATTCACCCTTATATGATTGTAGTGATTATAGGTATCGGGTTTGTTTCTCAATTAAACCTTTATATTTTGTCTAAATGCTGGAAGTCTAAGTATTTTACGGAAGGTGCTGAGGGGATTAGCAAACTTTTTGGTAAGAGAATGATTCGTTTATATGCTTTTGTTGGTCTCTTCTTTATTTTTATAAAAATCGCTATCTTCACATTAGGATATTCCGATATTATACATCAATATATCTTTCCGTCCATAAACAGTAATTGGATAATTTTATTTGTTTTTCTTACGAGTTTATATCTTGCATCAAAAGG